>CBDAUA010000010.1:0-10004 GCA_965200425.1 Arenicellales bacterium | reverse complement strand
TAAACACAATACGGCTGAGCGCGGAGCGTGTATCCGGCGCAATTGCGCCGGCCTCATTGAAGGCTCGCCACCCGTACCAGAGGTTGTGCCTGCCCCGAGTGTATCCGGCGCAATTGCGCCGGCCTCATTGAAGGCAGAACAATCATCGGTGTGCGAGCAGATTCCACCGCGAGTCCGTGTATCCGGCGCAATTGCGCCGGCCTCATTGAAGGAGGCGGTCATGAACCTCGCCCGAAGGTTCAATCCATGCTGTATCCGGCGCAATTGCGCCGGCCTCAAGTGTATCCGGCGCAATTGCGCCGGCCTCATTGAAGGGTTATCCGTGTGACGAATTTCTAGGGCGTCTTTACTCTAACATGTGTATCCGGCGCAATTGCGCCGGCCTCATTGAAGGGCGTTATCCGCATGGACAACGCGCCCGATAAACTGGAGTGTATCCGGCGCAATTGCGCCGGCCTCATTGAAGGGTGAGTGGGACCCTGGCTGCTCCGCACTGGTGTATCCGGCGCAATTGCGCCGGCCTCATTGAAGGATGCGAAGCCGCACTGTTATTCTGAATACCCAGGTGTATCCGGCGCAATTGCGCCGGCCTCATTGAAGGCGGCATGACTGTTTACGCAATGTTCGCTCTGTAGACTGAATGCGTGTATCCGGCGCAATTGCGCCGGCCTCATTGAAGGATCGGCCATATGCAAATGAGATGGTTTCTGTCCTCACAGTGTATCCGGCGCAATTGCGCCGGCCTCATTGAAGGACTGTGAGGGTCATCGTTACACTCTTTCCTCGCCGTGTATCCGGCGCAATTGCGCCGGCCTCATTGAAGGGAAGCCCATTCCAAGCCCGAATGGCAAGGCATAAGTGGGCGCAATTGCGCCGGCCTCATTGAAGGATGCGAAGGCGTAGTACTTTATCAACCGTGTATCCGGCGCAATTGCGCCGGCCTCATTGAAGGGTGGGTCACCCAGGTCTTCGATCTTCATGGTCCAAGTGTATCCGGCGCAATTGCGCCGGCCTCATTGAAGGCGTATAACATTGTGGTCGCTACACCTGTCGGGGTGTATCCGGCGCAATTGCGCCGGCCTCATTGAAGGTGTATCGAATGCTGGCGGCTTGCAACGCATACCGTCGTGTATCCGGCGCAATTGCGCCGGCCTCATTGAAGGTTTCTTGGAGCGGCACACTGCTTTGAACATGAGCGTGTGTATCCGGCGCAATTGCGCCGGCCTCATTGAAGGCCGTGCTTCGTCCCGAACCAACCTCGCAGCATTCGCGTGTATCCGGCGCAATTGCGCCGAATTTACTTTTTTCTTGTCCGTAAAGCGAGCTAATGTTTTTGTTTTCACTCCCCCTAGAAAGCAATCTTCCTTCTCAATCTAATCTTTCGTTTTACAATCTATACTACGTTGTTAACAATTCTGTAACAATTTCCAATAGCGTTTCAATGAAGCCTAATTCTTTCTCTTTCATCATGCTGCTCTTAACATAAACAGAAACTTATCAATTTTCAGGATTTTTCCATATGTGTATAGAGAACTACCTTAACGACCAAATTATTTCTGGAGGAGAAAAGGATCCATACCCACCTTGGTCCGTGCGCATAATTGATGCCCCGTAAATTCGAAATACTCCCCAGGAACGAAACCATCTGTCTCGCTTACCTGTAAACTCGCGCATATTTTTCTCGCCATGGGCATGTGATATCAAAGTTCTTGTAGTGTTAATCTTTGTGGGTTTGTTCCACAAGGGCCAAGAAAAATAGCCATCTTTCCACTTTCCAGAACACCCGGTGGTCAATGTTCGACCACGGCTTCCAAAAACAGGGTATAAGTTCAACCCCAATATGGCCAATGCCTCCGGTCCGGGATTTGTCAGTTTTTTGTCACTTGAAGGATCTGTTGCCCGTAAAGCGTATTCTCTAATATCGCTAATATCCCACCTAAGTGAAGGTAACTCGCTTTTGTACGGCCATGCCTGATTCAGTGCTGTGTATATTGCATCATATTCAACATTTTCTAGAATTTTCAACATTGATTCCAGAAACTTTTGTTGACCAGCGGTGAAATAAAAATCTGTTGGTTTCGAAAGATTTTTTTTATCTAAACTACCCTCAGCGATTAGGCAAGATATTAGTGATATTGCGCGCTTGTTGCTTTCTGGTTTTTGCAGCAATTTGCCAATACACTTTCTCACATCATCTTTATGAAGCTTCATCTCTTTAATTTTTGATGAGCGTCCATATCGAATCAATTGATCTAACTTATGTATACTCTTCGCCCACTCAGAAAATTCTGACATCGCACATTCAGCTACTGAATCTAATGGAAAACCTTCATCAATAACTGCATGAGGTACGATCTCATCACTCCACCATAATGATGGCTTATTCTGTTTCAATTGGTGTTCAAATACAACCTGAACTCCCAACGCAGCGAAAAATCCAAGTGGATTGGAGCCCATAATCCCATTCAGATGAATTCCATTCACGAGGTACTGGCCTCGTGTGCACTTTGCTGATGATCTGCTAGTCGCAGAATTGACTCCATCCAGGCCAATCCATAAAACCCATATTTGTCAATTAGCCCCCAAAATCTTTCTGCCATACTGATTGCAACTTCACTGTCCACGAATCGTGAACTCACTTCCATATAAATCCCACCAATCGAATACGTAAGCGTTTCTGGATTTGAGTCTTCTATAACAGGTGGTAGTGGTCGCCCCCAACCATGATGTGTGCCAACAAGGTGCAAAACTAATTCTGAATCATTTGCCTCTTTAAGTACCTCAAGATTCGATTCAATCATTGCAACACTGGCTATTTCATGCCGCATCCCTTTTGGATAGTTAAATCGTCTCGAAATGTGTATCCCCGAAAGTGATTTAGCTAAAGGAGTTTCTCTTCTCAATTCAATTTCAATCGGGTCACCTCCTACTAGCATCTCTTGAAATCTCGAATCAACTTTTCCTAAGTCATGCAATCTTCCTGCCAAGTACAAGTCATGAGCTAAAGAATCTGGAAAACCCAATCTGCATGCCATTGATCTTGCCCGTTCACCTACACCTTCAAGATGAGATTCCAAAGTGGTTGCGGTGCCAGTCAAGGAATTTGATTCATCCGTAGAGTCTAAATCTGAATCATCGATTCTCCTCTTTTTTGTATCTTTATGAACTTCTCTTAGTACATAGTAATCTTGGTTTTCCACATTGGTATAATCATGCTGAATCTTTACAATTTGATAATCACTGTCTAACAGTCTATTCACCACCCGATTAAGCCAATGGTCTTTTGGTACGGACTCATCACCATTAATTTTTTCCAACCACTCTGTAATTCGAAATTTTGGTGTAGATACTAACTCTTCCTCATCAGAAGGTGTTGGGGGTTTGTGAGAGCAATAATTCAATTTAGCATCTAGCCTCAGAGTGACCCGATGGCCATATTCAAGTTGTGATTGATCTCCCAAGTCCTTAACTTGAGTTGACGAAGTTGGATTCCAAGTCCCACCTTCAACCCCACCATTTTGGGGATTGATTACAAGAACATCACCAGGCTGAATACTGTCAACTATATATATTTCTTCAATCTTTTTATCACTATGTTTGCTACTTTGCCAACGTATGCACTTAACCTCATCAGCTCCTGATTTATCTTGTTTATCTAAAGAATCTTGCTTTCCAGTTGAGTACCGCAATGTATCGGAAATATCGACTTCTTTACTGTGGTTTAACCACGACTTGACAGCAGATATCGGAACTTGCATCATCTCCACCCGTCTCGGCGGCACCTCATTAAGTGCCTCTAGAGAATTGTCCCACCTCCAAACAAGAGATACTTCAGGCTGAAAGTTATCATGATTTATTCCATGTAGAAACCACTCGACAGAAGACCCTACGATAGGCTTAGGACGGGTTTGCACGAAATTTTCCATGTGGGTTTTTAACATTTGGGGGGCTACATCTGATTTTGAGTAAGCACTGCTTGAGAGATTCTTTTTTACCAATTCCGCTGAAAAATCAACATATTCTTGACATTTCTCAATTTCATTGAGTTGATTCCAAGTGGACTTCAACGACTCACCATAGATTGGGTCAATAAAAGTTTTATTCTTTATCGTATTCTCCCCAATTATCCATGCATTGACCTCTATATCAGATTCAGTCAATTTTCCTCTACGATTAAGGCGCCCAAATCTTTGCTGCAGACTATCGAAAGATGCACACTCTGAAATTAGGACATCAAAGTCAAAGTCCGCTCCAACTTCTATTGCTTGTGTAGCAACAACGACCTCTAGCCCATCACTATGCTGAGCCTTGTCTGGGTTAACAACCAATTCGACAGCATCCACAACATCAACTCTGTCCAATGGCCGCATTCTTCCAGTAATTAGATGCGCGGTGTAACCCAACTCAATTAACAACTCATATATTTTTCTTGCAGTTCGAACTCGATTAACAATTACACCAATGCTAGAAATTTGCGAATTTTGCTTCTTGATCGTCTGCACTAACTCTTTTGTCTTTTTCGGTAAGGAGTCTTGATTTTTGACTGATACTAATTTGGCTCTTTTGTGAGCCTCAATCCGCCTCCTCAACTCACTGCACTCCTCTAAATCACTTCTAGTCAAACTGAATTTGTGGGTAGTACCACTCTTTGGTGTAGCAGACATTTCTACAACGGCAAAACGTCTAGGTAAACTTTTTGTCTCCCAATTACTAACATTACTAAGAGTTTCCAAAAAAGGTAAGCTTAAATGCACCTCATCCAATATTACCAAACAGTCATTACCCGCCAATCCTGCAGAAATAGGCCACATGCCTGGTGAAACTCCATATCCCCGAAACAACAACCTCGACCCAAACTGGTCAACCGTTGACACCAAGACCCATGGCTGGTCTGGGTGTAACGACCACTCGTTATCGATCGGAATTCCGCCTTTCAACATCACTACACCTAGGTGGTCTTTGGTGGGACACAATACCTTCAATCTGTCTCGCACTTTTTCGAGGATTTCTGTGTCCGCATCCTGAACTCGCTCAAGTATTTTTTTCGCTCTACTGTAAACCTGGTCGACAATTATCCGACGGTCTACAACAAAAACTATTCGCCGAGGGCTGAGGTCGGGATTCGCAGCCAAAGCAAAAACAGCAATATCTAAGACGGCAGTTTTACCAGTTCCTGTAGGCAAGTCTATTTGGTCTGGCCATTTGTTTGAACTAAGCACTTGGGTTGCCAAGCGCTTTTGCCATGGAAATGGCTCAACATCATGAACATCTCGAAAAAAATCCGAAAACTCAGCGGAACTGATTCCTACACGATTGGAACTAGTCGAGCTAGTATTAGATTCATCCACTACTTTAGTCATTATCGGATAAAGGACGCATCAAACCTAAACCGAGAAAACGTCCCGAACCTATTACTAGAGGGCCGCGAACCAATTCATCGAACTCTAACTTCGCATGTATAAGTTGTCGCGAAATTGAATTGTTGGTTACAAAAGCAGGGAATGCTCTGGACGGTCGACATCCTGCAATAAATGCTGTGGGTGAAACGCTCACTTTTGCAGGGTCTGGTAAACCAACATGATTGCAAGAGTGGACAACACCCTGTTCAGCTAGTCTCCACGCTTTTTTTCGGTTTAGTAGACTACCGCCAAATAACCTCCCTGGGTGTCGAGGCAAAGCAATCGGTACAGCAGAACTCCATACCCGAGAAGACCTACACCAAATTTGTGGTTGCAGAGATTGAAGATTTGGTCGTCCTATAATTCGCTGTAAGGTTATTCGCTGGCTCTGTCCCCAAAAGAGTTCAATCTGAGAATCTCTATTTAGACGCTCCCACTTTCCGATAGCCAAAAACAACTGTTGTCTAGCCAATTTACCTATCGATTTAGGAATTATAATTACCAAGCCCAGTAGTCGACCATCTGCATATTTACTTCCCACATAAGGAATTGGTTGAATAGCTATGTGAGGATGTCTAGTCGGCGTCCCGTCCAACTGGTGCCCACTCACCTCTTCAGGTATTGGATCTGTCATGTGATTAAAAATTGCCGCCCTCATAGCCTTTGCTACTTCATAGGTTCGAGTTGATTGAAGGTAACGAGAATTTGCAGTAAATTCAAAGACGATCCATTCACCTACTAGGTTTGACTCCAGTTTTAGCGAAGCATCTTGGAAGCTGAAAGCCTCAGCGTTTCGATAGTGTACAACCTCGTATGGCAGTACTCTTGGTTTGAAACCTTGATGGTGAGAATAAAGTTTAGTCAGTTCCTTCAATTGCCCACTTCGGATGCCGCGCAGAGTGTGCGTGTCATCACTTGGAATACTTGGAAAGAAGTTTACTTTGGGAACATCGGTTGTAATTCGGCACGATACTAGAGTTGACGAATGTCCTAACTTGGTGACTCGAGACAGTAAATCATCAAGCACTTGAACATCAGTATCGGAACACTTTTCCTGCCACACAAAACTCACACATGGATCATGCGGTGTAGTAGTCGGAAAGTATCGTAGTTGTTTTCCTCGTTGGTCGGGAAGCATTTGTTGTGCATCTTTTGCCGGAGTGTTCTGTACTTTAGTGGCCATTGATTTTGCACTATTCAACTTTTGTTCAATTCTTGTTCGAAGTTGTTTCACTCTTGTAGACTCATAAGAACTATCGGATGATTCAAGCAATTCTTGAACTTGACCTGTCAAAAGAACGACCTCCTTCGCTAATTGGCTACTTCTGCCAATACTGACAATACTCGCATCATTGACAGGTACGAAGTTGCCAACAACATTTCTATGATCAGTTGACGAGGCATAAATCTCAGGATGTCCTAAGGCCTCCAACCACTCAAGAATCTTGCGCTCCTTTGAACAACATCCAGCCTCGGCATACTCCGCTACAAGCGCAGAAAACACCCGAGCAGGGTGAGGTGGCCACTCTGGTTCTCTCCGATTACTGTATGAAGAAGCTGTGTAGCGTCCAGTCAAAAATGTCAATTCGATACTAAACATTTACTAAATTTGCTTTTTACTGTTGTGGTTCAGACTTACTAACCTTCTGACTTCGCTGAAGTAAATCGATCAACTTAGGTGCGGGAATCAACCTAACTTGATTTTCTTCCCAATTAAGTCCAGTTTCTTTTGTCTTTTCGATAGCGCAATTTAGAATTTCGATAGCAATTGACCGATCTAGAGTCAATTCTTCACTACTCGTTCCGTCTCGCTTTAGGAACTTAATATGAGGTTTGTGTGTCGGCAACAACAAACAGCGAGACCTTAAATCAAAGTCCATTTCATATTGATAGGCTATTGACGCTACCCCCAGTGCTGCAATTGCGACCCTAGCGGCAGTTTGAGCCTCACGTTTGTAATTTAGAAAGCGCAACTTTCGTAACGTGGCGAATGACAAAACTGTTGTCTGCTGCGCTTTTGATATCGTGACACCACCTGATTGTGTATCGATGGAGGGCGGAATGTTTCCATGATTAATTTCTGATGGTCGATTCACTCCTTTATTTGCACCTGCCTCACTCTTATCCATGGTCCATCCCTCCACAGATTTCTTGCTTTTGTAGATCAAATCTTCGGCGGATAATTTCTCAATTTGAAGTGGATCAATTCTACTACCTACCTTCTTTCCTACTTCTGCATCAAATCCGACAATTTCAGAGACATACGCCCTTTGAAATTTGGACCCCAAGCCACCTTTAGGTCCCGTAGAGTCCCACATTCCAAACAAGAGTGATGTAGGTGAATAACGATATAAATCAGTTGCGTTACGCGGCGACGCATCAGTTATAGCTCTACCAATATCACTCAAACGAAATAATGTATCGTCCAACATACTGTCTCGAAATATTGCATCAGCTATTCTATGAGGTGCATCCAAAACAGTTAACTTGTCAAATTGCACTAATTCACTATGGTCACCAAAGTCAATATATGGAACTGGAAAAATTAACTCACCTAATTCCCAACCCTCAAGCAATGCCATTTCGGCTCGATTAGCTTGAGAGGCAACAGAATCTAAAAGCACTGTTTGGGATAAGCCATCCTTACCAGCGATACACCTTTGTTCAACGGCATACTTGTGCTCCCTACCATCCGATAAATAAGTAGGTGGAAATACTTTGTCGCCTTCGCCGCCTGCCGGCTGTAGAGTCAGTTGAGACCGTAGTGCGACGGCATCGCCTTCCACTGCAGCCCACAATTCTTTAAATGTTAGGTTGTTCATTTTTTATCTCCTAAGCGTTCAATCAAGTTATCCTTCGAGTAGATGATCTTTCCTAGGTGGACTTATATCAAATTTCAATTTAACTATATTCAATGAAAGAGATTGACTAGCCTTTAACTTTGAGATCATTATGAGAAGCCTCTAGCTGATGAATTGCTTTTGGGGTTCCATTCAAACCTTTTCATGGTGCATTTCGTGCCTTTAACACGAGATAGAAATCTCAAGAAGCATGTTTTTCAATATTTACATTTCCCTTCACTGATTCTAGAATATTGAATTTCACAGCCCAACTCATTTTGAAATTACTCTTTCAGTTAATTTATGTGTGTTTACTTTATCCACCTTAAATCGGGTAAGATTTTCTCTAAGTTGACGAGTGAGGTCAATAGGAAACTTCTAGTTTGTCGACTTAATACGACAATTTCTGACATATAAAAAGAATGTAAATAAACTTTACTTAGTACCTTTGTACATAGATAAACTAACCTTACTCTCTTTGAGGCTGCAGTTCAGTCTGTGATTGCCATTAATTACAAAAATGTATATGTTCATCTATGGTTGGCGCTTCATTACCGCTATGACAGGTAATGTTTAAACTAAGACCACTAGAAGAACTACTAATGGTTATTAGCGCTAAGGCAGTTAAAAGCTCTTGTCCGAGTGACCGCAACATGCCGATGAAGAGTATTTTGAGAACAAAAATACTATTTTGTGTAAGTCTAACTTGACTTCAGGACGTGGAGTAGGAGTAATTAGGTTACATTAATGTTGGTATTATCTTGCTTATTAGTATTTCTTGTGCTATTTAACAAGAATGATTAAACGAAGTCTAACAGAACAAGTTCTCAACGGATTGAAAACAATGCCAGCGGTCGCACTGATTGGACTACGTCAAGTCGGAAAAACAACCCTGGTTTGATATAGCTAACTATACAGATAAACCCACAATCTATCTTGATCTTGAACGTGATTCCGATTTAGCAAAACTCAATGACCCGGAAGCGTACTTAAAAACTTGCAATAATAAACTTCTAGTCATTGACGAAGTTCAGCGAAAACCTGAACTATTTAGACTACTGCGAAGCGTAATTGACGAGCGTATTCGTGCTGGTGAGCGAACATCACAGTTTCTCATTCTTGGCTCCGCATCACCCAGATTTTTGCGCCAATCGTCCGAAAGTTTAGCAGGCAGAATCCGACACTTGGAGTTAAATCCTTTCTCTGTAAACGAAGTCTACGATTCCAATATTGATAATTTTGAAGTTCAAAAGTTGTGGCTTCGAGGCGGATTTCCAAATAGCTGTCTTGCAGATAATGATAACGGCAGTTGGAATTGGCGGCAAGATTTCATTTTGACATTCGTCGAACGTGAGCTTCTAAAATTGGGAGTGCGCATCCCATCAACTACGATGCATAACTTCTGGTCTAAACTAGCATGGGAAAACGCACAGCCAATCAACTACTCGCGACTCGGTTTGAGCCTTGGTGTCAGCTACCACACTATTCAAAAATACTTAGAAATTCTAAAGGCGACATTTGTCGTTCGGGAATTAAGGCCATGGTCTGGCAACCTGAAAAAGCGGCTGATTAAATCACCGAAGATTTATTTACGTGACTCGGGACTTAATCACCGCTTACTCCGTATCACTAACTATGAAGACTTGCTCGGACACTCCATGGTTGGAGCGAGCTGGGAAGCCTTTGTTATCGAAAACATTCTCCGCGAACTGCCCGATTATTGGGATTACAGTTACTATCGAACTCGAGCACAAGCGGAAGTTGA
>CBDAUA010000009.1:0-42458 GCA_965200425.1 Arenicellales bacterium | reverse complement strand
ACCCTAACAGACCAGGGTGATATTAGGCTTATCGAAGACAACTTGACTTTTTTTTGCGTAACTGATAGTATATAGGTGTCCGGTTCAACCGGACGCTTCACAACGCACTCCGTTGTTTTTTCAAACCCGTACCGGAGGGGCAGGACGACTTAGCCCGTCCTCCCCGCGGGGTATCTCAGAAAAAACAAGGGAGACAACAATAACGGAGAACCAATTGATTATGAACCAATACGGGCATCTATTTTATACCAAACTCTACGAAAAGGATTTGGAATTGATGATAAAGCACGATATAAGCAAGCAAGGCATGCGCTTGTATCTGTTCTTATCCCTGAATTTCAACACTTTTAACCAATTCACGGTGTATCTCAATGATACCGAGATCGCTGAAAGCCTCGGCACGCATCGCACGACCGTGATGCGCGCCCGCGCGGAATTGGAAGCGGCTGGGCTTATCGTCGAAGATACGGAGACGAGCATTCAGACATATCGCTACCATCTGCCCTATAAAGCGAAGGTGGACAGCAAGGCAAACCAGAAACGAAAGGAAAATAAGGAAAAGGCGTCTCAGGCGGACATCAAGAAGAAGCAGAAGGAACGCGAAAAGGAGTACTCGCGTACCCGGCAGCAGATGGAGAATCGTTTGAGTCGTCGGCTGACGGTTTCTGAAGTAGCTACTTTGAAAAAGAACCTCGATGTTACTTGATTTTCTTCCTTTTTTGTTAATTGTCGTGTGCAGTATATTCTATATTAATTCTATATATATCAATACGCGGGAATTTTTAAAACCGAGAATGCACGGCCCACGCGGGTTTACACACTAAACAAGCATAAAGCAAGTGTGCAAGTTTGCACAAATGTGTGCAAGTTTGCACAAATGTGTGCAAGTTTGCACTTATCCACAAGTTATCAACATCCAAAATCCGAGTTATCCACAAGTTATCAACAGGTTATCAACAACACAAGGAGACTCACAAAATCCGAGTTATCCACAAGTTATCAACAGGTTATCAACAACACAAGGAGACTCACCTGTGCCAAAATGCAATTCGTGCGGCGCGACGATCAATTTTACCATAACCAGCAGCGGTAAGTACATGCCAGTTGAATTGGGTGTCAAAGAGTTTATCTATAAAGGAGAGGTTGTATCGGGGCAAATCCCGCACTGGCAAAATTGTCACGGTGCAGACGATCACAGGAAACCGAAACCGAAACAAAAAGGAGTCGAGATTAAAAATGAAATGGAGGCCGGGCAGACCTCCAAGTGTCACGTTTTGGCAAGCTGCGGAGACTTGCTGACGGGTGACGGGCGCGTCTAAATTCAAGAACAGGGTTTAGATGCGAAAGAAGTATACCATTTGTCTCATTTTTAGTCAATCTTTTTTTTTTAGACAAATTTAGGTGGTGCGATGTTGAATTTTACGGAAGAACCGAGGCAGCGTTTCTCTGATCTGATAGCATCTGTCAATCGCAATCTCAAAGAAAGCGAATTGACAGACAAACAGATTAGCGATTTATGCCACACCTCAATAGAATTTGTGCGGCGGCAACGAAAATTTTTGACGACGCTGAAACATAGCGAAACGCTACACATCGAGAAGGATGATATGTCCAAGTATAATATTTCGGCTGAAGACATCCGCCGCGAGTACATCGAAAACGGCAAAGGACTGACGGAATGTGCCAAGATTTTTGGGTGTTCTATAGGCGTTATCCGGCGAAAAATGGCAAAACACAACATCGCCAGCCGCTCTGCCGGCCGTCCCATTATTGATGTTTCGGCTGAAGACATCCGCCGCGAGTACATCGAAAACGGCAAAACACTGGAAGAGTGTGCCAAGATTTTTGGGTGTTCGTATGGGGCTTTGAAAGCCAAAATGATAGCGTATGGCGTGGATACTCGCCCGCCAGGCAAAGCGCCTCGCGAAGTCAAGGAGACCGAAACCGAAGCGAGAAACGCCTCACCGCCGCCAAAGTTGAATGGAAACGAGCAGAAGACACGCGCATTACCGAAACCGGTGCAGGGGCAAAAAAGGTACTGGGAACGGCTGATCTTACTTTCTATCTGTCAAAATAAACCGATTGAGGATTTAATCCAAGAGGCGTTAGAGCTCTTATTTGAGGAACATAGGAGTTGACTATGAAAAAGTTCATAGACCTTTTTGCTGGTATTGGTGGTTTCCGGGTTGCTCTCGAGGGTCATGGTTTAACATGTGCTTTTTCAGCAGAGATAAACAAAGAGGTATCACGAATTTACCAGAAAAACTTTAGCGATAAACCAAGTGGAGACATTACAAAAATTAGCGAAGCAGATATTCCATCACACGATATTCTTTGTGCAGGTTTCCCTTGCCAATCTTTTTCAATTAATGGCAATCATACTGGGTTCAAAGATAATCGTGGTAGGCTCTTTTATGATATAGTTAGAATCGCTAACTACCATAAACCACCACTACTGATTTTAGAAAATGTGCCGAATATCCTGAAGATCAATAATGGCAAGGTTGTTAAAACTATCAAAAATAAACTGAAAAAAATAGGTTACAAAGTATATCCCTCGCTCCTTAATTCGTCTTATTACGGAATACCACAAGCACGCTCACGTGTTTACTTCATTTGTTTAAGAAAGGACGCAGGACTGAAGTTCTCTGAACCTAAGCCAACTCATGAAAAAGTGTTTCTTCGGGATATTTTAGATGACGATGTAGAAAATGACCTTATCATTCACCGAGAAGATGCGGAAATTGATAAAGATATTCAGCCTGAACCTCAATTTTGCCCTATTCGGATAGGTCAAGTTAATAAAGGAAGACAAGGAGAAAGAATTTATCACCCCAATGGGCATGCGATTACCTTATCTGCATCCAGTGGCGGTTTAGGAGCAAAAACAGGTCTTTATTTCATTGATGGTAATATTCGCAAATTGTCTCTTTCTGAATGTAAAAAAGCGATGGGTTTTTCAGAATCTCACTATGTGAGTGAATCTGCACAAGGTTACAAACAATTAGGAAATGCTGTCATTCCAAAGATGATTAGTCTGATCTATAGCGGGGTAAGTTGTTGAGAAATTTCATGGTAAGGAGCAAGCTATTGAACAGGGTATATTTTGGTGATAATCTTGAAATCATGCGTGAAATGGAAGCAGGGCATATTGACCTTATTTGCACTGATCCCCCTTTCAATAGTGGACGTAACTATAATGCCTTTTTTCCTGAATCCAAAGCACAAGAAAAGGCATTTGAGGATATTTGGAAGTGGGACAATGAAGCAATAGAAGCACGTGGGGATATTAGAGAACGAGCAGACGCTGATAACACTTACCAAGCATTAAATATGTGTTTAGAGGGATATGATCTTGTGCTACAAAAATCTGTTTCTGGCAACAAAGGGGCAATGCGTGCCTACCTTGCCTTTATGGGGCCGCGGCTTGCTGAAATGCACCGATTACTTAAAAACAGCGGTAGTATTTACTTACATTGTGATCCGACTGCCAGTCACTATTTGAAAATTGTTATGGATTCTTTGTTTGGTGAAAAGAACTTTCGGAATGAGATTGTTTGGAAAAGACGTGCAGATACACATAACCTATCAACAAAACACATGGGCAGAAATCATGATCTTGTGTTTTTCTATGTCAAATCTCCTAAATCCCTTTATCGCGTTCAATATACTGAATATGATTCTGAATATATCCAGTCCCATTACAAGCATGAAGACACGAAAGGTTTGTATCGACTGTTGCCATGTACCAATGAAAGCGGCGGCAATAAACCATATTCATTTAGAGGTATTACGCGTGCTTGGCGTTTTAGTGAATCAAACCTGAATAAAATGTATGATTCTAACCTTTTAGTTCAATTGCGATATGGCGGTCCATATTACTACAAAAAATACCTTAGTGAAGCAAAAGGAGTGCCGTTACAATCAATTTGGAATGATATACCACCAGTTCGTGGCGCGAAGGAAAAAACAGGTTATCCAACGCAAAAGCCGCTTGCCCTCCTCGACCGTATCATCAAAGCCTCCAGCAACGAGGGGGATCTTGTATTAGACCCGTTTCTCGGCAGTGGGACAACTGCTGTAGCTGCAAAAAGACTCAATCGGTCTTGTATTGGTATTGAAATCAATGCTGATTGCATTGAAATCGCCGAAAAACGCATAAAGGAGAATGTATGAGTAGTGGTATCACCTCTCGATTAATGACCAGTCCATGTCTACGCCTGCTTCCGTCCAAGGTATCGAGTAGGCGGATTCAAAAGAAGTCTCAAATCGGCACGGCACGACGCGGAGGTCTGCCCCGACACGCGGATATCTCCACGCCCATACTTCAAAATCAAAAGTTTCGCTGTTAAGCGTCTGCGAGCCGCTGAAAAGACTCTCCTCGTATTGTAGGAATGCCGAGAATTCCGGGTGTTCTTGCGAAAAAGAGAGCAGCTCCCGGTAATCGCTTTCGTCGACATACCGCCTCTGCATCCTGTAGCTACATTTGGGTCGGTCCGGGATCGGGTAAGTGATCGTTTCCCTGTGCAACAATTTGTGCGTGATTGCGTCTCTCTGTTCCGTCGATTTCTCAAATGCCATGAATTTATCGTCGATAGGAAGTTGGAGATTCAACGCTCGGATTTCGCAAAAATGACCTTGACTGCTATTTAAATTAAACCGAAATCTTGTAGGTGCTGTGCCTGAAGTCGTTTGTTCAAATTTGAAAAGCACCTCAAGAAAATCTGCAGGGCCACCCGGACCGGGCAAGTGATCTGCGTGTGTATCTCCAAAACCGAACTGATAATGCGTTGCGCCTCTGAATAAATCAAAATCCAAACGGAAATAAGAAGGCGAAGTCTCACGCGTATCGACATTGCCCAAAAGACACCACCACCAATTCGGTATAGCTGTTATGGCTGGTGATGGTAAAAAGCCGTCTGTGTTTAATATTATTGTTTGGCGGGTATTATAATTATTATCTGATAGCTCGGCGATGGTATCTGCGCCGTAGTCCGGTGTATTGAAGCCTGATAACGGTATTTCAGAGAAATAGAATTGTCGCATTAGATCCGTCCCTGCCTTTGTAGCTTGATACGCTTCTCTTCAAGTGCCTGCACCGTGCTGTCGTCAAGTCTGATTTCATTTTTGATGACGACTTCCATATCACCGCCGCCGCTCGTGCGCGTGCGCGAAAGTCCGCTTTGTTGCCGCATGCCTTCTTTCATGCCGATGGAATGCTCACGGATAAAGTCTTCTGCCGATCTCGCGCCTGCGTTCTCGCGTTCAATGCGCCTCTGTGCGAAAGCGTGCTGAAATCCCGCCTGCCTCGCGAGTTTGTCATTGAAAGGATCATCAAACAAACCCAGTGCCTTACCACCGAAATACAGACCCGCACCTGCACCGACTGCCAAACCGACCGGATTAGAAGCCAAAGCCGCAATACCTGCACCAGAACCGATCAGACCGCCCAGACTGGATATCCCGCCGCTGATAGAGCCTCCGCTTGCCACTGCCACTGCCTTGTTGGTAATTGCAGTCGCTAACCTTAGTTTCGCCTGCTCCGCAATCATCTTACCGATACCCGCAATGAAGTTAGAAACGACGCTTGCAAACGCCTGCTTCTTCTGTTCTGATGCGTTTCGTTCTATGTCGATACGCTTCTGTGCTGCATTACGTTCTATCTCTTCAATTTCGCGTGCCTTTTCGCGTGCCGACATCACTGTAGAGTTCCGAATTTCGTTGATTTGCCGTGCCGTGTCTTGATTTAGCGTCGATAACGCCTTTTGTGCCTGTTCTGGAATATCGACAAAAGCGTCTTTTAAGGCGGACACAAGGTCAATCGGGACTTGTGCCACCTGCTGTGCAATCGGTTTGATTGTTTCGGTAAGTTGCGCGACGTGGCGTTGCTGAATTTGGTTTGTTTCCTGCCGCTGAATGTAGCGTGCCCGGTCTGCTTCTCTCTCCTGCTCTGTTCTGTCGTCACCGAAGGGGTCTTGTGCTTGAAACAAGGTATCCGCGCCACGCGGCGTCGTCTCACTCGCGGCAATCCGTCTCTGTATCTCTGGCTGTTCTGTAAGCGTTATATCGCCTCTTCTGACCTCGCCCGCGCGCACCGGTTCCTGAATAGATTGACGCAATTCGTTATCTGCTGCTTGTCTCAAATTCGGGCGTTTCGCTGTCACCTTTATCGCTTCGAGAAAGACTTTTTCGCGTTTCGCTGTCACCTTTATAGTGTCTAAAACAACGCGTTTTTGCTTTTCAAGGTGTTGCGTTTGCTTTTCAAGGTGTTGCGTTTGCGTTTCATGGCTTGTTTGTGCGGTTGCTGTGGGCGTTTGTGCGGTTGTTTGTGCGGTTGCTGTCGCTTGTTTCGCTTTCGCCTCCGCTGCTGCCGTCTCTTCAAGTACCTTCTTTTTCTCTTTGAGTGCGTCAATTTCAACTTTGAGTGCTTTGACTTTCTTGACATTACGTGCATTAAAGGCGCGCGTCTGCTCATTCTCAAGTCTCAATATTTCCGCTTGAATACCCGCGATCGTTTTCAAGCGCGATGGGTCGACTTTGTCCATCTCACCGCGTAGCCATCGCAAGCCCTCTACGATTTTATCGATGCCTTTTGCAAGGAGTTCAAACGTCTTCCTTACTGCATCCGCAACCTTGCCCAGTGCAGGAAACCGCTTTGTGGTTTGAGATATACCTGCCCCAAGCAGTTTGAAACCGGTGATTACCCCTTTAATCAGTGTGTGCATGTATTCCCAACTCACCCTCAGCACCACTGTCGCAACTTTCAAAACGTCGATAGCGAACGCGAAAGCCTCTGTTTGTTTTTCGCCTTCTCTTAAGCCATTGATAAGATCTGCGGTTTTGTCAAGGAAAGCGGACAAGGCGTTTATGATTTTTGTCACCGCCGGCAGCAGCAATTGTCCGATCGAATCCTTGACTTTCAGCATCGCATTATTAAAATTGGAGAACGCATTTGTAGCGGTATCCGCAGGCGCGCGCACGCCTTTGCTGAGTGCCTCTGTCAATAAGCGAACGAAATCAGTTGCGGATTTACCCGTTTCTTCAAGGTTTTTTTGTATCTTTTCTGCATCTGTCGTATTGAAAAGGTCTTTGAGAACCGCTGATATTTGAGGGATACGCTCGACAAGTGAGTTCAGCTCTTCTTGCTGAACCTTACCACGCGAAATAATCTGTTGAATTCCGAACTGGATAGCACCTATCAAATCGGTATTGCCAGCAATCGCCATCGCGTTACCCAATTCCGTAATCGTTTTCTCTGCCAGTCGTGCCTCAACACCGATGGCTTTTAAGCGAATTGCACCTTGAATCGCCTGATCTAATGAAATGCCGGGCAGTTGTGCGATGTCTTGCAACCTCTTAAAGCGTTCTTCTGCGACTTCGGCACTGCCTTCGAGTGCCGTGAGTGTCCGCCTGTAATCGTCCATTTTCGCAGCAGCAGTGACGACGGATTTACCAAGGCCGATGGTGACACCGGCGACGGCGGTGCCTGCCAGTCCCCATGCACCGAGTTTGCTTGTAACCGCGCCGATACCTGCACCGAATTTGCCGAGTTTGCCCCCGAGACCGCCGACGGACTTATTGAAGCCACCCGTGTTTTTGCCGGTTCGGTCGAGTTGCCTGTCGAGTTTTTTCAAATCGCCAGTCAGCTGATCAAACTGCTTTTGCGTCAGATTATTCGCCTTGATTGTGATTGTCGCTTGTGCTGCCATTTTTTCCTTGACTTATTTTGGGAAAAATGATATAAAATATATCAGTTGTTATTTAATTTCCTTTTGTTGTTGGTTTCAAATGAAAGTACCGCGGTACGCGTCGGTGCTTTCATTTTTTTAAGGGTTCTTATCTTACCTTCGCACCTGCTAATGCCGCTTGGAACTTCATATCTGCTTCTTTCTCTTTCTGAGCGTTCTCCTCGCCGATCTCAAATATCAGATAGTCCATCGCCAGCAACATATGCGGGTTTTGAATGTTGGTTCGCAGAATATCAGTCGGGCGTTGGTGATATGCCCTCGCCATCCGGTCTATCGTCAGCAACTGCGCCTTGCCCTGTTCCGTTTTCGCCTGATTGCGGAAACGTACGCATCGCGGACACCGCCTCACCGCCGGCTACCAATTCCCAGACGACTTCTGACAACGCGTCAAAAATAGGCACAGGTAAGCGATCCACAGGGAATGCATCTATTGCATCCGCATCAAGTGAAAGCAGCGGCTCTTTCACGCACATCACAAGCACCGCCTTCATCAGTTTCAAGGTTTCATCGCGATGTTCAGGCGTGTGCATCAAATCCTCATCGGATATATCTTTTCCGTCTGTCAACAAAGATGACAAAAACGGCGTACTGCAGAGCTGTAGCAACTCCGCAGTATCCGGAGGCCGCACGCGAAAGGCGATGTACTCGGTATCGTTCTCGCGGGCGTAGATTTTCACTATCCGATCGCCGCCGTACCGTTCAAACAAAACAGATAGATCAGTAGCTTTCGTCTCAGTATCCGCTTTAACCTTCTCCACGCGATACGCAATGCTCTTCTGTGCAGCGGTTTTTGCGTCCATAAACCTACATTTCCTCCCATACTTCTACCTTCCATTCGTTGTCGTCGCCCACAGTGGGCAATACTTGGAATTGGAGCGTCTGCAGCAGCCGTCCAAATGTGTTGATTTCGGGTTCGCTGAAACTGGAGAGTTGTAATCTGCCGAAAGTGATTTTTGTTTGGTGTTCTGCACCGCCATACTCGGGATAAAAGAACGCCAATTCGGTGCTACCAGAATCGTAAACGACATTATCATAGAAGGCATTATCATAATCATCTGTTTCATAGCTAATCGTGCCTGTGAGTGCCGTCGTGCGTCGCCCAGTTGCCTCGGGTTGCTGGTAAAACCGGGTATTATTAACAAACGCGGGGTGCTCAAGCGTTCTGTCAAAATTGAATGTGATATCCGACATCGGGATGGTCGTACCTTCAAGCGTCAGTGCTGCGCCCCATTGCGGATATGCACCCTCTTTTTGTTGCTCGAAACCGCTTGAAATATCCGTAGGTGTCGTGCCGCCTGCGATGTTCTGTCCCGGAAAACCGCCGCCACCAATGAAACCCATCTCCAGTTGTGCGAGTGAACCCAGCGAAATCGCAACGGTATTCGGTATCATATCGAAGTAGGTTGAGGCGATTGTATCTCGTACGACTTCGATGGTAAAGGGATCTGGTGCATCGGGTAATATATCAAATTGATAATGGTTTAGGTTTTTATTTGCTGTCAGAGTGACGTCTGCTTCATCTCCAGAAAACTCAAAAGAGTCAACAGTCTGATAGTAGTGTTCTGAAACTGCTTCAGTAGCAGTATCGGCATATTCTATCACTTCTGTCAAAGCGCGACCGCTCTGATCTGTGCCGATGACTTCAATAGTGCCTGCACCACTTGCGGCAGTAAATCCGAAGGTTAATTTCGCGGGTCCATCCGTCGGGTCTGTTACCGTTGTAACCGCCGTACCGCCTGTAACGTCTGCTGCCGCACGCAAACTTTCATCTGTGCTTGCTGTCGCCGCTGCGTTCGTGCCACTAATCGCTGTCCACCATGCCCTCATACCGTTCTTTTTGAAGAAGGTGACAAGGCTGCCGGCAACGCTAATCATGTTCTGTTCAAGTTTCTGAGGTGCTGCCGAACGGTTAATCTCTTCTGCACCTACATCAATGGGCGGTGATTGTAGTTGGAAGTTGCAGTTAACAAATGAAAAGAGATGCTCTGATATATTGCCTTTGTTACCTGTGCCAAACGCGGTATGTTGCGTGCCTGCGGCTTGAATTCGGTTGTCCTGGCCGTATCCGTCCTGCTGACCCAGGATCAAGTAGCTATCCTGTGCGAGTTGTATTGCCATTTTTCTTTACTCCATGTTGTATTTTCTGCGCGTGAGCGTAAATTGGATAACGCATTGGACGAAGACGTACGGCCGCGTTTCAGCGTCTTCAATTCGCCCCGAACGCAACAGCGTATCGGAGACGTAATCCGTCAGGCGCGGGTTGAGCGCTATAAGCCTTTCAACATCTTCTATCATGTCCGATATTGCCGTGTTGATGTCTTTTGTGTCTGTCGCTTTGAGTATGCATGTTGCCGCGATGTTGAGTTGTTCCTCTACCTCTTGCAGCTCTGCGTAGTGTGTCGGTCCGTCCGCACGCGTAAACGAATGGTAATTGAGTAGCACGGCCGGCAAATGTCCACGTGCCGCAACTGCGGTATCGTGTGCGAATTCCTTCTGCACTGTGCCGATGTCGTTGTGGTATCCGTTCGATTGCGTGATGCCTTTAAAAGCCGTTTCTAAGGCATTCATAATCAAAGCGCGTGTCATAGTTTATTTTCTGCCTCCGCTACCTGCTCGGTTAACCATTTGTTGCCCAATTTGACGAGCTCGCGATCCAAACGCCCGCCTTCATTTATCAGGTTGAAAACCGGACGCTTCGGCACGCCTATACCCTCTTCATGCTGAATTGGGTACGGTGCACCGAACCGCGCATCAAAAACAGCCTCGTCAACTCCCCAGATAAACCGAGTTGGGTATTTCTTATAGATATTTCCGGGTGCGGTTGTCTCTGTGGCAGCCCTGATATAGTGGTCATCGTAGCGAAGTATCGTTTTACCCGGCCTGGCAGATTCCTTTTCTTCGGCATACTCGGGACTCAAAGGCGGCCAAGAGCCGCGCCCTTCCGTTAGGAAGATTTCGTTAATCTCACCGGTTACAAGCGGTGCTGCGAAATTGTCCCAGAACGGCGTTAAATCATACGTCCTGCGCCGTACATCTCGCGCGAAGCGGACTAACCCTTCAAAGTCATTAGAATCGATAGTGATCATCGCGGTGCCATATCCTTTAATTCGAGTATTTGGACGTTGCCGAGTCGACGGATACCTGAGATGCGGAGTTGGTGTCCGTTCGCGCGAGCCAAGTAATCGTTGACGGCGACAGCGTCAACAGGCGTTTCGCATAGGAACTGAAAATCAAAATCGCCCACGAGGGCTTGTCCCGGAAGCACCTGTTGTCCCTGCGGTATCAGCATGCCTTTGATCTGTGTGATTTCAGTGTCTGTCATGCCATCACCGACATCAAATCTTTCAATGCTGATGGTTTCTCTGAGTTCGTGCGGTATCCGAAAACGGCTCATCGTATCCATCCTCGCGTGCGCGTGCTACGCCAAGGTTTTTTTCCGACACTGGTGAAAGGCACATCTCGTCCATGCCCCGTGGCAGTGTCAGCCGGTGTTAATTCGTCAATGACGGCATGCGCCTCACCGAGGAGATACTCACGCTTCTTTTCCCAGTCAATTGCTTGATAGGTTTCCGATACCTGTAAAAGCGAATTTGACAACTGCTGCGGTGCTGCCATGATGATTTTTGCGGCGCAATGATACATCATTGCCAATAGCACCTTATCTGCATCGTCGTCGGTTTTCATATCCGCATCGGGTACCAAGGCGCGAACCTCACGCTCGGCAGCGGGTGCATAAGGTTGTTCGGCAATCACTGCATCGGGCAGGTGTGCGTCTGTTAAATGAATGTCAATTAACACACGCACGCCTTGATAATGTGCACTTGTCAGAATCGTTGCCATTTAAGCGGTTCCCATGTCTACAAGGACGCCTGCTTTGGCCGGCTGATAAGCGATAAAGCCGTAAACCTCTGAACAGGTGACATACTCGACCTGCTTCAGAATATCACGCGTATCCTCGATAATATCGGTATTCATCTGAGAGACATACTCAATCATCTTGCGACGATCATAAGCAAGCACCTTACGATTGTTCGTAGCCGATTGAGAGACTTTCAATGTTGTTTCTTCAACCCAACCGAGCCGTACGCCTTGTGCCGTTTGGTTCATTGCCGTTATGCCACCGCCGAAACCCGACGAAATCGCGTTTGGACGTTCGTGCAGATGCACGCCCATCACGTTTGTACCCGGAATTTTCAACAGCTGAATTTCGGTAGCGTCTTCCTCACCTGCCAAAATGGAGGTCATGGTGTAGGAGCGTTTGAAACGCTTCTGCAATGCCAAATATGCCTTTTCAGTGAAGACATTTGAAGTTGCCCCGCCATCAAGCGTCGTCAAATCCACGCGTGAGGCACGGGTTTTCTCTTTTTCAGCCGCCGTGTCGCCATGGCCTTCGACCATAATCTGAATGCCTTCGTCGACTTTCATTTGCGTACGGACAATCCCGATCTCTTGAACGTGTTCCATGAGTTTGTCTACAAACTCGACATTGCGAAGGTGTTCGTATGTGAAAGGAATTGTCAAGCCGCGCTTTTTCAACTGAATTGGACGCTCACTGGTTTCAAAGCGCGCCATCGGGAATGTCCCGGCTTCTGCTGTGCGTTCTTCCGTAAAGGCATCTTTGTCGTATTCAAGAATCGTCGCGCGGTAATCAGAACGCGAGGTGTCCGCCATGCGTGTCGTCAACTCGTCAAGCGTAATATCGACCTCAACGTCTTGATCCCAGTGTGCCATCGCATCAAAATAGGGAGTCAACGTCGTGCCCGGTTGCGTATCACCGTAGCCTTGATAAATGCCGGCACGTTCAAATCGCTGACGGAAATGTTCCTTAATAAGTGCCTGACGCATTTGTGGTGCATAAACGATTGATCGGTAGGCGTTTAGCATCGCCTCTTTCAGAAGCGTTTCTTTGTGTTCATTGCCGATGATGTTCTCAGTCTTAGTGCTCCAAACGCCGCGTGCGACGTTGGTTGTCAATGTAATATCGTATTTTGCGAGTAGTTTTTCAAAACCAGAGCGCTTGTCGCCCTCCTCTACGTCTGCATCATCATAGATAAGGTTGACGTATGCTGAAAAAGGCAGCTCAAAATCATGTGCCTCCTCAACAAAAGTCGTCCGCGATTTCTCATACTTCTCAAATAAATCGCGTGTTGAGAGTAATTGCATGGTATAATATCCTTATAGTTGGAATTTCGCGACCAAAGCGTTGGTATGGCGAAATTCTGTGGGTTGGCCTGGTGTTGCCGTGATCATGGATCGCGCAACCCAGCCAAGTGAAAATGTTTCCGAGACAGCGAAGTCGTAAGCGGCATCAACGGACACTTGGAAATCCCTCTGCAAAGTGAATTCCGGTGTCAGTTTGCTTATAACTTTCAAACCTTTATATCGGAGTGTGCCGATGGCAAGCCATCGCGATACATTTTCAGATTTGAATGTTCTCAGCTCATCGCTATCTGCTGTCAATGAAACTTCTTGTGGTTGGGTATTCTCGAAGAAGTTACCAAAGCCTCCGGAGAGAACTGCCCCGCCTATTTCAAGAGAGCCAGGTCGGACATACGCGCCGACTTGGCTTTTCATTTTGATACCCGCGACAATATCGCGTTCCAAACGCCCAAAACCTTCAATGATACCCAGACTGCCCTGCAGATGTCCAACAAGAATTTGCGAAAGCAAAACCTTGTTGGACGATACATTTGATACGTTTAATCCAAGCCAGCCGTTGATCGCCGGTACGAGCGTTATTGATGTTGCCGATAGCGATCGCGCTTCCGGCGTTGCCAAAACACCGATCGATGCGGTGTTCCGATCGGGTATATCTGTGAATTGTGCTTCTGCTAAGTAAGCAATCGCTAAGAACAGGAGCAGACTTGTCAAGACACCGAATGCCCAGATGTAAAATCGTTCCATGATTAACCTCTAATCGCGAGGACATCCTCGTCGTTTTCCGCAATAACCGTCCATTTCGATCTAATAGAGCGTTGCGCCGCCGTCTGTGCATAACTCGCACCGATAGCGGACACCGCTTTTACGTAGCCCTTCGCTGTGCCGCGCACGGCACCAATCAATCTATCGCCGACAGCAACAGTTTCCAATGTCGTACCAGTCGAGTGGCCTTTTTTGAAAAGCACAACGCCCCCGATGGCGACAGTGCAGATATTGTCGTCGTCGATGGACTCCACGACACCGCCGAGGGTGTCGTCAGCATCAGCAAGCTCAGCCTTACCGCTGTTGAGTGTTGATTTAATGGCTAAACCGACTTGGTCTGAGCGGTTCCTTTTGGTTTTGTCGTAGGAAATTGATGTACCATCCGCTTCATATTTGTACGTGATGACCTCTGGATGTGTCTTCAATGCCATTGTTTTTACCTCCGTTTACGAGCTTCAAGAAACTCTTTAAGCGTTTCTTTCGTCTGATCTGCTTTCGGTTCACCTTCGGGTTCGTCCGTGGTTTTACGGCCGCCTGTGAGGAGTCCCTTCGCGATCTCTTCGTTTTTTTCTATGAAAGCTTTCAGCGTTCCGATAGGTACATTTCTGTAGTATTCCGTATGGAAATCGGTGTCAAAGTCGTCACCGAAGGCACGCACGCCCGCGGCGAGCGCATCTTCAATAAGCGATGCTCGATACGCACGCCCATCGTCTGCCTGTTTTCTCAAGATATTGTTTTTAGATCTCAATTCGGTTATCTCAGTTCTCAGTTTCGACAGCACCTTTTCGGGGTCGTCGTCGTCGACTGAATCGGACTCGGAAAGAAGTGCTCTCAAGCCCGCCAACAATTCTTTATCGTTCATGATTTCCTCCAAAAATGCCCGGTTGTCAAGGATTTTCGTATGGCGATTTGAACCATACTCCACGAGTGATACTTCCTTGAGGCGTGCATCATAGATTGTATAGGTTGCTATTTTTTCCCGGCCGTCGATATCGTAAGTCTCGCCGGGCGTGTGTTTACATCGATTATTATCTTTTGTGTCGTGGTGCCACCAGCCTGGCAACTCGCGCCCACAGATGTTACAAACCTCGCGCGCAGAGTGGAAACCGACAGAAACATCTGTAATCAGGCCTTTCTCAATAGCGCGGATGGCATCGTCAGTATTCTCAAAACATTCGCTGCCCTTGATTTTTAGGTCACGCACGATTGCGAAATCAACTAAGAGTTCGTTTTTCTCTGTCAGATCAGCAGCATATGAGCGCCCATAGCCAAACGACTTCTGGCCGTGGTGGTCTTTCAAAGCTACGCCGTTTTTCGCATCTTCAAGGAAATTGCGGAGCGTTGTTTTCGGATCCATGACGGAGAAGTGGCTATCCAATTTCGCATTGGATACCTCCGCACGGATATAAAATTCATCATCTTTCTGTTCCGATTCGGGCAAGACACGGATAGAAAGCGATGCGGGTAAATATCTTTCCATTTATCGGAACTCCAATGTGCCTTTCGTGCCTTTCTGAATTTTGTAGCCGTCTGTGTGTTTCAAATCAGACGCAAAAAGGATTTTATCAGTCTGAAACTCAATAGGTTGCAGACTAATCTCCAGATTCGGTTGTGCACCTTGATAGACCAAAGCAACGCCGCACGAGTGGCATTCATCTATATTGTCGACCCAGCCAACCGAAACACCGTACCGGATACCGACAACCATCGCCGCCGCTGCCGTGATGTTTGCACAGTTGGCTTGGTGCGGATCCCATTGTATTTTGTCAAAATCAGACAATGACAAGATACCTTCCCAGACGTGAATAGGCACTGCATAGAATTCAGCATCTAAAACCCTGATCGCTTGTTTCGCCCCGAACGGGTCTTCAAGCAATGCGAAAGGTGAATCTCGATATGCTTCAAGAAGCCGTTGCGCCGTGATTGTCTTAACCGTCGCTTCAATCTCTGCAATAAGCTTTTTATCTTTTGCGCGTGGCAACCACCATTTTTTATCGTCTGTCTGGCTTGGCACTTTCGGTTTTGGACGTTTTGGCACTTCAGGTTTTTTTGCGATTTTAGGTTCAGGATCAATCAATGATTTGATTTCGTCAAACACATCAGGGTAATTCGCTTCCATGAATGCCAACATATCCGCTTTTGTGAATTCTGGATACCTGTGAACGCTTGCTTCTGCTTCTGGTGCTTCTGCTTCTGATTTGAAATCAGCGAGTTCTAAAGCGTCGGCGTTATCGGTCCGCATTGCTTCCGCAAGTCGTTTGTAGCGTGCGGGCGCTTGATGTTTTGCCGCGGCGGAGTCAAGCATCTGTTTTGCCGCTTCGTCATAATCTTGAATATCCAGTGCAGCGTGCATGCGTCTGAATTTGCCGAGACCTACGCGACCGAGGTTGTATGCCATCGAAATAATAACCTCTTGTCGCAAGTCTGATAATGCGTGGAAAGCGGGGCAGGCAGCCTGTGCATCCTTAATAGCATCGGCGACATCATTCTCAAAAAGATAATCCGCTTGGGCTTGTGTGATTTGCTGAATATCGTCTTCGTCTTCATAGCTGAGCGTTTGAAGTTCTGCATCAGACAAGCCTTTGCCCTGTAGGTTGCGACCGTATCCTATATGCGGCACGCCTGAAACATCGTGCCTTTTGAGATTGCAAGACTCTTCTGAGATTAAATGCGCTCTTAAACGTTCTCTGTTCATGACTTCGTATCTCCTTTGTCGTCGGGTTTGTTCATTACGGCTTTGGTAAAAAGGTAACTAAAAACCATTAGCATCAGCTCTTTTGTCATCTGCATCGCATCTTCAAGAATCGGCGGTACTGCCATCTGCTTCGTCGCGAAGACGATAATTGCTGTTAGGCAGATATAGAATGCAAGGAAAATCCCGCCTGTTGCGATGGTGCTATCTAAATCTCTGTTTGATTGAAACAAACTCTTTAAACTCATGGGTCACGTCCTATCCTTTCCATTAGCACGGCATGCTCTTTTGAGTTTTCGATCATGTGATCTCTGATGTTTTTCAGTGTTTCGTTGTAGGTATTGATTGTTTTTTCAGTAGTGAGCGCAAGATCTTGCAGATGTTCGTTGTAGGTATTGATTGTTTTTTCAAAGAGTGCTTGTCTGTCTTGAAGTGCTTCTATCGTAGAAAAGAGCTTGCGATCACTTGCCCACTGCTTGCCCACAAGCGTCATCATGAAACCGACGATTGTGACAAAAATCGCTATGCCCTCAAATGTTAATTTGATCTCCATCATCTAACTCCTCAGCCGTAGTGGTTTCCATTTCGCCGCATTCTCGCGGCATGAGTCGCAGTGTTCCGCCGCGATATTCAATAGCCAATATGCATCATGCCCTCCCTTGACTTCCAAGATCTCCCATCTGCAACGGCAGTTGCTGCCACATATCTGGTTGCCGTCTGCTGGGTACTCGGGTAGTTGTATATCAAAACTACTCGCTTTTCCGCGTTCGTGTGCAGACGTTGCCGCTTCTATGTAGAGTTTCGATCGTTGGTTAATCTGACCGATGCTCAATTGCCCTGACTGAATCTCTTGCGCGAAATCTTGGAGATACCGATGTTGTTCGTTGATCACCTCAGAGAGAGTGTCTAAGTCTGCTTGTGCCATGGCGTTTCGACCGCCTTTGGAGAGCATGTACTGTGCATCAAATGTATTACGTACGTGCTTGCGCATATCTGTTGTCCAGTCTTGGATACTCACTCGCCCCGTTGCCAGTCTCTCTGTCAAGTCGTCTATATCGGTTTTGATGTCGTCAAGAAATGTATCTCGTAGTGAGATCAGCGTATTACTCGTGATCGTCTTGCGTGTTTTGCTGTTCCGATACCGTTTTGTCGCTTGGTTCCATATCCAATTGCCGCGCGTCACCGACTCTAAAGGTGCTTGCATATTCATTAAAGATGCATATAAAAGCCCTTTGTAGCCTGTTGTGTGGTCTTCAAACCAGTCAATCGCATCATCTAAGATCGCAAGCGTCACTACGATTTCTGTGGGTGATGGTAGCGGATACTCGCTACCGTCGGGCGTGATCGTTGCGGCGCGTTCGTCTGAAGCTCGCTTCTTTTGGCAATGCGGACAATCCTGCGAGTGACTGCGTAAATCGTCCATCTCGGTATCGAAGTCGTCCGCCGTCATCTCGGTATCAAATTCAACGCCTTGGAGTTCCGCGAGTCCTTTCGCGTTCTCTATCTTGACTTTCTCAACTTCTGCGAGTTCTAAAGCCTCTTCTGGTGTTTCAGGCGTTTCAAATACGAATTCTACTTCCGCTTGGATACCCATAACACGCGGCACCCAATTCAGTAGGTTGCTAATCAAGCGTGAGCCGGTCTCCTGTTCACCGACAATTAATTCCTTGTAGTCTTTGTTTTGTTCTTTGCCAGCGTAGTCTACGCCGTCTGTTTCGCCTTGTTTTAGATTGGTGCTACTGGTTGCGTTCGTCGTGCGTCGTGTCAGCAAGCGTATCAGACCTTCAATAGAAGCGAAAAAGGATTGGTTGAGTTGTGCACCTGTAGGCATGTTGACGTTGATAAAATCAGGGTGTGCGTAGCCTTCGTTAGGTGCTAAATTCTTGTAGACATCACTGATGCCTTCTAAGAAGTTTTTGTAGAACTCGTCTTCGCGGTCCTGATCGCCTCTGATACCCGGCGGCATGAAGTCGAGTAGTCCGTAGCTGTCCTCTGTGCCACCCATGACCACTTCAAAATCGGAGCGTGCCCAACCCGCGCCCGCGAGCACGCGTTGGAATTCATCAAGAATAGATAGATCGCTGATGGCATCAATCAATGCCGCACCCATCATACTGCGCCCAAACGGTTCGTCCGGTGCAGCGTCGATGGCAAGGTACTTGACAAGCGGGTCTTCAAGGGATTGCCATTTGCCTTCTTGCCACTGTCCGAGTTGCCAGAATTCACCGCGCACGGGGTCTTTTACACGGTTGAAACGAGCGGTTATTGGATCAAGAACGGCGAGGTCTATTGCCAAGCGCCCTGCCTCGTCTAATACCAATTCCAAGAAATAGGCACCTCTTAGAAACACGCCTGCCCACATCTTCTCAAACAGTCCGTCGGGTGTGCCGTGGTGCTTCTCTATTGTCTCAAAAAAATCGTCTATGGTATGCGTGGCGGATTCAGGTTCTACAGTATATGTCCAAGATTTATTACACTTGCTCACGAAGTCTTTGAAGGTCTTCTTGATATTCGGGTGAATATCGACGAGTATTTTGACAAGCCGGTCGACTTGGATATTCAGAAGCTCTTCTTTCGTATAGTTTTTCAGTTGCCATGCGGACAAGCCACGTTCGGGTGGCGTGACGGCGTATAGGTTCTGCGCACGGAACGGGTCCTGCACGGACACGCGCCCGCCTGCTAACGCGCGGGTGTCGCGTGTTGTCTTCTTGAATGGTTTGAAAAATCTATTTAGGTTCATAATTCATGTAGACCGATTCTGTTCGTCTTCGATTCTTGGGAACCGTAGCTCTTAACGGTACATCCCAATTGTGCCTCTGCCAACCGAGTTGATCATAAACGGCATGCTGATAACCGGATACCATCACTTTACCGTTAACCGTTTTCAACCGTTCAGCGAATTCCTTGTGGTCTTCTGCCGTCATTTCATGTTTGTACTCGACACCTTTCCGAGTGTCTGGGTGATAAGGCGGATCGCAATAGAAAAAGGCATCTGCGTTATCGTATCTGTCTATGCAATCCATGATGTCTAAGTTCTCAAACTGAACCCACAGAAGGCGATCAAGAATTTTAGGAAAATGTTTGTCTATCCGGTTTTTGTATGCTCCGATTCTTTTGCGCGGACTTCCATCAGAGTGAACCGCCGTCCTGTAACATCCGAAATTGTCTCCCATAGCCCCAAACGACATCACACGCACGCACCACCAAGCCACTGCTCTTTCAAGTGGGTCTGTTTCCGTCTCAAGTTTCGCTTTGTTCTCGTAAAATATCTCACGACTATAAGGTGTGTATCGCACTTTATGCATAAAAGCTTCGTTGTTATCTCTGAATTGACGAAATACGTTGACGATATCGCCGTTGATGTCGTTGTAGACTTCAAGGTGGCTGGGTGGCTTCTGTAGAAGCACATTCGCAGCACCTCCAAACGGTTCTATGTAGTTTATGTGCTCTGGAAACAAGGGTATCAGTTTCTTTGCTAACAGAAACTTACCCCCCAGATAAGGGAAAAATGATGGTTTCATATTACCTACTCTGTACTATCCTTCCGCCTTGTAGGAGTTGATTACCTGACCCAAACCTGCGTCGCTGTGAGAACACACTACAGAGATAGGCAGTGCTATCAATTCCGTGGTTGTATTGATCTATCGGTATATCGTCTTTGTCGTTGCCTTTGAGCTCTTCATTGTAGCAGTAGTAGGCGTATTCTTCTGTTGTGTCAAGCGGTTCGTATCGTTCTCTCAAACGTTCGTCAGGCGGGTGTGCCAAGCGGTGCCTGAAATAATAAAGCCCGCATTTGCCGTTCTCTTTGATTCTCAACCGCTCTTGGATACCTTCAATCTGCTTGCGTATATCCTTTTTCGGTTGCCTGACATGATACCCAGCCTCACGCAACTGCTTAATACCGTTCTGTTCCGCTGAGTCTGCAACAACAAAGCTAATCGGTTCGCCTTCACTATGTTCTTTGATTTTCTGTATCAAGCGCGGTATCGTCATCTCGGTCTTGTAAATTTCGCGGTAGCAGTAGAGTTCGTCGTCGGGACTTCGCGCCCACCAGAGGCAGGCATGCGGATTGCGAAAACCAAAGTCTATGCTGATGTACCTGCCCCAGCTATCGGGTATATCGAAGTTGTCGACGATATGATGGTGGCTCTTAAACTCCTCAAATACCGCTCCTTCACCTGACACCCACAATCCAAGGTAACCGCGTTTGTAGCGAAGCCCTGTAAGATTCTTCAGGCGTTGCATTCGCATTTTCGCTTCAGGTAGCAATTCACCTGTCATTTGATCGTATATCGTCGGGTTATCTCTGTGACGGCTTTCAAATAACTCTAACTTACCTTCTTTTTCGAGTTGTAAAATCCAATGATTAGGCACATCTGGGTTACAATCGCCGAGTAGGAACGCCACTGGCAATGTGCCTGCCCGTTCAGTCACTCGGCTACTCAAAATGTCCCAGTCTCCGATACTCAACTTCTCTGCTTGACAGACGAAACCGGCATCAAAATAATCAGAGAGTAGGTTTGTCGGGTCTTTGAGTCCGTTGCACCAAATCTGTGAACCATTATCATACTCAAAATACTTCGCCTGATCTCCGCCTGCCTTGATAACAAACTTGTCGCTTTCAGATCGCCTGCGTTCCGTTGGCTTGTAGCCCAAGACCCTCTCAAATGTCGGCACAATGACGCGGTCGACTTGGTCACGCGTCTTGTGTGCGAATGTCAACCTCGCACCCGGATACTCCATCGCATAGATATTCATCATATGCAGGCATGAATACGTTTTGCCTGTATCGTAGGGTCCTGAGAGGATACGCGCAGGTGCATTGCTTAACGCACATTGTAGGGCACCGCCGTATAGGTTTTCGCCCCATTTCGTGAATCTGTACGCGGGATGCCTCATACTTCACAATCCTTAAGCTCCTTTCGCGGTAGGTTCGCGAGTACTTTCTTCATGTTTGGATGGTAGTGTGCGATCTCCCAAACATTTTTTTCTGGGTCTGTTTCCTGTTGACTGCGTTCGGCTTCCTTCAACTGCTTTTTCTCTTCTGCGGCGAAAGCCGCTTCTTTGGCGTTCGTATCAAAGCCGTACATCTCTATATTATTCCGCTTACAGACTGTATCGAAAGCGTTTGCAAGCGTTCTGATATCAATCGCTGTTAAGTCTGGATTTGTCAATTCTGATTGGATAGCGTCAAGCAGTGTTTCTATGATTTGCTGTGCTTTTTCTACAAAATGTGTCTCTTTGTCCCCTTCAATGTCCACTTCAATGTCCACTTTGTCCCCTTCAATGTCCACTTCAATGTCCACTTTGTCCCCTTCAATGTCCACTTTTTGTTCGCCTTTCCACCGATAAAGTGCATATCGGACAGTCGAAAGTGGACATTGCATCAGCGCGACGATGTCGTTTGCGCTTTTGCCAGCGTCTCGATATTCAAGTATCTTGAGGTTGCGTTCTGTCTTCTGTTGCTTAGTCATAATACAATATTATAACATGCAAATCGCCTATGTCATTCTTTTTTATCCAAAATTAGGTTGCGATATTACCCCTTTTACAAAAAAAAAAAAAGATAGGTATAACACGTCTTGACATTCGCATCAAAAATCGCTATAATAAACAAAAAAAAGGAGTAAACGAATGCGTTTAATACTGTTGGTATTAATTCTCGGAATTATGTTTATTAGTTGCGACGATGTTGATATGGCAAGTCACAACCTGTCTAAAGCAGCCGACAATTTTGAAGTTGTGCGTCGCATCATTTTTTACAATGGTATTACCGACACATATATTCTGACCATAGAAGGACGATGCAGCATATATGATGATGGATTGGGACAGTTAGAGGTGATATGTAAGGTTGGAGACAATGGTTACAAAAAACACTTTTTAGGATTATCGGACAATGTAACATATTTTGCTGAGCAATTAGAAAGTAGTGATTTGAGTCCAAATCACTACCGTGTGACATTCAAACCTCGTGCAATTATCCCAAATGTTGATGTCCGCAATTAACCCTCTAATGCCCATAAAAAAGACCACTTTCCCCTTAACAACTGACCAAATCGACTGGATACGCAGGCGTGCTGAGAGTACAGGCTTGACCAAAGCAGAGATTATCCGACGTGCGATTGACATATACCGGCGACATGAAGAAGCAGAAGACCGTAAACGACTATTCACCGATGAACAGGTAGAGCAGATCCAAGAGATCGCAAAGCGGAACAAAACGAGTGTCGATCGCGTGATACGATCTGCAGTCGCTCGTGAAATCCGAAACGCACTTGTCAACAATGCATGATATTCAAGCAATCGCAAAATCCCACAGCGAAACGCCTGCCATCCGTGTCAGTCTTGCCGGTGTCGATGTCAGCCACCTCTTACTAAGTGGTCACGCGCCACGCCTCCAAAACCGACTCGACTATCCCAACTATAATGAATTCAATACATCCCATATCACGCTGGCCTTGACAGACAACGGACAGTTTGCGTCGGGTGTCGATCCCAACTTCTTTACACGCAACGGTGTCGATGCTACAGGCTTTCGCGCGGAGGTGAGAGTTGAAATAGGATTTCAGACGGCGCACACCTTTACAGGCAAGACAGTGTTTGTCGGCGACTTGATAAGTATCAAAAACAATACGCGTGAGAAATCAGTTGAGATGACTTTCTCAGACAAAAGCTACCTATTGCGGAAGGCACGCCTCGACGATTTCGGTAAGGAACGCGAGTTAGTCGCTACGTTCGGTGAAGCGTTTGCGAACGGCACCTATAAAATCCATCCCGACCAAGCGCCGATATATCCGCAGACGGTGCGGGCATGGCAAGGCACACCCGATAACAGAGCATTTTACACGAGATGGCAGAAGGGCACCGCTTTACAACGCGTTGCGTCTGTTCGTAGTGAAGGAAATCTCGCGCCTACTAATTTTCAAGTCGTCTCAGATGGCATTTTGACAGAAGGCGGGAGCTTGGAGAATAACCCGATCGTCGCCTTTAAGGAACCTTACCGATGGCGGCGGATTGAAAACCTGATACGTGAGATTGCCAGTGACTTCAATATAGCGATTTCGTCAGGTGATGTGTCTGTCCCTGTTTGGCAAGAGAGCGACAACTTTTTCGCAACGCACGGCAGACCGGGTTGGGAAACAGACGACTACAAACAATCAAATTTCTTCAGGGAGTTTCATTGGACAGGCGCGCCACGTGCCTTGTCTATGGCACGGTCAGGCACGAACGACGGCAACTTTTACATCCTTTATGGCGACACCTATAGCTTTGAAGATAATACGCCTAACTTCGGTTTCCTTGAATGGAATCCAGAGACAGACGCATGGAACGACTTCGGTATCACCGGTTTGGAACTCTCTAATTTTGACACAGAAGACGGCGTTAATTTCTATGCCATCGCAACAGGTGAGCAATTAGACCCGACAACGACGCTGGTAGGCACCAAACCTGCCCTGTATCACTATAGTCGTTTCAGTGATAGTTTCACGAAGGTTGCAGATAATGTTGTGCCAGGCATTCGCTACGACAGTGGCGAAACACATCAACAGGCGGACGCGCGCGCGAATGTCCGAGTGCATAATAACCGTGCTTATTTCGTCAGGCAAAGGCGTATCGCGGCGAATTCATTCAGAACAGAACTGATGCAACGTACAGGCACAGCGAATGCCGCCATCAGAACCATCAACGCAACGACACCGCAACCGCTGAACTTTGAGATATTAGACGACGGCACGCTCATTGCCGTCGGTGTAGCGCCGCCTACAGCAGCCGTTGAACCGCCAAACATCTACACGCAACAGCCACCGAGTATACGTCCGCTGATTCCAAGTGACAAGACGATTTATTATGGACAGATCACTATAGAGCATCCCACTTTTTCGGAGACGTTTTCGCCGGGGCGCGTGGCGCAACAAAAGCCATCTCTGGAATATTCGCCGCCAAGACTCTCAATTTCACAATCTCGACTCTCTGTCGCCGCACCCACACTCGATATTTCACAATCGGCGATATCTGTCCAAGATACATCGTTAAGCTTCTCACAAGGGCCGATTTCGCATGACACACCGAGTATCGATATAAGTTTTCAACCACAGACGGTGAGTTTTCAACCACCCATGATCTCAACAAGATCAGGCACCTTATCGATTAGCCATGCGCGCACACGCGTAGGTCAACTGACGTTACAGGGCACTCTAACTGCCAGCGTACCCCTTATCTCCACAACAGACTCAGAGTATGGCATCACGCATGTTTCGTTAGGTGCCGTCAGCGTAAATCAGGCATTGTCGATAAATCGTAGAGGCTTTCAAGCAGGATCGCTGAGTTATACCTTCAGGGGCACAAGTATATCGGTAAACTCCGCCAGAATTTCAACCACTGCCGGCAATGTCTCTCATTCCTTTGATGCTGGCAGCATTTCGCAGGAGGCGATTAGCTATGATTTTGATGCTGGCAGTATTTCGCTGGGTGCGATTAGCTATGATTTTGATGCTGGCAGTGTTTCGCTGGGTTCGATTAGCTATGATTTTGATGCTGGGCGGACAGCCATTATCTACAATCCGCTTGTAATCACGCCGCCGACGCTCTCCTTCAGCGTTTTCACAGGCGTACATTCACAACATATAATTACCTCTGATATACCCGCCTATCAACCCCCGCCTTCGCAAGCCCCGCCTTCTCTGAAGGCACCTACGAACATAGACCATCCAAACACGGCGCAAAACGGTTCGCAAATCACTGTATGGGAGAGAAACACTACAGGCACATGGCGCACAATCGGCACGCAACGCGTCAGGGGTAAGGTGATCTCTGTTTCTGAGCTGACGAAAGCAGGCGATTATATCTATTTCAATATGCAATACGAACGCGGCACGCATACAGACGGCGGCACTCTCCAACCCTCCGCTTCGCAACTTTCGCGAATGCATACAAACGGAACGTATCAAGAACTCCAATATTACGATTTCTTTGAACAAGGGCCGTCAGCGGTTGCCACGCTCGGCAATGATGCCTACTTCTTTAGAGGCGGCATAGAACAGAAATCACCGATACCTTTACGCCCCCGATACCGCGAGGATACAGGCGGTTTCCTGCGTATTACGCCTGCCGGTCAGAAAATAGATGCAGGTTTGAATTGGCGTAGTGGTATCAATCGCGAAGAAGGCGCGGGTTGGGGCAGGCATTCCACGACAAACGGTCGCATGATTACCAAAGATGATACAATCTTCTTCTTGTCGGGTTTCAAGGAGTTTGAAAACCAACAATACGATAGGAGCAGTCTGAATATTGAACCGAGTAACCGCGCGACAAACTGGCAACTCCTACAGTATGGCGAAAACAACCCCATGCGGATACCGAAACTGCCGACACAAGGGAAGTCGCCATGGGCAGTGCTTTTAGAACTCGCGTACTTAACGAATTGTATCATCTCATTTAATACTGGGCACTTGACTTTTAAGGCAAGAACGGATACAATAGTATATAACGTCGGTGAAGATTTGATCATGAATATCCATATCACGCCTGATATGGAAAACCTATTTAATCGCGTGACTGCGAACTATGGCGAGGGATTCCAGCATACAACACAAGATGCCGCCTCGATTAGCAGTCATGGCGAACACAACTACAGTATAGATATCCCTTACTTAACGCATCATGACCGCCTCTGGGTGGAGCGTTTGGCAGAGCGGTATCTCGAAGACAACAAAGAGATCAGATTTTTAATTGACGCTGAATTGATATGGTCGCCGCACCTCGAACTCGGTCAGGCGATCATACTGACACATAGCAGCTTACCGATGAGTCCCGTTTACGCACGACTCTTGAGAATTACGCACGACACCAACCGATGGACAACCTCCATCCAAGCGAGGACATTCTAATGAAAATGATACCCAAAAAATATGTAGAGCAGGGAACAGACGAAACAGACGACCTCCTGAATCTGTCTCATGCCGATAAGGAAACCGTAAATCGCGTGCTTAAAGGTGCCGATGGCGTTGCGAAAACGTCTATTCCTCGCGTGCTTAAAGGTGCCGATGGCGTTGCGAAAACGTCTATTCCTCTTGACGCGCAACCGGTTTCAGACAATCAAATTCTCCAAACGATTATAGAACATTTGAACAGTGAACGTGGCACGCCTAAAATCTCAATAAACGAAACCGAAACCGACTTCGTTTTGACACTGACGTGGGGCAAATGATGATTTCTGAAACCTACTGGACCATCTTAGAAAATGCGAATCGTGAATTGGCGCAGCGTTTTGAGAAAACGAAAAAGGCACGCGCCAGTGGCGATACGCGCGGCATACAACAAGCTGAGATGGAATATTTTCAGGCGTTGCAACGTTTATTCGACGCTGTACAAAACGCCGTCGCGGAGCAGATGCATGAGAAAGATTGAAAAAACAGCACACACAGAGGTATCCGAATTTACTGGCAAAGATGAGTACCCTGGCAAAGATGAGTACCTCAAACGACACTACTACCAGCAAATTGAAATACCAGAACGAGGCTTGCCTGCAGCGACCGTCGAAGGCGGTATGCTCATCTATTATTGCATATTCCGCTGGGAATCTGATCCTTTTGATGCCGATATTACAAAGGTACTCTTAAATGAATTCATCATCTCTTATAGTTTGCTCATCAAATATTCAGATATACTTGAAACCGGTAAAGTGCTTATTTTCGTGGCAGACGATCTTGAAGCCTTTTGTAGGGCGTATTTAAAACCCTACGGATTAGATGTCTTCGTGCGGGCGTTGCCTGATGATGCACCGAAAAACTTCAACGCACATTTCCCGGTCCTATGGCACCCCGAAGTCAATGAAGCCGAATTCATATTAAATTTGGATACCGATTGGTGGCTATTTCCTAATAATTGGTATAATGACAAACCCTCTGAAAAATATTCATGGTCGGCATTCCTCAGCCATGTGCTCTCTTTTGAGAATTATGAGGAGAGAAATGGTTTCTATAAAGTCAGTGTAAATGAAATGGAGCCGCGAGTCTTGCTTTTTCATCTCTTTCCATTCTTTCGCGGCACGGTCTCTGAAACAAAAGAAAATCATCTACAACTGCAAACATATTACCGAGAGATAGAAAATCATGCAGGGTATTTTATGTTGAGTGAAATACCGCTAAATGAACTCGGAGCAGATGAACTTATCTCAAGCCAAGATGTGGATGTGTGCGAAAGATTACTTAATGTGCCGGTGCTGGGAGATTTATTCAAAAAGCAAGTCGACTCGCTACTTCCATATTTCAGAGGATCTGTAGGCGGTTACTATGGAAAAAATCAGCTTATAAATTACAAGTTGCAAAAATATCCGTCGATCTATCCAGAGTTTATCGACGACGAGGGATTGTTCATGTTCTTTGTCGCCAAAGAAAAACCGATTATCCGCGAAATATGTGGTGATTTTCCGCTTTTTCAATTGGCATATATGGCAAGGGAAGGGTGGGACAATTTGAAGGAACAAGATCGTACCGCATGGTTAGACGCAGGCACTTTCTGTCACAAAAAATATGATCATGTCTTCAATTTTACTGAAGGCGGGAAAGCCTTCGTGGACTGGCTGCAGAAAGATTTAGAGGCAGAATGAAGTTTATCGTTTTGAATGTCGAACATCGCGAGGATCGGCGTTGGCTTTTCACAGGCGCTGCGCATATCATGGGCGTAGCGAATGCTGATATCCATTTTGCGATATCACCGAAACCGAGCTATTATGAGAATAACTTCATTCGTCTCAGAGAAGCCGCCGCTGATGATGGTTTTGATTTTATCAAAAACTACGGCTTAGGCTTACGAAACGATTGGGCAGGGCAAACGCCTGGAAGCTTCTGCCAGACATGGCTTTACTGTAAGATTTTTCGCTATCTCACGGAGAGCGGCGAAACCGCCTGCGTGACGCACGACGACCGCGTGTTAACAATCCGTCATGAACTGCTAATGGAAGACTATAGGGTACTGAAAAACCGGTGCCAAAATTTTTATATGTGGCAATTGCGAATTCGACAAGGCGACGACGTAAGCAACGCGCTTGAAAATGACGAGCTACGCACGCTTTTTAAGTCGATATATTGCAATCAACCTTTCCATCGCGCGTTTTTCTTCAATCACCTCGGTTTAGATGGCTATGAAGAGACGATGATTTACTCGCCGTCAGGCGCCGCATGGGTGCTATCCGAGCTCGCCTCGGCACGCGGCGACTATATTTTTTATGATAATTTCATTAAGGAATACCTTTCGCAGAACTGTATCAAGCACCTTAAGTTAGGCGCAGGTATCTATTGCCCAAAGAGCGAAGCCTATCCCTATATCACTGAAATTGCGCACATGGGGACGGACACACATTGGGCACATGAAAAGACGTATAAACAACAGGCAGAAAGACAAACCGAATTCAACTACTTGAGGTTATAATAATATGAAAGGTTTTGTGACGGGACATTTCGACGTACCGCATGCCGGACATTTCCTATTCCTAACGGAGTGCCTGAAAATAGCCGACGAAATCTATATCGGCTTGAATACCGACGAAAGGATACGCCATTTCAAGAAAAGAGAACCTATTTTCTTCTACCAACAACGCAAAAATATATTGTCGATGTTTCCGGGTGTTGCAGGCGTGACGATGCTGAAGGGTGTAGAGTTCGATGTGCATTTCGCTTCAACTCGGCAAGCGATCATGGATATTAAACCCGATATCGTGTTCACTGGGTGGGAACATACAGCAGATAAGTGGATGCGTCCCCTTCGCGAGGAATTCGGTTTTATCTATTGCGTACTCGATGTAGAGGTCATGCACACGCAAGAATTTTACGATAAAATACGCAGTGTAGAGGAGGTCTAAAATGGATATTCTCATTCTCGATATAGGCAACAGCTACACGAAGGCGACCGTGTATGGACTGCCCAGCGGAATAAGGTTTGACAAGTGGTTACGAACGCCTCCAGACAAATCCGAATTGATGGGTGTCATTCATAATTTACTGGGGCGTGTGCATGCGAATGGTTTTCATCTCTCCGCGATCATGCCGATATCGTTTTCCGACGCGCTGGTCTGTTATACCGAAAATGGCGATGTGATTTTCACGAACTGTGATCATCAAGCAATGACGATGCACGGCGAAAGCGGCTCCTATATTCTGCAGCAGATATCGAAACAGAAAGATGATGATATTGCTATAGAAAAAACCCTGCCCTACTCGGCTTATGTCGCTGCTCAACTCAGTGGTGCCGAAATCAAGACATGGGACTGGACGCATGCCTCCAATATCGATTTAAACAATACTTTAGATGAAAAAGACCAAAAGGTTAATCCAGTTTCGCCGACGACGATTGTCGGCACGCTCGGAACGACGCAGACAAAAATCATGCTCGGTGGCCATGATACCACTTTTATGATCTCTGATATTGAAAATCCCTATATCCACTGTGGCACTTGGATTACGGCTGGCTTTCAGAGTAAGATGATAGGGTACGAAAAATATCGGCTGATACGCACGCTACTCGATTCAAAGGCGCGCACCCATGTCCAATTGTGCCTCAATTCCCAATCCGATTACCATTTGTTACTTGATCCCTTTATTCGCAATTTTGAAGACGGCACCACTTTTGAGGTGTCAGGCGTTTGGGGAAAAGAGTTTATAGACGAGATTCCCTCTAATTTCCCGCCAGTCGTATTGAAATATGTCGCACGCAAGGAGGGGCTAAACGCCGCGATTGCGGCACAGGAGGCTTTGTATGAAGCAGGATATTGTTAAGATTTTTGAGAACTCGACAAGCGATAAAGAAAATATCCATCAATACGGATTTCTTTATCAGATGCTTTTGAAATCGCTTTATGCGGACAAAGAAAATCAACCGCTGAAGGTACTCGAATTAGGCGTTTCAAGATTCGGCGTTGACGGATCACTCAAAATTTGGAATGAGATTGACATCATAGGCGAAGTGATCGCTTTCGATCAGAAGATACCTAAAGGTGAAATCCCTGATAAGGTTCAGTTGTTCCAGGGCGATGCCTATTCAAAAGAGGCTCTCGACGTTGCGATGGAATACTCGCCTTATGATTTGATCGTAGAAGATTGTGATCATGCAGCTGATAATCAACGCTTTGTGCTTGAAAACTACGCGCCGTATCTCGCAGACGGCGGCGCACTCCTGATTGAAGATGTGCGCGATCATGATCTGATGCTTGAGATTGTGAAACGAAAAACAACAGAGAATATCAGGCTTGTTGATCTGTGGCACATGAACGCAACCGGTCAATTGATTACAGATCACGGCAACCGACTTATCTTATTATTTAACGATTAGTCATGCAGCAAGACCCGAACCCTCTCAGCATTGATCGCGTGCAGATGGATCCGAAAAACTACCTTCGCCGTCTGCCTATGCTGAATCAGGCTTTAGAATCGTACGAAAGCACTAATCCTGATATTGTCGTGCTTTATCCGGTTTTTGAGGCATACCCTGTTAACGAGTCGCATTTGGCATATCGCATGAATGCGATGCAGTGGAGTATTCGCGCGCTGCAACTCAATTCGGATCTGATGGAACAGAACGTAGCAGTTAAAATCTATATCGACGAGGCGACACTGGAACAAGAGGGCATTGTACAGTACCTGCAAAATTCACAATTCACGGATAACGATATTGTGATCTTCGGCACGAAAGAATTCGCGGCGGCGAACCCTGCACCCGAAAAAATCATGATGGGCAAGCAGTTGTTTTCATGGGTTGACCCTCGTTTTGATAGCTACAAATACCGCGTGATACTCGATTACGATATGTTTCTGTGCCGAACGCCGCACGGCGAAACGCTTGGCAAGTTCCCGCTTTTTGAGCATATCGGGCAACTGTCCCAAGAACATCTGCACGCACCTGAAATAATCAATATGGGCATAAGTACCGATGCGGTGCCGCGCCCACATTGGAAACGCGGCATCGCGAATTCAGATGCGAACTGGTTTGAATGTGTTAAGCAGTTCGTGAAATCCAACGCCACGATGGAAGACTTGCAGCAAATGTACGATATGCGCGGTTGGGCATGGGTGATCCCAAACGCTTATTTTGAGAAGCGAGCCGACTTCAAAAGGTTTATAGATAACACCGCCGCCGTCTTTCATTCTGATGAATGTATCGTCGGTTTATGGGAAAGGCTCTTCGCACGCGGCGATCTGAAGCCGTACTTCTCTGATATGGGACTACCGTACACATACGACGACGAAGCGATACACGAGTTCCATCGATCGACCGAGATCGGTTTCTATGTCGCGCATCTGTTGCCAGACTGGCATCTCAAGTTTTTCAATCATATAGGCTACGGCAAAGGTGAAATCAGAACTAAATCAGCAGGCGAAATGTATCCGCAACTTGTTGCGGGTCAACCTGCTACAGAAGGAGAATGAAATGTCTACAGTCATACTCAAAGAAACGGAAACAGAAGGCCTGACACTCGGAGACGACTTCGTGGGCAGGTATCAGATTTGGGTGCACGGCATCGATACAGCACAATCAGGTGAGGTCACGCTTGAAGGGAAGGCTGTAGCGTCGGAAAGTTGGGCAGCCACTGAATGTTTCTGGGACGCAGACGGTCCCATGAATACTTATTTCACGCGGCGTGCGATGTACCGATTAAAGGTGACATCAGGCGCAGCTGGCCCGCGAGGCTATATAGAGAAACTACCCGAATGACCAAAATTAGTCCCGATCCCCTTCATGCGAAAGATATTTCGTCAGGCCACCGACGCTTGCCGCCGCCGGTTATCAATAAAATTTACGAGGGCGACGGTTGTGTGACTGTAATTTGGAAACCCTTCAAAACAGCGGCTTACTACATCCTTGAGATTGACGGTCGCTATATCGAACGCGAGGATCCCGAGTTATTTTATCATATTCAAAAAGGACTCGAAAACGGCAAAACGTATACGCTGAAAATTTGGGCAGTCGATATATACGGGAAAAGAGGGCGCGTATTGTCAGAAACGTTCACGCCCAAAGGTTTCGGAGGGTTTCCAAACAACATTGAACGTCAACCCAAAAAACGTCAAGATGCTGATAAAGAAGCACGCTTGCCAGAGAAAGATATTTCGTCAGGCCACCGACGCTTGCCGAAACCCTATATTTTTGGTATCGTTACCGGTCAAGACTATCTTAGAATCATCTGGCAACCCGTCAAAAACGCGAACTATTATCGCGTTGAACTGGCGGGAATAGAAACCGACCGGACGCATGAGCTGAAAATTTGGGCAGTCGATGCAGATGGAAAAAAAGGTCGGTGTGCCTCAACGCAATTCAAGCATGAAAACTTACCAAGCGACGTTGGTTTAGATTTCAAAATTAATGTCGCTAAAGATTTTGTAGAAGTCGAAATATCAGATCCAGTTAAATCAAAAATGGCTTGGTTTTCGCGTGGGATGGCTTGGTTTTCGCGATTGCTCATGCCTCGAAGTGGGGGAGAAGAAAAACGATCATTTGATACGCCCAGTCACCCTATAACTCCAACCCCTGCTGATACACCAGCACAACCGGCACCGCCACAAGCACAACCGGCACCGCCACTAAAGAGAAAGAAACATGACAACTGACATGCCGCAGAACTGGAACAATCAGCTTGAATGGCGACAGGGACAGCGTGACGGAGAATTCCCAGAGCGGGTACCTGACCAATTCAGCTACTGGAATGGCTATTTTAAGACGTTTTATTGGGTAAAGTCTTGTACCGCCATCAGTAGACAGGTCAACGGTTACCGAATCAGCAAAGTCCGAGTCAGAGAGGATGAGACGGTAGCAGAAGCGATTTACAGGTGCTGTCATAATTTGGCTTGGCCCTCATCAGAAAAAAGCACCGGCAGATCATGTTTTGAAAAATGGGAGACCATTTTTAACGACTTGAATATCGAATGGCAACCGTTTTCAAAAGAAGATACAAGCAAAATGCATATTGAATGGCGCTATGCGCTGGATTTCAGAGACAAGTCGATGACTCTTTTGCCTTACCAACTTCGCTATGCCGACGGACTTGAGGCATTTTACTTCATGGATGTTCACATGGCTGTCGGCGCAAAAGTCAACGACTTTCGCAGCTACAAAGTCAAAGACAAAGACGACGATTCAGTAGCAGAAGCGATTTACAGGTGCTTTGATGATGCGCAATCATCAAGAGAGAGTCGACACACCTTCCAGAAGTGGCAGGCAAAATTTGGCAATATGAAGATCAAATGGCAACCGCTGCAAAGGAGAAAAGATTGAGAGAGTCTGAATATCAGATATTTCCCGACCTTTGTTTCCCGATATGCATGGATATCTTCTGGCCGATTTTCGGTGGTCGGATCTCGCACGCGCCTACGCGGCCACGCCTCTTCGTCCAACCTGCCGACGCTTCCGCGCAGCTCCGATGGCAGAGAGTACGACGGATCACCCGATATGAACTGGAATACAAGGTGCGCGGCACGCCCGGCGCTTATCGGAAAGCCACGCTGCCGGACCCGCTCCAAACGGCACTCACTATCACAGGATTGACAAACAACAGTGAGTATGCGTTCCGCGTCCGTGCGGTGAATCGGCATGGCGCGAGTGAGTGGAGAACTTTTCTTGCAACGCCGACGATTCCCCCCCCGGATGTCACGAACCTCGCAGCCATCGGGGGCAACAGACGCGTACAACTCTCTTGGGACAATCAAGGTCCCGATTTGACTTACCTGGTAAAAGCAGCCGGCTTGCCTGATCATGTCGTGCCTGCTGGGGGCAATCCGTCAACGCAACCCAGAATTGATTACTTACTCGAGACACCTGATAACACCTCCTACACCTTCTCTGTTGTCGCTGTCAATGAACATACTGTCCGCTCCGATACGCCTGCGACGATTACAGTAACGACGGATCCGAATAACAGACTCGCACCGACCAATCTAACGCTGACGCTCTCCTACTTGACACCCACTCAGATGGTTTGGGCATGGGATGCCGTGCCGCATACGTCGCACTATGAATACAGATATAAGCTTGCCACAAACAACGACCCGACAGCGTGGACGGAATGGGTAGATTTAGGGGATACAAGAACGGTTACACTTACAGATTTGATTCAGGGTTTTCTCTATGACTTTGAAGTGTCGGGCGCGGGTTTCAATATGATGAATCAGTTAGCTCGCGGCGCGGTCAGAAGCCGTCGGGAGTTTTTGTCGCCCGACTTACCGCCACCGCAAAACCTTAGTGTCTCGGAAAGCACGACAGCGACGGATGTTGTGTTAAATTTTCAGTGGGATGCAGTAGCGAATGCAAGCGGATATACTGTTTTTGTCGACGATGGCGATGTAGCGAACCGACGCGTGTACGCGCTCGGAAATGTGATCTCGACTAACCCCGTCACGTTGGATTTTACGGATCCAAGCGGACAAACGAACAGCCTTGTGCGCGGTAATACGTATCGCTTCTTTGTCCGCGCAGATCGCCGCAGTAACGTGGAGTGGGCAGATTCACCGCTTTCGGATCCGGATTCTGAACGTATAGATCGCTTGTTTCCAAATGCTCCTCAAAATGTGCGTTTGACTGCCTTAACCGGACACACGCTCAGCTTCGCGTGGGACACTTTGCCGGATGCAACAGGCTATGAAGTCCGCCATCGCGAAAGCGGCGGCACTTGGGAGATTTCCAGTAGCACGTTGACAGCTACAAACTATCGCTTAACCGGCTTAGATGCCGGCACGGAATATGATTTTGAAGTGCGCGGCATCGGAACGGATTATACCCCTTCAGAGTGGTCGTCGACGGTAACTGACCATCCCCGGCACAATGTACCCGCACCGCAAGACTTTGATATAACGCAAACACGCACGCATCTGAATGTGCAGTGGACGGCTGTGACAGAAGCTACAGATGGCTATCTGATCGAATACAAAGAAGAGTCGTCATCAACATGGCTCACTTACCGGCGACTGCCGCCGCACGCGAGCATTGGGTCAGTGATCAGTTTTGCAGCACTTGCGTTTCTCAATATTGTCATCACGCGCGGCACCACCTATAATTTCAGAATCCAAGGTGCTGGCAACGGCACGACTTATCGTAATTTAGGCAATCCGACTTCAACAGCAGATGAGTATATCAATCAATTTTTTAACCCGACGACTGTTCAAAATTTCACAGCACACCCCTCGGACGACCAAGTACGCTTGACGTGGAATTTAATGCCGGATGCAGCGCGTTATCGGATATCCCGATCGTTAACGAGTGCCACAGCAGACTTCACTGAACTCACAGTTATCAATTCGCCCAGCACGCTTGAATACACCGATACGGGCTTAATGGCGAGGGACGAACACTGGTATCGGATCGAAGCGGAGGCGAGCGGTTTTTGGTCCTCGGATCCGGTGACGATTAAGGCGATCACAAGTTTGCACCTACCCGCGCCTGAGAACTTCGCGGTGACGCAATCGCTAAATACGCAGACGATACCCGCCGTGCACGAGTTCCATTTTAGTTGGGACGCTGTATCTGATGCAACCGGTTACGAAATCTTTGGCAGTGCAGATGAGACGACATGGACTCGGCTTGCTGACATCGCGGATGGTCTGATTGGAACGACGATTTTAAGCAAATCGGCAGCACAAGTGGCGGGGCAAGATTACCATTTCCGCATACGCGCGAAAGGCGATGGTATCGAGTATCAAGCGACGAACAATACGTTTACAGATAATCTTGATATTACTGTATTTTCGCAGTTTGTTTCGCCGCCGTCAAATTTCCGCTTGGAAGGCGACGACATCGGCACGACGGTAACGCTTAATTGGGATGCCGCTGTCTTGCCAGCCGGCTCAAGCGCGTCGATTAGCTACGATATCCTTCGCGGTACGGACCTCAACGGTCCGCTCACGCGGATTAGCTACTATCCGGCAAATAGAAGGCAGCATACATATACAAATACTGGCTTGACTGCCAATCAAGATTTTGTCTATCTGATTGAGTCGCGTGCGACTAACTTTTTTCCTGCTGATTCAGGCGCGACGCTCAGTTTTAGATCAGTGCCACGTTTTCCTGTGCCTTCCAATATCGCTTTGAATGATGTGGAACCGCATCGACTCATCTTCCAGTACCAATCCGAATCTCCGGTGCCGAATGGTCAGAATTCGCAGCTGCAGTGGCGGATCGGCAGCATGGGCGAGTGGTCGCCGCTTGTTGATGTTGCGCCCCACTCAAGGACAGGCACGCGGAACAACTACCTGCATACCATCTCGGATTTAACACCCAACACGGCATATCAGGTGCGGATCCGGATAGCATCAGACAATTCAACCGGCAGGGAGAGTGACTGGTCAACGCCTTTCGACGCAACAACGGAACCGCAGATCGCGCAAGTCGTCGGCATTTCAACGACGAATCTGACAGATGAGGGCATAGACGCATCGTGGACGAGCCCACAACATGCAACGCATTTCCTCATTGAAACACGACAACGACAGGCAGACGGCACCTACAACGACACTTGGACATCGACACAGCGTTTTACAGGGGCGAGTTACAGCTTGCGCGGCTTGGATCCGTCGACGACGTATCAATTCCGTGTCATTGCTTCAGGGGATCGCACAAACTTCGCGGATTCCGAACCTTCCGCACCTGAGGAATTCACGACGAAACCCGACTTGGATACACCCGTTTTGCGAAGCGTGGACGCGCGATTTGATAGATACCAAGCACAGCTGATCTGGGATACCGTGCCAAATGCGAGTTCGTATCAGGCAGAATACAAAATCGGCACAGACACAGTCTATACCATCGTATCGTCGGGTTATGAAAGCTTTACGGAACTCGGTCAACCGGAAAGGATTCGTATTACATTAACGGGTTTAAATGAAGACACAGAATACAACTTTCGCGTGCGCGCGATCGGTGATGCGGGCGTGAATTATGGCGATTCTCAGCCCTCAAATATTATCACCGCCACCACGCGTGATTTTTTTCCGAAAGACATCACCGTTGCAACAACCGCCATCACGCAACCGCCCTCGCTGACGCATTTCTATTCGCTGGCGCGTAGCCACGACGGTCAATCGAACGTGCGACTATTTAGGGTAAGTGCCAAGTTCATTCAGCTCGTACCCGGTGGTAACGGTTCCGTCACGTCCGGTAGCGTGAGTTTGGAACCGACGGACATTCAGAGCCCAGCAACGCAAATTATCCTATCCGGTACAGATGGTTTTGCCAGCATTCCTCAAGTTTTTTGGGATCGCATGCAACCTACTCCATCAAATCGTACCCAATTTGCCGTGATGCAAATCGACGAGGTTTACGATCAAATAGGCGACGCTCACCTGCTTGCGAATCCGAAGCCCATTCTCGGTTACGTGTCATCCATCCCGGGCGACACCCCCACGGAAGTCAAGTTCGGCACCCAATTCAGCGGCGATTGGTGGTATCAGCCACGGTTTGGTTATTCTTTTTCTCCGCCGCCGGGTTTCGACTCAACTGACTCTCGCCATGAGCTGGAAGCGGATCGCGGCGATTTGACCCGCTCCTCATCCAGCCGTGGCAATCTGAATGCAGCTTTTGTTATCGTCGGCAAACGCGAAGTAGTTAATGACGACGCGAAATTGCAGTTCGGTGATGGCAACGTCTGGCCGCGTATCGGCATTAGAACCGACGAAACCGATAATTTTGAGGCGATTTATAGACAGAGAGGAGAAACGATGCTTGAGGTCGACATATCCGATTCAGATGCAAGCGAAAACCTCCTCACCTTTTTCCATCAATACGAAGGCGTGATTTCTGCTACTCAATCGCAGAAGGGCGCACGATTGGTGGTGCGCGCTCTCGGACTCGGAAACACAACGGACCACGTCGACTCCCGCGATGAAGTAAGCAACCACACTATGGTCGGCTTGCGCGTCTTAGGCATCGATTTCTCCATAACCGAATTTTTCATCCTGACGCACAACAACACAGATCAACAGGCAGGCGATGCACAAGCGGCTTTAGCAGAGTATGTCGCCCAGATGGAAGGCTTAGGCTAAAGATCTCTTGGAAATCTGGAAGGAGAACGAATATGAACAAACTTTACTTCGCAGATAACCTTGAAATCATGCGTAAGATGGAAGACGGCTTTGTTGACCTCATCGCCACGGATCCACCCTTCAACAGCGGGCACAACTATCAAGCATACACGGATACATGGCAGTGGGATACCGAAGCAGAAATGGCATATCAAGAATTGTTGTTAGTTAATGGACAAATCGGTAATACTATTGAAGGGGTACGCAAATTTCTAAACGAAACCCCCATGATGGCATATCTCGTCATGATGGCAACTCGCCTTGTAGAAATGCACAGGATACTCCGAGATACCGGTAGCATATACCTACACTGCGACCCTTCCGCAAGCCACTACCTCAAAATACTACTTGATGCTGTATTTGGTGTTTCTGCATTTAGAAATGAAATTGTGTGGCATTATTACAATGGGTCGTCTAATAGCAAGAAAAACTACGCATCTAAACACGATATTATATTTTTTTACGCGGACAAAAAACAAAATACTTTTGATGATATATCTGCACGTGAACCTTACGTAGAAAATAGCAATTGGGTAAAGAATTGGGTAAAGAATCCGAAGAGTTATGGCGGTAAATATCGTGGAAATCCGAATGGGAAGCGAATGCATGACGTGTGGCGAATCCCATCGATAAACAACATGGCAAAAGAACGTACCGGATACCCAACCCAGAAACCACTCGCCCTCTATGAACGCATAATAAAAGCGAGTAGCAATGAAGGTGATCTCATATTAGACCCGTTCTGTGGGTGTGGCACAACTCTTGAGGCTGCCCACAAGCTTGGGCGTTCTTGGATAGGCATTGATTTGAACATCATCGCACTTGACCCGATACGCCAGCGGATGGCAGAAAGGCACTCGCAGGATAACGAACCCTTACAACCACACAAACACTACGAAATCATCGGCTACCCAACGAATATGCAGTAAGTCCTTAAACTCGTTCGCGACGAAAATAAAATAACTCCTTCTCACCCCACGCCAAGTTATCAACATCCAAAATCCGAGTTATCCACAAGTTATCAACAGGTTATCAACAACACAAGCGTTTTTTTCTTGATTTCTTTTCCCTGAATGTGGTAAAATGTAATGTTCGGATAAAGTGTGCCCGCACTTTGCTCGAACGCGCGTCTTTTGATCGCAGGCTGGGCAGCCGTAGAGCGAAAAAAGCACGCAAAACAAAATCCGCATCTAACGTACCGCATCCGCACCCCGAGGCTCCTTGTGGGGCTTCGGTGGTGTAGCGGTTTCCAAAGTGAGATGTGGATGGATAAAAAAACGTTAGAGGCGGTAGCAGATACCTTTCCGTATTTTACCCTTATTATACCCTATTCGGAGAAAAAGCCCTCCAAGTTGTGGAGGGATCACGAATATTTTTGTTGCAATAGGTTTGCAAATGGTATAAAATATCCGTGATACCCTGTTCTGTATCGCAAAAAAATCGAGAACCGCTGTCTCTACAGCAAGTCCCGATCCCCGCCAAAACCACTGGCGGGGTTTCTTTTGCGTTATCGATCCTGGCGGCGAACACACGTGGCTCTGTGACTATAAAAAAGCAGAAAAAACACGCTTTTTCGCTAAAATTCGTCTAAAAAACGCATTTTAATTGCATATTTATTTGACAATTAATTATAATTGTGGTATAATATATACATAAGAATTGACAATGACAACGCAACCCAAACCAAACCAACAGCCCGAAAGGGCAACAAGGAGATTGAAAATGACAATGCATTTTAGAATAACAGCTATAGGTGAAACCGGCATAAACGAAACGACAATCATAGAAAATAGGTCGATCAATTATGCTAAAAACTACGCGAAAGCCAAATATGATATTGATGGTTTTCGCAAACGCAAGGATGATGGAAGATTTAATTCCCATCACAATCACCTTGACCTTGAGAGGATATATCAGGCCAAAGGTATCTATAATGGCGAACCCGCTATTATAGAGATTGGCGTAATTGTTCCGGGACAGCTCGATATACTAATAGCCGAACTCGAAACAATACAAGAGATATACCGAATGGGCAAGGGTTACCAATCGAGTCTTAGCCGATATTACGAAGGGCAAGTTTAACCGAAACCGCCCGCGAGGGCGGTCGGCAGGAACTGGCAAACCTGCCCTGAAGAGGAAGCCGAAAACTAACAAACCGCCCGAAAGGGCAAGGAGGAATATGCCGAAAAAGAATTTTAACGAAAGAAACCAACTGATTAAGCGAGGTGCACTGCTCGCGAAACAGGGGATGTATCCTGATAAAATCGCCGAACAACTCGGTGTCACGCAAACGACAATCTACCGATGGTCTAAATCGGACCTCTGGCAAGAGATCGCTGGCAAACCCAAGCGGCGAAAGATGAGGCTTTCAAATGAAAATGAGAAAGCCCAGATGATTAGGCGAGGTGCACTCCTCGCCAAACAGGGTTTATATCCCACTGACATCGCGGAACAACTCGGTGTTACTTTTAGAACAGTCTATAACTGGGAGAAACTAAATGCCTGGCAAGAGATCGCAGGCGCTCCGCCGAAACGACGCCGCAAAAGGAGAACCGCAAAATGAGTAACGAAAGAGAACTTCAGGAATATGAGGTTGCGAACCTCGTGGATGACGCACTGGCAAGCGATTCATGGAATGATCATATGCTGTCTCGCTACGTCTACGAATTTAAGCAAGGCAGCCAAACGATACGCGGCTTGACTGCCACCGCCATCGCGCACATCGCGCTTGAAAGCGGTATCAGCATCGAGTCGGTAGAAATCACGTATTATCAAGGTCTCAGCGATAAGCAAGTCTGCTATACTGCCTGCGCCGTCAAAGAAACAGGTCAAAAAGCATATGGCGTCGCCGTTGAGGCGACGATGCGTTACGACTATGATCTCAAAAAAGATGTTTTCGACAAGTACGCGATGCAGAAAGCGATGACGAAAGCGTGCCGAAACGCGAGGCGCCAACTGATACCCGCGTCGATGCAAGAAAACGCAATAATCACGCTCATGGCGTTGCCTAACTCCCAACCGAAACCTATATCAGCTGCACCTGATCCCGAACCCGAACCCACACCCAAGCCAGAACCGTCAGCCGAGAGCAAACCCGAAACCGAGCAGGATATATTAGATCGCGCCCGGAAGCAGGCGTTCGCTGTTTTTGCTGAGTGTGAGGATGAGCTTGCGGAAAAAGTGGGCGTGAATAAAGAAGCCTTCTGGGAAGGCGTTCGTCAGCATTATAATGTGTCATCTCGTTCCGAGATGACACTGCAGCAGTGGCGAGATGTGACGCACTCCTTGCGGGTTGAAAATTTTGCCTCATGGATCCATGATTACGCAAAGGAGGAGAATTTATCATGATCACGATTTTAGCGATGGTGTTCTTGATCGCGACGGGGCTGATGTTGTGGCGGTATGAACTCCACAGATCACGCCGTGAGCGGCGGGAACGCTTGAGTCAACGGGCGCGCCGATGTGTGCGGCGCGATCGCTAACTAACGAAAACAGGGACGTGGAAAAACCACGTCCCTGTTATGTTTTATTTTCGGCAGGTGTTTAAATGAAAATGATTATAAATTTGACTGACTGTAATTTCTTCGTGGTAGTTGATCCAACCTTGCAGAGACGCAAAAAACGAGGTGGTGAAACCTATACCTATGCTGTAGGCTGTGGCAAGTGTGAAATTTGCGAAAAGGCACGCATCGAACGTAAGAATCGGCTGACTGGCATGATATCTTGGTTCCGCCAGCATGGCTTTTCTACATTTAGCAAGGGTGGTGAGAAGCACTACCCGCGGGGTGAAGTCTTTTTCATGACGCTTACTGTTTCCAACAAGGAGCGTTCTTTACGTGAGGTTAAACACTGGTTTCATCAGATGATGCATGACATTCGTGGACACCGTGAAATGCCGATGCCGTATGTGGTGTTTCCTGAGTTCGGTTCTAAGAATACCCGTCGTGTTCATCTACACGTGTTCTTCTTTGTGCCGGGCAATCCGGGTTTAGCCTTTGTTGCACTTCGGAATCTACTATCATATTGGCAGCAGCACAC
>CBDAUA010000008.1:0-12352 GCA_965200425.1 Arenicellales bacterium | reverse complement strand
ATTCCACCAGGAGATACATTGCCGCGTTACGTTTGTAAAAACACATCTTGCGGGTTTATTCACTATCAAAATCCAAACGTAGTCGCGGGTTGCATCGTTGAGTGGCAGGACGAAATTCTTCTTTGCCGCCGTGCGATCGAGCCTCGCAAAAATTATTGGACTATACCCGCAGGCTTTATGGAAAATAGTGAGACTGTAGAATCTGCAGCTGCCCGAGAGACTTGGGAAGAGGCACGCGCCAAAGTCGAATCAATCAAACTTTTCGCAGTTTACAGCATACCGCACGTTAATCAGGTGTACATTATCTTTCGCGGTAAACTGGCTACTCCCGCCTATGCTCCAGGTGAAGAAAGTTTGGAAGCTCAGCTGTTTACTCAAGACAAAATTCCATGGGACGATCTGGCATTTCCGGTCGTGCACAAAGCGTTGAAAATCCACTGCAGCGCGTCTGATCGGGAGAATTTTCCGGTCGTACTTGGTCGAATCGAATACCCTACAAATTTCAAGCGGCACTGACTTCTTAAGTGACAATGGATAAGATCCGACGCATCATTGATTCTGCCTGGCCAAGGTAGACTCTGCCGAATAAATTCAAATGGTTCAAAATGTGATACAACTGATAAAGATCAGAGCGCTCGTGGTGTCCCTCGGGAAACGGCCAGGCTTCTAGGTAGGCATGGTAGAAGTCTGAAGGGAATCCACCGAACAGCGAAGTCATGGCGATATCTGCTTCGCGATCGCCATAGTAAACTGCAGGGTCAAAGATGACAGGGTTGCCTTTAGCATCGAACGAGCAGTTACCTGACCACAAGTCTCCATGCAACAGCGATGGAACGGGAGTATGGGAACCAAGCAGGTTGACCAAATTATCCAATAAACGAGTTCCGAGAGTTTGAACGTTACCGCAATAGCCGTTTTTGTGAGCAATTCTTAATTGATGCGATAGCCTATTGGTGCTGAAGAACTCAAGCCAATTTTTATTTTGGGAATTTGGCTGTGAAGTGGCGCCAATATAATTATCTGAAGCCCAGCCGTGTTTTTCGTGTACAAATCGATGCAGCATTGCCATTTGATGACCGAGCCGTTCAAAGGAGTCCGATCTTGGGCCGGCAAAAGAAATGCACTCCGTTACCATATAAGTTGTACCTTCCGAGCAGCCCAGAAGAATCGGTCGGGGTACCCGCACAGTATTGGATTTTTCTAGTTCTTGCAGACCTTCAAATTCGGCAGTTATCCGTGAACCTGTGGTACCAAATTTAACAAAAAAGTTTTCAGACTTGCTTTGAGCAATGCAGGCTTGATCAAACGTAGCTCCCCCTACGGGCTGCATTTTGATAATGGGGGTCTCGAGTAGTAACGAAATGTCACGCTTGACATTAGGCAGGTTGGGCATAGTTTACTGATTTACTGGGTCAGAATTTGAAACTGAGAACAGTATTTTAATGATTGGATAGCGTTGATTTGAAAGACATTGTTCGTGTAGCTATGCCGATTTCAAGAAGATTACTCTTCGATTATCGGTTAAAGCCAAATCTTTCGGCATCAGTGGGATGTCGAGTATTAGTGCCATTTGGCAGAAACAAGAAAGTGGCGCTGATTGTTGACCAGCCCACTAAGCCCAGTATTCCCTATGAAGGCTTAAAGCAGATTGACTCAGTCATTGATGATGAACCCATAATAAATCAAGAATTAGTGGGCACTTTGAATTGGGTGTCTAATTACTATCATCAACCCCTTGGAGAGGTACTTTGGACTGCACTGCCGTTAGCGATTCGCAAAGGACGACCGCAAACACCGAACCTCAAAATGGGAGTGCGTTTGACCAGTGCAGGTGCCAGCCTGGAACTTGAGGATTTTGCTCGCGCGAAAGTACAAGGGCTCATCTTTGAAAAATTAGCCAATCGAGATTCATTACTGGATATTGAATTACTTAAGTCAGCAGGCAGTTCGTGGCGCAGTTCACTGAAGAAAATGGAGTCGCGAGACTATGTTGAAATTAAACCCTTAGCGATGCGGCCGACATCAAGTGAAATTAACCTAATTCAGGACTTAAACCTCGAGCAGCAAAACTCTTATAAGCAGATTGTGGCATCGCTGGGAAGGTATGCCAGTTTTTTACTGCATGGAGTCACCGGAAGCGGTAAGACCGAAGTGTATCTTCATGCGATCACCGAAGTGCTGGCCCAAGGTGGACAAGCCTTAATCATGGTGCCCGAAATTAGCCTTTCTCCTCAATTATTGGGACGTGTCGGTAGCGCCTTGGCAGCTCGGGTGGTAGCCTACCACTCAGGCTTAACCGACGCAGAACGCCATCGGTCCTGGTGGCTGGCAAAGACTGGTGAAGCACAGGTTATTGTTGGTACACGTTCAGCGGTGTTTCTGCCGATTAAGCGTCTTAGCATCATTGTAATGGATGAAGAGCACGATAGTTCATTCAAACAGGATGAGGGTGTTCCCTATCATGCGCGAAAAGTTGCTTTACGTAGAGCGATGACGTTGGGTATTCCAATTGTCTTTGGTTCTGCAACCCCTTCATTGGAAACTGTTCAGGCAGCTAAAAGCAACAGAGTTTCCGTTTTAAGTTTGACGAAGCGAGCAACTCAGGTAGCAATGCCAACTGTTCAAATCATTGATTTGAACAACATCAATGTCACGGATGGTATGTCGTTTCCATTGTTAAAGGCAATTCAAAAGAGACTGGACGCCAACGAACAGTGCTTGATTTTTATCAATCGCAGAGGCTATTCGCCACTGGTCTTCTGTGCGGATTGTCAGTGGTTCGCAACTTGCCCCAACTGTGATCTAAAGCTAATTTATCATTCTATGGACAATTGTTTGCGCTGTCATCAATGCGGCTTTAAACAAAACAATATTCCCAAATTTTGTCCACAGTGCGAATCTGCCCGTATAGAGGTATTTGGAGAAGGAACTCAGAAAGTAGAACAGATACTAAGACAACAATTTCCAGGGGTCCGCCTGCTTCGTATTGATAGCGATTCAATCAAAGGATATGCACAAATTCAAAGCGCTTTAGACAAAGCTCAATATGGTGATGCTGATATTTTGGTTGGCACACAAATGCTGTCAAAGGGGCATAATTTCCCCTATGTTACGTTGGTTGGAATATTGGATGCAGACAGAGGATTCTTCAGCCATGATTTTCGCGCAATGGAATACTTGACTCAACAAGTGTTGCAAGTAGCCGGTCGTGCCGGAAGAATAGAGAAGTGCGGTGAAGTCTATATTCAGTCCATGTATCCGACCAGCGATGTGTTTGAAGCTATTCGTTCTCACAGTTACATGCAATTTGCTCACCAGGAGTTGGAAAATCGAAAAGAAGCGCAACAACCACCATTTTGGGGACACGCGCTGTTGCGAGCCAACTCACCAGAGCAAGATCAACCCGAAGAGTTTCTTTTACAAGCAAAGGAACGAGCACACCAAATCATTGAACAAGATAAGTTCTCAGGAATCACTGTGATGGATGCGATCAAGTCTCCAATTGGGAGAATTGCAAATAGACACCGAGCACAGTTGTTGGTCACGGGTTCGAATACAGTTACACTTGGTCGGTTTTTAACTCAATGGGTTGATCAGTTGGAGAAGTTTCGTAAAAAAGGCAAGCTTCGCTGGAATTTGGATGTAGACCCAATCAATTATTTTTAATCACAATACTAGGATAAATCTTTGAAATTTCGAATTCGCGAACTGGTTGAACAATCACTAGAAAGTTTGCTGCAAACACAACTCATTCCAGCCGCCAGTATGCCCAGCAGTATTGCCATTGAGCACTCACGGCGTGAGGGCCATGGTGACTTTGCTACGGCCATCGCTTTGGGAATGGCAAAAAAAGCAAGCATGCAGCCACGTGACATCGCCGAATTAATTCGTGAACATATGCCTGAGTCATCTTTGGTTGAGCACACTGAAATTGCTGGCCCCGGCTTTATTAACTTTTTTTTGACTACCCATGCATACTGCGCTGTCGTAGCCGAAATTCTGGAAAATGGCGACAACTACGGCTCGCTTGTCAGAAGCGGGTCCAACAAAATATTGATTGAGTTCGTTTCTGCAAACCCTACAGGCCCACTACACGTTGGGCATGGTCGTGGCGCCGCGTACGGTGACACTCTTGCGAGAATTATGCATAAGGCCGGCTATTCCGTTGACACCGAATACTACGTGAATGACATCGGTCGTCAAATGAGCATCCTAACGCTCAGTACTTGGGTGAGGTATTTGCAAATTGAGCAAAACGATCTCGACTTTCCCACGGGAGCCTATCGAGGCGACTATGTAATTGAACTAGCCAAACAGGCAAAAACCGAGTTTGGGGAGTTGTTTGTTCGTACTGTCGAAAATTTGTTGTCTGACCTGCCTGATGGTGAAGACGCGGCATTGGACCAATTGGTCGGAAGATGTCAGGACCGTCTCGGCGATAGTGATTACGAAACGCTTCGACAATGGGTTTTGGATGTAATGGTGGAGGACCTGCGTGATGACCTGAAGGGTTTCGGTGTCGAATATGACCAGTGGTTCGCAGAAAGCCAGGTTGTCAAAAGTGGAGAGGTTGAGCATGTAGTCAGTCACCTTAAGGCGCGCAGCCACCTGTATGAGTCGGACGGTGCACTGTGGTTTAGGTCTACAGAATACGGAGACGAAAAGGACCGGGTTGTGGTTCGCTCCAACAACGCACTGACATATTTTGCGTCAGACATTGCCTATCACCTGAACAAGTACCAGCGAGGGTATAATATGATGATCAATATCTGGGGTGCTGATCATCACGGCTATATTGCTAGGATGAAGGCTGTTCTTCAAGCAGCTGGTGAAGATCCCGAGCAACTAATCATACTACTCGTTCAATTCGCATCGCTGTATAGAAAAGGCGTCAAAATATCGATGTCGACCCGTGCCGGAGAATTCGTTTCCTTAAGACAACTGCGGGAAGAAATCGGCGAGGACGCAGCACGTTTCTTTTATGTCAGTCGAAAGTCCGATCAGCATTTGGAGTTTGATCTTGATTTGGCGAAGTCTCAAAGCAATGACAATCCCGTCTACTACATCCAGTACGCACACGCAAGAATTGCCAGCATATTTCGGCAGATGCGGGAAAGAGGTGTATCAAGGAACTGCGATGCGAACCACTCCCTATTGGAACGGGACGCCGAGATCAGTCTTATGAAGTGTTTAGCGCGCTATCCAGAAGTTATCGAAAGTTCGGCTTCTGCGTTGGAACCACATCAAATTGCATATTACTTGCGCGAATTGGCGAATGAGTTTCATTCGTTTTACAACAAAGAGCGGGTGTTGGATTGCGAACAATCATTGCGTGATGCACGTTTGGATCTTCTTGAAGCCACCCGGCAAGTGCTGTCCAGTGGCCTTAATTTGATTGGTGTTTCTGCACCAGATTCCATGTAGTTTACCGAGGGAATTTTACCTATGGCGAAACGGGCAAACAAGAAAGCGGTGAAGAGTTCTTCCGGATTTAAGCCTTTCGTTTTGGGGCTCCTGGTAGGGGCTTCCGGCATGTTTTTATATGTGGGAGTGATTCAGGAAAATCGTCCAACAAACGTGGGGTCTGGACTGCAAAACTTAATAACAGCCGCAACGGAAGCACAGAAGGCTGAACAGCAAGTGGCTTCTGTCGAGTCGGTCAGTGACCAGCCTGCCAATCCAACGGATGGATTTAAGTTCAACTTTTATGACGTCTTGCTGGAAGATGAGTACATCTTGCCTCTAACTCCTGAACCTGAATCCAACAACGAAGTTGCTGCAGTAGACCAGCAGCCCGAACCAGCTGCAAAACAAAAAGAAGTTGCAAAGACTGTAGAAATTCAGTCGTTCTACGTTCTACAAGCCGCCTCGTATAAAGCTTATGGGGATGCTGACAAGTTGAAGGCACAGTTGGCTCTATCCGGACATAGCGCTTATATTCAGAAGGTAACAATCGAGGGTCGTGGAGAGTACTTTCGTGTGCGCTTAGGGCCGTTTGATAACTTGACCAAGATGCGTTCCACCAAGAATGCATTGGCAGACTTGGGAATCAAGACGCTATCCTTCAAAATGAAAGGCGAAGCCTAACTCGAGAGTTTCCCATTTGGAGTTATTCTACAACTTCAAAGTCGATTTTTCGCCCAACCAGAGCTAAATTAGAAGGCATATCGGCAGGTCATCCGTGCGATTTGCGTGAGTATTGGCGAATTTGGCGCTGATGGGTCGCCGAACAGCGCCAGTGGGCGATAATGTGCAGAAAAAGTACCCGCCTGGCGGTGCCGCTCCTTTCGGGCGGCGTCAGTGATTGGGCCAGTTGCGCGTCAGGCCGCCGCCCGTACTCACGAGCGCATTCGTGCCGGTTGATGAGCGCGAATCGCACTGATCGTGAGCGCCTGCATGGTCAGTAGTGAAAGGTCCACTGCCAGCTGCATGGCGCCGAGTCCTCTGATTCAGTGATGATGCAGGTTGAAGTCTCGAGCCGAGCGGGCATTGATACGCTCAAGTGCATTGCGTGCGGAGTACAGTCGTTTCCACTGATAGGTGTTACGTGGCAAGGTGCCAATGGTACGAAGATTGTTCTCATCGAACTTCACGCGTACCACTCGACAGCGTGAATGCGGGGTACCGGCGTCTCGGTAGCATTGTTTACGGCCGAGACATTCGAACCCGTAGTGAGCGGCTGGACCGTGGTACTTGAGGGTTTGACGTGCCTTTTCGACACCGTGATAGGCCATCTGGCGAATTTGGCCGGTCTGTGGACGCACGACAGGAGACTATTCCACGTTCGTCGTAGATGAGGTGGTCGATGACATCGGCGTTGAGCGCCCGGGTCGGGTGTACTTCGCCTGGCAGGGCTGAGTCTTGCCACATTCGGCGGGTCTCGATCACTGCGGTACCACCACTGCGGTGAATCATACGTCGAAGCGGGTTATCGTCCAGGCCACGGTCAGCGACAAAGGTCTGACAGCGTGCCCCTGCAGGGCGGTTCAAGTACTGCTCGACGAGTGCTTTACTGTGACGATGTTCACTTTCATTGGCGGGACGGGTGGTCCAGTTGATTGGAATTTCATAGCGTACGTCAGCTAACCAGTGTGTCTTGTAGCCGAACCAGCGTTTAGTGTTCTTTTGTTCACGTCCAGTGTGGTCGGTACTGAAGTGGGAGTGACATCCCCAGGCGGCGTCCGGATCTGATGGCTGGCCGGTGCGGGCCGTACGACGTCCAGTCGAATGCGAGTGAATTACCTGAGAAATAGGATTATTTAATGCTAAATCAAGAACCAGGCGAAACATCTGAATCGCCCCTAAGTGCCGCTGCAGTCAAACAGCACTATGAGCGTCCACCATCCTTTACCGACTTATTGCGCTGGATGAAGTACATTCCCGAGAGCAAGGCGTTCCTCCTAGAGGATGGCGTCAGTCTGGGGGTATTATACGCAGTGTAGCCAAGTGGGTTGCGAAGGTCGTACGTCAGCCTTTATGGCGCAGCTACGTGATGCCATTCAAACTGCGATTAATGAGGCCATCCCTGAGCGTGATGATGTGTCATAGGTATTGCAAGTCTACGTTCAAGATAAACCAAGGCTCACTCGCTTTAATGTATTACTGGAAAGCTATCCGACATCAGCTATCAAAGCATCCAATTATTCCCAACATTACCAGGCAGTCATGACGAAACACCTAAAGGCAATTTCGAGGAGTTATTCCCGAAAGTTGGTGACGGAGGCAGTATGAGAGTTCTACACACATCAGACTGGCACATTGGCCGTTCTCTTTACGGCAGAAAACGCTACGAGGAGTTCGATGCCTTTCTCTCCTGGTTAACTGAGACTATTAAGCATAATGCAATCGATGCCCTGCTTGTGGCAGGTGATATCTTTGATAACAGTGCTCCAAGTAATCGTTCCCAAAAGCTCTATTACCGTTTCTTGAATCGGGTTGCCGCCTCATCCTGTCGGCATGTTGTCGTCATTGCGGGCAATCACGATTCACCGTCTTTTCTCAATGCCCCTAGGGAACTGCTAAAGGCACTTGATGTCCATGTAGTCGGTAGATGTACCGAATCACCGGAAGACGAAGTGCTGGTGCTACGTAAAGAACAGGGTGCTCCCGAACTGATTGTCTGTGCCGTTCCCTATCTTCGCGACCGGGATATCCGGGTGGCGAAAGCGGGTGAAAGCGTCAGAGACAAAGAGCAAGAACTGATCAATGGTTTTCGCACCCATTACGCAACCGTCGCCGCCTTGGCAGAACAGAAGCGCGAAGAATTTGGTGCAGACATTCCCATCGTTGGCACCGGGCATCTGTTCACCTCAGGCGGAAAAACTGTTGATGGTGATGGCGTGCGCGAACTCTATGTGGGCTCCCTGGCGCATGTAAAAGCCGGGATTTTTCCAGCCAGTTTCAACTACATGGCTCTTGGACACCTCCACGTCCCGCAAAAGGTGGCTGATTCCGAAACCATACGGTACAGCGGCTCTCCTCTGCCTATGGGGTTTGGAGAGGCAAATCAACAAAAGAGCGTTTGCCTGGTCGAGTTTAAAGGGACAGCAGCATCCGTACAGCTGATCGATGTGCCGATGTTTCAGAAGCTCGAACGAGTAAAGGGAGACCTGAACAGCATCTTAAACCGTATTCTTGAATTGTCGGCATCTAACTCGGAAGGATGGCTCGAAATCGTTTACGACGGTACTAAGGTCGTTGGTGACCTGCGTGAACAGATGGAGGCAGCGATTCACGGCACCCAAATGGAGATTCTCCGGATTAAAGACAATCGCACCATCGACCGCGTGCTAAGACAAATCCAGGAAGAGGAAACACTCGATAATTTGAATGAAATAGACGTATTCAAGCGGTGTCTCGCAATTCATGATGTGCCTGAAGACCAACAGTCGGAGCTGCTACGGACCTATCGGGAAACGGTCTCGTCTCTCCATGAAGATGACATGCAAGCAGAATAGCGAGGCTGTCGATGAGAATACTGCAGATACGTTTCATGAATCTCAACTCACTGGTTGGCGAGTGGAAAATCGACCTGATGCACCCGACTTTCGAGTCAGACGGTATCTTCGCCATCACTGGTCCTACCGGTTCGGGTAAGACGACAATCCTGGATGCTATTTGCCTCGCTCTTTATGGGCGGACACCTCGTTTGAACAAAGTCACCAAGAGCAGAAACGAAATCATGTCTCGCCAGACTGGTGAATGCTTTGCTGAGGTGACCTTCGAAACTCAAGTTGGGCGTTACCGCTGTCACTGGAGTCAACATCGGTCACGCAGGAGGCCGGATGGTGAACTCCAGTCCCCGAAACATGAAATTTCCGATGCCGATTCCGGCGAGATTTTCGAGACCAGGATCAAAGGGGTTGCTGACGAGATCGAGCGGGCTACCGGCATGGACTTTGATCGTTTCACCCGCTCCATGTTGTTGGCCCAGGGTGGATTTACCGCGTTCCTTCAAGCAGAGCCGGATGATCGGGCTCCGATATTGGAGCAGATCACAGGCACAGAGATCTACAGCCAAATTTCTATTCGTGTCCATGAACGCCAGCGTGAGGAGCGAGATAGGCTGAAACTTCTCCAAGCAGAGACGGAAGGGATCGTCATTCTTGAACCGGAGCAGGAAGAAGAGATTTGGCAAGTGCTTGAGAGTAAACATACAGAAGAGAGAGCCCTTGCTGCCAAAATCTCTGACACCGGGAAGGCGATTGCCTGGCTTGTCAACATTCATGAGCTAAATGAGGAAATCCTCAATCTGGCTGATGAGGAGAGTGAGTTGAAAGACGCGATCGATGCGTTTAAACCGGATCGTGAAAAGCTAAAATGGGATCAAAGAGCTGCGTCATTGCATAGCATACATGCAACGCTCACCGCCATCCGCAAACAACAGTCGGATGACAGAGCAGCTTTGAAAGCTGAGGAAGATGCTCTTCCTGAGCTAGAGTCTTCAGTCCGGAAACAGACTGCTGCATTGAATTCCGTAGAGCAACAAACCCTACGAGCCAAGGAAAAGCAAAAAAAGGCTGCGTCTTTATTAAAGAAGGTTCGTTCCATGGATCAGAATCTTTCAAATCTGAAAAAGGATCTATCTGATAGGGAAGAAGACAGCAAGAAGAACGCGGAAAGGATTGATGTAGACAAAATTGTTCGACTCCAGGAAATGGGAAAACGATCCGAAGCCCATGAGGAGTTGAAGATTGTAGGTGGCTACATTAAGGAGAATGTCCGGGATGAATGGCTGGTCGGGGGCTTGGCCGGTGTTGAAGAACAGATCAGTATTCTTCTTTCAAAACAAGATGAAATTGCTCAAAAGGAGGCTATTCAAGAGGAGGCCCATACGACTCTGGAGTGGTCGGTTCAATCACATGACGACTGTAAGAAGCAGTCTGGCAATCGGAAGCAAGAACTTAAGGATGCCCTAAAGCAGCTTCAGCACGGCAGGGATGCGTTGAGCGAGTTGCTCGGGGACCACTTGTTACGTGAATATCGTACCAAGAAGGAAGCCCTTTTGAGAGAAACGGCCTTCTTAAGGAAGATTTCGGATCTTGAGGGTCACCGATCAAAACTGGAGGACGGCAAACCATGCCCACTATGTGGAGCGACTGAACACCCCTTCGCTGAAGGAAACGTTCCAGTTCCGGATGAAACCGAAAAGAAGATCGACACCCTGACCCGGTTAATCAGCAAAGCTGAGGAACAGGAAGCCGCGATAAAGGGACTTGAGGATGCTGAAAGCATGGCCCGCAGAAATCTGGCGGATGCTGAAATGCGGGAATCAACAGCTGTGATGGAAAAGAAGTCTGCCGAGAATGACCTTAGCGAAGTGAAAGGTGGCCTGAAGAAACTCCATTTCGAATTTACCGAACTCAAGCAGACTGTCTTTGCCAAACTCCAGCCGCTTGGTATTACGGAGAACCCCGAAACAGACATTTCATCTTTGGTTAAAACCCTTAAAGAGAGATTGATAACCTGGCAAAACCATGTCACTAAGAAAGCGGAGATCGAAAAACAGATTGCCGACATCGACAGCGAGTTGAGGCGGCTAGATGCGGTTATCGAAACTCAAGGCACCGCCTTGGCAGACATGGTCAAGCATCAGGAATCCTTGGCAAAAGAACTTGTAGCTGGAATTGAAGAACGTATTGCTCAGTTTGGTGATATGAATCCCGACGATGAAGAGCGTCGTTTGAGCAAGACGGTCGCTGATACCGAAGGTGCCGAAAAACTGGTCAGAGAACGGCACAACAGGCTCCAGCAAAAATCGATTACGGTGAAGGCTCAAGTGGAATCGTTAAAAAGACGCATCGACCAACGAGAGCCGGAACTCAGAACACTTGAAACTGAATTCTCTGCAAGGCTCTCTCAAAAAGGCTTCCTTACTGAAGAAAAGTACCTTGCGGCAATACTTCCCCCGGAACTGCGGGAAAAACAGGCGCTCGAGGCACAGAAACTGAATGACCGTCAAACGGAACTGAACGCCAGATTTGAGGATCGTGAAACACGTCTTAATACAGAACAGGACCGCAATATCACCGACAGATCGCTGGAGGAACTCGAGCCGCACCTAAGAGAGTTGGAGGTGACCCTGGAAAACTTGCAAGAGGATATTGTCAGACAAAACCATATACTGAGCCAGAATTCAGCCGCCAAAGAGTGGATAAAGGAAAAGCAGATAGCTATCGATGCCCAGAAAACAGAGACCCGGAGATGGAATAATCTGCACATATTGATTGGCTCAGTTGACGGCAAGAAGTTCCGCAATTTTGCTCAAGGGCTGACCTTCGAAATGATGGTAGGTCACACCAACAGACAATTACAGAAAATGACCGATCGCTACTTTCTGGTCCGTGATGAAATCCAGCCCCTGGAACTTAACGTGGTCGACAATTATCAGGCTGGTGAGATTCGATCTACCAAGAATCTCTCCGGCGGTGAGAGTTTCATTGTCAGTCTGTCCCTAGCATTGGGTTTGTCACAAATGTCCAGCAGGAACGTCCGAGTGGATTCGCTGTTCCTAGATGAAGGTTTCGGCACCCTGGACGAAGAAGCTCTCGACACGGCACTGGAAACGCTCTCAGGCTTACAGCAAGATGGCAAGTTGATTGGAGTCATTTCACACGTATCAGCTTTGAAGGAACGGATCAGTACGCAGATTGAGATCGCACCTCAAACCGGCGGCAGAAGCAAAATGAGTGGACCAGGGTGCAGAAGGTTGAACCCGACGAACGGGCTGTCGCCAATGCTGAGGTTCCCATAAAGTAATCAGTTCACACGAATGTGGTTAATCTCCACTCGCTCTCATTCAAGAGGTTGAGTCTTTTTTTGATCTTCGCGATTTGCCTATTATCGATTGCGG
>CBDAUA010000007.1:0-194101 GCA_965200425.1 Arenicellales bacterium | reverse complement strand
GATAGAGACTGAATGGACTCTATCGTCTGCTTGAGCGAATTTGAAATCTGCGACCAGACGAACTGATTCAGGCCAGGCATGATTATCGTTCCGAACGAGAAGTGGTATGAAAATTGGTCAATTCAGTCTTACCCGAAAAACAATGCAGCTAAGCATGCAATTTTCTTCTTGCTGCAAATTCAACTAATATTGTACAAATACCAAATAACATGAAATCAGTGTTCCGTCAATTCAAATTCATGCAATTATTTTCATTTGTGAAAAAATGGTTTATTATGCTACGAGTTATTTTGGTTTGCCTCATCTTCACCGTCGGTTTTAGTTCTGTCACGTATCCTAGAACGATTGTCGACTCCGCAGGCCGTGTTGTTGAAATTCCCGAAAATGTGTCACGAGTGTTTGTTGCAGGTTCCCCAGCTGCTGTCGTGGTCTATGTACTGAAGCCTCAAGCTCTTCTCGGATGGACAAGAGAACTATATGAAGATGAGAAAAAATATATTGCTGAACCTTATCGTAATCTACCTGAAACAGGACGCTTGACGGGTCGAGGAGGTGAGGCCAATATCGAACGTATGTTGGCACTGAAACCCGATTTGATCCTTGACTTCGGTTCAGTGAGCGAAACTTACATTGATTTAGCGAAACGAGTGCAGGAACAAACAGGTATTCCTTATCTTCTTGTCAATGGACGGTTTACAGAGACAGCACAATCACTTCGGCTTGTGGGTGAAGCCTTGGGTGTTCCGCAGCGAGGAGAAAAATTAGCGCAGGAAGTTGAAAATCTTTTTGCAGAGCTAGAAGCAGTTTTGGGAACTGTAGCTCGAGAGCAAATGCCTAGGGTGTATTTAGCGCGCGGTCCCGATGGGTTACAGACGGGTACGCAGGGATCGATCAACACCGAAATCATTGAGCGAGCAGGCGGCAGCAATGTTGCGGCTGTACAGGGTCACTATGGCCTCGTGCAAGCTCTACCAGAGCAAATTCTGGTTGCCAATCCCGACACAATAATCACTCGTGAACGGCTGTACTTTGACAGAGTTTGGAACGATCCATTTTGGTCTGTCATTGCTGCAGTGCGACAAGGCAGAGTTTACCTTTCTCCGTTGGCTCCTTTTAGTTGGATTGACGCACCTCCTTCGATCAATCGTATCATTGGATTGAAGTGGTTGGCTGGTGTTTTCTATCCTTCTCGATGGCGACATGATTTGCGCAAAGATGTTCGGGACTTTTATCGGCTGTGGTATCACATGGACTTGAATGACGAAGAATTGAACCACTTGTTGAGATGGACAAGCGGACACATCAAATAAGCTATTCATTTGTCACTAGAGCGCTGAAGGCCAACGCCATTGTTTGGTTGATCGGTCTAGTCGTCATTACTGTTTTCGTCGCACTCTTGATTGGTCCCTATCCACTAAGCCCATTGGAAGCCATAACGGTACTACGTCAATCACTTTTTGAACGAGTCGATAGCAATGAACCTGCTCAGATCGTACTAATTTCAATTCGATTTCCACGGATCATCGCTGCCCTTTTGGTGGGCGCGGCACTCTCGGCTGCAGGTGCTTGTTATCAAACACTGTTTCGTAATCCATTGGTTTCACCTGATATTCTGGGTGTTTCCGCGGGGGCGGGCCTTGGTGCAGTATTAGGAATATTCTTGTCGTTGCCTGTTGCAGCCATTCAAATGATGGGGTTTGTCGGAGGATTGATGGCGGTCGCACTAGTGGGATTTGTTTCCGCGGCGGTGCGTAGCGGAGACCGAACCTTAATTTTGGTTCTGGCTGGCGTGGTAGTCGGTGCTCTCACAGGTGCTGCAACTTCTCTGCTAAAAGTATTGGCCGATCCTTATGATCAGCTTCCGGCAATAACATTTTGGTTGTTGGGTAGCCTTGCCGGTGTCAAAGTGGAAGATATTTTGCCAGCAGCCCCCGTCGTCTTACTAGGGCTTGTACCACTGGTTCTGCTTCGTTGGCGGATCAATGTAATTGCATTGGGAGATGAGGAAGCTCGCTCACTGGGTATTGGGGTCCGCCGACTTCGGATTGCTGTTATTTTGTGTGCAACGCTTATCACAGCGAGTGTTGTCGCATTGGCCGGTGTGGTTGGCTGGGTAGGATTGGTTATTCCTCATATGGCGCGAATGTTGGTTGGCCCAAGCTTCGGCAAGTTGCTGCCCGTCGCTGCTCTCTTGGGTGCTGGCTACCTTCTGATCGTGGATACTTTGGCACGTACGATTTCCGCGGTAGAAGTACCGCTCGGAATTTTGACCGCGGTCGTTGGTGCACCTTTCTTTCTTTGGCTCCTCGCAAAAGGACGTCGTGCCTGGAACTGAACAAGATTAGCTGATGATTCGAGTCGAGCAACTAGCCATCGGTTACAGCGGTATTCGGGTTGGATCAGATATATCACTGACAATCGAGACGGGTACAGTTCTATGCCTGCTTGGACCAAATGGTTCGGGCAAGACAACATTGTTCAAAACAATTCTCGGTTTAATTCCAGCGCTCAGTGGCCGGGTCTATTTGAACGAGCAAAGACTTGATCAATTGCCGAGAAAGGAGATTGCCCGCCGAGTCGCCTATGTACCCCAGGCTCACAATGTACCATTCGCTTTCGAAGTACTCGAGATTGTGCTGATGGGGAGGACTGCACAATTGGGTGTATTCGCACAACCCGGCGAAAAAGACCGAGTAGCAGCACACGCCGCATTAACTCGTCTTGGCATTGGACAACTAGCAGATGCAGATTACACTCAGCTGTCTGGCGGGCAGCGCCAACTGGTACTAATCGCCCGAGCCTTGGCGCAAGAAACTTCCGTATTGGTAATGGATGAGCCGACAGCAAGTCTTGATTTTGGTAATCAAGTACGTGTGCTCGAGGAAATCGTACAGTTGGCCAAAGACGAATTGACAGTAATCTTATCTACTCACGATCCTGATCATGCATTTGCCGTAGGGACTCAAGTGGCACTATTGCATGGTGGTCGAATACAAACCGCCGGTTCACCTGCTCAAGTCCTTTCCGCGCAGGCTCTATCCACCGCTTATGGAGTAAATGTCCAAGTTGATACACTCAAAGATGGACGAACGGTTTGTGTTCCGGCACTCGCGAGAAATTCGGGCTGATTGTCACTAGTTGCTCGAACGGGTGCGATGAATCAACGATATATACGAGTGGCGGTTCCGCTTCGGCTATACGGAATGTTCGATTATCGGTGCGAAGATTCAAAGATAGTTCAGGTGGGCAGTCGCGTTGTCATACCGTTTGGCGGTAGAACCATCATTGGAATAGTGGTAGCACATGTCGATACACCTGACATCGCACTAGAAAAGATTGTTCCCATTAAATCCGTAATCGATATCGAGCCTGTATTTCCAGTCGATTTATTGCGTACTTTGAGCTGGGTATCCAATTATTATCATCAACCCTTTGGAGAAATATTGTGGTCCGCGTTGCCTTCATTATTGCGTGGAAAACGATCTCAAGAGCCGAAGTTGGATCGAGAGTTGGTATATCAACTCACCGAGGCGGCTGAAAATCTCGATTTAAGTGAGTTGGCAAGGGCACCCGTACAAAAGGCAATCATACAGTTATTGAAAAGCTCAACACAGCCCGTGAAAAAAGAGGTCATTCAAACCCTAGGAGCTTCTAGTTGGCGCAATGCCTTGAAAACACTAGAAAATAAAGGATGGATCTGCTCTACCGAAGTTGTTGAACCAAATACTCTGTCTAGTGCCAATTTGATTCATACACTAACACCGAGCCAGCAACAAGCTCGAGCTGCCATCTTAAGCCACTTGAATGAATTTCAGTGCTTCCTCATTAATGGAGTTACAGGCAGTGGTAAAACCGAAGTCTATATTCATGCCATTTCAAAGGTTTTAGAAGAAGGTGGGCAGGCACTGATGCTTGTGCCTGAAATTGGGTTGACTCCTCAATTGAAAGACTATCTCGAGTCATCTTTGGGTGTACGCGTTTCTTCATATCACTCTGGGCTTACCAAAGTCCAGCGGCACTGCACTTGGTGGTACTCAAAGTCTGGTGAAGCAAAGGTGGTTATTGGGACTCGATCGGCTGTGTTTTTGCCGTTCAAAAAATTAGCCATCATTGTGATGGATGAAGAACATGATAGTTCCTTCAAGCAGCAGGAGCGTGTTCCATATCATGCTCGAGCCGTTGCGATTCATCGAGCAGCGGTGAACAAAATCCCTTTTGTTTGCGGCACCGCCACACCTTCCCTAGAAACGGTTTCTGCAGTTAGAAGTAATCGTGTACGGCAACTCGATCTTCCTCGGCGTGTATCTGCCGCAAAGATGCCGACTGTCAGATTAATCGACTTGAATCGAACAAATTCATTAGATGGAATCGCAACTCCCCTGTTTCGAGAAATCAAAGAGCGCATGGCTCGAAACGAACAGAGTTTGATTTTTATCAATCGTAGAGGTTACGCGCCAGTCGTACTCTGCATCGATTGCAAGTGGGTGGCAAAGTGTGAAAGTTGCGATGCGAATCTTATTTTTCATGCCGCTGATCATCATATGCATTGTCATCATTGCTTAAAGCGCGTCCCGAAGATTCGAATTTGTCCCGAATGTTTTTCGCAACGAGTCGAATTGTTGTCGGTTGGTACCCAGAGAATTGAACAAGCACTTCGTAACAATATTCCTGGGGCAAGAATTTTGCGAATTGACCGAGATACAACGCCTTCGTATCGTGAGTTTGAAAGAAAACTAGAAAAAATTCACAAAGGGAAGGTTGATGTTTTGATTGGCACCCAAATATTAGCTAAAGGCCATCATTTTTCGAACGTCACTTTGGTGGGCATACTAAACGTTGATCAGGTTTTTTACAGCTTGGATTTTCGAGCGATGGAATACATGATTCAACAAGTTCTGCAAGTTGCCGGTCGCGCTGGTCGTGAAGAAAAGTCCGGTGAAGCATTTATTCAGACTCTTCATCCAGAAAGCGAAGTCTTTGCCAGCGTTCGAAAGCACGATTACATGACGTTCGCTGATTTGGAATTAAAAAATAGGAAAGATGCTGAACAGCCGCCGTTCGCTCATTATTCGCTATTACGTGCAAATTCGCCCAATGAGGGAAGGGAAATCGAGTTCTTGACGCAGGCGCACACATGTGCTGTTGATTTACTGTCTTCAAGCCGTTTTAAAGAAGTTGAAATCTTTGATATAGTACAGTCTCCTCTACAGAAAATCTCCAACAGATATCGCGCACAACTGTTGTGCGGAAGCAAGAACGCCAACATCCTCCGTCAATTTTTGAACCAGTGGATCGTTCAGCTGGACGGTCTTCCTAGAAGAGGGCAATTACGTTGGAGGTTGGATGTAGACCCCATTAGCTTTGTCTAAGTCGCAGCACCATATGAAACAAAAGATTCAGGAAATTCTCAAGCACTCACTTATGACTTTAGTGAGTGAGGGCACCTTGTCGTCAGATCAGTTAACTACCGACATTCCGGTAGAGTATTCGCGAAGGCAGGGTCAAGGTGATTTTGCAACTGCTGTCGCCATGATTCTAGCGCGTTCGATGGGACGAAACCCTCGTGAAGTCGCAGAACTTATTCGGCAAAGATTACCATCGGACGATTTAATTGAACGTACTGAAGTCGCAGGACCCGGATTTATCAATATCTACCTTTCTGCACCTGAGCTGGCGAAAGTCGTTCCGGAGATATTGAAAAAAGGTAAGAATTATGGTTGTGTGCTCAAAAAGTCCGAAAGTACAACGCTCCTTGAGTTTGTCTCGGCCAATCCTACAGGGCCCTTACATGTTGGACATGGTCGTGGGGCCGCGATTGGTGATTCCTTGGCTCGTTTGCTGAGGGCGACCGGAGAGTCGGTTGATACAGAATACTATGTCAACGATATGGGACGACAAATGGATATTCTAACAGTGAGCGTTTGGATTCGATATCTACAGTTGTGCGGTGATGAAGTTAATTTACCCAACGGTGCTTATCAAGGCCGATATGTTCTTGATTGTGCTGAACAGCTACACGATCAATTTGACGTTCAACTTCGCCGCGCGTATTGCAGCGAATTTAAGAACATAGCTGATGATGAAAGAATTTTGGATCAAGCGATTGCTCATGCGCGCGAACTGCTAGGAAAGCAACAATTTAATAAAGTTCGCCAGCAAATTTTGACAGAGATGGTTCAAATCATAAGAAAAGATCTGAATGATTTTGATGTCAAATTTGATTACTGGTTTCACGAAAGCTGGCTGATAAACGATGATTCTTCGGAATATTCTTTGGAATATTCTTTGGAACGCACCATTAAAGTTTTACGAAGCCGGGATTTTCTGTATGAGCAAGACGGCGCGACCTGGTTTCGTTCAAGCAAGTTTGGAGATGAAAAAGATCGAGTGCTAGTACGCTCCAACGGAGAGTTTACATACTTTGCATCAGACATAGCCTATCACCTAAATAAATACGTTAGAATAAACAAAACCTATAGAAGATATGATAGGTTCATCAACATTTGGGGCGCGGATCATCACGGCTATATTCCAAGAATGAAAGCAGCAATGGATGCGGCTGGTAAGAATCCGGAGCAGCTTCAGATTGTAATAGCGCAGTTCGCATCTTTGTTTCGAGCCGGTCAGAGAGTCAAAATGTCTACTCGTGCGGGTGAGTTTGTCACTCTCAGGGAGTTGTTTGAAGAAACAGGGAAAGATGCAGCAAGATTTTTCTACGTACTAAGAAAATCCGAGCAACATCTGGATTTTGATTTAGAACTGGCAAAATCAAAAAACAGCGAAAATCCTGTTTACTATGTGCAATACGCACATGCGAGAATCTGCAGTGTCTTTCGACAGATGGTCAATCGAAAAATTGTCCGTACAAACGAACGTCACTATCCCATGCTCACAAACGAACTTGAGCAAAACCTAATCAAACGTCTTAGTCGGTATCCAGATGTCATTCAAAGTGCTGCGGCTAAATGGGAACCCCATCAAATCGCCTACTATCTTCGAGACTTGGCCAATGATTTTCATGCATTCTATAGCAAAATGCGGATATTGGACGCAGAGCCTCGACTTAGAGAAGTGAGATTAGATTTAATTCAAGCGGTTGGACAAGTGTTGAAGAACGGCTTGTATATTCTTGGAGTAAGCGCACCGGAGTCAATGTAAACAATAACGAAATCAAGAAGATCAAAGCGCGAAATAATCATCGGGGAATTCTTCTGGATTTGGGTTATTCGTTCTCGGAATCATCATCGGAACATCGGTTACTCTACTTTACCAAGGTGTGATCGCTGGTTTTTCGAAAGCTCTGTGCAAGAACATGGTTTTTTGAAATAAACCACTGAAATAATACGAAATCGGAATTTCTGTATGAGCAAGACGGAGCAACCTTGTTTTGTTCAAGCAAGTTTGGAGATGAAAGAGATCGAGTGATAATACGCTCCAACGGAGAGTTTACATACATTGCATCAGACATAGTCTGATTACCTAGACAAACACAATAGAGGATATAATAAGCCCATCAAGTTTGGGGTGCAGGATCACCACGGCTATATCCCAAGAATGAAAGCAGCAATGGATGCGGCTGATGAGGATCCGGAGCAGCTTCAGATTGTACTAGTGCAGTTCGCATCTCTGTTTCGAGCTGGTCAGAGAGTTCAAATGTCCACTCGTGTGGGTGAGTTTGTCACTCTCAGGGAGTTGTTTGAAGAAACGGGGAAAGATGCAGCAGGATTTTTCTACGTGCTAAGAAAATCCGAGCAACATCTGGATTTTGATTTAGAACTGGCAAAATCAAAAAACAGCGAAAATCCTGTTTACTATGTGCAATACACACATGCGAGAAGCTGCAGTGTCTTTCGACAGATGGTCAATCGAAAAATTGTCCGTACAAACGAACGTCACTATCCCATGCTCACAAACGAACTTGAGCAAAACCTAATCAAACGTCTTAGTCGGTATCCAGATGTCATTCAAAGTGCTGCGGCTAAATTGGAACCCCATCAAATCGCCTACTATCTTCGAGATTTAGCCAATGATTTTCATGCATTCCATAACAAAATGCGGATATTGGACGCAGAGCCTCGACTTAGAGAAGTGAGATTAGATTTAATTCAAGCGGTTGGACAAGTGTTGAAGAACGGCTTGTATATTCTTGGAGTAAGCGCACCGGAGTCAATGTAAACAATGGCTAAATCACGCAGATCAAAACGCAAAAAAAAATCATCGGGGAATTCTTCTGGATTTGGGTTATTCGTTCTCGGAATCATCATCGGTACATCGGTTACTCTACTTTACCAAGGAGTGGTCGCCGATCGCAACAACGATATAGGTTCGGGAATAGAAGGCATCATTACTGTGGTAGGAGAAAGAAAGGACCTAGATCACCAACTGATCCAGGATTCAACTGAAGAGGCCTTGGTTGCCCCATCACTTGATGAGTTCGATTTTCATAAGTTGCTAACTAATAATGACTTGGGGTTGCCCCAACCTCGGACTGAGGAGCCTGGAGAAGCCGAAGCCAAGCCTGAAGAACAGCTGCAGCCGGCACCAGCACCGGAGGCGAAAGTAGCCAAGCTGACTGAATCCACAACAAAAGATCAGACGACTGCGCAACCGCCTGTGCCGAAAGAGCAAGGGCAAGCAGCATTAGACAGAAAGACACTCTATGTATTGCAGGTCGGATCGTATTCAAGCTTTAAAGACGCAGATCGCGTAAAAGCAACACTTGCTCTACAGGGTTTGGAATCGTTTATCCAGAAAGTTTCGATTGAAGAACGCGGAGATTTTTTTCGAGTTCGAGTCGGGCCATATAAGCACTTGGATACCATGCTAAAGATATCAGACAGTTTGATTAAGCTAGGGTACCACCCCTTACGTTTTAAGTTGAAATCACACAGCTAATCAATTCAGCTCCATACGGTTTTCTAACCAGTTGGAGATTTGTGCCGGTATATCGGCTCCTGCTTTGCCGCTTACATATATTCCAATGTGGCCGGTGTTGTACTCCAATTCTGTGTAGTCACTGCTACCAGCTAGATACTTCAGCGGTCTAGATGAAGTAGGGGGTACTAAGTGATCGTGTTTCGCCATGATATTCAATATAGGTTGTGTTAGATTCTGCAGTCGAATCTCACGATCTTGAATTTTTAGATTGCCTTTGACAAATCGATTCTCATGAAAGAAGTTTGTAAGAAAAGTACGAAACATTTCGCCTGCCTGATCCGGACTGTCAAAGATCCACTTTTCCATCCGCATGAAGTTTTTTACTTTGTCAGGTTGATCCACAATTTTCACAAAATCTAGGTATTTTTCGATCCCCAATTGAAATGGTTTCAGAGAAAGAAAGATACTGTTGAGCAAAATTCCAGGTACATTGCCTGTCGTGTCGACAAGTAAGTCCACATCAATTTCCCGAAACCAATTCGACAGCATGTTATCGGGCGTGTGGAAATCCACAGGTGTCACCATCGTAATCAGATTCCTGATTTTTTTTCGATATAGTGCGGAATAACACAAGCTCATCGAGCCACCTTGACAGATTCCTAACAAATTCACCTTCGAACAGTCTGCATCCTTGCGGATGGCGTCTACACATCGATTAATGTATCCATCCACGTAATCGTTCAGATCTAAGTAGCGGTCTGCAGCAGTAGGATATCCCCAGTCAATCAGGTAGACATTGAGGTTTCGATTCAACAATCCTTGAACGAGAGAACGTTGCTGATTTATATCGACAATATAGGGGCGATTGACAAGTGCGTAGACGATGAGCAATGGTTCACCGCGTTGCTTGGAATCTAAAAAGGGCTGATACCGATACAAAACCAATTTATTTTCAGTGTAAATTGGAGTTTTTGGAGTTATACCGACGCGAATCTCTCCAAGCTCGCTCAAGACTCTGAATCCTTCTTTAAGTCTAGACTGAAATTCTGTAGATTCTTGCAGCAGTTCTTGCTGTTTTTTCATAACTTTTGGGGGCGCCCTTTCGGTTGTCGTAGGGTTTCGATAGTTTGTTTCAAGTGTTCGATTTCAAGACGCATTGTTTCTATTTCCGTACTGAACTTCGAATTACTCTTGTGCAATTCATTGAGCTCAGTTCTAGAGGGATAGCCAAGTAGTTGGCTAAATTTTTCTTGAATGCGGTTACTTTGTTGTTGAAGTCGCATTGAACTATCAATCAGTTTTGCCAATCTGCGAGAATATTCTGCTGTGATCGCGATTTTTTGAAACTCAGACTCACAAATAGCGATCCATTTTCGACACAATTGATCAAAATCATGGGCGTGTTCCGAGCTGCCTATTACTGCGGTGAGTTTTTCGCCTACATTTTGACCGAAGGCTTGAAACAACTCCAAATATTCAGCATACGCCGAGCGAAATTCAGTTTGTAGTTTTGACCATGTTGCCCAATCTTCTTGGTACTCTCGAGTAATGCCAAGCGCTGGCAAAACACTCGCTTGAGAATTGAAGGAAGGTGGAGATGGCCAGGTGTCAAACCAATTCGATAAAGGGTTAGCTGGTATAGATGGTGTACTAGCAGGCATTGCAGCTAGAATTGGATTTAGTGCAAATAGGCGAGCTAAGTCTTCAATCTGACGCTGGTTGATGTAGTCGATACCTTGTTTCAAGTACGATTCATAAACAGGATAAAGCGCTTGGAAAAATTCGGATACTTGTTGTTGAGGGGAAGGTATTGAGGGTTGATGTGGCACAACTGGAGGGGTCCAGAAATTTTGCATTTGATTTGGGAGAGGAGCGCCCCAGGCAAAGAAATTCATAGAAAGATCAACTGAATTTGCAAGTCTTTATGTGTTCTTGTTGGACCCGTCGGATACCCAAAATTTAAATTCTGTAGAGTTTAAAATATTGCAGTTCATTTCCAGGTTTATGTCTTGTAGACTGTAAAATAATTTTATCCAATATATGACTAAGGAGAATCTTTATGTCAGGTCGTGTTGCGTTAGTCACCGGTGGAACGCGAGGGATTGGAGAAGCGATTTCCGTTGCCTTAGCCAAAGCAAATTACAAAGTCGCTGCCAATTACTTTGGTAACCATGAACGCGCCAATCAATTTCAGAAAAAGACGGGGATTCCTGTCTACACCTTTGATGTTAGTGACTTTGAGGCTTGTAAGTCAGGTATAGAGCAAATAACGAGTGATTTAGGTGAGATCGAAGTCTTGGTTAACAATGCTGGAGTTACGCGGGATTGCACTATACACAAGATGAATTTCGAACACTGGAACACTGTTCTTCAAACAAATTTATCCTCGTGTTTCAATATGTGCAAATTTGTGTTTCCGAGTATGAGAGACCGTGGTTTTGGTCGCATCGTAAATGTTGGTTCCGTCAATGGACAAAGAGGTCAATACGGGCAAGTCAATTATTCTGCATCAAAATCCGGAATTCATGGTTTCACGAGAGCCTTGGCAAGAGAAGGCGCGCGTCACAATGTTACAGTCAACGCGATCGCTCCTGGCTATGTAGATACTGATATGGTGCGTATGGTACCGGAAAAAGTATTGGAAAAAATTATTGCGACTATTCCAGTTGGACGACTAGGTCGCGCAGAAGATATTGCGCGAGCTGTCATGTTCCTGATTGCAGACGATGCATCATTTGTCACCGGAACGACCATTGATATCAATGGCGGTCAACGCATGTGATGAAATATCCACAATGAGAACAATCAAAAAGTATTCGAATCGACGGTTGTACGACACGACAAACAGCTGTTTTGTCACATTGTCTGAAGTACGAAAAATGGTGTTGGATTACGAAGATATTGTTGTCTTGGATGCGGAAAATGGAGATGACATTACACGAAATATCTTACTTCACATTCTGTCGGAACAGGAGTTGGGTGGGCAACCGATGTTTTCGACGGATTTATTGATTCAATTGATTCGAATTTCTGGTGGCGCTTTCCAGAATGTCTTCACCGATTACATGGAAAAGGCGATGAAAATGGTTGCTGATCAGCAGCAGGCTCATCAGCGTGAAGTGGCTGCGATGATGAATTCTGAGCTAATGAGCAAGATGAGTGATATGGCAATGCAAAACATAAAAGTTTGGAGCGAAGCCCAGCAAGAATTCCTAAAAGGCTACGGATTTAAACCACCTAAGGACGACAAGTAAGCAACTTCGCGTTTTGTGCACTCACACAAAAATCAATTGAATTCTAATTCCAACTTCTACTTTAGTATTAAGTGATGAACTATAAAGTCTATATGTGTGTAATCTGTGGATTTATCTACGAGGAAGAATATGGGCTACCTGAAGAGGGTATTCCGGCCGGGACTTTGTGGAAAGATGTTCCTGAGACTTGGGAGTGCCCTGATTGTTCTGCGTTGAAAGAAGATTTTGATATGTTAGAAATTTAATTTTTGAGTAAGGCTATTTGGCAAATATTGTCTCGTATTCATGCAATTCATTCGCAGTAATCACTAGAACCACAGATTCACCGCTTCGAGACGTCAACCAAAAAAAGGGAATATTGGGGAACGCTAGCTCAAGCTGTGAAACGGAATTCCCGAGTTCCATAAGAAGTACGCCCTGCTCAGTAAGGTACTGCCGTGATTGGCACAAAATTTTCCTTACAATTCCAACTCCGCTATCATCGCTAACGAGAGCATGCCGCGGTTCATGTTGATATTCCTTTGGTAGAGAGTTGATGTCAAACTCGTCCACATAGGGCGGATTACAAACGATCAGGTCGTATCGACTTTCCGAAAGATTTTCGAAAATATCACTTTGAATGACTGTAACACGGTGATTCAGTTCGTATCGATCGATGTTGATTTGAGCAACTTCGAGAGCGTTGGTGTCGATATCAGAACCGTCAATCACCAAATTTGAGTGTTTAAGTGCAAGTGCGATTGCGATGCAACCGCTTCCGGTACATAAATCCAATGCGAAGTGAATGTCGTTTGGTTGCACCCAAGGTTCAAGTCCGTCTTGAATTAAATCTCCAATGTGGGACCGTGGCACGATTGCCCTTTCATCAATGTAAAAGGCCAAGCCAGCGAACCAAGCTTGTTGAATTAAGTATGCGAGTGGTTTTCTAGTTTCAATGCGAGTTTGAATCAGTTCCTGAATTTGTGAACTGATTTGAGCGGAGAGTGTTTTGCTCTTAACAACTTCTAGGTCGTAATCCATGAAGCCGGCAACATGCAGAGTCGCCCAGATTGCTTCGTCTCTCGCATTGGTACAGCCATGGCCAAAGTACACATTCGAATTCTGTAGTCGTTGACAAGCCCAATCAACATGATCGGACACAGTTTCGAATTTGGGGGCTAACACGCAGAATTTCTCCTGCGAACAGACTGAAGAGTGAAGCTAGGAGATCGAGATAAAGAGAAAAGAAATACGTGAAACTTCAGAGCGCGGCAATTACAGACCGTATTTTTCCTTAAACCGACCGACTCGTCCAGCGGTATCAATGATTTTTTGTTTGCCTGTGTAAAACGGATGACATACCGAACAAATTTCAATATTCAGATTGTCTCTGAGTGTTGACCGAGTTTCGAAACGATTGCCACAGACACAATTGACAGTAATCGTCTGGTACTTTGGATGAATACCTTTTTTCATAGTTCCTAAGTGATGTGCTACACAGAGTTCTTGAGGTTAAATAAAACTAAAAAGTGAATAATACTCAAAAAAATCTAATTTCTCAATTCAATTTTTCAATACTGCCAAGGCTGGATTAGCTATCACCAATCGTCGAAATTATTAAAAAACCAATTTGGATATAGCGAAAAAATTATTTCAAGCTTGACGAATTTTAAGCCCTAGGAAATCCTTCTTCTCATGGATGCAAAAAATTCAGCGTTGGTACGAGTGGCTCGCAATCGTTCGGAAAGCAATTCTATCGCTTCGAGATCATCGGAGGAATGCAAAAGTTTTCGCAGCGCCCAGATCATATTTAGTTCATTAGGAGCGGTCAACAATTCTTCTCTTCTGGTACCAGAACGATTGATGATGATGGATGGGTATACGCGTTTTTCGGCAATGCGACGATCTAGGTGGATCTCTAAATTACCTGTTCCTTTAAATTCTTCGTAGATCACTTCATCCATTCTCGAGCCGGTTTCGATCAATGCAGTTGCCAGCATGGTAATACTACCGCCTTCTTCGATGTTTCTTGCAGCACCATAAAATCGTTTTGGTCGCTGGAGCGCGTTTGAATCTACACCTCCCGATAACACTTTACCCGAGGCGGGCGCAACTGTGTTATAGGCTCTAGCGAGTCGAGTAAGGGAGTCCAATAGAATCACGACATCGTATTTGTGCTCAACCAATCTCTTGGCTTTCTCAATGACGATTTCCGCGGCTTGAATATGCCTAGTTGCAGGTTCGTCGAAAGTGGAAGAGACGACTTCTCCTCGCACTGAACGTTTCATCTCTGTCACTTCTTCCGGTCGTTCATCAATCAACAAAACAATTAACACGCACTCAGGATGATTTGCGGTTATGGAATGTGCAATTTGCTGAAGCATTACCGTCTTACCAGTTTTTGGTGGAGACACGATCAAACCTCGTTGCCCTTTTCCAATTGGTGCTACTAAGTCAATAATTCTCGCAGTAAGATCTTCAGAGCTTCCGTTTCCACGTTCGAGCCGCATACGTTGGTCGGGGTGCAACGGCGTCAGATTTTCAAAAAGAACCTTTTCTTTAAGTCGACTGATGGGTTCGTGATTGATTTTCTCAATTTTTAGAAGTGCAAAATAGCGTTCGGAATCTTTCGGAGGTCGCACCAGTCCGGAAACAGTGTCACCGGTACGTAGATTGAACTTGCGTATTTGACTTGGAGAGACATAGATGTCGTCTGGCCCAGCCAAATATGAACTAGAAGCGGAACGCAAGAAGCCAAAACCGTCAGAAAGCGCTTCCATCACACCTTCACCTGTAATTGCGCCGCCTTTCTTAGCCTGTGCTTTTAGAATCGCAAAGATTTGATCCTGCCTTCGCATGCGACTGACGCCATTGATGCGCGCATTGCGAGCCATCGCGGCCAATTCTGTTGGTTGCTTATGCTTGAGCTCAGTTAAGCTGATACTCATATCTATTCCTCAATATTGATGATTGGTAGCCCAAGTTTACGTGGACAACGTTTTTTTGAAATGTGTTGAGAAGTTACTTGATTGAACTTAGGGAAGAAAGTTTTGTAAGAGGATGATTATGGAGGAAATCAAACACAGCGGAATTATAGCAAATTGAAATTGCCCTCACGAATTGACTACGCCTTTAATAAATTGTGTCAATTGAAATTTTGATACAGCTCCTACCTTTGTTGCTTCTACGACTCCATTCTTAAAGATCATCAAGGTTGGGATGCCGCGAATTCCATATCGCGGAGGGGTTCGTGGGTTATCGTCTACATTCAATTTCGCTACCGTTAGTTGCCCCGAAAATTCATCGGCAACTTCCTCTAAAATTGGCGCAATCATCTTACAGGGCCCACACCACTCCGCCCAAAAATCGACCATAACTGGTAAATCGGAATTTAGAACCTCTGATTCGAAGGCACCGTCACTAGTATGTATCATGTTATTTTCCATTGGCTGCTCTCGTTCGATTAATTGATTAGTTCACCAAAATTGCTTTTCAGTATATTGACTTTATCATATTTTGCCGGAAGCCAACTATTTACTATTTGGCACTCAGTTTATTCAAGCCTTATTGAATTACAATTTGGAAATGCTGAATTAGAAGATTCAGCAAAAGATGGGCTGTAAAAGAATTTAGCAAACAAATTCTATTAATTCATTATATAGAATTCTACTTTTGATGTCTCAAAATAAAAATTTTACTTTCTCAGCGACTGGAAGAATAGAAAGTTTGGTTGCAAATGCGGCCCAGCCCCCAACAATATAATTCTGTGCGCAATTAATTCAACCCCTTTAGCTATTGGCAATGAAAATTCTTGAGCGTATTCAATATGTGATGAATGAAGAAGCGCGCGCAATTCAATCCGTGGAAATTACCGATGCTTTCGAACTGGCGGTACGCGTTTTATTGGCTCATCAAGGCAAAGTGTTAACGACAGGAATGGGAAAAGCAGGACTTATCGCAGAAAAATTTGCCAAGACTTTGTGTTCGACAGGTACACCCGCTGTTTATCTGCATCCCGGTGACGCAGCTCACGGGGATTTGGGTCTAGTGACGGCAGACGATTGCATTATCGCGTTTTCAACGAGCGGAAAGACTCGGGAAGTGATTGAGATGCTCGAATTTGGCAGACACCTCGAACTAGGCAAAATCATTGGCATTACTTCTCATTCTGAATCTGAGCTAAGGCGATACTGCGATATTATCATCGAGATGGGGTTAATCCAAGAACCATGCCCTCTTCAACTCACTCCATCGTCTAGTATCGCAGTAATGAATGCGATCGCGGACGCAATAACTTTGTCATTAATGGAACAAAAAGGGTTTACTCGACAACAATATGGTGTACGCCATCACGGTGGCTATCTCGGTCGAATTTCACGTTTGGACAACGAGTAATGAATCAATAGGCTTAGATCATTTATTTTGACGATTTAACCAATTCCAAACTCGATATTGAGTTGCTGGTTGCTCAAATGAAACGAATTCTGTGTCACTGAGCATATTTGAAAGAGCATTTTGTATTGCACCCGGTGCTCCTAAATTAGCGACTTCACCAACCCCTTTGACGCCTAGTGGATTGGTCTTGCATAGCGTTTCATATTTGTACAACTGAAAGAAAGGGACATCCGCTGCACGGGGAATCTGATAATCCATCAATGACCCGCTGAGTATATGGCCGGAATCCGCATCATCAAACTGCATCGATTCCATTAATGACGTACCTATAGACTGTGCCCAACCCCCATGTAGCTGACCATCTGCAAGCGCCGAGTTTAGTATTCTACCGAGATCATCGACTCCAACAATCTGTACCAATTTGATTTCACCTGTTTCAGGGTCGCATTCCAATTCGACAACATATGCTCCCGCTGGGTGCGTTGTGTTGACCCCTTCAAAGTTGGCGCATCCCACACAGTTTTCACTGCTTTGATCCGTCGAACTCGAGTTCACCACCAGCTGATCGAGTCGAATGCGCTTGTCTGTACCTGCTACCTCGAAAGTGCCGTTCGAGTAAACCAGGTCCAGAGCCGACACTTCCATCATTTCACTGGCGAGATGCTTGGCTCGAGCTAACATTCTTCGAGCAGCTCTTGTTACGGTTACCGCGCCAATTGCTGCCAAAGATGAACCACCGGTTCCACCGCCGACTGGGAAAGCGGCGGTATCACCTTGAATTACGGAAATCTGGGATATGTCAATCTCAAGCGCCTGTGCGACCACTCTAGCCAAGGTGGTTTCGTGTCCTTGTCCACCAGCTTGAGTGCCAGTGAAAACCTTAATCAAGCCTGACTGTTCAAGACGTACTTCACAGACTTCACCAGTTGAACCGCCCGTGGAGTGCATGTACATTCCAAGTCCTATTCCACGTCGTAATCCCTTGCTTCGAGCACATTGTTTACGTTCACTAAAAGTTTTCCAATTGGATTTTGCAACGGCCAGATTAAGCAACTCTTCAAAATTTCCGCTGTCGATAATCTGTCCGTTTGGCATCTGATAAGGCAAATCCGATGGCTGTACAAAATTTTTTCTTCGAAGTTCAATTCGATCCAAGCCCAATTCAATCGCGGCTTTATCGATTAATTGTTCCAATGTGCTAACCGTTTCCGGTTTACCAGCGCCTCGAAAAGCATCTGTCGGAGTTGTATTCGTGAACACTCCTTTGCAACGATACGAGACGTGCGGAATTTTGTAAGTATGCCCAATCACTGTGTACGCATAAACGGTTGGCACCGAGGGGCCAACATAGGAAAGGTATGCCCCCAAGTCAACATTTGTGTCAAATTCTAAGCTAACAAATTTACCATTCTTATCGATACCCAAATGAGCTCGATCCAGCCGGGCCCTGCCGTGTGAGTCGGAAACAAATGACTCAGAGCGCGATGCCGTCCAACTGATTGTTCGATTCAGTTTTTGGGCAGCAATCAGGGCCAGGGCATATTCCGGGTAGGTAAAGATTTTCATACCAAAACTGCCGCCGACATCTTGCGTAATGACTCTAAGTCGATCCTTCGGAATTTTTAAAACATCTTGGGCGAGCACGCGTTGCACCATGTGAACGCCTTGAGTTTGGACCTCCAGTGAGTATTGTTGAGTATTGGTATCAAATTTAGCAATCGCCGCTCTTGGTTCAATAGGCGTGACTGCCATTCTCGGATGATGAACTTCAATGGATATGACATGATCTGCATGTTTCAGAGATGCCTGAACTACGGTCTCATCACCTGTAGACCAGTCAAAGCTAAGGTTGTTGGGTGCATCCTTCCAGATCACTACGTCTGTGCTTAACGCTGTTTCGATTCGGCTCACCGAAGCTAAGTCGTGATAATCAATTTCGATAAATTCTGCAGCTTCGAGTGCCTGATTTAGTGTCTCGGCAACGACAAAGGCAACGGGTTGTCCTACGTATCGAACTTGTTTCGTCGCTAATATCGGATAATCCGGCTTGAACATGGGTGTGCCATCATCGTTTTCTAGGCTAGATACGCATGGTAGTCCGCCAATATCGTCTTGTTCTAGCTCTTTTGAGGTAAGAATGAGTCGTACCCCTGAACAACTCAGAGCATCTTCCACCTCAATCTCGTGAATTTTCGCATTCGGATACGGCGATCGCACGACATAAGCTACGGCATGATCATTTGTGCGTTGATCATCAACGAAATTACCTCTACCTCGGAGCAATCGATCATCTTCTAGTCGCTTTGATTCTGACTTTGTAATCATGTATTCCACCGCCGGATTGTAGAAACTAGGCTAGAGCGTATTATCTTTTGTAACTCAAGGTCTAGTGTGTGAATTCATAGATTTAGAACAGTAAAAATATGACAGTCGTATTCCTACAAATTTCTGGTGGGATGGCTTGTTGAGCTAATCTGATTTTTGAACAAATTCGTTCATCAAATTCAATTAACACAATGAAAATTTCTATCGTGAGTTTAGACACGGATCAAAGAGCTAAGAGATTGGCGCAGAGACTCACTAGATTCAGTGACGAATGTGAATTGTATAAATTAGCTTTGAATCACAACTTGAATTTGAAGTATCTCTGAGATACCAATATTTGACGTACCGTACAGACAGAACAACTCACTCTAGGATTTTGGGACTGAAATTTACGAAGCCGTAATGCGGATTTTCAATTGAATTGGGTGTTGGTCGGATGATTGTCCCAACGAGTGAAGTGAAATTGATCGCGCTTTAACCTGCGAGTTGATTGTGTTTTGGTTACATTGTCACTATTTCTCCCGAGCCGCTACTCACAACAAATTGACCTTGTTTTTCACCCAGAGCAATGCCGCAACAGCAATGAATCGACCACTGGTACCAAAACAAATATCTCCGCAGTATTGTTTCATGGCACGCAGTGCTTCGGTAGGTGCATCAAGCAACTATGTCGAATTTTGTCAAATTTCTTCGCCTTGGTTAACATGATTCGAGACGATTGCTACTAAAAGCACAATGTTTTGTGCAACTTCTTCGTATTGCATTGCAAAGGTGATAGTGTCGTCCTTATTGATTGAACAATTGGAAAATAATTTTTCACTTTCTGTTTAATGCTTTTCGCCTAAAACAATGCAGGTGATGAACTACTTATACTTTGCCTATTTCTTACTTCATAATGTGGCAAATCAGGTTTTTTTCCTTTCAAAAGTTTTTCAATACTGAACCCTTGAATTACACTGAATGTTCTATTGACACTTTTGAATGTAGATTTAACTCTTTCGGTTTCGACTGTATTTGAAAATTTTTCAAAACAAACCAAAACCCCAGCTTTGGCTTCAAATTTCGAAACAGTATTGTAAAGTCTTCCTACATCGGGAGGACTAACCTTTCCAGATTTTACCTGAACAATAGCCGTACCGACTTTTGGTTTGTCGTAACTTTTATCGTAATAGGGGAAACAAATTACACCATCAACACCTTTATCTGGTCCCTTGGTGCCTACCTCTTTAAACATACCATGAGCGCCTATTTCACCACATACCCACTTTTCAAATTCAAAACGATCCGACTCTACTAGGGCTTTAGCGCTTCCTATGTCAATCGGAGCTCCAATAATACGAACTTCGTTGTTTTTCAGGTTTGGGAAATTGTCGAGTATTCTCTTCCGCATAAGTCCTACTGAAAAAGTAGATATATCAATACCTATCCACTTTCGATTGAGTTCCTCGGCTGCATGAATTGTGGTTCCACAACCACAAAACGGGTCGAGCACTAAATCGTTTTCATTACTTGAGACTTTTATTATTCGCCTCAATAATGCCAGTGGTTTTTGTGTCGGGTAGCCTAACCGTTCTGAATGCCAGTTGATCAATGGTTTAATATCAGGCCACCAACAATTGATCGGGGTGCCCGCTGCGTTGTATTCAACAGACCTAGTTCCACCTAAATCAGTTGCTCTTCTACCGCGCTTTGCATGACTTCCGTATGGTTTTCGTTCGACATTAAAAGTTCTAGTTTTGCCAGCATACCGAAGAATTACATCATGCTTTCTTGGAAAATCAAATTTTGGTACCCCCCCCCGCATAGCACCAAATGATTTCATTTCGAAAATTCCTTTTTCCAAAAATAGTATCCATTAACAACTTCAAATAATGACTCGCAGTTGGATCGCAATGTAGGTATATGCTTCCAGTATCCTTCAATACTCGTTTGATGGGAATCAACCGAACTGCCAAATTGATGAGATAAGCAGATAGAGAATTTGCTCCATTGCTTTCTAGGGTAATTGCTTTCACAATTTTTATAAGTTGGGCTAAATTTCTACTTGCAGTCGAACCAAATTTTAACTTTTCCATTAATTCTGTTTCATTTTCACCCCAGGACCAAGTATCTTTGAATGCTTCAACTGGTCTGATGTCTTTCAATAAATTTTTCTCAAATGGTAGGTTGTAATACTGGTTGGAATTGAAAGGAGGGTCTAGATAAATTAAGTCTACACAGTTATCGGGTAAGGCGTATTCATTTTTCAAAGTGTTTAAACAATCATTCGCATAAAGAGTTCTATTGATGTCCACTAGTTCGACCTCCCTCAGATTCAGAAACAAATTCTTTATATTGCAATTTGTAATTGTTTGTCTTCCATCTTTAGAACGAATTTGACCATTAGGCCGATTGTTTTTTGTAATCGAATATTGCTCTAACCTGTAAAATTGCTAACTTCTAAAGAAAGAATTACTCGCCTCGAGATTTGTAAGCTGCGTGTTGTATAGTAAAATGAAACATTTACCGTAGGAACAAGCCGTCACAGGATGCTTTTATGAAACAGCAAAGCCATCGATCTGGTTGGACTACATCTCAAGTCGAAGCATTGTTCGAGTTGCCATTTATCGATTTGCTCTACGAGGCTCAAACGGTTCATCGACAAAATTTCAGTCCAAATCAAGTTCAAAAAAGCAGGCTAGTCAACATCAAAGTTGGTGGCTGTCCTGAAGACTGTAAATATTGTAGTCAGTCAATCCGTTACAACACTGACGTAAAGCTGAGTAAATTGATGGATGTAGCGGATGTAATTGCCGATGCAAAAAGGGCCAAAGCTGAAGGTGCGAGTCGTTACTGTATGGGGGCGGCGTGGCGCAATCCTCCAACCAGTCAAATGAACAAATTGTGTTCCATGGTCAAGGAAGTGAAAGAACTTGGCTTAGAAACTTGTATGACTTTGGGTATGCTGAATCAGCAGCAAGCGTTGCAACTAAAGACAGCTGGTCTAGATTACTACAACCATAATATCGACACTTCTCCCGAATACTACAAAGAAATCATCACGACTCGAACTTTCCAAAGTCGTTTAGATACGATCTCAACTGTTCGCGAAGTTGGCATAAAAGTCTGTTGTGGTGGCATATTAGGCATGGGCGAGAATCAAGCTGACCGGGGCAGTATGCTGTGTATTCTCGCAAACATGGCAGAGCCCCCTGAAAGTGTTCCTATCAATATGTTGGTTCGAATTCCTGGTACTCCTTTGGAAAACGTGACAACAGTTGAACCGCTTGATTTTGTACGTACGATAGCCGTTGCGAGAATTATGTTGCCCAAATCAATGTTGCGTTTGTCTGCAGGTCGTCGCTCAATGTCTGATGAATTACAAGCTTTATGCTTTTTTGCAGGAGCAAACTCCATTTTTGTCGGCGATCGTCTATTGACCACAGATAATGTCCAAATGGATTCAGACGAGGGCTTATTTCAAAAATTAGGGCTCGAGGAAATGATCCCCCAATCAGATTCTGTTTTGAATTTGATGCAGGAAGCAGTTTAATGTCAGTTTCGATTACCGCATTGATTGACGAATACGAATCCCAAAATCGAGATTTGTTGCTTTGGTCGGAGGCTGTATTCGAGCAACTGTGCAAGAGCCGTGAAAGATCATGGCGATTCTTGAACACATTGTCCTACATGGAGCATATCGGTAGTTTCAAGATCATGGCGACACAGCAGAGTCTTTCGATTGATTATCAAACACTAAAGCATCTCAGTGAGGAAACTGGTCACGCCGTATTATTCAAAAGGCAAGCAGAAAGGATTCGTGGTCGTTCTCTGAATTACACTGCAACTGACCTTTTGGCACCCGCGGCTGCTCGGGCTTACTTTAATCGTCTTGAAGTCCGTATGGTCCGAATGTTTGGCGCAGCTGCGAATTATCGGACCGTCTATTTGTTTATGTCCTTGATCGTCGAATTTCGAGCAATTTGGGCCTATGACATATTGCAGCGGTGCTTAGATCGAAGTCGATTGGATGTTTCCTTGGCTAGGTTGCTAGCTGAAGAACAAGGACATTTATATAGCATGGCGCGCCGACTTGAAGCGGATGGTCATTACACATTCGAGAATATTCACTCGCTGTGGCAACATGAGAGAGAACTGTACATTCGAACGCTTCGTGCGATTGAACTCTCTTTAGATGTAGAGTTTCCCAAAGTCGCCTGAACGATTGGATTATCCAACTAGCTCTACGACGGTTTCAGTAATCACGTCATAAACCGTATCAAAATCCTGCTGCGTCATACAGAACGGTGGGAGTACGTAGATGGTGTTGCCGAGCGGGCGCAACAACACTCCTGACTGCTGAAACTTCCGGTAAAGTTGATTCCCCATGTCTGAAAGGTAGCCACTATCTGAAACGCGAACATCCATCGCAGTGATGGTTCCACTTCGTCGTACATTCGCCAATGATTTCAACTGTGACATCTCGTTGATTTTTCGTTGTTGGATGTCACTGATTGTTTGAATCTGTGCAAGGATGTCTGTTTCCATCCACATCTGTAGGTTTTCAGCAGCGACTGCACATGCGATTGGGTTCGCGGTATACGAACTGGAATGAAAGAAAGTTTTCGATTTATCTTTCGAGTAGTGAGATTCAAAAATTCGTTCGTGACACATCGTGACCGCGAGCGGGATGAACCCCCCGGTAATCCCTTTGGAATAACACGCAATGTCAGGAACGATATCGGCTTGATTACAGGCGAACATTGTGCCGGTACGCCCCCAAGCAGTCATGACTTCATCGGCGATGAACAATACGTCATAGCGTTCGCAGATCTGTTTTATCGTCCTTAGCGTATCTGGACCATACATCAACATTCCACCAGCACCGAGCACCAAGGGCTCAATGATCAGCGCTGCGATATCGTCATTTTCTTTGCATTTGGATTCAAACGCATCGAGCGTGAGCTGTTCCTTACCTAGTTGCGGAAAGGGAATGGACTCAACCGAAAACAGCAAAGGATTGTACGGTTTGTTGAAAACACCACGGGCACCCACCGACATGGTACCAATGGTGTCACCGTGATAGCTGTGCGCCAACACTACGACGCGACTTTTTGGAATGTTTAGATGATGCCAATGCCCGAGTGCCATTTTTAACCCGACTTCAACTGCAGTCGAGCCACTATCCGAGAAAAACACGTAATCTAGTCCGTCAGGGGTCAATTCAACCATCAGTTCAGAGACTCGTTCAGCCGGCTCATGAGTATAACCAGCGAAAATAACTTGATCTAGCAGTTGAATCTGCTTCGTCGCCGCCCGTTGAATTCTGGGATGGCAATGGCCGTGGGTAATCACCCACCATGAAGCGATCGCATCAATAATCTGCTGCCCATCTTCGGTGAACAAATAGGCGCCTTTCGCACGCGAGATTTTGAGGAATTCTGGAAACAGGGCGTGTTGTGTAAATGGGTGCCAAATTGATGATTTATTGCGGATCATCTGATATTTCCGATAAAGTGCTCGATTTGAAAATTTTGCTCAAATGCTTGTTTCAGAGTGGTTGGACTTAAGTTTTCAATCATGGGTAAACGACCCAGATTTCGAACCTTTGAAAGTTCCGGAATAATTCGTTCGTTTTCTTCGTGATGATCGCCCACAAAAATAATTCCATGAATTGGAATTGAGCGTCTATGTAGCGCTGCGATCGTCAATAGTGTGTGGTTGATGGTGCCCAAAGTTGTTCTAGCACAAACGATGACTGGAAGATTCCAAGCGCGGACGATGTCAATTAACAAAGCCATTCGCGTAATCGGTACCAATAGACCTCCCGCACCTTCCACGATCAGCGGATTTTGGGATTTAGGTAGCACACAAAGCTGCCTCACATCAATACTAACTTTGTCAATTTCTGCCGCAAGATGTGGTGAAGAAGGTGTTTTGAGGCGATAGCTTTCTTCAATAATATGAGAAGAAGGTAATCCAGACAGTCGTTGGACGATTTGAGTATCAGTCTCACCGTCTAATCCGGCTTGAATCGGTTTGTAATAATTTCCATTGAGCGCCGAGACTAGCATCGCAGAAACGATGGTTTTCCCTACATCGGTATCTGTTCCAGAAATTACAAATCCTTGATTTTTTTGAGAATAAGACATATCTTTATTGAGGTAAGGGTTGAATATTGAGTTCGTGCAAAATTTGGCTTAGTGTACCAAACATTTGCGATATTTGTAATTCGGAAACATGTAGGGTAATGGATATACGAAGACGAGATGTACCTTTTGCTACAGTCGGTGGACGAATTGCTCTTAAATCGTAACCGGCCTTGCGAATTTTTTCGGCAGCTAGCAGTGTTGACTGAGCATCCCCGATGACGAACGGAATGATTTGGCTACTACTACCTCGCATCGAGAATTGTTTTTTTAGTTCTTGGTGAGCAATCAGAATTCGTTTATGTAGGCGTTGTAGTCTATGTGGTTCTTTGGCTAGCAATGCCAATGCTGCATTGACCGCAACTGCATTTATGGGTGGTGGAGCGGTCGAATAGATAAAAGGCCTGGACTTATTCACCATAAAATCAATGATTGCACTCGCGCCACATACCAACCCTCCAGATACTCCGAGAGCTTTGCCGCAAGTGTGTATAGCGATGAGATTTTCGTGACCTTCGTACGGTTCTGTTAACCCGTGAGCTCGTTGCCCAAACACACCGGTTGCATGAGCTTCGTCTACGATCAGCATCGCCCCATAGCGATCAACGATTTCAAAGAGTTCTTCCAAAGGTGCTTGATCGCCGTCCATGCTATACAAACTTTCGACTACGATCCACGCGTTCGCGTATGCAGGTGCTTGGCTTCGCCAATTTGCAATAATTCTTTCAATTTCGTTTACATCATTATGCTTTGCTTTAACGCTCTTCACGCGGGATGCAAAAAGCCCTTCTCGGATGCTAGCGTGGGACAAGGCATCAAATATGACTAAGTCATGCCGTTTGGGTAAGGAGGTTAGCACTGCGTAATTCGCGAGATAGCCACTTGCCAAATAAAGTGATTTTTCGCATCTAAAGAATTTGGCCGCACTGTGTTCCAATTCCTCATGAACATCGTAGTTGCCACGTAGAAGACGAGAGCCACCAGCTCCCATTGGCAGACCTTCATTTAGGGCGGAAATGACTGCTTCTCGAATCTGTGGAGCATTGGAAAAAGCCAAGAAATCATTGGACGTAAAGTCAATCCCATGAATTGCGGACAAAGAACGCCTTTGATGTTGTTTAGACAGTTTGCTGAGCTCGGCGGAGTAGCGAAGGAGAGGGTCATTCATACCAGAAAGAACCATTCGAAAAAGTGATGGGAGCCACTCAATATTGTAATGTTCTTAGAACATACTCATTAGATGTTATGAATATCCTCCATTTACTTAACTCGTTCCAAGGCCGAAAAAATGATTTTTTGAAGATGAGGAAAACTGAATGTAGAATATAAAATGACAATCAGACTGTAAGAGGAGAAAACTTATGTTGAAAAAATTAATTCTTGTTGGGTTAACTGCGACTGCGATGGTATTAACGGTCGCCACCACGCAGGGTCAGGCTGAGCCTATGGAAGTTGCAGCTGAAGATGTCGCCGCTGTTTACGAACATCGCAGTGAGTATATGAAAGGCCTGGGTAAGGGTATGAAAGCGTTCTCAAATTATCTGAAGCGTGGAGATGGTGAGCCCTTAGAGCTTGGTGTAATTGCTGAAACAATCGCCGAGACTGCGGGCCGGATTCCGGATCTTTTTCCACTGAATACAGGGCTGGCTGAAAATGAAGAAAGTGAAGCCAAAGCCAATATTTGGACAGAGTGGGACGACTTTGTAAAAGCAGCGAATAATCTAGCGCCACTAGCATCCAATCTAGCAGCTGCTTTTGAGGGCGGTGATCCAGCAGCGATTGGTGCTGCTGTGAAGGCACTCGGCGGTGATGGTTGCCGCGTTTGTCATAAGCAGTTCCGTGAGAAAAAAGAATAGAGCTTTTATCCGTACAAGCTATAAATTCCAACGAGCGCAACCGCTACTATAAGAGCGACCACAATTCCTCTGCGTGTTGAGGCAAGCTGCGGACTGATAAACTCGAGAGATTGAGGCATCTGTTTCGAACCAGATAGCATGGGGCGAACCAGATTGTCTTTCTTGTAAAAATAGTAAAAGGCGTTGGCCAGTAGATGGGCAATGATTAATACGAGTAGCCATCGTTCGTGGTCCACATGGAACTCACTCGCCCATCGACTGAGTTCGTACGTTACATAATACGCAAAAGGTCCTTCGTATAAACCATCGACATCGCTCGCAATCAACCCCGTCGTTGCTTGGGTCACTAGTGCTACGAGTATCAAAATTACAGCCAAGGATCCGATTGGGCTGTGGCCAGTTTGATAGCTAGGTTTTTTTTGTTTTAATTTGCGAATGTATGATAGATACTCTTTCGGCTTAAACACAAATGAAGAGAATCTGGTATTTGAACTGCCGATGAAGCCCCAGCATATCCTCGCGATGATTAGGCCTACCAAGCATTGACCAATCAGAATATGAATATCGAAATTTTCTGTTTTAGCACTACCAAACATCATTAGAGTCATGATCGCCAGTGCCCAATGAAAAACTCGAACAGGTAGATCCCAGATTTTGATTGATTTGAATTTACTATTTTTACTTGACATGTCTCGCCTTAAATGAGTTTTTTGCGATGGCAATGAATTGAAACAAAGATGATTGTGAGAAAGCAATTTTATACATTAGCGAACTTTGTAGTAGTTTGAAAAAAACTTGAATTATTTCAATTTTTCTTTAAATTAGTGTTGACTTCCAAAATATCGTTCCTATAATTATTAGCACTCACCCGTGGTGAGTGCTAATAATCGTGTCTGTGGTGACGCAGATACAGATTATTTTTCAAGAATCGGTGCCAAATGTTTCTATGACTTGGGTCGAAGAAGCGTGAGGTTGCGATTTTTTTTATTTCGTAAAGTCAAAGCGCGTGAAGTTAATATTTTCGCTTTGGCATTTGGTATTTTTTTTAATTTGTTGACTGGAGGATTGAGTGAAAATTCGCCCACTTCATGATCGAGTAGTCGTTCGAAGAGTTGAAGATGAACGACGAAGCCCTGGCGGAATTGTAATTCCGGATACCGCGGCTGAAAAACCTATGCAAGGGGAAGTTCTTGCAGTAGGAAATGGAAAGATTCTGGATGATGGATCTGTCCGCCGCCTTGATGTCAAGGTTGGGGACAAGGTGTTATTTGGTAAGTATGCCGGCACCGATTTCAAACAGAATGGTGAAGAAGTGCTGATGATGCGTGAAGATGACATCATGGCAGTTATTGAATAATTTTATTTAACAGCAATCAAGTAAATATGGAGAAATAATCGATGGCTGCTAAAGAAGTTAAATTCGGAGAACGAGCACGCTCTAAGAAAATGAAGGGTGTTAACGTTCTCGCTGATGCAGTAAAAGTAACTTTGGGACCGAAAGGTAGAAATGTCGTATTGGAGAAGTCCTTTGGCGCTCCAACTGTGACAAAAGACGGCGTTTCGGTCGCGAAAGAAATTGAACTCAAAGATAAGTTTGAGAACATGGGTGCTCAAATGCTCAAAGAAGTTGCATCCAAAACATCCGATGTGGCAGGTGATGGAACTACCACAGCAACAGTCTTGGCTCAGGCCATGTTACGCGAAGGCTTGAAAGCGGTTGCAGCGGGTATGAATCCAATGGACCTTAAGCGCGGTATTGACCAAGCAGTCTCTGTTGCAGTCGACAGTATGCAAAGTATTTCTAAACCTTGCTCGGATGAACTCGAAATTGCTCAAGTGGGTACGGTTTCCGCCAATGCAGACGAAGACGTCGGTAACATCATCGCAGAAGCAATGAAATCCGTTGGTAAAGAAGGCGTCATCACCGTTGAAGAAGGTTCCACTCTCGAAAACGAATTAGACATTGTTGAAGGTATGCAATTTGACCGTGGGTATCTGTCACCTTACTTCATCAATGATCAAGACAGCATGTCTGTTGATCTAGAAAATCCATTCATCCTGGTGCATGACAAGAAAATCTCAAACATCCGTGACTTACTTCCACTTTTAGAATCAGTCGCAAAAGCCGGACGACCACTGTTGGTTATTGCAGAGGATATTGAAGGCGAAGCTCTTGCCACACTGGTTGTGAACAATATTCGCGGTATTGTTAAAGTTTGCGGTGTAAAGGCTCCTGGTTTTGGTGATCGACGTAAAGCTATGTTGCAAGATATCGCCATTTTGACCTCTGGTCATGTAATTTCCGAGGAAGTCGGAATGAGTCTTGAAAACGCAAATTTGGATGACCTAGGCTCAGCCAAACGAATTCAAGTAACCAAAGAAAACACAACTGTAATCGATGGTGCTGGTTCCAAACAAGAAATCACTGCTCGTGTCAACCAAATTCGAGCCCAAATCGAAGAAGCTACATCCGACTACGATCGTGAAAAAATGCAAGAGCGTGTAGCCAAATTGGCTGGCGGTGTTGCAGTCATCAAAGTTGGCGCGGCAACGGAAGTTGAAATGCGAGAAAAGAAAGCACGCGTGGAAGACGCTTTGCACGCGACTCGCGCTGCTGTTGAAGAAGGTGTGGTTCCGGGCGGTGGAGTCGCCATGGTCCGCGCAATCGATTCAGTGACCGGACTGAGTGGTGCCAACGCCGATCAGAATGTTGGAATTCGGATTGTTCACCGAGCCCTAGAAGAACCGCTACGTCAAATTGTCGCGAACGCTGGTGCAGATAGTTCCGTTATTCTGAATAAAGTTGCAGAAAGCGACGGCAATACTGGTTACAACGCTGCTACTGGTGAGTACGGTGACATGATCGAGATGGGTATTCTTGATCCAACAAAAGTTGCTCGTGCAGCACTACAAAACGCCTCATCAATTGCTGGATTAATGATTACAACTGAAGCAATGGTAGCTGAGATTCCAGAAGAGAAGCCAGCTATGCCGGCCGCTCCACCGGATATGGGTGGTATGATGTAAAACACCATTTGGTGAAACAAAAAGCCCTGCCGAGTATCTAGGCAGGGCTTTTTTGTTAGGGTATATGACTAATTCGGTCGTGAATTATCATAAAAAGACCAATAAAAAACGTGAGTCGACTTGTGTAAATGGAAATTTCACTCAGGCGTTGCTTTAGAGGCCAAACATCAGTGCAGTCAAAACATAATCCATGCCCAAAATTGCAAGAGAGGCAGCAACAACAGTTCGAGTGGTCGCATTACTGATTCCCTCTGCCGAAGGATAGGTATCGTAGCCTTCGAACACTGCAATCCAAGTTACAACGACGCCGAAAACGAGACTTTTGATGAGCCCATTTAGTAGATCATTGTGAAAATCCACTCCAGTTTCAATTGATGACCAGTAAACTCCGGAATCGACCCCAAGTTGCACCACTCCAGCGAAATATCCGCCGAACATCCCGACAAGAGTAAACATCGCACACAATAACGGTACTGCTAGGATTCCAGCCAATAGTCGGGGTGTAATCACTCGCTGAATCGGATTGACTGCCATCATTTCCAATGCCGCAAGTTGTTCTGTCGTTTTCATCAAGCCAATTTCGGCGGTAAGTGCTGAGCCAGCTCTACCAGCATAGAGTAAAGCCGACAAAACTGGTCCCAATTCTCTTGTTAGACTTAGTGCCACCAAAAGCCCAAGCTCGCTTTCTGCGCCAAAGTCGACGAGTGTATAATATCCCTGAAATCCAAGCACCATTCCTACGAAAGCGCCAGCGACAACTGTGATCAGGACTGTGAGGACTCCGACGGAGTAAATTTGTCGTACGATTAGCCTCGGTCGGCTTAATGTTCTTGGAATTTGGTAGCAAGACTGAAACAAGAATGTTGTGGCGTAGCCTAGTCTCTGAATCGACTGTAAGGTGACGGAACCGATGTTTTGGATAAGTTTTAACAATTTAGTGGTTGTCCAAAATTTCGCTTTGATATTGCTTGGCCGGATAATGAAACTGTACGGGACCATCCGGCAGCCCATGAAGAAATTGTCTGACTTCGGGTTGGGAACTTTCGAGTAGTTCTGTGGGTGAACCACTTGCGAGTAAACGTCCGCTGCCCAGAAGATAACAAAAATCAGCAATGCTTAGTCCTTCTTCTACATCATGAGTTACCACTATGGAAGTCGTGTTCAGTGCATCTGTTAACTCCCGTACGAGTTTACTGATTACGCCGAGTGAAATGGGATCAAGTCCAGTAAATGGTTCGTCAAAAAGAAGGAGTTTGGGGTCTAATGCAACAGATCTGGCTAGTGCAACCCTTCGTTGCATGCCTCCAGAAAGTTCAGACGGCATCAAATTCATAGCCCCACGCAAACCTACTTGTTCCAATTTCATTAGAACGAGTTTGTGAACAAGAACATTTGGTAAATTCGTATTTTCACGTATTGGAAAAGCTACATTGTCGTAGACCGTTAAATCCGTAAGCAGAGCACTCGATTGAAAAAGCATTCCCATTTGACGTCGCATGTGAAATAGTTCTTTTTCTTTGAGTTGATCTACTTGGCGGCCTAGTACTGTAACGGTTCCGCGTGTAGGTCGTAGACGGCCATTGATTAAGTTGAGTAAGGTAGATTTACCACAACCACTAGGTCCCATAATGACACTGACACCATAATTCGGTACTTCTATACTAATATTAGAATAGATGCTTTTTTCACCAAACCCGAATTCAACTCCTTGAATGGAGACTATGAATTTATCGTGAGTTGATTTCATCAAAAATTAACAATCAATTTGACAACAGTGTGAACAATTCCGAATCAGTGATTCGTTCTGCGGGAAGAAGTATTAATAGGTACGACAAGTGAAATGGATAGTGAACATAGGAATCTTTGTCGCTGTGTGTTATCTAGCGGTGTCAGTTGGCGATTTCGAATACGATGAATCTGAAGAACTGGGCACGCAAACTGCAAATAAAGCCGAACGTGTTATTTCCGATTTAAAACTTGCCGGCTTCTCGTCAGGGTCACACCTAAATTATACGATTGAATCCAAACGCCTTCAGCAAAATCCAGTTGACGGCATCGGGCACATTGAAGAGCCCTTTGTCTCGCATTACAGTCAAGACGGTTATTGGCGTACAGCGAGAGCGGTTAAGGGAGTTTATTATGAGAGTAGCAATTATTTGGTTCTGGAAGACGATGTAGTTATCACAGTCGTAGAAAACGTTAACTCAGATCCAATCATTTCTCGATCAAATAGTTTGAGGTTCAATTTAGATTCGAGCGAAGATAAACCTTTACAAGAAAATCAAGAAAACTGATAATACAAGGTTTATTAAAGAAAATGATCACATCAACAGCACAACTTATAGTAGGAGTAGCAAATTTTGAAACAATTTAGTTGTTCAATTATCTTCATCGCGCTCGCGATATTTTTTAGCTCAGTCTCTATGGCGCAAAATGGCGGTGTGATAAAAATCAGGTCAGACGAAACCTACTATAACGCGGTTCAGTTAACTAGCAAGTACCATGGCAACGTGGAGATAACGCAGGGTAACTATTCTATTTTTGCGGACGAAGCGGAAATTTCTGAACGCGAGTCGATCGCGAAATTGATAGGACAACCTTTAGAGTTTAGTGCAATTTCATCTAGGGATAACGAGCAAGACACAATTACTGCATTGGAAGCGATAGTCGACTTCGGTAAACGTGAAATAAAACTAGTCAGAAGAGTTAGAGCCGAAATAGGTGATGTCACGTTGACCGCCGATAGAGTAACTTACAACGTTGAAACTGGTGAGATTCATGCGGTTTATGATGAGGAGCTCACGCACTTAAATGATGAGTCTAGAGTCGTCATTACATTGAAATCGAACTAGAATCGTAACTGTACAATCACATTAAACCACAGTGATTGAACAAGGACATCGAATTCCATGTATCGGAGATTGGAAGCTGTCGGGGTTTGCAAATCATATAAGACGCGGGAAGTTGTAAAGTCAGTCAGCTTGCACGTAGACCGTGGCGAGGTTATCGGTCTACTGGGGCCCAATGGAGCAGGCAAAACAACCTGCTTTAATATAGTAGTTGGTTTGGAATTTGCGAATCGAGGTTCTATACGACTTGATGATGAAGAAATTTCATACCTTCCCCTGTACGAACGCGCAAAAAAAGGTATCGGTTATCTTCCTCAAGAAGCCTCTATCTTTCGTAGAATGACTGTTGAACAGAATGTCAAAGCATTGCTCGAAACTAGAAAGGATCTAACTCGCGCAGAGCAAGTACTGCAACTGGAATTCTTGCTGGAAGAATTTAAAATCAGTCACTTGCGAAAGCAACAATCAAATGTTTTGTCTGGCGGTGAACGTCGTAGAGTCGAGATTGCTAGAGCAATTTCTCTGGACCCCGATTTTTTGCTTCTGGACGAGCCTTTTGCAGGTGTTGATCCAGTTGCAGTCGAAGAATTGATGAATTTAATTGAGCAAATGCAGGCTCGAAAAGTGGGGATTTTGATTACCGATCATAGCGTAAGGGAGACTCTCCAAGTTTGCAATCGATGTTACATTATGAATCGAGGTGAAGTAATCGCAAAAGGCTCCGCTTACGAAATTGCAAACAACCATGAGGTCCGAGCATATTATTTGGGAAAAAACTTCCACATGTAGTCAGTTTTTGTGTTGGTGGCTGGTTCGACAAAGTCGAGTTCCAGCCTTTCAATACAAGTTACCAACCCGATTCGACACCCCCAAATTTTCATTTGTGCTGCTTACAGCGCAGAGACTGATCCAGCTTAAATTGTAATGAGACAGCGCGTTGAATTGCGGCAGAGACAAAAGCAAGAAGTCAACGCGCGATTTCTGACTGCAATTCGTCTATTGCAAATGCCGGCCCCCAAACTTGTGGTTGAGATTCAAGCAGCCCTTGACTCGAATCCGATGCTTGAAGAAGTTGACTCTAATCTAGTTGAATCACTTGGTGATGCTTACTCGTACGACTCACAATCTTCTCTTTCGAACGCTTCGGAAACTGACTCGAATGACTTTCTGGATTACGCGGCGCAAAGTAGACAGAGTATTACACTACAAGAACACCTAAAGGCTCAACTTTACACCTCTGGATTGGTTCAAGCGGAGCACTTTATTGCAAACGCAGTGATCGAATCCATCGACGAAAGTGGTTATCTCTATGAATCGATAGACGACATTGCATCGTTTTTGTCCAAAGTCCAACCTGTTTCGCGCGTGTCGATTGAACGCGTTATATCCGTGATCCAAGGAATGAATCCGCCTGGCGTGGCTGCACGAAATCTGCAAGAATGCTTGTTGCTTCAGCTTCCTCCTGAGTCGGAATCAGTTTCAAACATAGCGCGTGAAATTCTGCTGAGTTACATGGAAGAACTCGCAGAGATGGAATTGGATCAAATCAAACTTGGACTCGGTTGTGGTCAATCAGAAGTGCAGTCTGCAGTTGAACTGATTCAGTCCCTCAATCCCTTACCTGGTAACCAGTTCGGTGCTGCTGCGGAGTTTGTTATTCCGGATCTTTTGGTACACAAGGTGGGTCGACAATGGATCGTCGAGTCAAATGAAGAGGTCTTACCAAAATTGAGGGTTTCAAAGACTTTTCAAGCTATGCTACATACTGAACGAGACCCGCAAAGTGTTAAATTTTTGAAGCAAAATCTGGATCGAGCAAATGCTTTCTTGTATGGTTTGAGTCAAAGACACCAAACAATTTTGCGAGTTGGACAGGAAATTGTCCGACGTCAAAAGTCATATCTAGAGCTCGGTGCTGAATACATGCGGCCCCTTACACTTCGAGAAGTCGCCGATACTCTGAATTTACACGAATCGACAGTCAGCCGAGCCTGTTCTGGAAAATATATAATGACACCAGACGGCACTATTGAGTTGAAAAGTTTATTTTCTTATCGAATTCGGAATCGATTCGGTAGCGATGGTTCTACCACTTCAATTAAGCACAAGTTAATGAAGATCGTTGAACAAGAAGATCGACAACACCCTCTAAGTGACCGACAGATTACCGATCGTTTACGCAGCGGAGGGGTAGAAATATCACGTCGGACAGTTGCAAAGTACCGTTCTGAATTGCGAATTCCCACTCAGCGCAAACGCAAAGCACTAGCAATACCCAATTTGGAAAAGGTGAGGTGATATGTTGCAAATTTCAATAACAGGCCTCCACGTTGATGTGACCGATTCCATTCGAAATTATGTGCACAAACGACTAAGAAAGATAGAAAATCACTTTCGTCAACCAGCGACTGTCGATGTGATTTTACACAAAGAAAATGCTTCTTTTCTGTCAGAGGCGACGATTCACGGAAGACGGTTGTCGATACATGCCAAATCGGTATCCTATGATATGCTCAACTCCATTGATGGCATGTCAAGCAAACTTGATCGGCAAATTATTAAGCACAAAGAAATGCTTAAGGATCATGGTCGGCATATAGACAAACAACGAACAATTCGGAACTCGTAATGAATGCTACTGGAAAAAATTCTGTAGCTGCTAGGCAATCAAAGCGAGATATTTTGCTTAGCGAAGTATTCGCGGCAGAACGAATTCAAGTTGACGTCAACGTTTCGAGCCATAAACGGATGATTGAAATGTTGTCCAATCTGTTTACGAAAAATAACCATCATATAGTGAACAAAAATACGGTGTTTCATGCCTTGCTCGAACGCGAAAGAATTGGTAGTACTTGTGTAGGAAATGGTGTTGCCATACCGCATGGTCGACTGAGTGACTTAGAGGAAGCGATGGGTGCTATCCTACGCATGAAGACTCCTTTGAACTTAGATGCGATAGACGATAAACCAGTGATTTTGGCCTGTGGTTTATTGGTGCCAGCCGACTGTGCTGAGGTTCATATTAGAATTCTCTCACGACTTGCCCGAGGATTTTCACAGGGTGACCTGTGCCGACGAATGTTAGAAGCGAAAGACTCCAATCAGCTGTTTTCGCAAATCGTCGAATTTGAAAATGAAAGTGTTCTTGCCTGACAACCCAAACAGTCGTCTTTGCACTGAAAGTCTGTGGAAACTAGTACCGATTTGAACAGCAGTAATCCTAAATATCTAAAAGTAATCAGTGGCTTATCAGGCGCTGGCAAAAGTATTGCACTGCGAGCTTTAGAGGATGTCGGGTTTTACTGTGTCGATAATCTTCCTGTCGTATTACTGAAAGATTTCGCTGATGATGTCATTGATTCCGGTGAACAATCGGTTACACGCACCGCAGTTAGTATCGATTCCAGAAATGAGAAATTTTTAGGGGATTTAACCGAAAATGTCAATTACCTTAAAGCGCTGGGGATCGGATTCGAAATTATCTACTTGGAAGCGGAGGAGCACGTTCTCGTAAAACGCTTCAGTGAAACGCGCCGCAAACATCCGTTAATGAACGAAGCGGTGTCTTTGTTGGAGAGTATTCAGCTGGAAAAACATGTATTGCGATCGGTGGCGGAATGGGCAACGAAGCACTTTGATACAACCAATATGTCTCCACATGAGCTGCGCAATTTGATCCAGGAAGATGCTGCCATCCTAGGTGTTGATCAACCGATGATCTTGTTCAAATCGTTTGCTTACAAAAGAGGTGCCCCTCTAGATGCTGACTTCGTTTTTGATGTTCGGTGTTTGCCGAATCCATACTGGGTACCTAGTTTAAAAAACTACAACGGAATGGACAAGCCTATTGCCGACTACTTCGAGCAAAAACCTGAAGTAGGTCGGATGATTGAGCGGATCGATTCATTTGTCAGTGAATGGTTGGATGATTTTCATCGTGCTGGACGAGTCTACATGACAGTCGCAGTCGGATGCACAGGCGGACGACATAGATCTGTATATGTCGTCGAAAATCTAGTCAATCGTTTTTTCTATCGCGAACAAAATGTTCAAAAAAGACACTCGGAGTTCCAGTAATTTATGCGATCCGGTGAAATTGTAGTAAAAAATAAACTCGGTCTGCACGCTCGGGCTGCTGCTCAAGTCGTGAGGACTGCGTCTGGTTTTGAGAGCCAGATCACACTTAGTAACGCTGCGCAATCCGCTGATGCCAAAGGTATTATGGGATTGATGATGCTGGCGGCTACACAGGGCACTCGACTTACGCTGCAAGTCGAAGGTCCCGATGAAGATCTCGCTTTTCATGCGATTTGGGAAAAATTCGATCTGCGTTTCGGGGAGCCTGACTGATGTTTTCATTGAATGGTTCAGGGGTCGGTACCGGTATTGCTATCGGTAAGGCATACGTAATTGATCGTTCTCAGGTACATTTTAATGTTCGAAAGATAGAGCCTGATGATCTAGCATTGCAAATTGCCGTACTTGAAACGGCTCTTCAAAATGCCTCCGATTCTTTGAAAAAAGCCAGAGAAGAAGTTCCTGAAAATGCACCTCATGAAATTTTGGCCTTCCTAGACGCGCATTTGTTGATGATAGAAGATCCGATGTTGCGAGAAATCACCATTCAAATCATGCGTGATGAGACGGTGGACGCTGAAACTGCATTGAAAATCCATCGCAACCAGTTGGTTGCAATATTCGATCAAATGGAAGACGAATATCTACGGAGCAAGAAAAGCGATGTCGATCAGGTGATTCAGCAAATTTACCAACATATTCCAAATGCGAAAGTCGAAAGCACTCTTGCATTCGAAGACAATTTGGAAGATCACATTTTGGTTGCGCACGATCTGACGCCTGCGGATACAGTTCAATTTATGAACAAAAAAATGAGTGCGTTCGTAACCAATCTCGGCAGCCCAATCTCTCATGTAGCAATTTTAGCTCGAAGTCTGCAAGTCCCAGCAATCGTAGGTTTACATGGTGAGATTTGTCGTATTGCTCATGGAGTACAGATTGCGGTAGATAGCCATACCGGCACCGTAATCGTTGAGCCTGATGATGAAGCGCTAAAGGAACTAGAAAGAAGCCGACTTCATTACGATCGAAACCGACACCATCTACTGGCATTACGGGATTTAGAGCCTCGGACTTTGGACGGGCAGAAAATTTCATTGTTGGCCAATGTTGAATTACCAATGGATATTGAGGCTGCGGTCGTCGCGGGGGCCAAGGGAGTGGGCCTGTATCGAACAGAGTATTTGTTCATGAATCAGCATGAATTCCCGAGTGAAGATGTTCAGGTAGAGGCCTATGGTGAAGTTGTCAGGGCGCTTAAAAATGTCACCATTCGCACGCTTGATCTCGGTGCGGACAAGCAAGTCGACGGCGGACGTGAACAACGCAATGTCGCGATTAATCCGGCTCTGGGAATCCGTGCCGTCCGATTCTGTTTGCGTTCACCCAGAGTCTTTCGTACTCAGTTGCGGGCAATTTTTCGGGTGTCCTTATTGGGAAAGATTCAAATCATGATTCCTATGCTGTCGAACCTGGACGAATTCAAACAAGTAATCGAGTTCATCGATGAAGTAAAAGATGAACTCGAACAAGAAGGCTATGAGTACGATACTTCAATACCGATCGGGGGAATGATTGAGGTCCCTGCAGCGGCGATAACGGCGGATCAATTTGCACCGGAGCTGGATTTTTTATCCATCGGAACAAACGATCTGATTCAGTACACGCTTGCGATCGATCGTGTTGACGACGAGGTCAACTACCTGTACGACCCTCTTCATCCATCCGTATTGCGACTGATCAAACATACCATTGATGCAGGTATCCGATTCAATACACCAGTGTCTTTGTGTGGTGAAATGGCCAGTGACGCGATGTACACGCGGTTGCTTTTGGGTATGGGATTGAAAAAATTCAGTATGGATCCCTTAGTAATTCCGGAAATTAAACAGATTATCAGAAACAGTGAAGTCAATCACTTCAATACCTACATCGAAAATATTCTGGCATGCTCGAAATCGACCGAACGATTCCAACTTGTTGAGGAAATGAACGCTACAAGTTCATATTTGGCTGAATCCAAAATGGTTGTGTAGTTTTGATAAAAGCCTGATCTCACCGCATATTCTCTTGATAGGAATATTCTAAGTTATTGAAATTACATGAATATATCATTCACAGTTTGTATCTGGCTAACGAAAATCCTCTTATGAGTGAATAAAGATGCAATTTGAGACGATCGAACATCGAGAATTTGTACTTGATCTCTTAGAACACGGTACTGCCACCGAACTCAGAGAATTTATCCATCAGCTACATAACGCTGATCTGGCGATTGTTCTAGAAAGTCTTCCCCCAGACGAAAGACATCGTGTCTGGAATGAACTTGCTCAATCAGACATGGGCGATGTACTCGCAAAAGTGTCGGATGGAGTTCGTGATGGATTGATCCGTGATACTGATCCTCACATTTTTGTAACGGCGATTCAGAGTCTCGATATCGATGACATCGTAGAAATGATGCCGGACTTATCGCCGGATCTAGTCGCGGAACTGATGCTTGGAGTCGATGAGAAGCGGCGCAATGATCTCAGTACCCTGCTTTCCTACGATGAAGATACTGCAGGTCGGTTGATGGATGTCGACACTGTGACGGTACGGGAGAGAGTTACGATTAGAACTGTGATGCGATACTTACGCATGCGAGGGGAACTTCCCGAACATACAGATAAATTATATGTTGTCAATCGCAGTGGAGTTCTGCGTGGAGCAATTCAAATACGACTGTTGGTTACCTCTGGTTTGGATGACTTGGTATCGGAACACATGAACGAAAATACCGTAACGTTCAATCCAGAAGTTTCAGTCGAAGAAGTTGCCGATGCGTTCCAAAAATATGATTTGGGATCTGCCCCTGTCGTTGATCAAAGCGGACGACTAATGGGACGAATCACTATCGATGATGTTGTTGATGTCATTCAAGATTCCGCAGAACAATTGTTCTTGGCACACGCCGGCTTGCATGAAGATGAGGATGTGTTTGCACCGGTTCTTTATACTGCGAAGAGACGAGCACTATGGCTCGGTGTGAATTTAATCACGGCGGTAATCGCTTCTATCGTAATCGGTCAGTTTGAAGACACCATTGAGAAGCTGGTAGCACTAGCGGTTCTTATGCCAATCATTGCAAGCATGGGCGGAAATGCTGGTACTCAAACACTGACCCATGTCATTCGCGGTATGGGAGTTGGTACGATTTCTATTGCCAATGCCGTTGACGTACTGAAAAAAGAACTATTAGTGGGTGGTCTCAATGGGTTGATTTGGTCGATTGTTGTCGCTCTCATCTCCATATATTGGTACCAAAACATAGAGTTGGCCATAATTGTCGCGGTTGCGATGTTGGTGAACATTATCGTTTCTGTGGGATCTGGCGTCGGGTTACCCATCTTGCTCAACAAGTTGGGAGTTGATCCAGCATTGGCAGGAGGAGTTGCACTCACTACAATTACAGATGTTGTCGGATTTCTCGCTATCCTCGGATTTGCTGCTTTAGTGTTGGTTTGATAAACTTCGTGTGGACAAAGCCTTTAGTCAGAATTAGTAGACTTAGCAAGAAGCAGAGAATGAGAATTGGAATATTACCTGTCCAAACAAATGGAGTGGAGCCTGTCGTTGGATAGATTTTCGTTTGAAGTACTTTCCCTTGCGCTTGTGTCAGTTGTTTGATGACGTTTCCTTTGTGATCGATGGAGGCAGAAATGCCTTTGTTGGCCACACGTAGCATAGGGCGTGCGGTTTCAATCGATCGCATTCTTGACATCTGCAACCGTTGGTTCGGCGCAAAAAACTCGCCAAACCATGCATCTTCGCTGATATTGATGAGAAAAGTAGCCTCCGGTAACAACTTCAATATTTCAGCAGGAAAAACATCTTCATAGCAGATAGATACTCCCGCAGGCTGACCTGCAAGTTGTAGAGCTTGTTGAGGTTCTTGATAAGGGCTCAGGTCATTGGCAGCTACATCGACGTATTGAAATACCCTTTGTAGTAGTGAGCGAAATGGAATAAATTCTCCAAAAGGGACAAGACGGTGTTTACGATATATTTGAATTTCGGATGAAATCGCGTAGGCACTGTTGAACACGACTTCTTCGTCAGCTCGTTGCTGGATTTCCAAGGCACCAACCAAAAAATCCGAGGGATGATTTTGCAATGTATCCCAAACCTTTAGTTTTTCTAGTCGGTCGGCGGTATATGGCAAAGCAGCTTCCGGCCAGATGATCAAATCGTTGTGAGCGAGCTCTGAACTCTGCGTAATATAAAAATGGAGGTGCCTGCGGATTAGATTTACATTCCATTTGTCGCGAAGAGAAATATCACCTTGAATTAAAGCAGCGGAAATCGGTTTGCTATTGGGTGTTGCCCACTCTACGGATTTACCAAAAATGCCTACACTGATCAATATTAACGCAAACAATAAAATTTTGATGCGGATGCCTTTCAAGATCGTGAAGACAAGTGCACCAGCGATTGCACAAGTGGCGAAACTGACTCCCAATACGCCCATCAGTGGAGCCCAACCTACTAGCCATGATTCAACTTGGCTGTAACCGAAGTAAAGCCAAGGAAAGCCTGTGAATATCCAGCTTCTACACCATTCCGCGATCACCCACAGTGAAGGAATTAGAAGCAAGAATCTCAAAAACGCAGAAGTCCGCACCCTTGCCTGGACATAACCGATTAGCGCGATGAACAAAGACAGAAAGCACACCAATAGCAGGAGTACGAAGACTGCAAAGAAAGACGGTGCTCGCCCAAAATCATGAATGCTTATATAGAGCCAACTCAGACCAATGCTGTATAAGCCGACCCCAAAGACAAATCCTAGTAGAGCACTACGCTTTGGGGTGGCTGACTCCCAACAGTAGAATAACACGACCAAAGCAACGATGGTCGAGGCGAAGACGCCGGGATTTGGAAATCCGAAATTGGCGAGTATGCCGGCAAAGAGCGCAGCTACAAGTTTTATACGCCCAAATTTTTTTGTCGATTGGTGCAAACACTCAACACTAGGAAGTGGTTGAACGCTCAGTACGGTCTCGCTTGACGCGTAGCAGAAGGATTCGTCTTTCGTCAGCGTCAGCGATTTCCAAATTCAATCCATTGAGGTCAAAGGATTCTCCGGTATCGGGTACGTATCCTGCTGTTTTCAAAACTAGACCGCCGACCGTATTGACGTCACTCATGATATTGACATTGAGCTTCTCGTTGAATTCTTCTATTTCAGTGTGAGCATCCACTTCATAAAGATCGTCCTTAAGCAAAACAATTCTTTCCGAGTCTTCAAAATCCGACTCATCCTCGATTTCACCGACAATCTGTTCCAACACATCTTCAATCGTGACCAAACCGGCAATCGAATTGTATTCATTCACGACGATTGCCATATGAGTGCGTTCCTCTTGGAATCTTTTCAACAGTGGATTCAGGCGCATGCTCTCGGGAATGTACATCACTTCGCGAAGCAGGTCTGATAGATAAAATTCGCCTCCATTATTTTCATTGACGTACGCCAGCATGTCCTTTGCGAGGAGAATTCCTTCCGCTTCGACATCGTTTCGCCATTCTTTCATCACAGGGAATCTTGAGTGTCCAGATGACGTAACAGTATCAAGAACATTTTCGAATGTCTCCTCCAAATCAATCGTTTTCATTAAAGCTCTTGGCACCATTACATCTCTGACTTGTAAGTTCGAGACGCTCAGAACTCGCTCTACAATGTCTTGTATTTCAAGGGTGATGATATTATTTCGACGCGCAAAGCGAATCAACTCCCTTAATTCTTTAATAGTTCGAGGCCCTGGCCAGATCGCTTGACTGATTTTTCGCCTTAAATCTCGTATAAGTACAAGTGGATGCAAGCGCAAATTTTTCATTGTTTAAATTTCGCAGTCAGTTCCGGATGTTCGAGTTCGAGCTGTTTCAAAATTTGAAACTCGGCCAACTCCATTTTTTCGGCTTGGTCAAGCTCTTGATGATCATAACCACAAAGATGCAGTACGCCATGAATGATGATTCTTGCCCAGTGTGCTTGAGCTTTCACTTTCATTTCGGCGGCAACTTGGTTGATTACATCTGCGCAAACGACAACATCACCAAGCATATCAATGTCTACTCCATTGGGCAGATTGGCGGAAAATGCAAGTACGTCTGTGTGAACGTTTTGTTTACGGTATTTACCGTTAAGCGTAGTTATTTCAGTCGAATCAACAACGCGAACCGTAATATCGGCAGAATCTCTATTGGTGTGAGCTAGAGTCTTTCGTATCCAATCCTCTATTTCCGCCTCACTGGGAGTATCCTGTGTGGATTCAGCGATTTGTATGTCAGAGCTGTTAACCATCGAAGGAACGATGCTAGGATTGATTTTGCTCGTATGCTTCAACAATTGAGTGTACTAATGGGTGGCGCACAATGTCGTTGTTACCAAATCTTACAATTTCTATTCCCTTAATTCCATTCAATATCTTTAAACTGTGTTTCAGTCCGGATTGAATCGTACGCGGGAGATCAATCTGTGTAATGTCACCAGATATAACGGCTCGTGAGTTGTAACCAATTCGAGTCAAGAACATTTTCATCTGTTCTATTGTGGTATTTTGTGCTTCATCAAGAATTATGAATGCATCATTTAGAGTTCGACCTCGCATAAACGCTAATGGAGCCAGCTCAATGGTGCCTCGGTCCTGCAGTTTGCACACTCTTTCATATCCAAGCAGCTCATACAATGCGTCATAGAGAGGCCTCAAATACGGATTCACCTTTTGCTCGATGTCGCCCGGCAAGAAGCCGATACGTTCACCGGCTTCGACGACCGGCCGAACCAATACTATTCGACTAACTGAGTCGACTGCTAATGCGTGAGCTGCACTTGCGACCGCCAAGTAAGTCTTACCTGTTCCAGCCGGACCAACACCAATGCAGATTGCATTTTCTGCCATTTTTCGAAGATAAAGTTCTTGTGTTTTCGACCACGGTCGAATGACGCGTTTTCTTATCTTTAGCGTGTAAGGATCTGCGGTTACAAGCTTATCTTCCGAGCGCGAGATAAGGTTTTGCACATCATTGGATTTTAGTAAGCCATTGGTTTTGGTGGCTGCGTACAAATCACGCAAGATAGCTTCGACTTCGCGCACGCAAGTAGGATCGCCGTCGATTTGAAAGATATTGCCACGGTTCGATACTTTAACTCCAAAATGTCCTTCAATGGATTTTAGGTTGGAGTCAAACTGACCGCACAAATTTGCAAGTCGTGTGCTATCCGCTGGAGTCAGGACGAAAACTCTCGCAGCTTGCATTTTGTTTGAGTGTTTGGACAATTCAGTTAAATTAGAAACTCTGCGAGTCCGAGTTCACGATAATTCCTCGTAACGAATTTGGCATAGTCATTGTAATTTGAACATCGACGAACTGCCCAATGTATTTTTTACTTCCTTTGAAATTGACAACCCGATTATTTTCAGTTCTTCCTGAAATTTCATCGGATCGGCGTCTGGATTCACCTTCAACCAACACGTTTTGAACGCTATTGATCATCGATTCACTAATTTTTGTTGCGCTAGCATTGACCAGGTTCTGTAATTCGCTCAATCGACGTTTTTTTTCAATCAGGGGCGTTTCGTCAATTAGTTCAGCTGCGGGAGTGCCCGGTCTACGACTGTAGAGAAAGCTAAATGAATGATCGAATCCAACTTCATCAATCAAATCCAAAGTGTCTTGAAAATCAGTTTCTGTTTCTCCCGGAAAGCCAACAATAAAGTCGGACGAGATTGAAATGCCAGGGCAGCGGCAGCGAAGATTGGCGATGATCTCAAGATAGTCTTCACGTGTGTAACGACGCTTCATAGCAGCCAATATTTTATTCGAACCACTTTGCACAGGCAGATGTACGTGTCTTACTAGGCTTGGCATTTTTTGGTGTGCAATCGCCAATTCGTCAGTAAATTCAAGTGGGTGCGATGTGGTGTAGCGAATACGCCCGAGTCCGTCTATCTCTTTGACATAATTGAGCAGTGTCGCAAAATCAACCACTCTTCCCATGTAGTCTACAGTACGATAAGCATTGACGTTTTGCCCTAGCAGTGTGATCTCCCGTACACCCTGCCTAACCAAATCGAAAATTTCTGTGATAACGCTATCAAAGGAGCGACTATATTCTTCGCCTCGCGTATAGGGGACTACGCAAAAACTGCAGTACTTGCTACAACCTTCCATAATGGAAACAAACGCCCGCGGGCCATCGACTCTACGAGGTGGTAAGCAATCAAATTTCTCAATCTCCGGAAATGAGATATCGATACTAGGGCGCCGAGCATTGATTGTCTCCTGAACCATATCACTGACTCGGTGATAGGTTTGTGGTCCAAAGATGAAATCAACATAGGGTGCTCGCGTTAAGATTGATTCCCCTTCCTGACTCGCCACACATCCGCCGACACCGATCATTAGCTCCGGGTTGTCTACTTTCCATTTTCGCCAACGACCCAGTTGAGAAAAAACTTTCTCTTGAGCTTTTTCGCGAACTGAACAAGTATTCAGCAACAACAAATTTGCGTCTTCTGGTATAGAGGAAGATTCGTAACCATGAGATGCAGCCAAAGATTCCACCAATCGAGATGAATCATATTCATTCATCTGGCATCCGTAAGTTTTGATGTACAACTTTTTAGTCATTGATCTGCGATGTGTGCACCGAGCTTAGTCGGAACTTTCAAATTCTTGTGCGATTTTGCAAGTCAGTTGTTCTTACGAATTTCCGATTCTTGTAAAGAAACAGATTATATTGTGCCAATTCTCAAGCTTAGAATTCAATCAATGTTCTTCAACTGCGACGGACATCTATCGAAATGTGTAGAGCCATTAAATTTAGCCTTGAAGTAGATCACCGCCAAACATCGGTACTCAAATATCGCTCACCCGTATCCGGTAGTATCGCAAGAATAGTTTTTCCTTTTGACTCTGCTCGCTGTGCAGCTTTCAACATTCCAAATGTTGCTGCGCCAGCGGAAATTCCGACAAATATACCTTCTTTTTCGGCCAAATAGCGAGTTGTATCGTACGCCTCTGCGGCGGTAATCTGGATAATTTCATCGTAGGAATCTGTATCTAGTACGTCCGGGATAAATCCGGGGGCTGTCCCCATAATTTTATGTTTGCAGGCGATTCCTTTTGAAAGTATCGGTGAAGCCTCTGGTTCTGTCGCGATGATCTTCAATTTAGGGTTACGTTCTTGAAGGTGCTGCTGTAAACCCGAGATCGTGCCTCCGGTGCCTGTTGTGCAAACCAAAATGTCCAAATCAGTGCCGAAGTCTTGCCAAATTTCATCTGCAGTGGTGCGGTGTGATTCGGGATTTGCTGGATTGAAGTGTTGGCCGACAAAAAAATAACCTTCAGATTTTTGAAGTTCTCGAGCTCGTTCGATCGCACCAACTGTCCCGGTTTTAGCAGGGGTTAAAACGATTTCGGCGCCGAATGCTTTGAGGATGAGTTTTCGTTCCTCGCTCATATCTTCTGCCATAGTGAAGACAGCTCGATATCCTTTACTCGCAGCCACCATGGCCAAACCGATTCCGGTATTTCCCGATGTTGGCTCGACAATCGTGTCACCTGGTTTGAGAGTGCCGCGCTGCTCAGCATCGATAATCATATTCAGAGCTGGACGATCTTTGACCGATCCGGCTGGATTGAATGACTCTAGTTTGACCCAGACCCCGACATCGGAGGGCGCACTTGATTTGTTCAAACGTACAACTGGCGTTTGGCCGATTGTTTGTAAAATATTTTCGTATTTCATAATATAATCAATGAGTTCCAGTGTTCTAACCCAGTTATTCCAGAGGACTTTTGTTCATAAAACCTGCTATGAAAGTGTGGGCGAATCTAGATTTAATGTGCGATAACGATTTAAGTGATAATCAGGATCTCCGAACATTAAATTTAAGGTAAATATACGTTTTAAGCAATGACCAATCAGCATCTCGTCCATCATGCCCATTGCGCCATGTAACTGAACACCTTCTTCCGCATTCAATACCGCTGCTCTACCAATTTCGAATTTCGCTGCGGACACCATAGAATTTTGTTGTGGCAATTCAAATTCTTCGATTGCACGAATGGCTTCTAGGCTCATTGATTTCGCTAGCTCACACCGCATGTACATATCTACCACTCGATGTTGGATTGCTTGAAACGAGCTGATTGCTTTACCAAACTGTTTCCTCGTTTTGATGTGTGCGAGTGTTAGCTCCATAACTGTTTCAAGGACACCTGTCATTTGCGCACAAACCAAAGCATTGCCGTAGTTTATGGCCTTTTGAACTGTAGTGGAGCCGCTGCCAAGTGTACCAATTAGTTCTTCCGAAGAAAGCTGAACTTTATTGAGAGTCAATGACGACACACGGCCTCCATCGTGGGTGCAGTAGTGTTTCAATTCAACTCCATCACGATTCACTGGAACCAAAAATAGAGATAACCCGTTTTCGTCGTTCAAAGTACCAGGTGTATTCGCTAACACAAGAAGTTGAGTTGCAGCGACTCCAAAATCGACAGCGATCTTGGCGCCATTCAACACATACAAGCCATTTTTCTGCTTCGCTGTCGTTGACAGCTTTTCGAGATTGTATCTAGATTGGGCTTCATAAAAAGCACATGAAACAATTTCAGTACCATCTCCGAGCCCTCGAAGAAGCTTTGATTTGATAGCTTCTGATGCATCCCATTCGAGAATTCTTGATGCAATTCCGACACTGATCATATACGGACTTACGAAAAGTGATTTACCGAACTCTTTCATTAAAGTGGAAACAAAATCAATGCTGCATCCGAGCCCGCCATACTCAGTATCGATCGGCAGCTTCATCCAACCAAGATCGACCATGGTTTGCCACTGTTCTAATGAGTATCCAGGGTCTTCTACCACGATGTTTTGGCGGTTTTCGAACGAATAGTTCTGCTCAAAATATTTTCTTGCAACATCTTCGACGAGGATTAACTGTTCTCGAAGTTCGGTGTCCAACATCTCTTACAGCCCTAATTTTGCTTTTGCGACGATGTTGCGTTGAATTTCGTTGGAACCGGAATAAATCGGGGTTTTCCTGTAATTGAAGTAATTCTTAGCTGCACTGCTCAGGGCGTAAGGCGAGGCGTTTTGTAGTTTACCCACAAGACGCGGCGAATCAATCGAAGCGAAGTGAGCACTAGCTTCAGCGGTCAATCGAAATACATCACTTTGAATTTCTGTACCCCTGACTTTCAGAATCGAAGCTTCTGCACCGAGTGCTTCCCCTCCTTCATCTCCAAGTAGGAACCTTCGTTCGGTCATCTCCAAGGCGTGTAACGAAGTTTCTAATTGAAAGAATCGATTTGCGAAAGTGACATCGTCAACTAGACGTGAGCCGCCAGGGATTTCAGCAAAGGCGATTTGTCTCAGTCGTTCCAAGCTCGCCTTTGTACGGGAAACTTCAGCGGTTCCAAACCTCTCCAGGCTAAGAAGATATTTACCAATCGTCCATCCTTGACCTTCTTCACCGACTCGGTTTTCCATTGGCACACGGACATTCTCAAAAAAGACCTGGTTGACTTCGTGCGTGCCTTCAAACAATTTTAGGGGTTCGATGCTTATTCCAGGGGTGGATAGATCCATCATTAAGAATGTGATTCCCAATTGTTTTCTGCCTTCAGAACTGCTGCGGAACAAACCAAAGATCCAATCCGCAATGTGAGCTTCACTGGTCCAAATTTTCGAACCATTGACAATATATTCACCATCCTTCGACTCGGCTTTGCATGTTAGTGAGGCCAAGTCAGAGCCAGAATTGGGTTCAGAAAAACCCTGACACCAAAATGTGTCACCATTCAAAATTTCGGTTAAAAATCGTTGTTTTTGCCAGTCACTTCCATACTCGAACAGGGTCGGTCCTAGCATCCCGACACCATAAATCATGAGACGAGGCGCTTCATTCAATGATAGTTCCTGTTCAAAAATGTATTGTTGTGCACTGTTCCAGCCGGGACCTCCATACTCGGTTGGCCAAGAGGGGCAACACCAGCCGCCTCGAGCTTGAAGAATTCGGTGCCAACGTTGCTGAGCTTCACGTGGCAAGTCCATTTGTTCATCTGCCACCATAGCGCGTATGTCTGCGGGCAAAGAAGAACGAATAAAGTCTAGAACTTGCGCGCGAAAAAGTTCTAACTCATCACCAAATCGTGCTGCTTTCAACGTCATTTTCGTAGGGTTCAAATCCAAAATTCAAATGTAAAATTTGCCAACCGCACATTAAACAAATAAGAACGAATCATAGCTTATCAAGTTTCACAAAATGTAATTGAAGTGATTGTAATTATGTTGCAATTTTAACTTTTCTTCTAAGTTGTAAATTTGGCCGCTAGCTCCTTTATGCTCTCACACGCTTGTTTGAGATTCGAATCCGATTCACCGATGTTCATCCGAAGGATTCCAGTACCACTTTGCCCAAACGCTTTGCATGGCAACACAGCAATACGATGATCATCTAGTAGTTTCCAAGCAAATTCTGACGCACTCACATTTAGCCGTCGAACGTCGAAGGTGACGAACATTCCGACTTTTGCACCTCGCACCTTGATCCCAGAGATATTACCAAGCATTGCAACGACAGCAGTTCTCTTTCGATCGATCTCATCACGTATATACGGTGTAATTTCATTCGTCTCTTCGATGGCGGTAACTGCTGCGTCTTGAATGAACATAGGAAGGCCATAGCTCATACACATCGAAAGATTGAACAAATGTTCAATCAGAGACTCATTGGCAATGATCCAGCCAACTCGCCAACCCGTCATACGATGCGACTTAGAAATACTAGAGACTGTTATGCAGTGTTCGAATGCACCTGGGATGGCAGCCGGACTCCGGAAGTTGCCCGGTGTAGCAAGTGATGAATATACTTCGTCGCTTATCAACCAAATATTTTTTTCCTTACACAGCCTAACGATGGCTTCAATATTGTTGTCGCTGTAGATGACACCTGCCGGATTCTGAGGTGAATTTATGACAATGGCGCGTGTTTTCTCAGTTACCCGATCAAATACATCATTCGCTTGTACCATAAAGTCATCTTCAGCACGTGTGGGAACGGATATCACATCCGCACCTCCAGCTGAAAAAGTAGCGGGATAGGTCGCATAGTAGGGTTCAATAATGATGGCTTCATCACCTTTTTCGAGAGTACAAAGTGAAGCCGCAAATAATGCGTTTTGAGCACCTGAAAAAACTGCACAATTTGTCGCGGAAATTGAAATCCCCATGTTTTCAGAAGCAAACTTTGCCAACGCACTTCTTAACTCTGGTTCACCACTAATCTCGCTGTAATGATGCCGCCCTCGATTCAGGCTGTCGTAGGCCGAATCGATGATCGGCTGCGGTGTAGTTTTCAACATCTCCTGTCCGATCGATAGGATGGTAATTTTTTGACCGCTTCGATTGCGCTTAAGGGCAGCGTAGTGAATTTCCCAAGCATCTGCACCTTTTCCACCGACGCGGTTAGTCAGATTAGAAAATCTCACGATGATTTATATCCCTCGTAGCGAAGATAATCTAACTCAATGTAGATAGAATAATGTTGCAATTTTTGAATTCCGGTAAACATCACCATGATTTTGGAGCCAATACCTAGGCCCCTTGCGGGTTTAAAAGACCTATACAAAGATATAGGCGGTATTTATATAGCCAATGCAATTGTCGCGGTGCTATTTTCTTTTACTGGCCCCGTTGCGATCATTATTTCGATTGGCGTACAGGGTGGATTGAGTCAACTCGAAATTGGCTCTTGGATTCTAGCCGGCTGTATAGTAGGTGGGCTTTCAACTCTTTGGTTTTCGATTGCTTATCGGCAACCTTTAAGTTTTGCATGGACGATTCCGGGCAGTGTTCTTCTCGGGTCAGCTTTAGATCACTTAAGCTTTGCGGAGGTCATCGGAGCTTACTGGGTCACAGGAATTTTAATTGGAGTCATCGGTTTATCTGGCGGTGTCCGAAAAGCCTTGAGATATACGCCGATACCCATCGTGTTAGCGATGGTGGCAGGAATTTTTCTCCAATTCGGTCTCGATATCGTACTGGCTTTTGAGCAAGATGTACTCTTGGCAGCAGCTATGACAATCGCCTATTTCGCGGTTTTGGCGATTCCGAGAATTAGTACTTATGTGCCTCCTGTCGTCATGACACTGATTGTAGGTGTCGTCGTCGTACTCATGACAGGGAGTTTCCAAGTGGGCAACGAGGTAGTCGATTGGTTCAATTGGCCAGTGTTGCATTTCCCAGAATTTACGCAACAATCGATCTTCGAATTGGTTATTCCGCTCGCGATTACGGTATTGGTCGCTCAAAATGGACAGGGATTTGCAGTTCTAATGAACGCAGGTCACAGTCCACCAGTCAATTTTATGACCGCGACTTGTGGGCTCGGATCTCTTGTGAATGCTGTATTTGGCTGTGTATCTGCTTGCGTAACGGGGCCGGCAAATGCTATTCTCGCAAGCAGTGGTGAAGTTGACCGACAATACACGGCAGGCGTAATTTTTGGTGTGTTTAGTGTGATCTTCGGTGTCTTCGCGTTTGCTGTTACCTGGGTAATATTGAAGTTGCCTACCGCCTTTGTTGCTGTTTTAGCAGGGCTAGCATTGCTACCCGTTTTGCAAAAATCATTCGTGTCGGCATTTAGTGGAAAATTTCAAATGAGTTCTCTCGTCACGTTATTGATCACAGTTTCTGAAATAACCATATGGGATGTTGGTTCCCCTTTTTGGGGCTTGGTTGTGGGCTTGCTTGTAGCTGTTTTGATCGAGCGAGATGAATATAAACAATACGCGAAACAAATGAGAGGCAGTTCAAATTGAACTAAACTCAAAGCTAGGAATTGGTGGCTATGGGTGGACTTGAACCACCGACCTCAGCATTATGAGTGCCGCGCTCTGACCATCTGAGCTACATAGCCACACAAATTGAGTTTGCAGTGAAGAAATTAGCTGAAAAACCTTAGCTGAAATCAGCAAGATCAATACAAAATTTTATTATAACGATGGATAAATGAAAAGTTATTGTTTGACACGAAATGAAAGAACACCAACCTGGAGATCTTTAAGGTGAAAATTGCGACATGGAACGTCAATTCATTGCGAGTGCGATTGCAGCATGTCCTGGACTGGAGCTCCGAACACAACGTTACTGTAGTTTGTCTACAAGAAACCAAGACGATTGATGAGAATTTTCCAGAAAATAAGCTAATTGAAGCTGGGTTCAATTGCAGTTTTATTGGCCAAAAAACATACAATGGTGTTGCAATACTCGCGCGTGGAGAAGTTGAGGATGTCGTTTTCGGATTGCCCGGTTATGACGATCCACAACGAAGAGTGGTATCGATTACTACGAGCGGCATTCGTGTCATCAATGTCTACGTTCCGAACGGATCCGCCGTTGGTTCAGAAAAGTACGCCTACAAATTGGAGTGGTTTCAACACCTGCTTCGTTTCGTCAAACAAGAGTTTACGCGTTACGACAAGTTGGTTGTAACGGGAGATTTCAATATTGCACCGGCGGATGAAGACGTACATGATCCGGATGAGTGGCGAGACAAAATTTTGTGCAGCAAGCCGGAGCGAGATGATTTCCAGAGTTTGATTCAGCTTGGTTTGTTTGACAGTTTTCGTCAGTTTGAACAACCTAATGATTGTTTTTCCTGGTGGGATTATCGAATGGCCAGTTTTCGGCGTAATCGCGGGCTACGTATTGATCACATTTTGGTGAGCGAGCCCTTGCGACGTGTGTGTAGCCGCTGTGTCATCGATGTCGAGCCGAGAAAATGGCAACGTCCATCTGATCATGCACCAGTGTTGGCTGAATTTTCGTTGTCGAATTAGTATCTTTGCGTAGCAATTCGAGTCAATTTACACGCGATTCTGTCACTCGGTCCAAGCCTGCCAAGTCTCTGAAAGTCTTTATTTGGTTGAATCCAAACTCTTTCAATAGGGCATGAACAGGTTCAGACTGATCGAAACCATGTTCTAGAATCAACCAAGCTTTAGACTTCAAGTACTGTCGAGCCTCGCCAATGACGGTTCGAATTGCTGTCAATCCATTCTCGCCACCGACAAGGGCCAATTTTGGCTCATAACTCATCACTTTTTCTTGCAAGCATGGATCATCTATCGCTATGTAAGGTGGATTTGAGACGATTACATCAAATTTTTGATCTGGTAAAGGAGATGTCCAATCGCCCTCATAGAAATGGACGTTTTCAAAATCAAAGCTTTGACGGTTTTTCTCGGCCATCAAAAGTGCTGCAGCAGATAGATCGGTGGCATATATTTTCGCTTCTTTCATTTCCGATGCAAGTGCTAAGGCAATTGTTCCGCAACCTGTACCTAAATCGGCGATCACGGGACGTTCGATGCCTCGACATTGATGTAAGGCTCTTTCGACTACGAGCTCGGTCTCGGGTCTAGGTACCAACGTGGATTCGTCAATTTCAAATTCAAGCGACCAAAATTCTTTCTTTCGGGTAATGTATGCGAGCGGTTCTTCAGAAATTCGTCGGGACAACAAATGATTGAATTTAGTTTGCTGATCCAAACTTAAGGGAGATTCAGTTAGTAAATCTAGGAAAGGTCGCTCGACTGCTAAAATTTGCGCCAGAAGAATATCAGCCTCGAGTTGGGCAATTGTCGATAGGCGATGAAGCAATTTGCGAGCCGCCCCTCTCGCTTCACCTACTGTAATTGGCAGAAAACTCACCGTTCAAAGCCATCGGCATCGAGCATCAGACTTGCTTGAAATTCGGCTGTGAGTGGGTCGATGATTTGATCCAAGGAGCCGGAGATAAAGTCCTCGAGTCGATATAAGGTTAAGTTGATACGGTGATCAGTCACACGTCCTTGGGGAAAATTGTAGGTTCGAATCCGCTCGGAACGATCGCCGGATCCTACCATTAACCGACGTGCTTCCGATCGTTCTTCTTGCTGTTTCTGAATTTCTGCTTGCAATAAGCTTGCACGCAATATGGCCATAGCACGAGCTCGATTTTGGTGCTGTGAACGTTCGTCTTGGCACTCGACGACGATCCCGCTAGGCAAATGTGTTATTCGAATGGCCGAGTCGGTTCGATTGACATGTTGGCCCCCTGCGCCTGAGGCTCGAAACGTATCTATACGCAAATCTTGAGAATTGATGGGAACTTCGTCTATTGTTTCCGCCTCGGGCAGAATTGCAACGGTACATGCAGAGGTATGAATTCGACCTTGCGCTTCAGTTTTTGGTACTCGTTGTACACGATGAGTTCCAGACTCAAACTTCAAGCGAGAGTAAGCACCTTTTCCAATGACTCGCAGTACGGCTTCTTTGTAACCGCCGTGTTCTCCTTCACTTTCAGTGATTGATTCAAACTTCCAACCTCGGTTTTGCACATAGAGCTTGTACATTCGACACAAGTCACCAGCAAAAATTGCAGCCTCGTCGCCACCGGTGCCCGCGCGGATTTCCAAGTAGATATTTCGTTTGTCATTCGGATCTTTGGGCAACAGAAGTCGCTGAATGGCTTGTTCTGCTAATGCCATAGCCTGAGATAGGTCGGTAACTTCGTCATGGATCATCGACTGCATTTCCGAATCGGACTCATTCAACAGAGTTTCCAACTCTTGAATTTCACTTTCGAATTCAAGAAATTGCGTGTATCTTTCAACAACTGATGAAATTTCGGACAATTCGATCGAAAGATCCCGAAACTGATCCCGATTTTGAACGACATCGGCAACCGACAGTTTTTGATTGATCTCGTCTCGACGTACTACCAACAAGTCTAGTTTTTTTCGAAGAGAATTTTTCACTAGAATGAAAGTTTTTGGTGATTGATTCTGTTAGAAAAAGTACGTGAAAATTTTGGGTTGGAGTTCGTTTGAATTGATCGATGCGGGCAAGTCAAGCATTTTCTGATTGGATAGCATTATAATGACTTATCCCAGTTGATGACGGCAGTAAGTTGCTGGGGCAAGTAAATTTAATTGCACAAACTCTCTTTGAAATACAGTGTATTTAAGAATGTGCGAGAAAAATAGTTTCGAGCGCGTCAGTTTTTGCTTAGTAATGAAATTATTAGTCGAAATTAATATAACCGGGCTTTTTCCTCGATATTGAAGCCAGGTTCTACATGATCAAATCAGCAAAACAGAAAGCGTCACGCCGATTGCAGAGCAGTCAGCTTGGCTCTAACTTCGATTCAAAATTGTTAAAAATTTTGCTGGTTTCGGTATCTGTTTTTTTTGTAACTTCATGTGTCTCGGTCGTTGAGACGGCTAACCAAGAACCGCCCACATCAGATCCACAAGTTGAAACGGCTCCGGACATCGAATTTCCCAGTGTCGATTTAACTGCAAGTCTCCTAAACGAATTGCTTCTTATAGAGCTTTATTATCATCGAAACATGGGCCATTACAGCATCGACTCTCTGTATGAAATTGCAGCAGAAACTCGAGATCCCAGACTCGCAGAAGCAGCCACATTGCGTTCAATCAATTTTAGAAGGCCATACATTGCTGCCAAAGCGACAGAACTTTGGGTAGAACTTGCTCCGGAAAATTCGGGAGCCTGGTTAAGCCATTCTCTGATTCGGATTGAATTAGAGCAATATGAGGATGCCAAGGCGGGTTTTGCCAAGGTTGTAGAACTTTCAAACGATGGAGGAGATCACGCTGCGCGTCAAATCGCAAGAGTCCTAAGTAGAACTTTAGAGCCGTCTCGAGCCTACTCTATATTTGCCAATTTTGCCGAGGGGGTGGGTGACAATTTAGCAGTACGCGAGCAACTGATAAAATTAGCGGTTGCCGCTAAGATTGATGCCGCAGAAATCGAACTTTTACTCAAAGATGTTTTTGAAGTTGCACCTGATTCTCAGGATGCCGCAGCCGCGAAGTTTCAAATGCTAGTGGAGTCCAATAAAGTAGATGAAGCCGAGCAATTTGTCCAGAGATTTTTGAAAAGCTATCCGGCCTCGGATACACTCCGAGGGGTCTATGGATTCTATCTATCCAGTCAAGGTATTTATCATGAGGCAATTGAGCAGTTTGAGCAATTGCCTGGTGCTGAAGCGCATTTTCAGCTCGGAATATTGTATGAAAGGGCGAACCAACTCGAACTTGCGCGCGAGCAGTTTCTGAAATATTACGAATTACGACATGACGATCAACGAACATTGGTCTATTTAGCAAATATTGACCTTGCACTCAAACGTTTTGATGAAGCATCCGTGTGGATCCAAGGAATTACGGTGGAGAGTTTGATATTCGACAAAGTCCTGTTATCGGCAGTTCTCATCGCTCAAAGAGGCGATCTAGAGCGCGCCGAATCGCTACTACGGTCTCAACAAACAGAAAACGAAAATGAAGATATCCGAATTTTCTTAACGCTCAAAAAGTTGTATCAAGACAACGGTGACTTGGATCAAGCATTGGAAGTGCTTAATGAGGCTTTGGAGTATTATCCTGGAAATTCTGCGCTATTGTTAGCGCGCAGTTATGTTGCATCGGAACTAAATAAAGTTGACTTGGTTGAGCGTGACGTCAACTTTTTGTTAGAGATACAACCAGATAGCCCAGAAGCGTTGAACTCGTTGGGTTATACATTGGCGGATCAAACCGACCGCCTCGAAGAAGCGTTTAAACTGATTCAACAAGCACTTGAATTGCGACCACATGATTCATATATTCTCGATAGTATGGGGTGGGTACACTACAAATTGGGAGATTATGAGCTCGCGGTTAAGTTTCTAAAGACTGCGCTAGAACTTCGTTATGATCCCGTTATCGCTGCACATTTGGGCGAAGTCTATTGGGTAACTGGCAACAAACGTGAGGCTCAAAAAATCTGGGACAAAGCGGTAGAATTGAATCCTGACAGCAAATTTCTGATTGATACGATACAGAAATTCACCAACTAATGTTCCGCTTAGCTGTTTTAGCAATATCCGTATTTGTCGCGGGTTGTGCGGGTCCACGTTACCTCGATGATTTATCTGAACAATTCACCAATGCTTTGGTGCATTGGGAAATTCGAGGTAGGATTAGCTTTCGAGAAGGTTCAAAGGGTGAGATTGCTCGCATAAATTGGCAGCGCAAAGCTGAGAACCATTCCATGGAAATCTATGGGGGCTTCGGTTCTCGTCGGATACGAATTCAGCAGGATTCCAATGGTGCCGTTTTTGAAAATACCGAAGGCGAAAAAATTGTTGGCAGCTCGGTGCAGGAAGTGTTGTTGTCGAAGACAGGATGGAATCTTCCAATTGAGGAATTGATGTACTGGGTTGTTGGCTTGCCCTATCCCGAACCTGGAACCGACGCCATAACGAAGAATTACAATAATGGTAGAGTCAAATCCATACATCAGTCCGATTGGACTGTGTTATTGTCGCGTTACAGAGAGTTTGATGGTTATGAATTGCCAACGCGGGTAAGAATCATTGTGAAAAATCCAGCTGTATCAATACTTGATTCAAACCAAGACGAGCCAAATGGTGAAACTGAAATCAGACTTGCGATCACGAGTTGGGGAATCACATAGCAGCAACTCCAAGTCGGATATTCAAAATCATTGTCTATGAAGACTTGGTATGCCCCTGCCAAACTAAATTTGTTTTTGCATGTTGTCGGTCGCTACGCCGATGGCTATCACGAAATTCAGACAATATTTCAGCTCATCGATTGGTTTGATGAACTTCAATTTTCGCGCACTCGAAACGGAAAAATTCGTCGAATTTCTGAAATTGAAGGAATTCCGGAATCAATCGACCTTACGGTTCGAGCAGCCACTTTATTGAGAAGCAAGTATCCGGGTCGTGAAGGCGTAGACATCCATTTAAAGAAAACGATTCCGGTTGGAGCAGGTTTCGGTGGTGGCAGTGCGGATGCCGCGATTACACTGCTGGCATTGAATGAATTGTGGGATCTACATTTAAGTCAAATCGAACTGATGAAGATTGGGGCAGAATTGGGAGCTGACGTTCCGGTATTCGTTCGAGGCACCAACGCTTGGGCTGAAGGAAGAGGTGAAATACTGTCAACGATTTCGTTGCCCGAGCAGCTTTATTTGGTCACGGTGCCACCTGTTGTCGTCTTTACCAAACAGGTGTACGAATCTTGTAAATTTCGATCCTTTCGACCAAAGATTGCAAAGAGTGATTTCGCCAAGGAGATGACAGCCAATGATCTGTCTCCGGTGGTTTGTCGTCTGTATCCGGAAGTGCTAGCGGCATTCAAGTGGCATTCGCAAATTGGCGAGGCACGTGTTACTGGTTCAGGTTGCGCTGTGTTTTCGAAACTTAAGAATAAGCGGCAAGGAGAGTTACTGCTTGCTCAAATGCCCTCCGCCTTTCGTGGAAGAATTTGCCTCGGAAGGGCGAGTTGATGGTGGTGACAAGACTACGTTCTGTCGGTGGTGCTAGGCTTTGATTTTGACCAAGTTCTGTTGGAAATGAGGTAAAACAAGGGCAACAAACAAAAAGCTGTAAACAGTTTCACAGCGTAGTCTCCAAGAGCCCAAGTTACCCAAGGTAAACCGGTTCCGAAAAAGGCGATACCGTAAAAGAATGCCGTATCTATGGTTGACGCAATAGCTGAAGAGATTAGAGGAGCTTGCCACCAGTTTCGATGCCGAAGTCGGTCAAATATCGTAATGTCAGTCAACTGTCCAATTAGAAAGGCAAGGCCCGAAGCGAGTGCAATGCGTGCGTGCGCTAGCCAAAACGAAAGAACAACAGCAAAGATAAATCCCACATAAGCAACCGATTTTGCTCTAACGGCGTTAAATTTTCGATTAACGACATCGGCAACCAGGAACGTGATCGGAAACGTGAAGTGTCCCCAAGTGAGCCAGTCATTAATCGGATACTGAACCAAAATATTTGAAACAGTAATCACCACGGCCATCACAATGATGCCCAGAATGACACCGCGGGTCGCTGAATTCATGGTGATTTGAAGGCTAATTCTATTGTGAAGAATCGACGCTCGGCATTTCGCCGACAATCAGCTGAGGATCTAGACGTTGAGAAAATAGATTGATTCGCCAATCGAGATGTGGGCCGGTACCTCGGCCGGTTGAACCTACGGTCGCTACGACTTGGTTCTTCTTGATGTAATCGCCTTTGGCGACCTTTATTGAATCCAAGTGTAGAAACGTCGACGATAGTCCATGCCCGTGATCAATGATTAGTGTCCCTCCAGAGTAAAACATATCTGGATGGACGAGTGTGACTTTCCCGGAGGCAGGGGCGAGAACTGGAGTGCCTCTTGGAGCAGCGATATCGATTCCATAATGGGGACGGCGAGGTTCGCCGTTCAAGATTCGTTGGCTTCCGTAAACACCGGTAATGATCCCTAGTACTGGCCAGTCAAAGGGTTCGAGAAAGTCCGTTCTTGCGTCATCGGTTGCGCGAGCTGCCTTGACTTGAGCTACATCGGCTCGAATTCGCTTTAAATCTTCTTCTAAAGGCGTGACTTTCCTAGGCGCAAGCCCATCAATTCGTTGAATTTCATAATCTCGCGCGCTTATTTCGATCGTACTATCGAAGGTTCGAAGGTCAGGATATACAATCGAGAGAGACCAAGTCTGTTTCGCATCTCGGCCAAATCCGACTAAAAAAATTCCTTCATCTGAAACTCGAATTGGATGTCCATCAAGGTAGACTTTGGATTCTCGAACTGTAGTGCCGATTAAAAGCCCTCCTTGTGTAAAACTTCCATCTAGCTTGGCACCAATCAGCGGTTCGTAGCTTGAATTTACAACAGACTGGTGTGCGACTAGACTAATGCACCAAAGTAGAACAAAAAGGCGTATCGATTCAACTCGAATGGATGTCAACGGAAAATATTTCATACAGACAACATTATCTTCTTCAATTCATCCGAATTGTTCGAAATTCTACGAAATCGTTCGGGTTTTGTAAGAAGTAGCCTGAGCTGCGAAGGCAGCTCGACTTCTTTGCCGATCGATTGTTTTATCGTTTCGGAAAACTTAGCAGGATGAGCCGTAGAAATTACAACCAATGGATGGTCGAAATCCCTATTTATCTTTTTGGCGGCCGCCAAAGCCACCGCAGTGTGCGGGTCCACGATTGTACCGGTTTCTGTATAGTGCCGAGCAATCGCTTTTCGGGTTTCTTCGTCACTCACACGATGGGCGCCGAAGGTTTCTTGTGCGCGTTGTAGCACTTCATGTTCTACTTTGAATTCACCATCAAGTGCGAGCTGTTGCATGAGATCCGTAACCGCTTCGCCGTCTCGATCGAGCAGTTCAAATAAAAATCTCTCGAAATTACTGGAGACTTCGATGTCCATACTGGGGGTTACGGTCTGTTTGACGCCTTGTTTCCACATCTTGCCATGATCAAAAAAACGAGTCAGAATATCATTTTCATTGGAGCAAACTAGAATTCTTTCAATCGGCAACCCCATCCTTGCCGCGGAGTATCCTGCAAATACGTTGCCAAAGTTGCCAGTTGGCACCGCAAATGAAACGGATCTTTTTGGTGCGCCTAGCTGTAGTGCAGCGTAGAAATAATAAACAATTTGAGCTGTAATTCGTCCCCAATTGATCGAGTTTACCGCGCCCAGTGAGTAGTGCCTCGAAATCTCTGCATCGTTGAAGATTGTTTTTACAATGGCTTGGCAGTCATCAAATGTGCCGTCAACTGCGTAGTTGAAAATGTTAAGGTCTTGGTTGGTGGTCATTTGCCGTCGCTGCATGTCCGATACTCGACCGAAAGGGTGTAGTATGAACAAGTTAATGTAGGCAGATCCGGTCACCGCCGAAATTGCTGCGGAACCGGTGTCCCCAGAAGTCGCGCCAACAATGGTCAAATGTTGCTTGCGGGAATCTAAGCTCCAATCCATAAATTTACCTAGAAACTGCAAGGCATAGTCTTTGAATGATAAGGTTGGACCATGGTATAGCTCGAGAATGTGCAGTCCGGATTCAAGCTGATGAAGTGGTGCGATTTGTGGATGCTCAAAATTGGAATAAGCAGAATCGACTAAATTTTTCAATTCGGGAATTGTGGGTGAGTCACCGACAAATCTAGAAATGATTTCGACTGCGAGTTCGCGGTAAGTTAAGCCCTGGAACGAGGCAATTTCTTGGTGGCTCAAAGTCGGCCAAAGTTCTGGCAAATACAGACCCCCATCGACTCCCAAACCGGAAGTCGCAGCTTGTTCAAAGTCAAGTCGCGGGGCTTTTCCCCGCGTGCTGATATAGTGCATCAGTCAGATCTTCTTGCCTGGGAGGTGTACGGCCTTCAAAATTTATCGTAATGGAACTGGCTTTTTGTCACTGTATTTTTCAATCATGATAACCGGATTGTGCGAGGCGGTTAAGAACACATGTGATTATATATGTTCGACCGATTTAGGCAGGTAGTGACGGTTTGCTGCAAGTCGGCGTTTCACCTAAATTAGATCTTATGCTTGGCTCAGTCCGTACATTTTCTTGCGTTGACTCGCCCATTCAACCAGCAGCTTATCCGCAGTCAATCCGATAAACGCAACACACATTCCAATTACGAGCCCTTTGCCACCATCGTTGAATGTCAGGGCCCGAAATATTTCCTGAGATAGGTCAACTGTTCCGATAAAGCCGGCAATCATGACCATAAACAAGCTGAACATCAGAGTTTGATTGAGTCCGAGCACCATCTCTGGAAGTGCCATAGGGAGCCGCACTTTCCACAAAGTTTGATTTTCTGTACAACCCGATGTCATTGCCGCTTCAATAATTTCTTTTGGAATACTTCGTAGTCCGAAGATCGTATATCGCGTAATGGGGATTAGTGCATAAATGATGATTGCAAAAATCGCTGACACATCGCTGATTTGAAATAGCATGACAACGGGCAAAAGATAAATGAAAGAAGGGAAAGTCTGAAACGTATCGCACAAATTTTGAACAAACTTGGTGGACCAATCTCTTCTCGATGCCCAGATTCCGATTGGGATTCCGATGGCAGCACATATGATTAATGAAACCACCACCATATATAGGGTGATCATCGCTCGTACCCAATAACCTGAGGCGGCAATGAAGAACACAAAACTTACCACTAACAGGGCTGTTTTCCAGCCACCGAGTCTCCATCCGAGACAAGCGACCAAAGCGATGATTGCAACCCACGGAATCATCGTAATCAATCCTCGGATCGGGAGGAGAAAGTAAACTAAGAAAGTATCGCGAAAAGCAGCAAGAACCTTATAAAAGTGTAAAGTGATGTAGTCCACTACACCATCCCAAAACACTGATGTAGAAATCGTTAATTCTTGCGGAAATCGAACGGCTGGAGGATGAATCAAAGAAATGAGAGCTACTCCGACTACCAGCGCGATACTTGCACTCATATAAGGTCGTCTTTGCCAAAATGCACCGTGCCGAACATGTTCCGGTTCTTTCGTGACTACGGCTTGGCTAAAACGGTCGAGAGCAATCGCAATAAACACGACTGCGACACCAATTTCGAATGCTTGTCCGATTGCCAGCCTTTGTAGTCGGGCCAGTAAATCGAACCCGAGCCCCGACTGACCGATAAACGATGCAATAACGACCATCGCTAGACATTGCATGATCACTTGGTTGATGCCTAGCATAATTTCAGATCTCGCGGCTGGTATTTCTACTTTAAACAGCATTTGCCTTGCGGTGCACCCAGCCATCATTCCTGCTTCCCGGACTTCTGAAGGGATATTTTTTATTCCGAGAAGAGTCAATCTCGTCATAGGAGGAAATGCAAATATGACAGTTGCAATTACTCCTGCTTTCGAGCCTATACCGAAAAATATAGCGACGATAATCAAGTATGAAAAATGCGGTAAGGACTGCAATATATTCAGAATTGGCCAGAGTAAACGTTCGATATTTATGTTCTTTGCAGCAATAATCCCTAGTGTCAGTCCAATGACGCCAGCGAGTGGAACGGACACTGTAATCGCCGACAATGTTTGCATAGACAGTTCCCAGATCCCACGTTGGCTGAACAATGCAAGGTAGAAAAAACAGCTGCCACCCAAGAGAGCCAATCGCCAACCCTTCAAATACAAACCGTAAATAACTGCCAGACCTACTAGCAAAATCCAAGAAACAGGTGTAAAGAAGAACATTGGAGTACCTTCGTGAAGTATCACTTCGGTGATTTCCAACGGAATTTCAATGAGGTCGGCTAATGCTCTAGTGATGTCTTTGAAAGTAAAGGTACCGAAAAACTCGTACTTGCGCAAAAAATTGATGACTGCATTTACCCAATCAACAAAAGGAATCATTCCTTCTATGTCGGCGCAGCCTGCTAGGCAACTTTTTGGAGGCGTGATTGCCCATTGCGGCAGCACCGGACGCAGCGCGGCCAAGGCCACAAACGGTGCGAGCACCAATGCGGCTCGACTAATTTTCGAATAAAGTTCACTGCGTTGAGGCATAAAATTCAGAAAAAATTTTATATTTATTCAAATATTTTTTACAAACGCGAAGTAATTTTGAATTAAAATTCTGCGCGTAAAAATATAACATTATCTACTATTAGAGATTTTGAATTATCAATAACTAGGAGGTTTAAATCGTGAAATCAACCAAATCGTTCGTGGTCGCTGCGGCGGCATCACTAAGTCTGTTCGCAGTTGGCGCAGTCAATGCTGGCACAAAAATTCATATCCCACATCACAATTGGTCTAGCCAGCTAGTCGGTGCGCATATTGTCGGTATGTTATTCGAAATGGTAGGGGAAGAAGTTGAATACATTCCTTCGGATAGCCAAACCGTATATCAGTCCATGTGTGAAAATGATATTGATATCGTGCATGAAGTGTGGCAAGGTGCTTTCGGTGCATCCTTTGAGGCAGTAGTGGAACAAGGTTGCGTGATCGACCTAGCCACCCATGACGCCAAAACTAGAGAAGAGTGGTGGTATCCAATGTTCGTCAAGAATGTGTGCCCAGGACTCCCGGATTGGAAAGCGTTGGATGCCTGTTCAGACAAGTTTGCACGCGTCGATTCTGATGGAAAAGGCGTTTTCATCGGTGGTCCCGTCGACTGGCTTAAGCATGATGCCGAAAAAGTGGAAGCACTAGGTATGAATTTTGTGGTTCGAAATGCTGGATCAGCCGCCGCGATTTGGGCCGAATTGGAAGCTGGTATTAAGCAAAACATTCCGGTTGTGATCTTTAATTGGACACCGAACTTCATTGAAGCTTTGTACGAAGGCGAATTTGTAGAATTTCCAGAACATGACGCAGCGTGTACCGAAGACCCTGCATGGGGAATGAATAAGGAAGCATTGTACGATTGCGGAAATCCAAAAGGTGGATATCTGAAGATTGGTGTTTCACACGAATTTAAAGAAACACATCCGAAGGCGTATGCAGTAGCTCAAAAAATCAACTTTACCAACTTGGATGTTGCAAAGCAGTCGAACTATGTCGATACCGATGGTATGGAAGTTATACCTGCTGCACAACGTTGGTTGGACGAACATAAAGATAAATGGGAAGCTTGGATTCAGTAATCTAAAGAAGCTAGCTTGTTCGATTAAATAGGAATTAAATGTTCACCAAAAAGCCGGCGGTTCAATATCGTCGGCTTTTTCTTATTTGCTTTTCAACAGTTTTAGTAGAATTACAGATAGATTTACGAATGATTTATTGAGATGAGCAGCCCCGCTAAAATTTCGTGCGAAAATGTCACTAAGTTGTACGGAAAGAATCCGGAACGATTTTTTCGCGAACACAATTTTGAACCAGATGACGAAGCGATCAAAGCCGGTGGCTATATTCCAGCGGTAAGAAATGCCACTTTTGACGTTACCGAAGGAGAGATTCTTGTGGTAATGGGCCTAAGCGGTTCTGGCAAATCTACATTGATTCGATGTTTGGCTCGATTGGTTGAACCCACGCACGGACGAGTTATGTTTGAAGGTATAGACCTGCTTCAAGCTAATCAACAAGAGCTGATCAATATTCGCCGTCATAAGATGGGTATGGTGTTCCAACATTTTGCACTTTTGCCTCATCGCAACGTCATGCAAAATATCGTTTTTCCGCTGGAAGTACAGGGTGTCGATAGAGAGACTCGAGAAAAGCGTGCGCGAGAAATCATTCAAATTGTAGGACTAGAAGGTCGGGAGGATTATTATCCACGCGAGCTTTCTGGTGGACAGCAGCAGCGAGTTGGTATTGGACGTTCGCTTGCTGTCGAGCCTGATTTGTGGTTTCTGGATGAGCCATTTTCCGCACTCGACCCACTAATTCGCAATGAAATGCAAGATGAATTTATCCGCTTGCAATCGGTGCTCAATAAAACAATTGTTTTCATCACACACGATTTTGATGAAGCCATTAAACTAGCAGACCGCATCATCATCATGTATGAAGGAATGATTGTACAGATCGGAACTGCAGTCGAGCTGATCACGAGCCCCGCCAATGACTATGTTGAGGAGTTTACCAAAAACGTTTCACGGGCAAAGCTACTGCCAGTTAGCGCAATCATGGATCCAGCAAATGGTGAGACTCATAGTGACATCATCGTTCAACAAGATGATCGACTCTCTCTAATAGCAGGTCGTGTACTATCAGCCAATCAGGATGTTCGTGTGATTGATTCGAGCAATCACGTCGTAGGGGTGTTGAAGTGCCAAAAACTGCTAGACGCTTTATTCCAAGATGGCTACACTCCCAACTAAAACCCCCATTTGATTTGACAGAATCACCCTTATAGCAGCGCAGCCATATGCGGTGTTGGACTGTTGGCAGCCCGATTGAGGTACCATTTCTTTTTCTGACTGATACTGTATGTTCAGATCGAAAGACTTTATGTTCGAGCGGTATTGGGTGCTTTTCTTCAGACACCACCGAAATATTTGAGTTCTTGAGAGTGTTTAGCCGACTGCTGAATAAAGGCATCACTTCGTGACGAGTCTACTCTAAACTGACCTGAATGGATACGATATCGGTGTCAAAGTATTTTTGATGTTTCACACTGGTTGCAAGATGGTGCAGTACCCTCAAAGAAAGTGAGCCTGTGTCAAATTCTGAAGCAGATTCGTTCAGCATTGCCATTCTGTCTTCGATATTCTTCTGATCGATTGTAGCCATGTATTCTATCTCTGCAGTTCCTGACCTTCGTACCATGGTAACAATCAGCACCCGAGTTTTTTCTTGTGCGCTTTGTTGTTCTCCCTCAAGTAGACTTAGCATCGTCTCTTCATTGGCCAAACACAGTCGCTGTACCACAGCATCGCTTACATTCCAATCCGCAGAATGGGCTCGAATGAAATTCTCCACGATCGGTAGCTTACTTAATTCTAACGCTGAGGTAAATTTAACCTTTTTCTCTAAGGAAAATCGCCAAATCAACATAAGAAAAAGTGCCGTAATTCCACCTGAAGTCATGCCATTTTGAAATAATTTTCCAAATGAGCCGGTGAAGAAATCTGGAAAGATTAAATTAAATTGAAAGCCCACTCCAATGAAAAATGACACACCGACAATGATCCCCTTTCGAAAATCGATGTTATCCGAAATCACCAGTCTCATTCCGGTGACAAAAAGCATTGCCAGCAAGACGGTGACGTAAGCCGCGATAACGGGACTAGGGATGGCGATGAGGAGGGCCTGAACCTTTGGCACAAAAGCGACAAGTAAGAACAGTGCACCTGCACAGATTCCAACAGCACGGGAAGCGACTCCCGTCAATTCAGTCACTGAAAGACTCGTGGAATAAGTTGTATTCGGAACGGTTCCAAGCAAGCCTGAAAGTAGATTTCCAACACCATCTGCACCAACAGCACCTTGCACGACACGGAAATCGGGTGTTTTTTTCTCACGGTTGGAAACTTGTTGGATACCAACGGCGTCACCGACTGTTTCTAGCAATCCCACCAGCGTGACAAAAATAAATGCAGGCAATAGAGCCCAAAAGCTAATGTTGAAGTCAAGGTTGAATCCCGGCCAGGCAATAGCAGGCAATCCAACCCAGTCAGCCTCAATCACAGACGCGGTATCGTACATCCCATAATATGCACCAACCAAAGTGCCAGCGACAAGCCCGATTAAAGGCACCCACAAACGCCAGATACCACTTGCTCTCATCGCGAGTGCTGCGGCAATAAGAAATGTGATTATCGCAGACATAGGAGCCCCGCCACTTTGATGTTCTGGAGCTACATCAGTTAATAACGAAAAAACGATTGGCATTACCGTTATGGGGATTAGCATAATTACGATTCCGCCGACTGTGGGAGTGAAGAAATTTCGTAGCCATGAAAGTCGATACGCAACGAAGAATTGAGCGATTGACGATACAACGACCAGAATCGCTAACAGGGCGGGGCCACCTAGAGACAATGCGGCCACAGAAACTGCAATAAACGATCCCGATGTACCCATCATTAAGATGTGTCCCGATCCGAATCGACCGATTCGAACCGCTTGTAAAATCGTGGTAAGTCCTGAGATTAGTAATGCTGCAAATATTGCCCACAGAACATAGTCACCTTCAATGCCGGCGGCTTTAACAACAATAAGTGGTGTGAGAATTACGCCGGAGATGGTGATTACGACTAACTGAACTCCAAGTCCAATTACGAGTGGTGGTGCAGGTGTTTCATGGGGTTCGTACTGAATGTCTACCGATTTCTTAGATTGCATGGATAACTGCGCCATGGTGACTACCTCTGCGAAGAAAATTGGCGGCTCTTTGTACCTTAATTGAAGAAAAAAAAGCCAAATTATTGCGATGAGCTTTACGTCGAAACTTTATTGTAATTTGCTTACCTTATTTGGGTCTAATGTAGCTGAATTACAGTCAAAATCGGTTCGAGTTGAGTTCGCCTGAGTTTAGTGAAACGCTGCTTTAGAGCCTTTGATACTGGAACTAACATGATTTGTAATTTCCATTTTAATTTTAATTTACTTTGTACCGAAGCTTAATTTCAACTTGAAATAAAATAATCGCGAAACAGCAGGCCGAATTGATTTATCCACCAGTGCGCCAAAGCGAGTACTCTAAGCTACAAGCCCGGTACATGTTGCAGTGTTGGGCACAGCAACATGACTACAATCCCATTGAGGTAATTCGTACAGAAGGATGTTGGATTTACACTACCGAAGGGCGAAAAATATTTGATCTTCGTAGTGCTCATGAGTGCATTAACATTGGATTTCGTCATCCAAGAGTGCTTGAGGCTATACGGCAGCAAATGGAGACCGTAGTCTATGTTACGGATGATTTTGCATCTCAAACCACAGCCAAACTTGCGGAAAAATTGGCTAATTTGGCACCAGGCGATCCAAACAAGAAGGTTTACTTTTGTCAAAGTGGTGCAGCTGCGGTAGAGGCGGCTATTCACGGAGCAAGACTGTATCAATACAATCAAATACTTTCGGATAGCGATTGCATTCCGGATGCACCGCAGCAATACCCCTTCCCGTATAAAATCATTAGTCGCTATCGGTCTTGGCACGGCGCAACGATTGGGGCAACTTCAGCAAGTGGTGATCCGAGAAGATGGTTTACTGAACCACTAACAGCACCTGGCTTTGTATTTGCTCCTGACGCTGGTGGTCCCCACTCACCATTTGATGCGAATAGTGTCGATGAAAATATTGCATACATTGACTATATGGTGGAGCAAGAAGGTGGAACGAATGCTGTCGTTGGAGTTCTCATTGAGCCGATCGTAGGCAGTAATGGGATAATGCTTCCCCCAGATGGTTATTTGAAAAAGTTGCAAGAACTGTGTAGAAAGTGGAAGCTCCTTTTCATCGTGGACGAGACCATGACAGGCATGGGCCGAACCGGCAAAATGTTTGCTTGTGAGCACTATGGAATAGAACCTGATATTTTAATTATGGGCAAAGCTCTAGGAGCTTATTGTCCGATGGCGGCCGTCATCTTTTCCAAAAATGTTGCTGAATCCTTTGATGAACACTATTTTGGGCACGGCCAAAGTTATTCTGGTCACGCTCTCGCTGCTGCGGGTGCCTTGGCGTCTATCGAGACTTTGTTCGATGACAAGTTGTTGGAACATACGCAAGCCATGGGGGTAAGGGTTGAAAAACGACTCCAAGAAATTTCTGAAAAGCATGCGATCGTGTCTCATATTCAAGGTATCGGACTTTTTTGGACCATACATATTTCAAGTGAAGATCCCAATAAACCAGTACGGCGAGCAACAGAAAAATATCAAAAAAACTTAGTGGCTTCGATATCAGAATACCTTTTTGACCAACACAATATCTACACTCCTAGTGACAAATTTGGAATTTGGGTGGTACCACCTCTCGTGGTTACTCAAGAAGAAATGAACTGGGTATTGGATTGTATCGACGATGCTCTTGTTCAGTTAACTTGATACTGATACGAAGATTTTGGCGACGAAACGGCAGTTTGAAGAATGCAACGAATAGAAATAAATTTATGGAGTCTGAGGGAGTGAACCTGTGAGTATTGATACGAATACTTTGAAGCAATCCATCCTGAATCTCGAACGCGCTTTGGAGATACTCAAGTACAGCGACTCAAAAAGCTCCATGTATGATATCTGTCGAGCTGCCTGCACAGAACATTTCGAAATAGGGCTTAAACAGAGTGGTGAGCTATTGAGAGAATATCTGGCTACCTATTATGTGAATGAACGAATAGTGGAAATTTTTGATTTTGAGGACATATTTCGTTACGCCGGTAACCACAAGCTACTTGATATAGACACAGTGGAACGGTGGGTGAGCTATAAAAGTGAATACGGTAGCTCTAGTTCAGTGCTACCGCTGCAAGAATTTATTGCAGATGCAAAAGTGCTGATTAGGTTTGGGGACGTTTCCAGTGATGAGTAATACTCTTTACGTGATAAGACCTCATTGATCAACAGATTGAGTGTTCTTCGGACTTTCAAGCAATCATTGCTGTTTGATCAAAGAAATATTTCTTCCGACCCATTCCGGTAGTAACGGCTGTCGTGCCGCTTCTAGTTTATGCTGAACACCATCGGGCATGGCAATAGTGCGATTGTCTCGAGTGCTGTAGTGAAGACCCATAAATTCAGCTGTGGCGCAAGTGATTCCTGCGACGATCATGGAGTGAGCGAACCAGATTTTTTTTGGATCGAACCCTAAAATCATGGTTTCAATCTTCATTATGGCAGGTTTTCGCACTTCCTTTAGATACCTTAGATGTGTTTCTACCGTATACAGAGCGCATCCCGATTCATCAAAATAGTCTACGCCAATATCGAAATGATCTTGCATTAGCCAAGTCGCGTTGGTGAGAGGAACTAGATAGTACGCTTCATTCAAATGACCATAAGCGTCTAGCCACTCATTCTTAACTGGTTCAGAGTGAAAATTGAATACTGTCAAAACTAACTCCTTTTTTGTGACAAGGTATCAATTTAATATAGTATTTGTTGTTCGTTAGAAATAAAATTTGCTCGAATGAACAACTAAGTTATTTTCCAATAAATCAGATCCAAATTATGGTAGCTCCTTTTCGAATTCTTGTTTTCCAACACATCGCCTGTGAACATCCTGGTATTTTTCGAAAATTTATGCACGAAGATGGAATTCAATGGGAAGCGGTCGAACTTGATGAAGGCGAATCTATTCCGAGTCTCAACAAATACGATGCGTTGATCGCAATGGGTGGCCCGATGGATGTTTGGCAAGAGGAACAATTTCCTTGGTTACGCCCTGAAAAAGAAGCGATTCATGAAGCCGTTCGAGTACGCAATATGCCGTTTTTAGGTGTTTGCCTAGGGCATCAATTGTTGGCTGATGCTACTGGCGGGTCAGTTGGACTTGCTGACACTCCTGAAGTAGGAATGCTAGATGTTGAATTGACCAGCGCGGGGCAGAACAGTCCAATCACGCAAAATTTACCCACAAGCTTCAAAACTTTGCAGTGGCATGGAGCAGAAGTGAAGTCCTTGCCAGATGATGCGGAGGTACTGATGTCATCGCCTCTTTGCCCCATTCAAGCCATTGGCTTTGGAAAAAGTGTATTGGGAATTCAGTTTCATGTGGAAACCGGGCCGCAGACCATTGATGAATGGAATGCAGTACCGGAATATGAAAAAGCGTTATGCAATACCTTTGGTGAAAGTGGTGCAGACGAACTGCGTAGTGAAGCAGTGAAATTAGAAAGCTCTTTGGCTCAAACTGCCGAACAACTTTACCGTAACTGGATCAATGGTTGTATGTAGCGAGATTGGGCCTGGAACAATCAAACAGCTCGAATCTCAATCTTAGCAAATTTTCTCTTTCCGACTCGATAGACGTGGGTTGTATCAACCGGAATCAAAATTCGGGAATCTGCCACACGTTCATCGTCAATGCGAACAGCACCTTGTTTGACCATACGATGAGCTTCGGAGGTGCTTTGGACTAATCCTGAATTCTTTAGTAAATTCGCAAGTGCGACATCGGGTTTGGAGATGTACAAAACTACACTCTCGATATCCTCTGGCACCAGTCTTTTCTGAAAACGATTGACAAAATTTTTTCGAGCGCGAATTGCTTCTGCCTTCGAATGAAATCGCTCGACTATTTCTTCTGCGAGTAGAAACTTTACGTCGCGTGGATTCAACCCGGCTTCAGTCGATTTTTTCAGCTGGCCAATCTCAGCCGGAGTGCGACTGCTGACTAGTTCATAGTATCGCCACATCAGTTCATCCGAGATCGACATCACTTTGCCAAAAATTTCGTTGGCCGATTCATCGATACCGATGTAATTTTTAAGGGACTTAGACATCTTTTGGACTCCATCCAAACCTTCCAGCAACGGTACTGTTATCACAATTTGCTGCGGTTGTTCGAATTGCTTCTGGAGTTCTCGCCCAACGAGTAAATTAAATTTTTGATCTGTGCCACCCAGCTCAATGTCCGCTCGAAGCGCGACCGAATCGTAGCCTTGTACAAGCGGATACAAAAACTCATGAATCGCAATTGATTGTTGATTGGCAATTCGTTGTCTAAAGTCGTCTCTTTCCATCATTCGAGCGACGGTGTAGCGAGATGCAAGTTGAATCATCATTCCAGCGTTTTTATCCATAAACCATTCTGAATTGAATCGGATGATGGTCTGATTGGCATCGAGGACTTTGAAAACTTGTCTTTCGTAAGTTTGGGCGTTTGATCGAATCTCTTCTTCAGTCATCGCTGGACGAGTAACACTCTTACCTGAAGGGTCGCCAATTCGACCTGTAAAGTCTCCTATTAGGAAAATGACTTGATGTCCGAGTTGTTGAAACTGGCGCATCTTTTCGAGGAGCACGACGTGGCCTAAATGTAAGTCGGGTGCTGTCGGATCAAATCCTGCTTTTACTCGAAGTGGGCGGCCAAGTTGCAAGCGCTCGATCAAATCCTTCTCTGGTAGTATTTCATCTACGCCGCGGCGAATGATTTCATGTGATTCGTCTATTGAGAACGACAATGTAAAAACCCCTAAGATTTCGATTATTTCATTCAATTGTGGTCAGTGGCAAGAACAAAATATATATACTCTATATACATTCCTAATTCCTTCATCTGAAAAATCGCAGCAAATTAGTATAATCTGGTAGCGAGCCACATTTGAGATTCTCATTCTCAAGTATTTTTATAATTTTGTTTCGGAATTTTTATTGTTTAATGCATCTTAATGAGTAAGTCAAAGTACAGCGGCTGGTGGACTGAACCAAGTTTCAAACGTCGGAGCCGACGCGGACGTAAAAAAATGTTAGTAGGAATTGTTGTCACCGCTGGTGTCTTGACACTTGGTACGATTACATTCTCAAGTTTTAAGTCCCGTATGTTAGATATGGAAGAGCCGGTAGAGTCGGTTGACCGAATTTCCAGTTTTGAACTCCCATCCCCCGAAACGGTGTCTATTTCAATCGAATCCAATAATCTTCAAAAACTGCCTGAACCCATCGAAGCAGTCAGGTCAATCAGTGCTAAACCACAGGAGACTGTGCTTACAACGACCAAATTGCCATCTATCGAAAAAATAGAGGCGCCTTCTGAAAGAATGGCAAGTTTGCGTTCCGATGTTGGCTCTTACATGGCCGAGTCTCCGTTCATAGACTCCGAACCAATTGACCGCGCGCAGCCCACGATACGAAAAGAAGTTAAACTAGAACTGCCTGAAATAAAGTGGAATGATGTCGTAGTCAAACCTAACGACAACTTAAGTCTGATTTTTGTTCGCAATGAATTAACCGGCGCGACTGCGGTTAAAGTATCAAAGATGCCGGGTGCAAAAATGACACAAAGTCTTCGGATTGGTGATCTACTTCGATTTGCGCGAAGCAACGAAGACGAAATTCTAGGTATTGAGTTTGTTCGATCACCAGGAAAGAAGCAGGAAAAAAGAGTGATTTTGCTACCCGTCGGCGATTCCTTTGAAGTGGTTGACAACGAGGAAGTACAGCGTGTTGGTAACCTAGATAAATTGTTGAAAGAAAGGATCGAAATTGAATTCAAGGAAGACACGAGCACTGAACTTGCGTTACAGGAATTTGAGGCAGACGAAAATGTAGTATGGCATGACGTCAAAGTACGAAAAGGTGATACTTTAGGACGTATTTTTAGTCGACTGGATCTACCGTCGGGAGAGGCGATTGAAGTAGCAAATGCACCGAAGCATAACTCACTAAGAGCCGGTTTAAAACCCGGCCAGAAATTGAGAATCGCTACAACAACCGAAGGGCAATTTGCAGCTTTGGAAATTGATGATTTAGCCGCCGCAAAAACTCGAATTGTACTCCGAAGAAACGATGAATATATTGTCGGATATAGAAATTTAGATACCGATACTAGAGAAGATGTAGCATGTACTATCATACGATACAATCTCTATGAAGCTGCGAAAGCGGTAAAGATCCCTAAGTCTGTGGTAGAAAAATTTGCCAGTATTTTCGAATCGAGAATCGACTTCAGTCGTCAACTTAAAAAAGGTGACGAGTACTGTGTCGTATACCAACAAAAGCATGTAGAGAATATCCCAGTTGGCAGTCCAACGGTCTTGGCAGCGTCTTTGAGGCAAGTTGATAACCTCATCCAAGCGTTTAGATTCGATCATGAACAATCTGGTCGTTCTTCCAGTTTGTACTACGATCAGTATGGATTTAGCATGGAGGGGTATTTTCTGCGTTCCCCAATCAAGTATGCGCGAGTAACATCCGTGTTTAGCAACAATCGATTCCATCCAATTTTGAAAAAGTACCGACCACATAGAGGTGTAGATTACGGAGCCAAAACAGGCACTCCAATTCGAGCCACCGCAGATGGAACGGTTGTTTCACGTAGAAATGAAAATGGCTACGGTAAAGTGATTGTCCTGCAACATGGCAGTACCTACAGTACGCTTTATGCACACATGTCGAAATTCGGTAAGAATACGAGTGAAGGCTCTCACGTCAAACAAGGTCAAGTAATCGGATACGTCGGATCGACGGGAGTGTCAACTGGGCCACATCTTCATTACGAATTCCGTGTAAATGGTGTGCACAAAGATCCATTGACTCATGATCTGCCTAGTGGTAAACCAATATCCGATAACCTGCGTACTAAATTCAATGAACAGATCGCTGTTTATGGCGAGAAGCTAGCAAGAGCGCGAGATCTAGCAGTAGCACTAGGACCAACTATAACCGTTCAATAACAAATCAGCTTCATCTCTACTGCAATCATTTGAAGTGTCATGTATGTTGGCATGATGTCGGGTACGAGTCTGGATGGTATCGATTCAGTCCTAGTTTCCTTTGATTCACATTCATCCGTTGAACTGCATCGCTCAACGTTCAAAACCTTTCCAGTAGAATTCAAAATTCAACTCAAGCAACTGCTGCGCGAGCCAAATATTGACTCAAGTCTAGCCAGTGAAGTTGATTTGACTTTGGGCAATCTTTATGCGGACGCTGTCCGAACACTGATCCAAGGAATTTCATCACATCAGATCGAAGCGATTGGCTGTCACGGACAAACTATCATTCATCAGCCCGAAGCCAATCCACCTAGCACATGGCAAGCCGGAAATAGTTCTATCGTTGCTGCCAAAACAGGAGTTCGTGTTGTTGCCAATCTTCGTGCTGCAGATATGCAGGTTGGTGGACAAGGCGCTCCTCTAGCACCGGCTTTTCATCGATATGCTTTTGGCAGCGCAGACGAATCCAGGTGTGTGGTGAACATTGGAGGGATCGCAAATGTCACCTTTTTGCCTGCAGACCGTGAGCAAGCTGTAACTGGATTTGATACGGGACCCGGTAACTCGTTGTCCGATCAGTGGACCGCTCTGCATTTGGGTGAACCCTATGATAAAGATGGAACTTGGGCACTTTCATCAAGTGTAGACGAGGATTTGCTAAAAAAAATGATGGAGGATTCATATTTCGAGCAAACACCCCCCAAAAGTCTAGACAGTCGTTATTTTTCTATGCAATGGTTACAACGAAAAATTGGTGAAGTGGATTCAAATTTATCTGCAGATACCGTTCAAAGCACGATTGCTGCATTTACTGCCGAAAGCATTTGGATTGGTATTCGGTCCTGGATGCCACCTGTCCAAAGAATTTACCTATGTGGGGGCGGTGCATACAATAATGCAATTCGAATTCGATTACAGCAGACTTCCCAGATTACTACCTTGGTAACCGATGAATTGGGAGTAAAGCCTGAACACGTCGAAGCTTGCACGATGGCCTGGTTGGCCGAAAGGCGCATCAAGCAACTACCCGGTAACATTCCAACCGTTACGGGTGCGAGTCAAGAAGTGACGCTGGGAGAGCTTATTTTTCCCGGCGATTGATTCGATGCTTACTGTTGGTGCTGAACGCACCAACAGTCGCATAGTTCCAATTAGCAATCCAGTGAATTGTTGAGCTCCCAGTCAGAAACATGAGAACAGTAGTGCTCCCAGTCGAGCATTTTCAGTTTGCAATAGCTGTCAACGATATCTGCACCAAAGGCATTGCGTAGCATTTCGTCGGATTGGGTCAGTCGAATTGCATCAAGTAAGTTTAGCGGCAGTTTCTTGACATCATCTCCAGCTAGCTCAGGATTGGCATACATATCGATATCCAAACGTTGTCCTGGATCACGTTCATTATTTATGCCATCGAGGCCAGCTGCTGCAATACCGGCCTGTAACAAATAAGGGTTAGCAGCCCCATCCATCAATCGAAGTTCGAATCGACCAGCATCCGGAATTCTAATCATATGAGTTCTGTTATTACCGGTATAGGTGACAGAATTCGGTGACCAAGAAGCACCAGAACGAGTTCTTGGGGCATTGATTCTCTTGAAGCTGTTTACAGTCGGATTGAATATGGAGCACAGTCCTTCAGCATTGTGAACGATACCACCGAGAAAGTGATATGCCAATGCGGAAAGCCCCATTTCATCTGATTCGTCTAGAAATAAATTACTGGATGTGGTATCGCCGTCATTCTTCCAGACCGATACATGTGAATGACAGCCATTTCCAGTCAAATCGGCAAACGGTTTTGGCATAAATGTAGCGCGCTGACCCGCTTTTTCAGCTATGGTTTTCACCATAAACTTAAAGAAGACATGTCGATCAGCGGTCGTCAGGGCATCGCTATAGTTCCAATTCATTTCAAACTGACCATTCGCATCCTCGTGGTCATTCTGATAAGGTCCCCATCCCAATTCGATCATGGCATCGCAAATTTCACTAACAACGTCAAAATTGCGCATCAATGCAGTTTGATCGTAGCAAGGTTTCGCCTGAGAATCGCGGTCGTCGTATATGCTCTTTCCATCGGAATTTAAGAGCATGAATTCGCATTCAACTCCGGTTTTCAGTACTTGATTTTTATCGGCTAGCTTCGAGAGTTGTCGTTTTAGAATGACACGCGGGCACTGTTCCACTTCTACGCCATCCATCCAAAGATCAGCTGCAAGCCAACCAACATCCTTCTGCCATGGCAGTACGATTAGACTATCCGCATCGGGGATCGCAAGTAGGTCAGGGTCTGCCGGTGTCATGTCTAACCATGTTGCAAAGCCAGCAAAACCTGCACCTTCTTTTTGCATGTCTCCGATGGCACCGGCGGGCACGAGCTTGGCTCTAAGACCACCATAAAGATCTACAAAGCTAATTAAAAAGTATCGAATTCCTTCGTCTTTCGCAAATTGTGCTAAATTAAGTGCCATATTTTCCTCCCTCCGGGCATTGAATTGTTTGTTTTATACAGATCTTTTAGTTCTTTCAGTATTGTTAGATGAAGTTTCGCCTACATTTGAGCTTGATAACAAAAAATTAGGCAATTATCAGTATCCGTTGCCGGGAATCCAGCCGGTACCTGCAAGTGGAATTCGCGCCATCGCGGCAGCTTCGACTGTGAGTGCCACCATATCTTCAGGTTCCAGGTTCAATACATGACTTTTGCCACAGGCCCTAGCCAAGGTTTGTAATTCTAAAACCATGGTTGCTAGGTAATTTCTGAGCCATTTGGAACCTTGTTCAGGTTTTAATCTAGCTTCCAGTTCCGGCAACTGAGTCGTTATTCCTACTGGGCAACGTCCGGTGTGGCAATGGTGACAATAGCCAGGTGCAGTACCAATTTTGTGGTAATCTTCATCATATATCGGTCGATTGCAGCCTAAGGCAACCATTGCAGCACTTCCGATCGAGACTGCATCGGCCCCAATCGCGAGTGCTTTTGCTACATCGGCGCCACTACGAATGCCGCCAGACACAATCAGTTGAACCTCGCGATGCATATCCATATCCACAAGTGCATCGACTGCCATGCGAACGGCAGGAAGCGTCGGAACTCCAACGTGTTCGATAAATACATCTTGAGTCGCCGCGGTACCGCCTTGCATACCATCCAAGACTATTGCGTCTGCACCGGCTTTGACCGCAAGTGCCACATCGAAGCCAACACGAGTTGCTCCTATCTTTGTCAATATCGGAATTTTGTGGTCGGTGATTTCACGAAGTTCTTGAATCTTTATCTCTAGATCATCTGGCCCAGTCCAATCCGGGTGTCGACATGCACTGCGCTGGTCGATGCCTGTCGGCAAATTTCTCATACCTGCTACGCGTTCGGTAATTTTTTGACCCAATAACATGCCCCCACCGCCAGGTTTGGCACCTTGACCCACAACGACTTCCAACGCGTCCGCCCGACGGACATCGTCCGGATTTAATCCGTAACGTGACGGTAGGACTTGATAGATTAGCATTTTTGACGCGTTACGCTCCTCGTCGGTCATACCCCCATCACCAGTTGTCGTGCTGGTGCCCATCTCGGTCGCGGCTCGGCCAATTGACTCCTTTGCATTCGCGCCTAGTGCACCAAAGCTCATGCCGGCAATGGTGATTGGAATGTCTAGATGAAGCGGATGTTTTGCAAATCGATCACCGATTACGATATCGGTTGAGCATTTTTCTCGATAACCTTCAAGTGGATAGCGCGACATAGAGGCGCCAAGAAAGACTAGATCGTCAAACGTGGGTATCGTTCGTTTCGCCCCAAACCCTCGAATTTCATACACACCTTGATCTGCGGCACGATGAATTTCCGCCAGAACGTGATCTGGAAACGTTGCTGATGGGCGAAGAAAGCGGGGGTCGTAGGAATGTTTTTTGGGATCAGAGGGCATCAGCGTTGTCGATCTTGAAGTTGTACAGTTTTCGTTCGGAGCCGTATCGACGAAAATCGCTTAATGGGTAATCAAAGCCAGCGCGTTGAAGCAGCAGCTCTAGCTCCCGATTGTGCTGCGGCAACATTTCTTTCTCCACACAATCAGAGCCCAGACTGGCGACAGAGCCTCGTACAAATATTTGTGCTTCATAGATCGAGTCCCCCAAATCACGCCCTGCGTCACCGCAAACAACAAGACGACCCGATTGAGCCATAAACGCGCTGAAGTGGCCGATTGAACCGCCGACGACAATATCGATTCCTTTCATTGAGATGCCGCAACGTGAACTAGTATCTCCCTTTATCACCAGAAGTCCACCGTGGCCGGAAGCACCTGCGTATTGCGACGCGTTACCGTCGACGTAAACGGATCCAGACATCATGTTTTCAGCCAAGCCTGGACCTGCGTTGCCAAGAACATGAATATTCGCGTTCTTGTTCATTCCAGCACAGTAATAGCCAACATGACCCAGAATGTTGACTTGCACCTGCGCAGTTAATCCGACAGCTACTGAATGTGCACCTCTCGGGTAATGAACGGTAATTGGATCGGATTGCTTGACATCGCATATATCATGCAATGCTTGATTAATTTCCCGAAGAGATTGAGTAGCTAGATCGAAGTGCACTGGAAATTGGCTTTGCTGTACTAATGACGTTCCCAACTATAAATCTGTGCTGGTGAGGGTTCCCATATGTTGGAATGTTTTGCACCAGGTAATCTAGCAATTGCGCGGTATTCCGATGACATTGCCACCCAGTCATCATTTTCAGCGAGGACTGCAGGCTTGCATGCAATTGGATCACGTAGTACGGAAAATCCGTTGTTGGTACCAATGGCGAATGTATAGAATCCATCTAGATGCTTTATCGCGGACTGAAGGGCTTCAACCACTGATTCACCTAAGGATAATCGCCAAGTCAGGAATCCTGCAGCAACTTCACTGTCATTGTCCGTTTGGAACTCCCCGCCTCGCCGCCTTAAGAATCTTCGAAGTCGGTTGTGATTGGACAGTGACCCATTGTGAACTAGGCAAAGGTCAAGTCCGGTCGAAAATGGGTGCGAATGTTCGGTCGTTACTGCACTTTCAGTCGCCATTCGAGTATGGGCGACCGCATGAGTACCGGCAAATTCTCGAAAACCAAAGCGTTCAACGACTTTATTTGGGTGTCCTTTTTCTTTGTAAATTTCGATGGTCGTTCCAATGCTCATCACTCGCAAATCTGGCCATTGCTCTTGAATCCATTGACCGACTTCCTCGACTCTTACTGCACCCGAAATGATGGCGTGACTGGCGTGAACACTGAGTGAAAAATCACATTCGAAACGAGAAGAAATTTGTTCAATTCGAAACTGCCAGTTTTCCTTTGGATTTGGACTAAATAGAGATACTTTGGAACCAGCATCATCCACCGGATCCCTATAAATAGCGAGCCCGGCACTATCGGGGCCACGATCCCCCATTTCCTCTAGCATGTCCGCGACAAACTCGCCAAGTTGGGGCTCTAAATTTGAGTTTTTAAGGTATAGACCAACAATTCCGCACATAAAGATCAAAATATATACTAACAGCACAAATTCAGTGAAATTATCCTCTTTTCAGACACACAAATATTTTGCAAAAAAAAAGTAATGTGGTAAAAAGTCAGTATAAATCGCACCCCTTTTTTTTTCGCTTTCCCAAATTTTAACAGCTTGATTTTACTGATAACTTATACAACGATTGTTTGATTTATGAATTTCGTAGACTCCAAAGTAGAAAATTACGCTCAAGATCATTCTCAACAGCCTTCCTTGGTTGTCGATCATATCGAGAATTGGACAAATGAGCATCTAGAATATTCAAGAATGATATCTGGACCTTTACAGGGTGCAGTGTTGAAGTTGTTAGCGAGATCAGTTAATGCAAAACGTATACTCGAAATTGGTATGTTTACTGGTTACTCCGCACTTACCCTTGCGGAGGAATTACCCGAAGACGGACAGCTGATTACGATGGATATTGATACTGAAAGTGAAGAAATTGCGCGAAAATTTTTTGACCGTAGTGAACACGGTAAGAAAATCGACATCATCATCGGGCATGCATTAGAAAAAATTCCGGCATTGGACGGAATGTTTGACTTGGTTTACATCGATGCAGATAAAGAAAACTATTTGAATTACTACGAAGCCATCATGCCTTTGGTCAGATCAGGGGGCGTGATTGTTGCCGATAACGTGCTTTGGAGCAGTACAGTTCTCGATCCGAAGACTCCAGACGCTCACGCTTTAAACGAATTCAACAAACGTGTTTCCGAAGACCGAAGAGTGATGAATGTCTTGTTGACACTTCGAGACGGATTGATGGTCGCTCTCAAGAATTAATTCGATTGTCGAGTATCGAGTTACTATCTTAGTCGAATAGAAAATTAAAGATAGGAGTCAAAGCTGCGGCAGATCGGTATGCAATGTATGAAAATGCAATTGCTCCAACAAATGTGCAGAATTCAACAATGAAACAAAATGGAAGTAGCCAGAAAAACGTATTTTAGGTTTCCGGTGCTCTCTGACTAGAAACGGTTGAAGCGTTTCCTTCCAGATTTTTTACCATATCAATAATACCTTCTTGCTAGTTGGTGTTTACGGCTAGTGTGAAATACGGCTCGCATTGTTTCACCCGAAATCTCGGGCTGTAATTCTTTATATTCTTGCTTTGCCCACACAACATCTCCAAAGTGTGTCAAAATCCCTTCTACCCATCGAAGTTTTTCAAGCGTATCTTCGAAACTGCCTTTCCGTTCCACATAGAGGTCTTTACACAAGGAGTGAGCTGCGCCTTGAGACTTTAATGATTGAATCAATTGTGATAGTTCAGTCGTGTTGGTACATTTTCGCACTGCTGCAAAATACATGGACCTTGCTAACTCTTGATCTCCCACTTGACTTGCAATTTTGCCAAGTTCCGAAAGTAATAGAAAATCAAACTCGGCGATCTTGCAATCTTTCAAGTTACGTATGACCCAGTTACGATCTGAAAATAATTCAAGAACCATGCGCATCAACTTTACGCGATCCATCGGACTTGACATTTTTAAGTCCCATTCGTTTACGATCAACCACGCCAACTCAGTATTTCCGGGTGGATTTAGATCTTCGACAACCGATCGTGCGAGCTGAAAAGCACTGGAAAAATGAGAACTCGAAGAAGCTGCTTTGATAACTAGTTCTCGAACTAGATCTTCCTCTTTAAGGTCAGCAGCGATGTGCTTGATCAAATACACCCACTGCGAAACATCAAAATGATTGGCTTCCAATTGATCTGTAGCGCGATCGAATAAGCTTCTTGCGTAGGAAGCATCGTCTAGTTCAATGACTACACGATGTCCGAGACGAATGGTGTCGACTGCTGTTGAATTCTGTTTTTCAAGTCGTTGAATCTCTGCATATTTTGCTTGGTTTGCACGCCTTCGTTCCAGTTTATCCTTCAGTCGCTCTTGCCATTTAACGTTATCTGAATACAATTCCGAGACTGTTTTCAAGATCAACTCCAGGTCAGTTGGATTCGATACTAGCTCCTCTGCTGATTCGAGTATGCTGTGGATAATTTCCTGATCATCCAGCACCTCATGTGCGGCTCGACAAGTCTGAATTAATTCAGTCGTCGAATTGGCAATCTGCCTCATCTTTCCAACCAATTCAGCTGTAACTTTTTCATCGTTGATTGACTTTTTCAGACTCTCTAAAATTTGTTGTAAACCGGTGAAATTCTGTATCGAATCACCAGCTCTTCGGTAAATTTCGAGAACTGATTTTTCATCACCAATCGTGCTTACCATGGCTTCAGCAAGTGCTACTAGGTCTCTCGCATTAAACAATTTACTTTCGGCTCGATTAAATAAACCTTGGGCAAACTCTCGATCGTTTAAATTGGTCCAGGTTTCAGTTGCGAGCTTGGTGAGATCATTTGGATTAGTGATTTTTTCAGCGATTTTTCTGTAGTACTGTTTCGCAAGATCTGAGTCTCCCAACTCGGTAACGAGCATAGCAGCCACTTGCTGTAACACACTTCGGTCACTTAGTTCTGGTAAGGCTTTTTCAAAATATTCGCGGGCTGCAACTTCATCCTTTTTGAGGTCCCAAAAAGCATTGCCAACATCCAGAAATTCTTCACCTTCCATCGCACTGAATGCTGCTTCTTCTAGCAATTCATCTACCTTATCCTCATCATTCAATGTTTCTAAAATTCCTTTTGCGAGTACCACAAAATCGGATGGAAACTGGCAATCGAATTCAGCATCGTCAAGTATCCTTTGCGCCTGGGATGTGTCATTGAAAAGATCAATCATGGATTTTGCAAAATCGACAGAATGCTCTACCGTTTCGAGATAACGTTCTGCACCGAGAAGTACGGTTTTTGCGGTTGGTGTATTCCCAGCTTCAACCAATTGCTTCGCCAATACTTGGAACTGCGAAAATTGATTGAAATTTGCTGTGGTTTTCGCAATAAGCGATTGTGCAAGTGTGTTGTCTCCTGCATTGGCAGCGTAGGCAGCGAGTGTGATTAACTCGTTACCGGATGCTTCGCCAACTGCATCCCGAATTAGGGCAATTGCCTTTTGTTTGTCATTGAACAGCACTGCATACGCGTCACCAACTTGTGCAAATTCCATGCCAGTAAAGCAAGCGTCTTCTGCCTGTTCGAGAAGTTCCTCCGCATTGTCAGTATCATCCATTTTCAGTGCGAGAAAAGTAGCCAAACTCACATATTCTCCGGGCTCCATACATTGCATTTCAGCTTCAATTGCCAAATGCTCTGCATATTGTGGATCCGAAGGTTTTTCCAATGCTTGATTTGCCAGCTGAATCCAGTCCTCAACGGACACACACTGGGATTCACGTGACTCAAGTTCTTGCTTAGTTGCCATAAATTTAGGAAAATCGGTAGTTGAATTAATTCTGTATTATTATACGGACAGCGATGCTGTTCAAACCGTAGCGTAAATGATCATCTGAGCAAAAAGCCAAGTTACCAAGGCTGCGATGATTTGAAGAAATCAGAACCAAGCAGCCCAACAATGTCAATAGATCAGTACAAGTGGCCGCTTTACTGAACGCCTACCTGAGTGAGACTATCAAACCAAAACATTAAGCAATTGGAGAAGAATATGAAAATTTGTGTGGTTGGAGCCGGTTCTATTGGCGGAATGTTGGGCGTCAAATTTCACAACGCAGGTGAGGATGTCACCTTAATTGCACGAGGCCCTCATTTGGCTGCGATTCAAGCAAACAATGGTCTCAAATTGATCATGAGTGACGGTACTGAGGAGTTTGCTGAAGGTGTCAAAGCCACTAGTGATATTCGTTCCGTTGGTGAGCAAGATTTGGTCATCTTGGGTGTAAAAGCGCATCAGATTGCTCCAATCGTCGATGACATCAATACGCTAATGGGTGATGACTCCATTTTGCTCACAATTCAGAACGGGATATTGTGGTGGTATTTTCAGTTACATGGTGGGGAATTTGATAATCGCGTCATCGAATCAGTCGACCCAGGCGGCACAATTGCCAATGCAATTGATCCAAGGAAAATTGTAGGTTCTATATCCTATCCAGCTGCGGAGATTTCTGAACCTGGTGTCATTCGACATATAGAAGGAATTCGAATGCCAATTGGTGAGTTGGATGGAGTGGAGAGAGAACGAACGCGGATGTTGGTAGATTTGATGAAACAATCCGGCTTCAAATCGTTTGTACTGGATAGTATACGAGGTGAAACTTGGTTAAAGGTGCTGGGCAATATGACCTTCAATCCTGTGAGCGCATTGACTCATGCGACTTTGGTAGATATCTGTCAGTTCCAGCCATCTAGAGATTTGATTGCTAAGATGATGTCTGAATGTCGTGAAGTTGCATCGCGCTTAGGGATAGAAATCCGTTTATCCAACGAACGCAGAATTAAAGGAGCGGAAGGCGTCGGTAAGCATAAAACCTCGATGCTTCAAGATATCGAGGTCGGAAAGGCACTCGAGCTCGATGGATTGATTGGTGCTGTCGTCGAGTTAGCTGAACTAACAGGAACCAATGTGGATTACATCAAATCAGTCTATGCCTTGATTCAGCTGTTGGATCATGTTGTGCAACAAGATGGAATGTACGTAAAGGCTCAAAGCATATAGCCAAGCCATTGGTTCGAGTTCAAATTTTCAATTCAATCGCCATCTGTCAGCGAAACCACTGAATTCAGTTTAAACCTTCATGCAAGTTTCTCAATATTTCCCCTAATTGCCGATATTGCTAAGTCTATCAGAAATATAAAGTCTTAGAATATCTAAAAGATGTTAAGTTCTTCGAAAATGTGTCTATTGTGTAGTTATATGCATCCATCATAAATCTATTAATTTGAAAATGAGGTTGCTTTAACATCCCTCTATAACCGATCATATTTTCGAAAATATTTGACGTAGCCGTATTCATATACGATCGGATGAGCAAGTACGAGGATCGAATTAGTGCTTGGGGACTAGCCCCTACACCACTTGTTCCAAAAGAGTTTGTTCGCGTAATCGGCAATATTGAAGTACCAGAGCTCAGTACTGAGTTCGGCTTTCAATTCCATCTCTCTATTCTCCATCAAGAAATCTGGCAGTTCACAAACTCTGTTGGTCCTAATGTTCTATCTCAGATCGTTGCGATCATAAAAAAGCACCAAAATCATTTGATGCATGTTGCATTGCCTTCGCACCCGTCGATTGCTGAGTGGTTGGTAAAGCTGCCCTTACCCCAAAGAACATCGAAAATTTTTCGGGATCATCAAGATCTGTTCAGTACGAACATCATACGCTTTTCAAGCATTTTGGATATTCCAGGTTGCGGTTTGCGTTCTGGTCTCGAAGTAGCATGCTTGTTAGAACAAGCGAGTAACGTGCAGCTTGAGGAGATTTTCAATACAGTCAATCCAATCATCGATACTCCTGATGATACTCCTACCTACGAGATAGCTTTTGCAGAAATAGAGCATGTCATTCGTTGTTTGGCAGCCTGGGGCTTTGGCAAAAATCGATTCGCAACGCTGGCTCGTGTTTTACCCCCTGCATCGGCAGCATGGCCACTCGAACTAAAACAGCTGTGGGGCACACTTCGGAAGTTGGATACTACTTTGGTGGCGGGTAGTGAGCTTGAGCAATATACGCCTCCAGGCATGCTATCTAAATTTATAGATGACATGGACTATCGGTGGTTGGAGACTTTAAAAGCGCGAAGTATCACAGCGAACGAGCGAGAAACACTCGAATCTGTGGGCACTAGACTCAATCTTTCAATAGAAAGAGTTCGGCAAATTGAAACGATGGCACTACAGAGTACTCAGAAATTTGTGAGAGACGTGAATTCACCTTTCGGACAAATCGCAGTACAGTTGAGAAACAGATTGGGGACAGCAGTGCCGCTGAATGGTACTACACTACAAGATACATTTAATTCATTATTAAAGGATTTTTCACGATTAGAAGACTCAAAATTTCAGTTTGCTAAAGATTTGTTACTTTGGATTGCGGGTCCCTACAAGAAGCGAAAGAATTGGCTAGTAATTGAAGAACGCCTATTTTCTAAGTTGGCAAAAGAACTAGAAGGCGCTCAAAGAAACAATGGCTTGATTACCAATCGAGCAATTTCCAATATCTTGATTCGAAATCGTATTCGACTACAACACAAGAAACAAGTATTAGATCGTATCGGTGAATTTTTGGCGGTTGAAAATGGATTTTTACGCTTCAGGGGTTCTTATATGGATAAAGCTCATTCAATAATGCGCTACACCCCGCGGGTTTACACTGTCGACGAAATTGTTGAACTCGTCAAAGGCAGAAGTCTTAAGAGCATCAAGCGGCGTTTGATGACGGATCCCAGGTTTTGGAAGATTAATCGAAAAAGTGAATTTGTCTTGGCGAATTCACCAGGCTATGAGCAGTACACCAACATCGTAGACAAGATAGATTCAATTTTGAACCGAGAAAATGGACGCGCTCATTTGAACGAGATCGTACAAGAAATCTCAACGAAGTTTGGTGTGCGGGAACAGTCGGTCATTGCCTATGTGCAATCGCCCCGATTTGAGGTTGATAGTTCTCAATTCGTTCAGTTTCGTGCACAAGACCCACACCCAAATGAAGAACGAGATTTAACGCAAGAAGTCGACTGTTTTCTTACAAAGCGTGGGCGATGGGCTTGGCGAGTTCTAGTTGACAGAAATTTACTTCGTGGGAGCGGCCGTCCATTTCCTGATGCATTTGCGACATATCTAGGTTGCGAATTCGGTAAAAGCGAGTTCATTAGTACGGATTTGGGTCCAATAAAAATCAGTCGGCCTACTCACTCGCTGGTTGGTGCGCTGATTGGCTCCCTTCGAGTTGCAGCGAGGGCACACAAAACGAAAGTAGGCGACTTTCTTTTCCTAATTGCGATGGATTCTAGCTTGACATTTCAAAAATTGACGAGGCGTTCTTTAGACAAAGCCGAATCTGATTTGAAACGAGCGGCGCTGATGCTCCTGTGCGATTTTGTGCGGGATGATACTCACGCATTGTCTGAGATTGCTGACTGCTTCCAAATCCCATTTGTATCCTACGACAAGACTTTACCTAAAGTCCGATACGAGATTCATCGACGAGGAGAAAAAGCGCTGTTGGAAATTGCACCGGTACTGTCGATCAAACATGAACAACCGCGACTTCCTTTTTCGATGGAATAAGCTTTGTAGAGAGACTCAATCTCGATCGATTGATAGCGGCTACTATCTTAAAGGAAGATTTAGTACTGTACATTCAACGTATACTATATTTGAAATTCATTTGGTTGGCTCACCATGTCGATGTTAACAGTTAAGCCAATCGTATCCAAATCAATAACGAAAGGAATGTTATCCAAATGAGCGATTTTCAAGCGCAATCTGAACAAATACAGAGTTTACTGGGGCTGACTCATTCACCAACTGCAATAACGTTTTGTGATCAAGTTCCCGACGGAATTTCAAACTTCGATGGTGCCTATCCCGAACCAACCGAAGACGGTCGAACGGGTGCAGTCGCAGCAGGTTGTGTCTTTTGGAGCGAGGCCAGCAATAAAACTTTTGCGACAGTTCCATCGGATCACGCAAATTGTAGTGTTGGTAGTTTAACTCATGGCTTAATTTCATTAGAGGAAGCTGCTACCAAAGCTGATGTGCAAGCGGTTTGTGAAGCCAAGTGGGTGAATCCTGAAATCTTTCCGCACATTCCGACAGTTCAAAACAAACCTGCAGCCATTGTCTATGGGCCTTTGGCAGAGTCTACCATTACGCCCAACCTTGTGTTGCTTCGCCTCAATGCCAAACAGGCCATGCAATTGCATTCAGCATTGCCATCCATTCGTTTTGAGGGAAAGCCACAATGCCATGTGATTCCGATTTCATTAGAACAAAATCAGGCGGCGCTCAGTGTCGGTTGTATGTTGAGTCGAGTTCGAACTGGTTTTACCAATAATGAAATGACTTGCACAATTCCATATGATCAAATTTCGGATTTGATTGAAGCATTGACTCTCGTGTGTGCCTCCGATCGAATGGTCGCAGCTTATGCAAGCCAAGATGCTGCACGTTTTCGGTAGTAAGGGCATTCAATAGACAGAATTTTTCTCCGTAAATTGGTTTTAAATTTTCGAATTGACAGAACATGAGCGATATTCAAACAACTATTTTCAATGATTTTGGTATAGCCGGATCGGAGATTTTCCACAACCTCTCAAGGCCTCAATTGTTTGATGCCGCCATTCGCCATGACCGCGGTCGCATTTCGATGAATGGTAGGTATTGTGCCCAAAAGGCATATCCGACGGAATTAGGAAATCAGGGCCCGCTTATCTTTCTCACTGATCCGGAGTGTACGGGAAGGCCGATCAATGATACCTATGCCGTGGCATGGCCAGAAATTGAATCTAAACTATGGTGGAAAGACAGTTTTCAGAAGTATGACCCTAAGCATTACGAACGTCTGTTAAAACGCGTAGTCAATCACTTGAACCAAAATCCAGGTCGCTTGTATGTGCAGGATGTACAAGTTGGTCATAGCAGTGAATACTCGATTCCCTATCGAATCATCTGTCAGTACGCGACCCATGCAATATTTGCTCAAAATATGTTCATTTATCCAACGGCCGCTTTTCAAAGCTGGGACGATTCAAAGGCATGGACTATGCTCAACATACAGACATTTAGCTGTGATCCGGAGCAGGATGGGAGTCGTTCAGACCGAGCGGCAATCATTGATTTTCGCAATCGCATTTGCCTCGTTATTGGTCGTGCTGACTACTGTGGCCTTGTCAAAAAGTCAATCTTCACAGCAATGAATTACTTGTTACCGAATCAAGGAATTCTTTCGATGCATGCATCGGCGAATGTAAGTTCGAATGGACAATCAGCGGTACTCTTTGGATTGTCCGGTACAGGGAAAACGACGCTTTCTGCTGATCCAGATCGGAAGCTGATCGGTGATGATGAAATCAGTTGGAGCGATGCCGGGTTGTCCAATATTGAAAATGGCTGTTATGCAAAATTGATCAATTTAGACAAAGAATTGGAGCCTGTCATTGCTAATGCTCTGTCCATGAGAGACTCGTTGATTGAAAACGTACCGACACTACCCTGCAAACGCTATGCAGAAACGAATCCACAAGAATTGGATTTGTTTGATAATTCAATTACTGAAAATACTAGAATTTCATATCCACTGTCGTTGAATCCAGATGTGGCAGAAGGTGCTCGAGGCTCGCATCCGACTACGATCGTGATGTTGACTGCAGATGCATTTGGGGTTTTTCCACCTATTTCAATCTTAGACGAAGATGAAGCAATTTATCATTTTCTTCAAGGATTTACCGCTCGAGTCGCTGGAACTGAAATGGGGATAAGTGATCCAGAGGCCACGTTTAGTTCTTGTTTTGGTGCACCATTTATGGCGCATAAACCAATGGTATATGCCAAACTACTCAAAGAGAAAATTAAGTCTCATAAAACTCGCTGTGTTTTGCTCAATACTGGGTGGCTAGGTGGCCCTGCGACAGATGCACCTCGTATTTCGATTGGCGATACGCGAGCTTTGCTCAATGCAGCGATTCGTGGTGATTTCGACCATAGCAACGGTGATATAACCTACAAGACTCACCCAATTTTGAATGTACGATTTCCTACTACATGTCGAAATGTAGATTCGTCAATCCTGGATCCAAGAGGAGTCTGGCGTGATAAGGATAGGTACGATCAAGTGACCCGATCTCTCAGAGATATGTTCAGACACAATTTCCATGAAAACGAGTTTGATAAACTAGGAATACCTGCAGTAATCTAAGTTCGCTCCTTTGCGGAGTGGTTGATATGAATATCCCTACAGAACAAGATTTCGACGAACTACGCAATGAAATGCTAGTCACAATCGCTTTACATGCGGCAGCCTCGGCGGATGCAACAGGGCATCCATTGATGAGTGATGAGGTGCTCAATGCGATGTGTAAAGTTCCTCGGCATTTGTTCGTGCCGGAAGTTCTGAAGTTTTATGCCTATAGTGATCGTCCTTTACCCATCGGCTACGATAAGACGATTTCTCAACCGTTCATCGTCGCCCTGATGTGTGATTTGCTGGAGATCGAATCGACTGATCGAGTGCTAGAAGTTGGTACCGGACTGGGGTATCAAGCTGCTGTTTTGAGCCGACTTGCCGCGAAAGTCTATACAATTGATATTATTGAAGAATTAGTGTTCCAGGCAGAGCAAATTCTGAGTGATCTTTATTATCACAATGTGCAAGTAAAACATGGCAATGGAGTGCATGGTTGGTACGACTATGCACCATTTGACAAGATTATCGTTGCGGCCTCAGCTGACGAAATACCATCAGCTTTAATTGAGCAACTAAAACCGGGTGGATTATTGATAATGCCTAAAGGGCCAGATGAGAGTCAAAATCTAGTTTTGTTTCAAAAAGGATTTGCTAGCAACATCGAAGATGAAATTATTTCTGTTCGGTTCTCACGCCTAACTCTCCCACGATAGTCATCGATAATGTCCAAGACTTTAGGCATAAATTGCTGTAATTTGCGCGTCGACGAAGACTTAATCGTTCAGCCTAAAATTTTGTAAGCTCCATAAGCATTTTAAACGGCTGTAAATGTGTGCAATTACGGCTACTTACACCGCAATAGTTCATGAACAAATCTGAAACTACTGAACTCATCATTCAACCTAAGCGGGCACTGCTAAGTGTTTCTGACAAAACAGGTGTTGTCGAGTTGGCAACTTTACTGTCATCTTTTGGGGTAGAAATTCTATCTACAGGTGGTACCGCGCAGCTATTAGCCGATGGTGGCGTCACTAGTGTACAAGTCTCAGACTATACCGAATTTCCGGAAATGATGGATGGACGTTTGAAGACTCTTCATCCAAAAATTCACGGTGGAATTCTTGCGCGGCGGGACCTCGATAAAGAGGAGATGAATAAAAACAAAATTAGCCCTATCGACCTAGTAGTAGTTAACTTATATCCGTTCGAGAAAGTTGTCTCAGATATGAGTTCTTCGCATCAGCTTGTCATTGAGAACATCGACATTGGTGGGCCGGCAATGATTCGAGCGGCCGCAAAAAATTATAAATGGGTCATAGTTGTAACCAGTCCAGATGACTATCCAATCATCGTAGATGAATTACAAGGCTTTGGAGGTATTCGATATGAAACTCGAGCGAAGTTGGCAGCGAAGACCTATGCAAGGACATCGCAATACGATCATAAGATTGCGAGTTATTTTGGGGAAACCGAGGTAGTCGAGAAAGAACACCCCGAAACTCTAGCTTTGAGTTTTCACAAGTTCATGGAAATGCGTTACGGTGAAAATCCGCACCAATCCGCAGCATTTTATACGCCTACTCGGGGTTCAAAGGGATGGTTGGCTAATGCAAAAAAACACCAAGGAAAACCATTGTCGTTCAACAATGTCGGTGATGCTCAAAGTGCCTTGGATTGTGTGAGGGAGTTTGAGCAACCCTCGTGTGTAATCATCAAGCATTCAACACCTTGTGGTGTTGCATCAGGGGCTAGTCTTCAAGAGGCTTACAAAGCGGCATTCAAAACGGACCCGATTTCTGCTTTTGGTGGGGTAATCGCACTCAATCGGACCTTGGATGCTGACACATCAAAGCTGATTGCCAACAATCAATTTGTTGAAGTCTTATTGGCACCAAAAATCACAGAAGATGCGTTGGAAGTCTGGAGTTCCAAAGCGAACGTTCGAATATTACAGTGCGATATGAGTAAAGATTTAGCTCCAACGAAGCGAATCAATAGTGCGGGTGGCGGTTTGTTGGTGCAAGACGCTGATCAAAGTCTTCTACAAGATAAAGGGGAACAAACTGTTACGACAAGAGCTCCAAACAGTGAAGAAATGAACGATCTAATTTTTGCTTGGAAAGTTGCAAAACATGTGAAATCCAATGCTATTGTTTACGCAAAAAACTGTGCAACTGTCGGTATTGGTGCTGGTCAGATGAGTAGAGTGGATTCAGCCATGATTGCTGTTTCGAAAGCAAAGGAAGCCAGCCTCGAAGTGAGTGGATCAGTGATGGCTTCCGATGCATTTTTCCCATTTCGAGATGGAATTGATACGGCAGCGAAGTCGGGGGTAACTGCGGTCATTCAACCCGGTGGTTCAGTTCGAGACGACGAAGTGATTAACGCTGCCAATGAGCACGGATTGGCGATGTTGTTTACCGGAATGCGTCATTTTCGTCACTAAGGATAGGTGTGCCATGAAAGTGTTGGTAATAGGCTCCGGTGGGCGGGAGCACGCTTTCGTTTGGAAGATACTGCAGTCAGCTCAGGTTGAGCAGGTATTCGTAGCACCGGGCAACCAGGGGACAGCGCTCGAACCCAAGGCTACGAATGTAAATATCGCAGCTGATAACGTTGACGCATTACTTGAATTTGCACGAAGTAACCACATCGATCTGACTGTAGTAGGCCCGGAAGTGCCACTGGTCATGGGGATCGTGGATCGATTTAAGTCCAAAGGACTACTTTGCTTTGGACCGACGAAGAGTGCGGCACATTTGGAGGGCTCCAAGAATTTCACAAAACAATTTTTGGTTCGCCATGGTATCCCGACTGCCAAATTTCAAACGTTTACGGATTTCGACTTAGCAGTGCAGTATCTAAGAGATTGTCATTATCCTACGGTCATAAAAGCCGATGGTTTGGCGGCTGGAAAGGGTGTCATTATTGCCGAGAATTTTAAAAAAGCGAAGCAGACCGTCTACGAAATGTTGTCTTTGGGTAAATTTAAAGAAGCGGGAAAGTGTGTCGTCATAGAGGAATTTTTACAAGGTGTAGAGGCGAGTTACATATGCTTAGTTAACGGTAATCAGATTTTACCGATGGCTGCCTCGCAAGATCACAAAGCAATATTTGATGGTGACACTGGCCCAAACACTGGTGGAATGGGCGCCTATTCCCCGACTCCTTTCGTAAATGAGGTCATTGAAGACCGAATCATGGAGCAAATTATTCGTCCTACGGTGAATGGATTAATATCAGAGGGTATCCACTACACAGGATTTCTATATGCGGGCCTCATGATTGATTCAAACGGCTGTCCTTTTGTGCTCGAGTTTAACTGTCGTTTTGGAGATCCAGAAACACAACCAATTTTGTTGCGAATGAAGTCGGATTTGGTAGAAATAATGGTAGCGGTTTTGGATCATAAGCTCAATCAAGTGTCTGTCGAATGGGATTCGCGTGCTGCGCTAGGGGTAGTGATTGCTTCCAAGGGATATCCAGGTTCTTATAAGTCTGGTGCGGAAATTCATGGATTGGATTCCATTCAGGACGAGAACATTAAGGTCTTTCACGCCGGTACGACTTCGGGCCAAAACGATAGAGTAAGGGTCAGTGGAGGGCGTGTTTTGTGTGTAACTGCCTTAGGAGAGAACATTCAAACTGCGCAGCAAAACACGTATCGAGCTATTTCCAGAATATCGATGGATGATATGTACTATCGAAAAGACATCGGCAATAAGGCTTTGCAAGTGTTATCAAATTAAACTATTCGTAGAGGACTAAACATGCACCAGAAATTCGTCGCAATTTTAATTGGTTCTGATTCAGACTTAAAAGTGATGCAAGCAACCCCGAAAACATTGGATCAACTCGGTGTGAAGTGGGAGTTACGCATTCTTTCAGCTCACCGTACCCCGAAGGAAGTTCGAGCATACATGAAGGATGCAGAGTCTCGGGGGTGTGAGGTCTATATCGCGGCGGCAGGACTCGCAGCACATTTGGCAGGCACTGTTGCGGCTCATACACTTAAACCAGTAATCGGAGTGCCGTTGGATGCTGGAACCCTAGGCGGAATGGATGCGTTGTTAGCGACGGTACAGATGCCTGGTGGGATTCCGGTTGCAACAGTTGCAATAGGTAGTCATGGCGCTAAGAATTCAGCGTATTTGGCAGCTAGAATCTTAGCGCTAGTTGATGGTGATATCGCGGAACAGTTGCACGTTGTAAACGAAGCAAGTCGTGCGACAGTGTTGGAAAAGGATCGAAATTTGCAAGAAATGAATAGTAACTAATGCAATTCCTTTCGGTTTTGTGATAGTTTTTCAAAGCGTAGAATACTCCAGTTGCCGAAATCAATATTGGATTGATTCTTCAATCGCGAGTAGTGATTCTGGTGGACTCGTTCTTTGCTTTTTGTTCTAGTTGAACAAACGAATGATTCTTTAGGCACGCTGCATAAGAAAAAGACAAAGTGAATGATGCAAGTGTAATTTCTGGTGTCAAAGCCATGTCCCGAGGCGGTGTTATCGCATATCCGACTGAGGCATGCTTTGGAATCGGCTGTGATCCCAATAACCAAGTCGCACTGAGCAGAATTTTACGTATAAAGAAACGCCCGAAAGGTATGGGGCTAATCTTGGTTGCTCATCACATCAACGCACTTCTACCCTTCTTGGAGATTTCGAATCCTTCGATTCTAGATAAACCCAAGGCCAGTTGGCCAGGACCGTACACTTGGGTATTTCCGACACGTTCTAGTCAACGCAAACAGTTATTTAGTTTGAACAAATCAGTGGCTGTCCGAGTAACCAATCATCCGATAGCAGCGCGTCTTTGTTACCTGTTCGGTGGTGCCATCGTTTCAACTAGCGCAAACCGCCATGGCCAAGTGCCGATTCGTAATGGTAACGAAGTCGCCAGAGTTTTTCGGTCCGAACTGGACTGGATTGTTACCGGTGCGGTTGGCCAACAAAGCAAACCTACTCAAATTGCCGATGCTTTAACAGGTCGGCTAATTCGAGCCGGCTCCTAAATTCGCGATGGTTGCCCAATTTGATCGTCAAAACTTGGATGATTGCGGTGTTCAAGTAGAAGAATTTTTAAGGGATTTTCAAACTGATCTTTGTCAAAGGCTTGAACGATTAGACAAAGAAAAATCATTTCTCAAGGATCACTGGGAGTTTGCAGGCGGCAAGGGTGGTGGAATCAGCCGAGTGCTTGAACAAGGTGGAGTTTTTGAAAAAGCGGGGGTGAACTTCTCCTCTATTCGAGGAAGTCAGTTACCTAGCGCCGGTACAGAACGACTTGCTCATTTGAGTCATCGTCCGTTTCGAGCCACCGGTATTTCAGTTGTGATTCATCCCCTTAATCCTTATGTTCCAACGACACACATGAATTTAAGATTAATTCTAGTCGATGGAAAGTATTGGTGGTTTGGGGGAGGATTTGATTTAACACCGTACTATGGATTTGTTGAGGATGCTGTCCACTGGCATCGTATGGCTGCCGCAGCCTGCGCGGGTTTTGGAGAAAATTTGTACCAGAAATTGAAAGATTGGTGTGACCAGTATTTTTATTTGAAACATCGTGCGGAAACGCGGGGAGTCGGTGGCCTGTTTTTTGACGATTACACGGAAGGTGGATTCGATCGAAGTTTGCAGTTTCTAAAAAGTGTTGGAGAGCATTTCATAAAGGCCTATCTACCGATTGTCGAACGAAGAATGATGCTTCCTTACAGTCAACGAGAACGCGAATTTCAATTGATTCGTCGTGGACGCTATGTTGAATTCAATCTTGTTTATGATCGAGGAACCCTATTTGGTCTTCAATCTAAAGGTCGAACCGAATCAATATTGATGTCGCTACCTCCGAATGTCAGTTGGCGATATGATTGGAAGCCCGAACTCGGTAGCGAAGAAGAGAAGCTAAATGCTTTCCTCCGACCTCGTGATTGGCTTACGGAGTCATGATCAACAATGGGAAAGTTGTTGTTCATTCTGTATCGAGTTGTAATTTACATCTTAGTTCCAGTTCTCTTTGTCCGATACCTTCTTAAGGGAATATTTGATCAAAGTTATCAATCACGTCTAGCTGAACGATTCGGAAAACTACCAAGTTCCATTCAAGCTAAGTCGATTTGGGTGCATGCCGTATCTGTTGGTGAAGTCAATGCTGCAGTTCCTCTAGTCAATCAGATTTTGGATAACTTCGACTGTCCTGTGGTAATGACATGTGTGACCCCGACAGGTTCGGAGCAAATCAAAAAATCCTTTGGTGCGCGTGTCCAGCACGTCTACGCTCCTCTTGATGTTGGTTGGATCGTCAAAATTTTTTTCAAAAAGCTGAATCCAAGGTCCTTGATTATTTTGGAAACTGAAATTTGGCCGAATTTAATTCACCATGCGAGTCGAAGCAAAGTGCCGGTCAATTTTGCCAGTCTACGAATTTCGGATCGAACTTTTCATTCCGCAAATCGGTGGAAACCACTTTGCGAATACGTGCTGCAGAATGTCACAGCGTTCGGAGCGCAAACTCAAGTGGATGCTGATCGCATCATTCAGCTCGGAGCCAACCGTTCTCGAGTTCAACGTACAGGCAATTTGAAATTTGATTTTGAACCGCCACAGCACTTGTCTTCGATGGGCTCCAGTTTACGCGACAGCTGGGGTGGCAAACGCCGAGAAACGGTAATTTTAGGTAGTTCCCACGAACAAGAGGAAGAGCAGTTTCTTGCTATTTTTCAGAACCTAAAAGAAGAATTTTCGCAGCTCGTCGCTGTGATTGTTCCTCGTCACCCTGATAGATTTGATGCAGTGTATCAAATCATCGTAGATTCCGGTTTTTCAGTGGTGCGTAGAACTCAATGGGATGTATCCTCCCTTGAATCAGCCGATGTGATTCTGGTGGATGCCATGGGTGAACTGATGCAGTTTTATGCAGCTTCCGATGTTGCTATTGTCGGAGGCAGTTTTGTGCCAATCGGTGGCCACAACATCTTGGAACCAATTCTTGTGGGGATACCAGTGATATTCGGACCCGATATGTCAAACTTTAAAGAAATCTCGAGGTTGGTCTCTGACGCCAAAGCAGGTCAACAAGTTCAAAATTGGCGCGATTGCAAAGAAACGATCATGAAATTGCTCAAAAATCCGGATGAGTTTGATTCATCGATTCGCCAGGGTCAGGAATTATTGGCTCGAAATCGAGGTGCTTTAAAGCGCACATTGGCACATTTAAAGTTGTAATCACATCACCACACAGTAGTGGTAGTCGTTCGATTACTGCAGGAACAGATTAATTCGTTCTAGGTCCGCTAGATCAAGTAAGCCAGCGGACCGCTCAAGCATGATCAAGTTTCTAAAGTAGTCATATTTTGCTTTTTGAAGGTCTCGACGAACTTCTAACAAATCGTGCTGAGCATTCAAAACATCTAAAGAAGATTGAGTACCGACGTTGTATCCTTCTTGTGTCGCTTCTAGCGCACTTTGACTAGCGTCGAGAGCTGTCTCCAGAGCAGATACTTGATTGACAGAACTAATGACGTTCAGATAATCGTTGGACACCTGAGTTTTGACTTGTTGAGTCAAGGCGATCAACTTTTGTTCTTCCGACTGATGCAACAATCTCGCTTGTTTTTTGCGATATTTTTCTAGGCCACCGGCAGAAAATTTCTTGGAAAAATTCAAAAAAGCGGATGATCGATTTGCCGCGATTCGATCACCTGAAACTACGTCTTTGTAGGAGAGGCGTAAGGTGAGTCTTGGTTGCGATTCTGCGGTTGAGAGCGATATTCCAAGTTGAGAAATTTCCGCTGCTTTTTGTTGCAACATCAAAGCTAAGTTGTTATCGAATGCAGTATCAACCCACCAATCTAAATTCTCTGGTTCTGGTGGAGATATTTCTATGTGATCTCTTAGATTCGATAAGGATTCTGTACGATCTCCAACCAACTCCCTGAGGGAGAGCCAGGCTGATTCAATACCGCTTTCAGCTCGAACAAGCTCTGCAGTGACGAGACTAAATCTTGCTTGAGCAATTCGAACATCTGCCAGAGTACCGAGGCCTGCTCCCAATCGACTCAATTCTTGCGAGAGCAATTCTTCGATGGCAAGCGATTCACGTTCCACAGTATCCAAATTATCCTGAGCATAAAGAACATTGAAATAAGCTAGAACCACTCGACTGATTAGGTCGCCTTCTACCTGTTTCAATTGCAAATCATACAGAGAAAGCTCTTGTTGTTTTTGATGAATTTTTTCTTGTAATGCTGGACTCCAAACCGGTTGATCTACTACGACTTCGAAAAGTAGTCCAGAATCGGTAGAGCCAAAAACACTACGTTCGCGAGAGTAATTTGGCTGAAACGTAATGGAAGGATACAGTTCAGCTTGCTCGATGTCGTAACCTAAAATTTTAGCGTCGGTATTTAAACGGGCGGCGCTTAAAGTTGCATCGTTCTTGACTGCTAGTTGATAAGTCTCAATTAGATCAGCCGCATTGCTCTGGTTCATGAGCAAACAAAATACAACCAAAGAACAAATTCTTTTCAGATTCATGATTGAAATTCCTGTTTGCCGGATCTTGTGCGATGAACTGGATGAAAATACCATTTGCCGAATTGCTTTGACTAAAATTCGAATTGAGTCCTTTTTTCGAAATTGTCTAAAGAGGGCAAAATTGTTTCAAACAAATAGGTAGTTTCCCAGGTGGTCGCGCCAATTCTCGTCACTAAAATGGCGTTCATGATCGGTTCTGTCCCTACAACGACTACCAATCGTCCATCTATAGTCAATGATTCTCGAAACTTTTTCGGAACTTCACTGACTGAACCAGAAAACAGTATACAGTCGTATTTGGAGTCGTTTCCCAAGTCGTCAGACGCATCTCCTTGGCGAACTTTGACATTTACGATCCCCAATTCAGATAAGTTGTTTCGAGCCAAAGCAACGAATTCTGGTCGAATTTCGATGGATTCAACATGTTTCGCGTGATGAGCCAATAAGGCTGCTGTGTGGCCAGTTCCGGTGCCCACTTCTAGTACTAGTTCATGAGCCTGTGGATCCAGAGCTTGAAGCATGCGCGCTTCGACATTCGGTCGAATGATTACCTGGCCATCGCCGATTGGAATGTCCATGTCCGAGAACGCCATGTCACGATACTTTTCGGGCACGAACCTTTCTCTAGGGACGGCGCTAATAGAGTCTAAGATCAAGGGGTTGAGAACATTCCAAGTTCGGATTTGTTGCTCAATTAAATTGAATTTCGCTTTTTCGACATCCACTGCTAGTAACTTCTTTTTTAAATCGAGTAGTACCTTATTGGACGATTTGAATAGATTCGTCTGTGACTTGCCTTATGTTCAAGACATTTTTTCTGTTTAATGGATGCGATGAGTGAGAATATCGTATTCACCATCAATCTGATTCAGATCACCGAATATTTCAGCGACGGCGGGGTGTTCTACTGGCCCGCCTTCGGGATCAGGTAGCAGATTTTGTTCCGAAACATACGCTACATAGCTCGTTTCTTCATTTTCCGCTAGAATATGGTAAAAAGGTTGATCTTTTTTTGGACGAATCTTTTTTGGAATTGCGTCGTACCATTCATCCGTGTTATTGAACATGGGATCCACGTCAAACACCACTCCTCGGAATGAATAGTATCGATGTCGAACTACTTGTCCAATTTTAAATTTTGCTGTGACATTCATGTAAATCTACCAGTTAATCGAAATTGTACTGCGATATTAGATGGGTTCTCGTTGCAGACGATTCAACATTTGAAAAACCATTTGTAGCGTTAGACTTTCGAAATTATTAGATCTGTGAATCCCTCCCCTAATTTATCCGGTTTCCATTTAGTTAAAACTATCACTCATTCACTTGAATTGTATACTACTTACTTGCAGCAACTAGATTTGACATTGAATGCACAGCCTTGGTTTAAGCCTGTCTGAGTAGGTCGTAGAATGGCTCGGTAAAAATGTCCCAATTCTATCGTCTAGTTGATTAACACTCGCGATGATGAAAGAGATAAAGTTGTCTATCCTTGTATCGAGGACTAGGAATCTTTATTGCGTCTAAAGCTTAGGTCAATCAATTCAGTTATCTTCGCGGTGACGGAAAATAGCAATCTTCATTTTGATTCATGAACTTGTTTCTGTTAATAATTTGCTCTAAAAATACAATATTGAAATGATGGATTTGATCAAATTTCGTATCAATATGGGCAACTTGATCGTCAATCATAATCTGAGAACTGTATTCGAGCGAATATTTTGACTGACGTAACACACATTCTTGAGGGACTGAACGATCAGCAGCGAGAAGCGGTAATCGCAAAACCTGGGCCTTTACTGGTTACGGCCGGCGCAGGAAGTGGGAAAACGACAGTGCTGATACGCAGGATTGCTTGGTTAATTGAAGTATTTGGTGTTTCAAAGCACCAGATAATGGCCGTCACTTTCACGAACAAAGCTGCACGACAAATGAAGAGTCGTGTAGAAGATATGTTGGGTATGTATAAAGCCCCAAGGTGGATGGGCACTTTCCATGGGTTGTCGAATTTATTACTAAGGATTTACCATAAAGAAGCGGGCTTGGATTCGCAGTTCACCATTATCGATAGTCAAGATCAAAAATCTCTGATCAATCGTCTCATTCGCGACTCACGTCTTCCTGTAGGGGGAATCAATCCACGGCAATTTCAAAGCTATATCAATCGGGCGAAGGAAGATCAGCTGCGTTCCATGAATCTTGAACCGACTAATCATCGTCAACAAGTTTTTGTGCAAGTTTACGAGAAGTACGAACAAAGTTGTAATAAACGTGGCTTGGTTGATTTTGCAGAACTCTTGTTACGGACAGTTGAGGTCATGAAGAGAAATCAACTCGTTCGTGAAGAAATGCAGGCTCGATTTGCACACATAATAGTCGATGAATTTCAGGATACAAGCGCGATTCAGTTGGAGTGGCTAAAGTTGTTCTGCGGGCAGAACAACCAAATCACCGCGGTAGGAGACGAAGATCAGTCAATTTATGGATGGCGTGGAGCGATCTCTGCGAATATGTTGAAATTTGCGAAAAATTTTTCAGGTACAGAAATCGTATATTTGGAGCAAAACTATCGTTCGACTCAAACGATTTTGAATGCAGCTAATGCCGTTATTCAGAATAATGGAGCGCGATACAAAAAGAAACTATGGACGAGTCATTCAGGAGGTGAGACCGTTAAGCTGTTCAGTGCCTATGATGCAAACCAGGAGGCTAGCTTTGTTGCCGAGGAAATCAAACAAAAAAGGCTTTCCTTCGATTTTCCTTACTCTAATTTCGCAGTTTTGTATCGAACCAATGCACAATCTAGAATGTTTGAAGAGGTCTTCGTTCGAAAACAAATTCCATATCGAATTTATGGGGGATTGCGATTTTATGAACGCAAGGAAATCAAAGACGTTTTGGCTTACTTGCGTCTTTTGATCGACCCGAACAACAACGAATCATTTTCGAGAGTGATCAATTTCCCTCGTCGAGGGATAGGTGATAAATCTCAATCAACTATCAGAGAGTTCGCGTCTATCCATAATTTATCGTTTTGGGAGTCTTCACTGGCACTAGTCGAGAGTTCTGTGCCAAGAATGCACTTCAGGGCAGCTCTAGCGCGGTTTGTGAACTTAGTACGCGCTCTTAAAGAAGAATCTGTAGGTGAGCCATTTGATTTGATAATCAGTAAAACGATTGAATTGACTGGGATAAAAAAGTTTTACGACAAGAACTCTATAGATACTGATGTTGCGAGAATAGAAAATTTAGAAGAACTGATAAACGCTGGAGCAAACTTTGCCAAAAACTCCAATATCGAGGACGGCGTCGGGGCGATTCGACCGTTTTTGGATGGAGTTACACTTGATTCTGACGATAAGCACGATGAAAATGGACAAGACGCTGTCCAAGTCATGACGCTACATTCATCAAAAGGACTTGAATTCCCTGTCGTTTTTCTGGTTGGTGCTGACGAAAAGCTGTTGCCACACGAGTTGTCAATCAAGGATTCGACCAAGGGAGAAAGCGAAATTGAGGAAGAGCGTAGATTGTTTTATGTTGGCATGACTCGGGCTGAACAACAACTTTATCTCACTCGAGCTAAATTTAGAATGATTCAAGGTAAAACGGACTTTTTTTATCGTTCTCGCTTTTTGCGAGAAATCCCTAGTCAATATTTGGAAGAAGTAACATTGGATGGAATAACGAGTGCGAAGAATCAGAGACAAAGCCCCAATGATCGGAGTCGAATCAAAGATGTTTATGCTCTTCAAGGTGAGAGAATCCATCATCAAGCCTTTGGTGAAGGAAAAGTTCTCAAGATTGCATCCAAAGGTAAATTTCCAATAATCAAAGTGAATTTTTACAATGGAGGCACCAAGATATTGGTTTGGGATCCAGATAAAATTAGACACATAAACTAGACCAATTCTTGGTGAGTTGTGTATAAAAATACTTCAGAGAATGTATGGAGTCACAAATGCAAACATCTCAAAAAACAGTTGGCTTTACTCGGATGGAAGATGGCACATTCGAAGAATATCAACTGCTATCAATCTACGAAGAAGAATTTAGCAAAGCAACCGATGTTCGTGTATTGGAGAAGCTACGCAGCCTTGAGCATAGTTTTAGTGGTTATAAGATCAGTCGGCTAGGACATTCTCTACAAACTGCAACTCGCGCTTGGCGCGACGGTGCAGATGAGGAAACGGTCGTTGTCGCATTGGTGCATGATATTGGTGATCTGTTGTCACCCCACAATCATGGCGAAATCGCTGCGGCGATAATGAAGCCCTTTGTGTCTGCTAAGAATTACTGGATATTGAAGTATCATGGGGTTTTTCAGGGATATTACTTCTTCCACCATGTAGGAGGCGATCGGAATTCGCGCGATCAGTTCAAGGGACATGAATACTATCAAGCATGCGCTGATTTTTGTGCGAAGTGGGATCAAACTTCATTTGATCCAGACTATGACACGAAACCCTTAGAATTTTTTGAGCCATCGGTGCGAAGAATTTTTGCCCGAGAACCATTTGGTGCCCATACACAATAACAACGAAGTTAAAACTATGACTAAACTATTCAGTGATAGAGACGGCTTTATCTGGTTAGACGGTGAATTCGTTCCATGGCGAGAGGCGAATATTCACGTTCTTACTCACTCATTGCACTACGGAGTTGCTGTATTTGAAGGGATACGCGCGTACCAAACGGATGATGGAACAGCAATCTTTCGACTTCAAGATCATACAAACCGATTATTCAATTCGGCTCACATACTAAAGATGAAACTGAACTTTGAGCGAGATCTACTCAATGAAGTTCAATGTGAATTAGTACGAATGAATAAATTGGAAAGCGCGTACATCCGACCTATCGCCTACTATGGGTCAGAAGGTATGGGATTGCGCGCAGATAATCTGTCCACTCACATCGCAATTGCCGCTTGGGATTGGGGAGCTTATTTGGGTGATGACGGATTGGTCAATGGTATTCGCGTAAAGACATCGTCCTATTCTAGACTTCATGTGAACGTTTCGATGTGTCGTGCTAAAGCATGCGGACATTACGTTAACTCGATTCTAGCTCTCACCGAAGCCCTCGAAAATGGTGCAGACGAAGCATTATTGTTGGATACCGACGGTTACGTGATGGAAGGTTCCGGAGAAAATGTGTTTATCGTCCGAAACAATCGGGTTATTACTCCCGATCTAACGTCTGCGCTCGAAGGTATCACTCGTGATACGGTGTTGGTTTTGCTAACTGAGATGGGATACTCGGTGGAAGAACGCCGCATAACACGGGATGAAATTTATATTTCTGATGAGGCGTTTTTTACCGGTACGGCGGCAGAGGTTACACCCATTCGAGAATTAGATAGTCGAATGATTGGCAGCGGTAAATCTGGCCCAGTTACAAAGCGATTGCAGTCGCAATATTTTGATGCGGTAGCTGGGAGAATTGAATCTCATAAGAATTGGTTGACCTACATCTAAAATTGCATTATGTCAAAAGATAAGTATCAGCCGGAAGCTGGTGACACACCCAATTTAGAATCATATATTGAGGTGTCGAGCGAAGATTTACCTCTGCATTGCCCGATGGAAAGAATGAGATTGTGGGATTCTCACCCTCGCGTTTATCTTCCGATAAAAGATACCCGGAAAGAAATTTGCCCCTATTGTGGCACTCAATTTGTCTTGGTGGACTAGACGCTAGCAGTTGACACAATTGCGCACTAGGAGATTCTAAGGCAGTCTTCGGCTGTCCAGAAAGCACGCGCATGTCCTGGTTTCAATATATTCTCGATGGCTATGCTCTGCCTAATTTGAGAATCTATGAACAGGCTCTGATCCAGAAAAACACCCTTCTCAGCTTGTTAAACAAGGATCCGGCTGTATGGTCTGATTCAGGTCTAGTCGAAACATCAGCAGTGCATTGTATGGACTGGCTAGATTCAGGGTTACGTTCAGCAGAATTGGCGAGTAATTTGGTTACTGTAGCAGCGGAATCCTGCTCGATTGTGTTGATTGGTATGGGTGGTGCCAGTTTATCCGCTACGGCGTACGCTTGCTCACCGAAACTCGGCTCAATTCGCAATCTACAGCTGCTAGACTCGACTTCGCCAGATGCAATCGCAAAAATTTATCAGAATTTACACGATTCTCACCGACATTACGTCGTATGCAGTAAATCTGGGTCCACGATAGAGACATTCGATCTTGCGCGGAGCCTATTCGAGCGTGTGGGTAGTCCTGAAAAGTTTACCGTAGTTACCGATCAGACAGACAGCCCACTTCGAAGTTGGGCTTCGGCACGCGAGATTCAACTGTATCCTAGTGATCGGTGGGTCGGTGGTCGATTTTCAGCTTTTAGTAATTTGGCCCTCATTCCGTCTCGTATGCTTGGTATTGATGTTCATCAAATTCTTCATTGGGTATCGATTTTCACTGAGAAGATACGGCAAATCAACTCGGAATCAGCTTGTCAGATCATTCGGCTTGCTAGCTTACTTGCAGCGGCTGTAGTCACCAAGCGTCACTATTTGGTATTGTGGGCCACACCTTCACTCACGCCCATATTACAGTGGGTTGAGCAACTTGTGGCAGAGAGTCTAGGCAAGTTTGGTTTAGGCGTACTACCGATTTTCCAAGAGTCCAAGCTCAATTCTGATGCCTTAGGAAATTTGCAAATTGCTTTTCGTCAAAATTGCGACGACAACGAGGCCACTCTAGCTTTTCAGATTTCTAACTTGAAGCAGCTTACTGAATTCTTTCTAGGATTGTCTCTAGCAGTTGTGATGGCAGGATTACTGTTGAAAATCGATCCTTTTAATCAGCCAGATGTGGAACGAAGTAAGCAGTTACTTTACAAGAAACTGCCAAAGAAAACAGCAGATGCTAGTAGATTTATAAATAAAGTCAGTAAGATAGATAATAAATCGGTAACTTCGATTGAGTCATTGATCGATCAGTATCGTTCGTCGATGGCACCAAACGATTATCTGTGTTTGTTGGTCTACTGTAATCCTGATACCGAGATAAGTCGTCTACTTTTTGAACTCGCCGGACTAATTTGCAAATCAATTGGTCGATCTGTACTTTACTGTTATGGCCCTCAATACTTACACTCAACGGGGCAATTTCACAAAGGGGGCTGGGAAAGCGGACACTTTTTGCTCATTCGTTCAGAGCAAGAGCACGACTTCCGAGTAATCAATAGACCTTACACCTTCTCGCAGCTATTCAACACTCAAGCGTCCGCAGACGCGGCCACTTTGATGGAGCTAGGAAAACGAGTGGATACGATCTGGTTGAATCAACCCTTAAAAGCTAGTTTGAAGAAGGCGATAAATAACTTCCAGAATTCAGCGAATCAGTTGAGTCCTTGCATGTAGGTGGCTAGTTCTTCGATTTGTTCAATGGACAGTCGAAATGCGACGGTGTTCATTTCTTCACTAACTCGATCGCCAGACTTAAATTCTAGCAAAGACTTAACAAGATAGGATTTGTACTGACCTGAAACTTTCGGATAACGCGAGGGGATGCCATTGCCCGCTGGACCGTGGCATGCCATACAGGCAGGAATGGAAAATTCGCTGGCACCAACACGATACAGTTCTTGTCCGCGTTTCGCCATCGCTAGCTCACTTTCGTTTATGCTACCTTCGGTTTGTTCAAACTGGGCGTAGTAAGCATCGAGATCTTGCATGTCTTGTTCAGACAAGCCAAGAACCAAACCGCCCATCACTGGGCCTGGACGACTACCGTCTTTAAAGGCAGCAAGTTCCTTAGCAATATATCCAGGTACTTGTCCGGCAATTTTCGGAAATTCAGGGTTAACACTGTTTCCATCCACACCATGGCAGGCTGCACAGGTTGCCGACTTTGTTTTGCCTGCTTCAGGATCACCATCTGCGAGTACGGTTGATGAGAGTGAAACAACTAAGCCCAATACAGAGACTAGAGTCAAGACTTTCGATAGCATAGGATTTAAATTGCGAAATTTTGCTGAGCAGTCAGAGATCAAATTCAATATGTATTACTATAAAGCTACGCTAAATATATCACGAATTACCGTATCTCTTTGTTCTACGACACAATGAAGATGTTTGCATTGGAACTGTCGCGCGACCGAGTCGATCAACTGTGGTTCAATTGAAATAGAGTCTGTTAGCTTATGAAGATCGAATTAAACAAAGCAAAATTTATTATTGCGGCGCATAAAGAATCGCAATGGTTTCAAGACGAAGGTCTCGAGCTTGCATTCGCGGGTCGATCCAATAGCGGAAAATCTAGTGCCCTCAATGCAATAACCGAACGTAGGGGATTGGCGCGGACAAGTAAGACACCCGGTCGAACACAACAAATTGTCTTTTTTGAGTTAACAGAAACACTACGATTGGTTGATCTGCCTGGTTATGGTTATGCGAAAGTACCAGATCGAGTCCGATTGCACTGGGCCCGCGTTATCGAAAAGTATTTTTTAAGTAGGAAAAGTTTGAACGGATTGATTCTGACTATGGATATACGACATCCACTAAAAGAACTAGACCGACAGTTCATTTACTGGTGTAGTCAAGTTGACGTCAGTATTCATATTCTTTTGACCAAAGCGGATAAACTATCGAAATCGAAAATGTATGCAGCTTTGCGGTCCGTAAATGCAAAGCTTAAGAACTACGATAACATCAGCGTCCAAGCCTTTTCTAGCCGAACGGGGATTGGATTAGATCAAGCAAAGAAGCGTGTTTGCGATTTATTAACCGATCATAAGAAATTAGTGTGCACTTGCCCAGTTTGCTCCTACTCCTACGTTCGCGATCAATGGCACTCTTAGTTCCGCAACATTTTCCATCAGAGATTTAACGTTTTTCACTAGCTGTTGTTGTTGATCGAGCGGCACCTCAAACACCAATTCATCATGCACTTGTAGAATCATTTTTGCATCACAGTCGGATTGTGTCAACCAATGATCCACTTCTATCATTGCGAGTTTGATAATGTCCGCCGCTGAACCCTGAAGAGGAGCATTAATTGCGGTTCTTTCGGCGTGTTGCCGAAGACGGAAAATTTTTGAGTCAATGTCCGGTAGGTATAGTCGCCTGCCTTTGATGGTTTCCACGTATCGCTTTTCTGCTGCCCAACTCTTCGTACGTTTCATAAAGCGTTCAACACCAGGATATCGGGAAAAGTACTGCTTGACGTATTCTCTCGCTTGCGCTACCTCGATATCCAGTTGACGCGCTAATCCAAACGCAGACATTCCATACATCAAACCAAAATTTATCGCTTTCGCATTTCGACGTTGATTCGGTGTTACTTGATTCGGATCCGTATCGAAGACTTCGGCAGCTGTAAATCGATGAATATCATCACCTAAAGCGAATGCTTCAACTAGACGATCATCTTCTGAAACGTGCGCCATTAATCGAAGCTCGATTTGGGAGTAGTCGATTGACACCAGTATGTGACCTGACTGCGCGATAAAGGCTTCTCGGATACGTTGCCCCTCGGGGGTACGAATTGGAATGTTTTGTAAGTTGGGAGCGGTTGAGGAGAGTCGACCTGTATTGGCAACAGTTTGGTTATAGGATGTATGTAATCGACCGGTTTTTGAATGAATCCGTTCGCTCAACTTATCGGTGTAGGTTGATTTCAGTTTCGCGAGATGACGATATTCCAAAATCATTTTCGGCACACTGTAATTTTTTGCCAAATCTCGTAAAGCAATTTCCGAGGTAGATGGTGCACCCGACGATGTCTTGTGGGTCGAGGGAAGATTCAACTTATCATACAAAACACCGCGGATTTGTTTTGGTGATGCTAGATTAAAGCGTGCTCCTGACTCAAGATAGATTTTCTCCTCCAAGGACTGTATTCGGGAGAGTAAATCAGAACTCTGACGCTTCAAATTGTCTCCATCGATCAAAACACCATAATTTTCCATGCGATTGAGTACCGTCACTAGCGGCATTTCAATCTCATCAAATACTTTCCTTGCAGAGCGAGTTGACTCAATGCGAGGCCACAACACTTCGTGGATTCGAAGTGTGATATCTGTATTTTCTGCCGCGTAGTGAGTCGCTGTTTTGATGTCGACACGATCGAATTTAATCTGCTTTTTGCCTTTTCCGGCAACATCTTCAAATTTCGTTGTTTCATGCTCTAGATACTTGAGTGCGATTTGGTCGAGGCTGTGCTTTGGTAGTGCGGCGCTATCAACAACATAGGATTCAATCATTGTGTCGAAAATGGGGCCTTTTATTTCGATATTGTGTTTAGCAAAGACTTTGGTATCAAATTTTGAGTTTTGCAGGATTTTTCCAATGTTTGGGTTTTCCAGGAGTGGTTTTAATTCACTTAGTACTAAATCGATGTCCAATTGTTGAGTAACGTTCGGGTAATTGTGATCGAGTGGAATATAGAAGCCTTCCTTTGCTTCTATACTGATCGAAATTCCCACGAGTGTGTCGACATACATGTCGAAGCCAGTAGTCTCCGTGTCAACAGCAAATCGTTTTGCGCGACTCATTCGCTTGATAAGATTTGAGAATGACTTCTCAGTGTTCACAGTGTGATACTTGGGCGCAAGGTCTTTAGTTTGTTCATCCGATTGGTCTAATTCATTAAGAAAAGAATTAAACTCCAAGCGGGTATAGATTTTCTTTAGCGCATTCTTGTTTGGAGCTGACATTTGGAGATCTTCCAACCCAAACCCAACATCTACATCGAGCTTAAGTGTCACTAGGGTGTGCCACATTTTTATTTCATCCAGGGAATTGCGTAAATTCTCGCCTGCTTTGCCCTTGATGTCACTCGCATTGCGTAGCAGTTCCTCAAGTGATCCAAAGTTGGATAACCACTTCGCAGCTGTTTTCTTTCCGACCAGACGGACCCCAGGTATATTGTCTACCGAGTCTCCAACTAAGCTAAAAAAATCAACAATCTGGTTGGGTAAAACTCCAAATTTATCAAAGACTTGCTGGGGGCCGAAATCTAGCTCTTGATGTTCATCTCGCAGTGTTATTGAATCGTTGACAAGCTGGGCTAGATCCTTATCATTAGACGCGATGACTGTGTTCCAACCGTTGCGATCGGCGGCGACTGCCAAGGTACCGATCACATCATCGGCTTCAACTCCTGGGATGGAAATCGATTTGATGCCCATGTCGGTTACTAGTTGCTCTATGATTGGGTGCTGGAATACTAGTTCATCCGGCATCGGTTTTCGGTTGGCTTTATATTTGGGATACATGTCATCCCGAAAAGTTTTACCTTTCGCATCAAAAACTACTGCAAGATAGTCCGGCTTTCGTAGTCGAACGATCTGGTTTAACCTCTTGACAAATCCGTAGACTGCGTCGGTCCGTTCTGCCCTTGAGTTCGTCAATGTAAATCGTGAATAGTGGGCCCGATAGGCAAATGCTGTACCATCGATAAGATAAAGTAGTTTCTTTGGCGAGTTCATGAGTGGCAATCGGTGAGTCTCAAAAAATCAATAATAGTATGAATTTTATGTAGAAAAGAATGTATTTCTAGTTGTTGACGTTTCATTTCAAAACAATTGCTCATCGTGTCATTCGTTGCGGCAGAGGAAGTTCACGATAAAATACTCATTCCTGTAATGTACTTTTCGAATTGACTGACAATGATTCAAGTAACTGAATTAACGAAAAAATATGGAAATTCGACAGTCGTCGATCATCTGTCATTTTCGGTAGAACGAGGCGAAGTGCTGGGGTTTCTTGGCTTAAATGGTGCCGGAAAATCGACTACGATGAAAATGATTGCTGGGTTCTTAAAGCCGGATCACGGTTTCGTTGAAATTGACGGAGTCAATGTCGAACAAAATCCCATTGTTGCAAAGTCTAAACTCGGTTACTTACCCGAAGGAATCGCGTTGTACGGAGATATGCCAGTTCATTCATATTTGGCTTTTGTCGCTAGAGCTAGAGGTTTAAGAAGGAAGGATGTCGTAGAAAAAATTGCTTCCGTTGTTCGTGTTCTTGAAATAAAGGACGTTCTCTCCCAGAAAATTTCTACTTTATCCAAAGGATTTTTGCGTCGAGTAGGACTCGCGCAATCTCTTTTACACGATCCAGATTATCTTGTCTTGGATGAACCTACAGAAGGATTAGATCCCAAACAACGAGAACAGGTTCGACAATTGATTGAAAGACTAGCTGAGTCTAAGGTGATCATTTTGTCAACTCACATTCTTGAAGAGGTCGAGACGCTTTGTGATCGAGTCATCATAATTGACAAAGGTCAGCTGATCGTCGACAAGAGACTCGATTCTTTACTTCAAATGTCGGAATTCAACAAGTCCATTCGTCTACGGATTAGCAATGCGGGGTCCAAGGATGTTGAGGCTAAATTACGGCAAATCGAACAAGTTTCAAACGTGCTATATGATGTCGATGACGATAGTTTTCGGCTTATTTCCAAAGACGCAGAGTCCTTGCTGGATCGAGTTTGGGTGCTTGCAGACCAAAACAATTGGCGCGTCAACAAATTAGTACAAGAATCTGGTGATTTAGAACAAGTTTTTCTAGAGCTTACGAGTGAGGAACAGAGAAAATCGCGCTTATTTAACCATCAACCAACTGATAAATCCAATCGTTGAAGAGTCAATCTGAGTGTTGCTCAAATCCTTAGCTAAGGCATTTTTGGAATCTTGGTTTCCTAGCAATAACATGCGAGGAAATTCAGATAAAGTTTGTTTTATACTGAAATCGATAAAATCTAAACTTTACTGAGTAATTACGTGAAAAATCTATTTCAAGTGCGCCAGTTGATTTGGCTCGCTGCTTTTTCTTTTCCAGTACTCTTCTTTGTTAGTTCGGCGCGAGCTGAAACCTTACTCGACACAATCACTCCTGTGAAGCGGTCTCCATTTGAGCAGCATGTCAACACATTAGAACGCATCTCGAGCGAAGAGATTCAAACGATTTCGCAGGATGCTGAAGTTAATGGAACTCAGCCTAGGGTCACTGAGTATCAGCTCGGCAATCAAACTGTTCGCGAATATCGCACAGGTGGAGATCTGCAATATGTGGAAGTTCTAAATGAAGGGATTCCAAACTACATTATTGACTATACAGCGAGTGGGGCAGATGAAGACGGCTTATTGAGCAATTCCGGAATACGAATCACAGGTTGGTAATTCTCAACATTTAAAGAGCCACCAAGAAAATCCAGAAGTGGAACTGGTTCTTTATTGACTACGGTGACTCACCACTTCTTTCAAAAAGGCAGTTTACGAAGCATCCTCGTAGATCGTAGATCCCTTAATTTATGCTGTGTATTGCATAAAACATAGCGAACATAATCGAATTTTCATTTCTTTTGCGCGGCTTCACCCTGCACTTGAAACCTGTTGCGTTGATATAAACTAGGTCCGAATGAATTTACCGATGATTTTTAGTGTAGATGGCGAAAATTTTATCGCTGTTTGAAAGTACATGGAAGAGTCAATTCGACGGTTTCGACTCAAAGCATAATCTATCAGATTGAGGACAGATATGATTGGAGTATATGTAGGAAGCGATCTGAGTCGTTATGGATTTCCAGATCATCCGTTCAGCAACGTTCGTCTTGACGCATTTTGGCATCATGCTGTTGATCTTAACTTAGATCAACAAGTAGACTCACTAGTTCCTCAAAGTTGTGAGGAAGAGGAGCTAACTCTCTTTCATGACAAGAGCTATATTCGTACTCTTAAACAAAAATCTAAAAGTGGGACTGGCTTTTTGGACTACGGAGATACTCCAGCTTTCGAAGGTGTCTACGAAGCATCCACATATATCGTCGGAAGCGGAATTGACGCAATTCATCGAATTATGCGTGGGGAATACAACCGAATTTTCATCCCTATCGCCGGACTTCATCATGCAACCAAACAGTCAGCAGCAGGCTTTTGTACTGTAAGTGATTTAGGAATCCTGATTGAAGTTTTACGCAAGCAGTATCAAATTCAGCGAATTGCATATGTGGACATCGATGCTCATCATGGTGACGGTATTTTCTATGCCTACGAGCATGATCCAGACATTATCATTGGCGATATCCACGAAGATGGGAGATTTTTATATCCCGGTACCGGTTTTGCACATGAAACGGGCAGTGGTAATGCAACCGGTACCAAAATCAACTTGCCGGTGTTACCGCATGCTGACGACCAGGTTTTCTTCAGGTCTTGGGGACGTCTGGAAGAGTTTATTCAGCAGTTTCAACCTGATTTCATTTTGTTTCAAGCCGGTGCGGATAGTATCATTGGTGATCCTTTAACGCACATGGAATTTACGCCGAAAGCACATGGTTACGCTACCAAGCGCCTTTGCTCACTTGCGGACGAATACTGCGATGGCAAATTGCTAGCAACGGGTGGCGGTGGTTACAATTTAACCAACATCGCGCATGGTTGGAGTGCGGTTGTCAAAGCAATGATACAGGCCGGTTAATCACAGCAAGATATTGAGCTGGTACGAGTCGTCGAACTTCTTATCGACTATGAGGCTTCAGTTTTTTTGAACGAGAAAATGAGTGTTTTGTACTCAGGAAAAAAAGATTGTTTGTACTAAATCTAGTATTATTTCGAGAAGTAATTTTTTGAAAATTAATGTATTTTTGACCCAGTCTCGGGTTGAGACATTTTAAATTAAGGAGGATAAACCGATATGAAACGCCGAGAATTTCTAAAAGCGGGTGCTGTCGCGGGTACAGCCGCAGCTGCAACTACGATCGCTGCACCGGCAATTTCGGATGGCCATAAAGAGTTTAAGTTGGTCACGTCTTGGCCCAAAAATTTTCCTGGCCTGGGTACGGCTGCTGCTCGATTCGCAGCCAGAGTCGCCGCTATGTCAGACGGTAAGATGACTGTTAAAGTGTTTGCTGGGGGTGAGTTGGTTCATCCGCTGAAGTGTCATGATGCTGTACAAGAAGGTACGGCGGATATGTATCACTCTGCTGAATATTACTATCAAGGTAAAGCTCTCGGTTATTCATTTTTTGCTTCTGTGCCGTTCGGATTAATCCCAGCTGAAATAGATGCTTGGATTCACCATGGTGGCGGTCAAGAATTGTGGGATAAATTAGGTGCTGATTTTGGGATTAAACATTTCCCATGTGGTAATTCTGGTTCACAAATGGGGGGTTGGTTTAAGTCACCTGTGACCTCACTCGATGACTTCAAAGGACTGAAAATGCGTATGCCTGGACTCGGTGGTAGAGTCATTGACGCGCTTGGAGGTTCTTCCGTAACGCTTCCTGGGGGTGAAATTATGGCGAACCTGGAATCCGGGGCAATTGATGCGACCGAATGGGTGGGACCCTGGAACGATCTTGCCTTCGGTTTCTATAAGGTGGTCAAGTTCTACCATTATCCTGGTTTCCATGAAACTGGTACAGTGTTGAGTTTCGGTATCAACAAAGGTGTTTGGGACGGTTTGAGTTCCTCGGAGCAAGCTATTATTGAAAACGCCACAATCGCCGAAAACAATTACGATTTGGCTGAATTCAACGCCAATAATGCATCGGCTCTAAATACTTTGATCAATGATCATGGTGTGGAGTTGGTTGAGTTCTCTGATGAGCTATTCAAAGGAATGGGAGCAGCCGCGAAGGACGTGCTTTCTTCAGTTGCAGCCAGTGATCCTCGAACCCAAGAAGTTTACGATAGTTTTATGGCGTTTAGAAAGGACGTCATTAGTTGGTCCAGAATTTCTGACCAAACTTACATGAACAAGCGCGCGTTGGTAGATTTCCATAGTTAATCGCTTCAGTATCAAAGTTAAAAATCCGCTTCCATCATGGAAGCGGATTTTATTTTCAATGGATCGCCGAAGCTGTTGAAGTGATCCAAAGTGAATAATAGTAGTCGCAAGTAAGGCTTGTTGTCTTATACCGTTTGACCGCCTCCTGACTCATTCCATCAAGTCGTGAACGTAGATTTTATTGGCCTGTGGTATGACTTAGAACGTTTGCCATTGCTCTTTAGTCTAATTGTTTTTGGACTGGTGGTTTTTTCGGTCGTTTGTTTTTTTTGTATTCCTTTACTTCTAGCATTCGGTTGTGAGCCGAAAGAAATTCTTCGTGAATTGGGAAATATTCGGTCCAAATTCGAAGCTGAGCAAGGTTGGCGACGTGTCTTAGCGGTTTTTTCTATTTGGTTGACATTTAGCAACATCGTACTTGGGCGCTTTAGTGCCTGGTTGGTGCTGTTTATGACATTGATGCAGTTTGTCGTCGTCATCATGCGGTACGTATTCGCTTACGGCTCAATTCAAATGCAAGAATCAATTTGGTACATGCACGGCTTAATTTTTATGCTAGGTGCTGGCTACACCCTGGCCAAAGAAGGTCATGTCAGACTCGATGTGTTCTATCGAGACGCTTCTTTTAAAACCAAAGCTTGGATCAATTTGGCCGGCTCCATTGTTTTGTTGATTCCATTTTGTATCATGAATTTTGAATATGCTTGGTCTCTTGTCCTAAATTCCTGGGCAGTACGTGAAGGTTCTACAGAGACTGTGGGCTTACCCTACATCTATTTATTTAAGACTGTCATTTTGGTTTTTTCGGTTATGTTGCTACTCGAGGCGATTTCGCTTGCATTCAAGAGCATCCTACAGTTGGCAGATTCAAAACCGAGCGAAGCTGAATTAGAAAGTGCTTAATCGTGGAATTGTTAGCTACACCTGAGTTTCTTTGTGCAGCCCTCTTCGTCTCGGTTGTAGTTTTATTGTTATTCGGGTTCCCTGTAGCCTTTAGTCTCGCAGGGGGCTCTTTGCTGTTTGCCTTTATTGCCGCAGGGTTCGGTTTGTTTGATACCGCGTACCTGTCCGCCTTGCCACAGAGAATTTTTGCCATCATGCGCAATGAAGTACTAGTGGCGGTACCTCTATTTGTGTTTATGGGAGTTACTCTTGAACGATCGAAAATTGCTGAAGAGCTACTCGACAATATGGGAAAACTGTTCGGTAGTATTCGCGGTGGCTTAGGCTACTCGGTTTGTATTGTTGGTGCACTGCTTGCTGCTTCTACTGGCATTGTAGGTGCAACAGTGGTTACCATGGGCTTACTTTCGCTACCGACTATGCTGCGTCGTGGCTACAGTCCTAGTTTGGCCTGTGGTTCAATCTGCGCGTCAGGAACCTTGGGACAGGTGATTCCACCTTCAATCGTACTCGTTTTGCTGGGTGATCAGTTATCAACTGCTTTTCAGCAAGCACAATTTTCAATGGGTAACTTTTCACCCGATTCCGTATCAGTCAACGATTTATTTGCGGGGGCTTTGATACCAGGATTAGTTCTGGTGGGTATGTACATCCTCTATCAGATTGTTGTTGCAATTGTCCGTCCCGAGGCGAGTCCAGCGATTCCCAAGGACCAACTTCAGCTCAGTGAGGACGGTCGTTCTTTCTTTTGGACGATGGTTTCGACCCTATTTGCCCCACTAGCACTGATTGTTGCAGTGCTAGGTTCAATATTGGGGGGATTGGCTTCACCCACTGAATCAGCTGCGATGGGTGGAACGGGTGCTCTAATGATGGCTGGATACAAAGTTGCACCTGAACGAGGCCGCTTGATTATTATCGGAGTGGTTTGTTTGGTAATCATGTTGGTCATGACGTCCTTGTTTGATCTTCGAATGCAACGAGATCAGTTGACAACGATTGAGTGGGCGGCAGTTTTTGTCGCACTAGTTTGTGCGCTAGGACTTGTGCTGGGAATACTTACAGCAATCATTCGCGTTTATGGTAAGCGGGACGATCAAGGGCGATCGATTCTGCCGCAAATTATGCAGCAAACTCTGCTTGTGTCGACGATGGTTTTTGTTATCTTGATCGGCGCTTCAATGTTTGCATTGGTTTTCCGCGGTTTGGACGGCGATGTAGTTGTAGAAAGTGTGCTTCACAGTCTTCCAGGTGGAACGCTTACTGTTCTATTATTTATTATGCTCGTGATGTTTCTTTTGGGATTCATTTTGGACTTCTTAGAAATCATCTTTATCGTTGTGCCGATTGTTGGTCCCATTTTGCTACAAATGGAGGTGGCCCCGGGTGTGCCGATGAGTCCTGTGTGGTTGGGTGTAATGATGGCGGTCAACTTGCAGACTTCGTTCTTGACACCGCCCTTTGGATTTTCGCTATTTTACTTACGAGGGGTTGCTCCGCCTTCAATTCGGACGATTGAGATTTATAAGGGCGTAGTACCGTTCGTTTGCATACAGCTATTGATGTTGGTTGTGTTGTGGTTCTTGCCTGAATTGGCGACTTGGTTGCCTAGTGCCATCTACGCAAGCTAAATTCGATCACTTAAAGATATTTCTAAGCTCATTACATCGTCACAGCCATAGTCTTTTGACTTCGCACGAGCGCGCGTGCTATGTAGTTGCTGTGTAGAACCAGCTAAGTCAGCGATACAGGTGAAGCCGATGCCTCGAGCTTCGAAAATGAATTTAGTAGGCTGAGTACTGAATTTGTTGGGCTTTCAAAATAAAGGTGCGTGTGTGGCAACAAGTGCCAGTTGAATCTCCCGGATCAATTTACCCGTTTGAATCCCAATGAGGTCAAGATGAGAAATGTTTCTTATTCTTGTATTTAATCGCGTGACTTCCGCTGCTGGTAGCAACACTCGAAACATGTCGCACGCATCCAAAAGACAGAACATTACGACTTCTCTCGGATCTGGTATATCGTCGCTATACAAAATACTCATCAATCTAAGTTTCGCGTTATGCTCGACAGATCCATCAAGCGTCGGATAGATTTTGGTTCTAACCACCCAGAGAAACCTTCTTTCAGTTTCCCCTAAAACTCCGCGTTCTACTAGCCGTTTGAAGCCTAAATTAACGAGGTCCTCACCATCATCGGCGATGTTGTTGAGCCAATACTTTATTTCATGGTTGCCATCATCCTTTGTGGAAACTTTTTGCAAGTAACGATCCAGAATCGGATCACCGGTAGGAGTATTGTTAATGACTTCAAAAGACTCGAGGCCACAATCAACACGATTGTTAATCGCCAGCTCCATGAGCACAGCTCCTGCGAGCACAAAATGTAGCGTAAAATTAGGAATTGGACGTAAAGTACCTTTGTCTTCGTCAAGCAAGAGTAAGAGAATTTCTTCTGCTAAAGTTATATTAGTCACTGTTGTATCTATATTTAGATTTTAGTAAGCCTCTTGAATTTTAAAGTTCTTTATGAAGAATTGCAAATGAGTCGGATGATGAATATAGTACACATGGACTTTGAGTAGTTCTGTTTGTTCGTATTAGTTCAGTGGTAGCTAGAATCTCGTGAGTTCGCAAGCCTCATCAGAAGCCTCACATAACCGTAACAGGGAGTTGAAGAGGGGTACTATCTCCGAGATCAATGGTGTAAAGCGCATGTACATCGACGGCTACTGGATCCGTTACTATGACCCTCCTGCTGATTCTTGGACTACAAAGAAAAATCTTATCGCTGGTTTGACTCGACGCACATTCCATCATACAGAGCCGGGGATCAACACACCTGGTGAAAACCTAGAACTTGCTCGCAAGTACTACGAAAACACCGAATCTGAGAAAGAAAAGAGAGTAGCGGCTGCTATGCTTGCGGGTGCCTTGTTTAATCGAGCAACTGACATTTTTACCTCCATCGTAGACTTAGAAAATATCGGTGTGCATATAAAAAGGGATAATCAGTTACTCCTAGAATGTAGCCAGTGTTTAGTAGAAGCAATGGAATTGGGCAAATCGGTTCGACACATTAGCGGCAATGAAGGACTTAATGAACTTTGGGGTGAGCCATTAAAAGCGTTTACGTTACCAGTGAATCAATTCTACATGAGTCGCTACGTCAAAATTAGTTTGAGTATGCGGGATATGGATCGTATCTGTAATGCCTTAGAAGACGTCTTAGTGCCGATGCAAATTTTCGATCCGGCGATCTCAGCAATGTTCAGGTTTACGAAGCATGCCAAACGAAACTGCGAAACGATGAAGCGCGATCCCAACTATTTTAGAGTTTGGCCTAAATTTGTGACCCGATCCGATGACGTGAAAGAACTTATTGAAGAAATAAGAAACGATGAATCACTCAATTCAGATCTCCACATACTCAAAGCTTGTAACTTGCTAGATTTCTGCCATCAGTTGATAACCAATATCTCAGCTGCTCGAGTACCCATGAGGAAACTTACAGATAAATTTTTTGATTCATGTATTAAGATGAATCAAAGTTTGAATTCCGCTTAGGAGAAGAGCTATGTCCTGGATTCAGGAAAGAAAGGAGGCCGTCTGTTCGACTGTCGATCGTATTCGAAAAATTGAAAATGAGTACGGTGTGACGAAAGTTGGGCTCAATCAAATTCTAACTCAGCTACAAGAGCTCGCCACCTACGTGGATTGGTTTGCAGAAGACGAGTTTCCAGCGCCTTCTCCTGATTCTTCAGAATCCTCGTATGTTTACCGCATTTCTGAAGATCCCGATAATCATCGCTTTGCATTGTATGTCCAGTCGGCGAGAGCACCAACCCACACTCCACCTCACAATCACGATACCTGGGCCGTTATCGCTGGTATTGATGGTAATGAATTAAATCGATTTTATCAGGCAACAGACGATGGTGTGGAAGAGGTGGGTTCGCATGTAGTTCGTGCAGGAACCGGAGTCACGTTACTACCAGATGATTTACATTCCATTCATATAACAGATGATGGTTGTGTAATCAATTTTCACATGTACGGACTAGGGCTCGAATATCTTACCAAGCGACAGTACTATGATCGCAATTTAGAGCAGTGGAAAATATTTGCTCGCTATGACGACATAATTGATGCTCGCCATATATTGCAGTGAACAGAAATATCTACTCAGTTGAGCTAAAGCAACTCATTCTTTCTGTTGAGGAGCTCGCAATCTTAGATGTTCGTGAAGAAGGCATCTACTTCGACAATCACCTACTTTGGGCAAGCAATGTCCCACTTAGCTGGCTAGAACTACGTATCAATGACCTAGTTCCAAGGCTATCCACTCCAATCGTCGTTTACGATAGTGGTCCCCGGAACAAGGAATTCATTGCTCAAAAAGCACAACTTCGCTTGGAAGAGCTAGGATATACCAATGTACGTTTACTCGTTGGTGGTATCGTGGGCTGGAAAGAAGCGGGTTGTGAGCTTTTTTCTGGCCTGAATGTACCGAGCAAAACATTCGGTGAATACTTGCTTCAAAATCGAAAACCTCCAGAAATTCTTGCAAAAGATTTAGACCAGCGTATCCGCAATTCTGAAGATCTGGTAATTTTGGACAGTCGTCCGCTGGATGAATATTGTGAAATGAGTATACCAACTGCCATCAATTGTCCGGGTGCGGAGCTCGTGTATCGAGTGTTTGAAATTGTTGGCAATTCTAAGACGGATGTCGTTGTGAACTGTGCTGGTAGAACTCGTAGTATCGTCGGTGCGATGTCCTTAATCAATGCACAGGTTCCGAATCAAGTGATGTTGTTGAAAGATGGTACTATGGGTTGGCACTTAGCAGGCTTAGACTTAGATCACGGGAAAAGCCGAGTTGCCGATATGCCGTCTTCGGAGAGTATTCAAGAGTCGTTAACAGCTGCAGAAGCTGTTACCGATCGCTACCAAGTTTCATTTGTTCAGCCCCATACCTTGGCTCGATGGCGAAATGACGACAGTCGAACACTTTACATTTTCGATGTACGAACTGAAGAGGAATTTTTAGCCGGGCATGTAGTCGGCTCGCATCATGTGGCTGGAGGACAACTCGTACAAACGACCGACGAACATATTGCAGTTCACAATTCACGAATCGTTCTTGTCGACCATGACCAAGTGCGAGCGATTATGACCGCATCCTGGTTGTTGCAAATGGGACATCGCGATGTCTATGTGCTGGAAAGTAAGCTAAAGAATTTAGACTTAGCGACTGGAGAACGGAAGCCAAAAGTCGTCGGATTTAAAAAACACGAAACCATCGAGTGTGGAGAATTGCGAGCGGTGATGCAGTCCCGTGAACCCATGTTATTGGTCGATTTATCGCACAGCACGCATTTTGAAGCCGGTCACATCGAATTATCTCATTGGTGTATTCGTCAGCGACTTGAATCTGCCTTGGTGCTGTATCAACCGATTGGTTTACTGGTACTGACTTCCGAGGACGGTGTGTTAGCGCATTTAGCAGCGCAGGACCTTCTCGCATCCGATGCGAGATACTTGATTCGCGTGCTCAACGGTGGCAACGCAGCTTGGCGAGCAAGTGGGTATGCGATGGTTACAGGGATGGAAAATCAGCTATCAAACGTAGACGATCATTGGCAACGTCCCTACGATAGAGAAATTGGGCAAGAGGAAAGGATGGAAAACTATCTCACATGGGAGGTTCAGTTAATGGATCAAGCGATTCGAGATGGTACAACCAGATTTCACTGTTGATTGAAACCCGTCGCATCAAATATCGAAATTTACACCTCGTAGAGTCTCTTTCGCGAGGTGTTTCACTACATTGAGCAGCGCGTCTTTGTTGTCAAGCCCTTCGTCGATTGACTTGTTGTAAACATCCAACTGCTGGTGTGCACTCGTGCCTCGCTCTAGAATGGTTTGAAGGTGTAACAACTCATCCACGCATCCGAAATAATGAGCGTCTTCATATACGAGCGAAATGAGCTCATCAACTAAATCGTCGGTTTCGATAATTTCTTCTCTACCGAAATCGATTAGTCCTCTGTCAATGCTGTAACGTTGTGCTCGCCATCTGTTTTCTTGTATCAAGAACGAGGAGTATTCTCGCCAACGTTGATTATTTTTTCTAAGTCGACTTAACATTCGCAGCCAGCAGCGGTATGTGGTCGCGATAGAAATTGCGTCATCAACGTTCGTGCATATATCAGTAATGCGCAGTTCTAGAGTTGGATAAGTCCAACTTGGACGGAGGTCCCACCAAATTTTTGATGCATTTTCGATAATATCTAAATTAACGAGTACATTGACATGCTTCATGTAGTCGGAGTAACTGTAAAAAGAAGGCGGAATTCCCGTTCTTGGCAACTGATCGAAAACGCAGACTCGATATGATCGAAGCCCGGTATCTTCACCTCGCCAAAATGGTGAAGATGTACTCAAGGCAAGTAAATGCGGGAGTAGATAACTTGTTTGATTCATGTAATCGACTCTTCGGTCATTATCAGCAATGCCCACATGAACATGCATTCCACTGATATACAAACTCGCGACGATTCGTTGCAGTTGTTGAGCCAGATCCAAGTAGCGCGCATCGTCAGTTAGAAGGGTGGCACCATACGAAAACGGGTGCGTAGAAGAAGCCATAATCAAGCAGTCGTGTTTACGCGCAATTTCCGCTACTGTACCTCTAAGGTAAATGAGATCATCTCTTGCCTCTTGAATCGAGCTACATACTTTGGTGCCAATCTCGATTTGACACTGTAACAACTCTTTTTTTACTTGCTCCCCAAGTGCGTCATAGCATTCTGCCATCAATTCCGGTGGCATTCTAGTCACAAGGCTTAATGTATCCTTATTAATTACGAGGTACTCTTCTTCAATACCGATAGTAAAGTCACGTCGTGCAGTCATTGATCATTTCCTCCTTGAACGCCAAGTTAAGTTTATGCGAATTTGACTAGTGTTCCTCGAGTGCTTTGTTGTGTGGAGCTCAATTCAGTTACTTATCAAATGATAGTTTTACCATCTCTAGATGTCTAGTAGCCGTTCGCTATCAATTTGAAGGGGTTCATACAAAAGTTCGAGTCCGAGAGTAATCTGAATCACTAATACTGAGAATCATTTTCTATCACATATCTAGCCATTGTACGAGAAATTAAGATTCTGTTGCTGTTGGAGGCAAGATTTACCAGGCACCTCTATTCGTACGTTTAGCGTAGCATAATTTAGCTCATTGTGTTTGTAACGAAAGATAAAATACCTGAAAAAGTTCACATTCAATTTTGAATTAAGCTTACTCCATTGAAATCAAACAAGAGTTGAAATAAATGAATGATTTTCGTAGTGATACTGTAACCAAACCTACAGAGGCAATGCGACAAGCCATGTACGATGCTGAAGTTGGTGATGATGTCTACGGTGAAGACCCCACAATTAATCGATTGCAAGCGGTGATGGCTGAACGTTTTGGTATGGAATCAGGCTTATTTGTAACTAGTGGTACCCAGGCCAATTTATTGGCCTTGTTGGCACACTGTACTCGAGGTGATGAATATATCGTAGGCCAAGTCGCGCATACTTACAAGTATGAAGGTGGTGGTGGGGCCGTGCTTGGTAGTATTCAACCACAACCGCTTGATTTTTGTGAAGATGGAACCCTCGATCTAAATCTAGTACGTCGCTTCATTAAACCCGATGACGATCATTTCGCAAATACACGATTATTTTGCTTAGAAAACACGCAAGCCGGTCGAGCTTTGCCGATGGAATACCTGGAGGAAGCGAGAAAATTTGTTCGCTCTACCCAACTCGCATACCATTTGGATGGTGCTCGTGTATACAATGCCGCGATTTTTCATGGCTTAGATGTAGCTGATATCACAAAACATTTTGACACTGTATCTTGTTGTTTTTCGAAAGGTTTGGGGGCTCCAATGGGGTCGGTAGTTTGTGGTGATCGAGAAACGATACGAAGTGCCAAACGCTGGCGCAAGCTAGTTGGTGGTGGATTGCGTCAAGGAGGTGTTGCGGCTGCAGCTGCTCAATATGCTGTTGATCATCACATTAATCGATTGGCCGAGGATCACGAGAATGCACAATGGATCGCAAATCAGCTGCAGTCAATCGAAGAAATTCAAGTCGAATTTCATCGACGGCAAACAAATATGGTATTCGTCTACGTAGATGACAGCCGAATCTCAAACTTGGTTAGTTTTTTGGCCGATTGCGGTGTTGTCATCACTGGGGGTTCACCGATTCGTTTGGTTACTCATCTAGATGTAGACCGCGCTGCCGCGACTCGGTTGGTTAAAGGCTTCAAAGATTTTTTCGTAAATTAAAGCTCGACCAAGATTTGAAATCAAGCCTTCGACTTTCCAACCGCAGCGGCGATAACACACAAAATTTCAAACATCATTGTTGCTCCGACAAGTGCTGTGTTACCAGTGGGATCGAAAGGTGGTGCGACTTCGACTACATCTCCACCCACCAGATCGAGCCCTTGTAGAGCACGAATCATGAATTGTGCTTCAAGCGTCGAAAAACCACCAACTTCAGGAGTACCGGTTCCGGGCGCGAAAACTGGATCGAGACCGTCTACATCGAAGCTGATGTAAGTTGGACCAGCCCCCACAATCTGTCGTGCTTCATCGATGATCGACTTCCAGCCTCTTTCATAAAATTCCTCCATGTAGACGACTCGCATACCGGAGTCATGGCTAAATTTCCAAACATCCAGGTCGTTTAAGGAGCCTCGTATCCCGATTTGAATAGTTCTTTTGGGATCGAGTAATCCTTCTTCGACGGCACGTCGAAACGGTGCTCCGTGGTGAAACTTGGAGCCGAGGTAATCGTCTCCAGTATCACAATGTGCGTCAAAGTGCACCATTCCAAGGGGTTCATTTTTGGCGATAGCACGAAAAATGGGCAGTGTAATCGAGTGATCTCCGCCAGCGGAAACTGGTACGATGCTAAATTCGTGCACGCGACTGTAGAAATTCTTGATTTCGTCTAAGCTTTCTTCAAGATGAAAGGGTTTCTGAACCCAAGCATCACCTAGGTCCGCGATGTTGCAAACATCGTATGGACAAATACCAGTAGATTGATTCTTCCGACGCATTAAACTGGATTGATTACGAATTTCGCGAGGACCATGTCTAGCTCCTGTGCGATTGGTTACCCCGCCGTCGAACGGTACTCCGATTAGGCCTAAGTCTACGTTTTCCCATTGTTGCTCTGCGTGAGGTGCTCGCATAAAGGTGGGAATGCCGGTGTAACGAGGACGTTGTATCGGGTCACTAAATTCTTCGTAATCGTACATGATAGAGTTCTCCAATTGTTTTTCGTTTAAATTTCGCCGTTGTAGACAGGGCGTATTACTCCCGCTGCTTTTCTCGCAACAGTTTTTACTGCAGGCTGAAATCGTGACTTGAGTCGTTCTTGTTCATCAATACTCAAATTACAATGATTTGTAATCAACCACCCCAATGCGACTTCCGCGGCTCGCCTTGAACCATCATCAATTTTGAGTGCAAAACCAATACGGTTCGAAGCCACCGTCATCCCTGCATAAACGCCTTCAGCCCCGACTTTTATCAGCACTCTGCCGGCCGTCGAATCGGCTACGACTGTACAAAGGCGATTTTCACCGGCGATTAGATTTGGATATCGAGACATTGCAGCACGGATTTTTTGCGCCGCGTTTTTCCTAGTTTTCGAATCAAATTGATCATTTGCAATCTTGGTAAAGGCTAGCGCGATGCCCTTCAAAGAAATTCCGACTACCGGGATACCACATCCATCCAATCCGGCAGGACGATCTTCCACAGGCTCGTTCGTCAATTCAGCCAGCATCTTAAGTACGCGTTGTTGTACAGGATGAGTTCGGTCTATGTAGTTCCGGACTGGCTCGTCATTGTGAACTGCTACGGTTATCATACCAGCATGCTTGCCAGAACAATTGTTGTATAGCGCATTCGGGCTCAACCCTTCTCGAATCATTGCAGTCCGAGTTTCTCGATGATACGAATCATGTGTACCACATTGTAGGATTGATTCATCCAAACCGATTTGATGTAACCAGTGACGGACCTTGTCAACATGCAAAATCTGCCCGGAATGGGAAGCACATGCAAGCGCGAGTTGCTCAAGACTTAGATGGAAACGTTCAATCGCGCCAGATTCTGCTAGCACCATCGCCTGTAGTGGTTTAATTGCAGATCTAGGATAAATTGGTCGAGTGACATCACCGTAAGCAGCGATAATATCGCCACCTTTACCGACAACGACGGCAGCCCCTCGATGGTAACTTTCGACCATATCACCGCGCGTAACTTCGACTAGAATTGGATTGGCAGGCGGATTCAATGAGGCAGCCTAAGGACGTGATTCACTTTCTTTAAATGAGATTCGTATATGGTACGTTTCAAATTATAGTGAATTCAACAAAAGTCGAAATATGTCAGAGTTACTGGTAGAAAAGGATGACACCCTAAAGCTAGTCCGTTTAAATCGACCGCATCGCGCCAATTCACTTAGTGCCGAACTAACTGAATTGTTGCATGAGACCATTTTGGAGTCGAGTCAGGACGGTACACGGACTCTCGTCTTAAGAGGAGAGGGGGAATCCTTTTGTTCTGGCTTCGATCTCAGTGATCTGGAAACGAAAACAGATGTAGAAATTGCAGACCGAATCTTGCGCGTTGAAAGAATGCTCCAAGCACTACACCATGCCCCTATGACAACGGTTGCACTGGTACAGTCCAAAGCTTTCGGAGCGGGGGCGGATATGGTCTGTTCCTGTCACATTCGGATTGCAGAACCCAATAGCGTTTTTTGTATGCCAGGTCTGAATTTCGGTATATTGCTCGGCACTAGAAGATTGTCTCAGCGAGTTGGAATCGACAATACACTCAGCATTTTGACCAATACCCGAGTATTTGATAGCGATGAAGCTCTGAAAATGGGCTTTTTGACTCACGTGGCCAAAATGAAAGATTGGGATCGACATATCGAAGCAGCAAAACGAGTAGGAGCAGCACTTGCACATGACGACGTCAGACGAATGTTTGAGGTCGTTATTCCTGATAGCCGTGCGGAAGACTTAGCAGACCTGAGAAAATCAGTCGAAAAAGAAGGCTTAATCAAACGGATAGTCGACTACAGAGATTCCTTACGGCGTCGTTCTGGCAAACCAGTGAGTGAAAACCATGCTTAAACCGCTGCAAATCATGCAAACGATTGGTGTTTTGCGCGTCATGTTGTTAGTGCTTTTGGTGGCACTGGTATTCAGCGCACCACTCGCTCTACTCGGAACCCATAAATCTGGTTTTTTGATGTTGCCGACGCTGATTGCTCCGACCATCGTGCCGATGTTGATTTTTATCATTCCACTGGATGTAACGATGTGTGCGATCCAGATGTCCAGCAAAGGTGCATCACAACGCAAGCGCTATATTCAAATTATTCGATTCGAGCTCGTAAGCTTGGGAGTTCTGCTTTTGGCATGGGTTCCATATTTTTGGAACTTGTTGTCGATTACGTTCTGATCGATTAGGTATTGTCAGAATGGGTACGCAAGACCTGGCACAATCTCAGTATTAGAGATTAGAGTAAAAATCTTCGAAGAAATTTGAATTTTCCAGGCGCGGCTTGCGCCACCGAGAATGATGGTTTCTCGGTCCATCACTGCGCTGTCTACCCAAACAGGTATGCTTTCTGGTAGTCCTATCGGTGTTACACCACCAATCGTCATACCAGTAAGTTGTTCGGTTTCTTTAGCATTGGCAAAGGAAACACGCCTTGCTCCTAATTTCTTACGGATTGTTCGATTGACATCCAAACGGCAGTGAGCGAGTACGACACAAGCGGCAAACTTTCGTTCACCGGTCTTCGTTTTAACAATGATGGTGTTTGCACAATCTTCCAGTGCGAAACCATAGTGTTTTACGAAAATTTGAGTATCAGCAAGCTCAGGGTCACAAAGCAATAAGTGATATTCAAGTCCTAGTTCATCTAAGTTCTGGATTAAATTGTCTCTTTGTAAATCAGTCATTTGAAACGAAAACTCTTTTTGTATGAGAAATAAAGTAACCAAAGGCCAGCTACTATCAAAGGAAGCGATAGAATTTGCCCCATCGTAACCCAATTTGCAAAGACAAAGCCAATTCCAACATCAGGTTCTCGAAAAAATTCAACTAGAAAGCGGAATACGCCATAACACAGTAGGAACAATCCTGAAACTGCCCCCACAGCTCTAGGTTTCACAGAGTAAATCCACAAAATTAAAAACAAGAGAATTCCTTCAAGTGCGGCTTCATAGAGTTGAGAAGGATGGCGAGTCAGTTGCAAAGGATCATTCGGGAATACCATCGCAATTGGTAAACTACTCTCACGGCCCCATAGTTCTTGATTTATAAAATTGGCTAGACGTCCAAAAAATAGACCAATCGTACATAATGGACTCAGAAAGTCCGAAAGATTTAAAAACTCAATGCGCTTAGAACGACTATAGATCCAGATCCCGGCGATTGCACCGAGTAAGCCACCATGAAAGGACATTCCACCTTGCCACAGCTTGAAAACATCAAGAGGGTTGAACACAAAGTGCGAAAAGTCATAGAAAAGCGTATAACCAACTCGACCGCCGACAATCGCACCGAACGCAACATAGAGGATCAAGTCTGTAACTTGAGGGGCCGATATTGGGGCATTTCCTTTACGAGCTCGAATTTGTCCCAAGTACCAAGCAAGAAGAATTCCAGCGGCATAAGCGAGGCCGTACCAACGAATTTGAAGTGGACCAAATTCAATGGCGACCGGATCGATTGATGGATATGCAATCACACTGAACGCTATATAGATATAAATTCAAAAAAGTGGATTCTGGGATAAATTGAGGTATGATTCAATTCAAGTGCGATTAGTATACAAGTGCTTCAGAAATATATAACAATATTCAGGAAGGACATTAAATTAGGAAAGGCTTTGGACAATTAGGTAACGGTGATGAGTGAGAACAAAAGAGAGCCCAATAGATTAATTAATGAAACTAGTCCGTATTTACTGCAACATGCCTACAACCCGGTTGATTGGTATCCATGGGGTAGCGAAGCATTGGAACGAGCGAAACGAGAAGAAAAGCTCATTCTACTGTCAATCGGTTACTCCGCTTGTCATTGGTGTCATGTAATGGAACGAGAGTCGTTCGAGAGTGAATCCACTGCGAAGTTAATGAACGAAAGTTATGTTTGTATCAAAGTCGACCGAGAAGAGAGGCCAGACCTAGACAAAATTTATCAGATGGCGCACCAAGTATTACTCAAAAGAGGTGGAGGTTGGCCATTAACTGTTTTCATCACTCCGGATGAACACGTTCCGATATTTGTAGGGACTTACTTTCCAGATAAACCTCGTCATGGAATGATGTCTTTCAGCGTAATTCTCAACAGAATCAGTGAGCATTACGAAAAGATTAAGGGTGATCTAGCTCAGCATACTCAAGCGATGTTAGAGACATTCGAAATTCTTAATCATGTGGAAGCCGAAGGAGAGCTACCCCAAATGCATCTTCTCTTGGAGCTTGCAGTGCGCTCCTTGCTTAGTCAGTACGACCCCGTTCATGGTGGTTTTGGCGGTGCTCCAAAATTTCCACATTCAACACAAATCGACACTTTATTGGTATACGCTCAAAGGGAATTTGAAAACGACTTGTTACAAGAACGAAGTTTGTCTATGGCAGCGCACACCTTGGATGCGATGGCGAACGGGGGATTGAGGGATCACATTGGCGGCGGGTTTTATCGGTATTCAGTCGATGACAGGTGGGAAATCCCGCATTTCGAAAAAATGCTCTATGACAATGCCTTGCTGTTGCCAAGCTATGTGGATGCAGGTTTTTGTTTACCAGGAAACGAGCGCTTTTACGAAATTGCGATTCAAACAGCAAACTGGATGATTCGTGAGATGCAATCTCCGTTAGGCGGATACTATTCTTCTTTGGATGCAGATTCAGAGGACGAAGAAGGCAAGTTTTACGTCTGGACGAGACAAGAATTGGTGAAGTCATTGACGTCGAATCAATTTCGTATTATGGAAATTCGTTATGGGTTACGCGGCTCGCCGAATTTTGAAGGCCATTGGCACTTACGGATTGCGAATTCGCTGGAAACCGTCGTAGAACGTACAGGCCTAGGATATGAGAAAGTCAAGCACGAATTGGAAAAAGCGTTGCGAACTCTTTTTTACATTCGTGAAAAAAGAATACGGCCTGCGCTAGACGACAAAATTCTAGCTTCTTGGAACGGATTGGCAATTCGGGCAATGGCTAGAGCTGGTCGATTGTTGAATCGACCAGAATTTATCGAATCGGCGGAAAAAGCATTGAATTTCGTTCGCAATCACATGTGGAAAGATGGAAGATTGCTGGCGACCGCCAAGGATAAAAGAGCACACCTCAATGCCTATCTCGACGATTATGTTTTTCTAGCGGACGGTGTTCTGGAGCTGTTAAGCGCTCGTTGGCGAGATGAAGACCTGCAGTTCGCGATTGACCTTGTTGACGCAATAACGGAAAACTTCGAATCAGATTTCGGTGGGTTTACTTTCACTTCGGCGGATCACGAAGAGTTATTGTTTCGAGCCGTACCAAGACACGATGAAGCAATTCCATCTGGTAACGGAGTGGTCATTCAGGTACTTCTTAAACTAGCCAACTTGATTGGGAACCTACATTATGAAGATCATGCTGAAGAGACGATTGACATGCTGCATGCATCCGCCTCACAACAACCATCCGGATTTGGTTCTTTTCTCTGTAGTCTAGAACAATATTTATATCCACCACCGACAATGATCATTCGTGGAGAAAATGTTGATGAAATCAGCGAGTGGGCTCGTAAGTGTGCTGAAGTTCAACCACTACAAGTCGTGGTTTTTCCGATTCCAAACGATGCAAAAAATTTACCAAACACTTTGGCAGAAAAGGGTTACGTAAGCGGTGCTCCTAGGGCTTATTATTGTACTGCCCGTAGTTGTGGACCATGTTATGATGATTTGGACGAATTAATTGAGGAAATAAAGCTTGAGCTAAAGCTACTATAGCTTCGAAAATTCGTTCGCTTGTTGCACTGCATCAAGTTCTATGAATTAAGCGACGAACGATAGCCAAGATGATGAACAATATCGTTGCGGCCACCAAAACAAACACAAATCCATTTGGATCCCAAACCGACATCGCGATCCCTCCTGAAATGGGTGCAATGGCACCTGCTAGCCCCCACATTAACCCGAACGCTGCATTTCCAGCAGCTAGTTGTGCGCCGCGGAATCGTTGACCAATGATGGTCAGTGCCAAAGTGTAGATTGCGGATATTGCTCCACCCCAGAAAAACATCACTATCCACACAGAAATGCTCGTCTTTATTATCAATGGTAGAGAGAGTGCACCGAGGCATACAATGAACGCACAACCAATTAATAACATGTATCGATTGAATTTGTCTGCAAGAGAGCCTACCAGTGGTTGAATCGCCATCGATCCAAGGCCTAGTACAGTCAGAAACAATGCTGCAGTTTCTTCCGTTAAGCCATTTCTGACTGTATAAACCGGCAGCATGGTTAGTACAGATGCCTCTTCAAACGCCATCAACGCCGAAGCTGCGACTGCGGTGGGTGCCAATAAAATAAACTTAGCGACGTGTGAAGCTCGATTATCAGAAAAGTCTATGTGGTAGTCTTTGGTCCAGCGAAGAGGGTAAAGGCTGATGACCATAATCAAAATCGCAGTGTAGAATGGCAAATTTCCTTCGATGCCCAAGATAAAGATGAAAAGAGGAGATATCGCCAAAGTTAGGCTGATCGTAAAGGTATAGATACTTAAAATTCTTCCCCGAACTCGTTCGTGTGCGATTTCGTTGATCCAAGTTTCGCTAACGATAAACAGAACTGTACCTGCAATACCCATAAGAAAACGACAGACGAACCAAACATAGACGTTTTCAATCAATGCCATGGTCAAAATTAACAATAGATCAGCCAGAATCGAAACAAACACCAGCTTTGTCAGATTGACGTAGCGCATGATCACGGGCGTTATCGGTGAAAAAATAATGGATGCGATGAATGGCGAAGCACCCATCAACCCAATCCATGATGACGGATAGCCACGTAGTTCCATCTTTAGACTGATGAGTGGATAAATAAATCCTATTGTCAAGCCATAGACTGAGACTACAACGATGATGGAAACGAGAACTCTTCGGCGATCAGGTTCTGGAATTAGTCCGCGAAGATAGGAATTCACTCAACGATCACGGTGACACCGCCTCTACGCACATCACCACAACCTTCTACGCTTCGTTTTGCTCGTTTTGAAGCTTGTACTCCGCCGAAGTAGAAGTTCCTTTCGGGAAAAAGCGTTATGTTCGTGAAGTTTCGAAAATACTCGGCAATTTGAGGATATTCGGGTAGATTTTCTAGGTAAATCTCACCTTGATAGACATGGATACGTGGGTACAAAACAGCTTGCTCGACCGGCGTGCGATACTGTAGCAAGTTAACCAAAACCTGCATTAAAGTATTCGGGATCCGATTTGAACCGGCGCTACCAATGGACAAAAGATCGTTGGTTTTGCCAATGGCGATAGTTGGTGACATGAGTGAACTAAGCCGGGTATTGCGAGGCCAAATTTTTAGGCCATGAGGATTGACATCTTCTTCACCCATCATGTTGTTCAACATCACGGATGTTCCTGGAATCAATGTACCGCAACCTTCGCCGTTGCTCACCGATACAGAAGCAGCATTCTGTTGTCGATCGATGATAGAGATATGAGTCGTTCCACCTGGTGAACGAATATGATTTTGTAAAGTTTCAAAATAAATATTCATCAATCCTGGAACTGTTTTTTCATACTCATTAATTGTATGTTGGTCGAGTTTATCTAGGCTAACAAAGGTATCAAACAGTGCTTTGAAGTGCTTTAACGAGCCTGGTGACATAAGTCCCAACGACATGGAATTTAAGCCGGTGAGACCCAATGCAATCAACATCCCACCATTGGAAGGTGGTGGATTTAAGAACACAGTATCATGGTTGAACTCTACTTGTAGAGGAGTTCGAATTTCGACTTGGTAATTCACCATATCGTCATATTTAATCAAGCCTCCGGAATTAGAAGATTCATCAATCGATTTTGCAATTTCTCCTCGATAAAACAGGTCTTGGCCCTCAATCGCCAATGTTTCCAGCAGATCGATTTGACCAGGAAAAGAAATAAACTCACCTTCTTTTGCTGTCGTTCCAGGATTCAGTCGACTCTCAAAATTCTTTCGAACGGATGGATTCAGATAGATGGGCGAAAGAACATCAATAATGAGTGCTTGAATTTCGGTCACGATGACACCCTCTTTCAGAACATCTATTGCGGGTTGAATCAATTCTTTCATCGGAATCGACGAATATTGCTTGGCGATTTCGAAAATACCCTTTACACAACCTGGAACGGCACTGGTTGCTGATCCAATGACAAACTCCTGCTGGGTACTACCGAAGTCACACATAAAACTTCGATAGTCAAGTTCGTGTAGTTCTTTCGGTTTTGATGGGGTTTGAACAAAAAAGTCAAATAGCTTGGGCTTCGAATTCTTTGGCAGAGCCATCAAGAATCCACCTCCCCCTAAGGAAGCGAGAGCAGGTTCGACGACACTTGCCGTGTAAATTGCGGCAATCGCAGCATCAAAAGCGTTTCCACCTGCCCTTAGGATTTCAGCAGCGGCATTTGCTGTTTTCGGATGACCTGCGGTTACGATTCCTTTGTTCATTCAGTTGATCCGAGATGTCTTTTCATTCGAATGACTAGATTAGTGATAAACTAGAATTTTCTATTACACATCAATTGCGAGTTCAAATGTTGCAGCATATTAGATTACCGTCAGGTGGCCAGAAGATCACTGTTGAGGATGGAGCGCTTTGTGTTCCAGAAAATCCAATTATAGGTTACGTAGAGGGTGACGGAATTGGTCCAGATATTACTCGAGCTTCGATGCGTGTATGGGAGGCAGCTGTCGATCTTGCTTATCGAGGGAAACGAAAGATTCACTGGTGTGAACTTTTCATGGGTGAAAAAGCCGGTGCTCTATACGATGGAAATTATTTTCCTGATGAATCTTTGGAGGTAATTCAAGATTTATTGGTTGCCATCAAAGGACCACTGTCGACCCCTGTTGGTGGGGGCTTTCGGTCATTGAATGTTTCGCTTCGTCAAGCTTTAGATTTATACGCCTGTATTCGTCCAGTTCGGTATTTTGAAGGTGTTCCTTCACCGATGCGGAATCCGGAAGAAGTCGACGTTGTCATATTTCGTGAAAATACAGAGGACGTGTATTCAGGAATAGAGTTTCCAAGTGGTTCGCCTGAGAACGAGAAATTGGCAGAATTCTTACGAGACGAAATGAATGTTGATTTCGAAGCAGGAGCGGGACTTGGAGTCAAGCCGGTCAGTGAAGCGCGTACGAAACGTTTGGTGCGAAAAGCGATTCAATTCGCGATCGACAATCGACGCAAGAGTGTGACCTTAGTTCATAAAGGTAACATTATGAAATATACCGAAGGCGCATTTCGGGCATGGGGATATGAACTCGCTCGCGAAGAATTTTCGGAGTTTACAGTCACTGAAGACGAAGTCTGGGATAGGTACGATGGTGAGCCACCGCAAGGCAAAATCGTGATCAAAGATCGCATTGCGGACATAATGTTTCAGTTGTTGCAACTGCGCCCAGCTGAATTCGATGTAATCGCAACGACGAATCTAAATGGCGACTATTTATCCGATGCTGCCGCTGCCGAAGTTGGAGGAATTGGGATTGCCCCTGGCGCGAACGTTGCAGATCATGTTGCAGTATTTGAGGCCACGCACGGAACTGCACCAAAATATAGCAATATGGATAAAGTCAATCCTTCGTCGTTACTGCTGTCTGGCGTGATGTTGCTAAGGTATATTGATTGGACTGAAGCGGCTGATCTGATTGAAGAAGCGTATCCGAACGTGATAAGGAAAGGTCGCGTGACCTATGACTTTGCACGACTTATGGATGGTGCGGAGCTAGTTTCAACTAGTGAGTTTGCAAGTGCAATCATCGATGAAATGAAGAATTGAAAGCGAAAAGAGATATCAGTCGCAAGGAATAAGGTTCTCTCACCAAAATTACAGAAATTTTCTTGAATTCGCTGCTTGAACGAAAAGCAGTCTTAGTGAATTGTCGCAGATTAGGATCTGGCACGAAAATTTGGGCTCGCTGCTCGCCAAAGATACCAGCTCGCAACACTTCGAAACGGCTTCCAGCAGGCGCCCGCTCGAGCCAATTCTTTTTTGGTTGGTAATTCTTCCATATCATAGGCAAGCTTGTATCCGCGGCGAATCCCTAGATCTGAGACAGGTAGAATATCGGGTCGTCCCAAATTGAAAATCAGAAACATTTCTACCGTCCACGGTCCAATTCCTCGTACTTTGGTAAATGCTTCGATCAATTCGCTATCGCTCATGGAGCACACTTCACTCGCTAACGGTAATTCCTCCAATAGGGATTTATTCGCTAAATCTCGTACGGATCGTACTTTCGACCAAGACAGCCCACAAGCGCGTAACCGATCTTCGGGCGTGTTTTCGACTTGTTCAGGTGTAGGATAGGAATCACTATAGATCGCGAGCAGTCGATTGAGAATGCTTTGCGCGGCGTGACCAGATAACTGTTGAAAGACGATCGAACGAAATAAGGCACCAAATGGAGTCATGTCGCTCCTTAGTTCGAGCGAGAAACTGCCGATTTCCTCTGTTAAATCAAACAGAATGGGATCAACGATTTGAAAATGTGCGTGTGCTTGCTTGGGATCAAACGGATATTGAATTGTTTCGCTTGTCGTCCAAACCACTAATAGATTGCCGATTCAGCAAGTTGAGGAACAATGCGAATTTCCAAGCGACGGTTGGCGGCGCGGCCTTCTGGTGTATCGTTGGACGCAATCGGTTTTTGTTCACCATAGCCCACAATTCGAATATTTTCTTTAGATACTCCATTCTCGATGAGAAATTTCGCAGCCGAGGCTGCTCGATAAGCTGACAGTTCCCAGTTGGTTTGGAACGTACGCGTTAAATTGTATTTGAGCGCTTTATTGTCGGTGTGTCCTTCGATACTTAGAATTCGATTTTGTCGAATATTTTTAATAAGATCGGCAAGTCTTAACAAATCAATTTCAACTTCGGGTCTCAATTGTGCTGAACCAGAATCGAATAGAACATCGGTCTCTAGACTGATGACAGTAAGCTCCGATTGAAGATTCTCCAATTCCGTTTGTTTAGATTTAGCAACTTGCTCAATGCTTTCAATCGATGCCTGGAGGCGATCAGTCTCCGAGGCAGAAACTTGCAATTCATTTAAGAGAACATTGCTCCGTTGCATTTCTTTAGCCAATTGAATTCTCGCAGCTGCGACTTCTTCACTCTTAAGGTCTGCAACTTTTTCAAAGTTTCTAATTTGTTTACGTAGTCGTCTCAAATGCTCGCTTGCATTTTTGAGACGAGTGTAAAGATACTGAGTTCTTCGTTGTGCAATTGCCAATTGATCTTTTGTCAACTCAGCTTCCTCAAGTCGATCAGCAAGAATTTCTATGGCTGTCTTAAGGGCAGCAACCACATGTGGAATTGCTCTTCGATCTAAATTGGCAATGACTTCATTCCTCTTCGATTCCAATTCTTCTCTTGCTTCAGAATCCGACAGCACTGCAAACAGGTGCTTTATTTCTTCAACTAGAACTATGTTATCGTCAATATTCAATTGACCTTGCAACATCAATTCTAGCTGTTGTTTCGTTTTTTGGTGTTCGTTTATCAATTGATCGATGTGTGCTTCGGAGCTCTGTAAATTTTCAGTCAATAACGACAATTGAGAAGTGATCTTGGTGGCTGTTTCCTCTGTACTTTCTGTTTCTTTCGAAGTCTCTGCAACATTTTGCAGCTGATTCAGCATTATTTGAATCAATTCATTCGCAGCATCAATTTCACTTTTGAGTTGCAATTCTAGCCGACTGATTTCATCGCTCCGAAGTTCAGCTTGATTCATAGAATTTCTAAAATCATCCCGTATTGTTCGTAAACGCTCGTTTGCGCTTTCGAGTTGAGTGGTAAGTTGGTCACTTCTTTGCATTGCAGCAGCCAATTGATCCTTAGTCGCTCCGACTTGTTCGCCCCGATTCGAAAGATGTTGCACAGATTCAATTAATGTGTTCACTACATCGGAAAATGCGATGCCTTCTAATTTCGATATGATTTCTTCTGTTTTGGTATCAATTTGTTGTTGTTTTTCAGAATGTGACAGATTTTCATCGGACACGATTATGAACAAATGGGCTACTTCCTCGACTAGGTTCAAATCCTCTGTAATAGTCACTTGTGACTCCAGCGCAGTTTCGAGACTATTCTTCAGCTCTTGATGTTCAGTCACCAGTTGCTCAAAGTGCGTTAAGGTACTCTGTAGTATTTCAATTAAAGAAGAAGCATGTGAACTAAATTCGGTTCTTGATTCTGCGGAGCTTACATCCGTCCCACTTGTCTGTGTCGAATTTTGGGCGATTTGGTGTAACTGATTCAACAAATTTCCAATTAACTCGTTCGCGGCGTTCAGTTCATTCTTCAACTGCGATTTTGTTTTGCTTATTCGGTCATAGCGAGCAGCGAAATTTGTACCTGAATTCAGCAGAGAATCAATAACTTCTTGAACGGTTCCATGATCTAATTTCGATAAATTATCTTCCGTCTCAAGATCTTGGTCTTGCTCCGAGTTTTGGTATTCACTCGCCATTTGGGCTAAAGATGACCTAGCAATCTGCAATTCTTGAACCAACGGAGAGACTAAAGATGAAAGGTCTGCGCTCGACTCCTCTTGAGATTCAGAAACACCACCTAACTCAATCGGAATTTCAATGACGATTTGCAATAGAGCCAAAGTTTCTTCAATCAGCTCATTCAATGAATCAAGCTCTCCTTTTAGTATTTGTTCGGTCTGACTCGTTCGTTCATTCTGAGCTGACTGTTTTCCGATCAAGTCCATCAATGGTTCGACAATTTCTAAGACGGGCTCACTGTCATATGAGGACTTCAAATTTTCCTCTCTGATGCTGATTTGTTCCTTTACGTCTGATATTGACAACGAATCGTCCGACTTGCCGACAAAAATATTGATCACATCTTCTACAAGTTTTAGATCTTCTTGAAATTGCTGCTTTGTTAGTTCTACATATTCAAATTTGCTTTTCAATGACTGGAGTTCACTTGTCAATTGATCTTGTTTTGTAGTCGTCGTCGGCGATTTTTCGGTAGAGTCAGTGACTTGGGAATCAGACGCCGAATCAGTCACAGATTCTGTATTTTGAGGCATAGAATCTACCGATTCTTTCAAAGTCTTGTTCAAATGTTGAAGGGCTATATTTTCCTGCTCTAAGCTTTGCTGCTTAGCAGTTAACTCATCAACTTCTGCCTGTAATTGTTCTTGTTTTTCTGTGTCAACGCTTACGATAGGAGGAGAATTCGCCTCGTTGATGTACAAAAACCAACCAACTATTGCGACAATAGAAAGAATGATGACCGAAGTGATAATGGAGCGTTTCGAATTCACGGATCTATCTTCGAACTAGGGGTAAAGTTCGGGAAGTTGGGTTGTCGACATCGTACGCCAAACAGGTAATTTTAAAGATTGTAAAAATAGTAATTTTACTCAATAAGAATTCTTGATTGTTGAATATATAACCCTGATTTAAAGTTAGGCTGTAACTAGTTGAAAGCAAAAATTATTTAGACCTGTGTAAAGTCTTTTCATCTATTTTTTTACATGTTCCTATTTTCTGTTTTCCAACTAGAGGCTAACATACAAACAGTTGCTTTGATTGGCGATTACATTGAGTGACTAAAGAGGTAGTCGATTTTGTTATAGGAAGCGCTCGATAATTTCATAGATATTGACCGTCAAGACTGATCATAGACACCATGCTAGACTTGAGACTGGTGATTTGGATTTATATTATCGGCCAACATTTTTCAGCTTTGTTTAGGTGATGTTGCTCTAGCACACTGTCGCTGTTTCGCGAAGCCAGGCAAAATCCGAAATAATTTTTTTGATTAAGCTCTAGAATCGGATCGTTCGAATTCTGTTTCCTGATTGAATGTTCCAAATATCGATTTCATCATTTCGTTGTTTATAGTCACTCAAAGCTATCTGATCTTGCTCACCTGAAATTGCAGATTTCATTGCCATCAGCACACCTTGATGAGCGACGATTCCAATTGTGCTGTGTTGTTTGAAATTTTGGAGGTGAGCTATGAAGCTCTCTACTCTCGCAATGACTTCGCTTAAAGATTCGCCACTAGGGGCTGGTTCGACAAAGTTCTGATTTCGCCATCTGAGATATTGTTGAGCTCCAATTTCCTCAGCGATTGTTGTTTCCAACTTACCATCGAACTTTCCTAGGTCAATTTCGATGAGGCGATCGTCAATCATTAGCTTCGAATCATCAGGTACGATCATAGACGCGGTTTCTGTCGCTCGTTGGAGCGGTGAAGAAAAGATTACTTCTAGCCGGATAGTTTCGGAATCTAAGGTATCTTTAAGCTGCAGAGCCTGTTCACGTCCTAGCCTATTGAGGGGAATGTCAATTCTGCCTTGAAACCTTTGTTCGGCGTTGTAGTTCGTTTGTCCGTGTCTAATGAGTATCAGCTTCATTTCAACTACAATTCATTTACAAACTGAAACCATCACACGACAATGTCGTCTTGAGAACTGAGCCATAAATCTATGATAAAAATTTTTAAAATTGGCTCAAATTCAAATTTGAGGTAGGTATCCGTGAAAAAATTATTAATTCTAGCTGTTGTTGTCGCACTGATTTTGGTGTACTTCATTTTTGACCTTGGGCAATATATAAACCTAGAGTACTTCCGACAACAACAAGAACAGATAATGGCATATCGGGATTCTTTCCCGTTGAAAGCTGCTGCAATATTCTTCATTGCCTATGTTCTAATTACTGGCCTCTCTCTCCCTGGTGCTGCAATTGCAACTCTTGTAGGCGGTGCTATTTTCGGTTTACTGTGGGGAACTGTATTGGTTTCCTTTGCCTCTGTAATCGGTGCATCTTGTGCTTTTTTGGTTTCTCGACATATTCTACGCGATGCGATTCAAAGTCGTTACGGAGACCGTTTACGAACCATGAACGAAGGCATCAAGAAGGACGGTGCGGTTTACCTCTTTACTCTCAGAATGGTACCTTTGTTTCCGTTTTTTGTGATAAATCTAGTTATGGGTCTAACTCCAATGCGATTGGGCACGTATTTTCTAGTCAGTCAAATCGGTATGCTTCCCGGAACGATCGTGTATGTCAATGCCGGGACGCAGTTGGCCAAGATCGATTCAGTCGGTTCCATTCTATCACCAGGACTAATATTATCATTTGTGTTACTTGGAATTTTTCCATTAATTTCCAAGAAGGTCATTGACGCTATGAAAGCTAGGAAATCTTTGGGCAAATTTAAGAAACCAAAGAAGTTTGACTTCAATACTGTTGTAATTGGTGCGGGTTCTGCCGGACTAGTTGCTTCTTACATCGCGGCTGCCGTAAAAGCAAAGGTCGCTCTGGTCGAAAAAGGAAAGATGGGCGGGGATTGCCTGAATACCGGATGCGTTCCTTCTAAAGCGATAATTCGAACAGCTAAGTTCATGTCTCACGTGAAGCGAAGCAAGGAATTCGGTGTGCACACAGCTAGCGCCGAGTTTGATTTCAAAGAAGTTATGGATCGAATTCACGAAATCATTGGAGTGATAGAACATCATGACTCGGTGGAACGGTATACCGGACTCGGAGTCGATTGTTACACCGGCCATGCAACGATTGAATCTCCTTATTGTGTTGATGTCGATGGAGAAAAGTTAACCACTAGAAGTATTGTCATTGCTGCTGGAGCGGAGCCGTTTGTGCCACCGATTCCTGGTCTTAAAGACATTGAGTACTACACGTCGGACACACTTTGGGAAATTCGTGAATTACCCCAAAGATTGGTCGTACTGGGTGGCGGCCCGATTGGTTGTGAGCTTTCACAGGCCTTTACGAGGTTAGGATCGCAAGTGACTCAAGTACAGCGAGGCGATCGAATCATGCCGAAAGAGGATCCGGAATATTCCCAAATGGTTTTGGATTCATTTCATGAAGACGGAGTCGACGTTCGACTAAATCATCTTGCGAAAGAAGTTGTCGTTGAAGATAGCAAAAAAGTATTGATCTGTGAGTTCAACGGTAAAGATATACCTATCGAATTCGACCAGCTGTTGATTGCTGTCGGACGCAAAGCTCGTGTTGAAGGCTATGGTATAGAGAAGCTAGGAATTGATCGGACGAAATTTGGAACGATCGAGATCAATGAGTTTCTTGAAACGAATTATCCGAACATCTACGCGGTCGGTGATGTTGCGGGACCATACCAATTCACGCACTTCGGGGCTCATCAGGCTACGTCAGCTGCCACCAATGCTTTACTACGTCCGTTTTATCGACGTCGAGTCGACTATTCCGTTATTCCTTGGGCTACATTTACCGAACCTGAAGTCGCTAGAGTCGGTTTGAATGAGCAAGAAGCGAAGGAGAAAGGCATTGACTACGAAGTTACTTTATATGACTTCAAAGATTTGTCTCGAGCCATAGCGGATAACGAAACTCGTGGCGAGATCAAGGTGCTAACTCCTCCTGGAAAGGATAAGATTTTAGGAGTAACCATTGCTGGTGAACACGCAGGTGATTTGATCACGGAGTTTATTTTGGCGATGCAAAATGGATTGGGTCTAAACAAAGTGCTAGGCACCATTCATATCTACCCAACTTTGGCTGAATCTGCTCGATTCGTAGCCGGAAATTGGAAGAAGAAACAGGTGTCGGATAAAACCCTTCGATACTTGCAAGGTTTCAACAAATGGCGAAGACGTTAGTAAGTGTGGGAGTTACTCAGTCTGCTATGCATTAACTATAGTGAACAAAGGCGATCAACAATTGTTGATCGTTTCGTCACAAATCCTAAGCTTCGGTTCGCTGAAAAATTGTATAGAGTTTGTAGTAGTGTCCTTCTAAGGCCATTAGCTCGTCATGTGAACCGTCTTCAATGACTTGACCTTCGTGTAACACTACGATTCGTTTGACATACTCGATCGATGACAGGCGATGGGCAACGATTATGACCGTTCTGCCCTCGCCTAAGGTCTGTAGTGCTTGTCGTACTTGATATTCAGAATTCGTGTCTAAGTTTGAAGTTGCTTCATCCAGAATGAGAATAGGGGCATCCTTGATCAATGCTCTGGCGATTGCGATTCTTTGCTTTTGGCCGCCAGATAGTCGGATCCCTCTTTCCCCAACAATTGTGTCGAATCTGTCCGGAAGTTTTTCGATGAATTGAAGCGCGTTTGCTAATTTTGCTGCCGAATGAATTTGTTTTTCCGTTGCTCCGTTTAGGTTTCCATAGGCAATATTTGCTCGAATTGTATCGTTCAACATGAAGATGTCCTGACTCACGAATGCAATTGATTTTCTGAGTTCGGAGATCTTGTATTCTCGAATATCAACTCCGTCGATGAGTAGCTTGCCACATTGGATTTCGTACATTCGTGGGATGAGAGAAGTAAGCGTACTCTTGCCACTGCCGGAGCCGCCGACCAATGCAATCGTTTGTGATGGTTCGATTTTGAGAGATAAATTTCTTAATGAACTAATTTCAGAGAGAGGGTAATTAAAAGTAACATCTCTTATATCTATTTCACCTTTGAGTCCCGTTAAATCGAAGCTCTTATTTCCGGTTTCTTGTTCTGGTGCCTGATCAATGAGATAAAAAACTCTTTCCGATGCAGCCAAACCTTTCTGCAAGGTTTCATTGATGCGCAGTAAGCGTTTGATTGCGCTAGAAATCAATGCGAGAGCTGCCATAAACGAGACAAATCCTCCCACAGTAATTGGATCACTCCAGTCACGTATCAAACTCATATAGACTACGCCTGCGATAACAATAGTTGTGATCAGCTCTGCGATAGGAATCGTCAGCTGATTGGCAATGGCCTGTTTCAATTTCAGCCTTCGGATTTGGTTGGCATAATCGGCGAGCCGATCAGTTTCGTGTTGTTCGGCTTGATTCAATTTAACGAGTTGGTTATAGGTTGTAACCTCCTGCAGGTGAGCGAGAAATTTAGCTCCCATTTGCATTGAAATACGATGCAGGTGTCGCAGTCTTTTTGCCACGAATCTGACCAATGTCGTGATTAACGGTGCCGCGAAGATAAGTGTGATACTTAAGACCCAGTCAAGTATGAAAATCCAAATAAGTAATCCAATAATCGTAATAGATTCTCGGATTAAAGTGATCAACACATGGCTTGCAGCTGCCGTTAGCTCGTTTACATCTGAAGTGATTCTTGCCATTACTTGGGCGGCGGGATTTTTGTCATAGAAGCTTTTAGGCAGATGAACAGAACGCTCAATCATTTCAGTTTGAAGGTCATACACGACGTGACCCATAACCCAATTCATACACACTCCGTTAAGGTAGCCGGCAATTCCTCGAATGACAAAGAGTAGAATCAGAATCAAAGGTGTCCAGAATATATAAACGGGATCTCGAGCTACGAAGCTTCCATCTAGCAGAGGCTTCATCAACATTGCGATGACCGGTATCGTCAGAGAGAAGATTGAAACGAATACAAGTCCAAGGATAAAATAGAATTTGTAGACAAGTACATATCTTAGCAGTCGGTTGTAAAGCCTAACGTCTTGGAAGAATTTCTTTGGATTAATTCGATTCAACTTTTGTGCTCGGAAATTTCAATGGTGTTTGATGTGGGATTACGAATTTGTTTATTTGCTAAGTGTTTGACAATCTCATGAGTTAGGACCCATGGTAATTTTATTAGCTGTCGCGTATTTTGAGCGAAACTCTCAGCTAGATTAAGGACTCACTAGCTAGACCTGTGATCTGCACTTTCATTCGAATTGGCATTGGTTTTCGAAATATTGCATTAAAGTGTAAGCAGTGTCCAAGATATCAATTAAACATAGTTGTAAAGCAATTCAGAGAGGAAACTTGAAGCTGACTTCTTATCTGCTCAGCAGTGTTACAAACTTCCTCGGTTGGTACAAAAATGGAGATCTTCAGCTAGCTGCAACCTTAGTCTTTCTTGTTAGCATACCACTCAATGCCGCGGTAGCGTGTCGATTAATGTGGAGGTGTTTGTGGAAGAAACGATATTTGAGACTGGTAGTGCAAGGCTGTAGCTTTTTTCGATTCTCTGCGCTTGGTCTCAAGCTGTAATGTTTCATGACACCAGCTTCGTAACTAGGCGAAAAAATTTGCTAGCCTAACATTACCGCCCGTATTTTTATATAGTGCGTGGGCAATACAAGTCTCGCATGCCTGTCAAAATTTATACAGTGAACCAATTGATTGGACACACTTGTTCTTATAGTCTCAATAGGTTTGATTGTATGAATCGAATTCTGTCGTTATGTAATTTTGCAAACTAAAGGAATAATTCCCATAGACGTCTAGGGAATTGCACTTTTGGGGCTCTATCTCTTTTTGGACTACTATCTTGGATTTTGAGTGTTTCAAGGATTAACAAAACAATCAGTTGTTGCTAGATGATCTAGTTTAACCGATTTAATCGGACGAAGACGAATCGACGAAGAAAGTAGAGGGGGAAGATTTCTCATAACAAGAAAATATTATCTTATAATTGCGTCTTTTTTGAGTGCTTGATGAAGCCTTCCATTTAGCGCGCTTCGATAAACTGGTAGGATTCTTTTAAGTTTTCGGTGAGTATTGGACGAATAAACGAATTTGAGTTGAGGGAAATAGGTTCACTCTCTGACTTAGAATGAGGACAAATAATGAAGACAATTTCAGCAAAAGCGAGCGAAGTGCAGCGCGAGTGGTTCCTCGTCGATGCATCTGACAAAGTGTTGGGACGGCTTGCTTCAGAAGTTGCAAAAATTTTGCGTGGAAAACATAAAACGATTTATACACCGCATGTTGATACAGGTGACTATATCGTCGTGGTTAATGCAGAAAAAGTGATTCTGACAGGGAATAAAGAAAATTCAAAGGTATATCATCGACATTCTGGTCGGCCCGGCGGACTAAAGACTGTGCCGGTGGCTACAATGCGTAAGTCTCACCCAACACGTATTATTGAAAAAGCCGTACGAGGAATGATGCCGAAAGGTCCACTTGGTCGCGCTATGATGTCTAAATTGAAAGTTTACGCTGGCCCTGATCAACCTCATCAAGCTCAGTCACCTAAACCACTTAAATTCTAGAGAAATCAGTATGACAGCAACCAACGAAGTGTACTATGGGACAGGTCGCCGAAAGTCAGCGACAGCTCGAGTATATCTAAAGCGTGGATCTGGCGATATTGTTGCAAACAATCGACCCATTGAAGACTATTTTGGTCGAGAGACTGCTCGCATGGTCCTTACCCAGCCTCTTGTTCAACTTGGAATGTTGGACTCAGTTGATATTCGCGTCACTGTTTCAGGAGGCGGTCAAAGCGGTCAAGCTGGAGCGATTCAGTTAGGGATTGCTCGTGCTTTGCTGCAATACGATGAAGCCAATCGAGCTGCTCTTCGAAGAGGAGGGTTCTTGACTCGGGATGCACGCGAAGTCGAAAGAAAGAAAGTCGGCTTACACAAAGCCAGAAAACGACCTCAGTATTCCAAACGATAATATTAACGAATTGACAATTTGAGAGAAGGTTTGGTTAGAGTTTCCTACTGGGGAATCGTCTAACGGCAGGACAACGGGCTCTGACCCCGTCAATCCAGGTTCGAATCCTGGTTCCCCAGCCAGATTCGTAGCTTTCTTGAAGTTATTTTTTGTGTGCTCAATCTTTAGAGCTTCGCGAATACTGGGATGCAAACATTTCTATGTTTTAATTCCTTGAGTTTTTAATTCGAGTATCCTATATAAACCAATTACAATACTTTTCACAAAAAAGGCCAAATTCGAGTTCCTCAATGGAAGATTTTTCGTATCTCTCTATCTCAAGAAACGCTGCAGATCGCGTTAGTACAATCATGTCTGATTCGGATATCGGGCTAAGAGTTTATGTTGAAGGTGGTGGCTGTTCAGGGTTTCAATATGGATTCCAATTGGAAAGAGAACAGCAGGAGGATGATGTTCGGATCGAGAATAACGGAATTACTTTGCTAGTTGATTCCCTCAGTATCCAATATCTGATGGGAGCTGAAGTAGATTATATTGATGATCTTATCGGTGCTCGGTTTTTGCTTAATAATCCTAACGCATCTACCACCTGTGGGTGTGGTTCTTCATTTTCTATATGAGTTTTTTTTATTTCGATCAGAAAATGAAATCTGAAAATATCCTTCCTTTATAGTTTTTGACAATGCAAATGCTGCCCGCTTTAATGACTAGCGGTTTGTAGCAGCCGATCGCAGATTTCATCGAGTCGATGGCCTTTTTGATTTTTTTCATTGTCATCGCGTTCTGTTTTCTCGTCGGAATACTAATTGGTGTTTGCGGTATAGGCGGAATTCTTATCATTCCGTTCTTCGTCTATATCATGAATATTGACATCCATACGGTAATTCCGGCTTGTATGGCTGGATTCGTAGTTAGTGCGATATTTGCGCTTTATTCGTATGCTAGTCGAGGTTCAATCCGTTGGGATAAGGTGATTTTCCTGATTATCGGAGCAGCACCAGGTGCCTATTTGGGCTCCATTACTGTTCTCGCTCTGCACTCAATTACGCTGGAAGTATTTGTATTTGTACTAGTTGTTGTTTCAGGAATCGGAGCCCTATTCTCTAAGCCTCGCCAACAGGATGCAAGTGGTGTCGATACAGTTCCAAACGCCGTACTTTTAGTACTGGGATTTGTGGTAGGTTATGGATCATCGGTGACTGGAACTGGTGGTCCTTTGTTACTAGTTCCGTCTTTATTGATTCTAAATTTTCCCGTTTTGGTTTCGGTTGGGTTAAGCATGGCCATTCAAATTCCGATTACATCTGTCGCTACTCTAGGACATTTTTTGCACGGGTCTATTGATTGGGTTTTGGCCGCTCCTGTTGCAATTGGGGTTTCTGCTGGCATTGTACTAGGTGCAGTCATAGCACATAGAATATCAGCAGATGTTATGCAACGTACTGTAGCGATTGCTCTGTTGATTAGCGGTGCGATGATTTTCACAGGTTTTAGCATGTAGATCAAACTTGTCTCGCAAAAATATTTTGATTTACTTCAAAATATACGTGACAAATTTTGTACTAGGATTGGTTTGCGTTCATTTCGTAGTGTAGTGTTCCTATTTCATAGAAACTGGCTAAGATAGAACATTTGAACCAGGTCAAGTTTTATTTCGATCGTCAATAGATACAAAGACCTACGACTTTCGAAAACTAAGCTTCAAATTCAAAACTACCCATTGGCATAGAGTCTGAATATCAACATCGACTTTCAGAACAAAACGTAACGCTGACATCCTATCGTTTGATAGTGATCGACTTTTTTGATCCTGGGGATAAATTGATTGAAGCTGTATGGGTAATTCTACCCAAGTTCCATACCATTAAATCGTAGGTTCCAGGCAGAATATCACGCCAAATCAATTCATTGGGTTCTCGCGCAATTGCGTAGTGTGGATTAGCTGGTACAAAGATCCAACTGTGCATTGAAGGGTGAAGATCACAAAGAACTTTCAGCATTCCTGTAGGTTTCAAAATCTTGCTTACAGTGACACTCTCTAAGGGTGTCGCAACATTGAAAACTGTGTTTTCGCCGTCTAAAACATGAGCATTGTGGAGAAATGAGTCTTGGTTTTCGATTTCCAGTGTACTTCCTGCTGGCAATAGCTGGAGGGTAGGAATGAACTGATTATCCTTTATGATGATTCGGCTAAGGCTTGTGTTTTCAGGAACTAAGCTCAATGGTGCTTCTACGGGATCAAGATAAACAACGTAGGGTGGATTTTCCACTGAGTCAAAGTTTACTGTCAGCTGTGCCAGTTCAGGATTAAAATCTAAAACATCAGATGTATCTCGGATCTGATTTCCAATGATGAAAGCTAGAACAAGAAATATCGTGATCCCAGCTACAGCCCAGTTGAATCGCTGAGTACGCTTCTTCAACGACTGGGTTTCTTTTGATCTCTTTAGTTTTTGTATGGTACGCTTGGAACTATACTCTTTGAATCGCTGAACTAGTAATCGAAACAGCAAACGTATCATGAGATAAAGAATAATTTGATGAGATTTGAAACATTTCGATCAATTGAAGTATATCAGTGTTAAAAAAGTCAACTTTTGACTATGAATGATTCAAAAATACCAACTTATTTTCCTCTAGGGAGAGAAATTGAGATTTTTCAGTCTGCTGCTAGAAAAGGCCTTGCTTTATTGCTAAAAGGGCCAACTGGATGTGGAAAAACACGTTTTGTGCGCCACATGGCAGGACTGTTGAATAGACCCTTGTACACTGTTGCTTGCCATGACGAGTTGTCTGTTTCCGATTTGCTAGGACGTTACTTGATCAGGAATGACCAAACCGTATGGCAGGACGGACCACTTACTAGAGCCGTTCGCGAGGGCGGCATCTGCTATTTAGATGAAATTGTTGAAGCTCGAAAGGACACAACTGTCATCCTACATCCTCTTAGTGATGATCGGCGGACGATGTATTTAGATAAGACAGGTGAATCCCTCAAAGCACCTCCCGAGTTTATGCTCGTAGTATCTTTCAATCCAGGCTACCAAAATCTGTTTAAGAACCTCAAACAAAGTACGCGACAACGTTTTGTTTCATTGACCTTTGATTTTCCGGCGTTTGATAATGAAGTTCAGATCGTCGTAAGCGAGTCGGGAATCGATAAGGAAACAGCAACGAATTTGGTAAAGTTAGGTCGACGACTTCGAAAAGTGGAAGGGCACGACATTGAAGAAACGGCTTCTACACGACTGCTTGTGAATGCATCGCAGCTCATTCAGGACGGAATGGATGCCAAGACTGCTTGTGAAGCAGCAATTATTGATTCTTTGACCGACGATTTGATCATTCGAGAAGGGTTGCTGGAAATCGTTAAAGCTTACTTTTGAAAGTAAATTATTTTTTTCAAGGCATTTCTGTAATCTGGTACGGATTACTGTTTGGATTAGCGGGTCGACTTCGACACCCTCAGTCTGCGGTTGTTGGTAAGGACCTATGGCGCAGCTTGGAACTTTACTTTCATGCTTTAGGTGGCGAACTAGATCGAGGTGTGAAGAATTCATCACACAATGACACATCGTTAAAGATTTCCACTCATGCTGGCATTGATCTCCAGGCTTGGTCAGAACCTGGCACCTTACATTTACCAAAGCGAATCAATCGCTATCGAACACCTGAACTGAATCGAGAGCTCTATTATTGGCTCGCAGCATTTTTGGCAGTCGAAAGTCCAAATTCAGAAATTCAGTCTTTGTGCCCTGGTGTGAAGCACCTACTACATGGAGTTAGAACCTCCGCACGAGTCTTGGAATTGTTTCCTAAGCTAAATGGTAGATATCAGCGGCTAAGTGAAAGTGAAGTGGCTCAACGTCGAGTAGCCTTTGCCGATCCACAGCCAAGGAAAAGAAATCGATCGTTACAATTAGAGGCAGCTTTTCAATTTGCGCTCGGGGATAGTTCAATTGATGTTAATGAATCGCTGCTTCAAATGATTCAACAAGTCAGGAGAGGCGAGCAAGTGATACCAGCACCGGAGTGGCAAAATGTAACTGTTCCATTTTTGCATGTACCACTTTGGTCCTTTCGTGTTCCCAAAGTAAGAAAGTTTCGCTTTCCGTGGTTGCGCAGTACCAGAAAGCCAAATTCATTGGCACCTGTCCGGTCGGAGCCTCAAGCAAAATTTGACCCTGAACTTATCCTGGAGGAAAAAGAAGGGCTTCCTGTAATTCGAGATCAATACACGTACCCAGAATGGAACCACTTTACACAATCGTTTATGCAAAATTGGTGTCGTTTGACCGAATACGAGCCAAAAGGTGGTCGTAATTTAGAGCTCGATTCTCAATTTGTCGAAATTGTTCGTCGTGTACAAAGGCGCTTTAATTTGCTTCGACAGGAAACTCAGTGGAAACGGTATTTAGAAGACGCTCGAGAACTGGATCTTGATGTCTATGTTACTTGTGTTGGTGACCGTAAAGCTTACGGCCGACAAAGTTCAAAATATTATCGCGAAAGAGTGAGGCAGTACAGGGACATGTCGGTTATTGTGCTGATGGATGCGTCTCGTTCTACTGAAGCTTGGACGAATAATCAAAGAGTAATTGATATCGCGAAACAGTCATTGGCCGTACTCGCTCAAGTTCTTGATGCCGCAGGTGACGATTTTGCTATGTACAGCTTTTCGAGTGATAGTCGATTACGGATACGATGCGATCGTATTAAATCCTTTGATGATTCATATGATCAATCAATTCAACAAAATCTGCTTAGAATTAAACCCCGCAACTATACCCGAATGGGCCCAATTATTCGACATATGGGAGTGAAATTACGAGAGCGAACTTCCCGCCAAAAGTTGTTACTTATTAGTAGTGACGGAAAACCCAATGATCCGACTGATCGCTACGAAGGAAAGTACGCACTCGAGGATACGCGTAAAGCATTGCTGGAACTGAGAGTGAAAAACATCAAATGCTTTGGGCTCACGATTAATCGAGAGGACCCTCGTTACCTAAAATATTTGTTTGGTGATGGACATTATGCTGTTTTTTCAGAATTCCATTCGCTACCAGACGTTCTTCCTAGTTTATATGCTCGGTTGACCGATCTCTGATTGGCCAGGACTCTTTTAAGTTGAATCACATCTGCGAAAGCGGAGGCAATTCAATTTTCTTTGGCCTAGTCTTGGCTCAAAAGAATCAAAAACGCGGTGTCGAATGTTGCTGTCGCAGTGGACGATTGGCAAGAAATTTTTCAGCGTCTAACACTGATTCATCACTTCCAAAATCTCCAGGCTGCGGTAATGTGGCTCCAGGATCGACTTCTCGAAATAATTGCGAAAAGGCTTCTTCTTGTTCGATAGATAGTTGTCGCTGCCGCCTTCGCTCTTCGTGGTGGACTAGTCCTGTCCCAGCCGGAATCAGCCGCCCTACAATCACATTTTCCTTCAAACCGCGCAAATTGTCTACTCGGCCACAAACCGATGCCTCAGTCAACACCCTGGTCGTTTCTTGGAACGAAGCCGCTGATATAAACGACTCAGTCATTAGAGATGATTTTGTGATTCCAAGCAGGATTCGTGTCGCAGTTGCTTCTTCTAATTGTTCAGCTTCATCCAGGGTCTCGTTTTTGGCTCGAATCTTTTCGATTTCTTCCAAAAATCGTGCTTGCTCGACAATCTCACCCGGCAAAAACTTTGTCGATCCAGGCGTTTCGATGCGAACCTTGCGCAACATTTGACGGACAATGACTTCAATATGCTTATCGTTGATCGTCACGCCTTGCAAACGGTACACCTCTTGTACTTCTCGCACGATATAAGCGGTCAATTCTTCGACACCCTGTAGTTCCAAAATGTCAGAAGCAACAGGCGCACCTTCTACGATTTTGTCTCCACGTTCAACAGACTCACCATCGAATACCATGAAAGTTCGACCTTTAGCAATCAGTTCTTTGTGTATATCGCCGTCCGAGTTTGTGATTAGGAGTCTCACTTTACCTCTGGTTTCTTCACCGAAGCTAACTACTCCAGAATGGCGTGCATAGATCGCTGGTTCCTTTGGCTTTCTGGCTTCAAAAAGCCCAGCGACGCGCGGTAAGCCACCTGTAATATCTCGAGTCGCATATTCGTGCGGGATTCTGGCTAGTACATCACCCACTTCAGCGACAGATTCATGCTGCACCAAAATTTGTGCACCAGTCGGTAACAGATAGCGCGCTTCACGATTGGTGTTCGGCAACATTAGGGTGATGTCATCTTCGTCTACCAAGCGAATGGCTGGACGATCTTCTATCGATCCATGTTTGGTTTCGAGTACCGTTATGTATCGATATGTAGATTTGCCATATTCATCAGTGGTTTTAGCAACCGTTCGACCTTCCACGATGTTGTCTAATTTTACGATTCCTTTTACGTCATTGATGATGGGGTGAACATGAGGATCCCAACTCGCGATTGGTTGCTCTGGCTTAACGCGGGCATTGTCTTCGACGGACAGTTCCGCCCCATAGGGAACCAAATATCGTTCAGCAACAATGCCTTTGACATCCAGTATTTTTATTTCACCAGATCGGGTCGTAACTATGTAATTTCCGCTAGAATTTTTGATGTGTTTGATACCATCGAAATTCACCACACCTTCAGTCTTTACCGTAATTCCAGTTGACGACTGTTCGCGTTCGGCAACACCACCCATGTGAAAAGTTCTCATAGTCAATTGCGTGCCTGGTTCACCAATACTCTGTGCGGCGATGACACCGACTGCTTCACCTCGATTGACTGGATGACCTCTTCCCAAATCACGACCATAGCAGGTTGCACAGAGTCCGTACTTGGTCTCACAGGTGACTGGGGAGCGAACCTTCACTTGATGAATCGGATGTACTCTGAGATCTTTGATGATCTGTTCTGTAATCAATTGCCCTGCTTCGAGAATCACATTGCCCGTCAATGGAGAAACAAGATCATCCACAACACTGCGACCAAGAATTCGTTTGAACAAAGGGACCACAATCTTATCGTTTTTGACTAAGGCTTCCAATACGATACCTTTCTTTGTGCCACAATCATCCTCTGCAACGACTAAATCCTGGCAAACGTCGATTAAGCGACGAGTCAGATATCCAGCGTTTGCTGTTTTCAAGGCGGTATCCGCTAGTCCTTTTCGCGCACCATGAGTCGAGATGAAATATTGCAAAACATCCAGTCCTTCGCGGAAATTCGCTTTAATCGGTGTTTCGATAATGGTCCCATCCGGCTTTGACATCAACCCTCGCATCGCAGCAAGTTGCCGTATCTGTGTATCCGAACCTCGCGCCCCAGAATCAGCCATGACGTGGACTGGATTGAACGAATCTTGTTCGACTTCATTGCCATGTTGATCAATCACTGTTTCAGTGCGCAACTTCGTCATCATCGCCTTCGCAACCTGATCACTAGCTCGACCCCAAATGTCGACCACTTTGTTGTACCGTTCACCGTCGGTCAGATACCCAGCGCTAGCCTGCTTTTGAACAATCCCTACTTCCTTGTCTGCTTCTTCTAGGATGCGTATTTTGTCCTCCGGTACCGCAATATCGTCAATACAAATTGAGATCCCACCTTTCGCAGCAAATTCAAAACCCAAATACATCAACTGATCTGCCAACACAACCGTATCTTTTAAACTGACATTGCGGTAGCAAGAATTGACAACCTCTGAAATCGCTTGTTTGTCCAGCACTCGATTGATCAATGAAAAGTCCATCGTCGACGGCAAAATGTCCGACAATAGCGCACGGCCAACCGTGGTGTGGTAAAACTTGTTGGTTTCATGGGCAGTGCCATTGTGCATTTCAGTTCGTTTGATGCGTACACGTATCGATGCGTGAAGCGAAACCGCCCCCACATCGTAGGCTCTGCGTACTTCGGCCACATCAGCGAATACTTTACCCGACCCCTTTGGATTGTTCGCATGGCGGGTCATGTAATATAGTCCCAACACGATATCCTGCGATGGAACTATGATCGGTTCACCATTGGCTGGAGACAAAATATTGTTGGTTGACATCATCAAGGTACGCGCTTCAATCTGTGCTTCCACGGTCAAGGGAATGTGGACCGCCATTTGGTCGCCGTCAAAGTCTGCGTTGTACGGAGTACAAACCAAAGGATGAAGTTGAATCGCTTTGCCTTCGACCAGTATGGGTTCGAAGGCCTGAATCCCTAAGCGATGGAGCGTCGGAGCTCGATTGAGTAAGACTGGATGTTCTCGAATGACGACATCTAGGATGTCCCAAACTTCTGGAATTTCTTGCTCGGTTGCCTTTTTCGCACGTCGAATATTCGCTCGATGTGGAAATCGATCGATCAGTTCGTGAAACACATAGGGTTTGAACAACTCAAGTGCCATTCGTTTTGGTAATCCACATTGATGAAGTTTCAAGGTAGGACCGACCACAATCACTGAACGACCGGAGTAGTCCACACGTTTGCCCAGCAAGTTTTGACGAAAACGACCCTGCTTGCCTTTGATCATGTCCGCAAGAGATTTCAACTTTTGTTTGTTGGCACCGACGATGGCTTTGCCGCGTCGGCCATTGTCGAGCAATGCATCAACTGCTTCTTGTAGCATGCGTTTTTCATTGCGAACAATAATGTCGGGGGCGTTCAGATCCAACAATTTCCCGAGTCGATTATTGCGATTGACAACTCGCCGATACAAATCATTCAAGTCTGACGTGGCAAAACGCCCTGCATCGAGTCGCACCAATGGACGTAGATCCGGTGGTAGGACTGGCAACACTTGAAGAATCATCCATTCCGGTTTATTGCCAGACTCGATAAAGGACTCCATCAACTTCAAACGTTTCAGTAGTTTCTTTTTCTTGGTTTCGGACTTGGTTTTGGTTAATTCTTCACGCAGTTCTTCGGACTCGCGTTGCAAGTCAACGTTCATGACCAACTCTCGAATCGCTTCGGCTCCCATTCGAGCGTCGAAGTCACTACCATAGTTCTCAATCGCTTCGTGGTACTCTTCTTCGTTCAAACAGTCACCACGCGCCAAGCCCGTCGTAAAACCGGGTTCTACGACAACGTAGGCTTCGAAGTACATGACGCATTCAATCTTTCGAACCGTCATGTCGAGCAATAGCCCGAGTCTAGATGGCAAGCTCTTCAAAAACCAAATGTGTGCGACTGGACTGGCCAATTGAAGGTGCCCCATTCGTTCTCGTCGAACTTTGGATAAGGTCACTTCGACACCACATTTTTCGCATACGACACCCTGGTGCTTTAGTCGCTTGTATTTACCACACTGGCACTGGTTATCCTTAACTGGGCCAAATAGTTTGGCGCAGAACAATCCGTCTCGAACGGGTTTAAACGTTCGGTAATTGAACGTTTCTGGTTTTCGAACCTCACCAAAGGACCAGCTTTTGATTTTTTCTGGAGAAGCAAGCCCGATTCTGATTTCATCAAAAGCTTCCGCTTGTCCTTTTTTTCTCATTAAGTTTTCAAAGTGTCTCATCAACTAACTCAATTATTTTGGATTCAATTTGTGGTTCAAGTGCGGTATTTTTCGTTTCTGCCTAATTAGCTAGGCAAAAGCTTAGTTACGTCGTCCCAATGATCGGCTCATTTGACTAAAGCGTTGGACGATTCTGTAGTTTTTGCTTCTTCCAAAAGTTTTGCTTTAAGATGATTTTTCGAATGTGATTGATTCATCTACTGTAAATCTTCGAAAGTGATTGGGTTCAGGGCAGCGACATCGCGGCTCAGAGTTTTGCCTATCAGATCCTCTTTTCGGTTTGCAGGGACTCCAATGCCAGGTCGTACAAATCTGAAATCTTGGCTCCTCACTACGTGACCTGCTGGTAGATACGACAAGGCGAATGCAGATCTTCGTCCTACTCTTATACCTTCGTATTCTTCAGGGTGTGGTTGCTTTATTCCGTCTCCTAGTGCCGAATGAATTTGAGCGGCAGCATCTGATATTTGTTTCATAACTTCCGGTGTCGCTGAAAATCGATGATCTGGTCCTTTTCGAGAACAATCGTTTGTAATGTGTTTTTCAATGGCTACTGCGCCAAGAGCACAAGCAGAAATTGAAACAATTGAGCCAACCGTGTGATCTGAATAGCCTACATGCCGACCAAATTCATTTTTCATCGTATGCAACGCGGACAAATTGGTTGATTCAATTGAGGCAGGGTACGCGGAGCTACAATGCAGTAGTACAACTGGTCCACTCGAATGTTTATCTAATATCTCCAGAGCGTGTTCAATTTCTTCTATTGTAGCCATACCTGTCGATAAAATTATAGGTTTTAGAGTTTTTGCAACCTCAGCTAGCAAATCATCGAATGTCATTTCGAAAGAGGCAATCTTATAAATAGGGCAGTCCAGACTTTCGACGAAGTCAAGATCTTTCGGATCATAGACGGAAGTAAATGGCATTAGCCCCTTCTCTCTGATTCGCTCAAACAGCGGTTCATGGAATTCCATAGGCATGCATGCTGTTTGATAGAGCTCATACGAGTTACTTGTTCCCCAAACTGGATCGATTCTTAAACTTGGGTGATTACTAGGAACGGAAAGCGAATCAGCGTCGTAAGTTTGCAATTTGACACAATCCCAACCAGTTGCCGCCGCGGTATCCACCAATTCGAAAGCTTGTTCGAGGTTGCGGTCATGATTGGCGGACATTTCGGCAATCAACCAAGTTTTGTGTCCCTCACCGATAAGCCGACCTTCAACATTGATATCCTTCATCGTACCGAATTTAGTCACTAAATTTTTAAAAATGCATTTAAGAATCTACTTATACCCAAACCATCAACCGTATCAAATGCAACCTGATTGAATTTACTATATTCGGATACTTTCTCTGGAATTGATAAGCTCTGTAAAAACATTCCAAATAAATGCTTGTCTTCGGGTTGATCCAAGAAAAAAACTTTTGCTAATTTGGAGCTTTCGAATCCACGCAAATAGGATTCGTATCGAGTGTTTTCCATAACCAGAAAGCTGGTTTTTCCAAGACAAGCAGCTTCCTCACTAATGAGTCCGTCTCTGCCGATAAGAAAAGTGCACTGTTCAAGAAATTCACCGATGCTGTTTTTCCCTTCCATAAGTTTGATATTTGACTTTGCGCCTTCCACCAAAGCTCTTAATTTCTGTTTCCTTTTGGATGAAAACATATTGCCAGCAATGATCGTAGTAGCAAAAGGTAATGACTCTTGTTGAACTAACTGTTTCGAGATCAGCTCTGTCAAGTGCCCAGGATCACTTCCTCCACAACAGACCAAAAGATGGTGATCATCGTTGTTTTTCCGAGCTTTTGCATTTTTTCGACGTTGATGGTACTCGTAGTCGAGCAAACTGTAACGGCTACCGTATAGCCAATTGGGAGTAGTAGGTTTTGGATGATAGTGTTCAGCATTGAAGTGAGGTGTCACGATCAAGTCTGGAATCCCATCGTTTAGCGCTAGGAAATCATCAGGCGGGATAGAGTCAATAACTGCAACTTTAAGCGATGTAGCCTGTTTCAAGTCACGAACCAACTCTCCTGCATTGTTTCTATGCGGGTGGCAAACATCCACAATGACATGAGAGAATTTCGGTGATCTTTGTAACCACTCAAGTTCGCTTTCATCTTCACGAACTTGAACAATTTGACGGTGCAAAATTTCAAATTCATTGGTTAACTGGGCTAATTCTGCAGTTCCTACGTAATGATGTGAAATCCTTCGTTTTTTCAATTCAGCACTGATATACATCAATCTTTTTAAGTGACCCGTGCCGATATTCTCAGATAGGTCGTAACGCAATGCGACCGAAAAGGACATAATATCTGATGCAAATTTAATTCTTTCTACCAATGAAGCTTAGCCGCATTCTATTGTTCCAGAAAAGTAGGTTCAATTTTTCCTGATATCAAATCCAATACAGTATCACTAATTTTTTTACCATTTTTTTCGGCATCAAATTCTTCGATTTCTCGGGCATCATGTCGATGCAAAGTTCCGAAATGTGATCGGTGTAGTAACTCACTGATGCGTTTTTCCAAGTTGCTTTGCGAAAATGAGAAGTCTAGAATTTCATTCAACTTCAATCCACTGCGATAAACAAAGATGCCGGGTAGTTTGGTATACCAAGGACGCCCGAATACCAATGCAACTTTTCCTCTACAAATTGCTTCCCAACCGACTGTGCCGGTGATGGTAGCGACAAACTTTGCGTGCTCCGTTAAAACGTGAGTATTCGCGTGGGAAGACAGAAAATCAACCTTCTTGATTCGCCAAAGTCTGTGAAAAAACATCGGTCTTCTCATTTTTCCTATTTGCCTAGGGTTTTCTTTTACAAAAATTCGCCAATCATCAGGAATCAGTTCTGCAACTCGTTCAATTGCTAGTAGTTGATCCGAAAATTTGCCGCCAAGAGCAGAAGTTGTCATTTCGGGTTGAAGATGTAGAGGAAAATAGACGAATGATTTTGTTAAGTCAGGTTCTACTTCTTCAAATTGAGCCAGAGTCTCAAAATATAGCAAACTGTTTCTGTGGAAAAAACTCGAAAATGGATCTCTCCATTGAGGAAATTTGCCTGCAAGGTGATGCATTCGACGCATCATTTTGAAAACGTATGGGACATTGAATAGCTTGGTTGGTGAGCTTGTCGCCAAAAACGCAAGCAAGTGAACAGCTCCACGAAGTGTCAATCGTCCTTTCGAATCTCGATTTTGACTGACGCCCTGCATGTAAAAGAGATTTGGCATTGAATGTTCATCAATTGTGAATCGCTCAATATTCTCAGGACAATTTTTGGATAGTTTGGGTAGTACTCCGAAGTCTGAGACACTTCGGCACGAAAAATAGCGGTCAGGCCACAAAGCCTGCCTTAGAATCAAAATGTCGATAGAATTAATTTTCGCAACCTGGTAAATCGTAGTGTCGTAGAACAAATGCGGTATATCAAATAACAATATTAAGTTTATTCTTTCACTACGAATGATTGAATAGACCCGATCAACAACGACATGATAGTAGTGTTGGTAATCGAAGAAATTATTGAGTTTATGAGATCTATAGCGAAATTCTCCAGAAGCACGATGTAAATGGTCAATCGCTTCGTTCATAAATTGATAATAGTCTGGATGAGTGGCGAGAGCAGATGAGTCTCCAGTAAATTGATCATCCACCATAATGTGCCCGCGCTGCCCAGACGCTCGAACCACAGACATTTTCAATAAGCTTGAAACTTTGTAGTCAGAATTTACACCGCCAAAATGTACGACATGCTCGACAGAAGGACGGGATCGTAACTCTTTTACAATTCCTTTCTTGACTTTGTCAGTACTACTAGCGATGACTAGGATTCGATATGACATCCTTTTAATAGACTCTAAACTTACTTCGTTGCTAATGACGACATTGCCGTAGGGTTGGCAGCTACGCTTAGTAGACGGTGCTGGAGGCGATCATTCTACCAGCACTGATTGAGACTATCCACAAACTCATAGACGGCTTCTTGCAAATTCCCTGCACTGACAACAAAAGCACTTCGAATTGCCGATTATTATATGAATCATAGGCAATCACCAGCTGATGTTACAACTCAACGAAACGGATACGGTTGATCGTGATTTTCCGTATGGTAGCACAGTTTGCACAACATCCTTTGTGTGTTTAGTTACGGTGCCGGCGGGTGAAGAGGCGAGTTGAAGGTATTGAATTTGTTGATGAAGCGAATGGCGTTGCAAATATGGATCTATTCGGCCCATGTATTAGGCTCTCCAAGCCATTATGCAGCGATGTCGTTTAATTTCATTCATGTAGGTAAGTTGTATGGAATAAGTCAGGCACCAATCCACAAATTTCGTTGACTTTCGTTGCAATTTTCTAATCGATTTAAACTGGCTTATCTGCAAACATTGGTAAATTTTATACCATAAGAATGAATGATTTTAGCGGTATTTAGTTTGATTCGACTGCTTTAGGTCTTGCAATTTGGTTCAAACATGGTTGTCTTTGAGATCGAATTTGTGATAACTCAAACATAACTTTTGATTTACGTGAATTTCAATTGCAGGTCTTTTAAATTATGTCAAATTTACCAATCATTCGGTATATTATCGAACTGATATTGGTTCTGTCGTGGTCTCTTCAATGAAAATTCTTAAGCGCAATACTTTAATTTGTCTGGCGGTTTTCGTATTCTTCGGTGTTTCGCCATTGCAACCTACGTATGCAGAGGGAATTTTAATGTTAGTTGGTGATGTTTTGCCCTTGAAAAATCAGACTGTATGGCGAAACCTGGTCAAACTAGCGGAACGTAAAGAAGGTGAGAATGTAGTGATTGCTGCGGCTCATCATAGAGCAGACACATATGGCAAATTTACTTTAAGAGCATTTCAGCGATATGGAGACACTGCAGAGTTGCTACCAATCGCAGAGGAATTTCAGCAGTTTTCAACTGATTACCGATATATTTCAGACGACGAAAATCTGCTCAATCAAATTCGTTCAGCAAGCACTGTATTTTTTGTCGGAGGTGATCCGCAGAGATTATCAAAAGTATTGTTCACAGGAGACGGAGCAATGGCAGCAGCTGTTCAAGACAGTTATGAATCTGGCGGTTTGGTCGTTGGAGGCATTCCGAGTAGAATGGGGGTATCAACAGCTACGGATGCATTTGTTATTCTTAGTCGTGGAGAAGTTTTACCTGAAGAAATTTTCAAGGGTTTAAACCTTTTGAAGAAGGATTTGTATGTTGATCAACACTTTTTCGGTAGTGGTAGATTCGCGATCGCGTTGGTCGCGATGCACCAGTTCGGAATGGAACAAGGCATTGGTGTAGGATTGGATACAGCTGCGGTTGTTCACGGCAATACAGTCGAAGTGTTAGGGAATCGAGGAGTCGTGATTATCGATGTTTCGACTGCGGTATTTAAAAAGGAACGAGAGAGCGTAAATATTCGGAATGTTAAGTTGAGTTATCTTGAAAATGGAGATCGATATCAATTGAACACGAATCAAGGTATTCCTTATGCGCAAAAGAATAATCAATTTCAGTTACTCCCTCATGTGGACGCGAGCAAAAATGTTTTGAGTGATCCGTTTGTTGTTACAAAAGAAATGTTTCAACCAGGACAATTTGTGAAACTGATGTATGAAGCACTCGACTCTGAAATAGGTGAAGCAAGAGGATATGCTGTTGTTCACGATAGCAGAGAAGGATTTAGCTTTCGGTTTTATACAGGAGCAGACAGTCGCGGTTGGCTAACAACAGTCTCTGGTGAAGATCGATTTACGATTTTTAACATCTACCTCGATGTGAATTGGTTGAGGTGATTCATTTTAATCGCTCGGTAAACACGTCTTATTGATTTTGGTGAGTTATCGATGAGTAAGCATAAACATTCACACCCACCTTCTGAGATTGAAGTCAAAGTAAAGGCACTTGAATCGCTATTAATCGAAAAAGGATTAGTCGATCCGCTGGTGCTGGATGAACTAATTGACACTTATGAACACCGCGTAGGGCCTCAGAATGGTGCTAAAGTGGTGGCCAAAGCTTGGGTCGATCCAGATTATCGTGCCTCACTTTCGGAGAACGCGTCAAAAGCGATTCGAGAGCTGGGATTTGAAGGGCGGCAAGGTGAGGACATGGTGGTTGTAGAAAATACACCCTCGGTACACAATATGGTTGTTTGTACACTATGTTCATGCTATCCCTGGCCGGTTCTTGGATTGCCACCCGTTTGGTATAAGTCGGCGCCGTATCGAGCACGCGCAGTTTCGGAGCCAAGAAGTGTGCTGGAGGAGTTTGGCGTATCGCTCGATGAGGATGTTGAAATTCGAATTTGGGATAGCACCGCTGAAATTCGCTATTTGGTGATTCCAATGAGACCAGATGGTACAGACGTGTTGACTGAAGAGCAGCTTGCTCAGCTCGTTACGAGAGATTCCATGATTGGAACGGGATTGGCTAAATCTCCAGGAACAGTTTTGTGAAAGGTGCACATGATCTAGGCGGTAGGACCGGGATGGGTAAAATTGATCCTGGAATTGACGAGCCTGTTTTTCAGTATGAATGGGAAAAGCGAGCTTTTGCGATAACTTTGGGAGCTGGGTTTCTGGGAAAATGGAATTTGGACATGTCTCGTTATGCTCGAGAAAGTATGGAGCCAGACAAATATTTAGCATCCACATATTACGAAAAATGGATTTACGGACTCGAACGACTACTCGTTGAAAATGGAGTGTTGACTGAATCTGAAATTCAAAAACGTATGTTAGAACTTTTAGAGGATGCTCTGCAGAGAAAGTGCTGAAAGCTGAGCAAGTTTGGGATGTCCTTCGTCGCGGTGGTAGTGCTAGGCTACCAGAAAAAGGCAAGCCTAAATTCGATGTAGGGTCCCTAGTTTTGGCGAAAACGCTTAATCATCCAGGACACATTCGTTTGCCAGAATATGTACAGGGCAAACAGGGAGTTGTGGAAATAGTTCATGGAAGTTTCATTTTTCCAGACGCCCATGCTGATGGGCAAAAAGAAGCTCAGTTTCTCTACAATGTGCGATTCGAGGGTATAGATCTTTGGGGACAGAATCGTGCAGAAACACCGACTACAGTATTTGTTGATCTGTTTGAGTCCTACTTGAAAGCGATATGACTTCGAGACTACGATTTGTATCTGGGGCGGAAGAACTGACATTTGCCGCACCGTGGGAAGCACATGCGTTCGCACTTGCTTTGCACTTATATGAAAGAGGTGTTTTTACATGGTCGGAGTGGTCTGATTACTTATCGAACGAGTTACATTTGAATCAGAATACCGAAAACATTTCGTATTATTCATCGTGGTTGAATGCCTTAGTTCGTCTGTTGATGGATAAGGAAGTAGTCTGTTCTACAGAGTACTTGGAGTTAGTTCACACTCTACAGAAGAACACTTGAACTTACCCGATCGTTTGTAAATTTTGCATCTCCTTAAAATCCAAGCTTGGACCTACTCCGGAAGAGATTAACTCCTTAGTTTTTTCCAAGCCTACATTGATCATCGCGTCGATTACAGATAAATGGGGTTCGAACGTGCCGTGAAGTTGGGAATAAACAGGGTGCGAAAACGAAAAAAATCGTAGTTCAATTGGACTTGATTCAAATGGATTGAAATCCTTTAGATAAGCAAAGGAACCAGGTGCAGAAAGATATTGGTCTGCATGAAATTTTTCGCAAATCTTTACCAATCGGATGCTCTTATCCATTTTTGCGATATCAAGCTTGGAAGCGAAGTATAAATTCGTGTCAATTTCCAACAGAATCGCAATTTCCTGGATTAACGTACTATTTATGTGGCAAAGTTTTTTGTGATCTTGTTCGAAAACTCGTTCTAGAACTGAAATAATTTTGGTTTTATGAGGTGCTTTTGCATATGATTGCGAAATCGAACGCATGATTTTTTTCTGAAGTTTCTGGGGTGGGACAGCAATCTCGACGTCTCGAATAGGATATTTTCCGTTCTTACAAGGAACGGTCAATGTTAGTGGACCATGCGCTGTTTTTATACGATTTCTTCGTTGAAAGGACCGATAGGAAAATTGAACATCATCCAATAGCACAAAATGGTCAACTTGATCCATCAAGGCGAAGTAACCAAGCCACGGTAAAAAGGTTGGTTGCATGATGGCTACTACTGTCATAACTTCTTGACAAATTTGTGTGAAAATAAATCGGTTTAAACGACCTGTTCTAGTTTCATGGCTTTAAACATCCATGTCGCTCTTTCCCAGTCTTCTTCAGTATCGATATCTTGTACCAGATAATGTGGAAGAATAATCGGTAGAGTGTTATTTCCAAAAAAGGGCAGCGCTTCTCGCCAAGCTTGTGCAGTTCCCCAGCAAAATTGTCCAGTGTCATGATAGGCAGGGCTCAAGTCTTGACTCCGGCTATGAAAATGTTCTCCTTGAATCATCACCAAATTACCATCTTCATTTGTTTTCAGTGCGCGCTGGATAGGGTACGAAAATTCGGTTACGCTCAGTACATAGTCACATTTGTGCTCAATTAGTTTTTTGTACCCTAAAGTAAGATCACTTGCACGTACAAAGGGTGCAGTAGCATAGATTAAGCATGCGGCTGAAATGCCAATTCCCGCATCAGTAAGCTGTTGTATGGCATGCTGAACGACTGGTGAAACTCCGGTGAATTCGTCTGCCAATTCGGCCGGACGAACGAATGGAACATCTGCTCCCATTTGTTTTGCGATTTCGGCAATCTTGGGTTCATCGGTTGACACGACAACCTGGTCAAAAAGGTTTGTACGCTTCGCCGCCTCTATCGACCAAGAAATAATAGGTTGTCCACAGAAATCACGAATATTTTTTCCTTTAATCCGCTGACTACCACCGCGTGCCGGGATTACTGCAATAATTTTAGTCATGACAATTTACACTTGTTGCTGAAGTGAATTAAAGTTTTAAACGCTCAAAGAACTAAAGATAATTTACCGATTGCCAGTATAAAACAATTGGCTTGAGTGTTAGATCACATTAACAATCCTGCAACTGAATCAAAGTGTTAGTTAGGTAGGAATTCAAAACAAATCGTTCGAAAACTCGCTCTGTAGTAATGCCGAACTATGATTGCTGTAGGCGACAGAAGACTTTGTAGTGGTGGCAGGCTAAAAATTGAAATGCGGGTATACGGCGCCGAGAGACTTCTGCAATTTATCCTCAGAGTTTTGTTCCTTAGTTCGCGAAAGGATGTTAAATTTGACGGGGTAAGATAGGGACTGAATTTAGGTCTCCACTGCGTCAACTGCAGCCCTTTGTCCGGTGTAGTTAACTGGACCAATAGCCATACTATTGCATCCCTGAGGACATGAAAAAAGATAATGCGAAGGCCTGCAGTCCGCGCTTTCGGACTGCAGGTTCTTCACGAATTGGAATGAACAGATAGAGCCAAAATCTATCAATAAAGTGATTATTGCAACTCCAAATGAATTTTAAGAAACCTTTGATTCTGTTTGTTATTAGTAGCGTCGCAAACCTAAGCTTTGGTAAGTTTTCCTCCTAACTTACCAGACAACAGACCGAAGATGGCCCCTACTGCAAATGAAACTACGATTACAATCAGAGCGTTATTAAAACTTACCGAAGTCAACGCATCCATGGTAAGTGCATCTGGTTTGGTGAGCGCGAAACTAGCTACACTCGCATAACCCAACACGGAAGCTGGAATTGTCGAAAATGCGTCTATATGTGCGAGCAAACACATGCCGATCACAGTTGCTCCAACTACGATACCTGCCCAAACTGGCAAACTCAGTGCACCGGCTAGCGGGATTCCGAGAATGATTAGCAAAGCGATCCAAGCAATCACTGCTCCCAAAATACCGCAAACAATTGTATTTTTTAGTGCCTGTTCGTTTCCGCCTACGGCGAAAAAACAGGCCCAAGCGATAAACACAGTCCAGATCAATACAATTCCGGCTAATGGACCTAGGCATAACATTGTGGCTATGCCACCTAGAACTCCAATGCTTACAGATAAGGCTACTAAACTTGACATGACGATCCTCCCTTTTTGATGCTTTCAAGTAGTTTTCACTATCCACTCAAAACTCAACGAGTAGAAAAGTGAAAAAATTTGCTATATTCTGCCCATAAGGTAACAAATTTTAGGAGCCGTAATATTACATTATTACTTGCTTTGATGATAGCTACGGTTTCAGCTACGAATAATCTTTTTCTCTACGAAGAAATTTGCGAATCTAACGGGATTAATCTGCACTAATGAATGATCAATTCACCGCTTTTTACAGATCTAAGTTTGCGCGGTTTGGTGATAGTGCGAAAGGTATTTCTTGGCGCGATGAGCTAACTCAACACAATCGATTTAGATTGTTGTCGAGTATTTCTTCGGACATGGAATCTGTTATTGATGTAGGATGTGGTCTGGGGCATCTTTATTCATTCTTGCGTTCCAAGGGCTTTCAAGGAAAATATCTCGGTTTGGAAATACTTGAAGAGTTTGTAGAATTGGCAAGTCAAAGAGTAGAAGGGGATCCTATAGCGGAAGTTCGACTTTTTGATGCATCTATGCTGGCTGAAAAAAGTAGCGTTCCTGCCTCCCCCCTTCCGACAGGGTTCGAGTATGGAATCGTTTCGGGGATGTTCAATTTATCGAGTGACAATGCAGAAAAGTTCATGTACGATGTTGTTGAGCGGCTTTGGAATGTATGTGAGAAAGGAATTGCATTCAACATTCTTTCGAAATACGTTGAGTATGAAGATTCCTATCTATATTACGTAGATCCACTGAAGGTGTTTAGATTCTTAAAGCAGGAGCTAGGAGCTCACGTAGTTATGTATCATGACTACGTACTATCGCCAGATAGTTTTCCCTACGAAGTAACGTTTCATGTGAGAAAAGAGCCTCGAGTGGTTGCACCGTAGCTTAATTTTCTCGAAAGTAATGCCAATCAAATTAGACCTAAGATCCATTTATGGAAAAGCATTCATCCATACTCATCACCGGTGGCACAGGTTCATTCGGATCTAAATTCGTTCCGATGACATTGGAACAATATGAGCCATCTCACCTGATAATTCATAGAATGAGCATGCGGCTGAAATGCCAATTCCCGCATCAGTAAGCTGTTGTATGGCATGCTGAATGACTGGTGAAACTCCGGTGATTTCGTCTGCCAATTCGGCCGGACGAACGAATGGAAAATCTGCTCCCATTTGTTTTGCGATTTCGGGTTCATCGGTTGACACGACAACCTGGCCAAAAAGGTTTGTACGCTTCGCCGCCTCTATCGACCAAGAAATAATAGGTTGTCCACAGAAATCACGAATATTTTTTCCTTTAATCCGCTGACTACCACTGCGTGCTGGGATCACTGCAATAATTTTAGTCGTGACAATTTACCGATTGCCAGTATAAAACAATTGGCTTGAGTGTTAGATCACATTAACAATCCTGCAACTGAATCAAAGTGTTAGTTAGGTAGGAATTCAAAACAAATCGTTCGAAAACTCGCTCTGTAGTAATGCCGAACTATGATTGCTGTAGGCGACAGAAGACTTTGTAGTGGTGGCAGGCTAAAAATTGAAATGCGGGTATACGGCGCCGAGAGGCTTCTGCAATTTATCCTCAGAGTTTTGTTCCTTAGTTCGCGAAAGGATGTTAAATTTGACGGGGTAAGATAGGGACTGAATTTAGGTCTCCACTGCGTCAACTGCAGCCCTTTGTTCGGTGTAGTTAACTGGACCAATAGCCATATTTCTATTGCATCCCTGAGGACATGAAAAAAGATAATGCGAAGGCCTGCAGTCCGCGCTTTCGGACTGCAGGTTCTTCACGAATTGGAATGAACAGATAGAGCCAAAATCTATCAATAAAGTGATTATTGCAACTCTAAATGAATTTTAAGAAACCTTTGAATCTGTTTGTTATTAGTAGCGTCGCAAACCTAAGCTTTGGTAAGTTTTCCTCCTAACTTACCAGACAACAGACCGAAGATGGCCCCTACTGCAAATGAAACTACGATAACAATCAGAGCGTTATTAAAACTTACTGAAGTCAACGCATCCATGGTAAGTGCATCTGGTTTGGTGAGCGCGAAACTAGCTACACTCGCATAACCCAACACGGAAGCTGGAATTGTCGAAAATGCGTCTATATGTGCGAGCAAACACATGCCGATAACAGTTACTCCAACTACGATACCTGCCCAAACTGGCAAACTCAGTGCACCGGCTAGCGGGATTCCGAGAATGATTAGCAAAGCGATCCAAGCAATCACTGCTCCCAAAATACCGCAAACAATTGTATTTTTTAGTGCCTGTTCGTTTCCGCCTACGGCGAAAAAACAGGCCCAAGCGATAAACACAGTCCAGATCAATACAATTCCGGCTAATGGACCTAGGCATAACATTGTGGCTATGCCACCTAGAACTCCAATGCTTACAGATAAGGCTACTAAACTTGACATGACGATCCTCCCTTTTTTAATGTCTTCAAGTGGTTTTCACTATCCACTCAAAACTTAGCGAGTAGAAAAGTGGAAATATTTTCTATTTTCTGCCCAAAAAGTAACAAATTTTAGAAATATTTTACCTAATTTAACGAAAATTATCGAAAGATTCTCTATCTTGGTTTGAGTATTCGGTTTATTTCGAGAACGAATTCGAAGAAAATCTACTGTTATTCTGAAATTAGAATCCAATCTACAATTTTAGGAGCCGTAATATTAAAATATCACTTGCTTAAACGATAACCACCGCTTCAGCTACGAATAGTCTTTTCCTCTACGAAGAAATTTGCGAATCTAACGAGATTAATCTTCACTAATGAATGATCAAGTCACCGCTTTTTTCAAATCTCAGTTTGCGCGGTTTGGTGATAGTCCGAGAGCTGTTGATTGGCGCGATGAGCTCACTCAAAACAATCGATTTAGATTGTTGGCGAGCATTTCTTCGGACATGGAATCTGTTATTGATGTAGGATGTGGTCTGGGGCATCTTTATTCTTTCTTGCGATCCAAGGGCTTTCAAGGAAAATATCTCGGTCTGGAATTACTTGAAGAGTTTGTAGAATTGGCAAGTCAAAGAGTAGAAGGGGATCCTATAGCGGAAGTTCGACTTTTTGATGCATCTATGCTGGCTGAAAAAAGTAGCGTTCCTGCCTCCCCCCTTCCGACAGGGTTCGAGTATGGAATCGTTTCGGGGATGTTCAATTTTCCGCGTGACAATGCAGAAATGTTCATGTACGATGTTGTTGAACAGCTTTGGAAAGTATGTGAAAAAGGAATTGCATTCAACATTCTTTCGAAATACGTTGAGTATGAAGTTTCTGATCTATACTACGCAGATCCACTGAAGTTGTTTAGATTCTTAAAGGAGGAGCTAAGAGCTCACGTAGTTATGTATCATGACTACGTACTATCGCCAGATAGTTTTCCCTACGAAGTAACGTTTCATGTGAGAAAAGAGCCTCGAGTGGTTGCACCGTAGCTTAATTTTCTCGAAAGTAACGCCAATCAAGTTAGGCCTAAGATCCAATTATGGAAAAGCATTCATCCATACTCATCACCGGTGGCACAGGTTCATTCGGATCTAAATTCGTTCCGATGACATTGGAAAAATATGAGCCATCGCGCCTGATAATTTATTCTCGTGACGAGATGAAACAGTGGAAGATGGCTGAAAAATTTAAGGATGATCCTCGAATACGCTTTTTTATCGGAGATGTACGAGACAAAGATCGGCTTTATCGTGCTTTAGACGGTGTTGATTACGTCGTACATGCTGCCGCTACCAAGATTATTCCAATTGCTGAATACAATCCATTCGAGTGCGTAAAAACGAATGTCATCGGCGCAATGAATGTAATTGATGCTTGTCTAGATAGCGATGTCAAAAAATGCGTCGCACTGTCTACTGACAAAGCATCCAGTCCAGTCAATTTATACGGCGCGACGAAACTGGCATCCGACAAACTGTTTGTCGCGGCGAATTCGTACTCCGGTCAAACTCACTGTCACTTTTCGATTGTTCGCTATGGGAATGTAATGGGTTCGCGGGGTTCTGTCATCGCCTTTTTCAAAGCTTGTGCAGAAAAAGGTGTCCTTCCCATTACAGATACCCGGATGACTCGCTTTATGATTACATTGGAAGAAGGAGTCGATCTAGTATGGCATGCGTTCGAGGATATGTTGGGAGGTGAAATTTACGTCAAGAAAATACCTTCGATGAATATTCTCGAGATCGCCGAGGCTTGTGCACCAGGTGCAAATCATGAAATTATAGGAATTCGACCGGGTGAAAAACTACACGAGCAGATGATTGGAGTAGAGGATGCACCACATACCTATGAATATGAAGGTTATTTCAAAATAATCCCCGCAATAAACAATTGGTCGAGTGAACCAGCTCGAATCAAAGCTGGTCGTTCTGTTCCTGAAGAGTTTCAGTACGCATCAAATACGAATGTGGAATGGATGCAGATCGGAGAACTCCAGGAGTGGATTGATGAAAATAGCGACATAATCGGTTACTTCTAATGATTCCTTATGGTCGACAAAACATCGTTGACGAAGATGTATCGGCAGTACTGGAAGTACTAAAATCGGATTGGTTAACGCAAGGTCCCTCAGTTCCAAGGTTCGAAGAAATCTTCGTCGAGGCCGCCCAAGCGCAGCATGCGGTGGCGATGAATTCAGCAACGTCGGTTCTTCACGCAGCCTGCCTTGCTCTAGAATTAGCACCGGGTGATTGGCTTTGGACGGTGCCAAACACCTTTGTAGCCTCCGCGAATTGTGGGCGACTTTGTGGAGCTTCAATTGATTTCGTCGACATTGACCGTGACTCCTACTGCATGGATCCCAATTCACTTGAACATAAACTAAAACATGCAGATAAAAATAATCGCTTACCAAAAATTTTAGTGCCTGTCCATTATGCAGGACAAAGCTCTGATATGGAGGCGATTGCGTTCCTCGCTCAGAAGTACGACATTAAGATTATTGAAGATGCCTCACATGCTGTAGGTGCCGAATACTTAGGGGCTCCTGTGGGTAACTGTCAATTCAGCGATGTCGCTGTGTTCAGTTTTCATCCGGTAAAAATAATTACGACTGCGGAGGGCGGAATTGCAACTACGAACGATGCAGATCTGGGCGCGAAAATGAGACGAATTCGAACAAATGGAATTACTCGAGTGCCGGAAGAAATGCTCAATCCTAATTGTGAACCATGGGTTTACGAGCAGTTGGAAATTGGGCTAAATTATCGAATGACTGATATGCAAGCCGCACTCGGAGTATCGCAAATGGCTCGATTAGAAAAATTTATTGTGCGGCGTAGGGTACTTGCTAGTCAATATGATGAAATGCTAACCGATTTACCAGTGCTGCGCCCCTGGCAGAATCCTCAAGGCACCTCGGCATTTCATTTGTATCCAATCCTCTTAGAAGAAGCAGGAGATCGATTGACTGTCTTCAACCATCTGCGAAGTTCAGGAATTGGAGTGAATGTTCACTATATTCCTGTACATACACAGCCATACTATCGGAAATTCGGATTTAGTGATGGAGATTATCCGAATTCGGAGTGGTTCTATTCTCGAGAAATTAGTCTTCCGATGTACTACGCTTTGACTGATCGTCAGCAACAGTTTGTTGTTGACTGTATCGAATCGGCATTGGAAGTGTGTGAGGGCAAGAAAATGACAGCGTAATGAGCTGCGCCTCAGCGATTTAAGATTGTGGGGCCTGCACGTTTCGTCGTTTCCATCATTTCCATCGCTTCGATTGAATTCAAAACAAAGATAGCGATAATTGCAAATACCCCGATAAGAAGTATTGGCAAAATGATTCGTAAGAAAAAACCCATTTACAGTACCAAAGTATTAAAGATTAACTGAAATCATCTTCATCGATTTTGTCTGACTTTATGTACCGTCTCCAGGCGAAGAAAATCATCAAAAAGAAAGGAATCAAAATCGAAAGCAAAAAAACAAAATACAAGATCCATGGCACACCCATCGACATTTTGACGTAGACGTAAGGACTGATTTGCCCCCAAGCCAACCGCATTGAAAGCAAAATTCCAAAAAGGGCAATGGTTAAGCTGATACATCGCTGAATCATTTTTTTAACCTTGGATTGAACCTATCACTTTTTCGATTTCCTGCACCAATAGCCCGATCTCGGTTTGGCCAGGAAGTATCGATGAGACATCTCCATTCGAGTCTACTACAAATGTCCAGGGTTCACCCTTTACTCCCCATTCAACCCATACAGGATTGTCTTTATAACCGTCGATGTGCAGGAAGGCGAATTGATCACCATATTTTTCCTCCATCACTGCAACGCGCTTAATTTGATCGACGCACATCGTGCAATGTTGAGGTGTTCCAAATACGGCTAAAAATGGCTTACCTTGTTTGATAAGATTGGCAATATTCCATTTGTAGAGCGGTACTTTTGTATCCATTGTCGAGATCTCGTACCACTGGTTTTGATCGACAACAGTTAGATTGTCGCTCAATGGTGCTTTATCGCCTACTTTTAATTTTGCTTGAATGCTAGAATTTTCGCTGCAAGCAACCAACAGTGAAAGCAGAGCAAGCAAAATAATTGTTAATTTGACTTTGATCATTAAACTCTCTACTATAATGAAAACTTAATCTTACAAGTATATTTAAATTTTAAATCCGAAGAGATTTCATGCAAGAATTACCTACTATTACGATCATTACTCTGAGCATATTTGGTTTGGGGGGTGCAGTCGCGCTCGCAATCGTACCATGGGCATGCATCGGAACCGGTTTATTTGATCAGAACAAGAAATACCAATCTGGTCCATCGGATTCAGCTTCAGAATAGTATTGAACACTTAGTTGTTTTCGGCTTGCGTTGACTTGAGCGCAAGTAGATACTCAGCCAGTTTAGAAAGATCGTCATTTGGTAAATGGCTGTAACTTGGCATCCGCAGTCGGTAGGTTTTTACACTAACACCTGGCCAAGGTGATTTTAGATAGCGAACAATCCAATCCTTCGTTCGCTTGCTCCCGACTCCATCCAAACTGGGGCCATAAGAGGCCCCATTGCCGAAAATTTCGTGGCAAGACAAACAGCCCTCACGCCGATAAATCGCCTCTCCTTGTGCTGTGAGAGGAGTTTCAGTGTAGCTAAACTGAATTGGTGGTGGTTTCATGTAAATGATGCTTCCGACAGTCACCGCGAAAGCTAAAATCAATCCTGAACCAACTATGACGACCCATTCACCTCCAGACAGTTTTAATTTTGCCACGAAAGTGCTCAGCTATAACGATCGTCGTCGCCTTCTGTAAAGATTTGGTCTTTTATATTTTCGTCAAACTGGTTATTTTTATAGGCCCAGTAAATGACGATTACGATCGCAACCAGCATGACAAGTCCAGTTGCTGCCCAAATGAATGGTATTAATGATTCTGCGTTCACAATTGAAATTTATCTATTCGATTCTGTTCTTACTTCGGGTCATCTACGATGACCTTGATCGGATAATTGGGTGAGTTGGGATTTGCGCGTAGTCCGCTTAGAAAAGCAGTTAACTGGACCCTTTCATCCACATTGAGTAGCCTAAAATCCGGCCCCAAGTTTCCGTAGTGAGCGGTACCCTCTACGAGTTGCCCAGGGTCGGTAAGATATGAATGTAGCCAGTGGCTACTACGGCGGGTTCCGACACCATCTAATACCGGGGCAACACCTACTTCCCCGGTCCCTAGCGCGCGATGACAGCTATTGCAGCCTTTTTTTCGATATACCAAATGTCCCTGTAGGCCTGTTTCATCCCACTCATAAAAATGTTTAGGTGGTGCACGATCAACTGCGGTAAATTGTTGGTAGCCTCTTCCGATCGCGGCCAGCACTACAATTCCTGCGAAGATAAATATGAACTTTTCGCCTCGTTTCATTGAAGAATTCTTTGGCAGTTTAGTTCAAATTTCAAAAAACAACATGAAACAATAGTTCTGTCGCAGCGTATACGACGACCAATACAATTCCAACAATACCTAGACTAAGAACAATTTGCTCAGCGCGCTTGAGTTTGGTAAATGGTCCGATTACGAAACGGGACATGATCACATATACCAGTACACCGATGATTATTAGCGCAAAAATGAGCGCTGATATTTGGTCCGTGAATCCCAAGAGCTGAACCGATTCTTTGACTCTAGCTCACTCTTCGTTCTTGCCGTTGCTTTGTTCCTTCCATTTTTGTACATTTATGTACCAAATGATACCGGAAATGCACGTTAGGACAATGATGATCTGGAACAGGACCATGTAATATCCCCAGTCCCACCACGGTTGTTTACCAGTCGCGCTAACGAAAGTAGTGGTTATTGAATCGTAGCGTTGTCCAAATCCTGGCCAAGGCATTGTCCACAGAAAGGCCTGAAAAACGGTAACTGCTACGATTAGAACAAGCCACCAAGGAATTTTTCCATTTCCTTCTTTTATACCGTCATACTCTTCATCACCGAAAAGACCAAAAACCTCACCTTTATCTTCTAATTCGTTGTGATCCGCCATCTCTATAGTCTCCAGATCTAGGTATTACTTCAATGTTTCTAAATACGCGATAATTGCATCTAGCTCTTCATCGGTCAGATGCGTGAATGCAGGCATAATCGAGCCAGGCGTAACCGCTCGTGGGTCTCGATGATGCACGTAATGCCAGGCTTTGACACGATTTCGGCTTGCAATATGCAACAGATCCGGAGCTTTTCGGTCAGAACCAAACAAGCTAGGAGCCTCTCCTTGAACGTCCCCAGCGACTGGAGGCTCACCGAAGTAAGTCCAGTCTTGGGTCTGTTCTGGCAATAAGGTATGGCACCACCAACAACCTTCTCGAATAAAAATCTTCTTGCCTTTTCCAGCAAGGGTAGGCGTATCATCACCCCTCATCCAAGGATCATGAATAGTCCACGCGCTATGTCCCAGAATAGCTTCTTTTTCAATTGCGAGCTCTGTCCGTGGAATTTCATTCATGTATGTAGAGCCACCTATGATGGTAATCGCAACAGAAGAAAAGATGACTAGAACAACTAGTACAGCTCCAGCAACATACTTAGGCATTATTTACTCCTCTCCTCTGATTAACCAGCTGCAGGTACGGGGGCTACACGCCCACGAGGTGATGCATCGACAATTTTCTCACCATATCTAGCAGTCATGTACATGTTGTATAAGAAAATCGGTTGCGCGAAAATAATCAATCCTCCAAATAGTACTCGACCAACCATGTACGGGTGCGTAGCGATGACGGATTGAATATATGGGATTTCATACACTTTCGCAGCGCCTTGAACAAGTCCTGCTGCCGTGAGTACCGACCAGAACCCAAGGAATCCGATCGCCATCATCCAGAAATGTAATCGGGCTAACTTTGTACTATAAAGTTTGCGCTTAAGAAGTTTGGGTAATCCGTAGTAAATTGCACCGATCTCGATAAAGCTCGAAAATCCGAGTAGTGCAAGATGCGCATGAGCGACAATCCAATGTGTTCCATGGATATACCAGTTCAGAGCACGAGTCTGTTGAAATGCACCTTGAATGTTCAGCGGTATCGCGAACAGCACACCTGTCAAAGCCCATTGCAACGGGATGTTTTTCGCATACATCCACCATTTGTCTTTCATGGTCATTAGCATATTGACAACAAAAGCCAGTGCTGGAATCATAATTAGTACACCCGAAACTGATGCAAAAGATTTCAACCATTCTGGGATTGGGGCACCCATTAAGTGATGTGCGCCAGGTGTCGAGTAAAAAGCCGCAATCGACCAAAAATGCAGATGGCCGATTTTATGACTGTATAGAGTATTTCCAGAAATTTTGGGAATGATGTAGTAGGCAATTGCAGCCGAGACCGGCGTAATCCACAATCCTAAAATATTGTGTGCATGCCACCATGTCATATAGGCTTCCGCCAGACCAGTCACCGGAAATAGATCGGGTACTGCTCCGATGAAGTAGCTCAAGATAATGAACAACAGGGCTGCACCGAAGAACCACATCGTGACATATAGTCCTTTGGTTTGTCGATTCAGCATCGTCATCCAAATATTTACTGCAAGTGGTGCAAAGACCAAGACCAGAACATAAACGTCCAAAGGCCAGATCAAATCTTGATATTCACGTCCAGATGTCATACCGTTAATTAGGGTAAAGAATACTGCGACCATTCCAATATTCCATGCCCAGCAGTTCCAAACACCGAGTCTTTCACTCCACAGTTTGGTTTTACACAGTGCGGGTGACATGTAGCACATCGCGCCTGCAAAAGCCATCGAAATCCAACCGAATATCACGAAGTGAACATGCACTGGCCGAACACGTCCGAAGTGCAGCCATGGTATATCGTTCGGAAAGACGTCAGGCCAAGCAAGTCTCATCGAGGTTATTAATGCTAGAAAAACTCCTATATTCAACATCACGATCGACGAGAAGAAAAAGTGTTTTGCTGCTGTTCCTTCTGCGTAATCGTTGCGAGTCAATATGTTTGTAGCCATTATTTTTTATTCTCCAATTGCAGTGTTGGTTGACTACTTTCCTTGTTTGATCATCATGGAGTTCATATACCAAAACGACAATGCTGATATGACGCCGGTACCGATTGAGATAACAAATCCCCATACCAATAGTCCAGTCCATTCTTCGTGACTGCGCATACCGATTAGTGGTAAGAACGCAAGTTGAAATACGGTGCCTAGACCGACGCCAACAAGAAAACCGTTATAAAGAAAATTAAGTAATCTATGCATTACCTTCCTCCGCCACTTTTAAAGATCGTCAGAAATACGTTCATAATAAACAGCCAGTACCCAAATCCCATCAACATAGCGGTGGTAATGATAACGATGTGATGAATTGGACCGACTGCGTCAAGCGCTTGTTGAAATGTCATACCGCTTAAAATCATGTTACCCTCAAGAATTCCGAAGAATACGAGGGCACTAAAAAAACCTAAAACACCTAAAGCAGAAAACCAAAACGAGGTATGCGACAGTGTGTGACTATAAATCGGCTTCTTCAATATTTTAGGCAATAGGTAATAAAACAAACCCATGATCGCCATGGTCACACCGCCGACTAAGTTAATGTGTGCATGGGCCAATGGGTCAATCATGTGGCCTGCGGGGCCGGTTGCTCGAATCCACAGTGCAAATTCAGGCAGGGTTTGAATTACGCCCTGTACCGTGCCGATCAACAAATAGGTCACGGACATAAGAATGAACTTAATAATAAGTGCCGAATCGACATTTTCGATCTCTTCTGGTACTGGAAAAGTCCATTTGCTGCTCATTACGGCGATTGAATTTCCCATCTTATTGTTTTTGTTGATACAGAGCTAGATATCGAATATATTCCACTACTTGTTTTCTTTGGTGCGAATTCAGTACTTTACCCCAAGCTTGCATTGCAGTTCCCTCAATACCGTCTCTAATTTGAGCACTAAGTTGAGCATCCGAGTAACTATGAATCTTTGAGTCAATCAAGCTTGCTGGTTTCGGAATCATTCGATAACTGTACTCTCCATTTCCTTGCCCACTTGCACCGTGACAAAGTGCGCACAGCTGCAAGTAGTAGCTACGTCCTCTCTCAATGTCTGCTAAGTTAGCTGTTTGAGGAAGAATTTCATAATCAATGTGCTCATAGGTGTTAAATCCAAGAATACTTCTATTTTCTGGAAACATCTGTACCGAACTCCAAGCAAGAATTCCCGCGAGTATGATCCCGCCCGGCACCCAATATGCAACCGACATTCTCGATAACCTACTCCCAACAAAACTTCAATTCTACTGTTCAGTCAAAGTTGTATCTAAATTAGCCAACATTCCGTCGGCTTCGGCCATCATCATCGCACGAGTAGATTCCAAATCGAAATCAGGTCGTAACGAAATGACGTACCAGACGAGCTGCCAGCGTTGATCTTCATCAAGGAAATCTGCAAACGAGGGCATCGGTGTTCCATCTAAACCAGTGGTAAATGTTTGATAGACTCCTTTCGGTTCATTGGAACCCACAAACTGAGTGGAATCGGTAAAGTCTCGAGGTACGATCGGTAGTCCCGAATCATCTTCAAGCCCGGGTGCGGATGGACCATCGCCTTTACCGAGAGCCCCATGACATTGCTCACATTGCATCAATTCATAAACGCCTTTACCAGCGGTAATGATTTCAGCAGTGGGAAGCGGGGGTTCACCTATTTCGATGGGATCTTCCTGCCAATCTGCTTCTTCTTCCCAGCGATCAGAAAATGTCTTTATATAAGCCACCACTGCCCAACGATCTCGTTCGGGCAGAAACTTAAAGGCCGGCATGTCGTTATTTAAAATTAAGCCTCGAGACAGCGAAATAAACAAATCTCGGTCTGTCGGCAGCGAACCACTTGGAGTGGAACGAAGCTTGAACACGGCTTCTGTGAAATCTCGCGGCTTTCTTGGCAGTGCGTGCTCTTTTGCGTAAAGTTCACCAAGTTCCCAAACTGCGCCGTTGCCGTCACCTTCAACGCCATGGCATCCGATACACATGCCGCGAAATACCCACTCACCGTGTTCGAGTAATCGTGGCGTAACAGGAATTCCGTCACTAACTGGTTCGATATTGCCCGTTGTTGCCGCGTAATTGAACAACGAACGGCCAGTAGTCATCTCTTGGGTTGTTTCTTCATCCGTTGACTGCATCGTCATACCGGTTACGGCGAGTGCACCGACAATAACGGCGAGGACTAATACTGCGATTAACTTTTTCAATTGAATTGCAACTCCAAATCGAGTCAAAAGGTCAATGATTTCAACCTAATCTTAGAAAAATTAGGGTGTATGACAAATGCCAACAGTCAGCGTGCCATACACCCTACAGATTTTGTTATCGATTAGCTCCGAATCGAAAATACAAAGGAGCTAAAAATTATTATCTAGTGTCGACCTGGATCCAGTGTGGAACCACGATTTGACCAGTACATATAGGCTTCCAATGCTTTCATTGCATCACCATCCGGATCGATTTTTTCACCTTCATTTGGCTTCTCAATACACCAATTGACCATGTCACGCAAAGTCGCGAATTCGCTCATTTGCTCTTGGAATTTTGGAAACTCGTGCGGATGAATGTCGGACGAGAATGGATGACACATGGCACAGGCCATTCCAGTGTTGGAAAGATTGATTCCGGGCATAGTGCCGCCGTGGAAAAGATCGTCTCCAATAATGACTTGTTCCATAAAAGCATCTTGAAACGCTTGTAAAGTTTCTGCATCATGTGCAACTTTGTGAGCAGATGCTCGATTTACCATAAAGACAAACAGCAACGAAACACTCACAAATGCACAAACGAGGGCCAACAGCCCTTTTGATTTATTGTTCAGCATAGTTAAATTCCTCTCTATGTTAAATTAGTCACCGGTCCAACCGCGATCTGCGATTCTGGGAGACAATTTCTGGTTTTGGTTATCACCTGTTCCAGAATCTGCTCTGGTATTGGCAAAGACTTGCTCACGCCACATCATGTACTCATAGTCGGCTCTGCCTTCGTTCATGTCCCAGTTACCCCAACCAACACCATCAAAGTGATCGCCAGGATCAACTCTTAGCATGGGTTTTGTGAGTGCAGGAACGCCTTCAGGCGCGTACGGCCATGGCCAAGAAGTGGCCAACATTCCAATACTTCGCATACCGCCAATCTCATTGTAGAGAGGTTGATGAACATGCCCATGAATATTGGTTACATTTTGATACGGAGCCAGAATTTCGTGAACTTGACGCCAATCTCGAATCCAGAAGTTCCAAGGCGCATACACTTCGTACAGAGGTGTGTGCGAGAATATGATCACCGGATCACCAACTGGCCAATCTGAAAGTGTTGCTGACAACCATTGACGGTTTTTGCTACCTAGTCCAGACCAAGGCCCTGCTTGTGAACCGTCCAGTGCAGACATGTGTCCCATTCTTTCCACATCAGTCATACCTCGGGCAGTCCAATAGTCTGGTGCACTTCCGATTGTATCAAGACCGATAATACGGACTCCTTTGTGGTCAAAGGTCCAAGGTGATTCACCGAAGTGACTATTCCAGCTTTCACCAAGATCTAAATACCAGTCGTGCTCGCCCGGGATGAAGTGCTTTTGAATCGAAACTTCCTTCAATAATTCAGCGCCTAACTCGATCTCGACAGGATCTCCTAACTGAGCCAAGTCACCACCGAAGATCATGAAGTCAAATTTTGAGCCCATCGCTTCGACTTCTGAGAATGCTCGTGTAGCTTTGTCGATAAATCGCTGATTCAATTCGCGTGGATAAAGATGTGTATCCGAAACCCAGGCAAAGCTAAACGCTTCACTTTGAGCAGCATTCGCGACCTCCACTGACGTTAGGGTTTGGAAGAACCCTACGGCGCTACCGGTTGCGATAGCCCCTCCTGTCAACAGCGACTTGTGAAGAAAAGTGCGGCGAGTGAGATCAACTTTATTAACGCCATCGCCGGCATGCTTATTTTTTTGCATATTTCCTCCTCTTGCACTATGCAAAAACTATTTGATTTATAGGTAAATTATTATTAACTGAATGATACAAAAACTATGAACCTAGTTCAATTGACACTTCAGTTGTAGCACCAGCCTTTACGGAGACTGAAACTTCTTTCTCACCAAACGCTTCTTGCCACACGATAAGGGTGTAATTCCCAGGTGGAACGTCGCTAAGTGTAAACATCCCGTCGGCTCCAGTTTGCTCAAAATACGGATTACTGACTACGTAAAGCCAGCCTAGCATCCAGCCGTGAGCATCACAGTCTGTACGCACTTCACCCACTCTCTTCAAAGTTTTTGTAACTTTCGCATTTTCAAACGGTAGGGCGACATTAAACGCTGTTGCTTTTCCGTAATACCCATGTGTGTTATGCAACACTGGATCACTATTAATGATATCGACTTTTCCACGTTTGGTAATTTGTACGTGAGGTTCAAAAATACAGTCCACATTATTGATAACTGGAGTTTGCATTGCCGGCCACGGTTTACCCGTAGCTATATCCTTGAGAACTACGACGCTATCTTGTACAGCACCGCCAGCGCCAACGATAACGTTAGGAACTTTCCGGGCTTTCCCACAAACTTCTTTATCTTTTGTAGGAAGTACGGTCCTCATTTTGACAGTACCGTTGTAGGTTACGATTCCTTGGATCGTTCCGCCGTTGGCGACCTGACCTTCGGCATACTTGGCTGCTTGTACCGAAAATGTGAGAGACAAAGTCATCACAAGGGCCAAACATACTTGAATTATTAGTCGCATATCAATTTCCTCCTCATGCTGTATATATTGAATATATTGAAAATATACATAATAATTTTGTTCAATTGTTCAAAAATATTAATTTTTTTTATCAATTTGAAATTAGAAAAAGTAGGAATTTGAACCAAGTAACATGATTTCTTGAATTTACATATCAAGATACCACCTCGCATTGGAGTGAATCAATTCGTTTTTCGGTTTAATTCGATGACAGCTTTTTCTGCGCACGTTTGAGTTTTCTGCATGCGAATACAATGTTTAATACAAGCACGAACAGTGTGATTCCGTAGGCACTCCACACATATTCCGCATAGCCACTCATTGAAAGAAATTCGACGAAATTCATTGTAAGCTGTGAAGTTTTTGCATCCATCGACTGGAAATTTCGGTTTCCAAGATCAAAGCTCTAATTCGTAACATAAGAATCGTAAAGAATAAAAGCATGAAACCAAAGCTCATGATCAACAATGGTATGAGCATGCTTATGTGAATTGTAGGTACACCGAATTGTGTAACAGAAGGATTTTGATGTAGTGTGTGCCACCATAAGACAGAATAATGAATGATAGGTATGTTGACGACACCCGCGATCAACAAAATCGCACCCGCTTGCTGTGCTTTTGTACGTTCGGAAATTGCCGATTGCAAGGCAATAAATCCAAGATAAAGAAATAGGAGAATCAGTTCTGATGTCAACCGAGCGTCCCAGGCCCACCAAGCTCCCCACATTGGTTTCCCCCAAATCGAGCCGGTTAGCAAAGTAATGAGTGTAAAGGAAGCACCTATCGTTGCGGCAGCCGTGCAAACCAAGTGTGCAAGCTTAATTCGCCAAATTAAACCAATGGCGCCGCTGACGGCCATAAACACGTAAATAAACATTGACATCCACGCCGATGGGACGTGAACGTACATAATTCGATAGGCATCCTTTTGCTGATAATCCATGGGGGCGACGACCAAACCGAGATACAGACCCGCTAGAATCGTGATTGCGGCCAATGTCCCAAGCCAGGGAGTAAGGCGTACAGCAAAGGGATAGAAAAACCTTGCTGTACTAAGGCGATGAAACCATAAAAAATTCATTAATCTCCTGCCATGACTCTAAGTGTACCAGCGATAGCGAACGGTGCGATGGTTAAGCTAAACACAAAAAAAGCGCCTAACAATGATAGATGACCTGATACAGGCAAACCTGAAGCAGCTGCAATTACACTCGAGATCGAATAGATCAATACCGGTATACAAAGGGGCAATGTAAGTAGTGACAGTAATACTCCTGTTTTCTTTTGGTTGACGACTAAGGCAGCTCCAAATGCTCCGATAAGACTAAAAGTAGGCGTACTTAAGGCAATCGTAACCACCAGAATCAAAATACTATAAAAATCAAGATTCATTAGTATACCTAGAATTGGGCTCACTGCAATTAGGGGTAGCCCAGTCGATATCCAATGTGCACATACTTTTGCAAGTACTAGTAATGACAATGGGCTAGGTGCATTTAGTAGTAGGTCTAGGCTACCATCTTCGTAATCTGTTCGAAATATGTCGTCTAGAGATAGCATCGATGCCAACAGTGCTGAAGTCCAAATTACACCTGCAGCAATCGTTTTAAGTACTGTGCCATCTGTTGCGGCTGCAAATGAAAACATTGTAACGGCAACGATGAAAAAAATTACCGGTGTCGCATAGTCGGATGGGTTCCTGTGTGCCAACAGCAGGTCGCGTTTTAGAAGTGCATAAAATGCAGTCACGATCAAGCATCCTTTAAATGAATTTCATTGAGGTTTATTGCCCCCCAGTCAAGGTCTTGGTGAGATGTGACAACACAGATTCCATCCTTCGCGAGATGAGTACGAATCAATTCAACTATCGTTTGTTGTCCAGATACGTCAAGTGCGGTCAAAGGCTCATCTAGTAGCCACAACTTTGCGGCTGAGCCAGGCAGTTTTGACAAAGAGACTCTTCGTTTTTGGCCTGCGGACAAAAGTCGACAAGGAATTTGAGCCAACTTGACGATTCCAAGTTGTTCTAAACTGTCGATTGCGGAAAGGCTTGTTGATGACTGATGTATGTTTCGAAAAAAATTTAGGTTTTCTAAAGCTGTGAGATCACCTTTGATGCCATTTTCGTGACCAACATAGACCATTGTCTGACGAAACTGTGTTGTATCCTCTTTAATCGCAACACCATTCCATAAAATTTCACCTTGGCTTGGTGGGATTAGTCCACATAGTATTCGAATTAGAGTGGTTTTTCCGGCACCATTTTTTCCACGGATATAAAGGAGCTGCCCTGCTTGCACAGTGAACGATAAATTTTCGAATAAGCGAAGTTCATCGCGTTGACCTGTTAAATTTCGAACTTCAAGCATTATTGGATCTTGTCTTCGCGAAGGCTTGAACGAATCAAATGCCTTAAGTGAGGAACAGGGATAAAATGTAAAAATATCAATCTGTTAGAACTTCAAAAGTGATTGGAATTTGAAGTGTCTGATAAGTAAATGGCAGTGGTTCGAGACTGAAATTTAACATGTCAAGTGTAGGTTTTTATAGTGAAGAATTTTGATTCTAGAATTTTACATAGCTACTTGATTCCAAATAATATACTCGAATGACAGGATTATTGAAGTCACTCATCAACGAACAATGGAAACTAAGTACAAACGAATAAGAACCTATGTAAGACGAGAGAGTCGCATGACTCGAGCGCAAACCCGAGCGATAAAAAATCTATCGGAGCTTTATCTCATTCCAACTTCCGATAGTGCACTTAATTTGTCTCGTATTTTCCCTAAGCTGAAGCGTTTTGCACTAGAAGTTGGCTTTGGTGACGGAGAAGCACTGATCCACCTAGCGAAAACCAATCCAGATACAGGGTATTTGGGAATCGAAGTATATCGACCTGGTGTTGGTAAGTGCTTGCTGGCAACTCATCGTTGGGGAATTGGAAATATTCGTATTTCAACTTCGGATGCCAGGGATGTGCTCGAAATTTCATTGGAATCGAATTCCTTGAGCGAAATTTTCTTTCACTTTCCAGATCCTTGGCCTAAGAAAAAGCATCACAAGCGGCGACTCATTCAGCCGGCATTTGTAGAGTTGTGTGTAAGTCGTCTTGTTGACAATGGAAAAATTATTTTCGTTACGGATTCAAAGGACTACGCAGAATTTGCTAGCGAACGATTTATGGAAAACAGGCAACTCGAACTTTTGGATGTTGTAAGCGAGATTGATTCTGATCGCGTGCAACGAACAGTCACCCGTTATGAGAACAAGGCCTTAGAAAAAGGTAGCTCGATATACGAGTTTGTATTTCAACGGCGGCACATTTGCGCTAGAAACTAACCACTTTCGTTGGCTAGGAGTAAATTGTCGTTTGTTTTTCGTATCCTACGATTAGTACATCTGCAGGTCTCAATGCGAAAATACCATTGCAGACTATACCTGGTATGTCGTTGAGGTCAGATTCCACAGCCGGAGGGTTTAATAGATCAAGGTTTAGAGCGTCGATGATAATATTTCCGTTGTCTGTTGTGAATCCAGTTCTCAATTGAGGCTGTCCTCTTTTTTTGACCAATGCTCGGCTTACGGAACTTTGCGCCATCGGTATTACTTCAATTGGTAGAGGAAAAGTGCCGAGAAAATCAACAATTTTTGTGTGATCTACAATGCAGACAAACTTCTCGCTGGTAGCAGCGACTATTTTTTCTCGAGTCAGTGCGCCGCCACCGCCTTTGATGAGATACCTATGTATGGTGGCTTCATCAGCACCGTCGACATAAAGTGGAAGGGGGCCGGTTTGATTTAAGTCAAAAACAGGCAGATATAGTTGACGTAATCTTCGTTTAGTTTCGTCTGAACTAGCAACTGTACCATCAATTTTGCCTTTCATTTTGCCTAGAAGTTCGATGAAGGCATTCGCAGTCGAGCCTGTTCCAACCCCGACTACATCGCCAAAATTGATATAGTCCAAAGCCGCTTCGGCGGCTTTGCGTTTGGCCAAATTTAAGGTCATAAAATCGTTCCCAACATTACATTTCCGCCACTTCGATAATTCGAAGTACGTGCTTAGCGCGTGATTGACCGACGTAGTTAATTACATGTTCCTGCCCTTGTTCTTCTGGAAGTTTTCGACTCAAGTGAATCACAACGTCTGACTCCAAGCCCTTAAATGAATGAACGGTACTAATCAAAACTCCCTGATTTGACCTCCATTCAGATAGTTCACGTGTGAGAGGTATTGATTTGATACTTCTTGGCCATCTGATCGGCCCAGACTCGTTTGAAAATTTTGGCGCTAAAATTACGACTTGTGAGAGCTGCAGTTGTCCTTCCTTGGTTCGGCAGAATTTATGAAGTAATTTGCGGATCAGCTGGAACCCCTGCTGAACAGTTTGGACACTCTCAATCAATAGCGCGTCTTCAATTAGAGGCTGTACCTTACTTTCTAATTTTGTACCAATCAAGTTCGCGCAATGTTCCGCGATTTTGGGTGCATTTCGACAATTTTCATAAAGTGTGAAAGGTGCGTGTAAATACTCTGAAACCCGAGGCTGATCAAGTTGATAGAGTTTTTGATCAGCATCATAAAAAATATAGAAAATTCTTTCATTGTCAGGACAACGAAATAAAGATTCTAGGCTTAGCCACCACATTTCACGAAAGTCCTGACCTTCATCTGCAATGATCGCATCAAATTTATGCTCGTCGGTTAAATTATTGCAAGCCTTGTCCAAAATTTCAGGTGATTCATCGTTCCAAAAATCTTGTGAAAGTTGGCGATCGGCTGGAACTCCGAAAGGAATTTGAGCTAAAGCTGCGAATCTCTTAACTAGACTGTGGTAGTTTTCTATGATTAAGTTCTCATTGAGTTCAGCTGACGATCTTTCCCGCAACGATTTTTTCAAGTTGACGTTGTAGCAAACTAGCAGCGTACGTTTACCAGATAATGCGCATTCCTGAGCTTTCGCTAATGCAATTAAAGTTTTACCAGTACCCGGGCCACCTTCAATTGTTGCTAATTTCTGCTTGCTCAATATTCTAAGTATTTCTTTTTGTTCTTGCGTGCAGCGATAAATGTGTTGCTTCTGTATCTCAATCTGCTGATGTAGCTGGGGAATACAATCGTAATATCCGCAGAGTACAAACTTGATGCGCTTCATAAGTTGTGGTGATATCCCGGCAACTCTGTTATGCGAAATTTCAGGAGCACTTCTGTGCCAAAGTCGATAAATGCTCTGTATGGATTCTTCCAGATTTTCAAGTTTCGGAGCATCTAGGATCAGTTTTGGGTCAATCACAGCAGGCGTTTGACCATCAAATCGATAATGCGGGAATACTACTGCAAATCCATACACAAAATTAAGGTGCATTAGACCCAGTGACTCTTTGATAGCACCCACCAACTGGTACATGTTGTCACGGGCTTGGTCAAATGGATTTTTAGGTAATTTTGTATTCAAACCACCGTATCCAACTCGCACCCAGCTGTTTAGGTCAGGATTAAACTGAACATTGCCACCTTTGACTTCAAGAAACAAAATGCCGTATTTTGGAGAGACAATAACGAAATCACACTCTCCTTGCTTAAGTCGATCATATTTATCTCTCCGATTCCATCCGATACTGTGAAAAACCTCGACAGAACTATCTAGGGCTTCCATTAATTTAGTGGCTACACGAGATTCGCCATCATTCTCGATTTGACTAGGATCTATGCTTGGGATTAGAGTAGCCATCGTTCAATTGGATTTAAATTGATGAATGAAAATTTACCTTGAAGCGAGTGAATTACAAAATTCTATTCGTTGGAGGACACAAAACTCTTTGTTTTGTTAGACCATAGAAACGTTTGGTCGAGACAGTATCGAACTCATACAAGTAAGTCTTACTCATATGATACTCACTACTAAAGATTTGTACTAATTGTTGTTCATTATCTTAATGAATTTGAATACTTTTGAAAGAAACTCACGTAGGAAGTAGTTGGTACATAAATTAGTTGGATGAGTGAGTTCATCACCACTTACTAGAAGTTAATATATTTTACTCAAAAATAAAATAACTTACTGAATTTTATAATAAATTTCTCACAGTTTTTACTTAGCTGTTGAATTGTTTTGGTGCCAAAAACTGTCATATTAATCTGAATCAATTCTAAGCTGGCAATTTAGCTATCAGAACACTCCGTTCACATCAACTCATCATGCTATCGATAGGATCGGCGGGAGATTGTCAGGACAATGCGGTAACGAATCGTGATTTAGAGCGATGAAGCGAGAGTTGAGGTTTAGCGGAGGGGTTGGTCTGGGCTAATTGAATTATGGGTTCTAATTATCAATCCCATCAAGGGGTTTTGATAATAGCTAATGAAAGTATTCAGTTTTGGGGCAAATGATGCCAAATGTGTATGCGAAAGCTCAGTTTGAGCAATTTAAACATTCAGTGTACTGAATAGAGAAATCGCTTCGAGCTCCATTCGCAAGTCAAAAATTGGTGCGACTTCATGAAGTTATAATGATAAAAAGTTTAAGATTTGAATCAATTTAGGTCAGAGCATGGGTTTTCGATCTGAAATGGTGACAATCAAGCTTGTGTAGAACGATCTCATTGAGCGGTTGAAAAACGTACTCCCGTCAAGACATTATTTGATTTCTACAACTACACTCAAAAGCAGCTTGTGATAAACCCCATGCGTTAGTCATTGAACTGCAAAACGCGGGAATCGATGGGAGATAAGCTGAAGTTCTTTTCTCAGCGATAGCCTAGACAAATGACAATATGGTTAGTTAAGACTTTAAACGTGTCGAATTGGTTGAGTTTTTCTATCATTTCAATCGGTGCTGATGGGAAGATCGAATTTCGATCTGTCTGCTCAGCACAGCTATTCCTGTAGTAAAGTGTCTCAATTTAGCTCAATTATCTGTAATGATGAATAAATTCCGGAATTGCCTTCTTTTCAGTTTTGTCGTGGTGACTTTATTCACTACTTCGGCTGTAGCTTTGGCACAAACGGGAGGTAGTGCGACCTCTTTATTGAACCTAGAAGCAAACATTTTCTGGTTACTCATTTCTGCATTCGGCATAGGTGTTGTGTTGACATTCACACCTTGTGTATTGCCGATGATCCCAATTGTATCTGCCATTATCGTCAGTCAAGAAGATGCACCCAAAAGTTCAATTAGAGGTGGGATCTTATCGATCGTTTATGTATTGGGTACCGTCGCCACTTATGCGATGATAGGTGTTGTGGCCGGAGCGACAGGAGATCAACTTCAAGCCTATTTTCAAAAACCTTGGTTATTGGGTCTTTTAGCAGTTATTCTCATGGCAGGTTCACTATCCTTGTTTGGTCTTTACGAACTACGCTTACCTTCACAGCTCGAGACAAAGATTCAAACCAGTGCTAATCGGATTCGTACGAGAAGTGTCGGTGCTGTTTTTTTCTTAGGTCTGGTTTCTGCCTTAATTGTCGGTGCTTGTGTTACTCCCTTACTAATTTCCGTTTTGGGTGTGGTAATTGCAGAAGGCGATCCACTGTTGGGGGCGGCGACGATGTCTGCAATGGCACTAGGAATGGGTGTAATCTTGATTGCGATTGGCTTTGGACTTTCATTTTTCGTGCCGAAAACAGGTGTTTGGATGGAGCGTACTAATCATCTGTTGGGCGTGGCATTGATTGCCGTTGCAATTTATCTTCTCGGTTCGATTCCAGAGTTTCCAGTTCTATTCTTTTGGGCCGCTCTATTTGTCGTGATCGCTGTATATTTGGGCACCCTGCAAAAGCTACGCCCAAATTCAGACGGCTGGCGACTGTTGTGTAAGGGTGCAGGAATTGCTTTTTTTGTATGGGGAATCACGAGTTTTACCGGTTCGGCTTTAGGCAATCGCGACCTTGCTAATCCACTTCCGCAATTGAATTCATTGATGAATATCAATAAATCAGGAATCGCTCAAACAGCTGATTCAAAACAAAGCATTTTCGTTTACGCAAGGAATATGGATGAATTTGAGAGCATGTTAGTAGATGCAAAATCTAGCAATCGTGCGGTACTTATTGATTTTTATGCTGATTGGTGCTTGGACTGCGTGAGAATGGACCGAACAACGTTCAAAGATCCAACTATGATTGCGTACATCAATGAGCACGTCTCGCCAATAAAAATAGACGTGACAGATCCCAAAGATGAATTTGGGCGAAGCATTCGGAAACGTTTTAGTGTCTTTGGTCCCCCAGCGATCGTAGTTTACGATAAGCAAGGAATTGAACGCCCGGATTTGCTGACCTACGGCTACTTAGACGTAGAGGAATTGACTGAGTTATTGAATGGCGTGCTATAGCATCGTCAAGGAAATCTTTATCGTTGTGAAACCTTAAGTTTTTTCTAACAACGGGACTGAATTTCGTTAGAAACACACACCTTTGTCAAGTCTCAACTACAGTTGAAGAAGTATTCGATATAATTTTCGGCGGAATTACCTTCTGTGCCCAATTCAAGATTTCTTACCTAGCACAAATTAGTCTGTTGTTTTAAGATTATTCTTACACCGTTTTGTGAGCATCGACTATCTTCAACGCATTTTACTTGCGCGTGTATATGACGTAGCGCAAGACACGAGGCTAGATTACGCGACTAATTTATCGCGTAGATTGGAGCACGACGTATGGCTGAAACGAGAGGATGAGCAACCAATTTTCTCGTTCAAAATACGCGGTGCCTACAACAAAATGTCGAATCTCTCTCGCGAAATCCTTGATCGTGGGGTTGTTGCAGCTTCTGCTGGAAATCACGCGCAAGGTGTCGCTATGGCAGGTTTGAATCTGAATAGCCCTGTGACGATATTTATGCCGGTCACAAGCCCTTCAATAAAGGTCAAGTCAGTGAAATCCTTGGGCGCTAGCGTCCAACTGATTGGAGACAGTTATGCTGAAGCTAGCGAAGCGGCAAATGACTTTTGCGAACGCCATAAATTACACCTGATTCCGCCTTACGATGATCCAGATATCATTGCAGGCAATGGGACTGTTGGTTTGGAGATTATGCGCTCGTTGACAGGAAAAGTCGATACGATTTTCGTGCCGGTAGGAGGCGGTGGTTTAATCTCTGGGGTAGCGGTAGCCGTTAAACAAATCAACAACAATGTGGAAATTGTGGGTGTCGAGCCTGAAGATTCAGACGCAATGTTTCAATCTCTAGAATCGGGCTATAGAGTAATGCTGGATGAAGTTGGAATTTTCGCTGACGGTGTTGCCGTAAAGCAGGTGGGGCGTGAGACATTTCGCCTGGTGCGTAAATACGTTGATCGAATCGAACGAGTCAACACAGATGAGATTTGTGCCGCAATCAAAGACATTTTCGAAGATACGCGTACAATTGTTGAGCCATCTGGTGCCTTAGCTGTTGCTGGTATGAAAAGATATTGCAGATCGTTATCGGACCAAAAGCGAACGTTGGTCGCGATCAGCTCTGGAGCCAATATGAATTTTGACCGATTACGACATGTATCGGAGAGAGCTGAAATTGGTGAACGTCGAGAAGCGATTTTTGCAGTGACGATTCCGGAGCGACCAGGCAGTTTTAAGAAGTTTTGTTCAATAATTGGAAATCATCTCATCACCGAATTCAACTATCGATATGCAGACCACGATGAAGCACATGTATACGCTGGTATTAAGATAGACGACGAGAATCAAATTGAATATATATTCAAAAATTTAGTACGAAACGGATACACAGTACTCAATTTAACGGACAATGAGATGGCAAAAGTCCATGTTCGACATATGGTTGGCGGTCGATCACCAAATCTACAGGATGAACGAGTGTTTCGATTCCAGTTTCCTGAACGCCCCGGCGCATTATCAGATTTTCTTGAAAAAATGGGTAGTCTTTGGAACATCAGTATGTTTCATTATCGAAATCATGGAGCAGATTTTGGACGTGTATTGTGCGGCATACAAGTTCCCTCAAAAGAAAATGATCAATTTTCGAATTTTTTACAAAGAGTCGGTTATCGCTACGTAGAAGAGTCCGACAATCCCGTATACAAAATGTTTCTTACTTAACTTTAGTAACCAGTCCAAATACATGAATTCAATAAAGAAAAACGGAGTCGAGTTTGTTGGTCTCTATCTTGTGCCGGGTGAAGGCCCCGTCGCAGCATTACAGGACGAATCAGGTACCAATTTATTTGATAAAGAAGGATTGCACCATAGAATCTTAGACAGACAAAGAATCGGCTACGACACAGAAGCCGAGGAGCAAGCATTGGCACGAATTAATTTAAACGCGTTGCACTAAATCAAATCCAAATTTATGCTTCGGTCATCATGCAATCGATGTCCTCTGCCTTGGCCATCCATGGAGTGTGGACCCCGTTTGAATGTAGGTGAGGTGCACTTGTGGTCCGCATCACTAGATGTCGAAGATGAGAGATTTCGGTTTTATCGAAGTTGCATGGATTCGGTCGAGCAGGCGCGATTCTCGCAATTTCAGCCTGAACGAGCCCGTGTCCGATATATCTGTGCTCGTGGGATTCTGAAAGAACTGCTGGGTTTGTACACCGGAGTGGATCCTAAAACCATAAGTTTCGATTATGGTCCAAAGGGGAAGCCATATCTTACAACAGATTCTGAACTATCTATTCAATTCAATTCTACAGATACAAAAAATGAAGCGCTGTATGCTTTTTGCTACAACGCTGAACTCGGTGTCGATATTGAATTTACTTCGCGCGTTGTAAACCACAGCGGGCTTGCCAAAAAAAAGCTAACGCTACAAGAGTTCGATTACTACAACTCTCTCCCAGAAGAATTTCAGCGAGAGTGTTTTCTATCGCTGTGGACTCGTAAAGAAGCGTATGGCAAAGCTCGAGGTGTCGGAATTCGATATACGTTGAATACGACAAATCTAATCGGCTCCAAAGGTCTAAATGACACGACGGTGACCGATCAAAATGGCAAAATTTGGGAACTCATTCAAGTTTCACCGAAAGATGATATTACCGCTTGTGTGGTAACAGAAGGTGTGAGCTGGAAAATTCGTGGTTTTCGATTCTCCGATTAATTTTCCATACTTCAATAAAAGCAAATGACTCGAAGTGGCAGGTGTTCGACTACGACTTTGACCAAATTAAGGCTGCTAAACCATGGTATGAATATGATTCCATTCTTCACTTGTGATTGGTGTAATCGAAAGGCGATTACCACGACGTAGAATCAGCATATTTTCGAGCGTGGGTTCTCGCCTCAGCTCGGATAGCGCGACGATTCTGGAGAATTTTGTTACCAATTCAACATCAAACATGAACCAGCGAGGATTATTGGGATCACTTTTTGGATCGTAATATTTTTCGGTATCGTCGAAAGCGGTATGATCAGGATACGCTGACCTAACAATTTTCATTGTTCCTACAATACCGGGAACCTTGCAGTTCGAGTGATAGAAAAATGAGAGATCACCGACTTGCATGTCATCTCGAATGAAATTTCTCGCTTGATAATTGCGAATGCCATCCCAATAATCAATTTGATTGGGTTCGGCTGCCAGATCGTCAATAGAATAGACACTCGGTTCGCTCTTCATCAACCAAAAATTCATAGTCTCATCCCCTAATCAAAGTTTAGCGTTCGTTGATCCGTTACAACCCCGCGCACGGGTACATCCCAAATATTTCGTCCGATGGACTTGACTTGTTGAAACTGATGAGCGATACCAAGGACGCAAGGTCTTTTCCAGAGTTGTTTCATTGTAAGTTGTTTTAGTGAGCGATCATAAAATCCACCACCCATACCGATTCGATTACCTTGGTCATCAAAGGCTACTAAAGGTGCTAATACCAAGTCGAGCTGAGATGATAATACCCATCCTTCTCTTGCAATATCGGGTTCCGGAATGCCAAATTTGTTCGGTTTAAATCGCGTTGACTCAGTCACTCGTCCAAACAAAAGTCTGTTTTCTCCACCGCGATATAAAACTGGCACATAGCACTCTTTATGTCGAACGAGTGCGTATTTTAGAGCGGGAAGAGGGTCTATTTCGCCGTCGTTGGTAAGATAAAACGCAATACGACAACTGGACAAAAACAAAGGGTGTTTTACCAAGTTTTGCATCAAATTCTTTGATGCTTTTTTTTGTTCTGAGGAAGATAAAGTTCGTCGATCCCGACGAACTTGTCTACGAATAGTCGATTGAATTGTCGGCATAAATTAGCATTAGCAGGAAAGGCCGCCCACCTGTGCCGTAACAGAAGGTCGATCTTGAACCAATATGTTCAAGTGGGCACTGGTGAGCCAATATCAGGTGCTTTGCGACGTGGCAAGCTCACAACAACTGACTCAGTTGGTTCCCTATTTTTTCTTCAGTTTCGAAGATCTTAGACTGTCTCGAACACTGCAGGCGGTTTATTGATTCAGTCGAATGTTGTAGGCAATGATCAAACAACGAGAACTGTTTCGATTTCTTTGATCATTTTTGAAAAACGCTGCTTATTATCTTGCATCGACTTATCACGTTCTGCTCGTTCATCAAGAATTTCCCCCGCAAAATTCAGGGCAACCATGATTGCGGCGGTCTCTAATGAAACGGAGCGTTTGTCGGAGGTATTCTGAATATCGCTAATTGCCGAATTTAAGAAACCGGCAGCGTTTTTCAAGTTCTTTTCGTTTTCAGGAGCACAGTTAAACTGAAACCTTTGACCCCCAATTGTAAGATTTACACTTTTCAAATTTTTGTCCAAATGAATTAGTTGGTTGACCGGACAGCAACTTGTAGTCTGTTAACGATTTTGTTAATTCGTTCTACGGCCTCTGTGTTTTTGCCCTGAATTACTTGCTGTTGATTTAAGGCTTCTAACAGTCTTGTACGTAAGGCCGCGTTCTCATTTTGCAAATTCTTATGGCTCTCCACCAATCTTGCAACATGCTGTTCAAGGACTTCTAGTTCGTTATAGTCTTCAGCCATTTTTTCAATGCATATAGTAGTCAAACAATTTGTTTGAGGTTTTTCGGTTTCAATCAGGCTAAAGTCAAAAATAAATGACGATAGTAATTTTACTAGATTTCACTGCACCAATGACATTGAACTATGTTCCGTAAAGTAATTTTGTCGATGTTTTCGGCGCGCTAAATTTTAAATTACTTGAGCAAAAATTGAACGCAAAGCATTCCTCAAAGTGCCATAATTTGCCGTAAAAAAGTAAAAATTCTTTTTTCAGTTTCCGGAAGAGTTACCAAGAAGGTAAGGTCACAACGCCTCCTGAACAGACAATTGGTTTCTATACCTGGTGCTTCGACAGAATGATTAGCCAGAGCCAAACTTAGAATTTTACGCGATGAGTGATGAGAGTTAGACGATTCCCTGGTATGAACAACAACTTCGATAGCGTAAGACTCCGGCGAATAATAAAAAAAATATAGACAGAAAAATAATTGAAATTGAGAGAGGTTTATAGGAATGGTACGCAAACACAAGTCTTTCAGTGCTCATAAACATCGCTCGCAAGAGCGGACCAATGTACCGACTCCACAGACAGAAGCCTTGCTTCCCGAGGAAATTCGTGATGCTGAATCTTACAAACCGAATGTTCGACATCGTGAGGGGCCTGTTCTAGCTTGGGATAGAGAGCTAGATCTAGAGCGTGTTGCTTCCGACGCTTACCCTCTGTATATCCACGAAAAAATTCATCCCGAGGCCTGGATCAAACGCCTATCAGGCTCGGTTGCCAATGAATTTCAAACTGATTTGTTTGCCGACCTCAACGGATTTCCGAAAGAGGCTAGCTATCAGTGGTTCCAGCATACTGGCAATTGGCAAAATCGAATCATTAGAGGAGATTCTATTTCAGTGATGGCTTCTCTCGCCAAAAAAGAAGGGATGAATTCCGAAAACAAAGGCGTTCAGATGTTCTTTTTTGATCCTCCATTCGGCATCAAATTCAATTCTAATTTCCAAACCAAATCAACTTCTCGTGTTGTAACCGACGGAAAAAGCTCTTTCCCTAGCGAACCTGGTGCAACAAAGGTTTTTCGAGATACCTACAAAAATGGAATTCACTCGTACTTAGATACGATCTACCGAATTGCAGTCTATGCAAGGGAACTGCTAAGAGAAAGCGGCAGTTTTTTTATGCAAATTGGCGATGCGAATGTGAATCGAAGTGCCGTGGTGCTAGATGAAGTATTTGGCTTTGAAAATCGTGTGGCTATCATTTCGTTTAGAAAAAAGGGCGCTACCACATCAAAGCACCTCCCTCTGACTGGCGACTACTTACTTTGGTATTCCAACAACAAGGAAGAGCTCAAATTCAATCAGCTTTATGAGAAATTGCAAAGTCGCAAGGATGTCATCAGACACTTTAGTTCTTATGTAATGATCGAAGAAGAAAATGGGAATTGCCGACCATTGACAAAAGAAGAAAAAAGAGACCCTAATAGCAAAACATTGAAAGGCAGAATCT
>CBDAUA010000006.1:0-12250 GCA_965200425.1 Arenicellales bacterium | reverse complement strand
GAACAACAAATTAAAGCGGATACTCGTATCTTGTTCTCAGTAATCATAACTCAATTAATTCAATTAGCTAACCCAACTAGTTATCGGGCTAATTTCCAGAATCTTCGCCCGGTTCCTGATTCGGCCTGAAATCCATCAGGTAGGTTTCTGGATCAATTTTCGAAAAACTAATGTCGGTCCGACCATACTCATCGAGATGTTGTTTCGTTACATACTCCCCTGAACCGACTCCAAGTCGCGCTCTTAGGTATGCCCCCAATAAGCTATTGTCTTGTGTCGTGTGCAACCCCTTTCCGTTGTCTTGAGCACGGACACAAATGAAACTATCGCCGTCGTCGGTAAGAACCGTGAATTGCTCGAATCTCTCTGGAAAAAATCCACTACGTCCTATACTGGTAGGGATATTAATATATGCCTGATCCCTGTTTCTTCCTTTCCGTTGCCCCCAATTGATACCCGATCTAGTTGGTGTTTCTCCTGACGTTTTATCAAGAAGTGAAAGAGTAACGCGTTCAAGGGGGCTTCCGTCATTAAAACCTTTTCGGCTTCGTAGCATTTTCACTTGGGTGTCTATGTGAGGTTGTATACAGTCGGAAGTGTTCCTGAGGATGTAATTGTGAAACTCGTTAGCGTCCACAGAGTCGGTGAAAGCCATTGACTCGATTTGTGCTCCGCCAAAACCTGTCATAGTATAGTTGGCAGACCCACAAAAGGCCATTACCGGCTTCTCTCTGCTATCTAGCCACACGTAAGACTTCGCGTGAACCGGATTACCTCTAACCACATATTGGCAAGTGAAATCTATTCCCCAAGAAGAGTGCTCCGCCATCTTGCGAAACGCAAGATGCTGGGCTTCCTGTATTCCCACTTTAATAGTCATACCAATTATCAACTCTATAGAGACATTGAATTCCTGCTTCACAAGTTGTTGCATGTGCCGGTCGACCATGTTCGCGGTCGCGAATCCGCTCACGATGCGCAAGCGTCCGCCCCTGAGATCATATGCCGGCGATAGAAGGACTTCCCGGAAGAGGTCTTCGTGGATCATGTCATGAGTCCATGTGCGGGAACATCATGCTCTATCAACGTATTTAACACAGCGCGGAAGACAACCTCCGCTCCTTTTGGAGGAACCGACATACCAATTTGTTTTCGTACAGACTCCTTCCCGCCTTCGAAAATAAAACAATCGGGAAATGTTTGGAGTCGCGCCCGCTCTCTATTCGTCAAAGCGCGGTGTTCCTCCCAATGATAAATGTGTGTTCCGCCGCCACCTGAACCGGTAACCGTATAACTAGGTGAGTCCGGTTTAAGTCTTCGGTAAATCTGGCTGATTGTTGCGTTACTTTTAAGATTCAGTTTGAGGTGGTCAGGTAGATCAGCGGTGAAGGCGTTTTCCCCTGGTTTGATATGCTTCAATCTATCCACAACATGTTTAGACTGATTTGTGAGTTCATTATTGGCCGCATTATTCGGTATATTGCTCAACGCCTCTTTGACCGTAACGAAATTTTCCACGTGAGTAGGCGCCGGATGGCTGAAAGTATCGATTCCCAAGTCTTTCCTGAAACCAACAACGAAAACCCTATGGCGTGCTTGAGGTACTCCATATTCCTCGAATCGGTAGGTATGCGGAAAAATTACATATCCCGCATTCCTGAGAGCAGATAGAATGATCCCAAAGTCGCTGCTATTACCACTCGATTTGATACCGCTCACATTTTCGGCAACGAAAAATGCTGGTTGCTTTACCTTTAGTAAACGCACTCCCCATATGTAGAGGCCTCCATGTTGCCCTGAAATTCCTTGCCTATCTCCTACTACGCTGAAATCATTGCATGGAAAGCCGAATGCTAACCCGTCAATATCCGCTAGATTCTCGAAATCTAAATCCTTTACATCCCCACAAATGACCCCATCTTCCGGCATAGGGATGTTTTGCTTTAGAGTGTGACAAGCGTCAGTATCTTTGTCATTAGCCCATACATGAACGAAACCATGCCCATTATCTTTTGCATTGTGTGCACCTAGGGTCATACCTCCGGCGCCTGAGAAAAGCTCACCTATACGATAGGTCTTGCAGTTCCATAAAGGAGCTAGCGATAGTTGAATTGCGAGGCTCATCCTGTAATCCCCTGCCATGAGAACTTGCCGCGAGTAATCCGGCTAATGATGTTTTTAAACTGGACTCCGAAATTCCGTTTTTGTTTATATTGAATTGACAAATCTATCCACCCATACTCCCAAGTTATCCTTGCAGAATGTAGTTTTGTTCTGTACGTTGCTTATTTTGCCATTCACTTATAACCTTCATATTATTTCTGGCACTAGTGACAATTTGTCTTTATCCTTTGTTGGTAATAGTAGCAACCCCCTTTCTTCGACACGAGGCATTTTATACATTTCTTACTAACTACGGTCAATAAGACTAAAATTCAAACTCAAAACAAAAATTAAGGGGAGGAAAAATTAACGCAATATCGTTCTCTTTTGTGTTCGTGACCACATTAATTGCTACATTGGCAAATTTAGCATATACGATGTGAAGGCTACTAGAGGTTAAACGTTAGAGTTGCCCAGTCATGTCCAAGAGTAATTTGAGTCTCATCTTCCTCGAATTTGGGATGCTGAAAAATGTTCTTTTTTTGTTGACTCCTCAATATTTTTTGTATTCTCTTAACACTTTTTCTGTGGACTATGTTCACAATCGATGATTTAACCTATTAATTTTGTTACCGGATACCTGAACCTGGTTAAAGACCGGCCTACTGTTTAGTGGCTTAGGTAAACTACCAAATTTCAAGGTCAGTGTCTGTTGGTGGTTAAACTGTAAAAACATAAAGAAGTGCATTTAATGGAATGAATACCACCATGAGCAAATGTACTTCTGGTTACCCGTTAGTTGATCTCTTTGCCGGTCCGGGCGGTCTTGGGGAAGGTTTTGCCGAGCTTCAAGACGAAAACAACTTACCCTCCTTTAAGTCAGTCGCATCCATTGAGAGGGATACTCATGCACATCAAACTTTGCTATTGAGACATTTCTTTCATTCGTTTCATCCTGAAGAAGTACCTGAAAGTTATTATGAATATCTGGCTGGCAGTATCACGAAGGAAGAACTAGTCAACAAGAACAAAAATCACTGGCACAAGGCCACAGTCAGTGCCCTAAAAGTTTCTTTGGGAGAGGAAAATCACGACTTTGTTAAATCACTGATTTCCCAACGTATTCGTGGGAGAAAACAATGGGCCTTGATAGGCGGACCGCCTTGTCAGGTTTATTCAATTGTTGGTCGTTCCAGAATGATGGGTAGTCCCGAATTCAAGGAAGATAAGAGGCATTTCCTATACAAGGAGTATCTAAAAATTCTAATTGATCATAAGCCGCCTGTTTTTGTCATGGAAAATGTAAAGGGACTGCTTTCAGCGAAAGTATGTGGTCGGAGAACAATCGATAACATCTGCAAAGATTTATCCAGTCCAATAAGAGCAGTGAAGGGAATTAAACATGGTCTAGAATACAAACTATTTTCTTTAGTCAACTCAACTGAAGGAGTTAGGGACATTGCTCCCAGAGCTTTTGTAGTTGAAGCCGAAAAATATGGAGTGCCTCAGGCTCGCCACAGAATGTTTATTTTGGGAATCAGATCAGACCTCAACATTAAACCCTCTTTACTGAAAAAGAAAAAGCCGCCTACTCTCGAACAGGTTATAGGCGGAATGCCTAAAATACGAAGCAGAGTATCAAAACAAAAGGACTCTGATAGTTTATGGAAAGACATACTAGCTACTGCAAACAAGCCTGCGTGGATAAAAAGTAATGACCAGGACAGCAAGGCAGTTAATAGCGTAATAAAATCTGCCAAGAGGGAGATTAGCATTTCGAACCTGAGAACATCGGAGGTATTTTATAAAGCACCGAGAACCATGAGGTCTTGGTTTTATGATGGAAGGCTGAATGTTCTAACTTCTCATGAATCCAGGTCACATATGAAAAGTGATCTTCATCGATACCTGTTTGTAGCTTCTCAAGGGTTAGCGTTGAACTCATCTCCTTCCCTCGCTGATTTTCCGATAGAACTTCTTCCTGCACATAAAAATGTGGATATTAGTTGTAAAAGGAAAATGTTTGCAGACCGCTTCAGAGTTCAATTGAAGTCAAAGGTCAGCACAACTATAACTTCTCACATATCTAAAGACGGTCATTACTTTATTCATTACGACCCAGCTCAGTGTCGAAGTCTTACTGTTAGAGAAGCGGCCAGGCTCCAGACTTTTCCCGATAACTATTTTTTTGAAGGCCCAAGAACCGCTCAGTACCACCAAGTTGGAAATGCTGTTCCTCCTTATCTGGCGCTACAGATTGCAGAGGTTGTCAAAGGAATTCTAGATAGGATCCCGAGGGACTAATGGCAGATACACTTTCTCGAGAAAGAAGAAGCTGGAATATGTCCAGAATTACAGGAAAGAACACTGTACCTGAACTTCAGCTTCGTTCCAAGTTGCACAAAGAAGGATACCGCTTTCGACTGCATGACCAAAATCTGCCGGGAAAGCCAGATATTGTGTTGCCAAAACACCGAGCTGTCATCTTCGTTAACGGTTGCTTCTGGCACAGGCATGAAAGCTGTAAGTTTGCATACACTCCCAAATCGAGGCGGGAATTTTGGCTGAAAAAGTTTGAAAAAACGCTTCATCGTGACCGAGAAAACCAGAAGATATTAGTAGATATGGGCTGGAAGGTTATAGTAGTGTGGGAGTGTGAATTGAAAAAGGATGCCTTATCTGTAGTGTCAGACATTTCTTCAATGCTGCAGGAGAATATCCATGGCAACTAGACTCAATTTACCTCCAAGCGCTGCCTCTCTATCAGAATCCATGAGGGATTTGGGTTATACCCTCTCTACGGCGATTGCTGATATTGTTGATAACAGCATAACTGCCAATGCCACAGAGATTGAAATAATTTGTCCTTTGGTTTGTGACGAACCTACGCTATTGATAGTCGACAACGGTGATGGAATGAGCGGGCAACAACTGTTACAGGCGATGAAACATGGTTCGATTAGTCCAAAAGTACAAAGAAGTCCTATGGACTTGGGAAGATTTGGTTTGGGACTCAAGACCTCATCTTTTTCTCAGTGTCGCCACTTGTCTGTTGTAAGTTCCCAAAACTCTAGAAGGTGCGGTGCAAATTGGGACCTGGATATCGTAGGAAAGGAAGACGATTGGGTTATTTCGATTCTAGATGACACTGAAATCAAACAACTTCCACATATTGATTCTTTGCCCGATACAGGCACTGCAATAATCTGGCAAAAACTTGATCGCTTATTTGAGGGTCATATTGGAACACAACGTGATGAAATTGTTAACGAAAAGCTAGATCAAGTCGAGAAGCATCTCGCCCTAGTCTTTCATCGCTTCCTTTCCGGAGAGGTTAAAAATCGACCCAAAATATCCATGCAGGTCAATGGGCATGAGATTAAATCATTTGATCCGTTCTGCAGAAAAAACAAAGCTACGCGAGTTTTACCAGAAGAAATCGTCAGAGTTGATGGAGAGGAAATTCGAATTCAACCCTATATTCTTCCTCATCACAGCCGTCTTTCAGCAACAGAGTACAACTACTATCAGGACAGGAGTAACTTTTTGTCCAATCAAGGAGCATATATCTATCGAAACGGAAGGCTCATGGCGTGGGGGGACTGGTTTCGTCTAGCGACCAAAAGTGAAGCGACAAAACTGGCCAGAGTCTGTATCGACTTTCCAAACTCACTAGATGAAAAGTGGACTATTGATATCAAAAAGTCCAAAGCCATGCCGCCGCATGAAGTGCGAGCGCGAATGAAACAGATTATTGAAAAAATCAAGGAAGGTAGTACGCTGATTCATCGTGGTCGTGGCCGAAAGTTGTTTGAAGAGTCAAATTTTCCGATCTGGAAGCGGTATGCGGATAGGGGATATGTTCGTTATGATCTAAACAGAGATCATCCGCTACTGACTACATTCCGGCAAAGTCTGACTGAAGACCAGAAGAGAAAGTTCAGTCTATATGTGAATTCCATTGTGTCTTCATTGCCCATCGCAATGATCTACTCTGACTACTCCTCTCACCCCCATGGACTAGATCAAACTGAACAAGACAAAGAACACGCACTAAAAAAATTGAGGGTTCTAAGGACTGTCATGGGCGCGGAAGCGGTCTTTAAACCAGAAGAATTTCGTCAAATTGTCAATTCAACACGCCAGTTTGAAAATGCCCAGGAAGTTGTGGATCAATTTATTGAAGAGGAGCTTCATGAAAAGTAATACTGAGAGTGAAAAAAATTTCACGAGTGTGTTGATTCTCGCTTTAGCCAATAGGGAGAAGACTCCAACCCGCTTGGAGGTTGAAGAGATAGCCAAACAACTTAGTTCAGTCTGTGGTTATACCGGCTCGCGAGACGCGGCCATTGAGGAAGCACTTGTCGTTATAGATACGCGAATGGGTGAAGGAGTTTCTCTTGTCGACATGGAAGCCGAGCATGACGAGGAATGGGTGTTCAAGCGTGAAATTGCATGGACGTATTCGGAAGCCTACGAAAACTATCTCAAATCTGAGAAATGGAGTCCAAATGTTGTGCAGTCACTCAGCGATGTCAGTACTAAAATTATCGGTCACTTGCAGGATCCATTGTCTGAAGGCTCTTGGGACAGACGTGGATTGGTAATTGGTCACGTGCAATCTGGCAAGACTGCAAACTACATTGGTCTTGTCGCAAGAGCCGCAGATGCCGGATACAAGTTCATTATTGTTATTGCTGGCATTCACAACAATCTGCGAAAGCAGACTCAAGAGCGAATTGATGAGGGATTTGTCGGAAGGTCAAGTAACCCGGCGTCAAGAGAGATCATAGGAGTAGGTCTTATGAACGCTGGTTACCCTCATCCTGCGACACTCACTAATGTCAACAAAGACTTTAATAGACAGACGGCCGATCAAAGCGGTTGGAGTATCAATGACTTCAGTAAGCCTATAGTTTTGGTTATTAAGAAAAACGTGTCAACGCTTACATCGCTTCAGCGTTGGTTGAAAGACCTGAATACTACTAAGGGTCAGGAAAAGATATCAGACGTGCCTATGCTCATGATTGACGATGAAGCAGACAACGCTTCTATAAATACGAACAGAGAAGACCTGGATCCCACGCGTACTAACTCTATGCTCAGAAAGATACTTGGTATGTTTGCGAAATCCTGCTATGTGGGATACACGGCGACACCGTTCGCAAATATCTTTATCAATCCTGAAGCTTATGATGATGATGCTAGAGAAGAGCTGTTTCCAAGAGACTTTATCTACTGTCTTGATGCGCCAACGACTTATTTTGGGCCTGAGAAGGTTTTCTTGGATGATAGTAGCAGTGGGATCATTCTTCAAACAATAGAGGATGCGGAATATTATTTACCGTTTTCGCATAGGAAGGAACATAAGATCGCTGATCTACCACCGTCGCTCTATGACTCGATTATTCAGTTTGTCCTTATCCGCACTATAAGAAATCTCCGTGGTCAAAAGAATAAGCATTGTTCGATGATGGTTAACGTCTCCCGGTTTGTAGCGATACAGGGAGTAGTAAGAAACTTTATTAGTGCCTTCGTCAAAAGACTAAGAGAAGCAGTTAAAGCAACCTATGCAATGCCTGATGAAGTGTCTCGTAACAACGAATACATGGGAAGAATGGAACGTATGTTTCATCGAGAATTTAGTGACTGCGGGTTTAGCTGGGCAGATGTAAAAGCATCATTGTTTGCCACCTTTGACTACCTGCGGATATTTCTTGTGAATAGTAAGTCAGACGAAGCTCTTGACTTCAAAAAATATGAAAAAGATGGTGTGGGTCTTACGGCTGTTGCCATCGGAGGGTTGAGTCTTTCTCGTGGACTTACGATTGAGGGACTGTCAGTAAGTTATATGTACAGGAATACTAGGATGTATGACACATTAATGCAGATGGGAAGGTGGTTTGGCTATCGTCCAGATTATGAGGATCTTTGTCGCGTGCAGCTATCGGAAAATTCAATTAACTGGTATGCGCACATTTCCGACGCCTCTGAGGAGTTAAGGCAACAGATCAAACAGATGAGGAAAGATGGTCTCAGTCCAAGGAATTTTGGTCTATACGTTAAAGATCATCCGGACAAACTTCTTGTTACCGCTACAAATAAAATGCGAAGCGGTGAGCAAGTTACAGTCAGGCAGAACTTAAGCGGAAGACTTCGCGAAAGTTACATTCTAACGGATGATGAGAGCCTCAATGACGAAAACCGAACTTTGATTCGTGAATACTGGGAGACAGGCTTTAGTCTTGGAGTGCAATGTGTGCAAGAAACCAAAAAGGGTTGGTGGATTGAGAATGTAAAATCCGACACCGTTGAAAATTTCCTTCGTTCATTCCATGTACATCGTGATTATAAAGAGCAACGAACCGCTCAGATTAACTACCTTGCGACCATTTCTGAGAGGCATCCTATGTGTGACGTGTTGTTGATTTCACTGGGCGATAAAAAAGAAGTTGATACGTTTGAACTGGTTGCTCAGGATAGAGATAGTGCTAGATTGGAGGCCGGGCGCTGGCGGGTTAGAAAGGATCGTGTTGCGAGTCGAGGGGATGAAAAACACGGTCTTAACGAGGCTCAGCAAAAACAGGCCCAGAAGCTTGTGAAAGATGACAACAAACTACCCTCAGACTACCACTACAGACAAATCAGAAATAAACCTTTACTAATGATTCATTTGCTGAATCTCGGAAAAGGGGATGACAGACAACATGATGTACCAGCTTATGGAATTAGCTTCCCACCTGATAATTACACGAAGAGTATCGACGTAGTGGCTAACAGAGTCTGGGTTGAACAGATTCATGGTGGTATACATGACTCGCCGGACGAGGAGGACGACTACGATGACTAAGGTCTCGCCTTGGGCCGATATCGTAACGCCCGGTAAGGACTACAATGTGCGGAAAATACCAGAGACAAAGGAAATTCCTCTTTACTGGGGCAGAGACTCCGTTGGTCACTGCCTGTTTATCATGGAGTTATCTGGCGACCAGACCGATTTATTCAAGCGACAGCAAGTGCGAGTTCAGGGGATTAAATCCGAACTTCGATTTATGGATACGAGTAATTCACAGGGGATGGTAATCACCTTGGCAAAGGACGTCGATCAGGATCTTTTTTCAGCGATGTGCCAGACTCTCATCGTTGCGTTGAGGGAGGTTTCCGATTCAGCGACTGGGCTGTCATTGTGCTGGCGCAGGTAAAACGCTGGAAAGCATTCATGGCTGGTAAAAAGAGGGGTGTCCTTTCTCCTGAGGAAGTCAGGGGACTTTTTGGAGAACTTTTATTTTTGTGCCAAGTGATAGAGCACACCACTGAACAGGAGGCGCTCGGTGCATGGGAGGGGCCGGTGTCTGTTCAGCAGGACTTTATTCTTGGCGAAATGGCCATTGAAGTCAAAACACTGTCAGGCAGAGAAAGGAATTCAATCCGCATATCGTCGGAAGATCAACTCGAAAGCCTTAAGGATAGGCTTTTCCTAAAAGTATTCCGGCTTTCCGAGATGCCGGAGTCAGATCGGGCCGTTTCTCTTAACGAACTGGTCAAGCAGATTGCAGATACGTTCTCCGATTATTCAATGCTTGAAGTGTATTACGACAAACTTGCTGTAGCAGGCTATACAGAGTTGCAGGAGTATAACAACCAAAAGTTCGTTGTCTCAGAAGAGCATTTATATTGTGTAAATGAAGAGTTTCCCAAACTTATTCGCTCTAAAGTGCCTGACGGTGTATCGCATGTTCACTACGGCGTAGAAATTGAAAAGATAAAGAGGTTTTTAACAATGAATGACGTTTTGTGGGAGAGGTAAATTGAATCAGATTGCTCAAGATTTTTTTCATGACTTTCGACAGGATCTTCTGGCAGGGGCAGAGGCGAATTTAAGCTTTCAGTTGGCTGAGTTTATGAAGGTCGTGACAGACGAATTAATTGAAACCGGATTTATTGAAGGGTATGAATTTTGTCACTTTCGGGCGCAAAGAGGTATCCGGGTTGATGGTTACTGGTTTGACGAGGAAGGATCACTTAATCTTTTTATTGCGGACTTTGAGTGCAGGACCGAAATTCTTTCTTTAACAAAAACTGAAGTTGATGCAGCCTTTCGGCGTTTGACAAAGTTTTATGAAGCGTGTCTGAAAAATGATCTTTACAAGGATTTGGAAGAAACGTCACCGGAATATGGCCTTGCACGAGACATAAAGGACAGAAAAGCACAGATTAGAAGGGTAAACTTCTTTTTGATTTCGGAGCGTATTTTGAGTGACCGCATTCAGTCAATAGAAAACAGTTCCCTGAACGGAGTCAATACAGCCTTTGATGTCTGGGATATATCGAGGCTGCAACGACAACGGAGTTCAAAAGGACAAAAAGAAGCTCTACACATCGACTTTTTCAAATTAATTGGTTCTGGTGTTTCTTGTCTTTCTGCACACCTTGGTTCTGGAGCTTATCAATCCTACCTGGTTGTCATGCCTGCTAGTGTGCTTTCGAGTCTCTATGAGAAATACGGATCAAGGCTTCTGGAACAGAATGTTCGATGTTTTTTACAGACCAGAGGAAATGTCAACAAGGGGATCAGAACTACCATTCTTCACGAGCCAGAAATGTTTTTCGCTTACAACAACGGTATCACAGCAACTGCTCAGGAAGTAGATGTTCGAAAAGGAAAAAACGGGCTAGAAATTGTAAAAATCAAAGACCTCCAAATTGTTAATGGTGGGCAAACAACGGCGTCGCTGTTTCATACACATAGAAAGGATAAAGCTTCACTTGAAAAGATATTTGTTCAGATGAAACTTTCCATCATATCGGAAGCAAACAGCGAAGATATTGTTTCTAAAATATCCCAGTATGCCAACACTCAGAACAGAGTAAATGCGGCAGACTTTTTTTCAAATCATCCCTTTCACATCCGGATTAAAGAGTTTTCAAGAAGAATATGGGCTCCAGCTCAGGCAGGTGCTCTGAGGGAGACAAAATGGTTCTATGAAAGAGCGCGTGGTCAGTATGCAGATGCACAAAGCAAGCTAACCGTCGGACAGAAAAAACGCTTTGAGGCGAAATATCCAAAACCTCAAATGTTTACAAAGACAGATCTTGCTAAATTTGAAAATGTCTGGGACGAGAATCCAATCTTCGTCAATAAGGGAGCCCAGGCAAATTTCGCTCGATACGTGGAAAGAATAGGTCGAGAGTGGAATAAGAACGCCGACTTTTTTAACGAGCACTATTTCCGATGTGCAATAGCCCGGGCTATTCTGTTCCGTAAAACAGAAAAGCTGGTGTCTGCTCAAAGTTGGTATAACGGAGGATACAGGGCAAATATTGTTGCATATACGCTCGCTCTTTTAGGGGTGTATTGCGAAAGAAAAGGCAAATCTATCGACTTTATCAAAGTCTGGGAAGCGCAGTCTGTCAGCGACGGCTTTCAAAAGGCTATTGAAGTTACCGCCCGACTAGTCAATGAGGACATAACCAACCCAGGACAAGGGATAGCCAACGTGACAGAGTGGTGTAAAAAGGAACCATGCTGGACTCGATTGCAGAAAAGGTGTAGCGAACTAGAGAAAATCTTGCCAGAAGAGTTCGAACTTGAGCTGATTTCAAAAAGTGAAATAGCTAAAGAAAAAGAAGTAGCCCGAAAGGCTCAGAGAATCGATAATGGTATTGAGGCTCAAACTAAGGTGCTTGAAATTTCCGAGCCTAGATGTCAAAGCCTGTTAAATGAAGCACAGGAAAAGAAGTTGGTGACCCCAAAGGAGGCAGGAATTCTAGAGGCAGCTACCCAGATTCCCAGAAAATTCCTTCAGAAATACAAAGTAAAGTTCTGGTCCAAATAATGGAGAAGGTGTAGTCTGAAGGAATAGTCATAGATCATTAGACAGAGCGAAACATATGGCAATTCACTAGTTTAGTGCGCTCGATGCTAGAAGAGTGTTTGGCTGGTCGCCAACAAGAAAGTGTTAGGGCAGGTACTCGTGCGAATATTACCTTGATCATTTAATGACCAATAAAGCCTTGGAGTATAGAGTAAGTTGAAATGCAAAAAATGGATAAATCCGGCAAATTGCTGAAAACCGCTCGCGAGTGAGAGGGGTTTTCCAGCCTGCAATCGTCAAAGTAGTTTGGGTATAGAAACTAATTTTCCCGT
>CBDAUA010000005.1:0-24711 GCA_965200425.1 Arenicellales bacterium | reverse complement strand
ACTGGTCCCTCGTCTGTGGCCGAGGACGCGGACACGGCCAACTACACTGTATCCCTGAGCGCGCGGCCCGGGGCGGACGTGACGGTGAAATACGCCACTTCAGATGGCACGGCGACGGCGGGGTCGGACTATACGGCAGTGAGCGGGACACTGACCTTCACGCCGGAGGATTGGGATACGGCACAGACGGTGGAGGTGACCTTAACCGACGATGCGGTGGATGAGGAGGACGAGACGTTCACTTTTGCGCTGAGCGAGCCGAGTGCGGGGACGCAGTTGGCGGCCAACCCGTCGGTGACGACGATCAGGGATGATGACACGGCAGCGTTCAGCATGACGGGTCCTTCGGTGGTGGATGAGGATGTGAGGACTGCGGGTTACACCGTGTCGTTGAGCACCGAGCCGGCGGCGAACGTGACGGTGAAGTATGCGACGGCGGACGGCACGGCGACGGCGGGGACGGACTATACGGCAGTGAGCGGCACGCTGACGTTCACGCCGGACAACTGGAACACCGCCCAGGCCGTGGCGGTCACGATTGTGGACGATCTAGTGGATGATGACGGAGAAACATTTACGGTCCTGCTGAGCGAGCCGAGCGGTGGGGCAGTACTGTCAGCGAGTTTCTCGGTGACGACCACAATCAGAAACGACGATTCGGCGTTTAGCGTGGGTAATCTAGAGTTGGGATTAGGGGCATTTGCACGAGCGGTAGGAAGTGGACTGGTGGACACAGTAAATGATCGGTCATCGGTATTGTCGGTGCGAGGTGATTCGTTATCATCATTTAGTTCAGGTGGTACGTCGTTGACGTGGCGAGTGGGTTCGGTAAATACAAGGTCGAGATTGGAGATGTTGGAAGGTTGTGAGGCGGGTCAGGATGAGCTGGACGAGCAGTCTGGTTCTTTGTGGCGTGGCGAGGCACCGTTCGACCCAGATGAAAAGTCAAGTCTGAGCGGATCGGTGAGTCGTTCTGTGGGGTTGCTGGAGTCGGCTGGGCCGGGATTGGCTCGAGTCAATGACGGAGCGGACACGTCCTGCCGTACGAATAAAAAATTGCGATGGGATAGTGAGTTAGATCGCTCAGTGCCCCGGTGGTCATCGAAGGGGTGGTCGGACGATCCTTTGAAGATAATGCGAAGTCCCTGGAACGAGGAGTCAGACGAAGCGGGGTTGTCGGGCAGTGATCTTCTGTTGGGTAGTGACTTGGTGGTCACCCAGGGGCGGTCTTCAGAAGATGGGACGGGTTCGTCGTTCGGTCAGTGGTCGCTGTGGGGTCGGGGGAGTACGACCAGTTATGATCTAAAGAAGCAACAGTGGCGGGTTGCGGGGGACTTGCAATCGGTTCAGGTCGGTTTTGATCAGCGCTGGCAGGAGGATTGGCTTGCAGGCGTGACGGTGAGCCACGACCGGGGTCGGTCGGAAAACAAAGTGTCCGAGGCCGCTTTAGGAATATTGGAGGCAGAGATTATAGGTCTTTATCCGTACCTGCACTGGGGCCCGGCTGAGAGTCCTTGGGGGATGTGGGCTTTGGCAGGTTATAGTCGAGGTAAGGCGCAACTAAGTGATAAAACAGGTTTAGTTGAGTCGACGGACATCGAACTGGGTCTGGCGGCTATTGGCGCTCGTCGGGAGTTGTTTGATGAAGGCGAAGCGACCTGGGCGTGGAAGTCAGACGCCTTTGTGGTCGAGGCGGCGACCCGGGGGATGGAGCGTGGCAATCAGTGGGGGTTGGTTTCGGCTCAGGCATGGCGAGTGCGTACAGCATTGGCGCTGGTGCTGAGTCGCCAGGCGTCGGGCTTATCAGGGACATTGGAAGCGGGGTGGCGTCTGGAAGGGGGCGACGCGGCGCAAGGCAGCGGAGTGGAAGTTGGCGCAGAGGTGGGCTGGGCTCACCCCTCGGCGGGGCTTGAGGTGCAGTTGCGAGGGTATTGGATGAAATTGCGGGGGCTGACGCGGGGGCAGGATTGGGGAGCGAGTATGAATATTGCGTACGACGCCGGGCAGCGGGGCCGGGGGCTGTCAGTGACGATGAACCCACAGTGGGGTTCGTCGTCGACCGGTGTGGGCGGTTTGTGGTCCGATAGAGGCTGGCCGAGTGGCGGTGGTCCGAAAGATAGAGGGGAAGATGACCCGTCAGTGCGCCTGCCAGTGAGGCTGCAATACGGTTTGAAGGTGGGAGATGAGGGGCTGCTGACGCCGTTTACGGAGTGGACATCAAGTGGCAGCAGGCAACAGCGACGTTGGGGAGCGGATCTGTCTCAGCCACTGCGCTATGGTTTCGATCTGCACGTGGGCGTGTTAGGCGCTCCCTCGCCGCAAGCGCAGGTGTTTCTTCAGTTGAATCGGGACTTCTAAGTCGTAATGATGACTGACCGCAGTGTAATCCAAGTGACCCCGACATGAATCAACGCCATGACAGTACAAGCCAGTTTGTCATGCCACATCGCAATAGCGCAGAACTACTCGGTTACCAAAAAATGATGATTTGGATTACTCCGAACAGATTAATTAAACGAATTCAAATCAATTAAGAACTAGTCGCGTTCAGTTGGTGCTGACGTTCGAGAACCTTCTCTTACCTGATACCACTAACTTCCACAATTTCGGTTTCGTGTTATCCTCTACGAACCTGTTACTCCAAATTGTTTGAGTTGGCTTGGTTTTCCTCCAAGCAACCCTACATCTCAATTACCTGGACTTAGCCACTTAAAAGAGGGTTTCGGGTGCTCTAGCGTGTTGATTTAAATGTTGTTTTCAATGGGTTGATTTTTCGTTTACCCCACAAAAAGGCTTTTTGACCGGGTTTTAGGCAATTTTCGGCGCTGCACCACAAATTCCACCCCACAACCCCCATATATGCCACTATCAAACACTTAAACGATTGATATTGCTTAATCAAATGCCACATCCTCAGGACGTCTCCAGTAGCATGGCTACTTGAATAATCAAACTACCACCCATCCGGTGCGGCCATGATCAATAATACTCTGTTTTCCTGGCACATGTTCGATGCGCACAGTGACCTGACCCGTTTAACCACGGTGGTCGAAACCATGGAACTTGACGACCTCGTCCATGAGATCAACCTGCGGCGCCGAGGCACGCGCTGCGAATGGCCCGCCAAGGCGATGCTCACCGCATTGATCGCGCGCAGCGTCTACCCGCATTCTTCAATCGAGTCCCTGCGCCGAGAGTTAAAGCGCAATCCATCGTTGATGCGCGCCTGTGGGTTTGAGCATTACGGCGATGGGTACAACGACATCGACTACCGGGTGCCATCAAAAAGTGCGTTGAGCCGCTTTATCGCGGTGGTGCTCGAAGTCGAACGCGACGCTGCCGGTTTAAGCCAGATGCAGCAGCGGCTGACCGACGAACTGGTAGAACGACTGCCGGACTTTGGTGCTGATGTGGGCTTCGACGGCAAAGCCCTTCGTTCGCATTCGACTGGACGTCGTACGGCCCGCACCGGCCAGCCATCAGACCCGGACGCCGCCTGGGGATGCCACTCGTACTTCAGTACCGACCACACTGGACGTGAACAAAAGATTACTAAACGCTGGTTCGGCTACAAGACACACTGGTTAGCTGACGTACGCTATGAAATTCCAATCAACTGGACCACCCGTCCCGCCAATGAAAGTGAACATCGTCACAGTAAAGCACTCGTCGAGCAGTACTTGAACAGCCCTGCAGGGGCACGCTGTCAGACCTTTGTCGCCGACCGTGGCCTGGACGATAACCAGCTTCGCCGCATGATTCACCGCAGTAATCGAGACTCGCCGAATGTGGCAAGACCCAGCCCTGCCAGGCGAAGTACACCCGACCCGGGCGCTCAACGCCGATGTCATCGACCACCTCATCTATGACGAACGTGGAATAGTCTCCTGTCGTTGTCCACAGACCTTCCAAATTCGCCAGATGGCCTATCACGGTGTCGAAAAGACACGTCAAACTCTCAAGTACCACGGTCCAGCCGCTCACTACGGGTTCGAATGTCTCGGCCGTAAACAATGCTACCGAGACGCCGGTACCCCGCATTCGCGCTGTCGAGTGGTACGCGTGAAGTTTGATGAGAACAATCTTCGTACCATTGGCACCTTGCCACGTAACACCTATCAGTGGAAACGACTGTACTCCGCACGCAATGCGCTTGAGCGTATCAATGCCCGCTCGGCTCGAGACTTCAACCTGCATCATCACTGAATCAGAGGACTCGGCGCCATGCAGCTGGCAGTGGATCTTTCACTACTGACCATGCAGGCGCTCACGATCAGTGCGATTCGCGCTCATCAACCGGCACGAATGCGCTCGTGAGTACGGGCGGCGGCCTGACGCGCAACTGGCCCAATCACTGACGCCGCCCGAAAGGAGCGGCACCGCCAGGCGGGTACTTTTTCTGCACATTATCGCCCACTGGCGCTGTTCGGCGACCCATCAGCGCCAAATTCGCCAATACTCACCAAAATCGCACGAATGACCCGCCGGTATTCCTTCCAATTTAGCTCTGGTTGGGCAAAATATCGACTTTTAAAGTCGTAGAATAACTTCAAACGGGAAACTCTCACTTAATGGTGCAGTTTAAGAAAAAATGACGAGTTGTGTAAAATTCAATAAGTGGATTAAGTTACATTCGAATCCACCACAACCACTAAAGAAAAAGTAACCTGCCATGTTAGAAAACGGCAATGCCGCTAGTTTTTTCGTAGATCGTCATCTTGGGACAAAGGTTGAGTCTAAGTTGGCGTTTATTGAGGTTTATGGTAAAAACCGTCAACTCACCTATGGCGAACTTGCTGAGCAAAGCGGACGCATGGCTAGTTTGTACCAAAAGCATGGAATCAACCGAGAAGACCGTGTTGTTATGGTGATGATTGATCAATTGGAGTTTCCACTCGTTTTCTGGGGAAGTTTGAAATGCGGGGTGGTTCCAGTTGCTATCAACACGTTTCTGGCTGTAGAAACTTACAGGACAATCATAAAAGACTGTCGTGCAAGAGCACTTTTTATATCGCAGGAAGTTTTGCCGAGTGTAGAACCAATACTTGGTGACTGTCCAGACCTCGCTAAGGTGTTCGTAGTAGGTGATGCCAACACTAAACACATTGACTTCACTGCAGAACTATCAACATGCGCAAGTGTGGAAGCGATAGAGGTAGTGCCAGATGAAGCAGCTTTTTGGCTTTACTCTTCAGGGTCAACGGGACAACCTAAGGGAGTAAGACATGCACACGGAAATTTGCAGGTTACAGCCGATACGTACGGTGCACAGGTTTTAGAAATCAAGGAAGAGGATGTTGTATTTTCGATTGCAAAGCTATTTTTTGCTTATGGCTTGGGCAATTCCATGACTTTTCCAATGTCAGTTGGAGCTACTTCGTTACTGTTTCATGCAAGACCCACGCCGGATGTCGTGCTGGATATCCTAAATACCCACAAGCCAAGTGTGTTTTATGCCGTACCAACCTTGTATGCGGCAATCAACTCATTTGTTGAATACGGTAAGGGAAAATTGAGTGCTGAATTACGCAAGTGCATCTCCGCAGGTGAAGCATTGCCGGAAGAAGTAGGGAAGAACTGGGAATCTCTATCAGGATGTGAAATTTTGGATGGAGTGGGCTCTACCGAAATGTTGCATATTTTCCTTTCCAACCAAAGTGGGAATGTAGTATACGGAACTTCTGGTACAGCAGTTCCCGGCTATGCCTACCGCCTTGTAGATGAAACCGGCGAGGAAGTTTCGGTAGGTGACGTCGGCGAACTTCTCATCGATGGCGATTCTGTCGCATTAGATTACTGGAATCAGAGAACTAAATCCCGCGATACATTTGAAGGACGATGGACACGCACCGGCGATAAGTACACCAGACGCGATGATGGGAGATTAGTCTACTGTGGTCGTACAGATGATATGTTCAAGGTGTCAGGAATCTGGGTTTCGCCATTTGAAGTCGAACAAAGTCTAACCTCGCATCCTGGCGTCCTAGAAGCAGCAGTCGTAGCTGAACGCGATGAGGATGATCTAGATAAGCCGAAGGCTTTCGTGGTGTTGAAAGATTATGCTGATTCTTCTGGAATGGAAGAAAGTCTAAAGTCGCTCGTTACCGATGAAATTGGAAAACGCAAAAGTCCTCGATGGATAGAGTTTGTTGATGGTCTTCCAAAAACCACTACCGGCAAGATTCAAAGATTCAAGTTGCGTAAATGACACAGTCCACATGGACGCTACCACACAGTGGTTGGCTGCAAGTAGATGCAGCACATCTTGAATACGCAATTTACGGTCCGCCTCCAAGTCAGGCACCAACTATTGTTCTATTGCACGAGGGTCTCGGTAGTGTAAGTCACTGGAAAGATTTTCCAACCAATCTTGCCAAGGAAACGAGTTGCGGTGTATTCGTCTATAGCCGCAGTGGCTACGGGCAATCCTCGCCAGCAGTTCTGCCACGCCCCTTTAAACTACATGTCTTTGGAGGCAGTTAATGTTCTTCCTAAGATTCTAAACACAATTGAGTTTCGGTCTGGTTTCTTGCTGGGTCACAGTGACGGGGCATCCATTTCGGCAATTCATGCCGGTGAGTTAAAAGATGAGCGGGTGAAGGGAGTCATATTAATTGCTCCCCACTTCTTCGCTGAACCTAGAGGGTTGGAATCAATTCTCGACATTAAGTTGAGTTATGAAGCCGGAAAATTTGGCGAGAAGTTTAATCGATATCACAAAAACCCCGACAATGCATTTTCTGGCTGGGCAAATGCTTGGTTGGACCCGAAATTCAAGAATTGGGATATTTCCAATTGTCTGGACAATATTCGAGTCCCAGTTCTAGCCATTCAAGGCAGAGATGACGAATACGGATCTTTAGATCAAATTGAGGAAATCAAAAGTCGCTTAAATTCTCTTGTTCGTATTGAAATTTTGGATGAATGCGGTCACTCGCCACACAAAGAGTATCCAAAGTTGGTGTTGAATTTAATTTCGAAGTTCGTGACAGCCGTTACAGCATTTTAAAGTGAAAAATAATCTGTGTTGAGGCTTAAGGCTCTAGAAAGCGACAATGAAAAATTGACCAATGTTGCTAAAATACGACACTTGAAAATCCATCAATATCACTCGATATGCAAATCAATTTTCAAACGTCGCCCTTAAATTACCGTCATTGGAACGTGACATATGATGGTTCTGTAGCTTATCTCAGCATGAATGTTGCTGAAAATGGCGGCATGTTTGACGGCTATGAACTGAAATTGAACTCTTATGATCTTGGAGTGGATATTGAACTTGCGGATATTGTTCAGCGAATGCGTTTTGAACATCCACAAGTGGGTGCCGTGATACTGCGATCCGGTAGAGAAAATGTCTTTTGTGCGGGTGCCAATATTAGAATGTTAGGTGGTGCAAGTCACGCGCACAAGGTGAATTTTTGTAAGTTTACTAACGAAACTAGAAACACCTACGAAGCCGCGGGAAATGATTCGGGTCAGCACTATCTAGCAGCAATTCGAGGCTCATGTGCTGGCGGCGGTTATGAACTAGCTTTGGCTTGCGATGAAATCTACTTAGCCGATGACGGCTCTTCTTCCGTGTCACTACCAGAAGTGGCACTATTGGCAGTGTTACCAGGCACAGGTGGGTTGACCCGTGTGACGGATAAGAGAAAAGTGCGACGCGACCGAGCAGATGTTTTTTGCTCCATCGAGGAAGGGATTAGAGGAAAGCGTGCAGAGGAATGGCGACTGGTCGACCGCGTTATTGCCAACTCGCAATTTGATGATTTCGTAACTGCTCGAGCACGAGAAATTGCAAACAAGGCAAAATATGGCACTGACTATAAAGGTATCAAACTAACTCCACTAAGCCCTCAAGTCCATCAGGATGGTTCAAGAGACTATTCCACTGTCAAACTCGAAGTAGACCGTCAGACTGGTCGCGCAAATATCACTATATATGGCCCCAAAACTAAAGCACCGGAAAACACCACTCAGCTGCACAATCTAGGAGCAGACAACTGGAGTTTGACTTGTGCCCGGGAGTTGGAAGACGTGATATTGCACTTACGCTTCAACGAGTTAGAGCTTGGCGTAATTGTAATTCGTACTGAAGGGGATCCTAAACTGGTAGCGAATCATGAAAGGTTACTAATTCAGAATCAAGATTCTGATTGGCTCACAAATGAAATTCTCCTTTATTGGAAGCGACTGTTAAAACGAATAGATCTCACATCCCGTTCTCTAATAGCATTGGTAGAACATGGTTCCTGCTATAGTGGCATGCTCGGTGAGCTACTCTGGTCAGTCGACCGCTCCTACATGATGGATGGTGAATTCGAGGAAGATGAACGACCGACTGCCAGGGTAATTCTGACTCAGGGGAATTTCTCAACCTATCCAATGTCAAATGATTTGACCAGATTACAGACTCGGTTTCTTGGTGAGCCCGAAAAGATGATCGAAGCGAACTCTCGCATCAATCAGCAACTAGATGCTGAATGTGCAATGGAGTTAGGTCTGATTACTGATGCTTTCGATGATATTGATTGGGATGAAGAAATAAGAATTTTTCTGGAAGAACGAGCTAGTTTTTCGCCCGATGCGATGACCGGAATGGAGGCAAATTTAAGATTTGCTGGTCCTGAGACTATGGAGACGCGAATTTTTGGCCGCCTTAGCGCATGGCAGAACTGGATATTTCAAAGACCCAACGCCGTGGGCGAATCTGGTGCGTTGCAACGCTATGGTAGCGGAAAAAGAGGCGAATACGATATGCGGCGAGTTTGACCCCAGTTACCCGAAATTAGCTAAAACTATCTTCCATACACTCGGATAATCAATAGCCAGATAGCAATGTTTGATTCAGTCAATGTAGACTACGACACAGTTATTCCAAATAACGTTGGTCTGTCTAATGATCGACGCGTCCTGAAGGGCCTTGAAAGATGGCATCCAGGATTTATGAACTGGTGGAACGGTCTAATTCCGAGACACTTTCAAGAATCCTTGGTTTACTTGCGCACTGCAGTTTCAGTCAGCCCGCAGGGTTGGGCCAAGTTCGGCTACGTTCGCATGCCGGAGTACCGATGGGGCGTGTTGTTAGCTCCTCAGATTGAAGACAGAAAAATTCCTTGCGGAGAACATGCTGGAGAACTTGCATGGCAGGAAGTGCCCGGGGAATACCGTGCCATGCTGCAGCGCTTAATCGTAATTCAAGGCGATACCGAACCCGGCTCAGTTGAACAACAGCATATGCTTGGTCTTACGGCACCATCTTTATACGACCTTCGAAACCTGTTCCAAGTCAATGTAGAGGAAGCTAGGCATCTATGGGCCATGGTTTATTTGTTGCACAAGTATTTTGGACGCGGTGGTCGTGAAGAGGCCGACGACTTGCTAAGCAGATCATCTGGTTCTGAGGAAAAGCCCCGAATGCTGGGAGCTTTCAATGCAGAAACTCCAGACTGGCTGTCGTTCTTCATGTTTACTTATTGCACCGACCGAGATGGCAAAATGCAACTGGAATCCTTGGCGCAATCTGGATTTGATCCGTTATCAAGAACTTGCAGGTTTATGCTCACCGAAGAAGCACATCATATGTTTGTCGGAGAAACTGGCATCACCAGAATTTTGCAACGTACCTGTGACGCAATGAACGAAGCTAAAGTGGAAGATCCACACGACATCAACAGGGTTCGGGAATTGGGTGTGATTGATCTTCCCACAATTCAGAAAAAGTTAAATTTTCATTACTCGTTATCTTTAGATTTGTTTGGGGGAGAGGTTTCTACCAACGCTGCCAACGCGTTCAACGCTGGCGTAAAGGGTCGTTTTAAGGAAGACAAGATTAATGACGACCATAAGTTGAGCGATGCAACATACCCTGTTGCGCAACTAGTCGATGGCGAAATCAAGACCAAGGACGTACCGGCCTTAACTGCGATAAATATGCGTCTTAGAGACGATTATAGACAGGACGCCTCAGGTGGAGTAAAGCGCTGGAACAAACTCATCAAGAAAACAAACATTAACTTTGAATTAAAGTTACCGCACGAAGGGTTCAATCGAAAAATTGGTGTTTTTGCGAATCAGCCAATTAATGTCAATGGTATTGTCTTGTCACCCGAGGAGTATGCCATTGGTTTGAAGGATTGGCTTCCCGATACATCTGATGGGGATTTCGTGCAATCGCTAATGAAGCCATGTTACGAACCAGGTAAATTTGCCAGTTGGATCGCACCACCAAAATTTGGTGTGGCCAACATGCCCGGTGACTTTGAGTACGTCAAACTTCATGAAGCATAATTGAACTGCGCAATTATTGGTATTCATCGCGCCCGTACAATTATTGAAGCTAAAACATAGATGCTGCAAACTATTCTTTGGCTCTAGTCGGCGGTTTTTAGAGGTATCTTTTTCAGCTTCGACATATTGAGATAGCGGCCGTTTCACGCAAACAAGATTTTTTGTCATTTAAGATTATGGAACGCAAGGGAATTCTGGAAATTTTCGCCACTCATCCGGTGTTGATGAACGTCTTGATGTTCATCGTGATATGCGTTGGTTTGGTATCACTCTCCCGGATAAATTTTCAATTCTTCCCTACTTTTGACGTGCCGATTGTTACCGTCACCACACAATGGCCCGGTGCTGCAGCTGAAGATGTCGAACAGTCCATAACAAATCGCCTTGAATTAGAACTAGCAAACATAGACAACCTCAAATCTCTCACTTCTTCATCGCGCTTCGGATTTTCGCAAGTCATTATGGAGTTTAACGAAGACACGGACCTGCGTGCTGCAAAGGACCGTGCAGAACAACTCGTCGGTTTGGCAAGCCCGTCACTTCCGGAGGAAGCCGAGGAACCGGAAGTTACTCAGTTTTGGAACTACGAGCCAGTAGCCAGTCTGATTGTTTCCGCAAGAACTTTAGACCAGGTGCGAAGTTTGGCCTATCAGTTTAAAGAAGAGTTACTTGATAGTGGCATTGGAAAAGTTGACGTTGATGGACTTCCAAAAGAAGAAGTTGCAATTTTGATTCCCAGTTCGCGATTACGGGAATTGCGTCTTGACTTAAATCAAATCGGAGAGAAGATTCGATCTTCCTCTATTGACGTGCCTATCGGCATTTTGGGAAGAGATGATGCGGCTCGTCAGCTACGTTTTGTTCAGCAACGTCGTGGCGAATTGGAATTTACAGATATCCCTGTAATTGCAGATGATAACGGCAGTTTAATCAAGTTGAAGGATATAGCTGACATTCAAAGACGCCCTAAAAATGATCAACTGACGATCACTTATCAGGGCCGTCCGGCAGCAGTGCTAAACCTGAAACGACTGGAAACTTCCGACACCATAGAAAGTGCCCAAACCTTGTATGATTGGCTAGAACAGCGTCGTCAGACTCTACCACCGACAGTGCAGTTGCATATTCACGACGACCGATCATTGGCATTGAAGAGTCGGCTTTCAGTTCTCGTGAAGAATGGTTTGGTCGGTTTGGTTCTCGTCTTGGGTGTGTTGTTCGTATTTTTAAGTACCCGTCTGGCTTTTTGGGTAGCAGCTGGCATTCCAGTCGCAATTTTGGGCGGTATCGCATTGTTGTATGGACTGGGTGGCTCGCTGAACATGGTATCGATGTTTGCCTTCATTATGATGCTTGGCATTATCGTTGACGATGCTATTGTGGTTGGCGAAGATGCGCTATTGAAGTATCAAGGTGGCTTCAGTCCAGCGGATTCGGTTCAGGCTGCCTCACGTGTCATGTTTCTCCCAATTCTGGCGGCTTCGCTAACAACTATATTCGCGTTTATTCCTGTATTGGTCATACCCGGCATCATTGGTACTGTAGTTTCTGCCATAGGTCTAGTCGTCTTCTGTGTAGTAGTTATTTCGGTAGTTGAGGCGTTTTTGATCCTACCCGGTCACCTGCATCATTCCTTCAAAGGTATACAAAATAAAGCACCTTCAAAGTTTTCTCAGTGGTTTAATTCTTTCTACTACAGATTTCAGAACGGGCTGTATTATTCTGCAGTCTCGCTGGCCATAAAACGCCCCATCCTGACAATTTCAATCGGTGTTGCTTGCTTGATTCTAACGATTGGGTTGTTTGGTTCCGGAAAACTGCAGTACAACTTTTTCCCTACTCCTGAACTCGATCGAATTTTTATGAACGCTGTCTTCTTTGTTGGCACGCCGAAATCTGAAATCGACGAGTATCTTGTCAAAGCAGAACAAGCATTACTTGAAACTGAAAAAGATCTTGGGGGCAACCTGATTTCGACCTACTACATTCAACACGGTGCAGTTCTATATATAGAAGATCGTAGAGAAGAGGGAAATCATCTAGGCTCAATAATTTTGGAAATTACGCCATCCGATGAACGAGAGGTAAGAACATCGCAATTCTTGCAAACTTGGCAAAGCAAGCTTGACTTGGTTCCTGGCCAAGAGAATCTAATTTTATCTACGCCTGCTGCAGGTCCACCGGGTAGTGACATTGAAATTTACTTTCGAGGCAAGGACCGAGAAGCCATCAAGACTGCTTCGGTTGAGTTTTCCGAGTATTTACGTAGTCTACCGGGGGTTTATGGAATAAAGGAAGATACGAGTTTTGGATACCAGCAGCGAGTCATGACTTTGACTTCAAAAGGTGAAGCGCTTGGATTGACAGTACGAGAAATTTCGCGTCAACTGCGCTCTGCAATCGAAGGTCGTCCACTCCAATCCTACACATTGAAACAGGATGAAATTGATGTAGTACCAAGACTCCCTGACGCAGAGAGTGATTTCCTTAGTACTATGGAGAATCTGCACATTCGGTTGCCTTCCGGTCAACCAGTGCCTTTGTCGGATGTGGTGAAGTTCGAATCCAAGAGAGGGTTTGGTACTTTGTTCCACTCTGGTGGTGTGTTCACTGTCACAGTTAGTGCAGACGTTGACGCTACTCAAAATAATTCAAACTTGATTCTTCGAGACTTGGAAGACAGCGTACTGCCTGAGTTAGTCAAGAAATACGGTGTTGAGTGGCTTTACGGTGAAGCTACAACAGAACAGCGAAAAACCGAAGATGCGCTGAAAGTAGGGGCGATATTGGCTTTTGTATTGATTTATCTTACGCTCACTGCAATATTCGGATCCTATATTTGGCCAGTTTTTGTAATGCTGTCCATTCCATTTGGAATAGTTGGAGCTGCTTGGGGACATTACATTCTCGGAATCACCGTCTCATTTATCACTGTACTCGGCTTCATTGGATTGTCCGGCATAGTAGTTAACAACGCGATTGTGTTGATAGTTCAATATAAGAAGAACATTGAACAGGGAATGAAATCCAAGACAGCAATGACCTTAGCAGGCATACGTCGACTTAGACCGGTAATCCTTTCAACTATCACCACAGTCGCTGGATTGGCACCTTTGTTGTTCGAAAAGTCTACGCAGGCACAGTTTTTGATTCCAATGGTTGTGACCATCACTTTTGGACTGGCATTTGCCACATTGTTGATCCTACTGTTTATTCCTGCTGTAGTCACTCTTTTCGATACTAATCGTGCGAAGTATCAAAAGCATAAATTACTAAGGAAGTTTAGGGCAGCCGAAGTGGCAACGACCACATAACCTAAATTCGGATTTGCAATTTCAGCCTCATCGAGACAAGGATTAAGTGCTGTCTGAGTCTTTAAGCCACTTGTTTTTAGCCGAGGAACTGGCAAAAAACGCATTAGTCATCTCTGATGCCAAATCTCAACCGGTAAATTCCTGTGTAGTGGTTGGAGGTGGCACCATGGGTGCCTCGATTGCCTACCTGTTGCAACGATCAGGTATCAATGTTCGAATCATCGAATTGAACTGTGAAACCGCAGCTACAGCAAACCAAAACATTGATCGTCTATACGAAGTTGCGATCCGTCGGAACTTGATTTCGGTTAACGAAGCAAAACAAGAACGTAACCAAATTAAGGTCGCAACTGACTTTAAACAGTTAGCTACAGTTGATCTTGCAGTTGAAGCAGTCGTTGAAGAAATGAACATCAAGAAGCAGGTGTTTTATTCACTTGACAGATCATTGGGCAGCAAGGCAGTGCTGGCTACAAATACTTCATATCTGGACATTAATGAAATAGCTTCCGCTGTAAGCGACCCTAGTAGAGTCGTGGGACTTCATTTCTTTAATCCTGCTCACATTATGAAGCTTTTAGAAATTGTCCGGGCAGATATGACTGGCAGTCAAGCCTTAGAGACCGGGTATTTACTGGCTAAACAGTTGGGGAAAATTCCAGTTCTATCCGGTGTTTGTGAGGGCTTCATTGGAAACCGAATTCTTTCCCGGTATCGAGAAGCTGCCGACATTATGTTGCTGGATGGCGCTATGCCGTATGAAGTTGACGAGGCTATGGTTGCATTCGGCTATCGCATGGGACCATATGAAGTTCAGGACTTGGCCGGGCTTGATATAGCGTATGCAAATCGCAAGCGACGAACTTCGAAACGCGACCCTAACCGCCGCTATGTTCAAGTAGCAGATAGGTTAGTGGAGCAAGGCAGACTTGGCAGAAAAACTAAGGCGGGGTGGTATTTGTATGATGAGGAAAACCAAAAAACGCGTGACCCATCAGTGATCGGTTTAATTATTGAGGAGTCAGAAAGAGAAAAAATCGATCGAAAGATTTTTACACAAGCTGAAATACAAGAGAGGTTACTTTTTTCAATGATCGATGAGGCTTGTGCCATACTTCACGAAAAAATTGCCAGATCAACCAAAGACATCGATTTGGTTACGGTACACGGCTATGGATTTCCCAAGGCGTTTGGTGGACTCATGTACTATGCCGATCAAGTTGGAGTGTCCAAGATTGTGAATTACTTTAACGAATGGCAGAATGCAGACCCGATATTGTTCAAACCATCCGAAGGCTTGCTTGAAGTAATGAAGGCGAAAGTCACGTTTTCAGACTTTTATGATGGATAGCGCGAAATCTCAACATCCAATCTTTCCCTACAGTCTTGGCTGAGTAAGCTCAAGGCCTACGCCACAGGTTTATAATCCTCTTTTGTATCTATATGGCATAGTCGCATAGTTGAATCTATATTTTGAGTGCAATTCTGTTGAATTTTGAAGTGGAAGTCTCAAGGGATTAATGAGATGAAGGAAGGATCGCCAAGTCTTATTTCTGCAGCTGTTGATCGACCGGTAGCGGTTTTATCAGTAGTGTTGATGATTATTTTGTTTGGATTAGTCGCTCTGCAATCAATTCCAATCCAACTTGCACCAGATGTAAATCGACCAGTCATTTCGATTCAAACAATTTGGCCTGGTGCTGCCCCAGCGGAAGTTGAACGCGAAATTCTCAATCCTCAGGAAGAGGAGCTCGCCGGTTTAGAAAATCTAAATGATATTACCGGACGTGCCCAATCTGGTCGAAGCCGTATTACGCTTGAATTTGACGTTGGAACTAATATGGATAAGGCATTGTTGCTTGTATCCAACCGTCTAGACAGAATTACAAGTTATCCAGACGAAGCCGGTTCACCTCAACTTACCACTGCAGGCTCTGAGGATAATGCGATCGCCTGGTTTACCATCGTCCGAGAGGAAGGTAATACCCGACCCATTCACGAATACGGCCAGTTCGTAGATGAGGTTATCAAAGAACGAATTGAACGTGTAGAGGGAGTCTCGCAGGTTAGTGCCTTTGGTGGCAGCGATCCGGAAATTCAGATCATTGTAGAACCAGAAAAGCTGGCTCAGTTTCAACTTACAGTACCTGACGTTATTCGAGCATTACGCAACGCTCATGTTTCAGTTTCTGCAGGGGACATCGACGAAGGTAAGCGTCGCTACATCGTTCGATCAGAGGGTGAGCTACAAACAGCAGAAGCTGCTCGTGAAATTGTAGTCCGCTCTGTGGCTAGTTCTCCTAACGGCGGGTCTAGCAGAGTATTGCTGGGAGACATCGCTACAGTTCAGCTGTCCTACAAGGAACCGACATCAATCATCCGAGTTTTAGGTGAACCTTCAATCCCATTCAATGCAACACGTCAGACCGGTGCAAATGTGATTGAAACCATGAACGGGATTCGCGAAGCTGTGAATGAGTTGAACGCTACCGTAATGGTGGGTTCGGGTCTTGAGTTGCGGCAGGTTTACGACGAAACGGTTTACATTAACTCCTCGATCGATCTTGTTCAGCAGAACATTTGGATAGGGGGGATTTTGGCTGCATTGGTGATGCTGCTGTTCCTTCGATCATTTCGAGCGACGTTTACCGTATCCATTGCCATACCGGTTTCGATTGTAGGAGCGTTTGTTGCAATGGCAGCCCTTGGTCGATCAATTAATGTAGTTTCGTTAGCAGGTTTGGCGTTCGCAGTGGGAATGGTGGTTGATGCAGCTATTGTTGTCTTGGAAAACATCTTTCGTTTGCGAGAGGAGGGCGTATCAGCACGCAAAGCTGCTGTGCGCGGGGCACAACAAGTTTGGGGTGCGGTATTTGTGTCTGCATTGACAACTATTATGGTCTTCATCCCAGTACTCGTTTCAGATCTCGAAATTGGCCAGCTGTTTCGTGATATCGCAGTCGCAATTTCAGTAGCTGTGGTTTTGTCCTTGCTGGTTTCCGTGACCGTTATTCCTGCATTGTCCAAAAACCTGTTTCAGTCGAAATCGGACACAGATTCTAGTCTTGTCCGTGCGCGAATTCCGATTGTCGACGATATTGCAGGAAAGTTTGTCGCTTTTATCATTAGTTTTACCAGGGTTTTGATCCGCAATCGAGTCATGGCTTTCGCATGGGTTGGGGGCGTAATGGCCATAGCAGTCTTTTTGGTAGTAAAGTTTCTACCAAGTTTGGAATATTTACCTGAAGGGAACAATAATCTTGTTTTTGGCATAGTCGTACCACCTCCGGGTTACAATCTGGAAACTACTACGAAAATTGCCGGAAATATCGAGGATGCAATTCGGCCTCATTGGGTTTCGGAATCCGACGTTGAACAAGAATCTGAAGGTTCACCGAAAATCAAACGATTCTTTTTCGTATCTACACGGTCTCAAATGTTTGTTGGAGCCATTGCTGAAGATCCCGAACGGGTTTCCGAACTGATTCCAGTATTACAAACGCCAGTATTTCGGGAGCCTGGCACTTTTGGCTTTATGAGTCAACCATCTATTTTCGGTCGAGGTATTGGTGCTGGGCGAAAAATTGACTTGGACATATCCGGAGCCACCTTAGAGGAGATCTTGGTTGTGGCAACTCGCGCGGCAGGCAAAATTCTTGAAACAATGCCACGCTCTGAAGGTCATCAATTTCGTCCCAACCCTGGGCTTGAGTTAGGGGTGCCTGAAATTAGAATTATCCCCGATAGGGAAAGGTTGGCGGACAACGGCTTGTCTGCACTCGATTTAAGCCTTGCAGTGGATGTCTTCAACGACGGGATGCGGATCGACCAAACCATGTATGACGGTCGCCAGACCGACATAACGCTACTTGGTGCAATCGGCACAGTCACTGAAACTCAGGCAATCAATAGTCTTCCGGTCGTCACGCCAACCGGCAGAATAATTCCAGTTGGTTCCATTGCTGGGGTTGAAATAACCGCTGGCCCAACGGAAATTCGTCATCGTGAACGATTGCGAACCATCACTCTTGAAGTACGACCTTCACCTGCCATTACCATCGAGGAAGCGATCGAAATAATTCAGAACGAAGTGATCGAACCTTTGCAGGTGGAGGGTGTACCTACCAATGTGCGATTTAGACTGTCAGGAACAGCAAATGCACTGAACACCACTTGGAATGCCATGTCAATCGATCTGATTATTGCATTGGTTATCGTTTACTTAGTAATGGCAATTTTGTTTGAAAGTTTCATTTATCCTCTCATCATCATGGTTTCGGTCCCGGTGGCGGCAGCGGGTGGCGTCGGAGGGTTGGCAGTATTAAATCTATATGTTCACCAACCACTAGATATGCTGACGTTGTTGGGGTTTGTGATTTTAATTGGCATTGTCGTCAACAATGCCATATTGCTCATTCACCAATCCCTACATACTATCCGAACCGGAGAGTACGACGGTGGTACTGCAATCATTGTGGCTACTAAGAACAGGATTCGTCCTATCTTTATGTCTACCTTTACCAGTGTTTGTGGGATGCTTCCGCTGGTGCTATTTCCAGGCGCCGGATCTGAGTTGTATCGAGGATTAGGCTCGGTGGTAGTTGGCGGGTTGTCAATGTCAGCGTTGCTGACGCTGTTTATGGTGCCACCCTTAATGGCGATTTTAGTAATTCCGATCGAAAATCGACGGAAACGAAAAGCGGAAAACAAAGGAAAAAGAGTACTTTCTACTTCAGTTTCCTAAACCCGATGGGTTAAATTCGGCTTGAATATTAGTGCTGTTAGAGCATGTGACTGATTAGGACAACCGCTCTCTATTGATTAATACAGAACCGTTGTTGCCGTCCGCCTTATCTGGCGTGGGCGCTAACAATTCAATTTCCGGTTCGTCGCCAGATAAATTCATCCAGAACTGTAGAAGCGTATCACGCTCCAGCCAAGCCATAGAAATTATAGTAACTAGTGTGATTAGAATTATGCCTCGGGTAATCAACTTACCTAGATTGACTCTATGACCACGATTAGACTTACCGTCGGTCAGGTAAACATAGTGCGGTAAGTCTTTGACAGCAATGACGCCTAGGTCTGGATCGTTGTTTATGAGGGATTCCGGGTCAACATCCACTTCCTTTGCGTAGGCTCTGACATACCCGGTAGCATAAGCCCTTCCATGGAGTTTATGGAATTCGCTCTTTTCGACCGATTTAATAACCTCTTCAGAAAGCTTAAGTCGGCTAGCAAGTTGACTGACTGTCAACCCAAGATTTTTGCGGGCGGTTGCTAGTTGAACTCCCGTGCCAAGTTTTTGCTCAAATTGAGGGGAGTTGTCTTCACCGTCTGCAAGCGGATTCGACCAAGTAAATACATGTTCTCCAGATCTTTCCATGATGATTAGGCCGTTGTGATTGATGTATTACTACTGCGAGTAGCATTTTGATGATTGAATTCGAAGGAAATATGTTGAATTCAGTAGGAACTAAATTATACCATCAATCAAATTAACCTTGTCAACATGTCGTGTGCAACTACTGATTCCGTCTATATATAGTTAGTTCTTTGATATGCGTGAACTGACTAAATTGGCACGATCAAGTCATCAAGATGGAATTTATCAAACACAGAAGAACGCGTATTATGGTACTGTTTACATCGCAGTTTTGTCGTTATACAAACATAAAGCAAGGGCAAAGTTTTCCAATATTGAAACGAGATAATTTTAGGCGAAGGACTTGAGCAAAAATAAATCCAGACACGTGGTATCTAAGGGTATGTCTCATGTAGTGGGAGACCGAAATACTTCGTTACTTCAGTGCACCATACCGGAACTCATGGCTAACACCGTTGGTGAACATGGAAGTAGGGATGCTGTTGTATTTTGCGATCGAGATCTTCGTTACAGTTGGCAAGAGTTTTCTGACGTTGTCGACGCGTTTGCCAAGGGGCTGTTGGAGTTGGGACTAAAGGTTGGTGACCGAGTTGGGATTTGGTCTCCAAATCGACCGGAATGGTTGATTGTGCAGTTTGCAACAGCCAGGATTGGCGTCATTTTGGTTACGATCAATCCAGCATACAGAGCGGGTGAATTGGAACATGCCTTGAGGGCTTCGGGATGCTCAACTCTGGTGATGGCAAAAAACTTCAAGACCAGCAACTACATTGAGATTTTTCAAAAGCTCGCACCGCACATTGCACAAATGGATGCCAGGCATCTCCGCATTGCCTCATTACCAGAACTAAGGAACGTTATATGCATGACTGACAATGCTCAAGATTCAGTTCCTGCCGGAATGCTTAAGTTTGCCGAAGTGGAGAGCTTAGCTGACTTCGTCAGTCACGAATCGCTTGACCAAATTAGTGCCAGTTTGAGTTGTGACGACCCTATCAACATTCAATTTACCAGTGGAACTACGGGGTTGCCCAAAGGTGCCACGCTGAGCCATAGCAATATTGTGAACAACGCAAGGTTTACAGTGTTGACCATGAACTTTACTGCTGAGGATAGGTTGTGTGTGCCAGTGCCTCTTTATCACTGTTTCGGAATGGTGATGAGTTCACCAGGGTGCTTGACCATTGGTGCCACCATGGTATTCCCGGGTGAAGCTTTCGACCCGAGCGAGACCATTCGGACGGTTGCAGCTGAGAGATGTACGGCATTGTATGGAGTTCCTACCATGTTTATTGCAATCATTGGTTTGGAGGACTTCCATAAATTCGATATTTCGTCACTGCGCACGGGAATAATGGCGGGTGCACCCTGTCCTATCGCAACAATGAATCAAGTTGTTCAAGATATGCATATGGACCAGGTAACGATCGCCTATGGCATGACCGAAACTAGCCCCGTTTCATTTCAAAGTAATGTCAACGATCCGATAAGCAAGCGAGTTTCCACTATTGGCCGCGTTCATCCACATGCCGAGTGCAAGGTGATTGACGAAAATGGCGATATAGTTCCTGCCGGTGAAATTGGTGAATTGTGCACTCGCGGCTATTTGGTAATGAAGGGATACTGGGGTGAGGAGGAACGTACGCGAGAAGCTATCGATAGTGATGGTTGGATGCATTCCGGTGACTTGGCAGTTTTTGACGAAGGAGGTTTTTGCAACATCGTTGGTAGGGTGAAGGACATGATTATTCGAGGTGGCGAAAACGTCTATCCGAGGGAGGTCGAAGACTACATATACCGCTTCGAGTTAGTAATGGATGTTCAGGTATTTGGAATGCCAGATGAAAAGTATGGTGAGGTGGTTTGTGCCTGGGTGATTCCCAAACCAGGCGCTTCAGTTTCGGAACAAGACATTAGAAAATATTGTAAAGGGCAGATTGCCCACTACAAGGTGCCCAAACACATCAGGTTGGTGGATGAGTTGCCTTTGACGATTTCTGGGAAACCACAAAAGTTCAAGATGCGCGAAGCAATGTTGCGCGAGTTAAATCTTCAGGAATAGATTGGTTGTATCAACCAACGATATAGGCGCCTGTCCCCACCGCAATCAGTGTGTTTTCATCGTTGTGCAATTCCATTCGGGTGACTGCCACCTTGTTTCCTGTGCGTAGAACAAATCCACTTGCGACGAACTGTTCTCCGAAACCGGGTCGGAGGTAGTCAACTCGAATGTCAATAGTTCCCATTTTGGAGAACTGCTCGATCATTTGTTGGGTAGTGTGAAGATTCTTACGTTCAACAATATCCGCAAAGGCGACCGCACCTCCAACGACATCCAGTAGGCTGGAAATTACTCCACCATGCAGGTTGCCACGAACAAAATTTCCTACATATTCACTTCGCTTGTCTATGACCAGTTTGGGCGAGTCGGTCTCCAACTCAATAACCCTTATGCCAAGCAGTTTGTGAAAGGGAATTTTTTCTTCATACATTTCACGGATTATTTCCCACGGTTCAGCAGCCATAACTATTCATTCCAATGTAAGTGTTAGATCGCAATTTCAATTTGCTGTGCAGTCGACTAACAGTGGTCTACTGGACAACTGTGAAACAGGATCAAGCAAACGAAAACGAAATGTATATTCTAACAACGCTTATCTTGAAACTCACTAAGTGAATAAGATTTAAATAGTTTCAGACAGCCTAGAAGTGCTGGCCATAAAATTGGCGTCTAGACATTACGATAAATTTGCGTGAAATATAGGAGTCGCTGTAGTGAGAAGAGTCAATCACCTGCCACTGAATGATAAGACCAACGGTTGGAGCCGGATACTAAGTTCGCGGACTCCAAAAGGTTCATTGGAAACAGAAGTCTATGCACACACTGTAGTCGTAGGGGCAGGATATGCAGGTTTAGCTGCTGCTAGACGCATGGCAGAAAACCTACCAAATGAGCACATAGTTTTGCTTGAGGCTGGAATCGTAGGGGAGAATGCTTCAGGAAGAAATTCTGGTTTTGCAATAGACGTTCCTCATGTCATCAGCAGCAGCATGGATGAATTGGAAAAATCTCAACATCATATGGCACTGTCTAGGGCTGCTATCGACTATCACGAAAGACAAATAAACGAGTTCGATATTGACTGCAGCTGGAGCCATACAGGCAAGTATCAAACTGCAGTAACTGACGAGGGTGTGGAGCAATACCTGAAACCCTTCATGAACGAACTGAAAAAGTTGAATGAACCATTTACGTTTATTGAAGGCGATAGCTTAGAAAAAGCATTAGGGACGGGCCACTTTTTAGCGGGTGTTTATACGCCTGGAACACGATTACTTAATCCAGCGGCGCTAGTGAGAGGGTTAGCAGATACCTTGCCCGAAAATGTTTCGTTATATGAACAGACGCCTGTCATTGCTCTCAGCGATGATAATGGTATTAATATTAGAACAACTGCTGGGGGTGTTCGAGCCAAGCAAATGATCCTGGCTGTTAACGGTTTTGCAAACCACTTTGGATTCTATACTCGACACCTCATCACATGTGCGGCCAATGCCAGTCTGAGTCGCAGGCTAACTGAATCTGAGCAACAAAAATTTGGATGTACTACAGAGTGGGGTGTCACTCCAGCCAATGCATTTGCTTCAGTTACCATGAGATACACTCAAGACTGCCGCATACTGATGCGTCACAACATCTACTACAATCGAGAAATGAGAGAAAAGAAGGCTTACCAGGATGTAGTTGCGCGACATCACAAGAGGTTGTTTGATGAACGATTTCCTATGTTGCCTGAAGTGGAGATGGAATACACATGGACTGGTTATGTGACTCTTTCTCACAATGGATCACCTGGATTTGGTCGAATTGCTGACCGAGTGTATTCAAGTGTTTGTCAAAACGCAATTGGTGTGACGAAGGGTACAGTGAGTGGTATGTTGGCTGCAGACATGGTCTGCGGCGTGGACAACGAGTTGATTGGATATATGGAAGGGCTGGGACAGCCTAATCGACTTCTGCCTTGGCCATTTTTAGATATGGGAGTCAAGGCTAGAATGTTTTGGGAGATCAACAGAGCAAAAGGCGAAGTCTAGAACTGCTATTTGTAGCAGTTCATGGCTAGCCAACTAGACTTTTAGAAAAACGCACAAGTCGAGATGGTTGAGTCTTGTCACATTCGGCGGGTCTCGATTACTGCGGTGAATCATACGTCGAAGCTGGTTGTCGTCCAGGCCACGGTCGGCGACAAAGGTCTGACAGCGTGCCCCTGCAGGGCTGTTCAAGTACTGCTCGACGAGTGCTTTACTGTGACGATGTTCACTTTCATTGGCGGGACGGGTGGTCCAGTTGATTGGAATTTCATAGCGTACGTCAGCTAACAAGTGTGTCTTGTAGCCGAACCAGCGTTTAGTGATCTTTTGTTCACGTCCAGTGTGGTCGGTACTGAAGTACGAGTGGCATCCCCAGGCGGCGTCCGGGTCTGATGGCTGGCCGGTGCGGGCCGTACGGCGTCCAGTCGAATGCGAACGAAGGGCTTTGCCGTCGAAGCCCACATCAGCACCGAAGTCCGGCAGTAGTTCTACCAGTTCGTCGGTCAGCCGCTGCTGCATCTGGCTTAAACCGGCAGCGTCGCGTTCGACTTCGAGCACCACCGCGATAAAGCGGCTCAACGCACTTTTTGATGGCACCCGGTAGTCGATGTCGTTGAACCCATCGCCGTAATGCTCGAACCCGCAAGATGCGCATTAACGATGGATTGCGTACTCACTCTCGGCGCCGCAGGTTGATTTCATGGACGAGGTCGCTAAGATCCATGGCTTCGACCACCATCGTTAAGCGTGACAGGTCACTGTGCGCATCGAACAGGTGCCAGGAAAACAGCGTATCATTGATCATTGACAGCACCGGATGGGTGGTGGTTTGTTTATTTGAGTATCCATGCTATTCGAGACGCCCTGAGGATGTGGCATTTGATTAAGCCATATCAATCGCTTAAGTGTTTGATAGTGGGGCCTTCGGAGGTTGTAGGGTGGTTTTTTCGGGGCAGCGCCTAAAGCCGACTAAAACCCGTTCAAAAAGCCCATTTTTTGGGGTAAAGGAAAAATTAACCCATTGAAAACATCAGTCACATCAACACGCTACAGCACCAGAAACCCTCTCTGTTATATAGAAAGGATCTAACTTTTCCTTCTCCTATTCGTTAAGTGGCTTATTCGTGTGACCCTTTTCAAAGGGAGAATCGGTCATTCAACTTTCCAAAAATTGGCGCTGGGTCTTTCAATCAGGTGGTTAATCGTTTGTTTGAGGTATTTCCGCTCGACGGTAGCATTTTTGGGTATATTGGGCAGCGTGTATTCCTAGTAAATTTTGAAGGATTCTGATGACCTGGCGTTAGATGATACCTACTAGTTGGCGGATAAAGGCACGCTAACACACGGAGAAGATTTACTAGTCCGTACTCTTCTTCATTGGAACACTACTACATTGAATTTAATAAGCTGAATTGAGCAATACTAGTAGGCATATGCTTATTAATTTATCGCATCGTCTATACTATGCCCTCTAATCGGGGCGGTAGCTCAGTTGGGAGAGCGCAGCGTTCGCAATGCTGAGGTCGGGAGTTCGACCCTCCTCCGCTCCACCATGCACAATTGACAAATTACGCTAGCCAATTTAAAGATATTAACTATTTCTACTGTAAAAATTTTGATTCTTCG
>CBDAUA010000004.1:0-1524832 GCA_965200425.1 Arenicellales bacterium | reverse complement strand
GAATCGAAATTGAGGATTATACCGAGAGGATTTGGCGGTATCAGGACAACTCATAGCAGCGCGCAATGGCTCGCTTGTATCGATTATACCGAGAGGATTTGGCGGTATCAGGACAACTAGCGAGGTTGCGTGCCGATGTAGATGACGATTATACCGAGAGGATTTGGCGGTATCAGGACAACTTACGCACGACGACTTTTGGCGCGCAGGCAGATTATACCGAGAGGATTTGGCGGTATCAGGACAACTCATACAGCACATCGTGTTCAGTATCACTCGATTATACCGAGAGGATTTGGCGGTATCAGGACAACGTCTGACTGGAATGAAACTGACACAGATTCGATTATACCGAGAGGATTTGGCGGTATCAGGACAACTCGACTTTTCTTTGACAGAATCTGAACTAAGATTATACCGAGAGGATTTGGCGGTATCAGGACAACTATTCGAATTCAATTCTTTTAATTCCTCTGGATTATACCGAGAGGATTTGGCGGTATCAGGACAACAGTCGACAATGCAACAGCAATCTTTCGTGGGATTATACCGAGAGGATTTGGCGGTATCAGGACAACGATCGAGTAGAACCTATTCGAGATGATGCTGATTATACCGAGAGGATTTGGCGGTATCAGGACAACGAGAAACACGGGCTACCGTTAAATGACCAAGATTATACCGAGAGGATTTGCGGTATCAGGACAACGGTTCTCCTTGAGTGCCTGCCACCGCAAACGATTATACCGAGAGGATTTGGCGGTATCAGGACAACAACACGACTTCGATCGTGTTATCGTCTTCCGATTATACCGAGAGGATTTGGCGGTATCAGGACAACGAAACTCTGGATCGTCATAAATTGACGTGAGATTATACCGAGAGGATTTGGCGGTATCAGGACAACTGACGTTCCAATCCGCCTGAACGTTTCGCTGATTATACCGAGAGGATTTGGCGGTATCAGGACAACATCGTGAGGGTAATAGCGACAATTTGAGCGGATTATACCGAGAGGATTTGGCGGTATCAGGACAACATATTTGAATTCAACTCCTTCATTTCAGAAGATTATACCGAGAGGATTTGGCGGTATCAGGACAACGCGCAGGCTCATAGCGCTGTACATCGCTAGGATTATACCGAGAGGATTTGGCGGTATCAGGACAACTCGAGGACAATTCCAAAATTTGCTCTCGCAGATTATACCGAGAGGATTTGGCGGTATCAGGACAACCTTGGGCGGAGTTGTAACGAGAAAATTCGGATTATACCGAGAGGATTTGGCGGTATCAGGACAACTGAAACCAGCATTGGTTTCAATAGCCGTAAGATTATACCGAGAGGATTTGGCGGTATCAGGACAACATCTTCGCTCAGCGATCTCGCAATACTTAGGATTATACCGAGAGGATTTGGCGGTATCAGGACAACGATCAGACAGTGAATAAAGTCATTATTTCTGATTATACCGAGAGGATTTGGCGGTATCAGGACAACCAAGCTGCCATACCAGTAATGTAGTCCTCTGATTATACCGAGAGGATTTGGCGGTATCAGGACAACTTCAACATCAGAAGTGTTTTGTTAAGTTCTGATTATACCGAGAGGATTTGGCGGTATCAGGACAACCAGTTTCTGCTGGCGTTGAAGTGATAGGTTGATTATACCGAGAGGATTTGGCGGTATCAGGACAACTTGAAAGACAAGGTTGCGTTGGTACCTAGCGATTATACCGAGAGGATTTGGCGGTATCAGGACAACAGAGCAGACATTAGCCCTGCAACTGAATCAGATTATACCGAGAGGATTTGGCGGTATCAGGACAACGCAACTGCTATCCATGAATTTCCGTCGTTTGATTATACCGAGAGGATTTGGCGGTATCAGGACAACTCGACAAGATGTACAGATGCGAGGATTTATGATTATACCGAGAGGATTTGGCGGTATCAGGACAACCCTTCCAAGATCATAGAACACTACGCCAGTGATTATACCGAGAGGATTTGGCGGTATCAGGACAACAGCGCCTAGTTTATGGTCGAAGTTTGGTGAGGATTATACCGAGAGGATTTGGCGGTATCAGGACAACCCTTCTTCACAACGAATTCTGATTCGTCCTGATTATACCGAGAGGATTTGGCGGTATCAGGACAACAGCTGTGATTTTGGTTTGACCTGCAGAGTCGATTATACCGAGAGGATTTGGCGGTATCAGGACAACAGATATGCCTATTGTTATTAATGCACTTCGGATTATACCGAGAGGATTTGGCGGTATCAGGACAACTGCAAGCGCATTTTGGAGTCGATACGAGTTGATTATACCGAGAGGATTTGGCGGTATCAGGACAACGCAAAGGCGGATTGCTCGGCCTATAAATTGGATTATACCGAGAGGATTTGGCGGTATCAGGACAACCGAGGAGAGCCGCGAGCTCAATATCGTGAGGATTATACCGAGAGGATTTGGCGGTATCAGGACAACTGCGAGCAAGAATTGATGTGGAGAGCAGTCGATTATACCGAGAGGATTTGGCGGTATCAGGACAACCGAATCAAAGCTTCCGCGCGTTTATGTAAGATTATACCGAGAGGATTTGGCGGTATCAGGACAACCCGAGGTCATCTTCTTCCCACGCCAAAGTAGATTATACCGAGAGGATTTGGCGGTATCAGGACAACGAAACTCTGGATCGTCATAAATTGACGTGAGATTATACCGAGAGGATTTGGCGGTATCAGGACAACACAAATTATCACGAAAAAACCATGCCGATAGATTATACCGAGAGGATTTGGCGGTATCAGGACAACGTAACCGACAGTGTAACCAGAAGCATTGGTGATTATACCGAGAGGATTTGGCGGTATCAGGACAACATAGTCAGCATTACTCTATCAATCAAGGTCGATTATACCGAGAGGATTTGGCGGTATCAGGACAACTCGACCATTGTGTTCAAAGCCGAAACGAAAGATTATACCGAGAGGATTTGGCGGTATCAGGACAACCCATGTGGCAGGACTAGTCCACCTGCAACCGATTATACCGAGAGGATTTGGCGGTATCAGGACAACATCATTTTTCTCGTTCTTTAAGTAATAAGTGATTATACCGAGAGGATTTGGCGGTATCAGGACAACTGGATTACGCGCGGACATCAAGCAGTATCTGATTATACCGAGAGGATTTGGCGGTATCAGGACAACGGAATATCGTTTTCAATCCGATACTCACCAGATTATACCGAGAGGATTTGGCGGTATCAGGACAACTATATCCGAGTTGCGATGAAATCTTAGCTAAGATTATACCGAGAGGATTTGGCGGTATCAGGACAACTCAAAATTAGATACCTCTCTGCGCCTCTCGGATTATACCGAGAGGATTTGGCGGTATCAGGACAACCATCAGCGGATTAACCCTGCGAATTTCTTGATTATACCGAGAGGATTTGGCGGTATCAGGACAACATCCATTTACAGCGGCGGATGAAACAAAACGATTATACCGAGAGGATTTGGCGGTATCAGGACAACTCGACAATCACGTTTCGATTGTATTCGTGTGATTATACCGAGAGGATTTGGCGGTATCAGGACAACGATGAAACAGATTGAAGATTTCATAGAGTCGATTATACCGAGAGGATTTGGCGGTATCAGGACAACAGATTCGGAATGATGTCTTCGACGACAAGCGATTATACCGAGAGGATTTGGCGGTATCAGGACAACGAGACTGGAAGGGATTCAAAAATTATTTTGGATTATACCGAGAGGATTTGGCGGTATCAGGACAACTGTCCGTCTGGTTCCAGTCTGACGGTATCTGATTATACCGAGAGGATTTGGCGGTATCAGGACAACCACTCGCGTGAATATTGTCTTTTCGGGTCCCGATTATACCGAGAGGATTTGGCGGTATCAGGACAACTGACGGCTAGCGATTCACCTGCTGTTAACAGATTATACCGAGAGGATTTGGCGGTATCAGGACAACAGGTTGGAACTGTAACCGCCAAAAAGAACGGATTATACCGAGAGGATTTGGCGGTATCAGGACAACACAATGGCGGGAAGTGGTCGGACGTTCGAGGATTATACCGAGAGGATTTGGCGGTATCAGGACAACGACAGCATCCTTACCGTAAAATTCCTTCTCGATTATACCGAGAGGATTTGGCGGTATCAGGACAACGCGGCCCCTAGATTGACAGGCGTCAATCCAGATTATACCGAGAGGATTTGGCGGTATCAGGACAACCTGTCGAACGTTCGAATGGTGAACATAAAAGATTATACCGAGAGGATTTGGCGGTATCAGGACAACGCATCAGTCGACTCGAAAACAGGAACATCGGATTATACCGAGAGGATTTGGCGGTATCAGGACAACGAGAATGCTGTCTGTTCTCCAGGAGGAGTCGATTATACCGAGAGGATTTGGCGGTATCAGGACAACCTATGACAATCCATGGTGTGATCGGGGTAAGATTATACCGAGAGGATTTGGCGGTATCAGGACAACAACTTCGGTGATGTCTCGGCGGCAAGCGCTGATTATACCGAGAGGATTTGGCGGTATCAGGACAACCGCAGTGTCGAGAAGCGACTCAAGACGACAGATTATACCGAGAGGATTTGGCGGTATCAGGACAACGATTTGCGTCTACAACCTTGACGCGCCCAGGATTATACCGAGAGGATTTGGCGGTATCAGGACAACAAGTTAAATACACATTACTACTTTCTTTACGATTATACCGAGAGGATTTGGCGGTATCAGGACAACTAACGCTCGTACGCACGCCTGATTTGCGGCGATTATACCGAGAGGATTTGGCGGTATCAGGACAACGTTTAATAAGTCTCGTCGGATAATCCGCCAGATTATACCGAGAGGATTTGGCGGTATCAGGACAACTCGACATACGTAGGCACGTCGAATTGTGAGGATTATACCGAGAGGATTTGGCGGTATCAGGACAACTCGAACTTTGCAATCTTGTTTGCGCGATCGGATTATACCGAGAGGATTTGGCGGTATCAGGACAACGCATCTGAGTAATGGTCGCGAACGATTTGCGATTATACCGAGAGGATTTGGCGGTATCAGGACAACTGATCACCTTGATCGCCCTTGTCACCTTTCGATTATACCGAGAGGATTTGGCGGTATCAGGACAACGCTGATTTAAAGCTCGCAATTTACTCCGCAGATTATACCGAGAGGATTTGGCGGTATCAGGACAACGAGCATCAAACGAACGATTCGTCGACGAGTGATTATACCGAGAGGATTTGGCGGTATCAGGACAACAGTTTCTTGATCATTCTGTTTTTCAAGTGCGATTATACCGAGAGGATTTGGCGGTATCAGGACAACCTTGAACAAAACAGTTCGAGATAAGACTAAGATTATACCGAGAGGATTTGGCGGTATCAGGACAACGAGCTCGGAGAGCTATGCTTATTAACACTCGATTATACCGAGAGGATTTGGCGGTATCAGGACAACTTAATCGCATGTCTTAATACCACTCTGGTTGATTATACCGAGAGGATTTGGCGGTATCAGGACAACCTTGGTACAAAGAAGTCGGAGATGATGTAGATTATACCGAGAGGATTTGGCGGTATCAGGACAACTACCCCCCTATAAATCGTGATTTCGCCTCCGATTATACCGAGAGGATTTGGCGGTATCAGGACAACCTGATCAGGATTCACCTCGCGAAATCGTTCGATTATACCGAGAGGATTTGGCGGTATCAGGACAACCAGCTCCGCGACACTGGAGCAGCGACTGTTGATTATACCGAGAGGATTTGGCGGTATCAGGACAACACATTCAGCGGACCATCAGCTGCCAACTTAGATTATACCGAGAGGATTTGGCGGTATCAGGACAACGAGCAGCATTCGCTAGTGTAGGGCTACCGAGATTATACCGAGAGGATTTGGCGGTATCAGGACAACTTATTCCCAAGTTCTCTACACGCCATGTGTGATTATACCGAGAGGATTTGGCGGTATCAGGACAACGTCACCAAATTTATTACCTCGTCGACGAAGGATTATACCGAGAGGATTTGGCGGTATCAGGACAACGGAACGTAAGTAACATCAACTAGACTCGAAGATTATACCGAGAGGATTTGGCGGTATCAGGACAACGTAAGACAATGCCTAGCTGTCCTCGATAAGGATTATACCGAGAGGATTTGGCGGTATCAGGACAACTCGGGTCAAAATTTGAGCAGGAAGCAAATCGATTATACCGAGAGGATTTGGCGGTATCAGGACAACTATAAAAAAAATGTGGCCCTCGTTTACGAGGGCCGATGATTATACCGAGAGGATTTGGCGGTATCAGGACAACGATCTATACGGACAGCAGTTCGAATCGCTGGATTATACCGAGAGGATTTGGCGGTATCAGGACAACGTAACCGACATGTGTAACCAGTAGCATTGATTATACCGAGAGGATTTGGCGGTATCAGGACAACCGAAAATCCTGTGATAAACGGCAAACACAAGATTATACCGAGAGGATTTGGCGGTATCAGGACAACCGGGCATAATCAATCCAAATAGAAAACAAGGATTATACCGAGAGGATTTGGCGGTATCAGGACAACCAGTCCACTCTATGCTCATGAAATTCGGAGATTATACCGAGAGGATTTGGCGGTATCAGGACAACCGATATGTATATTGTGCTAATCGCACACGAGATTATACCGAGAGGATTTGGCGGTATCAGGACAACCGGCGGACTGTAGCCATGGTGCAACGTCATGATTATACCGAGAGGATTTGGCGGTATCAGGACAACCGTGCTCTTGCACGGGAACGCTTACGCGGAGATTATACCGAGAGGATTTGGCGGTATCAGGACAACCGCTTCATCAGGTATGTAAAGGAAATTACGGATTATACCGAGAGGATTTGGCGGTATCAGGACAACAGAGCTAGCTTGACTGCTTCGATGACGATTATACCGAGAGGATTTGGCGGTATCAGGACAACTGCGGCCATTCTCTCACTTGTGAAAAGGATGCGATTATACCGAGAGGATTTGGCGGTATCAGGACAACAGTTTTAGTTCCACGACTTCAAAGATCTCTCGAGGATTATACCGAGAGGATTTGGCGGTATCAGGACAACAAAAGATAACTTCGCTGAGGGCACCAGGACAAGTGCAGATTATACCGAGAGGATTTGGCGGTATCAGGACAACAGAGCTAGCGTTGACTGCCAAAATGTCGTCGATTATACCGAGAGGATTTGGCGGTATCAGGACAACGCGCCTTCTCTATGGTCAAAATTTGGAGCGGATTATACCGAGAGGATTTGGCGGTATCAGGACAACAGTTATGTTCCACACGTCAAATCTCTCGAGGATTATACCGAGAGGATTTGGCGGTATCAGGACAACAAAAGACAACTTCCCAGTCACCAACAGTCGGATTATACCGAGAGGATTTGGCGGTATCAGGACAACAGCATGGCAATCTGACTTAGCTTCGAAAACGATTATACCGAGAGGATTTGGCGGTATCAGGACAACATCGATCGCGCGAGGACAAAAGAATTTGGTGATTATACCGAGAGGATTTGGCGGTATCAGGACAACTCAGTCGTTTATGACTGCCCTGCTGGTTATGATTATACCGAGAGGATTTGGCGGTATCAGGACAACGTAGTATCCCTCTTTTAGTGCATCGTATAAGATTATACCGAGAGGATTTGGCGGTATCAGGACAACCGTGTACAGTGACCATCGCGAAGGAGTCCTGATTATACCGAGAGGATTTGGCGGTATCAGGACAACTTTGCGATGATGTCGTATTCGTTGCGCGCGGATTATACCGAGAGGATTTGGCGGTATCAGGACAACTCTCAGGTTGATTTGGTAATCTCTATTTCGGATTATACCGAGAGGATTTGGCGGTATCAGGACAACTCCTCAACTTGTCTGGCTAATACTCCAGCGGATTATACCGAGAGGATTTGGCGGTATCAGGACAACAGAAGCGTAACCAACACAGGTTTTGGTTTTGATTATACCGAGAGGATTTGGCGGTATCAGGACAACGTAATTTTGTCTGGAACGTAGGTGACGTCGGATTATACCGAGAGGATTTGGCGGTATCAGGACAACACTTATCCCAGAATCTGACTCCGTGTTTATGATTATACCGAGAGGATTTGGCGGTATCAGGACAACTTTTTCGAGGAGATTCTACTGCGATAGGATGATTATACCGAGAGGATTTGGCGGTATCAGGACAACCTGGCGAAAGTGCCAGTGTAATTTAGCAAAGATTATACCGAGAGGATTTGGCGGTATCAGGACAACCGAATCCACATGTAATCGAGAGAGTCACTTGATTATACCGAGAGGATTTGGCGGTATCAGGACAACACTCGCAACTGCTGTAATTGCAACTGCATCGATTATACCGAGAGGATTTGGCGGTATCAGGACAACGCAAGTCCAGCGAGCGGGAACCACTTTATTGATTATACCGAGAGGATTTGGCGGTATCAGGACAACCGAAGCTTCAAACAAATGTTCAACAATGGTGATTATACCGAGAGGATTTGGCGGTATCAGGACAACCTGTGCTAAATTCAGTTCTTTGAGTTCTTTGATTATACCGAGAGGATTTGGCGGTATCAGGACAACCCCAACATTGCGTCAATATCTGTCATCATTGATTATACCGAGAGGATTTGGCGGTATCAGGACAACCCAGTTATCCTGATGGTTATCGAAGTATCAGATTATACCGAGAGGATTTGGCGGTATCAGGACAACCGCCAGCGGGAACGCCAATTCAAGGTGCTCGATTATACCGAGAGGATTTGGCGGTATCAGGACAACGCAGCTGTAGCCATATACCCGAACGGGTATGATTATACCGAGAGGATTTGGCGGTATCAGGACAACCATCCCTGGCCATTCGAACAGCCTTACCAAGATTATACCGAGAGGATTTGGCGGTATCAGGACAACTTGCAGAGTCATTGCACTACCTAGATCTAAGATTATACCGAGAGGATTTGGCGGTATCAGGACAACACAACAAAGTTTTGGCTAAAAAGACAGTTAGATTATACCGAGAGGATTTGGCGGTATCAGGACAACGAGCTGCGATGAACGGTTTATGTGCGTTGGGATTATACCGAGAGGATTTGGCGGTATCAGGACAACCCGCCTGCAGTAGTCCGATATCCGACAGTGGATTATACCGAGAGGATTTGGCGGTATCAGGACAACGTAAGGCTTTTACGTGTGGAGCATAGGAGGGATTATACCGAGAGGATTTGGCGGTATCAGGACAACACTGACTGGAATATTTTCGCGGCGGGAGGAGATTATACCGAGAGGATTTGGCGGTATCAGGACAACTTAAGGAACGCGATAGGTATCCTTGTAGGGATTATACCGAGAGGATTTGGCGGTATCAGGACAACGAGCGCGTTTATGTCTTCACTCGCTTCTGAGATTATACCGAGAGGATTTGGCGGTATCAGGACAACTGATCGTCTGATTTAACGATAGAAACAGCTGATTATACCGAGAGGATTTGGCGGTATCAGGACAACTGGTGGCAGGACTTACCACCGAGAGCGCAAGATTATACCGAGAGGATTTGGCGGTATCAGGACAACTCGCGCCAGCGCCTGCTACATGCGCTCCTTGATTATACCGAGAGGATTTGGCGGTATCAGGACAACCAGTGAAGTATTCAAAAGGATTTGAGTATAGATTATACCGAGAGGATTTGGCGGTATCAGGACAACGGGTATGTGCGAGGTATCCAAGAGGAAGTGATTATACCGAGAGGATTTGGCGGTATCAGGACAACGAACGTGCATCCACACGTAATAACGAGAAAGATTATACCGAGAGGATTTGGCGGTATCAGGACAACATTGATTCTACTAATTTTAATATTCGTTCTGATTATACCGAGAGGATTTGGCGGTATCAGGACAACTAATGTCAGTGAATCTGACATTTGTCGGAGGATTATACCGAGAGGATTTGGCGGTATCAGGACAACTTCGTGAAGTGGTTCACTGCTATCCATATCGATTATACCGAGAGGATTTGGCGGTATCAGGACAACCGATCACCTGTTGCTGGCAGAGTCGGAAGCGATTATACCGAGAGGATTTGGCGGTATCAGGACAACAGGTTGGAACAGTGACCGCGAAAAAGAACGGATTATACCGAGAGGATTTGGCGGTATCAGGACAACTAGCAGGCGCTGATGCCATCCAAATTTGCAGATTATACCGAGAGGATTTGGCGGTATCAGGACAACCTACCCGAGAAATGAAACTCTACTTTCAGCGATTATACCGAGAGGATTTGGCGGTATCAGGACAACCAATCAAACTCATGGTTATGTTGCTTTGATGATTATACCGAGAGGATTTGGCGGTATCAGGACAACAGACGACGAGTCGGCCGAAGTAATTGGAATGATTATACCGAGAGGATTTGGCGGTATCAGGACAACAACTCGGCGTGTTGGTTCCGAGCTCGTCGAGATTATACCGAGAGGATTTGGCGGTATCAGGACAACGTGACTTCGAGCGTGTGCGGAGTTTCGTCGGATTATACCGAGAGGATTTGGCGGTATCAGGACAACTACTCTAAGAGTGTAAGTAGTGCCTGATGTGATTATACCGAGAGGATTTGGCGGTATCAGGACAACCTATGCTGTAATTGTAGAGTAATAATCAATGATTATACCGAGAGGATTTGGCGGTATCAGGACAACAGAGTGCGAAGACACTTCTCTACGCCTTTTCGATTATACCGAGAGGATTTGGCGGTATCAGGACAACTATGGGAGAGAAAAAAGTAGTAAAACTAAAAGATTATACCGAGAGGATTTGGCGGTATCAGGACAACTCAGCTCCATCCTCACCAAATTTAGCCCAGAGATTATACCGAGAGGATTTGGCGGTATCAGGACAACTCTGGTGGGTCCGCAGGGTCAGGATTTCGTGATTATACCGAGAGGATTTGGCGGTATCAGGACAACGTTGTATTCTTTCGAAGGCGGCGGGCACTCGATTATACCGAGAGGATTTGGCGGTATCAGGACAACAAAACAACCTCGATCGTGTTGTCGGGCACTCCGATTATACCGAGAGGATTTGGCGGTATCAGGACAACAAAACAACCTCGATCGTGTTGTCGTCATTGATTATACCGAGAGGATTTGGCGGTATCAGGACAACCAGAATCCCGTCGTTGGATTATACCGAGAGGATTTGGCGGTATCAGGACAACCAGATTTTTCCGATTGAAGTAGTCAGATTATACCGAGAGGATTTGGCGGTATCAGGACAACGTTTAAGCGCTTCGGCTATAAAGCGTTTTTGATTATACCGAGAGGATTTGGCGGTATCAGGACAACGGGCGTTATAGCCTTCGCCAAAATATATGCGATTATACCGAGAGGATTTGGCGGTATCAGGACAACTGGCCAAGTCTTAACCGCCATTCTAGTATCGATTATACCGAGAGGATTTGGCGGTATCAGGACAACATGTCACCAGCGCTGAGGCGCCTCGACGAAGATTATACCGAGAGGATTTGGCGGTATCAGGACAACGAGAGGAGACTCCAATCAGTTTGGTGAGGGGATTATACCGAGAGGATTTGGCGGTATCAGGACAACCACCACCAACTCGTATCTTTTTTTCTCGTTGATTATACCGAGAGGATTTGGCGGTATCAGGACAACGTAATGAAGGTAACAGTCTAGAAGTGTCGAGATTATACCGAGAGGATTTGGCGGTATCAGGACAACTGGAGAGTATGATTCAGCAACAGCCTATGAGATTATACCGAGAGGATTTGGCGGTATCAGGACAACTTGTACTCGAACATGCGACGAGTCAAAGTGGATTATACCGAGAGGATTTGGCGGTATCAGGACAACACTTACAGCAGCTTGAGGCGTTCTTCCAGTGATTATACCGAGAGGATTTGGCGGTATCAGGACAACACTTACAGCAGCTTGAGGCGTTCTTCCAGTGATTATACCGAGAGGATTTGGCGGTATCAGGACAACTTGTACTCGAACATGCGACGAGTCAAAGTGGATTATACCGAGAGGATTTGGCGGTATCAGGACAACTAGTTTCGGAGATAATATTTCATCGCTGCTGATTATACCGAGAGGGGACAACTAGTTTCGGAGATAATATTTCATCGCTGCTGATTATACCGAGAGGATTTGGCGGTATCAGGACAACATATGAGAGACTCCGAAATGTTAGAAGCAAGATTATACCGAGAGGATTTGGCGGTATCAGGACAACAACTCGCATATTCGCTCCGCTCGATATTGTGATTATACCGAGAGGATTTGGCGGTATCAGGACAACTTTGCACCTAGATTTGAAATGATTCGTCCAGATTATACCGAGAGGATTTGGCGGTATCAGGACAACGGTAATCTTCTATACCATTAAAAATCTGATGATTATACCGAGAGGATTTGGCGGTATCAGGACAACTTTGCACCTAGATTTGAAATGATTCGTCCAGATTATACCGAGAGGATTTGGCGGTATCAGGACAACGGTAATCTTCTATACCATTAAAAATCTGATGATTATACCGAGAGGATTTGGCGGTATCAGGACAACGATTTTGATTTTGCTTGGCAAGGATTCGTCGATTATACCGAGAGGATTTGGCGGTATCAGGACAACTACATGGAAATGCGTATGCTGAAATTGTGAGATTATACCGAGAGGATTTGGCGGTATCAGGACAACAGATCCGCGCTCGCGATTTTGTCTCTCGACGATTATACCGAGAGGATTTGGCGGTATCAGGACAACAGTGTTGGTTACCGCGACTTCTATCTGAACGATTATACCGAGAGGATTTGGCGGTATCAGGACAACGAGTGGAACCTTGCTGTGTTGGAACATAGTGATTATACCGAGAGGATTTGGCGGTATCAGGACAACTGCCTTTGGTCGTCATAATCTGACCACTGAGATTATACCGAGAGGATTTGGCGGTATCAGGACAACGTGTACGTCGACGAGAGAACGTCGCGAGCAGATTATACCGAGAGGATTTGGCGGTATCAGGACAACTTGACGGTATTTAAGATCATTTGTTACTCGGATTATACCGAGAGGATTTGGCGGTATCAGGACAACCAGAGAAAGCAATCCTGCAAGGTCACATCGGATTATACCGAGAGGATTTGGCGGTATCAGGACAACTGAATGTTGGAAGGATAAGAATTCATTGACGATTATACCGAGAGGATTTGGCGGTATCAGGACAACTCAGTGAGACTCTCAGTCTCAGACTAGCAGGATTATACCGAGAGGATTTGGCGGTATCAGGACAACCCTTCCACGATGTAGACGACATCGTGTTGAGATTATACCGAGAGGATTTGGCGGTATCAGGACAACTTGAAACACAACATTGCGTTGGTATCTAGCGATTATACCGAGAGGATTTGGCGGTATCAGGACAACGTCACGTTGTTAATTCGCTTTTTCATTTCGGATTATACCGAGAGGATTTGGCGGTATCAGGACAACGTCCGGTAACAGTTTCTTGTTTGGTCCGCCTGATTATACCGAGAGGATTTGGCGGTATCAGGACAACCTATCGAGCAGAGTCAAGGACCGCCCATCAGATTATACCGAGAGGATTTGGCGGTATCAGGACAACTTTCATAACCTTTAAGTTTGAATAGTTTGGGATTATACCGAGAGGATTTGGCGGTATCAGGACAACTATTCTTATCGTGCGGGTCTACTTCTTCAGGATTATACCGAGAGGATTTGGCGGTATCAGGACAACCTCCACCTAGAATTGCGGAGCCAGCAACAGGATTATACCGAGAGGATTTGGCGGTATCAGGACAACCAGAGAAAGCAATCCTGCAAGGTCACATCGGATTATACCGAGAGGATTTGGCGGTATCAGGACAACTTGAAGCCAGCATTGGTTTCAATAGTAGAAGATTATACCGAGAGGATTTGGCGGTATCAGGACAACTCCAGTTATACCGAGAGGATTTGGCGGTATCAGGACAACTGGATGATTATACCGAGAGGATTTGGCGGTATCAGGACAACATGAAAAAATTCGTGGAGAGTTCAACGTATGATTATACCGAGAGGATTTGGCGGTATCAGGACAACTACAACCAACTTCTAGATGCTCGAGTACTGTGATTATACCGAGAGGATTTGGCGGTATCAGGACAACCAAGTGACGCTGATCCGAGAGCGATCACGTTGGATTATACCGAGAGGATTTGGCGGTATCAGGACAACTCCGATACTTCAATTATACTTTGGCGATCAGGACGAAAAGATTATACCGAGAGGATTTGGCGGTATCAGGACAACAGGGCGGGCAAGATTATACCGAGAGGATGGCGGTATCAGGACAACAGGGCTGGATTATTATACCGAGAGGATTTGGCGGTATCAGGACAACATGTGTCTGACGCTATTCTGGTATAACCAGGATTATACCGAGAGGATTTGGCGGTATCAGGACAACGTGTAGAACATATACTCTTCTTTCCACTCAGATTATACCGAGAGGATTTGGCGGTATCAGGACAACTTTTCAACCGGAGAAGTGTAGAAGTCGAAGATTATACCGAGAGGATTTGGCGGTATCAGGACAACATGTTCTAGCATTCATTATACCGAGAGGATTTGATTTATACCGAGAGGATTTGGCGGTATCAGGACAACGCAGCAATTGGAGTAAGATTATACAAACATACAAATTCTCCGGATTATACCGATTATACCGAGAGGATTTGGCGGTATCAGGACAACTTGAGAGCCAGCGGTAGCGAACTGATCAGATTATACCGAGAGGATTTGGCGGTATCAGGACAACACTAGATCAGAATGGTTTAAAACGCCTGACCGAGAGGATTTGGCGGTATCAGGACAACAGGCTAACATTTACAAAATGATGGCGGCGCGATGAGAGGATTTGGCATCAGGATTATACCGAGAGGATTTGGCGGTATCAGGACAACGACTTCGTAGTCAATTCCGAGAGGATTTGGCGGTATCAGGACAACGAAAGTAAGATTATACCGAGAGGATTTGGCGGTATCAGGACAACTTGTACTCGATCAAATTGATAGTTAAATTCGAATTCACAAATATAATAGGTTGATTAACTTCAGAGGGGCCATAGCTCAGTTGGGAGAGCGCTACAATGGCATTGTAGAGGTCGGCGGTTCGATCCCGCCTGGCTCCACCAAAAACAAAGTCTGTATAATTGCTGATTCTGAAATAGCTGTCTCCATCGTCTAGTCAGGTCCAGGACTCCAGCCTTTCACGCTGGCAACGGGGGTTCGAATCCCCCTGGAGACGCCAAACCTAATCTAGTCCTGTAATGAAAATCCAATTGTTAAAAAAAACAATTGGATTTTCATTTTGTTACAGATCTATTTCGTAGGAAGTCTACCAATTTTGATTGCTGAAAGGCAATTGACCTTTCTCTTTGTGATTAGACCCAATTGGGTATAGGAATCGATAAAAAACTGGAATTTACAATCAATAACCATCACATCAGTCTTTTACCATTGAAGTGGCAAGTAAAATATGTCAAAGTAGTCGTGTCAGTCGTAGTCTATTTACCCCATGTAAGTTACCTTGTTGAAAGGGATTTTGAATCCAGATAGCTACTCTATACAGAGGACTGTTGACTAATTTTTACGCCTTAAATTCCTCACAACTTTACAAATTCGTGAATAAAAAACATTTAGAAAGGTAGCACAATCTAGAGAATCTTTGGTCAAATACAATTTGACGTTCACAAACAATTGAGAAGAAAAAACTGTGCCAAATCCGATTATCTGTTTCATTCTTTTTACTTCAATAATATTTCCGCTCATCGGGCAAGCAGAATTCAAAAAAAGTGAATTTGATCATCGCGAGTATCGCGAATTTACCCTCGACAACGAATTGCGAGTTCTAATCATTTCAGATTTCGAAGCGATTGATGCTGCTGTCTCGCTGGCAGTTCGAGTTGGTGGGGCGGATGATCCAGTAAACCGTGCGGGTATGGCACACTTGCTTGAACACATGATGTTTCTCGGAACGAAGAAGTATCCAGAATTGGATGGGTTCCGAAGATTTATCGAGCAGCACGGAGGCCAAACCAACGCGTACACTTCAATTGACACCACAAATTACAATTTTAGTATTGAACCGAGTCAACTAGCATCAGCTCTTGATCGATTCTCTGACTTTTTTGTCGCACCACTATTTCCTCTACAGCAAGTGGATCGTGAACGAGGTGTAGTGGATGCTGAGTTCCAAATGCGAACACAACGTGATGCAGTGCGTAGATGGGCTGCGATGCGACATACATATAACCCGAAGCATCCTGCTGCAAAGTTTATATCCGGAACATCTGAGACTTTGGGTGGAGACGTGCGGGGCGAATTGATTGAATTTTTTGAAAGCCGCTATAGCTCAAATTTAATGAACTTAGTCGTGCTAGGGCGTGAGCCACTAGATGTTCTGCAAGCTTGGGTGGAAAATAGATTCAGTCAAATCAATAATTCTAAAGCGAAAGAGTTAATTCCTGCAGAACCTCTATTTCTGGAAGATGACTTTCCACTACTTTTGAAGATCAACTCTTTAAAAGACAATCCAAGTCTTACATTGTTGTTTCCGGTTAGAGATTTGGAACCTCTATGGCGAGAAAGTCCAGACACCTACATTTCGCACTTGCTAGGTCATGAAGGAAAAGGCAGCCTATTATCGATACTCAAAGGTGAAGGATGGGCTGACGCGTTGTACGTGAGTCCAGCCAATGCAGGTTACAACGCATATTCAATCAATGTCCGAATTTCTCTAACGAATGACGGATTCGAAAATTGGGAGTCGGTGGCAGCTTACTTTTTTCAATACATTCGTGAGGTCCGTAGCCGAGGGATTTCGGAGTGGAGATTTTCAGAAACAAAAAAAATCGATGAACTTAGCTATAATTTTTCCGAAATCGATGACGCTAGAAGCTACGTCACCTATCTTGCAAGTACTTTACATAAGTATCCCAAAGATGAAATTCTACCCGCACTTTATTTGGTTGAAAAATATGACCCTGAACTAATTGCTTCAATTTTAGAAGAGTTGAATCCAGAAAACGTACTGGCCATTTTGACTTCTCAAGATTTGGAAACGGATAAAGTTACTCCGTTTATTCGGGCTGAATATTCAATTTTGGACATAAGTTCAGATACAAAGGAGCTTTGGAATGCATCCTTGGTGGACTCATCTGAGTGGCTGCCCAAGCCAAATACTTTTCTACCTGATAATATTGGGCTAAAAGAGGATACTCAATCAGAGATTCCGGAGAGACTCGTTGACATTCCGGGCTTTGAGTTGTGGCACCAGACTGATACTTCATTTGAAGTCCCAAAAGCTAGCCTCTTTGTTTCGATACGAAGCCCTGTCGTCAAAAATAATGTTACTGATTCAGTATTGATGTCACTCTATACAGAATCGATCAATGATCAGCTGAACGAATTTGCATATTCTGCTCTAGTTGCTGGTTTGGAATACAGTCTTTACGGACATTCTAGGGGTCTTAGTTTTCGAATTTCCGGTTATGATGACAAACAGAATTTACTGCTGGAACGCATCGTAGACGTGTTGAAATCTCCAAAATTCGACGATGCAAAATTTTCTAGAACCAAAAGTGAGCTCAAACGAAGCCTAGAAAATCGTAGTAGAGACAGTGCCTATACACAAACTATTTCCGAATTCTACACCTTGGTTGTTGAGCCTTTTTGGACTGAGGAAGAACAATTGCAGGCGCTGGACGAAATTCAATTTAGTTCTCTTGTAGAGTATTCAAAGAGAGTTTTAGAAAGTGTGGAGATAGTCGTGTTATCTCACGGTAACGTGCGGAAAACAGAGTCAGAAGCAATGGGTCAATATATTTTAGAAAATATTCTAAATCCAGACCGCGTGGCTAAAGTTCACAAAAACGATCTAATCAACTTACCAGAAGAAAGTAACTCGGTTCGATTCGTTGAGATCAACAACGAAGATTCGGCCATCGTAGTCTACCTACAAGGTACAAATAGATCGATCCAGGAACGAGTTAAATTCTCCCTATTGAATCAAATTATCCAAACACCATTTTTTTCCGAGCTTAGATCGGTACAACAACTAGGGTATGTAGTATTTTCGACTTATTTTCCTATCGCTCGCGTTCCTGGTTTAATGTTTGTTATTCAGTCGCCAAACGTTGAACCACAGGATATGGATAAAGCAATTTCTACTTTTTTGGATGGATTTTCGGACTCGCTTGACGATTTATCTGACAAGGATTTCGAAGATTATCGAAATGGGTTAATTAACGAGATTTTGGAAGCCGATACCACTTTGACTGAAAGATCGAGTCGATACTGGACTGCTATCGATCAATTGGATTTGCAATTCGATCGATTACAAAGAGTAGCTGACGAATTGAGCCAATTACAAAGAAGTGACTTTCAAAATTTTGTCGTCGATCTTTTGGACAACAAAACTCATGCCCGATTGACAGTGCTGGGCTACGGCAAAAGTCATGAACTGCCGAACCAATTGGATAACTTATCAGCGATACACATCATCGATAGAGACGCATTTAAGGAGCGACAGAAGTTATTTCCTCCACTGAATTTAGAAGTTGACTAAACGTGTCCTTCAAGCAATCTGTCACGACTACAGCGGAACTACTGCAAAAAAGTAATCTAATGCTCGTGACGGTTGAATCCTGCACGGGTGGATGGATTGCTCAGGAATTGACGAGTGTACCTGGAAGTTCCAGCTGGTTTGAGCGTGGCTTTGTAACTTACAGTAACGACGCAAAAGTGGAACTCGTCGGCGTCAAACACCAAACTCTACGTGAATTTGGCGCGGTCAGCTCAGAAGTGGCATCAGAAATGGCAGTTGGAGGACTAAATTTCAGTCATGGACACATCTGTGTATCTGTTACCGGAATTGCCGGACCAGACGGAGCTAGTCCAACGAAGCCGCTCGGAACAGTTTGGATCGGATGGGCAGACAAATCCGGGAATATAGTAACCAAGCACTTTCAATTTTCTGGTAATCGCCGCGCAGTTCGAGAAGCATCGGTTTATGAAGCACTCTTGGGAACTACACAATTTTTGAGAAATCTTGATTGAATCTTCTAACGATAGATTATTCATCGCAATTTGGCCGAATTCAGAAGTTCGAGGTCAACTTTCGAAATTTCAAAAGAAGTTTCATCTCAATAAATTTGGTCGGTGTATTCCCGCCCAAAACTTCCACATTACGGTACTATTTCTTGGAAATGCTTTTAGTGAAAAAACCCCAGAGCTGATCGATATCGTCAATGAGATGAAAGTACAACCATTTTCGATTGAACTAAATCACGTCGGTTCCTGGCCCAGAAACAGTGTCGCTTGGGTTGGGTGTAGTCAGACTCCACCCGAATTGATTGAGATCAGCAGGCAGCTACGAAAGAAGTTAAAACTTAAAAAGGAACGCAGAAAGTTTGTACCACACATCACTCTAACAAGAAAGTTTCAAAGAAAAATACATCACGAAATTGAACCAATTTTGTGGTCAGTGAACGAAGTTACTTTGGTGCGATCAATTCTTTCGAGTGCCGGTGCTCACTACACAATAATTGCAAAGTCCCAGTTGGTCTAAATTAATCGACTAAACTTGCGGATGCCTTGCCAAAAATTCCTAAGTCTGCTGTAACTTTGTCGCCAGCTCTTATTGGTTTAGGTAGCCCACAAACACCTGTTGTAATGTATTGACCAGCTTGGATCGATATACCTCTTCCAATGATTCGATTGACTACCCATTCAAGTGCGTTGAGTGGACTATCCAAAGCATCTAATCCTGTACCTTCTGTCGCCACTTCATCATTAATATAAAGTCGAACTGGACAAGCCGCGAGATCGACAGATTTCCAATCTTCATTTGTTGGCGTGCCTATAACCCAGTCCTTGCTACACGCGCAATCAGCGAGTAGCGCTGCTGCTCCTGCATTCGAAAAGTCAGCAATTCTAGAATCGGGGAATTCAAGGCTAGGATGTAAACTTGCTACTGCGGCAACAATTTCTTCTCTAGAGTAAGCTTCTTCTCGGGCATCTAAAGTTTGACCAATGCAAAAAGCAAATTCTGCTTCAGCGACTGCCATGTGATTTCCGAACATTGATAATATCGATCCAGATGAGTAGATGTGAGACTCGAGATAAGGTCCTTCTAAAGGTCCGCTTACACCAATGTGTTGCTGCCCACCTTTGCTTGTAGCAGCTATTTTCCAACCAGCAATCGCTTGATTTGACAACTCCTCATAATAGGTCTGAGCTTCTCTTCCTTCGTTCTCATCTAGCAAATTGCAAGAATCAGGAAGTTTTTCGATAGTTTCTCCGCTACTACGTAAAGCCCAAAGTACCGCGGCTGATTTTTTGGAATTGTTTGAATTTTCTTTCATCGACTCCTCAAACGAAAAAACGCTCTATTGTTCAAGATACTGACGTTTGTGTTTGACATCTTCCCATTCCGCAGCATCTGGTGGTGCTGGTACCATGCTAGATATAACCGGCCAAATTAGACTTAATTCGGCATTAATCTCGTAAAATTCCATCTGATCTTCCGGTAGATCGTCTTCTGCATAAATCGCTGTAACAGGACACTCGGGTTCACACAGACTACAATCAATACATTCTTCTGGATCGATAACGAGCATATTAGGCCCTTCGTGAAAACAGTCCACTGGGCATACTTCCACGCAATCGGTGTATTTGCACTTAATACAAGATTCAGTGACTAAATAGGTCATATCTTTCGTCGCTTTATAGGTGGCTGGTTTTTTGTTTACGATCTAAAAATAAAGTCAATATTCTATAACAGCATGCCCCAATGATTTTCAACCTACATCATTCATTGACTTAGTGTGGTTGGAATCATCTTCCAGCTGCTTCAGTTCATACAGAATTTCCAGAGCTTCTCTAGGACTCAAATTGTCTGGCTGAATTGTTTTAAGTTTTTCTAACACCGGTGACGATGGAGCGGCGATCAACTCGAAAATTGAAGATTGGTACGGCCCTTCCATGTCGATCGAAGGCAGCTGATAGGCTGAATCAGTGAGTTCCGACAGTTTATTTGACGCAGTTGAGATCACTTTACTTGGAATTCCTGCCAATCTCGCAACCTGAATGCCATAACTCTGATTCGTTGCACCATGTTTCACCGTATAGAGGAAAACGATATCACCTTGATACTGCACAGCATCCAAGTGAACGTTTTTGGCTCCCGCTAAGGTATCTGCAAGTGCAGTAATCTCGTAGTAGTGAGTAGAGAACAAGGACAAAGCCTTTACATCAGTTAACAAACTCTTCGCGCATGCCCATGCCAAAGCCAATCCATCAAATGTACTCGTTCCTCGCCCAATTTCGTCAACGATTACAAGACTTTCGCAAGTTGCGTTATGCAATATAGTGGCCATCTCGGTCATTTCAACCATAAACGTTGAGTTACCGGAACTTAAGTCGTCAGAGGCACCAATACGTGTGAATATTCTGTCAATTCGTCCTATTGTTGCATCTGCTGCCGGAACAAATGACCCCGTGTAGGCGAGCAATGCTATCAGAGCTGTTTGTCTCATATACGTACTTTTCCCACCCATGTTCGGACCCGTGATTAGCAACAGTCTGTCGGATTGGCTCAAATCGGTATCATTCGCTACAAAGGGTGCATTCAATTCCGACTCGATGAGCAAATGTCGGCCTTGAGAAATCGATACCTTTGGTTCATCCACCAATTTAGGACGTTTCAGATTCAACACTTCTGAAATGTAGGAAAAGTTGCAAAGGACGTCTAGTTCCGAGATCGCACGTGCGGTGACTTGTATCAATGCAACGAAACTCTGAATGTCATCAATTAGTTTTTCGTAGAGAAATTTTTCCCTAGCAATCGACTTATCTTTCGCACTCAAAATTTGAACTTCAAAATCTCTTAATTCCGAAGTGAAATATCTTTCGTTATGCTTCAGAGTTTGACAACGTGTGTAGCCTGAAGGGAGCTTATCTGCAACAAGTCTAGACACTTCAATATAGTATCCGTGGACTCGGTTATATTGGATTTTCAGGTTTTTGATTCCCGTTCGCGTACGTTCCCGATTTTCCATCTCCGCGATAGCTTGACCCGAATCTTCTCGCAGTTTGATGAATCGGTCGAGCTCTTCATCGTAACCATGCTGAATGACACCGCCATCGCGAAGTGTTGCGGCAGGTTCGACGCGAATTGCACGATTTAACCATTCTGTGAGTTCGGGTAAGGCATGAATTGAATTGCACAGTTTCGTTGTTTCAACACATTCTTCAGCGGCGACAGACTCTATCAATTGAGGTACTAATTGCAGGGATTCTTTGAGTCGAACTAAATCAACAGGTTTTGCTGACTTTGTTGCGATACGTGAGACAATTCTTTCGAGATCACCAACTTCCATTAACTTTGTTCTGACTTTGTCAAGGCGTCGATCCACAAGTAAATGCTCAATTATTCGATGGCGACGCTCAACTTCTCGTCGTTCACGAACTGGAAATCTTAGCCATCTACGCAACTGTCTTGCCCCCATACTCGTCGAGCATCTATCGACTAAGGCGAGAAGAGTATTTTTAGTGTTGCCCGTGAGAGTCGATTCAACTTCTAAATTTCGCCAACTATAGTGGTCGATTTGTAAATAGTCATTTGGGTTGGTAATTTCCAGTCGATCAATGTGCGGCATTTCCTTGCCGTAAACATCAGTCGCATATTGAAGCAGTGCACCGGCGACCGCAGTCGCTCCTGGATATCGATCGCACTCGAACGCCGCTAAATCTCGCACCCCAAACTGCTTCTTTAGCAATTCCGTCGCGCGATCAAAGTTGAAATACCAACCAGGGATTTCTTGTAAGCCATTCGAGTGAGACAGATTTTTGAGAGAAGAATTTTCTTCCACAAGGATTTCAGCAGGATTGATACGTTCGATTTCAGATTGAACTTGATGAAGTTCTGGATAATCTCTAGCTGAAAATCGTCCACTGGAAACTTCTATTGTTGCCAGTGACCAAAGATTGTGGCTTGTCTTGTGCGTGGCAACCAGCAGATTTTCAGTTCTTGCATCTAGTAAACTTTCATCGGTCAATGTACCCGGAGTTATGACTCGAACCACTTTACGTTCAACAGGGCCCTTTTTTGTGGTATCTCCAACTTGTTCACAAATTGCGACAGAAATCGATTGTGCAATTAGTTTTTGAATGTATTGATTGACGCTGTGAAAGGGTACACCCGCCATTTTAATTCGATCGGTAGATTTTCCTCGACTCGTAAGGGTAATCCCGAGCAGTTGAGAAGCAATTTCAGCATCTTCGTAAAAGAATTCATAAAAATCACCCATTCTGTATAAGAGAAGAGTGTCCTTGTAGTCTGCTTTGATGCTGAGGTACTGCTGCATCATCGGCGTTAATTTGGGAGATTCTGTCGTAACGGTCACAACTAGGATTTAGAATGAAAAATTTGACTTTTTTGTTTGACCACTTTTTGAAGTTCGGGAAAAATTTTTGGATTCGCTGCAATGACCATTCCTTTTTCGAGGAATCGCTGATTGCCTTCGAAATCAGAAATTAACCCTCCTGATTCTTGGATCATTAATGCGCCAGCTGCGAGGTCCCAGACTCGCAGTCCGCTTTCCCAAAATCCATCAAATCTTCCACAGGCGACGAAAGCAAGATCGAGCGCAGCAGAACCAATTCGTCGAACCCCCGAGGTTCGTTTCGAAAATTCACGAAAAATGTCGATCCACAATTCAACGTTATCCATTTCTCGAAACGGAAATCCTGTTGCTAGGAGGGCCTCTTCCATACGCCAGATGGAGCTGACTCGAATTCGCCGATCGTTTAGGTGCGCACCTGTCCCCTTCGAAGCTGTAAATAATTCTTCATTCACAGGATTGTAGATAACAGCATGCTGTAAATCCGTACCGCGGCGAACCGCAATTGAAACACAATATTGAGGGATCGCATGAATATAGTTTGTTGTTCCATCTAGTGGATCGATGATCCATTCGAAGTGTGTTCCTTTCTTTGAATGAATCTCTTCTGCAGTGATTGCGTGCGAAGGGTAGGCCTCATGAATGATTCTCACAATTTCTCGTTCGGCGAGTAGATCGACTTCAGTCACGTAGTCGCGCGCTGCCTTTGCGCTGTATCGTAGCTGATCGATTCGATATGACTTGTGCATAATCGTCTTACCAGCACTTCGAGCAGCACGAACCGCGATATTGAGTATTGGATGCATGATGTTTCAAAAAATGGAAACTATAATTTTAACGTGACATAATTTCCACAGCCTTCGCCACCCACGACAAGAAATGCGGCATTTTCAATGTATCGATTCAGGCTTGTGGCGGCTTTAGAATAATTTTACCGAAGGAAATCGAAGTAGTATTTCTGTCCATTTGCTATTCTATCTTATCACTTACATTTTGTTTTACTGCTACACCGAACAATAGAAATTTGGGAGAATATTTTTGGAAACCTATCGTCACTACATTAATGGAAACTATGTTGATTCATCGAGTAGTCAATGGATTGAAAGTGTCGATCCGTATTCCGGTGAAATTTGGGCACGTGTTCCAGCTGGAAATACCGATGATGTCGACCGCGCAGTAGCAGCCGCAAAACGTGCGTTTGAAAATCCTCAGTGGTCTGATTTGAGTGCAACAGCTCGAGGAAAGCTGATGCGCAAACTCGGTGATCTAGTGCTTGAGAATGCCGACCGCCTGGCTGCGCTTGAAGTCAGGGACAACGGCAAGCTTTTTTCTGAAATGAAAGCGCAGATGTTGTATCACCCTGAATGGTGGTACTATTTCGGTGGTTTGGCAGACAAAATCGAAGGCTCGATAATGCCTATCGACAAAAAGGACGCGTTTTCTTACACAATGTACGAACCTCTTGGAGTCGTCGCAGCCATTACTGCATGGAATTCGCCATTGTTGTTCATCGCATGGAAGTGTGCACCAGCTTTGGCTGCAGGGAATACCGTGGTCGTAAAGCCATCGGAATTTACATCGGCAAGTTCCCTAGAGTACGCAAAACTAGTCAAAGAAGCAGGGTTTCCCGATGGAGTGTTTAACGTAATTAGTGGCTATGGTGCAGAAGTAGGAGCGGCTTTGGTTAGTCATCCTGATGTCGCAAAGGTGACGTTTACAGGATCTGATTTATCGGGACAAAAAATATATGAAAGTGCAGCGCGCACAATTAAACATGTTTCACTCGAACTAGGTGGAAAATCACCCAATATTGTGTTTGAAGATGCAGATTTGGACATGGCCGCCAAAGGAGCGGTATCGGGAATTTTTGGGGCGTCTGGGCAAACTTGCGTTGCAGGATCCCGATTACTGGTACAGGATAGCATTCATGACGAGTTTTTGGATCGATTGCTCCATTTGGCAAAAAACGCAAGGCTGGGAAATCCGATGGACACTAATACCCATATTGGTCCGATCACCACTCGTCAACAATACGAAAAAGTTATTTCTTACATCGAAATCGCGAAAGAAGAAGGGGCTAATCTGGTTTTCGGTGGTGGCCCCTGTAGCGTTTCAGGAGCCGGTGGTGATCAGTTTGTAAAACCAACGATATTTACGAATGTTACGAACGAAATGCGAATTGCTCAAGAAGAAGTATTTGGTCCTGTGTTATCTGTGATTACATTCAAGGATGAAGATGAGGCGATTCAGATTGGTAACGATGTCGTATATGGGCTGGCGGCGGGTGTTTGGACAAACGACATCAGGCGAGCCATGCGCTTCACGAAAGCTTTGAAAGCAGGTACGGTTTGGGTTAATACTTATCGAGCATTTAGTTATATGATGCCGTTTGGAGGCATGAAGAGAAGTGGCCTCGGCCGAGAAAGTGGAGTAGCGGCTATACGCGAATATCTACAAGTCAAAAGCGTCTGGTTATCAACAGCAACTGATCTTCCAAATCCATTCATCATTCAATAAAATTCGTCTGTTCTTACTATTGTGCCTGTTCGAGTCGTTCTAGTCGAGCCGTCTCATCCAGGGAATATCGGTGCAGTCGCTCGTGCAATGGGAAACATGGGCTGTGCTCATTTGTCGTTGGTGCGTCCAACAGACCATTTGGTTGAAGAAGCTAGAGTCCGCGCTGCGAACAATGACGAGATATTGTTCAATGCTCAGCTACATTCGAGCTTGAAAGAAGCACTCGGTCCATGCACTTATGTGGTAGGAACGAGTGCTAGATCACGTACGATCGACTGGCCAAGTATGTCTTTGCGCCTCGCCATGGAAAAGTTAACGAGCATCGAAAGGCAGGGCGAAACTGTGGCAATTTTGTTTGGTTCGGAGCGAACCGGTCTTACCAATCGACAATTGGATTATTGTGATGTTCTCGTACGTATTCCTACCTCTTCAAAGGCCCCGTCTATCAATCTCGCCGGTTCTGTTTTGTTGATTCTTTATGAATTGCGTATGGCCATGGGATTCGAAGTTCCAAAATTGTCAAAAAAAGTCAAATTAGATTCTGAAATACAGCTGGCAAATCGCTTTCAAACAGAGGGTTTGTTTCGGCAGTTGAACGAGATAATGGTTGAAGTTGAATTCATTTCCGAACCACCACGTGACAAACTTATGCGAAAAATTAGACGTATTTTTCTTCGGCCAGGTCTAACTGTCGAAGACGTCAATATTCTGCGAGGAATTTTGACGAATATTTCGAGGAAAATCGACGAAAAATAGCATCATCAGTGCATGAAGTGTTGGCATGAAGAAATTTCGGCTACGACTGTGGCAGCTTTTGATAATCCTATTCCTTGTCGTGATTTTTTCTGGACCTGTTTATTTTCTCTTGACAGAAAATTTCAAAAATAAGCAATGGTCGACGGCGGAAACGGGATCAGCAAATATAGCGCCCCACCCATCTGTTGTCAAAGAAGCCGTAGTTCAAGTGTATGCAGCTAGAACTTGGGGCGCGCGAGGGGCTGTCGCGGTACATACATGGATCGCCGTGAAACCCACCGAAGCCGATACGTATACTACCTATCAAAAAATCGGTTGGCGTCTACGTCACGCAGGCACATCAATCGTAATTCGAAACGATATACCCGATCGTCACTGGTATGGTAATCAACCCATACTAATTTCGGATATTCGAGGTGAAGGAGTCGATGATGTCATCGAAAAAATTCATCTAGCTGCACTGACTTATCCACATCCACACGAATATCGAGTATGGCCCGGTCCGAATAGCAATTCATTCACCGCATGGATTGTACGGAGGGTTCCAGAGCTTCGCGCCGATCTTCCACCAACCGCAATTGGAAAAGATTGGTTGGGTGCAGGTCAACTATTGGCAAGTTCACCCAGCGGGACTGGATATCAAATTACAGTTCTGGGTATTTTGGGAGCCACCATTGGGATTGAAGAAGGAATAGAGTTCAATATTGGATGCGTCCATTTTGGTGTTGATCCTTTGGATTTGGCTTTACGTTTGCCCGGCTTCGGGAATGTTCGACTCTTCTCAAACAACAATGAAATGAACAAGCACTCCTGATATAAAATAATTGTTGACTTGAAAATTAAATTTTGACTCTTATTTACGATTTATATATCTATACTGAAAAAAATGGCTATTAACTTAACAGAACCGGCAGCGGAACGAATTCGACATTATTTGGCAGATGGCAACGGCCAAGGATTGCGCTTTGGCGTTCGCAAAACAGGTTGTTCTGGTTTTGCTTATGTTGTTGATATTGAAGAAGAAGCTAAATCAAATGACCATATTTTTGAGAGTCGAGGAATTAATGTGTTCGTTGATCCAAAAAGTTTGAATTTGGTGAATGGAACCACTATTCATTTCAAAAATCACGAACTCGCAAAATCTTTTGTTTTTCAGAATCCGAACGTGAGTGGTGAATGCGGTTGCGGTGAAAGTTTCACCGTTGACTGACGGTCGCTAAGCCTCCGGTTTTCAATTCTAAGCTATAAGCTCTTTTTACTCCTATGTCGGATGTTTTGCCGAGCGATTCTCGCATCGGTCAGAGTTCAGTTTCGATTGAGACTCTCGGCTGCAAAGTAAATTTATTCGAGTCAGAATATATTTACAATCAGTTAGAGTCTTTTCGCAGAAAAAGCTCAAATGATCGATCAGCTGACCTCTGCATTATCAATACTTGCACCGTAACTAGAGAGGCGGATCGACAATCGCGTCGAGTCATTCGGCGAGCGATTCGTAAAAATCCGGATGCAAGAGTTGTGGTTACGGGATGTTACGCCGAAATGAGTCCCGAAGAGTGTGCGTCAATTCCTGGAGTCGATTTAGTGGTTCCAGGTACCCAAAAGTTGCAAATTCCTCACTTGGTATCCAAACAATTCGATACATTTTCGCCTGTTATTCTAGAGGCAAAATCAGACTTTCGGGAGTTACCTACAGAGGCCGTTGACGGTTTTGAATCTCGAACAAGGGCTTTTCTTCAGATTCAGCAAGGATGTGACAATGGGTGCACGTTTTGCATCATTCACCGAGCTCGGGGACCAAGTCGATCCGTATTACCAACAACCATCACAAACCAGTTTGAACGATTCGTCGACCAAGGATTCCGTGAAATTGTTATCTGTGGAATTGACGTCGGTTCTTACGGAAGTGATTTGTCGAACGGACCGTTATCGATAGATTTAGCATCTTTGCTACAGGAACTTGCTACTAGACATCGTGAATGCAGATTGCGCGTAAGTTCGATTGACCCAAGTCACATTACTCAAGATTTGGTCTCCGTTTTTGCGGAGAATAAAAATATTTGTCCACAGGTTCACTTATCCTTACAGAGTGCTTCACCAATCATTTTGAAGCGAATGAAGCGCCGCTACAACGACAAAGACGTATATCGTGTAGTAAAAGAACTTCGATCTACTCGGCCAGGTATGGTATTTTCTGCAGACCTTATGGTCGGATTTCCAACAGAATCTGATTCAGACTTTGAGTTGACGAGAACAGCGCTCAGAGAGTTGGAGATAGCCTATCCACATGTATTTATGTATTCAGAACGAAATGGAACACCAGCCGCTCGAATTCCGAAACAGGTTCCCGTTAAAATTCGAAAACAAAGGGCGAAAATTCTGCGCGAGACTGGGCTCCTTGTTCGAAATTCTATATTGAATCGTTTCATCGGCAGAAAGGTTCAAACCTTGGTTGAAGGGGTGATCGACTCGAAGGATGGCATTTTTCGAGCCCGAATCGACAACTACATCCCAGTTTACTTTAAGCACCAAGAAGATCTTCAGAATCGATTTGAGACATTCAAAATAGTCGGTTTGTTTCGAGATGGCTTAGCAGGCGAAATTATCGAACAACAGCAAATTGCGAGTTGAGCTTCTAAAAACAAAATCGTACAGCTTAATGACAGTTTTTGGATGTTACCAATGCTAATCAGTGACACCAATTGAATTTAATCATAACTTAAACTCAAGAAACCCGAAAAGGATAGATTGAAATGGCAACAGAGCGTACATTGTCCATCATTAAGCCCGACGCGGTACAAAGAAATTTAATCGGTGAAATCAATCGTCGATTTGAAGCCGAGGGTTTGGCCATTGTTTCTTGTCGCATGTTGCGTTTGACAAAAGAACAAGCGGAGGGATTTTATAGTATTCACCGCGAACGACCTTTCTTCAGTAGCTTGGTGAAGTACATGCAGTCAGGCCCTGTTGTCGTTCAGGTACTGGAAGGTAATAACGCGATTTCTATGAATCGACAAATCATGGGTGCAACCAATCCAGCAAACGCGATGGCGGGCACGATTCGGGCGGATTTGGCAGTATCTTTAGAACAAAACTCCGTACATGGTTCAGATTCAAAGGCAAACGCAAAAATCGAAATCGAGTTTTTCTTTTCCGAAGACGAAATCCATTCGAGAACCTAATTTATCGTTCAAAAGAATTGAGTTATGAAGGCGAATCTCATTGGTTACGACCATAGTGCTCTGATAGATTTCTTCGCAGATCTGGGAGAACCTTCATTTCGAGCCAAGCAGCTCATGAAGTGGATTCATAAGCGTCGCGAGACACGCTTTGATGAAATGACTGATTTGAGCAAAGTGCTGCGACAGCGGTTGAAAGAAATTTCTGTGATTAAGGGGCTGCAGACAATTTCGGAAGTGATTTCCGTAGATGGAACACGCAAATGGTTGTTGCAGCTCGAAGAAGGTAACTGTGTAGAGACGGTGTTTATTCCAGATGGCACAAGAGGGACCCTCTGCGTCTCGTCTCAAGTAGGTTGTACCTTAAATTGCACTTTCTGTGCCACAGGTCGCATGGGATTCAATCGAAATCTATCAACGGCTGAGATTATCGCGCAAGTTTGGCACGCGATTGGCCAACTCCAAACGGAGGTGTCAAAACGCCCAATTACCAATATTGTATTTATGGGAATGGGCGAGCCTTTTTACAACTATGACAATGTACTTCCCGCAATTCGTTTGTTATTGGACGACTACAGCTATGGGTTTGGAAAGAGAAAAGTGACTGTCAGCACGGCCGGAGTTATTTCTGGTATCGAGCGATTGTCTAAAGACTGTAATGTTAGTTTGGCTGTGTCCTTGCACGCTCCGAATGATGAATTACGAAATGAACTTGTTCCAATTAATCGAAAATTTCCGATTTCGAATTTAATGGACGCCTGTAGAAATTATGTCTCGCGTGACCGGCGGTCTCGCGTGACCTTTGAATACATAATGCTGAAAGATGTGAATGATTCGATTTGGCATGCAAGAAAATTGGTGCGAATATTGCAGGGAGTACCGTCCAAAGTGAATTTGATTCCATACAACCGGGTAGAAGGCTTAGACTTTGAGCGCACCTCTGAAAATGATATCAATGTCTTTCGAAATATATTGTTGAATTCAGGGATTATGACGATTACTCGAAAAACTCGCGGGGATGATGTGAACGCTGCTTGTGGCCAACTAGTGGGTAAGTTTCACGATCGAACAAAGCGGTCTGCCCGTTTAGCGGTACAGTAGATTCAAAACTACTCGCCATCGTATTCAGAGGAATTGAAGTGACCGGTAAAATTCAATCCATTCGCGGCATGAATGATCTATTGCCCGGTGATATCGAGGTTTGGCATGCTGTTGAGCAAACAATTCGAACTGTAGCGCTTGAGTATGGCTACCGTGAAATTCGGTTACCGCTACTGGAGAAGACCGAATTATTCAAGCGATCGATTGGAGAGGTCACTGATATTGTCGAAAAAGAAATGTACACGTTCTTAGACCAAAGTGGCCACAGTTTGAGTTTACGTCCAGAGGCGACAGCGAGTTGTGTTCGAGCGGGAATTCAGCATGGATTGTTTCATAACGCTCAATCGAGACTGTGGTACTTGGGGCCAATGTTTCGATATGAACGACCACAAAAGGGACGGTATCGCCAGTTTCATCAATTCGGAATTGAGGCATTTGGTTGGCCAGGTCCCGATATCGATGCAGAAATCATTGCGCTAGGTGCAAAGCTATGGCAAATGCTAGGTATCGATAAGGGTGTTACACTGCAAGTGAATTCTTTGGGTAACACAGAAACTAGATCAAAATATCGAGCGAGCCTAGTATCTTATTTTGAACAGTACAAAGCTGACTTAGACAGTGACAGTCAGCGCAGGTTGGTGAAGAATCCACTACGAATTCTGGATAGCAAAAATCCCGCAATGAAAACTTTAATTCAGAATGCCCCGACGATGATTGAATTCCTCGATGATGATTCGAAGCAGCACTTTGATCGTTTTTGCGAGTACATGTCGTTGTTGAAAATCGAATTTGAGATCGAACATCGCTTGGTACGAGGATTGGATTATTACACCAATACTGTATTTGAATGGAAGTCCGACTTTCTAGGTGCTCAAAACGCGTTTTGTGCAGGTGGAAGGTATGATGGATTGGTGAAACTGCTCGGCGGTAAAGGTGTCGCGGGTGCGGGATTTGCGATGGGTTTGGAAAGAATTGTCGAGCTCGTGAAAATTGGTAAACTTCGACCTCAAGGTCATCCTACCCAGGTTTATGTTTGCGTATTAGGCCGAGCCGCAGAAAAACGTGGATTTGAAGTCGCGGAAAAATTACGACAAGAGGGGATATACACTACGCTTCATTGTGGAGCTGGGCGACTCTCTGCTCAACTGAAGAAAGCACACAAGTTGAATGCTATGGTTAGCATTATAATTGGTGACGAAGAGCTCAAAACCGACTCGGCAATTGTAAAAGACATGAGCGCAGGGCGAGCCCAGAAAACCGTATCTATAGCTGAGCTCAACTCAGCTGTGGTTGATTTGCTGAACAACGAAAGGAATTAAACCAAAATTAGCGTGTTTGAATCTTAAATGACTCCTGAACAAGAACGAATTGATCAAATAAAGCAATGGTGGCAGGAATTTCGCTGGACTATATTAGGCGGATTAGCAGTTGGCATCGCCGGCATTGGCGGCTGGACAGGTTGGGTTGAATATACTCGTATTCAACAAGAGTCAGCGTCAACAATTTTCCAAGAAGTTGCAGTCGCGGTTGTAAATGGGGATGCGGCTACAGCTGAAGTTGCTTCAAGGCAGCTTTTGGACGATCATGGTGGAACCAACTATGCGGACAATGCTCAACTACTTTTGGCTCGTTCCAGATTCGAAAAAAATGATGTTGAAGGCGCTCGAAATTTGCTCTTGGAAGTCGTGAATTCAGCGAATGAAGTCTCAACTCAGCATGTTGCTCGATTGCGGCTTGCTCATCTGATGCTCTCTCAACAAGAATATGAGGAAGCTATCGATTTGTTGAATGTTACAAATTTGAATGGACTCGATTCGCACTATCACGAGTTACGAGGCGATGCCTATCGTCATCTGAATCAACTTGTAAAAGCCCGAGAAGAATACGAATTGAGTATAGAGACATTGGCTCCGAATTCTTCATACACAGGGATATTAAGAGCTAAACTAAACAATTCAAAAGTTCAGAACTAGAGTTTCAATGTACCTTCGGATTATTTCAATTATTTTTTTGAGTTTGACTATTGTCGGTTGCGGAAAAAAAAGTCCTATAGAGCCACCGGATCCAACCAAGCTCTCAAAGTTCGAAGAAGTTGCTCAAGTCGAGCTAATTTGGGATAGCACAATTACGGCTGGTGCCGGAGAGAAACAAGCTCGATTCAGTAACATCTTGCCAGTCATCAGGGGAGGACAACTGCTTTCTGCATCGGTAAACGGAGTAGTAGCATCTCTTGACAAAAATACCGGTAAAGCTCAATGGTCGCGAGATTTGGGGACCATGATTCTTGCAGGTGTTGGTGAAGAAAATGGTGTGACTGTTGTTGTAACCAGTGCGAATAAGGTTTTGGGGTTAGACACCAGGACTGGTGATCAAATTTGGGAACAGATGATTACTCAAACCGTTTTTGCACCACCTTTGGTTCATCAGGGAAGTGTTGTTCTACGCACGATTGACGGAGATGTTCTTTGTCTAGACGCGCATACCGGCGAGTTTCTATGGGATGCAATTTTTGACCAACCGCCATTTGTTGTTCATGGCTCTCCTCGTCCTTTAGCATTGGGCAATTTAGCACTGATTGGGAATGCGGAAGGTCGGATTTATGCGATTGATTTGCTTACAGGTTTTGAAAGCTGGCAAGTTTATCTCGCTTCGGCGAGAGTGTCTGACGTTGGCCGTCAAGCTGAAGCACCGTTACAAATTGCAGGTGATCATATATACATCGTTGACCCTCTTTATGCCGTTTTAGCCTACAGTTTGTCTCAAGGAAATTTGGTATGGCGAAGTGATCGTGATGTAACTCGAAAGCTGGCAGTCGGTCGTACTCAAGTGTTTGGGATTGATCGAGACGGCGTTGTTTTTGCTTTGGCGAGAGCAAATGGTCAGCTGCTTTGGGAACAAAAATCCTTTCAATTTCGTAAAATTTCCAATGTTGCTGCCTTAGAATCTTATGTGATATTCGATGATGGAGAAGGTTATCTCCATGTTTTGGACGCAATTTCCGGTCATCTGGCCGCTAGAATACGATCAAAAAAGGCAGTTCAATTTGATGGATTTTTGACCGAAGGTAACATCTTGTATGTCGCCTATAAATCTGGCGCCATCGACGCGTACAGGATTCGTTCGAAGTAACGGCTACTCAAAAGCAGTATTTTCTGATCTTCAATGTGACGGCGTAGCACTCGGCTAGACCCCTTACGCCATGAATTAAAAACTTAGTCGTATGAGTGGATCCGATGTTACCTGTAGTCAGTATTGTTGGGCGTCCCAATGTAGGTAAGTCGACTCTATTCAATCGACTTACCCGTAGCCGAGATGCGCTAGTCAACGACACGCCCGGTGTTACTAGAGATCGTCTTTATGGCGTAGCTCAATATGAAGATCACAGTTTTCTTGTGGTTGATACAGGTGGGATCGGAGAAGAAGACGACTTTATGTCGCAGCAAGTTTTCCGACAGGTTGAGTCTGTACTCCAAGAATCGCACGCAATCATTCTTTTGGTAGATGCTACACAGGGACTGACGGTAGTTGATGAGCAAATCGCTCAGAAATTGAATCAAATCAATCTGCCCGTCACAATTGCAGTCAACAAAGCGGACGGGCTTGTTCAGGAGCTCGCTTGCAGCGAGTTTCATTCAATAGGATTTTCCGAACCGATTGCAATATCAGCTCGTCGTGGATTAGGGATTGATTCGCTAATCGAACCCATACTACAGTCAGCACCAGTGGAGGAAGATCCATTATGGCAAGATCCAGGGCCTAAAATTGCAGTTGTTGGCCGTCCTAACGTCGGTAAATCGACCCTAGTGAATACGATTTGTGATGACTCCAGATTGATTGTTAGCGACGTGCCTGGTACAACTCGAGACAGTGTAGTCGTTCCTGTCGAGCTGGCAGGTCAAAGATTCCGATTTATTGATACGGCAGGCGTTCGAAGGCGTTCTAAAGTAGGATATTCGCTCGAAAAGCTATCTGTAATCAAAACATTGCAAGCTATAGAAGCAGCTCATGTGGTGATATTGGTATTGGATGGTACGGAATCAATTTCAGATCAAGATGCCACTTTGGCTGGATTGATTCGCAGAGCAGGTAGACCTGTGGTAATTGTCGTAAATAAATCGGACCGGATTCATCCAAAAGATCGAGCTGATGTGAACCGAATTCTTCAGCGAAAGCTCGCGTTTGCTCCACATCATGAATCATTCTATGTGTCTGGGCTGAAGAGAATCGGAATGAAAAAGCTATTGAGTGCAATTGTAAAGGCATACCAATCAGCAATGGTCGAAATGCCAACTGCTGTGCTAAACAGATATTTGGAACAAGCCATTTCGCGCATGTCCCCTCCGTTGTCTAAGCGCCGCCCGGTTAAGTTGAAATACGCGCACCAAGGTGGTAGAAATCCACCCGTAGTTGTTATCCATGGCAACAACGTGGCTTCGGTTGCGGATCACTACCGTCGATACCTAGAAAATTTCTTTCGACAAAAATTTGGACTTTTTGGAGCGGATGTTAGAGTTGTGTTTCGAGCAGGGAAAAATCCTTTCGACAAGAATTGAATCATTTAGTCAGTCGCTACGATTCGTGATCAATTAAGTCGACATCCAGTATTAACTTACCTTCCGCAAGTTGCGCGCTCAATTTATCACCGACATTGACAGCGTCTGATCGGCGTACTATGGAATGATCGTCAACTCTACGAATGATTGAGTAACCTCGCTCTAAAATCGCCGTAGGATTGACCCCCTCAAGTCGGTACTTTAGTTCTCTCATTTTTGAGTGATTCACTTCCAATTGCTTTTCGAAATGTAAGGTCAGTATGGTTTGATACTCAAATAGTTGTTCACGATATCTCCGAAACCGTTTTTGAGGTGAGTGAGCTAGCAACACTTGTTGTGATTGATTTAGTCTGTTGGAAAGAATTTGCGTTCGATGAATCATCAAATCACCTATTCGAGTCGATAGGTGTTTGAAGTTATTTCTATAATTATCTATTCTCTGTTGTGGATGAGTTAGACCTCTTTGTGCTAAATCGACGCGCTGAGACAGAGCATTCAATTTTCCAAGAAAAAGATTTCGCAAGCTAATCTCAGCTTGAGTTAGGTTGTGTAGTATTTCATCGGCAGATGGCGTACTAATTTTCTCGGATGCAGCAGTTGGTGTCGCTTGCCATTCATCGGCAACGTGATCTGCGATGGTTACATCGGTTTGGTGACCGATGCCTGTGACTACTGGAATTTCGCATCGGAAGATTGAGTCAGCGACCCTTTCTTCGTTAAATGCCCAAAGATCTTCTATAGATCCGCCACCTCTAGCAAGTAACAGTACGTCTTCAGATTTATTTTTGTTAGCAAGGTCAATCATTCCAGCGATTTGTCTCGCCGCGTCTTGACCTTGAACAGCGGTAGGATAAAGTACAAGAGTAACATTTCGATTGCGTCTCTCAAATACGCGAATAATGTCGTGAAGTGCTGCTCCAGCCGTGGAAGTGACAATACCGACGCGTTTTGGAAAAAGCGGAACTTTCTTTTTTCGATCTGGTGAAAAGTACCCCTTCAAAGCTAGCTCTTTCTTGAGCTCTTCGAACTTAAGGTAAAGTGTACCTTCGTTACCTAACTTTAAATTTCTAGCAATAAATTGATAGACACCGCTGTTGGTATAGATTGATAACCGACCGGTGAGTACTACGTTCTGGCCTATTAGATCTTCCAAGCTTTGCTTGAGTCGATTCCTAACTCTTAAGCCGTCTAATCGAAAAAGTACGCATCTAATGGACGACTTTCTATCTTTTAGTGTGAAATAAGTATGTCCCGAACCGTAGGTTTGTAGTTGTGATATCTCACCTTCGAGATTTATATCGGGATAATTTTGCTCGAGACAGTGCTTAGCCGTAGAGTTGAGTTCGGATACCGAATAGATCTTTTCTGCTTTCATCATCATGCATACGAGATTTGTAACTAGCTAAAGAAAGTTTGGTGAGTAGGTGTCAGCAATAGCTCGGAAAGCCAAGAGAGGTTCAATTGTTTGCCGTTTACGCAAACGGTATGAATGTGAATTGAATGACGCTGGATTAATTTTAAGGAAAAAGCGGTGTAAAGAAGTAAATATCAATCAATTTAGAAAAACTGGAAGTAATCAACAGTAAAAACTGTAGTAAATAATTTGATCTGAAATTAGTACTAAATCTCGAACCCTTCGCACTACTTTACACAAGTCGAATACCAGCACTGTCTCAGTCCTTCAGCTAAGACTGAGACAGTACCGAGTCGATCAAATTTACTTCCGAGCACCCTGAACAATTCGGTCAAGAATCATGGCGCAGAACAATATGGAGAATCCCGCTAAGATTCCCTGTCCCACGTTGGCGTATTGCAATGCTTCCAGAACGTCTTCTCCCAAGCCCTTGGCACCAATGAGCGATGCGACTACTACCATGGCTAACGACAACATGATTGTCTGATTAATTCCAGCTCGAATCGAAGGAGCGGCCAAAGGTAGGTCAACTCGAGTAAAGAGATACCATTTGCTAGCACCGAACGAAATTGCTGCTTCTCGAACGCTCTCAGGAACACCACGCAATCCAAGTACTGTAAGGCGCACAACGGGTGTGCCGCCAAAAATCATCGTGGTGACTACAGCAGCTGGCTTACCAGTTCCAAAAAACGCAATTACGGGAATCATGAAGACGAATGCAGGCATGGTTTGCATAAAATCCATAATTGGTTGAATAAATGAATAGAACCGAGGTCTACGAGCGCAGAACATACCCAGAGGAATACCAATCGCGATGGAAAGACATGCAGCGGTTCCGAGAAGTGCCAAGGTGGTCATTGCTTTGACCCAAAATCCCAAAAGTCCCATATAGGCCAAAAACGCACCTGACCAAATTGCAGTACGCAATCCCGCTGTAAGCCATGTCAGCAAGATAATAAAGCTTGCGATCACGATCCACGGGGTTTGTACGAACACAAGCTCGAGAGAATCGAGAATAAGGCGAATCCCGTAAGTAATGAAATCGAAAAGCACTTCACCGTTTGTTACACAGAAAGTGAAAAAACCTTCTACCCATCCAATACTGGTAAGGCGTATGTCGGGGTCTGTAGGGAACTTGGTTAATGCTTCAAACTGCCCGGGGAAGCTGTAGTGATACATGGCAGCGAAGACGATTAGAACCATAAAAGTAGAGCTGAAAAACAACTGCCACGGGGGCATACCGGAGCGAATACTCCGATCCGATACCCACTCCGAAAACCGTGCTTCTAGTGTAGAGTTGGCAACTATAGATTGTACGGCTTTTACAACGAGCAAGACTAGCATGCCAGTTAAGGCGATCCAAATACCTTGCTCCGAAATTTCTTGAGCTTCCAATCGGATTCCCCCGATTGATTCCTCCAAAGAATTGATTGTACGTTTGTAGACGTCGATCTTGTCTGATTGAGATTCAATCGCGGCAGCCAACTGTTGTCGGCGTAGTTCCAAGGTTCCCTCGATTGAGGCAATTCGTTCTCTTGCATTTGCCGCTAGGTCGCCAAACAGCCCGCGAGAAATTTGTACATAAGCTATCGTTTCTAAAATCAAAAAGGGTAAAGCCCACATCCACAATCCTCGAGCACCAAACCAGATTGGTCCGAGAAGCCCAGCAGCAGCATTAAAGGTTGGTGTAAACCGAGAATTGCCCCCAATCTTGTCAAACTGAGAAATGTAGTAGTCTGGATTGGTGTGCACGAAAGATCGGATGTTTTCACGTCGTTCTTCAGCATACTCTTCAGCAGCTTCAAAATCGATGGCTTCGGCTTGAAGTTTGTTTTGTGCATTTTCTGTCATGACACATCAGCTCCTTCTATTACAGTACGTAATATATCTTTCTTAGTGATGACACCGACATCCGAGCCATTGTCTTCGACTAAGATCGCAGAATCAGTGTTGATGGCTAGCTTGATCAGCTTGCTGAGATTTTCGTTCACACTGACTCGCGGCAAATCGTTCGGTAGGTTGCCAGTAGCCGCAAAATACTGAGTCAGTGATTGCATGACAACGTGGGCACGTACTACTTTCAAGCGGGAGATCCCTGCTACGAAATCAGCCACATAGTCGTCAGCGGGGTGCATAACAATGTCTTCCGCAGTGCCGATTTGAACCATCTGACCGTCACGCATAATTGCGATTCGGTTCCCGATGCGCACGGCTTCATCGAGATCATGGGTGATGAAAACCGTCGTCTTTTTCATAATACTTGAAAGTCTAAGAAACTCATCCTGTAACTGTCGTCGTATGAGCGGATCAAGTGCACTGAAAGGCTCATCCATCAACAAGACGTCGGGATTTGCTGCTAGTGCCCGTGCCAGACCGACGCGTTGCTGCATACCGCCGGACAATTCATGTGCAAATTTACTGCCCCATGCCCCTAGTTCGACGATGTCCAAGATCGCTGCGGCATCCCGCATTCGTTCATTCTTATTAATGCCTCGAATTTCCAAGGGCATCGCGACATTGTCTAGAACTGATCGGTGGGGTAGAAGTGCAAAATTCTGAAATACCATCCCGATGTTGCGATTTCGAAATTTTTGTAGTTGTGAAACACCCAAAGCCAACACATCGGTTCCATCAATAATAACTTTTCCGGATGTAGGTTCTAGCAAGCGGTTGAAATGACGTACTAGGGTTGACTTTCCACTGCCCGATAAGCCCATCACACAAAATATTTCACCGCGATTGACAGTAAGGCTGACATCGGCGACACCAACTACTGCATTAAATTGCGAGAGTACTTCCGCTTTGGTTAGTCCCTTCTCTTGAACAGCCTTCATGGCTTCGACAGCATTCGTTCCAAAAATTTTCCAAATATCCGAAATCTCGATGACTACGTCATCCGACAATTTCGTTGAGTCGATAGTCATGATGTACCTTTAAAATTCTTGTTTCGTTGCGTACCAATGATGGGCCTATAGCACTAAGCATAGGCACCATCATCGTAATCCTTGTTTTGAATCAAAGCCCAAGCCAGGCGTCAACGCGTTGAGGATTGTTATCTACCCATTCTCTAGCGACTTCACGAGCTTCTCGGCCTTTTCCCGAAATTTCATAAGCAAAATTGCTGACGTCATCCGCAGTCAACGCGAATCTTTGTAAAAACTCGACAATAGCAGGAGACCGATCTGCAAGAGAATTTGACCATGCGATTTGAACGTTTTTCAAAGCATCTTTAGAAGCAACCATAGATTTTTCATACCAATCTGGGGAATCGGATGGTTGTACCATGACGTATTTTGCCGGATCATATGTTGGTTCGGTTAACATTTTCACGTCAAACATGTACCAAATTGCGTGTGGCTTGTAGCAGTAGAAGGCATAACCTTCGTCTTTGGCGATTGAGTCCTTTACTCGTGCGGTTTTCACGCTTTCCTCAGCTCGAATCGGTTCGATAAAATCCAATAATCCATAGTCACGAACCTTAACTTCGTTAACATTGGCGGAAGCCCAACCAGGGGCACCGATCCACATTTCACCTCGTCCATTTCCATCACTGTCCATCTGCGCTGCAACGTCAGGACGACCTAGATCTGCAATGTCCGTAATGCTGTTTGCTTCTCCAAAATTTTTGGATACACAAAAGCCTTGGTTACCCTCGTAGGGATGGCTCGATAAAGTTACTGTACCCGATTCGTCGACGTATTTCTTGGTAAAACTCTCTTGGTTTGGAAGCCAAACGTCTGGATGTACATCAATATCGCCTTTGCCCTGATCCATTGCTTGGAATATTGTCGCGTTAGTACCAGGGACCATCTCAGCTTTGCCACCAATACGCATTTCTACTACAGCTGCAAGAAGATTGGCAATGGCTTGGGCACCGGTCCAACTTGGTACGCCAATAGATACCTTTTCAGCTGCAAATGCGGTAGACGAGGCTAAACAAAATGCTACAGCAAAAATGACTGATTTTATTTTCATACTTTTCTCCAAATGTGATGTTAGTTTGCTGGATTTCCAGCGCTTCATAATATAGAAGTAAAACTTCATAAAATTTCTACAAAAAGGTGAATAGCGCCGATGAATCACCAGTTTGAATAATTATTCATTGTCAGATGATTCAATAATATCTGGTGAACTAGGCCGATCAGCCCAACTTGAATACCGATGCAAACATATCGTTGTTTTAACGGGTTCAAATTGAAGGCACTACCCGACTCAATTGAATCGATCAAATTCAAAATTTATGCGAATTGTATTTTCACAGAGTCGGCAGCATTTTAGGCGGATTGAGACCTATATGGTACCATCATCGGCGTGAAGAGTGCTCTGACAAAATTTAAAGTATATCAACTCAAATAGGCACAAAGATTGAGTTCGTTCAATCTTGAATACATCATAAAAGTGACTGCGTTGACGACTAAACGGCAGTTGATTTGTCGGTATTGGATATGTTTCGGGTGAGCAGCTTCATCTGTTAAAATCGCTGATTTTTTAGGTTGAATTGATAGGATAGAGCTTTTTGTTGTAAAGTACATAGAAATATAAAACTTAAAAATTAGTCTAAATTGAGTATTCGATAACGCGAAACATGGTGAATTTTTTCAATTTTTGTAAACGATTTCAATTGCCGAAAATCCACAATGGTTCGCTGAAAAGACAAAATGGAAAGCATCGATATTGCCCTTACCTTTGACGACGTCCTTTTGGTTCCAGGTCGTTCCTCTGTATTGCCCACTGAAACGGACGTCAGAACGCAACTAACCAAGCAAATATCGCTCAATCTTCCGCTGTTGTCAGCGGCAATGGACACTGTTACAGAGTCAGAAATGGCGATTCGATTGGCACAACTTGGCGGTTTGGGAGTCATTCATCGAAATTTACCTCCCACCGAACAAGCAAAATTAGTCCTTAAAGTCAAAAAGCACGAAAGCGGAATGGTTACCGACCCGATTACTGCTTCCTCCGATATGTCCATTGCTCAAGTTACGGAGCTCATGAACAAGCAAAAAATATCGGGAGTGCCGGTGTTGGACAACGGGAGACTGTGTGGAATCGTAACCAATCGAGATCTCCGATTTCAAAAGCAGAGCAATGCACCAGTAACAACCCTAATGACAACGAAAGAAAATCTGGTTACGGTCAGGAAAGGAGAACAAAAGCAGAAGATCCTTGATTTACTGCACGTCAATCGTATCGAAAAAATTTTAGTTGTGGATGAGGAATTCGAACTGCAAGGATTGATTACAGTCAAAGATATTCTAAAGTCCGAAGTGTACCCTCATGCGAATAAAGACCAGGACGGTCGATTGATTGCCGCAGCCGCGGTAGGTACAGGAACCCAAGAACTGCGTCGAGTAGAACTTTTGGTTGATGCTGGTGTTGATGTTCTTGTACTTGATACTGCGCACGGTCACTCTACGAGAGTATTGAATCAAGTAAAGGAAATAAAACGTCATCACTCCTCAGTGCAAGTTGTCGCTGGAAACGTTGCGACTGGAATCGCCGCTTTAGATTTGGTTGATCAAGGAGCAGATGGGATAAAAGTAGGAGTGGGCCCGGGTTCAATTTGTACCACTCGTGTTGTTGCTGGCGTCGGAGTACCTCAGATTTCTGCAATCGTGGATGTTGCGAGATCACTAAGGAATGATTCTGTTCCTATTATCTCAGATGGTGGTATTCGATTTTCTGGAGACCTTGCCAAAGCCATCGCTGCTGGTGCAAATTCAATCATGATTGGAAGTTTATTGGGGGGTACCGATGAAGCTCCCGGAGACATCGAAGTCTATGAAGGGCGTACCTATAAGTCGTATCGTGGAATGGGGTCGATTGGTGCATTATCGAAAGGAGCGAAAGACCGATACTTTCAAAGCTCTGAAACTGAACCGAGTAAGCTCGTTCCGGAAGGTATTGAAGGCCGAGTGCCGTATCGTGGAGCCGTTACACATATCGTTGATCAGCTTATCGGCGGCCTTCGTTCGAGCATGGGATACACAGGTTGCAAGAACTTGGAAGAACTCAGAAAGAATGGACGATTTGTACGAATCACCAATGCAGGGATACGAGAGAGTCACGTTCATGACGTCGAGATTGTTAAGGAAACCCCAAACTACCAGCGTATGTAGCCCTTAACATGGTTAACTCTGGATTAGAACCGAAAGAGCGGATTTTAGTTCTCGATTTTGGTTCCCAATACACGCAACTGATTGCGCGCAGAATTCGAGAAAGTGGTGTCTACAGTGAAGTTCGTTCGTACGATATCCCATTTTGCGAGATTGCACACTATCAGCCAAGCGGAATCGTTCTTTCTGGGGGACCGGCAACCGTTACCGAAGAATTTACTGCGAAAGTAGAAGTCGACGTGCTTGAAATGGGGATCCCTATTTTAGGGATTTGCTACGGCATGCAGACGATGGTGGATCAGTTGGGTGGGCAAGTAGAAAATGCGAGTGTCCATGAATACGGTTCGACAGAAATGAGTTTCGTTTCGAATTCCCCATTGTTTACAGGTTTATGTGATTCAACGGAAAGTGATCAGACTAACAATGTGGATGTATGGATGAGTCATGGTGATCGAGTCATTCAGCTACCGCGGGGTTTTGAAGTGATTGCCCAATCGGCGGCGTCACCTTATGCTGGAATTGCAGATCACGACCGAAACTTATTCGGACTGCAATTTCATCCAGAAGTTACTCATACTCCAAAAGGTCAGCAGATCATTCAACAATTTCTTCAAGGTATCTGCGGATGTTCTTCGAAGTGGGAAGCAGACTCCATTGTCCATGACTTGGTTCAGTCAGTTCGAGAAAAGGTAGGGTCTGATAGGGTTGTCTTGGGTCTTTCCGGTGGAGTCGATTCTTCCGTCTGCGCGGCCATAGTCCATCAGGCGATCGGAGATCAACTAACTTGTATTTTTGTTGACAATGGACTGCTTCGACTTAACGAAGCGAAATCTGTAAATGACGAAGTCATTCAGAACATCGGTGTGCAAGCTGTATGTGTGGATGCAAGTGACAGATTTTTCGAGTCTTTGGCCGGAGTCACTGACCCAGAATCAAAACGCAAGATAATCGGCCGGGTTTTTGTAGAGATATTCCAAGAGGCAGCGGAGAAAATCGAAGGTGTTCGTTGGTTAGCCCAAGGTACGATTTATCCGGATGTGATCGAATCTGCAGGTGGACATACCGGTCAAGCGAAGGTCATAAAGTCTCACCATAATGTTGGCGGTTTACCGGAGACTTTGCATTTGAAGTTGCTCGAGCCATTACGCAATTTATTCAAGGACGAGGTGCGAAAAATTGGTGTCCAACTCGGGCTTCCTCATCACCTTGTAAATCGTCATCCGTTTCCTGGGCCTGGATTGGGAGTAAGAGTACTGGGAGAGGTTAAAAAGGAGTTCGCGGATTTATTGCGTCTGGCAGACGCAATATTTTTAGAAGAGTTATTTAAGCACGATCTTTACTACAAAGCAAGTCAAGCTTTTGCGGTTTTTTTGCCGGTTAAAACGGTTGGAGTTGTTGGCGACAATCGAGCTTACGAATACGTGATCAACTTACGCGCGGTGCAGTCGCTGGACTTTATGACAGCAAATTGGATGAGGATACCGTTTGACGTTCTACAAATCGTATCTAGCAGAATCGTCAACGAGATTCCGGGAATTAGCCGCGTAACCTACGATATTTCAAACAAGCCGCCTGCAACTATCGAGTGGGAGTAGGTTTTATGGCATTAGCTCAGATCTTGAACCAATGAATCTTGGATGTTTCGAGGTAGTGGATCAACTGCGAAACTATAGTTGGAGTGATCAATTCCGATAGAAATATCAGCTCCGGCTTTTGCTGCAGCGACTGAAGAAGCAGGTAGCTGAAACCGTAAAAAATGCACAGCTGAAGTCTTTTCATCAGTCGCTCGATCTAGATCTTCATCTGCGAACGCTAGAACTTTAGGTTCACTTTCCACCTTTACCCAAACTCGATGTTCGATTCCGACAAGTTGTGTTAGAGCAGTACGGCGTTCCTCAGCATCAGGAAACTCAATCATAAACGTTGCTTTCCAATTTTCTCCATCTGGGATAAGTGGATTGTACGCATCAAGTTCTTCGCTGATCCCTGAAGCTTCAAAGATCTTTTCAATTCTGAGCATTTCTTGGATTTGGTAGTGAACTGTTAAACGATCTTCAAAGTACAAAGATGCATTCGGGCCTATGGCAACCCGTCGGTTTAGCTTGTGAGATAAAACCTTACTCCGAAAGTTTGAGCGTTCCATCGAATACTCTTCCAGTGAATATAAATCGGATCGTGTCAGTAGTTTCATGGCTTAAATTCCGTAAGCGTAACGAATGAGGCTAATTGGGTGCTTTGGCTCCAAATCCGGGTTTCCGACAGCATTGGCGATATGGGTAGCTGCAAGTATGCAATCACTCGTGAGGTGATCTGGTTTTCGTCTTTTTACTTGATTTACGATCGGTCGAGCGATTTTCAGTGATGTATCGTGAAATTCCTTTTTGATCGCATAAGTACCGTTGTGACCTGAACAACGTGCTACAAAATGTAACTCGATATCGGGTAACAAAGAAAGTACCTCTTTTGTAGTTGCTCCCAAATTTTGTACTCGTTGATGGCAAGCTGCGTGATAAACCACAGAACCAAGAGAATTTGTGAAGTTTGTATTCAACCAGCCACGTTTGTGCAGAAGCATCAAATACTCAAAGGGATCAAATATGGCATCGCACACGACTTGTACGTCTTCATCGTCTGGAAACAGAAGAGGAATTTCCTGGCGAAACATTAAGGTACAAGACGGAATGGGGGTAATAATGTCCCAACCATCCTCAACCAATTCAATAAGTTGTGCTATGTTTTGATTCTTTAGCTTTTCAACGCTTTCAATGTCGCCCAATTCGAGTTTTGGCATACCACAGCATCGATCATTCTTTACGACTTGCATTGAAATTTGGTTGTGTTCGAATACGGTTACCAAATCTGAATTCATTTCAGGCTGGTTATATTTTCCGTAACAGGTTCCAAAGATTGCGACACGTCTAGTTGTGTGACGTCCACGGGCTGAACGAGTAGTCGGTGACTCCATCTTTGAAGAGGTAGTCGATACACCGGCTTCAAAGATTGCACCATCTGCAATGGGCAAGTCTATCTCTTTCGGCTTAATGTCTGGTGATTTTTCCTTTAACAATCTCTTATGAACACCAGAACTACAAAAGCTTGGAAGATCCGCGTCCTTGTGAATCTCTAAGGTCTTTTCCATGACTTTTCGAGCTATACCACTACGATTGAGAGAATTTACTGCGTTGAAAACGACGGGTACACTAGCAAGTTTACCGATACGGTCTGTTGACGTAATGACCTTATCACGAAAGCGAGTTCGTCCACTTTTATGCCCGACAATTTTTGCTCGAAGCATCAGGTGCGGAAAATCAACATTCCATTCGTGAGGTGGAACATACGGACATTTCGTCATGAAACAAAGATCGCACAAATAGCAGTTGTCAACCACCTTCCAATAATCGGAGTGGTCGACACCGTCGATTTCAAAGGTGTCGGATTCGTCTACGAGATCAAATAAAGTTGGAAACGAATTACAGAGGCTAAAGCAACGCCGACAGCCGTGACAGATGTCAAAAACTCGTTCTAATTCTTGAAACAAGGATGTTTCGTCGTAAAACTCCTCAGACTTCCAATCGACTGGATGTCTAGTCGGTGCTTCTAGTGAACCTTCTCTAATTTGGCGAACCATTATTTACAATTTGTAGAATTTAGAAATTACAAGCGGAATCGCACATACAGCGATTCCACCTGAGAAAGAGAGTAGATTTGTTGCGGCTTAGGAGTCTAGGTTATCCAAAGCTTTTTGAAATCGGTTTGCGTGAGATCGTTCAGCTTTCGCTAAAGTTTCGAACCAATCTGCGATTTCATCAAATCCTTCATCGCGCGCAGAGGCTGCCATACCTGGATACATATCTGAATATTCGTGAGTTTCCCCGGCGATGGCTGCTTTGAGGTTTTCTGCAGTATGGCCGATTGGAAGGCCTGTGGCTGGATCACCGACTTCCTCAAGATATTCTAGATGTCCGTGAGCATGACCGGTTTCACCCTCGGCAGTTGATCGAAATACCGCAGAGACATCGTTGTAACCTTCAATGTCTGCTTTAGCCGCGAAGTAAAGGTACCGTCTATTTGCTTGCGATTCACCTGAAAAAGCGTCTTTCAAATTAGTTTCGGTCCGAGAACCTTTTAAGTCCATTGATAATCTCCAAATTTTGTTGAGAATCGATTGTCATTTTGAGGTGATTGAACCTCGTAATTTTATGATATTTGACCATGCTCGCACACGTTTGTTCAACTACCGCGTTCAAGCTAGATCACCGAACTGTGACTCGGAGCAAAGAAACCCTTTTCTTGGGATTTCTAGAAGTAATCAAGCTGGCACAAATCATTTCAACGATTACGATAGTGCCGAAAAGAATAAATTCAATAGTTAGCGTTCAATCAATTTTGTGGAAATTTAGTACGTCTTAGACTAACTGAATTTTCATTTTTTGAGACGCTTCTTGTAGTACTGTGGGATGGAGCTTTCATTGATTAACTTATTCTGATTATGGAATAAAGTGCTCGGGCGCGCTCGCGGACAGCATTATTGAGATTTTTAAGGTAGCTCTTTGGTTCTAGTAGAAGGGCACTAATCTAAGCAAAAGTAGCTTGAATCAAACAATCGTTCATTGATGTTGCGTTGACTAGGTGAGTTTGAAAATGACTGATAAATTAAAATAGGGGCTACTTAATCATCCTTAGCTTGCTTAGCTTAAGTCTTGAAATTGTCAAGTGATAGTGGCAAGCTGCAAAAGAAAGAAAACCCAGCTTAAATTTTTCGAGCAATCGAGTCTAATTCGTAGAGCAGACATTTGCAGTAAAATCAAAAAAGTATAATCGGACGGGAGCAGACTTGTGAGTGGTATTGATCAAAAAAACGAGACTTCATTCGAAGACAAGCTAAAAGAACTTGAAGCCATTGTGAAGAGTATGGAAAGTGGTGAGCAGTCGCTGGAAAAATCGATTAGTGATTTTCAAGCAGGCATGGAGATTGTTCGCACATGTCAAAAGCGTTTGAGTGAGGCTGAATTACAAATTGTAGAATTAACCGCAAGCGACAAAGGCGATCACGAAGAAGTCGATGTGAGTGAGGTATATTCTAGTGACAAAGAAATTCCTTGGTAAATCAAAGTAGTGAGTTTCCAAATAGACTGGCAGCGTTGTCGTGAGATCACTGAAGCAGCACTCGATGAACGACTTCCTTCGGAGCACGAGCCTCCCCATCGACTGCATGAAGCGATGCGATATGCAACAATGGATGCTGGCAAGAGATTTCGGGCTGTTCTCGTAATCATGACCGGTGAAATGCTGGGGGTAGACACCAAGCATTTGTTAGATCCTGCAGCGGCAATCGAATGTGTCCATGCCTACTCCCTTGTTCATGACGATTTGCCCTGTATGGATGATGATAAATACCGTCGCGGTAAGCTATCTTGCTTTGCTGCCTACGATGAAGCAACCGCAATTCTTGTCGGGGATGCTCTTCAAACACTCGCTTTTGAAATTTTAGCGACGAGCGATGCTTTAAATCATCTCGGACCACGTAGAAGCTCACTCGTTTCCGTGCTAGCGAAAGCTGCAGGCTCTAGAGGCATGGCCGGGGGACAAGCATTGGATTTGAACTTATCCAATTCGAATGGGAGTGAACTGCTGACAGTACATCGTATGAAAACTGCGAAAATGATCCAGGCTTCAGTCAACCTAGGTGCATTAACCTGCGAAACACTTCACGAAGACGAATACCAACGTTTGAGTGTTTACGGTGAATTGGTTGGTTTGGCATTCCAATTTCAGGATGATGTACTTGACGATGACCATGACGTAGACTTTGCGCGAAAGCGCGCGGTTGCATTGAAAGATCAGGCGATCACCGAAATTCGATCTCTTCCGTACGACACCACAAACCTTGAACAAATTGCTGATTTTTCAGTCAATCGAGTTCATTGATTAGAGTTTTCTAAAATGGAAACCACTCCAGATATCACGAGTAATTTCGAACAAGAATCGACAATTCATGCTGATCGATTTGATCTTCTCAGAACAATCGATTCTCCACATGATTTGCGAAAGATACCGCGAAAAAATCTTCAGAAGGTTGTCGATCAACTTCGAAGTTATTTGATTAACGTGACTTCGCAAACAGGCGGACACTTGGCTGCCGGACTCGGTACTGTGGAACTAACAGTTGCTTTGCACTACTTGTTCGATACACCATACGATCGAATTGTTTGGGACATCGGCCACCAGGCGTACCCACATAAAATTTTGACAGAGCGCCGAAACGCCATGCATACCATACGTAAACCCGGTGGACTCAGCGGATTTTTGCGTAGAGACGAAAGTGAATTCGATTGTTTTGGAGCAGGGCATTCGAGTACTTCGATATCCGCCGCGTACGGAATGGCCGTCGCATCCGCCGTAAAGGGTGAAAAAAGAAACGTGGTCGCGGTTATTGGGGATGGCGCAATGACCGCCGGATTGGCTTACGAGGCTCTTAACAATGCTGGTGGTACCAACGCGAACTTGCTGGTTATATTGAACGATAACGAAATGTCGATTTCACCAAATGTTGGTGCACTTACAAATTATCTTGCACGAATTCTGTCTGGAAAAGCGTTTATGACTGTTCGCGAAGGCAGTCGCGCTGTACTGAGTACCATGCCACCTGTGAAAGAGATTTCACAACGCATCGAATCACATACAAAAGGTTTATTTCTTCCAAGTTCGTTGTTCGAAGAATTGGGGTTTTATTACATTGGCCCTGTTGACGGTCATAACCTCAATACTCTAATGCGTACCCTAGAAAATATGAAAAAAATTGATGGGCCTCGATTTCTTCATATTATTACGCAAAAAGGAAAAGGGTATGATCCAGCCGAGGCGGACCCTCTGGGCTACCATGGTGTCGTTCCATTCAATCCCGAAACAGGTAAGCTGGAGAAAAAATCTTCTGGGGTCTCATACACTTCTGTCTTTAGTAAGTGGTTGTGTGATATGGCGGCAAAAGATGAGCGTTTGATCGGAATCACACCGGCGATGCGAGAAGGGTCCGGATTGGTTGAATTTCAAAAGAGATTTCCTGACCGTTATTTTGATGTAGGCATTGCTGAACAACACGCCGTTACTTTTGGAGCAGGAATCGCTTGTGAGGGCATGAAGCCGGTCGTCGCAATTTATTCGACATTTCTACAGCGAGCGTACGACCAACTGATTCATGACGTCTGCGTGCAAAACTTAGATGTGATGTTTGCGTTGGACCGTTCCGGTTATGTTGGAGGAGATGGCGCGACTCATGCTGGTGCTTATGATTATGCATATCTTCGATGTATACCGAATATGGTCGTAATGGCAGCCGCTGACGAACGAGAATGTCGCAATATGTTGTATACAGCATATACGCACGTCGGTCCTAGTTCGGTTCGTTATCCCCGTGGAAGCGGTCCAGGCGTCGAACAAGATGAAGAAATGACCTTTTTGGAGATTGGCAAAGCATCGGTCGAACGTGAGGGTGAAGATGTAGCTATATTGGCGTTCGGTAGCATGCTTGCACCTGCGATAGGAGCGGGAGACCGAGTCAATGCCACAGTCGTCAATATGAGATTTATCAAGCCGATTGATGAAGACCTTATCAAGGAAATCGGAACAAGGCATAATTTGCTCATAACCATGGAGGAGCATGTGGTGGCTGGTGGAGCTGGTTCGGCGGTAAACGAAGTGCTTGCAAAGTATGGTATTCTTACTCATATTATCAACTTGGGTCTTCCAGATGATCACATCGAGCATGGAATGCCCAAAAGCGTATTGGCCGAATGCGGGCTGGATGCCTTGTCAGTCGAAAGTTTAATCTTATCTTCTATCGACAGTGGAACTAAAAAGAGAGTAAGCATATGAATTTCCCAACCTTGATTCCAGTGCCAATCGGCAAAATTGAAAAATCCATTCCGGATATTCAATCTAATGAGGACACACGTCGACTTGCGATCGATCAAGTTGGTATTCGATCCATCAAACATCCCGTTAAAGTGCGAGATCGAAGTCATGGTGACCAAAATACGATTGCAAGCTTCAATATGTATGTCGGTCTTCCACATAATTTCAAGGGCACTCATATGTCTCGATTTGTGGAAGTATTGAATCAGCATGAATATGCCATCTCCGTCAAATCCTTTAGAGACATCGTTAAGGAAGTTGCAGAAAGACTAAATTCTGAATCTAGTCGCATTGAAATGACGTTTCCTTATTTCATGGAAAAAAGTGCGCCCGTTACTGGCGTGAAGAGTTTGGTTGACTACGAAGCAACACTACTCGGTGAACTAATTGACGGCGAAGTCAAGCTCATTAGTCGTGTTGTAGTTCCAGTTACCAGTCTGTGTCCTTGTTCCAAGGAAATTTCAAATTATGGTGCTCATAACCAACGTTCACATGTCACAATAACGGTGCTCTCCGACCAGTTTGTTTGGCTCGAGGAGCTAATTGAATTGGCTGAACGCAATGCAAGTTCACAACTGTACGGATTGTTGAAACGACCGGATGAAAAGTTTGTAACTGAAGAAGCCTACGATAACCCGAAGTTTGTAGAGGATATGGTACGAGATATCGCCGGTGAATTGAACAAAGACGAACGCATAGCAGGCTACATCGTTGAATCAGAGAATTTCGAATCAATCCATAATCATTCGGCGTATGCTAGTATTTCCAATAACAAGAAATCTTTAAAGAATTCGTCTAGCAAGCTAAGTCTTGTCGTTTGAAACCAATGCATTGTGGAACAAATTATTTTTCATCCAACAATTCGCGTTGAACTCCGAACTACTACAAGCTCTAATCGATAGACTTCAAACTGAATCACCGAATAGTGTACTGATTGTAGCCCCTGAAATTCCCATTGGATTGCAAGAATATGTCAATCAATCCAAAGACTTAACAATTACACATATCAACTTATCCGAGCTAGATTCAAAATTTTCTGGTTTGGGGCGATTTGATTTTGTCGTAGTTTTCGATGCAGTCGATAGCTTCGCAAAGCGAATTACTGAGCAGATGATTTCTCGTTTACGAGACTTACACGCAAAACTATTGTGGGTGATGGTCAACGACAATGAGGATGATGTAAATTACGGAAAGAAAGATGCCATCGCTCAAGGTCTACGACTCGTAGATCCAGATCAATTTGGGAGAAATACCTTCTGTTGGTTTGAATTCAGTTTGCACTTTTACAAACCTATTCCTCAGTGGTTAAATGCTAAGAACTGGGCAAATCCGGAGCAATGGGATAAGAATCGTTGGTAGCTAAAAAGAGAATTTCGTGAGAGTATCAAATTATTTGTTGGCTACTGCACGCCAAGTACCTGCTGATGTGGAAATTGTTAGTCATCGGCTTATGCTTCGTGCAGGGATGATTCGACAGCTCGCATCCGGTATTTACAATTGGTTGCCAATGGGGTTAAGAGTACTGCGCAAAGTGGAGAACGTTGTGAGAGAGGAAATGAATCGGTCTCTCGCGCAAGAAGTACTCTTACCCTCGGTTCAACCCAGTGAAATTTGGCGAGAATCAGGTAGATGGGATGTATTCGGACCCGAACTGCTGCGATTTAAGGATCGCCACCAACGAGACTTTTGTCTTGGGCCGACACATGAAGAGGTTATCACGACGCTTGTCAACAACGAAATTCGAAGCTATCGTCAATTACCAGCAAACTTCTACCAAATTCAGTGGAAGTTCAGAGATGAAGTGCGACCTAGATTTGGTGTCATGCGTTGTCGTGAGTTTTTGATGAAGGACGCTTATTCCTTCGATGTAAACCGTGCAGGGATGGAACAGTCCTATCAGGTGATGTATGACTCATATACTCGAATCTTTTCACGGTTGGGTCTTGATTTTGTCGTAGTTGAAGCGGATTCAGGCGCCATCGGAGGCAGTGTCTCTCACGAATTTCACGTTCTTGCAGAGTCTGGTGAAGATGGCATAGGAATTAATTCAGAAGTCGATTATGCTGCCAATGTTGAACTCGTGCCATTGGCCGAACCTCTTAGCACTCGGTCTGCAGGGAAGGAGCAGTTAGAAGCGCTCGATACACCCGACGTTACAACCATGGAGCAGCTCTGTGAATTTCTATCAGTACCACTACAAAAGACTGTTAAGACATTGATTGTACGTGGCAATTCAGGGCCTGTCGCGTTAGTGTTACGGGGAGATCACGAGTTGAATTTACTAAAGGCAGAGAAGATCAACCAAGTTCGTTCTCCTTTCCAAATGGAAACGCCCGAAAATGTACTTGCTTCAGTCTCCACGGAAGTCGGATCAGTGGGACCGGTTGGGTTACCAATCCCAGTTATTGCAGATTATTCAACCCGAGATATGTCTGATTTTGTGTGTGGTGCAAATCAAAAAGGAAAGCACTATATCGGAGTGAATTGGGACCGAGATTTACCGGAGCCAGAATTTCATGATCTGCGTAAAGCAGTAGAGGGGGATCCTGTTCCAGCTCATCCTGAGCTACAGCTAACTGTAAAACGAGGAATCGAAGTCGGCCATGTTTTTCAGCTAGGTACAAAGTACAGTGAAGCATTCAATGCGACTTGCATTGATACCGCTGGCAAGAGTGCCGTGATGTGGATGGGATGCTACGGCGTGGGAGTATCCCGAATCGTTGCTGCTGCGATTGAGCAGAATCACGACGCGAATGGAATAATCTGGCCAGAACCGATCGCTCCTTTTTCTATCGGCATCGTACCAATTTACCCGCGTCAACGAGAAAATGTTGATCGCTTATCTACTGAAATACATCATGAACTCAGTGCACAAGGCTACGAAGTCTTACTTTATGATAGTAACGACAGGCCTGGAGTTAAATTCGCCAATTTGGATTTAGTCGGAATTCCACATCGTCTAGTAGTTTCTGAAAGAGGAATTGCGAATGGTACGATTGAGTACAAGCACCGTGCTAGTGGTGAAGTTGTTCATCTTCCTTTGTTGAACTTGAGCGAAGAAATTAAGCGAATCGTTAAACTCGACTAGAATCATTTCATCGCATCAATCAATTCTCTGCCTGGCTTTGTATTGATGGTCTACTTCAAATTTCGTAAACTCTGCTCTTCGTCCTACTTTCAGTTATGGAGTTTCTAAGCTGTGACAAAAAATAGCAACATTACAGTGCCTTTGGATTCGTACTAGGTTTTAGAAAGTACCGATAAAGGGAATACCTGGGCCGCACAAACTGATATTTTGCGATTTTATGCTGTGTCACAAACAAGCTTCCGAATCCAAACTCCTTGGAAAATTACTGCTAATGCGTGTCCTAAGCTAGCACTCATTTTGACAAATGAGCTTGTTGAGTGACTGTAAAATCTAGATAATCGCGAATACGAGACGAGCTCTTCCCGTAGAGTTTCTCGTACATTATGTAATTGGCTAGGACGTTTTTAACGTAGATTCGGGTTTCTCTAAAAGGAATGGTTTCCACCCAAATTGCTTGATCAGACGCGGTAAATCGTTTTTTCCATCGAATTGATCTGACTGGGCCAGCATTGTATCCAGCTAGAGCGTAAATTGGTTCGTTACCCAACCGGTTCAGCAGCCGCTTAAAGTAGGCTACCCCCAATCTTATATTCAACGAGGGCTGAGTTAAGTGTTTTTTATGCGGTTTCTTGAGACGTTGATGTCTTGCAACTTCACGAGCGGTAGATGGTAGTAACTGCATGAGTCCGATAGCGCCTGCATGCGATCCGATATTCGCTATAAACAGGCTTTCTTGTCGCATAATTCCATAGATCCAATGTTGTGAGACACTATACCGATTGGATTCTTTTCGTACGCTTTTTAGATATGGGGTTGGGTAAAAAATTTTTGGTGTAACCATAGAGAATTCATTAATCTGGTATGATGCTCGGATTGCCCCATCAATCCAATTCCAACGATGAAGCAGAGTAGCAGCGGCTTGCCAGAATTCATCATCATGAGAGTTTTTCAGTTTAGATAATTCTCGCCTCGCACTATAATACCGATCTAGCGCCAACCACTCCCGAATCCGTGGAATTGCCGGAACTCTATAAGCTATCGCTTCAAGTTCTTTCGGCGAAGCTTGATCATCTACATTTACGATTTGGTAATCAAGCTGTAGACGATCGGCTGCTAGAAAGCCATAGAAATTTGTTTCTCTTGCGATACTGCGCCATAGTTTATTGGCGGTGTTAGCGTTGCCGGTCTCGTAAAGTGCACGAGCCTTCCAAAAGATCCATTCACTACCACTTGCTTCCTTTTCATCCATCAAATGAATGGAATCTAGAACGCCAGACCAATTTTCCGTTGATAGTGCACTACGAACTCTGTGACGCAGTACATCAGTAGTTTGTAGATGGCTAGGTAAAGTTGATAACCAGTTGTAGGCATCCTTGTGGTGTTTCAATGCGAGTCGGGTACCGATCGCTTTCTGTGACTTAGCGAGTTTTGAAAAGGCGCTTGGGTACTTCTTCTTTAGTTCATACCAAACTTGAACCGACTCATCCAGATTTCTCCTTATAATTCGACCGAATGCATGGTGAATGACATCGATACCATATTCGGATTTCACCCAATTTGGTAAGCGTACTCGGAGTTCATCGCGGGGGTTTCGATGTGCCAATTTTAGTTGGTGATACCATTTTTTCGCTTCTTTGGTTCGGAGTAATCCTGCCAAGTATTTGGTTAGCCCTTCATTTTGTCGACCTAAGGTCAATAACATACGTTTCCAAATGAGTCGATCGTCAATCAAGCCGTTCTTCAGACCGCGCTGAAACAGCTTGTCACAAGCTTTAGGTCGTGAGCGACTCGATAGCCACAATTTTTCTAAGTTAGATTGCGCTTTCTCTTTCCCACTGGACTTCAGTAAGGCTAGGGTATAGATGCAACGAAACGAGGTATCGCTCGCATCTGCGTAGTGTTGAACGATCGAACCCCAATTCTTGTTTCTTTGCAGGCGATACAACCACCAGTTCATAAAGTAGCTTGGAACTGGAATGTCAGTTTGCGAGATTCGTTTAGAAATATCACTGTCTGAGAAATGCGAAGGATCAGTTCGAATTTCCCTAAAGAGTAAATAGGGGTAAAGCGGATAATCTTTGAGAGACGGCTTCAATTTGTACCAAGCTGTCAGTCGCTTTTGCTTCAATAATTTCTCTGCTTTCGTAAAACTTGCTCGTAATTCATTTTGCGAATGATGTGCCACGGAAGTCGTAGGCTGAAGGAGCAAAAGACAAATAAAAGCTAAACCAGCTATCAATTGGAACAGAGAGGATACATTTACGGGATTTTTATACATAGGATAGAACAAGTGAAATGAGAAAGAGTAGGCAGTTGATAGAAGTTGTTAGAATCGTTGAAGATACGATTCATAAAGATTCATTAGTAAAACTAATGAAATTATTGTGAATAATTCAGTTGCCTAGCTACTAGGCAACTGAATTAAATTAAGGCAAGAAGCTGCTGAAGTGAATGTTTAAATCTACGTATACGCGAATGAAACTGATTATTCATTCGAATTACTTTGAGAAGCTACTTGGGTCTTCAATTTACTTTACTGACTCATCATCGTTGAATTACGATAATTGGCATCGTAATTGATTAAATCACTGTACGACTTGCCCCCACGATTTTTCGCATGTTCAACTGCATTGTTGATATCATCGCGAGATAAATCTCTTCGGATCGCTAGTTCCTGACCTGGAAAAATCAAGTCAGCCTTTTCGATTTCCTCATTGTGGGCAAAAATTAGCGGCCAACGAAAAGGGTCGTTGTAAATACTCGATAACCCGGAAATCCTCCACAAACTTTCACCTGGCATTACGACGTGAATATCGTCTGATACCATTATTTCCTCCACAGGTTCTGGTGGGGGCATGGGCTCAGGTTCTGGCTGTGGCTCAGGTTCCATCACAACTTCTGCTTCCGCTTCACCAAAAAGAAAATAATAGAGGGCGCATCCAGACAGACTACTCGTCAAGAGCAAAATACCGACCAGCATAAGTCCTCGGGTGATATAGGAGTCAACTTGTTCTTTCATGTCACACTATCCTTGTTTGCCATAACATTTATCACGCTATTAGCTTTTATTGTTGAATACATATAGAGGCAGATTATAACTTACAAACAAATCAATAACGAATCAATTGTTTTCAATCGTACGAAAGCTTAGCCAAGGAGTTAATTTTTCGATTGGTTATTTGAACGATTAAGTCTTCAGTGGTTTTGGTACGGTGATTGTTTCAATAGATCTTCTTGGTATGCTCTTACATCTATCGCTTCTTCTCGAATGTAATTTTGTATTGCCTCTACGAGCTGTGAGTTCCTAAAAGTATGGCTTGAGTTTGAAATTCTGGGTAAGAACCCGCGACTTAACTTGTGATTTCCTTGAACGCCTGCGTTATACGACGCCAATCCTTGGTCGATACAATACTCGATCGCAGCGTAGTAACATGTTTCAAAGTGTAATCGAGGAATGTTTTCGAGAGCACCCCAGTATCGTCCAAACAAATGTGAACCTCCCTGTAGACAGATTGAACTGGCGACTGGTTTTCCGAGTCTGCGTGCAAGGAAAAATACAAAATTTTGTGGAATGGTCTCGCTAACCAAGCGAAAGAATTCATAGTTTAAGTACTTATATGAACCGTACTTTTGTACGGTTGCTGTATAGCAGCTTTCGAGTACTCGCCAGTGTTCAGAATTCATTTCCTCTCCTGGTATAACTTCGATTTCAACTCCTTGATTAGAAACAGATTTACGTTCTTGTCGAATATTCTTACGTTTTTTTCGGGCAAGCTGGCTGAGAAAGTCATTCATTGATGAATAACCACGATTTTCCCAGACAAATTCAAAAGTGCTTTTTCGCAGCACACCGTTCGTTTGTTCGAATGTGCACCGATCTTGTTCGTCAACAAATAACCAGTGGACTGATGAAATATTGTTCTGATTGGCTAAGTCTTTGCTCGCTCGTACAAGCAGATTTTTAATTTTTGATTCGTCAGTATTCGTTGCTGTCATCAATTTAGGACTTGTTATCGGCGTAAATGGAGACTGCGACACGAGCTTTGGATAATATTGGTAGTCAAATTGTCTGAAGCCGGCAGCCCAAGCCCAATCGAAGATGAACTCTCCCCAAGAATGGCTCTTTAGGAAGAACGGCGATAGTCCCAAAATTCGCCCGCCATCAGGAATTGATTCACGTATTACAATGTGTTGGGCAAGCCATCCAGTCTTCGGGACTACACAGCCTGATTGCTCTAGTGCTGCAAAAAATTCATGCTTGAGAAATGGATACCCCGAATTGACGCAACTATTCCAGTCACTGGGGCTAATTTGATCCATGGATTCAATAACATTAACGCTCAGTTCGGCGTCCCGTAAATTTTCAATGGATTTGTTCGAATCGTCCATTAAAGAACTTAGCTACTATAAAACTCAAAAAAAATTAGGGTATGGAATCACAGTTCGGTGTAGCGCTTGCGCAACTGAATTTCGTTGTCGGTGATCTTCAAGGAAATCGAAATCGAATTATAGAAGCAGCTCACTACGCACGCGATGAGTTGCATTGTCGCTTTGTCGTCTTTCCAGAATTAACGATATCAGGTTATCCTCCGGAAGATTTGTTATTGCGGCAAAGCTTTTTGCATGACTGCGAAAATATTCTTCAAAGTCTGAAAGAGGCGGTATCTGGAATCGCGCTTGTAGTTGGCTACCCCTATCAATCAGAAGGACGTTTATACAACGCAGCAGCTCTCATCGATCACGGAAAAATCGTTGCGAACTATTGTAAGCGACACCTACCTAATTATGGCGTGTTCGATGAAAAGCGGTACTTTAAAGAAGGCAGAGAATCAACTGTAGTTATGATTGACGGAATTTCGATTGGATTAACTATCTGTGAGGATGTATGGAAAGATGGACCTATTGAAAGTTCGGTACGAGATGGTGCTGAGCTGATCTTTACGCTCAATGGTTCACCCTTTGACACATCGAAAATTTACTATCGAGAAAAGGAAGTAGTTTGTAGTCGATCAAAACGTAATAAGGTAAGCACTGTTTACGTGAATTTGGTAGGAGGGCAAGACGAACTGGTCTTTGATGGTGGTTCGATCGTCACCAATTCAGACGGGAAAATCGTATTGAGAGCACCACACTTTGAGGAATGTATCGTGCGTGTCACGTATAAACGGACACCTCATATAGATGCCCTGGAGGTTGAAGTTGCAGATTCTCCAGACCATTTAGCCTGTATTTATAGTGCTCTCAAAATGGGTGTTGCCGATTACATCAATAAAAACGGATTTAGCGGAGCAATTGTTGGATTGTCTGGTGGAATCGATTCTGGACTTACCCTTGCAATTCTGGCTGACGCCATTGGGCCGGACAATGTAGAAGCGGTTTTAATGCCTTCTCAATACACCAGTGAAATGAGCATTGAAGAGGCGGTGGCAGAAGCAAAGAATTTAGGGGTTTCCTACTCGATTATTCCTATTGATGAAATCGTTCAAAACGTACACACACAATTGGAGCCTTCATTTGTGGGTATGGAGCAAGATACTACAGAAGAGAATATTCAAGCGCGCACTCGTGGACTGCTGTTGATGGCACTATCTAACAAGAAAAGGAAACTAGTTATTTCTACAGGCAATAAAAGTGAAGTTGCGGTAGGTTATGCCACTCTTTACGGGGATATGGTAGGTGGGTTTTCAGCACTTAAGGATGTGCCGAAGACACTTGTGTATAAGTTAGCGAAATACCGTAACCGTGAATTTGGGAACGTCATTCCTGAGAAGGTGCTGACGCGCGCACCGACTGCTGAACTAGCACCAAATCAAAGGGATAAGGATAGTTTGCCCGCCTATGAGATTCTCGACCCGATACTCGAGCAATATGTAGAGTATGCCAAGTCAGCCGAAGACATAGTTAGGCAAGGATTTGACTCAGAAATAGTCTACCAAGTCATTCGAATGGTCAAGCGTAACGAATACAAGCGTCGACAGGCCTGTCCGGGTGTACGAATCACACCCAAAGCTTTTGGCCGTGACAGACGATATCCAATTACAAATCAATATTATTGAAACAGGCCGAGCAGAATCTTTTTGTTTTTCTGTTCGATCAGTTTGTCGTCTAGGACCGCTGATGAGTCCAAAAGAAACTCGCTGTTAGGAAAATTTAATTCGAGTACGCTCCGACTGTTTTGTGCGGACTCGTTCAAGCCTAAATTTTCAAATGCGTAAATCAATATCGCGAGAGCTTCTTCAGTATGTGGAGAAATGGAATAGCTATCCAACACTTCTTTGGCCCGTTTACTAGCCGCTACATATGCATCGCGGTGCAAATAGAATCGAGCAATGCGTAAGTTGTGTCGAGCAAATGTATTGATCAAATCAATGACAATCTGTCTTGACGATTCGGCATATTCACTAAGCGGAAACGTCTCCACAACTTTTGTAAAAATTGCATAGGCATCACGCGCAGATTCCACATCGTGATCACTAAACTGTTCTTGAGACTTGAAAAATCTCTCGCCGGGTTTTGGGGCCCGTACCGGTAAACTTGCCAGTCCCTTTAGGTACCAGGCGTAATCGATGTGTGTATGGTTAGGATGAAGTAGCAAAAATAGGTCAAGGCAAGGAATGGCTCGTTCGGATTCCCGAGACTTGTAGTACGCGTAGCATAGTTCTAATTCACTTTGTGCCGTATATTTACCATAGGGATAAGTTGTTTTCAGCGCAGTAAATTTTTCAATTGCGAGTTCAAACCTTCCAGACTTAAGATGATTCTGAGCGTCGGTGTACAGCTCTACTTCACTTTCGATATCCGAATCTGAAACGGAGCCTCTTTTTCCGCAACCGGCTAGAGTGAACGAAACTAGAAGAACACATATAAGAGTCAATTGAGCTATTTTCATATTATCCGTAATGCTAAAAAGTAGGTATAAGAGCCGTTCAACCTTAGTAAAGGGGAAGTAGAAGTAAAATTCCAACAACTATCTAGAATCAAATTATACAAATCCAATATTCTTGCTTTGGAATAAAACTTTGGTTGTAGACATGACCAATCCTACGATTTTCAGGCGCGCCAGATATTTGTACTAAGGAGTGACAAATCAGATATTTCTCAATTGTACCGAACTAAGCTTAAATCCTTATTCTCGAGTTCACTTTACGATCAAAATTGTGGCTTTCAACCAACATCGCTGTTGTTTGAGGAACAACTATCCTTGATTTAGGCAGTGAGGAGTGAATTGACAGAAAGTCTACGAAATTCTTTATATATTTTTGGTTTTCGATAAACAAACCATGATGATTTCACGGAACAAATTGAAGACTGTACTGAAGTATCAGTCTTTCGAATACTTGTTTTTTGTTTGACTTTGAAAAAGCAGATCAGCATCCCTAAATCTTACCGCGGTATGCGTCTCGACAAAGCTTTGGCTGGTCTGATGACAGATTATTCGAGAACTACTCTCCAATCATGGTTGGATGATGGTCACATCCTTGTCAATGATAATCGGGCTTCTCGGCGGCAAGCAGTCGCTGGTGGAGAGAAAGTTTCAGTCATTGTCCCGGAAACGAAAGATTCTGAGTGGTTGGCAGAAGATATCCTACTCGACCTAGTGTATGAAGATGACCAGATTCTAGTTATTAATAAACCTGCAGGCTTGGTGGTTCATCCGGGAGCGGGAAATCTTAGCGGCACCTTATTGAATGGCTTGCTGAATCATTCGCCTGAATTAGCCGGATTACCTCGGGCCGGTATAGTGCATCGCCTTGACAAGAATACGACCGGATTGTTGATAGTCGCGAAAACCGAAGCGGCACGCCTCAATCTCGTCAATCAATTTAAGGCTGGTACCGTTAATCGGCAATATCTTGCGATTGTCGTAGGGCGCCTAATTTCTGGTGGCACTATCGATCAGGCAATTGGTCGCAGCCGACAGGATCGAAGAAAGATGACAGTGGGTCATGGTAAGCCTGCAGTCAGTCACTATCGAATCGTGTCTCGGTATCGTTATCATACTTTGGTACGGGTATCGCTCGAAACAGGTCGAACACATCAAATTCGCGTTCACTTTAAATATGCCGGCTTTCCAATATTGGGTGATCCGCAATATGGCCTGCAACGAACGATAATTCCAAATGGAGCGAGTCAGGAATTAATCTTGGTACTTACAAAGTTGCGAAGGCAGTTTTTGCACGCAGAGTGTTTAAGTGTTCTTCACCCTACTTCAGGTGAACTTGTCCAATGGCATCGATTCGTGCCGGCAGACATGAAACAACTGATCCTGTTGTTGAAGTCGGATTTGGATCAGATGAAAGAAAAAAAGCACCCGAGTCGGCAGTAGAAAACGGGTGCTTTTTGATGTAGCTTCTGAGAAATCTACTTAACTGTTGTCAACCCTAAATTTTCCCAATTTTGCATCCCACCTCGATACCATTTGATCTTGTGTGCAGGATAACCTAGTTTAAGAAGATTTTTGATGTTGTTCGGTGATTGACCGCACCACATTCCATTGCAGAACAAAACCGCTGTTTTGCAATTCGAGAAATCAAACAGGCCTTCACTTTCAGTTACATTGAAGACTGTTTCCAAAATCTCTGCGATTTCAAGCGGAGTGGCGCCCTTTGCTGGATTTAAGTTTGTCCAAGGGATGTTCATTGCTGTCGGAACTGTACCTCTTTCAACCCAATCGGGAGTTCGGGAATCAATTACTGTAATCATTTCGTCGCCATCGTTCATTTCTTTCGCAAAATTGATCAGTTCTACTTCCCCGATGGTTTCTACACCGAGTGCGAGACTAGAAGGTTGAATGCAAAAAGGAGGGCACGGACGGGATGTTTTAGCGAATGCTGGATTAACAGTCGCATCATTATCCTGATTACGTTTAAATTCGACTGTAGCGCCGTCAATGGATACTGGGACTGACATAATGTCAGGTGTTATTCCAACTGGTTTTGTTTCCGCTATGACATTCAATGATGCCGCTAGACATACTACACCAGTTAGGATAGCAACAAGTAACTTACGCATTGTATTTCCTCCATGCTGTAAGAAAAATTGTGTAGGAGGCTCATTTTCGGTGCTCTTCCGCTAGAAATCACCAAAAATAAATGTCCTCCAAAAAAATGTACCATAAACTATACAAACTTGAAATTTAAAAATATTTTCAACGTTGAATACAAAATAATATAAATTTTATTTACTCTTTTGAGAGAGAATAAGTTTAGCAGAAAAAACATGAAACTATAGATTGATCGGAATTGTCAAGCAACGTGCTTGGTGAAAGATTTATGTTTTGAAGTAGGTGGTAATTGTGAAGATTTTGGACAAAGTGACGGCAGCTGTTTTGAAGAGCATCCTACTATCTGTGGTGCTAACTTTGATGACTACCACAGCTGCAAATGCGCAGTCGGAAAAAGTAGATTTCACATTAGCTGACATAGACGGAAAGATGCACAGCCTGTCTGATTTTCGGGGGCAGTGGGTCATTGTTAACTTTTGGGCGACTTGGTGTTCACCGTGCATTCAAGAAATACCACATCTAAACAAACTTTCCAAGATAACCGAGCCAGTTCAACCGTTTGTCATCGGTATAGATTTTGAAGAAATTGATAAAGATTCGTTGCAGCAATTTATGGATAAGTTGGAGATGGACTATCTGGTTTTGCTTGTCGGTGATGCCCCATTAATCCCATTTGAACCTCTAAAGGGTATGCCGACTACTTTCTTGGTTTCACCAAATGGGGAAATCGCTGCAAAATGGATCGGCGCTGTAACCGAGCAGAAGGTGCTCGAAAAGCTCTCTTCACTTGTAAATCTATAAAGTACGACTCTTGAACAATTTTTTCATTTCGTCTTTTTCAAACAACATTGAAAAATCGATGGCTCTTAGATTTTTAGTGATTGCTCCTATAGAAATAAAATCTACGCCAGTTTTTGCAAAGTTCACAACATTTTTGTAATCAACGTTTCCAGATGCTTCGAGTGCAACTCGACCGTTTGTGATTTCTACAGCAGTTGTTACATCTTCAACTGAAAAATTATCAAGCATAATCCGATTCGCTCCAGACTGTAGGGCCTTTTCGAGTTGATCGAGACTTTCTATTTCGACTTCAATCAAAAAATTACTAGGTAGGTCAGTCCTGATTTGGTCGAATATTTCATCTAAAGACTGAGTTATGTACTGATGATTCTCTTTGATCAGAATTCCATCGTAGAGACCAAACCTGTGATTGACGCCACCACCAATTGATACGGCGTATTTTTGCGCGATTCTCAAACCTGGAATCGTTTTCCGAGTGTCGAGGATACGAGTTTTATACGGAGCTATGGCATCGACGAATTTACGAGTCAGGGTGGCTGTTCCTGACAGGATTTGCAAAAAATTCAATGCAGTGCGTTCACCTATCAATAGCAATTGTGCGCTAGCTTGCAATTTGCAAACTGTTTCACCAGTCTCCAAATCATCTCCGTCCTTTTTAAACCAGTCGATCTTGACTTGGTTTTCCATTTGACGAAAAACTTCATAAAACCAATCTGTTCCACACAGCACAGCTGGTTCTCTCGCGATTACGGTTGCCTCTGCCATGATGGATTCGTCGATCAATGAAGCGGTTATATCACCAGAACCGACATCTTCAACAAGTGCAACTTCGACTGTTTTTCTAAGTTCCGTAATAAATTGAGACTTTGAAATAATAGGTAAGGACCAAAATGTGGAAGATTGAACTTGTAGAATACAGAATTAATTTAACATCAATTGGCACAATGGTGCAATCTGATTTAACTTCATCGTAGATGTAAACGTTTAGTTCAAGTCGTATGTGATCTAGATGCATTTAATGGAATAGAGCGACTCAACTGATTTGACTGATTTACTTCGAAGTGAAGTAGACAAAGTATGATTTGTATCCACAAGACTCTTCAAACTGCGTAATTCCTCTCAGAGATACAACATTTCCGCTTCAAGGATGGTGATGTATTCGAAAAAAACTGCGTCGAACGATCAGATTGACTTTTCGTTGCTGGGTTGAATGTCCTGAGGAAGTGAGGCGGTGTATTATTCCTCAGAGAACTACCGTAATTTTGCCAATTGAGCGAATGCATCTAAGGCTGTTAGTGCACTTTCACAATAATTTGAATGAATTTGTGTTCAAAGATTATGTAAGCATGAATTTGCTGAAATTCGTATACCTTTACTCTCATTACTATGTTCATGCCAGCGGCCATAAGCTATAAATCTATTCTGCGCAAATTTAGAAATCGTATGTGAGCTGTACACAAAGATGTGATTGGATGTTGTATAACAATTTGCTATACATATTTCAAAATTAGTAATTTTCTGATATCTGGTATTGGTCGAATCATGACATTTGATATTTGGGAAACTTTGAGTCCGAAACTCAAAGCGAATGGAACTGGAACTGCTTGGATCCGGAGAGTACGTAAGGGTGAACCACAAACCTACACGTATCAACAAATCTATAACGGTAGTTTACATATGGCGGGCAAACTACGCCAAGAAGGAATTGGCCGGGGCGATGTAGTATCAGTCATTGGCTCGAACGGACCGGAATGGGGGATTGGTGCAATTGCTACCTGGAAAGTTGGCGCGATTCTGGCGCCGATCCATATCGGTTATTCGGAATCTGATATTCGAAAGCAAATTGAGGCATTAAATCCAAAAGTCATATTGGTCCATGAAGCTGAGAGCAAAATTCAGGAAATTGAAGTTCCCAAATTACCCATCGAAATCAGCTCTGAATTGAGTGACGAGGAAGCAACCCAAAGCGAAAATAATTTTGAATCGGAAGAGGCTGTGTGGATCTATACTTCGGGTAGTACCGGCACCCCAAAAGTAGTTCGATTGTCTCACAAAAATATTTCTTGTAACTTTGTGGAGTGCAGCAAGCTTGTATCGATCGATGGAAAAGACCGCTTCCTTAGTTTGCTTCCGTTATCGCACACTTTCGAACTTGTTGGCGGAATGTTACTTCCCTTGTATTGTGGATCTTCCATCGTTTTGCCGAAAGTACTAACTGCAAAAGAAGTTATGGATGCAATGATGGAAGCCAGAGTCTCCGTTGTTCTGGCAGTTCCACGACTTTTCCGAAATATAAAAGTGGGAATGGAAAAAAAGTTCGAACAAAAAGGCTTCGCTGTGAAAGTCTATATCGGTTTGCTCGCTGCTTTACCGCTAGCTCTTCGTCGCCGTCTTAACGCTCCAATTCGGAAACAAATAAGTCCGAATCTACGCTATTGGTTAAGCGGAGGTGCTCGCTTGGATCCTACGATTGCTTCGTTTTATCGTAAATTGGGTATCAGCTTACGGCAAGGATATGGCTTGACTGAAACATCACCAGTTACTTGCGTCCAAGAAGCATATCCATCCAATTTGGATAGTGTTGGGTATGCAATTGACGGAGTTGAAGTGAAGATTCACGAACCTGACGAGCATGGTTGTGGAGAGGTGTTGATTAGAGGACACAATGTCATGCTTGGATATACAGATGAAAAGTTGACGGCAGAAGCCATGCTTGATGATTGGTTTAAAACTGGCGATATCGGACGACTTGATACCTCTGGAAATTTGAGTCTGACAGGGCGGTCCAAACGCATGATTGTAACTGAAGGCGGCAAGAATATTTATCCAGAAGAACTGGAAACGCTGTTAGAACGATTTGTCGATGTCAAAGAGGCAGGCGTGATAGAGGTAGCCCAACGTCCTTGTGTCGTATTGGCGATGGATAATCCAGAAAGTAGTCAACAAAAGGCGAAGGATATTCTTAATCAATACAATAAAGCTGCATCTGCGCACAATAGAGTCACACGATTTGCATTAGTTGAAGAGCTACCCAAGACCCCACTGGGAAAGAATGCTCTCAGTCAACTGCCACAGGTATTTCAAGAGCACGAAGTTAGGTAAGAAGATTATTTTTTCCTAACGAAAATTGTCAATGTTCTTGCGATTTTGCTAGAACATCCAAATTTAATTGTCGCTTTGAAAAAGCATTATCAGCCCCGTAGCGGCTCGATGGCAATCTTGAAAAATTCACGTCTAGCCATTATTTTTACATTGTTAGATAAATACCAACATTTATACGGCAGGTAAATTAAACACGTGATAACTGACAAATTTACAGTCAAACTGCAAGAAGCTTTAGCTGATGCGCAAAGCTTGGCCGTGGGTCGGGATCATCAGCTTATTGATTCTACTCACATCATGCTTGCTCTAGTAAACCAAAAAGGTGGAACGGTGCGTCATCTGTTGCAACAATCGGATGTTAACGTCGACTGGTTGCAATCGGAATTGATGAAGCATTTGAATTCCCAACCAAAAGTATTTGGGCACGAAGGGGACGTTAGACTTTCAAATTCTTCGGCTAAGCTGTTCAACCGTGCGGACCGACTCGCTCAAAAAAAGGGTGACCAGTACATTTCTAGCGAAATTGTATTGCTGGTAGCATTAGAAGGAAGAGAACTCGTTAGCCAGCTTTTGAGGAAAGCCGGTGCTACGCGAGAACTACTGGAACAACGAATTGAACACATGCGTGGGAGTCAGACTGTAGACGATGCTAATGAAGAAGGTCAGCGTCGAGCCCTTGAGAAATATACGATTGATTTGACTCGGCTAGCGGAAGAAGGGCGGCTTGACCCTGTCATTGGCCGTGATGATGAAATCCGTAGAACCATTCAAGTTCTGCAAAGACGCACTAAGAACAATCCAGTAGTGATTGGTGAAGCCGGCGTCGGCAAAACGGCGATAGTCGAGGGATTGGCTCGGAGAATTGTGGATGGTGAAGTACCTTCCGGACTGAGGCACAATCGCCTTTTGTCGCTCGACTTGGGTGCTCTGCTTGCCGGAACATCGTTTCGAGGTGAGTTCGAAAAGCGTATGAAAGCTCTGCTTTCGGAACTGGCTCACCAGGGCGGTAAGATCATATTGTTTATCGATGAAATGCACACTTTGGTCGGGGCAGGCCAAGCTGGTAGTAGCGCAATGGACGCGGGAAACATGCTCAAACCTGCATTGGCTCGAGGTGAGCTACATTGTGTCGGAGCGACAACTTTGGACGAGTATCGAAAGTACATTGAAAAGGATGCAGCACTCGAACGTAGATTTCAGAAAATAATAGTACAAGAACCGAGCGTAGAAAATACCATTGCGATGCTGCGAGGCATTCAAGAAAAGTATGAAGTTCACCATGGAGTCAACATTACGGATCCTGCAATCATCGCGGCAACGAGACTTTCTCATCGATACATCACTGATCGAAATTTACCAGACAAAGCGATTGATTTGATTGATGAAGCTGCAAGTCGCATTCGAATTGAAATCGACTCAAAACCAGAAGCACTCGACCGCCTAGATCGAAAAATCATTCAATTGAAAATCGAGCGTGAGGCCTTAAGAAGCGAGACTGATCCGACATCCCAAGAAAATCTAAAACAACTTGAGCACTTGCTGAAGCAACAAGAAAAGGAGTATTCCGAGCTAGAACAAATTTGGTTCAGTGAAAAAGCCGCTGCTATGAGTTCACACCACGTTCGTGAAAAACTTGATGCTGCTAGATTAGAGGAAGTGAACGCACAAAGAGCGGGTAATCTTGAGCAAATGGCGAGACTAAAAAACGAAGTGATTCCAAAATTAGAACGGGACTTAGTAGAAGCCGAAGAAGAACAGGAATTTGAACTACTTCGCAGTTCTGTAACTGAAGAACAAATTGCCGAAGTCGTCTCGACAATGACGGGTATCCCGGTGAGTAAGATTTGTGAAGGCGAACGTCATAAGTTGCTTCGCATGGAACAAGAGATTGCAAAGCGAGTTGTCGGGCAGGAGCGAGCGATTCAAGCAGTTTCTGATGCAATTCGGCGATCGAGAACTGGTTTAGCTGATCCCAATCAACCGACCGGTACATTTTTGTTCTTAGGCCCTACAGGTGTTGGCAAAACAGAACTATCCAAAGCATTGGCAGAGTTCCTGTTTGACACAGAGGAAGCTCTGATACGAATCGACATGTCGGAGTTTATGGAAAAACATTCAGTTTCCAAACTCATTGGTTCGCCACCGGGTTATGTTGGTTATGATGATGGAGGGTATTTGACAGAGCTGGTACGTCGTCGTCCTTATAGCGTCATTTTGATGGACGAGGTCGAAAAAGCCCATATTGACGTGTTCAATATTTTGTTGCAGGTATTAGACGATGGTCGTCTAACAGACAACCAAGGAAGAACAGTTGATTTTCGAAATACAGTTGTAATTATGACTTCCAATCTCGGTTCCGATCTTATTCAAAAACTAACTGAAACAGCAGATTACGAAATTATGCGAACCGCAGTTCTCGGCGTTGCGAGTCAACATTTTCCGCCAGAGTTTGTCAATCGAATTGACGAAATGATCGTATTTCATTCGTTAAACAACGATCACATTCGCGGAATTGCTGAGATTATGATTGGTTATCTACAGCAAAGACTTTCTAGTCAAGATCTGAAATTGCGCGTGAGTTTCCGCGCAATCGATCAATTGGCTGAATTAGGTTTTGATCCTGCATATGGTGCTCGCCCGCTAGGCAGAACACTGCAATCACAAATCGAAAACCCACTGGCGAAGGAAATTTTGGTGGGTAGATTTTTACCTGGTGATGAAATTCAAGTCACATGGAGTGACGGTAAATTTCAATTCAATCACTTCAATAATGAGAATAAATCGGCTCCAGCCAAACTACGAATAATATGATTTTGGATCAATTGGTTTGATGGGCGTACAAATTCCGTTTCAATATCAAGACGAATTTGTATATGGGAAAATTCAGCAAGTTTCTCCTCTAGTACGAAGAATCGTCGCGAACAATCCCAGTAATTTTACGTTTCGTGGTACGGGCACTTATATCGTGGGAACTGGCCGAGTTGCTGTAATTGATCCTGGACCTGCAATGAGCAGTCATGTATCGGCGATCATGTGCCAACTTGCGGGTGAGACGATTTCACATATTGTGATCACTCATACTCATAGTGATCATTCGCCGGCTGCACTACCGTTACAGGAAAAATGTGGAGCTCCAATCTATGGTTGCCGTTTACATGTCAAAAAAACGCCAGACAGTGTTACACAACAGCTAGAAGAAGACATCGATCTTGATTTTCAGTCATCTGTCGAAATATCTAATGGAGATATTTTGCAAGGAGATAATTGGACTCTTGAGTGTGTACACACGCCTGGTCACATGTCCAATCATTTTTGTTTTCGTCTCTTGGAAGAAAAAGCTCTATTTTCAGGAGATCACGTAATGGGTTGGTCTACCACTGTGATTGTACCGCCTGAAGGTTCGATGACCGCGTACATGAATAGTCTGGAACTATTGCTCAAAGCAGATGATGAGATTTACTACCCAACTCATGGACCTCCCATAGAAGATCCCAAACCGTTTGTACATGCCTATAGAGCACATCGTCTCCAACGAGAACAACAAATCGTAGATTGCCTCAAAGCAGGAATGACCACTGTCAACGAAATCGTGTCGGTAGTCTATCGAAACGTTGATCGTTCTTTACACGCGGCGGCAGCTCGATCCTTATTCGCGAACTTGATCAAGTTAATTGAAGAACAAAACGTGTCCTGTTCGGGCGAGCCCAAACTACATTCAAAATATCATTACATTGGGTAGTCAAAGACTTCAAGGAATAACTGTTTGATGGTAACGTCGGCTCATTTTTTGAACAGCATCGACCAATACCGATACTTTTGCCGGATCAATGTCGGGTTTTATCCCATGTCCTAAATTGAATATGTGACCACTTCCGTGGCCATAGGCCGCAAGAATTTGCGCGACTTCAGTTTTGATTTCTTCGTCGCTGTTTCTTAGTGAATCCGGGTTTAGATTTCCTTGTAAAGCGACAGATTTTCCTACACGAGAGCGTGCTTCACCAATGTCGATCATCCAGTCAAGGCCGATTGCGTGGCAACCAGACTTAGCGATCTTTTCGAGCCACTTTCCACCGCCCTTGGTAAACAACACCACTGGTGTTTTTGGAATTTCACTAGCCAGTTCTTGGACGATAGTAGTCATGTAACGAAGTGAAAATTCCTGATACTGTTGGCTGTCGAGAATTCCACCCCAAGTATCAAAAATCATCAAAGCAGACACACCTGCTTTGGCTTTGGCTACCAAGTAGGTCGAAACTGAACGAGCAAGAATGCGCAAAAGATTGTGCAAATCACTTGCATTCGAGTTGGCAAATGACAGTATTTTCGAAAAGTCGGTTTTCGATCGTCCTTCAATCATGTAAACTGCAAGTGTCCATGGACTGCCAGAAAAGCCAATTAATGGTACTGAACCGTCCAGTTGGTTGACAGTAGTGCGTACCGCAGCCAAAACATAGCCCAAGTCGGTTTCCGGATCCGGAACAGCGAGTCGACGGATATCTTCACTGCATTTGATAGGCTTTTCAAAAACAGGTCCAATTGATTCTTCAATTCTGAGACCCAATCCCATAGCATCAGGAATAACTAGTATGTCAGAAAAAATGATTGCAGCATCAAATGCATATCGCTGAAGCGGTTGGAGCGTTACTCTACAGGCTAGTTCCGGAGTTTGACAAAGTGTGACAAAATCGCCTGCTTGTTTGCGCACTTTTCGATATTCAGGTAGGTAACGCCCAGCTTGTCGCATGATCCAGATCGGCGTTTGGGTAACCGGTTGTTTGCGAATGGCTCGTAGAAATCGGTCATTCTTTAGAGCGCTAGTGGTAGATCGATTATTCAACTTTTGTCAGCCTCAAGTGCTTTTCTAATTTCCCGTTGATAGCTCTCTGCAACCTCTCGTGGTTTTTCTGCCTTCAATATGGGGCGTCCGACGACAACATAGTCCGAACCATTTCGAATGGCTTCGTAAATACTCATCGTTCGTTTTTGATCAAAGCTAGGATCCAATTTACTCCTTATACCCGGCGTAACGATGAGGAAGTCTTTGCCTACGTGTTTTCGTATCGAACGAGCTTCCTGAGCAGATGCAATGACTCCTGCGCACCCACAGTGTTTCGCACTGATTGCACGCAGCTTTACCAAATCCAAGGTAGACGTTTGACAGCCAATCTCGCGAAGACTTTGATCGTCCATACTGGTCAACACAGTTACCGCTAATATGGAAATTTTGTCACTCGCATCAACCGCGGCCTTCATAATTATGGGGTCGCCATGCACAGTCAAAAACGTAATTCCGAGATCATGCAAATTTCGAACTGCTCGGTTTACGATTACAGGAATATCAAACAGCTTGAAGTCTGCAAAAACCTTGAAATTTCGGGATACGAGCTCCTTCATCAGCTCAATTCCAGTTCCACTTGAGATTAATTCCATACCAACTTTGAAGAATTGAACTACATCTTGTAGCTCATCAACCAAAGTCAAGGCTTCTTTTTCAGTTGAAACGTCAAGTGCGACAATGAGTCGCTCGGTTGGAGATGGGGAGTGGACCAAATCATCAAGCTCCTATGTACTTCATAATACCTCGAGCAGCTTCACGGCCTTCAAAAACTGCAGTGACAACAAGATCTGCTCCACGCACCATATCACCACCCGAAAATACTTTAGGATTTGAGGTTTGAAATGGAAATTCACTGGTATGGTGTGCTTTTACACGCATAAATGGGTCGATTTGAATGTTGTAATCCACAAACCAATTCGCAGGACTAGGTCGAAATCCGAACGCGATGATTACCTTGTCACAAGGTATTTCTTGTTCACTGCCCATGATCGGTTCGGGTTGTCGTCGTCCTCGTTGATCGACTTCACCGAGTCGAGTTTCTACAACTTGAACAGATTCCACTTTCCCATTGCCTGAAATTTTTAAGGGCTGTCTATTCCAAAGAAATCGTACGCCTTCTTCCTTTGCATGCCACACTTCTCGACGAGAACCAGGCATATTTTCTTCGTCTCTTCGATACACACAGACAACACGATTCGCCCCTTGTCGGACTGCAGTTCGGACACAATCCATAGCGGTGTCACCACCACCCAACACAACCACGTTTTTTTCTTTCATGTCGATGAACTGCCAGTCATCAGTAGCCCAGCCTTCAACGTTGTAATTGTTGGCGATCAAGTACGGAAGGGCTTCATAGACACCATTTAGATCTTCACCTTCAAACCCACCCTTCATATAGGTATAGGTACCCAACCCCAGAAACACAGCATCGTAGTTGTCCAACAATTCTTGTAGTGGAATATCCGTTCCAATTTCGGTGTCGAGAACGAACTCTACACCCATATTCTCGAGTACTGAACGCCGCTTCAATACGACATTTTTCTCAAGCTTAAAGGGCGGAATACCAAACGTGAGCAGTCCTCCAATTTCTGGATAACGATCGAAAACGGTGACTTGAACACCGTTTCGAATAAGGACATCCGCGCAACCTAAACCGGCGGGTCCACTTCCGACCACCGCTACTTTCTTGTTGACGCGTTGGATGGCAGATAAATCGGGTTGCCAACCCCGATCGAAGGCTTCATCGGTAATATAAGTTTCAATCGAACCAATGGTGATTGCACCAAATCCATCATTCATGGTGCAGGCCCCTTCACAGAGACGATCTTGTGGACATATTCGGCCACAGATTTCCGGAAGAGAGTTCGTCTGGTGCGATAGTTCGGCGGCTTCGAACAGTCTTCCTTCGGCTACGAGATCAAGCCATTCCGGTATGTAGTTGTGAACTGGGCATTTCCATTCGCAATACGGGTTGCCACAAGAAATGCAGCGAGCGGCTTGAGCTGAAGCTGTGTTGAATTCATATCTATCGTAAATTTCGTTCCAATGAAGAATTCGAGCTTGAGCCGGGGCTTTCGGGGGATTCTGGCGCGGCAGCTTGAGAAATTGGAAATTTTCTTTCATGACAACTTCACAAGCAACGAGTATTTATGCTGCTTCGCGTAGAGTTTCCATCAGCACACGAATATCCGCAGCTTTCGGCTTGACATACCAGAATCTACCGACAAGTTCGAAGAAGTTGTCGCGGATATTTTGTCCCCACTTACTTTGTGTTTCTAGAACATATTCATCCAGTAGTTCATGTAGATAGCTGAGGTGCGGTTCCATGTCTTCATGTGTCAAGCGGTGGATATCAATTAACTCATGGTTGTAACAATCTACAAAAACTCGTTCCAGATCAAGAACAAATGCTACACCACCGGTCATACCAGCACCGAAGTTTACACCTACCTGTCCCAAAGACAAGACTGCACCGCCAGTCATATATTCGCAACCGTGGTCTCCACAACCTTCGATCACGGCAATCACGCCGGAATTTCGCACTGCAAAGCGCTCACCAGTCGTGCCAGCGGCAAAAAAGCGTCCCCCTGTTCCTCCATATAAACAGGTATTTCCAGCAATGGGTGTCGTTCTTGTATCCAGAGGACTATCCGGGGGTGGTCGAAGCACAATTTTTCCACCGGCCATTCCTTTGCCAACGTAGTCATTCGCGTCGCCTTCGAGATAAAGTTCTAATCCATCTGCATTCCAAGCGCCGAAGCTTTGTCCCGCCGTACCTTTAAAATGCATCTTGATAGGTACCAATCGTGTCATATTGGCTTTCGCAATCTCACCCGATAAGCGGGCTCCGATGGACCGATTTGTATTGGAAATCGAGTAATGAAACTCTCCTCCAGACTCGCTCTTAATACTCGGCAAGGCGTCTTGGACCATTTGTTCAGCGAGTACGCCTTTGTCCCAAGGGTCGTTTTTCGGTTGTTCGCAGTGACGTGGAACGTCATCTGCGACGCCCGCGGTAGAAAGTAGTGGTTGAAGATCCAAACGTTTTTGTTTTCTCGTTTTACCTTCAATTACTTCTAGAAACTCAGGCCGTCCGATCAATTCTTCTATTCTTCGAACGCCGATTGAAGCCAAAATTCCGCGAATTTCCTCGGCGACAAACCTAAAGTATCGAACAACTTTGTCTTTAGTACCGACAAAGTGCCGTTCTCTAAGGTGGTTATTTTGGGTGGCAACTCCTGTTGCGCAATTGTTTAGGTGGCATACGCGCAGATATTTGCAGCCGAGTGCGAGCATTGGAGCGGTTCCAAAGCCGAAAGAATCTGCGCCTAAGATCGCGGCCTTTACGACATCTAGGCCGGTCTTCAATCCGCCGTCAACTTGCAATCGTACACGATGACGTAAGCCGTTCATGCGCAGGGTTTGCTGTGTTTCAACCAATCCCATCTCCCAAGGGCTGCCGGCGTACTTTACCGATGTCAATGGGCTAGCACCAGTTCCGCCATCGTAGCCAGCGATCGTAATCAAATCGGAGTAAGCTTTGCTTACTCCAGCCGCTACAGTACCGACACCGGCTTCAGAAACCAGTTTCACAGAGACCAACGCGTCCGGATTAACTTGTTTCAGATCGAAAATCAGTTGGGCAATATCTTCAATCGAGTATATGTCGTGATGTGGAGGGGGCGAAATCAATGCCACGCCTGGAGATGAATATCGAAGCGAAGCGATCATCCGGCTAACTTTGTCACCGGGCAACTGGCCGCCTTCTCCCGGCTTTGCTCCTTGAGCAATTTTGATTTGCAAAACCTCAGCATGAATTAGGTAACTTGGTGTGACGCCAAATCTTCCTGAAGCGACTTGTTTGATTTTTGAAGTCCGAGTAGTGCCATATCGATTCGGGTGTTCGCCGCCTTCGCCGGAATTCGAACGACCACCTATTTCATTCATCGCTTCAGCTAAAATCTCGTGAGCTTCGGGAGATAAAGCTCCTAGCGACATGGCTGCACTGTCAAATCTTTTGCAAATTTCTTCTACGGGCTCCACTTCGGATAGTGAAATCGGAGTGATTCCCTGAGACTGAATTTTCAATAAATCTCGTAAAACCGCCGGATTTCTATGGTTTACCAAATCTGCATACTTGTCATAATCTTTTCGGTTGCCCGTTGCCAAGGCTGCATGCAATGCATGTACGACATCTGGATTAAATGCATGGTATTCACTGTTCATCGCGTATTTCAACAATCCGCCGTGGTTTACCGCTACTCTAGGATCCCATGCATCATTTGCGAGTTGCTGTTGATCGGATTGAATATCTTCAAAATTTGTTCCTTGAATTCTCGAAACCATGCCGTTAAAGCACAAATCGACTACTTCAGAATGAAGTCCGACCGCTTCAAACAATTGGGCACCTCGATAACTTTTCATCGTTGCGATGCCCATTTTCGACATGATCTTCAACAATCCCTTTTTGATTCCGTTTCTGTAGTTTCGTAGCGCAGAAAGTGTTTCTGCACCAGTTCTATCCATTTCAAAAAAACTGCGAACAGTCGCATACGCCAGATATGGATAAATCGCCGTAGCACCGCAACCTAGCAGTACAGCAAAGTGATGTGGATCTCTTGCTGTTGCGGTTTCGATGATTAAGTTGACGTCACACCTTATGCCTTCCTGAATAAGCCGGTGATGTATTGCACCGGTTGCCAACAAAGCGTTTAGAGGCAGGAATTTTTTAGCTACACCGCGGTCAGATAGAGTAAGCACCTGGTATCCCGAACGAGTCGCTTCAACCGCTTCGTCACAAACTCGCACAATCGCATTCTCCAATCCTTCCTCTGGTAAATAATTGAGGCCGAGGTAATGAACTTTGAATGCGGGATCCTCCTGTACCATGATGGAATAGAACTTTTGGCCGGAAAGAACTGGACTCCCGATAATCATTCTTTTTGCATGTTCTGAGCTTTCATCAAAAAGTCCGAACGACTTTCCCAAACTCGTTTCCAAGGACATAACGATGTTTTCCCTGAGGGGATCGATTGGAGGGTTTGTCACTTGTGCAAATTGTTGTCGGAAATAATCGTACAGTGAGCGGTTTTGGCTGGACATAACGGCCAAAGGCGTGTCGTCGCCCATGGAACCTACCGCTTCTTGGCCCATTTCACACAATACACGAACAACTTGTTCTTGCTCTTCAAATGACATACCAAATAATTTTTTGTGCACCTTTAACTCGAAGGGATTGAGTTTGGCACTGATGTTCGAATGTCTTAGTAGACGTGTTGAAATTTTGGTTTGTTTCTGTTGAAGCCAGCGAGTGTAAGGTTGATTGGCTTTCAATTTATTGTTGATATCGTCAGGTAGCAACAGTTCACCGGTTCGGGTATCAGCGGCTATCATTTGACCTGGCTTTAACCTACCCTTTGCGACGAGTCTAGCTTCATCGTAATCGTGTACGCCAATTTCAGTGCTAAGCGTAATCCATCGATCCTTTGTGATGATGTAGCGCGCCGGCCTCAATCCATTTCGATCCATTACACAAGCCGCGTATCGCCCATCTGTCAGTACGATACCGGCAGGTCCATCCCATGGTTCAGAGTGCAAGGAGTTATAGGAGTGGAAGGCGCGTAAATTTTGATCCATCGTATCGACATTTTGCCAAGCCGGAGGCACCAAAATTTGCATTGCTCGAAAAATGTCGATTCCGCCGTTAATGTAAAAATCGAGCATATTGTCGAGACTGGCAGAATCTGAGTCATCAAAATCAACGAGTGGAATCAGTTCGTCGACATCTTCGTGCAAGGAATCGTAGAAGCGATGGCCTCTTGCAATCGACCAGAATCGATTTCCTTGAATCGTGTTGATTTCTCCGTTGTGTGCTAGCATTCGAAACGGTTGCGCCAAATTCCACGTTGGCGCAGTATTGGTAGAGAATCGTTGATGAAAGATGACCAGCGAAGACTTCAACTGACTATCTTTAAGATCTGGATAATACTCGGTGATGTTATTCGGCATGAACAAGCCTTTGTAGACGACCACCCTGGAAGAAAGACTACAGATATAGAAGCTTGGATCAAACTTAGAGATTTTCTTTTCAGCAACTCGCCGGGCTGCATACAGCAATCGCTCAAAGCGATCTGACGACAATTTGGCAGATCCATTGACGAAAATCTGTTCAACCAACGGTAGGGTTTTGATCGCGGACTCACCTAGCGCGTCAGAATTTGTTGGGACTTTTCGCCAGCCGTTGGGCAAAAGTCCTTTTTCAATCAGTGACTGTTCGAGAATTAATTTCGATTGCTTAGCGAGCTCAAAATCTTGGCTTAAGAAAACCATTCCGATTGCGAATTTTCTAGCAAGAGTGACTTGGTTCTCTGCTGCACACTTTCGCATGAATTCTTCTGGTAGGGACATCAAAATACCACAACCGTCCCCAGACTTACCGTCTGAAGCAATTGCGCCCCTGTGGGTAAGATTGGTCAAGGATTCAATTCCCACTTTTACGATTGCATGTGATGGTTCGCCATCCATGTGTGCAATCAAGCCGAAACCACAGCCGTCTCGCTCAAATTGCGGGCGGTATAGTCCGGTGTCGGATGTACTTTGACTTTTGACAGTTTCCAAGACTTTGTCGCTCATTCTTTACAGTCTTGCAGCACTTTTGCTGCTTCGCGTTGAATTTTAGTTTACTTAAGTGTTTAACGTTGTCGAAGTAAGTTTGCACCTTGACAATATATCAATATGTAATATTGAAAGTTAAGGTAGACTATGTTCGCCGAGTCACCCAAGCTCTAAAGGTCAACTGTTAATGATTTCAGAAAAAAACTTATAAAATATTGATTTTATGAAGAATAACATGTAGAAAAGGTACAATAAATTAATATGTGTAAGCGGCAGTGATTCCATGTGTTCTACGATTAATTCGACTACGATGGCATTGAAGATTGTGATCGTTAGCTAACCGAAAGAAAAATCAAGATTCGGAAACCAATTCAATTTGGATTCTTCAATTTGTTAAGTAGTCTCCAATCTGAACTCATAACTGAAACCATCGGTTGTTGCCATGTAAAATTCAAGACTGAATAGGATTTAAGTCATGTTTGGATTTTCTTTCCTTTTCGTTTCTGCGTGATCGATTCTTTGAATTCAAAATGTAATGGCAGCTTTTCACTGTTGCAATGTCTACCCAAAAACTTATGACACGAGTTATTCGTAGGTTTGCATAAGCATGCGAACTGTAACTGTCTCTGCGCCCGCCCGCCTTCATTTGGGTTTCGTCGGATTGTTTGGCCAAACTGCCAAGGACTTTGGAGCCATTGGACTGGCTATCGACTCGCCGGCTGTTCGAGTTGAAGTGTCAAGTAGCGATCGATGGAGTTTTTCAGGGGCAGTCTCTGAGAAAGTCAAGCGGTACGTTGAGACACTTGCGCAAAATCTCTTACTCGAGACTCCAATGCGAGTTAATGTATCTAAACAGATACCGTCCCATATTGGTTTGGGGTCGGGTACACAACTGGCTCTTGCCATTGCTGTGGCATGTTGCACGGTAGCTAATAGAAATTTATCGATAGAAAAACTTTCTGGATTATTGGGCCGTGGTAGACGATCTGGAATTGGAACAGCCGCTTTTTCTGTTGGAGGATTTTTGATCGATCGAAATCCAAAAGACCCTGTGGAAGCGCGAACCATTTCAATGCGAGTCGAATTTCCGCAAGAATGGCACATTTTACTTGTATTCGACGATGCACTTCGAGGTGCCCACGGTGTTGTGGAAACAGACGCTTTTCGCGAGCTCGGTGGTTTTTCACCAGACTTAGCTCGGCAATTGCAAGTCGAACTTATTGATCAGATTGTACCTGCGCTAAAGCGGCGTGATATTGAGGGGTTCGGTTTGGGGATTACTAAAATTCAGCATCAAGTCGGTGATTTTTTTGGATCAATTCAAGGAGGAAGATATTTAAGTTCAGATGTGAGTAAAATTCTTGACAATGCGGTTGATTTAGGCGCGCCTGGAGTAGGTCAAAGTTCTTGGGGGCCAACAGGGTTTGTTCTAACAAAAAGTGAAGAAGAGGCCAGGAAGTTGCGTTCGATGCTACTTGCAGGGAAAGTAATCGATAACATTCGTATCGATATAGTTAAGCCACGAAATGCAGGCGCTCAAATCACCGTTACAGAGTAATTCAGTTCCTTGAAAAAACTATATAGATAAACCATTCTTTGATGCGAGATCACCATGCCAAAGCCAAAAATATTACATATGATTAGTCCAAGTGCTCAGGTTTCGCCTTTTGACGTGAACATGGCTGCGGATGCTGGATACGAAATTATTTTTCCCCACTGTAACGTTAAGGTTTCAGATGTACCTGGATTGGTGCAAGATTCGATATTTTCTCGACCGCCCAAAAGCGCTGCTTCATCAGGAATGTTTATTAGCGGGTATGACGTCAACATTGCTGCTGACATGTTGAAGGCAGCAAAAAAATCGATGGTTCCTCCATTTGAATTATCTGTCTTCGCAGACCCCAATGGTGCGTTTACAACCTCCGCCGCCTTGGTCGCCGCCATCGAAAGCTGTCTCCAAGAAAACAATGGAATTAGTCTTCAGGGGCAGGTAGTAAAGATCTTGGGTGGTGGTCCGGTTGGAATTTGTGTGGCTGTTCTAGCCACAAAAAAAGGTGCTTCAGTCAGCTTGGTTCGACTTACACCTAGCGCGCGTCAAAGCGCAGTGGATGAATTTATTCAACGTTTTGACGTTCAAATAAAGTCAGAAAGAGCGGTTGAACGAAGTGATCGAATCGAAGCGATTCGTAATGCTCAAGTTTTGATTAGTACAGCGAAAGCTGGGATTCAAGTGCTCGATCGCTCCGCGTTAGACAATGCTACAAACTTACTCGTTGCTGCCGATGTCAACGCCGTGCCACCCACAGGAATTGAAGGCGTTGGAGTCATGGATAATAAAGCGGAGGTGAAGACGGACTGGGGTTCATTTCTTTCCATCGGCGCACTCGGTGTGGGTAGTGTTAAATATAAGGTTCAGCAAAATTTATTTAAGCATATGCTTGAATCTGACGATCCCGCGATTATCGGATTGAACGAAGCGTTTGAAGCTGCAATTGCACATGTCGGATAAACAGAATTGCTTAATTATAGGACTGACAGTAAGACCCCTAGCGGCATCCGCAAAAAATGCGGGCTTCAACGTGTATACCATTGATTTATTTGCAGATGTTGACATGAAACTAAACTCTGTATCGGCGCTTAAAGCCGAATTTGACGGCGTAGGGTTTGAAAGTGGTTCTCTATTTCAATGCGTCGATCAACTTGATCCAAAATGTAAGATGCCAGTCATTTATGGGGGTGGATTTGAGCACAATGTGGAACAGTTGCTTGCGTTAACGGAACGTCGGCCCTTATGGGGTATCCAACCCAATACCATCTCGCAATTGCAAGCCTCCAAGCAATTATTCGAAAGTTTGGGCGAGCTTGGATTTAGGGTGCCACAAACGCGTTTCGATTGTCCTGGAACAGAAGGTAATTGGCTCCAAAAGTCAATCGGTGGCAGCGGTGGTTTGCATGTTGAGTATGTGCAGAATGGGGGACTAAGTTCTCAAGCTGACAACTATTACCAAAGCTTTATCAATGGAAAAATCATAACCGCGACATTGAACTGCTATGATGAACTAACAGAAGTTGTCGGTTTTTCAGAGCAGTGGTGTGCGCCGGATAGTTGTTCCGGCGAGTTTGTGTACGGGGGTGCTGTTTCAATACCGAAAGCGGATTTATCCAAAGATATGGTGGAGGAAATTCAAGGGGCGATTAAAAAGCTCGCGATTAAGTTCAAATTGAGAGGGTTGGCATCTTTGGACATGATAGTCACCGAGGATCAATGGTATTTTTTAGAATTGAATCCTCGTCCTAGCGCAACGTTCGAACTTCATGAAGGGAAAAGTTCATTCCTTTTTGCACACTATAAGGCCTTTGAAGGTCAACATCTCCCGCTGCGCTCACTGACGTTGGATGGTAAGTATATGGCTCATTTCGTGATTTACGCCAAGCATGAATTTAGTGTACCAAACAAGTTTGACTGGCCGAATTGGGTACGAGATATACCGGAAAGTAGAGAAGCGTTTGAACCGGGTGATCCCGTATGTACTGTGTATGCGTCCGCGAGAGATTCCGAGCGCGCGCGAACTTTGGTGAACATACGGCATCAGAAACTCAGCTCGATAATAGAGAATTGGAATTGAAAATTACAAAATCATTCTGAATTTAACAGGTGTTTTGATGAAGGAAGCGAATCATTCGACTCTTAGCGTAAACGCGTTGGCTGCACCTTTGGTAGATCGATTGATAGACGATGCAGATCAGCTTAAACTCGGAATTCAGCGATCAGTTGATGGTTGCCAGATTGTCGATGCTGGAATTGAAAGTCCTGGAAGTTTCGAAGCGGGCCGAAGGATAGCAGAAATTTGCATGGCTGGCTTGGGTCGAGTTCGCTTTCGAGCGGATAGGAGCGAAGGATTGAATCAGATGAATGTTGAAGTATTTACTAGTCAAGCTGTTCTTAGTTGTTTAGGGAGCCAATATGCCGGTTGGAGTCTTCAACATTCGAATGAAAAAAAATATTTCGCGCTGGGTTCAGGTCCAGCACGAGCATTGGCGCAAAAAGAGAAATTATTTCAAGAACTTAGTTATCGAGATAAATTTCACCGTAGTTGTATGATCATTGAAAGCGGCGCGTTTCCGCCGAATGGATTGATCCAAAAGATAGCGCTTGAGTGTGGTGTCAAGCCAGAAAAATTGACGTTGATATTGACTCCAACGGGAAGTCCAGCAGGTGTGACACAGATCGCCGCTCGAGTGGTAGAAGTGGCTTTACACAAAGCACACGAACTGGGATTCGAACTTAATGCAATTCTGGAGGGAAGTGGTGTGACACCAATTCCTCCACCAGTATCGGATTCACTGACGGCCATGGGACGGACCAATGACACGATCTTGTTCAGTGGCCAAGTGGCGTTGCTCGTTGATTGCGGAAATGACGCAGCGAAACAACTTGCAAAGGATTTACCAAGTTCGAATTCTAAGGATTACGGGACGCCCTTTGCTCAAAAATTCACCGAATACAACTATGATTTTTTTCAGATCGATCCGATGTTGTTTAGCCCAGCCCGCGTCGCAGTGACGGAGCTAACCACAGGAAATACGTACTTTGGAGGACAGCTCGATCGGAGTTTGCTTGAAAAGTCGTTTTACGATGTTTCGTGATTGATAAAATTATCATTTTTGCAAATGTACGTGGTTGGCACGAAGATCGGTTGGTTGAAGCATTCGGTGCATTTGGGGTCGAACCCAAATTGGTAGCTTTGACTGATTGCGAGTTCTCTGAAAACAGTAGCTTTGGCAGCCTAGCAATCCCACACTGCGAAAATCAATTACCGCAAGCCGTTTTTGTTCGAGGAATATCCGCAGGAACGTTTGAGCAGGTTACTCTAAGATTGGATATTCTGCACGCGTTGTCGGATATGTCCGTGAAAGTGGTGAATTCCGCGCGTGTAATTGAGAAGACTGTAGACAAAGCAATGACGAGCCACCTGTTAAAATATGCAGGCGTTGCAACAGTTCCCGCATGGACAATGGAATCTCGCGAGAAGGCCTGTCAACTCATTCGTAAAAAACAAGAGCAGAAGAAGAAACTGGTACTCAAACCTTTGTTCGGTTCCAGGGGACGAGGATTGAAATTGATTCAATCGGAAGTCGATCTACCGGATCTGGAGGAAGTAAACGGAGTCTATTACTTGCAAGAATTTGTGGCTTCAAGCGATGATTTTTGGAAAGATTGGAGAATCATGGTTGTTAAGGACCGAGCGATTAGCGCGATGGAACGACGTTCGACGCAGTGGATTACGAATCGCGCACAAGGTGCTGAGTGTAAACCAGCGCAACTCGATTTAAAGGTGTTGGAACTAGCGGAACGAGCAACCAATGCAGTCGGAGCGCCTTATGCAGGGGTCGATGTTATCCAGACATCGCAGGGCCAATGGCAGGTATTAGAAGTCAATGGTGTTCCGGCGTGGCGAGGATTGCAAGAAGTGTCGGACATTGATATTGCAATGAACTTTGCAAAGTTGGTTCTTGATGAGTAATTTTCATTCTCTAAATCAGGGTTCTTTGGGAATAAATTCGACTAAATCCACTAAAATTAAAATATTATCGGTTTAATCTATAGCCGGGATCACCAATTGGTAGGCATGTTCATTTGATTAATTTGTCCACAATCGCTGGAAGCGAGTCCGTTCTTGTCGTCGGAGGTGGCATTAGTGGACTAACCGCAGCACTTGAAATCGCTGAGTACGGTCTCGAAGTATTTCTGATCGAGAAGAACGCATCTCTCGGAGGTAGAGTTTCTCAACTTTACCGGTATTTTCCAAAACTTTGTCGTCCCAGTTGTGGATTCGAGATTAATCTTCGTCGCTTACGCGCGAATCGAAATATTCGAGAAATGACGCTAAGCGAAGTCACTAGAGTACGAGGAGAACCTGGAAACTACACAGTAACCGTAAAAAGTCATCCACGGTTTGTGAATTCAAACTGCACAGTCTGTGGGGAGTGTGAAAAAGTGGTTGATTCTAAAATCGATAACTCACACGACTATAAGTTATCCAAGACAAAGGCCGTTTACCTACCGCATAACATGGCTTATCCTCAAAGATATGTAATCGATCCATCACTCATCGGAACGAAGGAGGCGCAACTAGTTAAAGATGCTTGTAAATATGATGCAGTGGATCTAGACATGAAGGAACAGACGATAGAGTTAAATGTCGGTGCTATCGTTTGGGCCACCGGATGGAAACCGTACGATGCGAATAAAATTCAAGCTTACGGATATGACAGAATCGATAATGTAATTACTAGTGTTGAATTTGAGCGGTTGATGGATCCATTCGGTCCGACAGGTGGTCAACTATTGCGGCCATCTGATGGGAAACCAGCGAAGAATGTGGCTTTCATACAGTGTGCTGGATCACGAGATCGAAATCACTTGGTGCATTGTTCCAGAATTTGTTGTACGGCGTCTTTAAAACAGGTTACCTATGTAACCGAAAAGTACGGAGATGAAGCATCTAGCACCATTTACTATATCGATATGCGCGTCATCGACCGATTTGAAGATTTTTATCAGATGGTTCGAGATGAGCACCCCGTTTCATTCATTAAGTCCAAGGTTGCATCCATAATTGAAGATCAAGCAACAAATGATGTTGTTCTACGGGGAGTCGACACGGAAGGATATCATCGTTACCAAAATCGCCACGATCTAGCCGTACTCGCCATTGGCATGGAACCGAGTGTTGATTTTACTCAGTTCGTAGACTCAATCAGTACTGACAGAAGTGGATTTATCCAGTTGGATGATATTAACGGTGCTAATTTTGGTGCTGGCTGTGCCACAAATTCACTGGATGTCAATCGCTCGGTGCAAAGTGCGACAGCGGCTTCTTTGAGGGCCATTCAAGTAATAAACCGTCGTAAACGTAGAGTCGCTCCGGTTCATGTGTAATTTATTCACCCCGGCCAAAGTATCATGAGTTACGGTTCAAATACAGCAGCTTATATCTGCAGCGGTTGCGGAATTGGCGATCGAATCGACACCAAAAAACTGGAAAAAGTTGCGCGTCGAGAAGGTCGTATAGATCATGTGGTACATCATGATTTTTTATGTAGTATGCATGGCATTGAAACCATTGCTAACGACATTTCTGATCGAGAATTGAGTCATGTAGTACTTGCAGCTTGTTCGCCGCGCTCGAAGGCAGAAACATTTCGCTTTGATTCGACCGCTGTATCTAGAGTGAATTTGCGAGAATCTGTCCTGTGGAGCCACGACGGCGAAGTCGAGATTGATGACGTACAGGCCGCGACTGACGACTATATGCGAATGGGGTGCGCCGAAATCAAGCATATGCAAGCCCCGGCAACAAATTCCCAGAGAGGTGTGAATCGTCGCATACTTGTAGTTGGAGGCGGTGTTAGTGGAATGACAGCCGCCTTGGAATCTGCGCGAACGGGCTATGAAGTCTTGCTCTGTGAAAAAACCGAATCCTTGGGTGGCTGGGCGTCAAAATTGTATCGAAAGGTGCCGGTGAAAGAGCCATATTCGGAACCTCAGGAAACGGGAATCTCAAACCTCAAATCACAGATTTTGTCCGAACCTTCGATCACTGTATTTTTGAACTCGCAAATATCTCGAACGACTGGAGCCCCTGGACAGTTTTCAGTCGACATCAAAAATGGTAGTTCTATTCGAACTGAAAACGTCGGTGCCATCATTCAAGCGACAGGCTTTAAAAATTACGATGCCACAAATTTGCCTGAGTTGGGGTATGGGCGCAGTTCTGACGTTATTGATCAGACTCAGTTGGAGCAGTTGGCAATTACCGCGAATGGTGCTCAGATTCAACGTCCATCCGATGGTGCGGTTGTTCAAAGTGTAGCTTTTATTCAGTGCGCGGGACAGCGAAGTAAAAAGAAGGGGTATTTGCCGTATTGTAGTGGACATTGTTGCAACACAAGTGTAAAGCAAGCAATGTACTTCAAAAATGCAAATCCAAGAATCAACGTAAACGTTATATATGATGATTTGCGGACACCTGGTAATGGTGAAGATCTGTATCGAAGTGCACAACTGAAGGGAGTTACGTTTACCAAAGGTAGTGAAATCTCAGTCGATGTAGAAAACGGAAATTTACATGTTCAGTTTTATGACAAGATTCTTGCTGAAAACCAGCTGATGGTGGCCGATCTCGTGGTTTTGGCAACTGGCCAAGTTCCGAATTCCGGAGAGGGCATGATCGAAGACGAAGCCAAAGACGATGATGCAATTCGAATTCCAGTCGACTCTATATTGAATCTCGACTATCGACAAGGTAAAGATTTACCTCATCTGCAACATGGCTTCGCAGATTCTCATTTCATTTGTTTCCCTTACGAAACGAGGCGTACAGGGATTTACGCCTGTGGTCCTGTGCGTCGACCGATGGATATCAACCAAGCCATTGAAGATGCGACTGGTGCGGCGATGAAAGCAATTCAATCGGTTGAAAATGCGGTTTCCGGTAGAGCTGCTCACCCGCGTTCGGGCGACTTGAGTTTTCCAAGTTTTCGTAAGGAAGGTTGTACCCAATGCAAGCGTTGCACAGTGGAATGTCCATTTGGTGCAATCGATGAAGACGAAAAACGATTTCCAGTGTTTAACGAATCTCGCTGTCGACGCTGCGGTACTTGCATGGGTGCTTGTCCAGTTCGTGTAATTTCATTTGAAAATTATTCTGTAGACACGGTTGGACAGCAGATCAAAGCAGTCGATATGCCTGATGAATTTGAGAATAAACCGAGAATATTGGTTCTCGCTTGTGAAAATGATGCATATCCTGCGCTGGACATGGCAGCACGGAATCAATTTCATTACAGTACTTACGCGAGAATCATTCCGGTACGCTGTCTAGGATCAGTCAATTCGATTTGGATTACGGATGCGCTCAATAGTGGTTTCGATGGTGTAATGCTAATGGGGTGCAAGAAAGGCAAAGACTACCAGTGCCATTTTGTAAAAGGTTCGGAACTAGCGCACTACAGAATGAGTAAAATCGATGATACACTTGAACAGTTGCAGCTAGAAACGGAACGCGTCGCAAGCTATGAAGTTGAGATTACTGATGTGGCACGAGTGTCGCAACTCATCAATAATTATGCAAATACTATTGATGAAATTGGACTTAATCCGTTTAAAGGGTTTTAAAGATGACAAGTAGTAATCATCAAACCGCATTGTTTGAACAATATCGGAACAACTTTCTTAACGAAGTGGAAGCGAATGTCGAGGACGGTGATTGGGTCAAAATGTGCATTCAGTGTGGTGTTTGCTCAGGTTCTTGTCCTTTCGGACCTCATTGGGATCATCCCCCTCAGGAAATTTTTATGCTGATTCGAGCGGGTCAACGAGAGGAAGTGCTTACTTCAGAATCAATGTGGATGTGTACGTCCTGCTACAGTTGTATTGTTCGTTGTCCACGCGAAATTCCTATTACTCATATCATGCATGGTCTTGCTGGGTATGCACAGCGGTTGGGGTTGGCACCCAAAATGAACCCAACTCGAAGATTTGCAAAAATATTTTGGGAAAATATCGTTAAAACTGGGCGTGTGAACGAGACCCAGCTATCGTTTCGGCTGTATTTTATGGATGGCTTGGTGCAAGGAATTAAAACCGCGTTTGCTATGAGGAATGTAGGTTTGGGTATGCTCTTGACGAAACGATTAAATCCATTCAGAATTTTAGGCGGTGGCGGCTGTAAGGAAAAGAAAGACATTCAGCGTATGCTTGCCAAGGCAAAAGAGATTGAAGACCTGCGAAAAGGGTTTTCAGCATAGGAGAGAAAAATGGCAAAAAAAGAATATTCGTTTTATCCTGGTTGTTCGTCTGAACGGCGCTCATCAGCATCCAATTACATGGTTTCCGTTGAATCTATGTGTGATAAATTGGACATTCAATTGAATGAAATTCCGGACTGGAACTGCTGTACCGCTTCCATTGGCTATGCTGAAGGTGGTGACTTGCCGAGGCATGCACTGAATGCAAGGAATATAGCCTTGTCAGAAAAACACAACGATGGCCAAGACATTGTTGCAACTTGTGCGGCTTGTTGGATTGGAGCGAAAGAATCCCAAGAACGATTGAACGAGTCCAGTCAGTTGATGGCAGATACCATGGATGTGCTTAAAGAAGTCGGATTGGACATGGACTTCAAGAATGAGGTACCGATTCGACACATGGTCGAAGCTTTGATCGAAGACATCGGATATGAAGGCATGGCGGACCCTATCGTGAAACCCTTGGAAGGTATCAAGTTTGCCGGCTATGTCGGGTGCCAGACGAATCGTCCATTTGGAATTGATGGAGAGTCATTTGAGAACCCAATGTATTTAGACAAAATGGTTGAAACGGTAGGTGCTGAACCGATAGAAGAATACGATCAAAAGGTTACCTGTTGTGGAGGTGCTTTGGCGTTTTCTGAACCTGAAAAGAGTCAAGCCCAAATCAAGGATATTGTTGAATCTGCGTACGATCATGGAGCGGAAATGATCGTCACGCCATGTCCTGTTTGTCAGATGAATGTCGAAATCTATCAGGAAGCGATCAATAAAACCTACAACACCAAATTCAAAATGCCGGTGACGTATTACAGTCAGTTGATGACAGTTGCCTATGGTGGTACGGCAAAGGAAGCTGGATTAGACGGACAAATTATTCGAGCGAAAAAGCTTGAAGAAATTGCCAAGCGCTGAATATAGCTCGATCAGGTTTGGGCATGGCTGATATCGAGGCCATCGTATTCGATCTAGATAACACGCTTTGGGATGTTTTTCCTACGATCGAGCGAGCTGAACTGAACAATTATCGGTTCATAAGGGAACGATATCCGAAAGTAACCCGGCGATACTCTATTGACGATATTCGTCAAATTCGAGAAGAAATTTATTGGTCTAGAACCGATATTCAACACGATCTCACCGAGGTAAGAAGACAGACACTCATTCAAATATTTCAAGAGTGTTGTTATCCGAGCAGCAGTGTAGAGGAAGTATTGAATCGTTTTTTGGTAGATCGCAATCGAGTCGAACTGTATAGCGATGTTGTTCCTGCATTAACAGCACTATCTTCGATTTACCCACTGGTTTCTTTTTCAGACGGCAATTCCGATCTTGATCAGATTGGAATTGGGCAATTTTTTGTAGGAGCCGTGTATTCGGCTTGTGTTGGGCGGAGTAAGCCTCATTCCGTTGGTTTTTTGAAAGCTTGTGAGCTTGCGAATTCGGTGCCAAGTCGAACACTTCATATTGGAGATCATCCTCATAAGGATATTTTTGGCGCCAAATCTGTCGGGATGAAAACCATGTTGATCGAACGTAACGGAGAAACTTGGGACAACGATTATGAGCCTGACTACCGAGTTAATACTTTAGCCGAAACAGTTGATCTTCTGGTATGAACTATTCGTTCATTATCAATCTGAAGGCTACTCAATCGAGCTCGATTTTTATAGCTTGGTATCGTTTTGTGACTTTAACTCAATGCCTCCCGGCATCAGTAGAACGAGGAGTTAGCGCGTCTTGAAGGCCATCCCCTAAGAAGTTGAAGGAAATTACTGTTAGGAAAATCATCAAGCCCGGGAAAATTGCCAATGTAGGTGCAATCCAAGTCAGTTCTTGGGCGTTCGTGAGCATGTTTCCCCAACTTGGAGTCGGTGGATAAATTCCAAGTCCCAAAAAACTGAGAATCGATTCAAATAGTATGATGTTTCCGATTGATAATGTCGTTGCGACGATGATTGGAGATGCAAGTCCAGGCAGGATGTGTACGAAAATAATGCGACGAGCCGGAGCCCCCAAGGCTTGTGCAGACTGAACAAATTGCTGTTCTCTAAGTGCCAATACAGAACCACGGACCAACCTAGCAACACCAGTCCAGCCAACTAGACTCACAATCACAATGATTCGGTAAAACCCAATGTTATCGTGATTGGCAATTTCGGCTGATACTCCAATTTTTTCCAGATCCACGACGGCGAGTACGATCAACAAAGGGAGCAGTGGAAGTGATATTACGCTATCGGTAAATCTCATCAGCAAGCTATCCAACCACCCACCGTAATACCCAGCTAACAGGCCAATTAAGGTGCCGATGGCTGCGATACAGGCAGCAGCGACAAATCCCACGGTGAGAGAGACTCGACCACCGTAGGCAAGACGAACAAGCAAATCTCGCCCGAGCTCATCAGTCCCGAGAGGGTGTGCTAAAGAAAACGGTAGAAATCTAGCGAGTAGATTCACCTTTTTAGTGTCGGTGTCGAGCAAGGTTTCCAGCAAAGGAGCAGAAAGCGTAAATAGAATCAACAGAACAAGGATGCAAACGCTAACCAGTGCCAGTCGATGCCGACCCAATCGAATGAATATGTAGGACATTCTAGTCATGGCTGTCGATTTTGGTAGGAAATTCGAGGATCAAGTAAGGCATAACATAAGTCAGCCAACAAATTCGCAACTAAGGTTACACAAGTCGCGAGTAGCAATCCTACTAGAGCTAGGTTGTAATCGCTGCCTTGAATCGCATCAAACAGAAGTTTTCCGATTCCTGGAAAGCCGTACATAATTTCTGTGATCAAGGCACCGGAAAAGAATGCCCCGAAGTCCAACCAGAGAATTGTCACGACCGGAATCATGGAATTGCGGAGCGCGTGTCTTCGAATCACTTGAGAAAGATTTAGGCCTTTCGCGTATGCTGTGCGGATAAAGGTCTGTTGCAAGGTTTCGTTCAATGATGCTCTAACATAGCGAGTTACGCCTCCAACACTGACAATTGTCAAAGTCAGAATCGGTAGAACCATACCCTTAGCGCGGTCGATCCATGTCGCGTCACCGAGTGGAATTGCATTCGCGGGTAACCAGCCCAATACTACTGAAAACAGCAATATCATCATTAGTGCTAGCCAAAACGGTGGTACCGAGATCCCTGCAAAACAGAAAATGTTAATCGAATAATCGGAAAAGGAATGTAAACGCCTCGCAGCAAAGATTCCAGCAGGGATGGCGATCAGAATCGACAGTATGAAAGATAGAACCATCAATATCAGCGTGTTATGTAGTGCACTCGCGAGCACGGTAACCACCGGTTTAGAATACAAGCGGCTGTAACCAAAATCACCTTGTAGTGCTGCGAAAAGCCAATTTAGGTAGCGTTTAAACAGAGGTTGATCCAATCCGTACAAACTTTTCATTCGGGCAGCGTCTTCCGCGGTAAGACGCGGATCCGCACTAATTAGGATATCGATAGGATCTCCTGGCATCAAGCCGAGGAGCATATAACAGACGAAGGACATGATTAACACGACCGTCGCGGTTTGGTACAGTCGTGAAACAATTAAGGAAACCATATTCGAAGAATGCCAAGTAGGTTTAGCAAACATTTTTCCGTTCGCTAGAACATTGTATACTTTCGTCTCGCATTTAAATCCCAACGCAAGAAGTTTTATATTTATGCCTTCCATTCCTGTAATCGATATGTCCTCGTTGGCTAGCGAGTGCACAAATTCACTTCGGAAAGTTGGTATTGAATTGTGCAACGCGGCACAGGACATGGGCTTTTTTTATGTCAGCGGGCACGGTGTTCCGGAGCAGGTTTTGAATGCTGCTTTTGATTGTGCTGAAAAATTTTTCAAGCTACCTTTGCAACAAAAGAATCAAGTCGAAGTCGCCGATACTCATCGTGGATTTCTTTCTATCGGTGAATCAATCATGGAGGGTTATCAAGGTGCAGATCAAAAGGAAAGTTACATTTGGGGACTAGACATCGAGGAATCTAGTACCAATGCTTCATCGTTACTCGCTCCCAACCGGTGGCCAAATCAAATACCCGAGCAAAGGGGCATACTAAATGCTTATTTCAAAGAAATTCATCAATGTGCTTTCAAAATCCTTCGGGGAATTGCAGTTTCATTGGGCAATGACCAAGATTTTTTTGTTGAGCACTTCAATGCACCTACATCGAGAGGATCACTTATTTACTATCCACCGATGAACAACACTACAGGTCATTATGGAGTTTCGCCTCATACCGATTTTGGATGTATTTCTGTACTTGCACAACGTTCGCGCGGACTAAGAGTTGAGTCTACCGATGGAGAGTGGCTTGAAGTTCTTCCTGTCGAAGGAACACTCGTAGTGAATGTCGGTGATTTATTGTCTCGTTGGAGCAATGGCCGTTTTCGATCTGTTCCTCACTGTGTCGTAAATGAAGCGAGGAACGCGCGTTATTCGGTTGTTGTATTTGTGGATCCCGATTCACAGACAATGATCGATCCAATTTTAGATTCTGGGGAATTGCCTCGGTACAAAGCGGTAAACTGTGAAACGTACATTACAGGCCGCTTCAATCGCTCATTTGCCTATCGACACTAATCAATCTACATGGAATTGACAAGATGACCGCGTGGATTCGAATGATACCTGATGAAGAGGCAAAAGGGCCGGTCAAAGAGGCATTTGACCAAGCTCGAACACCTCATGGAACAGTCGACAACGTTCTTCGAGTTCACAGCCTTCGGCCCCATACGATGTTCGGGCATATTACGCTATATCGTAGTGTTCTTCACCATCAAGATAACACACTTGACTTGTGGTTTCTCGAGACTGCGGGAACGTATACTAGTCTACTGAATCATTGTGAGTACAGTGTCACTCACCACAGCTCAAATCTCAGACGATTGCTCGCTGATGATGGACGCTATGACAAGATTATGTCTGCCTTGGGTAAGCGATACCCTGAGCAAGTATTTGACGGGAAAGAACTTGCTATGCTTCAGTATGTCGAAAAGTTGACATTGAATGTCATGGAAATGAATGAGGAAGATGTACGTTCAATGATTGAAGCTGGTTGCACCGATGGTGAAATTTTAGAACTAAATCAAGTCGTGGGTTATTTCAGCTACGCAAATCGATTACTGAATGGACTTGGGGTTACAACCAAAGGTGATGTCATCGGTTATTACGAATAGAGTCATTGAGTCATCAAGGTATTGTAAGACTGACATCCATCAATATCCACATTCTCTACCGCATCGTCAGATTATGAGGTGCGGTGCCGGCGAGAGGATTTGAACCTCCGACCTACTGATTACGAATCAGTTGCTCTACCGAGCTGAGCTACGCCGGCAATTTCAGTTTTTGCCGCTTGATAAATATACCTTGAAGTATTCTCTCGCGGTCAACCAAATGTTCGTGATCATTGGTTTATATTCGCGATGATTTCAAAATCAGATTATTTGTGATCAAAACACGTATGACTTTGAAATTAGATACTGAATTTGTTGCTCGGACGCAATTTATACATCATTCATGATCGAGACCTATTTGAAAAATTACAGCGAAATACAACAATTCGGTATTGCAGTCAAGTTCCCAGGCTTTTCCAACTTTTTCGAGCGATTCGTCTCAAATTTCTTAGCACGATTAGTTTAAATTCACTGCCCGAGACTGTATTCAGAATTCTTCTAACTGGATGTCTACTCTTACTGATTCTTTTACTTGACGGTAGAGCAAAATCCCATCGTGATTTGGTTTCTGATCATTAATATTCGTGGCGGCTTCACGGATGTGAAGATAGGCTAGAAGATGGTAAAGATTAGGTGAATAGATGTTGGTACTGTTTGATACGTAGCTGCTGCTTAGTGCCTCTGTATAGAACTTCGTGTCAACGATGATTCTGTGTGAGGATGTTTATTTCGACTTCTGAATGACCAGTCGATTCAACGATCTGTTGAACTCACTTTGTGGATAAATTGCTCTTCTTCATAGAACCTAATCACGAATTCTTCGAAAAGTTGCCACATCTTCGATTTGTATTTTTGAAAATACTAAAAATACATATTTGCTGTGTTTTCAATCACAATCCTTCTGAATTAGAAAAATTTACCAGCCTATTGAATCATTTGATCTCTCTGGGCATTACCCTTCCAGCTGGATTTATTCATACTGCAAAGACAGGTAACTTTTTTTAACTGGCGCCATTAATATTAAAAGGATTTGAAAGGAGCTCGAAAGCTTGCGGAGAATAATATCAAATGGGGTAACACTTTGTTCTCAACATAACATGCTCGCAAAAAAAACTGCAAGCAAACTGCAACTGGTAAGAAGCAGTTCATTCGATTATTTGAACTGGCTATTATTGAAGAAGATCACAAGTTACGTGATTTCTGTGAAGACATCCTGGATGTATATCACAGACATGATATGAACAGTCATATCCGCTGGAACGCGGAGAAAGAAAATGAAAAGAAATGATGACTATCCGCCAGAAATCGCATGGAAACGATTTGATGCTTTGATGGATAACATGATTAAAAGCGCGAAACCATATCAACGAACATTGAAGCGGGTGACTTCCTACGGTTATAGCTATACTCAAACTCTTTCGTGTACTTCCAAAGGTGTTTCCCAGGTACATAGACATGAGTCCCACGAATAGACGGTTTCAATCGAGACCAAAATCTTTCGACAATGTTGACATTAGAAATACCAGGAAAATATTCGCCAATGCCGTGATTGACAGTGTTATGGAAGTATCCAAGCTTGTCTAGTCTACCATAACTTAGCAATTCATCACTATGAACATTAGACCCAGATGCTACATTATCAGCGATCAAGGATTGGAGTTTTTCTTACGAACATTAGGAACGACTTTAGTCATGCTGTCGCCTTCACGCTCTAACATGCCCATGACAACTGTTTTACCTCCCACGCCACGACCACGTTTGCCAGAGCGCTTTCCATCAAAGTAGGTTTGATCAATTTCAACATCACCGATAGGTGACCATTCGCCATCAATATTCGCCATGTGCCTACGAATCTTGAGTGACACATGAATACACACGGAGGGTTTTCCCATAGAAGGTCGCATCAGACTCGATTAAAGTCGGACTTGCAACTTGCTGCCAATTCATTGAACTGCAATCAATCATATTTCATAAAACTGATGTCAATAGGAGCAACTTACGCACAATGTTTCGTCTCGAGCTGTTCAGTTAGTTTCAATACTCGAGGCATATTCAGCAATTTGACCGGTCAAATTGCTCGACAGTTGTAAGCGAACAGATGAAATTCTTTGAATTCTTTGTTAGGTGACAGATTCACTCGTATTGCGAATTAGTTGGAATGAACCACCAATCTTAAATTTTTTTCTCATTTACACTCTACTAACTTTAAGCGTGTCAGAGAGCTGCCAAGGCGAGAGAACCAATCAACAGAAGAAAGATATTGTTTTTTAGTTTACACGTATCAATTTGATTTCAATTCATTGAATCAAATGTGCATTTCGTGGAGTGTTCTGGAGGATTTTCATCCACGGAGATAACCTGTACATGAAGCTGAATTTTTCCTGATTGTTTGAAATTCAGTGTAACGGGAATACTTGTTTCTGGAGTAATTTGGCCATCCAAATCCATCAACATAATATGCAAACCCTTGGGTTTCAGGACTAGTGGCGCGGAGTCGTTAAATTGCAAATTATTCGCAGACTCCATCACCGTCATTCCACTTTTTACAAGAAAGTCGTGAATTTCAACTCGCTTTGCAATCCTTGATGTAGCACTCAAAAGTTCCTCAGAATGATCACTCTTAGCGAGAATTTTCATGAATACGGCACCGGATTTATTCCCTAACGAACCGTAAGCCCAAGGTGAATCTATACACACAAAACTGTTCTGAAATTGAAGCGACTCAGACGCAGCTGTAGTTTTTGCAAGATAGCTTGTGAATGCTAAGCACACAATGGGTGTAAAAATCACGAACAATCGAAGCCTATGACCACAATTTCTCATGAGAATAATGTGAAATATAGGTAGCTAATCTAAGCGAGCACTCGCTATGTATTGTCCAAATGCTTCACACCAAACGATCACATTGTCGTATATATCCAAGTTGATATTCTCGGGCAGTGAAAATTCCAAAGGGCCGGAGAATGTCTTTAATTTCGTAATTTCAAGGGCTTGTGATTTGATTCGATTAAATCCGTCTTGAGTTTCGACAAATTTCTTTGTCATGTAGACTCGATAATCGGGGCCGGGAGCTAGCTTTACATCGTCAGCAAAGAATAGTTTATTGTCAGCAATGCGGATTGTTCCTTCACCCCAGTGAAGCGCGTCGGAACCGGGGCTATTTCGATCGAACTGTCCTTCCGGGTCAGATTGAGTGAAGACTTGCTCTGATAAAGCTTGGTCATTCTGTGAAAACCATTCAACGATGATTGGCAAACTGTATATACCAAGCGCAAATCCTGCACCGAGTCCAACTACTAGTCCAAATAATGTTTTTTTCATTTGCTGATCCGAGTTATTGAGTGTAAATCCATAAAAGCCAATTGAGGTTTTAAAAGGTCAGGTTCGTGGCAAAATTTGAAACTAATGAAAATTCTAGCATAAGTTCATGCGCATTCAACTGTCTTTGGTTGAATGTGTCTACTCGAAATAGGAGCCTAGACGTGAACTGTGTTTTGCGTTGTACTCGGTTTACAGTCTTTCATTACAGAATCAAAGGCCTTTTGAGAAATTGCTGCTTCCCGCAACAACCACTTTCGAAATGCATTTATTCTTGGTTTGGTAATCGTTTTGTGTGGACAAACAATGTAGTACGAAACGGGTGACTTGCTGTAGACATTAAAGAGTTTTATCAAGCGCTTGGAAGTTAAGTCTTTTTCAACGTGCGCACTTCTAGCCAATGCGATACCTTGACTGTCTATCGCTGCTTGAATCGATAAGCTCGTATCAGGAAATCTAGACCCTCTTGGCAAGGTTCTCACGATAAATCCCGCATCCCGAAACCAGTCGCGCCAGCGAGGGCAATTATCAAACGAATTTCGATAAAGCAGCGGATAGCGCAAAAGATCAATAGGTTTTTCTGGTGCGGGCAAGCGTTTCAAAAAATGTGGGCTACATACTGGGAAGACGTATTCGTCTAAAAGAAGCTCCATATGCAGATCCGGCCACTCGCCATTACCCAAACGAAGAGCAATGTCGACTTCATCTGTGTCAAAGTTTACCAACTCATCCGTAGTCGAAATCCAAATACTTAAATCAGGATAAAGCTCATTAAATTTGCCGAGTCTAGGTACCAACCATTTCACTGCAAAAGACTGTACTAGACTTACCCGAATTGATGATCGAGATTCAATATTGGTGATCTCATTTAAAACGCGATTCATGCTACCTAGAAACTCACGAACGACTGGCACTACCATTTGCCCTTCTTTTGTAAGAATTAAGTGCTTTCCCTGTCGGTCAAACAACTTAAACTCCCAGAGGTTTTCAATGTTTCTGATTTGATGACTTACTGCACTTTGTGTGATGTACAGCTCATTTGCTGCTTTTGTAAAGCTTAGATGTCTAGCAGCAGCTTCGAGTGTACGCAGTGCACCGGTCGGGGGAAGGCGATTCAACATGATGAGTTTATTCTCACGAACTGAAATGCAATCTCTTCATAATCAATCTCACATTTAAAAATTGAAATACTAGTTTTAATTTCAATTGATTGCGTGAAATTTAGAAAAATGAACTATGAGCATTAACTCATGATTATATCTACTTAAAAAAAGTTAGTTCCGTGAGATTGAATAGGGGGATTTTATCGTTTAACAAAAATAGTCATACGAATTTGGTTCAAAGTGGATGTTGAGTTGAGGTAGAAAAAATTTGAGGTTCGAGCTCTTGGTTGAATCTAGCATCTTTAAGTTTGAATCGCGCCGAATACGACCATGAATGCAATGAACAAGTCAAATTCAGCTTCGGCTGTTAGTGTCCTATTCCCACTATATTTCCTCTAGCTTTTTGCAAACTTGGAAGATTTAGCTGCCTTTAAACTCACAACCGCTGAGGTGTTTCAAGAGCGAGTTATTTTTACTTAGCAGATTCTGCAAAATTTTTTTCATATGTAGTAATTCCTAAGAATTTGCTGGCTTAACCATTTTTAGCTAGGCGTAGACGACTTTTTCATCGTTTATCCTTCATTAGATTTTTCAGTCAAATACCCGGAATCGAAACCAGAATTGTCGATAAAGCATTTCCTTTAATGGTTTATCTTCCTTCTCATTGATGGATAATTGGTTTTGCCTTTTCATTGAACCAATAAAGCCGCTCTGACAGATATCCAACACCCACCATAAGGATTGCTTCTATGAATCTCTATTCATTCTTACTAGAACTAGAACAAGTAGACAAGCCAATTCGTGTCGGCATAATCGGTGCTGGCAAGTTTGCAACTATGTTTATGGCACAAATTATTCGTACCCCTGGAATGAGTTTAGATATTGTTTGCGATTTAGATTGCGAACGAGCACGTAAAAATCTGGTTAGAGCAGGATTCGATTTGGAACTGCTATATGAAAAGCCACGAAGTCAGTATTCAAAATTGGAAGTATTCGTCACCGACAACAGTGACAAAATCTTTAAGGAAGGACAAATTGATGTTGCCATAGAGTCCACAGGGGATCCAATTTGCGGCGTCGAACACGCAATCCAATGTATTGATAATCGAATCAGTGTGGTTATGGTAAACGTGGAAGCTGACGTACTTGTAGGGTATGAACTTGCAAAGAGAGCGAACTCAAACAATGTCCTTTACTCGCTCGCTTACGGCGATCAACCAGCGTTGATTGTTGAACAAGTCGACACCGTTCGAGCTATGGGTTTGAGTGTTGTTTGTGCAGGCAAAGGCACAAAATATTTGCCGTCGTACCACCAGTCTACACCTGATACTGTTTGGGATTACTATGGAATTACTCCAGAAGCTGCAGCACAGGGAGGCATGAATAGCAAAATGTTCAATTCCTTTCTCGATGGGACTAAGTCTTCAATTGAGATGACTGCAGTTGCCAATGCAACGGGGTTAACACCACCTGCAAATGGCTTATCGTTTCCAGCGTGTTCGGTTGACGAATTAAGTTCAGTAATGATTCCCAAAGCAGAAGGTGGAGTATTGAAACAAAAAGGTATGGTCGAAGTCATTTCTTCGTTGAAACGCGATGGGTCGGAGATTGATCGAAACCTAAGGTGGGGAGTCTATGTTGTATTCGAAGCTGGAACTGACTATGTTCGTCGATGTTTTCACGAATACGGTTTGGAAACAGATCGATCTGGAAATTATTCCTCTTTATATCGTCCTTATCATCTCATCGGATTGGAACTAGGAGTGAGCGTGGCGTCGGTGGCCCTAAGAAAAGAAGCTACTGGAGCACCTGTCGCTTTTACTGCGGATGTTGTTTCCGTCGCAAAAAGGGACTTAGCAATTGGAGAAATTCTAGATGGAGAGGGCGGTGGTACAGTCTGGGGCAAGATTGTACCTGCCGAAAACTCCTTAAGAATAAATGCAGTACCGATCGGACTTTCTGCTCGACTAAAAGTCACGCGAACAGTTCGAAAAACCGACATCGTAACTTGGAATGACGTTGAAGTGAGTGAGTGTACTGCCGCTCACAAACTTCGTCGTCAGATGGAATTGAACGTCAAATTCTGAGAAGAGCAAAATCACTCTATTCTGACTCGACAGCGCTAGTTTCATCAGCTCTCATGAAATATGCACTTTGGGCGGGGTGCTGTACTTCCGAATCGGTGGCGATTAGTTGTACACGAGCGCCTTTTTGAATTTCATCGCAAAATAATCGCCCCAAAGTAAGATTCATTGCGCCTTCCATCTTGATCAGAGCAAAGTAAACCAAATCATTTTCTGAGACTGTGCTTTGTGTAATCTGAGTGACCTGACCTATCCCATTTAGCTGGATCCAGTCGGTTTCCTGATGATCCAAGTGGCATACAAGTCGAGGTGGGAAACTGACAAATCCACATTCACTACATCGAGAAGCAAGCGCACGCCCATCTGTCAACGCATCAAAATATGGTTTTAAACTGCCGACTGAATACGAGTAGTCTAATTCAATTTGAAGTGGAAAATAATTCATTTAGGCAAAACTAGCTCAAACCTTGCTGTGTATTTTGGCAGTTTTGATAATTAGCTCGAACATGTTTTGTTAAGCGTAGGAGTAAACTCGAATTCGTAGTAATTTTGTCATAATTTGGTTTCATCGTGGCGAAGCCCAAACACCCATCTGCTTTCAGAAATATCTTCCAAAAAATGGAACGGCCGTGTCTTTAAACCTTTGAACCCGGGGCCCGGCATCAAAATTACATCGCCAGGTAAGTTTTCTATTTCCACTTTGTTTTTCTTTCTTCGGTTGTCTGAGATATAGAATCGACCGTGCCCCGAGAGTACAAATAAACAAATAATGTGTCGATAGTCCCTTCGGTCCTTGTGTGGAGTGATTCCACCACTTCCGATTTCATACTTTTGAACGATAAGGTCGTTAAACACGACACGATCATCAAAAAAACGGTTGTAGTCTAACGCTGAATCGAAAAGTTCTTGAAACAAATTCGTCAACATCGCAAACATCCCTTCCCGTTTCAGTTGATCGTGCAGGAGCATATCCTGACTGACTTGATTGGCTCCTAATCCTACAGTATTGCGTACTAAGCGAAGAGGATATTGTTTGGCCTCATCAAGTAGAGCCAAACGAAAGTTATCTGACAGTATGGGTAAAGAAAGAGCGCGAATGCAGCGAAGATTACGAATAGTACCCGCGAGTTGTTGAGGTGATGCAATCAGATGCGCCGCATTTGGTCGAAATTGATTTAACGAACTAGTTGACATTGCAGAAGTTCCAAGACTCTAGTCTAAAGTCAAATTTTGATGACCTAGATTCTGTAATTTGATATTTGGATGTGTTGAAAGAACGTTCGCTAACACAAATTCTCCATGTATCATCCTTGATGAAACGGATTATGCATTTGAGTTAAATTGAAATATAGTCAGCTATTTTTCCAAAGTTTATAGACGAATTGAATCAATTTCTAAGCAATGCACAACAATATATTCAAAATATACAATTTATAATGGGGCTACATCAAATATCAATTTACAAACAACTAAGATAGAATTCAATCAAATAGAAATAATCAAAATGTGTTTATTAATTGACTGATTCATAAATTGAATCAGGAGGAGAGTATATGGAAGCATCGACTGATCTCGGTTCGCGTCTTGCCGAAATCAAAGGTGCGAAAGTGATAAAAAGCTTTTGTTACACATGTCCATGGCAGTGCCCGACGGAAGTGTTTGTAAGGGATAACAAGATCGTTTATCACAAAGGTAATCCAAAGTCACCAAATAATATTGGCTCCCGATGTGCAAAGGGTATGGCTAGCTGGCATGTTACTCGCGATCCAGATCGCTTAAAGTATCCTATGCTGCGAACAAATGCCAAGGGTCAACACGGTGAGTTCAAAAGAATTTCGTGGGATGAAGCGTATTCGTTTATCGCAGAAAAATTGGAGTCGATTGCAAAGGAATATGGACCTGAAGCGGTTGCACTAACTTGTCATCATGATCCCAACACACAGTTTTACCGCCATCTGCTTGGCGAATTGTATGGCTCCCCCAATCTATATGCCCATACATCCGGCTGTGAACAAGATCGAAGATCGGCGTGTCTGACGCTGTTTGGGCACGTTTTTCCGATGCATGATTTTGCAAATTCCAAGTACGTAATGTTATGGGGTATGAATAATCTTGGAGCGAATCAAGGTCTTTGGGAAAGTAGAGCACTAATTGATGCACAAAGGAGGGGATGTAAACTCGTTGTAGTTGACCCCAACTTTACCGAAACGGCACAAAAAGCCGACGAATGGATTCCAATTAACCCTGGTACTGACGGCGCGCTAGCACTAGCAATGTGTCATAGCATCATCAGCAATCGTCTGTATGATTCAGATTTCACCGCTGCCTATTGCAATGGCTTTGAAGGATTTAGAGATCACTTGTCTGCGAAAGGATATACACCTGAGTGGGCAGAGTCAATTTGTGGAATCGACAAAGTTACGATCGAGAGATTGGCTCGAGAATTTGCCACAATCAAACCTGCGATGTCCGCGATTTTCAAGGGTTCTGGCTACTATACGAACGGTGCAGATGCAGGTCGGGCGTGTTATGCGTTGAATGCCATTTGCGGCGAAGTTGACAAACCCGGTAATCTTCATTTGAAGGAGTGGGCACCTCTTGGTTTACCTGTCAACATTCCAGACGAAGCGAAAAGAGCACCAGAGAAGGATCCGCTGCATGCAGCTATGGGATATCCACTAGCCCCTGATTTGCCAAATTCTAAACTTCCAGAAGCTGTAATTGATGGAAATCCTTATCCGGTAAAAGGTTTGTTTGTACATGCAACCAATCCTGTCATGAGCGATCCGAATCGAGATCGTGTTTTGGAAATGTTCAAGCACTTGGAGTTGGCAGTCGCGTGTGAACTATATATGAGCGAAACCGCGTTGGAATGCGATATCGTATTACCAGAAACTTCATTTTATGAACAAGCCGAAATACGACAAGGTATGTGGTTGGGTCCGGAAGTCGTGTTGTGCCAACCTGTTGTAGAGCCGGTTGGGGAATCTAAGCCACCCTATGAAATTGCGCAGGGAATCGCGCAGAAGATGGACTGGGGTGAATACTTTCCGTACCAGAAATGGGAAGACTGGGGTGAGATCATGATGGCCAACGTCCCCATGTCTTTGGAAGAATTGAAGAGTCAGGGATTTTGGGCTGGTGATATTCGGTACAACCGCGTACCGGAAGGGCTCCCTACACCATCTGGCAAAATCGAGATATATTCAAGTAGTTACGCAGATGCAGGATTTAGTGCTTATCCTGAGTACACCGATCGTACAGTCATGCCAGACTCGGATTATCCTTTACAACTGACACACTCGAAGTTGAGCATGCACTGTAACATCGTGACTCAAAACAATCCACTTCTAATGGAAATTTGCAGCGAAAATTGGGTCGAAATCAACAGTATCGATGCCGCTAAGTACGGAATACAAAACGACAGTATGGTCGTTCTGGAATCTCCAAAAGATAGTATTGAAATACGAGCAAAAGTGGTAGAAGGCTTGGTGCCCGGTTGTGTCAGCGTACGACACGGGCATGGGTTTGGACACTGGGCGATGGGTTCAACAGCGAAAGGAAAAGGAGCACACTCGAATAACTTGATGGATATTCACACCAATCCAATCACGGGTGCGAACTGCTATAACGAATGCAAAGTTCGCGTTCGAGCAATTTAATAGCGTAGGAGGTTGTGTCATGCAATATGGATTTTATTTCGATCACAAACAATGTGTGAAATGTCACGCCTGCGAAATCGCTTGTAAGTCGTGGAATGAAATTGACGTAGGCCCAAGATGGCGAGAAGTCGTTAAGGTAGAGTCGGGTACATTTCCCAATGTTACTGCGATGAATGTTTCAATGGCATGTATGCACTGCGGTGACGCACCGTGCAAAAACGCGTGCCCGGTTAATGCAATCACTAAGAGAGTAGCAGATGGAATTGTTGTCGTCGACCAGAACGTCTGCATTGGATGCGGATTCTGTACTTGGGCGTGCCCATTCAATGCGCCTCAGATAAGTTCGTCTGTAGGTAAAATGGAAAAATGTAATTTCTGTCAAACCCCTGGCAAAGAAAGGCCTTTGGATATGCCTCGGGCTTGCGAGGAAATTTGTCCAACAGGTGCAATTCAGTCGGGCCCGATGGGTCAATTGGCGAATGCTAATCGTGAAAGTGCCGCGAAGCGTTTGGCTTCGCAGGGTTTTCCAGGGATTGTGATGGATGCTGCAACTAGATTTGGATCTTAGTTGAGATCATTGGGTAAGAGCTTTTGTTGATTTAATTGTAATTGGAGGTTAGAGATGGCTGAAATTCTTAGCAACGCAATGCCGCCGCAGCGAAAACGGACAGTCGATGCTTTGCATTTGATTGAACCAGACTATGTTCCGATCGGATTGTGGGGAACGATCGAGGGTTACCAGAATTTACGGAAGGGTCTGGGCATGGATTACAAGGCTGATCCTAACGATTATCGAACAGGTTCAACAACTTGGACAACTGATGTAAGCTTCGAACTCGATGTAGCTGATCGTTTGGGTGTTGATTTTGTTCGAATTGCAATTGGTTCTCCGGGTGGATCTCCGGGATTTCGAGAAATTGCCTTTGACGAAATTCCGTTCGATATGGGTATCCCACCACCTGACGTAGATATCAATGTAGATGAATGGGGAGTGATTCGCAAGTGGACACCTCATGAACAAGGTGGTTATTATGAAATGATTGGTTATCCATTGTTTCATGCTACTAGTGCGCCTTTGGAAGAAGGGCTAAGAATATTGGACGAATTTCCATGGCCCGATCCCTGGGATGATTCTTGTTGGGAAGACTCTCCCATACCAGGAATGACATTACGAGAATACTGTAAATTTGTTCGAGAAGAAACCCCATTTGCAATGCTAGGGCAAGGGGGACGAGGTGGAATTTTCGAGCAAGCCAAGTACATGGTGGGTTATGCCAAGATCTTTTCTGATTTCATTGAGTCACCAGATTTTCTCGAAGCAATGCTTACTCGATTGACCGACATTGAAATCGATTTCAATAAAGCAATTATCGATGAATGTGGTGAATACCTAGATTGGATGCGAATGAGTCCAGAAGATCTAGCGAGTGAAAAAACTGCTTTTCTGTCACTCAAAATGTTTAATCGTCAGATAAAACCACACTACGTTCGGGCATTCACAGAGATAAAGGAATACTATCTGAAAAAGAATCCACGAGGTAAAATTCAATTTCACAGTTGTGGGGCGATTCCAGAACCGTTTATGCGAGGCCTGATAGATTCAGGTGTTGACGGTTATGATAGTTTGCCGCCAAAAGTCGCACGTCACTCCAATCCCGCTGCAAAAAAGCGTCAGCTCGGTAAAGAAATGTTTTTTTATGGTGGGATCGATGTTCAAGAAACTCTGCCTTGGGGTAGTGTAGAAGACGTGAGAAGTGAGGTGCGTCAACGTATTTGGGAAATGGGGCATGGGGGTGGTTACTTGCTCAGCTCCTCCCATCGTCTAGAGCATGACGTTCCGACACCCAATGTCATTGCTATGATTGATGAAGCAAGACAGTACGGAAAATACCCGTTACCGACCGAACCACCGCCTGGTGCCGATAGCGGTGAGGGTTATAAGCCTTGGACAGGTGCGCGTAAGCGTCGTCGAAGACCCAAAAGAAAGGCCTGACCTTTTTGAATTATTTCTTTTTTGTTTACCCTGAAATGTTGATATGCCGCTAATTATTGAAACGGAAAAAGATTGGGATCTAGAAGATCTCCAGTACGATTTCGAAGATTCTTTGGAAACTGATCGTTGGACCGATGCACCCGAGGACGTGAAAGAACTTTTTCATGAAATCGAGTGGAATATTATTGACGGTGAGCATGAAGATACACCGGATTTTATTCACCCAGCACTGGATGCAGAGGTATCACCAAGAACTCTCGTCGCAGGGCCTATGGCAACTGGTATTGCAGAAGTAGGTCGGCGCTTCAAGATGGATGAGTACTTTTTGCCTGAAGTGATGATGTCAGCAAAATGTATGCATTCTGCATTGGGAATTTTGAAACCTTTAATCATTGCGGAAAAATCTGAGGATATCGGTACCGTAGTTGTGGGAACTGTACAGGGTGACTTGCATGATATCGGTAAGAGAATTGTAGCGATGATGCTTGAAGCAGCTGGATTTACAGTGATTGACTTAGGCGTCACGGTACCACCTGAAGATTTCATCGCAGCAATTCGCGAGCATAACCCCAAAATCGTCGGATTTTCGGCATTGTTAACAACAACGATGAACATGCAGTGGGAAACGATCAAACACATCAAAGCAGAAGGGCTTCGACAGGATGTGAAAGTTTTTGTTGGGGGTGCGCCAATCAGTCAAACTTGGTGTGACAAAATAGGTGCTGATGCGTATGGAGCTGATGCGTTGATTGCGGTGGAAAAAGCGAAAGCTTGTGTGCAGGAATATAATGACATTAAGGGCGGTGATGCTGCATTGCACGGTGCTATGTTGGCACTTGATGCAAAGCGCATGGCTGAGCAAGTAGCGCAACTGGAAAGCTCTTAAGCAAGTCGATGAAAATTTGTAATCGAGTGGGGTGGTAACTTGATTTTCTTCGGTCGTCGAGAATACTTGTAGATGGAAAGATCAGCTGCTCAATCAAGAAAAAATCTCCGAAGGGTAGTGCTCCCTCTTGTTGTGGGCATTGTTATTTTTATCTTCCAATTGTCAGGACAGTACGAGGCCGGTCTAGGCTACAGCTTGTTACTTGTTTCAGTGATTAGTTTGATCGCTGGTTTGTGTTCTGCTTACTTCTTGTTGTTCACAAAAAAGTTCTCTACTCAGATGCTGAGTTATGCGACGAAATGGCTTTTTTGGCTCGGTTTTTGGTTTTACGTAATTGGTGTATTTGGACTATCTGGGTACTACATCAATGAGGCTTTGGCTGGGCGAGTGGAGCTCCAGTGGATATTTTTTGGACCCGCTACCATTATTGCTTTGATATTGTTTGACATTGGTATCTATCGGCTCGTCGTTCAGAAAAACAAACCGACATGGATTCGCTATCGACAAGTTATATCTAGGGATGATATGCAGCCAAGCAATATGCGTAGGGTATTGTTACAGGATGTTTTATTTCATACCAATCTATTTTCCGTTAGTGGGTTGAGATGGCTTCGCCATAGCTTGATGTTGTGGGGGTTCGCATTAATGTTTGCGGTTGAAATAGTTGCAGTGTTTGTGCGAGAAGGGATGCCCGCGATTGGATTACCGGACATTTGGGAAATCGCACATCATCCTGTTCGGCTCGCGTTCGATTTCGCGTTTGATTTTTTCGGATTTTTAGTGTTGGTAGGATGTTTACTTTCATTTCTTTGGCGAATTAAGGCAGCGGGAACCGACGAGCAAAAGTATTCTGATACGCCGTCGGTAATATTTTTGTTTTTGGTAGTAATTTCGGGGTTTTTTGTCGAAGCAGTTCGTCTGATACTGGAAGGAATTCCAGCGAGTAGTGGATATTCCTTTGTGGGTTGGTTTCTTGCTTCTATGTTTTCGAGTAGTGGAGCGACGTTTAGTGGTGCATACACGCCATTGTGGTACTTTCACGTATTTGGGTCTTTGGCCTTTATCGTGTACATTCCGGCGCATCGCCTAGCGCATTCATTTGCAACTCCGATTGGAAGAATGATGAATTCACAGTCCGAGCTGTTGGCAAAGAAACGCATGAATTCGATAACAGGGCTCATGCGCAACCCGAAAAGTTTAATTGATTCTAAAGTTGAGATAGATACATGAGTCAAGTCATTGCGATTTATGGAAAAACTTGTTGCTTAAAATCTGACGTAGCGCGAGCAGTTTCGCGTTTAACTGGGTATAAACTAGCAAGTCGAGGCGAGTGGATTACTACTCTTGCCATGATGGATAAAACTAAAGGTGGGATCGCAATTGGGTTGGATGTACATCGGAAATTGGATGAAGAAACAAAGTCTATGGTTTCTTGGCCAGATCCGGTATTGATCCTTGAAAGCTGTTTTATGGATGCCGTACTTGGAGGAATAGATGAGGTATTTTTTGTTCATTTGACAGCGAATGACGATGTAAGGAACCATCGGTGGGATCATCGGCGTGAGGAAGGTGGTGGTCGAACCAGACAAATTGGTGACGGAGTCGCGGCTCGTGACCGAGAAGACGAACAACTTCGAAAGCAGCTTTATCCGGAAGCGAAACCCGTTGAACCCGATATGGCATTTGACACTTCACAAGGTACTGCAGAAGACTATGCACTGAAAATATGGGCTGAATTCAATGGCGAAGACTTATCGCATTTGGAAGTCAAAGGTACCGATGCGATGGATAAGAAACAGACAAAAGGACTTAAACCCGGAGCCTCCGCTGGGGAAGTTAGAGTCTATAACGCACTGCGTAATCCTTTCGGTGGCTATATCACGGATGATGAAAGTGGTCGCAGCGTCTTTATTCACAAGAGTGTTGTCGAGGCAAGTAAGCTAGGAGAGCTTCGCATGGGTCAACGTGTCAAATATGTGATCGTTGAAGACGGATTTGGAGGATTTAGAGCTTCGAGAGTCGAAACAGAATAATTCGCATTCCTTATGGCTGATCTCAGGCATGTATTACCCGGACTTTTAGAAGATAGAGTTTTTCGAAATTCGCGTGCTTATCGATTGAGAAATCAGCGCGTAATCGCAATTAAGCTGACAAGCGGAGCACCATGTTCTTCACACAACGAATTGTTTGCAGATTGGCCGGGTACTGAAAGCGACATTGAACAGTGGTTCATACTAGATAACGGATACGCGGTTGGAAAATTTAGTGCCGACTCCGAGCAACAAGGATTTCCAGTCATCGAATTCAAAGACAATCTTTAGAAAGAATATGAAGCTTCCGATTTCCCCGCAGAAGGCACCTTATGTGGTAGTGGTCGAAGCGGGTGTTAAATATGCCTGGTGCAGCTGCGGACTTAGTAATATTCAACCTTGGTGTGACGGAGCGCACAAAGGATCGGAATTTAAGCCTATTAAGTTTACCGCTCCAATTTCTGGAGAGTTTTTCATGTGTGGCTGCAAACAGTCGGACAATGCTCCGTACTGTTTCGGAAATTGCATGGGCCATGCACCTTTAAACTATTCATTCTAGAATCAGTTCGATCGCATGTATTCGATTGTTATCGTTCGCCACAACTTGGTCGAAGAAATACGATACGAAGATTCACTTAAAGGACAGGCTGCTTTGTTGCGCACGAATTTAGAAGCGGGAAGCTTACTATCACAAAATTTTCAGAGGCAAGGTTGCATCGATGGTGACTACTGGTTTGACGATCCAGAGCGTAGTAAGGTATTTGCGTCAATATGCATGGATTTCGTAAAAAAGTTACTCGAAAAGAGAATCGAGATTATCGATCAGCTAAGCCAAGAAGAAGAATACGTCGCTTCAAAGGTAAAAACTTCGTTGCTTTCGTGAGCATTGCCACATAGTAGATTGATTTCTACTTCGAATGAATACACGTATTAGCAATTCGCAACGGATTCTGGTTCAAATTTGTAATCAGTTGTGGAGAATTATAAGCTTCGTATTTCTATTTTGCACGATACTACCGTACAGTACTCTTGCTCAAGTTCCTGACTATGAACGAGAGGATAGACTGGCTGAAGAAGCCGAATTTAGCTTATTCGACGGAGATCCAGTTTATTTGAATGACGGAAGTCGAGACTTTCTCGCATTGTTTACAGAATTCTCTGATTCCGCATCCAAGACTGCATTCGTTATTTTTCATGGAAGAGGATTTCATCCGGATTGGCGGCAGGTTGTTGGCCCGTTGCGAGAAAGATTTACTGAAGAAGGTATAACGACATTATCGCTTCAGATGCCCGTACTCGCGAAAGGCGCGAAATATTATGAATATCTCGAAATTCTTCCTTATGCTTTTCCGAGGATCGAAGCCGGCATTCGGTATCTTCGTTCTATGGGATTTGAGTGGATTGCTTTCATTGCTCACAGCTGCTCTGTTCACATGACTATGGCTTGGATTAGAGAGCGTGGAGACCTCGACATCAATGCCTACATCGGGATTGGAATGGGAGCGACCGACTATAAGCAGCCGATGCTTGAACCATTTCCACTTGACGTGATGACCGTACCGATTTTAGATGTGTACGGATCGGAAGATTATCCCGCAGTCACAGAAGGTGCAAAGGACCGCAAAATCGCAATCGAATCAGCCGGGAGTATTGGTTCGCGGCAGATTGCAATTCTCGGTTCCGATCATTTTTTTGAAGGCTACGAAGACGATTTAGCGAACGAAATATTGAATTGGTTTTACTCACTATCGACAACGAACTAAGCTGCCATCTATAACGTCATCAAGACTTTTGAGTTGAGCGGAGACTAAAGGCGTAGGCAGATATTCGGTGTTGGAGTGCTTCAGCCATGCTGATTTGCGCATAGATAGAGCAATCTGAAGAGTCTTATGCACTTGCGTCAAACTAAACACATTAGTACAGATATTTAAAGGCTTAATTCTCGGTTTTCAGTTCTATGACTTTCCCTTTGAGTCAATTCAGTAGATGGGACAACATCAATAGTGCGTGCATTTTGTAAACGCCTCTGCTTGTTGATCCATTTGAGATCACCTGTAATTTCGAGCCGTGCTTCGTGAAGATGAGCTTGTATAGCTTTTTTGTAATCTTCCGGGTTTAGTTCAGCTCGGACTAATTGTTCACTCCCATTAATCTGAGCACGTAGTGTTATAGTCCCAGTTCTGTGATTTTGATCTCGAGTCAACTGTTTTACAAATCCGTTTATTGGCAAATTTAGCATTTGCTCTCGTTCTCGGAACAGTTCCGCTGTCTTAGTCAATGTTGGAGCATCTTCTTTGTCAAAAGAAAAAAATGATTCTGAACTTTCCTTCCGCGGACAGCTGCGAGCCCAAGTAAAACTAATTTGAGTTTTCTGGAATGGATTGACCAACGCGGACAGAGATTCACATAAATTAGCACTGACACCTACTGATACTGCGTTTTCAAGTGCTTTTGAATCTCCATTGTTTCTCTCTTCCATAATTCTAGGTACGTTATTCAATGCTTTTGCAAGATGTTTCGTGAAGCGGCGTTCTATTGGGTCAGGATCTACCCAATTTGGATCGATTACCTGCTGTAGCACGGGGTGTTTTGTCAGCGGAATGAACAAACAAAAAACAAAACTACCCTGTTCCGTCGGCCCAAGACGAACTCGCTTCAAAATCTTTGTAGCCTCGTTGTTGGGAGCTCTGTGATAGACTAGCTTCGGATTTTGCAATGAGTAGGCTGCGGATAATAGTAAGGGTTTCAGACTTTTAACCAGTTTGAGCCCACGATCTATCGAAATTGTACCATCATCACTTGCAGGCACCTGAACTCGAATTGCATCACTATCAAACATGATTAATTCTTTGTAGACAGAATGTTCGCTCTTTTCAGCCACTTCAGCAAATACCCTGATGAGTTGTAATACAACACGCGCGTAGTCCGCTAGATTTTGGCTTTCAGGTAAGATAACTTCTGGTAGATTAGGCGCAGTGTATATGTAGGAAGAGTCACCGTATTTGTCGGTACGCTCCCAACCCGAAGCTCCAGCATAAGCCGAGAGAGCTTTAGGTGACACGGCTGTCAGTTCTGCTTTATCGTAGTTGATTGTATTCATAAAATTTGTCCTTCCCTTGATTGTTCCATCAAAGCACGTAAATTTTCGACATTGAACACGTTCCGATCAGGTATCTCCACAGTAACCGAAGTCTTGTTAGATGTATTTGGGGAATTCTTTAGATTCAAATAATATGCTCGACGCCTAATTGCCAGTTTTTTATCAGTTACTTCTAACCAACGATTCTCGTTGCTTGGTAGATCAAGGACGACCAGTAGCCGTGGTGTTTGTGATTCTGAGCGCAGCAAGTTGTAATTTCGCAGCTTGAGTACAAATTTAACAACTCCGTTTTTGGAATGGTTCAAGTTGGTTGTTGCTTTCAACTGTAGATCTAGTCCTGGACGAAATGGTCCACCAACACGAATGCAGCTGTCAATACCATCCCTGTCCTGTGTGTGAAAATCAACTGTATAACCCGCTCTCGTTCCGACTGCAAACACATAGGCTTTAGATAGTGCCTCCATCTGATCAGGTTTTGACAGTAGGGCGTTTATCATACTGCCAATTCTATGAAATAGGCAATTTCGAAAACAAAAAAATTTCTATGAACTGATTCTGAAAAGGCAAACCTTCACATGCTGAAGAACTAGACAACACTAAATGTAACTATGCCCAGTTCAAGTCCCATTCAACCTGGGGGTAAAGATGCATAACTACGAAAAGCTAAATCGTATCCCCGTTCGCATAGTACCTCAAATAAAACAAGACAGACTTCCACAACCACCCTGGATCCGAGTAAAGTTTCCTAGTACTTCTGAAGTTATGAATCTGAAACAAATTTTTCGGGAAAATAAACTCGTTACAATTTGTGAAGAAGTATCACGCCCGAACATTGGTGAATGCTTCGGCAATGGAACAGGGACGTTCATGATTTTAGGGGACATCTTTACTCGACGGTGGAGCAGCTCAATTTGCAAACTGTATTCAGTAACTTCGTAAAGAGTATCCATCCAAGCCAGTCGAAATATTGACACCTGACTTCCGAGCGAGCTTGCAATCGCCCCTGCTGATGTCTTTAGTCATAATTTAGAAACCATACCAAAGCTCTATCGTGCAGTTCGGCCAGGTTCCGACCATACACACTTACTTCAATTGCTAAAGAAATTTGGTGAACAACATCCTGAGGTTAAAACTAAATTAGGGATTATGGCCGGTATTGTTGAAACGCGAGATGAAGTCATTGAGTTGATGAAGGATTTGAAGGAACACTCGGTGAGCATTTCTACCATCGGGCTATATTTGCTACCTAGTCGATTTCAGCCAATCTCTAGGTATGTTTTACTGAAAGAATCTAAAGCACGATTGGAACTGAACTAGGGTTCACACAGGTTGCTTCCGGTGGTGCGATAGTGATGTCGCTTTCTCAGGTTATCCATGATTTCGGCTCGAGTAAGCTTAGATCAAAGAATACAGGTCAATCCGCCGTACGATCCAAATTTTGTTGCACCTGGATGTGAGGCACCGGGTCTTGCTTTGTGTCCATCTGAGTTTGAGACGATACCGACGCGACGCTATAGCCTTGTTCAAATGCATCGTCAATCAACCAGTCAAATGTGCCCTAGGCTGAGTGTACCTCGACGGCTCGATCGAAGTGTTGATCATGCGACATTTTTATGTCAGCGTAACGCCCTCCAATATGCGCAAATACTACACAATCCTCGTCTTTAAGGCTAGCAAACAAAAGATCTGCGGTATTTGCATCACTATCAATATCGCAATGGTCATTCACTAGTGCATGAGAGGAGCGATGGATTGGCCGTTCTTCTGACATTAGCAGAACATTTCGGTCCCCACCAAGTCATGTATTTCCAGACCACTCCCAACCTGGAAACGTTATAAAGTGTCCATCGTGATTGAATTCGGCTGATAGTTCGTTTAAGTGAAGCCAAAATTCTGTGGTAATCTGAAAATCATTACCTTGATGTACACAAACATCTAAATACGCTTTGTCTCGGGCGAATTCGTAAAATTCTCTTGCTGAATTTGTTCCGAATGTTTCTTTTTGAGTCATATTCGACATGTAACACTGCACTATTGGATGCTTCGACCGTAGTGTAGTTTGGTGCTAAAGGATCGTGAAATTGAGGACGTCCCATGTCGGACGCAAATCGATGAACTACCTTAATGGAACCCGTATCATCAATTCCAAAGTAACCGGCTGTGTAGGTAAGTATGAATTCTTGAAAAGACCCTGTTTCAAATTGACCCATTGGGCAGATAGGTTGAAAGCGGCATAGTTTATTGAAACCCGGAAGTCAGAATACTAGGCTGGATTTCGTTTTTCGATAATTCCAGGGGCGTGTTGATCAGCTCGATACGATGACCGAACCAAAGGACCGGAAGCAACATGTGTGAACCCAAGTTCAGTTCCAATGGTTTTATATTCTTCAAATTCTTGCGGTAAAACATACCTAGAAATTGGTAAGTGAAATCGACTAGGTTGCAAATATTGGCCGATAGTAAAAATGCTCACTGAGTGATCTCTCAGATCCTTCATCAACTCTATGACTTCATCTCGCGTTTCACCTATACCGACCATTATCCCTGATTTAGTCTCAGCCTGAGGATGTTGTTCGCCAAATTTCTTTAGCAATTGGAGTGAGTGAGTATAGTCGGAACCTGGCCGAACTGCACGATAGAGCCTTGGTATGGTTTCTAAATTGTGACTAAAGACATCGGGAGGAGCGATTGCAAGCTCGGCAAGTGCTCGATTCATTCTCGCTCGAAAGTCAGGTGTCAATATTTCGACAGCCGTGGATGGACACTCTTTACGCAAATGCTGAATACAGTTCGCAAAATGAGCTGCGCCACCGTCGCGCAAATCATCTCGATCTACGGATGTGACTACAACATAGCGAAGCTTCATGTGTTTAACGGTGCGTGCTAGATTTTTTGGTTCATGAATGTCCGGTGGATTCGGACGCCCATGAGCGACATCGCAAAATGGGCATCGTCGCGTACAGATGTCCCCCAAAATCATAAACGTCGCTGTTCCATTGCCAAAGCATTCACCAATGTTCGGGCATGATGCTTCTTCACAGACTGTAACGAGTTTATTTTCCCGAAGAATTTTTTTTCAGATTTATGACTTCAGGAGTGCCAGGGAATTTTGCTCGGATCCAGGGTGGTTTTGGAAGTCTGTCTTGTTTCCTTTGAGGTGCTATTCGAAAGGGAATACGGTTTAGCTCTTTGTAGCCACGCATCTTTACCCCAGCTTGAATGGGACTTGAACTGGGCATAGTTTAATTAATGATTTGTTGGAGACAATTTCAACATAAGTCCCTGCATAAGAATCGGCAAACAGTTGCAGGAACATGACTGCTTCGACTGTAGCTGTCGGGTGAAACTCATCTGACAATTGAGACTAAGAAGGGTTATTGACTGCGTTCATTATTTATAAAGCTAGACAACAGATTAATAAGCATCGGATAAATTATTGCGTAGAGATTTTTGTGCACCATTAGCGACTAGTATCTGGTCATTCACATACGTGCTCACTAATTTAGCCTTTTTGATAAACTACCGCATTTATAGTTTATAATCGCTTTAGAATTCAGCTGACAGCGTGAATTTTTAAAATCTGTAATTCGTGTAAAGCATTGCGCAATGTGTGAATAATAACACCGATTTTGACTGACTACCTTCAACAAAATTACTCTAGGTAGTTTCGAGTACATACTTAGAGCCTAACAAAATTGAGACATGTTGCAAAATTGCAACCTCCCTGAGCCATATTTGTTTACATTTCTGCAAATTCATAGTTGAGTAAAGATGAAGAGGTCGCACTTACCCTAAAATTCACAGCGCAGTGAAATGGATATTGGCTGACTACTTTCTGTAACTTCTTAAATGGAGAAAAAAGTGAAAAAAATTTTGATAGTATTTGGTTTAGCCGGAATACTTGCTTCGCCGTCAGTTGTTTTTGCAGAAGCGACTTGGTACGGTTCGTTTCGCGGCGGTGTGGAGTCCGCCGGCGGTTCCACCCACATGAAAAGCTTCTACTCACGCTGGGGTGTCCGAGGCTCCAACGAAGTGGCAGAAGGCTTGGCCGTAAATTATCGCTACGAAGAATCTCTGGATCTAACCACTGCAAGTTTGGCTGCAGGCAATCGATTGTCCTATGTCGGTTTGTCAGGCGGTTTCGGTACTCTGTCGATCGGGCGTATTTGGAGTGCCAGCAATAATTCAGTCGGCTCCTTGCTGAACCCCACCTTTTTCTATGGTAAAGGCGGCACTTCGGTTCGAGTCGGTCCTGCGGTTTCTTATGCGAACACTGTCGATGCGGCTTCGTTTCAAGTGGATTTGGTGATGGACGGTGGCAACCCTTCAAAGAGCGGAGTCGATCATTATGAATTTGGCTTGTCCTTGGATTTAGGTGCGGCGACCGTCGCCTTTGCGCATCGAAAAAAGTACGTAGCGGCAGTAGAATTGGCCGGTACGCCAACGGTAATCTCGGAAGTAGTTACACCAAAGCCTCTTACTGGTACTGAATGTCCGGATGGCACAATAAAATTTGGTGAGAATCAATGTCTATCCGAGGAAGCGGAATTGACCGTTTTTCGTGATGGAGGTAAAGTAGAGCCTATTGATCCCTCAACTGTCAAATCAGATATTTCAAACAGGGTTAAATGTATGGAATCAGCCAATGGCCGAGTGTGGGACCCGCTGAATGGAGAATGCTACCGACCAGGTACTATAGTTAAATATACAGTGCCAGTTGAACCTGGAACTATTATTGATATTGATGCGACGCTTGTCACTGGTACTACAAATGGTACAATTACAGAAGGAGACGTGGAAGACGTGGCATTTGTTGTAAGGCAAGGATCACTGAGTGATACTGCGATAACAATGGCGACGCCGGCCTACGATGCGACTTTGAATGCGATGGCAATTGAAATTGCCGCTGGTGACCATACAGCATCATTGGGTTTTACCAAAGAAAAAAGAAGCGATAACACTAAGTCTGACTCAACGATCGCGAGTATGGGCGGACCGATCAGTGATGGCGTGAATTACCATTTTCAAATTCGCGCCACAGAGGCTAATAACGGTGTAAAAACCAATCCCTGGGTATTAGGCTTCACCAAAAGTTTAGGTGCTGGTGCGAAAATGGTTTTCGAACATGCAAATTCAGACGATGGATCGGCAAACGAAGGCAGCACAGCCTTACTTTTGCGAGTAGATTTCTAAGCGTACCCATAGCTAATTCTTAGAGTAAAGGGGGTGCATCTAAAGATGTACCCCCTTTTTTGCAAAGTACTTGATTTAACATTTCGTACAAATCTAGTTTTTACTGATCGATGCGAGTGCAATTGTGATCACCTTAATCGTTTAGACAGAAAATTGACTTAGTGCTTCTAGACATCAAATTGAACAAACTGTCTCCAATACATAGGTGGAATAGTAGGTTCGGGATAGATTGCAATGCAAGTTAGTAAGTTTTTTTACTATCGATTGAATAAGTGATAGAACAGCGGCACCTTGGGATATAGATGTAAACTAGTTCGACAGATTTTAACTCAATAAACAGCTAAGGTTCATTCAAACTATCTTAATGTTAAGTAGGGTGTTCAAGGCTGATTGCTGAGAGCAGTGAAGTTTAAACAGTCAATTTTCGCAGTAGAAAAAGAGCAGATTTTGAGGTTCGATCAGTTCAAAATTGAATTGTAAGCAATTCTATTTTGTGCAATTTTTGAAAGAATGATGAGTCTACTGATCTTTCCAAAGCAACATTTTTTCTTCGATGATTCCAAGCGATGAAAAATTCTGCAAGAAACAGCTGTTAACGAATTTGAAATTCGTAGTAATGCTATATTGATTCAAATTAAGTTGTCATTCGTGGCTAGACTTAAGTTAGAAATTTATAAATAACCACAGTAAAAAAGTTAGAATTCGACAGTGCTCCACTTCAGATTGTTTAATTTTTCTCGTAGGTACGAGTAAAGTAAGAAGTGGAGTCCAGATTGCACTTACTGACAGCGTGTCAATCTGAAATTCGAGATCTGCCACGAGACTCTAGTAGACTATATAGCCAATCATCAACATGAAGTGATACCGATTCTATTCGATAGAAGAATTACCTTCATTTTCGAATAAATCTTGGTGATTTTAGAGTCCAAAGTCACATGAAATCAAGCTGTACATCCAGACTGAAAATCTACTCAATTCTCTGTGCTTTAAAGTTGAATTTTCGACCTGACAATGCCAAACATCTTTTAAAAAATCAAGAATCCGGCTCTAAACACTATGATAAAGACACACGACCAATACCTGCGTTCGGCTACCTTGTTGCGACAAAACTCTGAGCGGACAGATACTTTTCAAGAAGCTAAAGGTATTCCAATGAAGCTACGACCACCAATGACTCATTGTGATTTCTAATCAGATTGACAACAATAAAGCTAATTGTACTTTCCATATATAGTATCAGCCACTTCTTACTCGTAGCGTTTACGATATTTGAATTTATTCTAATCCAATTTTCACAAATTAATGATGAATCAGACTGTTGTATCTACCATCGGGTTATATTTGCTATCTAGTCGATTTCATTTGCCAATCTCTAGGTATGTTTTACTGAAAGAATCTAAAGCACGATTGGAACTGAACTAGGGTTCACACAGGTTGCTTCCGGTGGTACCGTATTGATGTCGTTTTCTCATGCCATCCATAATTCCGGCCCGAGTAAGCTTAGATCAAAGAATACAGGTCAAACCGCCGTACGATCCAAATTTTGTTGCACCTGGATGTGAGGCACCGGGTCTTCCTTTGTGTCCATCTGAGTTTGAGACGATACCAACTCGATACCCTTATTCAAATGCGTCATGAATCAACCACTCAAATGTGCGCAAATACTACACAATCCTCGTCTTTAAGACTAGAAAACAGAAGATCTGCGGTATTTGCACCACTATCAATATCGCAATGGTCATTCACTAGTGCATGAGAGGAACGGTGGATTGGCCGACCTTCTGACATTAGAAGAACATTTCGGTCCCCACCAAGTCCTGTGTTTCCAGACCATTCCCAACCTGGAAACGTTATAAAGTGTCCATCGTGATTGAATTCGGCTGATAGTTCGTTTAGGTGAAGCCAAAATTCTGTGGTAATCTGAAAATCATTACCTTGATGTACACAAACATCTAAATTCGCTTTGTCTCGGGCGAATTCGTAAGATTCTCTTGCTGAATTTGTTCCGAATGTTTCCTCGGACTTTCCGTGCAAGTCACCCCAGCATGGTAACAAGGGTGAGTGCTCAACAAAACGACAAGGGTGACTCTTAGCAACAGTAAGGCCGTTGCTATCAATCATCGAGACGATTAAGGTTCCGGGTTCACTTCGGGTCAGTTGATCGATGATGTGACTAAATTGATTTGGTGTAAATTGGATACTTTCTGGTAGACCGCGAACTACTAGGTTTGGCACTAGGTCAAATCGATCACAGCATTGATCTGACGGATTTCCCCATCGATCAACTCCTTTCATACACAAGCGGAATGGTTGATTGAGTCTACGTGTGGTCGGAATTATCAATTGATACTGCGTTGGTGGACCAGAAACGATAGAAATTTTTGGTTGAACTGGCAGCTGCACATAATCATATGTTGCAAACGCATCGACGAGTACTCGAAATTCAAAGGAATTTTCGCAAAAGGTCTGAATCCGAGTCCCGGGGGCCACCGCCCCGACGATCACCAAATCGAACTGTAATTGTGTCGCTTTCTCTTAAAAATCCTCGAACTACTTATATGTATAAAGTTTTATCCTATGGCCGAATGTTTCTTTTTGAGTCATATTCGACATGTAACACTGCACTATTGGATGCTTCGACCGTAGTGTAGTTTGGTGCTAAAGGATCGTGAAATTGAGGACGTCCCATGTCGGACGCAAATCGATGAACTACCTTAATGGAACCCGTATCATCAATTCCAAAGTAACCGGCTGTGTAGGTAAGTATGAATTCTTGAAAAGACCCTGTTTCAAATTGACCCATTGGGCAGATAGGTTGAAAGCGGCATAGTTTATTGAAACCCGGAAGTCAGAATACTAGGCTGGATTTCGTTTTTCGATAATTCCAGGGGCGTGTTGATCAGCTCGATACGATGACCGAACCAAAGGACCGGAAGCAACATGTGTGAACCCAAGTTCAGTTCCAATGGTTTTATATTCTTCAAATTCTTGCGGTAAAACATACCTAGAAATTGGTAAGTGAAATCGACTAGGTTGCAAATATTGGCCGATAGTAAAAATGCTCACTGATGTACCGTCAGTTGTTTTTGCAGAAGCGACTTGGTACGGTTCGTTTCGCGGCGGTGTGGAGTCCGCGGGCGGTTCCTCTCACGTGAAAAGCTTCGGCTCACGCTGGGGCGTCAAAGGCTCTAACGAAGTGGCCGAAGGCTTGGTCGCAAATTATCGCTACGAAGAGTCTCTGAATCTAGCCACTGCAAGTTTGGGTGCGGGCGATCGATTGTCCTCAGTCGGTTTGTCTGGCGGTTTCGGCACACTGTCGATCGGGCGTATTTGGAGTGCCAGCTTTAATTCAGTCGGCGCCTTGTTGGACCCCACCGTCTTTTATGGCGATGCCCAAACCTCGTATCGAATCGGTAACGCGGTGTCGTATTCGAACTCTGCCGGCGCGGCTACGGTGCAAGTGGATTTGGTGATGGACGGTGGCAACTCTTCAAAGAGCGGAGTCGATCAGTATGAATTTGGTTTGTCCTTTGATTTAGGTGCGGCGACCTTGGCCTTTGCGCATCGTAAAATGTATGTGGCGGCAACTACACCAGCCATGGCCGGCACGCCTACGTTACTAGCTACTCCCTACTGAACCAACTGATCTAATGGAAGGTGAGTGGTGAATGTAAAGAAGGCACAATGAAACTGGGTGACAGTGGAAGTGAAAAGTGTTATCCCGTTGGATTGACGACTGTTAAAGCTATGCATAGTACAGAACGGTGATCGCCTCTTACTTACTTCCGCAGAAGGTCGAATAATAAAGACGTTTTAGACCGAAAGCGGGTTGTACAAGATCCCCGAGTGTTAGGGAACCGCTTACTAAAATGTGCTACCGACCAGATACTACATTTACGTATCAGGCGCATAAGTTAGCTGCTCCTGGAACAATTATCCAAGTTATAGAAACCAATGCATTCAAGGGGATACATCAGGCTATGCTTTCAGTTCAACAAGGAACAGCTGGTACTCCACCGGCAGTGGTGGCAACGACGGCACCGCCCTACGCCCACGATAGGACTTTGAATGCGATGGCTATTCAAATAGCCGCTGGTGACCATACGGCAGGATTGGGTTTTACCAATGAAAAAAGAAGCGATGACACTAAGTCTAAAGCAACGATCGCGAGCATGAGCGGACCGATCAGTGATGGCGTGAGTTACCTTTTTCATTATCGCAACCAAGAGGCGAATGACGGTACGAAAACCAATCCTTGGATATTGGGCTTGAGCAAAAGTTTAGGTGGTGGTGCGAGCATAATTTTCGAACACTTAAATTCAGACGATGGTTCGGCAAATGAAGGCAGCACAGCCTTGTTTTTAAAAGTAGATTTCTAAGCGATCCCATAACTAATTCTTAGCGTAAGGTGAGGGGTGCATCTTAGGATGCATCCCTTTTTTTTAAAATACTTGATCTAACTTTTCGTTCAAAGTAAGTTTTTACTGATCGATGCGAACGCAATTGTGATTACCTTCATTCAGTTGGCTGAAGATTTAGTTGATGCTTCGGGACATCAAAATGAACAAGTTGTCTCCAATGCATAGCTTGGAATAGCGGCTTCGCGATAGACAGCAATACAAGCTAGTAAGCTTTTTTATCGATTCAATACGCGGTAGAACAGCTGCAGCTTAGCATTGAGATGTAAGCTAGTTCGGCAGCTTTTACATCAGTGTGCGGCAAAGCTTCATTCAAAATATTTTGATGTTGAGTAAAAGCGTTCAAGACTGGTTGACAACAGCAGTGAAGTTCAAACAGTCAATTTACGCAGTAGAAATAGAGCAGACTTAGAGGTTCGATAAGTTCAAAATTGAATTTCGTAACAATGCTATAGTGATTGAATCTAATTTGAACTCGGTAGTTTGAAGATTTGTGATCTAGCAAGAAAATCGACTAGTGAATGAGATGAAACACAAGCCATTGACACATTGATTCAAACTAAATTGTCATTCTTGGCTGAACTTAAGTTAGAAAATTTGAAAATAATCACAGTAGATCAAGTTAAAATTCGATAGCGCTCAACTTCAGCTTGTTTGATTTCTCTCGTAAGTACGACTAAAGTAAGAATTGGTGACCAGGCTATGTCACTTTAAATCATGATGACCAAAGCTGTGCTACGAGTTAGAGTCGTCTTCTAATTGGTTATGCACTGCACAAATAATTCATCATATTTCTACTTTACTACCATTACTTAACAGTAAAGGAATTCAATCCGTCCCTTTTACCGAGCAAAACTATTTTTGTTTCCACACTTGTCACAGCGCGGCATAACAAAATTGAATTCATTATTCAGTAAGTAATTCCAGCGGCATTTCCAGGTACTTAGCGTCATCAATCATCACCTGCAGACACTCAACTTACACCGGTAAATTCTCCTCTCAGCTTTAGCCAGTCCAAAATACACTTACTGACAGCGCGTCAGTCAGAAATTCAAGAACTAGTTTACAACTCTATCCCAAGCTGCTCATCTGTTTTATCGCTTATTCAATCGATAGCAGAAAAGCTAACTTACTTTGAACGAAAAGTTAGATCAAGTATTTTGTAAAAAAAGGGGTGCATCCTAAGATGCACCCCTCACCTTACGCTAAGAATTAGTTATGGAATCGCTTAGAAATCGACTTGCAAAAACAAGGCTGTGCTGCCTTCATTTGCCGAACCATCGTCTGAATTTAAGTGTTCGAAAATTATGCTCGCACCACCACCTAAACTTTTGCTCAAGCCCAATATCCAAGGATTGGTTTTCGTACCGTCATTCGCCTCTTGGTTGCGATAATGAAAAAGGTAACTCACGCCATCACTGATCGGTCCGCTCATGCTCGCGATCGTTGCTTTAGACTTAGTGTCATCGCTTCTTTTTTCATTGGTAAAACCCAATCCTGCCTTATGGTCACCAGCGGCTATTTGAATAGCCATCGCATTCAAAGTCGAATCGTAGGCCGGTGTCGCCATTGTTATTGGTACGCAGGAGTACCAGCTGATCCTTGAATATACAGTAAATCCCTCGTCATCCTGCCATCATCGCAACGTCACGTCAATGTTTTAAGAACTTGTTCCAATAGGTCTCAGGCAGCCGCTAAATTGTTCCAGGAGGAGACTGTTACGTATAATGTAGTATTTTCTCGGTAGCACATTTCAGTTAAGCGGTTCCCAAACACGGTGGCGTACTGTTTCACAACCAGACTTTCGGTTTCGTCAAGGGGACACCTTATTCAGGGAGTAAGAGGCATTACTACATCATTTCTCCATTATACGCATAGCGGTCACATCGTTCCTCGGGATAACACTTTTCATCTTCCATCTGTCACCCAGTTTCATTGTGCCTTCTGGACATTCAGCTTATTACCACTATCAGAATCAGTTGGATCGTAGTTGGAGTAGCTAGTAACGTAGGCGTGCCGGCCATGGCTGGTGATAGTTGCCGCCACATACATTTTACGATGCGCAAAGGCCAAGGTCGCGGCACCTAAATCAAAGGACAAACCAAATTCATACTGATCGACTCCGCTCTTTGAAGAGTTGCCACCGTCCATCACCAAATCCACTTGCACCGTAGCCGCACCGGCAGAGTTCGAATACGACACCGCGTTACCGATTCGATACGAGGTTTGGGCATCGCCATAAAAGACGGTGGGGTCCAACAAGGCGCCGACTGAATTAAAGCTGGCACTCCAAATACGCCCGATCGACAGTGTGCCGAAACCGCCAGACAAACCGACTGAGGACAATCGATCGCCCGCACCCAAACTTGCAGTGGCTAGATTCAGAGACTCTTCGTAGCGATAATTTGCGACCAAGCCTTCGGCCACTTCGTTAGAGCCTTTGACGCCCCAGCGTGAGCCGAAGCTTTTCATGTGGGTGGAGCCGCCCGCGGACTCCACACCGCCGCGAAACGAACCGTACCAAGTCGCTTCTGCAAAAACAACTGACGGTACATCAAGTATGTTGTCTAAATCACCAATAAATCATTGTAATTTTCTAATCAGCTTGACATTAGTAGCGCTATTTACATTTGCCAATACAAATAGCAGCCACTTCTTACTCGTAGCGTTTAGGAAATTTCAAATTGTTCAAACCGAATTTTCAAAAATTCACGATGAATCAGACTGTTGATTTAACTGCAAAGCTTATTTTTTTGGATTCCGAATTGGCGAATGCAGATTGTAAGCAATCATGTTCCTGCAACTATTTGCCGATTCTTATGCATAGACTTAGGTTGAAATTATCTCCCACCGATCATTAATTTAACTATGCCCAGTTCAAGTCCCATTCAAGCTGGGGTAAAGATGCGTGGCTACGAAAAACTAAATCGTATCCCCGTTCGCATAGTACCTCAAAGGAAACAAGACAGACTTCCTAAACCACCCTGGATCCGAGCAAAATTCCCTGGTACTCCTGAAGTCATAAATCTGAAAAAAATTCTTCGGGAAAATAAACTGGTTACAGTCTGTGAAGAAGCATCATGCCCGAACATTGGTGAATGCTTTGGCAATGGAACAGCGACGTTTATGATATTGGGGGACATCTGTACGCGACGGTGGCGCAGCTCATTTTGCGAACTGTATTCAGCATTTGCGTAAAGAGTGTCCATCCACGGCAGCCGGAATATTGACACCTGACTTTCGAGCGAGAATGAACCGAGCACTTGCCGAGCTTGCAATCGCCCCTCCTGATGTCTTTAGTCATAATCTAGAAACCGTACCAAGGTTCTAACGAAATGCGAAGGTTTGGTCGCAAATTATCGCTTCGAAGAATCTCTGGATCTAACCCACTGCAACTTTGGCAGCGGGCAATCGATTGTCCTCTGTTGGCTCGTCTGGCGATTTCGGCACACTGACGTTCGGGCGTATATGTGGATGCCAGCTGAAATACAGTCGGCGCTTGCTGGACCCCACCAATGTCTATGGGGATAGCAGGACCTCGTATCGAGTCGGTCCTGTGGTTTCTTATGCGAACTCTGCCGGGTGCGGTGAATGTGGCTTTTGCGCATCGTAAAATGTATGTGGTAACAAGACCCATGGCCGCATCCCCGACATTACTCTCGACAGTAGTTGAAGGAACTGATCCAGTTCTAGATGAGGATGGAGATGATGCTGAATGTCCGGCAGGCAGAATGTAAATTGAAGTAAACGGTGATGATGAGCTAGGTGCAGGTGGATGTTATCCGGTTGCAACGACAGTGACCGCTACACGTAATGGAAGTGCTGCAATGCCTATTAATCCCAAAAGTTTCGTAAAAAACATTACAACAAAAATGGGTTTTGTGGGCTCAATTTCTCCCGCCCGAGTTTGGGAATCGCTTACTGAAGTATGCTATCAATCAAATCCTGCCTTATGGTCAGCAGCGGCTATTTGAATAGCCTTCGCATTCAAAGTCGAATCGTGGGCGTAGGGCGGTGCCGTCGTTGCCACCACTGCCGGTGGAGTACCAGCTGATCCTTGAATTATTGAAAAGTCCAGATCCTTTGTTACATAGCCACTATCAACATAATTGGCAGGCCAAGTCCCACTAAAAACTGTTCCAGTATACGCAAAATCAGTACCTAGTTGGTGGCATCCTCCATAAAGCGCTTCCCACTTTCGTTTGGGATTGACTGAGTCCTCACAATCTGTTTTGTTTGTAAGATTGGCGACATTAGTAATAGGCCCTGTCTAACCTCCATACTTCCGCGCGTCGGTCACCATCGTTCCGGCGGGACAACAATTTTCATCTGTATTTGGCACACCATCACCGCTTGCATCAGCTAGTAGTGTGCCTTCAGGACATTCAGTAACACTTCCACATATAGGAGTTGGAGTAGCTTCAATCGAGAATAACGTCGGCGAAGCGGCCATGGCTGGTGTAGTTGCCGCCACGTACTTTTTACGATGCGCAAAGGCCACGTTCGCCGCACGTAAATCCAAGGACAAACCAAATTCATTATGATCTACTACGCGCTTTGAAGAGGTGCCACTGTCCATCACCAAATCCACTTGAAACGAAGCCGCACCGGCAGTGTTTGCATAAGAAACCACAGGACCGACTCGATACGAGGTTTTGGGATCGCTATACACGATGGTGGGCCCAGCAAGGTGCCTGTATTCCAGCTGGCACTCCATATTCACTCGAACGTCAGTGTGCCGAAACCGCCAGATAAACCGACTAAAAACAAACGATTACCCGCTCCCAAAGTTGCGGTGGTTAGATCCAGATTTTCTTCGTGGCGATAATTTGCGACCAAACCTTCGGCCATTTAGTTGGAGCCTCGGACGCCCCAGCGTGGGCAGAAGTTTGCCATGTGTGTGGAGCCGCCGGCGGACACCACACCGCCGCGAAACGAAACGTACCAAGTCGCTTCTGCAAAATCAACTGATGGTACAAGAGCTATGCAGACTAATTTAGTTAGACTCTTGACCAGCGAGTGAATCTTTCAGCATTTTACCAACCGAATTTCTTGTTGAAACTCAATTGTGACTTTAAACAAAGTTGTCAGAACTAGCTTGGAACCACCACCTAGTATTCGGACATAAGCAACTCGAGCTGCAAATACAGTAAATTAGTAGCAAGGTTCGGTGTTACAACAAACATAGTCTCGTGAGCTACCGTCATTGATTCCACCAAATTGAGATCCTTGGATGGCAGCAGCAAGCGAGCAGGTGGAACTAGCGATTACCACGTTCAACGCAAATATTGGGTAAAGTACCTAAGGTAGTTGATTTCGTGAACAAGGATGGCGCTCAGTTTTTACGTCACATGATTTTTGGCCAAAGTGATAGCAGAGAATTCGAACGGCCATTCCAATTGAATCAAAGTACGCTGTTTTCGAATAGTAGACTCCATTGAAGTCGTCTTCATCTAAGGCACTAAAACTTGATGTTCAAGTTAGATCTAAGTGCAAGGAAAAGTTGAAGCTATTGAGAGGCCAGTGGGGACTACTGCAAGCTAGTTGCAAGAGGCAGATTGATGAGTTTAATTCGAGAAAAGAGTCACTCAGTAGATTAATCTCTAATTTCTGTGAAATATCCTACTTGGTTCTATAGGTGAATATTTTTACGAACTTTTATCTTGGATAGCAAACCCACTTTGTAGTCGACTCTGAAACAGTAATTTGGACAAATTGAAATACCACATACCAAGGACTTTTGGGCGTAAATTGTTTGGTTGTTGACAACCAAACAATCAACGATTTTGTTCATCAGTTTAACTAACCGATTACCAGATAACGTGATTTACCATCACGATGAATTTTGAGGATTAAACGTCCGTCGTCGTTGTTCATGACTTGCTTCAATGCATCAACATTGTGAACCCGAACATGATTGACTTCTGAAATGAAATCGCCTTCTCGAACGCCAAGGTGCCATGCAGAACTTTCTTTATCGACAACCGAAATTTGAACTCCCGGATATATTTTAGTGCCGTAAACTTCTACGTTTTGCAATTTCACTCCGGCGAGCAAATTTGACAATTCTGAACCACTAACTAATGGCCCACCTCGATCGCCAATAGTACCAGAATGTTCGAATGTTATTCCATCTCGCGAGTATCGGACATCTACTTTTTCTCCCACTCGAATCAGTGCAATCAAAGACCTCAATTGAGAGCCGTCATTGATTTCTACACCATCAATATGAGTAAGAATATCGCCTTCTTGTAATCCTGCTTGATCCGCAGCAGAACTTGGTTCAACATCGCTGACTAACACCCCGGTAGTTTGAATAAGCTCATATGCATCAGCTAATTCTCGACTAATTTCTTGAAAACGTATTCCCAAAATGCCCCGTTTCACTCGACCATGATCAGCAATTTGTTGAGCGACGCTGGCGGCGGTGTTCATTGGAATTGCAAAACCTATTCCGACATTTCCACCAGTAGGAGCGAAGATTGCAGTATTGATACCGATAACTTCACCTCTTAGGTTAACAAGTGCACCCCCTGAACTTCCAGGATTGATCGCTGCGTCTGTTTGAATAAAATCTTGATACGCTAACCGTGGTAATCGAAGCCCACTGCGTCCGAGAGCACTAACAATGCCGGATGTAACAGTTGCAGATAAACCGTAATTGTTGCCGATAGCGAGTACAAAATCTCCGACTCTTAGTTGATCAGAGTCTCCAATCTTCACTTCAGACAAATTTGTCAAGTCTACATTGAGCAGGGCAAGATCCATTTCCGGGTCCGTACCTACAACTTCGGCTAATGCTTCGCGACCATCTGACAAAGTGACTGTGATTTGTGCTGCGTTTTCTAGAACATGCTGGTTTGTAATTATGTATCCCATTTCAGCATCGTACACTACCCCTGAACCTAAATTTGTAACTGATTGAACTTGACGGCGATTGTCAAATCTAAAATATTTACGGAAAAAATTGTCACCTTCAAATAAATTATCAATTGGGCCACCCCAGGCGTCAGCTTGATAAGACTGCGTACCACGCGTGGAAATATTTACAATTCCATGTTCAACCGTCTCAACAACATTAGCAAGTGACGGGAGTTCTTGCCCTTCGATGCTACTTGGTAGAGTAGCTGCGACTACGAATGAAGGAACTAGATATAACAGCTTTGCTGAAATTACCAAAAGCCAGTTTCTTTTTTTGTTCATAAAATCAAAATGTTTTTCAAGTAGAGTGAACGTCAGTTATAGTTGCAATTCGAAATTAGAGTTAAGGCATCGAAAGAAAAAAAGCCAGTTGAATTTAAAAATCAAAATTTAAATCTTCATTGCACTTCTGGTGACAATTTTTTACAAAAAAATTCTAAACCAAATTCAGATTTAATTCAAAATTATGGAGTGTACCAACATTACCAAATAGGACAATTATAAAGCTCTCAATTTGGGTATATATCTCCATTTGAAATTCAATAATTACAGTTAGATTAACTGTAATTGGTTGGCAACAAAATGAATCATCAATTCAAAAGTAGCTAGAGATAAATTTGAAAGACACAATCTCAACCCCAATATTGTACGCAACGATCCATGAAATCTTTGATCTTCAAAAAATTAAATAAATACGGCTTGAATTTTCAAAAATTGAAATTAATTGAGTGCTAAATTGTTCTAAAATTATTACAAATTCTAATTGGTTTTAGAAATTATTTTTAATATTGAAGAGAAATTAAAGAAAATATTGCAATGAAGCTAGATTTGCCATTCTTGTTGGAGCCATCTCAGCTAGAACGAGTTATTGATCATCCCGATTTAATCATCATCGATGTAGATGATGCAGACATTTACGAAAAGGAACGAATTCCCGGTGCTGTGCATGTTGACTACCTAGACATCGTTTCTGGAAATGTCCCTACTAGTGGGACTTTGCCAGATACAGAACAACTGCGTGAAGTATTTTCAGCAATCGGTTTAAACTGCAATCAGCACGCGGTTGCTTATGACGCAGAAGGTAATGGTCGTGCAGCACGATTATTGTGGACTTTAGACGTTTTGGGACATCCTTCTTCTTCCTTATTGAATGGAGGTTACACCGCATGGAAAAATGAGGGACATTCCACGGATCACTCGACACCTTCTAGCCCAAAAAGAAGCGAGTATTCTGCATTTGTAAATTGTAAGTCTCAGGCAGACAAGAATTATATCCTTTCAAAACTTGGAGATCCTGAAATTGGATTGCTTGATGCTAGAACCCCTCTCGAATACGAGGGTTTTGATGTGCGCGCTCTTCGAGGAGGGCATATCCCTGGTGCTCGTAATTTGAACTGGCTCGACACAATAGATACAACAAACAATTTCCGATTAAAGCCCAGCGAAGACCTCCAATTTATGCTGAATCAGATCGGGATAACTCCCGACAAAGAGATTATTACGTATTGCCAAACTCATCATCGCTCTTCTCATAGTTATGTAATGCTCAAATCTCTTGGCTATACACGTATTCGAGGTTACCCGGGTTCTTGGTCAGAATGGGGTAATTCTTCTGAAACGCCAATTGAATGAGCTCGAAGGAGTCCTTCCGAGTATTGTTGGAAGGATTTGACTTGGCTGAGTGAAAAAAAATTGGTTTTATTTTTATCTTTTCACCGTACAACCTCGTTTGCATCATGCAGCTTGAGCAGCAATTTTTGCTACTTTGTACGGCGTTCACACTTGAAATGTTTTGATCCGCTTTTCGCTACATTCGCTAAATAAACCCAATTGATTCTTAGATCTGGCGAGTATAGCTTTCCAGAACCAAATTCAATTACTCAAAAAAGTTGACACTCCAAACGAGCCTCCTGCAAACCTTACTGCGTTACTTCATTTCAAATACTAGATATAACGTTGAAATTAGTAAAGAACTACTAAAAAAAAGCTGTCGAATTCTTACTGAACTGGAGCTATCTCTCTCACGTAATCAAGCGCGTGAAGTAGTATTCCATTGAACTGGAAAGCTAAAAAGTGTGGCCACGGGCTTTAATTATGCCTTTTGGAGATAGAAGAAAAAATTACTTTTATTTGTTCTAAGAGGAAACAATTTGACATCTTGTACAAAAATAAAATAAACTAATTCCCGCTACTAGTATTCTAGTTTTCTACTCTATTTTGGCGACCTCATTTAGGTCAATTTACCCCCTTGAAGAGGCAATTAATGATAAGCTTGTCGTCATTTCTCAGGGTTTTCCTGATTTGTCTAATGTTATTGCTAGTGTTTCTTTCCACCGTAGTCAAAGCGAGCGAAAGAGACTATATCAGTATCGTAGGTTCGTCTACCGTATATCCGTTTGCAACGGTCGTTGCCGAACGCTTCGGAAGTAGCACGCAGCATCCTACGCCGATTATCGAATCTACTGGTTCCGGTGGTGGGTTGAAGTTATTCTGCGCCGGTGTCGGTGTTGCTTATCCTGACATCGCAAACTCTTCGCGTCGAATCAAGCAGTCAGAAATTGACCAATGTGCAGAGAATGGAATCGACGATATCGTTGAGATAAAATTTGGTTATGATGGCATAGTCATTGCGAATTCTAACGACGCTGATCGTTTCGACCTCACTCTTCAAGACGTTTTTCTTGCTTTAGCAAAGAATGTCCCGTCACCAGATGGCGAACAGAAGCTGGTTCCAAATCCTTACAAAACTTGGAAGGACGTGAATTCTGAATTACCAGAGATCGCGATAAGAGTGTTGGGGCCACCTCCAACCTCTGGAACGCGCGATGCGTTTGCGGAACTTGCTTTGGAAGGAGGTTGCAAAACCTTCAAATGGATTAAAGCGATTAAAGAAAGTGACAAGAGTCTGTACAAATCTATTTGTCATGGGATTCGTGAAGATGGTGCTTGGGTTGAAGCAGGTGAAAACGACAATCTGATCGTTCAAAAGCTGAGTGTCGACCCGGATTCTCTCGGTGTTTTCGGCTTCAGTTTCTTGGATCAGAACACTGATTTGGTTCAAGCTGCGATAGTCGATGGTGTTTCCCCGGAGTTTGAGAACATCGCCGATGGTACATACTCTATCTCTCGATCTCTGTACTTTTATGTAAAGTCCGTCCATATTAATTTAATTCCGGGTATCAAAGAATTTGTTTCTGAATTCACAAGCGATCGAGCTTGGGGTGACGAAGGATTCTTGGTTGACAGAGGAATGATACCCATGCCGGACTCCGAACGCCAAGAGTTCAAAGCAGCGGCAACGAACTTAACAACAGTTCAACTCCCAGCTGAATAGTTACACAGTTTCAATCCAGCTTCACAGCTTCTTTGTCCTACTGCGAAACTGGATTCGCTTATTTGTCGAGATTCATTTAGTAGAAAGAATTCGGATTAAATTTATATTGAATCTGAATCCGAAGAATTAGATACTCCTACCCATTCATTCATCGACACCAGGCTTTAAGCGCTCGGATAAAGTAATGAGTACAACATTTTTGGTGGCTTTGTTGTTAGCGTGTTCTACACTTTTTTACCTATTTGCAAAGCGCCGCTCAATCAAAATTGCACACACACTCGGCGGGATTCGTGACCTGCATTCCGCACCTCGATACTATGGCCTAGTCGCCGCCCTATTGTTTGTAGTACCAGCGATATCGGTACTAATTTTGTGGTTAGTGTTAGACGAATCAATAATTTTGCAAATCGTCTTAGCAGAGTTTTTTCCCAATATTCAAAATGAGTCAGAAGCAAAAATTCAATGGCTAAGTAGCCAAATAAAAATTCTTGCGCAAACCGGACTTATCTTGGATAAAGAGAATTTAGTCGTGCTTCAAGCCGCCGCGAATCGGTTTAACTACCTGAGTGACTTAAGTATTACCTTGCGGAATGCTTCTGTTTTAGTCATAGGTGCGAGCTTTAGCATCGTTTTTGTTTCTAAAATTTCGAAACAACTTCGTGCTCGTCCAATCGCGGAAAGAATTATTCAACTGTTGCTTCTCATCAGCTCACTCATCGCAATCTTCACAACAGTCGGTATCATCTTATCGGTTTTATTTGAAACGCTCAATTTCTTTAGCTTAATTCCAGTTAGTGAGTTTCTTTTTGGACTTGAATGGAGTCCGCAAATTTCTATTCGTGAGGATCAAGTAGGCTCGTCAGGACTATTTGGTAGTGTCCCGTTATTTACCGGAACACTGCTCATTGCTGGTGTGGCGTTGGCAGTCGCAGTGCCAATAGGACTCTTGTCTGCAATTTATTTGGCTGAATACGCGTCAAAAAGAGTACGTAATTTCGCCAAACCAGCCTTAGAGATATTAGCTGGAATACCAACAGTTGTCTATGGTTTTTTTGCAATATTAGTGGTTGCTCCTTATCTAAGAGAATTTGGTGCGGTGTTGGGACTTGATATTGCACACGAAAGTGCTCTGGCAGCAGGTGTAGTGATGGGAATTATGATTATTCCGTTCGTTTCGTCGCTAACGGACGATGTCATAACTGCCCTTCCTCAGTCTATTCGAGAAGCTTCACTGGCTTGCGGCGCAACTCATTCCGAAACGATCAAAAAAGTAGTGTTTCCTGCTGCACTACCGGGAATCATTGGTTCTTTGCTGCTTGCCGTTTCTCGCGCCATAGGTGAAACGATGATTGTTTTGATGGCTGCTGGGCTAGCAGCCAAGTTGACTGCAAATCCCCTGGAGTCAGTTACGACGGTTACAGTGCAGATTGTAACTTTACTTATTGGAGACCAAGAGTTCGACAATCCGAAAACACTAGCTGCTTTTGCACTTAGTCTCACACTATTTGTCGCAACTTTGTTGCTAAATTTAACCGCACTGTATATCGTCAGAAAATATAGTGAACAGTATGAATAATCAACTACACCAGGGCGTTTGGGGTAATGCCGATTTTAAGCGCCGACTAAAAAAACGACGCGCTGCTGAGAGGCGATTTAAACTCTACGGAATTAGCGCAATTCTGGTCGGCATATTGTTTGTTGTCAGTTTATTTTTCAGCATCGCGTTTTACGGTGTCAGTGCGTTTTGGCAGACTCAGGTACGACTCGAAATCTTCGTCGATCCGGCAGTTGTCACACAGGAAAACATTGCAACTGCGAATTACGGAAAGCTGATAAGCCAAGCACTATACGACCAATTTCCGAATGTCACACAACGGAAGGAGAAGCGAAAACTGAAATCAATCGTTAGCATTGGTGGGAGCATCATTCTTCAAAATGTGGTTCAAAGTAATCCTACATTAATTGGAACAACGCAATCGATTTGGTTACCAGTCGATGATGAAATTGATATGTTGAACAAAGCTAAAGTTCAACCAAATTCATCTGCTTCATCCAAAGGTCGGTTTACTGAAAATCAGGCCAGCTGGTTGGATACGCTGAAGGAACGAGGGCTGATTGAAAAGCGATTTAACAAGACTTACTTTACAGCAGGTGATTCTCGTGAACCTGAGCTCGCTGGACTTGGAGGAGCGCTAGCTGGTTCTTTTTACACGATAATGGTTTGCTTGTTAATTTCATTTCCTGTGGGAGCTGCGGCTGCATGTTATTTGGAAGAATTTGCTCCTAGAAATCGGTTTACAGATTTCATTGAAATAAACATAAACAATCTGGCGGCTGTTCCCTCCGTAGTGTTCGGATTGTTGGGGCTTGCGGTGTTCATCAACTTTTTTGGATTGCCTAGGTCTGTTCCCCTTGTGGGTGGGATTGTACTTAGCTTGATGACAATACCAACTATTATTATCGCCGGCCGCGCAGCACTTAGAGCAGTTCCAGATTCAATTCGCGAAGGTACTTTGGCTTTAGGGGCATCCAAAACACAAACCGTAATTCAGGAAGTTATTCCTCTTGCGATGCCGGGAATGTTGACTGGCACCATCATCGGTATAGCACAAGCCCTTGGTGAAACAGCACCGCTATTGATGATCGGTATGGTTGCTTTTATCGTAGATATACCTTCGGGGCCTCTTGATCCATCTACAGTCTTGCCAGTACAAATTTTTCTTTGGGCTGATAGTCCAGAACGAGCCTTTTTAGAAAAAACCTCTGGAGCGATACTAATTTTGCTAATATTTCTAATTACATTGAATTTGGTAGCAGTGTTGCTCCGTCGTAAATTCGAAAGACGATGGTAAAAATTCTTTTTGGAATCTAACTTAGAGACACAATTGATGCAAGTTGTACTTGATAAAACTACACATAATCCTGAAGCAAGGGTCGATACTTCTCAGCTAAAGTCGATACCTAAAGTCGAAAAATTAGGTTTTTATGATCGCATTACTGTTGAAAACTTGAACGTATTTTACGCAGATGTTCATGCGATAAAAAATGTGAGTCTAACAGTACGTGAAAACGAAGTTTTAGCGATTATTGGACCTTCCGGTTGTGGAAAATCCACATTTCTAAGGTGTTTGAATAGGATAAACGACATCATTCACGATTGCCGAATTACCGGAAAAATAATGCTAGATGACCAGGACATTTACTCGCAGAAGATTGATGTCGTAGAACTTCGAACCCGGGTAGGCATGGTTTTTCAAAAGCCAAATCCTTTTCCAAAGTCGATCTACGACAATGTTGCGTATGGACCGCGGTTACACAGTCTAGTAAGTAATCGAGCTGAAACGGACGAAGTTGTTTACTCGTGCCTCGAAAAAGTAGGATTGTTGTCAGAAGTACAAGATCGAATTTTTAAATCAGGTACCGAGCTTTCGGGTGGACAACAACAAAGATTATGTATCGCAAGAGCGATTGCGGTGCAGCCGCAGGTGATCCTTATGGATGAACCTTGTTCGGCTCTAGATCCAATAGCAACGGCGCGCATCGAAGATTTGATCGACGACCTAAGAGCTCAATTTTCAATTGTCATCGTTACGCATTCAATGCAACAAGCAGCACGAGTATCGCAACGCACTGCCTACTTCAATATGGGCGAACTAATAGAAATGGGAGAGACTGCTCAAATATTTACAAATCCACAGCATGAGCTAACGGAAGGCTACATTACAGGACGTTTCGGTTAAATCAGCCAAAAAGATCAGGTTTCTTGAAATCAATTGAGCAATTTCCAAAGTTGTAGATCGGACAGTCAATAGGTTTTGAAAATATTGAAATCCTACCCATTGGAACTGGTAAATTCAAGCTAGACTAATCGCAATAAAAAGACTTCGATTCTAGGTATAGAGAAAGAACGTTTTCAAATAAGCCTTGTGAGTATTACGAATTCTAACTAAAGCTTGGATTCTCTGTTATTTCTAAATCAATTGGTCATTTGACAATCTTTTAATGTAAACTTTTATTTTTATAAGCAAAAATAATCTACAGATTTGGAGGTAATTTATTGTGAAAAAATTAACTATTTGGCTAAGTGCTCTTTTGTGTGCATCTTTGATTGGAGTAAGTTCAACGTATGCGGCAGATGATCGAATCCAAGTTATAAAAGAACGTGGACAAATCTTGGTTTGTCATGCTGAAGCACTTCCTTGGGGCGCGAAAGATCCGAAAACGAATGAATGGGTCGGAACTGATATCGAAGCGGCCAAACATCTAGCTGGTATTTTAGGGGTCGAATACATGCCTGTCGATTCTCAGTGGGGAACCTTGATTCCAAGTTTAGAAACGAACAAATGCGACATCGTTATGTCTCCTATGTTCCGAACAGCTGAACGCGCCGCGCGAATTTTATTTTCGAATCCATCTGGCTATGAAACGCAAGGTACAGCAGTACACATGGACTCGGATGCCCAGATGCACAGTGATTTAGACAAAGAAGGTATGATCATTGCAGTTGGCTCAGGAACGGCTGACGAAGCATTTGCAAATCGTTTTTTCAAACAAGCGACAGTTAAACCTTTGGTAAGTGATAAACTTTCGACCTATTTTCTTGAAGTGGCAAGTAAAAGGGCAGACGCAGTACTAACGGACAGTTCATCACTAAGAAATTTCATCAAACAAAATCCAGGCATGAACCTGCGTATTATTGATGATTCACCGTTGAATCCACAAGGTTATGCCTATGCAGTTCTGCCTGGCGAGTATCACTTCATTAATTTCATCAATGTTTGGCTTGAAACTATCGAACAACAAGGATTGAAAACTCAATGGTATGAGATGGTCACTCAGGAATAGCACAGAAGTGTTTTGGTTGTATTTTGAATTTCAAAAAACTCATATGAAAAAGCTGTGAATCAAACCGCCGAGCAGATCGCATCAGTGCAACCCTCAATCGCAGGTGGAGTGATGTCTCTCAATCGAGCCATCAATCCGATGCGTGAATTTGTACGAGCAAAAGGAGCTTACTTGTGGGACACCACAGGTAAGAGATACATCGATTATCACGCAGCATTTGCACCATATTTGCTCGGCCATGGCGACGATGATATTGATAACGCAGTTATCGAATCCATAAATCGAGGCGAGTCGTTGATGGGGGCGGGAACGACACCTTGGGAACAAGAAATTGCTGATCTTCTTGTCGATTCCGTACCCTATATGGATCAGGTACAGTTAACGAGCAGCGGAACAGAAGCCGTAGCTTTTGCGTTACGTATTGCACGAGCTGCGACGCAGCGAGATGATATTGTGTTTATGCAGGGTGGCTACAATGGATGGATGGATTCTGTAGCTTTCAATCTTATGGATCCAGCATCGAGTTTCGAGTCACATCAAACAGGTCAAGAGCACGAATTGCGGCCGATATCGGCAGGTATGGGATCGTCGGTAGGACGAACAGCACATGCTGTCGAATTTAACGACATTGAAGCTTTGGCAAAGGTTCTCAGTAAAAATCAAATCGCGGCTGTAATCTTGGAACCGATATTACAAAACATTGGCATTGTGAAGCCCAAACCCGGTTATCTAGAAGAAGTTCGTCATTTGTGTAACAAGCACGGCACATTGTTAATATTTGACGAAGTTAAAACTGGGTTTCGGCATGCCTTAGGGGGCTATCAATCAATCTGCAAAGTTTCACCTGATTTGAGTGTTTTTGCAAAAGCTGTTGCAAACGGATATCCAGTAGGTATTCTTGGGGGTAAAAGTGAATATATGGCATACGTTTGTCACCCAGATCCTAAGAAAAGAGTGCTTGTAGCCGGAACCTACAATGCCCATCCCTTTACAGTTGCTGCGGCTACAGCAACAATCAAAAAATTAATAACGCGCGGTGAAGAAATTTATTCGCATCTTGATCGGCTAGGCGCAAGAATGCAAGAAGGTTTGACCAAAATCTTCGCCAATCAAAATTATCCGACTACGATTGTACGACAAGGATCTGCATTTGTAGTTTATTTTATGGAATTTGAGCCAACTTGTTGGCTTGATGTGGCTCGCAATAACGATGCTGAGCTTGACGTTCGTTATCGAAATTTACTCATAGAGAATGGAGTTTTTCATTTTCCAGTTACGACCAAGCAAGGTAGTATTTCATTCGCTCATAGCACAGACGACATTGATGAAACCTTATCGATTACCGAGCGCATTTTGCAAGACCTGAAGCGATAACACTCGCTAAGTAATAGCTTGTCAATCGGCAGCTTCTACGTACATTTTCTCTCCCCAAAATCCATTTTTCCAAACGTGTAGGCAACTCGCGGCAAACGACTCCAATTCTTCGATATTGTGTGCCGTCGCGAAAATGTTCCCAGTATTGCCCCCACTTGGACCATATAGATTGTTGCCGCGGTCGTAAAACAACGCGATGTCAACAATTCGATGCTTACTTTGCGGAGTCCACACGTCAGGAGGTAACAAACCATCCGGATGAAATATATACATTAGGTCGCCCGGAGCCGGAAACATGCATAACCACTCTTTGGGTGGATCTTTTCCAAAAATTTCTTCTACAGGCAACAATGTATAAATTTCATGATTGGCGTACTTCGCATGCCACATGTCGCCTTCGAATGGTAATGCATCACATACGATTTGGCATGTGGCGGGGGAGTTGTCCCAACGTAATTTTAATTTGACGCTGGTACCTTGCTTACGCATTCCTACTCGTACATATTTAAGTCGATTTTCCACGATTAATTCTTGATCTCAATTTTCCGAGTAATAGTGAGCGATATTCGACGAACTAAATTTCATTATTAGTCGACCACTCGCAAATATATAAAGTTAGGCAGTTTATCATAGTTGATTTCCAGACTAAGTAACACTTAAGCAAGAGATTGGCTAAGTTTGTTAATCAACACGGTTTGAGTGTGAGTTTTGTGAAGGTTTGGTGGAGAATTGGCCCTAAGCGTTTTAGATCAATTTATTGCGCACCTACTGGATAAGTTGAAATGACTAATTTGAACTTAAACTGCAACAGCTACCAATCATTCCAACAGAACAAACCATTGCATAGTAACTCTTTGCGTTCAGCAAATTTTTGTTGATTCTCAGGGAAATCGAAAGTAGCTCCATTGCTATTCTTCCATGCTGATTAGTTGCTTGAAAGTCAGCGATGGACTTGCTTTTCTACTTTTCCTGACTGGGACAACTCTTCTTGATCATCCGCCAGCTCGGAGTTTCAACACCAACCATCGCTACAATATTGTTGTTTACGTTGAGATTTGATAGCTATAAGACCTGCCAATTCAAACCAACATGGCGCGCAGAGCATGTGCCCAAGGTACCACCATTGCATTTTGGATTGGCTCCAGCCTCGCACGATTATGGTCAGTGCTTATCGAATTTCTACAGAAATCTTTTGAATGAACGAAAGCCAAACAATGATATTCAAGTCTCTGCAATCTCGTTTGAGAATCTTTGTTTCGTTTACTTTCAAAACAAGGAAGTCATTAGACGGTGAATCGTTAAAACCTTACTCTCGACTCTCTACCGGAACGCAATCGATTCAGATTATCCTTGTGGCGATACAAAATTAGTAGAAATATGAACGCACAACCGGCGATGATGGTAGATTCAAAATCGAATAAATAAGCAAAAATTGGTGCGGAAAGCATAGCACTTAAAGAAGCAATCGAAGAAATTCTAACCACCAATAAGCAGACTAACCAGACAGCCACAACCCCTGCGAAAATGGGAAATCCTAATCCAAGATAAGCACCAACTGAGGTAGCAACAGCTTTTCCGCCCTTAAATTTGAAAAATACTGGGTACATGTGCCCGATTACTGTACCAATTGCAGAGAACATGACAGCGATGGAATTATCTGTAACCGTCCCAACCACAATGACCGGCACGGTACCTTTGAGTACGTCTCCTAACAAAGTTAGAATCGCTGGGAACTTGCCGGAAATTCTTAATACATTGGTTACACCGGGATTTTTAGAGCCCACCTCTCGAGGATCAGGCAAAGACAGAAGCTTAGAAACGAGTACTGCCCACAGAATTGAACCAGATAAATATGAGGCAAGAAATGAAATAATTACAGACATAAGAGAATTCGGTTATGCGAAGTTTTCTTCAAACAGACAAGACAAATCAATAGGGTACTTGCAATTGTACCTATGTTGCAAAAATTGAATAGAAATTCAGCACGCGGTTAAATCCAAATTAAAAGAAAAAGTTAATTCACTCTTAATCATTATCGAATTGAAAAAAAGGGAAGCATGGACATTGTATTTATCGAAAATCTGAAATTTAAAGCAAGTATTGGAGTCTGGGAGTGGGAAGCACGAATAAAGCAAAATCTTGTTGTCGATCTTTGGCTCGGAACCGATATCAAACTAGCAGCAGAATCAGATAACTTGAAGCATGCTGTAAACTACAAGAGTGTTTCGATTCGAATTTCGGAATTGATCAATAGTAGGAGATTCAAGTTGATCGAAACGGTAGCGGAAAACATAGCAGACGTTCTATTGTCAGAATTTTTCGTTTCTTGGTGCAAAGTAAAGGTTAGTAAACCGAGAGCAGTTGAGTCGAGCAACAACGTAGGTGTCATTATCGAAAGACACAAGGGGCAGAATTACAACTCTAAGGCGTAGTTTGTGACAATGCAATTGTTCGCCCGCCATCAATTGTCAAAATCTGACCTGTCATAAATGTGGCGTCGCATGCAAGAAAAGAGACAGCACTCGCAACTTCTTCTGTGGTTCCCAACCGCTTCAGAGGCGTGTTGAAAATAACTTGGTCTTGGTCTGTCGAATGGCCATCTGGCCATAGAATTGCACCTAGTGCAATGGCATTTACCCGAACGGCAGGAGCCAATTCCATCGCAGCCGACCTCGTTAATGATTCCAACGATGCCTTTGTCGCGCAGTAAATTGAGAAATTCCGCTTCGGAAAGTTTGCGTAAATATCTGAAATATTTACAATAGTTCCATTTGATATTTGAAGTTTCGGCGCAGCAGCCTGTGCCAACTGATAGGGGGCAATGCAGTTTACTGCCAACATTTCCGACGTCCGTTTAAACCAACTTTCTCCAAAGGCGGTTGATTGAAAAACCGAAGCGTTGTTAATAAGTACGTCCAAACGTCCAAAGTACTCATACACACTGTCCACCAATTTGGAGCATTCTTCGAAATCCGCCAAATCTATACTGCCAAAAGTTGCCACTGAGTTAGATCGAATTTGATTTAACTGTTTGGACAATTGATGAGCTTGTTCACTCGATTCCCTGTAGTGAATTGCGATCGTAAAGCCTCTTTCGTGCAATCCGCGCACGATAGCAGCTCCAATTCGTCGGCTTCCTCCCGTAATCAACGCAACTTTTTCTTTCATTATCAACTTATGTTATTGAAATCGAGAATACACTGGTACTTTATTGGCCTCAAAATAGCGACTTCATTTGCTTCGTACCGTTGAATGCAGTTCTTCCTTTTATGGCATATTTCTTTCAATAAGAGCTTGTACATTAACTATGCTGCAATTTTCTAAATCGCAAGCATCGAACAACCCCTCAAAAGTTGAGTTAAATTGCTAACGACGAAGTGAAAAACTTTATATAGGCTTGCTCTAGTTTGAAGACGGTCAGGTAATTCGATACTAATGTGGTTTAGTTGTTAGCCTCAAAAAGTATTTCTTTCGGACTTCAGTCAGAAAAGAGCCGATCGCTGATAACCCCGACTTTAACTCTTGTCTGGCGTGCTTAAATCGAAAAGATTGTTGAATTTTATAATGATTGAATGAGGACTTAATTTCTACCTGCCTTATGTCAAAAATTCTCACTCAAACAGATGACGAGCGCGCTCGAAGTGATGCCTTGACTGAATTAATTTTACAAAGAATTCGCACGTCAGAGACTCAGTGCATTACGTTTGCCGAGTTTATGAATATGGCATTATACGAACCGACACTTGGCTACTACACGTCGACACATGATTTGATAGGACGGAGTGGAGATTTTATTACTGCGCCTGAGTTAGGTGAGTTATTCGCAGCTGTTCTTAGCAAAAAAGTTGCAAATTTGTTAGATCGATTAAGCGGTCCCAAAGTTGTTTACGAGTTTGGGGCCGGTAATGGCAAACTGGCAACCCAAATCTTGAAAACTTTTAGTGAGTCTAATGTTCAGTTAGACGAATATGCAATCGTAGAGATCAGTCCTACGATGCGATACGCTCAGCAGCAAGCAATTGCATCAATAGAGAATTTTGTCACTATACCTATTAGATGGTACGATCAAATCCCCGACGAGGGAATGAATGGAATTGTATTGGCCAACGAGTTACTTGATGCGTTTCCAGTTGAACTAATCCTTATCAGAAATCAAGAAGTTTACCAAGCCTATGTCTACGAATTCAATAGCCAGCTACGGTTAAAGTTCGAACGAAACGTTCAGCAAAATGTTCTTGAGCATTTCGATGATCTAGAATTACCCTTAGAAAAGTACGATGAGTACTCAACTGAAATTCACACTCATGCTGGAGCTTGGCTGCGAACTGTCGCAGAAAAATTAATGGAAGGTGCAATCGTGATCTGCGATTATGGGTTTCTACAACACGAATACTACCATGCCGATAGAAGTAGTGGAACTCTGATCTGCCACCGAAGACATCATGTTCTATTTGATCCTCTTCAATTCATTGGATGTCAAGACATCACGGCTCACCTTAATTTTTCTCAGCTCGAAAAAATTGCGATTGAATCGGGGATGAGCTACACCAGTTTTAGCAATCTCTCCTCATTTATCCTTGACTTTGTGGCAGATAACTTGGATTTATTTTCGTCAAATGTTGTGAATCAATCTTCATTAAAATCTTCTACAGAATTGCTGACTCTCACCATGCCTTCAGAGATGGGCGAAATTTTCAAAGTGATGGTACTGACAAATTTTTCGCGGCGACAGATGTAGGCACCACACTATCAAATTAACGACACAGACTAGCCTGTGCTGCGTAAAGAATGTTCCAGAATTTGCAGAATTTAGATTTTGGTAATGGTTGAATACTTTAAATTAACCATTTTGGCCTTCGTCCAGGGTGCAACCGAATTTCTACCTATTTCGAGCTCTGCACACTTGATTTTACTGCCTAATTTTTTGGGATGGAACGATCAAGGTCTCGCTTTTGATATTGCAGTACATGTGGGTACGCTTGTTGCCTCGATCGTTTACTTCCATCGAGATATATCGAATATCTTCATTGAATGGAGCCGGTCATTACGAGGTGGTTACTCAAGCCACGATTCTCGAATGGGCTGGTACATCATCGTTGCTAGTATCCCGGTAGCAGTCGCCGGAGCAACCCTTAATCAATGGGTCGAAAATTCGCTTCGAAGCACCACAGTAATTGCAAGCACGACTTGTTTCTTCGGTTTACTTTTGTTGTTTGCGGACCGCTATCGAAGAGGTGAACGTACTTTGAGGTTTCTAAGCTGGAAGGATGTGATTTTCATTGGTTTAAGTCAAGCAATCGCGCTAATTCCTGGCACTTCTAGATCAGGGATTACCATAACGATGGGACTTTGGCTTGGCCTGACGCGAATGGATGCTTCCAAATTTGCTTTTTTGCTCGCGATTCCTGCAATATTTATGGCCGGAAGTTGGCAGTTTTACCAACTACTGCAGACAAGTGCCCAGACCGATTGGGTACTTTTTGGTTATGCGATCGCGATCTCTGGAATCTTTGCGTATACATGCATCCACTATTTTTTGCGTTTTATCGAGAATATCGGAATGCTTCCATTTTCGATTTATCGAATCGTACTTGCAATTTTGATTTTCGCCTTCGCTTAGAGTAGAGGCACTAGCTAGGCGAAGCAAACAGATGAAGCTCCTAATTACAGAAAAAAACCTTAATCATTTCTAGACTGTAGAAATTCCTGAAGTGTGCGAATTTGTGTTTTTTCAATTTCTTCTTTCAACTTCGCACCGACAAATTTCCTAGCAATTGATGCTTGATCAATAGAGGCAATAAGATCTCTGGCTTGCTTGACTGCATCAATGTATTCGGCGACCTCATTGCGGTTTTCACCAACACAGTATAGTGCTACTCGACTTGCTTCGAGAAAATCAAACAATACTTCTTTTTGTCTAATTCCATTTGTATGCCGGATTATTTCTAACAAGTCTCTGCCGTCTGCTTGATTGAATAAACGAATTTTGTCAGTGTATTTTGAAATTGCCATCGCTAGTTTTCGATATTTTGCTGAAACTTTTAAGCGATGACAAAACTGTCGCACGATTGTTGTTCCATCAGTGCCCTGCACGTGACTCTTCCCTTGGTTGATTGTTCGGCTAACACAATAGATCAACACTGCAAATCGGTGCCGCTTCATTTGAGTTAAATCAATAGATTTGTCCAACGCGAAAATATTGCTGTAAGTCATGCTTTTTGGTCGCTCAAAGCAAAGGGGAGTAAGCTCGGGAAGTACTTCGTCTAGTGCTCCAATCCGATGAAGTGTTTGAAAAAATTTGGAAGGATTGACTTCCTGCAGCGCGTTATGCACTTCCTGCCACACTCTTTCGACTGCTAAGTGACTAAGCTCGCCCGAAGCTACGATTGATTTCATCAGTTCGATCGTCGAACTGTGAATGTGAAAACTCTTGGAATAATACCGAGCGAAAAATCGAGCGGTACGCAATACACGAAGTGGATCTTCAACGAAATGTTGAGAAACGTGGCGCAGTATTCCCTTTTCTAGATCGCGCTTTCCATGGAACGGATCAATTAGAGTGCCGTTAGCTTTCCGCGCCATAGCGTTAACGGTCAAGTCTCGTCGGATTAAATCCTCCTCCAGAGTCACATCTGAGGAACAGTCGATATCGAAACCTTTGTATCCTACACCAGTTTTTTTCTCTCTTCTCGCTAGTGCATATTCATCTTGGGTTTTTGGGTGCAAAAAAACAGGAAATGACTTGCCCACCTGTTGGAATCCTAGTGAAAGCATGATTTTGGGACTTGCTCCAATGACAACCCAATCTCGGTCGTACTGTTCTAGCTCTAGAAGCTCATCTCGAACAGCACCGCCAACTAGATAGCAATCCAAATCCTCAATTTTGTTGATTGGATTGGGTGGCGAAATCTCGACCACGGCGAATTTAGAACTTAACGTCCGGCTTTCGCTCGATAACTATCGAATCGGTCAGATTGAGGAGTTAACCAATTTTTCGCAATTTCTTCCAATCGACCCGTTTGAATGCCATAGGGAGCAGGAAATTTCTTGTCAATTACATTCGGAACCGTAAGAGAAAGTAGATTGTCAGGTGTCAGTGGCTTGCCAGGTGCGAATTGTAAGATCTTTGCCAGCAATTTGGAATAAGTTGCATTCAAAGGAATCATTTTGTGTCGTCGGCCTATGCACTGATCAATAGTTTCGATTAGCTCCTTCAAGCTGTACACGTCGGGACCCGCAAGATCGCAAGACTTACAAAATGTTTCCCGTGCGTTCATCGCATGTGAAACACCGTTGACCACGTCACGAACATACACAGGTTGTAGCTTCGAATCAGGAGCTACGACCAAAAAAAATCCGAATGAAGTTTTCAGTAATCTAGCAAATTGATTTGTAAATGAGTCATGTCGACCAAAAATCACAGAAGGTCGGATTACAATGCTGTCCAGTCCTTGATTACTCGCGGCAAAAACTGCTTGTTCGCCTTTTCCCTTCGTGCGAAGATACGCACTAGGTGCTTCTATGTCGGCACCGAGGGAACTCACATGAATGAGTCTGTGAGCTTTTTGTTCAATGCAAGCATTGGCAATTTGCTGAGGTAACAGAGCGTGAACATCCTCGAACGTACTTTGCTTGGATTCGTTTAAGATCCCCACTAGATTGACGATCGTATCTCCCTCGTTGATCAAAGCTGTGATTGATTTGGGTGTCAGCTGTTTGATCTGCTTTAGTTTGAGAGAAGGGATGACCAGTAGGTCACGATGACGATGTGGGCGTCGTGTGGTGATGTCAATCGACCAACCATCGTTGCTTAGGGTTTTGGCTAGTTGTCGGCCAACAAATCCTGAACCCCCAAATAAAACCGCATGTCTTGTATTTTTTAGTGTCATTGCAAATATAAACTGTCAGTTCGTATTAACTTATAGCAGGTAAGTAGAGATCGAGATACTTTTGAATGGCTTTCGTTTGAGGTGCCAAATTATGGTCTTGGTTGACAAATTCGAGTACGTCAACAACTGTCGCAACTGCCCACACTTCGATGTTGTGCCGCTGTTTGACATTTTCTACGGAGGAATACTTCGAGTTCGTTGCTCTTTCTTTTCGATCCAAACAAATTACGACCGCGGTCGGTTCAGCGCCATGCGCTCGAATAAGCGCGACTGACTTGTCTATTGCCAATCCCGAAGTGATGACGTCATCGATAATTACAACACGTCCTGATAAAGAGGCACCTACAGTCTGTCCTCCTTCACCGTGATCTTTCGTTTCTTTTCGGTCGAATGCGTATTCCACTGACCTATCGAAACGTTGGTATAAACACAGTGCTGTGGCGGTAGCGAGAGGGATACCCTTGTACGAGGGCCCAAAAAGCATAAATTTTCCACAAATTTTGTCTTGGATAATCGACGCGTAGTAGCGAGCTAGCTTGGTAAGTTCTTTTCCGTTTGCAAAAGTTCCAGTGTTCAAGAAATAAGGGCTTACTCGTCCAGATTTCAAAGCAAACTCGCCAAATTGTAAGGCATTGGCCTGATAGGCAAAATTTAGAAATTCCAATGGGCGGTTGGTCATTTGAATGTTTCTTTCTGACGAGAGGCTCTAAATCAGTGTCATGCTGCAATCACCATAATCCACTAGCACGATAATTTCGATTCCGATCAAAAACAACTAATGACAATTCATCAGATCGAAACCTTGGCACCAGCGACGAAGCTGAAAAGTTCAGATGATCATACTTCATGGTTGAAATGTGAGCGGAGCACATGATATTTTGCCCTAAAGTTAATTGTTTGCAAAACAATTGATTCGGCCAAACTCGGATTTTTATGTTTGATTTTAGCTTTACGAACAATTCAAATATGTCGAATTGGAACTTGCATCGTGCCAATTTTTTCTATGCTGCATTCGAGAATGTCACCAAACGAAACCGGCCCAACTCCTTCTGGTGTGCCGGACATGATCACGTCACCAGGATAAAGGGTGTAAAAGGACGAAGCATATGAAATGAGCTTACGTGTTGAGTAAATCATATTAGAAGTATTCGAATGCTGTTTTCGGCGTCCATTTACAGAAAGCGAAATATTCAATTGATCCGGGTTTTCCACTTCGTGGGATGTGACTAGCCATGGTCCCAAAACAGAGTGTGTATCCACTGCTTTTCTCAGACTACGATCTTCAGTTCCTCGTATCGTCATGTCGAGACCGATTGTGTACCCCGCAACATAGGAAAGCGCATCTTTTTCCTCAACATCACAGCATTCGCGACCGATTACGATTGCAAGCTCGACTTCGTGATCGGTTCGTCGTTCACTAAATCGAAGCCGAACCCCTTCCGCCGGGCCTACTGGAATTGGAGATTTGATAAAAAGACCGTAATCTTTAATACTCTTTACACCTCCAAAGGTATTTATGCCCTTGTCTTTATTCATTTCCTCTTGATGGGCACGATAGTTTACAGGTGCTCCGATAACTTTGGAAGGACGCGCGATCGGGCTATTCAAACTCAAGTCTCGAAGTGCATAAACATTGGTTCTGTTACGAAGTCGATGCATTGCGGGAAACAAGCTGTCTAGGTTCGCGATGACTTGATCGCCTGGTGGTGGCGGCCAGGTTTGTCTTTTCAGTTGATCAAGAACTTTACTGACGTCTTTGACGTTTCGTCCCTGCACGATTCCCAAACTTTTTTCATTAAAACGGCAGATTTTCATCTTTACGATTCGCTGTTTCAAAAGCTATGTAGACTGACCTCAGTCTTGCCTTTTCAATTTAAGTGTACATCAAATTCACTCTTAAATTCATACAACAAAGTCGGATTCCCGAAACTGAAACGTTTAGTCGAGTACCCGTAAGTCTCGAAGACATTCTGTCGCTTAGCTCAGGTAATTTGAAAAAAAGAAGGCAATTACCGTCCGTATTCTTGTTTCTGATGCAACTAGAAAATTCGACTTTCATTTCAGTTTGAAAATGGATATAAGGGTAATCTGTGTCAATAAAGATCAATGAGTAGCAAATCGTGTAAAATTGGGGTATCTCAATGAGAATCTTGCTAAAATATTTTGAGAAATTCAGAACCAAAAACCAATGCCAACAGGAAAAACCACAGGATCGAAATCGGTCACTATGGATGGAAAGGGTCGAGTAGTCTTTCCTGTTGAATACCGAGACGTCCTTAAAAACAACATAGATCAGCAGCTTTTTCTCGCACAACATCCCAGCGAGGTATGTTTGCAACTCTGGGGTGATAGAGATTGGCGTCAGTTGTACGAAAAAAAAATGACTGAAAAACCTTTTGATTTTGATCAGGCGATTAATCAGGCACTTAACGCAGGAAACTACGAAAAGGCAAAGATGATCTTCGATAGCAAATCGGAGATGGAGGTAGACAACGACTGGGAATTAAGAAAACTCGACTCTGCGGTTCCATGCGAGATGGACGCGATGGGCAGAATCCTGATTCCTAAGCACTTCCGGATTTTAGCAAAATTAATCTCGGATCAAAAAGATGATGCCTCTGATCGAAAAAAAAAGAAGGCAAGTAAAGTGCATGCACTCATAGTTAAACGAAGGTCAAATTATGAAATCTGGCGTCTTGAAGTCTATATCAACGCACTTAGAAACGATTAGTAAATTCGAAAAATCGATCAACAGAAAATTCAATGCAGACTCAATCTGATAGTCATATTCCCGTGATGGCAAATCAAGCCATCGATTTACTCGTGACTGACCGTCAAGGTGGAATCTATGTGGATGTTACCTATGGCCGTGGCGGGCATTCCAAGTTGATCCTTCAACAAATTCATCAGTCGAGTAAGTTGTTTGCCTTTGATCGAGATCCTCAAGCAATCGAAGCCGCCAAAACAAACCACCTAGACGATGCTCGATTTGAAATTATTCATGCAAAGTTTTCAAGACTCAAGTCAGAACTTTCTAGCCGCTTGTCTAAACGGAAAGTGACGGGTATTCTCGCTGATCTAGGAGTTTCTTCACCTCAGTTAGATGACCCTGATCGCGGATTTAGCTTTATGCAGGACGGCCCATTGGATCTACGCATGGATCCTGGAACAGGGTTTTCAGCTTCAGATTACTTGCAAAACGTAAGCGAAAAATCACTTGCGCAAGTTCTTCGCACATTCGGCCAAGAACGATTTGCAAGAAGAATAGCTCGTGTGATCGTTCAACAACGAAGGCAAAAGAAGATCGAGACTACCAGGCAACTTGCAAGTCTAGTTGCTAGTTCAGTGCCTCGAGTAAAAAACAAGCATCCCGCGACTCGTACTTTTTTGGCACTTCGTATACATATCAATGAAGAACTACAGGAACTCGCCAATCTCTTGCCGCAATGTGTGAAGATGCTTAAGATTGGAGGACGTTTGGTAGTACTAACTTTTCACTCTTTAGAAGATCGTATCGTCAAGAATTTTTTTCGAGAAAGAGCGAATCCTGCTGTTCGATCGAACGCGCTTCATCCTGAGCCGGTATCCTTAAGGATCGTTGGTCGAGCTCTTCGTCCTACTACAGACGAAGTGCACCAAAACCGGCGAGCGAGAAGCGCACGAATGCGTGTGGCGGAACGAACCGGGTTGGTACATTGAGACGTCTGATTTACTTCCTACTCGTTGTTTGTTTATCAACCGCTGTTGCTGTAGTTTGGGTGAGACACGAAAACCGAGTTGCTTACTCCCAACTTGAAGACGAATACGCGCTTCGAGACGAGCTAAACATCGAGTGGCATCAATTGCGGATAGAACTTGCCGCCTTTTCTCGCTTCGACCAACTCGAAGGCTGGGCGCAATCTACGAAAAAGCTTGTCAAGCCGTCCGAACACGTCGTGTTGATCTTACCGAAGTCACCAAGCTTTCGAAATGAAACAAACCCAGAACAGGAATAGTTGATGATTCGTATAAGCAGACTCAAAAACAGGCGTCATTTGGTCGTTCCGATTGTCATCACGATTGCATTTGGTTTACTGCTCGTGCGCTCGGCTTATCTTCAGATCGTAGTTTCAGATCAACTTCAGGCCGAAGGCAATGCACGCTTCATGCGTAGCATCGAAATCAAGGCAAATAGAGGGGTAATCAAGGATCGTAACGGAGTGACACTTGCGATCAGTACTCCTGTCGACTCGGTCTGGGCTGAACCACAAATCCTAATCGACGAAAAAGATAAATGGAGTGATCTCGCCAAAGCACTTGATATTCCTGAAAAAAAGATCGCGGACAACGTCAAACAATACGCTGAACGTAATCGACACTTCATGTATTTGTCTAGACACCTTACACCACAGCAAGCCAAACAGGTGATGGATCTTGAAATTCCAGGTGTCAGCTTAATGCGAGAGTACAAGCGCTTCTACCCTCAGGGTGAAGCGACTGCAAATCTAATCGGGTACACCAATATCGATGATGTAGGGCAGGAGGCTGTTGAATATTCATTCGATAGCACACTGCAAGGGACACCCGGCCTGAAAATAGTAATTCGAGATCGAACAGGCAGAACAGTTGAAGCGATCGAGACCGTCAGAAGAGTCGTTGACGGAAAAGATGTTCAACTTACTATCGATGCTCGAATCCAACAAATTGTTTATAAGAACCTACTGGCGGTCGTCACCAAGCAACGCGCTGCGCTTGCCACCTGCGTAGTCGTTGATGTCTCCACCGGTGAAGTCCTGGCCCTCACGAGTGCACCTAGCTTTAATCCAAATGTCATCAGCGATCGGAAAATTACTAGGAATTTCTCAGTGACCGATGTCTTTGAGCCAGGCTCGACCGCCAAAACTTTTACTGTTGCCAAAGCTCTAATCGACGGTTTGATAACACCGAAAACTGTTATCGAAACCTCACCAGGCTATATGCGTATAGGTGGCTATACCGTTGAAGACATTCGTAATTTTGGTCCGTTGAATGTTGAAGACATCCTTATGAGGTCTAGCAATATTGGTGTCATCAAAATTGGCGATCAAGTCGATCCCAATGATTTGGCAGATTTCTATCGTACGATGGGTTTCAACGAAGTTTCAGGCAGCGGAATGCTGGGGGAACACCAAGGCATATTTCCAAAACGAACCAAGTGGCGTGACAATGAACGCGCAACGCTGACCTACGGCTACGGGTTTGCGATTACCGCGATGCAAATGGTTCGTGCTTATGCAGCCATTGCAAACGGAGGCACCTTGTTACCGCTAACTATTTTGGCGAATCAAGAGCCAAAACAAGGAAAACAAGTTATTCCGGAAAATATTGCCAATGAACTAGCAAGAATGCTGGAGCGAGTGGTGACTCCCACCGGCACTTCTAGTAGAGCAAAAGTCCAAATGTATCGTGTCGCAGGGAAAACAGCAACCGTACAAAAACTGATTAATGGGCAATATAGCAACAAACAACACATTGCTATGTTTGCTGGGTTTATACCTGCTTCGAATCCAAAGCTAGCGGCTGTCGTCATTGTCGATGACCCTAAAGGAGAATCACACTATGGAGGTGTTGTTGCTGCACCTGCATTTCGAGAAATGATGACCTCTATTCTCAGACTGTTGAATGTGCCTCCGGACGATTTTTCACTGCTTGTAAAAAAGAAAAAAGGAACGAACCTTGAATCGTGATTTTGCCTGCTAAACAGCAAACAGAGAGTATGCGCCTAAGCGATCTCTTGGGAAATATTACCATTCTCAAGGATAAACAAGATGTCATGATCGAAGGTCTTTGCTTGGATTCGCGTGAAGTGAAAACCGGAAGTCTATTTTTTGCAATGCCTGGTAGTCGAGCAGATGGTAGAGAACACATAAAGAGCGCGATTCAACGAGGCGCAGCAGCAGTTTTATACGAGTCCCAAACTTGGTCTGAGATCGCCTCGAATCATACTCCGCAGCTCGGTATACACGATTTACGAAAACAGATTGGTTATATCGCCGATGTGTTTTATCAAAAACCCTCGACGAAAGTACATGTGGTTGGAATCACCGGGACGAATGCAAAAACAAGTTGTGCTTACCTGACAACACAGGCACTGGAAATTTTGGGTAAGAAAAGTGCAATTGTGGGTACCTTGGGTTCAGGATTTCACTCAAGTTTGCGCGCCGGCTCCTTAACAACTCCTGATCCGATTTCACTACACAGAAAATTGGCTCAACTTTCAGATGAAGGTGCAGATTACATTTGCTTGGAGGTTTCATCACACGCGCTGGATCAAGGCCGAACCCATGGTGTCAAGTTTGGAACAGTTGTGTTTACCAACCTGAGTCAAGACCATTTGGACTATCACCGAACTCATCGGCACTATCGAGATAGCAAAGCAAAACTTTTTACCGAGTACAACAGCCGCTGCGCGATATTGAATGTAGATGAGGATTTAGGTCGCGAGCTGTCAACGAAAACAAAGAATGAATATGTGCTTACTTACGGTAAACGAGATTCAGATGTTCAGCTTGAAAAGGCCGTAGCTCACAGTGATGGCTTGACGGCTACCATCAATATTCTTGGGCGAACCATTACGGTTCAAAGTTCACTGTTGGGCTCCTTTAATGCCATTAATTTGACAACCGTTGCCGCGATACTACATTCACTAGGTTTCAACCACTGCCAGATTGAACAGGCTCTCAGTCAAGTGAAAGCTGTTCCTGGACGCATGGAGCAGATTTCCAGTGTTGAACGCCCTTCGATTTACATTGACTACGCTCATACTCCGGCCGCTCTCGAAGCAGCTTTGTCAAGCTTGAAAGAATTCTCGAAAGGACAAATCTGGTGCATCTTCGGCTGTGGCGGTGGGCGCGATCAAAAAAAGAGATCGATGATGGGAAAAATCTCAGAAAAACTGTCAGATGAAGTCGTCTTGACAGATGACAACCCTCGCAACGAAGCACCAGATTCAATTATGGATGCCATTGCACAAGGTATGAAAAGTCAACCGAAACGTATCCCTGATAGAAAAAGTGCCATTGAATTCGCGTTAAAAAACGCCGCGCGATGCGACTCCATTTTAATCGCCGGAAAAGGACACGAAACAACTCAAGTTTACCGAGATCAATCCTTCGCGTTCAGCGACAAACAAGTTGTATTGGAACTTTTGGGGGCTCGATCATGATGGATACGCAAACTATCGCCACCGTAGTTGGAGGAGTTCATTTCGGCAAAAAAAATTGGATTCGAGGATTGTCAACAGATTCACGTACGCTTAGGGAAGGAGATTTGTTTGTGGCACTTCGCGGCGAACGATTTGACGGACATGCTTATATCGAAGCGGCAAAACTCAAGGGTGCATGTGCTGCCATAGTCGACAAGAAGGTGAACACGGAATTAACACAAGTCGTCGTAAAGGACACCGAACAAGCACTTGGACGACTATCTGCATATTGGCGCAATCAATTTCAATTACCACTAGTTGCTGTTACTGGATCTTGTGGAAAGACAACAGTGAAGGAGATGATAGGCGTCATGCTCGGTACCAAAGCTAAAACCATGGTATCGAAGGGAAACTTCAATAACGCCATTGGATTGCCGTTGTCGCTTTTCAAGCTCGAGAAACAGCATAAATTTGCCGTAGTCGAAATTGGTATGAATCAAGTTGGTGAAATCCTATACCTATCAAATTTAGCACGACCAACAGTATCAGTGATCACCAACGCTGGACCTGCGCATTTACAGTATCTCAACTCCGTCGAACAGGTTGCCAAAGAAAAAGGTTCGATCATTGGCGGTATGGACGAACAAGGAACTGCAGTCTTGAATGGTGACGACAAATATTACGAGTATTGGAAACAGCTTGCAGGACCTAGAAAAGTAATTTCATATGGATTTTCCGACAAAGTAGATTTAACTGCACACTATGAAATTGGGAAATCTTCAGTGCGACTTGCCTTGAGTACCCCGATTGGCTGTTTCGATGCTCATATCAACTTATTGGGGGCACACAACGTCGCCAACGCACTGGCTGCAGCTGCAGTGGGAATTGCTTTGGGACTTTCTGAGCGACATATCATCGAAGGTCTAAACAAAGTGTCTGCCGTCAAAGGTCGACTGCAAATTCGTCAGCATAAGTTCGGTGGTCGTCTAATTGATGACACCTATAACGCAAATCCCGCATCGACCGAAGCAGCAATCAATTTCCTTTCGAAATTGAATGGGGATAGACGACTGGTCGTGGGTGACATGTTTGAATTGGGTTCGAACGATATTCAATTTCATAAAGAAGTTGGTCAACGAGCGAAGCATGCTGGCATCAGCAGGCTGTATTGTTTGGGGAATTTGAGTGAATTCGCAGCGAAAGCTTTTGGCCAAGGAGCTTCGCACTATCGGAATAAACGTGACCTTGTATCCGAACTAGAGTCCGAAATTGACGAGTATACGACCGTACTCGTGAAAGGATCTCGTGGAATGAAAATGGAAGAAGTCACTGATCATCTTTGTATGAATGGTGTCACGCCAGAAAAGGTCAAAACGTGTTAGCATCGTTTTTCTTAGCTCTATCGAATGAATTTACCTGGTTGAATTTGTTCAAGTATTTGACCTTTCGAGGAATACTTGCAGTTATTACTTCGCTACTGATCGGCATCTTTCTATTTCCGATCATTATTCGCAAACTACAGCAATTATCGATCAGAGAAGTGGTTCGAGAGGATGATGTTCCACTACACAAAGGCAAAGGCGGCACACCGACCATGGGCGGCATTGGAATCGTTTTTGCGGTAACTTTCAGTACCCTGCTTTGGGCAGACATGTCGACCAGGCTTGTTTGGATTGCACTCGGTGGGTTTCTAGCCTTCGCCTTAATCGGATTTATTGATGATTGGTACAAATTGACGGCAAAGAACAAAAAGAAACGAGGTTTAAGCGTAAGACATAAACTGCTGCTGCAAATTATTGTGGCGGCTACCGTTGCTTGTGTTTTGTATATGACTTCAACATCGAGTTCGGAAACTGCTTATCTTGTTCCGTTTTTCAAACATGTCATGCTGGATCTGCACTATTGGTTCATTCCCTTAACGATTCTAGTCCTTGTCGGTACGTCAAATTCAGTGAATTTGACAGACGGATTGGATGGACTGGCAATCATGCCTATTGTTTTGGTTGCTGGTGGATTGGGAATATTCAGTTATGCATCAGGTAATATCTTATTTTCCGAGTATTTGGTAATTCCGTATATAGATGGTGCAGGAGAGCTGGTCATTCTCTGTGGTTCTTTAGTCGGTGCGGGACTTGCATTTTTGGTTTTCAATTGTTTCCCCGCACAAGTATTTATGGGGGATACCGGCTCCATCGCTCTCGGTGGAGTATTAGCGATTGTCGCGGTCATTGTTCGACAAGAAATCGTTCTACTCATTATGGGTGGACTGTTCGTAATTGAGGCCCTGTCGGTGATCGTGCAAGTTGCATCTTACAAACTCAGGGGCCGTCGAGTGTGGCTGATGAGCCCCTTGCATCACCACTATGAATTGAAGGGATGGGAAGAGCCAAAAATCACAGTAAGATTCTGGGTCATGGCTCTCGTATTCGTGTTAATTGGATTAGCCACGCTAAAAATTAGGTAAAAAAAATTGGAGTGACAACATGCAACATTTTCCAAAATACAACTCGTCAGGTAGCGCAGTGGTAGTAGGTCTTGGAGTCAGTGGGGTAGCATGTACAAAATTTTTGCTCAATGATGGATGGGATGTTGAAGTTTGTGATGTCGTTTCGCGCCCTCATCTGGAAAGGCGCTTTAAATCTACGATGCCCGGAATTCCCGTAAATGCTCCCATTTATCCTCAGCTATTTTTGAATACTGACTTAGTCGCGATGAGTTGTACTTCGGCACATTCCGATGAGTCAATTGTGCGACAAGCCGAAAAATTTGGGGCGGAAGTTTTGAGTAGTTTGGAGTTATTCTTCCGTCATCGCTCAAAACCGACAATTGCAGTGTCAGGAACCAATGGTAAGAGCACTGTAAACGCACTCATCAATCACGTTATAGATCATGCAGGCCAAACCGCGAAAATTGGTGGTTGCGGTGGAATGCCGTTTCTAGATCTATTGAATTCGAGCTCTTCGGACATTTTTCTGTTGGGACTTTCTTCGCTTCAGCTCGAACAAGTAAAGTCACCAATTAGTCCAGATGTCGCCACCATTTTGAACGCTTATTCCGATCACTTGGAACGTTACGAAAGCGCAAGTCATTATGTTTCAGCGATGTCAAAAGTCATCGAAAATGCACAAAAGGTTGTACTGAATCGTGAAGATAATATCGTCGCGAATCTCCCTACTTCGGGTGAGCGTATGACTTTCGGACGTAACCCAGCAAGCTCCGAGCAGGATTTCGGAATTGTCGAGAAAAATCAAAAAAGGTGGATTGCAAAGGGAAACAAGCCTCTTGTTGACTTGGATAAGTGCCAACTGAAAGGCGCCCACAACGAATTGAACTTACTTGCTGCGTGCGCCATATTGGAAGCCGCAGGTTTTTCTGTCGAAGCCGCCACAGAACAAATCACAAATTATAGAGGACTTCCTTTTCGCTGTGATTTGGTAGGAGAGTGGAATGGTGTTCGCTGGATAAATGATGCGAGGTCGTCGAATGTAAGTGCAACTGTTGCAGCAATAAAATCGACGAATAACGATCCAATTGTGTTGATTTTAGGTGGTTTGAGTAAAGCCGCAAACTTTTCCGAAATCTACAACATTACGGGTGAACGATTGCGTGGTTGCATTTTTTATGGCAGAGACGCGCGCAACATTAGCCAAGCATTCAACGGTCGAACCCAAAAGGTCTTTGTAGAGAGTATGAGAGAAGCAATTTTCGTGGCTGAGAGCTTGGCTGAAGAAGGTGACAGCGTTGTCTTTTCACCTGGATGTGCCAGTCACGATATGTTTCCGAGCTTCAAGCAGCGGGGAAAAGCGTTTAACAAAGCACTGAAGTCTCATTTTGCATCATGATTATTCAAGATTACAACGACTCATTGAAAAAAGACAAAAGCCGAGCCCCGCTTTTCGACCCTGTTCTTCTAGTAGTTTATCTTTTGCTAATAACCTTCGGTATGTTAGCGGCGTACTCAGCGACAATTGCAGAAGCTCATGAAACGGGTGACGTTTTTGTCTTTCTGCGTGCCAATTCCGTACACATTGTTATCTCTATCTGCGCAATGTTCATCGTATCTATGATTCCGGTTCACCTGTGGCAGAATCTTTCTCCAATTCTTCTGATTGGTGGAATTTTGTTGCTTGCTCTTGTCTTTGTGCCTGGACTAGGTGTCAAGATCAATGGCAGTATAAGGTGGATTCAGCTGGGAGGCTGGAATTTTCAGCCCTCTGAATTCGCAGAAATTGGTTTTTTGTTGTTCGCTGCAGATTATTTAACGAATCGACGCTCTTACATGAATCGCTTCTTTGCTGATGTTGTACCCATTATCGGAATTTATCTGGTATTTGCAGTTTTGTTACTTCTCGAACCAGACTTTGGTAGTGCCGCGGTACTCGGTGGCGTACTATTCGGAATGCTATATCTTAGTTATTTGCGATGGACTCACATTATCACTTTGGCCGGAGCCGGTATAGCCTGTTTGGTCGCGTTGATTATGTTCGAAGAATATAGATTCGCGCGACTTGTCTCGTTCCTAGATCCATGGCAAGATCCCTACGGTAGTGGATTTCAGCTAGTGCAATCATTGATCGCATTCGGGCGTGGTGAAATATTCGGTGTTGGAATTGGAAACAGCGTTTTAAAGTTGTTTTACTTACCCTATGCGGGTTCTGACTTTTTGCTTGCAATTATTGCTGAAGAACTTGGATTTGTTGGGATTACTGCAGCTATTTCTTTGTTTGTAATACTGATTTGGCGAATTTTCTTCGTCGCACGACTAGCCGAATTTGCTGGAGAAAGATACGCAGTAACCGTGGCACATGCAATTGCTATGCTCATCGCGGTTTCCGCAATCATCAACATCGGTGTGAATATGGGAGTTTTACCGACAAAAGGCCTCACACTGCCATTCATGAGCCAAGGTGGTACTAGCTTGATTGCTTTTTCATCGTGTCTAGGTATCGTTTTTTCGATTGAACGAAGTTGTCGTCAGAAACTAGAAAAATGAATACTCTTATCATGATGGCTGGTGGAACTGGTGGACACGTTTATCCTGGCTTGGCAGTTGCGAAGGCTCTGCGGGAAGTAGGAGTAAACGTGATCTGGATGGGTGTTCGAGGTGGAATTGAAGATCGAGTCGCAAAGCAGGAAGGTTTTGTGATTGACTATATCCGAGTGAAGGGTTTGTGGAATTCAGGTATACTTCGATGGATCAGCTTACCTGTATGGATCACTTATTCAATCATTCAGTGTTGCGTGATAATCTTACACCGGCGCCCGGATGTTTTAGTCGGGATGGGTGGATTTGTTTGTGCTCCTGGAGGTATAGCAGCCTATCTTCTACGAAGACCATTTCTGATTCACGAGTCGAACGCAGTCGCCGGTATGACCAATCAAATTCTTGCCTATCTGTCCACGCGTGTATTGATCGGATTTGCAGAGACAAAAATAGCTGGAAAGCCAGAACAAGTCGGTACACCGGTACGAGAAGAAATCATACAGGCCAGTCTAAATAAGCCAGAGACATTGACTGAAGACAAACCATTGCAATTGCTGATTCTCGGTGGTAGTCAAGGCGCAAAAGCACTAAACAACAATCTCCCGAGAGTGCTCAAATCTTTGCCTGTGAAAATGAGACCGAAGGTAATTCATCAAACAGGCAGAGGTCGCGCGAATGATGTTGAGGCCCTCTATAAAAAAAATGGTGTAGAGGCAGAAGTGCGGGAATTCATAGACGACATGGCGAATGTCTATACAAAATCAGACTTGGTAGTTTCTCGAGCAGGTGCAATGACAATTGCAGAAGTGTCAGTTATGGGTTTGGCTGCAATTTTTGTTCCCTACCCGTACGCTGCAAGAAATCATCAATATCTTAACGCAAAACAGTTAGAACGTGCAGCCAGTGCTTTGATTTGTACGGAAAACGATGACTTTGTGACGACCTTAAGCTGGCATTTGGAAAAAGTATTAGGTCAGCGCAGTGTTGTAGCGGAACTATCAAAGCGGATTCGCAAGTTTGCTAGTGTCGATGCGACTGAACTGGTTGTGAAGCATTGCTTCGAATTGATGGAAGTAAAGAGACATTCGACGACATGAACACTACAAGCCGCATTTCAACGGTCGGACTTCGTGGGCAATTACGTTTAAATGAGCCGATGAGCAGACATACCAGTTGGCGTGCAGGAGGTCTTGCAAAATGGTATTACATACCACGAGATAAGGATGACTTGCGTACATTTTTGCAACGTGTGCCAGCTGAGATGAACATACTTTGGTGTGGCTTGGGAAGCAACATGTTAGTGCGAGATCGGGGTTTCAATGGAGTAGTCATATCGACCCTAAAGGGATTGAATAGACTGCACAAGACTGAAAAGAATGGGTTCTATGCTGAGGCTGGTGTGCCCAACCCGAAACTCGCAAGGTCTTCTATGAAAAACTCATTGTGCGGTGGCGAATTCTTAATTGGAATTCCCGGTACTGTAGGCGGTGCTCTAGCGATGAATGCAGGATGTTTTGGTACGGAAACTTGGCAAATCGTACGCTACGCCGATATTATCAATCGTTGTGGCGAACTAGTTCGTAAAGCAGTCAATCAAATTCATTGGGGTTATCGATTTACGAAAATGAAACCAGATGAGTGGTTTACTGGTGCCGAATTTAAATTTTCGCCTTGTCAGTCAGAAACAGGACATGCGAAAATTCGAGAATTCTTACGACGACGCGCAAGCAGTCAGCCGATACAAACCGCAAACGCCGGATCGGTGTTTCGTAATCCGAAAGGGGATTATGCAGCACGCTTAATCGATACGGCTGGACTGAAAAACTTTTCGATAGGTCGCGCGAGGATTTCACCAACACATGCAAACTTTATCGAAAATCGAGGTTCAGCAACCGCTACTGAAATTGAAGAACTAATTGAATACGTACAGCATAGTGTGAAAAAGATACACGCAGTGGATCTTAGCTTAGAAGTAAAAATAGTTGGTGAAAAATAAGTAGAAATGAAACCACGTGTAGTAAACGAAAGAGATCGAGTGAAAGTCCCGAACGACGTTGCGATAAATGCGTCGAGGAGGCGGCCAAGCATACCTTCACGTTCGGGCGGTAGCTATCGCTTCGCGAGCATTGCAGTTTTACTATGTGTCATCGCGATGATCGGCTTAGGTGTAGATTATGTGTTGCAACCACAAAGATTCCCAACAAAGCAGATCAACATTCAAGGTGATCTTACTTATACAGAGCCAGTCCAAATTAGACGAGCCATCGCAAAAGTAGCTTCGACCAACATTTTACGAGTTGATATTGCCAAAGCTGCGCAGATTGCAGAATCGCTTCCATGGGTAGACGATGTCATTGTGAAACGAAGATGGCCTGATACCATAGATGTTTATGTCAATGAACGAGTAATGTTAGCCCAATGGAATGAAAATGAATGGTTAGATCAAGTTGGTACGCCGGTTGAGCTTCTGAATGTCCAAAATTTAGATTTGCCTCATTTAAAAGGACCAAAAGGATCAGAGCAAGAGATGTTGGCCAATTTACAAAATTGGAGAGCAATTTTTAACGCTGTGGGTTTAAAGCTTGTGGGACTCTACAAGTCGAAAACCAACAGTTGGACTGTTTTATTGCAGAACGACGAAATAATGCCCCCAAAAACAATCGATGAAGTAGAGCTCGAATCGAAGCCTCTTGAGATTTTAGTCAAGTTAGGTAGTAATGATCCCCGATTACAAGCTTTACGATTTTCACATCTATTCTCGGAATTGCTTCAACCCGTTAGCGAGACGATTTCCGAAGTCGATATGCGATATCCAGATGGAATTTCAGTGCTGTGGGTTGATGGGAAGTCCAAACTTAAAGGTCACGGTAAGTACAAAGTTCAATCAGGAGTGTAGTTTCAGTGTCTACGAATAAAAGTTCCGAAAACGAGTTAATGGTGAGCCTAGATTTAGGCACATCTAAAGTTTCAGTTATCGTATGTGAAGTTTCCCCCCAAGGTACGACTGAAATCATTGGGGTCGCCGAACAGCCCGCACAAGGAATGATTCGAGGCATGATATCGAACATCGACCAAACTGTGGCAACCATACAAAACGCGATCCATGAAGCTGAAATGATGTCAGCATGTGAAATAACTGGAGTCTTTGCAGGAATTACAGGCTCACACATTCGTAGCTACAATTCGACAGGAGTCGTTGCAATACGTGGTCTTGAAGTCAGTACCGATGATATTAATCGTGTCATAGAAGCCGCACAAGCAGTTCGAATTTCAAGTGATGAAAAAATTCTACATGTGTTGCCTCAAGCTTTCACCATTGATGACCAAAAAGGAATTCATCAACCACTTGGTTTGAGCGGTTTTAGACTGGAAGCAAAAGTTCATGTCGTCATTTGCAACGTAAGCGCGGTCCAAAACATCCTCAGATGCATTGAAAGATGTGATTTGGAAGTAGAAAACATAATATTAGATCCTATTGCATCCGGCTATGCTGTATTGACCAAAGACGAACGTGACTTAGGAGTTGGTGTATTGGACATTGGTGAGGGGACGACTGATCTTGCAGTGTATTTCGAAGGTGAAGTTCACCATAGTGCAGTCTTTCCAGTGGGAGGTTCACAAATTACAAAAGACATTGCTGTCACCTTGCAAACCCCGACTTCCGCTGCACAGAGAATAAAACATCAATTTGGTTACGCATATGCGGAAGAAATAACAAAAGACCAGCTAGTCGAATTACCTGGAATAGGTGGTACTGGGAATCGAACGATGCCACAAAAATACTTGGCTCAAGTAATTCAAGCGCGACTGGAAGAGATTTTTTCACTCGTCAATGCCAATTTAATTGAAGAAGACTTCAAAAAGTACATGCGCTCCGGTTTGGTATTGACTGGTGGAACGTCAAAGATATCGAGCATCGCAACACTTGCAGAAAAGATATTTCAGGTGCCAATTCGAATTGCGGCTCCTAGATACTCTGGTCCCTTGCATGAAGTGGTTAGACATCCTCGATTTTCGACTAGTGTCGGATTGTACGAGTTTGGATATTCCAATCGAAAAAGTCTTCCTGAGATCGGAGTAGCGGGAAACTTAATGAATCAGAATATCTTCTCCAGAGCGATGGACCGTATGCGTCAACTCTACACAAGGAGTGAGCAAGGACGACTGAAAGGGTGGTTTCAAGGCGAATATTAGTTGGACTAGACATTAAAAACTTATTACAAACAGTTTGTTAGGAGAAAATGCAATGCCAGAAGAACAAAAAAGACGGAATAACATATTCCGCAATCGATTTTTTCTGCCTGCCGAGGATTTAGCGAATCAACGAGCCAGCATTAAAGTCGTCGGTGTTGGTGGGGGTGGTAGTAATGCTGTAGATCGTATGATCGGAGAAAACATTGAAGGTGTGGACTTCTATGTCGCCAACACCGATGCTCAAGCTCTCGGTCGGACGAAAGTGAAAAACCGGATTCAATTCGGAAACGATATCACCAAAGGACTGGGTGCAGGAGCAAATCCAAAAATCGGTCAGCAGGCGGCAATTGATGACAAAGATAAATTTACCGATGAACTAAGTGACTCGGACATGATTTTTATCACCGCTGGCATGGGAGGTGGTACAGGTACCGGCGCTGTACCGGAAATTGCCAAAGCCTTAAAGGAAAAGAATCAACAGATTCTGATCGTTGGAGTCGTAACTACACCATTTAACTTTGAGGGCATATCCAGAAGAAACTGTGCGGAGCAAGGTGTAAGAAACTTAAAAACAGAAGTTGATTCATTGATTACCATCCCAAATGAAAAGATATTCAACGAAGGTGAAATGACACTCAAAAATGCTTACAAAAAAGTCGACGATGTGCTGTTCAACGCGGTTCAAGGGATTTCGGATCTAATAATTCGGACTGGTTATATCAACGTTGACTTTGCTGATGTAAAAACGGTGATGTCAGAATCTGGATGCGCAATGATGGGGACCGGACAAGCGACTGGTGATGATCGAGCTAGAATTGCTACAGAGCGTGCGATCGACAATCCATTGCTAGAGGATGTTGATGTACACAACTCGACCGGTTTGTTGGTTAACGTCACTGCAAATTCTGATATGTCCGTCTATGAATTTCAACAAGTAAATGATATTGTTAGTCAGATCGCTTCTGACGATGCGGTAGTCATTGCCGGTCAAATATTTGATGACGAAATAGGCGACGAAATTCGAGTGACGATCGTAGCAACAGGACTACGGGACGGGAATGATGAACTATTTGATGACTTTGGGGACCCAGAGCATGAAGATATGATGCAAGTCAATCCAGTCGATGATGTTCGAGAAATTCTACCTGTTCATGCTGAGTATTCTGATCCCGACCGATCGCTGACAGAAGATGTGATTCCAGCTGTATTTAGGAATAATCGAGGCTCCAATCATCGCCAATACTCAACAGAGCATGGAGAATAGTAAAACGAATGGAATTGAATATATTGAATTCTAAAGACAACTAATTTAGTTCAAATTCTTCAATACACACCATAAACTCAATTTACTGTCGTAGTTCATTTACGTTTCAATTGATTTTTTATAGCGTAAAATTATCTTTTTTGAAAGTTGTCAATCTGACTTAAATTTACCAGTGATTGACTTTGACCTAAGTTAAAAAAACTTGGGATTATGCGCAAAATAATTTGTTTAGAAACTCTAAAATTTGTTTAATTGAGCGGAAATTAGAATGCCATCTTTACAAGTTTAGAGTTTTATACACTCCGCATGAATCAGGCAGTACAGACAAAGTCCGCATCAGAAGGTAAAGATAGAGAAAGTAGAAAAAAAGTAAAATTATCGATCGTGATATTTGGTTTTAAATCTAAAACGTTTTTTTACAAAAAATATCTTGTAAAATACAGCGCAATTCGATGCAAGCTTTCTTGGGCTAAGGTATTCAGCATGAAAGCGAAACCGACGACGCGCTTAAATGAAACTAAAGATCCGATCAAACAAATCTAAAAAATATTGAAATTCTTATGATCAAGCAAAGGACGCTTACCAACGTAATTACAGGCACTGGTGTAGGCTTGCACAAAGGCGTTAAAATTTGTCTCACTTTGAATCCGGCTCCTGCGAATACCGGTATCATTTTTCGACGAACAGATATAAGTCCAGTCGTTGAAATTCCAGCGAGAGTCGAGAATGTTACGAGCACTCGATTGTCGACAAGTTTAGAAAGAGACGGTGTGCGTGTTTCTACTGTAGAACATTTAATGTCCGCATTTGCTGGTCTAGGAATAGACAACGCCTATGTAGACGTCAGCGCGGGCGAAGTGCCGATTATGGATGGTAGTGCTCATCCGTTTTTGTTTTTGATGGAATCTGCCGGAATTGATTTGCAAAATGCACCGAAGAAATTCATGCGGATTAAGAAAAAAGTGATGGTCAAAGAAGGCGATATGTGGGCTAAATTCGAGCCGTTTGATGGATTTCGCATATCGTTCGAAATCGATTTTGATCACCCTGTACTTAAAAATTCTAATCAAAAAGTAACGATTGATTTTGCGAAAACTTCGTATAAGAACAACGTCAGTCGAGCTCGTACTTTTGGTTTTATTTCTGATTTAGAAAGTCTTCTTGAAGCTGGGCTTGCGCAAGGTGCAAGCGATAAGAACGCGATTGTGATGAATCAATATCATATCTTGAATGAAGATCAGCTCCGATATCAAGATGAGTTTGTGCGGCACAAAGTTTTAGATGCTGTTGGAGATATTTATCTACTCGGGTATTCTCTGATTGGATCGTTTTCAGCATATAAATCAGGACATCACTTGAATAATCGGCTATTGGCCGCTCTTGTCAAGGATCAATCAGCCTGGGAAATCGTTGAATCTGATGATTACGAAAGTGTGCCAGCGACAATCATTCGTCCGCTAGCGGGTGAAGTTGCGAGCTGAGAAAATCTTAGTCTTAGGTGTTGGCTCCCTATAAGCTACACCCAGTTTTATTTAACTTTTTACCGTGAGTTACTTTGAGCGGGCAGAAAGCTTGTACTTTTCTTTGGTTAAGAACTTGAATTATTCGAGTCAGAGATCGTTACTGATCCGAACCAATTTGACTCATTCGTAAAAAAGTACTACGAATTTTTGGGTTATTTGTGCATTTTGCTAGTTGTCTGAACGTTTCTCTCAAGCTGGGAGAAATTGGCTTTGGGCGAGCTTGAGCTTGAGGACGCACGTGAGGTGCAGTTTTCTTTGGTTTCTGTGGTCTTACTCGAACAAACATTTCTTTTAAATTAACGTGCCCTTGTTCACGCATTCGTAAAAGAATTGTCTCTTGATGATTGGCCACAGCGTGCCCCCAAATGCCGGAATCGACTGTTACGTAAAGTAAGTGCCTTTCTTCTTTCAGTTCGCTAGTATGTCCGGCAATTTTCTCTCCTGCACTTATGGTCCAAGCCTCAAATATCGATGATCCAACAAAATTGGATTTGGCTTTCAATAAATCCGCAGCCTTTAAAATGTCTCCTATCTGTTGATAATTTTCGCTGCTCATAGCTTGAATTGCAGGTGTGTCGTCTTTATGTTTTTTTGTGCAGGAGCCAACTTGTACTTGTATTTTGGGAAAGCGACTCGAAGTGATTAATCATTATAATATTTCGATGATTGGACAACTATTCTCATTGATTCGGTTCGCAATCGCACGCAATATAAGTTTTTTCATTAAAGTTCAGGACCTTTGACCTAAATTTATCTCTCCTCATAGATTGATGTTTGGCAACACATTCTCCAGAATATTCGGTAGTCGAAATGACAGACTAATCAAGAAATTCAGCAAAATAGTAAAACAGATCAATGGTTTCGAATCTCAACTACAAACACTTTCCGATGCTGAACTTGCTGCAAAAACCCCAGAACTAAAGAAACGGCTAAAAAATGCTAGTAGCGTCCAAGATATTTTACCGGAGGCATTTGCTGTTGTTCGAGAGGCCTCTCGTCGAACCTTGGGGCTGAGGCACTTTGACGTGCAAATGATCGGCGGCATGGTTTTGCACGAAGGAAAAATTGCCGAGATGCGTACCGGAGAAGGCAAGACATTGGTCGCAACTTTACCAGTGTACTTGAATGCACTCGATGGGTATTCCGTACATATCGTTACTGTTAACGATTATTTGGCGAGACGCGATGCCCAATGGATGGGGGCGATTTATGAATTTCTTGGAATTTCCGTCGGTGTAGTCGTGCCCAACATGCCAGCTCTGGAAAAACAAGCCGCATATTCCTGTGACGTCGTGTACGGAACGAATAATGAATTTGGGTTTGATTATCTTCGAGACAACATGGCATTTACTGGTGAAATGCGTGCTCAAGGTGAATTACGCTACGCTATCGTGGACGAAGTCGATTCGATATTGATCGATGAAGCGAGAACTCCACTGATCATTTCTGGAGCAGCGGAAGACAGTGGGGCAACTTATTCCCAGATGAACGCCATCGTTCCCAGATTGAAGCAGCAGCAGGAAGAAGACGGTCCTGGTGATTTTACCGTTGATGAGAAAACACGTCAGGTTTATCTTACCGATGAAGGTCATGAAAACGCAGAAAAATTGCTGAAGTCCGCTGGCTTGTTGGCACCGGATAGTTCCCTATACGAATTTTCCAGCGTTGGCATGGTCCATCATTTAAATGCCGCCTTACGTGCAAATACCTTGTTCACTCGCGATGTTGATTACATTATTCATGAGCAAAAAGTAGTAATTATTGATGAGTTTACGGGGCGCATGCAGCCTGGGCGTCGATGGTCGGATGGCTTACACCAAGCTGTAGAGGCGAAAGAAGGTTTGCAGGTGCAGCGAGAAAACCAAACATTGGCATCGATTACATTTCAAAATTACTTTCGTTTGTATGATCGTTTGGCAGGAATGACTGGAACTGCAGATACTGAAGCCGAAGAATTCCAGCAAATCTATGGATTGGAAGTCGTGGTTATACCCACACATATGCCAATGGTTCGCCAGGAAAAGCCCGATTTAGTGTATCGGTCATCAACTGAAAAATTTCGAGCTATAGTCAAGGGCATTCAGGATTGTCAAGATCGTCAGCAACCCGTGTTGGTTGGTACCGCATCCATCGAGACTTCTGAAAAATTATCGAGATTGCTTCGTAAGTCAAAAGTTCGACATGAAGTGCTCAATGCAAAGCACCATGAGCGAGAGGCGAAAATCATAGCACAAGCCGGTCGGCCTGGCGCAGTGACAATTGCCACCAACATGGCGGGCCGAGGAACAGACATCGTACTAGGTGGTAACCTAGAGATGGAGTTGGAGGGTGCAAGCAAATCCTCGAGTGAAAACATTGATGCGATTACCAACGATTGGCAAAAAAGACACGATTTGGTAGTAGGCGCCGGAGGTCTTCATGTACTTAGCACCGAGCGGCATGAATCGCGTCGAGTAGACAATCAGTTAAGAGGACGATCGGGACGGCAAGGTGATCCGGGCTCGAGTCAATTCTATTTGTCACTCGAAGACAATTTACTTCGAATATTCGCATCGGAGAAAGTCTCGAGTCTAATGGGAAAATTAGGTTTAGAGGAAGATGAGGCTATTGAACACAGCTGGGTGACCAAAGCGATTGAAAATGCTCAGAAAAAAGTCGAAGGACGAAATTTTGATATTCGAAAACAGCTTCTCGAATTTGATGATGTTGCGAATGAACAGCGAAAAGTGGTTTATGAACAGCGCAATGCACTCATGGATACCACGGACATCCAAGATCTTATCGAACAAATTCGCATTGAACTGGTTGAATCACTTGTTGCCACATACATCCCTTCTGAAGCCGACAGCGAATTGTGGAATCCAGATGGATTAGCACGTGAAATAGACCGTAGATTTGGCTTGCAAATCGACATATCCGAATGGATTGACGCCAATCCAGACCTTAGTCAAGAAAGTGTAGCTCATCGAGTAAACGAAGCTATTTATTCTCATTACCAAGAGAAAATCGAAGAATATGGCGAACCTGCGATGCGGGCTGTTGAAAAATCGCTCATGCTAATGGTTCTAGACTCCAATTGGAAGGAGCATCTTGCCAATATGGACTTTCTGCGACAAGGTATTCATTTGCGCGGATATGCTCAGAAGAATCCCAAGCAAGAATACAAACGTGAAGCATTCGAGATGTTTTCTGAAATGTTGCAAACCGTACGTAACGACAGCGTCTCTTTGATCTCACGCGTCCAATTAGCACGAAATCAAGACGCACAAGCCATCCAAGCGACTCGACAAAAGCGTAGTGAAGCGACTTTTAATCACCTACATCCCGAAGCACCGACTATCGCTCAAAAAACTTCTGCGTTGACCAATCCAACGCAAAGAGCACCTATGAATAGAGCAGCTAGCAAAAAAGCGGCTCGAAGAAAAGCTGCTCAACCAACCGTTAAGCAAGTTATTCGACAAGGTCGAAAAATAGGTCGAAATGAACCCTGTCCCTGTGGTTCAGGCCGCAAGTATAAAGTTTGTTGTTACGGTAAAGCTGCGTAATCGATGGCGGTAGGTCTAACTTCCCCGCAAAACCTGTTACCAATTGCGGGGGTACGCATTGGTATTGTTGATAGTGGTATTCGAAAGAAAGAAGGGCCAGACCTTGCGGTGCTTGAAGTGTCATCCGCCTCAACAATAGCTGCTGTTTTTACCAATAGTAAAGCGCGCGCAGCTCCCGTTGAAGTTGCCATTCAGCGATTAGCCGAAGACAAGGTTCGCAACAATGGTGCGCGACGAGCTTTGGTGATGAACAGCGGTAACGCGAACGCGGGTTTGGGGCAGCGTGGTATTCGTGATTGTGAAAGAGTTTGTGATTTGGTAGCGAACTGCCTTGGGATCGATTCACAATTCGTTCTTCCTTTTTCGACTGGTGTCATTGGCGAAGCTTTGCCTGTCAGTCGATTTGAACGATACATAGAATCTTGTATTGACACCAGATCGGAAAATCAATGGCTACAAGCAGCGCAGGCCATTATGACTACTGATACGATACCGAAGGCTGTATCCAAGTGCATTGAACTTGATTCCGAAAGACGAATTACGATCACAGGCATAGCCAAAGGTTCAGGTATGATTCAGCCGAATATGGCGACCATGTTGGCTTTTGTTGCAACCGATGCTGTGGTTGAAGCCGAACATCTAGATGAGTCTCTGCGCAACGCGGTCGACATCAGTTTTAACAGTATTTCGGTGGACGGAGACACTTCTACCAACGATGCCTGTGTTTTGATCGCAACGGGTTCATCGGGTGTTCAGATTGAAAATAGAGCTTCCAACGAGTTCAATAGCCTGTTCCAGGAAGCCTTGCAAGATGTGATGAGTCATCTAGCTCAAGCCATTGTGCGAGATGGAGAAGGGGCAACGAAGTTCGTCATCATTCAGGTAAGCGGCGCAAACAGCAATCGCGATTGTAGGAAAGTCGGCATGACTATAGCCAACTCGCCATTGGTTAAAACTGCCTTGCATGCAGCCGACCCAAACTGGGGGAGAATTTATGCTGCCATCGGTCGGTCAGGAATAAAATTTCTTGATATGACAAAAGTGAGTATCTATATAGGAGAGATTGAAGTAGTACGAAATGGTGAAAGGAGCCCAAACTATAGTGAACCAGCCGCGTCTGAGCTGATGAAAAATTCTGAGTTGTTTATTCGAGTGGATTTGGGGCAAAACTCCTTAATCTCAGCAACAGTTTGGACAACAGACTTAAGTTACGAATATATTCGAATCAATGCTGAATACCGATCCTGATAGAATCTCCGTAGCCGCTGGTATCGTTTTCGACGAAAACAAAAGGGTATTGGTTGGAAAAAGAACCCCTCCTTGCACTTATGCCGATTTATGGGAGTTTCCCGGTGGAAAAATTTTGCCTTCTGAATTGGTATCGGAAGCCTTGGCGCGAGAACTTCGAGAGGAAGTCGGGATTTTAGTCAAAACTTCGATTCCATTTGTGAAATTTCCTTACGATTATGACAAACGTAAGGTATTCTTGAATTTTCGACTGGTTTTCGAGTATGACGGCATACCAAAACCCTTGGAACAACAAGATCTTCAGTGGATAAATATTCCGCAACTTTCTAAGTTCGAGTTTCTAGCTCCGAATGCCAGAGTAATCGAAATGCTTCAATTGGCAAGTTTTTGACATCGTGAAAAGTATTTTTGGAAAAGGATATTCGGGATTTTCGTTGGTCCGAAATGCGATCTCTCGACATCGCAAGTGGCCAAGAGTATGGCGCGACCCGGAACTGAAAAAAAACTATGATGTTGTCATTGTTGGTGCCGGTGGGCATGGCCTTGCCACTGCATATTACCTAGCAAAGTTACATGGCGCAAAAAACATCGCCGTTTTGGAAAAAGCTTGGTTGGGTGGTGGAAACACAGGCCGAAATACGACTATCGTACGCTCCAATTACCTATTGCGGCCCAATGCCCATTTTTACGAACATTCTCTGAAGTTGTGGGAAGGTCTTTCTCAAAGTTTGAACTACAACGTAATGTTTAGCCAGCGTGGAGTCTTGAATTTGGCACATAGCGATCCTGAGATGGAGTCCTTTTCCAAACGCGGAAATGCGATGAGACTCAACGGTATCGATGCCGAACTCCTAATGCCAGACCAGATTGAGAAAATGGTGCCACATTTAGACTGTTCGGAAGATACTCGATATCCAATTTTTGGAGGATTGCTTCAAAAACGCGGTGGTACAGCTCGTCATGACGCCGTCGCATGGGGATTCGCAAGAGCTGCGAGTGCTTTGGGCGTCGATATCATTCAAAATTGTGAAGTGACTGGTTTCCAAATCTATAAAGGCCGAGTTGTCGCGGTCGAAACATCTCGCGGTTTGATTCACAGTCCGAAAGTAGGCATTGCAGTTGCGGGCAATAGTGGTCGATTGGCTGCAATGGTAGGGCTGAGGCTTCCAATTGAATCACATGTGCTGCAAGCCATGGTGACTGAACCCTTAAAACCGATTATTCACACAGTGGTCACATCCGGAGCTTCGCACGTCTATATTAGTCAGACCGATAAAGGTGAAGTGCTTTTTGGCGGAGATTTGGACTTTTACAACTCGTATGCTCAACGTGGGGGTTTGCCAAAAGTAGAGTATGTCATTCAAGCAGTCCTCACTTTATTCCCATGTCTGAGTCGTGTGCGCTTGATGAGGACTTGGGGAGGTATCATGGATATGACGATGGACGGTAGTCCCATAATCGCCAAACTACCCATTGATGGGATGTATTTGAACGGCGGCTGGTGTTATGGTGGATTTAAAGCTACTCCTGGCTCCGGTTGGTGTTTTGCCCACACCATCGCCAATGATGAACCACACGAATTGAATCGTGCCTTTACTTTAGAACGCTTCGCTACCGGTGAGTTGATCGATGAAAAAGGTGGCGGTGCATTTCCCAATGCTCACTAAACGATACAAGCATTAATCATGTTATTCATTCCTTGTCCTTGGTGCGGTAAACGCGCGTTGACAGAATTTACCTATCGAGGGGATGCAACCATCGTACGCCCACAAGAAAATGACTCCGATGAACAGTGGTACAATTTTGTCTATACACGAGATAATCCACGCGGTGAGCATACGGAGTGGTGGCATCACACCGCAGGATGTCGAAAATGGATTAAAGTGCGTCGCAATACTTCGACACATGAAATCTCGGGCAGTGAAACCCCTTCATGAAGTTGTTGCAATCATAGTTTGATATGAACCAGTGTCGTAACTCTACCGGCGGGAATATCGATCGTAATCAACCGCTTCAATTTACCTTCGACGGCAAAAAATACAAAGGCTATCAAGGCGATACCTTAGCATCGGCACTATTGGCCAATGGTATACGATTGGTCGGCCGTAGTTTTAAATATCATCGTCCGCGTGGAATTTTTGGAATGGGAATAGAAGAACCGAGTGCAATGGTACAGTTGCGAACTGGTGCGCGCTCTGAACCGAATATTCAGGCCACTCAGATTGAACTATACGATGGTTTGGTTGCAGCATCTCAGAACCGATGGCCGACCTTAAAATATGACATCGGGTCTCTCGCAAATGTATTTTCCCCCTTTTTGCCTGCCGGTTTTTACTACAAGACTTTCATGTGGCCAGCTACCAAATGGATGCTTTACGAAAAATTTATTCGAAAAGCGGCCGGGCTCGGAAAGTCAGCTACGGTCGCCGACCCGGATACCTACTCCAAGATTCATGATTATTGTGATGTACTTGTGGTAGGAGGGGGACCCGCAGGAATCGCAGCAACGCTAAGTGCAGCACAAAGTGGTGCTAGGGTACTGCTACTAGAAGAGAATAATCGACTGGGTGGTAGGTTGTGCTTTGATGAAGAAGAAATTAACGGCGAAGCTGCAAGCGTTTGGGCAGAAAGCGCTGCATCAAAGCTCGAAAAGTTACCGAATGTAAGCACCTTAAAGCGTACGACCGCGTTCGGTTACTATGACCAAAACATGGTTTGTGCGGTTCAGCGACTTGCCGATCATCAGTCCGAACCTGACATTGGCCAAGATCGTCAACAAGTTCGATGGATTCGAGCACAGCAGATTGTCATCGCTTCAGGTTCAATAGAAAGAGGAATTCCTTTTACCAACAACGATATTCCTAACATTATGTTGGCATCAGCTGCCCGGGGATATGCGAATAGATTCGCAGTGCAATGTGGCTCGAAAGCTGTGGTGTTTACCAACAACGACAGTGCGTATGCAACAGTATCTGCATTAAAAAAGGTAGGTGTAGCTGTTGCAGCAGTGGTGGATAGTCGGTCTGAGACCCCTGGGGCTCAAGCATGCAAAATGCTGGGAGATACTGAGCGCTTACAAGGGCACGTAGTCATACGTGCACATGGACGTCATATGTTGAAGTCAATCGAAGTCGGACGCTTAGTGGACAATGAAAGAATTATTGGACAAATACAAACCATCGATTGTGATCTTTTGTGTGTGTCGGGTGGTTGGACGCCGACGATACATCTGTTCTCTCAGGCTCAAGGTAAGCTACGGTTCGACGAAACCTTAGGCGCATTCGTACCTGAAACTCGATTTGAATCGATTCATGTGGCTGGCAGTGCAAACGGTAAGTTTTCTTTAAGTGAATGTTTACGCGAAGGCACGCAAATTGGTTTTCGTGCCGCTGAACTCGCTGGCTTTACGACGGCTGAGATGCCTTTCGAATTTTACGTAAACGAAGAAGCTATTCTATCAACAAAACCGATCTGGCAAGTGCCCTCAGTAAGCAAAAGACGATCAAAGCGTTTTGTCGATCTTCAAAATGATGTGACGGTGGAGGACATTGAGCTTACCCATAGAGAAGGTTTGATTTCGGTAGAACACCTCAAGCGGTATACCACTTTGGGGATGGGTACGGATCAAGGTCGTACCAGCAATATCAATGGTTTGGCGAATCTAGCTAGGTTGAGAGAATCTAAAATACCTGAAGTAGGGCACACGACATTTCGTCCACCGTTTACACCGATTGCTTTAGGTGCAATCGCCAGTGGTGATTTCGGCAGGCATCTAAGTCCGGTTCGTCGTACAGCTCTTCATCATTGGCATGTCGAACACGGTGCTCGCATGCAAAATTCTGGTGTGTGGAAACGAGCGGCTTACTATAGGCAAACTGGCGAACAAATACGAGATACGATTTTGCGTGAAACGAGACATGTTCGAGCAAAGGTCGGAATCGTCGATGTTTCTAGTTTGGGAAAAATTGAAGTGCAAGGACGTGATGCGGCTGAATTTCTAGAGCGAGTGTATATCAATCGTTGGAAGTCTCTACCGGTAGGGAAATGTCGTTATGGATTGATGCTACGAGAAGATGGCTTTGTGTTTGATGATGGAACCTCGACGCGTATTGCCGAAAACGAATTCTATATGACAACAACCACAGCGAATGCTGGCCCCGTACTCGAGCATCTTGAATTTTATGCTCAAACTATTTGGCCTCAGTTACATGTTCATTTGACTTCGGTTAGCGATCAATGGGCAGGGTTGGCTTTGGCAGGCCCTCACAGTCGAGATGTTCTAGGGGTTTTGATAGGTGAACAAGCGGCTAGTAATGAGTCTTTACCTTTTATGGGATATTTAAGTGCGAAAGTTGCTGACGTCACCATACGAGTCTTTCGCGTCAGCTTTTCTGGCGAGCTAGCGTACGAAATCCATATGCCTGCCGATCGGGCAGTCGAAATTTGGGAGGCCGTGATCGATGCTGGCGAACCATGGGACATTGCCCCATACGGACTCGAGGCCATGACTGTGTTGAGAATTGAAAAGGGTCACGTCGTTACTGCAGAACTGGACGGTCGAACCACTGCTTCTGACCTTGGTTTTGGGCGTATGATGAAGAAAGATGTAGACTTTGTCGGGAAGCGCTTAGCAATGCGACCAGCCTTGGTATCAAGTGGTCGTAAACAATTAGTGGGTTTGATATCTTTGGATGGTCGACCCATTCCTCGAGGCTCTCAGATTCTTCAACACGACGAAGAAACTTTACCCGCGGACATGAAAGGACACGCTACATCGGTTTGCTACAGTCCTCATCTAGAAAAGAATATCGGTTTGGGACTTCTGAAAGACGGTTGTCAATTGTACGGGAAGCGGATGTATGCATCCTCGCCTTTGACTGGGGCTAGTGTACCCATTGAGATTGCTCATCATATTTTCTTCGATCCCTCTGGAGCAAGAACTCGTGGTTAATTTCTATTCTATGCCCGGTGTGTTTGGGGAGCAGAGAAAGTTTAGCATGCTCTTTCAAGTCAACGGCTTTTACAAAGATAACCATCCAAATATTTTGCGCGATTTCGGAATTGATGAATTACCAGCAGAGCGGCGGGCGGTAATTGGAAATGAAATGACAATTATGTGGAACGGACCGGGAATGTGGTTGCTCGAATCAGAATCAAGACCGTCAGAGACGACATTAGATGATCTAAGAGTGGCTTTTGAAAACACTGACGTAACAGTAACGGATCTATCCGCCGCCCGCTTTAGCATACGAGTGATTGGCGGTTTCGCTAGAACATTGTTGAAAAAAGGTTGTCCAGCGGACATTGACTCTATGACAAAGAACGACGTTATTACGAGTCTAATCGGACACTTGGGAGCGACGATTCATTGTCTTGGGGACCAATTTCACGTCTATGTTTTACAGAGCTATGGCGAGGACTTTTGGGAATGGTTTCAAAGAAACGCTAGACAGTTCAATGCTTATCCTATTTAGCCAAACATTGATGCCTTCAAACTCCTTATTTCGGTTGTTTTTTTGTAAGTACTTTATCGTTCTTTTCGTTATGGTGCCTTCGTCGAAACGATTCAACCGAAGCATTCGTGAAAGCATTATAAATTTAACAAAATTTCCAAGGTTTTGAGCTATAAAAATTTGGTTGGCTCAGACGACTGCGCAACAAAGCGTACCGATGGGAGCGTAGCGAAGACCGTCTGTTCGATTTGGCAAATACAACCGATTGATTTCTGCATTTTCTAGAACTTCTACTCTGGAATAACCACAATCTTGAACAAATGCCTGCACCTGGTCAGGATAGAAAAAAGTCTGCATCGGCTCGCCTTTTTTTGCGACGAATTCGCGTAATGCTACCATGCTATTTCGGAATTCTTTGTTGATTGCAGATTCCTCGTATAGAATGTCAAACAAGACACTAGAACCGGCTGCACAAGTCTCAGAAATTTGTTTGAGTGTTGAAACTACGCTTTCTACAGGCAGGTACATGTTGACTCCGAACCATGAAAAAATAGCGGGTTGCTTTGGTTCAAATCCATTGCCAATCAACAATTCAAACATGTCATCTACATTCAAGTCACCGGAAATATAACGGACGTTACTGGGTCTTGCAATTCCCTTGTGTTTCATTCGTTTTAATTTCAATAGCTGCGTCGCTGGTTGATCCAACTCATAAATTGTTACTTGGTTGCTTAAATCAGTGCGGCGCAATCCAAAGGAATCGTAACCTGCACCGAGGATGACAAATTGTGAAACACCCGATCGAATTGCTTTTTCTACCCGTTCTTCGCCAAATGCTGACCGAACTGGAATGCAGAGTGTTATCGGTTTAAGGGGTGCTAGCTGGATCTCCGTTACTACCCAACTTAGAATTCTAAAACGTGAAATCGTTCGCCACAAGCCGCCGCACAGATGATGCGCATATTCATCAGAAAAGATGGTTGGTTTGTAACGAAGTGTGTAAATGTATCTAATCGCTGCTACAAGTTCAGCAGTTTTGCTCGGTTTATCGGACGTACTCATTTTAAGTATTTAGGTAAATTAGGTAGTTAATCGCATCCAAGTTCAAAATGCCTTGTATGGAAGTTGTGAATTTTACTCTTGAAATAATATTGATTAATTCTATAAGCTATTCTTACAAGCAAGGCTTTCAATTTACAACGTCTTTCCCAGCTTCGACCTTTTGCTAATCGTAAAACGAGCTGTTCGAACTTAAACGTCTATATTTGGTTTTTGTAGCAAGCTGTTGAAACCTGATTCCAACAATTTTGTGTTGCTGAAAAAAGCTCAGTTCCGGTGCTTTGAATCAAATGGTAAACGCAACATTCTGTGCTTAGAAATTGTGGTATGGAATTGTTCGCACTGGTTTATATTAGCTTTCTGTTCGAAGTACAAGTTCATTAACAACAAGTACGTATACTCGTTAAAAGTTCATTTCTTCATTCAGAAGTTAAACGAAGAGTCTCAACAGTGAAAGTATTGATTGAAAGCAATCAGGGAACCTGGCAAATCGAAAGCAAACCAGGCGAAAGACTGCTTTACTGTGGTTTGCGTCACGGTTTTAAACTTCCATATGAATGCGCGAGCGGTACCTGTAGCACTTGTCGAGCCGTTTTACTTTCAGGTAAAGTAGAGAGTATATGGGAGAACGCACCAGGAGCTAGAGTTCTAAGAGCGCATAAAAATGAGATACTCCTGTGCCAAAGTGTCGCGAAAAACAATCCCAAAATCAAAGTTCGTCCCGGGCAGCGACCACCTAGTTCTTTACCTGTTCCACAAAACTTGAGCGGTCAGATTTCCAATTTTCGGATGTTAAATGACGACGTTGCTGAATTTTATTTAGAACTGGAAGTTCCAATTGAATGTCTTCCCGGCCAGTTCATTACTGTTTCAGTCGACGGCATTGATGGGTATCGTGCATACTCGATGACTGACTTACAGGAATTACCTAAGAGTCGAATTCCTTTCTTGGTAAAGCGAATCCCAGAAGGAAAATTTACTCAGTGGTTGTTTGAAAAATCTCGAAATGGAAGTAAATTACAAGCTTTCGGTCCGCTCGGACGTGCAATTTTCTCTTCGAAACTTGATGGCAATTATGTGGCTATTGTCGGCGGTACGGGAATCGCTGGGATCATGTCGATTCTGCGAAGTTCAATTCACTGTGGACACCTAGAAAATCATCATGCGACTCTCGTTTTCGGATTGAATCGAGTCCAAGATGCATTCTATTTTGAAGAGTTGCATCGTATGTGTGAGGACAATCGAAATTTGTGTGTGAATATTGCCTTTACAGATATGAGCGGCAGCGATCAATTGCGACGAAAATTTCCACTTTTTTGTTTTGTCGAAGGATTTCTTCACGAAGCTAGCGCAACATTGCTCAATGATCTTTCGGATATCTCGGTAGCGTTTGTTGCGGGGCCACCAATGGCGGTGAATACAACAAGAATGATGTTGATACGAAAGAAGAAATTCCCCGTGAGAAAGATTCGTTACGACCTTTTTGGATAAGAATTCATTCTGTTTCGAATTGAAAGTTTAAGTACAGCATGGCAGCTTGTGGAAGAAGATGATTGAGAGTTAAAAAAAACATTGAATAATTCTTGATGCAGGACCACATCACTATATCCGGGAAAGGACCGTACCTGATTCTAGTTCATGGAATCGGAGCCACACGAAGAGTTTGGAAGACGCTGATGCCGAGATTGAACAAAAATTTTACCGTGGTCCGATACGACCTTCGAGGGCACGGCGACAATCCCACGTCAAATCCTCAATTCGAATTGGATCTCCTGATCGAAGACCTAGAACAAATTCGTCAGAGACTGTCCATTGATCAAGCGCACTTTGCGGGTCATTCTCTCGGCGGCATGATCGTTCCTGCGTACGCTAGAAAATATCCAGATCATGTAATCACGTTGTCGCTATTGTCAACGGCAGCAGGTAGATCGACCCGGGATCGGGAAAATGTATGGCAGGTGATTGACAAAATGGTGACCAATGGTGTATCCAAAGTTTTACCAACTCTAGTCGATCGCTGGTTTACAGACAATTTTGCGACAAATCATCCGGCGGTGGTAGCTGTAAGGTTAAAACAGGTACTAGATACGGATGAATCAGTCTTTTTGAATGTTTTTCGCATTTATGCGAACACAGAGATGTTACCCTGGCTTCACGAAATCAAGAAGCCCGTACTCATCGTAACGGGTGAAAGTGATGTGGGCTGTAGTCCAGGATTGAATCGAAAAATAAACAAGGCATTGTCAAATTCGAAACTAATTGTTTTACCGGGTCTGAAACACGCAGTACTTCTTGAAGCAGGACCTCAAATCGCGGACGCGATCTGCAATTTTACCCATTCGCGAGAAAATTCATCAGCTAGAAAAAGTACAATTCGCTAATTGGTCAGCCATTTGATAGTATCAAATTGATAATGTTAATTTTGAGCTTCCATTCACAGAAACACTGCGTTTCTGTAAACAATTTTAGATTACAGGATTAACTGACAACGGTTTAGACGTGACACAAGAAATCGGAATTACATTTGATCTATGGGATACTCTGATCATTGACGATTCAGACGAAGAAATTCGAGCTCGACTTGGACTTCGATCGAAACGCGAGCAACGCTATCATGTAATGTTTAAGGCATTTGGTAGTGTTTCAAATTATTCATTTGATGAAGTTAGAAGAGTTTATGACAAGGTAAGCGACGAGTTCAATCAAGTGTGGCACAATGAATTCGTGACTTGGTCAGTTCGCGAAAGAGTAAATCGAATTTCGTCAATGCTAAATTGCGATTTACCCGATGAGGTATTGAACAATGCGATTTTCGCTTTGGAAAACATGGAAATTGAAGTTCAACCTCGAGCGATGCCGGGGGCGTACGACGCGCTAGAGGAAATTTCGAAGAGGTATCCACTAGCCATCGTTTCGGACGCAATTGTTACTCCCGGTCGAAATCTAAGAAAGTGGCTCGAATCCAAGAATTTGCTACATTTTTTTCAGGCCTTTGCTTTTTCGGATGAAGTGGGTCACTCAAAACCTCACTCAACGATGTTTCAAGCAATTTCAACTCAGTTGAATGTGCCGGTTCAAAATCTAGTGCATGTCGGAGATCGTGAGCATAACGATATCCGAGGTGCTCATGCATTGGGAATGCGTGCGATTTTGTTTACTGGTTCAAGAGCCATAGACGCAGCAAATTCGAGCGCAGATGCGATTTGTAATCATTGCCGCGACTTGCCCGCCGTGATCGATCGACTGATTCGATCAGAAACCAAATCACACTGAAGCCAAGCCCTTAGCGTGAACGGAGTTTCAATATCGCATTAATCTTTCTGAAAGTCGAATCAAACTGATCTAAAACAGCGAATACTCCAGTAAGAAAATCAGAAGAAGCGAATGATAAAAGACCCTTTAAAATTTCTAGTAGTGGAAGGCTATAGAGCAGAATCCCGCCTTGATCTCGTGGCAGGAGGCATGTCTGTTGCAAGTGACTTGTATGTTAAGATGCTGGAAACAATTGCTCCGAACTCAACAATCGATATAGTTACACCAGCCGACGAAAATGCTACATTACCAAGTGGTGTCGAGTTGAGATCGTACCATGGCGCAACAATCACCGGTTCCAATCTTTCTGTTTGTGACGCACATGATCCGTCTGTTCGTTCTCAGCTGGAACTTCAAAATGAAATCTTCAAACACGGTGTACCGAGCTTTGGTAGTTGTTGGGCGTTACAAGTGGGTACTGTTGTAGCGGGTGGAACAGTAGACAAGAATCCAAAAGGACGAGAGATGGGTTTTGCCCGAAAAATTCAGTTGACGAGTGACGGAATCAATCATCCTCTATACGAAGGAAAAAATGCGGTGTTTGACGGTTTTGCTAGTCATGAGGATGAAATCGTTCAAGAACCACCCGATTCAAAAGTTTTGTCCGGTAACGCCATGTCCCGAGTCCAAGCAATGGAAATCAACCATAGTAAAGGTACGATGTGGTCGGTTCAATACCATCCCGAATACGATACGCGTGAAATGGCTGCGTTAATTCGTTGTCGTGAACAAATCTTGATCAATATGGGGTTCTTTGAAGATAGTGAAAGTGTTCAGTCCTATATTCAGAAACTTGAATTGCTCAGTGTCAATCCTGAACGTAAGGACACGGCTTGGAGACTAGGAATCGATTCTGATATTTTGGACCGGAGTGTGAGGCAGCAGGAAGTAGAGAACTGGATCAAACATTTGGTCAAACCCAGACTTCACAAAATTTAAGCTCGCTTAAGAGAATTTCAGAGAGACGGCTTAGTACTCGAGACTTGTTCTCGAATGATGGAGCAAATCGTAAGCATAGCTTGCTCCAGAACAGACTCCCGAATTGTCAATGCTGGCGCGAGAGTCAAAACTCGACCCATCGAAATCTTGAAACTAATTCCGCGATTCAAGCAAGCGTACATGACTCTCTCTGCGAGCTGATTGGCTTTGATGTCGGTATCTTGTAGCTCGATACCTATCAATAGGCCTAAACCCCGAACTTCTCGTACACACTCTAAGCCATCGAGTTCGCGTCGAAGTTTTGTTACAGTTTGATCGCCTAGTGTCTTCGCTCGTTCGACTAATTTCTCTTCGATTAGGACGTTCAATGTGGTAAGTCCAGCCGCACAAGCCACTGAGCTCTTTTCGTGGGTATAGTGCCCCAAGGCTCGGTCACCTGCTGTATTGAACTCTTCTTTACACAGAACTGCTGCCAAAGGCATGATACCGCCACCTAGGCCCTTGCCGAGTACCAATACATCAGGTTCAATCTGATAATGCTCGTAAGTAAAGAGTCGCCCGGTTCGGCCGAGTGAATGCGGAATTTCATCCAGTATGAGTATGGCATTGTGTCGATCGCAAGCCGCTCGGATTTTCTTCCAGTATTCAATAGTCGGAAAACAAGGAACACTTGAGACAGTTTCCGACACGACAGCAGCGACATCTCCTTCTTTTTCGAGTACATATTCAACATAGTCAGCACACTTTAAATTACACTTTTGGCCACATTGGAACGGACAAAGCGTTGGATTTGGAGGTGGAACATGTTCTGCACCGGGTAAGAGGGGACCCACATCTTGCCGAAATATGGCTTCTCCTCCGATCGTAAGTGCATCCAATGACGCGCCATGAAAAGAATCCCACATCGAGATTGTCTTAAATCGACCGGTTTTGATTCTGGCCAATTTAAGGGCGATTCCAATCGCGCTCGTTCCACCAGGTGCAAACAGTACGCGTCTAAGACCATTTGCACTTGATTCGAGCAGCTTCTCTGCCAGTTGTACTGCTGGCCGGTTGGTAAATCTACGCGGACAAAACGGCAAAACTTCAAGTTGCTGCTGAATTGCTTCAACCACTCTTGGATGTCCATAACCTAGCTGATGAACACTATTTCCGTGGAAGTCTAAATATACGTCGCCTTGTAAATTTTCAATTTCAGCGTCAGCTGATGAGTGAATTACATCTAAACATGGCGTTGAAAGAGATTGATGTAGAAAAACTTCGCTGTCTCTTTTCAACCAGTTCTTGGTGTCGGCGCTTACCGTGCGTCGATCCCACAAAGCACGTTCTTTGGTGATATTTAGATCACCTTCGGATTGGAGTCGGTCGACTTGTGGTGATGCTTGTTTCTCGGTTGTCACGGGCATATTGATTCACTTACTTCCTTAAGATGCTTTCGGTTTCATCTAGGCTATCAAGTGCGATCCGAAAAATGTCATCAATTTGTGATTTCGTGGTGATTAGTGGCGGAGAAAGTACCATCGAGTCGCCGACCGCTCGCATTACCAGTCCTCGTCGAGCTGCAATGTCACGACATGTGACGCTTACTTGCAATTCTGGGTCAAATCTCTGCCGAGTCTGCGGGTTCTTGACCAATTCTATCGCACCAAGAAAGCCGACACCTCGCACTTCACCTACTAGTGGATGTTCTTTCAGCTCTCGTAGTTTAGCTTGGAAGTAGACTCCTGTACTCTCTCCAACTTGTTCGACAATCCCTTCCTCTGCAAGAATTCGAACATTTTCATGGGCGACTGCACAAGCAACAGGATGTCCTGAATAGGTAAATCCATGTGTGAGTTCTCCACCTTCCTCTATCAGGACTGATGCAAAGTCATCCGATACCATGACTCCAGCAATTGGCATATAGCCGGAGGATAATCCCTTTGCGATCACCATCAAATCAGGATTCAGATTGTAAAAGTCAGTGCCAAACCACATTCCAGTTCGACCAAAACCGCAGATTACTTCGTCTACGACCAACAAAACACCATACTGTTTACAGATTCTAGAGATTTCTGGCCAGTAGCTTGCTGGCGGCACGATGACACCGCCTGCCCCCTGAATTGGTTCCGCAATGAACGCAGCAATTTTATCTTGTCCTAGTTCTAAAATTTTTTCTTCCAGTGCTCGTGCTGCAACTAAACCAAATTCATCCGGCTCTAGACCATTACCCTCCTCATACCAGTACGGTTGCTGAATGTGTTCAATACCTGGTATTGGTAAGCCACCCTGAGCATGAATATGTGGCATGCCTCCTAGACTCGCAGCTCCAACTGTGCTGCCGTGATAGGCGTTGTGACGACTGATAATAATAGAACGATCCACTTCTCCTCGAAGCTCCCAATATCGTCTAGTCATTCTAATGACTGTGTCGTTTGCTTCTGATCCAGAATTTGTCAAAAAAACATGATTGATGTGTTTAGGTGCGATAGTTGCCAGCCGTTGAGTCAGTTCGATGACCGGCGGGTGTGAAGTCAAAAAGAAGGTGTTGTAATAGGGCAATGCTTGCATCTGCCGGTACGCAGCCTCTGCCAATTCGCTTCGCCCGTATCCAATGTTTACACACCACAAGCCAGCCATACCATCAATGATCTGATTCCCTTCCGAATCCCAAATGTAGATACCTTCAGCATGAGTAATGATTCGACTACCTACTTTGTGGAGGAATTTTGAATCGGTAAACGGATGCAGATGATGAAGATTGTCAATATGCTGCAGCTGGCCGGTCTCAAAGCGCATTGGTGCAACCATATGATTATTTTTCCTGAATAGTTTAAAAGTTGGTTTTAAATGCCAATTGCTCACAACTGCCTTGGATTCAGCAATGTGGTAGCAGCAGCTTCCAAATTAACTTTATATTTCAGCTCCTGTTCAAGTCAATCTGGGATCTTGAATAAACTTGACTTCGCGTTTGTAGGCAATAAATCCGGCCTTTTGATAGGTTGGTAATGCCTGGGGAGCGTCAAAATTACAAGTATGTACATGAACTCGTTTCGGTTTTTTGGACCAGGCTGTTTCAATTGACCACCTCAAAAAATAGGTACCAAGACCCTTTCCGATAAATTCTGGTATGAGTCCAAAGTAGGCGATTTCTACAGAGTTATCGTCCTGGAAATCTAGCTCACTGTAGCCAGCCGGTGTTCCATAAACATAGAGCACATATATATGAACACTTGGACGATGTATAGATTCCTCTAAAGCTTCGTCAGCGAGTAAATTTCGTTCATACCATAACCACGGTTCTCCAACTGTGTTGTACAAATAACGATAGAAATGTACCGTAGGACGATGACAACGAATGATCGACAGATTTTCCAATCTTCGAATTTGGCGCCGGTAACTAGGTGGTTTTTTCATCTCCAAATAAGTTATAACCATTCTCAGTTCGTTGGACTGGGTATGAGACTTAGTGGAGCTTTTAAACTGCGGAAATTCTGGCAATTGATAGAACTTTCGGGGCTGGGGTCAAAATCAATATCCGCTACATTGTACATTGGAACAGATTTGTAAAATGAGACGACCGTAGAAGATCATTGAGAGTAACCCAACAATTTTAGTTTTGATAATTAAACCCATGGACCTGCTATGAAAATTATTGGAAGCCGCAATTTACCCGTATCACGTTCCATTACTTGGTCTTCGTTGTTTGATGCGGAATTAATTCGAGATTCAATCAAAGGTTGTGAAAAGCTTGAATGGAAATCAGACAATGAACTAGCAGGAAAAATCTCGATGAAAGTCGGTGCGATTCGCGCCAAATTCAGTTTTCTGCTAACAATCACAGATATTGTTGACGAAGAGAGCTACACAGCAGAATTCAAATCGAAAGCAGGTGTATTGGGTTTTGCTAGTGGCAGTGCGGATGTAAAGTTGTCAGACATTGAAGAAGGCTGTCAGATGGACTACGACGCAGAAATCAAAATAGGTGGTAAATTTGCTCAAATTGGTTCGCGTTTAATGAACAGCATGGCACGAGATAAGATCAACGATTTTTTTGATGCTTTTGTCCAGGGCATAGGCGCAGGTTCCGAAAGCTCGTAAGTCCCATCAACAAAATTGGATTGTGGACTTAAATCACTTGAGCGAAATTGCGATAATAAAAACATATTCTTGTTATTAACTTGAAGCAAGAATTAATCCAAATAAATTGATAGGCTAGAGGAGAATTTTATATGGGAGTAGCTGTTTCAATGAAAATTAACGGCAGCGGTGTGAGTGCTGACGTCGAGCCGCGTACTCTGCTAGTTGATTTTCTAAGAGTAGATCGGAGATTGACTGGCACTCACGTGGGATGTGACACAAGTCAGTGTGGTGCTTGTGTTGTCCATCTAAACGGCAAATCGGTAAAAAGCTGTACCGTTCTTGCAGTTCAAGCCAATGGGGCTGACATAACCACCATCGAAGGATTAGCAGCGAATGGTGATTTACATCCGATGCAAGAAGCCTTCCGAAACAACCATGGATTGCAATGCGGTTTTTGCACTCCCGGAATGATCATGAGTTCACTTGACTTGGTGAGTCAGAACTCTGATCCATCAGAACAAGAAGTTCGGGAATGGTTAGAAGGAAATCTCTGTAGATGTACAGGATATCACAACATCGTTAAGTCGATTCAGGCTGGCGCTAAAGCAATGAGGGAGGCATAAATATGAGTAATTCAGGTATCGGAGCCGCTGTACTACGGAAGGAAGACTTTCGATTTGTACGTGGTGCTGGAAAATATACTGACGATATCAGTCATGTAGGACAAGCATATGCATATATTCTGCGTTCACCACATGCTCACGCGAGTATTGTTTCAATAGACACCGAAGTAGCTGCGGCTGGTGACGGAGTCATTGCAGTGTACACGTCAGCGGATATGGCGAGCGTCGGTGGGATTCCTTGTGGTTGGCAGGTGCACAGCAAAGACGGCAGCCCGATGAACGAACCGAAACATCCAGTTCTTGCAGAAGGGAAGGTTAGGCATGTCGGCGATCCGATCGCTGTCGTCGTCGCTAAATCACAAGCGCAGGCGCAAGATGCATCGGAGTCGATCAATGTGGAATATGAGATGTTGGACTCAGTTGTCGACATGAATTCAGCAATTTCTGCAGCTTCAGCATCAGTACATGACGATGTCGGCACAAATCTATGCTTTGATTGGGAATTGGGTGATAAAGACGCCACTGATGATGCTTTTGATCAGGCTCATCACGTTGCAAAATTGAGTCTAGTCAATAATCGTTTGGTTCCAAACGCGATTGAACCCAGATGTGCAATTGGTGAATTTGACCAGGCAACTGGTAACTACACTTTGCATACCACCAGCCAAAATCCACATGTGATTCGATTGCTCATGGGTGCCTTTGTTTTAGGATTACCAGAACATAAACTGAGAGTGAATGCACCCGATGTGGGCGGAGGATTTGGCTCCAAAATTTACAACTATGCAGAAGAAATTATTGTCACCTGGTGTGCCGGTCAACTGAATCGCCCAGTAAAGTGGACTTCAAGTCGAACCGAAGCCTTTGTCTCGGATGCTCACGGCCGAGATCATGTAACGAATGTCGAACTAGCACTCGACGAAAATGGTAAGTTTTTGGGTCTTCGTGAGCATACTTTGGCGAACATGGGAGCTTATTTGTCAACATTTGCGCCATGTATCCCAACGTATTTGCACGGTACTTTATTGGCCGGTCAATATACAACTCCAGCAATTTACTGTGAAGTCAAAGCAGTGTTTACCAATACAGTTCCCGTTGATGCCTATCGTGGTGCAGGTCGACCAGAAGCGACTTATCTGATCGAACGAATTGTGCAGGTGGCAGCAGACGAATTGGGTATCGACCCTGCAGAAATTCGTAGAAGAAATTTCATTCAACCTGACCAATTTCCATATCAAACTCCAGTAGCGTTGCTTTACGATACAGGGAATTACGAAGCAAGCATGAACAGTGCACTCGATGCTGCAGACTATGCCGGATTTTCAGATCGGAAGCAAACATCTGCGGACTCTGGAAAACTCCGAGGTATTGGAATCGCTTCTTACATTGAAGCCTGTGGTATTGCTCCATCAAATATTGTTGGTGCCCTTGGTGCTAGAGCCGGTTTATATGAAGCCGCTACAATTCGGGTGAATCCCACCGGTTCAGTGAGTGTGTTGACAGGTTCGCATTCACACGGGCAAGGGCACGAGACTACATTTGCACAAGTTGTCTCCGAAAAACTAGGAATCGATTTCGACAGCATCGAAGTCGTTCATGGTGACACGGATAAAATTCCTTTTGGAATGGGTACATACGGATCTCGCTCGATCGCGGTTGGTGGAACAGCAATTGTAAAAGCGATTGACAAAATCGTCGCCAAAGGTAAAAAAATTGCAGCGCATTTGCTCGAAACGTCAGAGACTGACATCGAGTTTGAGGATGGTCAGTTCGTTGTTCCTGGAACAGACAAAGCAAAGGCCTTCGGTGAAATCGCGTTGACTGCCTATGTGCCGCATCAGTATCCTTTGGAAGAGCTCGAACCTGGACTCGAAGAAACTGCGTTTTACGATCCGAAGAACTTTACTTATCCAGCAGGAACCTACGTTTGTGAAGTTGAAGTTGATCCAGAAACAGGTGTCGTCGAAATTCTTAGTTTTCACGCAACGGATGATTTTGGCATCGTAATCAATCCAATGATTGTAGAAGGACAAGTGCACGGAGGATTGGTACAAGGTATCGGACAAGCGATGTTCGAAGCTTGTAGTTATGACGAAGATGGACAGCTGCTATCTGGATCATTTATGGACTACACCATGCCACGTGCGTCGGACGTGCCTTCGTTCAGTGTAGATACGACCGTCACCGAATGTACACATAACCCACTTGGCGTGAAAGGTTGTGGTGAAGCTGGAGCGATTGGAGCACCACCCGCACTGATGAATGCAATTCTGAACGCGCTGTCTGATGTCGGTGTCACTCAAATGGATATGCCGGCCACACCACTGAAAGTTTGGCAGGCCATTCAGGATGCCAAGGCAGCCTAACAGGAGATACGAGTATGTATGAATTTAGTTACAAAAACCCTTCCAGTGTAAGCGAAGCTGCGGAATTGTTGAGTAGTTCCGACGATGGTCTATTGCTTGCCGGGGGTCACACATTGTTGCCGACAATGAAGCAGAGATTGGCTGCACCGAGTGATCTGATCGACTTGTCGGGTATCAGCGAAATGACCGGAATCTCAGTCGATGACGGTTCCCTTACGATCGGTGCAATGACGACACATGCTGAAGTCGCGAGTTCTACGGATGTGCAAGAACACATTCCTGCCCTAGCCGATTTGGCAAGTGGAATTGGCGATCCTCAGGTGCGTAATGTCGGTACGATTGGTGGTTCCATTGCCAACAACGATCCGGCTGCGGATTATCCTGCGGCTCTCGTTGGCTTGGGCGCAACAGTAAACACCAACCAAGGATCGATCGCAGCCGATGACTTTTTTGTAGGAATGTTTGAAACTGCACTTGGTGAAGGTGAAATCGTGATATCCGTCACATTTCCGACTACGAGTCGTGCGGGTTATTGCAAATTTCCAAATCCAGCTTCTCGATATGCAATCGTCGGAGTTTTCGTCTCACAGGCAGACGGAAGGGTTCGGGTTGCAGTAACAGGTGCAGGTAGCAGTGTTTTTCGGGTCAGTGAGATGGAAGCAGCACTTCAAGTTGCATTTACTCCTGCTAGCGTCGGAGAGATTTCGATTTCTAGCGATGATCTGAATTCCGATATTCATGCAAGTGCCGAGTATCGCGCGCACTTGGTCACGGTTATGGCAAAACGAGCCGTTGCCAAATTAGAAGCTTAATTCGTAAATTTTCTTCTAGCAGCAGTGATGGGTATTCGATACAGAGTATTGAGTACCCACGCTTATTCTTCAGTTTGACCTGAAGGGTTCGCTTTTCGCCCCGAACATAGTATGAGTTTGCCGTCCGATATCGGTTCTACTTTGGAACTTCTTTCTACGAATAACTATGTTGCAGACCGTAGTTTGGCTACAGCAGTGTATTTGGCACTCAAGCTGAATCGTCCATTGCTTTTGGAGGGTGAAGCTGGAGTTGGAAAAACGGAAGTAGCGAAAGTCTTGGCGACCGCGCTGAATCGTACATTTATTCGTTTGCAATGCTATGAAGGCTTGGACATTTCCTCGGCAGTTTATGAGTGGGATTATTCTCGACAGATGATCGAGATTCGTTTGGCAGAAGCACAGGGAGTCACCGACCGTAATGCAATTGCAAAAGATATTTATTCCGAAAAATTTCTAATCGCTCGACCCTTGTTACAAGCATTACAAAATACTGAACAAGCAGCTCCAGTATTGTTGATCGATGAAATTGATAGGGCAGATGAACCTTTTGAAGCTTATCTCTTAGAAATTCTTTCCGAGTTTCAGATTACGATCCCTGAAGTAGGATCAATTAAGGCGAGTGAGCCACCTGTTGTACTAATAACCTCAAATCGTACGCGGGAAATTCATGATGCATTAAAGCGTCGTTGTTTCTATCATTGGGTCGATTATCCCGATATTGATCGAGAACTCAAAATTTTGGCAGTAAAAGCTCCAAGAGCAAGAGCTCGACTGGCGAATCAAATTGTCGCCTTCGTACAACAATTAAGAGAACAAGATCTATATAAAGTGCCAGGAGTCGCTGAAACTATCGATTGGGCACATGCATTGATCCAAATCGATGTAATCGATTTACGGCCCTCGGTAATCGATGATACGCTTGGTGTGTTACTCAAATATCAAGATGATGTTGAAAAAATACGTGGACACGAGGCTTCGAAGATTCTTTCCTCCATTCAAGTCGCAGTTAGTGGCTAAGCTGGGGGAATGGAACATACGGAATTTGCCGTGTCGGAAACGAGTAGTCAGTTTGTCGATAATCTAGTTCATTTTGGTCGATTATTGCGCTCGGCTGGTTTGCCCATTGGAACGGGAAAAATCTTAGATGCTGTTCACGCAGTCGATCTAATCGGTCTAGGAATTCGTAGAGATTTTTATTGGACGCTACATTCTGTATTTGTTAATCATCCTCGTCAACGTTTGATATTCGACCAGGCGTTCCAAATTTTCTGGCGTAATCACAGGATTTTCGAAAAATCGATTTCCGGATTGTTACCGGAAATTAGAGTACCTGAGCAAGAAGATTCAAAGGCGGAAATGGCGCGAAGATTGTCTGATTCCTTGTATATCAATCAGCTCTTAAAAAGTCCAAATGTCGACTCAAATGAGGAGTTTGACTTTCAAGCATCTGCGACTTACTCTGACCGAGAAAAATTACAAAAAGCGGACTTTGATTCGATGTCCAAAGAAGAGATGGATAGTGCGAAGCAAGTCGTAGCGAAAATGAGAGTTGCGTTCAAACAGATTCAAACTCGTCGTTATCAAGCCCATGCAACCGGGAATAAACTCGACATGAGAAAGACATTGGCGCGAAGTATGCGGGGCGGAGCCGATTCGATCGCGCTAGTTAGAAGCTGTAAAAAACATGAAAGTACGCCGATTGTAATTCTTTGTGATATTTCGGGTTCTATGAGTGAATATTCGAGAATCATACTGCATTTTTCCCACGTGATGGGATTGGCAAGGTCGAGTGTCTGGTCTTTCGTATTTGGAACAAGACTCTCAAATGTTTCAAAATATTTGAAAATCCGAGATGTCGATTGTGCTTTGAATGCAGTTTCAGAAAAGGTAGAAGACTGGTATGGAGGCACTCGAATTGCGGAATGTTTGAACGAATTTAATCGGGTTTGGATTCGTAGACTACCACTTCACAAATCAACCGTGCTATTGGTGACAGATGGTCTAGATCGTTCTCAGTCAGGTATGCTTGAGTTTCAAATCAGTTTGCTCCATCGATCTTGTAGGCAGTTGCTTTGGTTGAATCCTTTGTTGAGGTATGGAAAATTTGAACCAAAAGTAAACAGTATTCGTTCTATTCTACGCAATGTAGACGCTTTTTTGCCCGTACACAATCTTGAAAGTCTACAAGATCTCGCCGGTTTACTGACAGCTTCATCAGATCAATACGATCTAGCGATGAAGAAAAACAGTGAATATTGGAAATTGAAATTGCAATACACCGAACCGGTAGTACCGGTCAGTTAAAAGGGGATGACTAGTTATGAGTGAGCAGCAGTCTACACTAGAGACAGCATACCACTGGTTGGAACAAGGACGCGGTGTTGCAATCGCGACCGTCGTTTCGACCTGGGGCTCATCTCCGAGACCAGTAGGGAGCCAATTGGTAGTCAATGACAAACAAGACTTTGAGGGTTCAGTTTCAGGAGGCTGTGTCGAAACTGCTGTTATTCAAGAAGCAATGGAAGTGATCGACAAAGAAAGCTGGAAAATGTTGTCATTCGGTGTGAGTAATGCACAGGCTTGGGAAGTGGGTTTGGCCTGCGGAGGAAAAATACAAGTGCTGCTTGAACCCCTTGTCGCTGACTAAGTTTGAACAAGCTGTCGATCCGTGAAGAAAACTACTCTTTTGAAAATAATCGAATCAAGGCGGCGCAAGCATTCGATTGCACTGGTTTCCAATCTCGCTGACAAGTCACAAGAAATCTACTATCGTGGTGAGCTTCGACAATCCGAAGCTTTGGAAAAAAAAGTTGCTGACGCTTTTTCTAAGGATAGAAGCGCAATGATTGAAATCGACGGTAATCGTTTTTTTATCAAAATTTTCAATGTTCCTTTGAGATTGCTCATCGTAGGGGCCGTACATATCGCGAAGCCATTGATTATGATGGCACAAGAGTGTTCTTATGATGTTACTTTGATTGACCCGCGTCGTGCATTTTCGACTTCCGATCGATTTCCAAACGTTACACGAATCAACGAATGGCCAGATGTTGCTTTGGAAAAACTCGAGTTGAATGATCGAACTGCGGTCGTTACTTTGACCCATGATCCAAAATTAGATGAACCAGCACTAATCACCGCGATTCATTCAGACGCGTTTTATATTGGTGCACTAGGCAGTAAACGCACTCACAAAAAGAGAAGCGAAAGACTGTCGGAAGCTGGCATTACTAAGGCACAGATAGGTAGAATCTGTGCTCCTGTTGGATTGAATATTTCAGCGACATCGCCAGCAGAAATCGCGGTATCAATCATGGCACAAATAACGCAAAATCTTCGAAAATCAAACGATGAAATTTGAGCGAATTCAAGTCGAACGAGCCGAAGGATGGATGTTGGCACATTCATTGAAAGTGCTGGGTAAAAAGTGGAAAAAAGGGAAAGTACTTGCGCGATACCACATTGATGTTCTTCGCCATGAGGGATTTGAATCGATTGTCGCTGCAAGCTTGGAAGCTAGTGATATAGACGAGAACGCGGCCGCCGAAGCACTCGCACGATCGATGGTAGGCGAAGGCATCGAAATTCGGTCAGCAGCGACCGGACGATGTAATCTCTACGCCACAACCAAAGGCTTGTTGAGATTGCGAACGAATCAGCTGAATCGGATTAATTCGGTACATGAAGCCTTTACTGTCGCAAGTCTACCTTCTTACAGTAAAGTATTTCCCAAGCAGTTGATTGTTTCGGTAAAGATCATCCCATTTGCGGTGAGTAGAGATTTGTTAAATCAGGTTGTTTCAGTGGCTAGTTTTGGTATGCCGCCAGTCAATGTTCTTCCATTTAAGCCAATGTCTATTGGGCTGATTCAAACGAGAACACCTTGGTTTAAGTCTTCCTTGTTGACCAAAGGTTCGCAAATGTTGAAAGAACGGGCTAGCGTGCTTGGTTCACAGATCGAATTTGAAGAAGTTTGTGATCATCACGAAGATGAGATTACTAAAGCAATTGTCTGTAGCTTGAAGCAGAAGCCTGATCTTCTGTTGTTGTTGGGAGCATCAGCGATTCAGGATCGAGAAGATGTAATTCCAAAGGGAATCATCAACGCAGGAGGCAAAGTAGAGCACTTTGGAATGCCTGTCGATCCAGGAAATCTTTTGCTGACGGGACGCTACGAAAATACCCCGATTCTTGGACTTCCAGGTTGTGTGCGGTCTCCAAAACGAAATGGTTTCGACTTTGTTATGGAACGTTTAGCGGCGGGAGTGGGAGTAACAGCCTCTGACATTCAAAAGTTGGGAACATTTGGAATTTTGACAGAACAGTCACGAAGACCTGTAAAAAGAACACCCGTAAAATCAAATGTACCAATTAGGAAAGGTACGAAAATTTACGCAGTGGTTTTAGCAGCAGGTCAGTCGTTGCGAATGGGGAACGAAAACAAACTCTTTCTCCAACTGGACGGCAAATCGGTCATTGAGAAAGTTGTTGATAATTTAGAACAATCGAAAGTCGATCGAATTGTAGTGGTAACGGGACATGAAAACAAAAAAGTGAGAAAGATTCTAAAAAATCGGTCCGTTAAATTTGTTCATAATCTCGAGTATCAACGCGGACTCAGTACTTCACTTAGAACGGCATTGGCCACTTTGCCTGAACAAGTTGGCGGTGTCCTAGTTTGTTTGGGAGACATGCCTTTCGTCAAAAGTGAACAAATTGATAGATTGATCGAAGCCTTCGATCCTGTGCGAGAACATAGTATTTGTGTACCAACCTATCTAGGGAAATATGGAAATCCAGTGTTGTGGGACAAACGTTATTTTCAAGAGATGATGGAGCTGCGAGGCGATGTCGGTGCCAAACATTTGATTGGGGATTACCAACAGTTTGTTATTGAAGTAGAAAGTGATGACAACAGTGTATTTCAGGATATCGACACTCCTCAAGCATACGCCGAAGTAGTTGGAAGCCAATAGTAGGAACCATTTCGAAACGCTTTGACATAACCATCAAAATGGATTACGAAATTTATTGGCGTTTAGGTGTTTTTGTATCTGTGCTGATTGTTGTTGCAGTATGGGAAACGATTTTCCCTAAGCGCGATTGGCAATTGTCGCGAATTTCTAGGTGGTTGAATCACGTGTCACTGTCCTTCGTCAACACATTGTTAGTTCGGCTGTTCATTCCGTTGACTATCGCTGCTTACGCGATCCAATTGGAAGAATTGAATATTGGAATCTTGAATTGGTTGAATTTACCTTTTTGGATCAGTGTAATCGTTGGTGTGATTTTGCTAGATCTTGCAATTTATGCACAGCACGTTTTCTTCCATAAGTTGGATTTCTTTTGGAGATTACATCGTATGCATCATACCGACTTGGATTTTGACGTGACCACCGGTATACGTTTCCATCCGGTTGAGATTTTAATCTCGATGTTGATCAAGTTCGCGGTAATTACTGTGCTAGGTCCACCAGCACTGGCCGTAATATTGTTCGAGATATTGTTGAACGCGACTTCAATGTTCAATCACGGAAATATCCAAGTTCCGAAATCACTTGATAAAGTGCTCCGATACTTTATTGTTACACCTGATATGCATCGCGTCCATCATTCCATCATTCGCAGCGAGACAGACAGTAACTTTGGATTCAACCTACCTTGGTGGGATCGTCTGTTTGGTACCTACAAAAGCCAACCTATTGAAGGTCATTCGGGAATGACGATTGGATTGTCGATATTTAGAGACCGCAAAGAGAACCGAATAGATCGATTGATCAGTCAGCCATTTCGAAAGGAAGCTTCCACACGACGAGTGAATTGAGCTTAGTTGACACCAACTTTCTCGAGACTTTCATTTACCGACGATACGAAACGATCAACGATCTTGTCGGCAATGGATTTATCAATGGTATAGGCAGGGGAGAGCATCGCGTGATCGCCACGAATTCCATCGATTGTGCCAGAACTGGGATAAATCATCAACCCATTTTGAAAACAGATTTGTTTGAGAACTGAATAAAATTTCAGTGATGGATCGAGAGACTCTTTGCTCTTTTTGTTCGCAACGAATTCAACACCGATGAACAATCCTCGGCCACGAACGTCGCCCACATATGGATTCGGCTTAAATTCCATTTTCAGTCGATTAATGAGGTACATCCCCATACGCCCCACGTTGTTGAGCAATTGATCATTTTCAATTGTCTCCATCACAGCTACGGCTGCAGTACAGGCTAATGTGTGCCCCATATATGTGAAGCTATGGATAAGGGCACCAGAACCTGCATCGACTGTGGAAAAAATCGGGTCCGAACAAAGCGTTGCTGCTATCGGTTGATAGCCTGCGCCGAGCCCCTTTGCGAGGGTTACCAAATCTGGAGTAATGCCTTCTTGACTGAAAGCAAAAAAACTTCCGGTTCGACCCGAACCACACATCACCTCATCTAAAATTAGCAGGATATCGTATTGGTTACAAATTTCTCGGATTCTTTTGAAATAGCCTTGGGCAGGTGGAAGCACTCCACCGGTAGAACCTCCAACCGTTTCAGCGACAAAGCCAATGACATTTTCTGGACCCAGTTCTAAAATTTTCTGTTCGAGTTCATTGGCTACCCGCAAGCCGTACTCTTTCTCGGTTTCTTTCGGTTGTTGAAAACGATAGGGGTTGCAGGGCGAAATTGTGTTGTGTTCAGACAACAATGGCAAGAACGGCATTCGTCTTTTGGTGTGGTGCCCGACGGATAAAACACCGAAAGTACCGCCATGATAGCTTTGTTGACGCGAGATAAAATACTTTCTATCATGCGCCCCACGTTCGTAAAAGTATTGTCGTGCGAGTTTCAAAGAAGTTTCCATTCCTTCTGATCCACCAGACGTCAAAACCACCTTGTTCAATCCCGTGGGTGCAGTTGCCACCAATTTCTCCGCAAGGGTTTCCGCGGGTTTTGAAGTAAAAAAGCTAGAGTGAATGTAAGTCAATTGATTTGCTTGCTGCCGAATCGCATTGATGAGTGCAGGATGGTTGTAGCCCAAACAAGAAACTGCGGCACCACCACAAGCATCGATATACTGTTGATTTTGTTCGTCGTAAATATAGACACCGTCACCGTGAGTCGCAGTGGGTGGTAGCGAGCGAGTAAATTTATGAAAAACTCGGGTCATTTGTTGAATTTAAGCATTACTGATTCGATTGCAATCTGATCAAAAAAATTTTTGGATTGTCGCTGGAAATTATATTTAAATTCATTAAACGGCTAGACCAAGTTCGTATACTTTTCATTCAATAGCTTTTTCCCATTGAAACTACTCAGCTAAATTTCAATTTAAGCCAATTTTTGGTTTCACAACTTTCGCACAGGAAGCACAATTTGACTTACGGAATTTTGAATTTTAGCTTGATTGAAAACTATGTGCTATATAGTACGCAACTTTGTCATTGGCGATTTGCGTTTCGAATGAGACGATCAGTCCGATTGGATTGTTCAAAGAAATTATTTGCCTTTTACAATTATCGGCAAAGTTAAGACCGCTGTGTGGGTTTTAAAGTCGCATAGTTAAAAATCGCGCAAACTTACATTTTTTGAAAGAAGGAGATGTCGTTCATGCCAGACATTGACCTGTTATTTTTATCGAAGAACGATGTAGATTCGCTCAACTTTAGTTTAACTGAAATTATCGACGCGATAAACCAAGGACTGGTGGCACACGGGCAGCAAAAAGTCATCATGCCATCAAAAAGCCATCTCGTTCTAGATTTTCCAAACAAGCTATTCAATGTTTTGAAAGGCTATGTAGAACCAGTTAATGCAGCGGGTGTCAAAGTGATCGGTGATTTCCATGATAACTATAAGTACGGTTTGCCATCTGAATTTGCCATGCTCAATCTTTATGATCCAAAAACCGGTACACCGATCGCTATCGTCGATGCTACTTTGATTACTTGGATGAGAACCGGTGCAGTAACCGCTTTAGGTGCCAAGTATTTGGCTTGTGAAAAGCCTCGAGTACTCGGACATATCGGGGCTCGCGGTACCTCTTGGTACAATGTTCGTATGCTGGATCTTCTTTTTGACTTCGAAGAAATTCGAGTTACTAGTAAACGACCCGAATCCAGAGAACGTTTTGCAGCGACTTTAACGCAGGAGTTAGGGAAAGAAATTCGTGTCATGGAGAACACGAAAGACACAGTTCAAGACGCGGACATTATCATTGACGCTTCTCGTTTACTCGAACATCAAATTCTAGTTGCAGATGGCGATGTCAAACCGGGGGCTCACCTGCAAGCCTATGGTGCAGTATTGTCAGTTGAATCAAGTTTGCCCTTTTCAGTTGATAAGTTCGTCGTAGATGACTGGAATCAGTGCAAGATTTCTCCTTATGGACAGTTTGCGGACTTGGTTCAAAAAGGAGAACTACGTGATGAGCACGTCTACGGGGAAATTGGAGAAATTGCAGCAGGGATTAAACCAGGTAGAGAATCTTCTACAGAACGAAATCTATTCTGGCACAAAGGATTTGCCGTAAGTGACATTATGCTCGGAATGCTTGCAGTGAAGAAAGCCCGGGAGTTCGGTATAGGTACGAAGTTGCGTTACTTTACGGAAGTTCGAGATATGTAATTTAGCCATTAGAGAGAAACACAAATGTCCCGAAAACAAATTTCAGCAAGAAAGAAAAACAATTTGGTATGGATCGATCTAGAGATGACTGGATTGTCGCCTGCGAACGATCGAATTATTGAAATCGCAACTGTCGTAACCGATATGCATTTGAATATCGTTGCTGAAGGTCCGGAGCTAGTGATTCATCAAAGCGACGAAAGACTCAATAACATGGATCAGTGGAACACAAAGACTCACGGTGAAAGTGGTTTAATCGACTTAGTGAGAGCTTCGAAGATCGATGAAAATGAAGCGGAAAAACGTACCTTGGGTTTTGTGCGTCGTTACGCAACCAAAAACCGATCTCCCTTATGCGGAAATTCCATTTGTCAAGACCGACGTTTTCTGGACCGATATATGCCGAATCTATCCGCGTACCTGCATTATCGTCATTTGGACGTCAGTAGCGTGAAGGAACTCGCTAGGCGTTGGCGCAAAGATTTAATCGAAGAAAATCGTTTGAATACTAAGCACCGAGCTCGAGATGACATTATGGCATCGATTGCGGAGCTGCGTCGGTATCGAGATAACTTTTTTCTAACCAATCCGATCGAAGACGGTTAATCGTTCAAGCTCAATTGGAGTGCTGGCGAATTGCCCATTCAACATGTTCACGCACGATAGCTGAGGCGTGACTTCTTCTAGCTTGCAGAGCTTGACGAATGGTTCTTGAGTTGGGCGCGTTGCCTAGGGCAATTGCAATGTTTCTTAACCAGCGTTCATGCCCAAGTCGACGGATCGCACTACCTTCAGTGCATTTGAGAAACTCTTGTTCGGTCCATGAAAACACTTCGCACAATTGAATAGAATCAAGTTGATTTCGCACTTGAAAATCGAGTTCTTGAGTAGGCACTGAAAATCGATTCCAGGGACAAACCAGCTGACAGTCATCACAGCCAAAAATTCGGTTTCCGATTAAAGCGCGTAGCTCCTCTGGAATGCTTCCTCGATGTTCGATCGTTAGATAGGAGATACACTTTCTCGCATCAACAGTATAAGGTGCGACAATGGCATTCGTCGGACATACAGACATGCAAGCGCTACAGCTGCCACAGTGATCAGTTTCTGGAGTATCGATAGGCAACGGTAAGTCCGTATAGAGCTCTCCAAGAAAAAACCAAGAGCCTGCTTTGGGATTGATGAGATTGCTATGCTTTCCCAACCACCCGAGTCCAGCCTTTTGTGCAATCGGTTTTTCCATTACAGGAGCACTGTCCGCGAATGCTCTATAACTGAAATCACCAATTTCGTTTTCAATCCGATTTGCTAGCCGCTGTAGTCTCTTTCGAATGAGCTTGTGATAATCTCGTCCTGTTGCATATCTCGAGATGAACGCTGATGTAGGTTCGGCAAGGTTATCTTCAATGGATTTCGAATTTGGGGGATAGTAGTTTAATCGAACGGAAATAATTCGTAATGTATCAGGAAGAAGTTCCTTCGGTCGCGAGCGTTTTTCACCATGACGCTCCATGAAGTACATTTCACCGTGCATTCCATCTTTAAGCCACTGATTGAGAAATCTTTCGGCTTCTGTCAGATCAGTGTCGGCAATCCCTAACTGTTGGAATCCAAGCTTGGCACTCCAGGTTTTGATCTGCTGTTTGAGATGATGAAGTTCGGAGGATGAATATGACATCGTTTGGTTTCAGTTATTTTTGAAGTCACAAAGCAGTTGCGAAAAAAAATTAGCTAGAGTTCCGCGATTCGTTTACGTTTCAAAATCGTCTTTTGCACGTTGAAGTTCTGCAAGTTCTGACAATATTTCCTGTTCGTGTTCATTCAGCTCGGGAGGCCGTCGTCGAATCGGTAGTTCTGCGTTGTCGAGCATAATGGGATGCGAAAACGTTTTGGTTGTCGAAGTATCACCAGGTAAATTCAACGATTGAACCCAACCGTGGTGGACCACTTGTGGATCGTCTAAAGCTTCGCCATAGCGGTTGATTGGAGCGGTAGGAACTCCAGCTTCTCGAAATTTTTCGTACCAGTATTGTGCAGAATTCGAGGCAAATACACTCTCTAAAATTTCAGCTAGTTCGCGCTGATGGGTGGTGCGATTCAGCGTACTAGTAAAACGCCCATCGAATTTCAAATTCGGTTGTTGAACCACGTCACAAACGATCTCAAACAATTTCTGGTTTCCAGCAGCCAAAACAAAATAACCATCCGCCGCGCGGTAGGCCTGATAAGGAGCGTTTCGAGGATGACGAGATCCTAGTCGAAGTGGATCAATACCAGTTCCAAAATACTCACTCGTCTGTAACGCTGCAATCGCTAGGCTCGAACCGAGCATCGAAGCATCGATATGAACTCCTTTACCTGATTGTATTCGTTCGAAAAGTGCAGCCGAAATGTGCATCGCTGCATAAAGTCCAGTCGCGAAATCACTCAATGGCACTCCACACTTAACGGGTGGTTCGCCCTCTTCACCCGTTACACTCATGATTCCTGAAATTGCCTGCATGGTAACGTCGAATGCTCCTTCTTGTGCTCGGGGTCCTGTTTGACCATAGGCGGAGATCGAGCAATACACCAATCGAGGATTCAAATTCGAAACTGTTTCGTAGTCTAGACCTAGACGATGCATTACGCCCGGTCGATTATTTTCGACGAGAACGTCCGCAAACTGAATTAAGTCAGTAGCGATTTCCAAGTGTTCGGGCGACTTTAGGTTCAATGCAATCGCGCGCTTGTTTCGATTTAAAGAAGCAAAATTTTCACTAAAGGTTTCGTTGAACGGTGGCCACTGTCGCATGGCATCACCTTGAAGCGGTTCGATCTTGATTACATCCGCCCCGAGATCGCCGAGCAGCATCCCGCAAAAAGGGCCTGCAGCAATTTGACAGACTTCGAGCACGCGGATGTTCGAAAGTGGCAGACGGTTGTGGTTGGATAAAGACATGACTAAGTTTTGTTGATTAAGTCAAGCCAAGATGCTATCTGCTCTATAAATTTTTGTGTGGGATACACAAAATATTTCTTTTTTCCAGAGCAAAACAATTGAATCAAGATGAAATGGATGCGAGAATTGAGCTTTGCTGTTCGCCGAAATACTGTATGCTAACTGACGGATTTCAACCGTACATTGATCTCTCTTTTTTGTTGTAAAGCAAGTTTTTAGTGCTGCTGCGCTCTAGCAAACAGCTGACGTATTCTGCACAATGCTGTGTCTGGCTTAAGAAACTTTATAGTAACCATCAACCTCGAAATCAAACATTTCTTTTTGTTTTTCCAAAGCCTAAATAAACTTGGGCAATTACTTCTGGAAACATTTCTGCAACTCGTTTCGCAGCAGACACTGTAGAATCTCCTTTCGACATATGATTGGCCTTACAGTTTACAAACCATCGCTACACCTGATGCTTATCGTCAATCGGCGTAAGCGTATGAATCAGTCTGCATCCTCGAATCATGTCTTTGTTCTTTAGTTATCCCGGCGGGGAAACTCTCTTTTCGACTCGAATAAATCCTGGGCCGGACACTCGGCGCTGGCTGAATGTGCCATTTTTTATTGTACGATATACCCAATTACCGCTCGGAATATAGCAATGAGGTTTCTCAAATCCGAGATGATCTAAAATTTCGTTCATGCTGAACGAACGTTTGCAGCGAGAGTGACAAACACCGACTCCTATTTCGACTCGAATTGCAAAATTTTTACTTACCTTCGTGAAACGGACACGGCAATCGAAACCAGCCAACGGATTGTGTTATTCCGTAATGTTCTTTCATTTTGGCTACATAGGATTCGATATTTGTATTGATCATTAAAACGACCATCGTGAAGTTTTTTTAGGTTTCTTAATAGCAGGGCAATCAAATTGAGCCTTGCAATATGTGCAATGATCTCCGACAACAAATGTAGGATTAGGATTCATGCACTCATACGACTTTTTCTGAACCTTTCGCTCGAATTTTTCCAGTTTTCGTTTATTTAAAAATTTGAATGGATAATTATTTGCTTTCGGTTGAATAATGTAGAGCCTAATATCGTCAAACTTGAATTTTTTGTGAGCGAGTAGAGCATATAGATACAGCTGCTCGTTCAGCGTTAAGTGAACAATTTTTAGTCCATATTTAAAATCGATAACGTGAATTGTCTCGGATATGTGGTCCACGACCATAGCATCACAAGTTCCGGCGATCGAAATCCCATTTTTTAGCGTATGCGTTAAATGTTGCTCGACTAATAGCGTAGATTTATAATTTCGAACTTTCCAAACATGCTCTAAATAAGTTTGGACATGCTCAATCATCTCTTTGTCGACTTTTAAGTCGGGATCATCCAAAAGAGATTCACCTAAATACCAACTCGGGTCAAAATTATTGATGAGGCAATGCCCGGCCAATTTATGCGCGAGTGAGCCTTGATAAGAAGCATAGCTGGTTTTTTCTGTGCCAAAATGAGACTCCATTCGGACAGATGCAGGACACGCGAACCAACGATGCGCAGAAGATGGCCTAAATTTCAATTCCATCGTTTTACATCTACCTCAAAAAAACCTCTTTCAACTTTGCTAATGCGAGTAATTCTAATTTGATCTACGCAATTATCATTCGGAATCACATCGGCCACTTGTAAACAGTCAATTATCGGTTTGGCTATATTGTCTAGATCTCGATATCGATACAGTGTGTGTTCAAGATCGAGGATGTCATCAGCTGTCGAAACTCTTTACTCGTACATTTGTTTATACATCATTGTTTTTTACATGAAAAAATATGAAGGTGTTCCCGCGAGCAATTTATGCAAATTCTCTTCGCAAATCAAAGTTTTCTAAACTGCACTCAGATACCAAGCTAAGTCGATGAATTTTTCAATCGATTCAAAGCCTCACTAAAATTCTAAACCGAAAACGACGCGGAATTGAAAATGTTGGCGACAAAACAAGCAGAACGAGTTGCTGCTCGAAACTAATTTTTTTTAGTTTTTATAATAGCGCCACTATCGAAATGGTTCGAAACGAAGCAAATTAATTACATCATTCATTGCAAAACCATTAGACTTAAAGTAGGAGATGCATCTTTGGATACGATTGAAGTAGAAGACACAGAATTCCAAATTCGTGTGGCGTCTACCAACGAAGTCTTTACTGTTCTGCCTTATGAAACGATCGTGGATGTATTGAGGTCGTACGGATATCATGTGGACACATCCTGCGAAGAAGGATTTTGCGGAACCTGTTTAACTCGATATTTGGAAGGGGAGCCGCTGCACCGAGACGATATTCTTGATGAAGAAGACCATGAAGAATATTTGACCATATGTTGTTCTCGGTCCAAAACTCCAGAACTAGTCCTGGATTTGTAAAGAGTCATTGATTCGAAATTATCCATTACGATCCAACAACAATTTGGGTATAGATCCGATAGTCGACAAGTTGATTAAGCTTCATAGAATTGAGTAGTAATTTCAATCGACTATACGATCTAGATTAAGAATTTCAACATTCTAGAACGATCAATCAGATCGACTTCATTGATATAATTGACACTAGATCTGCTTGTTCTCTGATTGGAAAAATTAGTTTTTTTCTGGGTTCATGGTGTCCCGACCAATACTTAGCTGCGCTTCTGCGCAAAGTCTCGATGAGTACCTAATTCATAGCAAAGGATTTGAAGCATATGAATTGATGCGGCGGGCGGGCGAAAGTGCATTTCATCAATTAATGCATTTTTGGCCGCATTGTTCAACAATCGCCGTATTCTGTGGCGGCGGTAACAATGGCGGAGACGGATATGTCCTTGCCGCGGCCGCTCTCCGAGAGGGTGTTTCAGTAAAGCTCTACTGCCTTGCTGAACCGAAGTCCACTGAATCACGTCAAGCTTTCAAAAGCTTTTTGAAACATGGTGGATTGACAAGTCAATTGTCCGAATTTCCGAATTTATCTCGATTCGATGTGGTAGTCGACGCCTTATTGGGGATAGGGATTAGCCGAGATGTGACCGGTGAACTGGCACAACTGATCGAGAACATAAACACTTACGATGTTCCGGTTTTGTCACTGGACATCCCATCCGGATTGGATGCTGATACTGGTTATGTCAAAGGCATTGCCATACAAGCAAACGCAACCGTAACATTTATTTCACACAAACTAGGGCTGATGACAGGGCAGGCTTACGATTATGTGGGTTCGCTAGTATTAGAAACATTAAACACTGAACAGTACGCAAAAGAAATCGTCAAATTCGCACCTCAGCTGGTTACAGTCTCAGAACTAACGACAAAGGTGCCACATCGTAAACCAGATGCACACAAAGTATCGGTTGGTCAGGTGTTGATCGTAGGTGGAAACTCGACTATGCAAGGGGCAGCATCGATGGCTGCGTTAGCCGCATATCGTTCAGGTGCAGGTCTAGTTTCGATTGCAACTACCAGTGAAAGCGTGCCGTTTTTGACTCATACAACGCCAGAAATCAGATTATTTGATGTTTCTGACAGAAGAACGTTGTTGCAACGATTGAAACAGAGCGATGTCGTCGGCATTGGACCTGGTTTAGGTCAAGACGATTGGGCCAGCAAAGTGTGGGGTATCACCTCGACGAATGATTGTAAGTTGGTAGTGGATGCGGACGCGTTGAATTTATTGGCTCAAAAACCGATGTTTAGAGACGATTGGATACTTACACCTCATCCAGGTGAGGCTGCACGTCTATTGGCAGTGACTAGTAAGGAGATTCAAAAAAATCGCTTTGAATCAGCGCAAGAAATTGCAGTGAGATATGGTGGGGTATGTGTCCTCAAAGGTGTCGGTACTTTGATTGTATCGAAGCGAGAAAGCTGGCTTTGTAACAAAGGAAATCCCGGTATGGCAACCGGCGGCATGGGAGATGTTCTGACAGGTGTGATTTGTGCTTTGGTCGGACAAGGTATGAAGCCAGACGAAGCCGCAAGAGCAGGCGTTTGGATTCATGCAAACGCAGGAGATAGGGCCGCGGAAGGCGCCGGTATGTTGGGAACCATGGCGACCGATCTATTGCCTTATTTGCGTTTGGGTATCAACCAGCTCCATCCACAAACGAAAGGCGTTTTTCAACAGCTTACATCATCGCTCTGACTACCAATGTACTTGCAAATGGATTCTTTTGAAAAGAAAGTTCAGTCTACCGCATCTATGAAGGAACTAGGTAGTCAGTTGGCACAAAGCGTTGCGCCGGGGTTCTGTATGTACTTAGAAGGCGAAATTGGTGCTGGAAAAACGACATTGATACAAGGAGTTTTTCGAAGTTTGGCGATAATAGAACCCGTACTCAGCCCGACATTTTCGCTACTTGAAACCTATACGACACCATCTAACTTGCAATTGCTGCATTTGGATTTGTACCGAATCGAAGATTCTTATGAACTTTATCTGTTCGGACTGGATGAATTTGAAAGACAACAGTACGCTTGGTTTGTGGAGTGGCCTGAGCAAGGAAAAGGAATTATTCCGAGCCCTGATATGCGAGTCAAAATCAAATTCGACGGTCGTGCACGAATTGTATCCATAACGACTCACCAATAATTTTGCGATGAAATCAAATACTTTTCGAGAATCAATGAAATATCTACTCATATTGAGTAGTATTATTCTAACTTCAAACGTATTTGCAGTCGAGATTACTGATATTCGTGCCTGGAACTCGCCTGAACGTACGAGAGTGGTTTTTGATTTGAGCGCGCCAATCCAATATCAACTGCTTTCAATTTCGAATCCGGATCGTCTAGCGATCGATATTTCGCATGGTAACTTTACCGGAAAAATGCCAAAGAAATCACTTCTTGGTCCCTATGTGAAAGGAATTCGCTTTGGTCGACACCAAAAAAAAGTCCGCTTTGTTGTCGATTTGAAACAAAAAGTAAAGACGAAAGATTTTACTCTGGGACCAAATGAAATTTATGGTTATCGCCTCGTCATCGACATTTCTGGATCGAAAGTCAAAAAGAAAAAGCCTCGCCCGAAGAACAATGAATTTGTAGTGGTTATCGACGCTGGCCACGGTGGTGAAGATCCGGGGGCAATTGGAAGTGCAAAAACAAAGGAGAAGAAGCTCGTATTAAAGGTTGCGAAAAAGCTAAAAAAATCTTTGGACGCTCAACCTGGAATTCGAGCTGAGTTAACCCGAAAGGGAGATTATTACATACCACTTCGGCGACGTACTCAAATTGCTAGTGAACTGAACGCTAATCTTTTCGTTTCGATTCACGCAGATTCGTTTACGAAAAAGAGCGCAAACGGAATCTCGGTTTTCGCTCTGTCTCAGCGCGGTGCCACAAGTGAACGAGCTCGACTGATCGCCAATAAAGAGAACTTGTCTGATCTGCTTGGTGGTGAATATCTTGGCAACAAGGACAATGTATTGGTGAGTGTGCTTGCCGATCTCTCACTCTCGGAGCAAATTGAGCGTAGTTTAGATCTTGGCAGTATGGTTCGAAGTCAACTATCCAATGTAGGTAAATTGCACGGACACGGTGTAGAGCAAGCAGGGTTCGTAGTCCTTAAAGCCCCGCAGATTCCGTCAATTTTAGTCGAACTTGGGTTTATTTCTAATCCTACTGAAGAAAAAAGGCTAAATACAACCGCCTATCAGGATAAATTAGTAAAGCATATTACTCGAGGTATCGTTCAGTATGCGAAAAAGTACCCATGGGATCAAGATCACTGGAGAACAGCAAAAAACTAATGTCATCCAACCATCAAAACCAAGCTGCAAACCGAATTCAAAGAAACCGAAAGATTCGTAGACTTGACGATAAAGTTATCAACAAGATAGCAGCTGGTGAAGTAGTGGAGCGTCCTGCGTCGGTATTAAAGGAGCTTCTCGAAAACAGCATCGACGCGGGTGCAAAATCCATTTCAATTGAAATTCGCGCGAGTGGAATCGAGAGCCTGATCGTTCGTGACGATGGAATCGGAATTCAGCGCGAAGAAATCGATTTGGCTCTGTCCCGACATGCAACGAGTAAATTGAATTCCTTTGAAAATATTGAAGCCATTGAAACACTAGGATTTCGTGGAGAAGCTCTACCGAGTATCGCCTCCGTCTCTCGTCTGACATTGTCAACCCGCACTGTATCAGATAATCACGGACATCAAGTACATTGTGAGGGTAGCAGTGACATCGAAGAGATAAAACCAGTTCAGCATGCAATTGGCACGTCTGTTGAAATAAAAGATTTGTTTTTCAATGTACCGGCGCGTCGAAAATTTCTAAAGTCTAAAATTACCGAAAAAAGACATCTGACTAAGCTACTCAAACAGATGTTGCTTGCTCGCACCAATGTTGGTTTCGCTATCGGTTTCGATGGCAAAAAGCCAAATGGATTCGCCGCGGCCTCGAGCACTGGCGAGCTGACAAAGCGATTGAAGTACGTGTTTAGCGAAGCATTTAGCGAAACCTGCATTCGTGTTGAATTCCAGCGTGGCAATTTGAAAGTTGGTGGATGGCTCGGTTCACCTGACTATACCAGAGCTCAAGCTGATCAGCAGTATCTGTACGTCAATGGTCGATCGGTGAGCGATCATCGAATTATGCATGCCGTTCGACAGCCATACCTGGATTTACTCTTCAATACTTCAAGATTTGTTGCATTTGCCTTGTTTTTGGACATTGCCCCCAAGCTTGTTGATGTCAATGTACATCCAGCCAAAACAAAAGTTCGATTTGAAAATACCAGAGAGGTTTATAGTTCTGTGTTGCGGGCTGTCAGTGGTGCTCTAGCTGGTGAACGCCCTGGCACCAAGCAAAGCAATCGCCAGGCACTTGCTTTGAATCCAACACAATTTAACCCACCAAGTCACCAAAACAATGGACTTTCTTTGAAGTGGAAGAGAGACTGGACAAGCCTAGTCGAAGACGAAGCCAATTCTGCTCCTGCAACACCAACAGATCAGGTACCTGTCCAACAAAATGTCGAGCCACCTCCGCTAGGGTTTGCATTGGCACAGCTAGGCGGCGCCTTTGTATTAGCGGAAAATTCAAATGGCTTGATCATTGTCGATATGCATGCTGCTCATGAACGTCTAACTTACGAGAAGCTTAAGCATCACTACGAAAAATCCGAGCTCAAATCACAAAATTTATTGGTTCCTGTCACCCTGAAAGTTTCTGTTGAAGAAGCTGAGGCAGTTGCGGTACACGCTGAAACCCTTCGTGCATTGGGCTTTGAAGTTTCTTTATCCTCGGAAACAGTAATAGCGATTCGTTCAATCCCAGACCTGCTGAAGAAATCGGATATCGAACAACTAATGCGAGACATGATCACCGATTTGATGGAGCAAGGTAGTTCGAAACGCGTAGAGCAAATTCGCAACGAAATATTAGCGACAATGTCGTGCCATGGATCCATACGAGCGAACCATTCATTGTCGATTCAAGAAATGAATAGTCTGCTACGACAGATGGAAGATTCTGAGCATTCCGGTTACTGTAGTCATGGTCGACCAACTTGGAGGGAGATCACGATTGAAGAATTGAATCGGCTGTTTCATCGCGGTAGATAGCGGATCATCTCGCCGCCTGTCCCTCATATGGGATTCATGCAAAATTTAGTCGTCTTTTTGATGGGCCCAACTGCATCGGGCAAAACTTCGACTGCTGTTCAGTTGGCATCTCTCTTTCCATTTGATGTAGTCAGTGTTGACTCCGGACAAGTCTATCGTAAGATGGATCTCGGAACTGCAAAACCCGTACCGGAAGTATTGGAGCAGGTACCACATCGTTTGGTTGATATTTGTGAACCTTGGGTGCCGTATTCAGCGGGTCAATTTCGAAAAGACGCTCTTCGAGAAATTGACGAAATACATCAGCTCAACCGAATTCCATTGCTGGTGGGTGGAACGATGTTCTATTTCAATGCCCTTGAAAAAGGGCTGTCGGATCTTCCAGAACGACAGCTACCAATACGCCAGCAATTACGCATCAGGGCAGACACCAAAGGGTGGCCGAGTTTACATGCCGAATTAGCTCGAATTGATCCGATATCCGCTGAGAAAATCTCTCAAAATGACTCTCAGCGTATTGAAAGATTGCTTGAGATGCACTATGTAACAAATCAAGCGCCGAATCTAGTGATGCGGGAAAATCGAGTCGTTCGCTTTCCATTCCCCATCTTGAAAATCGCGATTGTAAAAGAAGATCGATCAAGTCAAAAAGTAATGATTGAAAACCGGTTATTGCAAATGATTGAGGATGGTCTTATCGAAGAAGCAGAGCTGCTGTTTCGAAATCCTCGATTTGAGGCTTCGCTCCCCGCAATGCGCTTAGTCGGATACAGGCAAGTATGGGAGTATTTATCAGGTGATTGTAACTTTGCAAACATGAAAACAAATATCGTGAGAGCGAGTTGTGGTTTGGCCAAACGACAACTGACTTGGATTCGTAATTCTTCTGACATCTTTTGGGTTGTCGGTTCACCGCAGATAATCCTTCATAAGATCAAAGACTTACTAGATTGTGTAGTAGACAAATCAAAGTTCGATGTGAGTTGAGTTTCTAACGAGATGAATTAGTTTATAAATCCACAAAGCATAGGAAAGAAATCTATTTTTGAGCCAAATTGATATACTGTTACAGAAAATGGAGTAATATGAAAAATCAATCGAAAGGCTCTTGTCTACAGGAACCGATTTTGAATGAATTACGTAAGAAAAAGGTGCCAGTTTCAATCTTTCTGATCAACGGGATTAAGCTACAAGGTCAAATTGAATCTTATGATCGATTCGTTATTCAGCTGAAAGCCGGGGTAAGTCAAATCATTTACAAACACGCTATTTCCACGATTGTCCCATCTCGTCCTATTTCAATATCAACAAAGAAGCCAACGGTTCAAGAAGAAAAAGAGTCTTGAATCAGAACTTGGCCTGGCAATAATTACAAATTGATTTGAGTTTATTATTTTTTCCTGATTCAAAAGTCGTTCCATGAGTGTCAATTTTGACGGTAATCAAAATCCCGTCAATGGCGAAGTGGAACTGGCCATTATTGTTCGACAAATCGGTCAGCGACGAAATTCTCAGTACGAAGATTTGGAAGAAATCTGTTTGTTGGTCGAGTCGGCTGGCGCAGAAGTTGTTGGTACTGTCATTTCTCGTAGCAAATTACCACATCCCGCAACATTTATCGCTCGTGGAAAGGTCGAAGAGCTACGTCAATTTGTTGCAGCCACAAAAGCAACAGTCGTAGTTGTCGATCACAATATTTCACCGGTTCAAGAAAGAAATCTACAAAAAGCGATTTCGTGTCGTGTTGTTGATCGAACTCGATTGATTTTGGATATCTTTGCCCGTCGAGCATCAAGCCGAGAAGGCAAACTCCAAGTTGAATTGGCACAATTAAAACACCTATCGACTCGCTTAGTTCGCGGATGGACGCATTTGGAACGACAAAAGGGCGGAATTGGTTTGAGCGGTCCCGGCGAAACTCAATTGGAAACAGATCGTCGTTTAATCGGACAAAGAATCAAACGTCTCAAGAAAAGATTGCTAAAAATCGAAACTCAGCGAGAGCTTCGACGAAAAAGTCGAAAGAAAGTTCCAATTTCAACAGTCGCTTTGGTGGGCTACACCAACGCAGGCAAATCTACACTTTTCAATCGTCTTTGTGGTGCTGATGTGCTGTCGGAAAATAGATTGTTTTCTACCTTGGACACGACCATGCGACGTTTGGAATTGCCTGGTGTCGGTGCCGTGATTTTGTCCGATACGGTTGGATTTATTCGTGAATTGCCACACGGGTTAGTTTCTGCTTTTCATGCAACTTTGGAAGAAGTTGCAAGCGCTTCCTTGTTGTTGCACGTAGTAGATGCCTCCTGTGAAAACATCGAAGAACGTATGCAAGACGTGGAATCCGTTCTATCTGAGATTGACGCGGCTCAGGTACCGAGAATGAAGATCTACAACAAAATTGATCTTATTGATTTAGAACCTGGTCGAGCTTGGCAGAGCAATGGGGATCTTAGTCGAATTCGGCTATCCGCGAAGACAGGGGTAGGGATTGATCAGCTGCTAGCGGCGATCGTGAGATTTTTCAAGAGCGACCATGTGCATAGAAGCATTTGTTTACCGCCGGAAGCAGGTCGTTTACGATCTGCTGTTTATTCGAAATTCGACGTAGTAGATGAACGCATCACGAAGTCAGGTGAATCTATTTTGAATTTACAGCTCTCACAAAAAGACATAAACTGGCTAAACTCTACACAGGACTTCGATGACCGATATTGGATCACCGAGCAATGCTCTTTTCAATCTTGAGCGTATTGGAGCAGTAATTCTTGGTAAATTAGATATTTGCCAATTTATATTCATATAATTGATTTGAAATTTAGTGGGATAAAACCCATATGATTTTACAGGACCGGCAAAGTTGATAGTTTCTATCAATTTAACCTCAACCGGTTAATTTACACAATTTAATTCAGAGGAAATTTAGAAAAATGCCATGGGATGATTCTGGTCCTGGTCGCGATGACAGGAATTCTGGAGGTAGAGGTGGGAAATCTGGACCACCGGACCTCGATGAGATCGTAGGCGACATTCGAGAAAAAGTATCGCGAATATTTTCAGGTTTTGGCGGTGGTGGCTCGGCAAGTCCGAGTGGGCCAACTTCAGTACCACCAAGCGCACCGGCGCCGACACCGAAGAAATCTGGTGGTCGACGAGTCTTAGTTTCAATTGTCGCACTCATTGCAATTGGAATTTGGATCGCAAGTGGATTTTATGTGGTTGAACAAGGCCAACGCGGTGTCGAACTAAGATTCGGTAAACTTTCAACTACAACCGGGGCTGGATTACGTTGGCACATACCCAATCCTATCGAAGAAGTGATTATTGTCGATGTTCAAAAAGTGAACACGGTGGAAGTGGGATATCGAATCAACGACCGTAATCGGAGTATCACACCGGTAACTCGCGAAGCCCTAATGCTCACAGCAGACGAGAACATCATTGATATTCAGTTTGCAGTGCAATATGACATTAAAGATCCTACCTCGTTGCTTTTTAACGTCAGTGATCCACTGCATTTGGTGGTGAGACAAGCCACCGAAAGTGCCGTCCGAGAAATCGTTGGAGGTAGCACGATGGATTTTGTGATTACGGAAGGGCGAGCGGAAATTGCGCAGGGAACAAAAGTCTTATTGCAGCAAATTCTCGATCGTTATGACACTGGCGTGAATGTAAGGGCAGTTGAAATGCAGAATGCACAGCCCCCCGCAGAAGTGAAAGCAGCCTTTGACGATGCTGTAAAAGCACGAGAAGACGAAGAACGTTTAAAGAATGAAGCCGAAGCCTATTTCAATGATGTCATTCCTCGAGCACGAGGTCAGGCTGCTCGACTTCTGCTGGAGGCAGAAGCCTACAAAGAGAGCATCATTGCACGAGCAATGGGTGAGGCATCTAGATTTGAACAAATTTATGATGAATATCGAAAGGCACCACAGATTACCCGAGATCGTCTTTATCTGGAATCTCTAGAAGGTGTTTTAACCAATTCGACGAAGTTAATTATTGATCAGAAAAACGGAAACAACATAATTTACCTTCCTTTGGATCAAATAATTCAACGTAGAAACGAAGCAGGAGCTAGTCGAAACAACTCTGGTTTCAGTTCCTTAAATAGTTCGTCCAATTCCGGAAGTGATGTTACCCGATCTAGTTCAAATCGTTCTACCAATCGCGGTAGTCAAGTTCAAGGTTAAGGCAGTGAGGATTGTTTGATGTCAGTAAAATCTATCATAATTAGTGTCGTCTTCATCATTCTTGGTGTGGTGGCCTTTGAAACCATATATTATGTCGACGAGCGAGAAAAGGCCATCATCTTCCAATTCGGGCGAATTGTTGAGTCGCATGATCGTCCTGGTCTTCATTTTAAGAAGCCATTTATCAACAGTGTCGAATTTTATGATGCTCGAATTCAAACGATGGATGCAGATCCGGAACTGTATCTTACCGGGGAAAAGAAAAACCTGGTTGTTGATTCGTTTGTCAAATGGCGAATCCGAGACGTAGCGAAGTATTACGTTACAGTTGGAGGGTTGGCCTCGAATGCCCGTTCTAGATTGGCACAAAGAGTCAATGACAGTCTTCGACAAGAGTTTGGTAAACGCGAAGTGCAACACGTCATTTCAGGTGACCGAGCAGAGATCATGGAATTGGTTCGCCAGTCTGTCGATCGTGAGGCCTCTGAGTTTGGAGTTGAGGTAGTGGATGTTCGCTTAAAGCGAGTTGATTTAGATCCCGAGGTCAGTGAACGAGTGTACAGTCGAATGGAAGCTGAACGTGCTAGAGTAGCCAAGGAGTTACGAGCGCAAGGTGCAGAGGTAGCCGAGAAGATTCGAGCGGACGCCGATAGGCAGCGAGAAATAACGGTAGCAAACGCCTATCGAGAATCTGAAATTATTCGTGGTGAAGGTGACGCAACAGTGACTCTAACCTATGCAACCGCATTTGGCGTAGACCCGGAATTTTACAAATTCTATCGTAGTTTAAATGCTTACAAGAACACGTTTCAATCGAAGGAAGACCTGTTGATTCTTGAACCGAGCAGCGAATTCTTCCATTACTTCAAAGGCGAATTCAATGGATTAAGTTCCGAAAATGAAAATACGATGCTGAGTGACAAAGCTGCTCCTTTACCCTTAGCGCAGTCAGGAGGATAAGTCTGTCGAGCACTCTAGATGATCAGCTGGAAAATTTTCTTTGCTGCACTCGGACTTGTCTTTGTTCTCGAAGGAGCGCTGTATTTTGCGATGCCTGACCTGCCCAGAGTTATCGCCGTGCTGTCTAGAATGTCATCTAAACTGCTCAGAGTCTTGGGAATTTGCTCAATCGCTTTAGGGTTTCTGATTCTTTGGATTTCTAGTATTCTCTGAATCATATCTTTAGAACTAAACAGTTCCCTTTAGCGAAATAGAGCAAACGTTTTCGTGCTAGGTTTAGGTTTGACTGTTGGTTCCGCTCATGATTGATAGTTGGATTCAGCTGGATGGAGTAGAGCAGATTCTGCCTTATGAAGGATGGAACCTAGAACAGCTTCGACGGAAACTGCTTGATCGGCTTCATCAGAATGGTTATGATTTGGTTATTCCACCTCTGGCGGATTTTGTTGAATCACTTTTGGGAGACACCGACAGCGACTTAGATGTCCTGACGGTAAAAGCCCCAGACTATGTAAGCGGAAAACTTTTTGGCATTCGTGCTGATATGACTCCCCAAATTGCGCGAATGGCTGCCCATCATTTACCAATCGAAGATTCGGTTATCCGTTTATGTTACTTTGGACCGACTCTATTGGCGCGAGCGCCGCATCCTGGTGATAGTAGAGAACTTTTACAGTTTGGTGCGGAATTGTTTGGGTCAGCATCGCCTGAATCGGACCGAGAAATCGTTCGACTCATGATCGAATGTTTGACTCTTGCCGGTATCAAGTTCTTATCGGTTTCCTTGGGGCATGTGGGCATCGTTCAAGAAGTTTTCAATTTGACGAGTATCGACAGTTCACTTGAACGTTCTGTTTTGAGTGCTGTTCAAAATAAGTCCATACCAGACTTGATAGATTTAAAAAATCATCATGGATTGCATCCGGATCAAATCGATTTACTTAGCGATCTCACAAAACTAAATGGCGATCTTGATACTTTAGAAACAGCAAATTTGAGATTGAGTGGAATAAACAGCGATCTAGATTCTTTATTGCATGAATTTGAAGAGATGGTGAAGCAGCTGAGTCGGGAGAACAATTCGATTAGAATCCATTTAGATTATTCCCAAATTGGGGGGTATCGATATCACACGGGCATCATTTTTTCTGCTTATGGAGCTGGTTACGGGCGAGCTTTAGCAAAGGGAGGACGATATGATGCGGTGTTAGCTGCTTACGGTACACCATGCCCTGCAACAGGCTTTAGTGGAGACTTACGTTTACTTCGTGGTACTAACTTTGGTGTTCAGCAGCAAAAAGGGGCAATGATTGCCATCGATACGAAAGTTCCTGACGATACAATTCAGCTGATGATTGATGCAGGACATCGAATCATTCGTCAACTACCTGATCAAACACGAAGTAGTTTGAACTCAAGCTGTGACAGAGAAATTGTTCAACAAGAAGGGACATGGAAAGTTGTTCCTTTTCAATCCGGGGTTGATCAAAAATGACGCAGACTATCGCTGTAATCGGAGGGCAGTGGGGTGACGAAGGAAAAGGCAAAATTGTCGATTGCCTTAGTTCGAGCGTGGATGCCGTAGTCAGGTTTCAAGGCGGTCATAACGCTGGTCATACACTAATCACAGACGATAGTAAACTCGTATTGCATTTAGTACCCGCAGGAATACTTCACCACTCTGTTACAGCCTTCATCGGCAATGGAGTTGTCCTTTCTCCTGACGCTCTGCATAAAGAGTTGGAAGAGTTGACGTCTCGAGTAGAAGACATAAACGAAAGAGTGCGAATTAGTGAGGACTGCACTTTACTTATACCGAGTCACGCAGCCTTAGATAGAGCACGAGAGGCCGCAAAAGGTAAACAAGCGATCGGGACGACAGGTCGTGGTATTGGTCCGGCATATGAAGATAAAGTCGCTCGTAGAGCGATAAAGGCTCATCATCTATTCGACCAAAATTTGTTAAGTGATAAAGTCAACGAACTAATGGAATATCACAATTTCTTGCTTGTTCACCAATTTGGTTCTAAAGAATTTGATGTTTCACAGGTATTCAATAGTCTGTGCAAATCATCGGAATGGATGCTTCCGCTTATAACTGATGTCAGTGGGGATGTATCAGAGCTCCTCAAGAAGGGAAGAAAGGTTCTATTTGAGGGTGCACAAGGTGTCATGTTGGATATTGATCATGGCAGCTATCCCTACGTCACTTCTTCCAGCACTGGAATTGGTGGAATTTCCACCGGAGCTGGTGTACCGCCTGCAAAAGTCGATAAGACACTCGCGATTGTCAAGGCCTATACGACTCGAGTAGGAGCAGGGCCATTTCCAACTGAATTACATGATGACGATACTGGTAGGCATCTAGCTAGCAAAGGTAAGGAGTTCGGAGCTACAACGGGGCGACCTCGTCGATGTGGATGGTTCGACGCTGTTCTAGTTCGCAGAGCTCACCAGACGAATCATTTTGATGGATTGTGTATTACAAAACTGGACATATTAGATGGGTTGGAGTCGATCAAAATTTGCGTGGGCTATCGACGTGCTGGTCAATATATATCCAATTCGACAAGCAATGCGTTTCGATTGGAACAATGCGAAGCACTATACGAGGAGCTGCCGGGCTGGCCAGGTTCAACGTACGGAATTACCGATTATCAAGACCTTCCAGAGTTAGCGAAAGTGTACTTAAACCGGATTTCGGAAGTGACTGGTATTCAAATTGCTATGATTTCTACTGGGCCGGAAAGATCACACACAATTTATCGAGAGCTTCTTTCAGATTGGTGACGATAAATCTGTACCTTCCCCAAATGGGAATTTGAAGTTAGGGGACGAGTATTTTGTCACCAACGTTTATTGTGCCACTTTTTTTTATGTGTGCGCGCAATCCAGCTCGATGTAACCATTGCTTGACTAATCTTGGGTGCCCTGTTAGCTGACTCAAATACATACAAGGCTCACACAAGCGAATTCCGCTCAGTGTAACTTCCCCGACTTGAAAAGTCTTTTCCACAAGAGCGTTTAAGTCAACGTTTCGAGTCAAAATATTTCTCCGAGATTGTGAATACTGTAGCTCGATACCGTGTTTTTCAAACAATTCTTCAAAGGCTTCAGCTTCAATGAGAGATACTTCCTGGTCTGGTTCAATATTGGGTTTTGAATATGTTCCTGTGAACGAATAATAACGATCACCCATCAATCCGCGACTTTCAATGGCGATCACCGAATCAATTGAGTTCATCTCTCCACCAGACTCGGAAGTCGTAAAGATTTTAAGTACCTCCCCATTTGACATCACAAATACCCTTGTCTAAATTTAGTTGAAAAAATTCATTTTAGAATCAAAGCATTTTATACATGTTAGAACCCAAAAGTATTCGATAAAAAAAGGCCTAAATCAATTTTAGTGAGATCTTAGTCGCAATCATCTTTACAGGTACCGCTTTTGATGCCAATTGTGTGTCGAGTTGGTGTCAGAGGTCCAGCCTGTAACCAAGTTCCGTTCATTCGTTTGCAGTTCCTAACTACATTATGGAAGGCTTGCTGAATTCACCACCAAGCCATACGAATATGAGGTCCAAAGCTGCTGGCCGATTATGATTACTAAGTGCGATCGACACCATAGGGAAAACTGGGAGAGTGCTCAAATCCTACACTAAACGATTGAATTCAGAGTAACATAAATACAGAAAGTCGTTCGTGAAAAAGTTATCTTCGAAATTGATGAGCTCTTCTAAAAAGTCTGTGCGAGATTGGATGAACGTAATTTATCGTTCGTATAACAAAGAACAGCTTTCTGATTTGAGGGAGTTTCAGAACCATAAAACGGTTCAGTATATGGATGAAAAACTCCCCGAAGACATAGTAGATATACTAGAAATTTCTGCGATGCTAGAAATTAGAGAATTCGACATTTTCAGTTTAGCGTATTGCTGGTGGTTCGGTCGTGAACCGACTAAACGAGTACTAGAAAATCACTTCGCGAAGTATATGTTCAACAAGATTGTTCCTCCTTGGGTTCGACAGTACAGTCGTCTGATACTGGACTTACGTGCAAACGGCAAATTAAATCGAGAAGAATTAGGTATCACAAGTTTGCCGAGTGCAACTAAGTCAGTGCGTACTGATTTGCGTTATGCAGTCATATTGTTTCTTGCGCTGGCTTTGTTGATTTTAATGGCAACAGTAATAGATAATTTTGTACTAACTCCCTGCTACTTTCTTCCTTGTTATTGATCAATTTAGGTAATTTAACCCATTGGATATTATTTTCTTAATTTTCACTGGTGCGGTTGCGTATCACGCCCTCACATATCGAAATGAAGAAGGGGAGCGCGACGCCGTTCGACTTCTTTTTGGTTGTATAGCGCTCTTGTTTTTTTTCCGCGTTTTGTTTGTCGATGTGTTTGAAGTGTGGTAATGTTCGAGACTAAGCTGATTTTAATCGTGGTTTAAACAGCTGCTGAAATGCTTCGCAGATCAATCTCGACTAGAGCGCCTGAAACACCTTAATTCATTTGTGATCGGTAGCTCGTCAAGCCTCAGCGAACCAGCACAATTCGCATAAAATATTTCTCAGGCAAGGATTTTTTGGGGAGATCGAATTAGTGTCTAGGAGAAGACTGTTTTCGTATTAGATCAACAGTAGGAAGCGATTCTTAATTTCAGATTGAACCACTTTCTGAATCATAGCTAGAACGATGAATCATTTCTTGTAGCTTCGTTGCTCTTGGTCGACTTCAGGATTCTGCAACAGTCTCTCAGATACAGGCTTTTCCAACTCCAGTGCGATGTAAGCGGCGCGGTCTGCGATACCCGGTGGAGCTTTCGGTTGATTTCTCAAAAATCGGATAAGCCAGTGTGGGCCATCGGCTATTTCAGGGTCTAAACGTAGAGCGGTCAGATAGTCTTCGAGTGCTTTTCGATGCTGGCCCATGCGATCATGCAAAATACCACGATTGGCATAGGTACCACCGAACTCAGGATCTCTCGCGATTGCTTCATCAAAACCGATCAGAGCTTCGGTGTTTCTTCCTAGCTGCATTAAAGTACGAGCTCGACCACGAATCGAATGGATATGATTTTCATCTTCTAACAAAGCTTGATCGTAGCCTTCAAGGGCTCTTTCATATGTGCCATCTTCAAACAGTTTGTTGGCAGCGTGATATGGGGTGTCACCTGGATTCCGTGCTTTAAAGTAACCGTCGTAGATTCCCCAGCTTAACCAAAGAACTGCCATCGTGATCGCTGTGTACTTTAAAAATTGATAAAGTCGTGGATCCATATGGTTAGTTCAGTTCAAAATTCTGAAATTAAATAACAAGGAAAAAGCCAAGCAAACCACTATCCCAATCGAATACGCTCGGTTCTTCTGACCTCGAAGCTCAGAATCGCTTAAAGTTTTTTGTAGTTTCTTTTGTAAACGCCGAACACTAAAAACCCAAATTAGCTTACTCACGGGAATTAGTAGTGCGAGTGTCATTGCCAATACCCATAACCAATAAGTGGTGTAGCTAGACATGATTCAGAATTGAGTGATTGACGAGAAGAGTCTAGAATGTAGAAAAAGGGAGGGTAATGCGCCTCCCTTTTTCTTTCAATTGAGAAATTAAGATTTAGCTGTCTCTGCGTCTCCAATATCTTCGTGCAGAACTTCAATGTCAGTGTCTGTCAATGTCGACAATTCCATCTTATACGCGAGGAACCACATCATGAAGACACCAAGTACCCACCAGAGGATTTGCCATGCCCAAATTGAAGGTATTCCAAAAGTCCAGGCTTCGACTCCACCGTTTGGATCACCAAATATGGTGTTGCCGATAACAGCACCAGGACCGATGCCGAAAAAGAACCAAACGAGAGTTATGATCCAAGCTACAGGGATCATTCCACGTTTAGAAGCAGGAAGTGATGCATGCTGAGCCAAGAAGTTGTGGTACTTCATTTTGTGTTGATGGTCGGCTGATTTCTGAGTAAAACTCGAAACAATTATTGCGACACCCAAATTGAAGATGATTCCCCAACCTGCGGAGTGAATCGTCCAGGGCCATCTACCCCAAGCGGTAATCCCCAAGTTTTGACCGAGGGTATCGGTCAAAACGACAGCGACAAGGCCAGCAATCAAACCAAGTGTGATGCCCGCTCGGGTTAACCATGGGAAGTAGCAAACAGCGAGCAACGCCGGCCACATTTGAAAACCAAAGGCAACCGCCAATCCACCTAATAATACGAGAGCATCTGTAGAGGTAGTCGCAACGACAAGTGCTGCAAGAACGATGATTCCAACTCCTATTCGTCCACACAGTTTTTGTTGAGAATGACTAATGTTCGGCATAACGAAAAGTTTAAGCAAGTCTCTCGTAAGCATTGCACTAGCGGTAGACATGTACGCCGCACCCGTTGATTGCATTGCTGCGAGTGCACAGACGGACAACAAACCGACTAGCCATGGTGCTGCATCCTGCATGACGCGAATCAACTGTGGAACAAGCATTCCCTGCTTACCAGGGGATTCCATCAAGTCTTGACCGCCTAAACCAGCTCCAAGTACGTTGTTGACTAAATCGGGATGCGCTGCTAGATATGCAGTATCTGCACCGATCAGATGACCACCCATGCCTTGCATTGCCGTAAAGATAAATAAAATCAAACCGATACCGAGTGAAGATGCCCAAACTTGTTGCGGAGCAAAAGGCTTTGGATCGTGGTTTGCAAAAGCCCACATAGAGAAGGCAGGCGAAGACTGAATTCCCATGAGTGCAAACATATAACTCAGAATCATGATCCCTGTCCAAGCACCACCCACTGCGCTTGGTCCGTTTGAAACAAATTGTATGACTCCCGGGATAGCTACGTAGTGGCTATATCCATCCGGTGTGCGCTTGGTATCAAGTGCTGCTAGATTCGCAATTCCTTCGTTTAGTGCTGTCCAACCACCAACCAAATTCAGAGCGATAATTCCGATTATTACAATACCAACAGCCAATAGGATGCATTGCAATGTATCCACATAGGCTACCGCTCTAAGTCCTCCTGATGCGACGTAGATAAAAACGATAGCAGAAAGCAACCACATTCCCACGTTGATACCTAACCAGCCATCTGTTAGAACGTTGAATAAAAAGCCCGAGGCACGTAGTTGAATCCCTAGATAGGGTACGGAAAAACATAGTGCGACCAGAACGACAAGAATACGAATTACATCGGACTTGAAGTAATGCGAAAGCATTTCACCGGGTGTGACAAAACCGAAGCGTTTACCGAGTATCCACTGTCTTTTTAGAAAAATTACACCGGTAAATGGAATCGTGATCGCATAAAAGGACGCATATGCATATTGAAAGCCATCCCTGTATAACAACCCAGGATGCCCCATAAAGGTCCAACCTGAGAATGACGTGGCTGTTGCGGCAAGAACAAACACCCATAGCGACAGTCGACGCCCTGCGATGAAGTAATCACTCGCAGTTTTCGATGTCTGAGCACCACGAACCCCCCAATAAATACAGTAGGCCCAGTATAAGACCACGAAAATAAATAACCAAATTATTTTTGCATCCATAAAAAATTACCTCTCAATTTGCAATGATCTACAATTTTAGTTGATTTTGATTAGATTAATTTCCCGGTACTTGTAACAGTAACGAGAATAAATGATAGAAATTACAAGTAATTATAAGGTCTATCAAATGCAATTTATGAACAAATGAAATTTACCTTGTAAAGCTATGCAAGCAATACTGTTACAGCGCTTTCTTTGAGCATAAGTCGTTCGTTAATTTTTTGTTTCCGATTTTGATCTCTATTTTTGACTTAGGTTCCGAGTTGTCAAACCAAATTTTTGGGACTTGTATACCTGATTACGCAAACTATATTGATAATAATTATCAATATCAATACTGAGGAACTCGAGAAGCACTAAAATCGCCATACCTGAAATAGCCAAAAATAATTGCCAAGAAAAGTACTATCCAAAGGGCCAAACTGTCATCAATCCACCAAAATCGTTTTGGAAGTATTAAATGCCATACAGCCGTGAAAATAAAAATCAAACCAAGTATTTGAAGAATTAATTTCACAACAATTTAAGTTTGACTTTTCTTCATGATCATTGTTGAAGTTGAAATATATTCCAATGGCGACGACGCCAGTTTTCAATTCAAAATTGTAAATCGTTCAACTGCCCATGGATTGCAGCAATTAAAAACTTTGGCAATGACCAATTCACTTTTAGCATGTAATACAAATCTAAGGGGGTCATTGATGATTGGAACCTTCAGTTAATCGGGCCTCCTCAAACGGTCCTCGTACCCCATCTCTTGCTTCATTGACACAATCACAGGTCTCGAAGTCTTTATCACAGTCGTAGTTCAGTATCACTAAATTTATTTTCGACAAACTTAGGCCATCTATGGTTGGATTGTTCAGTGAATTTGTGTGTTCATACTTGTTCTTTGAACACTAAGCGGCCCTATTAAAACTTGATCGTAAAAGTGTAGATCTAGCACGCTCAAGGCATTGCTTATTTTACCCAAGATTCGGGCTATCAATAATGTGTAATCCATAAATATTGCGATGCAAAATACTATTGAAGAACTGAATTTTTGCTGTCCATGCGTAAAATTTTTACGTCTTATCGAGATTTAATTTTGTTCCTGAGTTCCATACATTAATCACATAAATATTTAAAAATAAAAGGTTAAAAGTAAAAATATCTTGTCTTTTGTAAAAAAGATTGCCGTGTCTTTAAATTATACTTAAATTTGAATTGACTTTCCAAAATATGATGTTATATTGCACTGCAACAATACATATTTATGGAGTTATTAAAAATGCAAAACAAAACTATTGAATTTGCGAATGAAGCGGCTCGAGTTAATTCTGAACTGTTTAACAAGTCAGTAGAATTTGGTGTCGATTCAGCTAAGCAAATTGTCGAGAACATTTCAAAACAATCCAGTCAGTGGTTCAAAATCAAAACAGTTGACGAGTATGTCAAACTACAAGAAGCATGGAATCGACAATCGATCGACCAAACGCAAGAAGTGGGACGCAAAGTGCTAGCACTTGGAAGCGAAGCATACAGTGCTAGTCTCAATCTATGGGAGAAATGTGCTCGGCCAGAACAAGTTTCGGAGAATAGCAAAGAATCCTAAATAAATGAACATTTGGACCAGTTTATTCGTTGCTTCCTCTTAGTAACGGGAAAATCCGCCGGCAAAATCAGTTCAGGGAAGAATATCGGATCAGTACGTCCTGCGCACATTACGATTTACGGATATCGACAAGCCGGCGGATTTTTTGTCTAACAAAACACAAAATTCTCGCCGCTTGCTTATTGTCAGTTGCCGTATCGATCGAATGGATTAATACGTCAATTTTCAACTGTCGTTTCTAAAACTTCCAGTTTTGCAGAAAATTGTCATTCAATCTGATCTAAACAACGGCAATCAGTGAAGTCATTCCAGTCTTTTGGTGTTCAAGAATATGACAGTGAAACAACCATAAGCCGGGGTTATCCGCAACAAAGGCAATTTCCTGTTTCGCATTACCGTGAATCAACACTGTATCGCGAACTATCGGCTTTTCTACAGGGACATCATTTTCGCTAATTACAAAAAAGGCGTGACCATGAAAATGAATGGGATGCTCCCAAGCTGTATTGTTGATCAATTCGAAAATATAAGATTGTCCTTGTTTAAGTGTCAATACTGGTGGATCAGTATGAACATCGTCCGGGACTGATCCATTAAGAGACCAGAATTTATCGAGTTCAACCAATTCCCGAATACTTAAGTATTTGCCATTCAAGGAAGCACCGGCTAGTCCACCCATTGCACCGCCTTCAAAAACGAATTGATGTCGTTCGGCATGCTGAACATCCGGTGCTGATACGGGATTAGGTTCGAGTGGTAAAGGAGCAGTAGTAATTGGTTCAAAGATTTGTGTCGAATCAAACACAAGATGCATGAGTTCGTAAGCAAAGTCATCGCCGTATGCTTGATCGATCACCACCAATGATTCGACGGGATGCTTTGGAATGTCTACGATTAAGTCCGCTCTTTGTCCCGCACCAACTATTACAGTGTCATCGAAAATCTGTCGTGGAAATATCGGATGTCCGTCAAGTGCAACAAGCCAAGGATTTATTTCACCAAATTTTAAGGCGAAGGTTCGGGCATTGGCTACGTTGGCTAGGCGCAACCTCAATCGTTCGCCTGGATAAACGCTAAATTCTTCCCTAATGCTACCGTTCACAGTAACGACATTTCCAATTCTTCCATTATGACTGGCATCTCGTCGATTACCTGAAAAAGGGACGACTTGAGCTTCTTGATCTAATCTCCAGTCGTCCAGCACCCAAAGCACATCTCGGTGAATCCTAGGAGAAACTGGCTCGTCTACGATTAAAACGCCGCTTAATCCCAATCCGACTTGTTTAGAACTATGAAAATGAGGATGGTACCAAAATGTTCCAGCGTCATGGAGAGGAAACTTGTACAAAAATCTTTCGCCGGGTTGTACAGGACTTTGACTAATGATTGGTACACCGTCCATTCCAACGGGAATTCGTAAACCGTGCCAATGAATCGTAGTTGGTTCGTCGAGTTGATTATCAAGTTCGACAGCTAGCGTATCACCTTGCCGATAGCGAAGTAAAGGGCCAGGAACTTGTCCGTTGTAGGCCCAAACCGATGTGGTTGGCCCTAGTTCGAGTACCAGCGGAACTTCAGAGGGCGATGTGACAATCCGCTTTAATTTTGGCTCAGATGCAAAGTTTTGACTTGGAAAGACTACTGTGGAAATACAGCAGCCGACAGACTGAAGAAATTTTCGACGATTTATGTACATAATTTATTAAGTATCATCTACTGGTTTAGATTCATAGAATGTAATATTTGCTCAGTTTCAAGGAACTGAGAACGATTGAAAAGTTCAAATTGGCCACGATAACAACCAAGAATATTCTATCAAGTTGCCTTATTTCGAGCTAGGGTACATTGAACTGTCCGAAATTTGTCGAAATTTCAAAGTCTGAAAATTTGCTTGGGAGTGAGAGCTTTAGCGATAACAGCCGAAAAAAAAAGTATTGCTGTTTTTCGCATACTATATCGGTGTGCCGGTTGAATTCATGAATAATTTTTACGTGTTTCAGAGAATATGCTTTGCTAAACGAAACCGTTGTGAAGGAAGACTTCTGCCGTCGACAATCGAAGTCCTCAAGCTACTTTGTAAGGCGCGCTTTTCCTTCAGCTTCGCTTACTTCCACTGAAGAACGAAAAGTACTCGCCAATTGGTAAAGTACATCTTCGCTTGTTGCTACAGGAAATGATCATTTCAAGTCCGATACTTGCGCTACAATTTCACTCGAAATAGCGTACAGGAGTTTATACATCGTGCATATTTACGAACAGAATCTAGACAAGAATCCCGCTAATTATCAACCATTAAATCCTATCATTTTTCTTGATCGTTCAGCGCGAATATTTCCAAACAAACCCGCAGTGGTTCATGGTGAAAGAGTATTTAGCTATCGGGAACTGTATGACCGATGCAGACGCTTGGGCAGTGCATTGAGTCAACTTGGAATTGGCATTGGCGACACAGTTGCCATAATGTCACCGAACACCAATGTGATGTTGGAAGCGCATTACGGTGTGCCGATGTGCGGTGCTGTACTGAATGCACTGAATTATCGACTTGATCCAGCCACCATTGCGTTTATCTTGAAGCATGGTGAAGCCAAGATACTTTTGACGGATCGTGAATTTTCACCAGTTATCAAATCTGCGCTTGAACAATATGATTCAAAAATTTTGGTCATTGACATTGATGATGAGTTAGCAGAAGGTGGCGAACGAATCGGTGAGACCGATTACGAATCTCTACTAGAGGGAGGTGACCCGAATTTTCGTTGGCTATCGCCCGAGGACGAGTGGCAGGCGATTTGCTTAAATTACACTTCTGGAACAACTGGAAATCCCAAAGGCGTGGTGTTTCACTATCGAGGAGCCTACCTAAATGCACTCGGGAACGCCATGGTTTTTCAGTTGGACAGTCGTAGTGTTTATCTGTGGACATTACCCATGTTTCATTGTAATGGTTGGACCTATACTTGGGGTGTAACTGCCGTTTCTGGAACTCACGTTTGTTTACGTAAAGTCGATCCCGCATATATCTTTCCCATTCTTCGAGATGAAAAAATTACTCATATGTGTGGTGCACCGATCGTGCTAAATATGCTGATTCATGCACCGAAAGAAATAAAAGTTGAGTTTGAACAGACAGTAGACGTAGGAACCGGAGGTGCTGCACCACCGAGTCAAGTAATCACAGAAATGGAAAAAATGGGATTTCGCGTGCAACATCTGTACGGTTTGACGGAAACCTACGGTCCGGCGACGTATTGTGCCTGGCAAAACGAATGGGGTAGTCTTTCATTGGAACAACGGGCAGTACGAATGGCACGTCAAGGTGTTCACTATCCTACATTGCAGGACGTTAAGGTTATTGACCCCTTGACTATGAATCCCGTTCCCCATGACGGTAACACTATGGGTGAACTAATGGTACGCGGAAACACGGTAATGAAAGGTTATTTTAAGAATGCTGACGCGACCGAAGATGCTTTTGCCGGGGGATGGTACCACACAGGCGATTTAGGTGTGACTCATTCGGATGGGTACATCGAAGTCCGAGATCGTAGCAAAGACATCATTATTTCGGGTGGAGAGAATATTTCTAGCATAGAAGTTGAGGATGCACTCTACAAACATCCAAAAATTATGGAAGCAGCCGTCGTCGCTCGACCAGATGAAAAATGGGGAGAGGTTCCTTGTGCTTTCGTCACTGTTGCACCAGATGAAAAAGATAGTTTGACAGCAGATGGAGTTACCGCTTGGTGTCGAAAAAATCTTGCTGGTTACAAAGTTCCGAGGTTGGTAGTTTTTGGAGATTTACCCAAAACATCGACTGGAAAAATTCAAAAGTTCGTTCTTCGAGACCAAGCCAAGAAGCTGTAATTTATTGTTCGTTCATTACTCTAAAATCTGGCTTTGTTCAATCTTAACTGAATGAAAAATCGTACCTTATTTCTATTTCCGGGGCAGGGTGCCCAATATCCTGGAATTGGGAGTGACCTTTGCGCGGAATATTTAACTTGTAAAGAAATATATGAAAGAGCTAGCTCTGAACTGAGCTACGACATGATCGAGCTCTCGAATGATTCGACTTCTAATCGGATTAACTTGACAAAATACACTCAACCGGTATTGTTGACTCATTCGTACGCTTGTCTTTCTGTATTCTTGGAATTGATGGGAGGTTCAGTTGTTCCATCTTACGCTTGTGGACATAGTCTCGGTGAGTATTCGGCTTTGCTCTCAGCAGAAGCTTTTAGTTTCGAATCCGCATTGAATCTGGTATCGACAAGGGGACACTGTATGGCAGGCTGTGGTGGTGGACAGATGGTGGCAATCTCGATGTCGAAGGAAGAAATTGAGCCACTACTAGCACCAAGCGGGTGTGAAATCTCTGCCTGCAATCTGCCAAAGCAAACGGTAGTCGGTGGCTGGCCAGAAAATATTGATGAACTGTTAAGCCAACTGGAAAAAAACCATGGCAAACAGGGAATTCGACTGAAAACCGAAGGGGCGTTTCACACTTCACACATGCGGCCTGCAGCGGAAATGTTTCGTCCCATATTACAGGCAACACAATTTGAATTGCCTAAATTCCCGGTGTCGTCCAACACTACCGGACGTTTTCATGAAGCAGACATAGATGTAATTCGAAAAAACCTGTACATGCAGCTAACTCAACCAGTTCAATGGCATACCAGTCTTATGCAAATCGCAGAGGAAGGTATAGACTTTGTCATCGAGTTTGGCGGTGGTTTAGGACCAAAACTATCACCGGCTTCAAAACGACCAAATTTAGCACGCATGATTATGCAGTCTTATCGACGACTGAAACCAAGACCGAAATACTGTTCAGTCATTAACGTTGACACCCTATTGACGGCTTGTGAGCAGATTTCGAACAGCTAAAAATCAGACTTTAAAATGAGTTGACCAATAGCTGGCCGTTCGTTCGCTAAATTGAGCTCACGCGGCTTAATGATCTAAGCTGCCCTCGCGCTCGATAACTTGAATAATTGCGTCGACACCTATTCCAGCTTGCAGGTTACAAAACAAAAAAGAGCGCTCACCACGCACTTTTCGAGCATCATTTCTAATCACTTTTCAAGAAGCACTAACGTAGGGGGGGGCTAGACTACACAAATCTGGGTTGAACGTCGCACTTAAATTATCGTCGCCACTTTCGATCACGACTATGTCGAGATTATTGAAATTTGCGTTGCAATTGATCGATCGCAGTAAAATTCATGGTTGCGTCTTCCTTGGTGTATATGTCCTACTTGACTACCGCAATCTGGTACTGGTCTCGCTTTTTACTAAGGGAATCTACTAGTGCTGTTTTACAAGATCCTGTGGGACCGCCAATTCCTAAACGAAGAGTGTAGTTTTTGCTCATTTGATTGGTTAAAGCAGCTCCGGCTACATGCTCTGGAGTCGAACTCCTTTAGTCTGATTCATAGATTTACTCAAGAATTTTTTCGTTCTTCTCGAAAATTTGTGAATACTTCTTGCGTCTTATTGAGAACTTCCATAGACAGTGGTTTAGAATTCAAAATTGTCTGGAGTAACAAGCCGATCGCTGCTCGAAATCGTTTAGTGTAAATTTAAGCAGTTCATGCGAAAACTTCACAGGAGCGCTGATAGAGTGATTGGCAGATTTTTCATCTTTTGGTCTTGCTAATTCACTTGAACGTAAATTAATTGAACTAATAATGATCTGAAATTTCTTATATAAATCAGTAATTTGATATCAAAGTAATTTCCAATGTGAGGCGTTAATGAAAAAGTCAACTGGTGATTTGATTCAATCCGATAAATTCGTCGCATCAATTGCAGGTGTAGTAACTGCAATTGCAGACAAAAAAGGAATTAAGATTCCTCCAAAAGAACTCACTGCTGTGCTGTCTCCAATATTTGCACATTTTGTAGAGCAGCGCGTTGATGAAAATGATGAAGAAATAGCTGATAGCTGTAAAGATAATGCTGATAACTGTAAGGAAATAGCTGATAACTGTAAAGAAACTGCAAAAAATTAGTTGAAAATCGTCTTTCGATATCGTCTAGTTGCGTACATCCCAGGTTGGTTCAAATTGTGGATGTCCTGTTATATGCCTAACACGTTGCAGTATGATTGGGATTCCAACGTTCAAATTTCTAATCGATTCTTAAGGCAGCCATTCCACGGTTACTCGGTGTGTTTTCATCGAAGGATACAAGCTGTCGTGCCAGTTTCCTAGTGTTTTTATAAACTTTGTTGCCCCGAAATTACTAATCCCCTGCTTGATTTTCAACTGAAAATTTGATTTTGAGGCGCCGCAGTCTCTACCAGTTGGATTTAAGCTATAAACATGACAAATCTGGTCAGATTATGGACAAATGAGGCGTTGTACTCGCAAAGGACCCAAATGAAATCTGTCGACTAGAATCGTTTTCGAATCTCTTTCTAATCAACCACGCACAGTGATTTCAAAGCTGTTCGATTTCTATCAACGTACCCGTACAATCCTTCGGATGCAAAAAGAGTACAGGCTTACTATGTGCGCCAATCTTTGGTGTACCGTCGCCCAGAATTCGCATACCGCTCGCGATCAAAACGTCTTTGGCCGCGAGAATATCTTCAACTTCGTAGCAAAGGTGGTGAATGCCTCCAGCTTGATTTTTTTCTAGAAATTTTGCTATGGGTGAGTGATTTCCTAAGGGATGCAGTAATTCAATTTTCGTGTTTGGTAAATTTACAAACACTGTCGTAACTCCATGCTCAGGCAAGGGCTTCGGCTCAGAAACGTCTGCACCAAAAATCGTACGATACAGATCACTGGCTTGATTGAGGTCTGGTACCGCAATGGCAACGTGATTTAACTTACCGATCATTAACCTACTTGCTCGAATTCGATGATTCGTTGATCTTTGGCGAGGCTGTCTCCGATGTTAGCGAAAATCGACTTTACGATACAGTCTCGTTCTGCAGCTAGCGTATTCTGCATTTTCATCGCTTCGACGACAGCGATTGTTTCACCGGCTTTAACTTGTTGTTGTTCTTTTACATTTAGTTCAACGAGAAGACCTGGCATTGGGGAGCGTAAGTATGGTGAAGCCCGAGAAGTCTGCTTTACCTGCATATGCTGATTGTAGTCTGCTGCCACCGGTGTCAGGACCTTGCATACAGAACGATATCCAAGATAATCAATTTGATAGTTGATTCCAAACCGCACAACTTGCGCACAATAGTCTTGATTTTTCAAGCGAAATTGAAATAGTTTTTGCCCAGGTTTCCAATTGTGTGTGATCTCGAAAGATTCACCATCGAGCCAAGTCAACAAGTGTCCATTTGGACATAGTCGGATAGCTATATCGTATTGATCGTTATTCTCCACAACTACCCACTTTGTGGATGTAGACCAGTTCCTTGTGTTGAGCTGCCCACCTAACTCGGCAGATTGAAGTTCGGATGTATAGTGCATGATCATCGCGGTCATGACGGGAATATGCACTCGATCACTTTTGGCGGATTCGAAATCATACCCGTTTGGGTACACATGCTCGATATAACCTGTATTGATTTCGCCAGTTCGAACTTCTTTACGTTGGATTAGGTTCTGCAAAAATGGCAAATTGCTCGTTACACCCGATATTAGGTACTCGGAAAGTGCATACTGCAGCCGATCATAGGCTTCAGGTCTTGTTGTACCGTGAACGATTAATTTAGCGATCATGGGATCGTAATAAATGGAAACTTCGCTACCCTCATAAACTCCTGTATCAACTCGTACTTGTTGAGACTCTTCAGGGGATTGGCATCGGACTAATCGTCCGCTTGAAGGAAGAAAATTTCGAGCAGGATCTTCTGCATAAACTCGAGCTTCTACCGCCCAACCGGATGCAGAAATATCTGCTTGCGTAAAGGAGAGTGGTTCATTTGCAGCGACTCGAATCATGCAGTCAACAAGATCTATGCCGGTAACGAATTCGGTTACAGGATGTTCAACCTGAAGTCGAGTGTTCATTTCCAAGAAATAGAAATTTTGTTCTGGATCGACGACAAACTCGACAGTTCCAGCTGAAACGTAATTCACAGCTTTCGCTAGAGACACTGCTTGTTTGGCAATTTGAGCACGAGTTTCATCATTCAAGAAAGGCGATGGTGCTTCTTCGATCACCTTTTGGTGTCGCCGTTGTAAGGAGCATTCCCGTTCGCCTAGATGGACAACATTTCCGTGTTGATCAGCTAGCACCTGTATTTCTATGTGTTTAGGATTCTCAATGAATTTTTCAACGAATACTCGATCGTCGCCGAAATATTTCAGTGCTTCGCTTGTTGAACGTACAAAGCCGTCTCGACATTGTTGATCGTCATAGGCTAAACGCATGCCTTTACCACCGCCGGCCGCTGTTGGTTTCAACATGATTGGATAACCAATCTTTTGCGCCAATTCCACTGCGTGGTCCGAACTTTCAATTACATCGTCGTAGCCTGGAATCACATTGACACCAGAGTCTCTAGCAATTTTCTTGGAAGTGATCTTATCTCCCATCAATTGGATTGCAGTGCTATTTGGACCGATGAATACGACATCATTTTGGCTGAGTAATTCAGCAAATCGAGTATCTTCAGACAGAAATCCGTACCCTGGATGCACTGCTTGAGCCCCTGTTCGTTGACAGGCTGACAATATTGCTTCTCCATTGAGATAGCTTTGTGCCGCGGGTGCTGGACCAATGTTGACGGCTTCATCAGCCATTTGAACATGAAGAGACTTACGGTCTGCTTCTGAAAACACGGCGACTGTTTTGATCCCCAATTTACGAGCAGTTTTCATCACGCGACATGCGATTTCACCTCGATTCGCGATCAGTATTTTTTCAAACATATGCTGCCCTGTCGGCTACAAAGGGATATTGCCGTGCTTTCGCCACGGATTTTCCAATTTTTTATTACGCAACATCTGTAGTGCGCGACAGATTCGTTCTCGGCTGTTATGTGGCATGATGATATCGTCAATAAATCCTCGGGCTGCGGCCACAAAAGGATTCGAAAACTTTGCTCGATATTCTTGTGTTCGAGTAGCAATTTTTTTGTCGTCACCTAGTTCAGAACGAAAAATAATTTCAACGGCTCCCTTCGGACCCATCACAGCAATTTCGGAACTTGGCCAAGCCAGATTTACATCTCCTCGCAGGTGTTTGGAACTCATAACGTCATAGGCACCACCATAGGCTTTACGAGTGATGACTGTGACTTTCGGGATGGTTGCTTCAGCGTACGCGTAGAGTAGTTTGGCACCATGTTTGATGATCCCTCCGTGCTCTTGTGCGGTTCCCGGTAAAAATCCAGGGACATCAACAAGTGTTAGCACTGGAATATTGAACGAGTCACAAAATCGAACGAAACGCGCAGCTTTAAGAGATGAATTTATATCGAGACAACCCGCGAGTACCATCGGTTGATTCGCGACAATACCGACTGTAGACCCTTCCATTCTTGCAAAACCGATGACAATGTTGCCCGCATGATTTGGTTTGAGCTCAAAAAACTCTCCCTCATCAACAATCTTCAGGATGAGCTCTTTGATGTCATAGGGTAAATTGGGGTCGTCTGGAACTAAAGTATCAAGTGAGTATTCTTTGCGATAGCGCAAATCTTGAGTCTCTCGAATGGGTATCGGACTTTGATTACTAAGCGGTAGATAATCCAAGAAATTCCGGATCATTAAGCATGCTTCAATATCGTTTTCGAACGCTCCATCTGCGACCCCAGATTGTTCTGAGTGAGTCGAAGCACCACCGAGCTGTTCTGCCGATACTTCTTCATGTGTGACGGTTCGCGTGACGTCTGGTCCGGTCACGAACATGTAAGAACTATCTCGCACCATAAAGATAAAGTCAGTGATCGCCGGTGAATAGACTGCACCACCTGCACAAGGTCCCATGATCAGTGAAATTTGAGGAATCACACCCGATGCCAATACATTTCGCTGAAAGATGTCCGCATAGCCACCCAGTGAAGCCACACCTTCTTGAATACGTGCTCCACCAGAATCATTCAAACCGATAACCGGTGCGCCAACCTTAATTGCTTGGTCCATGACTTTACCGATCTTTTCTGCATGAGCTTCCGACAAAGATCCACCGTAGACGGTGAAATCCTGGCTAAAGATAAAGCACAAACGACCATGAATGGTTCCATAGCCGGTAACAACACCATCTCCTGGAATTTTATTTTGGTCCATTCCAAAGTCGACACAACGATGTTCAACGAACTTATCCCATTCCTCGAAACTATCCTTATCCAACACCAAATCAATACGTTCACGTGCGGTAAGGCGACCTTTGCTATGTTGCCGGTCGATTCGTTGCTGCCCCCCACCTAGCTCGGCTGCGGCTCGCTTTTCGTTCAGTTGCTCAATGATGTCTTTCATGAAACTCGGTTAGGTGACGAAACTAGCTTCGAAAGTATGGTCAAGACGTTCTTCGATCAATTTGAGAACTTCAGGAATCGTGTTGAGAATTCGAGTCCCAGGTCCGTAAACAGCCGCCACACCTCGACTCAGCAAAAATTCGGCATCCGCTGGTGGGATGACACCCCCACAAATTACAATCGTGTGATCTGCACCTTCATCTTTCAGGCCGTCTATCACTTGAGGAACCAATGTCTTGTGGCCTCCAGCTTGAGTTGAAATTCCAACCAAATGGACATCATTGTCAATTGCTTGGCGTACGATTTCTTTAGGAGTCTGAAACAAGGGACCGATGTCGACCTCAAAACCAAAATCGGCATATGCAGTTGCAATCACCTTCGCGCCCCGATCGTGCCCATCTTGCCCAACTTTGGCAATTAACGCGCGCGGGCGCCTGCGATGTTGTCGATAAAATGTTTCAACTAGATTTCGAACCTCTTGAACTTCATCAATGTTACTAATTTCATTTCGATAAACACCACTGATTGCTTGTGGTATATCGCGATGTTGTCCAAACTCTTTACGGATCGCATCGGTAATTTCGCCTACAGACGCGCGGGCTCGCGCCGCTTCGACTGCGCAATGTAGAAGGCCCCATTCGTTCTTGGCCGCGTAGTTTCTCAGTTTTTCGAGTGCAGTTTGGCAGCGATTCTCGCTTCGTTGAGATCGCACCTGTTGTAAACGAAATATTTGTTTTTCTCGAACTATGCGGTTGTCAACTTCAAGTAAATTGACATTATCATCGTTTTCATCAATAAATTGATTCACTCCAACGATGACTTCTTCACCGACATCAGTCTTTGCTTGACGTCGAGCTGCAGATGTTTCTATTCGACTTTTGGGTAACCCAGCTTCGACCGCAACCGTCATACCCCCCATTTCTTCAACTTCATCAATTAATTTCCCAGCTTCGTGGATCAAAGAAGCGGTTAGATTCTCAACGTAGTAGGAGCCCGCTAGTGGGTCGACAACTTTGGTTAAACCTGCTTCTTCTCGCAGAACTAGTTGGGTATTGCGGGCAATTTTTGCAGAAAATTCGGTTGGTAAAGCAAGTGCTTCGTCGAATGAGTTCGTATGTAGTGACTGTGTACCACCCAAAATGGCAGCTAGTGCTTCCACTGTCGTGCGAACGATATTGTTATAAGGTGATTGACTAGTTAGACTGACTCCGGATGTTTGGCAGTGTGTTCTCAACATCATCGATGCAGGTTTTTTTGGGTCAAACAGTTTCTTCACACGGGTCGCCCATAAATAACGAGCAGCTCGTAGTTTGGCGACCTCCATGAACAAATTCATTCCAATGCAGAAAAAGAACGATAGTCTTGGTGCAAACTCATCGACTTCCATACCAGTAGACAGCGCAGCTCGTACATATTCGATGCCATCGGCGATGGTATAAGCAAGTTCCTGAACACAGGTTGCACCTGCTTCCTGCATGTGGTATCCCGAAATCGAAATTGGATTGAAACGAGGAATCTTTTTAGCGGTGTACTGGATGATATCGGCGACGATTCTCATCGACCCCTGCGGAGGGTAGATGTAGGTATTACGAACCATGAATTCTTTCAGAATGTCATTTTGCAAAGTTCCAGAAAGAGCAGCTTGGTCTACACCTTGTTCTTCGCCAGCGACGATAAACATTGCAAGGACCGGTAATACCGCACCATTCATCGTCATGGAGACTGAAATTTTATCCAGTGGAATATCATGAAACAAAATTTTCATATCTTCTACACTGTCGATAGCCACCCCAGCTTTTCCGACATCACCAATGACGCGCTGATGATCCGAGTCATAGCCTCGATGAGTTGGCAAGTCGAATGCAACCGATAACCCGGTTTGACCTGACTTTAGGTTGTCGCGGTAAAATTGATTGGATTCTTCTGCGGTTGAAAATCCCGAGTATTGACGAAGTGTCCAGGGGCGTCCTGTATACATGGTTGCGCGCGGTCCGCGCAAGAATGGAGGTATCCCAGGTAGAGTGTTTAGATGTTCTAGATCAGCTAAATCGTTTGCTGTGTAAACGGGCTTTACTTCAATCCCTTCGGGAGTCTGCCAGTTCAACTCATCGAGCTGACGCGCTTTCAGCTCTTTTTGTGCTACTGCTTGCCAGTTTTTAATCGAATGTTCTTTAAACGTCATTGCTTCTATTGAATTTGACAGCCAACAATCCTCTTGAATTATGTTTTCGGATAACCGATAGACTCCAAAGACTTCGTAATTTCATCCAGCACGACAGGGTCATCGATTGTGGCCGGCATCGTCCAATCTTCTGCATCTGCAATCTTCTGCATCGTGCCACGTAAAATTTTTCCGGAGCGTGTCTTGGGGAGCCGTGTTACGACAACGGCTTCTTTAAAAGCTGCGACGGGACCGATTTTTGATCGCACGAGCTGTACACATTCTCGAACGATTTCGTTATCTGCTCGATCACAGCCCGCGTTCAACACCAAAAATCCTAGCGGAAGCTGACCTTTCAATGAATCATTTACACCGGTGACAGCACATTCTGCGACATCCGGATGTGAGGTTAATACTTCCTCCATAGCACCCGTGGACAATCGATGACCTGCGACATTGATAATATCGTCGGTTCTTGACATGACATAGACATACCCATCTTCGTCAACATATCCTGCGTCTGCGGTCTTGTAATAGCCAGGAAAATCAGCCAAATACGCTTCGATAAATCTTTCCTTCGCATTCCACAATGTCGGAAAACTTCCAGGTGGTAAGGGAAGTTTTACAACCAAAGATCCAATTTCTCCGGGAGCGATTGTTTGACAATTGTCATCAACCACTGTTAGGTCCCAACCGGGTACTGGTTTTGACGGTGAACCTTCTTTGACTGGAAGCTGTTCTATCCCGATCGAATTGGAACAAATCGCCCAACCTGTTTCTGTTTGCCACCAATGGTCGATAACCGGTACCTGTAGCTTGTCCTCAGCCCAATGTAAAGTATCCGGATCTGTTCGTTCGCCGGCTAAAAATAGAGTACGAAATTCAGAAAGATCATATTTTTTGAGGTATTCACCTGTTGGATCTTCCTTTTTAATTGCTCGAAAGGCGGTGGGAGCAGTGAACAAAGCGGAAACCTTATGTTGCGCCAACACTCTCCAAAAAGCGCCGGGATCCGGAGTGCCGACAGGTTTTCCTTCGTAGAGTATCGATGTATTCCCAGCAAACAGCGGTGCATAAATAATATAGGAGTGACCGACAACCCAACCCACATCCGAAGCTGCCCAGAAGACCTCACCCGGTTCAACTCCATAAATGTGTTTCATTGACCACTTAAGAGCAACGATATGTCCGCCGTTGTCGCGTACAACCCCTTTTGGTTGACCCGTCGTGCCAGACGTGTACAAAATGTACAGTGGGTCCGTTGCTTTGACAGGAACGCAGTCGACTGGTGATGCTGCCGTCAACACTTCATTCCAATCGTGATCGCGAGCAGATTGCATTGACGCAGTTACTTGTGGTCGCTGATAGATCACACACGACGACGGTTTATGATTTGCCAACTCTATGGCTTCGTCTAGTAAAGGTTTGTATTCGATCGTTCGTCCAGGCTCTAAACCGCAAGATGCACTGACAATAACTTCAGGTTTTGCATCGTCGATGCGAACAGCCAATTCATTAGAAGCAAAGCCCCCAAACACGACAGAATGAACTGCACCCAAACGTGCAACTGCCAAGATCGCTACAATCGTTTGCGGAATCATTGGCATGTATATGATCACTCGCGACCCTATTTCTACCCCTAAGTTCGCTAGTGCACCGGCAAATAGAGCAGTCTCATCTAAGAGTTCTTGATACGTGATGTGTCGCACTTCACCTGTCATCGCCGAATCATAAATGATTGCGTCTTGTTTACCAAGACCTGCTTGAACGTGCAAGTCAAGCGCGTTGAAACAAGTATTGACTTTTGCACCAGTAAACCAGCGATAGTGTGGTGGGTCGGAGTCATCAAGTACACAATCCCAGGGTTGATCCCAATGGACTGCTTTGGCGACTTCCCCCCAAAACTCGTTGGGATCTTCAATGGACCTATCAAATACTTCTTGTAGTGTACTCATATCTTTTTAGACTAAATTTTTTAAAATCTGATGCTTGACTTGTGGAGCGTCAGATTCCGCTGTGACCAAAGTTACTCTACCAATAGAATAAAATAAAGTGGTCAATATATTCTTGTGAAATTTTGACTCAACTGCAATATTTACATCATTCTAGGTAGTTACACCGTTTAATTTTAATTTAATCATTCTACAATCCATTGAATAAGGAGTGAATTTATCATGGCGTATGAACACATAATTTCGGAAACACGCGGCAATGTCGGGCTGATTACCATCAACCGTCCGAAGTTTTTGAACGCATTGTCCTCAGCGGTAATGGATGAAATCGGAAACTCGATTGATGAATTCGAAGCCAATGCAGAAATTGGTTCGATTGTTTTAACCGGAAGCAAGAAAGCCTTTGCTGCAGGTGCCGATATTAGTCAGATGAAAGACCAGACTTTTGTCGATGCGTACATGGGAGACTTCATCAGCAAGAATTGGGAGCGTGTAACCGAGTGTCGGAAACCCGTGATCGCAGCCGTTAACGGCTACGCTTTAGGGGGTGGTTGTGAACTGGCGATGATGTGTGATTTTATTGTCGCTGGCGAAAATGCGCAGTTCGGTCAACCGGAAATTTTGCTTGGCATCATTCCCGGCGCGGGAGGTACGCAAAGAATGGCCCGTGCCATTGGAAAGTCCAAAGCGATGGATATGTGTTTAACCGGTCGCCGAATGGGGGCGGAAGAAGCTGAGAGATCAGGCTTAGTATCACAAGTATTTCCAACCGCAGACTTGGTTGATGAAGCGGTCAAAATTGGCCAAAAAATTGCAGATTTTTCACAAGTCGCCGCAACCATGGTGACCGAGACTGTGGATCGAGCCTACGAATCCACGCTGTCGGAGGGAGTTTTATTCGAACGAAGAGCCTTCCATGCGATGTTCTCAACGAATGACCAGAAAGAAGGCATGGCGGCTTTCTTGGAGAAACGAAAAGCGAATTGGACAAATTCTTAAGCCGGTTAATTGAGTTCTTGAAACAGAAAAACTTTGTGATGATCCGAACAACCAAAGCCAAATTCGAGACTGAATTTCAAGAATTATTTGTTGAAGCAAGATGTTAGTGATCATAGACAACTACGATTCCTTCACCTATAACCTCGTTCAGTATTTCGGTGAACTGGGACATCTAAGCAAAGTCGTACGAAATGATCAAATCGACATTGAAGGTATCCGATACGAGAAACCTTCGGCCATCGTGATTTCTCCCGGTCCCTGTACTCCGAATGAAGCGGGAATTTCGGTCGAAACGGTAACTGCATTTGCATCGAGCGTACCGCTGCTTGGTGTATGCCTGGGACACCAAAGTATCTGTCATGCCTTTGGTGGCAATGTCATTCGTGCAGACAAGGTCATGCATGGAAAGCTGTCACAAATCTATCATCATGGCGATGGACTATACGGCGGTGTGGAAAATCCGTTTACCGCGACTCGTTATCATTCCTTGATTGCTGAGACGGACAGTCTACCGGACTGCCTCAAAGTTACATCGTGGACAAGTGACGGAATTATCATGGGTGTTCAGCATCGGCAATATCCAATCTACGGTGTTCAATTTCATCCAGAGTCGTTTTTGACAGCTTGTGGACACCAATTACTCAAAAACTTCTTGCAACTAGAAAAAATCCCAGCTCAATTGGATAACTCCTAAATGAAAATTCAACAAGCACTCTCGAAAATCACGAATGGTCAAGATTTGACTAGTGACGAAATGTTGGCAATTATGCGTCAAATAATGACGGGAAAACTGACGCAATCGCAAATTGGGGGATTTTTAATGGCGCTTCGGACGAAGAATGAGTCTATAGAAGAAATTACTGCTGCTGCGACTGTAATGAGAGAACTCGTGTCAAGTGTGCATGTCGATGTGCCGAATCTGATCGATATTGTCGGTACAGGTGGGGATGGAAAATCGACCTTCAACGTATCGACAGCGTCCGCATTTGTTGCTGCGGCTGCGGGAGCTTATGTGGCAAAGCACGGAAATCGCGCAGCATCTGGTAAGTGTGGTAGCGCCGATTTACTGGAATACGCGGGTGCACGTATCGATTTGACACCAGAACAGATCTCTACCTGCGTAAGAAAAACCGGGTTTGGATTTATGATGGCGCCTGCGCATCATAAGGCGATGAAACACGCCATAGGTGTGCGCAAGGAACTAGCGGTTCGAACCATATTTAACGTACTAGGCCCGCTGACCAATCCCGCCCATGTGCGGCGTGAGATGATGGGTGTATTTAGCGCACAACTTGTTGAACCTCTTGCTCACGTACTCAAGAAACTGGGTTCTGAGCACGTGATGGTCGTGCATTCAGAAGATGGAATGGATGAAATTAGTGTCAGTGCGCCAACGCAGGTCGCTGAATTGAAAGCTGGCGAAGTAAGGAGCTACAGGCTGCTAGCGGAAGACTTTGGAATCGCCAAAGCAATGCTTGATGATGTCGTCGTATCTAGTCCCAAGGAAAGTCTAGCCATGGTTAGTTCCGTATTAAAAGGGGAACCATCAGTGGCAGCGGATATGACTGCATTGAATGCAGGCGCTGGCATCTATATCGCGGGTGTGACCGAGAGTCTAAAGGCGGGTATCGAACGAGCACAAGAAACCATTCGATCGGGTCTAGCAAAAAATACCTTTGACGAATACATTGAGATGACCAATTGTGTCTGATAAATTTGGTCGGAACAATATACTCACTTCGATCGTTCGCGATAAAGTAAAGGAAATTGAACGACTGCAGGCTCGTGTTTCGGCTCAACAATTGGCAACCTTGATTGCTGAAAGTGAGCCGCCTCGCGGCTTTCTGCAACAAATTCAAACTTTGATTGGCGAGGATCAAACCGCAGTAATTGCTGAGTCAAAAAAGGCTTCACCGAGTAAAGGGGTGATACGTGAAAATTATGATCCCTCTGAAAATGCACAAAGCTACGAACGAAACGGTGCTGCATGTTTATCGGTGTTAACCGATGAAAAGTACTTTCAAGGTTCATTGCGAGATCTTGCACTTGCTCGATGGGCTTGTTCACTACCTGTATTGCGCAAGGACTTTATGGTTGACAGCTATCAAATTTTTGAAGCTAGAGCTCACGGCGCAGACTGTATCTTGTTAATCATCGCAGTTCTAGACTTGCCACAATTGAAACAGCTGGGTGATTTGGCGATTGAACTAGGTATGGATGTGCTCGTCGAAGTACATACCCAGCAAGAATTAGAAGTCGCACTTGAGCTACCGCATCAGTTGATCGGGATAAACAATCGAAATCTTCGAACGTTCGAAACTAGTTTGGACACTACTATTCGACTTAGCAAGTCCGTGCCAAGCGAACGAATCGTCGTATCGGAAAGTGGAATTCATACCGCGGACGATGTCAAACGCTTACGCGATGAAGGAATTTCTGCGTTTCTGGTCGGTGAATCATTTATGCGATCTGAAGACCCAGGTGCGCACCTGGCCACTATTTTCAATACACAAAAAGCAACGTAGGCGAGCGAGTACTAACTATGAAAGGACGAGTCGAACTTGTGCGTGGAGTTCACTTCAAAGTGATATCTGGAAGCGGTCACAGCTCTTTCACCGATGGCCCTCCCGAACATGGAGGTGAGAATGCTGGCATGCGACCAATGGAAATGCTGTTATTGGGTATGGGAGGCTGTACCGCATACGATGTCGTCGAAATATTGCGTAAACGTCGGCGTGAGTTAGCATTACTCGAGATTGAAATTGAAGCAGAACGAGCCGAGGAGATTCCGAAAGTTTTTACCGAAATCCACTTAAAATATGTGGTGAAAGGCACCAAGATAAAAGCCCGAGAAGTGGCACGCGCAATCGAGCTTTCCCTTGAAAAATACTGTTCGGCGACACGTATGCTGGCAATGACTGCTGAAGTCACCTATGAGTACAAATTGTTGGACGATGCTAACTGAGTTTTTGGCCTTAAACCGATGCGTGAGCTAGTCAACTGGTTTCAACACCAAGTCAATAATCCTCAAATATTGATCCTTGCAGCCTTTTTGACGATAGGTTTCTTGTTGATCGTGTACGCCGGAAAGATGATTGCACCGGTGATCGCAGGGATGGTCGTTGCCTATATATTGGAAGGTGGGGTTAAGAAAGTTCAATCACTCAAAGTTCCTCGACTCGGTGCTGTATTGATCATATTGAGCTTATTTTTACTTCTACTCATTGCACTCGTATTTGGCATCATCCCACTGGTGAGTTCGCAATCGTTCCAATTGGCAGCACAGATTCCATCATGGCTCTCCGATGTTCAAAAGATGCTACTACAGCTGCCGCAGATATATCCAGAGTTGTTGTCAGAAGCACAAGTACGTGAATTTCTTCGTACAACTGCCGACTATATCACTGAACTCGGACAGCAATCTGTCGTGAGCTTCACATCTGCCTCAGTCATCGGTTTTTTGACTGTGGTAATTTATTTGATTGTAGTGCCCATCTTGGCCTTCTTCTTTTTGAAGGACAAAGAAAAATTGACAAATTGGTTTGTTGGAATACTACCCGGCAAGAATCACGACTTAGCCTTCACAGTATGGAAGAACGTAGACCGACAAATGTCAAACTACATTCGTGGTAAGTTCTGGGAGATTTTGATCGTCTTCTTCGTTACCTTTATCACGTTTAGTATCTTTGATCTGCAGTTCGCTGCATTTTTGAGTGTGATCGTAGGTTTATCTGTCTTGATTCCTATTGTAGGTGCTGCGGTCGTAACTCTCCCCGTCATCGTTGTTGCTTTCGGGCAGTTCGGGATATCACCTGAATTCGCATACGTGGTGACTGCTTATATAGTTATTCAAATACTCGACGGAAATGTGTTGGTGCCCTTACTGTATTCACAAGCCGTCAACCTTCACCCCGTCGCAATTGTTGTTGCATTACTTGTGTTTGGAGGATGGTGGGGTGTTTGGGGTGTATTTTTCGCGATACCTTTGGCAACGCTCGTACAGTCGGTGATGACAGCATGGCCGCGCATGCACGATTCTGCGTTGGAGTCAGAATGAGATTGAACGTCTTTCAAAAGGGCAGGGGAGTCGGCTCAAATCAGGTAGGCCGTTACGAACAATGGAGTCGTATCAATATCGATGATGACTGGCGTCAAGAAATACAAAAGACGTGCAGAACTTCAGTGGAAAAAGATAGTTCTCGAAGCGCGATTGCCTTTAACCAATCTCCTGATCTTCCGTTCAATCGTTCGATCAATATGTATCGTGGCTGTGAACATGGTTGTAGTTATTGCTATGCCCGTCCTACTCATACCTATCTCGGCTACTCGGCAGGTTTGGATTTTGAGACTCGGTTGTTGTTTAAACCAGATGTTGCTGAGCAACTTCAAAAGGAAATCACCGCTGATTCGTATCAGTGTGAATTGATTGCCTTAGGTACCAATACCGATCCGTACCAACCCATTGAACGACAGTTCAAATTAACTCGTCAAATTCTCGATGTATTGTTCGAACATCGTCATCCCGTAACGATTACAACCAAATCTGCTTCCATTTTGCATGATCTTGCTTTGCTTGAGAAACTCGCAAAAATAAATTTGGTGAGTGTCAATTTTTCGATCACCACTTTAGATGTCAAGCTGTCTCGTGTTTTGGAGCCTCGTGCAAGTGCGCCTCACAGTCGGCTAAGGGCGATAAAAAAGCTAACTCAAATCGGTGTTCCCATTACAATATTCTATGCGCCAGTAATTCCGGGATTGAATGAACATGAGTTAGAATTGATCTTGGAAAAGTCAGCCCAAGCGGGTGCTCGTCGCGCCGAGTGGACTATGATTCGGTTACCACTCGAAGTGAGTGAATTATTTCAGGAATGGTTGGACTATCACTACCCGGATAGAGCGAAAAAAGTGATGAACTTGATTCGACAGGTTCGAGGCGGCAAGAAGAATAGCTCTCAATTCTTCGAAAGAATGCGCGGTTCAGGATTGATTTCCGACCTAATTCAGAAAAGATTCGAGTGTGCATTGAAGAAGTTCGGACTTGACAATGCTCCGGTCGATCTTGATGTACAGCAGTTTCGTAAAGCTCCAAACAACATTTTTCAACCCTCGCTGTTTTGAACTTATTTTTTGTACAACAGCAACCCAATGAACATGATAGAAGTTTAATTGAACGACTTGATATGGAAAGACAAAGTACGCCTTTGGCAATGGAAAGAGCAGCTAGTGCACCTGCTGCTTCGACTCATACGACAAAATTAGATCGTTTTGTGATTCAAAGTTTGTTTGAGTATTGCGGTAAACCAAGAATTCAAATCGATCTGTGGGACGGTACATCTTTTTGTGAGCCGGAATCCGAACCCCTCGCAGTAGTGCGACTTAACAATCGCACGACACTGTGGAAATTGATCTCGAATGTCGATATTGGGTTTGGAGATCAGTTTACAGAAGGTAATCTTGAAATAGAAGGTGATCTTGTCGCCGTCCTTTGTGAAATTTACACAGCCAAACAACGTTCAATTGATGATAGGAGCCTTGTAGGAAAGCTCTTTAGTAAGTTGACCTCGAAGAAAGCTAGGTCCAATACACTGTCTAGTTCGAAATCGAATATTCACCATCATTACGATCTGGGAAACGAGTTTTATTCACTATGGCTCGACAGTGAAGCGATGCAGTACACCTGTGCATATTTTCCATATGAAGCTATGTCTATCGAGGAAGCGCAGATCGCCAAAATGGACCATGTGTGTAAAAAGTTAATGCTAGAACCTGGTCAGACCGTTGTCGAAGCAGGATGTGGTTGGGGTGGACTCGCGGTTTATATGGCGAAAAACTATGGGGTTAATGTTAGATCGTACAACATCTCTCATGAGCAAATCGTCTACGCCCAAAACCGTGCCCAAGAGTTGGGTTTGTCCGATCAGGTGGAATACGTCGAGGACGATTACCGAAATATTGACGGCAGCTTTGATGCCTTTGTCTCGGTGGGCATGCTCGAGCATGTCGGACTTGGAAACTTTGCCGAGCTCGGCGCTGTCATCGATAGATGCCTAAAAACCAATGGAATCGCACTAATTCACTCAATCGGTCGCAATACGGCAGAGCAGATGAGCCCATGGATCGAAAAGAGAATTTTTCCAGGAGCTTACCCTCCAACCATTCGGGAAATGATGAGCATCACCGAACCCTACAATTTCTCTGTTCTGGATATAGAAAACTTACGACTCCATTATGCGGAGACCTTGCGACATTGGCTAAATCGATTCGAAGCAAACCAACATGCCGTGAATCGAATGTTCGATGAACGCTTCGTGCGTGCATGGAGATTGTATTTGTGTGGATCTATAGCGGCATTCATCAGCGGCTCACTGCAACTATTTCAGATGGTTCTCACTCGAGGGCAAAACAACGAGCTAGCCAGATCTAGAGAGCACATCTATTCATCTACGTAATGTGAATAATGACTCGGTCGCGTAAAGCTAAACTTTCGGAGATTCAGTGGCTAACCCAGCGCATTCAGGAATTTGTCGATGAAAGAAACTGGGACCAGTTTCATTCTCCTAAAAATTTGGCTATGGCAATTTCCGTCGAAGTCGCCGAATTGGTAGAAATCTTTCAATGGATGACCGAAACCGAAAGTGAAAACCTAGACCGATACAAAAAACAAGCTGCTGAGGAAGAAATTGCGGATGTGATGACGTACTTGATTCGGCTGTCTGATCGCTTGGATATCAACCTTGTCACTGCAGTAGAACGAAAACTCGAGATCAACAAAAAGAAGTATCCCGCTGATTTAGTGCGAGGCCGTTCTCAAAAATATTCTGAATACAAAGTTTGAAGCGCATTTATATCGCGGAAAATTTAGCAGATGCTCATATTCTGTGCAGCCGATTGAGTGAATACGGAATTCCCGGCCTTGTCTTCAATGAGTTTGCACATGGCGCAGTAGGCGAGTTGCCGTTTACACATACCTGGCCCGAAGTTTGGATAAAACGTGATGCAGACGAAGCCAGTGCAATGCGAATCGTTCAAGAATTTGCACTCGATAAACGCCACTTGAAAGATTTAGATTGCCCACGTTGTAAAGAAAAAAATCCCGCGAACTTCGATCTGTGTTGGAATTGTTCCTTAGATTTGTCACAAGTCAATTGACGCTACTGAAACCATAAAGAACACCGCCATTGCCTTCGATCTTGAGAAATCGAAAAAAACAATCAGGATTATTGAAACGAATCTTTTCGAAACTGATTTTTTGGACGGTCGTTCTAGGTTCATTCAGTGTTGCCATCGGATTTATTTTTTTAGTCCATCAAATTCGAACCGAATTTAAAGAAAATCTCTGGGACATTCCAGTTCACATATACAGCAACTCAGTCGAGCTGTATTCAGGACTTCAAGTTTCCCCCGTTCATCTTGAGCGACGATTGCAATCACTAGGCTATCGGCAGTCAGAAGTAGTGCAAAATCCAGGTGAATATCGCTTGCAGGGTAACTCGCTGTATTTGGTGACTCGAGAATTTACTTTTTGGGATGGATTTCAGGAATCGAAAGCCGTGCATTTGACCATGAATGATCACGAGATTACTTCATTGACGGATGTAAGGATGAAACAAAGAATCCATTCACTTCGACTTCGACCACAGTTGATCGGAAGTCTTTCTCAGCAGGTTCACGAAGATCGCGAATTGGTTCGGTTGCAAGAAATTCCAAAATTATTGTTGACGACACTCGTTGCAGTTGAAGATCGAAATTTTCCGAATCATCACGGAGTAGATATTCGAGCAATTATGCGCGCCGCGTGGGCGAATTTCAAAGCCGATCGCATCGTGCAAGGTGGAAGCACTTTGACTCAACAGCTGGTAAAAAATGTGTTTGAGCGGGATGAACGTACATACCAGCGTAAGTTGATGGAAATTGCAACAGCATTCGTGCTAGAAATCCTTCTTGAAAAACACCAAATTTTGCAAGCGTACTGCAACGAAGTGTTCTTGGGTCAAGATGGCAAGCGCGCGATTCACGGATTCGGCTTGAGTAGTCACTACTTCTTTGGGCGCCCAGTCTCCGAATTGAGAGCGAGCGAAATTGCTCTACTGGTAGGTATGGTCAAAGCACCCTCCAGCTACAACCCCCTGCGCCATCCAGAACGAGCTCTCAAGCGTCGAAATGTTGTTTTAGCAGTTATGAGAGATGAAAATCTGCTGAATGAGCAAGAATATGTGCAGGCCATTCGGTCTTCTTTGGGCGTGGTTTCTGCAGAGAATCGAACCAAACGAAACTATGCATCCTACATCGATGTCGTACTCCGCCAATTGTCAAAGCACCTTAGTGATCAAGATATATCCACCGGAAACTTTTCGGTGTATACGCACATGGATACTGAGGTACAACGTGCCGCCGAACAGTCTTTATCCAGTGAATTGAAGAAGTTGGAAAATCGAAAGAATCTGAAATCTGGTTCCTTGCAAGGAGCGGTCGTTGTCGTACAACCGGATACAGGGCAGATTCTGGCAATTGTCGGTGGTCGCAGTGGGCATATCGGTATGTTCAATCGAGCCCTGGATGCATACCGTCCGATTGGATCGCTGATGAAGCCCTTAGTCTATTTGAGTGCGCTTGAACGAGATAAGGCTTGGACTCTGGCTACACATTTGCAAGACGAGCCTTTTTCCGTCACGACAAAAAAAGAAAGCTGGCAACCGAAAAACTTCGATCGAGATTATCTTGGTGAAATTACGATTCTTGAAGCATTGGCTCAATCAAGAAACATTCCTACAGTACGCTTGGGCATGGATTTAGGGTTAGTACGAGTGACGCAATTGTTGAGAAAGTTTGGAATCGAAGTTAGCCAGCCGGTTTATCCTTCACTCTTATTGGGCACTACGGAACTTTCACCCTTAGCAGTCAGTCAGATTTATCAAATACTTGCAAATTCCGGGTATAAAGTCGGTCTTCGAACAGTAGCGACGATAGGTAGAAATACCGCAACAGCTGAAAGGCCAGCTAGTTTTCAAGCGGAAGCTGTTTTGCCTAGTGAGTATGTTCAGTTAGTCTTGTTTGCAATGCAAGAAGTAGTCGCGAATGGCACAGCTCGAGCATTGTCAAGTACGTTCGAACCCAAGTTGAAACTAGCAGGAAAAACGGGGACGACGAACGACTTCCGCGACAGCTGGTTTGTAGGAATGTCTGGAAATTTACTTGCGGTTGTATGGTTGGGCTACGATGATAATCGTTCCACTGGGTTGACGGGTGCTTCGGGTGCTTTGAAAGTTTGGGCCTCTTTGATGAATAAACTGGATCTTCGCCCTTTGAGTATTGACTCTAGCTCCCAACTTGAATTTCACATGATTGATTTGGATTCTGGATTAATCGCTGGCAATGCCTGCAAAAACGTAAAGCGTATGCCGTTTATACGTGGTTCCGCCCCCAAACAAACTGCATCTTGTGGCTTTTCTTAGTCGAAACGGTGTTAGAGTATTCGATTTTCAAGCGTTTCTTTCCGCTAAAGTGTCGACCTCAAATTCGAAAGTAATTTGTGGTGTTCGAAATTTTAGCTGACAGTTCTGTAAACGCTTTCCTTGTCTTTACATATAAAATATCGGTCTGTTATGAACAAAGAATATATCCCGTCTGAAATCGAAACTTCAGCTCAAAAGTATTGGGAAGAAAATCAGTGTTTTAAAGTAACCGAAGACAAGAGTAAAGAAAAATTTTACTGTTTGTCGATGTTCCCTTATCCCTCCGGAGCCATGCACATGGGTCACGTTCGAAATTATTCGATTGGAGATACCATGAGCCGTTATCAGCGCATGCTTGGTAAGAATGTGTTGCAACCGATGGGTTGGGACGCTTTTGGTTTGCCAGCGGAAAATGCCGCAATCGCTAAGGGTGCGTCCGCCGCTCAGTGGACCTACGAAAACATCGACTATATGAAGAATCAGTTAAAACGCTTGGGGTTTGGCTATGATTGGTCGCGCGAACTGACCACTTGTCGTCCTGAATACTATCGTTGGGAACAGTGGTTTTTCACCCGTTTGATGGAAAAAGGATTAGCGTATCGCAAAAAATCGGTCGTCAATTGGGATCCCGTCGAGCAGACGGTGCTAGCCAATGAGCAAGTGGACAAAAGCGGCCGAGGTTGGCGTTCCGGCGCGCTTGTCGAAAAACGAGAAATTACCCAGTGGTTTATTCGCATCACGGCCTATGCGGATGAGCTGTTGGAGTCTTTGGACGATTTGCCCGGGTGGCCAGATTCAGTCAAAACCATGCAACGCAATTGGATTGGACATTCAGAAGGCGTTGATTTTGACATTTCTGTAGAGGGAAACCATCCCCCTATGCGAGTATTTACAACTCGACCTGATACGATCATGGGCATTACTTATACCGCGGTCGCACCAGAGCATCCACTCGCCAAACACTACGCAAAACGGGATCCTCAAATTTCTGAATTTATTGAAAAATGTAAAAAGCTAAGTACCTCTGAAGAGTTTCTTCAGACCATGGAAAAAGAAGGTCTTCGCTTACCCGTTTGTGCAATTCATCCCGTAAGCGGCGAAAAGATCCCGATATTCGTTGCGAATTTCGTTCTAATCACGTACGGAACAGGTGCGATTATGGCTGTTCCAGGACACGATCAGCGAGACTGGGAATTCGCACGCAAATACCGAATTGAGATTCGAGAGGTAGTGCGTTCTGCGGTCGGCGACACCGATTTATCTGCAGGTGCGTACGTGGACAAGGTGAACACGATTTCGTGTAACTCAGGTCAATTTGATGGTCTTGATTTTGAAGATTGTTTTAATGCGACAGCTGATTGGCTGACCGCGCATGCCAACGGAGAACGTACAGTCAATTATCGATTACGAGATTGGGGGGTTTCTCGTCAACGCTATTGGGGATGCCCTGTTCCAGTGATTTATGATGAGAACAATCAAGTTCATCCGGTACCGGATGAGGCCCTGCCAGTCATTTTACCGGAGGATGTCGAATTTCAGGGTGTGAAGTCGCCGCTTTGCGATGATCCAAATTTTCTAGAGGTAAAGCTGCCAAACTCTGACAAACCAGGACGTCGAGAAACGGATACTTTTGATACCTTCGTTGAATCTGCTTGGTACTTTGCTCGATTTTGTTGTCCGGGTGCAGACGCAAAAGTTGACGAGCGTGCGAACTACTGGTTACCGGTGGATCATTACATCGGTGGTATCGAACATGCTGTTCTGCACTTGCTTTACGCTCGTCTGTACCACAAGCTAATGCGTGACTTTGGTTTAGTTGACTCTGACGAACCGTTCACCAACTTGCTTACGCAAGGAATGGTGTTGAAAGATGGAGTGAAAATGTCGAAATCCGTCGGCAATGTCGTTGATCCACAGGAGATGATCGATCGATTCGGAGCTGATACGGTTCGCCTATTCATACTTTTTGCATCACCTCCTCGTCAATCGTTGGAGTGGAAGGATGAAGCCTTGATGGGGGCACATCGATTTTTGAAGAGATTTTGGAATCTGGTTCATCGATTTGCTGGTCAAATTCGCATGATGAATGAGCGAAACAACGAAATTCTATTCGATCAAGTTCTCTGGTCAAAACCATCGGGAGCCGATCTACAAGAATTAAGGTTTCATACAAATTCTTTACTTCAGCGTATACACCGCGACTATGAACGACAACATTACAATACTGCAATCGCGGCAAGTATGGAAATACTAAACCATCTTTCTAACTTTGAAGTTAACCCGTCACTGCCAGACTATGAGCAACGCTTAAAAGTGGCTGTCGAGGCAGTCCTAGTACTAATTCGAGTGCTCGCACCAGTTGCACCCCACATTTGCCACGAATTATGGCAAAGGCTTCAGATGAAAGGTGACAGCATCGATGCGCCTTGGCCGAAAGTTGACGAGTCGGCATTGGTTCAGGAAGTGATGATGCTTCCGGTGCAGGTCAATGGCAAGCTGAGAGGTCAAATTGAAGTTAACCGAAGTGCGACAAATGAAGAAATATCGAATATCGCTCTTGATCATCGTGTTGTTAAACGGTATGTGATCGGTAAGCCCATCAAGAAAATTATAATAATCCCATCCAGAATGGTGAACATTGTGATATGAAACAATTGAATCGTCAGCTTTGCATAATTATTTTGTGCATTAGTGCGTACGTGCTCAGTGCATGTAGTGGATTTGAGATTGTACGACTAGAGCGCCCTTCAATAGACGCCCAGTATTCAGTTCAGGTCAAGAGTATTGAGCCTGAGCTCAAGTTGTTAACTTCTTTGGCTTTACGTTCTCGTGGATTTCAAGTCGTTGAATTCGAAAACTCTGACTTTGTTATCGAGGTACTCAGTGAAACGTCGAGCGATGACATTATGGGGATGGTAAATCCCGGTACGACCCAGATCGTTACCATGACGTACAGCATAGAATTTAAAATTGAAAATATGACAAATGAACTCGTTATTCCTGTTCAAACTAAGACTTGGGAATCACTATATGGGATGATGCAGCAGTCAATCAATTCGCGCAACATTTCTCGCCTCTCCGAAGTCCACAATTTGAGAAGAAAAGCAGGGTACTATTTGGCTGACCTGTTGACTGATCACGTTCTAAATTTATGATTTCGTCTTGATTCTCGTTTACTTTTCGAGGTAAGTCAGTGGAGTTGACAGCATTTCAACTATCCAATCGCTTAAAGAGACGATTGGATTCTCGATACTTGATTTATGGCAAGGAGCTGTTCATGGTCGAACGATGTTGTGAAGTCGTTCGAAGTTCTGCGAAAACGCAAGGATGTAAGGAACGCACCGTATTTGTGGTCACACCTGATTTTAAATGGCGGAAGTTTGAAGATGCCCTTATGGAAACTTCGTTGTTTTCAACCAAAAAGCTGATTGAAATACGATTGCCACAAAGTGGGAAATTGGGAAAGGCAGGTTCGAATTCTGTGCGTGCTTGTCTGCGCTCACCGAATAAAGATACGATTGTGATGATGATTGGTGGAACTTTCGAGAAGAAGGTCAAAAAGGTGAAGTGGTTCGAAGATTGGAGCAAAAGCACTGTTGTTGTTGACAATCCAGGATTTCAGCCAGCCGAATTTCGAAAATGGATTCAGTCACAGCTCGATCGCAATAAAATTCAATATCAAGCTGCAGTAGTCGATCGATTGGCGTATTACTTCGAAGGGAATATGATCGCAGCCGCGAATGAGCTACGAAAGCTCAAGATGGCCTATCAGGGAAAGCAGATTACAGTCGATGAAATTAACAAGATCGTGATTGATCAAGCGCGTTTCAATATATTTGCACTCATAGAGGCTTGTTTGGAAGGCAATGTGGAACGATCGATACGACTCGTTCGGGTGATGAAAAATGAAGGCAGTGAACCGGGTTTTGTGCTGTGGGCATTGGCTCGTGAAGCGCGCATCATTTACCAGATTGCTCAGATCATTAGTCGCGGTTTGTCCACTCGTAAAATTTTCGAGGACCTTAGAATCTGGCAAGTTAGAAAAAAGCGCATTCTCGCTGCTGCGAGACGACTTGAAGTTAGTGGTACGTCCGCTATCTTACAAAAAATCGCACTGGCTGACCAAGTCATGAAGGGCCGTAATCTCGAACCTGCTGTCGGCACAACTTGGGATCATTGTGAACGAATCATACTTGGATTTTGCCACTCAAAAAACTATATATAGCGAATATGAACACACAAGTACTAAAGCAGTTTGATATTGAAGATCACGTACGCGAGATAGCAGTTTCTGCGCGAGCTGCTGCGCGAGCTGTAGCTCGTTCGACCACCGAACAGCGCAATCAAGCTTTGTGTCATGCCGCAGAAGAGATTGAATCTTCTTTTGACTTAATACGAGAACGCAACAGGCTTGATTTGGAGGCCGGTCGTAAAAACGGTTTATCTGCAGCAATGTTGGATCGACTTGATCTTACCAAGCGACGGATTCAGCAAATGGCGGAAGGATTGAGACAAACGGCCGAATTACCCGATCCGGTAGGGGAAATTTCAGATATTGTGAGCCGTCCATCCGGTATTCAAGTAGGGCGTATGCGAGTACCCTTGGGAGTGATTGGAATCATATATGAGTCTCGTCCCAACGTAACTGCGGATTGCGCTGGACTGTGTGTCAAATCAGGAAATGCTGTGATTTTGCGAGGAGGATCCGAAGCATTTTATTCCAATCAGATCATCGTCCGCTGCCTGCATGTCGGTTTGAAAGCCGCAGATTTACCCAAAGAAAGCGTGCAGTTTATCGAAACAACGGATCGAAGAGCTATCGATGTTTTGACTTCTCAAGATGAATATGTCGATGTCATTGTCCCTCGAGGTGGGAAAGGCTTGATCGAGAGAATTACATCGCAATCCAGGATCCCAGTGTTGAAACATTTAGACGGAGTTTGTCATGTCTATGTGGATGGTGATGCCGATCTCGAAAAAGCAGTCCCCATCGTTATGAATTCCAAGACGCATCGCTATGGCGTTTGTAACGCGGCAGAAACCTTGTTGGTTGCACGCTCTTTAGCAGCCGAATTTTTTCAACTTGTAACTCCTCTTCTGACGGAAAAAGGAGTGGAACTAAGAGGCTGTGAGACGAGTTGTGAGTTGGAATCTTCAATGCGTTCTGCGGAGGAAGCTGACTGGTATGAAGAATACTTGGCTCCAGTCTTAGCGGTGCGTGTCGTAGAAGGAGTCGATGAAGCAGTCGATCATATTCAAAAGTACGGATCCGAACATACCGATAGCATAGTGACCGAAAATTTACATACCGCGAATCGATTTCTGAGAGAAGTCGATTCCAGTTCGGTTATGCTGAATGCATCTACCCGATTTTCTGATGGGTTTGAATATGGACTCGGTGCAGAAATTGGGATCAGCACGAATAAACTTCATGCTCGTGGCCCGGTGGGCTTAGAAGGCTTGACCATACAAAAATTCATTGTTTATGGGGACGGTACGATCCGAGAATAAATTTGTCTACCTCTGCTAAGCTCTTCATTTGCGAGTTGAACTGCAGCTCGAAGTTTCTCGCATCAAGCAGCTTTTTGCTGTGACCAGTGGATGCGACCAATAGGGGTTTTCGGCGGAACATTCGATCCGATTCACTTCGGACACATTCTGCCTGTGCTCGACGTGTGTGAACGAACCGGATTATCCGAAGTTCGATTTATCCCGAATGCACGTCCAGGCCATCGAAGTCGACCTTCTGCAGATGCTATCCATCGTTGGGAAATGGCAAAATTGGCACTGGCCGAGCACCCTAACTTGATCGCAGACTACCGAGAAATTAGACGTCCGGGAACTTCTTATACAGTGCCGACTCTGCGTCAAATGCGCAGTGAATTTGGATTACGCCCATTGTGTTTGATCTTAGGCCTCGATGCTTTTTTGCAAATGCAACAGTGGTACTGGTGGGCAGAAGTAATGAGATTGGCCAATATTATTGTCATGGCTCGACCGGGAGCCAGGCAACCAAATCGGTACCCGACATGGGTGCTAAGGGGGCTCAACTCTCACCCACGTGTCCTCTTCGAACGCATGGCTGGCAATATTTGTTTTGTTTCAGTTTCTCAGCTTGATATATCGGCTACACAGCTTCGAAAATTGATAAAAAGAGGGGAGGATATAAATAAATTTTTACCCAAAAAAGTGGCTCAGTACATTGCTGACCATACACTCTACACAGATGGAAGATGAACAATATCGATGAAATCGGATGAACTACTAAAGCACGCCATTGAAGGCGTCAGTAATGCCAAGGGCTTGAACCTCAGTGTAATAGACGTACGGGCTATGACCGACATGACAGATTACATGGTGATTGTAACTGGTACTTCAAATCGACATGTAAAGGCAATATTGCGATCTGTAGTCGATGAGCTTCGTTTACGCAAACGACGGCCAGCAGGCATCGAAGGTGAAAAATATGGCAATTGGATTTTGTTGGACTTTATTGACGTAGTTGTTCATATCATGGATGAAGACGCGCGCGAGTTTTACGCACTGGAGCGTCTATGGCAGGAGACATTGAATATGCCCACCACCGCTTGAGCGACAATTCTAGTCGGTAATTGCGGTAGCGCACTAGCAGCAAGATCAAAGAACCGGTGTTTCTAGCAACAGCTATGTCTATACGTTGTAGTTCTTTCGGTTTAAAATATTTCATACTAAATTCTGGTCTTTGTTTTTCTATATCGATAAATTCACCTAAGGTTTTTTTCGACATCAGAAATTCGTAGTGAATTTGGTTGTCTATAGACAGTAACTCATCGCGTCCTTAATTGAATATCGAAATCACCTTGAAACTTGCTAAAAAGCATGACAGGGAAATTTGTAATTTTTCCAAATGATCGAACACGAGTAATTTCAGCATAATGGCATTGACTCTTAGCAAATCAAAGGCATTCTTGCGCCAGTCATTGAAGCTAATACTACGAGCAATCGCAAGCGCTAGTACGGCAGTTTTGTTTGTCTTCTACTTTGTTCTAGTAGGGCTAGGCAACATTCAATTGCTAGTTCTGGATTTGTTGAATACTGCAGACGAAGTGCTCGGAGATGTTTTAGATTTTGAAAGCGTTGAGATAGGCTGGCATGATAATTTGCCGCAATTGAAGGTGCGAGGCCTTGAATTGCGTACAGATACGGATTTAGTAAAGGGACAATTTGCAGCCGACTTGATTGATGTCCGACTTGGCCAACCTCTTTGGAATAGGAATGGGATTCAATTTGACTATCTCGGAATAGCTTTCCCTAAAATCACTGGAAAGATCAATTTGACTTCTGCTTCGAAACGCAGTCAGGATCAGCTCAATTTGGAAAATTATTGGCCTGCGAGCGCGATACTTTCGACCATACGCAACTTTCGTCAAATGGAAATTTTATATGGTCATTACGAACTCGACTTGGTTGGAGATCTAGTTGACAAGAAAGCCAAGGGTGATTTTGAAGTCAACGGCGGTCGTCATGAAGATGTTCATCAACTAGATGGTAGAATTTCTGCGGACTGGTTCAGCAAGTCAAGCTTAGAATTCGGAATTGATATTCGTACTAGTCCAGCTGGATTTCCAGCTGCGGATATTCACCTGGACTTGAAGTCGTTGGATCTCGTGTGGGCGAGCTTGTTTCTACCAGCTTCGGCTTACAAATTAGATTTCGACATAAACAAGCTCTCTGCATCTGTTGACTCCATTATTGAAGCTCGCTGGCAAAACAACAGATTAGATTCCGCGGATTGGACTGCAATATTGACAGATTCCAATTTGAATAGTAGTGATGATTCTACTGGATCGACTAGTTTTAAAATTGCTGGCAACTGGAAATCTCTGCCATTTGGGAAGTCTAACTTGCAGGCTGAATTTGAACTCGAGTCGCTAAATGCAGTTACTCTATTGGCAAATTATCCGGTATTTTTTACTCATAAATTCTATGCATTCATGTCAACTAGACTGCAATCACTGAGCATACCTATAGTAACTGGTCGCATCGAGTTCGATCCCAAGAAATTAGTTGAAGACAGAATTTATGATTCTCTACAGATGCAAGGAATTTATGACGATTTAACTTTCAAGTTTCACGAAAGGTGGCCTCCCCTTGAAAACGGACAAGGCACCTTCACGGGAACAAATGAGCGAATTGATGTCGATTCAGAAATTGTCTTTTTTTACGGAATACCCGTTGAAGAATCATTTGCTTATATAGAAGATCTTTTACATCCTGATCCAATTTTGACAATTGCTACGTCGGCCCCTGGTCCTGGCAGTGTTGTACTTGATTTGTTTGGACCAGATGGTCGCGTTATGCCTGGTCGAATTGACAACATCTCCGATGTGGAGGGTAATGTAAGCGTTGCATTGGACATTCGTGTTCCTTTACGACGAGGAGTTGAGTTTCAATTTGACGGCAGTGTAGCAGCGGAAAACCTTACGTTGATGACTACCTTTGATGTCGAGGTATCGAAAGTCGAAGGTAAATTGAACTTCAACCGCGCGAAGCAGGTAAGTGGAGCTTTTAAGGGCCAAGCTTTAGGTAGTGAAATAAATACCGATTTTCAAGGCGAAGAATCGAACGGAGCCTTGACTGTCAATGGAAGCGCATCTGGGACTAGTCAAGCCTCAAATATGAGTGAGTTGTTAGGTCACAAGATCGCTTCACAACTAGAGGGAGATTTTTCTTGGACCGCAACTTATACCTTTACCCCAGACCGAAGCTATATTTCTGCATCTACTTCATTGGTAGGCCTTAAATCTAGCCTTCCTTCACCGTTTTTGAAACCTACGGGCAGTCAATTGCCGTTGAGTATTTTGATTGACACGAAGGATAAAAAAGATCGGACAGTCAATTTGAAACTCGAACCATTCGTGGATGTTCGGCTTCAAAGCATACGTGAACTGAATTCATGGAAAATCGATAAAGGAGCGATTTCGATTGGGCTGGCGGACTTGCCTGAATTGCCGCCAGCAGGTGTCAACATCTACATGAATTCACCCGTAATCGATCTGTTCGCCTGGACGAACCTTATTGACAACCAAGCTGAGAATGAAAATATTGTTGGCGACGCATCTGAGAACAAAGAACCAATCTTTTGGGATCAGCTGATGCACGTTGAGGTCGATACTGACCTGTTATTGTTATCAAAACAACGAGAGATCAACGATGTAAGTGTTCGAATTGAAAGACAAGAAAAACAGTGGCACATGCAATTGCAGTCACAACAGTTCGTTGGAGTAGTGAATTACAAGAATGCCGAATTCATGGCAGAAGGTGAACATCATTCCTTAGAGGGCGATTTTAGTAAATGTCATATGCCTGAAGCCAAAAGTTCAATTGGCGGTAAACCCATCAGCCCGATTGGGTTCCCAAAGCTCACTTTTCGCTGTGAGGATACTCGCTACGGTCGATATCAGCTTGGAAAGAGTCTGATTGTTGGAGAACCTGAGCAAGACAAATGGGCAATCAAGGAAATCAATTTCAAAACTCCACACACGGAAGTTACGGCAACCGGGGAGTGGTTGCATTCACAAAAGACGAACCTCGAGTATGAGTTTAAGACAAGTAATTTTGGTGAGACGATGAAGAGTTGGGGTTTCGATGTTACATTGTCAGATGGAGAGATAACAAGCGTCGGGACCTTAAATTGGAATGACGCACTAACGAATTGGTCTGCGGAGAAAACTTCAGGAGCGGTGGATATTCTGGGCTCCAATCTTGCCCTTCAAACCGATATTGATACCACGGGGCTACAACTCATCAATCTGATTAATTACGAATCGATATTCGATCGATTATCCAATGACGTGTCCGGACTCGATAAAGGCGGAATCACCTTTGATCATTTGAGTGGTAAAGCACAAATTGAAAATGGAATCATTAAAATTCCCGGGATTGTCCTCGACAGCTCATTTGTTGAAATTTTGGCAACTGGTTCAACCAACTGGGTTACCAAAGAACTTAAAATGGAGGCAGGTGTGAATCCAAAAGTTGGGGATACAATTTCGAAATCTGCATTGTTGATCAATCCCTTACTCGCAATTAACCTATATGTGACCAATGAATTATTGAAGGCATTGGATTTGGATTTATTTAGTCGACGATATACGATCGGAGGAACCTGGAGTGCGCCGGAAATGGTTCTCAAAAAAAAGGCCGAAAGTCAACTTAACAACGATACACAGAATAAATGACTAGATCTAGATTACGAGTTTTCACCTTTATTTGCGTATTCTCGGTATGTGTATTAGCAATCGCTCAAGAGGAATTCGAAGCTCAAATTACAAGACATGACTGGCCTATGGGTGCGACCGCCAAAACAGTTCTTTCAATTCCTCAACTGAAAACCGCAATATTTCGGCACTTCAATGCCGAAGATTCAATTTTGATCATACGGTACCCTGGCGGCGACATTGGAAATGAGTGGGCAATAGAAGTTCGCAATATGTTTGTGAGTCTCGGGATTGAATCGAAATTCATTGAAATCGAACCTGGATCTGGAATTGAAGACACCTTGCTCGTAGTTGTCTTCAAAAAAAGAAGCAGATTATGACGAAAGTAGCGGCGATCCAGATGAATTCTGGAGACGACGTTGAATCTAATCTTCAAGTTACTCGGGAATTGATACGTGAAGCGAAAACGAAAGACGCTGAAGTAGCGATTTTGCCAGAATGTTTTGCTTTGATGGCCAACAGTCATTCGCAGCGTTTACTGTGCGCTGAAAGAGAGCATCGAACTGGCTATATCGAAAGAAATGTTGCTAAATTGGCGGCAAAAGAAAAGATTTGGATCATAGCAGCGGGAATTTTTACGAGAGGTCGAGATCCTACGAAAATTCGCAATACTTCTTATCTATTCAATAGTGCAGGTGAGCGGATTGATCGATATGAGAAAATTAACCTGTTCGATGTTACTTTGGATAATGGTGAACATTATGGTGAGTCGAGCTTTACCGAGCCAGGGTCACAGTTCGTAGTATCTCAAACGCCGATAGGAATCTTAGGACTTACTGTCTGTTACGATGTTCGATTTCCTACACTATTTCGAATACTTGCAAGTAAAGGTGCGGTAGCGTACGCGGTGCCGTCTGCATTTGCATATACAACTGGAAAAGATCATTGGGAACTACTACTTAGAGCGAGAGCTGTCGAGAATCACGCGTATGTCATTGCACCAGCACAATGGGGGTCTCATACCAATCAGCGAAAGACCTACGGTCATACAATGGTTGTCGATCCTTGGGGAAATATTCTACGCGTGAAGAGCGAGGGAAACGGTGTTGTAGTCGGCGAAATCAATTTAGAATATGCCAAAGAAATACGAAATAGATTTGCCTCGAACTGTAGTTGAAGCAAGTTTGAAGTTTGTATTTACGATTGTAGCAAACAGATTTAGTTTACGCGTTTGCTATAATTTTAATTTTGATACCTAATCTTTGACTTGGATTGCTATCAGTTCCACCTCTTTTGGTCATAGTTTTTCGTTCTAATCTGGACAGGCTTTCACCACTATTCATTCGTAAGTAGAACAAATAATGTTTTCATCGCATACAAATTTCAAATGACAAATCATATCGAAATTGCTCGTTCGACTCTTCTTGAGCCTGCACAACTGCAAAATAACGACTTGAGCAAGCTCGTCGACCAACTAAATCGTCGCACGATTGATCATGCAGACCTTTATTTTCAATATTCACGCCATGAAAGTTGGGTTCTAGAAGAAGGAATCGTAAAGTCTGGAGCTTACGGGATTGATAAAGGTGTTGGCTTACGAGCCGTGAGTGGCGAGCGGACTGGATTTGCTGCGAGTAGCGATTTGAGCTTAGGGGCACTGAAAGATGCTGCAAAATCTGTGTCTGCAATCGCAGAACGTTCAGCAAGTGATTCCTCGATTTCGATTACGCGAAGAACCGATGAAATTCCCACTTTGTATGATTCAGATAATCCGCTAGGAAGTCTTTCGGATAAGGAAAAAGTTGCATTACTCGAGAAAGTAGAGCAAGAAGCTCGCCGACAAGATCCTCGAGTGAAAGAGGTTATCGTGACTTTAATAGGAGTACACGATGTCGTCATGGTGATGCGCAGTGATGGGTTCGTCTGCGCGGATGTGCGCCCCTTAGTGCGGTTGAACGTATCTGTAGTCGCGGAGCAAAACGGTCGACGCGAATCAGCTACAGCTGGGGGTGGTGCACGGGAAACTTACCAATTTTTGACTCAGCAAGATCATGCTTTAGAAATCGCTCGCGAAGCAGTGCGTCAAGTGCGAGTGAATTTGGAAGCGGTGGATGCACCCGCAGGGACGATGGTGGTTGTACTTGGGCCGGGTTGGCCAGGAATCTTGTTGCACGAGGCCATTGGACATGGACTTGAAGGAGACTTCAATCGAAAAGGAACTTCGGCATTCTCGAATCGAATTGGTCAGAAAGTTGCTTCTGAACTTTGCACCATCGTGGATGATGGTACTCTACCCAATCGTCGGGGGTCACTCAGTATCGACGATGAAGGGACTGTGACTCAGCGAACCGTTTTGATTGAAGACGGCATTCTCAAGGGATACATGCAGGATTTGACCAACGCTCGACTCATGAATGACACTCCCACAGGCAACGGTAGACGACAATCTTATGAACATTTACCGATGGTACGGATGACCAATACCTACATGCTGCCCGGACCGCACACACATGAAGAAATAATTCGTTCGGTAGACAATGGACTGTATGCCGTAAGCTTTGCCGGTGGTCAAGTAGATATCACATCCGGTAAATTTGTATTTTCCGCTAGTGAAGCCTATCACATCGAGAACGGAAAGGTAACTCAACCAGTCAAAGGCGCAACGCTGATCGGAAATGGACCAGATGTACTGACGAAAGTAACGATGGTGGGTGACGATTTTAAGTTGGATCCCGGTGTTGGTACATGCGGCAAAGAAGGTCAGTGGGTTCCAGTCGGAGTCGGTCAACCTACGCTACGAGTGGATGGATTGACTGTTGGTGGAGTGGTTGTGTAGTCACCGTTATAACGAATGAATCAGCTACAATTAATTACTACACAGGACCACCGTGCTGAACTGTCGGAGGTTGTCGAAGCCGCGTTGACCTTGACTCGAAAGCACGGTGCAGATGCGGCTTCAGCAAGTATGAGTTTGGATCAAGGCTATGAAATTTCAGTCCGGTTGGGCGAACTCGAGAACGTAAAGCACAACAATAGTAGCAGTCTCTCAGTCACTGTTTATATCGGTGAGAAAACGGGCAGCAGTACAACCTCTGATTTTGATGAAGCTGCGATTGCCGATACGGTGAGCGCGGCTTGTACCATTGCCAAATACACCGCCGACGATCCTTGTAACGGTTTACCTCCCAAGGAAAGGTTGGCTCGAGAATTCCCGGATCTAGAACAGTTCGTTCCTTGGAATATCGGAAAGGACGAAGCAGTTCACTCGGCGCTTTCCTGTGAAGAGTATGCTCTGTCGTATGACAACAATATTTCCAATTCGGAAGGTGCAAAGCTTTACACTTCAATGAGTGAGGCAGCATTCGGAAACACAGACGACTTTTTGGTGCACAAGCAGTCAACTGCGCATGGTATGCAATGCTGTGTAGTCGGGAGTTCTAACAAAGGCATGCAACGGGACTATTGGTATGACAGTTCGGTCACTCCTGAGCAGCTCGAACCCCCAAAGAGAATCGGGGAGATGGCAGCGAAAAGAACACTTCGTCGACTAAATGCTCGGCAAATCGACACATGTGAAGTTCCTGTACTGTTTGAAGCGCCTATCGCTTCATCGTTGTTGTCTCATTTCGTGGGTGCAATTCGCGGTCCGGCTCTTTATAGAAAAGCGAGTTTTTTGCTCAATTGTATGGGAGAACAAGTGTTTCCTGAAAACACTAGAATTCATGAACAACCACACTTGAAGCAAACCCTCGGTAGTTCGTACTATGATATGGAAGGTGTGGCCACTCGTGCGCGTGATATAGTTCGAGACGGTGTGTTGCAAGGATATGTACTGTCATCGTATTCTGCCCGAAAGCTTGGGCTCGAGACTACGGGCAATGCGGGTGGAACTTTCAATTTGACAATAGAAACGGGTGAACGTAGTTTCGATGAGATGTTGAAACTAATGAATCGAGGACTGTTAGTGACAGAACTGATCGGGCAGGGTGTAAACACAGTCACGGGGGATTATTCGCGCGGTGCAAGTGGTTTTTGGATTGAGAACGGCGAAATTCAATATCCTGTCGAGCAGCTAACGATTGCAGGCAATCTGAAGGATATGTATCGTTCCATTGTCGAAGTGGGTAATGATGTCGATTTAAGAAAATCGACCCGTACCGGTTCCATTCTGATCTCCAATATGGCGATTGCGGGTCGATAACCAGTCCTTTGTTGCTTTAGCTTCAAATCATAAATTCACGAAGACGCTAAAATCTAGAAATTTTTAGTAATCGACAATGCCAATTTACGAATACGTTTGTAATCAATGTCAGCATGAGCTTGAAACCATACAGGGTTTCAGAGAGCGCCCTTTGACAGACTGTCCCCAGTGTGGCGAACGGAGTCTTCAAAAAAAAGTTTCTGCTGCTGCGTTTCACCTAAAGGGTACCGGCTGGTATGAAACCGATTTTAAAGATAAGCCGAAAAAATCAGAGAAACAGTCGAAACAAGACTCTGTAGACAAAGGCGACACCAAAAGCAAAGCCAAATCCGATAGTAAGAACGGTAGCACTGGAAGAGTGCAGTCGAAAAAAAGCTCAAGTTCTAGTCAGTCACCGAAACCATCCAAAGTCTAAATTAATTCGATCATGAATACTTCTATGCGTACACATGAATGTGGCGCGCTTACACTGAATCAAGTTGGTGAGTCTGTTCGCGTCACAGGTTGGGTGAGTAGCCGCAGAGACCATGGTGGAGTTATTTTTATTGATTTGCGTGATTCAAGTGGCATAGTACAAATTGTTGTCAACCCAGAAGCAGAAGGAAGCTTTAGACGGGCAGAAGACGTTCGTACAGAATATGTGCTAGCAGTCGAAGGGATCTTGCAACCGCGCCCGGAAGACACTGAAAATCCAAATTTGAAAACAGGTGAAGTGGAGGTCATCGTCCAGTCTTTGACGATAATGAACAAAGTTGAGATTCTTCCCTTTGGCCTAGACGAGGAATATGTCAATGAACAGCTTCGTCTGAAATATCGATTTATAGATTTACGACGGTCTCGGATGCAACGAAATTTACGCTTGAGGCATTCGCTGATTCGTTACATTCGATCGTTTCTAGACGAGCGCGGTTTCACGGAAATTGAGACTCCTATGCTGACTCGATCAACTCCGGAAGGAGCACGTGATTACTTGGTGCCAAGCCGCGTTCATACCGGATCGTTTTACGCGTTACCGCAGTCGCCACAAATGTTCAAGCAGATCCTTACAATATCGGGCTTCGAAAGGTATTATCAGATTGCAAGGTGTTTTCGAGACGAAGATTTAAGAGCGGATCGCCAACCTGAATTTACCCAACTCGATGTCGAAATGGCGTTCATTAATGAAGTCGACATTATGCAGTTAATGGAAATTTTATTTCGACGAGTGTTTCAAAAATTAATCGATGCCCAATGGCCGGATTCAATTCCAATTGTGAGCTACGCTGAGGCGATGCGTCGTTACGGTACAGATCGACCAGATCTGAGAAATCCACTAGAGTTAATTGAATTATCAGACGCCTTTGTAGACGAAAAATTCCAGGTATTTCGAAGACCTGCTAGCACGGAAGCTTGTCGTGTTGCAGCACTTAGAGTACCCAATGCGAAGCAGCTCACTCGATTGCAGATCGATAACTACACAAAGTTTGTTTCCCAATGGGGAGCAAAGGGCTTGGCTTATATCAAGGTCAATGACGCCTCTGCGGGACGTAAAGGCTTACAGTCACCGATTTTGAAGTTTTTGTCCGATGATTCGGTCAATGAAGTGATGAAGCGATGCAGCAGTAAAACCGGTGACATGATTTTTTTCGGTGCAGACACCGAAAAGATCGTCAATGATTCGCTAGGTGCGTTACGGGATCAACTAGGTCGAGATCTGGGAATTATCGAGGCGGGTTGGAGACCACTATGGGTTGTCGATTTTCCACTAGTGGAATTCGACAGTAAAGAAAGAAGATGGGTATCTTTACATCATCCATTTACAGCTCCAAAATTGGACCACATTCAACAATTGGAAAATAAACCAGAAAATTTGTTGTCACGCGCCTATGATTTGGTACTCAACGGTGTAGAAATTGGTGGCGGTTCGATTCGAAATCACCAGGTTGACGTTCAAAAGAAGATCTTTAATTTGCTCGGATTATCAGCTGACAGTATGGAGGCGAAATTCGGCTTTTTGCTGGAAGCATTACGATGTGGTGCACCACCTCACGGTGGCATTGCGTTCGGAATCGATCGAATTGCAGCACTTTTGGCCGGTGAAGATTCGATCCGCGATGTTATAGCATTTCCTAAAACGCATCGTGCCTACTGCCCATTGACCGATGCACCGAACGAAATCAGCTCAGCTCAACTAAAAGAGCTAGAGCTAAAGATTGAAGCATCGGCTGCTATTAAGAACAGGTCTTTGAAAACAGAGAAACAGTAACCGTATTTCTTTGAATTCCAAATCGAGTACGCCTTCAATTTATCGGCGTCCCGAATCGGTATTGGTTGTTGTACTCGCGCCTCCCAACCAAACGCTGTTGCTTAAGAGACAACCACCTAGTGGTTTTTGGCAATCGATTACAGGAAGTATGGAATGGGATGAAGAATCTCCTCGTAAGACTTCAGTGCGTGAATTGAAAGAAGAGACTGGGATTACCGCTGAATTGAGTCACTTCAAAAACTGGCAGCGTCGTTTTCGATATTCGATTCCGAAGCAGCTGGTGCATCGATACGATGAAGGTATCGAATTCAATGTCGAGCATCTGTTCTCAATTCAGCTGCCGGAGACGGTTCCTGTACATATTCTGCTGAGTGAGCATCAGAAATTTCAGTGGGTCAATATTCAGGATGCGATTGATCTCGTATGGTCATGGTCAAACCGAGAAGCCTTGATGATGGTCGAACAATTTTATAAATGAGCGAATGATTGCAGTTTAGAATCAGAATTGTTTTTGGTTGTTCCATATGCTTTCGACAAATCCACACTGTTATTTTAGGTAGCAGACTTCAACCGTAAGATATAGACTCGAAATTGACTTAGTTCCGCAAACTACTAAATTTCTAACGCGAAACTTAGGTCAATGCATTGATGTTGGATTCCCTGATAAGTGATAAAATTAGGCAATACTGCTTTTACTCACCTTTCTTTAGATGGCCGGTCATAGTAAGTGGGCGAATATCCGATTTCGAAAAGCTGCACAGGATAATCGTCGAGGCAAACTTTTTTCAAAGCTGATCAGGGAAATAACGGTCGCATGCCGTATTGGTAGCTCAGAACCTGAAAATAATCCGCGACTTCGTTCAGCAATTGATCGCGCGCTCGCTGCAAATATGGGATGGAATGTCATCAATCGAGCGATTCGACGAGGTTCGGCAGCAAATAGTGGCGACGGCTTTCAAGATATTGTGTATGAAGGTTATGGCCCTGGGGGTGTGGCAATACTGATTGAATGTTCCACTGACAATCGAAATCGTACAGTGAGTGAAGTGCGTCACACACTAACTAAGTTCGGCGGTAATCTTGGGACAGAAGGCTCAGTCTCGTATTTATTCAATCGCGTTGGAGTTGTTCAGTTTGCCAACGGCAGTGACGAAGAACAAATCATGGAGCTTGCGGTATTAGCTGATGCTGAAGATTTCGATATCTTGGACGATGGAGAAATTATGGTGTCCACGCCTGTAGAAACTTTTGTAAGCTTCGTCGAAGCTTTGTTCGATGCTGAAATTGAGTATGAAGAAGCAGCGATCGAACAACGAGCGACTATGCTCAATCCCATTGATATAAAGACAACGAACAGTGTGATGGAACTCATTGGTGCAATTGAGGAACTAGATGATGTCAACGAAGTTTACACCAACGCCACCTTTTCATAGGAGTAAATTGCTATGAGAGTTCTTGGCATTGATCCGGGGTCTAGAGTTACAGGTTATGGTGTGATTTTCAGCAGTGAAAATCATATTCGACATATTGCTAGTGGAAAAATTGGGATGCCTAAAGGCAATTTACCTTCTCGTCTCCATCAGATTTACCAAGGTATACAAGAGGTAATTGTTGAGCATCAACCACAGATCGCAGTTGTGGAAAAAGTGTTTATTTCAGTAAATCCGAACTCGGCACTACTTTTAGGGCATGCAAGAGGTAGTGCAATTTGTGCTGCAGCAGCTCACAAGCTGGAGATCTTCGAGTACTCTACTAGAGAAATAAAAAAGACAGTTACTGGAAACGGTGGCGCAACCAAAGAACAAGTCCAATTTATGGTGCAAATGTTGATGTGTTTGTCAGAATTACCGGGACAAGATGAAGCAGACGCTTTGGCTACTGCAATAGCACATTGTCAGTTGATGCCACAAACTCAGATGGCGCGACGGGCGAACTACAGTACAAAAGATTCACAACCTACTTCTACTATTTTCTAAGTGAATTCGGCTTGACTCATGTTCGGGTATCTTCGAGGTGTAATTCGACATATAGAAGCCTCATATGTGGTAATGGATGTGAATGGAGTTGGTTATGAAGTTTACTTGAATTCGAGTACCCTATCTTCACTCTCAGAATCCGATAGTGAATCTGAACTATATACGCACCTAAATGTACGAGAAGACGGATATACCCTATACGGTTTTACTACATTACAAGAAAGAGACCTGTTTCGCGTGTTACTCAGCATAAGTAAGATTGGACCAAAAATCGCGATGGCGATATTGTCCAAATTCAGTGTATCTGAACTCGTCTCCTGTGTTCAATTGAAGGATTCGCAGGCTCTAGTACAGGTCCCAGGTATCGGTATCAAAACCGCAAGTCGGTTAATGATGGACTTGTACGATAAAGTCAGTCGGTTTGAATCTGACATTGGTGAAGACATCGAGAAGACAACTTCAAATGGTAATTTTGTGCAGGAAGCTATAGATGCACTGGTTGTGATGGGATTTTCACAAAAAGAATCTAGGCGTGCAGTGTTAGCGATTCAAGAACAAGCCAATTCTACGGAAAATGCAGTTCGTTTGGCCCTTGCCACAGTTGAAGTGCGATGATTCAGAAAAACGCAGCAATTTCACCGTTTCGTATTGAAGGTATGGAGGGCGAATACGAAAGCGGCATTCGTCCAAAAAATTTCGCGGAATTTGTCGGGCAAACTAACACAATTAGACAGTTAAAAATTTTCGTTGAAGCTTCAATTTTGAGATCAGAGGCTTTAGATCATGTTCTGTTATTTGGTCCTCCAGGTCTCGGCAAGACAACTTTGGCTCACATAATTGCGCAAGAACGAAGTGTCAATTTGGTGCAAACTTCGGGCCCGATATTGGAGCGTCAGGGCGATGTCGCTGCAATTCTTACTCGTTTGCAAGAAGGTTCGGTTCTCTTTGTGGATGAAATTCACCGCCTTAGTCCAGTTGTGGAAGAAGTTCTTTATCCTGCAATGGAAGATTACAGAATTGACATTATGATCGGACAGGGACCCGCGGCAAAATCGATTCAGCTGGAGCTACCACCTTTCACTTTAGTAGGTGCAACAACTCGTACAGGACTATTGACATCACCCTTACGCGATCGATTTGGGATTGTGCACCGATTGGACTATTACACAATTGAGGATTTGGCAAGAATAATATCTCGATCTACTTTGATTCTATCGATTGAAGCAGATCAAGGGGGAATTAAAGCAATCGCTGAATGTTCAAGAGGAACACCAAGAATAGCCAATCGCTTATTACGCCGAGTGCGTGATTTTGCTCAAGTCGAAGGGGACGGAAAGATTGACTTAACAACTGCACGATACGCGCTGGAGATGTTAGCCGTAGATCAATCGGGTTTAGATGTGCTCGATCGAAAATATCTACAAGTCTTGCTAGAACATTATCAAGGAGGGCCGACTGGAATCGAAACTCTAGCGGCTGCTATTGGAGAAGAGCGCGGAACGATTGAAGATACTATTGAGCCGTATCTGTTACAGCAAGGTTTTATCCAACGTACACCACGCGGGCGAGTCGCAACAGTTATAGCTTGGAATCATATGGGTTTAGACCAAGTTGACGATCAAAAAATAGGGTCGTTATTTTAATTCTAATCCACGATAGACAGGCTAATCTAGTACAATTAAATAGCAGCCTTGGTAGCACGAAATTTGAAAGCCCTCCCCGTTGAATTTAGTGCTGTTTATCGAGTGTATTATGAAGACACTGATGCAGCAGGTGTTGTTTATCACGCCAATTATTTGAAGTTCATGGAGCGGGCAAGAATGGATTGGCTCATTAGCTTTGGTTATTTACCTCAACAACCTGCAAAAAATTGGGGTGTCATATTTGCGGTGCGATCCGTAACCCTTGATTTCATAAAACCTGCATCTCTAGGAGATTCACTTTGTGTTTCGATTGGCGATGTGGAGAAGCGAGGGGCAAGCCTCAAGATTCAGCAGCAAATTTTTCGAGATCAGCAGCTGTTAGCGGAAGGCCTTTTCCGAATTGCATGTTTAGACTCTAAACATATGAAAGCACGAAGAATTCCCACAGAACTTAGCAATCGTTTAAATCAATAGGATACTCTATGGAAATTGCTCCAACATCCAATGCACTGTCCTTTATGGAACTGATCCTGAACGCTAGTATCCTAGTTCAAATAGTCATGTCGATCCTCGTACTTGCGTCACTGATATCCTGGTCCATGATTTTTTACAAATGGTTTACTCTGAAATACTGGACGGAAGCCGCTGATGAATTTGAAAGTAAATTTTGGTCGGTAGGTGACTTGAGTACTCTTTATTACGAGTGGGAAGATCGAACCAAAGATTCTGGTTCGATTGCAGTCGTTTTCTTAGAAGGTTATCAGGAACTGAGTCGTTTGATGACTCGACGAAACATTGATCGCTCCGAAATTGTTGAAGGTGTGCAACGTTCAATGCGCGTGGCCTTGAATCGAGCTGAAGACAACGTGAATTCCAACTTATCTTTTCTAGCTACTGTAGGCTCAACAAGCCCATATATAGGCTTGTTTGGTACTGTTTGGGGGATTATGAATTCGTTCCGAGCACTAGGATCATTGCAGACTACAACAATATCGGCAGTCGCTCCAGGCATAGCCGAAGCGCTGATCGCAACCGCCATGGGACTCGCAGCGGCCATCCCTGCGGTAATTGCATATAATCGATTTTCCTACCAAGCGGATCGACTGCTCAGTCGTTATGAATCCTTTATGGAGGAATTTCTAAGTGTTGTAAATCGTCAATACGCAATACGTTCATAAAATGAGAAATTCAATGAACTCACGACGGCATCGATTTAGCCAAGTCAATGAAATTAATGTCGTACCGTATATCGATGTGATGTTAGTGTTATTGGTGATCTTCATGGTTACCGCTCCGCTATTGACAGAAGGAGTTAAAGTGGAGCTGCCACAGGCAACAGCGAAACCAATTTCCGGTGAGGAAACAGTCCCTTTTGTCGTACATGTGAATGTAAGTGGTGAATACTATTTGAACCAAAATAACGAGGATGTAGTTACACTGCGCGACATTCAAATTAAGGCAGCCGCTGTTTTGACGGCAAATCCAAATACTTTATTTTTGGTTCGTGGTGATGCTAATGTTGAATTCGATTCCGTAATTCAAGCAATGGTAGCATTGCAGTCTGCAGGCGTTGCTGATGTAGGGCTCGTAACACGTAATCCGATTGACAACTAAATGGTTAGCGAGAAAGGACTTCCGACATCTATCGGTGTGAAGTCTATATTACTCGCACTGACAGTACATGCGATCATAATATTTGCGGTTGGTGTAAACATTTTTTTCTTTGAAACCTTATCTAGTGATAATACGAAAGGCGAAAAAGATCAAACGCCTGTCCAAGCGCGCGCCATTACACAGGAAGAAGTTGACAAAGAGCTTGAACTAATTCAACAAGAGGAGCTTGAACGATATCAAAAAGTGCAGGAATCGTTGGATGAGCAGCGACGCACTGAAGAACAAATTGAGAAAAGAAAGCAGGAATTGGCGAGAATCGAATCCGAGAGGCAACGTGAAAGACAACTGTTAAAGGAGGCAGAGGAAAGACGTCAGAATCAAGAAGAAGAGCTACGTCAAATTGAAGAAGCGAAAAAGCAAGAAGCAGAGCAACTGAAGGAAATAGAAAACCAGCAACAGCAGCTAGAAACAGAAATCTCAGAGTTGGAACAGCAACGCCAAGAGCGAGTTGAACAAGAAAAGCGCGAGAAAGAACAAGTCGAAAGACGCCGAGCTGAAGAAGAGCTACGTCAAATTGAAGAAGCGAAAAAGCAAGAAGCGGAACGACTGAAGGAAATAGAAAACCAACAACAGCAGCTAAAAACAGAAATCTCAGAGTTGGAACAGCAACGTCAAGAGCGAGTTGAACAAGAAAAGCGCGAGAAAGAGCAAGTCGAAAGACGCAGAGCTGAAGAAGAGAAGAAGAGAAAACAACAAGAACAAGAACAACAAAGAATTGCTGAACAAAAACAAAAAGAAGAACAAGAAAGGTTGGAGTTAGTAAAGCAGCAACAGGAAGAAGCGAGACAGCGAGAACTAGAATTACAGAAGCAGATTGAAGCGGAAAAAGAAGCCAGAAAACGTGCGGCTCAGGAGGCGGAGACTCGTCGTAGAAGTATATCTGAGTTCAGTAAATACGTTCCTAGAATTCGGGCCAAAGTAACCAAAAGTTGGAATTTGCAGGGCATACCCGAAGGAATTATATTGGTAACGTTGGTACAAGTGGAAATAGACCCACTAGGCTCGGTTCTTGAAGCCAAAATTGAAAAATCAAGCGGTTCGGAAGAATTTGATCGATCTGTATTGAACGCGATTAGAAAGGCTTCACCTCTGCCGATTCCGAATGACCCAGATCTATTCGAATACTTTAAAGTGTTTGAATTTAATTTTAATTCCCAATCGAGTTAGCAGTGTTTAATTTATTTCGTAAGTGCTTATTTGTCGTAACAGCGATCTTGCTTAGTATGGAGGCCTTCGCTGTAATACGAATTGATATTGACGAAGGTGTTGTAGTTAAAGTTCCTATCGCCATTGTGCCCTTCGGCTCAACTGAAGATGAATTTTTAAATTCGTTGGATTTCTCACTGGATAAGGTAATTCGAGACGATCTATTTCGTTCGGGACTCTTTGAAACAATTTCACCTGAATTATTCCTTAGTAATCCCTCGAGAAACCAGGATGTAGACTTTACTGATTGGCGATTAATTCAAGCTGATTTCTTACTTATCGGCAGGGTGGAAAAGCAAGGCGACCAGTACCGCGTAGTATCTCGATTCTATGACGTGTTAGGACAACAACAAATTTTTGGAGTTCAGTACACTGTTGACGATGCATTACTACTACGTCAAACCGTACATTTGATTGCGAATAAGGTATACACAAGTATCACAGGTAGAAAAAGTTCGTTTCATACGCAGATACTTTACACTACCACGAGCCAAAACGCTGCTGGTGATTTGAGTCACAAGCTCTACTATTCCGATTATGACGGCTACAATCCTCGTCGAGTGTTGGAGTCTAGTTATCCAATTTTTTCACCCACTTGGTCGACCGATTCGAGTCAAATCGCTTACTCATTACTAGAACCTAGTGGTTCGAGGATTTATGTCCAAACTTTAGCAACTGGGCAAAGAGAGATCATTGCAGAATTTGACGGTCATAATCGTGCACCGAGCTGGTCGCCTGATGGCAGAATTATGGCGTTCACTCGATCGCAAGCTGGCAATTCAGATATTTATCTCCTTGAGCTATCGACTCGTAAATTACAGCGGCTCACGAAGAGTGTTCAGATTGACACTGAGCCTGCTTGGTCTCCTGACGGTAAGTATGTCATCTTCACTTCCAACCGAGGCAAAAACGCGCAAATTTATCGAAAGTCAATACATTCGATTGATGAGCATAGTGAGAGGTTGACTATTTCCGGAGTTTCAAATTCAGGGGCAAAATATCATCCGGATGGAAATAAGTTAACTCTGGTCACGAATGAGTCCAACACTAGTCGTGTTGCTTTGTATGATTTGAAATCCAATGAGTTGCGAGTAGTGTCCTCAACCAATATTGACGATTCAGTCAACTTTTCCCCACACGGGGATATGCTGATCTACATAGTCGAAGGCCAAGATCGTCATCTTCGAATTTTATCCCCCGATGGTGCGACTCATTCCAGAATAAAAGTGGAAGAGGGGGTAATAAAACAGGTTTCTTGGGAAACAAAAAAATAATCTAAGTTGTTACTATTGGAGGTAATAGTCAAATGCAAACAAACAAGACTCTAATCAGCGTATTGTTATTCTCAATGGCAATTTTCATTGCAGGTTGTGCAAAGCCCAAACTCGACGATCTAATTGTTGAAGGTGAAGACAATGCAACTACCGAAGAAATGGAAGGTGGCGACTCAATGAGTGGAGTTGGTGACGAAGGAAGTGTTGTCGGCGAGGGACTCGACGGTACCGAAGTTGATTCGTTGCTGGTCAGGACAGTGTATTTTGGCTTTGACGAATCTTTAGTCAGTGAGGAGGCGCAGGTAATCATCCAAGCTCATGCTGAAGTTCTTGTTAACGATCCAGAAATTTCTATCAGTGTCGCCGGACACGCAGATGAACGAGGGACTCGTGAATACAATCTCGCTCTTGGTGACCAGCGTGGTGAGGCTGTGAGTCGTTATTTTCAACAATTTGGCATTGACGCATCCAGAATTAGTGTCGTGTCATACGGTGAAGAGCAACCGGCAGTGATGGGCGCGAATGAAGAAGCCTGGAGTTTAAATCGGCGAGTGGAATTTGAATATTGATTCTGAAAACTAGAATCAATAATGTGGTAGATATATAGTTGACTGTGCGAAAGTTTTGTGTACTCGTTCGTTGTGAACATGAAATTAACTTGATCATGAGCACATCGTAAAATGGGAGATGAAACTTCTTGGGGACAAGAAAAGGTAAGTCTAAACGAAAGTTGTGGAAGGGCGAAGAGTAGTGATAGCATTATTCCAAAGCTCGTCAAAAAGACAGAAGGAATGAAGATATAAAAAGAAGTTCAAAACAAAATTCGTTTATCACGCTTCGCACAGTCAGTCAGGTGACGTTCAAATAATAGGATTAATATAAAGTGTCGTATAGTCAGTACAAACTCCTTGGACTTGGTGTATTGGTATCATCCCTGTTATTCGCTGTGGGTTGCGAGACAGGGCCACCAGTGCAGTCTGGTAGTGCTCACGCTGGTCAAGTGCAACCTGCAAATTCCAGCGCTACGACTACAAGCGTTGAAGCGGAGAATACAATCCGAATATTAACCGATCGTGTCGAATCCTTGGAGTTTGAGCTAGAACGAGCGCAAAAGCGAATGATTCAGCTTTACGATGATATAGACATTCGTTTGCGAAAGTTGGAGAGAAATTCTAGCGCAATTGAAGGAACGTCTAAATCAACGAAGGAATCTGATACTGAATCGGAGACATCCTCAACTATTGAACAAAGTTCGAATCAGACTGAAACACCGGAAGAAACCGATACGCAGGAACAGTCATTACAAGACGGTTCAATAATTAAAATTCAAGTTGAAGTTGAAGGGCAAGACGATAGAGAGATTTACGATAATGGTTTTCGCGCTTTGCGTGACGGTGAATATGAAGATGCGATAGCTGAGTTCAGCGCATTGATTCAACAATTTCCGAACAGTCCATTGGTAGACGATGCTTGGTACTGGATAGCAGAAGCAAACTATGTTATGCAGAAATTTGAATCTGCTTTACCTGATTTCGAGAGAATCGTTAGAGAATTTCCAAACAGTCAACGTGCTTCAGATTCGATGCTGAAAATTGGCTACATTTTCTATGATTTGGCAGACTACGAAAGGGCACAAAAGTATCTTATTGAAGTTATCGAAAAATACCCAGCTAGCAGATCCGCTTTCTCGGCGCGGCGTCGACTGGACGAAATGAAAAGAAAAGGCTATACGTCAGTTCAGGAACAATAACATTTAACTGTCCTTAAGTTATAGCCCAATATATTGTTTCTGCAAATTCGGATTGGAAGCTAGTTCAGACGAACTTCCAGCCCAGACTACTTGACCTTTGTCGACAATATTGTGGCGATCTCCAATTTCCAATAAGGAACTTAGATTCTTGTCTATCAATAGAATAGATTGGCCCTTGCTTTTGAGCTGCATGATACTACTCCAAATCTGACTCCGAAGTAGTGGTGAAAGACCCTCTGTTGCTTCATCTAGTAATAGTAGTTTAGGGTTTGTCATCAATGCTCGTCCGATCGCTAGCATTTGTTGTTCACCACCTGAAAGTCGGCCACCCATCACTTTAATTCTTGATTCGAGTGGAGGGAAAAGAGCGAAAATTCGTTCGATGGTCCAGGGATCACTAAGGCGATTATGATTGTGAGCAGTAGCAGTCAAATTTTCCCGCACACTTAAGTTCGGAAAAATATGTCTCCCTTCTGGTGAAAGGCCTAAACCAATTTTAGCGATTCGATGAGGGTGCCAGCCTGTAATATCCTGATCTTGAAATTTGATATTACCTCGTCTAGGCTTGATCAGACCCATTATGGAGCGAATTGTAGTGGTTTTACCCATGCCATTTCGGCCTAGTAAAGTTACAATTTGACCCTTTTGTACTTCCAAACTAAGTTCAAACAAAGCTTGTGTACTGCCGTAATACGAATCTATCTTAGATACGATAAGCATAATTTACTCGTTTTGTCCTAGATAAGCCGTGCGTACAAACTCGTCTGCTCTAACCTCATCTGGTTTTCCATCGGCAATCAACCGACCATAAACCATCACTGATATATGATCCGCTAAGGTAAACACTGCATCCATGTCGTGCTCCACCAATAAAATGGTGTAGCGACTTTTGAGATTGCCTAGCAACTGTACGATATTAGCAGAACTTGCTCTACCCATTCCTGCTAGAGGTTCATCCAATACCAACAATTTAGGAGCCATCGCTAAGGCAATTGCTATTTCCAGTTGACGTTGTTTACCATATGCTAGCTGCGATGCAATTGTGCCACAATGTTGTTCCATACCGATTGACGTGAGAACTCGTATGGCGCGTTCTTGTAACTTCGTTTCTTTACGAACTGGATGCCAGCAATTGAAGCTGTGACCGTAATGCGCTTGCACTGCAAGTGCTACGTTTTCTTGACATGTAAAGTCCTTTAGGACAGAAGTGACCTGGAACGAACGAGCGAGACCCATAAGGGATCGTGATGATGCACTTTGCTTAGTGATCATCTGTCCATCAAATTCTATGGTCCCTGAATCCGAAGGTAGGATGCCTGAAATCAGTGAGATAAGAGTTGTTTTACCTGCGCCGTTGGGGCCGATCAAAGCATGAATTTGCCCCGATGAAATGTTAATGTTGACATTGTCGACCGCTAAAACTCCGCCAAACTTCTTGTTTATGTTTTTGGTTTTTAACAAATAGTCAGTCATTGCCAAGTTTCTTTTCCTGAAGCAGTCCATCAATACCACGCGGAGATAGCAAAACTACCAGAATCAAAAATGGGCCAAATACAATATGCGAGTGCTCGGTAATTTGTGATAGGAATTCTGTTAGTAGCCAGAAAACGAGTGCTCCAGTTAGGGGGCCAATCAAACTTGCCATGCCCCCCAGCACAACCATAAAAATGAGTTCTCCTGATCGAGTCCAATGCATGAAGTCTGGGCTAACAAACTTTTCTACATTTGCACTCAAAACTCCGGCTAAGGTGCAAATTACACCAGCAATGACAAAACAAACAAGACGATATCGAAAAGTGGGAAATCCTATGACTTCCATTCGTAGTTCATTGGACTTGGCACCGCGAATGACATAACCAAAACGAGAGTGAATGAAACGGTGCGAAAAATACAGCGCTGCGATCATTGCCACAAAAATAAGGTAATAGCGATGAAGTACATTATCTAGATTCAGTAAATCTGTACCAAAATCGGTACGTGTGTAAATAATTAGACCGTCATCACTTCCATACTCTTCAATGCTGACAAATAGGAAATACACCATCTGAGTTAAAGCCATCGTGATCATGATGAAGTACACACCGCGAGTACGCAAGCTTATCGCTCCAAACATGACGCCTATCACAATGGCGACGACGATTGCCAGAGGAATTTGGACATATGCACTGTAGATATCGTAGTAAGCGCAAATACCGACAACATAAGCCCCAATACCGAGATACAGAGCGTGCCCGAAACTAATCATACCACCATATCCCAGTATCAAATTTAGACTGATGGCAGCGATAGACCAGATCATTAACCTTGCAAACAGATTGATGTAATAGGGCTCGTTGATGAGAGTCGCGACAATGGGAACGATCGCGCATAGTCCGATAACGATTGTGCCAAGCAACTTACGGCGTTCAGATAAAGTGTTGAATTTAAGCAACAAGTTGTCAGCTCCTGACTACTGATTCAGTTTCCAAACAAGCCTTTGGGTTTAAAGAAAAGAATTGCGGCCATAAATATGTATATCAACATCGATGAGATGGCCGGTGCGGCCGCTTCCGCAGCTGAGACATTGATGAAAAAAGCCAATATCACGTCCAAAAATGATCTTCCCAGAGTATCAATCATTCCTGTGATCATTGCGGCGATGAAACTTCCTCGAATGGAGCCGATTCCACCAATGACGATAACGACAAAGGCGACGATAATAATTTGTTCACCCATTCCTGAATTTGCTCCTAGTATAGGAGCCATCAGAATTCCAGCTAGTGCACTTAGCGCTGTTCCAATGCCGAAAACCAATGTAAATAGGAGTCGAATATTTATTCCGAGGGCGTCAATCATATCGCGGTCTGAAGCTCCGGCGCGAATCAACATGCCTAACTTCGTTTTGGAAACGAGTACCCACATTCCGATAGCAACGATGATACCTGCAACGATGATCATGAGTCGGTAAACCGAATACTCGATTCCAAAAATCAGGTTAACAGTCGAAGATAGATAAGAAGGAAAGGGAACAGTTAATCCATCTAGTGGCCAAACAATTTGTACAAGTTCATTGAAAAATAAAATTAATCCAAAAGTCGCTAGTACCTGATCAAGATGGTGGCGTTGATATAAGGTCTTAAGAGTTGTAACCTCAACCAAAATTCCAATGCCTGCAACAATGGGGACACCAAACAAAACTGCAGCTACGAATGAACCTGTCCACAAATAAATTGTCGCTCCAACAAACGCACCAAGCATATACATGGATCCATGCGCGAGATTAACGAGATCCATAATACCGAAGGTGAGGGTAAGACCTGCAGCGAGCAGAAACAATAGTATCCCAAACTGAACCCCGTTCAGTCCTTGCTCAATTAGTAATGTCCACTCCAAAACAAATCACCAAAACAACGAAACATAAAATTTCAGTCACTTAAACAATTTTGTTCAAGTCGTCTCAAATACATTGCCGAGGAATTTTCAATGAGGATGAATCGAGGAATGCCATTAAAGCCGTGAGTATAGAGCAGCACACACGCTATAAGAATTCATTTACGTACTAAACTGCGAAATCTGCAAGCTAAATTTCCAAGCTTGCAGATTTCTAACAACTGTTAATGGGTGTGTAACTAACTCAAAAAGAAGATTAACAGTTATACAACTCCCCAACTCGAAGAGATCAAACGATGATCACATGGAGCATTCTTGTGCATAGACATCCTGATGATTTTTCAACACAGCCTCTCCAGCTGAAGTTGTCCAAACACCATCTTCATCAACGACTACTTCGCGGCTGTAAAAGTTCTGAATCGGAAAATGATTCGGTCCCATTGTAAATTCGCCTCTTACGGACGAATAGTTGACCTTTTCAAGTTCCGCGCGCAATGCATTGACATCGCTAACGTCACCACCTGTGGCATCAATCGCACTTTTGATAAACATTACCGCATCGTAGCTCTGCGCAGCGTAGAAACTCGGATATTTGCCGTACTTTTCTTTAAAGCCACTCACAAATCTGTTGTTCGCTTCATTGTCAAGATCCGGAGCCCAAAACTGAGTCATTGTTGTGCCCAGTACGCCTTGCATATTGGCACTTTGAAATCTGGGTAAGCTGAGTGAATCAACTGTAAAAACAGTGTAAAGATCAACCTTGCTGGCAAGGCCAGATTGCTCATATTGTTTTATAAATGCAGGTCCGTGTTTACCTGGGTAGAAAATAAACACACCGTCGGGATTCGCTGCTTTAACTTTGGACAATTCCGACGCCCAGTCGATTTGATCGGGCCATTTAGTCATATCCTCACCAACAATTTTACCTTTAAATGTTCGGCGCACCCCCGCAACCATGTTTTTACCAGCCGCGTAATGTGGCGCGATAACATACAAACTCTTTACGCCACGTTGGTTCAATACTTCTCCCATTGCCATCGGCGTTTGGTCATTCTGCCAAGAAATGTTGAAGAAGTTTTTGTGGCAATTTTTACCTGCGAGCTGAGACGGCCCCGCGTTTGCACTAATCAAAATTTTTCCAGCATCCAAGACAGTTGAACTAGACGCTAGAAGTACGTGTGACCAAATGTAACCAAATACAATATCGACTTTTTCCTGAGCAATTAGACGTTCCGTCGCTTGCTTCCCTTTTTGTGGATTAAATTCATCATCACCATATACAACTTCAACATCGACTCCACCCATTTCGTGAGAGATATGTTCCATAGCAAGTTCAACAGCATCACGCATGTCGTTACCGATAACGGCGGCGGGCGTGCTGAGTGTAGTTACAAATCCAAGTTTAATCGACGCTGAAAAAACGCTCGAAGAAAACAGCAATAAACCGACTGCGGTTACTAAAACAAATTTTTTAATCATTACTAGTTTCCAGTAAATTTTATGGATATTAAGCTAATTCCCGGTTGACACTACACATCATGTTAAAATTCGTACTCTAAGCACACATTCCATCGACCAGGACAAATTCAAGTTTATGTGATTGTAATATCTTTTCTTTTATAGAATCGACGCAAATTTACTTAGCTAGTTTTAATCAAATTGGAAGATCACAGCGTTAAATCTGAAGACATACTGTTGTGAGAGAAAAAGTCAAACTTTCGAAATACGAGCGTGAAATGTTGGATGGTGTGCATGGTTACCCGCGTCAGTGGGCGATGCAACAGCAAATGCAAGTCGCACATTTCTTTGGTGCTTCTGATTTCGTAGCCGTATCACAAGCTCACATTATGTGTGATACCGAATCGCTTGGAGAAGCAGGTATTGCTCAATTGAAATTTTTGGCCAGTTTTGAGCGTGATTTACGGACGGTTGCGATACCAGCGATAACTGACCCACGCGGAATTGATTTATGTGTTTACAAACAGATAAACCAACCTGAAGAATTTGCGGACCGCGAACGTCAAGCAACGAAAGCGTTAAAGAAAATGGGTATTTTGATGACAGATACCTGTATCAACTATCAAACGGTAGCACCGCCCCTGTTTGGAGAACATATAGCATTCGGTGATACCGGCTCTACAATTTATGCGAATAGTGTCTTTGGTGCTCGTAGCAATTTTGAAGGTGGACCTGCTGGATTATCGGCAGCTCTAACGGGGCGTGTTCCTCGATATGGGTACCATCTTGACGAGCAAAGAATTCCCACACATCATTTCATCGTTGATTTTACGCCGAAAACACATTCGGATTGGGGTGCTCTAGGAGCCGTCATTGGAAAGAAGAGTGGTTCATATTGGACGACTCCATTTATTTCCGGTATTGATTGTGGTCCTAGTTCTGATGCTATAAAACACTTTGGAGCTGCAGTAGCAAGCTACGGTTCGGTGCCTCTTTTTCTGTTGCAGGGAGTCTCCCCTGAAGCTGAGAGCGAAGCTACACTTGATCAGATTCGGAATGAAAATACGGAAACAATCAATGCTGAAACAATTAGAGAACTCTATGCACAAAACAAACAGAATATCCCTGTTGACGTTGTCGTTTTTGCCGCACCTCAATTATCGCTGTTTGAAATTCAAGATGTTGTTGCGATACTTGATCGTAGAAAGGTAAATCGAAGTACACAATTGTTCATTGCCACTTCACCAGAAATTAAACATGCCTGTGATCGATTTGGCCTAACCAATTCAATTGAGGAAAGTGGTGGAACTTTATTGAGCGGTGTTTGCTTCTATCAGATGTATGCACGAGAACTTGCCGCAGAAAATGAATGGAAGACTTTGGTGAGCAATTCTGCAAAACTAGTAAACATTATTTCTGGATATGGTTATGAACCGCTTCTAGCGACTACGGAACAGTGTATCGAAGCGGCGGTTTCAGGGACGCTATGATGACTCGAGAAACAAGATTTAAGTGTTCTGCAGGGATCGGAAATTTGGTTACCGGAGTCGCACTTTGTGCAGCAGATAATTTTAGTGCTCGCTACGATTTGGATCGAATTAAAGGGGTATTTTCTCGACCAGTTCATGCTCTCTACGGTCAATCCTATGTCGATAAAATCCTAGTTTTGAATACTGCGAAGGGTGGTGTTGCAACATCCTGGATGCTGTATGACATGGTAGCAAGAAGTTTAGCGCCGCGCGCATTGGTTCTTAATTCTACAAACCCCATTTTGGCACAAGGGGCAGCGTTTGCTAACATGACACTTGTCCACGAATTTGAAGTAGATATAACCTCTCGAATCAAAAGCGGTGACCGAATTACTGTTGATCCTCTGGAAGGATTCTTACTGATTCACCAGGATGATCTGTGACAATTGACCTTTAGTCGATGCAAAGGATTTCGGAGTATTTTTTCTCAAAGGCAGTATTCGTTCATTGTCAAGTAGTTTAACTAGTCTTGAATCTTGTAGAAAGTCTTTGCTTTTGATTCGACTTTAGTATCGAATAGTTTGAGTAGATTGAGCGTAGTTGGATCTTTACACTAAGGAAGTAAAAATTTTGTGGATAATTCAAAGTTTATGTATAAATGGGAATTTTGGTAGAAAAAACAGTTCAGAAACAGTGTAAGTGTCTAGATTCTGCTGAAGAAGACATTTAAAACTTACAGTAAAATTAACCAAATCCAAAGCAAAGACTAGGTCAATCTGATTTTTTAACAATTTAGCTCAATTTGTCTTAACGAACAGCAATTTGCAATTTTGTCTTTGAGCCTAATGAAGGCAGCGTAAACTAGTCGTTCGAACTAGTGTCTAGTAGTAAGATTATTTTGCACTTCATCGCACACCAACATTAGAAGGACCACTTGTATTTAAACATTGAACCATTTAACATTTTGAGCTCATTAGTGGAATCAAGATTAAAGGATAATGTCAATTTAATGGCGATAGACTAATTTTAATGCTGACATATATGTCGAAATTTCAGGATTGGAGATTATGTTCTGTGGTGTTAAAATTGCCGAAGTTTGAATTCGGTAGGTTCGTGTGCGCCCGCATGCGAGCGTAGAATTACTACAATTGGGTCGTTAGCTCAGTCGGTAGAGCATCTGACTTTTAATCAGAGTGTCGCAGGTTCGATTCCTGCACGACCCACCAACAACTTCAACATCAAGAGATCCATCCTTTTTTACGGTACGGCTACATCTTCCCATTTCAATCGATTCTTTGTTTTCCCATGAGGACCCACATACGGATTGACATCGATGAAATCAGGAAACACCATTGACCCAAGCGCTTCATTTGTTTTTGGTCGCAGTCACAATTTCTCCCAATATCGTTTAGTCATTTACTCAATCAGGGGGCAAACTGTTACTATCATGCCTTGGTTGGCTCGGATACCAACTTCAAACGCAACAAACTTCCATTGCCCAAATGATTTTACGAGATTGATCTAATGAGTTCGGGAAGCGGCGGCACTTTGGTTACTAGGGCAGCGCAGATAGGCGCTCGGACTTGGGGTAATGCGCAAGACCTTTGCGCAAAAATTAAACTACCGTGGCCAATGGATTACATCGCCATCGCCAATTCCATACGATTGCTGCAAGTGACAATTCATCGAGTCAAGGAGCGAAATTTACAAATTTCATAGCTGAATTTTATCTATCGCATAATTCTGAGATAGTTGGTAAATCAGCTGCCTTGTCGGTTGCTAGATGTAGCCGCCAATTTAGCGTTGAATTTTTTTTGAACCAGCTGGTAGTTAAGAGACAAAATCGTACATTTTCTACGGAGAAAAATGAATTGAAACAAGTGTTCGTTTTCTATTACATGGTTGTTTCTTTGTTCCTTACATTACAGCTTATGTTCATTCATGAAGCCGCTGAATCGGGTGAATGGAAGTCGAATGAACTAGCAGATATGAGAAGTTCTGCTGATTTTTCAACTCCAGTCGATAGGTGTATTACTACGGATGAAAAAGGCTTGTGGGTTGATACCATTTTGGAAGGATCAACTCGCACTTTACATGATTCCAACTTTTATTCGCCCAAAATGGTTGCACAAGCCTCGATTGAGCACTCGGAAACTTGGGCAGGGCTTAGAATTGCTCCAGAAAATCGTTGCTCACCCTATAGTTCAAAAAGTTATCCGTATTCACAATCAGTAGAGAGGCAGATTGTAGATTCTATGGGTCAAATTTACGGTCCGTATACAGGGCGTTGTTTCGCTAGTACTAGAGAAACCGACATCGAGCATATCGTTGCCCGATCGGAAGCACACGATAGTGGTTTGTGTGCGGCAAGCGATGTAGTTCGTCGACAATTTTCCTCGGATTTGTTGAACTTGACTATTGCAAGCCCATCCGTCAATCGATACCAAAAACGAGAACGAGACGCAACAAATTGGCTACCCGATCAGAATAAGTGCTGGTACGCGTCGAGAGTTCTTGCAGTTAAATTGAAATACGGACTTACCGTTGATAGGCGTGAAGCCGAGGTTTTATCTTCGGTTTTGTCACAATGTGAGTCGACCAACATGATCTTTTATGAATGTGTCGATGAACCGAGTCAACCCGAACCTGATGAGATATCAAGTTCAGAAAATACAAATGCCTTGGAATTGTGGGATGATAATCATAACGGGCGAATTACTTGCGCCGAGGCAAGAAGACATGGAATTGCACCTGTCACTAGAAAGCATCCGGCCTATCGCTATATGAGAGACGGGGATGGCGATGGTGTCGTTTGTGAATGAACCAACGCCATTGACTTGTCTAGTGATAGGCGTAAGTTGTATGTATTAGGAACAAGATTTACTGAAGCAGAATTATTCTACCGAAATCACTCTCGTCCATCCGTATGGATCTTCAAGTTCACCTCGTTGTATCCCGAGAATCGTTTTGAACAGTTTTTGACTCAGTGGTCCAGTTTTGCCACAATTAATTTCGTACTTCTTACCTTGATATCCGATGCTACCTACAGCTGTGATAATTGCAGCTGTACCGCAACCGAATGCTTCATGTAATCTACCATTTTGGGCACCGTCAATGATCTCTTGGATATCAATGAGTCTTTCTTCACATTCAATTCCCATATCCTTTACTAGGTGTAGAACACTGTTACGAGTTACACCTGGTAGTATTGTGCCTCGAAGGGCCGGAGTGACAAGTTTACCATCAAGATAGAAGCAGATGTTCATCTGACCGACTTCCTCAATGTACCGGTGCTCTACGCCATCCAACCAAAGAACTTGTGCAAAGCCATCTCCTCTACTTTTATTCGTTGCTAGAAATGTTGCGGCGTAATTGCCGCCTGCTTTTGCGAATCCCGTTCCACCCTGAATCGCACGAGTAAATTTTTCTTCTGCTTTTAATGCTACCGCTGGGGAATTGGCTCCGAAGTAACTATCCACCGGCGAAGTAATGATCAAGAATTTGTAGTGATTTGCAGGTCGAACATCAAGTTGACCTTCATTCGCGAACATAACTGGTCGAATATAGAGTGCTTGAGTCGCTCCCGGTGGAACCCAACCACGGTCGACATTTATGAGTTGTTCAATTGATCCCAAGAATGTATCTCGATCAACCCTAGGCATACACATCCTATCGCAAGAAGTATTCATTCGCTCGTGATTCATCTCCGGGCGAAAGATGCGTATTTGGTTGTCTGAACCTCTGTAAGATTTAAGTCCTTCAAATATAGCTTGTCCGTAGTGTAGTGAAGCGGAAACTGGATGAACTTTAATTGGACCAAATGGCTCAATCCTATGATTTTTCCAGCTGCCATCCTCAAACTCCATTGCGAACATATGGTCACTAAAGACAGAACCGAACTGAAGATTATTAAAATCGATATTTGGTAGTTTGCTGTGCGTTGACCTTGTAATTTCAATAGCTGAATTCATAATTAAACAGAAATTTCAATAAGTTAGTGTTGCTTGAAAATAGAAAGATTAGTTACTAACTTGCTTGTTAGCCCAGAAGAAACAGACACTAGTTTGATTAATTTTCGTGCTATTGCACAAAAACGTCTCTGCAGCATTCAAAATTGTACTATTTTGCTACGTGTCGTATTTAGATCTCGAATTTTGTCGGTTACTTTGAACTCTATAACGCTTCGGTTTGGTAGAACTTTACTCGCTAAAATCTAGAATTTCGCCCATTCCACCAAAACATAAATCACCAACATATCGATGTTTTGGACGATTCAAAGTTTCAAATAAGTTCACTCGTGATTTGCATCGGTCAAGTTGATTTTGTATTAATTTCAATGAACCGTAGGTTTGGAGATTTTGTTGAAAAAAGGAGTCTGCTTGCAAATGAGGTTTGCTCGCGCAAATGATGCTACCGCGTCTCATTTGTTGTCCAGGTAAAGTCGCTGAATTTCCCAGCAACAAAATTGTCCCCGCGATTAATTCTGATCCGGCACCAATCCCTACATCTCCTCTAACTGCGACCAATCCTCGTCTCATACGATGTCCCAAGCGATTCCCAGCATCGCCGCTTAAAATGATGCAACCGTTCGCCATACCCTGTTTGCTACCTGGATGACCATTTGCGACGAAGTCACCGGCGTTCCCATCAACTCGAATTAAGCCGCCCTGCATTGAACAACCGAGATAGTTTCCGACTGTACCGTAAACCTTTATTGTGCCTCCTTTCATTGAAGTACCCAAAAAGGCACCTGCATTGCCAATAACTTCTATAGTGCCCTCGGCCATATGTTGGCCAATTTGATTCAGCATATTGGTAGAACCTTCAAGAACCACTTTGGACCGATCTGTACCTGAAATTTTGAATATATCCGCAGTACACAGCAAGGTATTTCCATATCGAACAGGTAAGCGATTAATTTCAATTAGAGATTTTGTTTTCAAGTAAGTGGGATTTAAACGACGTGCATCTAAAGCGTACTCTAGAGGTGAAATTAAGGAAAAGGTAAGTGATTTCATTGGATCAAATCATGCAGATGAAAATGATATTTGCCTAGTTTTCCTCCAAAATTCGACGCAGTAATTTCAACTATTCCGCTGTGTTTCCCTTTTATACAAGCGGCTTTAATGCCAGCTCGCATGGCTTGATTTATGGATTCTTGAGAAAGCCCATCGATGACAATTTCCAAAACTGCATTACTATCCGAAGATAAGCCTGAATTTACCAATCCTCGTAGGGTCGGACAGTAGAAGTCATTGGTTGATGCGATCAAGGATTTGTATTTTGACCCCACTTTGGAACCGGAACGTACAATTCCACCTGGGAACGGTGTGATTACATCTGCTAACGGCATTATTGCATCAATCGCTCTCTCAGCAGCTAGCAATACTGCGTCAAAGTTCTTTCCGATAATGAGGAAATTTCCACCGCCTATCGCATTGACTCGATGTGTAATGTCCTCACAAATGAATTCACCGTCCATAACTGGTATTCGCCAATAGCGTTTATCACCAATTTGTTTAGAAATTTGATATCCATCACCGAAATAACGCAAAACCTTGCCCATTGAAACAGGCTTTCCTTGTCGTATTCCTGCAAAAGCTGCGCTACTAGGGGAGGTTAGTATGCACTGACCGATTCTGTCACGAACCTGTTGTTCCAGGTGACTCCCCGACATCGCAAAAAGCAGTATGGCTGCACCGGGGCGACCATCAGGCGTATGATTTTCGTCCAATGTTCGTTCTAGTCCGGCTTCAAGTTTGCATGCGATGACCGATGTTGCAAATCCTGTAAACGAATTAACTGCGTGGTTCACCCAGCGCTGATTGCAGGCAGTAATAATCAGCCGCGTAGCTGTCATAGGAAACGCTTCTGCAAATGTGTTTCGAATCCGAATGTCGTTTAAGATCATTGGCATTGCTTAGTAGGTAACTAATGTCGCACGACTGTCGAACCTATGGCATTAGCCATCTCATCATCACTGATTTTGAAGTTAGACATACTAACTGTTCCCTTTGATGCGAAGTGTTGTGTTAAATGTTTCTCAATTTGTTTATTGAACCTAACATCTGCAGCATGTGATTTCCCAGGTATTACTTTAACAATTTGATCATTGATGACTACCGAGAGTCCATCTTTGATAACCCGAACCGGATGGCGAAAAACAGATTCCCAATTGTTGCCTGGTCGATAAAAGACGATATCAGCTATCGCACCAGGACCAAGATGTCCACGATCTTTTAATCCAAGCGATAGAGCGGGACCTGCACGAGTGATAATTGCGATTTCGTAAAGTGAATATTCTCTTTTCATGTACTCTAGATCGCTCATTCGTTGAGCGAATTTATTGATACTGAGAAACGATTCATCCCGGTAACTTTTGTCCATTAACAATCGAATCAGGTGAGGATATGTTGTAAATGATGCTCCGTTAGGGTGATCTGTTGTCAAAAACACTTGCCACGGATTTTTGATCATTAAAAATAGTTCGAGGCCGATAGCCCACTGTAGAGCATTAACGAATTGCTTCGAACGATATTTGAATGGAACGACTCCACAGCCAGCCTCACATTCAATATCCATGAAAGTCGATGTTCGAGGAGTTCCATGGTGTCGATTCGCAAATTGTTGCATCGTATCTGCTGATATCGTAACAGTCTGTCCAAACATTACATGTCCAACATCAACTGTAATTTGAGGATTTTCGTTTACTTTTTCAGCAATTTCTAATGCAGCTGAAGAAAAGCCACGTTTTCCTTCTGCTCCATAACTATGAAACTGCACGTGAGCTAGATGTAGAGGTAAACCACCGGTGGCGTCTATGGTATCTAAGGTTGAACGAAAGTTACCAGGCACCCCTAAATTGCTGGTATGAACATGAACCGGATGAGCAATATTGAGTTCATTCAATGCATCTGTGATGGCACCTACGATCATACGTGGGGTAATTTGATAGTGCTTGTGCGGCTCGTCAACATCTAATCGACGTTGATTAAATTTAAATGCACTAATCCCACCAGGATTGACGACTTTGACACCAATACACTGAGTGGCATCTACCATCCAACCGATATAGTCTCGAATCATTACCGGATCTGACTTTAGTGCTAGAAGTTCCAAAAAATGGTCATCATTTCCTAACACCAAGTAACCGCCCGTATCGAGGAGAGGCGTGTCACTCATTTCAAAATGAGCATGCCTTGCATTGGAAGGAATAACAGCTGGTTCGAAACACATCGTGTATCCTAGCTTGGCGTATTCATACCCTGTGATGAAAGTTGAGGGTGCAACTTGACCGCTACCGGATCTTAACATTTCCGTGGAACTAACTCGACAATCCTCGGTCATGATCAATCGTGCAATATTTCCTTTTCCACCACCAATATGGGTATGAATATCGATACCACCCGGCATCAATATCAGTTCCTTTGCATCAATGATCTGATCAACCTTTGTATTCTCGGATGGTCGTTTAACGACTCGATCATTTTCAATGTAAATGTCACGAACTTCACCATCAATGCCATTGATTGGATCGTAAATAGTTCCTTCAGAGATACGAGTGAGCATGCTAAGTGTTGTTCAGTCTATTTAAAATGACGCGAATCGTTTCTGCACTAGAATTTAACGATTGTGGTAAAAGTGCTTTTTGGTAAAGAGATACTACATTGTCAGTCCGGAAAAGATGGGAATCGTGATGAATTCCGGGAACACCGACGGGAAAAAATACATTTGCGTTACCCGGATTGGTGTTGGTCATTGCGATAAGTTTAGCTGAAGAATTCGGTGTAGAAATTTCATTTTCTAAACCGCCCACCCAAATGACAAGGTCGACATCGTTTTGTTCCAATATCGATTTTGACGAAAAATGAATCGGATGGTATTCGGGTGAGCCTTCTCTGAAACTTAAGGGAAGAGGTTTTCCGCACTGCCACGTCGCAACCTGATTTACAGTCGTAGTAGCTGGGCAGTTTGAGAGAGACATCCCTGCGCAACGCTGTTTCAGATTGACGGAATCGATCAATCGAATCAACGAATCAACAACCAGATCACCCATTTGAAAATCCATTTCTGCTGAAGACCAAATGAACACGGGGTATTGAGCATTTTTAATTAAATCGACAATTTTTTCAACATCCTCGATAGAAAATGTATCTGGTTCAGGAATAATGTTTCTTCTAGGTTCAAAGTATGCCCGTATCGTCGATGCAATTTGGCTGACTTGAAGCAGTTCACACTCCATCAAAAATGGTGAAGCTTGAATTTGTTCAGTAGACGAACACTTTCCGATCCAGACAAACTTCCTTTTGGGTCCAAGTTCAGAGTTCTCATTTTGAATCCATTTGGTTCGACTTAGCAAGCGGGGGAAACTTGACAATATTTGATTCCCCACAAATAGAATCAAATCGGAACGGCTTTTTATTTCTGAAAGGGTTGTAAAGTAGCCCCCGTAAGCTTGCATCCGACTCGAAACGAGATGATGTGGGCGATTATGTCTATGGTCAATTACAGCTCCGATTCGATCAGCGAGTGCGATAGCGGCTCTCGCCCCTGCAACATCGGTTTCTAAGCCGGCGATAAGAGGCGCTTTGGCGCCTCGAATTAGCTCCACTGCCCGCTGAAATGCATCCTCTCGGGTAACGGTTTCACCCTCAATGGTTGCCTCTACTTTCTTAAGGTCAAACGACTCTTGATATCTTCTCTCGGCAATTGGGCAATAATCAGAGTTGATTGTCAGATCACTATCACTTCGATTGATTTCAATGTCATCACAGAGTAAACCACAAAACGGGCAAACTGAATCATTAACTTGATCTAAACAAAATACAGCCACGAATCAAACCGAATTTGAACAACCAACAAATAACAAGCTGTGACTTGCATCTTCTTTGAATGTAAAGATTTTCATGTCTCTCAATTTGGATCTAAGTCCACGATTCATGATTAAAGCCACTGTAAATTTGGTTGCCGGTTTAAGCGATTGTTTCGGAAATTCTTGACCCACTTCAAATTGATTTGGTCACGCCAAATTTGTTGTAGATTTCAAAAAATCCAGAAAAAGAAATTCAGTGAATTACAAATGTATGAAGGAAGACCTCGTCATTCTGGGAAAATTTTTACTACACCCGTGATGATTGTGCAAATTAAGGAATATCCGGATTTAACTGAAATTGCTGTATATAAAGCATCATACGCCAAAGATGCACTCGAATCTACTTCTTTCCGAAAGGTAAATCCAGTCCAAAAAAGTAGTAGATCTCATCTTGGGAATTATTTTTCTATAGTATCTAAATGAACTTTTGTTTTGAAGTATCACTAAATGAATTGTCGTAGTTCGTTTGCAATTCAATCATTCAGAGAAAAATCGACAAGTTTTCATGATAGGAATCAGTCTCGAATCGAATTCTACTGTCCAATGCAATTGTGTTCGATCGCGCGATAGGAAACAATACTTGAACATCTCAGAAAACTACTACATTTCGTAATCCTTCCCCATTTCGTGTTACCTCAAGTGCTTCATTGATGTACTCGAAACTATACTCAGAAGAGACTAGCCCGTCCAGTTCTAGTTTCCCACTGTGATACAGATTGAGCAAGGTAGGAATGTCAGATTGCAGATTACTGGTGCCCATTTTGCTACCCAGAATGGATTGATTTGCATCGATAAAATCAACTGCCTCAAAATGAAAATCAACACCGACCGGGGGCATGCCAACAAGGACCAGTTTTCCACCTCTACGCAACATCAAAAATACCCTTTTATTTGCTTTGGGGTTCCCAGTAGCTACAAAAACAAAATCTGCTCCTCGATAGTTAGTCAAGCTTAGAATTAAGTCAACTGGGTCGTTGTCTCGTGGATTTACTAAATGTGTTGCACCGAATTGCTTAGCCGCTACCAGTCTATCTGAATTCGTGTCGATTGCAGTGATCGTAGCGGCTGATTGAATTGCTGCAGTTTGAATGCAGTTAATTCCGACTCCGCCGGCCCCAATCACGATTACGTGTTGACCAGGGGTAACTTTAGCAGTGTGCACAACAGATCCATACCCTGTAATAACCCCGCATGCGAGCAGCGAGGCGACTGACGGGTTCATGCTTTTGGGAACTTTTACAACTTGTGATTTGTGTACAACTGCGAATTCTGCAAAGCAACCAGTGCCTAATCCTCGATGAATGTCAATTCCATTAAAATCTTGTAAACGTCTAGGTTCACTAGTCGGAAAGGGATATTCACATAAATTTGACTGATCTCTTTCACAAAAGAAGCAACTTCCGCAAGAACGAAGTAAGGATATTACTACAGAATCACCTTTCTGAACATGTTCCACATTTGAGCCACAATTTGTAATGATTCCCGTTGCTTCATGACCGTATACAGTTGGTAATCGACCACCCCAAGCGCCATCCATATATAAGATATCGCTATGACAAATTGCACAGGCAGACACTTTTACCTTCACTTCGTCTTTGCGCGGCTCATCGATTAGTATTCGGTCAATCACCAGTGGTTTGCCAAACCCGTAACAAACTGCTGCGTACATGGTCGATGCCATTTTTTTGTCCTTATGTTGTTAAAGGATTGAGTCGTTAGGTATTAGTTATCAGCTAGAAATTGTCCAATAGCCTGAAAGTAGTCTTCTGGTTCCTCGTAAAACGGTACATGCGAGCTATTTGGTAACACCACTACTTGTGAATTTGGAAGGACGTTATGCATGCGGATTGCACAGGCCGGTCCGATTTCGTCGTGCGTACCCGTGATAATCAAAGTTGGCATCTCTAGTTTGTGCATGTCCGGAATACGATTCCAGTCTTTCAAATTGCCGATATAGAGAAATTCATTCGGGCCCTGCATGGTCCCATATGGTCCCATGTTCCAGTCGTTTAGAGAAGCCATCAAGGAAGTTGGCCACTCATCTTTGATGCGACAAACATGACGATAATTCAATATCGTAATGGCTGCCATGTATTCAGGATGATCAAATTGACCCAATGCTTCATGATGAAGCATCATCGCTACAGTTTCACTACCAAGTGCCTCACGCATTCGATTCAATTCCTGTGTGAGGTGAGGTAAGTCACCACAAGTATTGGCCAGAATTAAAGATCGAACATCAGCTGGATAGGTAAGTGCATATTCGATGCTTAGCCAACCACCCCATGATTGCCCCAATAAGTGAAAATTAGTAAGGCCAAGCTGATTACGAACAGACTCAACTTCTTCTACGTAGCGGGTTATATTCCATAGAGCTGGATCTCCTGGCTTGTCAGAATTTCCACACCCCAGTTGATCAAACGCGACGACTCGAAAACCACTGTCGATCAGTTGAATATGTGGATCACGGAGGTAATTGCAAGGTAGCCCGGGGCCTCCATTTAGCAGAAGTAATACCTTATCTCCTGTACCGTAGCTGTAGGTAACAATTTTGTAACCGTCAACAGTCACTTCTCGGGTTTCATCCGGGGCTCTTGGGTCTGACATACTGAGCAACCTCCTAGTCTATTGAACAACTATACAAATTTCGATATCTATTCAATCTCCAGCACCTTCGGTGAAGTGCGTAGTACATAGAATTTAAGGAGTCATGGTTTACTAAATTCTAGCATACTATTTGGCAGTTACCTCTCGCACAAAATTAGCGGATTTATTGGAAACAACAGGTTTGAATGATTGCGATGCAAGTGGATCAGCTAGATTTGACTTTTAGTACAATACCGGCTTTACGTAAATAAAGTTTTTCCTGCTTTAGGTCTGCCATTGTCAAAGGATGTTGATTTAGCCACCCAGGTGGGAATTGCAGAATAACGGACTTCTTTTCTGCGTGACACATCAAAGACAGGTCAAGGCGATCGGTTCTCGGTCGATGAAGGAGAACAGCTAGTCGTAACAGGACACATAGTCTTTTCATGGTTTTCCTACTTACATGGGAATACGCAACCGAAGAATTGAATTCATCTGGCCATTTGCGTCGGTGTGAACCAACCAAAACGGCCAATGAAATTTGTTCAGCACGAGAAAAACCTGCCATATCCGTAAACTGCAAAAGATAGGAACCATGTTCATGATGTTTTGCATGAGTGACGGCTAGACCAATTTCATGTAGGAAAGAAGCCCACAGGAGCAGATTTCTAACTTCTGGATTTCTTTCAAACCATGTGCCTACATTTTGATCATACATAGCCTGGGCGATAGCTTGAACTCGATTCGCATGCACTTGGTCCACTGACCAATGTTCGGCCAATGCGTACACTGTTCGTTCTCGAGCGTCATCGTTGCGTAGCCTTCCCAACAAGTCATACATCACACCTTCACGTAGTGCATGTTCGGAAACCTCCATTTTTTCGATGTTCAGCATATTGAACAGCGCACTTACAATGGCAAATCCTCCGGGTATGACCTCACTGCGCCGCACATTAAATCCAAGTTCCATCAATTCAGATGTGTGCCTAAATTGTAGAATTCTCGATCGTAGCTCGGCTAAAGACTCTTTATCAATTGTTCCAGAGCTCAATTCAAGGTGTTTCAGAGATGCGGCAACGGCTTTAATCGTACCAGAGCACCCAATCGTTCGCTGCCAGCCATGATCTACGAACTTTCGATGAATGGTCCGCACCTCAAGTTGTGCGTCCATTTCAGCTTGTTCCATACGATGAGCTGAAATATGTCCGTTGGGAAATCTCGCTTTTGTCAGCCCAACACAACCAATATAAAGGCTGTCCGCTAAATGTGGAGCCTGTGCAGCACCAGCGATTACCTCTGTACTTCCACCACCAATATCAACGACCAATTGATTTTCGTGTTTAATTGACAGGCTATAGCAAACCGATTCGTAAATTAAGCGTGCTTCTTCACGTCCTGTAATAATTTCAATATTGTGCCCTAAGGCAGCTTCAGCTTGTGGTAAGAATTGATGAGTATTTCGTGCTTTACGAAAGGTATTGGTAGCGACTGCTCGAATGTTTGAAGATGGAATATCTCGGAGCCTTTGACCAAACCTGCGCAGACACCCTAAAGCACGTCTACGAGCGACAGAAGTGAGATTCGAGTTGGCATCTAGTCCACCACCTAGACGGACGATTTCCTTGATTCTGTCGACAACGATCAGTCGATCGTTGTCGTAACGAGCTATGACTAGATGAAAACTGTTTGATCCGAGATCGGCTGCAGCAATAAATTCGGAGCTGAGTTCGAGTTCGTCTTTGCTTGAAATTTCCGTCACCCGGCACCCAGTTTACGCAATATTGCTGGGCTAATGAACCAACGAAGACTGCCAAACGAGTTTGCCGGATCGCGCTCGAAATAGATCAAACAGGCAGCTGCTTTACCAAACTTCATAAGCTGTGTCGAAGAACCAGCCGTAAATTGTTGCATAAGCCAGCTCATATCTGGTTCGTGGCCTACGAGCACGACAGTACCGGATTGTCCTTCCAACCACTGACGAATGGTACGAAAACTGCTTCCCGGTGTGAGTAAATCTGACTTTTCCAGCTTTGGTCGCTGGGTTTCAGGTATTGCTTCCAAAAATATTTCTGCGGTTTGTAGTGATCTTGTGTACGGACTTGTTACCACTTTTTGCACGTCGCCGTCTAAAGCTTTGTAGAGTCCGGCAGCAGATTTTTCCATTCTGCTGATCCCAAGGTTGGTAAGTGGCCTTTTTGAATCCGGTGCACCCCCGCTGTTCATATGAAAGACATAACGTTCTTCAGCGATGGCGTGTCGAAGCAGTACTAACCTCATAAGCTTAACTCAAATTTGTAATCGTGGGAAACGAAACCATAGAAATAGTGATGGTAACAAATATAGCATACAGTGAACGAAGTCAGAAATGTCCCATCAAACTAGGCGAACATTTTGGGGATTAACTGAAAGAACCTACCCGATTTCGACAAGTTCGTCGATTGATCGACTTTCGAAATATTGAAAACTAAATCTGTGGGGGCCTAGATCGAGAGTTGTTGATCAAAAAATTATCGAACAACGTTGGGATTGTAGCCTATAGAGCACTAAGCATTCAAGTTTAATGTATAATACTACTAGACTTGAAAAATGGTAGAAATTAGGGATAGTTGAGTTTGAATCAGTTCTTTTTAGTTTGAAACAACTACACATCAATTGTTTCAAATGGAGCTGTAAAGGCTTAATTTTATTCTATTCTATACTCCTTCGTGGAGTTTGTTGATTAAATCGATCTTGAAAGGCCAAAGCGAATTTCAAATCAGACTTTAATTCACATTAGTTTCATATTATAGACTAAGACCCGCAGTTAGTACGAAGGTATTTTCGAAAATTCTTGAAAATTCTGGTTCTCTGATCTACATCTGCATGTGTGCCTCTGTCTTTTCTCTGTATTTTCTCTGTTTTGAAACTAGTACGATCTAATCGTTGCAGAATTGTCGAATTCGCTTTTTTCATGTTTATTTCAAAATCAGAGGTTGAGCCAAATTTGCTATCGATGTAACAGTTTCACAGGAATTGTTACAAAGTCAAAATTTTCTTGTGGAATATTTTCAATATTCAATTCACCTCATCGGCCGTAATTGTCGGAATTATCTTTCTGTGGTTGAACGAAAGCGCTTTATCGAAGTCGCTCAGCGAACAACTCGTCCTGAGATACAAACTTTTGCTCTAACTTTGGTATATACCGGATGCCGTATATCGGAGGCACTCTCATTGCGAGCCTGTGATGTCGACCTAAGTCAACAAATGATCTACATCTTCACGAGAAAAAAGGATCGAAAGTATTGGCGGGAAATTCCAATTCCTAGCGAATTTGTGCGGGCACTCGAGCTCGTGCACAGATTACGAAAAAATCAATCGGAGATGCGTTTGTCACAACAGTTAATGTGGGAATTTTCTCGAACGACTGCCTTTCGCTACATTAACGAACTCATGAAACAAGCGGATATTCAAGGGCCCCAAGCTTCTTCTAATGGGCTACGACAAGGCTTTGGTGTTGCTGCTGTTGAAGCGGGAGTACCACTGCCTACTATCGCAGCAGTACTCGGTCACTCTAGTGTAAACTCAGCAACTTTGTACGCAGCCAAATTAGTCCATTTGACCGACCTCAGTCAAATCGAAAGAATGTGGTAGGATCACCGTACTTGAGAGCCGGTGATCCTATTTCGTTTATCGACTAGCACAACTCATCCTGTGCTACAAAGTCGTGACTATGATTAGGAAATTTGTTTAAGCAAATTCCGTTTATATACCTGAGTCGTCCAAGTGGTTTAACAATTGCCGAGCGCTTTCAAGATCGGGGTGGACATAAACCATCGTTGTGTTGATGCTTTTGTGTCCCATTAACTTTTGAAGATCTCGATAACGTCCTTGTTGGGCAAGGATTGTGGCGAAGGTGTGACGTAGTCGATGTGATGAGATTACAACTCCAGATTTCCCACCTAATCGATAAAAGAGATTGCTAATCGATACCAGAGTCATTTTGCCCTTGCACTTGAATCGTTTACGAAATAATGAAATATCAAATACATACCGATCATCAAAATTTTCGTCCGCACCGACCACCTCTAACGTATGTCGTCTAACTATCTCCAACTCCTTGAGCACAGCATCCGCTGCTGGAATGGTCCATCCTTTTAAATTCTTACTCGACTGACTACTAAGATAAATTTCTTTCAATTCGAAATCGATATCTTTCCAGCGTAGTCCCGCTATTTGTCGACGACGAGCTCCTGTGTAAAAGAACACCCTAATAAGTGCAATCCAAAACCAATTCGGTCTAAAAGTGGTCTGGCCACTTTCTAAATAGCGAAGAACCTTTTTTAGATCATTAAGACTTATCGTTTTGGGCGCTTTACTGTGGGACCTCGCATACAAATCAATAGGATCTGACTCGCAAAGAAAGAACTTCCTACTGTTTCCCAAATTGATCATTGCACGAATATGGCGCAAGTAGTTGTTCCATGTTTCCGGCTTAGCTTTTCTGCCAAGCACAGTTTCACGCCAGTCAACAAAACTTTCATTAGAGATATCTTCAAAGTGGCTGATATTTGTGTCTTTGATAAACAACTTCGCCACAAATCGAAAGTGACGTTTCGATGAATGGACTAAATTCTTGTATCTAGCATAAGTTTCTACAAAGTCTACGATGTGCATGAGTACCTCCCTGGTTTCAAATGAAAACTTCAATTAATTATTTGCTTGATAGATAATTTATCGACACACGAAAATTTTGGATTCAAACTGATAAAACAACAGATGAAAAAAAATATTCATGTGAAATCTAGAATATATGACATAAAAGGCTGATTTTTATAGAAATCTTACAAAAATGTTAATTTTCCAGAAAACTTAATTCCGTTTATTGGGAATCATGGAAGTGACGTGGTTCACTGACTGGCCAGAAACATCATTGAGTTTATGGTTCAATTGTCCCCAACTATTTGATAATGAACTTATCGCTCTAGACCCGATGGCACCCACCAGATAGAACCAAACGAGAGGTAGTGTTAAGTAGGAAAACAACGTGATTAGTCCAAAAATAACGTCCGCCGCTGAACCTTCAAATCCGAACTCGAGAATCGAAAAGTCAGGGTACATGGTTTCAATCAGCTTTTCGTCCAAGAATTCAGCGATATACCAAATTGCAGATACAAATCGAAGCGCAAGTAAAATCAGTACAAGTCTAACCAAAACAACGGGATTGACTATGGCATACGGCACCAGTAATGGAATCGATATGTACAGCATCATTAGCATCAGCGCTTGTAGCATTGGTAGTCCAATAACGATTAACTCCATAACGATGTGTAAGATGGTTGATGCAATAAATGCGCCAATCGTTCCAAGTATCTGCTGAATTCCATCGATCGAAAAAATATCTGTCGACCAAAATTTGAAGGTTTGATTGTTGTCAGCTCGATGAGTCGTTATCCTTGGAGCTTGGCTGATAAAGCGCCTTAAAAACCTGTCTTCATGGTTCGAAGCTTCTAAGTTTGATTGCGATGTTTTGTTTTGGCGTTTTCTAATTCGTTCTACGTCTTCCTCAAACCACGGTGCAACTTCAATGAGTTCAGTCAGTATTTGTTTTCGTAAACCAAGTTCACCATGACTCCACCAAGTTTCGCAATAAGGTTGACCGGGCAAGTAGGATTGAGCATCGACTGCATTAAGCCACCGAGACTTAGGAGTCCTCGCGTAATAGCCGGTTCCACATGACTCGACTTCCGGGCAACGTTTGTAATATCCAGGTGTGTTTATAAAGATTCTCGAACCTAACCAATCTACGTCATCTATCAGATTTTTCGCAGTTGGGGGATGTTCACTGTTCTGAAACTTTGCTAGAGAAGGATCATAACAATCCCTACGAAAGCGGCGAATCTCGCTAAGTAAAGCTTCATTTTTTATTTGTAACTTTCCAACTCGTCGCAACAGAGGTCTTAGAGTCGCAGGATCATTCAATTTCTTAATTACATCAATCACAGAATTTGTAGTGATTGATGAGATTTCATACGTAAACCACCAGGCTAGTGGAATTCGAATTTCTTTCAAGGAGTAAGTGGTTCTCATATATGGAGCGGTTGAATCTCCAGCTGTTATCACTTTCTGCAATTTGCTATCTTCGTATTCGATATCAGTAGAATCGATCGGAACCGCGGGTAAAAAGCAGAACACCAATATCAAAAAGGCGATGATTACGTCGTGTTCCATCCGCCTCAAAGAAACGACTGCAGCAACCTTGGATTCTTGACTTTGCAGAGGACCTGCCCAATTGCGGTAAAGCGCAAAAATGAACGGTAAAAATACTAAACCGCTCTCTACAAGGATCTCAGTGACTCCATTGGCAACATACCAGCCAACCGCGGTAGTGGAGAGTTCTAGATAAGAGTGAACGCGCATTTATCACTAGTGCGTAGCGAAATTACTTAAGCAGTAATTCTGGAGTATTTCGTACATTCGGTGACGGAACGGTCAACACTTTGTGAGCATTCAAGACATCTAGAATAGATTGAGAAACTAGCCGACGACTGACTTGGAGTTCAAACGTTACTGTGTCTATTTCTCGCTCAAGAAATTCGACAATTTCACGGATCGAATCAGATACATTGCCGGCACTTTGAATGTTTGGTTCCATCATTCCACTTAGTAAAACTCGTCGGGCGAGTAAAGCTTTCTGAACAACACGGGCAAGTGCGACTTCATTGGAAATGCGACGGATCAGAAATTTTCTGTCGGGCAAGTCACGAAGTGCGTCAATCAAGGATGGTGCTAGGAATATTCGGTCTGTACTGAGTCGATCAAAATCTTCGGCAGTAGGGGCATTCGTTGAAAAAACTAGCTCATTGAGTGAAGTTTGAATAACTTGAGTTGTTTCCTCAATTTTTGGTAATAGACCTGTTCCAGCTTTAGTCGAAGATGTTTCCCCTGCGTGTATTTTGTAGTCTCCTAATACGTCAGAGATCCATTGAGCTGCGTCATCTGGAGTGGGCCACATTTCGGCTAGTTTTGATCCTTTGGTAGATTCAGCTTGAAGCTTGCTTCCGCGGCAGTCGCTTTCCAAATTCTGGACAAGACACCAACCTGTCTTAGCCGTATCTTTCGTTAACCAGATCGGATCTTCACCTTTGCACCCAGATTTTTTTCCTCCTATCCACTCCACACATCCGTCGGCCTGATTTGCTTCGCGCTCGGCTTCTGTAGCGTTTGCACCTATACGAGCTTGTTGTTCCCATGCCTGCATTTTTGATACTTGAACAAGGTTTCGAAATGGATTTCCACCTTCAGTGATATCTTCCATTATGTCTTCGCAAGACTGAACAGATAGATTCCACATATTTTCAGCTCTTACTACGTAGTGCTGTAATAGTTGACACAAACCTGGTTGTGCTCTACACAAAATGTAACCTGGTAGTGCACCGGTGACCGCTGCTGGTATAGAGTTTAGAGTTGCGAGAGTATCAGCCAGTTGCCCGGTAATCATGTCCTGAATGTCCAAAGAAGGTTCAAACTTGCCACATAGCAATCCGTTATTTCCATTTTTTTGTAGCAACTGTAGGTGAGACTGCGACGACGCGGGTAAATCAATTGCTTGCGCTCCACCGAGTGAATAATAAAGAGGAACATTGACAATTGGTTCATTGGCAACGACAGGTTTACACCAAGTCGTAAAGAGAGAAAGAATGACCAAAACGTAGTATTTCCTAGATTTATCATTAATTTGTCGAAACATTAAGAATTACCTTTTTGACTTGACATGTCGAATTTTGGAAGTAGATCAGCTGATAAAGCTAGTATTAAAAATTTAAATTAGGGAGCGGTATTCAATTTGTCGTCGACGCTATTTGCATGGGGCTTGAATTGTTTGATGAAGGGCTGCTAAAGTTTGTAGATTTTTGGTCTACAGTTAATTTCGATAGATATAGTACGGTAACAAGGTCAATATTGGCTTGGAACGACAAGCTGTTTCAATTTCAAAAAAATATAATTTGAGTTATTCTTTGTATTTACAAACAAAAACCAAAAGGAAACGTTTTGTCTACGATTAGTGACACAGTAAAATTTGCCAGTCAATTGATGGAACGACTTTCAGTGTCCCCTCACGATGAAGGTTGTCAACAATTGATTTCAGAGCGACTAGAAAAGCTCGGATTTAGAATCGAGCAGATGAATCGCGGTGAAGTGAGTAACTTATGGGCTCGTAAGGGAACGGAGTCACCACACTTGTCGTATGTTGGCCATACCGATGTAGTGCCCGCAGGTAATGCCTCAGACTGGATTTATCCACCATTTACGCCTACGATTGAAGATAGACGATTGTACGGACGAGGCGCAGCGGACATGAAAGCTAGTATTGCCGCTATGGTTACAGCCTGTGAACGTTTTTATAAGCGACATGAATCGTTTAACGGCTCCATGTCCTTTCTCATTACAAGTGATGAAGAATCGATTGCTGTGGATGGCACTAGAGTCGCTGTTGAAAATTTAATGCAACGATCGGAAGCAATAGATTTTTGTTTGGTAGGGGAGCCGACATGTGAATCTGTCTTGGGGGACACTATTAAAGTTGGTCGAAGAGGTTCACTTACGTGCAAAGTTGTGGTGTATGGGAAACAAGGGCATGTAGCTTACCCACACCTGGCAGAAAACCCAATTCATCGCGCAGGTGCCTTGATAGATGAGTTAGCGAAAATGAAATGGAATGATGGTGATGTAGTGTTCCCAAATACATCATTGCAAATTTCAAACGTACATTCAGGTGTCGGTGTCGATAATGTAATTCCTGGCACCTTGGAACTGACGATGAACTTTCGGTATTCTCCCGCTACAACTGTTGATTCTCTAATTCACGATATAGAAAAGCTTTGCCAAAAGTTAGAGCTGCCGTGCGATATTGAATGGTATGGTTTTTCTGATCCCTATTACACAACTGACAACGAATTTGCAAATGTCATTTCAAAAGCAGTCGAACAGCTAACTGGCGTTCGCGCGGTTTTTTCAACCGCTGGAGGAACTTCTGATGGTCGATTTGTCGCCAAAATGGGGGCTCAGGTAGTGGAATTTGGGCCTTTGAATTCCACCATACATAAAGTTAATGAATGTATAGATATAGACGAGTTGGATTTGCTGTCAGAAGTTTATGAAAGGATTTTGGAATTGGTTTTGACGTAAAGGTCTTAATTGAAATTGTGCGTATGAGTGGGTCAGCATCAGCAGAAATAATCGGAGTAGGACGTAGTCTGTATTCCACAAATTACAGACCGCGTGGCGTTGTTTTTGAGTCCGGTAAAGGCAGTAATCTATGGGATGTAGATGGCCAAGAATATTTGGATTTTGGATCCGGTATTGGTGTTAATTGTCTCGGTCATCGTAATTCCGAAATCATGAAGGCGATTCGCAATCAATCTGACAAGCTCTGGCATACCAGTAACTATTACTTTAGTGAACCCCCGGTACGTCTAGCTGAAGAAATTGTCGAACGGACTTTCGCCGAAAAAGTATATTTCTGTAATTCCGGTACTGAAGCAAATGAAGCGGCAATCAAAATCGCACGAAAATATGCGTATGACAATTTCGGACCTGATAAACGGAAAATCTTGACATTCGATGGGTCTTTTCATGGGCGAACACTAGCGGCAGTTACAGCTACTGCTCAACCGAAATATCATGTTGGGTTTAAACCACTACCCAGAGGATTTCGATACTGTAAATTCAATGATAGCGACGATTTGCTAGCTTCTTTTTCAGATGACGTTTGTGCGGTTTTATTGGAACCAATTCAAGGAGAAGGTGGCATCAGGCCATTTTCCACTCGCTTTTTGCAGCAAGTCCGAGAAGTTTGTGACCGGAAAGATGCGTTATTGATCTATGACGAGATACAGTGTGGAATGGGGCGCACAGGGAAATTGTTTGCTCATCAATGGGTTGAGAATGTTGAGGCGGATATCGTAACTGTAGCAAAAGCATTTGGTGCAGGCTTACCAATCGGTGCTACGCTTCTAGGAACCAAAGTAAGCGAAACTTTGTCATTGGGTAGTCATGGCTCTACGTTCGGAGGAAACCCAATCTGCTGTGAAGTAGCTCGAGTAGTACTCAACAAAGTCTGTTCTGAAAAATTTTTGAATCAAATAGTTGGCAAAGGTGAATATCTTTTTCGATTGTTGAAAGAAATAAATTCAAATTTGCATATTTTTCGAGAAATTCGAGGATCGGGGTTGATGGTTGGAGCCGAATTCAACCAAGAGTTCGGTGAAATTGCATCTACAGTAATGAATGCTTGTTTAGAGAACCATCTGTTAGTACTTCAGTCAGGGTCTAGAGTACTGCGTCTACTTCCGGCTTACACCATTAGCAGAGAGGAAATTGCGAAAGGCGCAAGAATATTGGAAATTGTCTTAGCTCAGCTAAAGCGAACTTAGCGACTGTGAGTCACAAACCACCTTAACCGGTTTAAACACTAGGTCGAGGGGATGCGTCTAGAGCTCTACAATCTTGATAATCCCATCCAACGTCGATTTCTTCACCATATTGCAGATTGACATGGCCATGTGCATTGGGAATTTTGATGATGAAATCATTTTGCCCGCACAAATTCACGCGAGTTCTGATGTGATCGCCCAAGTAGATAACTTCTTCCACTTTGGCTCGAACAACGTTGGTGCAGGTTCCTGATTCTGGATTGATATTTACTCTTTCTGGACGTAATGATAACGTTGTTTCCTTTCCGACCCCACCGATATTAACTACAGTTGCTTTCACCATGTTTCCGTCCAAGACTTGTACATCGCAGGCTCCGTTAGAGACCTGTTTCACTTCACCAAACAACACATTGTTCTCTCCTATAAATTGAGCCACAAATGCGTTCTTGGGACGTTCGTAGAGATCTCCCGGAGGTGCAAGTTGCTGAATGATGCCGTCATTGAACACTGCAATTCGATTTGACATTGTTAACGCTTCACTTTGGTCGTGTGTTACGTAAATGACAGTAACGCCAAGATTTTCGTGAATATGTTTAATTTCGAATTGCATTTGTTCTCTGAGCTGTTTGTCGAGAGCTCCAAGGGGTTCATCCATGAGGACTAATTTTGGGCGAAAGACCAAAGCTCGAGCCACTGCGACTCGTTGTTGTTGCCCACCCGAAAGTTGTCCGGGTAGACGATCACCGAATCCACTCAATCGAACCATAGAAAGGGCTTGCTCAACAGTAGTATCAACTTCCGATGCGCTCATTTTTCTAACTCTCAGTGGAAATGCTAAATTTTCACTGACGGTCATGTGAGGGAAAAGAGCGTAATTTTGAAAAACCATTCCAATATCGCGCTTATGAGGAGAAACGTTATTGATTGGCGCACCGTCAAGAATAATCTCACCATGTGTAGCGGTTTCAAAACCAGCTAGCATCATCAAGCATGTTGTTTTTCCAGATCCAGAAGGTCCCAACAACGTTAAGAATTCGGCTTGCCCGACGGATAAGTTCAAATCCTTTACAACTAACGTCTCCCCATCGTAACTTTTTTGGACATTCACGAATTGGACGTATGAATCTAGGTTACTCATAATTAATCTCTAAGCAATGGTCACTGATTTCAGTTTAAGTATAAAGTATTTCAACCTATTTGATAGAGCAACTTTCATTCCTTATTCTATCGTGAGTAAACATCGTAGGTACTTCAGATTAGAGTCTACACAAACACTGACTTTCAATTTAATCAAGTCTAGGAACTACAGGAGACTCAACTTCGAACTTATTACTCGTAGTTTTAGTTTTGTTGGAACATCGCAATCACATCATTAGATCCTTCCCAAAGCATGACGCCTGCTACATAGAAAATTACAGCGATTCCCAAATACGCAATCCAACGATGTTGGTGGAGTATACGAGCGATGAAAGTAGCTGCTACCATCATTAATACAACCGACAAAAACAATCCGAAAACCAAAATAGTAATATGTTCCCGTGCAATTCCGGCAACGGCCAATACGTTATCGAGTGACATTGAAACATCAGCCGCAATAATTTGAAACATTGCTTGTCTGAACGTCAAATATTTTTTTTCTTTATTGACATCTTCCGTTTCTTCGGCATGAATTCTTTTGCGTAGGTCCGAGAACAATCTCCAGCAGACCCATAACAACAGTAAACCACCGACGATAAGTAATCCTGGAATTTTCAGTAATTGAACTGTTGCTACTGCAAAAACAATTCTAAAAACTACTGCTATAGCAACCCCAGTAGCGATAACCTTTTTTCGTTGTTCTATCGGTAGACTGGCTGCTACAAGACCGACCGCTATTGCATTGTCACCAGCGAAAATCAAGTCAACAAGAATGACTTCGGCTAAAGTAATCAATTCGCTCATATTGTTAGCTGAGACTCAAGTATTTTATTCAGAAAATGGACACGGTGAAAATTGATGGAAATAAGAGTTGATGTCTCTGTAAATTACGCAACAAACAACGAAAATGTACTTTGAAAGAAGATTGCCATTTTGACTTAACGCCAAAGTTTGTGCATAAATCGAAACGGGGTACTTTACTCTATCAAAGCACCATACGGGACAATTTTCGAATAATATTGATGAAATCGCCACAAAGATTTAGGTTGGAGGCTCGCACAAACTAATTCAGGAAATATTATCCATCTTTTTTTACGTAATTGACGAAGCTACAGTTCAATCAAAATCAAAATCGTTTAGTAGAACTTGCCCGGCTTTTATACAACACTTATATTGTCGCCAATAGTTCCATACGTAGGCTCCGTTTTGTGATGACGCATCATATGGCCACTGCTTACTGCGTGCGAAAATTTCACACTGCTGACTGGAGTTCGGCAGTAGCATTTGCCATCTATCCGTTTGTTCGTTGGCATTAGAATGCCATTGTTGCCAAGTTTGTTTGACACACTTACCTTGATCATTGAGCTTAGGATAAATTTCCCATCGGCCACCACTTTTTCTGCACAAATTCGGTGATTTGGCTTTAACGTTACCTCGAACAACCTGTGTTTTGCCGCTAGTTAATTCCTTTAAGCGAATGTGTCCTTTCCCATCATTTAGCAAAATGTCAATAGCACGTTGACTAACTACGGCTGCTGCCTTGCCCGGGTGTTGTTGTTGGACAAATCCAGATCTGGGATAAACAGAACCCCAGGTGAAACTTGGCCATTCACCAATTTCACGCTCTCCTGGTGTGAATGCTTCATAACGTAGAGCGTCCGGTAAACCGCTCCTCCAAGACACGGAATCAAGACTAGATAGAAAATAGGGAGTTAAGGGGCGAGCTTCAGAACGACACAAAAATTTGGAATATTTGTTTAGCTCAATTATTGGGTTACCGATGATATCTACTTCGTTAAATTGAAGTGAATCTTGATGAGTTAAGTCGGTTGTAACCCCCGCAATACTGCCACCCGACAAATGTGGCTTCATCGATTTTCCGATCGCTGAAGTAATAGATCCAATCTCTTTCCAAGGCGAATTACCTGTTTGGGGGTAGGCGCTAACGACAAAGTCTGGAATGCGATGAGCAATTTTGGGAGATGTCACTACAAAGCAACCGAAAAATGTGCATTTTAACCATAAGCATAAACCGGAAATTCTCCAATTCAGACATTCTTGACTCACAGATCTAGACAAAATTTCCGCAGTACTTATTGATTGGCCCAGAGTGTGGCTATTCAGTACAAGTAGGATAGGAAAAAAGGAAGAAACTACGATAGTTCTTACTGCAGTGCGAGCCACTGTTTTAGAATTTTGTAAGGATCAACTGTTCCGTAGATCACTGTTTCGTTGTTGACAACTGCAGCTGGAAACTGTTTGATTTCAAACTCATCAATCAAGTTCCGAACTTTAGTAGCTGTTCCAAATGCAGTTTGGAGACTTTCGAAGTTCGAATTGACGCGTTTCCGTACTTGCGATTTAGCTATATTCAGATTCATAGACAGATTAGCACTCAATGCAGATTCGATTCGTTTAAGCAGCGAAGCGTCAAATAGCTCGACATTTATATCGAGTTGTTCGAATTTTTTGATGTCTGCTAAATTTAATTTGGAGACTACAAATAGTTTGACATTGGTCGGATAAGGTTCGGCTGCGAAAATACAAGTATTTACTAGCATCAATTTGAAAAAAATTATGAGTTTTCTATAGAAATTCATGCCTCTGCTTTCCTTTTTCTTTGTTCTCGGAGTTGACTAGCAATGACGTAAGCGGCGTCAAGCTCAGAAACTTTTTGATTTTTCATGATTCGTGCTCGTTTAGCTTTTTCATTTTTCTCCGTTTGGCTCAGTGCAAGCGCGAGAGCTGGGGGAGTATTTCTAAACAGAGTAAGTAATCTGGATGCAATAACAACTCCTTCCGTATATAAACCCGGAACTTTCCGTGCCGACAGCAATAAGTCTTTCTGTTGCTTGGTCAGGGATTTGAATCTGCTTATTTGATCTACTTCGTCTCTGTCCATAGTCAAACAAAACCACCACTCGGGCTGATTTAGTAGCTCTTTTGCGTTGTTTGGAAGTTGTCGAAGATTTTGAGTGGCAATCCACAACCATGCGCCAAAACTTCGCCACATTGCAGAAATTCGATTCACGAATGGAGATACAAGTGGATTTTGTAGTAATACATGAGCTTCGTCAATCAGAACAATGGTTTGTCTTTCCTGATATTGTTGAGACTCGATTTGATTGCTTATCGCTGCGAAAAGACCGGTTAAAGCAACTGCTAATTTGTCTTCATATCCCCTGCGAGTTAGCAGGTTCAATTCAACTACGGTGATGTCTACCGTCGGCCAAAGACTACCTTCGCGATTAAACAGCTCACCATTGAAACCAGTACAGAAAACATTTATTGCGCCTGCCATACGAATGACTCTGTCAATCTGATTTGCCGTCAGTTTTCGATTCTGCAGCTTACCAGTTTCCGATGCTCGATACAGGCATCGCACTAAGTCAAATGTCATTGTCTGTGATCTATTCTCCGAAATTGACAATTTAGCCGCCTCTAAAATAATGGCTCTAATCAGGTCTAGGTCGTCTCGTCTTAGATCACTTTCCTCGTTAGTTTGACCGCCAGTAATCATCAACCGAGCTTGAATTTCCATTTCGCCTAAAGGATCACGCAGGTAGGAAGATTTAGGTTCATCACTAGAAGGTTGTTCCTTCAAAACATTTTGAGCATGGCTAAAAGGAGGCAAGCTTACATCGGATTTTCCATCAATTTGGACTCGATGTACAGATAGTCCCAGACGATTACAGTGATCTGCGAATAAACCAAAGGTTGGTAGTGCAGTGATCAAAAAGACTCTTGGACGATGTATAGCTAAAGTGTGGAGTAGCATATAGTTCACCATCGCAGTCTTTCCCGATCCGGTTGGTCCAAGTACTAAAGTGTGTGCGTTGCTTATTCGGTCTTCCGGATTAAGCGGGTCAAACAAAATTGGTTCCGCTCCCCGATTAAAGAATATGCAACCGGGATAGTTTGTTCCAGATGACCGTCCGTAAACGGGCACCATTCTTGCAATGTGAGTAGAAAACCAAAGCTTTGCGCGTTGAGCAAAAGGTCGTTGATCCTGTTCAAAATCGTAACCAAACGGTAAGGCACGAACATAGCTATCTAGTGCAATGGGATCATATCGGGGAACAACCGGTCGCAGTTTGTGTGCAGTTAAAACCGAAAGTACCTTCTCGGTCTTTTTGTCTAGGTCTTGGAGATCTTTACCAAATACGTAAACTCCTGAAAATACTCTGTAAATTGGGTTACCTTGAGCGACTTGATTGAGTGCTAGGTCTGAAAGTCTTCTACGTTCGAGGGCTACAGCACTATCACCGATCGCGTTGTTTCGTACTTTTGAGACTTTATCTTCGATGTGGTGCTGCGCGGTGTAGACAACTGTCATCGACCATATCGACTTTTCAGGCATTTGGTCCCACATTGTGCCGACTGTATCTCCAAACTGAAGTTCCCCTGTCAGATGTCCAATTTTGGGTTCTTCAACCAGTTCATCAACCGTTACAAATCTAGTTGGTTGACCACGAAACCACCAAATTCCGGGTTTTTTCCATGTCCAAGGTGTAGTCCCGTGTAGTGACGCACGACTGATGTCGGCTTTCGCAGTGTTTGAAAATAAAGACTCCGAGCGCTCTAAATCTGATGGATTCCAAGGAAAAGCCCGAAGCAATTCTGTTGTACTAACAACGCCCGTGTATTTTTCAGGCTTAGGTACAAACCATTGTGTTAACCACTGATATAGCTCGCTTGCACCACAAGGAATCAATTGAATTTCTGCCTGCGCTAAGGAGTTGATCAGTTGCTGGCAAATTCGATCAATCATATTTTCGTCAGTGTCTCGCTGAGGCGTTGCTTTTCGCCATATGCACAGACGTACACTACGCTTTCTGCTTCGCCACCTGTTGTCGATTAGATTTGGGTCAAAAAACAATCCTTCGGAGCACGTCAAATCACGTAAATGTTCATTTAGAGTAAGTAACCATGATTTTGAGTATTCTGAATCCGAATTAAACTTGCTAGCATAATTCTTCACTTGCTTACTTAGACTATTGAAAATTTCACTGCTGTTATCTTGTACAAACCACTGAATAATCCAAGGTGAATATAAATCTTCTGGACAACTTCGGGCGATTGCATGATGAACTTTTTGACAAATCGACTGCAGCGATTTGGTACTCCGTGCTTCAGTATTCATGCAATTGACTTCAAAAAACTTTCCGATACTCGTTAAGTCTTGCAGTCCTATTGTGTTCTTTCCCAAATCTAGTCTAGGGTTGAGTAAATCGACAAAAGAATGAGTATTCTCTACAATTTTTCGATAGGATGGGTCGGGATGCAGCTGAGGCCCCAAATACTCTTCAACAGTAAGAGGTTTACAGTCGTTGCCGTTCCATTTCACCAAAGGAATGTCACTGGATTCTAATCGATTCCTACCTTTGCTTATTTTCTTGAACCGTTCGGAGATTTTGCCTTTATTTGGTAACCGTATCATTCAAGTATGACCTCACCAGGATTTGCATATTCAACGGATTCATACATCGGAAAAATTGTCGTGTAACCGGGTACAGGAGTTCTTTCTTCCGACAGATGAGGGAATATGTACAGAAGGATGGTAGGATTTGGCAAACGAGGAAATTGACCCGAAAGTTCATTGAAAGTATTTCGAGAATATCCGTAGAGAGAACTATTATCCGTGGGAGACCGATTATTCAAAGTGCGAATTGAATGTTCTGTCGTGTGATGCTGTTCATAAATCTGCGCGATTGTTTTAGAGGTCGATGGAATGGGCGAATAAGGTTTGGGTACCCTAGTGCAAGAAGATTGAATGATAGTCAAACTAATCAAAACCGCTATTATTTGCACTGAGAAATTTGTTTTTTCCTTCAAAATTTTTCACCTTTCTTGCAAGTGGAGTGCGATCAATCAATATCGGTTCCTCTATGTGAACCGCCACTGCATGACCTGCTGGAACATAGATTGCATCAAACGAATCTAGTTGGCGTTCCGTTAGCCACTGAGATACTCCACTTAGACTTTCACTGACAGCATAGCCTGCAACATATTCGTCCAGGTTCCCAACAATGGATTCAATTTTGTCTCCTCTAGTTTCAACTGTAGTAGTTTCCGTCTGAGCATTAGCGAGTGCTGCAGCAGTTCCTCCGAGTGCATTGACTAAAGTTGATTGAGCCAAATAATTCAAAGCGTTGGATTTCAACTCGCCGGGAATACAGGGGTTGCCAAATTCATCTGAAATCCAACCAAGCCCTGAAGAAATTGATCTTCCATCACTGTTACTTTGAGTAGTATGAATGGATCCGTCAGAAAATATGAAAGTAGCTACATCAATATTTCCTGAAACGCAAGATAATGTCATATCGCCTCGAGCTGTACCTGCCAAAAGCATTCCTGATAAGCCTGGAATTCTGTGCCCATTTGCAGCTAAGTTTTCAGAACCTACAATGATTTTGAATCTCCATGGGTCTTGTAAGTTTCCACCACTTGGCACTCGACCCACAAGTGCAGTAAGAGCTGTTGCATTGAACAAGGTAGTAGTCGGTGGAATAGTGTAGTGTGGGTTAACAACATTAGCGTCAAGTAATGGGTCGGAAAGATCTGTAAAGCTCGTTGGTTTGCTTGATACAAGTCCAAATGGATCGATTTCGACGTCTTCTGACTGATGCCATTTGAATTTGTATGGTGACTGAAGTTCTGGTTGAGCAGTTGTATCTTGTTGTTGATATTGTGTTTCCAATTGATTGACTCGATAGTCCAGCGAGTCAATCGTATCGTAATGCCTTGGATTTGAAAGGTTTTGATTGATTGCCTCTAGGGTTAAATGCAAGTCTTCTATCATTCCCATGTACTCAGAACGAAGCTTGTCTCTTTCCAAGTAATTTTCCGCGTTTAGTTGCTCAATTGATTGTTCTAAATTCGAAATCTTTATCGCAACTGCACGTACTTCCTCGGCTGCGCTATCACGATCTGACAGCGTGGCACTTGATTGAACAGATTGCTTCCCCTCAGATGAATTCTGGCTTCTCTCACTAGACAAATCTTGGTTTATGAAGTTTGTCCAAAGAACAATCGCAATAATTGAAGCGACAATTAGCGAAAGTAGTGTCCGCAATTTTCAATAAGTAATCAAGTTTGAATATGAGTGTTTATGTGGAAAATCCGAAATCAAAACTAGCACTGTGTTATCTCCGTGTTGGCCGAAAGGCCGCAGTTGATTGTGAACGAACGCAGCGGCCCGCCAATTTCCTCGAAGTTCCCTGGCGTCCAATACAACAGGCTCTGCCAACTTATTTTGTACTTCGACAGCAGTAACGTAATGATGATTTGATTGCCAACTTGCCAGTGGAGATCCCACCACTCCTCCAGCACACAGGGTCGGCAATCTTGCGCCACATCGAAATATTTCAAGTTCACTTTTATCAACCGGTACTCGATTGACTCCCGGAAGATCAGTCAACAATCTCTGGGGCGCGTAAAGTTGTTGAACGACCCATCGCGTTAGAGTCACATAGCCATAGCTTGGTATATAGTTCGTACTGACCTCTGGTGACTCAGTTTCACTGGGCGATTGAACTACAATCGGTTGATTTGAAATTTGTTCTTTAACGGAGTTTATCTGTAGTACTAGCCTTCCATTTGGAGGAGCAACAATGATAATTCTTGATAATTCGAATTCTTGTAATGGAGTCACCCACAAATGGGGCCCTATAACTTCAACTTTGAGTAGTCTTTCGATTTTATTTGGAACCCCGACTCGAATTGACTCTGTACCTGGCAGCGTAATTTGTTGCTCTGATCCTACTGTAATGTTTAACTCAATTGGGTTTGTCGGCCATTGATAAGTTACAGGTGAAGCTAGTGCAAATTCAACAATCTGGATTAGCAAAGTGGCGAGAAACAAATTACACGAAATTAATTTGGTTTTCATTTTTTCTCGTACGAACCTAATCTTTTGGTTTTTTGGGGCATAGAATCTAGCATTAGACCCCATGGATTAGATTCAGGATCAACCGGCAGAGCGATAACTCGAATGAAGTAGCGAATTCTTGCGTTTTTTACGAGTACTCCTCTGATGTGTTCCCTTAGCTCAACGTCAATCGTCACTGTCCACTGATTGGGGTTTTCTTGGACAATCGAGTTGAAAAAATTATCTGTGTGTATTGGTAGGATATAGCGTGTTCGACCTGTTAGTTCTTTTGTCTTTTCTTCGTTCTTTTGGATTAACCAAGCTTTGAAGGAAGGAGTTAGAAACGCGGTTAGCCTTTCTAAATTTTTTGGATAATCTTGAAGACAATCGTATGGGCAGCGATTGAGCTGCTGCCAAATGTATCCTGCGAAGTTATAGACTTCCCACGAATGAATCGAATTGAGCGTGACTTCTCCTCCATAGTTTAAATTTGGAGGGATGCTGATACGCTGCACTCTTGCCGCGTGGTACCAGCCAAAGAGTGCTGTAATTAGACCTAAAGCGAGGATTCCTGAAATCACTCGAAGAGTGAAAATGTGGCTGTACAAGTTAGAATCGGCGTGAATGTATCGAACCACCGCTAATCCTTTCGTACGGATGACCAGCATCCTGATTTGTAAACTAGATTAGATGAAAGAATTGGATGAATAGCGCAATAGACAATTTTTCTGTGCCAATCATCGGGTTTTCCTGACAGTAACCAATGTTTGATATGGGCGACAACAGCAACGGAAAAAATTGTTCCAACTGTGAAGACTACAAATGCCAAAAACAGTGCGTGGGTGTCTGTGAAAACGGAGTAACCAGAAACTAGTGCTACTGGTAACCAAAAACATCCTGCTGCAAAGGTAATAGTAATCAACTCGCTATTTCCACAACCCTTATAAAGAGGTGTTTCATAGTCCAATTTGGAACAAGGTGGAAGTACTTTCATAAGTTAATGATTGCGCTCAATCTCTCGGATCCCCACCACGCACCGAAAATAACTACCAAAACCACAAATATGCCAGCTCCAAAGTAGATTGCAAAGCGTCCCCATTCCCCCTTTTTTCTTGCTTCATTGACTTCCGAAATTAAGCCGCTGGAAAACCCGATCAATGAAAAAACAACTACCACGGTTAAACCAAGAAATACGATGTACCGAATTGAACCAACTATGTAGCCTATGGGGTCATCAGCGCTAAAGATTACTTGGCCAACTTTCGGTGGAGCAGGTAGAGCTGCTTGTGAAGTAGAAGCAAGAAAACAGTATATGAGCACGAGTACTATTGCCGAAACTATCCAAGAAGTTTGCTTATCAGATCGAATTGAAAAGTATTTCATGTCAAAGAAATGCAATGACGGTTAGTATTAGTAACGTAACAATCAGTGATCGGAAGCACTCGATCAACAACCCGATGAAGCTAATTTGGTTGTTTTGTAATTGTCCGAGAGAAGAGTAAACGATCCATATCCACCAACAAATCGAGGTGGAAGTAAGAACTCCGACAATGATGGAATGCAGTAAAGTAAAGCCAATTTGTGAATTCAAGAGTGGACCATTTACTGTTATCTTCCATACTCACCCACAACAGGTTTCAGAGTTCTTGGAGTGAACTCGGATATACGGATATGTGAGTGTATGCCATGGGTGATCAAAAGTAGATCATTCCTAAGCTGTAAGTAATCGAATTTAAGACGCGAGCCAGGATCAGCTTTAAATTGTGCTTCCTCAATGAGTGCATCTAGCTCCTCAATTTCTCTAACTAATCTAATTAACACTTGTTTTTCAGCTGAGGGTAAGCGAGCTACTACTTCAGCTACTTCGCTTGTCTGCTGAATTGCGATTGGTGACCTTTGTTCATCAGCCGCTAAATCAGGCATTGATTTTGGGGCAGAAGAGCAACCTTGTATTAGAGCAATATGTAGCAATACAGAAAACTTTAGGGTGCGAAATTTCAACATGGTTGATTTTTATACCGAGAAAAATTTGAGATGAACCTTAAAATTCCAATTTCGAACAAAAGAATTTACTCGACGTTAGATCTATTGGAATTTTTTGTGAATTACTCTGAAACGTATATTCCGTTTTCGAGATTGAAAAGGCGAGAATCTGCGTGGTTTATGGTGATCTGATTAGAACGAATTTTCTCGAGTGAAATTTTGTGAATTGTCACCCATAACCTTAGCTCTGCATTTGTAGTGGTACCTTTAATATAGATGTCTAATTTATGCCCGAGTTCGAGGTGGTCAAGACCAGTTTGCAAATTTTCTTTACAAATTTCGTCGTCCCTACATGAAAAAGGAGTAATTAACGAAAGAGATTTGGCGGTAGAATTTTCGTTTTCTAGTTGAGAGAAGTTTTTCAAAGCTTCTAAGTATGCTGTTTCAAATTTTGAAATTGCAGTCAATATTGATATTTGTCTTTCCGCTAGCAGTTCAGCATACTTTTTTCGTTGTGCATCGGTTGTTGCAAAAATACCTAGCCATTCCAGCGGTGACAATTTCGAAGAAAGCATACCTTGGTAGCTGTGCTTTAAATTCTCGAGCAAGCCAATTTCTTCGACACTTAGGCTCAAAGTTTCCGCCATTCGAATTTCAGATTCCGATAATTCAGAATGAACAGCAGCAGAAATTTCAGTTTGTTGCTGACCAAATACTGCCGAACTAAGAAATAAAAATTTGACAAACAATCCATATTTCAATTTGGCTTTCTGCATTATCTTTGAATAATCGTGTTTGAGGTTTTGGTTACTTAACCTTCTACGCGTAGGCGACTGTCTTGCCCTAAAGCAGAACGAAATAGGGCTGACTGAGATAATGGGTCGATTTCGATCAATCGCCAACCGTCTTTCTCAGCTAGTGGTTCCATCATTGTAATGTTGCCATCAATCTCGAGAACGGCGTACCAAGTATTGTTCCAAAGATCGACGGATATCAGTCGAAACGGTGGAGCGCTTTTTGGTGGCGAGGAGTCAGCTATTCTTTCATTCGAGAATTGTTCGATTAAACTATGGAGCGACGTTTGCAAATCCAATAAACGGGTATCTAAAATGTTCGCAATCTCGTTTTGTTTTTCCAAAACTTGTGCCAATTGCATTTTTATCGTTTCAAAGTCTTCGTTACGATGATTCGCTGGAATAAGTCTCTGATTTAGCCTTTCTAAACTACTAATCGTCTCGTTGAGTCGGGTAATGATTTTTGTGAATTGCTCTGGAGCTTCATTGAAAAACTGGCTGGTTAGCGAATCAGAGCTCGGTAGAGATTCAAATTTTTCATGTATCGCAATTTGATTTGAGTTTGCGACATTGGGAATGACTTCTTTAGTCGATATAGTCATTTGTCGTTCCTTAGATATGTCAGCGGACAACCAAAAGTACCAAGCTGCTGTAGTGGCTGCAACAAAAATCCCTCCGAAAAAGAAAAGTTTCCAACTTTTCAAGAATGAGTGATTGGAATTTGGTTTAGACTGATTGATGCCAATCGTAGAATTTGGTTGGAATGGTACCGGTTCATCTTCAAGGTTGAAACGATCCATAAAGAGTCAAAAATAATTTATGACGAGTAAGTTTGGCGTAGAAGTTAGCTCAATCTTTTTACACTTGTATTTGGCAATTTGAATAGTTAGAAATCAAAATCAAGGATTCGTAAATATTGGTTTAGTTCTTTCAACAAACGCAGTAATTATCAGCGCATCTAGGGAGGAATTGAGGCACTATAGAACCAAATTGCAATTGCGCTCAAGCTAAGACCTACTCCAAAGGGCTTGTGTAATCTTCGACTGTAGGCAACCAAAGTATAAATCGATGCGCCAATCAAAAGTGAAGGTAAAAATTGAATGCCGAACCAAGCAGACAACGCAGCTAGGTATTTGGCATCACCTAAACCAAACCCGGCACTACCTCGCCAGCGAAGATTGATGTCGTGATAAATTCGACAAATCACATAGGCCATTGTCGCTCCAAAAAGTGATTCTGACCATGAAACAAACAAAGCATTAAGATTGACTGCAAATCCCACAAATAGCAGTAAGAAGGTGTAACGATTTGGCAATCGATTGAGGTGATGATCGATGTAAGCCAATTCGAGTGAGACCCAAACGAAGCCGGCAAAAAGTAGTAAGAATAGTACCAGTTGGATGTTCAGAGAAAATTCCAGTTGTATAAGCAAACACTCTAAATCGAAGATATTTGCGTGTTAGGGAGTCTACGACAAATTAATTTAACTGAAATTTGCTAAATTCTATTTGTGAATTACAAACAAAGTTGTTTGAAATACACTAGTGATTTCTACTCCGGGCACATACGAAATGAAGTTCCAAAATTGGCTGTGTTTTCTATAGTCAATAACCATACTAAGTTATTGAGTGCGGTGTTTTTGCACGGTTGATAGGTTTTAGACGAATAGTGCTTGATTGCTCAATAACTTCTACCTCCCCCCCCCCCTTTTTTTTAGCTGCTATTTCGCAATTTCCTTATATTGATATCGAACAATCGTAATTTAGGCCGTCTCTTTCAGCAAATTTGTTGAGTGATCCAACATTGTTGCATATTTGCTGAAATTCAAACGAGCTTACACAGAACGATGAAACCTAATCACCCTAGATGACGCAGTTTGGATGTTTTTCCGATCTACATCCGCTGATGTAATCGTCAGAGTGGCTAACGCACTTCAAAGTTGATGAGTCTCGGGTTTTGTATCTAATCGTTTTTACGCTTGAAAGGCGAGTTCGGACCCAACATTGGTTACTTAAGCAAGAATGGGAAAGGGAGTCGATGCTCGTCCAACCACTTGCTTGTTTTGCCGCTAAGGCAGCGGTGAGAGTCGGTGTGCATGTCGACGGAGGTACTGGTCTATTTTCTAGAGTATTTAACCTACCTTCGTAATCATCGAGCCTGGTTGTATGACCCAACAGCGTCGCTTTAATAGTTGAGATACTGTCATAGTTATCTGAAATATTGTCATGGTTAGTTTGAGTCAGCGTGCGATTGATGGAAATATTAGCGGTATTATTCGTAATATTTTGTTTATTTGTTGCAATGTCTTTACTATTGCTTTCAATGTTGTTGCGGTTGATCGTGATTTTGCTACGATTGGTAAGCAATTGTGCACGATTGTCAGTTATTCGCGCTTCATGATCGGAGATCGTCGTATCGAGACGCGTAATGTCATCACTTTGATCAAAACGATCAAAACCAGCACCGGATACTCCATCTTTTGGAGTTACGGTTAGCGAATCGATAGTCGCAATGTTTGCCGTCATCAGCTCAGCTTGCAGAGTTTCGGAGACAACGAGTTTACCAGTATCAGTTTGAATACCAATATCGCCTTGTCCCTGAAAATCCAGTCCATTGCCAGTCATTTTCATCTGCATACCATTGACGAAGGTTAAACCGCCAGTCATTTCATTGGAGCCATCCAGGCGTAGAAATGGAGTTTCTACGTTGGCACCGACTTGTGCTTGCACGCGTGCTAAATCATCAATCGCAGTTTGATCAAAATTAGCTACACTAGGGTCGAAAACAACGTTGGATGCATCTTCGCGAGCCAAGCTCAGACGAAAAAAGTTCATAACTCCGGCACCTGTTTCTTCATTCGCCACCCTAAAACCGGCAGCGGCTAAATCAGGTCTTGAATCAGGTAAACCATCGCCGTTGTAATCTTCGCCACTTCGAAATACACCGAAGTCGATATCACCCTCTACACCATCTGCATTAACTGTCACGTCTATTATTAAGTCCCCTAAAGTCCTACGACTTCCATCTGCATTAAAGAGACGCGGTAGTAGTGTGTCAGCATTGAAATTGCAGGGCAAAAAACGAGCCCCATTTAGATCAGCACAATTCTGTAAAGATGCGATGGTGTATTGTCCGTTTACAGTTGGAGCATCTTCGACGAGCCAGGTAGCCGCGGCACGAGAATAGGCAGCAATTAACTGTCCAGTTCTTTTGGAACTCTCAATTTCAAGCTGGTAAGTTTTGGAATTAGTGTAAATTGCTGCCATCGCCGCAGCTACTCCAAGCACAATCAAGGTTTCAGCGATGGTAATCGCACCTCGATCAAAATGCGGAGTTGATTGTTTGAACAGTAATCTATGCAAGTATTCCATAATTTAGCCACCAAAGGTCCATGCGACATCCTTGTCCCCTTCTTCACATAGACCAGTAATGGTGGTCAATTCGTCGTTATCAGGGTCGTTTGGGGCACTGTCTACACCAATTTCAGAATTATCGATCGTTAGTATTTCGGCAGTATCTTGGGAGGATGCTGCAATTTGAACACAACCTTCTTCTGGCATGTCGCTGAATTGAATCATAAATCGCTCGTCGTTGTCACCGGTGGAGCTAACAACAATAGCACCACCCCAGGGGTGTCGAGCACCGTTGTTGATAATAAAATGCGGCGGAAATCCAGCGAAGTCGATCGCGAGCTCGGTATTCAAGCCTGCGTACGTATTTCGAATTCCATATGTATTTCGGACTACCGTAGAAATTTGCAGTAATCCATTTAACCCGGTTGTAGCGTTACGAGCATTGATCATCGCAGGTATACCCGCGAACACTACTCCGATTACAGTGGCGCCAATTCCCAGTGCGATCAAGGTTTCTGCAACTGTAATAGCTCCTTTTTCTGAGTCATATGCTGCCTGTTTCGATTTGCGCCGATTTACTGCTAAAGAGATCAACTGTATCAGTTTCATTGTGAACATTCCTGTTAAGTGAAGGTACTAGTAAGCTAGGTTCTGCACGGTCAATGCGACGCGGGCAATGCCTGCGTACACCCAAACGGCTGCGAAACCGACTAAAATCAAAATTGAACTACCCAAAACTTTGATAGTGGATTCGAGTTTTTGTAAAGAACGTGCAATTTCTTGTTCGGCAAATTGTTCAGCATTTACGTCGAAGTTGCCGACTCGCTCGTAAATACGTAGGTCGTCAAGTGTTTCTGGAGAGAAAAGCCCTGTATCGAAAGCTTGTTCGATAGCGACCCCTCGATACAAACGAGAGCGAATTTCCTGCAGGTGCCAAGCTAAGTATGGCGGTAGACCTTCTTCGAGTTGTGCCAGAGCCTTAACCCGCTGGATACCCGCCTGCATCAATGCCAACCAGGCAGAAAGGATTTCAGGAGCACTAAAGCGTCGATACAAGAGGAATATCGGATACCATTCCAGAAAATTTCGTAATTTACCTGTCCATTTGGGGGCAGCCCATACCGAAAGAATCAAGATCAAAATAACAAGCACTGCGAGAGGAATACCCCAAACAGCGATGAACTCTGAAAACCAAAGTACACTTTTTGACACAGGCGGCCAGTGTTCAATGTCTATAAGGTTACGCATGACCTTCAGAGCCTTGCCTGGCAAAATGGCTATGGCGGCTCCACCTGCTAGTAACATGATGCCGGGATAGATCATTCCGGTATAGATTGTTGCTCGAAGTTTGGAGCGCGCTTCAGCAACGCGAGCTGCTTGACGAAAACCATCAGCAATCGAACCTTCCTGTGTGACCTTAATCAATATAAGTTCCTCCTCTGGAATCCAGCCTTTGGCCCCATCGGCGAATCCAACCCCGCGCATGGCGACTCTCTGATGGGAGATAAATCGAAGCCCCGAGGCTGAGGTGGTCTTAGAGTCGTACATGTAATCCAGGGCAAGCGCAATTGGGATTCCTGAATCACTCAACCAACTAATTCGACGCCAAAGTTGTGTTCGATTTTTCGCAGCTAATCGAAACTGCAAACGAGCAAAAAAGACTACAATTGCCTTAAACACCTATTGTCACCAATTGCTTCAGGTGTCCGTTCAGACGAGGAGCGGTTGAGGTTGGAAGTGCATCAAGTGCACCTATTTCCCATTCGAGATCATCGAGTGAAATACGCCCAGCACCAGCCAATCTTAACCCATGCTCGTGGGCTGGTTCTCCACTCATCTCGCTTATCCAGTATCTATGTGCCTTGCCATAATCCCTGCGGCTCAAGTGACGCAGCATATTTTCATCAGGTAAAATGATTTCAGCCATCAAGGTGCGTCCTAAGACACCTGTTCGGTTACAGCGACGACATCCTTTCGAATTTCTCCAAAACAGGGAGTCGAGTTTCATTTCACGAGGCTTCAAGGCATGAAGGGCGCGCGTTACAACTCGTTTTCGATGTGGGATTGCGCGAGATTTTTCCAGATACCGGCGCGTACTGATTTTACAGTGCTCACAAAGAAGCGGAATAAGTGCCTGAAAAATCAATCCTTTGAGGACTTCTGGAGTACACAGCAGCTTAGGATCAACACCTAACAAATTTAGTCGACTAACAATACCGATAGCCGTAGAAGCGTGTACCGTGGTGTAAACTCTGTGCCCTGATTGCGCGAATTTTATGGTCAGTTGCGCTGATTGCAAGTCTCGAATTTCGCCAACCATTAGGGTGTCTGGGTCGCAGCGTAGTGCTCCGCGAATGGCGAACGAAAATTCATTTTCACTGGAATTCCCGCGGCGACGTACCACCGGAACTTGTGTAGCACCTGGTATGACTCTTTCTGGAGGATCTTCGACTGTAATGATTCGAATACGGCCTTCATGCATCTTTAACTCTTCTAACAACATGCCAACCAATGACGTGCTCTTACCACTACCCACACCTCCTGCCATGGCTACAAGCCCTGAAGGTCGACGTACAATCATACGAATTGCATTGATTTGCGGTGACTCGTAGCCTAATTTATCGAGAGTAGGGCTGTCGCCAGTACCGGGCATGACTCGGAGCACCATGTCATAGCCATCCGGGGATGCAGGAATGGTACCAACACGCACTCTAACTCGTCGCCCGTTGTGTAAAGTCGTATCTAGTACTGCGTCCTGAGGTTCGTGTCGATTCCAGGTCACTTCCTGGTCTTGGCACATAGATTCATAAATGAATCTACAGCTGCGGTCGGCTTCTCTCTCGCTCCACTCTACATACGGTACGATCTGCCCGTCGATACGAAAACTCACACTAGCAGAGCGCCGTCTGCGTACGATGTGAATGTCAGAGGCTTTCTCGGTTACAGCACGGGCGATCATTGCGTTTATCTGGTCTCGGCCTCGTTCATAGTCTATATCCGTTTCTGAACTTTGAAGTTGATCGTCAGCACTCGCATAAATCGCTTCCAATTGTTCTGGGGAGACCTCATATTGTTCAGTCACTTGAATATCGAATCGTTTAAGATTTTCGCGAAGTTGACCTTTCAAACGGGTTGGATATTGCAATGAGGTGTACAGCAGTAAAGCGATGTGTGGTGGATCATCGATGCTGACTGCTGCAAAATACGATTTTTCTATATCATTCAATTCTGTAAGCCCGCCTTTGGCAGTCAGAACGCTGGTATATGTGGGAATTTGGTCAGTTGGCAGCGTTGTCATTTTTCACTTGCACCTGAGTTGTAGTCAAATTTCGCCCAGACAAACCAATTTCAAAAGAATGATTTAGAATAGAAAGTTCTACGCTTCTTGGATGCACGCGAAGAATTTTCGCTAAACGTAGTGAATCACCCTCTTTGAGACGATATTCTCGTCCGTCGAGCCGCGCGTAAGCGGTTCTACTTTGGTCATTACCGATGACTGCATACACTTCGAGTTGCTGGTCGAACCAGGCGATTTGAGCTGCGGCCAATTCAGATTCTGTTTCTGCGCTCTCTACGACAGGTTCGGGCACAATGGGTTGTGGCGCAGTCATTTGGGCTTGTTCTTGTCGAATCCTCTCGATTTGGGTACGAGTCTGTTCATAAATTAAAATTTGCTCGAGTAAGTCCTGCTGATCCTGCAAGCAGTCCAGCAGTGCCACTTGTTTTTCGATGTCGTGACAAGGAGCGGGGACTGGAGTGGCATTTGCAACAGCTACACCAAAAAATAACATGATGAGTGCGTTAGCTATCTTGTTCATAATATTTTGCGGATAAACTCCACTTGAATTTGGGAGTAATGTCTGCGCTTATTTCTTGGATAACAAAAGGATGGTTGCCGAGCAAATTGGCAACGTTAATCAACTCGCTAAATCTCTCGGACGCTCCTTTGACAGAGGAGATTCGAATTGGAAATTCACTTCCGCTTGGCGTAGACTCTGAAATTGACCAAGTGCCAGGAAGTAAGGCTAGCTGATCTAGCATCTGATAACGCTGATTTGGATTTCCAAGATCAGATTCCAGATTGACTTTTCGAGATTGAATTTCTTCTGAAAGTAAAAGGGTTTCAAAAATTGTTCCGGATTGTTCGTCTAATATGGTATTGACGGTTCCCAGATGTTGCAGCAAGTCCGCAATCTGACCGTGTCTACGCTGCCAAATGGCCTTGCAAGTTTTGCCATCGCACGATACCTTTTTTAGTTGCCAGCCACCAAGATATCGCGGACGAGAGCTGGCTAAGTCCGAAAAACTTGACAAGAGTATTGATGAATCTTGTGCCAGCGAATCAACAATCAGTTGTCGTTCTTTTGCTAATTTCGTTGCTTTTTCCTCTAAAAGACTTTGCGCCTTTGAAGTCTGTTCGTCAATCTCAAGACTGTTGAAGTAATTCCAGCCAAAATAGACACAAACAGCTAAGATTACGCTCGAAATGACTGAAATTATTGGAATTCTCAAAGATCGAACATAGACGTTCTGACATTGGATACTGTCTTCAAAGACGAGATTCTGTGTAAGATCAGCAAAATTTTTTGCCGTCGACTTATGCTCTTCAACGAAATCTTGATGCTTATCAAAAATCTGGATTTTCCGCCCGGAAAAGTCGTGCAATATTTCGGCGATACGAACCGAAATTACGTCGCGGTTACCTACCATGTCACCTGAGGGAAAGATTGCACCGTCTTCGGTTACACAAAGCCAAAATAAATCGTCGGTCAAGCGTTCTATTAAAATCCCCGCCGAATAGACTTTGGCAAATTGAGCTGCAGCACTTGGCAGTCCGATAGCTGCACCATCAACAGATGCTCCAAGTTGGATTCCGATATCGCTTTGCAGTTGGGTGTAAACTTTCGGGGGTGGAGACAGCGTTTGTAGTTCCTTACCTTTTCGGCTTTCGCTGGCACTCACCGAAACCACACCCGGTGGTAACCATTTAAGATCTAATGCGTATTCGTGATTGTCCGAAAGTCGATGGACAGTCATGATTTAAACTCTTTTTTAGCTCGTTCACTGACAATCGATGAGCGTACGATGGTGGGTGTAATAAACATTACCAACCTAGACTGGCGGTTGGCTTTTTTTCGTGAACTAGACAATAACCCTTTACTTTGCGTTTGATTGCTTCTTTGTGTGTCAAATCCAGCTACCAAAAACGTATCACCAGAACGTAAGATCACAGGCAACAACATGGATCTTGACTCCACATCTGGTAGTTGAATCACAGGGTCTGAAGGTCCAGCATCGGCAGGGAAGCGAGAAATACTTTTGATTCGAGAAGTTCGAACTGTTAAATTCAGTAATAGTCGATCGCTGTCTGGAAGAATTTTGGGAACCATATTCATTGCAATTCCATCTTGAAGCTGCCCTGCAATTAGGCGCACTGAAGTTGAACCCTCTTCTCGAACCACTTCCCGGCGTTTTAGATAAGAAGTCTCATCACCAAAAAATACTGGCACTGGCATACCGTTGATTCCACGTAGAATAGTAGATGTTAGCTTTGCAACTTGTCCACCTCCTGCTGCGCGACGGATAACGATCAACAGATCCGAGGCATCAATAGTACCCGCGGGGTTGTGGATTAATCGCAAGCCGTACGCCTCTCCTTCATCATCAGTTCCTACCTCAAAAGCAAAGCCAGATTTGTCAGCGACTTCCTTTAAGATGCCTGCTAGGTTAAAGCCCGCATTGGAATTATTGTTGTCATCAATCTCATAGAGCTCTACTAGAATGTGTACTTGTGCGCTCAACTCATCGTTTTTGGCTTGCACCCAACGGTTAATTCTCTGCAAGGCAGCGGGTGTATCTCGCACTACTAGTTCACCGGTTTGACGATGAATCGTTAGATTTCCTGAAGACGACATCAAGGTTCCGACTAGACTTTCGATTTGATCCCAAAATTTTGAAGTGTCCATTTCAATGACCACTCGGTCCTGTGCCTGAAGATCAGAGCCACCACCGGCCGACTGAACGGAGCCTGATAGTCCGACAGATGCTTGCCACTGAGTCGTCACGGAAGGTGTAATTAATGTCCAGAATCCATACTCCATATGGTAAATTTCAATACCACGTGGCGTCGGCCGCCAACTAAATCCTAGCTTATCTGTAATATGATCTAAAGCATTCAAGGTGCTTCCGCTCCATACCAAGTCTGACAAAGATTCCGATTTAATGTCTTCAGCAACCAATACCTGTACTCCTGAGTGTTCCGAGAATAGGCGAGCGACTTCGCGCATGCTGACCGGTTCTACGATTGTAATTTCAACGTATTTATGTAGGGCTTTCGGTATTTCGCTTGTCGTAGGACCAGTACGAATGGGGGTGTGAGGGCCGGGCCAAGGTGCCGCTATCTCTCGAATCAGAGACACCGTTTCTTTTTGTGTATCTAAAGTTTGGGCTGCCACTGTTCTAGTTTTCTTCGTAATGGAATCAGACGTAGAATCTAAAAAAGAGGGCGGTTTACAGGCCGTAAGAACAAGCGAAAAAAGCAGGACGGCTGGAAGGTAAAATCTCATTGTGTTGCCGGTAGTGAGTACAAAGGTTCAATCACTAAAACCGAGTTTCCTTCATAAAAGCTGGCAGCTAAGGGCACAGAAGCGTTCTTATAATGCTCCAATACTTCCTGAACTGCTTCAAAAAAACTGCCGTCATATGTGGACCTGTGGTAAACATCATAATCATGTCGACTATTCCACTGCAGGTTCCAATTGGCTTGTTTTGACCAATCTGACAGATTGTTTCGTAAGGTTTTTTGAGGCAATAGCGTCCACGAACCTGACCTATTGACAGTTTCTGATTCGGTAGATTCGCTTTCGAGAGATTTAGTTCCAATGGAAGGTTCAACTTGAAAATCAATAATGGAGTCGAGATCTGGGTTCGCGTTTGGTGGTTCTGCGTCCGAACCAGTAAGTTGAAACCAAACAACTCTCTCTCGAGGATCTTCTTGTAACTTCCAAGATTCGCCAGTAAGTGTTTGAAGCGCAGTTCTAAGATCGAGAGGACCGATCTCTCGATGAACGTATGGAAGGGGTAAGGCCAACGTTTTGCGAATTTCTTCAGTAACCAAGAAGCTATACCCTGAACGAAGAAGTATGTAGTTTATGGCAGCTTCTACCGTTGCAACTTGCGCAGGAAATTTTGTTTTTACTGTCGTCGATAGTAAGTCTGTTTGTGCTTGAGAAGGCACAGCAAATTCCATGGTGTATCTTGCTATCCGATGACTGTCGATGGAATAGCAAATTTCAACCGCAGGTAGCAATATCAACAATCCACAGGCAGTGAGCTTCAATACGTTCATACCTGATAATTTCTAATGATTTCTTATGTGATGGAATAAATTATTCAAATGTCAAGCGAAAGAAATATCTGCAATATTCAATGACAAACAATTGAAGTTGAATTGGCATCAGTTTTTAATATGAGCCTGGCAGCTCGATCCTCTCTGTGTCACCAGTTAGACCTTGCACGTTTTTCTCCAAAATGTAGCTTCTGGCTTTCCACGCAAGCGCACTTGTGGCGAAGATTGCTTTTGGGTCATTTTCGAGTTCTGTGATCCACGACAAAACATATGATTCATGACGTAACCCGCATTGAATTCCATAATCTGCACATAAGAAAGCGGAGCCAATTTCAGCGATGAGCTCTTCGAATGCATAGGTAGACTTGTCATAGTCAAAGGGTTGGGAGATTGCTGGGCGATTTAAGCGAGCTTTGTGTCCTGTCCAGTGCACTAATTCGTGCAACAAGGTGCTGTAGTAGCATGCATCTGATTTGAATGCGTTTTTGACTGGCATTCGAATGATGTCTTCGCTGGGGTAATAGGCGGCTTGATTGCAGTTATGGCGAACATCGACACCATTTGATTTCAACATTCCTTCTACTTTTTCATGAGACTTCCACGCAGGTTTTTCTGCGGGTAAAGGAGGCCCCTCAACGATTTCATCAGACAATCCAGTGCATTGCTCAACATTGAACAGCGTGAAACCTCGCACAAATTTAATTTTGTCTTTGATCGAATTCCCATCTGTGTCTAGTACGATGGTTCCATTTTGATCTTTACGTTGTACTTCGATATTTCGGTAAAAAATGGCGACTGTTCCTTTTTCACCTCGACGTACTTGACCACCGGCGTTTTGGGTTTGTTTAAAGGTCAACCAACGGTCTCTTTTGAATCCTTGGGTTGTTGCTGCCGTCCAAAGAATCGTGACGTTGATTCCTGTGTATTTTCGGTCAGTGGCCGCATTTGTTGGCCGCGTGGGTTGGGACGAATATTCACTCCAAGGTTTTACCCAAGGTGGTGCTCCAGTCTTCAACGCTTTGATGAACTGCGAAGTTACTTTGGTGTAGAGGTCATTATTATTTTTCTTAGTCATGAATCCTACGGATGAAAGAAAATAAATTGAAAGAATATTCAGATGTGAACAATGCAAGACAGGAAAATTCGAAATTCAGTTAGACTGAATTTAAGCTCGAAGAAGCGGTGTAGCTAGTGATTGGAATGCTCGCTACGTGGAGAGAGCAATTTAATTGGTAGGATGATTTGAGAAAAGTTAAGAAGTGCTGCGCTTTTTCTGCTTTTGGTACTGCTTCAGTCTGTTTAAGGTATCTTTTCGATAGTTGTCCTGAGCAATTTGATAGGCTTTTTTGCTATTTGATTTTTTCGTTCGACTTTTAATGACTTGTTCTGCATATTCGATCTGAAACTGTCCGTCTTCCTTTAATCCGAATCCGTTTGATGTTAGACACCTGCAGTACGTTGCCATAAGGGAAACCGGATTCCATACTGGACTGCAATTTCCTTTTTTTCCAATAGCAATTCTCCCTGCTAGTTCGTCAAGAAGAAGTTGACTCCAAGTGGACCATGGCTGAGGTGCAGTTTGCAGATTACTCGGCAATCGTTGCAGATGAAGCATGATCAAGTGTTTCTGGTTTGAACTAAGAGATTTCGGAAAAACGTGTACCTTCGAGAACTCTTCTAAGTTTTCCTTAGTTTCTGTGTTGTAGTTATTTTTTTTATCACTACTACTACTATTACTACAGTGGTGTACGACACCGTAGCTTTCAGAGTGAACTTCGGTTTGAGTGCCTTGGCAACCGTAGTTCACCTGGTTGACTTCGGTACGACTTGGATTTACTTCAGTTAAATCAGGAACCTTTTTGGGCGGATTGCTATTTGTCCTCGAGTGCTGGACAGAGTGTTCTAAGAATTTCGCACTCTGATCCCCTTGTATAGAAGCCCAAGCATCCACTCTTCGTTGAAAAGGATGCCTATTAATTAGAACGTCAGAACCTCGAGCTATCTCGCTTTGAATGGAATCGAGGATCAAAGTAGAAATTTTTCGAACGGCGGCTCTACGATGTTTACAGCACTTATTCAAATAGTTCATGTAGTCTCCATCTAGTTCGATAGTACTCTTTAGATCTAGTGGTTCTCCATGAACCATGTAAACATTACCGTCACGGATAAATCTACCGGCAGAATTTCTAGTTCGATTTCGGCAAAGTAGGGTAATCCACCGTGTCACCCGAAGTTTTGTGATTGAACAAGACACGGTTCCACGTGAGATATTCAGCGAACTTTGGATTTGGTCGTAGCTCGGAAAGGCTGTAAGTGATAAGTCAGGACTACAAAATGTTCGGATAGTAAGCCAAACCAGCTTGTCATATGCATTGAGAATTGGGTCAAAAATCAGCAAACGAGGATGCGAATCATACCAGTTGTCTGTAAAAATTACTCCAGACGTAGTGCCGTTTTGTTGCCGATAATTTTCTACAGCTTCTAAAATTGATTGAATGTTGTCATTAACACTCTGCTTTTCCAAGTCGTTCATTTTGTGAACTCATTTATTACAGGTTGGCCAAATTAGATTGAAAAGAAGACTTCGTCTTTGGTAGCAGTTAGTTCTTAATGAAACATTTGGCTGGTGTTACAGAACTTTGGTTTCTGGTTTGTGAGTACGATGAATCTTTAGTGAACCACTTTGTTCCCATTCATGAAACAAATACCAGATTACGCGTAGAGGAATCTCTTCATTGAGGCGATAGTAGATTTTGAGGAATTCTTTAGCACCAAATAACTCAGATTTTTCGACAACTCTTTTGAGTTCTTTCCAAACGGCATCGGTAACTTCATCGGAAGGAATTGCTGGCCTACCTGGTTTCATCTTATCCAACCCGAATTGTTGTCGTCTTACAGTGTATGCTTTACTACCCATACCAGTTAAGGCATACATCAATGGAAGAGGAGCTTCGTTTTTTAATAGTTCATCAGTAAGTGATTCTTTTTCATTTTCAGCCTGGATATAGTGGATCATGCGCCAAAATATCTCTCGATCTAATGAGATCTTTAAGAAATGTGATTTTGTTGCAGCCAATCTTAATTTGTCTGTGGACGAAAGTGCTAGTAGAGCTTCCACTTCATTGATGCCAAATCCCATTTCTTCGAGAACTGGAAAGTCTGCTTCATCTTGACACCTTTGGCAGTAAACGAGAATCGAGTGAATGAGTTCACTTTCTTTATTGATTGACATTGGTTTAACCTCCATTACATAGTCTTGAATAAATGTATATTGCTTGCTCGAGCGATTTTGTGTAACGCACGGTAGGTAAAATTGAGTTGGTTCAAGAATTGAACACAATGATCGTCTAGTTGCCTAAGGCAAAAGGCAAACAGGCCAAGATGTGGATAGGCACATTTCATCCGAGACTTGGCATGCAAGCAGAGAGTCGCCGAATTTCCGGATTTGACGAAATGGCGAAATTCAGAATTCCCAATCAATTTTGCAACCATAGGTCGGGCACATTCGACTGCCCATGTCAAATCACTCAATTCGACCAATATCCACCACAGTGCTTCTCGCAAGGAAGCATCGTTTAAACTTAACAGTTTCGAATTGGAGGGATAGTCGGTAACAAGGTAACCTAACCCCCAATCCACTGTCTCATGTATGATTTTCTGTTTTGTATCAGGACTTTGGTGAATGTCATATTGCTTCGCTAAACACCAGGCTAAACGATGTGCTTCACTACGTAGTACATTGATTTTCTTATATAATTCGAAGTTTTCGGAGAATTCTTCGGAAGACGGTGAATTTGGTGTACTGGAGTAACGAGTTGTATTTTTGGGGCTCGAATTCGAGAGTGATCGCTTCGACATAGTAAAGGGCGACTTTTCATTTGAAAATTTAATTTCGCCAATTAAGTGCGAATTTTTCCCACTTGTTGTGGTGTTTACACTGTAAACAGGAGGGTGTTTAACAATGTTCGTTACATATTCTGAACGAATTGTGTCATCAGTCGAATTGCGTTTTACAAAGCTCTTCTTTACCGATTCAACAGTCAAAGCGAGGGAGTGATGAAGGTAGCCATCCAATCTAAGCGAAATATTTTGGATTGAGACGGTGTGGATTTCAGCAACCGCTGATTCTAGTGTTCGTCGAAACAACTGGATCGACCATTCAGGTTCTTTGTAACTCTGAAGCGTTTTTCGAAACAATTCGCTGTAGATTTCTTGCGGCGTATTGAATTCGTGACAGAGTTTCTTGAACGCGTTATCCAATGATCTAATTTTTTGCATTTGAGGGCGCCCCATATTTCTACAAACTTCTTTCGCAAGCCATGGTTCTACAAAATCAGTCGCATATAGCATGATGGAAAGAGTACTCAGCGATGTGCTAAATCCATTTTCAATGAGCAACTTAAGGCAAGTACGAAGAGAAAGTTTTTCATTCGATTGTTTCTTTAGGAATTCAATCGCCAATTTGATCCCATGTGCTCGATCGATAAAGCACAATGAATTTCTCATTTCGTTTTCTTTCAAATGCCCAATGATGGCGTCAACCTCATTACCAGTCCACGGCTGAAATGAGCAGTTTATAAATTTGAATCGACGGTCTCCAGTCTCTTCATACAACTCCCGAACAATATTCAATCTAGTGTTTCCACCTTTGAAAATCATGAATTTTTTGTTTCCCGGTTTGCGAGTGATGACGAAAGGTTGATTCAAGCCGTCATGGAATATTGATTCCTTAATTACTTCATATTTGGGGTGTTTCATTCGTCTTGGATTCTTATCGTATGGTTCTATATCCATGACTGGGACAGTAAGAATCGAGAATGAAGTAGGCGTATTGCTAACTGTCGCTTTTGGCTCAGATGAGTTTCCAGGATTGGAAGGTCGCAGATCTGTAGGTTCAGCGAGATCAATTTCGTGTGTCATGACTATTTTCTTACTGATTGGATAGTTGCGTATTTGACGAAATAGTGAGAAGTAGTACTCATTTTTTCCAGGTAGTTTGAGTCGCAGCTACAGAAACTAGATAGAAGTTGGTATAGCTGCAACTCTTGAGCAGTTCGCGAAAAGAAACTACCTCTTCAAGGCAGTATTCGTTTACTTTAAAGAAAGAGATTCGCTTCCAAGATTTACCATTAAGAGGTGAGGGCAAGTCGTACTCATAACGAACAAATTTATTCAGAGACAGCGGACTTACCGCAAAGATACTACCCACTATGGGTGTGAATGAGGAGCTGAAAAGTTGTTGAATAGCGAGAATCAGCGAAAAGGGAATAGGAAGACGTGGATAAAGATGAAATAAAAATGGCAACGAGTTTATGTTTGATGTAGAAACAATAGAGCTCAAATTGGAAGCGAATCGAAGATGGATGCTGAAAATCAGGAAATATTTATTCTGAAGTATTAGGTCTAGTAAAACAACAGTTATTGTTTTCATATCTTTGTTTTTATGGAAAATTAAAACTTATTTTCTTAACGTTACGCCCAAAGATCTGAGTTTGAATCAGTTCGTTTAAATTTTTGTTTTAAGTACTCGATAATGAGAAATGTCGGCGGCTGAACACGGCAAAAAAGAAGAGTAAATCTAGATCAAGGTATTGGAAAGACGTTGTCTGCGAAGTTTTGATTTGAAAGCCTGCTCACTCTTGAGAAGTAGAAGAGACCATGATCAATTTAGAATTGGCTATTCATTCTCAGATGAAAATAAAGACTGAGAATGTGCGAAGTAAGGATCAGTTAATTTGAACAATTCGTTTTTCTGAATTGAAAAACATATAATTTTCGTTGTTCTACTTAATGTCTAACAAAGATGCTGAGTAAACAGCGAGAGTATTTTTTTTCGTAGTTTTTATCGTCAGTTTACCGCCGCGTTATAGGGGTGGGAGTGTAAGATGTCAGCTTCCCTTTCTAATACCATTAGCATCACCTACAGATGAAAGATAAAGCTTTGAAAACGAAAGCTGTTCGAGCTGGACAGAGTCGAACAAGTGAAAAAGAACATAGTGATCCCATTTTTGTTACTTCGAGTTTCATTTTTGACAATGCTTCGGAAGCTTCAAGACTGTTCAGTGAAGAAGTTTCTGGTAATGTTTATTCAAGATTTACAAATCCTACGACAAGTGCGTTCCAAAGACGGTTAGCTTTACTTGAAAACGCAGAATTCTGTATAGCTACATCATCAGGAATGTCTGCAATTTTGGCTTTGTGTCTCAGCATTTTGAAATCGGGAGATCATATCGTTGCAACAAGAGGTTTATTCGGTTCGACAGTCAACCTCTTTAACAACATACTGAAGAAATTCGATATACATACTTCCTATCTAGCTCCAGACGATATCAAAGGATTTACAAAAAGGATAGAAAAAAAAGCAAAGCTAGTTTTTATTGAGTCTCCTTCAAATCCTTTGTGCGAGATTGTTGATATCGCAAGACTTGCACAGCTAACAGCAACACGTGATGATTGTTATCTCGCTGTTGACAATTGCATCTGCACACCGATATTGCAGCGACCCTTGGATTTGGGGGCCGATATTGTCGTGCATTCATCGACAAAATTTATCGATGGGCAAGGTCGGGGAGTAGGAGGGGCGGTTCTTACGAATGACTCGGCAGTGAACGCAGCGATTTATGGTTTTTTACGGACAGCCGGTCCGTCGATGAGCCCGTTTAACGCTTGGATCTTTCACAAAAGTTTAGAAACTTTACCGATTCGCATGAAAGAGTCCTGTTTGAGTGCGGGAAAAGTTGCTGCATGGCTAGATGAGTATCCATACGTTACGAAGGTTTACTATCCAGGACTTAAGCACCATCCTCAGCACGAATTAGCGAGTCGTCAACAATCAGATTATGGTGCTCTATTTTCCTTTGAAGTTGCAGGTGGAAAGGATTCTGCTTGGAAATTAATCGACGCCTTATCAATTTTTTCGATTACTGCAAATTTGGGAGACGCCAAGAGTACTATTACTCATTCGGCGACAACAACACATAGTCGAATTACAGCTGAGGAGCGGCAGAGAATGGGGATAACTGATGGTTTAATTCGACTTTGTATAGGGCTTGAAGATGTAGATGACTTAATTTCAGATTTGAGTTATGGCCTAGAACAGTGCTAAATTTAGGCAGTGTTACCGAATAGAGCTGAGATTGGCGTATTTAAATCTTAGATCAAGCTCGATCAATCATCTTGTGAATTCTTAAGACAATTCGTTGTATTTCAGTCACAAAATCGTCAACGAAGCTTAGAAATATTGCAGATAAACTTCTACGAATTGTATTTCTCATGTTTTCGACGGTTACTTGGTCGTTAGATCTGTGATGTTCTAAACCTTCCGCCTATCTTCAGTTTAGATTGACTTGGACATTAGCGCGTTTGCAACGCGGGATGCAGGAGCTTGGCCTAGGTAGTTCGTGACGAATTTAGAAGTTTCTACTAGTGAGTCCAAACTAAGACCGGTCGGAATACCCAAACCCTCCAGCATGTAAACAACATCCTCAGTGGCTACGTTTCCGCTTGCTCCTTTTGCATATGGGCAGCCACCGAGTCCTCCAATAGAACTATCCACAACAGAAATACCACAATCCAATGCAATAAGAATATTGGGCAGTGCTTGGCCGTAAGTGTCGTGAAAATGGACTGCAATAGAGTCTGCTGTTGTTATCTGTTTGACAGCTTCGATTAATCGCCGAGTAGCCGAGACAGTCCCCACACCAATAGTGTCGCCCAAAGATACCTCATAGCATCCAATCTCGAACAGACGTTCAACTACAGGTAGTACTTGTCCAACTAAAATTTCACCTTCATACGGACAGCCTAATACACAAGATACATAACCTCTAATGGGTATGCTTTGGGCTTTTGCTGCTTCAACGACTGGGTGAAACCTTTCAAAAGAATCGTAAATTGAACAGTTCGTGTTCTTTTGTGAAAAGGATTCAGATGCTGCCGAGAAGATTGCGATTTCATCAACTCTGGATTCAAGTGCCGCCTTCATTCCGGTCATATTTGGTACAAGGGCGACGAAAGTGGTATCTTCGGAGCGGTTGATTAAATTGAGGACTTCTTGGGTATCGCTCATCTGAGGCACCCATCTCGGAGACACGAAACTGCCCACTTCAATGGTTGTTAATCCACAAGTGGAAAGTCGGTTGATTAGTTCTGTTCGAAATTTTACTGAAGTGTTGACTGACACATTTTGTAATCCGTCGCGTGGACCCACTTCAACGAGTCTGACTTCAGCTTGATTAATGTTCATGCAATGGTGCTACGACTAGACAAGTAGCATCTTCGTCTACCTGATCATTTGCCGAATAATTGACACTAGTTACTATTCCATCGGTGGGGCTTGTAAGTGGGTGTTCCATTTTCATCGCTTCAATAATGATCAAACGTTGACCTGCTTTGACCAATTCGCCTTCACTGACTAATACTCGACTTACTCTACCAGGTAATGGTGTTCTTAACGAACCTGTGTTGCTGACATCTGTAGTCGCTGCAGACAATCGGTCGACTATCCGTAGTTCATAACATGAACCTCGGTGAAACAACGCGAGTTTATCATCTAGCTCAATTATGGAGACTCTCCAATCTACTCCGTCCAATACTGCTACCAACTTCTGTCTACGTATTTCTTTTAAATCGCAGTTAATTTGTTCCGGTCCACAACTTACTCGAAGCCCACTCGCCGTATAACTAAGGCTGACACTAGAAATATCGTTAAGGTATTCGACATGAATGCAAAATTCTGGCTGTGAATTGAAACGCCAGCCACTAGCAACGTCCCATGGTGAACAAAATCCTTGTGTTGGTTCAGCGTTCGGCTTAGCTTGACTGAATTGTGAATTCGAATGAGCGTAGAGAGCTGCTAAGATTGCAATTTCATCGAGCAAGTCAGGTTCACGACGCACGAGACAATTCAAATTATTTTCTACAAATTTTGTATCAATCGTCCCTGACAAAAATTCTTCGGTTTGAATCAATTCGAGCAAAAATGCGGTATTTGTTGGTACACCTGCAATTTGTAGATCGAAGAGCGCACTTTTCATCGCCTGAATCGCATCTATTCGGCTTGGTCCCGAACTTACAAGTTTCGCGATCATTGGATCATAGTCACGCGCCACCATGTCCCCTTCGACTACACCAGTATGAACTTCAAGTCTACTTGATAGTTCGGGGAAATGTAGGTGTTGAATCATGCCGGGAGCAGGCAAGAAATCTTTCGAAGCATTTTCAGCATAGATTCTAGTCTCGACAGAGTGGCGGAGCGGTTGAACTGGAACTCGGAAAGACTTGATCGATTCTCCAGCAGCAAGCCGAAGTTGCCACTCGACAAGATCACAATCCGTGATCTGTTCTGTAACGGGATGTTCGACCTGAAGTCGAGTATTCATTTCGATAAAGTAAAAAGCGTCACCTTCCAAAAGAAATTCGACAGTCCCGACGTTATGATAATTCAGAGTACTCGCAATGGAAATCGCTGCCTCATACATTCGTTTTTTGATGACAATCTCAATGTTGGGTGCAGGAGCTTCTTCGATGATTTTTTGATAACGACGCTGAGCAGAACAGTCACGATCGAACAAATGAATGATGTTGCCAAACTTGTCTGCTGCGATTTGAACTTCAACGTGTCGCGCATGCGTCAAATATTTTTCAATAACTATGTTGTCGTCACCAAAGGACTGCAGAGATTCCGCTCGAGCTGATTGTAATTGTTGCTCAAAATTGTCTTCGGAGTCGACAATCCGCATGCCTCTTCCACCACCACCGAGTGCAGACTTCAGCAGAACAGGAAAACCAATGTCTTTTGCTGCACGTTCAAGTTGCATCAGGTTCCTTTTTGATTCTCGGTAACCTTGCAGAATTGGCACTCCCGCTTGTTTAGCAATCTCCATTGACAATGATTTAGACGCCATAGTTCGAATGGCGTGAGATGGTGGTCCGATAAACTCTATCGAGTTTTGCTCACAGGCTTCAGCAAATGAGTAGTTTTCGGATAAAAATCCATAGCCTGGATGAATAGAATCGACACCAAATCGTTTTGCACCATTTATGATTTTTTGGATATTTAAATAGCTCTCAGCAGGTTGAGCAGATCCAATGTTGATTGCTTCGTCAGCAAGTCTTACATGGAGAGCGCTTTCGTCGGCCGCAGAATAAACAGCTACTGTGGGAATTTCGAGTTCTTTTGCAGTTCGTATGATTCGACATGCAATTTCACCTCGATTGGCGATCAGAAGTTTTTTGAACAACACCTTAGTTACGTCGCCATGAAGGAGATTTTTTGTTTAAAAAAGCGAGTACCCCTTCCCGACCTTCGCCGGAAACACGAACTTGTGCAATCAACCTCGCGGTAGTATCGAGAACATTAGAATTAATTGGTTTCGAAAGTTCATTTATTATCAAAGATTTCGATATTTGTTGTGCACCTGGTGCAGAGCTCAACAGTTCATCTACAATTCGCATTTTTTGATCAGAAAAATCTTCTTGACCAAAGCACTCATGGATTAGTCCGATCCTCTTGGCTGTGTACGCATCAAATCTTTCGCCAGTCAAGAAGAAGCGATGTGCAGAACGTGTTCCAATCGCATTGACGACATAGGGACTAATCACAGCCGGAATTAGCCCTAGTTTAACCTCGGACAGACTGAAAATCGTCGAATCAATCGCCATCGCAATGTCACAGCAAGCAACCATACCAACTCCTCCACCGAATACACTACCATGAGCAATAGCTACCGTAGGTTTTGGAAATTTGTGCAAAAGCCTTATCATGTTCGCAAGTCGTTTTGCGTCTTCAATGTTCTTTTGTTCGTTAAACTGAGCCGTGCGCTTCATCCAGTTGAGATCAGCGCCTGCACAAAAGCTTTCTCCATTACCCTGAATGGTCAATACCCGAAGAGAATCGACAAATTGTAAAGACAGTAATGCTTGAGTGAGCTCTTCGATCATCAATTCGTCGAAGGCATTGTGAACCTTAGGACGGTTTAGGGTCAAATTACAAACACCCTTCGTATTTATATCGATACAAATCGTTTTGAAATTAGTTGAGGTCATCAAGGGAACTGGACTACATTCGAAAGATTCCGAAACGTGTTTTCTGAGTCGGAGCGTTGCAAGCCAAGGCGATTCCCAATCCCAGTACCATGCGAGTATCTATAGGATCAATGATGCCATCGTCCCAAAGTCGAGCACTTGAATAGTAGGGTTGTCCCTCGGTCTCATATTTCTTCAAAATTGAATCTTTGAATTCATTTTGCTTATCCACTGGCCAGGCATCATTACCGATTCGATCAAGTCGGACTTGAGTCAATACATGCCCTGCTTGCTCGCCACCCATTACCGATATTCGTGCATTTGGCCACAGCCACAAGAACCTAGGATCATAGGCACGACCACACATCGCATAATTGCCCGCACCAAAGCTACCGCCAATGATTACTGTAAACTTTGGTACTTTGGCACATGCAACTGCGGTAACCATCTTTGCGCCGTCTTTTGCGATTCCCCCAGCCTCATATTTTTGACCAACCATAAAACCGGCAATATTCTGTAAGAAAATCAAAGGAATGTTTCGCTGACAACAAATTTCAATGAAATGAGCTGCTTTGAGTGCGGATTCTGAATAGAGAATGCCATTGTTAGCAATGATCCCAACTGGATATCCCAGTATATGAGCAAATCCACAAACTAGCGTGTCACCGTACAGTCTTTTGAACTCGAGAAATTCACTCCGATCTGTAATTCGAGCGACGACTTCACGTACATCATAGCTCTGTCGTAAATTGGTTGGCACGATACCGTAAAGCTCCTTTGGATCATAAATTGGGTCACGTGAAGCTTGTACAGCATACGGTATGCTTTTCGGCTGATTAAAGTTTTGCACAATTTCTCGAACGATTTGGAGAGCATGCTCATCATCATTTGCATAATGGTCGGTAATACCCGACTGACGCGAATGTAAATCAGCACCACCTAGATCTTCAGCCGATACAGTTTGCCCGGTTGCGGCTTTTACTAATGGCGGGCCACCTAAAAAAATAGTACCTTGATTTCGAACAATCACGGATTCATCACACATTGACGGCACATAAGCACCGCCAGCGGTACACGAGCCCAAAACAGCTGCAACTTGCGGAATGCCTGCTGCTGACAGATTCGCCTGATTGAAGAAAATTCGTCCAAAGTGTTCACGATCTGGAAATACTTCATCTTGCAAAGGGAGAAAAGCACCACCAGAATCCACCAAATAAATGCAGGGCAAACGATTTTGAGCAGCGATTTCTTGACCACGCAAATGCTTTTTGACTGTCATTGGATAGTATGTTCCGCCTTTCACCGTTGCATCATTGGCAAAAATCATGCATTCTTGCCCTGATACGGAACCTATTCCTACGACAATTCCGGCTGCTGGAACAAATGAATCGTACATTTGAAAGGCTGCATAGGGTGCCACTTCTAGGAAAGGAGAACCACGATCAAGTAGTAGTCGGATGCGGTCTCGAGGAAGTAATTTTCCTCGAGTAATATGTTTTTTTCTAGCCGATTGGCTTCCGCCTACTTGAATCGTTGTCAACGACGCGTTGAGGTCATCGACAAGTCTCTTCATCTCCCGATAACGAGACTTGAACTCAGAACTATTGCAGTTAACGTTTGATTGAATTATGGGCACATTTCTTGGAATGATAAGCAGTCAGGGCTTAGGTTACCACCCGCCAGACTTTACCCATGCTTCGACATGTGGCAAACGATCATGCCCCCAAAAGGGTTCTCCATCAACAAGAAAAAATGGAGATCCGAAAACACCTTTCTTGATTGATTCTTCCGTAGCTGTTCGTACTGAAGCCTTTATATCCGGATCTTTCAGTGCTGCCGTTAACTTCGCAGTATCTACACTCACTTGGCTAGCAATTTCAATGACTACATCAGTTTTAGAAATGGTTTTATTTTCGATGAAATAAGAGCGGAATAACTGCTGTGCAAATTGTTTAGCAACGGAAGAGTCTTGTTCCGCCAACCAGTAATAAGCCCGACAGGCAACTACGGTTGCAATTGGAAAAGGAGAAGGAACATTGAAGGGAATATCCTCGAATCGAGCTGTTCGATCTAGATCACGAGAACTGTAGTCTTTCACCATTGGAATCTTAAAAAGTGGCTTTCTCTGGGTGATTTTGAAAGCGACACCCATTAGGTATGGGCGCCACACGAATTCGACTTTGCATCGACTTGCTATTTCTTCGACTCGTTCGCTTGAGAAGTACGCGTACGGTGAAGAAAAATCGAAATAAAAGTCTACTTTTTGAGTCACTGCACTTTCTTGTTCAAATATGTGATTTAGTGTCGGACCACACTCAATGCGGTAGCTTCACCGCCACCGATACATAGTGAAGCAATTCCTCGCTTAAGGTCATATTTTTCCATCGCGGCGATCAGTGTCACTAAAATACGAGAACCTGATGCACCGACAGGGTGGCCTAGTGCACAGGCTCCTCCGTGTACGTTGACGCGATCATGAGATAATCCTAAACTGTGGATTGCCGCCATAGTAACAACTGCAAAAGCTTCATTGATTTCAAAAATGTCAACGTCGCTCACGCTCCAGTCCAGCTTCTTCAGTAATTTTTCTATTGCACCAATGGGTGCTGTGGGAAACAAATTGGGTTCTGCTGCATAAGTTGTATGACCCAACAAAGTTGCTTGAATCGGTGTCCCGCGGCGTTTCGCTTCTTCCTCTGACATCAATATAACCGCTGCTGCACCGTCGGATATCGAACTACTATTGGCTGCAGTCACACTTCCATTCTTTCGGAAAGCAGGTCTTAAGAAAGGAATCTTTTCTGAATTAGTTGTCTCTGGTTGTTCGTCTGTTTGCACATCGTAACTATTCTTTCTAGTCACAACATGAACAGGCGCTATCTCTCTTGAAAATGTCCCGTTCTCAGTCGCTCGTTGAGCGCGGGTTAGTGATTCAATCGCAAAATCATCTTGCGCTTCTCGGGTAAACTGGAAAGTTTCTGCACAATCTTCAGCAAAAGATCCCATCAGTGAACCTTTCTGATAGGCATCTTCCAGGCCATCAATAAACATATGGTCCATCACTTGACTGTGTCCCATTCTATAGCCGCCTCTTGCTTTCGTTAGCAAATAAGGTGCATTGCTCATGCTTTCCATTCCACCAGTCGCAACGACTGAGTTTGTTCCGGCCAAAATTGAATCAAAGCCCAGCATAACTGTTTTCATGCCGGAGCCACACATTTTGTTTACTGTAGTACAACCTACTGATTTTGGAATTCCTGCAGATAACGCGGCTTGGCGCGCAGGAGCCTGTCCCATTCCAGCAGGGAGCACACAACCCATGAGTACTTCGTCGATATCTTCACCCTGAATCTGAGAGTCATCTATTGCAGCGCGTAAAGAAGTGGCACCAAGTTTGGGAGCTTGTACCGTAGATAGTCTACCTTGAAATCCACCAATAGGAGTCCTTGATAAACCAGTTACAACAATAGAAGAGTTTTGCATTCGATTGTTCCTTTAAGAAAAAGTTTGTAATCATTGTGTTTCTTCGAAAAGTTCGCGACCAATCAACATTCTTCGAATTTCACTTGTTCCTGCACCGATTTCGTATAGCTTAGCATCGCGCAGAAAACGACCAGTCGGAGTTTCGTTGACATAGCCCATTCCGCCTAATATTTGAATCGCTTGTAGTGAAGACCATGTCGCCTGTTCGGCAGTATAGAGAATTACAGCTGCGGCGTCCTTTCGTGTTGTTTCCCCACGGTCACATGCTTTTGCAACCGCATATGCATATGCTCGAGACGCATTCAGAGTGGCATACATATCTGCAATTTTGCCTTGAATCAATTGAAATTCACCAATTGATTTTCCGAATTGTTTTCTTTCGTGGCTGTAAGGAATTACAGCATCCATACAGGCTTGCATGATTCCGATCGGGCCTGCAGACAGAACAACTCTTTCATAGTCGAGCCCGCTCATCAATACTTCGACACCAGCGTTAATTTCACCCAAAATATTGGACGAAGGTACTCTGCAATCATTGAAAACTAATTCTCCTGTATTGGATCCGCGCATGCCTAGCTTATCCAACTTTTTTCCGGTTGAAAAGCCTTCGAATTCATTTTCGATGATAAATGCGGTGATTCCGCGTGAACCCGAACTTAAATCGGTTTTTGCATATACAACTAAAACATTTGCGTCGGGACCATTTGTAATCCACATTTTGTTCCCATTGAGAATGTATCCATCTCCATCTCGAACCGCCTGCAATTTCATGCTTACGACATCAGACCCAGAATTAGCTTCACTCATCGCTAGTGCACCAACGTGCTCGCCACTAACAAGTTTTGGGAGATATCGTCTTCTTTGTGCGTCAGATCCATTTCGACGAATTTGATTAACAGCTAAGTTTGAATGTGCGCCATAAGAAAGCCCCACCGAACCTGAGGCACGACTGATTTCTTCCATGGCAACAACGTGCTCAAGATATCCCATTCCTGCCCCACCAAACTTTTCTTCAACTGTAATACCTAGCAGACCCATATTTCCCAATTTCTTCCACAATTCCATTGGAAATTCATTGGAGCGGTCAACTTCAGCGGCAATAGGTGCAATCTCAGATTGAGCAAAATCTCGAACGCTTTCACGCAATAAATCGACCGTCTCACCGAGTCCGAAGTCAAGAGTGGAGTAAAAACTAGTCATAGAATAATTTTACTTTTCTGGAATACACATTGTCGTTTGCTGAACGATTGCACACAATATGTTTTTATGTTCGGTTAATACAAATACCGCGATGTCAGCTACAGTCAAAGTTCGCCCAGGTTTTATTACTGTTGCTTCTGCTCTTAGCAACGAACCTTCTGCCTTTGAAGTCAGATTGATTTTGAATTCCACAGTTAAAACTCGACTTCTAGGTGGCATCAATGATAATGCAGCATAGCCGCCGGCTGAGTCTGCAATAGTGCTGGTCACGCCCGCATGAAAGAATCCATCCTGTTGAGTCAGATCCTCGCTATATGGCAATTCGATGACGCAATAACCTGGTTGTAGAGTACGCATATTTGCACCCATAAACTGCATGACACCTTGTGCAGCAAAACTTTTCCTAGCGTCAATTTGATAATTATCATTTAAAGCTGAAAAATGTTGATCGAAGTTATACGGCATAAATTTGAGACTGTTAAGAAAAGTAGAACCAAGGAATGGTTAAATGTAGGCTTAGCTAAGCCACATTATTTGAAGAACCTGCAAATATTAAAGTCGTGCTAGAGCTAAAAATGATTGCAAATGGCTAAATTTATTGCAAGCTACATTAATTCCAATTTTACTATTAAAAGACATAACTCTATGAAATTTGACCCTATGAGCGGAACCTTTCATAGTTCAAAGTTGGTCACACCTAATTTATCAAACAAAATAACCACGAAACAAAGTTATGCTCTGAACCGTACTTCGAGAGTTGTTGGAGTTCATTGGCACGCAAGAGATTGAATCAGCTGAATGAAAAAACTAAGCAAATTAAACGTTCAAATTCGTCAACAAACTGGAATCAACGATCTAGAGAAAAATACGAGGAAAACCGAATGAAAGGGTTTGTAGTAAAGAGAATACGCACATATTTTTTGTCGCTAATGTCTGAGCTCAGACGAACTGTTTTTCGATTTACAGATTTGCTAAATTTTGTTCTCTTCTGTGAGCATAGTAAATAGCTTTGTTGAATCAGCATCAATTTGATTTAGTTGTTCTATTTTGATACTGTGCCGATTTTTCCATAGCTGAAAGGGCCAATTAATTTCACAACGCCAACATTCATGAAGTCAATGACAGGCTCGAGTCCATCGACTAATTCGCTAATTTTTATTTCTTGCGTGAAGGCGCCTTGCAGGACGGCAGTGAACAAATGACCAATTGAAATCGTTGCAGTACTCAACATTACATAAACACTTAGTGCCGAAATTACTTTGACTAGTTCGTTCGACTCTTCAATTCTTGTTCCACGCCTTGACAGGTGATTGAAACATATATATATGTGCCTTTTTTCTTTTGAGTCTATATAGATGAGGTACGGAGAAGATTTTTCAGCAGAAAGTCGATGTAAAAAATTCAATTTTCGGTGGCTACATTTGTAGATGCTCAAACACCGCCTTCACATTTAGTGATTCAAATTTTAGCTTTGTTCATCAGGAACATACGTGATTGAATGTATTTGATAAAATTAATTGAGTCGAAGATTCATAAAATGACACCGTTTTTTACTATGATTCAGTTTATCTGTGTGCGCCAAACTGATAATTGGAATGAAAATTAAATGTGGTTAGCTGAACATGTTTCTTCGTAATACCGATCTTCACTCTCAATTAACGAACTAGTTTTAGACCAATGGCACTAGCTGCAGAAATCAGAATCGTACAAGAACAACCCAAATTTCAACGCCCACTACGCTTTGCAACTGCAACGAGCTTGTTTGACGGGCATGACGCATCAATTAATGTTATCCGGCGAATTTTGCAGGCTTCAGGAGCTGAGGTAATACATCTTGGTCATAATCGATCAGTGCGCGAAGTTGTATCTGTAGCTGTTCAAGAAGACGTTGACGCGATTGCAGTTAGTTCGTATCAAGGTGGGCATCTCGAATATTTCAAGTACATTGTCGACATGCTCGAAGATCGAGGACGAAGTGACATTCAAGTATTCGGTGGCGGTGGTGGAGTTATCGTAACCGGAGAAATCGATGAACTGCACAACTATGGTGTCGCTCGGATTTATTCTCCCGCTGAAGGTCAGAATATTGGCTTGCAAGGTATGGTTGACGACATGATAAAACGATGTCAATCCAATAGAAAATACGCTTATCCAAAATCAATTGACCACATTCATACAGGTGAAGAACGTCAACTGGCGCTAATGATCAGTAAAGTTGAGGCTGGTTGGAAGAAGGCAGAAACTTTCATAAAAAAGAATCTTAGTGCTGATGTTGCTGTTCCCGTATTGGGGATTACAGGAACGGGGGGTTCAGGTAAGTCTTCTTTGACCGATGAGATTATGCACCGGATTCAGCTATTTTGTGAATCTGGTTTAAAAGTAGCAATTTTGGCGGTCGACCCCTCTAGAAGGAAGACAGGAGGGGCATTGCTAGGCGATCGAATTCGGCTGAATTGCACAGATAACTCCAATCTTTATATTCGATCTCTCGCCACTCGAGAGGCAGGTGGCGGAATTCCCGCCTACCTCGACAAAGTCATTGACGTGTGCAAAATTTGGAACTTCGATATGATCGTTGTAGAGACCCCTGGTATCGGTCAAGGTGACACTGAAATCGTTAATTTTGTCGATCGTACGATTTATGTGATGACACCTGAATTTGGGGCTCCAAGTCAGCTAGAAAAAATAGATATGTTGGACTACGCAGATTTTGTAGCAATCAATAAATTTGACTCGAAGGGAGCCGAAGACGCCTATCGAGATGTCTGCAAGCAAGTTCAGCGCAACAAAGAGGCTTTTCATCAAAATCCGAGTGAAATGCCTGTGTACGGAACGATTTCTTCTCGGTTTAATGACGAAGGTGTCACTGCTTTGTTTCAAGATGTAATAGAAGCGTTGAACCTGCCCATAAATAAAGCTCGGTATCCGCATCGATTGCAATCAAAGCTATCGAACAACAGCTCAAACGCTATACCAGCATCTCGTATCGGCTATTTGGGGGAAATTGCCGCAGTTGTTCGTGAGTACAGAAACACGGTGCTAGAACAGTCAACTATTGCTCGAGAAATTCAACAACTACGTGCAACCGTAGACATTCTACAAAAATCAAATTTAGACGAGCCTATTGGCCTGAAAAAAGCGATCCAAGATCGAGAAGAAAAGCTACCATTGCAGTCCTGTGAACTATTGTCGGATTGGCCTAATAAAGTTAATTTACTACGCGAACGCGCTAACAGTAAGAAAAATACACGTCAATTCTACAAGAAGACTATTTCTGGCACGTCTATTCCGAAAATTTCCTTGCCTAGTTTTCACGACCATGGCGATTTGTTGACTTGGCTTATGTTGGAAAACTTACCAGGATCCTTTCCTTACACAGGCGGTGTTTTTGCATTCAAACGAGAAGACGAAGATCCAACACGCATGTTTGCTGGGGAAGGTGGCCCCGCGAAAACAAATCGGCGATTTAAGTTGTTATCAAGTGAATCACCTGCGAAGCGATTATCAACCGCTTTCGATTCCGTTTCGCTCTACGGATTTGACCCCGATAAACGTCCCGATATCTATGGAAAAGTAGGAAATTCAGGAGTATCCATTGCTACATTGGACGATATGAAGGTTTTGTACGGTGGATTCGATTTGTGTGCGCGCAGCACTTCCGTGTCTATGACCATCAACGGCCCCGCACCAACGTATTTGGCAATGTTATTGAATACTGCTATCGATCAACAGCTTGACAGTTTTGAACTTGAGCATGGTCGTAAGCCAAACTCGGCTGAAGCAACGAAGATCGAAGCCTATGCATTGAACAATGTACGAGGAACTGTGCAAGCAGACATTTTGAAAGAAGATCAGGGACAAAACACTTGTATTTTTTCAACTGAGTTTAGTCTCAAAGTAATGGGTGATATACAGGAATACTTTATTGAAAATCAGGTCAAGAATTTCTATTCAGTCTCCATATCCGGCTATCACATCGCAGAAGCAGGTGCAAATCCCATCAGTCAACTTGCATTCACATTGTCAAATGCCTTCACATATGTGGAAATGTATCTAGCACGAGGAATGCATATTGATGATTTTGCATCTAGTTTGTCGTTCTTTTTCTCGAATGGATTGGATGCCGAATACACGGTGATGGGACGGGTGGCGCGAAGAATATGGGCTGTAACTCTTCGAGAAAAGTATGGAGCAAACTCACGTAGTCAACGTTTGAAATACCACATTCAGACCTCGGGACGGTCTCTTCACGCTCAGGAAATTCATTTCAACGACATTCGAACGACTCTACAAGCATTGATAGCAGTTTATGATAACTGCAATAGCTTGCATACCAACGCCTACGATGAAGCCATTACTACGCCGACAGAAGAATCGGTACGGCGTGCGATGGCGATTCAATTGATCATCAACAAAGAATGGGGACTTTCAAGCAATCACAATCCGAATCAAGGTAGCTTTATTCTTGAAGAACTAACAGATCTAGTCGAAGAAGCAGTCTTATGCGAATTTGAAGCAATTTCCAAGCGCGGAGGTGTTTTGGGTGCGATGGAAACCGGATATCAAAGAGGACGCATTCAAGAGCAGTCACTGCACTACGAGAGATTGAAACATGAAGGTAGCTTGCCAATTGTTGGAGTAAACATGTTCAAGAACTCTGAAGTTCAAGAACAAGCTGTGATTGAACTTGCGAGATCCACAGAAAAGGAAAAGCAATCACAATTGGAGAGATTACATAACTTTCATCAACGTCACGAAGAAAAAGCGGAAGTGGCACTTGATCAACTAAAAACGTGCGTAATTCAAAATCGCAATGTTTTTGCTGAGCTGATGACGGCAGTTCGTTACTGCTCTGTCGGACAGATTACTTCTGCATTGTTCGAAGTTGGTGGAAAGTACCGTCGAAATATGTAAAGACGCGTGAGTGTTTTCGATTCCGATACTCAGCTAATTTCCTTACACTTCACACAAGCTAGTATTCTTGAAGTCTCTTTTCGATGTAAAGGAAAAAGTCGTGGTAATCGCGGGTGCTGCTGGGGCGTTTGGGTCGGCAATCGCGGCGGAGCTGGTTGATCGCGGTTGTTATGTTTCACTATTCGATCAGGACGAAATTAGTCTGCAAATTTTGGTGGATCATTTAGCACCGGCTAATGTCCATCACGCTGTGTTTGATGCTACAGTTGAAACTGATTGCCGGTTAGCAATGAATGAAGCGAAAGGGAGGTGGAATCGTATCGACGCGTTGGTAAATTGCGTGGGAGTATTTGAAATAGTACCGTCTGTGCAGATGCCCGCTGACATTTTTTCAAGAACGTTGAACGCAAATTTGAGCGCCGCTTTTTATCTTTCTCGTAACGCGGCCATTCATATGATTCCAAGGCAGTTCGGAAGAATTATCAATATCGCATCAGTTTCAGATTCAATCTCGAATCCAGGATATGCGGCATATGCGTCCAGTAAAGCCGGTGTATCCCATTTGACTCGAGTTTTGGCGGCAGAATGGGCACAATATTCGATTACAGTCAATGCGATCAGTCCCGCAATCGCAGACACTCAATTGACACATTCATTTTTGGAAAAAGGGGATAATCGACAATACGCTCTATCGCGTATTCCGATGCAACGCTTTTTTGAACCTCAAGATTTATTGGGAACTGTGATCCTTTTATTGTCAAAAGGAGGATCATTTATTACTGGACAATCGATTCATGTCGATGGTGGTCGTACCATCTCTTGATCTTCTCATTTTAAGCCACCTGTTTATGACTACTATTGATCGCACCTACGAACGCATGCGCGTCAACGTAGCGATACTGTCCTGCAGTCAAGCAGCACTATTTGTCGCAAACTCGATTCTGATTTCTACCGCGGCTCTAATTGGCGTTGCTTTGGCTCCTGAACCTGTGTACGCAACAGTTCCTATTGCAATGTTATTTTTGTTCGGTATGGGTGGTGCCATGCCAGCTTCCTTGCTGATGAAGAAAATTGGTCGCCGTGCTGGATTTCAGATAGGGTTACTTTTTCATATTCTCGGTGCTTTGTTGTCGGGCTATGCGATTGTGGTTCATAGCTTTATGCTGTTTGGCTTCGGAATAGCTTTGCTTGGAGTTGGTAACGCGTTTGGGGCGTTTTATCGATTTGCAGCCGCAGATGTTGCAAATGAATCGTATAGAAGTCGCGCAATTTCATATGTTTTAGCGGGGAGTGTTGTTGCAGCATTTATCGGGCCTAATTTAGCAAATCTAACAAAAACATCAGTTTCTGATGCATTATTCGCTGGTTCATATTGGGCTCTCGCTATAGTTTATGGGATTTCGTTGATCCTGATTTCCTTTTTGAAAGTACCTACAATTGATGTTCAAGCTGAAAAAAAGAAGGGAAGAAAGCTTCGAGAAATCGCACGACAGCCTCAATTTATACTTGCGGTTGTTGCTGCAACTATAGGCTACGGAGTCATGAATTTATTGATGACTTCGACACCTCTAGCCATGGAAGCCAGTGGATTGAGTTTCACACTTACATCGCAAGTTATCCAGTGGCATATATTTGCGATGTTTGCACCTTCCTTCTTTACCGGCCATCTGATCAAAAAATATGGTGAATTCAATATTATTCTGGCTGGATTGCTTGCACTACTCGGCAGTGCGCTTTTTACATTTGCGTTTGGCCTCACGTTTTTCTCATTCGTGACCACTTTAGTACTACTTGGAATAGGGTGGAACTTCACTTTTCTTGGTGGAACAACTTTGTTGACGACAACTTACACACCTAGCGAGAAAGCTATAGTTCAAGGGTTCAATGATGTATTCGTCTTTTCGATTGTGACTCTTACTGCCTTGATGTCCGGAGTGCTCCATCATCTTTGGGGTTGGTTTGTTCTGGCAGCCGTTACCGTGATTCCGATTGTCGTAGTGACTGTGTTTACTTTTTGGACGAGAAAAAGAATCGCCCCAGTTGAAGTAGAAGTAGCGCCCAGCTAGTAACTTGAAATCAATAAATTCGAAATAGGGCACTATGGTCGAGCTGACCATCACCCTGATCAATTAGTTTTCGATAAAGTTCGCGACAAAGTTCTGTTGCAGGTAATTGAGTCTCAGTTGAGTTAGCGAACTTCAAGGCTTGAGTTAAATCTTTGTGCTGAGTGATTGCAGTCCCTCCGGGTTGGTAGGATTCTTCGATCATTCTGCGACCATGAAGTTGAAGAATTCTAGAATCGGCAAAGCCGCCTGACAGAGCTTGCCATACTTTTTCTAGTTCAGCCCCACCGCTTCGTGCTAACGCGAACGCCTCAGCAACGGCTCCGATGGTTAACCCAACAATGACTTGATTGGCTGTTTTCGCAATTTGTCCGGATCCTACTTCGCCCACATGAACAACTTGATTTCCCAAGACGTTCAAGATATGTTGAACTCGTTCGAAACTTGTTTCACTAGCACCGACCATAATAGATAAATTTGCTTCAATTGCACCGACTTGCCCACCTGAGACAGGGGCATCCACATAATCAACTGAAATTTGCTTGAATTTTTCAGCGAAAATTCGAGTTGCTAAGACTTCTGTTGTTCCCATGTCAATCAATACGGAACCAGGTCTGATTCCCGAATTGACTCCGTCGTGCCCGAAAAGAACTTCTTCCACTGCTAAAGTGTCGGAAACCATACAGATTGTGAAGTCAGCTTGGGCTGCGACTGCCGGTGACTCAGCAATTTCAAATCCCAGTTTTTCAAACTCACGAAGTACGGCTTTACTTCGATTGAAGACTGAAACTTCTGCACCAGCTTTTTTTAAATTATGAGCCATTGGTTTACCCATTAAACCAAGGCCAATAAACCCGATTTTTTCCAGTTTCAGAGAATCCATCAAAAGTTAATCAAAATCGTTTTACTATGCTGCGCGCGAAGTTGCAGATAGATTGGAATTTTATAATCTGTGAAAAAACCGGTCTAACCTGAACAAATCTAGAATTTAAGACATCGGCAAATATTGGGCGAAATTCTTTTCAACTTCCTTTGCATTTTCGTTTAGTCCGGCAGCGATGCCACTTGCCATATTGCCAGGATAAGATTTCCTCCTCTCCAGCTTCAAGCGCGTCGAGAGTCAGACTAGCCACTTCGGAAGGAGGCATTTTTGGAGGTGGAAAATCACGACTCATGTCGGTGTCAACTGCTCCCGGCATAACAGCAAGTACACTTGTATGTGCGGTTAGCTCGGCACGCACTCCTTGTGTAAGGCTAAGTGCAGCAGATTTAGAGGCACATAGTGAACCCATCATAGGTAAGTTTACTCGAGCCAAAATCGACAAAATGTTAACGATTGCACCACCACCGTTTATTCCAATAATTTTATGGAAAGCACGACACATGGACAAAGTTCCGAAATAGTTTGTGTTCATCTCGTCCTGTGCATCGACTAAGTCGTCGGTAGCAATGAATGCTTGCAAGCGATTGATGCCGGCATTGTTGATCAAAAGGTTCACGTCCTGCGCGATAGCAGCAGCTTGACTTAATTGTTCAGAATTTGTAATGTCCAATTCAATGGCTTGAACTTGTTTAGGAAATGCTTCATTGAGTTCCTTTAAGCTTTCCTGGCGGCGGCTACAAGCTTAAACTTTTCTTGCGCCTCGCGAGAGAATCGCCTCCACAAATGCACGACCAATTCCGCGATTGGCACCCGTTACTAACGCGGTGCAATCAGAAATTTGAAACTTAATTCCCATTTTTGATTCTGACTCCTTCTGATCAGTTGTTCCAGCAAATTGCTCGGCAGGAAGATCTTTTTCCAACCACTTCGATTCAATTATCGGTAATGGTACTGCACTGAGCAATTGTTGGGTATACGATGTTTTTGGCCTTTTGAAAACATCTTCACAAAGCCCTTTTTCTACGGTTTGCCCGTGTCGCAACACCAATACTCTATCACAAATGTGTTCTACAACAGCAAGGTCGTGACTTATGAATACAAACGATAAATTTAAATCCCGTTTTTAACCCTGTAGCAGTTTGATAATTCTCGTTTTAGCGGATATATCCAATCCCGAGACGATTTCATCTGCAACGATTAGTTTTGGTCTTAGTGCGATGGCATGGGCAATGCCAACGCGTTGTCGTTCACCACCACTCAGCTCGTGAGGAAACCGATTCACGAAATTTGTTGGGAGCCCCACTCGGCTTAGAAGAGTTTTCGAAATTCGATTAGATTCACTAAGGCTAGAAACTTTTTGGTATGTCCACAGAGGCTGGGTGAGAATTGTTCGAATACGGTGACGCGGGTTCAACGACGCATACGGGTCTTGAAAGATCATCTGCATTTGAGTGCGTAGTGGGCGTATTTCTCGTTCGGAGCAGTTCGTAATATCTTTTCCTTGAAATATCACACGACCACAACTCGGTTAGTAGATTTGCATAATGGTTCGAGCAAGTGAAGTCTTGCCGATACCCGACTCGCCAACAATTCCGTAGGATTCACCCTTTTTTATTTGCAAGTTTATTCCGTTCAAAATTTTTAGCTGAGGAGGCTGTTTGAACAGACGCGACCTAAATCGATCTGGAAAACAGAGCTGCAAATTACGTACGTCGAGAAGTAGCTCAGTACTCAATGATGGCTTTTCTTTCAGAAGTTGAAATTCGTTGATCGTACTGATAGTACATCCTAGTGGTTGCAAGCAATTTTTTTTGTAAACGCGTGCATAGGATTGTGCAGAAGTTTCGCTACAGGCTGCTGTTCCACAAGTTGGCCTTTGTGAATCACGCTGACGAAGTGACAAATTTTAGCCACGACTCCGAGATCGTGAGTAATGAACAGTAGCGCTGTATGGGATTCTTTTTGCAACCGTTTGATTAAACGCAATATTTGGCGCTGAACAGTTACATCTAGCGCAGTCGTTGGTTCATCTGCAACGATCAATTTAGGATTACAAGAAAAAGCAATTGCAATCAAAACGCGTTGTCGCATACCTCCGGACAATTCAAATGGATACTGATTGACTACTCTGATTGGGTTTCGAATCTGAACTTCATCCAGAAGTTCTAAAACTCGGTGTTTCGCGCTCCGTCGATCCATTCCCATCTGTAACTGTAAAACTTCTGATATCTGTTTCCCGATTCTACGAACTGGATTTAAAAATGTCATCGGATCCAGAGGAATCATCGAAATCTGTCGACAAATATGTTTGCGCCGCTGCTCTATGTCGATACCAATGAGTTCAGTATCACCAAAGTGTATGGTGCCATTTCTAACTTGAGATGCGCTAGGCAAAATACCTAAAATCGCTTTTCCGAGTAAACTTTTACCTGCCCCAGATTCACCCACGAGGCCGTGTACTTGATCTCGTTCAATGTCGAAAAATAAATTTTTGAGTACCGGTGTAAGTCGATCCTGTTTCTGAATATCTACCGTCAGTTGACGAATTTTCAAAATGGTATTCATCGATTCATTATCGGGTCAAATCGAGTACGAATTCCGTCTCCTAGTGCGTTAAAACCGAGAACGGCGATAATTATGCAGCCTACAGGCAGTGCCATTACCCACCAAGCTTGATAGACATACTGTCGACCTTCTTGTATTAAACCGCCCCAAGTGGCTTGATCTGAGGAAACACTTAATCCGACGAAACTCAAAATCGCTTCAACAATTATTGCGATACCCATTTCTAGAGTGAGTAAAGTCGCGAGCAGCGGCAACACATTGGGAAGTATTTCTCGCCAAAGAATTGTCCGACGTCGCAAACCGATGGTTACCGCAGAAGTAATGTAATCTTGTTTACTTTGAATCAGCGTTTCTGCTCGAACAACTCTACAGAATCTTGTCCAATCTATTACGACGATCGCGATGATAACCGAGAGCAGCCCAGTGCCAATTACTGCTACAAGAACGACAGAAAGAAGAACCGGCGGAAAAGCCATCCAAACATCGACCATGCGCGAAATTGGTGTATCAAGAATCCCCCATAGAACCCCGGGCGATCAAACCTAGAATTGTTCCCAAAAGTGCTGCCAGTGTCGCGGCTACGACGACTGCAACTCTAGCTCCGTAAATTAATCTAGAAAGTAAATCTCGCCCCAAGCTGTCGGTACCAAGAAGAAAAAGCGAATCCTGTCCTGCAAGCCAGAATGGAGGTAGCAATCCAAAAATTAAATCTTGTTCAAGAGGGTCATGGGGCGCGAGGAATGGTGCAAATATCGCCGTTATAAAAAGTAAGGCAACAATCGTACCTCCGATCCAGACTCGTACAGTCCCCGCTCTGAGTTTGTTCGATTTTCTTCGCTTACTAGTCATCGGAAACCCTAGGATTGAGTAATCTGTAGCTTATATCGACGAGTAGATTTACTGTAATGAAGAGGATAGCAAAGGTTATGATTAAACCCTGAATAAGAGGCAGATCTCGATCAATTACTGCACCGATCGCCATGTTACCAATGCCAGGATAGCTGAATATCTGTTCGACAAGAACTGTGCCTCCAAGCAAAAAATTAAATTGCACACCAGAGAGTGCTACAGTTGGGATCAGTGCGTTTCGCATTGCATCGATAATCAATATCCTCAATTTACTAAAGCCTTTGATTCTGGCGAGTAAGATGTAATCTTGGGTCACTATTTCACAAAGCGATGCTTTTAGAGTTCTGGTAATTGCGGCCGTAAAGGGTAAGGAAAGTGCAAAATCCGGAAGTACTATGTGACTAAATAATACGGGCAAAACTGAGAAGTTTCCAACGACAATACTTTCGAATAAATAAAACTGAGTGTAAAAATCCACACTCAAGCGCGGATCTATTCTTCCGGAAATTGGCAAAATCGGCCACAGGACTCCCATGAGTAGAATGAAGATTAGTCCCCATGGAAATTCTGGAATTGCTTGACTTAAACCAGTAATCGCATCAACAAGTGTTTCAGGCCAACGCTGCTGCCAATAGGTGCCAACCAAAGCTAGCAGTGTTCCGAATAAGACCGCGATGATCATTGCCGTTATCACAAGTTCTAAAGTTACCGGTAGGCGTGACAAAATTAGTTCAAGAACATCCTGACGAAGACTGATTGAGGTACCGAAATCACTTGCCAGTGCGTTTTGAAACCAGATCAAATATTGTTCTAGGATTGATTTATCGAGACCGTAGATTTGTCGGAGGTGATCGATGTCGGGCTGAGTCGCACCAGGAGGGATCATCATCGTTATCGGGTCACCGGGAATGACCCGCAGCAAGACGAAGACAATGATGAAAACACCGAACAGTGTCGGTACGATAAGCAGCAGGCGCTGCAACAAAAAGTGAGCCGACATAAATCAATCCGCTACCATAACAGGTAGCGGATCAATCGGATTTGTGCAGTTGACTTAACTATGTCAATTGCTTTTCTTAACGAGACTAGGTAGCACGAAGTTAGCTACGTGTGGTGTGACTTCAATTCCGTCTCGATACACAACGGGCTGAACATACTGCAGAAGAGGAATGATGTACGCGTTTTCTGCAATGTACCGATCAACTGCTTTGTAGCCTTCAATGCGTGTGGCTTCGTCTGTTTCACCCCAAAGTGGGCCGATCATAGCATCGAGATCTTCTGTATCCCAAGTCGAGTGAGGCGAAGGGCCAAACATTGCGAATCCAGTTGATGTCGAAGGATCTCCAATTGTGTTACCCCAATTATAAAATGCCGCTGGTGCTAGGGTATCCATGGCGCGCAATTCGTAATGCTTAGCAACTTCGTAAACTTCTATATCGGCTTCAGCACCAACTTTTCGCCACATGCCTACTATGGCTTGGATCATTTCGTAATCTTTCGGTTTAAATCCACGTGTCGTTTGAATGGTAAATCGTACCGGATTGTCCTTCGAAAACCCAGATGCTGCGAGTAATTCTTTGGCTTTTTCAGGATCATATGCTACTTAAATTGAAGAGTCGAAAGCAGAGTACTGAGGCGCTTGCAATGTATCTATCCGAACTCCATAACCGCGAAGTAGGTGATTCACAATGGCGTCTTTGTCAATTGCATGTGCCAGTGCTTGTCGAACGTTTGCGTCTTCCATGACATCGATTTCGTTCAGGAAAATCATTCCAATATCTGATAGGGGCGTACTTGTACCATTGAGACCAGATTTAGCACTAAGACGGTCAAATTCTTCATAGGGAATTTCAATCGTAATGTCTGAAGCGCCACTTTCAATTTCGGCAACACGACTACTCGCATCTGTTACGAACTTGAAAATAACGGTCTCAAATTGACCCTGTTCTCCCCAATATTGATCAAAGCGTTTCAATCTGACGAAACTGTTTCGTTCAAAGTGATCAACAATGTAAGGACCAGATCCAACCGGTGCTTTTTAAAAGCCCTCATCACCAACTTCTTCGTAGTACTTTTGTGGTAACACATAGGCTGTCAAGAAGGCCATCCATTTGAACAGAGTTGGCTCAAACGAGACTACGTCAGCGGTGATTCTGTTGCCGTCAACTTGGAAATTTGCGACCTTACTCCAGACAAACATAATAGGGTTGCCTGTATCTGGACTGCCAGCTCTCTCGAGTGACCAAACTACGTCCTGAGGAGTAACTCTACTGCCATTATGCCAGTAGCATCATCTCGTACATCTAACCAAATACCAGTTCTATCTTCATTCCAACCCCGAGCTGTCAAGAGCCCAGGTTTGAAAGTTAAATTGGGATTTTGATCGACATATTGATCAAATACAGACTTGTAATTTGACTGAATGGTTGGGTTCACCGCCGAGGTTCCTACGGTAGGGTCCCATGACTGAAGATTTACGTTATAAGCGATCGTGAGTACATCTTTACCAGCGAATGCCGATTGATACTAAGCAAAAAGCAAAAATGGCAATAAGGCAATTGTTTTAAGTCGCATGATTGGTTTCTTCTCACCAAATTAATCAATCTTGTATTTACTGGATGCCCAGTTGTCCATCAAGGCGTTGGACGGTAAGCTCTCGTCTATTAGTTTCTTGGCAGACTCATTGCCAGCAACGGGAAGTCCATCAGAATCAAGCACACCAATTTGTACGAGTACTGAATCTTGATCCCAATAAATATGTTCATGACAAAGTTTATTCCCACGGAAGTTGACGATTGCAACCAATGGAATTTCAACATATTTTCCGGTAGGAGGAATTCCTGGAAGCATCCAATCGATTTCTCGATCATGGGTAAAGTAGAATAGCGTTTCATCCACTAAACGATCCGTTCCAATCGTACAAGAAATAGGGATTAAAGATGTATTCTCAGGGTTCGAGTTGACAAAGTGATGTTGATAGAAGCGACTGAGTTGCTTCGCGCCGTCACCGCCTGTCATCGTCGGTATGTGGCCAACATAGGGGTCGCTAACCATGGTACTCATGGTTGCATGCACATCTCTAGTTGCAAATTCGTACTCGCAATGTTTATCCCATAGTTGGCCAAGATCATAATTAGGGCCAAGTGTATTACGCAGTAGACGAATGCTGCGAGAATAGGCCATAAGCGTCGACGGTTTGTGGAAGCTATCTCGGCCGGGTGTTGCAAAGGCGTGATCTACACCTGGGTAGGTATAGATTTCTACCTTAGAATTATCTTCAAAGGTTTGACGAATCTGCTCTACTGCTTGCTGGGGAACAAACCCATCCTCGTCCGCGAAATGCATCACCATTAGGCAGCTAATGTTAGCTGCCTCACCTAATGAATTTTCGATTGCTACACCGTAAAACCGCGCAGTCGACATCGGTACAAGCGGCGGTTAAGTACGCTAGATATCCCCCAAGACAGTAGCCTAAGGAACCAACTTTGCCTGTGCATGATGGATGGCAAACTTCGTAGTGTCCGAATTGTATCCGCTACATCTAGAATACCTCGATCGACATCAAATTTCTGATAAAAAGAAAATGCTAGATCTAAGTCTTCGTCTCCGTAACCGAGGTTCACACCGGATTGCATACGCCAGAATAGATCGGGCACCAGAACCACATACCCTTCTTGCGCGAATGTTTCAGCCATTTCACGAAGATAAGCGTTGATGCCAAATATTTCTTGTAGTAGAACGAGGCCTGGACCGGAGCCGGCCTCTGGTGTTGTCATATAAGCTTGAAATTCACCGCCATCCGAAGCGGAAATCGTAATCATTGAGCCGGACATCGCAATCTATCAATCTTAAGGTGTAAGGCAGTCTTTTGAAAAATGAATATTTGTACAAAAATTCATTAATTTAAGTTTACTCCAATGCCAATATTTAGTAGTTTAGGTTTGTGCAAATTCTTGCAGTCGAGTAGTGACTATTCGAAGCAAAAATTCTTTCCTATGCGTAAATTCGATTTCCATCCGTCGAGTGTCTATTCACTAAACTGAAAGATATTTCGGCAGTTGTTCACTTAGGGATTTTGTTTGAGGAGACTCGAAATGAAGAAAGCACTGTCAAGTCAGCCAGTGGTAGATTGATATTAATTAGTTCTAGTAGAGCTGACAGTCATCAGATAACATCGAAAATAGTTTGATGAACTAGTACAGGGGACTATGTCAAGAAAAATTTTTTACAAAAGATTCGTGAGCTTGTGCAGAATTATTTCGTGTTACCAAAGTGCCATTCGATTTGCAATCGGCAGCTGATCACTGCTCCAAATTGAAAATTTGAATTCTCAATTTCTAATCGCAGAGTACTTCACTAATAATTTAGAATTGAAATTAATTGCTGGTCGCCAAATATTTGAGCTTTGTGGGTAGATGGATTGATAGCTAGCAATTGAGCACTGACGGCCGTAATCAACGGTCTAACCCAATGCTAAGGCAAATCTGTCATCTGTTTCTGAATTAGAGAGAAATTCTTTCGATTGGTATTCATGCGGATAGACTATTTTAGTAGGGAAAACTGATTTTTCATTGATTGAAAAAAAACATTAAGCTTTGCTTCTAACTCCCGTATCGAATCGCTCTCGATGATCCAATAGCCAACTTGATCCAGCTGATCAGGGTCTTCTACTCTCATCAATTTCTCGTACATTCTCTCATTTATCACAGAACCATGTTTCCATTGCATCAATCGATCTAGGTTGGCTCGTTTTTCTCGCTGAATACCTTCCTCCCTACCTTTCTCCCTACCTTCCTCCCTACCTTTCTCCATACCTTCCTCTCTACCTTTCTGTATGAGTTGTTCCTCTAAAGTTAGTAGTGATCTCAATTTCGCCTCCTCATCTTTACCCGTTTTGATTAAGTTTTCTAGATTTTCCACAAAAGTAGAACCGAGGCGTTGCTCCGATGGTCTAAATCACAGTTTTCCGATACCCGACTATTCGTATATTGCCTGCATCACCCTAGAATTCTGAGAAGTCTTTCAACAACAGCCACAACCATTTAGATGAGCTAGACAATTTCCCCAAAATTGAAAGCTGAATTACTTTTGCCTATACATCTAGTTACCAAAGTGAATACCGTAACGTTGGAGATTTACCATTTGTTCTCGAAGTCGAGAAAAAGACTTGAATCAAAGCCGAAGGTTTAGGTAACAGTCATCAAACAAACTTATTCTTCATTCACTGTAAAGAGTACTGATCTTTGCTTCTAGATCCTGTAGCGAATCGCACTTGATAATCCAATAACCGACTTGATCCAGCTGATCAGGGTCTTCTACTCTCATCAATTTCTCGTACATTCTCTCATTTATCACAGAACCATGTTTCCATTGCATCAATCGATCTAGGTTGGCTCGTTTTTCTCGCTGAATACCTTCCTCCCTACCTTTCTGTATGAGTTGTTCCTCTAAAGTTAGTAGTGATCTCAATTTCGCCTCCTCATCTTTACCCGTTTTGATTAAGTTTTCTAGATTTTCCACAAAAGTAGAACCGAGGCGTTGCTCCGATGGTCTAAATCACAGTTTTCCGATACCCGACTATTCGTATATTGCCTGCATCACCCTAGAATTCTGAGAAGTCTTTCAACAACAGCCACAACCATTTAGATGAGCTAGACAATTTCCCCAAAATTGAAAGCTGAATTACTTTTGCCTATACATCTAGTTACCAAAGTGAATACCGTAACGTTGGAGATTTACCATTTGTTCTCGAAGTCGAGAAAAAGACTTGAATCAAAGCCGACGGTTTAGGTAACAGTCATCAAACAAACTTATTCTTCATTCACTGTAAAGAAGTACTGATCTTTGCTTCTAGATCCTGTAGCGAATCGCACTTGATAATCCAATAACCGACTTGATCCAGCTGATCAGGGTCTTCTACTCTCATCAATTTCTCGTACATTCTCTCACTTATCACAGAACCATGTTTCCATTGCATCAATCGATCTAGGTTGGCTCGTTTTTCTCGCTGAATACCTTCCTCTCTACCTTCCTCCCTACCTTTCTCCATACCTTCCTCTCTACCTTCCTCTCTACCTTTTTGTATGAGTTGTTCCTCTAAAGTTAGTAGTGATCTCAATTTCGCCTCCTCATCTTTACCCGTTTTGATTAAGTTTCCTAGGTTTTCCGCAAAAGTAGAACCGAGGCGTTTTTTCAACATCTCGAACGCACCCTTCTCTAATTCCCTGTCATTCGTCTGTAGAACACCTTGCAGAAAATAATTCGCTGCTTTTAAACAACTTGCTGGCCCCTTAGCAAACGCCTGCTCAAACACACACCATGCCAACACCAAATTCCTCTGCTTACCCTCAATCCGCAAACGTTGTACGTCCATCAGTAGATAGTTTCGAGGTGCATAATATTGCAATATCTCCAGCTCCCAAGCCTCGTTCTCCACTGAAATCAATTCACGATACCCGAGGGCCGCATTCCACCTGCGTTCCCCATTATAAATAACCAGTGGCAACAGCTTAGGATACGGTAGTTTTAGTTTCTTTTCTCTTGCCAAATGTCGATGTAATTCTGAGATATAGTTTTGCATACGTGCTGCCATCAAAGCATCGACACTAGTTTGCAACTCTAGCCAAATATAAAGATTCGAGCTTGATTCATCATGTTCTTCTGCCAATCTCACTTCCCAGATTAAATCGCCAATTCGTTGATGTAAATTGTCTGTCACAAAGTTGGTAGATATTAAACTTAAGCGGTCATGATTCAATTTCAGATCTGTCATATTTAGACACTCGCATGCCATTAAGTCTCGTAACACCCATTTGCTGCTAAACAACAATTTCATCCAGGAGTCGTGTGGTATACGTTCGATTTGACCGCTCTCTTGGGTGCTTTTTTCAGACATAAATTTCTCTAAATCGTTCCTGTTTATAACTTCGACATAAGTTCAGAGTTCTATCATGATTGCCATAAGATAAAAAAGATAATTCGAAATCAAGTGGAAATAATTTTTTGTGGCAAATTTGGGTGAATATTTTGAACAAAATGCACGAATGAAAGTGTTTTGAACAGCTTACGTAAACCACTTCACTGTGAACAGATCTATATTTATGAGATATTCATTCCTATTTTGGAACGAGAATTCGGCAGTTTCTAAAGCTAGCTTTTGCACTTCGATCATTATTTGTGCGAGAAGACATACAGAATTTTGAAGAGATATTTAACTGTTTATTCAAGTAGCTGTCTGATTCTTTCTCAGTAGTTCGAGTGACAATGACGATGGAAGTTTCGTCATCGAATTCTTCACTCTAGAGGGTGTTTGACTGTATATATGTGGTGAATTTGGGATTGAGTTGAGAGATTTATCGCTAAGAACTTACAATCCTATAAAACTTCAGTACGTCCCAAAAGCTCAATGGCGGTATCAATTTGAGGCTAGCGTCAGTAATTTAATTTATCCAATCATTGACTCATATCATTTTGGTAAGGAACTTGTTTCATGCCAAACGGTTGATGGTTTTTGTGCAGTGATCTAGACTGGTTTTGGTGATGGTTTTAGACTCAGTTCAGTCAATTAACTTGAATCTCTCGATCAGAATCATCGCCGATCTCAAAACAAAGTCAGAATGAATTAATTTATTTAATAGTTTCAATAAGTTAACCGTACTTAGAATGTTTATTTCAAGCAGAAAATTGTTTGATGGTGTATTGTTGTTGGTAATCTTAGAATTATTTAATTCGAAATGCTGAAATTTACCGAATTGGCTAGACAAGGTGCAGCACGCCGCGGACAGATTGCGCTGCATAGAGGAGTGATTCAAACTCCAGTCTTTATGCCAGTAGGAACATTTGGTGCTGTAAAAACCATTGAACCGCGAGATCTGACAGCATTAGGGGCGCATATTATATTAGGAAACACCTTTCACCTCTTTTTGCGACCTGGCTTGGAAGTTATTGGACTTCACGATGGGCTTCACAAGTTTATGGGATGGGATTTTCCGATCCTTACGGATTCTGGTGGATTTCAAGTTTTCAGTCTTGCTAAACTCCGGCGAATGGACGATAGAGGTGTGTTGTTTAGATCGCCTTTCGATGGCTCTGAAGTGTTCATAGGACCGGAGCAGTCGATTCATATTCAGCGAATCCTTAATTCCGATATCGCAATGGTTTTTGATGATTGCACACCTTATCCTGCAACACTAAAACAAGCGACCGTGTCGATGGAACGATCCATTGGATGGGCTGAAAGATCGAAAAGGGCATTCGAAGGTTCAAACAACAATCTATTTGGGATAATACAAGGTGGTATGTATCCCGAGCTGCGAGAAAGATCACTAGATTCTTTAAAAGATATCGAATTTGATGGCTACGCTGTTGGTGGTTTGTCGGTCGGTGAGCCAAAGGATCAGATGAACGAGGTTCTTAAGAGAGTTGTTCCGCTTATGCCGAAAAATCGGCCTCGATATCTAATGGGGGTTGGTACACCGCAAGATCTCGTGTACGGAGTAGCATGTGGAGTCGATATGTTTGATTGTGTCTTACCCACGCGCAATGCGAGAAACGGTTGGCTATACACTTCGGATGGTATTGTCAAAATTCGCAATAGAAAGTATCGAAACGATTTACGTCCAGTGGATGAAAACTGTAATTGCCCATGCTGTAAAGGGTTTACTCGTGCCTATCTGCGGCACCTGAACAAAGTGAGAGAACCGCTTTGTTCCCGCTTGTGTACACTTCATAACTTACATTTTTATATGAAGCTAATGGAGCGAATTCGAACATCGTTGACAAATCAGTCGTTTGACCGAATAATTGAAGAATTCGAAGTGAAAAATGTTGCTTGATTTGCAAAGGCTGATGTGGCAAAAGAGTAAAAGACAAGAGTTCATCAAATAGAATAAATTCAACATCATAAGCTCAATTAACAAGACTTATTCCACGAAAGATGTATGCGTTAACAGAACGGAATCTGTCATTTTGTGGTAAACTTAAATTTTCGTTTTGATTTCATGGACATGGTATAGAGACATGGATTTTTTTATATCTGATGCACTGGCTCAATCTGGTGAAACGAGTGGAGGAGCATTGCAACTTTTCTTCATCGTCGGAATTTTTGTTCTGTTTTTTTTCATGTTTATTCGCCCACAACAGAAAAGGCAGAAAAAACATAAAGAATTGATTAGTTCACTCGAAGTTAAGGACGAAGTTGTTACTAATGGTGGTACTCTTGGTAAAGTAACAGGTGTAGATGACAATTTTATTCAGCTAGAAATCGCCCCGTCTGTTGTAGTTCAGGTTCAGCGCCAAGCAATTGCGCAACTAATGCCTGAAGGTACCTATATATCCAATTTATCCAAGAAGAAGTCAAAAAAAGCACAAAGCTAAAATCTGAGTCTTAAAATCAAAGTTTAATGTAAACTTTGATTGATTCTGACGAATAGTCAAGGCAGACTTTCTTACCACACACTTATACCGGACTAATTTATGAATCAAAACGTTTGGTGGCGATACCTATTGATTGCCGCGGTCTTGATACCCGGCTTTTTTTATGCTTTGCCCAATCTGTTTGGTGACGATCCTGGGATTCAAGTTAGAGCGGCTAGAACCACCGGGACTGATCCACTATTGATGGAACAAGTTGAGAGAGTTCTTGCGAATGAGCAGATACAAGTTTTGGGCATGATATCGGACGACAAAGGAATACGAGTTCGATTCAAAGACACAGAAGATCAGCTACGTGCGAGAGAAGCAATGCAAGAATCACTCGGCAGTCAATATACAGTCGCCTTGACTTTGGTTCCTGCCTCACCGACGTGGATGAGTACATTGGGCGCTTCTCCAATGTACTTGGGATTGGACTTGAGAGGAGGTGTTCATTTCTTGATGGAAGTGGATCTAGATAGCGCAGTTGCACGGGCCTATGATCGGTACGTAGATACTCTACGCAGAACTTTACGTGAGAATAAAGTTCGGTATGCTTATGTTCGTAGCGCTGAAGCTGTGAATCAAATTGAGATCAAGTTTCGAAGTGAACAGGAGCGAGATGCTGCCGTCAATGTTATAGAGAGTGAACTGCGTGAACTTAATGTGATCGAATTTGAACGCGAAGGTGAACCCCATCTTTCGATTGACATTCAAGAGGAAGAAATTGATAGTTTGAAGAGTTTTGCGCTTGAGCAGAATTTAGTTGCGCTACGAAATCGAATTGACGAACTCGGTGTGGCTGAACCTGTGGTCCAACGTCAAGGCGACAACAGAATTGTCATTCAATTGCCTGGTGTGCAGGACACTGCGAGAGCGAAGCGGATTTTGGGGCGCACAGCGACCCTGGAAGTTCATATGGTGGATGAAGAAAACGATGTAAGTTCGGCAGTCAGCGGGGCAGTACCAGCGGGTTCGAGAATCTATTACATGAGAGATGGATCTCCAATTTTGTTGAAGAAATCAGTGGTTTATTCCGGTGACAATATTGTCGATGCAGCGGCAAGTATTGACACTCTTACAGGTAGTCCGATTGTGACAATCAACCTAGATGCTCGAGGAGCTGCAATCAATCAGCAGGTTACAGGTGACAACGTTGGAAAACGAATGGGTGTCGTATATATTGAATCTCAATCACAATTGAAAAGAGATTCAGAGGGACGAATCGTTTTGGATAATCAGGGCAATCCAGTTCGAGTCAGTAAACTTCTGGAGGAAGTAATCACCGCCCCCGTCATTCGTGAGCAACTAGGTAGAAGATTCCAGATTGAAGGTCTTGAGAGTGTAACAGAAGCTCGAGATTTGGCATTACTACTTCGAGCCGGTGCACTTGCCGCCCCGATCGACATTGTCGAAGAGCGGACGGTTGGACCAAGTCTGGGACAAGAAAACATACTTCAAGGTTTGCAGTCTGTAGTCGTTGGTTTTATCCTCGTCCTAGTTTTTATGATCATTTATTATCGAGTATTTGGAATTGTTGCCAATTTGGCACTTGGACTCAACTTGGTTTTAATTGTCGCTGTTCTTTCTGCACTGCAAGCCACTCTGACTTTACCCGGAGTCGCTGGGATCGTCTTGACTGTAGGTATAGCTGTGGATGCAAATGTATTGATATTTGAACGAATCAGAGAGGAATTAAGAAATCGAAATTCCCCTCACGCAAGTATCAAAGCGGGTTACGAACGCGCATTTTCAACGATCGTAGATGCTAACGTAACAACGTTGATCGCAGCAATTGTACTTTTCAATTTCGGAACTGGCCCGATAAAGGGATTTGCTGTGACTTTGAGTATTGGAATAGTAACTTCGATGTTTACTGCAATCTACGGTACAAGAACTGTCGTTAATTTGATTTATGGTTCTCGACGCAGAATCGGTAAATTGGCGATTTAGGAAAGCGCAGCATGGACTTTCTAAAAAAAGATCTACGAATTGATTTTCTGAGTTATCGACGAAACGCGACCATTGGATCCGCAGCTCTGATTCTGGTAGGCATTGTATCGATGCTCTTCCAGGGTATCAATTGGGGGCTAGATTTTACAGGTGGTACATTGGTCGAAGTTCGTTATCAAGAACAGGTAAGTGTTGATGATATTCGAAGTCAGCTCGCGACGATGGGAGTCGAAAACGTTACCGTTCAGTACTTCGGTACTAGTCGAGATATTTTGATACGCGTACCCACACAGATTTCATCCGATAGTGCAGCAAAATTCAGTTCAGAAATCGTCGAAATTTTACGAGCGCCGTATGGCGAACTATTGACAGAATCTCTAGAAGGTGGATTGCAAGTATGTCAAAAGTCAGACAGCTCTGTTAGCGACTGTTTTGTTCAAATGCGTAGAGTCGAGTTTGTCGGGCCTAAAGTGGGAAAGGAACTTACCAATAAGGGTGGGCTCGCTATGATCTACGCCTTGATTGGAATTCTGATCTACGTGGCCTGGCGTTTTGAGTGGCGTTTTGCAGTCGGTTCAGTAGTTGCGCTAGTTCACGATGTTCTTGTAACAGTAGGATTATTTTCTATATTTCAGATTGATTTTTCTCTCGCTGTATTGGCTGCGATTTTGGCAGTTATTGGTTATTCACTGAATGATACGATTGTCGTATTTGATCGTATTCGTGAAAATTTCCGAAAAAGTCGACGCGGAACCTCAATTTCGATTATGAATCGTTCCATCAATCAAACCTTGAGGAGAACGATTTTGACTTCATTGACAACATTGTTGGTCGTACTGACATTGCTAGTTATCGGTGGAGAAGTAATTCGAGGATTCTCATTCGCTTTACTGATTGGTGTTATTGTCGGAACCTACTCATCCATATTTATCGCCAGTCCTGTGGTTCTTGCACTTCGGATATCACGTGAAGACATGATAGTTCCTGAAAAGTCTAAGTCCTAAGTTTTTGTGGTCGAAAGTTCCGGCCACCATTGACAGTTTCGTTAATCTTTTCCTGACTACTAGTGGGGTATTAGAAGCCCTTTATTCTGTGCATGTCCTCTTTTTCCGAAACCGACCGACGCTTTATGACTCGGGCTTTGGAGCTTGCGAGTTGGCCGGTATCAGCACCCCATCCGAATCCTCGAGTAGGTTGTCTCGTCGTCAATCAAAACAAGATTGTAGGTGAAGGATTTCACCGAAGAGCTGGAACTGCTCATGCAGAAGTTGTGGCACTCGATGAAGCTGGTACTAAGTCGAAAGGAGCGACTCTTTACGTTTCGTTGGAACCTTGTGCAGTACAAGGCAGAACTTTAGCTTGCGTCGATCGAGTTATTGAGTCTGGAGTCAAACGTGTAGTTATACCAAGCGAGGACCCAAACCTGAAAACCAAAGGTCAAGGCGTGAAGCAGTTGCGAGCCGCGGGAATTAAAGTAGACCTTGGAATTTTTGAGGCAAGAGCGCGAAAACTAAACAAAGGTTTCTTTACCAGACATGAAGAACAACGGGTTTGGGTTTCAGTAAAGATCGGAGCAACACTAGACGGGAAAATAGCAACTGCGGCGGGAGAAAGTAAATGGATAACCGGGGAATCTGCCCGCCGAGATGTTCAATTGTTACGGGCACAAGCATCAGCAATTGTGACTGGAATCGGTACAGTCATTGCAGATAATCCGAGATTGAATTGTCGCGCTGAAGGAGCTGAATCCAATCCAATGAAGCTGATTTTGGATAGTCACTTAAGAACTCCGGTGAACTCTCGATTATTCGATGGCAATGACAAGGTCATCATTGCTACATGTCACTCTCGAACATTAAACTCACATAGGCAGTTGGAAGAGTTAGCGGAGATAGTTGACTTTTCTTCGAAGCCCAACATCTCAAAAATAGACAAAGTGAATTGTGCAAAATTGTTTGCTTATCTCGCCGAACTTGAAGTGAATGAAGTACTCGTCGAAGCGGGACCGACACTTGTTGGATCACTGCTGAATGACGACCTAGTAGACGAAATGATTGTCTACATCGCACCTTCAATTCTAGGTGACAGTGCGCGCGGAATGGCATCAATTCCTTCACTTCAATTTTTGTCTCAACGTATTATCGGTGAATTTACAGATATTCGACAAATTGGCAATGATCTGCGAATTACACTCAGACTACGTAGAAAATCAAAACTCAGATAGATTCCCTATGTTTAGTGGAATAGTCGAAGATATCGGCACAATTGAAGAAATGTCTCAATCCGAAGATGGTATAGAGGTTCGGATCAAAACGGGTAGCTTGGATCTAATCAATGCTAGAGTTGGTGACAGCCTATTGGTAAATGGAATTTGTTTGACCTTAACAGAAATTCGAACGCAAGAGGTTAATGTGTTTGTATCCAATGAAACAGTCTCTTGTACAAATTTCGGTAGCTATTCCGATAATACTGCAGTCAATCTTGAGCAGTCGCTAACACTAGATCAAAGAATAGGAGGGCATTTTGTCTCAGGACATGTCGATGGAATCGTTCGATGTGTTAAGAAAGTTCGAGACGGAGCATCCGTTCGATTGGAGATCGAAGTCACTCAAAGCTTGCGTCGATTCGTTGCCGAAAAAGGTTCAGTAACTTTAGATGGCGTCAGTCTTACAATTAATTCGGTTTCTGACCAATCTGAATCAACTATATTTAGTGTCAATTTAATTCCTCATACTTTAGAAGTAACCACCTTAGGGTTCGTGTCAGTGGGTGACGAGTTGAACATTGAAGTGGATTTGATTGCGCGATATGTTGACCGGCTTAGACAGTTTGATTGAAGCTGTAAGATTGCGTCTATAACTCACCACTGATTCGTTAAAGGAGATTCTAATGCAAACCATACCGTTTCCAAAAAAGGACGTATCTGGAATTAGCAGTATTGAAGCGCTCCTTCACGACTTTGGGAACGGGAAGATGGTTATTTTAGTTGATGATGAGGAACGCGAGAATGAAGGTGATTTACTCATTGCAGCTGAATGTGTGACGCATAAACACATAAATTTCATGGCGACGCACGGCCGTGGTCTTATCTGTCTTTCACTTTCTGAGAGCCGTTGTAAGCATTTGCACTTGCCTCTGATGGTGCGTGATAATACATCGCGATATTCGACTGCGTTTACGGTTTCCATAGAAGCCGCTCGAAACGTATCAACAGGAATTTCCACAGCAGATCGGGCAACCACAATTCAAGCAGCGGTCAAAGCAGATGCCAAGCCTTCCGACTTGGTTACCCCAGGGCATGTTTTTCCAATCGTAGCGGAACGTGGAGGCGTGTTGACTCGAGCAGGCCATACAGAAGCAGGAAACGATCTCGCGAAATTGTGTGGATTTGAACCTGCGAGCACTCTCTGTGAGATTCTGAATCCAGATGGGACGATGGCTCGACTGCCTGAACTCGTACGATTTAGTCAAAAACACAATTTGAAAATTGGCACAATCGCTGACTTGATTCGTTATCGTTTGGCGCACGAATCCACAGTAAGTCGGGATCAAGAAACTAAATTGCAAACCGAATTCGGTGAAGTTCAAGCGATTAGCTTTGTCGATTCCGTTAGAGGGAACATGCATTTGGCATTGGTTCTAGGTGAGATCGTTCCTGAAAAACCAACTCTATTGCGAGTGCAGGCCTTTACCGGCTTGTACGAAATTATTGACGCCATCACACACGGCAGCTCGACTTGGTCAGTTAGGCGAGCTTTACAAACAATTTTTCGTGAAGGTTCTGGAGCAATCATAATTTTAAATTACCAATCGGAATTCTCCGGTATTTCAAAATCCTTTCACGAACGTATACACTCAACTGAAGACGAAGGAGGTAGCGATCTTCGAATCATTGGAATAGGGAGTCAGATCGCTGCAAATCTAGGATTCGGAAAGTTACGTGTGCTCGGGCATCCAATGAAGTTGCATGGCTTGTCGGGTTTTGGATTGGAAATTACTGAATATGTTCCCCCAACGGGTTAAAAAAAACATGCATGAATTGGAAGAAAAAGTAGAAAAAAACCTCCGAATCGGCATTGTAGTTAGCGAATACTATTCTTTCATTTCGGATGGACTACTAGCTGGGGCACTTGACGTCTTGGATCAAGATGAGCGGGTCATTGCAACTAAAGTGATTCGTATTTCCGGCGCATGGGAGATTCCTGCAATTGTGAAATCGATGGCTGAATGCGATAAATATGAAGGAATCATCGCTTTGGGTTGTGTTATTCGAGGACAAACGTCTCATTTTGATTACATTTGCGAGCAAGTTTCTTTGGCTCTAATGACCATCAGCTTGGATCACAAGCTTCCAGTCGGATTTGGAATTTTGACAGTGGACAACGTAGACCAAGCAAAAAAGCGTTCGACCTATGGCGAACCAAACAACAAAGGAGTCGAAGCTGCAGAAGCGGTAGTGGGCTCGGCAATTGAGATTGAACTTTTAAAGCAAGAATTCTGAATTGCCGTTACCTTATGAAAATTTCAGCTCGACACTATGCCCGTATGGGCACTATTCAGTATCTATATTGGTGGAATTTTAGAGACCAACGAGATAAGGTAGCAGACGAACAGTGTTTGATTGATTGCGAGGTTCTACTCCACGGGGACGCTAGCTACCTGCAGAAGTTGATTAGTTCTATTCCTCCTCGGATTCCAAAAATCAATAAGCTTTTAAACACCGTAATTCATCGAAATATCAATTCGGTTGATCCAGTTGAGCGCGCTATTTTGCAGCTTGGGGCTTATGAATTAATGTATCAATCGGATGTTCCTCCAAAGGTAATTACAAATGAATGTATCGAACTGTCACGGGAGTTTGGAAATCCAGACAGCTATAAGTTCATTAATGGGACGCTAGATAAAATTGCATTTGGTGAAAAAAGCGTACGGAAATTTGGTTCGTTAAAAAAGAAGCGTTCGAGTCGCAATCGTGAAATTGATTTGGTTGACAAATATTTTAAACGGCTGGAAGAGCAACCAGAAGATGTAGTTACTGGTATAGGAGATGACTGTGCAGTTGTCAAAATACCAGAAGGAGAACAGCTCGTTGTTTCCACAGATTCCCTATTGAAAGACGTTCATTTTCCTGGAGAAACCGCAGCCGAGGATGTGGGTTATAAATCACTCGCGGTTTCGCTCAGTGATTTGGCATCTATGGGAGCTAAACCAGCATTCGCCACCTTAAATCTTACAGTACCAAAAATAGACAACAGTTGGTTAGAGAGCTTTAGTTCTGGATTTTTTGAACTAGCGGAGAAGTTCAATGTAAGTTTAATTGGTGGTGATACAGTCCGAGGCCCTCTCAATATTGGTGTTACAGTGTATGGCTTCGCCAAGTCAAGTGAATGCGTTTATCGATCCAATGCAAAGGTCGGAGATGGTATTTTCGTTACCGGAAATTTGGGAGATGCCGCCTTGGGATTACTGTATACCCAACAAGGATTGGGGCTTACAGCCTTGGAGTTTGAATATTTGAAAAGTCGAATAAATCGACCCAGCCCTAGGGTTGAGGCAGGTCTTGCACTTCGAAGTCGCGCCTCATCAGCAATTGATGTTTCCGACGGATTAATCTCAGACTTGTCTAGAATACTTGAAGCGAGTGGAGTCGGAGCCGAAATTCAGCTTGAACAGATTCCAATTTCAGCAACCTATTGGAAAGTGCTCAAAACTGTTGGGTGGGACTATGCTCTAGCGTACGGTGACGACTACGAACTATGTTTTACGCTACCTGTAAATGAGCAAGAGAAAGTTCGTAATTTGATGCTTGATATTGGCGTATCCATACATCAAATTGGCAAAATTAAAAACCAAACTGGGCTTTCAATTTTAGATATGGAAGGCAAAAAGTACCAACCCAATTTGGCAGGATATTCACATTTCTGAACTGTTATTTCTCAGAAGCATGAACCATCCTCCGATTTGGAAAGTACTACGTAACCCGATTCAGCTGTTGGCGGTTGGATTTGGCACTGGATTCATGCCAAAGGCTCCTGGCACTGCCGGAACATTGGTGGGCATTCCAATTGTAATTTATGTTTCAACACAGCCGACGGTTGTTCAGGGCTTGTCCTTGTTGATTATGATTGTTCTAGGATGCTATATCTGCCATGTCGCGGCCAATTCTTTTGGAAATTCTGATCCAAGTATTATCGTTTGGGACGAAATCACAGGGTATTGTGTAGCAATGTTTCTGGTTCCTGTCAGCGTCGCGACGATTTGTATTGGATTCATACTGTTTCGTTGCTTTGACATTTTCAAGCCCTGGCCGATATCGCTGGTCGAGCGATCTGTAACCGGTGGTGTGGGGATCATGATAGACGATGTTTTAGCTGGTATATTCACGAACCTAATATTGCTAGGATTAATCTCTTTCAATATTTTGTAAAACTGATATTCCGAGTGAGTCAAAAGCAGGGATTCGTCATTGCAGTTGATAAAGCGATGTCGTACATCCAATAAGCTCAGATCAATAATTTAAAATGACAAAAATTCTGTAGAATTCTTTAACTAAAAAAGTGAGTTATGAAAATAGGCTACAAGCAATTACTAGATGAAGCGATGGGAGAGATTGACACTCTGTCCTTAGAAGAGGCAGTCGCCATGTATAACAGCGACGAAGCACAGTTTGTTGACTTACGAGACATACGTGAATTAAAGCTTGAAGGTAAAATTCCAGATGCTTTTCACATGCCACGCGGCATGCTTGAATTTTGGATAGATTCGGAGAGTCCGTACTTTAAGAGAGTATTTTCAAAAAATAAAAGGTTCATTTTCTATTGCAAGTCCGGGTGGCGTTCAGCTTTAGCGACACAAACTGCTCAAAAGATGGGACTGATGAATGTATGTCATATTGATGGCGGATTTGATGCTTGGAAAAATTCTGGAGCCGATGTAGACGATTTAAACGTCTGATTGAAAATACAAAACATTCGAAAGAAGGTAACGTCTAAGGACCGAACAGACTAATTTTCTTCTTGAAACAATAAAGAGACTGACGATATGAAATATTTTTTGAAATTGTGTTTTGGCATTGCAGCTGTGTTAACGACTGGTATTGCCTTTGCGGATGATTCGAGGGATGCCACATACAAAGCATTCGAATCATTACTATCAACATCGGTAAAAATTGATTCGTTGACTGAAACAGGAATGCCCAATGTTTACGAAGTAGTGATTGGCGGGCAAATTTACCATGCTTTTACGAGTGGTGATTACATCTTGATTGGAGAGATTTTTGAAACGCAATCAGGTAAGAGTCTAAAAGACGTAAAGGTCGAAAAGTCGATAAGCGATGTCGTTTCAAATGCATCAGTCGACGAGATGATTACCTTTCCAGCAGTCGATTCAAAACGATACGTAACTGTTTTCACTGACATTGATTGCGCATACTGCAGACGCTTTCATAGAGAAGTTCCGGATTTAAACGCCGCCGGTGTTGAAGTGCGATACTTGGCATTCCCTAGAGCTGGCGTACCTTCTGCTAGCTACGATAAATATGTGAATGTATGGTGTTCCCAGGACCAGCTAAAAGCTATGACAGATGCCAAAAATGGGGTAGATGTTCAAGAGTACGTTTGTGATAATCCTGTCGCATCACAATTTGAAGCAGCTAGTAACGCAGGAATTGCCGGAACACCTATGATCGTAGTCGATGATGGTACATTAATTGGTGGATATGTTCCATATCAAGAACTGCTTGTTGAGATGGGAATTTATTGATTTCAATTCACAAAAAAAGTAGCATTGATTTTTTATAGTTTGCCCTCATTTTGATAATGTTAGCCTTCAAGTATCCAATTTTGTTTAAGAGTCATATTGACTACATAATTTCACGATCAGTATGTATGAGCATCGAGATGTACGGATAACTTAACGAGCTGTGGGTTTCGTGAAAATAATTTTCAAAGTGATGAAGTAAGGTCAATGGTAGAGAAAAAGAACAAGATTTTAGAAGCGACGATTTCGCAGATTCGAAGGCAATTTGGTCAAGGCTCGATCATGCGCTTGGGTGAAAGTCAAGTAGATCAAGCCATACCAGCTATACCGACAGGCTCACTCGGGCTCGATCTGATCTTGGGTGTTGGTGGGCTGCCTCGAGGTCGAGTGGTTGAGATCTACGGTCCTGAGTCTTCCGGAAAGACAACTTTGGCTCTATCTGTAATTGCACAAGTGCAGAAGATGAAGGGTTCTGCAGCGTTTATCGATGCAGAACATGCATTGAATACTTCACACGCGAATGTATTGGGTGTCAACGTAGAAGAATTACTTATTGCTCAGCCAAGTACAGGCGAAGAAGCGCTGGAAATTTCAGATCAGTTGGTACGGTCAGCAGCAATCGATGTGGTTGTAGTTGACTCTGTAGCAGCGCTTACCCCAAAGTCTGAGATTGAAGGAGAAATGGGCGACTCATTTATGGGGTTGCATGCCCGATTGATGTCCCAAGCACTGAGAAAGCTTACGGGTAGTATCAACAAGTCCAATACATTGGTCATATTTATCAATCAAATTCGAATGAAAATTGGTCAGATTTACGGCAACCCAGAAGTAACTACAGGTGGAAATGCGTTAAAGTTTTATGCTTCCGTCAGGTTGGATATTCGACGAATCGGAGCGATCAAAAAAGGTAGCGAGATCGTTGGCAATCAAACTCGTGTAAAGATTGTGAAGAATAAAGTTGCCCCTCCGTTTAAAGAGTGTGTGTTTGATTTAATTTATACAGATGGAATTTCGAAGGAAGGAGAGTTGATCGATTTGGGTGTATCTAATGGAGTAGTTAGACGGGCAGGAGCTTGGTACAGTTTTCAAGACACTCGAATTGGACAAGGACGAGACAATGCTCGTCAATTTTTGAAAGAAAATACCGAACTTGCACAAACAATTGAATCTTTGATTCGAGAGAAAGTCGGCATGGCTGGGTAAAGAAGGTTCCCTATACTATCGAACATTCAATGAAAAGAATGGAAGATGCTTTCGCCGCAGCACTTGGATATTTGTCTCGTCGGGAATATTGTAGGTATGAACTTGTCGAAAAACTTGTTGCGAAAGACTTCGAACGCGAAATTGCTCTCGAAGTCGTTAGGAAATTGGCTAAACAAGATCTGGTGAGTGATGTCCGATTTGCAAGGGATTTGATTCGTGTGCGCTCGAGGAGAGGATATGGCCCTCTGCGAATTGAATCTGAGCTTCGTCGACGAGGTGTAGATCAAGAATTGATTTCGAATAACGTTGAGTTACAAAATGAAAATTGGCAACAAAAGATTGAGCAAGTTGTTGCAAAAAAGTATGGAAATCGAGTTATCGAAAGCCATAAAGATTGGGTGAAACGAGCGAATTTTTTGAAAAGTCGTGGATTTGGTGATGATCTAGTCCATGATGCACTAGGGTTTTATTCCGAATAAATTTTAAATTTGATTAATCGCATGAAGACGATTCAACTTCGGCAGCTGTTTTTAAATTACTTTATAGAAAGAGGGCACGAAAATGTGCCGAGTAGTCCGCTTGTACCTGGTAATGACCCGACATTACTGTTTACAAATTCTGGGATGGTACAGTTCAAGGATGTTTTTACAGGACAAGATTCTCGTTCATATTCTAGAGCGGTAACAGCGCAGCGTTGCGTACGTGCAGGCGGTAAGCACAATGATTTGGAAAATGTTGGTTACACCGCTCGACACCATACGTTTTTCGAAATGCTTGGTAACTTTAGCTTTGGTGATTACTTTAAGAAACAAGCAATCCACTACGCATGGGAACTGCTGACTCGTGAAATAGGTCTTGATAGAGATCGTTTATGGGTGACTGTTTACAAAGACGATGACGAAGCGGCCGATGTATGGTTGAATGATATTGGAGTGCCAACAGAACGTTTTCGCAGAATTGCTACTTCAGACAATTTTTGGGCAATGGGGGATACAGGCCCATGTGGACCCTGTTCTGAAATTTTCTACGATCATGGTCCAGAAGTAGAAGGTGGTCCACCCGGTTCCGAGGATGAAGACGGCGATCGCTATGTGGAGTTGTGGAATTTAGTGTTTATGCAGTTCGATCGATTATCCGATGGCTCCAAAGTGCTGTTACCTAAACCTTCAGTTGATACGGGAATGGGACTTGAAAGAATCGCGACTGTGTTGCAAAAGGTTTACAGCAATTACGAGATAGATCTATTTCAGGCGTTGATTAAAAACGCGGCAACTGTTGTTGGAACATCCGATTTTGATAGTAAGGCATTGCGGGTAATCGCAGACCATATCCGGTCTGCAGCGTTCTTGATTACAGATGGAGTCACACCGTCCAACGAAACCAGAGGTTATGTACTCAGACGAATTATTCGAAGAGCAATTCGTCATGGATATCAACTAGGATGTAGAAAGCCGTTTTTTCATCAATTAACAGGCAGTCTTGTTGAACAAATGGGAGATGCCTATCCCGAACTACGACATGCTCAATCTTTAGTCGAACGAATTCTGTTACGAGAGGAGCAGCAATTCTTAACCACCCTCGATGCTGGGTTGAAGATTTTGGACCGCGAGATCGCAAGCTTATCCGGTTCGGTACTAGCGGGAGATGTAGCGTTTCGTTTATACGACACCTATGGATTTCCGCTGGATCTAACGGAAGATTACTTGCGGGAATTTGATTTGACAATGGATAAAGTTGCTTTCGAAGAATGTATGGCGCAGCAGCGGGAGCGATCGAGGATTGGGAAATCCACGGACTTTACCGCTATGCAAATCGACGGTAACAGCTCGAATGTAGTCCTGGGCACAACCGCGAAAACTGAGTTTACTGGTTACCAGAGAGATAGCCAGCAAACGATTGTCAAATCGATTCAATTCAAAAATGAATTTCTAGATTCAATTGAAGAAGGTCAAGCAGGGGTTCTGTACTTAGAGGTTTCGCCATTTTACGCCGAAAGCGGTGGCCAAGTTGGTGATACTGGCACAATCGATTCCGTTTCAGGTAGATTTCGTGTTGAAGATACACAATATTTGAACAATGAGGTCATCGGACACATTGGTCGAATGGAGCGAGGTAGAATTTCTGTAGGAGACTCAGTAACTGCGAATGTTGATGCTGATATACGCAATTCGACCCGAAAAAATCACTCTGCAACTCATTTACTCCATGCAGCTCTGAAGGATGTGTTGGGAGTTCACGTTCAACAGAAGGGGTCTCTAGTCGCGCCGGATCGATTAAGATTTGATTTTTCCCACGATTCACCATTGAGTGAAGATGAGCTTTTGGATATTGAAGCTCAAGTCAATCAACACATTCGAGAGAATTCACCGGTTTCCGTTCAAATTATGGAATTAGACGAAGCGAAAGCGCAAGGTGCTGCAGCTCTTTTTGGCGAGAAATATGAATCTCAAGTAAGGGTGATCAGTATGGGTGGTGAATACTCGTTGGAATTATGCGGTGGTACGCATGTTTCGCGCACTGGTGATATTGGTTATTTCAAAATTACTCAGGAATCTAATATCGGAGCCGGAATTCGCCGACTGGAAGCCTTGACTGGTGAAAAAGCCATCGAGAAAGTACAAGCAGATTACCGCCTTCTAGCTAAAGTGTCTCGATTATTCCAGTCGGGTGTGAACGATGTACTCGGTAAAGTGGAGCAAGTTATCGAAAAAAATCGAAAGCTAAAGAAGGAACTCTCAGAACTACGAACTCAATTGGCGACCGGCGGCGTAGAAACGAAGGCTTCGGCACAACGAATTCAATCGGCGATCAACGGCGTAGCAAGGCAGGCCTCGGAACTACCTACTCAATTGGCGACCATTGGCCTAGAAACAAAGGCCTCGGTACACCGAATTCAATCGGCGATCAACGGCGTAGCAAAGCAGGCCTCGGAACTGAGAACTCAATTGGCGACCATTGGCCTAGAAACAAAGGCCTCGGAACTACGAGCTCAATTGGCGACCATCGGCCTAGAACAGAAGTCTTCGGCAGTACAAATTCAATCAGCGATCAGCGGCGTAGCAAAGCAGGCCTCGGAACTGAGAACTCAATTGGCGACTATCGGCAGTGCTTCTTTGACTTCTTCTATTGAAACAGTAGGCGATGTGCAACTATTTGTGTCTCGGCATGACGACATTGAAGTTAAAGACTTACGGAAGATTATGGCGCGGATCCAACAAAAGGTACCATCAGGTGTCGTGGTGTTGGGGTCCGTGAAAAACGGCAAAGCCACATTAATGTGCTCAGTGTCGTCCGACTTGTTGGATCGTTATCATGCTGGCGAGATCATTCAGAATCTTACCCCGCTAGTAAACGGTAACGGTGGAGGCAAACCTCATATGGCGCAAGGTGGCGGTCCCCGCGGTGACAATATCGATACTGCTTTAGAAGCCGTTCCAAGTCTTTTGGTCTAAAAATCAATTCTCTGATTGACCATCGTCATTGAATTAGTTTTTCGTTTTATTTGGTGAATCACGTTGACAATTGTTGTTGAAAAGTATGGTGGAACCTCGGTCGGTAGTATTGAGAAAATCAACCGGGTCACCAAACGTGTTTTGCGGACCAAAGCCGAAGGTTTTGATGTGATTGTTGTACTATCCGCAATGGGAGGTGAAACCAATCGTCTCATTAATCTCGCACGGCAAATTGATGAGTTTCCATCCGAGCGAGAATTGGATATGGTGATGGCAACTGGTGAACAGGTGTCGATTGCACTATTCAGTATGGCGCTATTGCGTGAAGGGCAGGCTGCAAAGTCGTATACCGGAATGCAAATCCCAATTCAAACCAATGAAGTGCATGGAAAGGCGCGAGTAGAGTCTGTCGATTCAGCAAAGATCTTGAAAGATTTGAATGAAGGTACAGTAGTTGTTGTTGCTGGATTTCAGGGTGTTACTTCAGATGGTGAAATAACGACATTGGGTCGAGGGGGATCTGATACTACAGCGGTCGCGCTGGCGGCGGCACTTGGTGCTGAAGAATGTCGAATTTACACGGACGTCGATGGTGTCATGACGGCAGATCCTCGAGTCGTTCCTGACGCGGTTGTACTGGAACGGATTACAGCAGAAGAGATGCTGGAATTGTCGAGTTTAGGAGCCAAAGTTTTACAGATCAGAGCCATGGAGTTCGCTAATAAATACAATGTTCCGGTACGAGTTTTGTCATCTTATCATGACGTACCTGGCACTTTGATTAGTTCTGAGGAATCGAATATGGAGCAACCAAAAGTTACTGGAATTGCCTATAACGTCAACGAAGCAAAACTGACGGTAAAAGAAGTTAAAGATCAACCAGGAGTTGCTTCAAAGATATTCAGCCCTATTGCAGATGCACATATCAATGTTGATATGATCATTCAAAATGTTGGGAGCGACAACAACACCGACATAACGTTTACTGTCGACCGCAGTGAATATCGAAAAAGTTTTCTAATCATAAAGGAACTGCTATCCGAGATTGGCGCTAAAGAGGTAGTTGGCGCAGACGATATTGCCAAAATTTCTGTTGTTGGCGTGGGTATGCGTTCACACACGGGTATTGCAAAAACAATGTTTTCTGCACTAGCTGACGTAGGCATCAATATTCAAATGATTTCAACTTCCGAAATAAAGGTGTCGGTTATCGTGGATGAAAAATTCGTAGAACTCGGTGTACGAGCACTACATGATGCGTTTGAATTGGGTAAACGATCGACACCCATGCGTGAGTCCGCGCCACAATCTGCTTTGGAAGCGTAGAATTCCTTGGATTCACAATTATTGGAAATGAAACTTTAATCCCGAATTTGTCGATTAGAACACATATATTATTGAACAAGACAATTACTTCCTTGGAGAGGTGGCCGAGCGGCTGAAGGCGCGCCCCTGCTAAGGGTGTATGGGTATCCCCCATCGTGGGTTCGAATCCCACCCTCTCCGCCATTTGCTTATAATTCTTGTGCAAAATATTGTTTGAATTGTGTTGCGCCCGTAGCTCAGCTGGATAGAGTACTAGACTACGAATCTAGGAGTCGGGGGTTCGAATCCCTCCGGGCGCGCCAGATAGTTCAAGTTTCAATTTATTGTCGGTAAATCATAGCTATCATGTGCGGTCGATTTAACATACTAACAGATATCGAAGCCTTGATGTCTACGTTTGAGATACTAGAACAGAATGCTCAAATAAATCCGTTCGAATTTAGATACAACGTCAGTCCAACTCCTCGCAATACCTTAATTGAATCGTTTGAGGACTTCTCCTTAACTCAGATTCCGATTGTAAAGTTGGGTGTTCGCCAGGAACGAGACTTATGCGATGCAATTTGGCCTTTCGTGCCAATTTGGGCTGGAAATCTAATACCCAAGTATGCAACAGCGAACGCCCGTAGTGAAACGATGCATAAACTAGCGAGCTACCGCACTGCTTGGAAACAAAATCGTAGATGTTTGATACCTGCAACCGGGTTCTATGAGTGGCAAAGAGTTCCGCAGCAAAACAGGAAACAACCGTGGCATATTCAACACAAGGAACATTCCATTATGAGTTTTGCTGGTTTATGGGAGAGCGGAGTCACCGCGAAAGGTGAAGAATTTATTTCATGCACGATAGTAACGACCAAAGCCAATACACTGATGTCGGAAATCCATAATACAAACCAACGCATGCCAGTCATTGTCGATCCTGAGCAACGTGATCGGTGGTTAGGAGGAAGCAAAGAATCAGTGCTTGATTTACTTGAATCATATGCTGATGATCGTTTACAGGCCTATCCAATTTCTACCAAAATAAATTTTCCTAAGTATTCAAAAGAAGACTGTGTCGAACCAATTGAACTGAATGGAGTTTCAAGCAGTTTTCAGTTAACTTCATAATTCGAACTGATTCATACAAAGACTTCAGTTTTTTCGGTTCTCTTCAGAAGAACTATTTCAACATGCCCCGAAAAAATCAATCCGCATTGTTCGCCGCGACCGTATATTTTGTGAACTATGGAACGATACTCGTTCGAACTAAAGAGGGCGAAATTCTGAAATCCGAGTTGCGAATCACAAAAGATGTACTACCAGGTGACCAAGTTGAAATTATGCGAGGATCGCATCGTAGAAAACAGCGAACCGTTGGGATCTTGTCCGTAGAAGGATTGCCGGAATATCAAATAGTTGCAAAGGTCCAATTCCCTAAACATAGAAAATCGGGGAAATTAATTCTTGATCCAGTGGGAATACCACTACGAGGTAGAATTTTTGGTACTAGATCGCAGTTTAGTGTAGATAGTGGGCAGAATGTACTGATTACGATCTCAAGAAAGCACTCTATCAAGACTAAACATTCTGCATGGAAATTAGTTCGCATCGACAAAGTTCTAAAAACACAACGAGAAGTAGCGATTTTCGTGGCGAAGTCTCGCTTTGGAATTAGGGACGAATGGGACAACGCGATACGAAAAGAATTGGAACAATTTTCATATCACATTTCACGTCAAGATATATCTCGTCGGTTAGACCTCCGAAATCTTCCTTTTGTCACAATCGATCCACCATCTGCGAAAGATCACGATGACGCAGTCTACTGTGAAAAAATGGAAAACGGTAGCTTTAAGTTATTTGTCGCAATTGCAGATGTATCGCATTATGTGAGCCCCAAATCAGAGCTAGATCGATCTGCACTCAAAAGAGGGGCGTCAATTTATTTTCCCGGAGCAGTTGTACCGATGCTTCCCAAAAAGTTATCGAATGGTGTGTGTTCCTTGCATCCCAATGTAGATAGATTGGTACTAGTCTGTGAGATGGTGATCAATTCGGTGGGAGAAGTCGATTCTTACAAATTTTCAGAGGCTGTAATTCATTCGCATGCAGCTCTGAATTATTATGAAATTGAAGATCGGCTAAATTTTGGGGCTGGTAACGAAATTTCCAACAATTTGATGAATTTGTTTGCAGTACATCGATGTTTTTTGCGAGCACGAAAAAAGAGACACACGATTGAGTTTGATTTGCCCGTAGCGAAATTGAAGTTCGATGATAAGGGAGCAATAGACCAGATTACACTAGGAGATCGTGTGCCAGCACATAGCGTGATTGAAGAAGCGATGTTGGCCGCCAATGTCTGTGCTGCTCGATTTACTGAACAAAATTATTCTAAGGGTATGTATAGAGTTCATCCTTACCCAACAAAAAAGGATATTCGGCGGCTACAAGATGTGCTTGAACCATTTGGAGTCTATTTACCAAGCCAAATTTCTAGCTCAAGTTACCTAACAGTACTAGAAAGTTTAGCCGATCAACCGAAATTGTTGGATGTGCTTCAAATTCATCTGCTACGCAGTTTGTCGATGGCGGAGTACAAAGTAACCAGTGGTTTGCATTTCGCTTTGAATTATCAGGTCTATACACACTTTACCTCGCCGATACGGAGATTTCCTGATCTAGTAGTACATCGTTTGATCAAAGCGGTTTTAAACAAGAAAGACTCGGGACTCAGTGTGACTGCATTAGACACAATTGCAAAGGAAAGTTCTTTTCTCGAAAGAAGAGCTGACGCTTGTGCTCGAGAAGCGGAAAAATGGTCGATCGCACAATATATGAAGGAACGCATCGGTGAAATTTATGAAGGAGTGGTTTCTGATGTAAATCGATTTGGGGTTTATGTTCAACTGAAAACTCCGTACGTTAGAGGTTTTGTGCCTAATTTCAATTTAGGTGAGGAGTATTTCTACTTTCGAAAATACGCCAAACAATCAATTGGAAAACGAACAGGGATTACATATTCAATTGGTATGGACCTAAGAGTTAGAGTCAGTAGAGTAGATGTCGAGCTCGGGTATATTGACTTTGAACTGACGAAAAAAATCAAAAGCTCTAAAAAACGAAGAAAACGAAATTTGAAACGGCGTAGAGAAAGATGAAAACAGTATTGGGAATTCATGCTGCAAAGTCGGCGCTTGAGCATAGAACGAACGAAGTACAAGAAGTGCTACTTAGCTCTAAGCGGACAGACAGACGCTTGAATCAAATCGAATCAATAGCGAATCGAAATGATCTTCAAGTACGAAGGATATCCAATTCACAACTGTCTGAATTAGCGAAAGGCAACAAGCATCAGGGAGTGGTGCTCATCTGTGATACGGATAGTCGAAAATCATCTCTGTCTTTGAAGAAATGGATTGGGACTCTATCAGAAAGCTCCATTATTGTAGTTTTGGATTCAATATCAGATCCTCGAAATTTAGGTGCTTGTATTCGAAGCGCACACGCCGCCGGTGCGGCCGGTGTAATTCTACCCAAACATCGCGGTTGTAGAGTCAACACTACAGTATCGAGAACAGCTGCTGGAGCAGTCGAAGTTACGCCGATTTTTGAAATATCGAACTTGTCTCGAACTTTAGAATTTTTCAAGGAAAACGGTTTTTGGGTTGTCGGACTACATCCAGCCGGTACATCACAAACCCTCTACAGCACTGATCTTAGTGAGCCCTGCGTACTTGTGTTTGGAAGTGAGGGCAGCGGCTTACGTAGGGAGACTAGTAAGAAATGTGATGTTTTGGTCCAAATTCCGATGTTCGGTAAAGTTGAAAGCGTAAATGTTTCGGTGGCTGTGGGTGTAGCTACATTCGAGGCGATGCGGCAAAGATTGAAAACCTAAACTCAAAATTTAGTCTATTTCGTAGTAAAGCTTTATTTGATCACAAATTCGACGACCGTACTGAGATCGACGATGTACTTATTACTTACAACACCGTTGGACAGCACAAGCTAGATCGTTTAAAGCACCTCACCAAGCGGTTTACTACAACTGTTGTTGCGGACAGTAAATTTGTCGTGAAAAGTCTTTCTGAAACTTTTCATAAAGCCGAATTTCCTTTGAATGTGATACTGGTGCTCATAGATGTGGAGTTCAAACATCGCGACAGGCCTGTGAGCTTGCTGTTTTGATTGAGCGTTCTTTCGGTTCGCATTTTAAAGGACTTATGACATTTCCTCCGTCAGGGCGCTTGGAATCTATTGAACAATGGCTACTACAAGCAAAATCTCTATGTGAACAGGCTGGCTTGGTTGTTGAAACGCTTTCAAGTGGGGCGGTTCGCCGGATATGTACAAATCAAATCAGAACTCTGTTGTAGCGGAATATAGAGCAGGAACTTATTTTTACAACGACCGTTCGCTTGTAGAGTACGGTACTTGCCAATGGTAAGACTGCGCGCTTACAGTGCTCGCGACTGTTGTCTCGGCTCCGTTAGCGAATCGTGCAATTTTCGATGCTGGATCGAAGGTATTGACATCCGATATGCTTGGCCTTAAGGGATTTTGTCATGTCTTGAATCGCCCAGATATTGCCATCGACCAACTATCAGAAGAGCACGGTCGACTTGTGTGTTCGAATGAAATTGGGCTACAAATTGGTGAACGAGTTCGAGTTGTTGCGCGCGGAAAGGTTTGGTAGCCGGTCCACTTACTCTTCATTCGAATTTAAAATTCGAACAAAACTGTCAATTCGTGGCATCCAATTCAATTCTTTGACAGAAGATAGTGCGCTCTAGGTAAAAAGTCGAGGCTAGGTAAGTGAGCCAGTGCAGCTACTTCCAGCACCAGCAGTACAGCCAAAACAGTGGGAGTCGAGGGCGATTTTTTGATTCACAAGATCACTCAGCTGAAGATCCCACAATTTTGTTGGTTTACGCCAACCCGCTGGTAAATCCAGCATTTGATTGAAATCACAGTCGTAAATTTGACCTAGCCAATCTACATTGATAATATGTTTGCACATCAAACCCTGCAAAGTAGCCGGGTTAAAGTTGTCTGCTAGTAAATCCATGTAGTCGTCGAGTTCACCACAACGTTCGAGATAGTGTCGAAAACGACTGATTGGAAGATTAGTCAGTGCGTATAGATTGTTGAATACAATTCCGAATTCTTCAAATAATCGAGTCTTATAGGTTTGCTCTAGCTGTTGTTGATCAGGAGGTAGGAAGGCGCCTCCAGGGTTGTAGACAAGGTCTAGAATTAGCTCTGGATTAGTTCCGTATCCAAGCTCATTCAACAACTGCAATCCTCGTATGCTTTTGTCGAAAATCCCCTTTCCCCGTTGAGCTTCAAGTTTTTCCTTTGTGTAACAGGGCAGTGAGCAAATCAGCTTGACACGTCGGTTTGCATACCACTGAGGTAAGTTTTCTTCTCCTGGTTCAAAGAAAACTGTCAAATTACAACGTGCTGTGACTTGGGCACCGAGAGCGATACAGGCATCGACTAATCTTCGAAAATTTGGATTCAATTCAGGGGCACCACCGGTAATGTCTACAGATTTCACACGATTGATTAAACACCAATCGACAATTTTCGCCATTGTCGCCCAAGTCATAATCTCAGTTCTTTTTGGACCTGCGTCTACGTGACAATGATTACAAGCTTGATTGCACAGTTTGCCTACATTGATTTGAACCTCTCGAACCTGAACGCGCTTCAGACCTCTCTCACCGTGTTCAAGCAAAGTCCCATAAAAATTTGGTGTTAGCCGTGGTGCTACGACTTGTTCTCTCGCGAGCTGCGGTGATTGTACTTTTGAGGGAATTAGATCCATAATAATCCGATTTATCCGCTATGAAGTCAGTTCAAAAATCTTTTTCGCAGGAAGTGATCAATGGAAATAATTCCAGGTCCTCGAAACAGTGGGATCAACAGCATGATACCCCAAACTTGATGCTGTAGAATGCCTACAGCATTCAATGTCGGGTAAGAGACGACTGCAACAATATTAAAAACAAATAATACTCCAGCTGCAAATCTAGCGCCAAATCCAAATGCAAGCAGCAATGGGAACAATAATTCCACGAAAATCGCCATGTAAGCTGCTAGTTCAAACGGAATAATTGGAACCGCGTATTCATACTGAAACAAATACATAGTAGAGTTGATGTTAGCGATCTTGGCAAGCCCTGCTTTCCAAAAAACATTTGCAATCCAAAGTCGGAGAAGTAAGTCTGCCACTGGGGCGCCGCATTCCAACAAACATATACAGTGGTTAATAAATTTGCCGATGGCGGAATCTTTAAACATTTTTCAAAATATGAATCTTGAGTAATTAATGGTAGTCAATGGTTACTTCGGAAATCGTGCCCAAGGAAAAAACTTCATATATTAATGTCTCTAAATTGTATTCTGAAATTGATTCATACAAAGAAAGTATTATGCTGCCTAAGGTTCTTTTCTGTTTCAATTGACGAATAAAATTGTAAACTGTAGATTTGATGTTGAGCACTTGTAGTTGTTGATTATTGCTTAGAATGAGTACGGATTGGCTGTCGCTGCTTAAAGCCAGCTCATGTTCTGTTTCTCCACCTGTTGCATAACTCCAAATATCGAAAATAGGATACGACGAACCTACAATTCCAACGGAGGGATGTAGTTCGAAAACTAGGTGTTCATAGGATTCTGAGCTAAAACTCGCGAGGCAATCAACCGTTTGACTCTTCGCATCAGGTGCCTGAACAGCACGATGACAAGCCCAGTCCACTTCTGCAATTGCAGGCAAGTAGCCCAAATGAGCAAGGCTGTCAATTGTACGAATAAAGTTGGGCATTTGTTCGCCATAGTTGTTTAAATTTCCATCCGATGGCGGATACTGTATGGCATATAGGCGAGCCAGATAGCTAAAATATTCTTCCCCTACGATAGCGGTAGAAATCCCATAGGTATTTTGCAAGGACTCTACTAAGGTGCTATTGATATTGTTTTTGTAGATCTGAAGTCTGCGCTCTGCCTTGATCCCACGTTCTAGAATGTTAGTCCTCAATGAAGGAACTTTGATGCTCTTTAGGACTTCGTTCGCAAATTGCTTCTGTAGCTCACGCAGCTTCATTTCGAATCCCATTTTGATAGCTACGTGCGATTCTTGCTTCGTCTAGCAAGACAGAAAAGGAAGGTAAATTCTTGTCCCATTCAACCATAGTGGGTGCTTGATCGAAACGTTGAATCGCTACTTCGTACAGTTCCCAAACTTCATTGCAAACTCTTTGATCATGGGTATCGATTCGTATTTGACCCTCAGGTAGTTCTTTAACGGTATGTCCGGCCAAGTGAATTTCCCCGACAAGTTCTGGTGGAACCCCAAACAAAAATTCTAAAGCATCAAAGCCATGATTACAGGCGTTAACGAATACATTGTTTACGTCTAGAAGTAAACCGCAGCCACTGCGCGCCGCAATTTCCGAAACAAACTCCCACTCAGTCATCGTTGAGTGCTTAAACTCCAGATATGTAGACGCGTTCTCAACCAAAATCTGTTGACCCAAGTATTCTTGAACTTGATCAATACGCTCTACCAAATGAATGACTGCTTCTTCATTAAATGGAAGCGGGAGTAAATCATGTAAATAAGCGCCGTCAATAGAACTCCAAGAAAGGTGCTCAGAGACAAGCGATGGCTCATATTGATCGACTATTTCTTTTAGTCGAAGCAGATGATTTTGATTTAAAGGATCGGTTGAACCAAGTGATAGACCAACACCATGAAAACTTAGAGGATAGTCTTTACGAACTTTTGTCAAATAAGCGTGTGGTGTACCACCTCGAGCAAAGTAGTTTTCACTATGCACTTCAAACCAGTCAATAGGGTGTGTGGTTGAAGTGGCCTGGCGATAGTGGTCTCCACGCAACCCGATTCCTACCGAGTTTGCTGAAACCGGGTGCGTGGGCATTTTTTTACATACAAATCTTTGTGTATGAATGAATTAAGAGTCCATTGGTTCCATCGACCCGCCAGTCAATTTATCGCACAAACCTTTTGGTACTGCCACGAATGCATCGCCTTGGTTATCCATGGTTGAGGTACCAGCGCAGGAGCTGTTAGCGGTTTGGCAGTCATTATGACCAGCTTTTGCGACTCCATAACACTTTTCCATATCATCATCAGCAGAGACAGTCCCAGAAAGGGAAAGACTACCGAGAGCCAGTGCTCCGGAGATTGCGGCTGCGATAAGAGTTTTTTGAGGTTTCATAGCTTTCTCCTAAATTACTATGCAAAAAATTGTAAATTATTGTTCAAAAGAGAAATATTAGACAGCTATTTTAAGTGAAAGTTCAAAAAATTCCACTTTACCAACAGTAAACTTTCACCCTTTTCAGATTTGTCTATAAATCGAAGCAAAATTATAGAGTTTCTGTGTCTCGAAACTTTTGATTTTATCGAAGGCTTCGAAAATCGTTGTGATAAGATTTGGAATACCTAGTGTTGCAATCAACAAAATTTTCTAGGTGGTTAGATAGCTTAACTGAAAATTTTTTCCAGAATTACCCATTCTATTTCTGATGAATCTACCCGGTACTTCAATGCGTTCGCTTAATTTCGTATATCACTGAAAAATGGCTGACTAAGTGGAATCGAGTTAATGTAGATACTTTCTTTGTATGTAACCCGTACCCGGATCAAATTGAATTTTTTGCTCGAAGAAACAAGAAAATATAATTTTGTTACTCACAAAGTCATCGCCTACTTTTTTGGGAACTAATTCATGTTTAATCATAACTTTAGAGTAAGTGATCCAGTTCGTTATCGAAGCAAGAATGATATTGTAGATGGCTTTATAACAAAGATTCGAGGGGCCAAAGCATATGTTGCGGTCGATAATGAACCCGAATTTCTTGTCTCGCTATCGCATCTTCAAACTCGAAAAGGGGTTACTCCTAAACGTGTTTACTCGAAAGACCAAATGATTCGGTTGGCATTTAACATTGGTGATTCCGTATGTTTTTTAGGTGACGAAGGGAAAAGGGAATTTGGCTTTATACAGCGATTGAATCATCAAACTGCGCGCATCCATACCGAAGCTAGGGCTTTCAAAATACCGTACGCGTTATTGGAAAAAGAAGGCGGTGAAGAAAAAGCTCGCAAGAATAGACAACGACTTGAAGCCATTGCAATCTACGCGGATAGTCAGTTGGAAAAATTTGGTTTATCTTCATGGAGGTTTTGTTACGACCTTACAACGAAACGCAGTGGCCTTTGCTCCTATGGAGATAAGGTTATAAGTATGTCGGAACAGTTCTGTCTAAGGTTAAATCGTGAAGAGATCGAAGATACTTTATTGCACGAGGTGGCACATGCCTTGGTAGGACAAAAACATGGACATAATGCAATCTGGATTGCGAAAGCTTTAGAGATTGGATGTAGTGGAAAAAGAACACACAAACACGAATTTGTACCTCCGAATTTGATCGTAAGTTGTAGAAATTGTGGATGGCACGTTGGTCGTGATCAAGTTAGGAGTACGTCAGTTTGTAGTTTCTGTCGAGCGCCGTTATATCGAGAATACTACACCCCTGATCGGTGGAAGAAATACCATGACTAGGGAGATTCCATACTAGATTATCTGAAAAAAATATTCATTATCAATTGTCGTTAGATTAATTTGATGGACACCAAAAAACAAAAGCGCAGTTCATTGAAAATACTAAGAGACTTACTACCTACTATACACGGATTCATTGAACTTAACGCATAGCAAGGTTCAGAAGTTCATACTGTCGATTTAAAGAGTTATCATAAACCAGAAGATCATGACACGAATTTGTAAAGCATAGTGTTGGTGAGTATGTAGACGAGTTTGCACACATTGACCGAATTGATTCGTTTTGGGTCTATGTTCAAAGGAGCTAATAAAGGTAATTGTCAAAAAATGACTCAGAAGCATTTTCATCGGTATGTTGATGAATTTGCGGGACGACTAAATGTTCAAGAATTAGTTAGTTTAAATCAGATCGATTCCATTGCAAACAAAATGGAAGGTATGGGATTGAAGTACATAGACTTGGCGTCTTGAGTTGATAGCAGGTTGTATCAAAAAGTTCTTCTTATACATAGTGTTGTAAAAACTATAACGATTTTTGGAGGGGGAGTATTGGTTTTGTGATGTATTGGTGTGGCAGGCGGGAGTCGCACCCGCACGCCGCTGGAAGTTGTCGTACCAATTAGGCAGGTTATTGCGAGTAGCCCATGTCTACCCATTCCATCACTGCCACCTTATTTTGAGGGAGAGAACCAAGATTGGATTCTTTCCCTCTCTCCATTTATTGAGATTGAAAAGATACACATTGTTTTGTGCAAGCATCATGTTCATTCACAAGTGAACGTAAATTAGGCCACAAGCGGATAGGTCGGTAACAGAAAGTTTTTTGAAAAACGATTCTGGAATAGGGACAAAAATCGAGGGATTTTCGACTCGCGATAGAATATTCGATTGCTAGTTCTGACTAATTTGTTTTTTGTAAATGAGCGTATAGCTACCTATCACTTCAAAAGGCTCGTTTCAAGCATTTTTCCTTTCCGATCTGTTTTGGATATTATCATTTCATTTCAGTATTCTTAGTTTTCCATCAAGAGCTACTTTCGATTCCACTTCAGTGACTTGAATACATGAAGGACGTTGCATAGACGTCAGAATGAATGCCTCACCGGATGAATAAATCGCACAGCGCAAAAACCTAAATGCTTAGATTCGCTTCCAGCTCAAAACTTGACGCAGAAATCAACCGTGTTACAGGTAGTCGTTCTTGGTGGGGAATTCACAAAGATCTTGAATGATACATTGGCCGCATAAAGGTTTTCTGGCGATGCAAGTATACCTACCATGTAATATTAACCAATGATGTGCATCAATTCGAAATTCATCAGGAACAACTTCAAGTAGTTTTTTTTCCACTTGAAGTACATTTTTCCCAGGCGCTAAGCCGGTGCGATTTGAAATGCGAAATATGTGTGTGTCGACGGCGATCGTCGGTTCACCAAACGCGGTATTTAAAATTACATTGGCTGTCTTCCTTCCAACACCAGGGAGTGATTCTAAAGATTTCCGACTCTTGGGCACTTCGCCATCATGCTTGTCCAACAAAATTCTGCAAATTTTCAAGATGTTCTTGGCCTTGGTGTTGTAAAGGCCGATACTTCGGACCTGCTCCTTTACACTGTTTAGTCCTAAATCCAACATCGATTGAGGATCAGACGCAATTTGGAATAAATTCCCAGTGACTAGATTGACTGATTTATCTGTTGCTTGAGCAGATAGTACAACAGCGATCAAGAGCTGAAAGGTATTTTGATAGTGCAACTCTGTGCGTGGTTTCGGATTGGAATTACGCAATCGATGAAAGATTTCATAGCAACTTTCGGAATTCATCGGGTAGAATCGTTAGCTTTTTGTCGAACGGAATTTCGTCTCTCGAGTTTCCAACGTTTCAATCTCTCACGATTCACTGCCTTTCGAATTTCTGACCTAAGCTCTGTTGGACTTGAAGCGATCTTCTCTTGAGTATGTGAATTCGCCCGGCGGTCCAAACGACGCTCTGTCAAATTACGCCAACGAAAAACTTCATCATTACGATACTCAACCCAGAAGGTGCCTGGGGTCTGTTTGGGGTATTCGACCATTTCAATGCAGTCGACAGGACAGTAGTCAAGACAAATTCGACAACCAGTACAGTCGCGTTTTAGTACGGAGTGCATATGTTTGGCAGCTCCGATAATGGCATCTGTCGGGCAAGGTTTGATACAAAGTGTGCAGCCGATGCAATTTTCTTCCTGAATACGAGCGAAGTGTCGTCCCAAATGTTCGTCACAATCGTCGGCTAGTGCCTTTTCTTCCTTGTCAAACAGTCTAGCCAAAGCGTTTATAGTCGAATCTCCACCGGGTGGGCAGCGATTAATATCTGTTTCTTTATCGAATATCGCTTGAGCGTAATCCCTGCAGCGTGGATAGCCGCACTTGGTGCATTGAGTTTGTGGCAAATACTGATCGATTTGATCGACCAAACTCAAATGATCGGTGCGACTCTCCAACTCTAACTTACTCGAGTCCCTGGTACAACGGAACCATTAGGTTCCAATAACCACAACCCAGCGTCGTCACCTGCCGCTAATACCTTCCCTTCAGATACACCAAACTTCATTTTCCTGTGAGCCAAATTGGCGACAATAACGACGTTACGACCGATCAGTGAGTCAGGTTGATAATGACCCTTTATACCAGCGAAAATTTGCCTAGTTTCGGAACCCAAATCGACTTTCAATTTGATTAGCTTATCGGAGTTTTGAACGTTTGTTGCTTCTAATATTTTTCCAGCGCGAAGATCAACCTTGGAAAATTCATCAATCGAAATCAGTGCTTCTTCGACCTGTCTTGGTTCGCCAGTTGTCTCCATTGAATCTCGAATCATCGCCTTTACATCTTTCTGCGAGACTCGCTGCATCAAGTGAACATACTTTGAGATTTCATGATCGAGTAGAGGTTGATCCAAATTTGCCCATCGATCAATTGATTCATTTAAAAATTCTCCTGTACGCTTTGTTAGTTGAGGCAGTACTGGAGACAGGAAATAGATCAACACTCGAAACATGTTGATTCCTTGAGTGCAAACTCGATGTAGCTTTTCTCCTTTGGAGGAATCTCTTACTAGTACCCAAGGTCTTTGATCGTTGACATATTGATTTGCACGATCCGCAAAAGCCATAATGTATCTCATCGCGCGACTAAAGGACCTTCCTTCGTACAAGGAAACGATTGAGTCTCTGGCGTCTACCAGTTCCTGATAGAGCTGATCATCATCTAATTGGGAGCTGAGTCGACCTGAAAATTGAGTGCCAATAAATTTCGCGCAACGGCTGGCGATGTTGACAACTTTTCCAACCAAATCTGAATTGATTCTCTGGAGAAAGTCTTCAAGATTTAAATCGAGATCTTCAATTCGCTCGTTTAACTTCACAGCATAGTAGTAACGCAGATATTCTGGGTTTAAATGGTCGAGATAGGTTCGTGCCATGATGAACGTACCTCTAGATTTAGACATTTTCTTGCCATTTACGGTAAGAAATCCATGCGTATAAACATCCTTTGGTTTACGGAAACCTGACCCGTGAAGCATAGCTGGCCAAAACAAGGTATGAAAATACAGAATATCTTTGCCGATAAAGTTGTAGAGTTCCGTGCTGTCGCTATCTTTCCAGTACAAATCGAAATCAATATTCTCTCGGTCGCACAAATTCTTGAAGCTAGCCATATAACCAATGGGTGCGTCTAGCCAGACATAGAAATATTTATCCTCTTCGTCTGGAATTTTGAAGCCGAAGTAGGGAGCATCTCGCGAAATATCCCAATCCACCAATCCTGTATCAAACCATTCCTTAAGTTTATTTTTTGCTTCTTGCTGAGCGAGTTCATTTGAAACCCAATGCTGCAACATATCCGAAAAATTACTCAAACGAACAAATAAGTGCTCCGATTCCCTTTGTTCTGGAGCAAGTCCAGACAACACCGAGATCGGGTCTATTAGCTCTGATGGTGTGTAGGTTGCACCACATTTTTCGCAACTATCTCCGTACTGATCTTCGCTTTTACAGCGTGGGCAAGCACCTTTGACGAATCGATCAGGCAGGAACATTTTCTCTTTGGCGTCATAAGCTTGTCGAATTGTTTTCCGACGGATATGACCATTCTTTTTTAGCTGCAGATAAATATATTCCGACAGCTCACGATTTTCTTCGGAATGTGTAGTGTAGTAGTTATCGAAATTTACATGAAAATCAGCAAAGTCATTTTCATGTTCTTGTTTGTAACGTTGGATTAACTCTTCCGGTGAAATCTTTTCGCTTCTTGCCCGCAGCATAATCGGTGTACCATGTGCATCGTCGGCACAAACAAAATAACAAGTATTGCCCTGCATGCGCTGAAACCGCACCCAAATATCGGTTTGAATATATTCAACCATATGGCCAAGATGGATAGGTCCGTTGGCATAGGGAAGGGCGCTAGTCACTAAAATATTTCGCTGCATCTTAAATTTAGGTAAGAATTATTTCGGTTAATTCGTGCATATTCTCGTTTCCAAGTCAATTCAAAAATTATGATTTGCAATGAAATTTCTACGCGACTTGTCGTAGTCAAAATACGTGCTCGAAAACGTGGATTGGGTAACATCATTATAACTAATGATTATAGAAACCCTCTTTGATCGGAACTGTACCACGAATACCTGGAATATTCATCTAACAAGTATTAGTGGATTGGAAAGCGAATATAAACCAATATGTTAAAATGACAGTTTAGTCTCAATAAGTGTTCTCACAATTGAGACTAAAATATTCACCCCAACTAATGTCGAGCAAATGAGATTGGTTTGATTTTGCTTGACTCGTAAATAGACAAAATTATTGAGTTTTTTACTCTATGGCAATGGCGACCCAAACACACATCAAATCAGTACTGTCTACGATTAAGGATCCTCATACTGACTCGTCCATCATTGCTGATGGCAAAGTCAAAAACATCTCAGTTGTCGATGGTGTTGCGAAAATGACGATCGCTTTGGGTTATCCTGCTCAAAGCTGGATTTCCGAGCTGAAATCAGCCATTCTGGATAAAGTATCAGTTTTAGAAGGTGTTTCAGATGTAGTGATCACAGTAAATCCCAAAGTCTCATCGCATTCTGTTCAAAAAGGCGTTTCACCAATCTCAGGTGTAAAAAACATGATTGCGGTGGCATCTGGAAAAGGTGGTGTTGGTAAATCAACATGTTCAGCTAATTTGGCTTTGGCGCTTTCCGCAGAAGGTGCTCAAGTTGGGGTATTAGATGCCGATATCTACGGCCCGAGCCAGCCTCGAATGTTAGGGGTACGCGGTAAACCTCAGTCAAAAGATGGCAAGTCGATGCAGCCGGTATTTAGCTATCACTTGCAGACGATGTCGATTGGTTTTTTGATTGAAGAAGAAACGCCGATGATTTGGCGTGGACCAATGGTAACACAAGCACTTGAACAACTGCTTAAACAGACAGCTTGGATAGACTTAGACTACCTGATTATTGATTTACCACCCGGAACTGGTGATACTCAATTGACGTTGGCCCAAAGAGTGCCTGTAAGTGGAGCCGTTATTGTGACTACCCCACAAGATATAGCACTACTCGATGCTCGCAAAGCCTACAAGATGTTTGAGAAAGTAGAAATTGAAGTGCTTGGTGTAGTCGAGAATATGAGTGTACATATCTGTGCAAATTGCGGGCATCAAGAGCATATTTTCGGTGTTGGTGGTGGGAAGCGTATGGCCGAGGAATACGGAATAAGATATCTCGGTGGAATTCCACTCGATATGCGAATTCGAAGTGACTCGGACAATGGTCGTCCAACTGTTGTAAGCGATCCAGATGGAGAAATATCCCAAGTGTACAAGAAAGTGGCTCGTACGATGGCTGCTCGATTGTCTCGACGAAAAAAGGACTTTACCAGTGCTTTTCCGTCAATTGTGATTCAAAATACGTAGGAGCACCCTGGGTTTGTCTATCAAATCCGATTCCTGGATTCGCGAGCAAGCCGAGACTTACTCCATGATCGAACCATTTCAGCCGAACCAGATTAGCAGTGTCAATGGTCATCGAGTCATATCCTATGGGACATCTAGCTATGGATACGACATTCGGTGCTCCAAGGAGTTCAAAATATTTACGAATATTAATACCGCGATTGTTGATCCGAAATCGTTTTCTGAAAACAGTTTTGTCGATTTTTTTGGCGACGTGTGTATTGTTCCTCCCAATTCATTCGCTTTAGCGAGAACAGTCGAATACTTTAGAATTCCGCGTTCCGTACTTACTGTCTGCTTGGGAAAATCGACGTATGCTCGTTGCGGGATAATTGTTAATGTAACCCCATTCGAGCCAGAATGGGAGGGGTATGCTACCCTCGAGTTTTCCAACACTACACCTTTGCCAGCAAAAATATATGCGAATGAAGGTGTAGCTCAAGTTATATTCTTTGAATCAGACAAGACCTGTGAAACATCTTACAAAGATCGCTCCGGAAAGTATCAAGGTCAAATAGGGGTAACTTTACCCACTCTCTAATTCCTGCACGGACTTAAGTTGTGGTAACGCTAACCAGCGTCGATGCACTCACGAAAGGGATTGCTGAAGCCATATTTGAGTTCGATGAACTGGCAATTTGTGCGGAAGAAGATCTCGATGATGAGTTGCATGATTTTGCACCCGAATTTCGTGCAATGGGTAGTTCCCTCAAAAACCTACATAAACAAGTGTGTGGTAGAGTAGAGTTTATTGATCGGAGAGGGTTGGATTTTATGCGTCGAGCTCGGCAAATACGATATTTAATTCCATTTTTTTCATTGATACAAGCTATTGATATTGCTTGTAAAACAGGAGTATCGGATTAAGACACTGATGTCAGGAAATACCTTTGGAACCTTATTCACACTGACTACTTTCGGAGAAAGTCACGGACCTGCGATTGGTTGTATTGTCGATGGATGTCCTCCTGGTATGGAATTGTCGGAGCACGATATTCAAGTTGAACTTGATCGAAGAAAACCTGGAACATCTCGCTATACAACTCAGCGAAGAGAAAGCGACACTGTGGAGATATTGTCTGGTGTTTTTGAGAACAAAACGACTGGGACACCTATTGGCATGTTGATCCGCAACACCCAGCAAAGATCCAGAGATTATTCTCAAATTGCTGACCGTTACCGTCCCGGTCATGCTGATTACACCTATGCTAGCAAGTATGGGATTCGAGATTATCGAGGAGGAGGTCGTTCATCTGCTCGAGAAACGGCGATGCGGGTCGCTGCCGGTGCAATTGCAAAGAAGTATCTTCTAGAAAGATACGGTACTTCGATTCGTGGCTACGTCAGTCAAATCGGAAAGATAAAGATAACACCACAAGAATTCAATTGGAATGAAGTGGAGCAAAATCCTTTCTTTTGGCCATGTTTAAATCAAGTTACCGAACTTGAAGATTTCATAACTAATATTCGAAGAGCTGGCGATTCAGTAGGAGCTTCAGTCTCGGTAGAAGCAAACGATGTACCGACAGCTTGGGGTGAACCAGCATACAGTCGTTTAGACGCTGATATAGCTTGCGCGATGATGGGCATCAATGCAGTAAAAGGAGTAGAGATTGGTGCGGGCTTTGATTCTGTTGCAATGAAGGGAACAGAGTATCGGGATGAAATGACAAGCCATGGATTTTTGTCAAATAATTCTGGTGGAATTCTTGGCGGAATTTCAAGTGGACAAGCAATCACGGCTCGAGTGGCATTTAAACCTACCTCGAGTATTGTTGTTCCGGGAAGAACTGTCAATCAAGCGGGTGAAGATGTGATGATTTCCGTTAAAGGGCGACATGATCCCTGTGTCGGGTTGCGTGCAACTCCCATCGTCGAAGCCATGTTGGCACTCGTTCTTATGGATCATGCTCTCAGAAATAGAGCGCAGAACGCAGATGTAATTTCAGATGTACCATCAATTTTAGGCGAAGTAAAAGATGACAAAATTCAAGAGGAAATTGAGTTGAAAAATGCACAGTTTGAAGCTTCTGGAGAGGATTGACCAAGGAGTCAAATGAGTTGCCGATTTATTATCTATACTTTCGAAGCGGTTCGGACACTGTGTTTGAAATGACAGTTTCGATGTAAAATTGTCGCTTTTCAAGTGGACCAAATAAATCGACATACTACAATTTTGAACTAGATTACTTTGAGTGAATTGAGAATTCGATGACAGCGAAGATTTTGATCATACCGGGCGATGGCATCGGTCCGGAAATTGTTAAGCAAGCAGCAAACATATTGACTGAGCTGCAAGAATCATTTGGGTTGAATATCGCCTGTGAATGGTGTGAACTAGGTGGTGCAGCCTACGATCACACTGGAAATCCTTTGCCGGAAAGTTCATTAAAGCTAGCCAAGGAAAGTGATGCAATTTTGTTTGGTGCTGCTGGTGGTAGTAAGTGGGATACTTTGCCTCGTCATCTTCGGCCAGAATTCGCTTTGTTGAAACTTCGTCGAGAACTCGATTTGTTTGCAAATTTGAGACCTGCAGTCTTGTTTCCTTGTTTGGCTTCATCATCAACTTTAAAAGATGAAGTCGTGGCTGGACTCGACATTCTTATTGTCCGAGAACTCACCGGCGGAATTTATTTCGGTGAGCCAAGGGGCGTTGAAACTTTGGCATCTGGAAAACGTCGCGGTTTTAATACGTTGGTTTACCATGAAGACGAAATTACTCGTATTACACATGCTGCGTTCGAAATCGCTCGAAAGAGGAGCAATCGTGTATGTTCAGTGGACAAGGCTAATGTACTTGAAACCACGGAATTTTGGAGGGAGATCGTGACCTCCGTGGCAGAAGCTCACTATCCTGACGTTGAATTGACTCACATGCTCGTTGACAACGCTGCTATGCAGTTGGTTAGAGACCCAAAACAATTTGACGTGATTGTCACTACGAATATGTTTGGAGATATTCTTTCAGATATTTCAGCGATGCTAACTGGATCAATTGGCATGTTGCCGTCGGCATCTTTAGACAATAGTCAGAAGGGCTTATATGAACCGGTTCACGGAACAGCACCTGAAATTGCAGGTCAAGACAAAGCGAATCCACTAGCGACGATTTTGTCTCTCGCGATGCTGTTGAGATACACACTCAATGAAAAAGAATTCGCTACGAAAGTGGAAAACGCTGTCGAGAATGTCATTGAAAAAGGTATTCGTACACCTGATATATACTTTACTGGGGCACAGCTGGTTGGAACGAAGCAGATGGGTCAGGAAGTATTGAGTGAACTACGATCACTGCTCGAGTGAACGGACCTAAAGTGGGAAACAATGATGATGCAAGAATTTGATGTAGCAGTTGTCGGCGCGTCGGGTATGATCGGCGAATCGATGATCTCTATTCTCGAAGAACGAAAATTTCCAGTACGCAATCTTTATCCTCTGGGAAGCGAACGATCTGCCGGTTCTACAGTGAAGTTCCACCACGAAGAAATTCCGATCGGTTTGCTGTCCGAATTCGATTTCTCCGCCACTCAATTTGGATTGTTTTCAGCAGGTGCGAGCATATCGGATGTATATGCTCCAAAGGCCGCGAACGAAGGATGTACTGTAATTGACAATACATCTAGATTTCGCTATGAACCGGATATTCCATTGATCATTCCGGAAGTAAATGGTCATGCACTAAAGAATCATGAACATTTGATTGCAAATCCAAATTGTTCTACTATTCAAATGATCGTAGCCCTTAAACCGATTTACGATGCTGTCGGAATAGATCGAATCAACGTTTGTACCTATCAGTCGGTATCGGGGGCTGGTCGTTCCGCTGTCAATGAATTGGCAGTTCAAACAGCAGCGCTTTTGAACGGACGTTCAGCTGAAGTATCTGTGGCTCCGAAGCAGATCGCATTCAACGCTATTCCTCATATCGATAAGTTTCTGGAAAATGGATACACCAAAGAAGAAATGAAATTGGTTTGGGAAACTCGCAAAATTTTGGGCGATGAGTCGATTCTAGTGAATCCTACGGCTGTTAGAATTCCAGTGTTCTTTGGGCATTCGGAAGCTGTTCATATTGAAACCAAAGAGAAACTCACAGTAGAACATGCGCGTGAAATACTTAATGCAGCGAATGGCGTTACTGTGATTGATGATCCGAATGAACTTATGTATCCAACCGCTGTCACTCATGCGGCGAACAAAGACGATGTTTTTGTTGGGCGTATCCGAGAGGATATTTCCCATGATCGAGGATTGAACATGTGGGTTGTATCCGACAACGTAAGAAAAGGTGGTGCGTTAAATAGCGTCCAAATCGCAGAATCTCTAATTAACGGAGTTTATTGATTAATTCGCATTCATCAGTAAATGTTAAACTTTTCGAGTGGTTTCTTTTAAGTATCGCATTTTTTGCGATTTCGTTTCCATTATTTGCACAGGAGACCGAAAGTAATCAAACTACTCAGTCTGATTCTAACGAGCAGAGTATAGTTGAACAGTCTTCGCAAGAGTCCGCCTTAAATTCATCCGAAGAAGCTGATTCTGCATTTGTAGACTTTCTAGAAAGATCTAGTGAAGGTGTGGAGTCGATCTTTACTGGCATCGGCCAAGTGTGTACTGCGATTCAAGAAGAAATCTCTCTGATTGAAGGAGACAATTTCGACGAACGCTGGGACTGGATCGAGCAACGAGTTAGGACTAATCCAGTCGGTCGAACGAACTGGATATTGATTCTGGTTCTTTTCGTCTCTAGTTTTCTTTTTGTTCTACTTTTGTTCTACGGATTTTTAACGCGAAAACGTAAAAAAAAACTTCAAAGAAGCCAAGCGCTGATAAGTCCAGCTGACATTCAGAAAGAGCTAGTCTTAGTTCCGCCGACAGTCTCTCCTTCAAAGACATTCATCCAGCAGTTGAGAGCTGGGGAGTTCGAAGAAGTCGAGAAAAAACTATTGCAAGAGCTCGCTAAGCATCCGGGCGACGAAACAGTAATCATGTATCTCTTTGCGTGTCGAGCTGTCAAACTTGATGTAAGCGCTTACAAAAACATTATTCAACAAATTCTTCCAACAGGCCTTGATCCCAACCAGCAGCTTTGTGCTCATATTGCACAAATTGGTAGGATATTGGCGACTAGTCAATTCTCCCTAGAACAGTATCCCGATCCTAAACAAGAATTTAAGGTAGACCCAAATAAACTTTTGAAGTCAATGGAAGCAATTTCAGAATTAGGTGATGTACAAACACTGCTCGAATTGGTGCGAATTTATATCGGCAAAGGCGAACTAGACAATTCAAAACATCTCATCGTGGAAGTCTTGGTTCGAGGAAATTTTAGACAACGGCAGCGAGCACTTGAATTTGCACGTGCTTTTGCGGACTAGTCTTAATTGATTATTGTTCGATGAATAGTATGGCTTGCTTGCAAATCCGAAGTTCGAACGACGAGTGCCAGAACTTCAGTTAGTGAGAAAAAATTCAATTGCGCGATTTTTCAGACTGTTGCTACTGCGTCTGCAATCTCTTGAACAAAAGCGTGAACCGCTGAAACTAAGCCCTGTTGAGGATTTTGGTTTTCATCTAAATTTTCTTTTACAAGATCTACGATCGCAGAACCGATTACGATTGCATCTGAATTTTCTGCAACCGATCTTGCATGATCTGGAGTCTTGATTCCGAAACCAACAGCAATAGGTAAGTCGGTATATTTCCTAAGTCTTCGGACAGCTTTCTCTATATGGTTTGCCATTGCTCGACGAGTACCTGTTATTCCCAAGACTGAAATATAGTAGAGGAAGCCACTGACGTTGTTCAGGACAGTATCGATACGAGAATCGTCAGTAGAGGGCGTTACAAGGCGAATCCAATGTAGTCCGGCAGTAAGTGCAGGATCACAGAGTTCACTATCTTCTTCCGGCGGCAAGTCTACAATGATCAAACCGTCTACGCCACTGGCCACACTTTCGTGTACAAATCGATTTGTCCCGTAACGATAAATCGGGTTGTAGTATCCCATTAAAACTATGGGAGTTTCGTCGTCCGATTCTCGAAAATCCCGAACTAGCTGTAAAGTTTTCGGGAGAGTCATGCCCGTTTTTAGCGCTCGTTGACTTGAGGCCTGTATTGCTGGTCCATCAGCCATAGGATCAGAAAAAGGTATCCCAATTTCAATTAAATCAACTCCTGCGGACGGTAGCCCGCAAATTAACTTCTTACTAGTTTCATAGTCCGGATCGCCACCAGTTAAAAATGCCACGAAAGCTTTTTTATTGTGTAAAGATAAGGAAGTAAATTTCCTAGTTATCCTAGAATCTAATAAAGTAGGAGAATTCAAATCGTTTCCCCCAAAGCTTCTGCGACTGAAAACACGTCTTTATCGCCACGTCCACACATATTCATTACAAGAATATCGTTCTTGTCGAATTCATGTGCTATTTTGATCACATGAGCTAACGCGTGCGCTGGCTCTAACGCAGGAATAATGCCTTCTTTTTGACAACAAACCTGGAAGGCTTCTAAAGCTTCATCATCAGTAATGGAGACATATTCAACGCGCCCAGTATCGTGTAACCAAGAATGTTCTGGTCCGATTCCTGGATAATCCAATCCCGCAGAAATCGAATGAGCATCGAGGATTTGACCGTCTTCGGTTTGCAAAAGATAGGTACGGTTGCCATGCAGTACTCCAGGATCACCGCCGGTCAATGATGCGGCGTGCTTTCCTGTATCAATTCCCAACCCGGCTGCTTCCACTCCAATAATTCGAATGTCAGTTTCGTCCAAAAAAGGATGAAACAGTCCCATGGCGTTTGATCCACCACCAATACAAGCAACGAGACAATCCGGCAAACGTTGTTCTGCTTCAAGAATTTGTTCCCGGGTTTCGATGCCAATGACTGATTGAAAATCTCTTACCATTTCAGGATAGGGATGAGGCCCTGCCACTGTGCCAATAATGTAGAAAGTTGAATCGACGTTGGCAACCCAATCTCTTAGGGCTTCGTTCATTGCGTCCTTCAAAGTTCCAGTACCGGAAGTAACGGGAACGATTTCTGCGCCCAAGAGTTTCATTCTAAAAACGTTAGGTGCTTGACGTTCTATATCCGTTTCTCCCATGTAAACTACACAAGGCAAATTGAACAATGCGCAGACTGTTGCAGTTGCTACTCCATGTTGACCAGCACCTGTTTCTGCGATTATTCGGGTTTTATTCATTCTAGTGGCGAGTAAAATTTGTCCCAAAGTATTGTTTATCTTGTGAGCGCCCGTGTGATTCAATTCGTCTCGTTTGAAGTAGATCTTTGGACCTCCTAGATATTTGCTTAAGCGGGAAGCAAAATAGAGCGGGCTCGGTCGACCAATGTAGTGTTTCGCGTAATAGTCAAACTCAGATTGAAACTGCGGGTCAGTCCGAGCCTTATCGTAGGCTGTTTCTACACCCAATATAAGTGGCATTAAAGTTTCAGCGACGAAGCGCCCACCATAGATACCGAAGTGACCTGTTTTATCCGGCCCTGAGCGATATGATTCTATATTTGGGGTTGAATCTGAATGCACCTAATTTTCCTTACAAATTCATACAATAAACCGACTTCATTATAAACAATCACTGTGGCGTGATGATTCAGTCTAAATCAGCTATTATTTGAGAAATTTACACATCATTGTGCAAACATTTGAAACGCATCGTGTCGAATTTTCGAGTGATAATATCAGCCGAGGAAGTATCTGAATGACCAGAATTGCAGCCTGTATAGAATACGATGGTTCGAAGTTTTTTGGGTGGCAATATCAAGTCAGTCAGCCGACGGTTCAGAAAGCGGTAGAATCTGCATTTTCCAGTATAGCCAATCACCCAGTTTCTGTACACTGTGCTGGCCGAACGGATACGGGAGTACATGCCTGTGGTCAGATCATTCATTTTGACACTCATAGTCATCGAAATGAACATTCATGGGTTTTAGGAGCGAATTCTAAGCTACCACAAGGTGTGAGTGTTTTGTGGACTCAACAAGTTTGCGATGAGTTCCATGCTAGATTTTGTGCACTCAGTCGTGTCTATCGGTACGTAGTAATCAATCGTAGAGTTCGACCTACTTACTTGGCCAAGAAAGTTAGCTGGTTCGTTAATGAATTAGAAGTCCATAAAATGGCTGCAGCAGCTAAAATTCTACTCGGAAAACACGACTTCAGCGCGTTTCGGTCTTCCCGTTGTAGTAACAAAGTGCCACAAAAAACGATAATGGATATCCAAGTAAATCGACACAAAGAGTGGGTTTGGATTGATGTAGAGGCAGATGGATTTCTTCACCACATGGTTAGAAATATAGTTGGAACAATACTTCCTGTTGGTTGTGGCGATCAGGATCCTCAGTGGATAAAGGAAGTATTGGAGAGTAGAGATAGGACGAAAGCAGGTATCACTGCTCCTGCAGATGGACTGTATTTTGTGCGAGTAAATTATCCTCAAAGGTTTGGATTACCAGAAGGTTCTCAGGTTTGCCGATTTTGGTAAATGAAGTCTTCAACCTAGCTTAGATAAATCTTTTTTAAAAACAGAAAAATTATTTTATTCATCGCTGGTGGATAAGTAAGGACTTGAACTACCATAGCTCATCACGAATACTCGTTTTTTTGCTCTGGTGGCTGCCACATAGAGTAGCGATCTTTCTAGTTTCTCGGCAGCGTTCTTGGCTACTTCGTCATCTCCCAAATCTTTCATAATGGTTTCGAGAGGAAAAAACGATTGGTTGCAGCTTGCTATGATGATGTAATCAAATTCCAACCCTTTTACTCGATGTACTGTTGCTAAACGAACTTTATTGTCCGATTCGAGGCTCGAATCTGCATCCTTTTTTAAGAGCCAAGTTAGAATATTATTTTCGATCAAATGTGATCTGACTCGACGGAGTTCATGTTTTGTCCGGCAAACAATACACACTGAACTTAGTTCAGCTTCCAGTGATTCCAATTGCTTTACATGCTCAACGATTCCATTACATTGATCTTCAAAATTCAAAAAATTCTGCAGCGTTGGAGAAGGCCCCTTGGTAAGAGATTGAATATTGGTCAGTTCGTCAACCCCATTGTCCAAGTCATCAAATGAATGTTCCTTCAATAAGTTCTCAGCCCAGTCGTGGGTCTGTTTCGTAGTTCGATAATTGAGTCTGAGTTTTCTACCTCGACCTACAATATTCACACCTAAATGACTTAATACAATCTTTCTATTGTTGTAGATTCTCTGGTGACTATCACCGACTATAAACATGTCATTTTTCCCTTCTTCTACAAGACTACGCAGGAGTCTAAATCCTATCGGACTGATGTCTTGAGCTTCATCAACAATGATTGATGTGTACTTCATTCGATTTTCAGGTTGCTTTGCAAGGTCTAGAGCATTCCAATAGGCACTAACAATTTCCTTCACCCCGATTTTAGCGAGTTTAGCAATATACTCTTCAAACACTATCCATACTTTCCTACGCCATTTTACAGAGAGTGGCTTTCCTCGACCAACGCGAGACACTCTTAGATAATCACGCATATTTTGGATGTTGTTGGCTTGAATGACATCCTCCCATTCTTGTTCATAGAAGGTGTCCGGTAGATTCAAATCATCTGGCTTTGACTCAAGCGATGATCTCCATTCATTTTCATATCGACCGCCAAAATTTATAGGGTGACGTAGTTTATGTCTATAGAGAAAATCAACAACCCAACTGTCCAAATTAACTACTTTAATTTGATTCAGCTCACTGAGACTACAAATCGTTCGTAGCTTTTCCTTGAGATCAGTAGCAAGGTTTTTTGTGAATGTGACAAATAAAACTTGGCTATGAAGGTTGTTAGAACTTAGGTTTTGCTTTGCTAACCATTTGGCTCTATGGATCGCTACGACGGACTTCCCGGTACCTGCAGCACCTAAAACTCTAACTGGTCCATTCCAGTCTCTTTCCACAAGAGAGCGTTGAATGGGATGTAGGAAAACGCGCCACTGTTCGAGTGGAGCGTTCAACATTTTTTCAAATTCGATGTCGTCCTCGATCAGCGCGAAACTTGATCGAGAATTTCTTCGCTTTAACGCGGCCTCGATGTCCTCAGTGTCTACAGGCTCTTTTTGTTTTTCGAAGCTTTTAATGATTTTGTCAAAAGAGTCACCTGCCAAGTAAAGGAATAAAGATTCGTATGCTTCTCTTGGTAAAGATAATTGTATGTTGTTTAATTCTTGGTCATTTTTGACTTCACGAACTTTCGGAATCACCGATTCTGGTACTCCTAAGCGAGCAAGTTGTGAATCAGACAGTTCGTAAAAAGCGGAGATACTCTTATGGGTTGATGGGACTTTTTCAGGACTCAATGTCTCATAATTTGGTTCAAATACCTGAAGTGACCCTGTTTCTGGGTGAACCTGGCACTGATGCCGTCTCGCCCATTCATAAGCGTCATCGTGCTTGTCGGCCCAAAGAAACAAATAAACTTTACTGTTTTTTGGTTTCAAAACAATTGCGCGATAGCTAAGATCCACTCGCACTGATCTCATATCGGATTTACAACCATGAATTTTTTCAAAATTCAATCCCAGCGAATCCGAATCGTACTTGAATTTGCGCATCATCAAATTCGCTTTATGTTGAATCATTGCTGGGAGTTTACTGAGTGAATTTAAATAATCTGTAGAGACAGCGATCTTGTCCATGATTTATCAGTCTTATTTGAGAGAGTTAACTAATCGATCAACGAGAGAATAGTCCGTCATCAAGAATGCATTCCAACCGGATTTAAGAAATTTCTTGAAATCTTCATCCGGCTGCAAAAATAAAGCTATTTTTTGCTCAGGCCAAGCCAATTCAACTTGTGCATCGACCTTATCATCCGCATCAACAAGTTCAAAAAATGGTTCCGGGACAGGAACATTCCGGTTTCGAAGTTCCACCATAACTTCGTCCTTAATTCGCACACAATCTTGAACAAATTCCCATTCCTCTCGTACATCAGTATCTTCTTCAAATTCATCCAGATATAGATTATGATCCTCAAATCGATCGTAAAACTCATCGTCTTCTTTAAGCGAATGTGACCACCAAGCATTTTGCAAGAATTGAAGTCGATTCATCAACCACAATACCCCTCTCCAAGTCAGTTTGAAGGACTCTTGATCCATGCTCTCAGAGTAGGGCAACAGTTGAACTACAGCTCTCATGTCGTTCGTACGCATATTATTGGTGGTAACTGAAGTTAGGTTGCTCAAATTAAGCTTGACGAAAAAGTTGAACATATGGTCTTTGCCTTCACACCAGCTGCCTGTGCCGCCAACTGCGGAATTCGAAGTGTCGAGTTTAATGAGTTTTGCGAGAAATTCTGGTAAGGCTGCATCAGCTGCTTGGTCAAAGTGTTCTTGTGTTTGGGCTAAAGTCATTTTCGTTTGATCTAATACTTTGAGAAGTTGTGTAAATATTGCTTTTCGCCAAAGTTCAAGGTTAGGATTTCTGAGAAAATGAATTAGTAGTTCCAAAGGGGGCGAATTTAGTTTTTTTCTAATCTCGGCGCATCCCCATTCTTGGTCCAACTTATCAATAAATGGATTCATCAGGTGACAATTATCCGCACCAATCATTAGATTAGGTGTATCACTCTGGTCATTTTGGTCTATGTCTTGCCAGGTTAGTGACCAAACAAGATACCCAGCGTTTAACAACGCCATTCGTTTTACAACATCTTGAGATGTAATGTCTCTGTGGAATTTGAATCCATCAGTGAAGATTGCGATAGGCCTCTGCTCGATTTGATTTCTTGCTGCTCTTATCACAAAGTCTGGTTTACTGGGCACTGACACTCCGTGATAATCATTCAAATTAACTTGGGTTTCAATAAAATAAATATGTCCACCAGTATTTAGAACATAGCCTAATTTACCGTTTACAATGTCTTGTCTTACGTGATTTTGTTGCTTGTCAACTATCGTTCTTGATAGTTCAGTTATGAAATTTCTTTCCAAAGGAGTCGGCGGAGTATTGGTGACTTCAATTTTCGCAAGTCCTTCTGGGTGTTCCTCTAGGTTTTCCAAACTTGGTAGAATTTGCTCGACGCTCTTTAGCGCGTCCAGACGAGAGGATTTATTCAATTCCCTCTGTCTATGGTAGCTATACACACATTTGTAACATCCGTCCTTTTTCAGATCATATTGACATTTACAGTTCAACAGCGCATCTCTTGCAGATTCGAAAATTCCTCGAATCCTGTTTGAATCAGACATCAAGTTTTTTAAATAACCTGTTCCACCTGGAACCGTGTCGTACAGAACTAGGCATTCACTTAATTCTTTAGTCTTTCCAATAGGATATTTACCAGAGTGAATTCTCAGATGACTCAATTGGCCTTCAAACTCTTTTTGTAACCCTAATTCGATGGCAGCTATTAACGAGCTTGAAGAGTGTGAGTGAATTGGAAGGAAAAATATAATGGATTCAGAGCGAAATTCTCTATACAGGCGAATACCTTCAATGATAGAGTTGGAAAAAAACTTTCGCTTGCACCAAGGCTCATGTGAAGGCGATGAATCTGAAATGCGTTGTACTTTTCTTTGTACTTTTCCACAATATTGACAGACATCAAAGCCACTACTAAAGAGAGCCTCGCCGTTGAATTTACCTATGGCTTGATCACGATCAACTCGTCCGAAATTAATTTCCCGGAGTGTCGTAGAACGAAAATAATCCAATCCCAAGGTGATTTCATCTGATGAAGCAACATATGATTTTTCGAATGATGTTCGATCAAAGTCAGCCGCTAGTTTCGTGTCAAAATAACTTGGTTCTCTGTCATCTTGTTCGTCGAGGATGCGGCTTTTTCTGTCAGAAATGGGGTCCGCATATACATTCTTTAGCGGAAGCAAGGTAAAAGTCTGAGATTGATCAGCCCAAGCCGGAGAGAAACACTTCGGACAACTACTTTGGTAGTAATCTACGATTTTTTGCTCACTATAGTCGCAAGTCGGGCAAAGTCGCCAAGTTTCAGGTTTCGTCAAGTTTACATCTACTCTCCCAACCTTAACTCGACGAGCTTCAGCGTAAAAATAGTTGCCAGGACTTAGCTCACGAATTGCGATTGAGGAAGGGCGTACATATGAATTTGTACTGACAGAAATGTCTTGTTCGGAATCAGTTTCTACTCCGCCTCCGGAAATAATTTCAGTCGACAGCTTTACGCCTTCTTCAGGAAATGTATAGTTCGGTAAAAGCCCCTCATCTGACAAGAACGCGAAAGAATTTTTGGTTGAGATCATACGAATATGTCGACTCTTTGCTTTAACAGCACCTCTTAAGCTTCGAATCTTGTTCTCAGTTGACTTGTCTTTCGCTTGACGTTCACGTTTTTTGATGACATCTCTTAAAGATCTTCTTTCTTTCTCCAGAGACTTCCGTTCATTATCGGCTACATCGAATCTGTGAAAAATTCGATCTCTGAGAGAATCTGTTTGGCCATCACCTTCAACGAATTGGAGAAGGTAATCTTTCGAGGAATTTGAAAGACCGTCCTCTTCAAACATATCTGTGAAGTCTCTTACTAAATTCAATTTGTTGTTCTCGATAAATTCTAGAAAAGTGTAGGGAAATTTGGTGGCTTCTTTTTTTCTGTGGCTATTCAATATCGTACGGATCTTTTCTGGAATCGAATCCGCCTGACCTACTTCTTGAATCCAATTGTCTAAACAGAATGCAATCAACTGTCGCTCGAGCACCGCAGGAGCATCGAGATAAACACCGGGAGGTGCAATCTTTGGAGAGATCATTTCTAAAGGGTCTTCGAAATGATACAAATCATGAGGTTGCCCGGTTGCAATCGTGACCAAAAGTGAGTTGCCGTCACGACGTCCAGCTCTACCGATCCGCTGAATGTAGTTGCTGTTAGACGGAGGAACTGAATTTAGAAACACTGTCGATATATCACCAATATCCACTCCTAGTTCAAGTGTAGGAGTCGCAGACAACAAATTAGGCCACCAAGATTGCGGTTCAGAATCAGAAAATTGTTTTTGTAGATGTGATCGGTTTTTCTTAGAAACCATTGCCGTGAACTCTGCAGGAATGACTCGATTAATATTCGAATTTAGATAATGGTTTGCAAACCAATTTTGATTGGAATGATCAGAGGTATCGTAGCTTCCCTGAACTGATAAATCCAAACTAGGAACACCTTGCCAGAATTCTTCCTCTTGTGCTGGAACAACTATTTTCTGTCCAACTCCCTTATACTTTAGAGCTGAAGTTTCAGTTGTAATGTAAAGTTTTTCGGGATTGACGGCAATGACTGCATTTGAACTTTTTGGTGGGAGCTTTTGCAATAGATTGTGGGATATCAGTGAATCTGTGATAATTTTTAGAGCGTCAACGATTTCTTGAGCATTGATGACAGATTTAAAGGGGAGCGTTTTCTTTACCCAATCGACAAACCACCCTTTAGGCGCAAATAAGTATTCAAAATTCCTTTGACCTTTTGGTGTAGTGTACCAGACATATTTGGGTAGCCTCATTCCTTCACCTAATTCGGGTCGCCAAAATCCCCAGTTTATTGGAATTCCACCGCTTGGTATATAAGAAGAATAGCGTATGAGATTATTTTTAACCGCTCCCATGCTTCTCATCTTTCGAACGATTCCTAATACTACATTTCGTACATCTCGATGATCAAGGTTCTTTAACCCACCAATTTGTTCGGTAAGTTCATTGCGAATATCGTTGCTGCTTAGATCTAGGATTTGTTGGTCAATTCCAACTGCAGTCAGTTCGCATTGCTCAAGCGAATATCGGTTGGATGATTGAAAAGTAAATTCAGCGAAGGTGTCCCATTCCAGTCTCTTACAAATGTAGTTAATCAGTTTTGAATCTTTCGGTAACTTATCATTTGCACACAAATATTTATAATCATTCCAATGGAGTTTGTCTGGTGGCATAAACTTACTAACAAATTCTAAGTCTTGGAATTTATCGGTTAACTGGGTCGGTAATTTTTCAACAAACGCCGACAAAGTCAACTCAGTAGAATCGTCGCGAACACTTTGGTAAATTACTGAGCGAAAAAAGTTTCGCCAAGTACGAGCTGCTATGAATCCGGCTTTATGTGCGGCATTTTGCACGTTGTCTGAAAACGACAGAACTCGATTGTCGTTGTTCAGTACTGAACCATAGAGCTTAGCAAGAGCTATACTCATTTCAGTTGTTGACCGTACACCAAAAATCGCTAGTGTGTTCTTTTCTTCACAGATAGGGCAGACGTAGGATTTTGTTGTTTTTCCTTTGCTGAAAGCTTTATTCTTGGTAACTAAATGCTCATAAATTGGATTGAAAAAGTCTTTCAACTCTGTGCTAGAACAAGAACTGCATTCTACTATTCCAACATTTTTTGAATAGTATCCACATTGAGTACAAATCTTAACTTTTTGGAAATCTTTGAGTCGATCATTGTCATTGTCTACTGGATAGAAAAACCGAATGTCAGGTGATAGTTGAAAGAATTGTTGATAAATCGTTCGCAAGTCTGTTGATAATTCTCGGTTTGTAAACTTTTTAACAGCAACCCATGCTGTAGTCCTACAGCTTCGACATTGGACAAATGGCAAATGAACCTTATCTTTAGAGAGGTCGAGATCGTCTGAATACTCGATTTCAGCAGGTTGAATTTCTGAAATGTTTTGATCCTCTTCGTCAGTTTGTGAATCTTCCGGCAAGCCTAAACCTGCAACCATTCTCCTAAGTTCTCTTATCCAAAGATGAATTTTTATGTTCAGAAATGGTGTTTCCAGTTGATCTTCATTATTTTCCTCTCGATTACGTGCAATAGAAATCAATGCGATGAACGAATTGATCAAGTTTTCCATTTCTCTTTGCGTTAGTTCGGGCGGGAGGGTCATCCGAAGTTCTTCAACAATATCCTTTAACATCATCGAGTTGTTGAGTAATTCCAACAAATGGTGAAAAAGTTTATGCTTCAATATTTCCTGTGCTAATTTAGTGGATTGGGATTTCCAGTTACTTGCATTGGCCTGAATTTGATCTCCAAAAAATAACGAAATTTGTTGAGTGACGAATTCATCGAAGGAGCTATATCGTTCCGGCTCCAAAAGATACGCAGTCTCACCATTTGGTAGCATAAAGTTTGAAGGCTTAGTGCCATCTAAGAATTCGACATATGACTTTCGAATTTCTGTAATGATGGCATCGTTGGAAAATTTTTCCTGAAAAATTCCATTTGCGTATTTGATCAATTTATCCGAAGAACCTTCCGAACCGAGCGTAGCCGATGTACCGACGCATATAACTTGATTTTGTTTCGTTGCACCGAGTCGAAATTTAAGCCTACGAATTAAACAAGCAAGGTCGGTTCCCTGCGCCCCGTCAAATGTGTGCAACTCATCAACAACAAGATACTTGAAGGTGCCAGGTTGATTTTTTTGCCACAACAGCAAATCTTTTGGTCGAGTCAGAAGATAATCCAGCATTTTGTAGTTTGTAAACAGGATGTCGGGTGGATTCTTTCTTAGCTGGTCTCGATTTTCAATAATGCGATCAGATGTCATTTTGGAAAATCTTCGACTATCTGAAGGCTCTTTTCCTCCGAACTGCGCACCTATGTAAAGCCCGGCGGTTACTTTGTTGTGAAGTGGAGGTTTTGAAATCAATTTAGCAATTCGTCGAGCTTGATCAATTGCGAGTGCGTTCATTGGGTAAATGATGATCACTTTAATACCCGGTTCATCAGCGTGAAGACGGCAATAATCCAGTATGGGTAACAAAAAGCATTCTGTTTTACCGGAACCGGTTCCAGTTGCAATGATTGTCGACTTGGCGGTCTCAGCCGGCGCCAATCGAGAAAATGCTAGGTTTTGATGTTCATATGGCACGTAACCGAGTGGAATGTCAGGGAAGGGCTCGGTTTCATTCGAAGATAGTTTGAAGGGGAGTGAAATAGATACATATGGACCCTTCGCTAGATTTTCTGGATCTTCTAAAAAATTGTTAACTGATTTAGAAAATTCTTGATTGGAAGGTCGGAAACCACTCGCGATAAAGTCTTTCAGTGACCTGAGAATTTCCGAGGCGACAACAGAAGGAAGCATGTCTTAAAAGCTACGCTCGTTGGCTGAAAACCGTTCAGAAAACACGTCCCAAGCCTGACGATAATCTTGTTCCCGGTCACATTTCGAAAATGGAGCTCGATATTCGATGTTTCGCTCAACTGGCTCGCCCGGAAAAGTGTTGTCGAGAACTTGTTGAGTCACCACAGCTTCTTCAAGCTCTTTGATGTCTGCCCAGCCTAATGCGATATTGGCTTCAGTTCGAGCACTCGAATATAGGCTCCAATTATTGTCATTCTTAACCGCTTTGGACGGTGCTGCTTTGTATCCTAATTTGGATGTGTAGACAATACGACCCTTTGCATCATACCAAGTGTCGTTTTCATATTTTTGTATTATCGGAAACTGAATTCGATACATTGCGAGTAGTTCATCCAAAGTAAAGCCAAATGCCATTGCAACTAGGACATCGATTTCGACTAGAGCTTGTCGACGAATACGCTCTGAACGTAGTGCGACATTTCTTTGCCAATGCGGTGTCAAATTGGAAAAGAATTCAGCGTCAATTTGCGAGTCTGTAATGGTCCAAGTGTCGATCTGAAACAATTCAAATAAAGGTACACGATGAACTGAATCTAATGTGTTGGTTCGAGTCATGTCGACCTTGAGCTGACATAGTGTTTCCCATAATTCACGAAAGTGCGAGCTAAGACAGCTCAAAATCAATGCTCTTAGGATTAAGGCAGAGCGTAGCTGTACATTCATTTTAATTCCGAGTACGGGCAATTGTTCCAATGTACTTTTAATTACGTCGTTTACGCCAGAACATTTGGTGAAATAGTCCAACACAATTGAATTACAAAGTGCAGCAAATTCAACTGCAGCTTTACTGCTTCGAAAGACTACTGTGGTACACGTGCCTATACTCGCTACAGTTTTCGGAACCAAACATGAGATGAGAGTTCTCTCAGATGCGGGATGAACCATTTTTCGAAACAACACGCGATAGAATTGAGTCGTTTTGATTCGAATCTCGTTGTCATCGATCCATGGTGTAGTTGCAGTTCGGGTCTCGTACTCGTCAGCATTACAAGCCGGCACATAGTTCGTGCGTGGCAAATAGTCATCGGGTATATAGGTTAAATCCAAAGCATCGTAGTGAGTATTGACTAGACAGACAGCACGAGGTGTTTTTGCAAATGGATTGCCGACGAAAAAATGTGGGCCGGAGTAGATGAACTGTGTTGGCTCTTTGACGAACTGAGTTTGTCGACGAATGGTGCTGTCTTTTTGGGCACCGGTTTCATGCCAATGCCAGTAAACGTGAGCATCTTCGCCTAAATTTCCTAGTCGATTTGGGAGCTGTGCGAATTTTTTGATCACCGACAGCAGCTCAGTAGAATGTAATTCCAATATCGGAACTGTGTGCAGCTGCTGGCCGGCTCGATTCACGACTGCCGCGAAATCTTCAAGAACCAAATTATCAATCTTGATGACACGTGCTTTGTGAGGCGAAGTGTTGTATTGGTTCTTTTTGTCTTTGATACCTGGGATGTCACCACTACCACTATGAAGATAGCTAGCGTCAATCGTCTTTGGCAGATAAAGATTCGAAATCAGATCAAAACCTAGCTCCTCCTTGGGCTTTGAGTAAATGTTGACGGCAAATTGTGCTCTGTGGCTAACGTCAGGAAATAGTTTAAAAGCATTATGAAAGCGAAATTGGTAGCGTAGTCGAGGATAAGCTACTTGACGAAAGCTGTCGCCTTTGACTGTATCAAAAACATCTTTTGGATGCAGCAACCCGCTTGCACCCTTACTTCTTGACAACCACCAACTCTGACCGATAAAGGCTTTGTATAAATTGGGTTGCTGGCCTTTGAGGAATGGATAGTTTTGTTCTGAGTTTAGAAATTGTTGGGTACACAGCATATAAGTTCCGTACTCAATTAATTCATTCTTTGCCTGTGGGTGTTTTTGCAACAAACTAGGCCTTAAGGCAGAAACATGGCTTGCTGACATTTTATGAACCCAGATTTTCGGTTCAAACTCTGCCAACACATCTTGTTCTTTGAATGCCAACTTGATCCAGGGTGGATTTCCTATGACAAGATCAAAGCCGCCTCGGACCTGACCATCATTCTTTTTGCTTAGAAAAATATCTGCAAATTCTAGCTCCCAATGAAAAAATCGATACTTTTTGGCAAGTTTATGCGCCAGTTTCAATCTTGGAATTTCTGTCAATAGGTCCTTGAAAGAAACATAGCCCTGTTGTTCTTTGAGAACTTGCAGCCTATAGGTTAATTCTTTTATTTCTGTTGATAGAATTAAATCCTCAGATTGAAGCTCTCGGTCATCCTTACTTCGAAACGACACCACTGTCATCAAGTCTTGGATATATTCAGCTCTAGTCGGTGGCAATACAACAGCTTGGGCCGGCCAGTACCACATCGCACACCAGTAGTCCATTGCCAGTTTGAGTATTTGGTATTCTGTTACAGGATGGTTTTTCGCAGTTGGATTAAACTTTTCAAGATAGCGTTCTTTGTCAGAGTAATCAGTTAGTTTATTGCCCTTGACTTCAGTGCCCCAAACTTCCATATGGTCTTGTGTGCGTTGCCGACTTTGCGCCAGTTGCGCGGCCTGTCGTTGCCACAATACCTCCAAAATGGATGTAATTCGTTGCAATTGATTCAGCTCATGGCCAGAGCACGAACTTTTAAACTCCTTCTTTCTTTGGGCAAATAACTGTACGATCGAGGGCTCGAAAAACTGCTTCAACTTTTTATCTGCTGTCTGGCTCAGCATATCTGGATGAGGTACAAGAAAATGGTAGATGCATTCTTCGGGTAGTACAAGTTCTCCAGATCTGCCTGAAGCGACTCGAAATGAAGTCTTGTTGTACCAATTCTTCTTTGCAAGTTCAGTAGTGCGAAAAAACTCCCGACGCGCCCCTACCAGCGAATTCCCACAATAAACTTGAAAACCAAACCACGGTGACTGTCCATCTCGATACATACAATTAAGACGCATCGATAACTCACCTAACTCGGTGGCGACTGGATTTAGATCGACTCCAAATACGTTTCGATCCGTGATGTAACGTTTGACTTTCTGTAGTTCATCCACATAGTCTTTGCGCTCGATTTTGAGCCTTCGTTCGCGTTGGCGTCGCGTAAGATAGGCCTCTGCCAATTGATTGACTGCTTCATTGATAAATGCAGCAGAACCCATGGCCGGTTCACAGACCGTCAGCTTCAATATGTCCGCTGCTGTCATGTCCTCGAGAATTACTTCTTTTAAGCTATATTTCACGACACACTGGGTCAGTGATTCTGGAGTATAAAAACTACCACTACTGGTTCTTTCTCGACCGGCCAGTCGATAGATAAATTGTCCTTTTGAATACTTTCGTAATATCGTTTTCTGCTGATCTTCGTATACTCGTTCGGCTTCATCATAGTCTTTTAAATCATCTACATTTACCAAATGCGCGACATCTAAAATGTCAGGAGTGGTTTTTTTCGGCACACTTCATACAAGTCCTCCTTGGCGAAAAACCCTCGGTATGGAAGTAAGGTTTCATACACTGACCCCAACTGGTTGATCCCCAAATGCGAATACGAAATGCGACCTCGTTTCTTGTGCACTTTACTTCCAGGGCGCGTCAGCGATAACAGTCGAATGACTCTTTGTAAGATGAAATTGCGAAACTTCACTTGGCTGAGAATTTCTAAGGACTGACGAGCAAATAATTTGTCATCCACAGCACGAATCTGAAACGATTCTGCATCAGCATGCAAATCCTCTTGGTGCTCAGTGCTTGGCTGAAGTCCTTCACGCACCAAGCGGAACAATTGCTCGATACTTTCATGCAGAAAATAGCCGTTGCGAGCACGCGCTGTGGTCAACTGAACCATTTCTAACTCGCGCAAACTCTCCAAACTATAGCCACTGACAAAAGTTTCTGAATTCATCGGCACATAGCCTAAGTTCGGGCGGGCTTCTAGATACAGCAAAAACAACAAACGATACAGGTAGCGCAGACTTTCACGACTTAGTTCCGTGGCGAGCTCGTCATCGAGTTTGCCTTGTATTCCCTTCTGCTGCAAACACCAAATCGCTTCATTGCCAATGCATTCAATCGCCTCTCGCATCGCATACTTCAAATCGGTCGACACGCTATAGGCATGACGATGACTATCTTGTTCCAAACCATCAAGAAAACCACTTGAGACTTGTTTCAACCCGATCCCTTTCGGGTGCAACATTAACACCATCGCAGCCAACGCGTATCGGTTTAGTCGATCGAAGATTTCAGTTAGATCAAATCGCAGATATTGTTGCATCGGCCATTTTGTACGGTCAATCAATACCATCTGTGAGTACGACAAATGTAACACCCACCGCGGCGGATGAACTTGCGAAAATATATGATCATCAATCACACTCTGCCACGACCAAGCAACTGAATCTTCTAAAACTACTGGGCGTGGTTCGAACTGAACTTCATGAGGTCTCAAGGACAATGAATCCTCGTCACTGGCGTCCGTATCGAAGGCTGCTAGAATCAAAAAACGGTCGTAGCCGTTTTCGTCAACTTCTTTGTGAAAAATAGGAACTTCAACACTGTCAATAGACAAAGTTCTAGCAATGCATTGATATCCCAACTTGCTGAACAATTCACAATACCAGTCACGCTGCAGTGCCCAACGCTCGGCTTGGCTTCGTTCAGCTTGCTTGAACTTGGTAAGAAACTCACGGTAGCGTGGTGCTAACTTTCGAATTTCATCAACCAGCTGCCTTGCCTTGACACCTGTGCCTGTCTGCTCAACTTCTTTGTTCCACTCGCGAATCGTGGCATCCAGCTTATTCGGAAAGATTACTGAAAAATAGTGATTACTATAAAATTCGTTGGCGTTCGTTAGACCTACAACTTCCGACATTGGGACTTGTTGCCTCAACCTGTCATCACACAGATTAACTTGATTGTCGGGTAAGGATTCGTACTCAAGGTTGATTTGACCCAATTCCAAAATCGATGGAATCTTCTCTCGACTTTTAGGGTTTCTTCATCTTTTTCAACTGTATTGGGTGAGTATCTGAATGCATGTTCACTGATTTTTGCATGCTTGTTCTTGTACTTTTCAAACCTTTCTGACTCAAGTATCCGTTTTTCAAAAAGGTCTATTTCCAACTCGTCACGCAATTCCTTGAATTCGCCAAATGCGATATCGACAGCTTTTTCTCGTAAATTTTTAATTGAATCAAAATTAATGTCAATGGCTGGATTAGGTAATGAATATGTGTTCAGCTTAGTTTGATGAAGAACTTCTTCAATGGGAAGAATTTCGTGTTCTTGTTGATCCTTCGAAAATCGAATCCCAATCAATCGATGAATAAGGGGATGACTCCTTTCATTGAATACTAATCCAGACATCAAAAAAATAATTTCACCGTCACCAATACTTGGCACCTTTGTCAAAATCGGAGCATGATTTCGTTTTAATGCTGTGAGTAGTCGATTATCCAGCCACGCAACGATTGGACTAAGTCGCCACAGGTACTGACGGTCAGGCCAAGTCACCTCACTTGATCGACTTTTCTCCATAGCATCGTACATGTCTTTTAAACGAGAAGTACAGTTTAGGTATGGGACTCTTGGATTGATACGAATTTCCTTTGGAAAATATTGGAATCGATCAATCAGATCGTCAGGAGCTCGTAAGCGCATCAATTCGGTATCTTGATTAATTTCGTAATGCAAGTCCGGAAGTATTCCCTTGAGATATGCAAATCCTTCTTCACAGTATGCCAAATCATCACGAAACAGTGAAAAAGTGGTCGATCGATCAGCTGTTCTTTGGGAAGGATCACTAGAAGGTTCGGAGATGCCTAGAAAGAGATTCAGAAAACTTTCACCTTTGTCCGTAACTTTGTTGTCATCTAACTCTGATTCATCAAGCTCTCTAGCGATAATTTTTGACGTCAATTCTTCTTCCGCTTTTATAGAATGCAAGCCCAATAAATTTGCAGGGTCACCAATATCTTTAACCGCTTGCTCGTACTTTTTACGAAGTCGATTCAATAGCTCAATATCACGTTCGATAAATTGATTGTTGGTTTTGTTAATCAGATAGACAATCGTAGGAACTTTCTCCTGCCCGTAGCGATCGATTCTTCCATTCCTTTGCTGGAACAACATAATTGACCAAGGTAAATCAAAGTGGACTAAGCGATGACTAAGGTAATGTAGGTTTATTCCTTCAGATGCGACATCAGAACAAATTAAGAGACGTAACTTCTTGCTTGTATTTCCAAAATCATCAACTACTCTTTGAATCTCGAGGTCAGGTAAAGTGCCGTGCAGCATCTCAATTTGTTCTTGTTTTAAATTAAGGTCTTTTTTAAAGTTTTTGTACAACCATTTCAAAGTTGCAATTCTTTCTGTAAAAATTACCAATCGGTCATTATTGGTTCTAGGACTCCAATTGACTTCACTGTCTTTGTTTTTGATCAGCTCAAGTAACCCCTGATATTTTGAAAAGTTTCGTGCCTTAATCGCAGCGAGTGCATCAAGTAATTCTTCGAGAATTTTTCTCTCTCGGTCGGCCTGAAAAGTCGTTCTGCGTTCCAAATCTTTCATTCGATTTTCCACAGACCTAATACATGCAGCGGGACTCGACAAGAATCCTTTTTCCAAGGTGATGCCAATCATCCAACTACTGTGTCTAGCCTCTCGATAGTGCTTCCTTAAACTAGATAAAATGTTATAGACTCGCTCTTCTTGTGTCGATGCTTCAAATTCGTACTGTAGTTGTCTCAGAGGATGAAATGAATTTCCAACCTCCGATTCAATGTCCTTCTTGAATCTTCGAATCACCAGTTCCTTGTCAGAATAATCAGCTTCGACAAAATTTTCAGGATCGCTGATCGCAGTTTCGTCCAGCATGTTCACTAGGCTTGCAAAACTAGTAGACCTTCCGTCATGAGGCGTCGCAGACAACATAATCAAAGTATCCGATCGGTCTCTGATCAACTGCGCAAGTTTTGCGCGTTGGGATGTTTTGCTACCGCGCTTGGCGACATTGTGTGCTTCATCAATAATGATGATGTCCCAATACGCCTCGCGCACATAGTCAAGATATTCTTTCCTAGCTTTCATCGTATCAATCGAAATGATGCTTCGATCGTAGTAATAAAAGGGATTGTGGTTAGAAGGGATTTGAGACTTGATGCGTTGTAGTCCTAGAGAATCTAGGCGAGTGAGTGGAATCGTAAATCGATACCAAAATTCCTTTTGAAATTGCAATAGCATGCTCTTTACAGCGAGCACTAAAATACGACGCCCACGACCTCGGGCTATTAGTTCGCTGACTAAAATCCCTGCTTCGATGGTTTTACCGATACCTACGCCATCTGCAATCAAAATTCGCTGACGTGGTTGACGCAATGCCTGCCGCGCCGGCTCGAATTGATAAGACAAATAGTCAATTGCTGCGTTGTGCCCGATGTGAATTTTTTCATCGTTTTCAACTGTTTGACGTAGATGACTTTCGATCAAAAGACGGCTAGCTCGATAATGTGGCGAATCGTCAACAATCAGCTCAGTTTTTTTTGGATCAAGAACCTTGATATCTTTCTCGACTTTTGTTATGAAGTGAAACTCTTTATCACTGACAATTTCCGATAAACCATTGCAAATCAGCAGCTGGTTATCGTTCGACAAGGTTTTCACTGCTTTTATTGTCCACAACGCGTCACGAATAATGACTTGCTGGCCCGCTTGATATTTGGGCACATGTTTCATGTGATATTGAATGTCAATGGAGTTCATTGCTGTATTCGCTGTTTGAAATTAAAGATTTTTAAATTTTGAAAATGCCATACTTCGCTTTGATTTATTAAATTCCGGTTTGGACAAAAGATTTTGATGAGGCTTGCACTCTAGCGGACACCAACTTTTTTTTAAAGAAATCATCATCCAATTCAAAGTTGAATCCATAGCTGAAAAATGCTTTATGACGTTACTGCTCTATACTTTCATTAGCTACAGACTGGTTTAAGCTTTCTCCTAAGTACATCATGGCAAGAATTCCCGCCGACTATTTGGTTCATCCAGGTGGATACTAGTTCTCTATTTTCAGTATCCAAGTCATTTTGGCGAGGTTTTCCGAAACTTACATCGCTAAAAGCCAATGGTCGTTGCAAAACCTTGGAATCTTATGTTTAAATGTACTATTTTTTCAAAAATGAAATTTCTACGACAATTCAAGGAAGCGATTATCTTCTAAATTTTATTTTTGAGATATCAACCACAACCAGCATCTCAGAAACTTTTCGAATTTTTGTTTGTTGCCCGTAGCCACTACAACAACTAGGTTTTCAACGAGAGACAAGCATTGCAAGTACTTTTCACAAACTAAAAAACATCCTTCACTACCGTGAATCACTTCACAAACATGGCAATTTAGATCATTTTCAGCCCCAATTCATCTCGTTACTGTGCCACTCAGTTGATTCCATACAGAAATTCTTCTGCGTACCTCCTTACTGCTCCCCCCCCCCCCACCACCGTCCGGGGGGGGGGTAATCAATGCCTCCTTCCTAATGCCTTACGAAATCTATCGTGAGGCATAGAATTCTCACTACTCCTCAAAGTAAAATATCTAATCCTCTTCAATATAGAACAGTAAGATTAAAATTGAAAGACCTGAATCTGTCTAATATGTCCAAATTTGGCGTAATCACGGAGTCTTGAAGGCCTGCAACGGAGGGCATTCTCATACTCTTGTGCGAACTACTCTAAATCGAGAGAGGTCTTTCTTATTGAAGTCGTAAGCTAGAGATTCTATCACCGAAGATTCGATTGCTGATTGAGCGATTACTTGTATGCTACCTTCATTAACTTCGCACATATCAACAGGAGCGGCTTTCAACGCCAAAAATGAAGATAAATTACTAGAATATTGATCCTTCGGTTCAATTCGATTATCGCAAGCAGGGTACTCAATTTCTGATCGAAAATTAAACTTAGCTGGACTTCGTCTGCGCGGTAGATACATGCATCGAAGTCGGATACCATACCGACTCGGAAACTCTTCTCAAGTAATTCCGCGAGCAGAATTACCACTACAACAAGACGAATTCCATCTGTAGAAGAATTCCATCTGTAGAAGAATTCCTGTTTTAAACCAAAATGGAATTGAGAACGTTTAGATTCTTGAAAATCTTTGTCTGACAGTATTTCTTGAATCTTATTCTTATAGGTAATACTCGTTGCTCGGTTTTCGTATAATTTATGTTGGTTTCAAAAGCGACAAGGATGAAATTGTTTGGGTATTGAAACAGGCATTCAGAAATAATTTTGAGGTCAACTTTGAACCCCATCACCATGAATCCTCATATTCGATTTCTCTGTTTTTCTGGTTCGTCAGGACAAACCAAGATTCAAATCAAAGTTTGCGGAATAACTCGCGTAGAGGATGCGATTGGTGTATCTCAAAGTGGCGTGGATGCAATCGGATTGGTTTTTTATGAACCAAGTCCAAGGAATCTTAGCTACAGGCAGGCAAGAGCGATTCGAGAGTCGCTTCCAGGTTCGGTTTCAAGTGTGGCAGTTGTGGTTGACCCCTCAGACGATGTGCTTGAAAATATACTGAATGAAGTCAAACCCGACTTCATTCAGTTTCATGGAAGCGAAACTCCAAGTCGATGCGAGAGTGCCGGACTACCTTATATCAAGGCTTTGAGAGTCCGAGCTTCGTCTCAAATTGAACAAGTTGTTGAAGATTACGCCGACGCTAGGGGAGTTTTAGTTGATACCTACGATCCTGACAAGGTTGGCGGTACGGGTGTAGCATTCTCGTGGAGTCGAATTCCAAATTTGAATGTTCCATTGATACTAGCCGGTGGACTGCATGCAAAAAATGTCAAAGATGCACTCTGTTTGATGAATCCAGTCGCGGTTGATGTGAGCACCGGTGTTGAATACAGTCCAGGTTTAAAAAATGTCGCAGCTGTTCAGAAGTTCGTACAAGCTGTCCGAGAATTTGAAGCTACCAAATTAGTTGTTTAAATTGACCGAATTGCAGTGAACTGGTTTTCAAATCTATTACCTCCAAAGGTGAAAGCAAGCACGGTTCTTTCGAGGAGACGCGTGCCGAAAGGTATATGGGTCAAGTGTACCGAATGTAGTGGTGTGATTTATCGCGTAGAGCTCAATGAAAATTTGAGGGTTTGCCCCAAGTGCAATCACCACATGAAGATGAAAGCCAAAGAAAGAATCGAATCCTTCTTGGAACCTGCTACTGCAAAGTACATAAGTGGTGCTGTCAAGCCAATTGATAAACTTAAATTTAAAGACAGTAGGAAATACAAAGACAGATTGTCAGAGGCACAAAAACGAACAGGGATCTTGGATGCACTGGAAATTGCAAGAGGCAAAATCAAAGATATTCCGGTGGTAGTTAGCGCGTTTGAGTTTGATTTTCTTGGAGGTTCGATGGGATCAGTTGTCGGTGAACGATTTGTACACGCCGTAACAGCAAGCATCGAAGATCGTTCACCCTTGGTCTGTTTTTGTACCAGCGGCGGAGCAAGAATGCAAGAATCGATGTTTTCACTACTGCAAATGGCCAAGACAACTGCTGCAATTCGAAAACTGAAAGATGAGGGAATTCCTTATATTACTGTTTTAGCCAATCCCACAATGGGTGGAGTGTCGGCAAGTTTAGCGATGCTTGGTGACATTATCATCGCAGAACCGAAAGCATTGATAGGTTTCGCTGGACCGAGAGTCATTGAACAAACCGTAAAACAATCTCTTCCAGAAGGATTTCAACGGGCAGAATTTCAGTTAGCACATGGTGCCATCGACATGGTCGCTGATCGAAGAGAAATCCAAGGAATCGTTTATCAATTGCTGTCGATTTTGTTATCTAAACGCTCGATCACTTCCAATTATGACAACTGGTAAGCGACTAACAGAAAAAGTCGTCAATTTTCAGCTACGTACTGCGCACTCTAGCGAGTTAGATCAATGGATTGAATATATTCAGCGGCTTCACTATCGGACGATGGATTTAACCCTGGATCGAGTGGCGAGCGTCATTGATCGAATTATTGGGAATGAAGTTCCTTTTTTGGTAGTTAGCGTAGCAGGCACCAACGGCAAAGGTTCGGTGGCGACGATGTTGGAATCAATATTTCGACATGCTGGATATTCGACCGGCCTCTATACATCACCTCATTTAGTCAATTTCAATGAACGATTCGTTGTAGATGGTAAACCGATTTCTGACAACGATCTTATTGAAGAATTTGAAAGAATTGAACAGTTTAGAGGCAACGTATCTCTCACTTTCTTCGAGTATGGAACCGCGATTGCGATAGATCATTTCGTTCGTAAGAAGGTTGACATAGCAATTATGGAAGTCGGGTTGGGTGGTAGAAAGGATGCGGTAAATGTCTTGGATGCGCATTTGGCTTGTATTACTTCGATTGGTACAGATCACGAAAAGTGGCTTGGTAGCAATCGTGAACAAATTGGGTTTGAAAAAGCTGGAATTTTAAGAAATGGTCAACTAGCGGTTTGTACAGACAAAAATTTGCCAAAGTCAATTCGAGATGTTGCCCATGATCTTTCACTTGATCTTCACATCAATGGAGAAGACTTTCATTTATACTCAAACTCCTTCGATTGGTCTTGGTGTTCAGAATTCGGAGGTGTCGAAACCCGCATTGATGCAATTCCAAAATCGACAATTCCAGGTTCTTGCCAGCTAGACAATTCAGCTGGAGCAGTAGCAGTTACCGTATTGGCAAGAAAAATTTTGAACATCAGTAACGATGCGATCCGAATAGGAATGCGAAATGCTGTACTCGAAGGAAGATTGCAACTGGTTCAAGATTCGCCACAAGTATTATTGGATGTCGCACACAATATTGAGTCTGTGCGAGAGTTATCCGATTACCTCGAAATGCATCCCATTGAAGGCAAAAATATTGCGATCTTCTCGGTACTTTCGGAAAAGCCAATTGAAATTATGGTCGATACCATTAAATCAGTAATTGATGAGTGGCACATATGTGGTATTCAAGATGAACGTGGTATTACTGCTAGAAATCTTTTCCGCCGAGTCCAACCGATTTTAGGAACTACGACACCAGTTGAGTTGCATTTTGACGTGTCACAAGCTTTTCTTTCAGTACAAAATACTGAACCCATCGACCGAATTGTAGTCTTTGGTTCATTTTTAACAGTTGGCGACGTCCTTCAACTTTATCGAGATCGAACAAGCTATGGAAAACAATTTTAGAATCACCAAAGAATCTACTTCTCGCAAAGCTGGCAAATACATTGTGGGATTGCTGGTTTGGGGAATCATCGTAGGTAGCTTTGCTGTCGTATTTCTGAATGACCCAGAGTATAGATTTGCCCAAGATACAGTTGCCCATAGCGTAGGTGCGAATGAGCCTAGCTTTGTTATGTCACAAGGAGGTATTGCTGAAAATGGGAATTCCGTGCTTCCTGAAACTACTTCTGTTTCACCTTTAAATTCCGATGCATCAGATACCAACTCAACACCTAACAGTATTCCTCAGCCTTTTGAGCAAGAAAAAAATGCCACGGAAGTGAACCCTCAGGTAGCACGCGCTCAGCAGGTTAAACCGGTGGTAGCCAAAGATGAGCCACGGAGTGAGAAAAAAAGCAGAGGTCCCGTTCCTGCCGGATGGTATGTTCAAGTTGGTGCTTTCAAGAGCCCGGTCAACGCAGATGTCTATCGTTTGAAAATGAAAACGATCAAATTTCCCACAGAACTATCGCGTGACGAGAATCAGATTTCTAGAGTATTAGTCGGCCCCTTCAAATCTGAAAAGGAAGCGATTCAAACTAGAAGCATATTGGCGAAAGAGCACAAAATCAAAGGCGGCATCATACGAAATATAAAGAGTTAGAAAATTGATCAAATTTTCTTAGTTCAACGCCAAATTCTATCTATGTTAAAATCTGTTTACCGAAAGTCGGCATTAGCGCAAAAGAGATTAGACCTTTAACCTCATAAAGCATTCACTTCACAGGAAGCAATAACTTTTGTCGACTATCTATATTGACATCGGCTTTGTCGTCATCATTTTTGTGTCTTTGTTGATCGGTGCCTACCGAGGTTTTGTACGCTCCTTTCTATCGGTCGTTTCTTGGACTTTGGCCGCCTGGATAACCTGGAAATATGGTAGTCATGCGGCACCGCTTTTCGCTGGGTTCGATATCAGTATTACGATGCAGTTTATTAGCGGTCATATCGTGATGTTCTTTGGTGTATTGCTGCTAACATCCGTAATAAGCGCGATTCTTGCGCGCTCACTGGCTACTGAGAGTCTATCCGGAATAGACACAACACTAGGCACCGCATTTGGAGTTTTACGAGGAGTGTTGATTGCTCTAGTATTGGCTGTTGTTGGTTCCTTTACGTTTATTATTGATTCACCATGGTGGCAAGACTCAATCGTACTCACTATGTTTGAACCCTATGTATTTTCGGTTAGGACAATGCTCGCGGAGTTTTTAACTTCTACACCTCCCGCTGTGTAGATAGATCACTAATAGTATCTAGGATGCCTCCAGCTACAAATTCAGTGCATTACGATCAGAAAGAAAAGAGCTTATGTGTGGCGTAGTCGCAATACTATCCACCGATCAAGCCAGCCTTGAAATCTACGAAGCGCTGACAATTCTTCAACATCGAGGTCAAGATGCTGCGGGAATTGTCACAAGCGACGGGCAGCGAGTCTATGCGAAGACTGGACGCGGTTTGGCTCGAGATGTACTCTCTAACGAAACCGTGCTGGATCTAAAGGGTGCTATGGGAATTGGACATGTTCGATACCCGACAGCAGGAGGCAATAGCGATGCCGAAGCACAGCCATTTTATGTTAATTCGCCATTTGGAATTGCATTGGCACATAACGGGAACTTGATCAACGCCAATGAGCTGGGTCAACAAGTTTTTTGGGGTAATCGGCGCCAAATAAATACGAGCTCCGATTCAGAAATTATGTTGAATGTATTCGCCTTTGAATTGTCAACGACCGTTCGAAAGTCCGGTGGAAACCTTCAACCAAAACACGTTTTCAAAGCTGTCAAAAAGATTTTTAAGCGATGTCACGGCGCGTTTGCAGTCACCGTCTTGATTGTTGGATATGGCATATTGGCATTTCGAGACAAATTTGGAATTCGTCCATTGATATTTGGTTCTCGTCAAACGAAAAAGGGGATGGAATTTGCGTTCACTTCGGAAAGTGTTGCCTTGGATACGCTTGAATTTGACGTGGAAAGAGATGTCCGCCCGGGGGAAGCTATATTTGTAGATTCGAAAGGCAAAGTACATACTCGACAATGTTCATCCGAATCGATTTCCAAGCCTTGCATTTTCGAATACGTATACTTGGCACGTCCTGATTCCATAATTGACCGAATATCGGTCTATAAAACACGACTACGTATGGGGGAATGGTTAGGTCGTCGGCTCTTGAATCTGTTTCCCGATCACGACATTGATGTTGTCATGCCTATACCAGATACGAGTCGACCTGCCGCTTTGCAGTTAGCACATACGATCGGTGTAAAATATCGTGAAGGGTTTATCAAAAATCGCTACTTTGATCGCACGTTCATTATGCCGAATCAAGGCCTGCGAAAGTATTCTGTTCGCCACAAATTAAACGCGATGAACTTAGAATTTGAGGGCAAAAATGTACTCTTGGTGGATGATTCGATAGTAAGAGGTACAACCTCAAAGCAAATCGTAGCACGAGCACGAGAAGCAGGTGCGAAATCTGTATATCTGGCATCGGCTTCGCCTCCAATTCGATACCCCAATGTATACGGAATTGATATTCCAAGTAGTTCAGAGCTAGTTGCGCATGAAAGAAACTTTCAACAAATTTGTGAACAGTTGGGAGCAGATTTTGTTTTGTATCAAAATCTTGAGGATCTAAGAAAGTCGGTTTTAACCAATAATTCAGATGTGACTTCTTTTGAAATGTCAGTGTTTGATGGTGAGTATTTAACGGGTGGAGTATCTTCGAGTTACCTAAGGCAACTTGAACAGACACGAATCGACAAAAGCCAAAAAAACAACAATGGAACGCTATTCGAGCTCCAGAAATCAGCGGTTGCCGTTTAGTTAGGCAAGTAATCCTCAGGACAGAAAAGTTCGAATTCCCCAGCAGAGTTGATCCGAATCACTCCATCTTTGTTGCTGTCCCAGTCTCCAAGTACATAGCGTAGACCTTTATGTCCATTCAACTCAACTTGATGAACACCGCGCTTGTGGACGTGACCATGGATTAATATATCTGCTTGATATTGCTGCATGATTTTTGTTACTGAATTTAGATTTACGTCCATAATCTCCATTTGCTTTTTTGCTTTTGAATTTTCACTCTGGCTGCGCATTGCCTCTGCTCGTGCTTTTCGTTCTTGCAGTGGCAATGACAAAAAAGCTTTCTGCCATTCTTTGGCTAGTACGATCTTTCGAAATCGTTGATGCTCAATGTCATCAGTACACAAACTGTCACCATGCATTAACAGCACAGACTGAGAACCTATTTGTATCATAAATTCGGCAGGAAGTAGAGTCCCACCAATATTGGAAGTAAAGTCATCACCAATTAAGAAGTCTCGATTACCGTGCATAATGAAAATTTTGACACCGTTCTCGGTCAATTGCTTCAAAGCTGTGGCCGCTTCTGCTTGACCCAATAGGTATAGCGCGTCGTCACCAATCCAATATTCGAATAGATCACCGAGTATGTAAAGTTCCTCTGCCTCAGCTTGAATCGAGCCTAAGTACCTGATGAATTTTTGGTAAGTATCTTGTCTAGTTGGATCAAGATGAATATCTGAAACAAAAAACTTTGCCACGAAATTTTAGATCGGTGGATTAGAGGGCAGAAATTTATAATGAAGCCGTTTTTCGGGTCACCCTCCATAATTTTAACAAACCTATGAATCAACTGAGAATTCACAATAGCTTCACTGGAAAAAAGGAAGTCTTCATTCCCATTCAAGACAATCGTATTCATATCTACGTTTGTGGAATGACCGTATATGACTTTTGTCATTTAGGACATGCTCGGGTTATGGTCGGGTTTGACGCGATCGTGCGATATTTAAGGTATCGCGGCTACAACGTGAAATACGTCAGAAATATCACAGACATTGACGACAAAATCATTCAAAGAGCCAATGAATTAGGTGAATCGACGCAGACTCTGACAAGTCGATACATAAAATTCATGAATGATGATCTGGACGCTCTTTTGATAGATAAACCGGATCATGAGCCGAAAGCGACTGACTATATCGTCGAAATAATCGACTTAATCACGACTCTGATTGATCAAGGAATTGCGTATTTGGCCAATAATGGCGATGTGTACTACCGAACTCGAAAATTTCAAAACTATGGCCAACTTTCAGGCAAGAAATTGGATCAATTGATCGCCGGTGCACGAGTCGAACTAGATGACGACAAAGAAGATCCTCTTGACTTTGTATTGTGGAAACATTCTAAACCAGAAGAACCAAAGTGGGAATCTCCTTGGGGGCAGGGTAGGCCCGGATGGCACATAGAATGCTCGGCGATGTCCATGGGCTTATTGGGAAATCACTTTGACATTCATGGCGGTGGTATGGATCTTCTTTTTCCACATCACGAAAACGAAATTGCTCAATCAGAGGCAGCTACTGGAGAAAAATTTGTCAACTACTGGTTACACAATGGTTACTTACAGATAGACGCGGAAAAGATGTCTAAGTCATTAAAGAACTTCTTCACGATACGGGAGATTCTTGACTTGGATTCTGATAGAGAACGAATGGGTGAAGTTCTGCGCTTCCTGTTTCTAAGTAGTCACTATAGAAGTCCATTGAACTACAGTGAGCATAGCTTGGAGAATTCAAAGGTGGGACTTAGACGCATTTATGTTGCACTCAAAAAAGCAGAGCAAGCAGGAGTCGATGCAGGAAGTAAATATGATGACGAAATAATCGAAAGGTTCCACTCGGCGATGGACGATGACTTTAATACTCCTGACTCTGTAGCGGTGATTTTCGATTGTGTGCGTAAATTGAATCGATCAGTTAAGTCGAATGATCTACTGACAGCAAAAATTTTACTTTCCACATTGCATAAAATCACGAACGCAATTGGCTTAATCAAGTTGACTCCGGCTAGATTTTTAGGCTTAGAAGATGAAGGTGAGGACATCGATAGAATCCGAGAATTGATTGCGATTCGAGAGACTGCCAGAAGACAACGAAATTGGGCACAAGCCGACCAAATTCGTGCCAAATTGGTGGAAAAAGGTGTGGAAATAGAAGACCAGCCAAATGGGTCAACAAGTTGGCACAAAATTTAGTGGAAAGAACTTTAGGTTTATCTGAGTCTTTATCGACATGCGAAATTATTCGACGAGTCATCTTCATTATCAGCCCGGAAAGCTAACACTTGGCGTGACATCAGTTAGCTGTGATGGGTAAGTATCCTCAACATCACTTTCAGTAATCAATTCTCGGGGGTTTCTATACCAGCAGCTGTAGTTTGATGTCTCTATTCTAGCTTAACATTGGCTTTATCCATACATTGTTAGTAAATTTTAATTTCGTTGTTTTGTAAATATGATTTGAAAGCGATTTAGGAGAATTCAATATCTTAATACTAGAACTTCCGAGTTGATTATTCGTAGGTCCTTTAATTCAGTAAATTCAATGAAACTAAAAAAATGAATGACAAAAAACAACGAAATAAAGAAAATTGAAGCTTAACAAAAGTTGGATGCAGCAATGAATTTCAGTCTGTGTACAGAGTCATATACGATCATTAACGACTTCAGTAAACATCAAACAATGAAAGTTCTTTGGTGAAATGCAGAAAAAATGGCTTACACAAGTACTAGTACCATAAATGCTACAAAAATATAAAAGTAGTAAAATTTGCTATTACTATAATTGACTTTTTTGTTTTATATAACAAATAAAGTGATCTCGCTAATCATTAGGAGGCGAATTAAATGGAGTTAACCGGTGCTGATATCGTCGTACAGTGCCTGAAAGATGAGGGTGTCAAATATATTTTTGGATATCCTGGTGGTGCTGCACTTCATATCTATGATGCATTGTATAAGCAAGACGACGTTCGACACATTCTTGTTCGTCACGAACAGGGAGCGACTCACGCTGCAGATGGATTCGCGCGAGTAACAGGCGAAGTTGGAGTAATACTCGTAACTTCAGGGCCTGGAGTAACAAATGCCGTAACCGGACTCGCGACCGCACATATGGATTCTATTCCACTCGTTTTGATCTCGGGACAAGTTCCAACGCACCTAATCGGGGATGATGCCTTTCAGGAAGTTGATGCACTTGGTGTTACTCGACCTTGCGTGAAGCACAATATCCTGGTTCGAAATATCGAAGATCTAGCGATGACGATAAAAAAGGCATTTTATATCGCTAGCACAGGTAGACCAGGGCCAGTCGTTGTCGATATTCCGAAGGATATTACTGCCGAAAAGACTGAATACGTTTACCCTCGTAAGGTATCCATGCGTTCCTATAGTCCTACATTCAAAGGACATCGAGGCCAAATCAAAAAAGCCGCCAACTTGTTACTAAAGGCCAAACGACCAATTATTTATACCGGTGGTGGGGTGTCACTTGCCTGTGCTGAAGAAGAATTAAGGGCACTGGTAAGGTACTTGCAATATCCATGTACGAATACATTAATGGGATTAGGTTGCTATCCATCCAATGATCCTCTCTTTTTGGGTATGCTCGGAATGCATGGTACCTACGAAGCGAATATGGCCATGCACGATTGTGATGTAATGCTTGCAGTTGGAGCTCGCTTTGACGATCGAATTACCGGAGACCTTGCTAAATTTTCACCGCATTCTGAAATTATCCACATTGATATCGATCCTTCGTCAATTGGAAAGAACGTCAAGGTAAAGGTCCCCATTGTAGGTGATGCGAAGGAAGTGTTGTCTGCTCTGCTTGATGCAATCAAGAAAGAGCAGAATTCCCAAGACCCAATCTACTTGAAGCGTTGGTGGAGTCAAATCGAGTCGTGGCGGTCGATAGACTGTCTTGCCTACAACCGGGAAAGTGATAAGATTAAGCCTCAATTTGTCATTGAAAAGCTATATGAGGCTACCAAGGGTAATGCCTTTGTTACTTCAGATGTGGGCCAACATCAAATGTGGGCTGCTCAATTTTATCGATTTGACCAAGCTAGACGTTGGGTAAATTCGGGAGGATTGGGCACAATGGGTTTTGGCTTACCTGCTGCAATGGGAGTTCAGCTTGCATATCCGGATTCAGATGTCGTCTGTATTACTGGAGAAGCAAGCATCATTATGTGCATACAAGAACTTTCTACGTGCAAACAGTATGACCTTCCGATTAAGATCGTTAATCTCAACAATCGCTATATGGGTATGGTTCGTCAATGGCAGGAATTTTTCTACGATCGGCGTTATTCTCACTCCTATATGGATGCTTTACCTGATTTTGTTGATTTATCAAAGAGCTTTGGCCATCAGGGTATCAGAGTTGAAGATCCCGCAGATGTTGAAGAAGCCTTAATCGACGCGATGGCAAGAAAAGATGATTTGGTTTTTATGGACTTTATAACGGACCAAAAAGAGAACGTTTTTCCGATGATTGCCGCAGGTGCAGGGCACAATGACATGCATTTGAGCAGCCATGGTGACGCAAATGCTCTTCAGAAACGGGAGTTGGCTTAAAGTGGAGGAGAAACGTTACATTATCTCTGTGCTACTGGAAAATGAACCTGGTGCTCTCGCGAGAGTAGCTGGTTTGTTTTCAGCCAGAGGTTACAACATTGAGAGCTTAACGGTGGCACCTACTGAGGAGCCGACACTATCTCGAATGACGATCGTAACCATAGGCAATGACCGTGTTGTTGAACAGATCAAAAAGCAATTGAACAAACTAATTGAAGTAGTTAAATTGCTGGATCTTTCAAACGACAATGACAACATACAACGAGAGTTGATGTTGGTGAAAGTTGTTGCTCGAGGTGAAATTCGAGATGAAGTCAAACGTTTGACAGAGATTTTCAGGGGTCGAATCATTGACGTGACTGAATCCTTATATACAATCGAATTAACCGGTGAAGGCAAGAAACTAGATGCATTCATCAACAAACTAAATGTAACTCAAATTCTGGAACTTGTACGCACGGGTGTTTCAGGAATTGCACGAGGCGATATCGCACTTAACGTCCCAGACTCAAAAAATTGAGGAATCAAATATGAAAGTTTATTATGACATTGATGTAGACCCATCAATCATTGCTAGTAAGCGAGTGGCGGTGATTGGCTTTGGTTCACAAGGTCATGCTCATGCTGGAAACCTCCAAGATAGTGGAGTCGACGTTGTTGTTGGATTGAGACCTGGATCATCTTCCAGAGCTAAAGCAGATCGCGCCGGAATTGCTACGGCAGACGTTGGTGATGCAGTCGCTAGCGCCGACATCGTTATGATTTTGGTTCCCGACGAAATGCAAGCCAAGCTGTATAAAAATGAAATTGCGCCGAACTTAAAGTCCGGTGCTGCTGTGGCTTTTGCACATGGATTTAATATTCATTTCAAATTTATTCAGCCTGCAGATGACATCGATACTTTCATGGTTGCACCAAAAGGGCCAGGTCACTTGGTTCGATCAACATATGTCAATGGCGGCGGTGTTCCTTGTTTGATTGCCATTCATCAAAATGCCACTGGAAATACTCAGCCACTGGCTCTTTCTTATGCATCAGCGATCGGTGGCGGTAGAGCAGGGGTTATTGAAACAACTTTTCGTGAAGAGACTGAGACGGACCTTTTTGGGGAACAAACCGTTCTGTGTGGAGGCGCGACTGCATTAATCGAAGCAGGTTTTGAAACCTTGGTTGAAGCCGGTTATGCGCCTGAAATGGCGTATTTTGAATGTTTGCATGAGTTGAAATTGATTGTTGACTTGATCTACGAAGGTGGAATTCAAAACATGCGCTATTCTGTGTCAAATACAGCTGAATATGGCGATTTGACACGTGGTCCGAGAATCGTTAACGATAGTACACGGGCAGAAATGCGTAGAATTCTTGCAGAAATTCAGTCTGGTGATTTTGCAAATGAGTGGATGAACGAGAACGCTAGTGGCGGTAGCAACTTTAATTCTTTACGTAAAGCGTCATCTGGTCAACGAATAGAAGAAGTAGGTTCTTCCCTTCGCTCCATGATGCCTTGGATTGCAGCTGGACGTTTGGTAGACCGAGATGTCAATTAGTTATGACTATTGCGCGTGAAGGATATTTCTTTGCCGCAATAGGGCTGATTGTCGCAGTTGCAGTTCAGTTTGTCTTTGGTACTTCTTGGGCTCTCCTATTTTGGCTAATCCTAGCATTCATCCTACAGTTTTTCAGAGATCCCGTTCGTAAAATTCCGTCGGATACTAACGCTATCCTATCACCGGCTGACGGCAAAGTCGTTGCTGTTGAAAGAATTAAGCATCCCGAGAACGAAACTGAAGTAACTAGAGTCGCTATTTTTCTGAACGTATTTTCGGTTCACGCAAATCGCATTCCTATTTCAGGAAAAATCAAAAAGCGATCGTATATTCCTGGCAAGTTTCTCAATGCTGCTGTCGATAAATCTTCGACTGACAATGAGCGAAATTCTCTAACCATAGTTACAAAAGATGGGCAAGAGGTCATCTGTACTCAAATTGCAGGACTTATCGCTCGTCGAATCCTATGCTACGTCGATGAAAACGATGAAGTTACCGGTGGGCAAAGATATGGATTCATTCGGTTTGGTTCTAGAGTGGAGTTGTATTTGCCTACCGAATTCAAAGTTTTCGTCAATATTGGGGACAAAATTAAAGGTGGCTGTGATGTAGTTGGATCTGTCGTCTAAGTCCACTTCAACTTATCTTTGTTTACTTCAATTCGCCTTTCTTCTTCATTGTCTCGATTCAATTATTCTTGCCTCCACGGATAACAAAGGCTACATCAAAAACTGAGGCTTGCAGTGTATTCTCTAACATAGTATTAGAATGAATGCCAGTTGGACATTAATGGAGGGTCTGATCATAAGGAATATCCTCCCACTATTAGTTTCATGAGTGATTTACAACCTGTAAAGAAGAATAGGCGAAGACGGCGAAGGTCTAAGCGACAACGAGGCCGTCGACGTGGAATTTACATACTGCCAAATTTGCTAACTACAGGTGCATTATTTTTTGGCTTTTTTGCAATCATTCAAGCTTCTTCGAATCAGTTTGAAACGGCAGCAATTGCAATATTGATTGCTACGGTACTCGATGGTCTAGACGGTAGAGTTGCACGATTGACCAACACGTCGAGTGATTTTGGCAAAGAATATGACAGTCTTTCAGACGTCATTTGTTTTGGGTTGGCACCAGTACTGGTTTTGTACGATTGGACGCTTTCCTCAATCGGAAAGGAAGGTTGGTTATGTTCATTTTTGTATGTTTCCGCAACAGCGCTCCGTTTAGCACGCTTCAATACTCAATCCTCTAATCACTCTAGCTACTTTCAGGGACTCCCATGTCCGATGGCAGCAGCATTTTTGGTTTCTTGGATGTGGGTAGTCGAGTCTACTGTTGGTCGAGAAATCGAATCCTTGGCTCAAATTACTACCGTTATGGTCTTACTTTTTTCTCTTGCAATGGTCAGTGCTGTACCCTATCCAAGTTTTAAAAATTTTGGTCTGAAGGGACGTGTACCATTTTTTACTAGTGTAGGTATGGTATTTGTCATAGCCTTGATTTCATTTGATCCGCCTAAAGTAGTGTTTACTTTAGTCACCACTTACTTGTTGTGCGGACCATTGTTTTGGGTAGTGAGAAGGATCAAAAAACGTAAAAAAAGTCAGTTAGAGGCAAAAAACAAAAAACAACAAAAGGACAGGTAAATCTCGCAGTTTAGGATTGCATCGAAAATTTGTGAACATTTGAAGTTGTAAACTGAAAAGTACGAAATTCACAAAAACTACCATGGCTCATTAATTTTCTGATATAAATTCATCCGCAATGAAATTTAACTGCATAAATTTGAAATACTTCCTGTCTCGGCTTTCACTAGGCTTATTCTTGCGCCACTAGGCGCGCTATCTCTTTCTAAATCTCCCAATATTACCTAAACCACAAACGTGGAATTATTCACGTTGAAATTCGTTTAGCGTAGAACTTGTTAGTGCAAAAATTGCCTGATTTATTCCCCGTTGAACGACAAAATATTAACTAATCATTGGAACAAATCATGTCGGATCGTTTAATTGTATTTGATACCACTTTGAGAGATGGCGAGCAGAGTCCTGGTGCATCCATGACTGTCGATGAAAAAATCACGATTGCAAGAGCGCTCGAAAAAATGCGCGTCGATATTATCGAAGCGGGATTTCCCATTGCAAGCCCAGGAGATTTTGAGGCAGTGCAACAAGTTGCCCGGGAAATCAAGGACAGTACAGTTTGTGCTTTAGCACGAGCGGTGCCAAGTGATTTGGAAAGAGCGGCGAGCGCCATCAAACCAGCACTTTCCGGGCGAATTCACACATTCATCGCCACCTCACCAATTCACATGCGTGAAAAGCTTCGTATGACGGAGGAACAAGTTCTTAAACGAGCTATTTGGGCAGTTGAAACTGCAAGAAATTTTACGGATGATGTCGAGTTTTCACCTGAAGATGCCGGTCGCTCCGAGCTCGATTTTTTGTGCAGAATCTTAGAAGCTGTGATCGACGCTGGCGCAAGAACCGTTAACATTCCAGATACTGTCGGTTACAACCTACCTGATCAATTTGGGAATCTTATCAAAAATCTGATGGAGAAAATCCCCAATTCCGATAAGGCAATTTTTTCGGTTCATTGTCACAATGATCTCGGACTAGCGGTAGCCAATTCATTGTCAGCAGTTCAAGTCGGAGCTAGGCAAGTGGAATGCACGATTAACGGATTAGGAGAACGCGCGGGCAACGCATCGCTGGAAGAAATCGTAATGGCTGTTCGCACGAGACAAGATTGCTTTGATTGTGATACCCGAATCGATACGACACAAATTGTTCCATCAAGCCGATTAGTCTCCAGCGTAACTGGTTTCGCAATTCAACCGAATAAAGCGATCGTTGGTGCCAATGCATTTGCTCATGAATCAGGAATTCATCAAGATGGTGTCATGAAAAAGCGCGAGACTTATGAGATTATGAGAGCTCAAGATGTTGGCTGGAAAACCAACCGCATGATATTGGGTAAGCATTCCGGTCGACACGCATTTAAGCAACGTATGAGTGAACTAGGATTTTATTTGGATGACGAGGAAGAACTCAAGACAGCGTTCGCCAAGTTTAAGGAAGTTGCCGACCTTAAACATGAAATCTACGATGATGATTTGATCAGTTTGATGGCAGACTCGACACTTTTGCTAAATGGTGGAGGATTGAGTTTAGAGTCTCTTCAGGTACATACTAAAAAAGGGGAATTATCAACTTCAAAATTAGTTGTGAAATTTGACGATAAATTGATTGAAGCAACAGGCAAGGGGAACGGACCAGTCGATGCTTCATTTAGTGCAGTTAAATCAATTGTCGAAAGAAATCCTGTTCTTGAGTTGTATTCGGTCAATTCAATTACCCCTGGTACCGATGCTTTGGGTGAGGTTACTCTACGACTTCGAGATAACGGTTGTAGTGTGAATGGACATAGTGCGGATACTGATATTGTCATCGCATCCGTCAAGGCGTACATAGATGCCTTAAATCGACTGGAAAATTCTTCTGGAATGAGTACTCAGAGTGATTCCATGATCTAGGTTCGGCTATGTCAAGAAGTGACTATCTACAATCGATGGGAATCGACGTGTGGAAATTGAGAGAGTCTGACACTGAGACTGGTGATGAATCAGAAGCAGACACTACTTCATCACATTTGGAACACCCAAGCTCTACTTCGAACGTCGATCTTCGCCATTTAGATTTGGCGGTAGTTGAAAATTTGGTGAGCAATTGTGAAAAATGCGTACTCTCGAAGACTAGAAACAAAACAGTATTCGGATCTGGATCAGAGAATGCACAAATTATGTTTATTGGGGAGGCTCCCGGTAAAGATGAAGATCTACAAGGACTACCTTTTGTTGGACGTGCCGGAACATTGCTGACAGCAATGATATCTGCTTTAGGATATAAGCGCGATGAAGTCTACATTTGCAATGTTGTCAAATGTAGGCCACCCAACAACAGGGATCCAAGACAAGCAGAAGCCAATGCCTGTTCAGCTTACTTACGGCGGCAAATTGAGTTTATTTCACCTAGTGTGATCGTAGCACTTGGGCGCATCAGTGCACAACTCTTGCTCGATACAGAACTCCCTTTAGCGAGACTACGAGGTAAATCACACAAGCTGTTCGATTTAGGTGTAAATTTAATCGTAACTTATCATCCTGCGTATCTACTTCGAAAGCCTATAGATAAATCAAAATCGTGGGAAGATCTTTGGCAGGCTCGTCAGATTCTAAAGTCTGAAACAAGGGATGTTTGAAAATTCAGTAGTTACTGCATGTATACGACAAGATTCTGCATAGGATAAATGAGTGATTGATCGTGAATCTTATTCCACTTCATTAATTGGTCTATGTCCACGTTGTAGCGTTTTGCAATGGTCCATAATGATTCACCGGATTTAACTCGGTGAAGTTGCCGTACTGCACTTGAGATTGCAGTTTGTTGACGCTGCTCTGTTGCCTGAGGGGTTGGTAAGTGCAGCTTTTGCCCAATTAGAATTAAGTCGGATGTTAGTTGATTCATGCGGCGCAGATTACGGACAGAAACCTTGTATCTCAAAGCAATAACGCTGAGGCTATCCCCCTCTTTTACTGTGTATATTTTCGGTTTCACACTTCTATTATTCTCGTAGGTACTTGCGCTTGAAGTGTTGTGAATTGGTAAATTAATTGTTTTCCCGACAATAATTCGATTAGTTTTCATACGATTAAAGCTCATGATGCTTTCTATCGTTGTACCGTAGCGCATTGCTAAGGAACTCAGAGTATCGCCTGCTTGAACAAAGTATCGAGTCCCCGCACCGATAGACCCTGCACCCATCGCTTTCTGCGGTGTAAGTTCGGAATTCCATTCTCGGAGCTGAGCGTAGGTATCGGCTGGTACCAGAATGCTATGGGGACCATCGGGATGTGTAGTTCCTCGTCGAAGACCAGGATTTAATTGAGAAAATTCGTTAATTCCGGTTTCGGTTACGAGCGCTACCTGATTTAAATCGACTTGAAATTGAAATTGCATCATTACGAATCTGGGATCAGTTGTCAGATCAGGTAAGACAATGTCAAATTTTTTCGGATCGCTAAAGATGTTTTTTAAAGCGATAAGTTTCGGTAGATACTGCAGGGTTTCCAAAGGTAAGTTGCGTAAATCGAAACCCTTTGTCTTGCTGCGATTCGAACTTCTTCTGAGTGCTCTTTTGATGCGATTTTCACCAGCGTTGTATGCAATGAGTGCAAGACCCCATTCTCCAAAAGTCTTATATTGATCTTCAAGATAATCGAGCGCAGCCTCGGTAGATTCAATAACGTCACGCCGACCTTCATACCAGTAATCTCTCGTTAGCCCAAATCTTTTCCCCGTGCTTGGCATAATTTGCCATATGCCAGCAGCTCCGGAAGGAGAGTGAGCAGCTGGATTGTATGAACTCTCTATAATAGGTAACAATACGATTTCGGTAGGCATGCCTCGTCGTTGAACCTGTTCGAGAACATAGGGCAAGTAAATTGATGCGCGAGAGACTAACCGACGAAAAAAATGTGGTTTGGAAGCAAAATTTTTCTCAAATCTGCGAACTTCTTCACTATCGTAATTTTCCAATTGAAAACCATCTCTAATTTCTTGCCACAAGCTCAGCGGTTGTTCAATAGGAATTTCTGAATCTGCCTGCATAGCAAAGCTAATGATAAATTCTGCATCATTCGCCGAGTTGCCTAGTGGTTCTGAGAGGAGCTGTGTAATCGAAAATTTTTTGGATTTTGACGAATCAGTCGCACTATTTTCTGCAAATTGTCTAGATTTCTTGTCTATACCTTTCAAATTACTTACTACAAAATCTGACTGATCATTGAGCTTGGTTTCTTTAAGATCAAATTCATTCGGTGTGGCTAAACTTGAAGTCGATACAAATTTTGCATCCGCGTGGTACGGTACACACATCGTCAATAGTGCGACTACTAAAATAGGTACAGTAATTTGTGGAACTTTGAACAATTGAACCTCTTAGAAAAACGACCAACTCAATGAACTGATAAAACATAAGAATGTTTAGCTTCAAGTCGATAGTTGAACACCTCATTTCAGTCAACCATAAATTTTGAATTTGGAGTATTTTAAAAATTTTACCTTAATTATTGCAATAAAATATTATTTCCATTCTAAAACGAAAATTCCAATACACAACTGCGGAATTTATTTATACATTCCAAAATAAAACAACAATCAAGGACTAACTTAACTAGTCTATCATTCTATCCAATTTATATTCGAGCCGCGAACTTCACATCTGGATCGAAAATCGATCTACAGAATTAGTAGATATAAATCAACAACACCTTAGCCATGAACTCAAACAACAGCGTTTTGCCGATTCAATGGTATGAATCACTGTTGGGTGAGGATATGATTCGAGCAGGTCGCGCTAACTTACAAAACTTAATCCCGACAAAGTTCTATCGTGTGGCACTTCAAATTTCTCAATTTCCAAATTTTGATTATTTGGATATGGTCAGGTCGGAAGTTCAATTTCATGTTTGCACGCAATTAACGAATAATTCGAATACTGACGTTTTTGCGGAATCTGAATGGTTACCATTTGCAGCTCGATCGATCGATTTTCTTATCCTTCCTCATGTTTTAGAATTTACCTACCAGCCACAAAACGTATTCAGAGAGTTATCAGAGTGTATAACTCCTGAAGGCATTGTTGTTATTGTTGGATTTAATCCACATAGCATGTTGGGGTTAATGAAGTACCTTAATCGCTATCAGTCATTGACCTTGCAGGAAGCGAATTTGCTTCCTATTTTAAGAGTACGAGATTGGCTTGCACTATTAGGCTTCGAATCACTCGCAGGCGAGATTGTGTTTTTTCAAGCTCCCACAATGTCGAGGCATCCAAGAAGGAATCGTAAATTTACAGAAACCGCGGGTAAGCGGTGGTGGCCCGGTTTCGGATCAGTTTACGTCATTGTCGCTCGAAAAAAGGAATTTATAATTAATTTAAACAAGAGCGGTTCCTTCAGGCGTCCTTTCAAAAAAAGAGGTGCTGTTTTGCAACCCGCAGTAGAACGTTCTGTTTTCTACTCAGACACTGATCGTAATTTCAAAAACGGAGATCTTAAATTTGTCGATAAAGCACGTATGCATTTACACTGACGGGGCCTGCAGTGGAAATCCTGGTCCAGGCGGGTGGGGTTCGATTTTGATGTGGAACGGACATATACATGAAATTTCAGGAGGCGACATTCAAACTACGAATAATCGAATGGAGATGATTAGTGTAATTGAGGCCCTACAATGTCTAAAAAATCCGTGTCGAGTTACACTCTATACAGATTCTCAGTATGTTCGAAATGGCATTACCACTTGGATCCACAGCTGGAAACGAAATAATTGGCGAACCGCTGCAAAAAAGAGTGTGAAAAATGTGGATTTGTGGCGAGAAATCGATCGCCTCAATGCAGTACATGACGTGAAGTGGAATTGGGTAAAGGGGCATAGTGGGGACAAATGGAACGATCGAGCAGATGAACTAGCACGCAAGGCGATACCCCAAAATTAACGAATGCGGCAAATCGTTTTAGATACAGAAACAACTGGCCTGGAAGTCAGCGAAGGTCACCGAGTCATTGAAATCGCTTGCATCGAATTGAATGCTCGATTGCCTACTGGCAATAGCTTTCATGAATATATCAATCCTCAAAGAATAATTGAGCGAGAAGCTCTAGAAATTCATGGCATCACCAAAGAATATTTGGATTCAAAACCAATTTTTTCAGAAATCGCTCAAAGACTTTTTGAGTTCATCAAAAACGCGGAACTGATTATTCACAATGCTCCATTTGATCTGGGATTTTTGAATTTCGAATTTCAGCAGACTGGGCAAACATACCCTCAGTTGGAAGAAGTTTGCAAAGTGGAAGATACTCTCGAACTAGCTCGAAGCAAACGTCCAGGTAGACGCAATAGCCTGAACGCACTTGCGTTAGAGTACGACATTGATCTTACAAAGCGAGTTTTGCACGGTGCAAGACTAGATGCAGAGATTTTAGTCGATGTTTACCGAGCCTTGACTGGTGGCCAGATGTTCTTACCAATCGGAGACATTGCAGACAAGACGCCCAAAGTTAGTACAGAAAAGTCAGCTACTGAGTATTCGAAGACATTCAATATCCCCGCTGTCCAAGCAACCGCAGAAGAAGTCGAGCTACATGAAAGGTGGTTAGACTATCTGGACGAAGAATCAGAGAGCGGAAGTATTTGGCGCAAGCTCTATAGTCAATAGACGTGAGTTTTCAAGATTAAAATGGAAAATTTATAGTCATTTGCTTCTTAGTATTCCTTGCGCTTTTGAACTAGTTCGCTAAGATGATCACAGTCGCACCAATTGATTTTTGAAATTTTGAGAGCTTAGAGATAGCTAAGGTGGTGCAGGTAGATTAGAGTGAATTATTCCTCTACTGCGGAAAAATCCCACTGATAGGGGAAAATTTTGAGGGAAATTAAAAACAATCCAGAAATTAAAAAAACCACAGAGCAGTAATCTATCCAATTCAAACATGTAAAACCCTTGATCAAAGGACTAAAGAATTGAAGAGAAGTACCGAAGACAGTTATCTCAATTCTCAAAACTAATTTTATTGGGTGTCCTTAATTCAACGAAATAATTTAACTTTCAAAAGTGTTCTGGTCAATCTGTCAAGTCGCAATCGGTGGTGCTTTAGGTGCTGTTAGTCGCTATCTAACCGGTATTGCTTTTACTCGACTCGGTTTGAGTGAATTTCCTTATGCAACCTTATTTGTCAATGTCAGTGGCTCATTCTTGATCGGTATCGCTTACATATTCTTGGTTGATCTACAAGGTGAAATGGGAAAGTACACTCCATTAATCATTACTGGTTTTTTAGGAGGATATACAACCTTTTCTGCTTTTTCTCTCGAATTTTGGCTAATGTACCAACAAGGACGAGTGGTTGAATCGATGTTTTACGCGCTTAGTTCAGCGTCACTTTCAATTGTTGCGATTTTTCTCGGCATTGCAGTGGCAAAACAATACGCTTGAACAGAACTTGAGTTGGTTTTTTGACGTGTAGCAGCTAATCAACTTTGAATTGTGGCAATAGATTCAAAAACATATTTTTAGGTACTGATTGTTCTTTCACTATGGCATTGGTAACTTCCTAGGCGTCTAATTTGGTTTTCGAGCGGTTGTCAGATTGTTAAAAATGCAGGTGCAATAGCAGGAGCCACTTATTTGCTTTTGGATAATTTAGAACGTTAATTTGATATTAGTCAATCAAATTTCAAAAATATGTAATTTCCTAATTTATATGCCAGGTGGAAAAATCGACTGAAGAATGATTTCCTTGCGAATGATGACGCTATAGGGCAAATATCAAGAAGAGAAATCCTGCAAACAGGATCAACACTCCTAGTGCCATAGAATCTACGGTCGTCTCTTTGGCTAGAGTTGATAGAACCTGACTCGTTCGAAAAATCAATTTATATGCACACTTCATCAATCCTAACAGGAGAGAATAGAAGTCTTCGATGATATTCTGCATTCCAATAGAAACGAATTTATACGCTGAGCGTAGTCCTTTTCGATAAACCCATTCTGCATCAATATTGATGCCTCTCAGTTCGGGAGGATAGATGCCGGAAAGTTTAAGCCATACAAAGGCGAGCGCAGAAAACACCAGTAACTGAATTTGAGCCAATACATGAGTTGTATCGTAAGGGCTGTAGTTTGTCTCGTAAGGCAAAATTGAATAAAGTAGATTTGGAAAACTTCCAATACCGACACACAAAACCGCACCAATTCCCATAGCGATCAACATACTCGTTGGCGCTTCCTTGGTTCTAATTCCTGAGTCATGGGCAAAAAATGCGAAGAATGGAATCTTAATTCCAGCATGATGGAATACTCCAGCGGAAGCAAACAACAGTGCAATCCAAATGATGAAGTATCCTTCATCAAGGGCTGCTGACATAACCATTGATTTGCTTACAAAACCACTAAATAATGGAAAAGCAGAAATTGATGCAGCTCCAACAATACACAGCGCTGCAGTTTTCGGCATTGATTTGTACAATCCACCCAAGTCAGATCCATTCATTCGGCCTGTACGATATAAAACCGCACCCATCGACATCATCAATAGGCCCTTAAAAATAATGTCGTTGAAAGCATGCGCTACCGCTCCATTGATTGCGAGCTCAGTACCAATTCCGATTCCGCAGACCATAAATCCAATTTGGTTAATCATGCTATAGGCCAAAACTCTTCTAAGGTCATTTTCGATGACCGCGTAGAAGATCGGGAAACAGGTCATGATCGTACCAATGTAGATTAAATATTCTGTTCCCGCGAAACCGCGAGCGAGTGCATACACCGCAACTTTGGTTGTAAATGCGCTCAGAAAAACCGTTCCAGCCGGTGTAGACTCCGGATATGCATCCGTAAGCCAGTTGTGAAGAAGTGGAAATGCACATTTGATTCCGAAAGCGATGAAAATAAGCGCCGACGCAAAACTGGATAGACCAATGTGAGTGAATTCCAGACTACCAGTTTGATAGTAATGTAAAACGGCTCCAGCCAACAAAAGCAATCCGGACACTACCTGAATTATCAAGTAACGAATTCCTGCTTGTGTCGCTCGCTCGGTTCCTCGACTGAATATCAGGTACGCCGAAATAAACGCCATCAGCTCCCAAAATATAAATAGCGATATTAGATCCCCACAAAAAACAGCACCGACAGCACTGCCGGCATAACCCAAAGCAGCAGCTTGGTGCACAACATTTCTTACACGCCAAGCAAAGATTCCACCCAAAATTGCTGCGATGTGAAATACATAGCCAAAGACTAGGCTTAATTGATCAACTCGATAATAGGTAAGTGTGAGTCCGGATACAGAAACTTGTAACAAGGCGTCACTTGAGCCTAACAGCAGGAACAGACCACTAACTGTCGGTATAGCGATACAAAGTATCGAAAGGTACTTGCCCCTTAGAAACAGCGCGACAACTGCGCCTAGAAGGAAGATGGCAAATGGAGGAACTTCAATCGCCATCATAATAGTCTTCACTTCTCATAAGCGGCTTTCGCATCCACTTCGCTACGACGACGAGAATGACGCATGCCACGAAACCAAAAACACAGTAGAAAAAGAGTAGATTTTCCCAAGGATGAGCGACGTGTCTATGAACAATTAGGTCAAGTCCAAAGGACACGATACAGGCTACGTAAAACCAACCCAAAATTTTACGAAGACCCACCGCTCGTTTAGGATTTCTGTTTGGGGACTCGCTCACATTAAGGTACCTATTGGACGATCATAAATATAAGTTTATAGGCAAAATCAGGTGCAATGAACAAAATCACACACCCAGAAGCACAGATGATCATTGCCATTTGTATTGTGCGTGGAGCCTCTTTGACAATGGTCGTACTATCATTGGCTGGATAAAACGCTTTTATAGCAATAGGCATCAAATAAGCAGCACTGAGTAGTGATCCAACTACAAGAGCAGCCGTAAGCAACCAATCTCCTGTCTGAGCAGTACCCATAAGCAAATACCATTTGCTCCACATACCGCCTGTTGGAGGTGCTCCCACAATCGCTACACAACCGATAAAAAAGGCGATCATAGTAACAGGCATTTGTCGACCTATGCCCCTTAACTGACTCACCTCAGTTTTGTGTGCGGCAACTAAAATTGCCCCTGCTCCGAAAAACAGTGTGATCTTACCAAAGCCATGCATCAACATATGCATACTACCACCGATGATTCCCCAACCGTTAGCAACCAGGGCCCCTAGAACGATATACGAAAGCTGTCCAATAGTAGAATAGGCTAGTCTCGCTTTCAAGTTGTCCTTTCGTAGAGCAATGATTCCTGTTGCAATGATTGTGAAGGCAGCGACATAAGCCAAGAAATAGTGGATATTCAAGTCGAAAAGAAGGTCGATTCCGAAAAAATAAACACATATTTTCAATATTGAAAATACTCCAGCTTTGACAACTGCCACCGCGTGTAGCAGAGCACTGACTGGAGTTGGCGCAACCATCGCCGATGGCAACCAGCGATGAAAGGGCATAAGAGCAGCTTTGCCGATACCAAAAACATAAAGAAGCAATAGGACATTGAGGACCGTGCTGCTAATTTGATCGTTAAAGATCCCGCCCGATTCAAAATTCAAGGTGCCAGTTAACACCCAAGTCCAAATCAAAGCAAATAGGAAAAATCCTACAGAGGTTCCAAGTAGCAAAAATAGATAGATCCTTCCGGCGCGCTTTGCTTTTTCGCTTCCCTTGTGTGTGACTAGTGGAAACGTCGACAACGTCAATGCTTCATAAAACAGAAATAGGGTAAATCCATTGGCGGCAAAGGCGATTCCCATCACACTTCCGATCGCGATTGCAAAGAAAACAAAGAATCGTGTTTGATTTTTCTCGTGATGACCCCTCATGTAACCGATGGAATAAATCGATGTGACTATCCACAAAAAGCTCGCCATCAGTGCGAAAAGCATGCCCAAAGGTTCTGCCTTCAGAGCAATTTCAATCGAATCAAACGGCTGAATGATCGTAAAACTAGGCGTGTTACCGGCAGCGACAGTAGAGTAATTCGACGCAACCAAAAGGAAAGTTATGATTGCAGCGGTGATTGTGGTGGTTTCTCGTAAATTCGGATTTCGCTTCAATAAACGAATGACGATTGCTGCTCCCAAAGGAACCACTATGCATAAGAATTGGCTGTATTCCGCAAAATTCATAGCACTACATTCCTAATACTGCCTTAGCAGCCTGCGTTGCCTGGGATCCTGTGAATTGTGCATTGATTCCAAAATATATATTCGCAATTACCAAAGCCCAAGTCGGTATTAGAATTGACAAAGGCGCTTCCTTAACCACGATTTTTGTGTCAGATTCCTTGCGAAAATAAGCGATTTCAACGATCTTCCATACATATGCTGCTGAAATGATAGATCCAAGCAGAACCAGAAGAGCAATCCACCACAGATTTTGTTCAAATGCAGCCGAGACTAAATACCATTTGCTGATAAACCCTGAGGTAAAGGGAACACCAACCAAACTTAATCCACAAAGGACAATCGCGGCCATCGTCCAGGGCATTTGGCGGCCTAAATTTTTCAGTGAAGCCAAAGTTGTTGTACCGGTCATTACAAACAAACACCCTACAGCCATGAACAACGCGGTTTTCATCAGTGCATGGTTAAATATGTGCAAGAAGGATGCAGCAACTCCAGCAACAGACGCAATCCCTACACCCAATATCATGTATCCAATTTGTCCTATACTCGACCAAGCAAGAAGTCGCTTAACATCATCTTGGAAAAAAGCGATACCGGACGCTACGATGGCACCGATAACACCTAGGGCAATCAATATCCACTCGGTTGACTCGAGCATCGCCAAATAAGGAGAATCGGCGTCATGCGGAACCACCGAAAACCACAATCGAATAAACACGTAGACGGCTGCTTTTGTCGCAGTTCCAGCGAGAAAAGCTGTAATTGCATTTGGTGCGTAAGTGTATGCGTTCGGTAGCCAAATGTGAAAGGGGAAAACTGCAATTTTGATGCTCAAACCGACGACAATGAAGCCAAATGCTACGAGTGCAGTTCCAGAAGCTGGTAATGCCGACACTCGTTCAGCGAGGTCAGCCATGTTTAGTGTGCCAGTTAGTGCGTAGAGTAGCCCAACCCCGATCAAATAGAATGTTGCCGCTATGGTCCCCATGATGAGATAACGTAGTGCCGCGGTCAAGCTTCGATTATCTGACCCAAAACTGATCAAGATATAAGTGGACAACGATGAAATCTCTAGAAATACAAAGATGTTGAAGACATCACCAGAGATCGTTATTCCACAAAGCCCTGTAAAGCACAAAATCCATGCGGTATACAGCAGTCTAAGATTCCGATCGGTTACTTCTGAACCAATGCTGCCGCGAGCGTAAATTACACCGATAAGATAGATGATGCTGATAATCAGTAGAACAAATGCGTTGGCATCGTCGACTCGGTATTCGATCCCAAAAGGTGCGGCCCAACCGCCAAGAGAATAGATGACTACATCGACGGTTTGAACATGTGAGATCAAAGCAATCGAGTTGAATATGCATAGAACTCCAACCACGACCGCGATAAACCAACCAATCGGTGATCGTCCAACAATCGCGCAAAGAGGTGCTGCGAGTAATGGGATAATGATCTGTAATGCACTCAGATGCTGAGTAAACACAATCAATCCTTCGCGGCTATTTCGACATCGTAGTCGTCGATAGTTCCAAATGCGGAACGAACGCGCACAGTTAGTGCCAATCCCAATGCAGTTGTTGCCACACCAACAACAATCGCAGTGAGAATTAGTACGTGCGGTAAGGGATTGGAGTAGGTTTCCGGCTGGCCTGTTAGAATTGGTGCGGTTCCGCCACTTACCTTTCCAATGCTAATATATAGAACAAAAACAGATGTTTGGAAAATATTGAGTCCAATAATCTTCTTTATAAAGTTGTTCGTTGCAATAATAATGAACAAACCTGTCATCATTAGTACTACGACAACGAAGTAATTGATGGGTGGAAACTCAGGCATAATTCGATCTTATTAATCAACTACGGGTTTATCGGGTTGCTCATAAGTCGCAAAGCTAAAAAACAGGCTAATCATGACCGAAGCGACGGTGATTCCTACCCCAAGTTCGATTAAGATTATGCCCAAATGTTGTCCCGCAACTTTGTTGGATAGCAATACACTATAGTTTAAGAATTCACCGCCCAAGAAAATTCCAGCGACACCGACGAGAGTAAATAACAAAACACCAATTCCTGTCATGACGTGAATGAATTGTATCCGGACTACCTTCAAAGCGGCTTCCTTTCCAAGTATGATGCCATAAAGAATAAACCCGGCCCCGAATATGACACCTGCTTGAAAGCCGCCACCAGGTCCGTAATCTCCATGAAATTGCACGTATAGAGCAAAAACCATAATATATGGAATTAATACTTTGGCAATTAAATGAAGTACGACGTGATGTTTCATAAAATTAATTTTGTTGTTGACGACGGCGACCACTCAACAGTGAAATTACACCAATTCCCGCCGTAAAGATTACGACGACTTCACCTAAAGTATCGTAACCTCTATAACTTGCCAACACGGAGGTAACGACATTTGGAATTCCGATATCGCTGCCCGACTGCTCTAGATAGTATGGTGCTACGTGTATGTTCGCTGGTGCATTAGGGTCGGCAAATTGCGGCATATCAGCTAATCCGAACAGCAAAGCAGCGCCTAGCGTGGTTGCTGTCACAAGTGCAAGTACCGTTTTCCTTTTGTGTGTGATTTCAATTCGTGATCCGGTTAAGGATAATGCGGACAACATCAAAATTGTGGAAATGCAGGTTCCTACGGCTGCTTCTGTAAACGCAACATCTACAGCGTCTAGAACTACAAACAAAGTGGCTGTCAGCAAACTGTAAATTCCATACAACATCACAGCCCCAGTCAAATTCGTGGTACGGGCGATAAAGACTGCCGTAGATAACAAAAAGACTAAGATTGCAGAATTGATCAGGAGTTCGATGATTGTTCTCCTCGAGGCGATAAAAGAGGTTCTAGCTCACCGTGCCTAGCTGCTTTGGCCAATGCATGTGCAGCAGTTGGATTAGTAAAGAAAAGAAAAACGAGAATAATCAATAACTTCGCCGCTACTATCCCTGGTCCTGCTTCAATCAATAGACCGAGCAGAATAAATCCGACTCCCGCAGTTTCCGTTACGCCAGCCGCATGAACGCGAGTATAAAAATCCGGAAACCGAAGTACCCCAAAGCTACCGCATATGACGAAAAATCCACCAAATAGTAGACACGCACCACTAATCCACTCTAACAAAATGCTCATTAGTTCTGTTCGTCTTCAGGTTGTTGGCCAACATGCCCTAAATCACCATACTCAAAGTATTTCAGCACAGCGATAGTAGCGATGAAGTTACATAACGCATAAACTATCGCGATATCTAGAAAATCGGGTCGACCAGTCAAAAAACCGTAGAGAGCGATGACCAATACGGTTTTGGTACCGAAGTTATTGACTGCAAGTATACGATCATATAGAGTTGGACCAAGAAATGCTCTTACAAGAAGCAGTACCATTCCGATCAAGATTGCTATTGTAGCGGCAGCAATCATCAAGCAATCTCGCCTTTATGTGACGTAATCGTCCGAACTCGATCGGACATTTCTTCTTGTTCTAACGAAGTCATTAATTCTGGGCTAAGTGAATGAACCTCTAACCAATCATCACCGACTTCTAAGGTTAAAGTTCCCGGAGTCAATGTAATCGAGTTCGCATAGGTTACTTTTTCCATTGGTACCATATTCTTTGCGGGTAAAAAATATACGTTAGGTTTAAGTGATTTCTCTGAAAAAAGAATCATCCGGGTTACGTACAAGTTCGAAACTAATATTTCTTTCGCCAAATAAACATAGTAAGGAACTACTCGCCAAGAAAATCGACCAAGTGGATGACCTTCTTTATCGGCTTTATCCATTCGTTGCGCGATGTAGATTACCAAAACAACACTAAACAACCCGAGACCTAGAAGAAGAAAAGACAAAGCATGTCCTGATTCCGCTGATAGGGCCAACCAGAACAGCCCTAGAGAGAGAATAGAAAGTATTACTAATCTCATAAGAATATAGAATTGAAATTTAAAATTTTTTTTCTCAGGTTCTTCGTTCAATATTAGAATGACTGCTTAACTATTATTTGATTTTAACACTGCAACTGACTTCAAGTATGGGCAAATTGCTATGAAAAACCCTTCCATCTCAATGAAACGAGGGGGATATTACTCTCAACATACCAAGGGTGCACAACACGTCATCAATCGAGCTGGCGTACATGTTCTTGACGAACTGTTGAAGCAGGTTATCGCGAACAAAGGCAGTCCCTTTTCAATTGTAGATTACGGTGCAGCAGACGGTGGGACCTCCCTGCAATTGATTTCAAATATTGTTAGCAAGGTGCGGGAATCTGCAAAGAATCGAGAAATTTTAGTAACTTACACTGATTTACCACACAATGATTTTTCAGTTCTGTTTCGAATGCTACATGACGACTCGCCTCAGACAGCAAGTTATCTGAGAGACTATCAAAATGTATATGTGCTGTCTGCCGGAACATCCTTCTACCGACAAGTTGTTCCCGAAAATAGCGTAGACATTGCATTTTCTGCCACTGCGATGCATTGGTTGAGTGGAATACCTGGAACGATTTCTAACCATGTTCATGCAGTTGGTGCTCAGGGTGAGGAATGGCGGACATTTCGTGATTATGCGTTACGTGATTGGGAAAACATATTGTTACATCGTAGCCGAGAACTCAAATCAGGCGGTATCTTTGTAATGGCTAATTTTTGCATCGATGAACAAGGACGTTATCTTGGTAACACGGGAGGCGCAAATATGTTTGATACTTTCTATCGACTCTGGTCCGAGTTGGTTGAATCTAAAGTCATTACAAAGGAAGAATGTGTGGCTACCACATTCCCACAGTTCTATAAAACTATCGAACAGTTTTGTGCCCCTTTCAATGATCCGAAAAGTGCAGTCAGTAGAGCCGGTCTTCGACTTATCGATGCTTATACGGGATTGACCGAATGTCCCTACCGCAGCGAATTCAATCGAGTAGGAGATGCACAAGCTTTCGCAGATTCGTATGTGCCAACTTTACGATCGTGGAGTGAGACTGTTTTTAGAAGTGGACTCGCTCCTATTCGAGGTAATCAGGAGCGAAGCGAAATAGTGGATCAGTTTTATAGAAACTATCGTACAGAGGTACTGTCGCAACCACATGCCCATGCGATGGACTATGTACACACCTACATGGTGATTCGAAAGGAGTTTTGATTCAAGGCGTTCTAGGATCAATCGGGAGTTGTTCATCTATTTTCAGTTTTTGTTCTAGCAGTCGCCCAGCTGCTAGAACTGCTCCTTCGTCGCGCGGTGGACCAACAATTTGAATGCCTACTGGCAATCCCTCTTTTGTAAATCCCACAGGAAGAGCTAGTATGGGGCAGGTAGTTAGAGTCAATACGAAGGTGATTGCTATCCATTCAAAGTAAGTATCGAAGACGTGATCACCGACTGATTCTACATAGCGCAGGTCAGCCTCAAATGGAGGAACAATGGCACAGGGGCAAATTAATAGATTGTACTGGTCGAAAAATCTAGTTATGGATCGATAGATTTTCGCTTGAGTACGAGTAGCTTTTCCGATTTGTTCCGCCGTTAACTTTAATCCTTGCTCAATATTCCAAACGATTTCGGGTTTAAGTAGATTTCGATTTTTTTCGTATTCGCCTTGAAAGTTTGTTGCAAACGAGACTGCTCGCAACACGTTAAAGCTTTCAATTGATTCCTGAAAACTTGGCGATTTTTCTTCAATCACCGTCCCAAAATCTTGCAACAATTTAACAGATCGTCTGCAAATTGATTCTACTTCATGGTCTACCCGTGTAATTCCCAGATCAGCTGAATACCCGACGCGGCGAGGAATTACAGGCTCCTGTGTACAACTTAGAAAGGACTCATTCGGAGGAGGAACGCTAAGAGGATCTGCGGGATGAAATCCAGCCATAGCGTCAAGAAATAGGGCAGCGTCCTGGCAATTACGAGCAATAGGGCCTTGAACGTGTAAACAGCCAAATGGTTCGTTTCTTTGATAGTTTGGTACCCGCCCCGGACTAGGACGTAACCCAACAACCGAATTGAAACTTGCAGGCGTTCTCAGACTTCCACCAAGATCACTCCCCGTAGCAAGCCACACCTGTCCTGTCGCCACAGAAGCACATGCCCCTCCGGAGGATCCTGCAACTGACAAGTTAGTATTCCATGGGTTCCTAGTAGTGCCAAAAACTTCGTTGAACGTGCTCGCACCTGCACCAAACTCTGGAGTGTTGGATTTCCCCATCACAATTCCACCGCGTTCTTCCACATTTTCCACAAAAATATCCGATTTATTTGGGACATAATTAGAATAAATTGGAGAACCGAAAGTGGTTCTAATGCCTTTGGTTTCTGTCAGGTCTTTGATTGATATTGGCAATCCGCCAAGAAATCCTCTGGCCGTATTTAAATTGGAAGCTTTACGTGAAATTAGCTCCGCAGCCCGGTCCATGGCTTGTTCGATGGCTAAAGTCGGCATTGCATTAATGGCAGAGTCAACTTGCTGAATTCGTTCAGCGCTCAACTCGACTAGATCAACAGGAGAAACCGCCCCCTTAGCTAGATGTTGTGTTACTTCATAAGCGGAAAGTTTCAGTAAATCGTTCAAATTTTTATTTCAGTTGTGGTGTATGAAGTTGATGAAACAAAATTGAATCCTAGTCAGTTCATTCGAAAGTTAGGATAGTGTACCAAGAATTTGACAAATTATTTGCTGGTTTTTTTCGCAAAAAATCTATGTTAAAGAGTTAGTTTTTTCACTTTGCTTCTTTTTTTTGCTAGTGAAATTGTTTAAAGAAAGTGGCTGAAAGCAGGTTTGCTTCTACAATAAGTTTCGAAGATTCATCAAGCAGGTATTATGAACCTCAGAAATTACTGGAATCGTCTTCGTTCGGAATATGGGCATTCTTATCTCAAGCGCGAATAAGTGAATTTAACCAACAGCAAGAAAGTCATAACAATGTCAAATTTGTATGGATTGGTTTGCTAAACAATGAACGTCGTTCGCCGCAAACTGAGTCGAATAGAGCTCAAAATGCTGTAAATGGAGTGGGTTGCCATCCTATAGTTCAGTGAATTCGTTAAAATTTGAATTTAATTCGTAGTTCCTTAGATTCCCACATTCATAAACTCAAAGGTTATGGTCATAAACTTAAAGGAAAAATATCCGATCATCGATGCTCTTCAAGCGTCCAATTGGAATCGTAGTACCTTTCAAGCTCTCGTAGACTCAGGATTTGATGCGGTTCATGTTACCTTGGCTTTTTGGCATGACTGCAAAGAGACACTGGCAGTTATTTCCAAATGGAATCATTGGTTTAAAGAGAATCATGACCTAATATTACTGGTGCGCAATACGGATGATATTCGACATGCACACGAAACTTCCAGAGTCGGTATTATCTTCGGCTTTCAGAACAGCTCTCCCATAGAAGACGATCTAGGTTTAATCGAAATATTTCATACTCTCGGCGTTCGTGTTATGCAGTTGACTTACAACAATCAAAGCCTTTTGGGGACAGGTTGCTATGAACACAATGATTCAGGACTAACGAATTTTGGAAAAAATGCGATTGACGAAATGAATCAATTGGGAATGGTCGTTGACGTATCTCATACTTCTGAACGGACCTGTTTTGAAGCGATTGAATATTCCAATAGCCCTATCGCTGTTACCCACGCAAATCCCTTGTCATTTCGAAACGTGGTTCGCAACAAGTCAGATAAGCTATTGTGCGAATTAGCGAATAGTGGTGGAATGTTGGGATTTAGCCTATATCCATTGCATTTAAAGAATGGATCGGATTGCACCATGAAATCGTTTTGCGAAATGGTTTGTCGAACAGCTGATCTGATGGGAGTGGAGCATTTAGGAATCGGTTCTGATATGTGCCTAAGTTGGCCCAATGAATACCTGGAATATATGCGCAGCGGTAGCTGGAATAGAGCATCAATGAAAGTTCCAAAGTGGCCAGATTATCCAAACTGGTTTAACAAGTTGAGTCATTATTCGAACATTTGGGAAGGACTTCGTGAAGCGGAATTCAGTTCAGAAGAAGTGGAAATGATTATGGGACTGAACTGGTTCCGATATTTTGAGAGAGTGTGGTCCACAAGTTGAACTATAGTGAAAATCTCTGCTTCCCATAAACCCGTTCTATTCGATCAACCAAAAGTTTCCCTACGGCCTCCGGCTGAGGTTATGAAGTTAGATCGATTAGGGTGTTTTCATCCTTCACGTATTAGCTTCACTCGGACTCTAATTCGCCGTCTTCATCGGGAACAATGGCAGTTCAGAATTACCCATAATTCATTAGATGAACAAGGGTTTGGGGAGATTGTTTACACCATTGAGACGCCACAAGGTTCACTGAGCTTCGTTGCTTTCTCGAATCCACTTAACGCAAGTGATCGCACAGATCGAGTTATCGCTACGAATTGGGATATGGCTTTTACTTTGGTGAATGGTAAGGTCAATCAGACTGATATTGAACGTCTAAGTGAGGAAGTTCCAAAGCAAGAAGCAGGGCGATTGAGCGATCGAGAGATCGTTTTAAGCCGAGCCAACAAGAGTGTCCGTTTATTTCAAGAAATTGCCGAAACTCTTGCTAAAGGGAAGCAACCAGATTCTAAGCGAATCACTTCAATTGGTTATCTTGTTCGAACTACCGCGGTATACGGGAATGGCAAGTTCGGACTGATGGACTTTGATCGAGTAAAGCACACAACACCGTTTGGATTGCCATTTCAAGCGGAAATGCTAACCGTGTTCATGGCGCGTCAATTTAGCTTTGAAGTGCTAGATCGAACCGCAAATAATCTGGGGAAAGACCGGTACATACCTCTTAATCACTCGTTAAAACGAGCCTTGGGAGTTGGGAATGCAACAGGGCTTGGCATGGCACCATTTTTGGTTGGGCATCCTCAGCTGATTCATCAGTGGATCTATCTACGAGAATTGGCAATTGCTCGAGTCAAAAGTGTTCGAAGCATTTCATCAAACAAACGCCTGCGATTGACCAAACTCTTACAAAAAGTGGCAGCTCATTTGGATCAGTGGTACACGATGGACGAAAGGCAGGCGGAACGAATTGAGCAACTGAAAAAAGAGATTCAATATCTAAAAAGCATGGAGTTGAACTCGAATCATTCTCCTTACCCTTGGCAGTCCATCTGTCAGTGGATCGCAGCAGAAATGAGTACAGAATGCGTGGAGCTCTTTCATAGCATACTACTCGAAATTTATCCCGAGCTCGTCGATGATCTTGAGCAACATATGGGTGTTCAGGAGATAAATCACCTTAATTCAAGTGCGAGCTTGGGTGAACTGAAAATTCAATTAGAAACTAGCTATGGATGGGCACTGGAAATTGACTTTACCGAGCCTAATTCTAGCTATTTGTTTTGGTACTTTTCAGCTGAAAAGGAAGAACCAAGATTAGGGCATCGCTACATCGAAGCGGGCAGTGAACTTGAAATGCGAATTGGTGTGGCGAGAGATGTCAGTAGACTGTACCACGATCTCTGTACATTTACGAAGAAAGATCAGCAAATGTCTATTGCGGAATTTTTACTTCAGTACCCGCAACATCGATACATCATTGCTCGAGTACATTCCCTTGCAAATTTTCCGTATGCAGAAATTCAAGACAATTTGCTAGATATTGACTGTTTACCGATTGATTTGCTTCGATGTAAACTTTCACTATTTGGTGCAACTCGTTTCGATCCCAAATCGCAACTTTGGACTCGGATTACCCTGTTTCAAGGTGCACCTTTGGTTGACGATCTGAGTGAAGCCGGGGCAGATGATTGGGCATTTCCAAGTGTTCCGAAATGTTGACGACTGACTGATCAGCATAACATGGAAGTAAATTTATCTGCCGCGGAGTTGGGAGTAATCTGTCGGCGCATTTTCTTTGCATTAGATTTTCCAGCGGGTATCGATATTGAAGTCTCAGAATCAATACGCTGGCTTCAAAATCACAAGTTTGCAGCGCTTGTAAAACTCCATGAGGACTTACCGATTTTGCTCAAAGATTCCTACAAATCTGTTAGTTTGATCGAAGATTCCGATACAGGAATGACCTTGAATGTGGCCGGAGATTTAGGCTACCTTGCACTTACCGAATCCATTGACTTAATTTGTTCAAAAACAGTTATGCGCCAAGCTATGATTGAAACGTATATTCGCGAAGTGAAGTATGTACCATTGATATTCCCATTATTGGTACGCAGATCCATGAATGGATTGGAGTTCGAGCTGGAAGGGCCGGACTGTAGAGCGGTTTGTAGAGATGGAAAAATATGGTTAAGTGGAAATTGTTTGAATACAGTGATTTCCAATAATGTAGAGGATGTTTTGATTAGAAGTATGGTTTCTGAGAAGACATTACATTTTTCGACAGAAACGTTGGATCTTCAAAAAGTTCACGGCGATATGCGAACCATCATTCAATCTCGAATTTACCGTAATCTCAAAGAAGTAGCAGCAAAATCGTTTGTTCCTTCGAGCGAATACTCACGAAGTAGAGGTGCTGGGGCAGAAGTAGATGACGACGACTGAATTCAAATTCCAATGTTCTCCAAGATCATGTCCGCTGCTTTCTCAGCAATAGCGAATGTCGGTGCATTGGTATTTCCGGATGTAATTGTTGGCATTATCGAGGCATCCACTACTCTCAAGCCACTGATTCCATGAACCCGCAGACGGGAGTCCACCACCGCGAAAGGGTCTGTACTCGATCCCATTTTGCAAGTTCCGACTGGGTGATAAATGGTTTCACCTATATTTCTAGCACAATCTAGTTTCTCTTCAAATGTTTGAACATCATCACCAGGTAAAATTTCTTTATCGATAAACTTATTCAAAGCCTGGCTATAGGCAATTTTTCTTGATACTTCGATTGCATTGACTACAACCGTTTGATCCAACTCGGTACTAAGGTAATTTGGATGGATAGCTATGTAGTCTCTAGCGTCGGAAGAAGTGAGTCGTAGAAATCCACGACTTGTTGGCCTGAGCTGAGTTACCGAAGAAGTAATTCCAGAATAGCTGTGAACTCCTTTTCCTGGACTATCCGAGCTAAGTGGTTGAAAGTGAAACTGAATGTCTGGACGTTCGACTTTAGGTGAAGACTTTGTAAATATACCAACTTGGCTTGCAGCCATTGACATAGGACCCGTTCGAAATGCAAAATAGCGCAGCCCAATCATCATTCTTCGCAATGGATGTCGAACTTCATCATTAACCGTAGGGATATTACACCTATAGACTGATCGAATTTGCAGATGATCTTGAAGATTTTCTCCAACCCCAGGAAGATGATGCCGAACCGGAATTTCAAATTCCTTTAGCCGATCAGCATTACCAATTCCTGAAACCATCAGTAACTGTGGAGATGCGAGTGCGCCTGCGCTTAAGATCACGGAGATTGAAGCTGTTGCATTCTGTGTGCTTTCGTTTTTTCGATACTCAACTCCCTTTACTTTTTTGCCGACAAAAAGTAATCGAGATACATGTGAATTAGTTCGAATGGTCAAGTTAGCTCGCTTTCTTGCGGGTTTCAAATAACCCACAGCAGAGCTGAATCGACGACCTTTTGACGCGGTGAGTTGGTAATAACCTACACCTTCCTGACGGCTTCCGTTGAAATCATCATTGTTAGGAATGCCAACTTCTTGTGCGGCTTGAACAAAGGCTTCGCTTATTTTGCTACGGATTCGAATATTAGAAACTTTAATATTACCGTTTGCACCATGAAACTCATTGGCACCACGTTCCTGGCTCTCACATTTGATAAAGTATGGCAATAAGTCTTTGTATGACCAGCCTGGGTTGCCTAAAGACTGCCATTCATCGTAGTCTTGAGTCTGACCTCTAATATAGATTAAACCGTTTATTGAACTAGATCCACCCAGCACTTTTCCGCGGGGCCAGCTAATTGACCGACCGTTCAATCCAGGGTCGTGTTCCGTGTGGTAGCACCAGTCCGTTTCAGGATTGTGCATAGTTTTAAAGTATCCAACAGGGATATGAATCCAGGGATTTGTATCCCTGCCTCCTGCTTCGAGTAATAGCACCGAAGAGCCTTTACTCGTAAGGCGATTAGCAAGAACGCAACCTGCAGTTCCTGCGCCGACAATGATGAAGTCGAATTGTTCGGAAGCCATATCAGAGTAAATTTCAATTTGGTGTGATCAATTCATACGAATTATTTTGAACAGTGAAACTAGTGTTGTCTGTTAGTTACCTAATCATTCTTTTTACTGTTTGGCAACTATTCACACTAAAGGAACTAAAAATATTTTATTAAGATTGTAAATTTGATTACTAAGAATATCAAAGCCTGCCTTATGTTAGTGTGACGCTGGGGTTCCAATGGCGACAAATTTTTCACCAGGTGGCCACTTATTTCAGCCTTTGAACGTATTCGATTGCTAAATTTGCAATTACCTTATCAAGTATTGTAAAATGTTTTCGTGTAGCCGATTACATGCGCCTGTAATTATCCGGTCAGCTCGTCGATGAGTACTGAATTGTCGTTTGGAAAGAGCCATCTGCGATCGAACTTACCACTAGCCTAGCAAGGGCTGTCGTATCAAAAATTCGTTCTATCGTCTGCGCATTTCAGGCTAAATTCTGCTTTTTGTTGCGAAGCACTTGTTTGCATACCAAGCAGCTTCAATGCAAGTTTGAATTCAACTTCCTGTTCTTCACGAAATGACGAGCGCGTCTTTCAAGCAACAGTCAGTACTGTTGTTCGAAATCCGGCTTCATGTCGAGTCGTCGACGCAGTGCGTCGTGGCTAGCTTCAGTTTCTTCGACCTCACACTTTCAGGAGGCCCTTTGCCAACACCTAGAATTCCTTACGATTCATTCTATAAACGTATCTTCTCCCACCCGCTAATGGTCTACGAACTGATTCAACTTCTATCAGCGAATCAGCTGGAGTTGAAGATAGACACTTTACAATTATTCGCCACCGAACATGTCTCTAGGGATCTACAAAAGCGCTACCAAGATCTGGTCTACCAGGCAACAAGCATGACAAACGGTGGGGCGGTGTACTTAGCCTTCGAGTTTCAGTCAACGGTGGACAAACATATGCCGTTACGGATGAACATCTACTGTTCACTGTTGTTGGAGCAATTGGTTCGGACACAGCCGAAGGGACTGGATAGTGCTTACCCAAGGATCTATCCAATCGTTATCTATAATGGAAAACGTCGGTGGACTGCTCCACTACAGTTGAGTGAATGGTTCGGTCGACGAAGTTCGATGCTGAGTAATTATCGGGGACGGTGTCGAATCAATTTAGTGGATTTATCGACGTACAAGGAATGGGCATTGCAATGTGAAGGCAGTCCACTGGCGTTGTTGATTCGATTGGAAGGAGCCGAATCAGTGGAGGAGTTGGCTGAAGTTGCAGAAGAATTTACCGAGTGGTATCAGAGCAGCGGTGTAGATACACTAAAAACGGATTTGACGGGTTTGTTAAAGGCAAATGCAGAGTTAGTAGGCGGTATCGAATTACGAAACAGGTTAGCAGGAGTACAAGACATGGGAAGGTTAGCGGAGACGATGAAAGAATGGATTGCTGAGAAAGAAGCAGCTGGGATTGCTCTAGGACTGAAGCAAGGATTGGTTCAAGGACGAGAACAAGGATTGGTTCAAGGACGAGAACAGGGATTGGAACAAGGACGAGAACAGGGATTGGAACAAGGACGGGAACAGGGTCTGGAACAAGGATTGATTCAAGGCAAACGAGATATGTTATTGCGACTAGTGGAGTCAAAGTATGGGTTACAGGTTCGTGAAGAATTTACCGAGACTTTACAACAGTGCACAAAGCCAGAAGCGCTAGATCGGTTCGCAGATTGGATCCTTGAGTGCGATACCGTTGGCGATCTGTACCAACGCATACGCTCAAGTAGCAATGGTATGAATTGGCTCGATTAGACAATATTGCCACAACTATGGGAAGGCTAGCAGAGACGATCAAAGAATGGATTGCTGAGAAAGAAGCAGCTGGGATTGCTCAAGGACTGAAACAGGGTTTGGAACAGGGTCTGGAACAAGGACGGGAACAGGGTTTGGAACAAGGATTGATTCAAGGCAAACGAGATACGTTATTGCGACAAGTGGAGTCAAAGTATGGGTTACAGGTTCGTGAAGAATTTACCGAGACTTTACAGCAGTGCACAAAGCCAGAAGCGCTAGATTGGTTCGCAGATTGGATCCTTGAGTGCGATACTGCTGCCGAACTGTACCAACGCATGCACTTAAATTCCAGTCGTATCAAAACACACATCCCAGATGAAAAAAGATAGTCTAATCAATCTTCAGTTTTGATTGTTGCAGCTTCTGCAACAGAGATGAATTGACAAATCCTGGACCACGCCAACTACAAACAGTATGATGGAATCACATTAGTAAAAGTCTCTAAGGGCAAATTCTATCCGTACCGTGTAAGCACTGAACATTAGCACCCTGTCAATTAACTAGGACGAGACAAAAGAATTTTTGTCCGTTGGCTTTCATTGATTTCAATAATTTGCACTTCCGGAAAATAGTTAGACTATGTAATCCTAAGGTCTATACGCCTGAAATTCAGCGCAAAGATTGGGTTGTGGACATTTGACGCTTGAAGCCGGTGTTGGACAAAATGCCAACTAGAATATCAAAACAAATATCGAAAATATAGACGGCGGCCATAAACACATCTTAAGGTGTTGAGTATGATCATGATTAGTGATCTTATGAAAGAGTTTCCTCATAAATTTTGAATTGAAAATGAGTGCATTGTTTGTTTAAGGTGAGGTTCTACAAGGCTAGTAAGCTAATTGCATTGAGAGTCGAAAGACTGCCAGTGAAGACTTTCGAATAATCCGAAACCGAAGACCAAATTACTGACTCAATTTCGCTTATTGATTTTCGCCGTAAATTATCTAGCAACTGTAGCAGATTAACCGAATTGTTGGTCCGAATCGATTCTATTGTCAATTTAGTGCCCCTCTGAGACTGCAAATTAGCTGATACTGACGAGTTCATGGAATATCATCTTTAGCAGTCGGATGAACGCATTCCGACTAGATCTTCGATGTTTTCATACACAGGTTCAATATCAAGTGCTTTGCATCGGAGTTGAATTCAAATTAACATCGAATTCTAAATCGGATACAACATTTGGATGTTTAGACAGCATATGTTGTAAAATACTTTTGTGTAGCCGATTACCTGCGCCTGTAATTACCCGGTCAGCTCGTCGATGAGTACTGTATCGTCGTTTGGAAAGAGCCAGCTGCGATCGAACTTACCACTAGCCTAGCAAGGGCTGTCGTATCAAAAATTCGTTCTATCGTCTGCGCATTTCAGGCTAAATTCTGCTTTTTGTTGCGAAGCACTTGTTTGCATACCAAGCAGCTTCAATGCAAGTTTGAATTCAACTTCCTGTTCTTCACGAAATGACGAGCGCGTCTTTCAAGCAACAGTCAGTACTGTTGTTCGAAATCCGGCTTCATGTCGAGTCGTCGACGCAGTGCGTCGTGGCTAGCTTCAGTTTCTTCGACCTCACACTTTCAGGAGGCCCTTTGCCAACACCTAGAATTCCTTACGATTCATTCTATAAACGTATCTTCTCCCACCCGCTAATGGTCTACGAACTGATTCAACTTCTATCAGCGAATCAGCTGGAGTTGAAGACACTTTACAATTATTCGCCACCGAGCATGTCTCTAGGGATCTACAAAAGCGTTACCAAGATCTGGTCTACCAGGCAACAAGCATGACAAACGGTGGGGCGGTGTACTTAGCCTTCGAGTTTCAGTCAACGGTGGACAAACATATGCCGTTACGGATGAACAGCTACTGTTCATTGTTGTTGGAGCAATTGGTTCGGACACAGCCGAAGGGACTGGATAGTGCTTACCCAAGGATCTATCCAATCGTTATTTATAATGGAAAACGTCGGTGGACTGCTCCACTACAGTTGAGTGAATGGTTCGGTCGACGAAGTTCGTTGCTGAGTAATTATCGGGGACGGTGTCGAATCAATTTAGTGGATTTATCGACGTACAAGGAATGGGCATTGCAATGTGAAGGCAGTCCACTGGCGTTGTTGATTCGATTGGAAGGAGCCGAATCAGTGGAGGAGTTGGCTGAAGTTGCAGAAGAATTTACCGAGTGGTATCAGAGCAGCGGTGTAGATACACTAAAAACGGATTTGACGGGTTTGTTAAAGGCAAATGCAGAGTTAGTAGGCGGTATCGAATTACGAAACAGGTTAGCAGGAGTACAAGACATGGGAAGGTTAGCGGAGACGATGAAAGAATGGATTGCTGAGAAAGAAGCAGCTGGGATTGCTCTAGGACTGAAACAGGGATTGGAGCAAGGACGGGAACAGGGTCTGGAACAAGGATTGGAGCAAGGACTGGAACAGGGATTGGAGCAAGGATTGATTCAAGGCAAACGAGATACGTTATTGCGACTAGTGGAGTCAAAGTATGGGTTACAAGTTCGTGAAGAATTTACCGAGACTTTAGAGCAGTGCACAAAGCCAGAAGCGCTAGATCGGTTCGCAGATTGGATCCTTGAGTGCGATACCGTTGGCGATCTGTACCAACGCATACGCTCAAGTAGCAATGGTATGAATTGGCTCGATTAGACAATATTGCCACAACTATGGGAAGGCTAGCAGAGACGATCAAAGAATGGATTGCTGAGAAAGAAGCAGCTGGGATTGCTCTAGGACTGAAACAGGGTCTGGAACAGGGATTGGAGCAAGGATTGATTCAAGGCAAACGAGATACGTTATTGCGACTAGTGGAGTCAAAGTATGGGTTACAAGTTCGTGAAGAATTTACCGAGACTTTAGAGCAGTGCACAAAGCCAGAAGCGCTAGATCGGTTCGCAGATTGGATCCTTGAGTGCGATACTGTTGGCGATCTGTACCAACGCATTCGCTTAAATTCCAATGGAATCTGATTCACTCGGATAAGGACGAGTCAAGGTTCGATACAAAACGTGATCAAACATTCAGATCTGGTAACGCAGTCTTTATCTTGGCCTTATCATAAAGATTTATCGAATACATGGACTCGTCTCATCGATGGGAACGGCACAAGATTAGTTTTACCATTTAATGTGGTTTAGGTTTCGTTACAGTGAAGAGATAGAGAAGGCTAGTCAAGATTTTAATGTTTGTCAATGAGCTGAAAATTTAACATCAAGGATATTTATTGTCCTATATAAGTGCAATCTGCTTTGAAAAACAGGAGTCCGTTCGCGTTTGCAAGTGCATAGTTTGAACAATTGCTAAAGCAATTCTCAGCAAAATTCCACAACATGAGTTAGAACAGAGTCGTGCACAGATTATGCGAAGCAACTATCCTATAGAAAAAATTCATCATCAAACTAAATTATGAAGTGGCAACGACCAAAAGTTATTCCTGGGATCGGCTTAAATTCAGTTCAACGTGATTATCGACATATTTCGGTAAAGCCTTATGCAGGAGCCTGTGGAGCCGAAATATTCGGAGTAGACATATCGCAACCTGTTCCCACCGAAGTCGTCAAAGAAGTCAAACTAGCCTATTTGGATCATCTAGTTATCTTTCTGCGAGATCAAGACATTCAGGCTGAAGGATTGAAAAATTTCGGGCGACATTTTGGATCTTTCCACATTCATCCATTCGTTGGGAGTTTGGAAAATCATCCAGAAATTATGTTAGTTATCAAGAATCCAGAGGATCAGTACAACTTTTCCGGTACTTGGCATAGTGATGTTACTTTTGACCCAATGCCACCTATGGGTTCGATATTGTGCGCGAAGGAAGTGCCCGAATATGGAGGAAATACTTTGTTTGCGAATCAGTATCTAGCCTATGAGATGTTGTCAGATACCTACAAATATTTACTATCTGGGTTAAGAGCGCTACATAGTGCTGAGGACGTATATGGACAGTCTGGTGAATATAACTCCCGAGACTACCAGGATCGACACTCCGGAACTACCATTCAATCCGACGAAAGAGCAGAAAAACGAACCACCCACCCGATAGTTCGTACCCACCCTCAAACTGGTAAAAAAGCACTTTTTGTCAATGAACCGTTTACTGTCGGTATAGAAGGCATGCTCGAGGATGAATCAGAGTCAATTCTTCGCTACCTCGTCAAGCATGCTGTTCAACCAGACATATGCTGTAATTTCCGATGGGAACCGGGTTCAATTGCTTTTTGGGATAATCGTTGTCTCCAACACTATGCGTTGAACGACTATCCAGGTCAGCGTCGAGTCATGTGGCGACTAACGCTCAACGGAGATAAACCAGTTTAGCGAATACTAAACTCTCACTCCTCGAAGACGCTCGGTACGTCTTCGTAATAACTCAATAGTAGTTAGAAGCACTAATGACACAAGCACAAGCAAGGTGGCGACCGCTAATATCGTGGGACTGATATGTTCTCGTATTCCTGAAAACATCTGCCAAGGTATTGTGCGTTGTTCGAAACTCCCTACGAATAGAATGACAACTACTTCATCGAAAGACGTGATGAAGGCAAAAAGTGCTCCCGAAATTACTCCTGGAAGAATAAGCGGAACGACAACTTTAAAAAATGTTGTTACACCATCAGCCCCTAAACTATTCGCAGCACGAATCAAACTGTGATCAAAACCAACCAAAGTTGCGGTTACAGTAATCACCACAAAAGGAGTCCCTAAAGCCGCATGGGCTAATATAACACCTAGATGTGTGCCTTGTAGTTGAACTCGCGAATAGAAGAAAAACATCCCACAAGCGGAAATGATCAATGGCACAATCATAGGTGAGATCAGTAATGCCATCGTTAGTGTTCGAAATGGCACATTTCGACGGCTCAAACCAAGAGCTGCAATAGTTCCTAGTCCAGTAGCTATCAGCGTGGAACATATAGCGATGATGAAACTGTTGTTAACTGCACCTCGCCAATTCACATTTGTAAAAAAATCGTGGTACCACCGCAAAGAATACCCTTCGGGATTGAATGTCAGCATTTCGGGTGTAAATGTGAAATACGGAACCGCGTTGAAGGAAAGTGGGATGATAACTAGAATTGGAAAAACTAGAAAGAGAAAGATCAACCCACAGATGAATCGAAACGTGTAGTACCAAATTCGTTCCAGAGTCGTAGCATACGGTGGAAATTTTTTCATAATTATCCCAACTTCATATTGTCGATTCCGACAATTTTGTCATACAGCAAGTAAAGTACAAGCACCAAACCCAAAAGTATAATTCCTAGTGCCGCTGCCAATCCCCAGTTGAGTGATACTGACACGTGATAGGCAATAAAGTTACTGATGAACGTACCGGACGTTCCACCAACCAGCGCAGGTGTAATATAGTAACCGATTGCTAGAATAAACACCAAGATCCCACCTGCACCAATTCCTGGAATTGTGTTAGGCGCATATACTTTCAAAAAAGCTTCAAACGGATGTGCCCCAAGCGAAACGGCGGCTCGCATATAGCTCGGTGGAATTGTTTTCATGACACTGTACAGAGGCAAAACCATAAACGGCAATAATATATGAGTCATCGCCACAACGGTGCCAGTAGCGTTGTGAATCATAGCAAGCCGGTTGTCCGAACCAATTAAATTGAGTGCGACAAGTAGGTCATTTATAACTCCTTCTCTCTGCAAAAGGGCGATCCATGAAGTCGTGCGCACCAAAAGTGACGTCCAAAATGGTAGTAGAACTAGCATCAAGAGCAAATTGCTAGTCCTTAGTGGCAATGTAGCAAGAAGATACGCAATCGGATAACCCAAAATCAAAGTCATCAATGTAATCAACCCACTCAGGTACAAGGTGCGAACAAAAAGTTTAATGTAAATTCGCTTCTTTTCTTCTTGTAGTCCCACGCTGCCGTCAGGATGCACTTGAAGGTCTAGTGCTGCCCAAAAGTAACCTGCAGTAAATGTCGGGCTAAATGACTGAATCAGCTGCCAAGTTTCAACATTATTCCAACGTTTATCAATCTTGATAACGGCTTCTGTATATGGCCCCTCATCTAACTTGGGTATGTTTCTCTGCGATTTTCTAAAGAGACTTGACATACCTGGAAGTTCGTAATTCAATCGCTTACCAACTCGAGTAATGACTCGATCTTTGGCGCCTAGTTTCACGTCCTCAACTAAAGCTGCAAATACATCTTCTGATGGTATATCCCCAGACTCGCTGTCCCACTGTTGTAGTGCTTCTGCGGTTCGAGGAAGATAGGTTGAAACAACCGGGTCTTCAATACCACGCAAAAGCATATCTCCAATTGGAAGCAAAAAGGTTAAGCCAATGAACAAAAATAGTGGTGCGACTAACAGTAGAGACTTCATTTTGTCTCTACGCAAAGCTCTAGCCAAACTTACTTTTAGCAAAGTGCCATCAGCTGTGCGAATCGGTTCGTTGGAATTTATATTTATGTCAGACAAAATGTATCAATCTTTATAGAGTTGGAAAAATATAGGGCACAATTTACTTTGCACCCTATACAGTGTACATCATTTTTCAATGAGAAAATTTTATTGTTCAATCCAAGATGCAAATTGCTCATTAAGGTCGTCTTGATTATCGGCCCACCATTCATAGTTGAAGAGCAACGTAGTTTTAGAGTTATTTGGATCAGTTGGCATATGTGGGTTCATATCGATTCCTAGAATCGCGTGTGTGCTAACTAATGGAGCGGAAGACTTACGAGCAGGTCCATAGGATATGTATTTTGCTTGATCGGCAAGTCGTTGTGTATCAGTTGCAAATCGAACCAGTTTCAAGACTTCGTCTCTGTGAGGAGCTCCTACTGGGATTACCCAACCAGAAAGATCAAAAACCTGCCAATCCCACATCATCGCGATAGGTTGCTTATCTTCTTCAATTGCCGAAAACAAACGGCCGTTGTATGCAGAAGCCATAACCACTTCACCGTCAGCTAGCAGCTGACTCGGTTGTGCGCCGCGAGTCCACCAAACAACTTGATCTTTAATGCTGTCTAACTTCGCAAACGCTTGAGCTACACCTTCCGGAGTATCCAATGTTTCGTAGACAGCGTCTGCGGAAACGCCATCAGCCAGTAATGCCCATTCCAAATTATTGATAGGCTTTTTCTCCAAAGAACGCTTGCCAGGGATTTTATTCAAATCAAAGACATCGGCAATAGAAGTGGGAGCGGTTGAGACTAAATCCGTACGATAACCAAACGTCGTAGAATACACGATCTCTGGTATAAAACAAGGGGAAACAATCATTTCGCCAAAATCTTCACTAGCCGGTGTTCCGTCTGGTGCTGGCGCCAACAGTGTATCGTGATCAATTTCTTCGATCAGACCTTCATCACAAAGTGAGATTACGTCGGCAGCAATAGCGTCTAAAAGCGACCAGGTGACATTTCCAACTTCAGCTTGAGCTCTAAGTTTTGCAACTCCTTCAGATGCAGAGTCGTCATTAATTATTTGAATATCAGGATTGTCAACCATAAATGGATCGTAATACGCAAGTTGTTGACTCTTGGAATATGCGCCTCCCCAGGACACAACAACAAGTTCTGCTGCTTGCGTCGTAGTAACGCTTCCTGAAATCAAAAGAAAGGCAGCAACTGGAACACTGATTTGACGCACCAGCGCTTTACAAATTGAAAACTTCATTCACTTTCCTCCCGTGAAATAATTAAAAAATTTCCAACACACATGGAATATTATGAAAAATTTTATATCAGTTTCGAGAGACTTTCAATCGAAATATTTACAAAGGTTCTGATGCTGCTTTTCAACTATCGTCAATTTGAAGTGCATGAAAGGTAGGAAAATCGTTAAAATCTAGCGCTGATCTATGGAAAAATGTCGAATGAGAGCTCGAAGTATGACACAAAATCAAAATCGTCAACACGGTGCAATGGAATTTACTACCCCACCGGTAAATCTTGACAACGTTCGAAGCTATCGTGTTCAGCGGGTGCGTCAAGAACTGAGAAAGCATGATTTTGCTGGAATTTTATTGTTCGATCAGCTCAATACTCGATATGTCACAGATGCGACCAACATGCAAGTTTGGTGCTCTCACTATGAGGCACGTTGCGTGTTTGTAGCGACCGAGGGGCCGATAATACTCTGGGATTTTGGCGACTTACCACATTTAGCGGAAGATTTGCCAACTGTTGACGAATATCGAGTTATGACTCAATTTTATTTTTTCGCATCAGGTTCGCGATGTGTGGACAACGCTCGTAAATTCGCTGACGAATTGATGGATTTAGTGCAGCAATACGGGGGCGGCAACCGTCGACTCGCCATTGACCGTTGCAATTGGCTTGGAATTCAAGCGTTTATGAATGTCGGTTTAGATATTCAAGAAGGCCAGGATGTGATGGAAGTTGCTCGAGTAGTGAAGTCCGAAGAGGAATTGGAGTTAATGCGCCATGCAGTAAAAACTTGTGAAGTCGCGGTGGGTCATATGCGTCAATTTCTCATTCCTGGCATCACTGAAAATGCGTTGTGGTCGAAACTTCACGAAAAGAATATCGAACTTGGCGGCGAATGGATTGAAACTAGACTGCTTTCATCGGGTTGGAGAACAAATCCCTGGATGCGAGAGTCTTCTATGCGAGTGATCGAACGAGGTGACATGGTAAGCTTTGATACAGATCTAATTGGTCCGTACGGCTATTGTTGTGATATGTCAAGATCATGGATTTGTGGTGAAGACAAGCCATCCGCTGAACAAGCGAGACTCTATCAACTTTCGGTGGAACAAATTCGTTACAACACAGAAATAATCAAACCTGGCATTTCCTTTAGAGAGCTAGCAGCTAATGCTTGGCCATTGCCAGAAGAATTTAAAGATCGGCGTTACGGTGTGATATATCACGGTGTAGGCCTAGCTGACGAGTACCCTAGTATAAAGCACTATTTGGACTATGAAGAAAAGGGTTATGATGGGGTGCTTGAACCGGGAATGACTCTATGTGTGGAATCCTATATTGGTTCAATATACGGAGGTGAGGGAGTCAAGATCGAAGAACAGGTTCTTGTAACTGAAACTGGGTATGAAATGCTTACAACTTACCCGTTGGAGGATTGGTAACTCGGAACAGAACTAATTGATCTAGTCAAAAATACTCTCCTTTTATTAAGTCGTGTGTAAACTCGAATAAGCAATCTAAGGCAGGCCCAAGTTCTGCAATTCTTGGATCTTTCGTCGTTCCACGACAGAATCTTGCGTAAATTTGCATAAAGATTACACAATGTTTGAATCCTGTCAAAACTCGATAGAAGTGAATATTTGACAAGTCCTGCTTGCTCACTTTTGCATAATACTCGGAAATTTGTAGGCGATTCATCCATCCCGGTGTCGTTGAGGTTGGCATCTGACCAACTACATTGAGTGCGGGAGGGTCAGAAGGCTCCACCCAGTAACTCAACAAAGTCGCGAAATCAAATAATGGATCCCCGCGCGTACACATGTCCCAATCTAGCAATGCGATTGGCGTAATGTAGTCATCTCTACTTAGAACAATATTGTTCAGCTTGAAATCGTTGTGAAGTAATGTGGGTTTGGCGTGGGGTACAGGCTGCTCTGAAAGCCAATCAATAATTATATTAGCAGCGACGGGAGGCTTTTGATCTGGATATACATCTTTTGAAGCCACATAAAAACGATTTATCCAGCCTTTTATTGCTCTTTCTAAAAATCCCTTTGGTTTGCCTAGATTATCCAATCCAACTGATTTGGGGTCCACCGCTTGGAACGAAGCAAGAACATCAATTACCATTTTGGAAAGATTCCAGGTTTGATGGTGTAGGAAATATGGTAGTTCCTTATGAATTACCGCCCCCGGACGATATTGCATGATCAAAAATGGTGCACCGATCACAGAACTGTCGTCACAGAAAAAAATACCCTTCGGTGCTAACGGAAAACACTTCCACAATTTCGAAGTTACCCCAAATTCTCGCCCCATATCGTTTGCGCCTGGTGGCAAAGGTCCGAGGGGAGGTCGGCGTAAAACAGCTCGTTCCCCATTGAGATGAATTAAAAAATTTAGATTACCAAAACCTCCGACAAATTGTTTGGGAGGTGGACTGGCTCTGAAATCATAACCTAGGTTATGAAGATGATTTTCAAGATTTTTCCAATTCTGAGGTTGCTGATGTTCTTGAGCAAAAAAGTGATCCGTGGTAATTTCCATTTGACGCTCGCTGTCCGATTAGCAGTAGCAAAGTATTAAAATACAAATTTTCTATGAAGTTTATCAAATGGATGAAACGAAGTTGATTCCAATCGTCGGCTATTCGAATCGTTGGTCTGTAGCTCCAAGTCAAACTATTGAATTCAAGGTAAGCTGCAAATTTAAGCAGCCTTATTCCGCGAGACTGGTACGCATCACTTGCGCTGATCCGAACCCTGATGGTTGTGGAATAATCGAACATGATCTGTCCCACGTATTCGCGGGCGAATTTCCTTCGAGGCTACAAGAAATTCAATTGGGATCCTATGGAGTTGTCTCATGTGATGGAGATTTACCACACGTCACTCGTTATGCGCTTTCCGCTCGAATTTGGCCCACGTTGCTTGAAGCGGGCCGTCAAGGTTTGATCAATCTATTGGATGATGCCGGTAATAGTCTACTTGAATTGTTCCTCAATGCCAACAGTCAAATAACCGCAAGCGTACAAGGTGACGAGACCGAATTTTCAACGAATTTGGCACTACGGCAAAGGTCATGGTACGAAGTGTTTGTAGGCGTCGATATTGAACACAATCAAGTTGTCGTAGCTCAGAAGGCTCTTGAAAAAGAGTTCAATGTGGATGACACAGGGCACGTCTTGTATCGAAGTGAACGCAATCCATCATTGCAAGAAATCACTCGAATTTTGATAGGGTGTTCCGAAGTAGGTTCGAAATTTGGTTTTTTCAACGGAAAGATTGAAAGCCCTAGCCTACATAATATCGAACGAATTTCGTTCAATGAAATGGCAAATTTTGAGTTAATTGAACATGAGCCTAAATTGGTTTCTTGGGATTTTTCCAAACAAATCAGTTCGCCCAAAATGGTAGATGTTGGACCTTTGAAATTAGACGGGCAATTAGTCAATTGTCCGACACGTGGTGTGAAAGGTTCCAATTGGAGTGGGAAAGAGATGTGCTGGCGTCACCTTCCGCATGAGTATGGCGCTATTCATTTTCATGAAGATGATATTTACGATTGCAATTGGAAAACCGATTTTTCTTTCAAGATCGAACCAACTTTTCGAAGTGGCATGTATTCCATGCGAATTGAATGTGAAGATGATTATGAGGATATACCGTTCTATGTTCGAACCAAAACTGGAAAGCCACAATCAAAAATTTGTGTCATTGTTCCTACTTTCACCTATACGGTTTACAACAATCAAGCTCGTTCAGTCGATCCAAAGCTGTACAAAGAATTGGTAACTGAACGTGGTTTACGACCTTGGAATCCCGACGATATTCAAACGTTCGGCTTATCGACTTACAATTACCATAAGGATGGCAGTGGAATTTGTTACTCTTCTCGATTGCGCCCTTCTTTGACTCAACGACCGAACTACATGACGATTTGCAGATCCTATGGTGGTTCTGGCATGAGGCACTTACCCGCCGATACCCATCTATTTGCGTGGTTGGAACATTTTGGCTATCAATATGATGTTATAACCGATGATGATTTGCATGAAATAGGGTATGAACTAATCGAACCCTATCAGGTTGTTATGTCACCAAGTCACCCAGAGTACCACACTTCCAATACCCTAGATGCAATCTACAAATACTCGAGAAACGGTGGTCGATTTATGTATTTGGGTGGAAACGGGTTTTACTGGAAAATTGGAATTAACAATAAATCTTTTCCCGGTATGATCGAAATTCGTAGAGCAGAAGGTGGCATTCGAGCTTGGGCCTCCGAACCTGGCGAGTATTACAATTCACTTGATGGTGAATATGGTGGACTTTGGTTGCGCAACGGTCGTCCGCCACAGCAGCTATGCGGGGTAGGCTTTACAGGACAAGGAGACTTTCAGGGGACATACTATCGTCGCAAATATGATTTTGATCAAAATTTTGCTTGGGTGTTTGAGGGAGTTGGAGACGAAATTTTAGGTGACTTTGGTCTGAGTGGAGGAGGAGCGGCCGGCTTTGAACTAGATCGTGCTGATCATTCATTAGGCACTCCAAAGAACGCAGTTGTACTAGCGAGTTCAGAAAATTATCCTGAACATTTTGTACTTGTACCGGAAGAAATGTTAACTCACCTTACTACACGAACTGGTGAACCAGAGTCGGAATTGATTCGATCCGACATCGTCATCTTTGAAACTTCCAAAGGCGGCTTTGTATTCTCCGTAGGTTCGATTAGCTACTGCGGTAGTCTACCGTGGAATAACTTTGATAACAATATTTCTAAAATTACAGAAAATGTTCTTAAACGATTTTTAAAGCCCTAAATTTGAATTCGACAAACAATCTAGACGACGGAGAAAATGATGGATCCAAGCAAACCCAGAAATTCAGGAATCGTAGAATGGTCAGGTGATAACCCCGGAATTTACCTTAAGGAAGATCCAGATGGTGACTGGTCTGCTCTGGGATTATTTTTCCGCGTCACACTTTCTCCTTTCGGCAGTGGTCACGTAATGATAGTAATGGATCAACCAAATGCCGCGTTGGGTTATCCAGCTGCAAACAACATTTGTCTTTATGACAACAAAGAACTTACTCAGTATCTTATTTCTGACTATATCTCTAAGTTTCCTTCATTTCGAGGAAAAAAAGGACTTCATTCAATGAGTCATTACAAAATCGATGAAGTGACTTCTCGTGGAGACTTGACGGATTATCGAACAGAGTCGATCATTTCAGAAGACCTAGAAGTTGTAATGTATTGGTCCAGTCTAGGTGAACCATTTGCGGCTGAAGTAGCGGTCGAAGCTTCCGCGACCGGAGAGCACGAAATGTACAGTGTATTTTTAGAAGCTACGGAAGCTCATATATCTGTCAACGGTGAAAGACTTAAAGGTATGCTAACAACTCGAAACTTCTTGGGTGGAGAAATGAGTACCGCTTTTATGGCCATTTCGGAAACCTGGGTTCGCCCGCACGATTAGTCATTTTATTAGGTCAATAATTCGGTCGACTTGCTATCGAACCTACTATTGCAAGCTGTTCGCCGCGTGCGACCATCCCCCTGTGACAACGACTGAAAGCGATACCATTTTGAGGAAATTTGACTCTTGTTGAAGGTTTGTCGATTTGTTCAATATCGTGTATGAAGCCTACAGATTCATCCTTTTTGATCATGTCACCTGGACTGAAGTTCGGTTCGAACAAACCTCGATGGGGCGAATATATGTGTTGAGTATGAGTAGTAATTCGAAAGTAAATTGGAGGGCTCTTTCGTTTACTCACATCACCTGACAATACGCTCAAATGACGCAGGCAGTTTCGAATTCCGTGCTCTCCGACGGCGAGAGCACTGGGCGTTACTTGCCCACCCCCACCTAATTCGGCAGCGATCATGGGAATGTTGTTACGTAAAGCAGCGAAATTGACACTTCGATCGTCATTGAGTTCACCCATCAGCCAAATGCAACGGCTACCGAATGCTTCGGCAAGTTCTAAATTTCTTTTAGACATTGAAACACTGTCATTGAGGACCGCCATCGATAGAGGAGTAAACCAAGCAGCTTTGCCACCAGAATGAAGATCGATCACTACATCACAAATTGGCATCAAGGAATTTTCAATAAAGTCTGCGATCATCTGCGTTGGAGTTCCGTTCGGATCGCCCGGAAATGCTCGATTGAGGTTGCCATTGTCAATTGGAGAAACTCGAGACGCAATCTGAACAGCTGGTGCGTTCAATGCAGGTAAACCTATGATTCGTCCTTTGATATCACTCGGATTGAGTTCGTGAAGTAGTTTCAAAACAGAAACTGGGCCCTCGAATTCATCACCATGGACACCGCCGATGATCAACACGGTTGGACCTTCGGAGTTCGCAACGATTCCAATGGGAATGGGTATATAACCGAGAGCGATTTTGTTATCCGAATACTTTATTTGCAGATCACCAAATCTTTTCCCTCGACTCACTAAATCCAATCCGCAAAAAACCCGTGATCTGGATGAATCGAGCTGCCGGTAGATTTTACTCATGGGTTTTCGGAAATCCAAATTGCATTTTGGATTAGCTTTTCGTCCAAGTCATAAGCTCCGATAAGTTGAATTCCTATGGGTAGATCATTTGGTCCGACTCCTAAAGGAAGACTGATGCAAGGCAGCTTTAGTAGTGTCCATAAGCGATTGAATATTGGATCGCCGGTCTTCTGTAGTCCTCGAGGTGCTTCGCCAGTGGCACTCAAGGAAATGAGCAAATCGTAATATTCAAAGAGCCTCCGAAGAGATGCTTGACCGAGCCGTGCAAGATTTTTCGCGTCTTGGTACTCAATAAAACTTGTTTCAATGCCATCTTGTATCAGCTTTTGAACTTGTGGGCTCAATTGATCGCGGTGATTTGCAAATTCCGCAGCCAAAGAGCGACTGGCTTCAAAAGCCATGATGGTTGCTTGGGCGTCTGTCATAAGCTCATCGTGTGGTTCGATTTCAACTTCGGATATCTCACAAGATTCGTTCTCGAGTTGATCGATTAGCTTCCAAAGAAAGTCTTGCTGATAATTTTCCGCGAGCGACCAGTATGCCGTGCGAGCAACACCGATTTTCTTTGGTTTCATAGATAGATCATTCGGTATTGCACAACCAAGTAGACTGTGTCGAAGCAGAAACAAATCGCGAGGATCACGAACAAAAAAACCTAATGAATCCAGACTTTGCGCGAGCCCACAAATTCCTTCCATCGTGAATGCATCGTGGCTCGCTTTATAACCAACAATCCCACAATAAGTGGCGGGTCGAATGACTGAACCAGCTGTTTGAGTACCGATGGAAAAAGGCAGCATGTGATCAGCAACCGCCGCTGCAGACCCCATAGATGAGCCTCCAGGTGTATGTTCGAGTGCATGTGGATTGTGCGATTTACCGGGAGCAAAAAAAGCAAATTCAGTAGACTCAGTTTTTCCGGGAATTATGGTGCCCGCATTTTTCAACTGAGCTACAATTCCTGCATCACGATCAGGTTGAAAGTTCGCATAAATGGAGCTTCCCATCGTTGTCGGAAAATCCACCGTATTGACAATATCTTTGACACCTACGGGAATGCCAAAAAGAGGATTATCGTATTGACGCGTTTCCAGAGCTTTGACCTGATTAAAAGCAAATTCCTGATCCAAACAAGTGAAAGCTTCAACTTCGGATTCTCTTTTATTAATTCGTTTGAAACAGCTTTCTAGGAGATCACGAGCTTGAATCTGCCTATCGTGCAATAACTTAGCTACATCCCATAAGGGCAGTTCGTTTAAGTGCTTCATATGCAAAATTTACAGATCTAATTCCTTGAAATAACCAAGGTTCTATAGCAGTTGCAACTTGATTGGATCACAAAAATTTGAATTCGACTCTGAATCAATTCATTTTTTTAAATCAAACAATCTCAATCGGTTCCGACGATCGAGCCGAGGTTTTATCTTCAATTGATTTTACGTAGGTCAGACCTAGGTGTCATTGAATATGTCAGATAAATTCCACAGCTTTAGCAGAAGGTGCACACTCATTAGGATTATGCTATCCTAGCGGCAATATTAGCTATAGTCAATTATAGAGTCCTTTGTATCGTAGTCGACGTTCTGCACCTACAATTCACTGCCATACAAGCAATGTACAGCGATATCGTCTCGCTAGTTCCTTACAAGTCTACGATTGCCTTTTGACTAGTGATTAGGAAGAGTTTATCCAGCCGAAAGGGCGGTCTATACCTGCCATTTTTACCCCTGTAAATGCAGAAGCTTCGAACGACAATGCCCGTAAATCTTCAACTTCAAGGTTGTGCACTGAAGATTTACCACAGGCCTTTGCAAGCATTGTAACTTCCATCGCCATCGCATTGAGGTAACGTGCGACGCGTTCGGCACTTGCGGCAACGTTAACTCGTTTTTCAAGCTCTGGATCCTGGGTAGCGATACCGACTGGGCACAGTCCGGTATGACAATGATGGCAAGCTCCTGGGGAAGTGCTCAACTTCGCATAATCTTCACCATAACGTGGAGAATTACACCCGAGGGCGATCATTGCTGCATTGCCAATCATGACAGCATCGGCACCCAACGCCAAACATTTCGCGACATCGACTCCAGATCGAATTCCACCCGACACGACCAATGAAACCTGTTCTGTTTTGCCACAATCGTCAAGTGCTTCGCGAGCGGCGCGAATTGCTGACATGCATGGTATACCTGTATGATTTAGCAACAATTCCGGAGATGCACCAGTTCCTCCTTCCGCACCATCGACGACTACGACATCTGCACCGGCTTTCGCGGCGATAGCAACGTCGAATCTTGGTCGGGTTGCGCCCATTTTTACAAATATGGGAACTTTGTAATTCGTTGCAATCCGCAGTTCTTCGATTTTTACTGCTAAGTCGTCTGCGCCTAAAAAATCAGGATGACGAATAGTGGATCTCTGATCAACACCAGGTGGAAGATTTCGCATCTTTGATACGCGTTCCGATACTTTCATACCCAAAAGCAAACCACCGGTTCCAGGCTTTGCGCCTTGACCGACAACTAGTTCAAGACCATCTGCGCGCCGTACATGATCGAGATCTAATCCGTATCGAGCTGGGCTCATCTGATAAACGAGCAGTTGACTCGCGGCTCGTTCTTCTTCGAGCATTCCACCTTCACCGGTGCACGTCAATGTACCCGCCTTCGAAGCACCATAACCCAATGAGGCTTTGGCACTAGCTGATAAGGCACCAAAGGACATGGATGCAATATAAATTGGAATATCTAGTTTCAAAGGACGTTCAACATACGGGGAACCACCGCCGAGTACCGTTTCCATGTCGCATTTTTCACGATAGCCTTCTAGAGGTAGACGGGTCATGGTCGCGGGAACAAACGCTAAATCGTCAAAGGTTGGCATTTGTTTATTGAAACAGTTGTATCCTCGAACTTGGTAACGCCCGAGCTGTGCTAAAGCCTGTACTTCCGCAATCGCATCCGGAGTCCAGCGTGTCGAACCACCTTTGTCATAGGAAGAGGGTAATCCAGCTGGACGTTGATCTATCGCTCCATCACTGAAGGCTACCTCTTCTTCCGATGGGTTTGGAAATGGATATTCGTATGTTTTGTTCAGATCATTAGCCATGACTTCGCGTCCCTACTTTGGAAATACCATAAGTTTTGACCAGCAACAATTTTTTGCCAATTGCGAGAAGCATCATCTAAACCGTAATTTGCAAGAAGAGATTCCACCTCTTTGAGCTCTTCCTTATCTGGCTCAGTTATTTTGGTGTCTACACCTAGAGATTCAATTTCTCCAACAACCCACACTTCGCCTTGCCACAGCGCATCGGCACAAGATCCAGCTGCTCCACCAAGCGCAAGAATTCGTCCACCATGAGCCATGAATCCAGATTGATAACCGAGCTTGCCTTCCACTATAATGACTCCACCTTTCATTGCAACTCCGCAGCGTGGCCCGCAGTCACCTTTCACATGGATAGTGCCACCCAACATCGCAGCTCCTGTAGACATTCCGGAATAGCCGTTCACTGTAATGTGTCCAGAAGCCATCGCTTCACCGGTTCCCCAACCTGCATTTCCTTCGATCCAAATTTCTGCACCGTTGTTCAAACCACCACAGTAATAACCGACACTGCCATCGAATCGTAATTTAGCGCCATTTGGCAACCCAATTCCGAGGTTGTGTCTGGCCAAAGTATCTTGCACCTCAACCGCCAAGTTTTGTGCAACAAGAGCTTGAATTTCTTCGTTGATTTCACGAATTTCTCGCTGTCCCACTTTAACGGTAGTCTTGTTCATACGGCCCACTGATATGAAGTCGCTTCCCATATCTTTGTAAGTGCTGGACCATCGTAATTGTGGACTCGATGGTGTTCTGGTATGACTTTCCTGACAGCTTGTTCTTCAGTAGCCGCTGTCAACTCCCCATGACTCTCGATCGTTACCAAGGGCTTCATCGCGAAGCGATCTTTCGCGAGTCCAATTCCATTAATATCGCCAATCAAAAATGTGAATACACCATCGATTTCCTTTATTGATCGATGCAGTGCTTGCGCTAGTGTGAGTCCTTTGCTCATCTGATCGGAAATCCACACTGCCAATAGCTCACTATCGTTTTCGGTCATAAATCGATAACCCTGACGCTCCAGACGATCACGCCAGGTGTAGTAATTCGTAATCTGTCCATTGTGAACGATTGCAACGTCTGGAAATGGCCGAGCCCAGAAGGGATGGCTCGAGTTTGGCGATACGTCCGATTCAGTCGCCAATCGAGCATGCCCTAAACCATGTGTACCTTGCATTTGATAAACACCGTGCTTGACTGCTACGTTGTTCGCATTCCCCACATCTTTGATAATTTCCAGTGAGCGTCCTACTGACTGCACTTCAATTCGAGTTGCCAGTAAATCAGCTTCTTCAATCCATCGTGAAAGATTCTTGGGTTCTTCAATGTGCATCAGAACTGTGTAATGCGAAGTTGAAGAATTATCTATTTGAGGTTCGTCGATCAAGTCGGAGTTGTGCACTCTCAGAACGTACTGAAAGTCATCCAAATCCGATTCTACATTTCTTCGATTGAACCCCATCAATCTTACTTTGAATCCTCGCTTGATCGGCAAAGAATACACGGCGAATCCAGTTGAATCCGCACCGCGATGAGATTGTGCATCCATCAGCGCAACTAAGTCTGTGCCAACAAAACCAGATTCTCCAAGAATTCTTCCAGCAATACCACACATTTATCAAGTACCTTTCATTAAATTCTGTTGGCTCAAATCTGTGTTCATTGAACGTTCCTCAAATTGAATGTCAATGGAGAGAATTTTGCGCATTATTCAATTGCAGATCCAAACCTTCGCGAATATGCATACGCATCGCTTCTACCGCATCCGTTCGATTGCCGTGCTGTAGTGCTTGACATAATTTCAAATGTCCTTGAAGAGACAAGGTAAGATCTGTTTCAGAGAGTGCGGAAAACGCTCTCAGCGCATTGCTACGCGTCCAGATGATGTCGAACAAATTCAGTAGAAACGGATTGCCTGCTTCGATAGCGAAAGCACGATGGATGCGTTTGTTCGCTAAACCAAATTGACTAAAGGTTACATGTTTCTGCGATTCGATTCGTTCAATAATTTCTTCTAGCCTAGCGATAATATCATAGTCCTTTTTGTCCCACAAAAGACCCATTGAGTAACACTCCACAAGTTCTCGAACATCGTAAATTTGTTGTGCTTCTTTGCTTGTTAGATTACGAAAGACAAATCCGTTACGTCCATTTCGGTCTAGTACTCCTTCAACTTCCAGTCGCAATAATGCTTCTCGAACTGGCGTTCGACTCACTTTCATCTCATCTGCGAGTTTTTCTTGGACGATCCGTTCATTGGGCACGATCGCGCCGCCACTGATACCGTCATAAATTTGTTCGTATACTTCATCCGCCAAGCGTGTGGTTTGTTTAATTTTTTTGAATTGCGTCATAAGTGTCAATTTTGATTGGATCGCACAAAGTAAGATTCGCGGACTGCATCCAATTGTTGTAATTCAGCACTTGTTCCTTCTCTCGTGATCCGACCAGTCTCCAATAAGTAAATGTGCTTTGCCAAGCTGAGTGCGAAATTTGCATTTTGTTCCGCAATGAGGACAGTTAGGCCGTGTTTTCGGTTTAGTTTCAACAAAGCGTTGGCAATGTCGAGACAAACTTTAGGGGATAACCCAATGGTTGGTTCATCCACTAGTAATAAACGCGGACTACTCATTAACGCTCGACTTAAAGACAGCATTTGCCGTTCGCCACCACTTTGCGTGCTTGCTTCTTGTTTTTGTCGTTCTTTTAGAATGGGAAATAACTGAAACACCAACTCGAGATTTCTCGCGATGTCTCTTTTTGATGTATAGGCACCTGTCAAGAGATTGTCTCTGACGTTCATTTGCATAAACAAATTCCCTCGTTCGGGTGCATAACCGATTCCCATAGCCACGATTGCTTGTGGCGATAAACCGCGCAAGCTTTGTCCTTCAAATTCAATTACACCTTGCGAGGTATTTAATCCAAAAACCGCATCAAGCAAAGTAGATTTTCCAGCGCCGACAGGTCCAATAATCGCGATAATTTGACCTAAGTCGACTGACAAAGAAACCCCGTGCAATGACTTTGCTTTGCCATAGAGGACCTCAAGAGATTCGATGTTCAACATTGGAACGTTCATTTCTAGGAGCGAACCTCCATACCCAAGTAAGCTTCTTGTACTTGACGGTTGGAAACGACTTCGTCAAAACTGCCTTCGGTTAGAATGGATCCTTGATGAATGACAATTACTCGATTGACTAGCGGTGCTAATGACTTTAAATCGTGGCTAACGATCATGTAAGTCGTTGAATGCGTGCTCTTGCGTTGAACAAGTAATTTTGAAATTTGGTCAATTTCACTGATGGTCAAACCGGCAAAAACTTCATCAAGCAGAAGTATTTTTGGATTGGTTGCTAGAGTTCGGGCTAGTTCGAGTTTACGCAAATCTCCCATTGCAAGTTCTGAAGGCATTTGCTCTAGCTGGGATGAAGTAAAACCGACGCTTTCAGCGATTTCCTGTTCAGCTTTAGGGTCGCCATCGTGGCGAATCATTTGCCACAGGATGTCAGGCATCATACTAACGCGAATGTTTTCTCGAACGGACATTTCTGCAAAGGGTCGAGGTACTTGATAGGTTCTCGCTAAACCTACTTTGACTCGATCATGAATCGCTAAAGAATCTATAACTTTGCCAGCAAGCTCAATGCTACCGGAATCCGGTTTAATTTCGTTTGTCAATAGATTGAACAAAGTGGTTTTTCCCGCACCATTAGGTCCGATTATTCCGACAGTTTCACCTTCTTCCACATATATCGAAACATCTTTAGAAGCTTGAATACCTCCAAAGGACTTAGTCAAGTTGTAAGCTCTCAATAGATTTTTCATGTCGCTTCTGTTCGATTGGAAACTCGCATCCATCTACCGAATAAGCTGCGCGATAAGTAATAAAGACCTTTCGGTTGAATGACATATATCAACAAGGCCACTGATCCATAAATAAAAAATCTTTCAGGCCCTGGGAAATAAGGTCGCAACCATTCCAACAAAAAAGTGAGAAAAAAGGCACCGACGATCGGACCTAAAATAGTGCCTGCTCCACCCAAAAGACAAGCAACTAATATCTGAAAAAGAAATCCAATATCAAATAAACCTCGTGGAGCAATTGAACCTAGATAATGAATATATAGTGCACCACCCAATCCAGCTGCGAATGCACTAAAAGTAAATGCAAACAGTTTCAATTTGGTTACGTTTAAACCGCACGAACGTACAGCATCCTCATCCATGCCGACGGCACTCAATGCACTACCGATTCGAGTTCGAATTAGCAACCACGCCGAGATTGCGAGAGCGAGTAATATGCCCAAAGCCAAGTAGTAGTTGGGTATTGCACCTTGCACGATTGCCGGCAAACCAGATAAACCACGAGTTCCCCCCGTTATATGGGGCGCCACAACCTGTACCAGTCCATACATCAATTCCATAAATGCTAGCGTGACAAGCGCGAAATATGTGCCACGAATTCTTAGTGCTGGGAAGAAAAATAGAGCACCGCCGATCATTGTCATTAAAACTGCGATCGGAACGGTGAAATAAAGTGGCCATCCAAGATGGTAGCTTAACAGCGCTGTGGTGTAACCGCCGATACCAATCAAGAATGGCTGACCAAAGCTGATATATCCGGTACGCCCGGACATAAAGTCCCAGCTGACTGCAAACATTGCGAGATAAAGCGCGAATATAAAAGTACGAAGGACACCAGTTCCAACTATGATCGGAAGAACTAGCATGAAGCCCACAAAGATGATCCAACCGAGGATGCTCTTGTCGTTCATAAAATTGAAACGGTTCACAACTCAGATTTCCCAAATAATCCCTTCGGCACGACGACCAGAACTAAGATTATGATTAGCATCGTGGCAACACCTCGGAGCTCCGCCGCCACCAGACTGGTGGTTAGAGTTTCTAGCATTCCGATGATGTGCGCAGCGACTAAACTGCCCATAATGCTGCCGATCCCACCGACAATCACGACTGCAACAGCAATGATTAATGGCGCAACCCACATATTTGGATCCAATTGAGTGTAGGTGGCAAGAAATACTCCTGCCAATGCGCCAAAGCCTCCGGAAATTCCCCAAGTCACTAAATTAATGTGATCCGGATTTATCCCGGAAATAATCGCACCCTTGCGATCCATGGATACTGCTCGAATCGCTCTCCCTAGTGAAGTAGTACTGATGAATATGAACAAGCCACCCAATACTATCCAACTAGTTACTGCAGCAAATAAAATATTGTAGGTAATGCTAGCGTTGCCAATTCGCAATACACCAGGAATAAGTGGCCACATGCTTTTTGGGGAAGGTGAAAATATCAAGACAATTGCAGCCTGAATGACGACAGCGAGAATGAGTGTTGCAATTTCTACGGCGATCGCATCTCCTCTGAGTCGCTTGACAAGAATTTGGTACACCAACATTCCAAATATCGCACCACCAGCTACTGCCATACAGAAACCAAAAATCTTGGGGAATCCCATCAGCTGTGTGCACTGATAGTAGAGGTAACCCCCCAACATCAAAAAAGAACCATAGGCGAGGTTCAAGATCCGACCTACACTAAAAATCATGGTAAACCCAACTGCAATTAGCGCATAAAAACCGCTAAGCGTTAACCCTTGCAAGAGAATTTGTGTCAACACCGAATCAAGCTATTGAATAAGAATTTATAAAAAAAGCTTGTGCCCCATCAAAACTCGGAATCACCGAAAAATGGGGCACATCTAAGCTTGCAGATTATTTGATCCAGGACGGTTCCTGAAATTTTCCGTTTGCGAATTTTTCGGGATAGATAACCGCTACGTTGCCGTCTTCGTACCACTGCACCACGACCATCGCTGGGCCGCCATCGTCAAAGGGTGGCGTAATATCAAACTTGACATTGTGAGTGTACTCTCGATTGGTGCGAGGTTCGATTTCACCGGGCTTCCAATAGGCGTACCGAAACCACATTTCACCGTCTTTCATTAGCTGTAGATCGGTGTTTTCCATGGCTTCAACCCAGGCATCTAATGGTTCAAATCCGCCGGCGACTTCTGCTGCTTCAAACGCCGTATAAATACCATAATAGGCGTTGAAACCGTTAAAGTGTGGATACACGGGGCGCGAATCGCCGTAACGAGCCTCATAGTTTTCGATAAATTTTGCAGTTCGATCATCCAATGCCATACCCACTGCTGGAACGGGACTTAGGGTAGATGTGCCACCACCCAAGCCACCTGTGTCACCCCAGAAATCCTTTCCAAATGCTGCTACGTTCACTCCAGTCATAGGAATTGGTACTTGCAGCTTTACATACTGAGAGGCAGGCACTTGGCTACGCACCGATGAAACCAAGTAAATGAAGTCTGCCCCCGAAGTTACTGCTTTTGTAAACAGCGGTCCAAAATCTATAGTATTTGCGTCGTAGGTGATTTCTTCCACTATTTCTATACCTGCTTCTGGTGCAAGTAAGTCACGGACCAAACCGGCAATGGATACACCAAATGCAGTGTCTTCGAACATCAAAGCGGTCGATTTATAGCCCATTTGAGAACTCAAGACATCCTTGCCAAAATCTATATAAAGAGTCGCAAGAGCCTCATCGCAAGCGATATTCATGAAGTACATTTTGTACTTGTCGTATTCGTTTACGACTTTGTCGATTATGCCAACGTAGGATGTCCAAGTATCCAAGGTCGGGGTTCTGTACTCTGCCATACGTTCGAGCCAACCCAACGAAACATCATCGATACTGCCGGAAATAATAAAGTCGGCCTTTTTGACTTCATTCAAATACTCATACGCCTTGATACCTTCCGCTACATCTTCACGTGTATCTGCTTTGACGAATTCAATTTGACGTCCGCCAAGCACACCGCCCGCGGCATTCAATTCATCTATTGCCATCTCGGCACCACGAATCGTGCTAATGCCGGTGTCGCTAGCAAACGACCCTATGTAACCGACTACGATCGGGTCGGCAGCAGAAGCTACACCGGTGATTAGCGTAGAAATAGAGAAAATCACCGATACGGCCATTGATTTCAACAGTTTAGCTAATTTCATAACCATTATTCTCCTAAATAATTTAGCTTTAACTGCGCTGCGAAAATTTTGCAACGCCTAATTAAGTCTATTGACTCAACTCGTTCCACTTCGTTTAGTACTCAATTTCACCTTCATTTTCAAAAATTACTGCATCCACTTCAATTTCTATCATCATGCCAGGAGTTGTCAATCCAGCTTCGATGCCACAGGTCACCGGATCGATGCCCTCAAAAACTTCTCCGTGCGCTCGAATAAACCCTCCAGCACCATTTTTCATATCGGTCAAAAAGGCACGGGTCCTCACTACATGCTGTAGTTCAGCACCTACTTGTTTCAGGACTTCGCGAATTCTAGCGAAGATAAAAATGGATTGCGCATAGGTATCATTGGGAGCATGTAGTTTTCCATTGTTTTCTATTGCTGTGGTTCCAGCGACATAGACGAAGGGGCCGACCCTCTTCACTCTGCTGTAAGAGCCGATTTTCTCGTATCTTCCTCCAGTAGAGACGTTCATTAACACCATGTTAATTCGCCTTTATTGAAGTGCGCACAGCTTCAGCTGCTCGTTGCAGAGATGACAATTCTTCGCTCATCAATTTAATTTCAACAATTTCTGAAACTCCCGACATACTCAATTTGCACGGAACCCCAATTACGATGTCGTCCAATCCAAATTCTCCGGCCAATTGAACGGAAACAGGAACAATTCCAGCACGAAACCCGGTCATGTACTCTAAAATCTCCAAGGTGGCATGAGCCGGTGCAAGAGTTGCAGAACCTGTTTTTCGTAACTGGACAACAGCAGCACCTCCTTCGATGGTTTCCTTTTGGCAAGATTTCAATGCGGATTCACTAAGAAATTCTGTCACTGGACGTTCCTTGATCAACGCGCGAGAAGCGAGTGGTACCATCTCCTCTCCATGACTTCCTATGGTTATAGCCTCTACGTCCGAGGTTGTGACTCCAGCAGCGCGTGCCAGTGATTGACGAAATCTTGCACTGTCTAAGGTTCCAGCCATACCGAAGACTCTCTCGCGAGGAAAACCGGTTGTTCGGAGCATGATGGTTGTCATTTCTTCCACTGGATTGCTGACGACTATCACCACTGCTTCAGGTGCTAAATCAGCAATCGATTCACCTATTGAACGAATAATTCTCCCATTCATCTGACTCAGATCAGAACGATCCATACCGGGAGTGCGCGGGCGCCCAGCAGTGACTACGATGACCTGTGCTCGTGCAACAGATTTCAAAGATGTACTCCCGCTCAAAGTTGTATTCGATCGGGTAATTCCGCTTGCATGCTGCAAGTCCAACGCAGTTGCCTTCGCTGCGCCGGGCAATATATCGATCAGGCATAGTTCGTTTGCGAGGCCTTGATTCGCCGCTAGGTGTGCTAAGTTTGCACCTACACCACCTGCACCAACCAGTACAAGTTTTTCTATTTTTTGTTGTTTATGCCTGACCGGTCGAGTAGGGGGTTCCCAGCTTGGATTGTTTCGATACAATACTCGACGGGCGGCTTTTGAGCCGACGGTACGGACAACGGCTGGTCTTGCTGGGGGATCTTTTAAAATTCTAATGTTTAGTCGAGCGGCGGTATCTTTTGCTTGCGCGGTAACGATGTCACCAGGTTTCGTCTCAATGAACAACCGGCCGCGCCGAAAAGCAATTTGGACCTGTTCTTCTGCAATGAGTGTGCGTTTACGAAATTGACTCATTGACCGTCGACTTCGTTGATGGCTGAACTAGCAGCATCGATGGCGGCTGCGACCGAGTCTTCCGAACCGGAAATGAACAACCGTCCAAATTTTCCAACTGCGCGAACCTGTGCTATATCGATAAAGGCTGATTTTTCGGCTTCGTTAGCAGCAATAGATATATAGGCAGCCGGAGAACACTCAATAATTCCTAAGGTTTGTCCTGGGACTACGAGGGAACCAGCTGACCATTTGTTTAAAAGTTGAGCTTGATAGGGTTCAACGGAAGTGATGATCTGAGTCGATTCAACACTAGGTTTAAGGCGAGCATTCATCGGCATGCGAATCTCAGACAATATTGCACTACAAGCCGCGGTAACTTGTGCATTGTAGGGAGATCTCAATATGAAGAATCCAAATTCTCGTTCCACGATTTGACTCGTCGCTTCGACTTTGCTGGCTTTTAGGGCAATGTCGATTAAACGAAAAACTTCGTTGCCGGGCATGAATTCACCAATTAAAACGGTATCACCAGCAAGCGGAATCGAACCCTGTACGGTTGCTCCGTTATAGGCCGCAAATTTTGGTTGCAAATTATCAATTTGCATTAGGGCACGAATTGTTAACTTTTCAGCCAAGTCTATTCTCCGTATTCGTCGTAAATATCTCGCCAGGGTCTTGATTCATATGCAACTCGTTTGATATTGATCAGATGTAATGCGGTTACATTGTCTGAAGTAATCGAACCGGACCATGTCCCTGTTCCGAGCATGAAACTTGGTTCCAAATCCGTCGAATACCCCATTCCACCGATTATTGACGGTGTGTTTACAATAATTCGTCCTACAGGCAACTGACTATACTGAGCGATCACGTTTGCTTGGTTTGCATGAATAACAGCTGAATGCCCCCAACCACCAAATTCGACAATATCTCGAGCGAGTTTTAATCCTTCATCGACTGTTTTTGCATCGTACCAAGCAAGTATTGGATTCAACTTCTCATGAGACAGAGGTGAATCCCAGCCGACTTTCGTTTGAGGGGTAACCAAAATTCTTGTTCGTGGTGGTAATTCAATGCTTGCCAAGTCTGCCAAGACTTTAGGCGATTGTCCTACTCGATGTGGGTGAATGGCTTGATCTTTGAAAATTACTTGGGCAAGTCTTCGGCATTCCTGAGCGGTACAAAAATACGCTCCTCGCAATTTCATTTCGGCACGCAATTCACGTCCAATTTTACGGTCGACGATTAGAGCTTGTTCAGAAAGGCATGCCGTGCCATAGTCAAAACTTTTTGATACGATAACCTGTTCTGCAATTTCATCCAATTCGAAGGACTTTGACTCATGTACATAGCATGGAACATTACCTGGTCCAACGGCTAAAGTTGGTTTCCCTGAAGAATAGGCGGCTTTCACCATGGCTGGCCCACCGGTCGCGAGAACTACCGAAGTTCGACGATGTGTCATAAGCTCTTGTGTTCCAGGAATACTAACCTTTTCTAAGCATTGAATCAGGCCCTTAGGGGCTCCTAGTTGCTCAGCAGCTTGAGACATAATCGCGGCAGTTTCCATTCCACACTTCACAGCATTTGGATGAGGTGCACAGATGATTGCATTGCCTGCTTTCAGCGCGGTCAAGACTTTATAGATAACGGTGGATGTCGGATTCGTCACTGGAATCAATGCCGCGACCACTCCCATTGGTTCACCTATCGCCGCGATTTTGGTGACTTCATCTCGCCACAGTAAACCTAAAGCTTTGATGTTTCGCAACCAGTTTGCGACTTCGATTGCATTGAATAAGTTTTTGATCCGTTTGTCTTCAACATTCCCACAGCCCGTTTCTTCCACTGCTAGTTCAGCCAAACGCCGAGCTTCCGGCTCTACTGCCATCGCCATGGCATTGACGATTTCATCTATTTCTTCCGGTCGATAAGAGCGAAATTTTTGATACGCTCGCCAAGCTGTTTCTGCAGCACGACGTGAGTTTGCTATGGATTGAAGATCGAGGTCCATCGTTTACATTCGTTTCAACAGCGACTCAAGACCTTGTCTGACTTGATCAATGTTATTTCCTACTATCCCCATATTTTCGAGTCTTCGACCGGCTGTTGGAAAGTCTCGCTGAAGTAAAGCGCCTGCTAAAGTAACAATGGAATCAGTCACCGGTGTCGCTACATTGGATAGTGTGCCAGCGGACTGCAAGGGAATAAGGGATCCGATTGTTGCACTACTTAATATCGAAAGTGCATCATTTTGTGTTGGACGAGGCCGACTACCACTTCCTACATTTGATCCGGCAGAAGCGGTGATCCACGTCATTTCCTCGGGAAGGTTTCGAACTCCAAAACGTTGTGCGACCTGTCTTCTTTCTTCTAACAACTGTGAAAGAACATCTGAACAGCGATCACTTTCAATCAAAGCGCGAAAAGTTTTTCTTTCTTCTAAAGGTTCTGCACCTGGAAGAATTACGCTTAGGTCTTGAGTGATTAGACTATTGCCAAGCATCAGAGCAACTGCCTCTACAGCACCGCTCGAGTCGGCAAAACTACTGTGAAGAACATTTTGACATGGATCAATGTTTGGTAGAATTGATTCAAGAGCACTCACATGAGCGTGCTTGTCATTCGTTAACGCTGCCGCCTTAGTATCCAGACACGCAGATAGCTCTAGCGTATTTTGTTTTTGTATGGCCCAGTAGGGGAGGTTTTGTACTTCCACAATCGCAACATCTGCACGACATCCACCGACTCGAAGAAGCCAATCGGTTTCGATTGCTCCAAAAGTTCGGCCAGGCACAATAACCAGTGTCTGCTCATCCGACAGATGTTCTGCTAAAACCATCGCATAAGTTCGATGCTTATGGATGGGACCGGTCAAGAAGATCAGATCTGCACTGGCAACCGCTGAATCTAATTCGGCTGTTGTGTGAATTGATGGGATGTTTTGTTGATCAACCTGATAAGTACCTATCGGTCCATCACCACGAATCGTAATGCTACCTGAAGCACGTAATGCGTTTAGTTCAGTACCATATGCACTAAATAGGGCAACCGAGCGATCAGCGGCTAGAGACAAAGCAGCAAGTTGAAGTGCGCAGATCCCGCCACCCAAAATCGTTACGTTTTCGTACTCAATCGAATCGATTGTAGCTAAGCTTGATCCGCTATTTTGTTCGATTGCGTGAGTAAAATCCTCGAATTCAACTGCCATGGAAGCTACCTTTTGAGTCTCAACAAAAAGAGAAAGACTCGAGTCATAACGGTATGCGAAATCAGTCTGAATAAATTAGGTTGCCGCTAACTCAGCCCTAGTCTCCTCCTAATAGAGCTTCGATTTCATCATGAGGTCGAGGGATAATATGAACAGCAATGACTTCACCGACTCGATTGGCAGAACTTGCACCTGCATCTACAGCAGCTTTTACAGCTCCAACTTCTCCTCGAATGATAGTCGACACCAGCCCGCCACCGACTTTGGTTTGACCAGAAATCGTTACGTTCGCAGCTTTTACCATTGCGTCTGCAGCTTCAATCGCAGCCACCAAGCCTCGAGTTTCAATCATACCGAGAGCCATTTGAGCAAAATCTAAATTAACTGCCATTACTATCTCCTGTTCTGTTTAGTTCAATTTGCAAATTGGTTTTGGTTCGTCAAATTAGTTTCCGAAACTTATTTCATCAATGATTCCTACGATTGCTGCATCTACTGCGATACCAGATACTCTCCTAGGTACGCGAGCACTAGAACCCAATACGAGCAAAACAAGTTCTTCTACGCCGGCGCCTACAATATCTATTGCGACAATAGAACGTTCTTCCACGTCTCCATATCCATTTTCGACATCTACTATGAGCAGTTTGTGGCCAGTCAATTGTGAGTCTTTCACTGTCGCGGTTACTGTTCCCGTCACACGAGCAATTTTCATTAGAGGTTTCTCAGATAGCGATCGAGTTCGACTTGGGTTACCGAAGCATGTATAAATTCAACTTCACGTTCTGCTTGTTGAATGAGTATGCAAAGCCGACCCTCCCCAAGTACATTTTGTAAAAAATCAGAATTTTCAGCCAATTCAATTGCATCCTGAATATTGTCTGGAATGGGATCTGCATCTTCTACAGCATAAGCGTCGCAGTCGGTCATGGGGGAGGGTTCCATTCCTTGTTCAATACCATCCAATCCCGCCGCGATATCGACGCCGATTAAATAATAGGGGTTACAGTCGGCTGAACCATCTCGCTTTTCAATTCGAACTGCATGATCAGATCCTTCGATCACTCTTAAACCAACAGTACGGTTGTCAATTCCCCAAGTTGTATTGGTTGGGCAGAATGAATATGCGGTTCGACGTTTATAAGCGTTAGGAGTGGTGGAGACTGCCAATGCACATTCAGCCATTCGATTTTGAAGTCCAGCTAAAAAAGACAAACCAATTTTTGATAGCTTTCCGTTATCACTAAACAAGTTCTTGCCGTCTTTCCACAAGGAGTAATGTGCATGAAATCCACTGCCGGAATGTTCTGCAAAAGGTTTTGCCATGAAGGTCGCGTGATATCCGTGATGGATCGCGATTTCTTTAATCATCGAACGAAATAGAACGGTACGATCAGCGGTTTCGAGTGCTTCGCCGTATCGAATATTTATTTCAATTTGACCGGCTGCGTATTCGGTATTGGACTGCTCGATTGGAATTCCCAAATCATTCAAATATCGGCGCATCGGTCCTAGGACATGCTCATATTCTGCAGCTCGAGAAAGGCTGTACACTTGAATTCCGGAGTCTTTCGGAAGCATGGTTTCTGGATCAAGCAGATAAAATTCCAATTCAGCACCTAGTTGGACTTCGACTCCCATATCAGCTGCTCTTTGCACTTGTTCTACAAGTACGCCACGTGGGTCAATCGGTACTGGGCCGTGATCTTCGTCTTCGGTATAGCCCATACAAATCGCGACCCCAGGTTCCCACGGTGAGGCGACTGGTTTAGACATCGGAAACATATGCATGTCTCTATATCCGTTTTCCATATTGACATAGGGAGTATCCCAAATGTCTGAGGTCATGTCCATGGCATATATGACTAAAGACAATGCCATACCATCTTCACAAACCGTGGGCCAGTGAGATGCTGGAATTCGTTTACCTCGTAAAATGCCATTCAGGTCAGCGGCACCCATTGCAATTGTGTGGGTGTTCTCAGGCAGAGTGAAAATTTTTCGCGGCAAATTGGTATTCATACTGATTCTTTCCTCCAAAGTATCGGTCTGTACCTTGATTTCAAGCCTTCTTGTATACTGTATACAGTATACAAGATTCAATTTGTTTGGCTAATAATTTTAAGCATTGAATTTTCTTAAGTTTGAATAAATATTAAATGAAGATTATGTTTTGTGTCTGGTGAGTTTCCGGTCAGGTTCGATCTTAAATTTCGGGAGAGAGTAGTCCAACTTAGAAGGCGAGTGTTTGTGTTTTTACATGCGTATGCTCGCATTTTTGATTTCCGATCGCAGCAGGTTCAAGCGTTCAATTCCCTGTCCGATCAGATTTCTACGATATGAAACGCTGGAAGTCTGGAAGTCCTTGTATTTTTGCAGGATTTTGGCTGTTTGATCAAGTTTCGGAAACAGTCAGCGTCATTTATCAAGGCAACTACCTAGTTACAAGAAGCTAAATTGATCAATCTTCAGAACACAGAACAAGAAACTGGGCAGCCAATTTACAAGTCTGATCGACGTATTTTCGATTTATTTAAGTCTTTGGAATTAGATGATGTCGGAGCTTTTGTATTCAACGATTATTCCGACTAAAGAATCAAACAAGAAGTAATTGACGAAGAAAAGGAAAGCTGAAAAGAAATTTAAGAATAATCAGGATATGAAAGAAATAACCAAAGCATACAAATAATCATCAACCAAGTAGATTTCAATTGATTGAAGATTGAAGAATCCCGACAAATGAAAAATTTCTACTCAGAATAGTTGTAAAAGAATAGGAGTTTCACAAGAACAGAACTTCTTTCAATAGGACACCCAAATTTATGGTTCCCATAAGCTGTTATTAGAGGCGACAATGGACAAGTAGCGACGGTGCTATTCTAGCTAAAAAAGGACAATAACATTCAGTGTGTTCGCACACAAACTTACTGTTACTTTCTACTTCTGTTTTACTTGAATTAGATTAAGTCCGTTTTTAGGGTAGCACCTCTTACTGACCAAGCGCTTAACAACTGTATCGATGACTCCGAGAACTTAGAATGAGACTTCCGCCTACTTTATCGCCCGAAAACTTGAAGGTGATCTTAAATTACACTGTAGTTCAAAAACGCAATATTGAAGCTGACCTGAACGAGCAATTTCGATATAGCTGGGGTCGATGTAAGTCAGTTGAGCAAGAATTCTACCATCAACTGCACCGATTCTTGCAGAATCGTAGACGAAGAAATCAATTCAGTAGAATTGCAGCGAAGCATTCAAAGAAAAATAGACGCAAGTTGGCCCTCGTACCTTCCATTCACCTATACTACTCACGAAAAAATCCGGCTGAATCAAAAATCAACAATATGTTGAGTAAAGTTCACTTATTTGCCAAGAGTAGAGACGATGAGTGCTTGGTGAATATTGTTTGGGCTTTTTTGGAAAGTGACCGTATAAAGGTTGAAGATGTCAAGAGTCTATTTCATCAATATTCGCCGTTAAAGCATATTCTTGGAAATGTTTATTTAAAGTCATTTAGTGCTTCTAGCGACTCTCAATGGGAACAAGCAATTGAAGAGACGATCGAGCTAATTGAAGAACTGAAAAAGCGTGACGATCGAATCATAGATTTGGCACAAGACCTACAAGATTCCGCGATTTGGATAAGAGAAGTTGCTGAATCCGATCAAAATGATTTTGAGACAGAATTCGACGTGTTTTTGAGTAAGCATAAACTCAACGTTGACGAGAATCAGGAACTTACTAAATTAATTGATAATCTGATTTCAGCCAAATCCGACCCAAGAGTATCTTGCAATTGGCGCTCCAAATTAGAGAAGCTTGATAAGACTATCTGTGTAGACACAGATGCACGAGAGAACATCAATGATTTAGCTAACCGATTGAAACTCACAAATAGTGTGCAGGTCCAGGAAAATCTTCTTGGACCACTAAAGAAGTCCATTGAACGAAGAAAAGAAATACAGAAAAAAATTTACACTGATATACAAAATCTGTTTATTCAGATATCGGATCATGAGCTCGAGCTGCCTGAAAATATTGACAAAACCACATCCACCAAGGACGCAACGTAGAACAGTCATGGATTCATGCTAATGCTAAAGATATAGTCGACAAGTACATCAAAAGGTATGGGGATTAGACTTAAAAATTAGATTGGTAAAGCACTTCAGTGAACTATTTTCGTCACATTCAAGGTAAGCTGTCTCTAAAGACAGTAAAGTTATTGACACGAACAAAAAAAAGTATGCCAACAAAATAGCTGAATGCAAACAATGTACATCGACTGAGAATCAGCGATGTTAAGAAAAATTACGGCTAGAAAGACAACCTTAGAAAATGAGAATTCATGGGAACATTTATGGCAGACGATTATGGACTCTTGGCTGCATAAAAAATTATCAATCGTTTATGTTCGTTTTCCGTTAAGTTGTTCGAGATCCATACATTAACGGAAAATTAGCACACAACAGCGATTCACAATGAGTTCAATGAAATCGGATGTAATTGTAGTTGGAGCTGGTATAGCAGGGGTGATGACAGCCCTTTCTGTTCGTCGTAGAGGCTATTCGGTTACTTTGATTGATCGTTGGGAACCTGGACACTCTAGAGCTTCTTCCACCGACTATACACGTATTATTCGAACGATCCATGGCCCTGATCGACTGTACACACAGTGGATGCGCGAAGCTAGGTTACGATGGATGGAGTTACAAGAGGAGATGCAACAACGTCTTTACGTCGAGTGTGGCACACTGGTGTTGGCTGCCCGTGGTAAAAGTGATTGGGAGGATGCCACGTTGCCTGTGTTCGAATCATTAGGGATTCCGTATTTTAAATTTGGGGTTGATGAACTAAATTTACGATTTCCGCAATTTGATTGTAGGAATGTAGCTTACGGAATCTATGAACCAGAATCCGGACTCATAATGGCTCATCGAGCTGTTGTAGAAACTACTCGACAGTTGATCAAGGAAGGGGGCAAGGTAGTACGCGGACGAGTGACTACGGATGAATCCGAACGACTGTTTTTCAATGGTAAACCACTTCAGGCTCAGTTGATCATTGTAGCTACCGGACCTTGGCTTGGGGAGATGTTTCGAAGAACCATTGCACCAATTTCTCAAATCGTTCGTCAGAATATTATCTATACGGCTACACCTGATAGTGATCCTTCGTACGACAATGACAATATGCCGTGTTGGGTCGATCATGGTTACCAAGCTTATGGTACACCTTCTGTAGAAGGACACGGCGTAAAGGCAGCAATCGCTTGGACCGAGACTATTATTGATCTTGACAACGACGACCGCGTCGTAGATGAAGCAACATTTAATCGCACACGACAGTACATTAGGCAACGGTTTCCCGGCCTTATAAATGAAAAGGCCGTCGACCAAAAGTCATGTCAAATTGCAATGACACCAGATACCCACTTTATTATTGATTTTCATCCCAACTTCGAAAATGTATTAATTGCTGGTGGGTGCTCAGGACATCTATTTAAGCATGGGCCTGTGTTCGGAGACTTTGCGGCCGGAGTTGGTTTGAAAGAATTCGGAACTGCACCACGCTTTAGGATTTCTACACGCGGTAAACTTAGCGCGAGTGACTCACCTAGCGGGCGCTAAATTAAATGGAAACATCAATCGATTCACTTCGATTGGAGTAAAGAGGAGAAACAGATGACAGAAATGAAAGATTATCGAGGTGTAAATACCACGGTTTCTAGTCGGGAAGCAATGGATAAATTTGAACAAGCACTTAAACAACTGCAAGCCTACCATGGTGATCCGGTAGAAACTGTAGACGAAGCAATTGAATTAGATCCAAATTTTGTTATGGCACATTGTTTACGTGCCCACTGTGGTAGTGCAATGGCCGATGGTGAATTTTCCGAACACTTGCAAGAATCTTTAGAATCAGCCGAAAAACTGACTAAGTTTGCGAATGATCGTGAAAGAAAACATATGGCAGCACTGAAGGCCTGGTTGGATGGTGAGTTTAAACAATCTGTGGATATTTTGGAATCGATTCTAATCGACTATCCACGTGATGTTCTTGCTCTTCAAATTGCTCATCTGTCCGACTTCTACTTGGGAGATTCACACAATCTACGCGATCGAGTGGCGCGAGTCTTGCCACAGTATGACAAAGACACACCGGGTTACGGTTATGCATTGGGTATGTACGCCTTCGGTTTAGAAGAGTGCAACGAGTATGCAAGAGCAGAGCAATTTGGTAAACAAGCTCTTGAAATTAGTGCAGGGGATGTGTGGGCCCTCCATGCAGTAGCTCACGTTCTAGAAATGCAGGGTCGACAAGCTGAAGGCATTGACTGGTATGAATCAAGAATTGATGATTGGGTTCCAGATAATGGATTTGCCGTTCATAATTGGTGGCACCTTGCTTTGTACTATATGGACATCCAAAAATATGACAAGGTATTCCAAATTTACGACGATTCGATTGCAGGTGGTACCGTTGCACTTGAGAATTTGGATGCAAGTGCATTACTTTGGCGGTTGTATTTGTTAGATATTGATGTGGGAGATCGCTGGAGAACACTCGCAGATAAATGGGCATCAAACATCGAGCACGGCGGATATTATTGTTTCAACGACTGCCATGCGATTATGGCATTTGTGGCTGATGCTCGATTTAAGCTAGCAGAAGAAATGATGCGCAAATTGGAGGCTAGTACGCAGGGTGACAATTATTCGTCATGGATGACACGAACTGTTGGTTTACCCGTTGCCCAAGCAATCATCGCATATTCACAAGAGCGATATGCAGAAGCTGCAAAGAAGCTGGCCAGCGTACGATATACCGCGAATCGATTTGGAGGTAGTCATGCTCAACGCGATTTAATTTCCCAGACATTGATTGAATCGGCGATTCGATCGGGTCAACTGAACTACGCGCGGGCATTACTAGCCGAACGTGTCGGAAACAAAGGTACATCACCCAGAACTTGGCAAAATACTGCTCGAGTATTGGATGCACTACAGTGCCACGAAGAATCAGAAAATGCAAGCAAGCGCGCTGCAGAGTTGCTTGGTTAATCTCCTAGAGTTCCTCTACAGACAACTATATTTTATTGCCTCGAGAGGTAGGGAGTCCGTTTTATCAATTGTTGATTTGGTCTCATGCAACTCTCTCATAGAAAGTGCCTTTTTTCATTTCACGAAGTTTCTAGACTAGGTAACTTCAAGATTCGAGATTCAGACAGAATCTAAATTCAATTTGCTCAATCTAACAACAATTTTTTGTTAATGTAAGCGAAGTTGAAGGCGCTCATTGAGTTTGGAACAAATACGTTCTGCGCGATTATCTAGGAATGTTTCGTAATCAATATCCCACTTACGATCCGTCGAAACTGAAATCAAGTGACTGTCCATCGTCTGCTCACTACTACAATTAGACTGACTAAATTCAGGCATATATTCAGACGGAGGTCTGCTACCAATTTTACGCTTGTTTAGAAATTCTTCAACTATTGTAACATTCCCAATCAGGTTTGCATTCCAGTCTTCAACTCCTCTTTTTTTAAGGTAACTCTTTGGGAAGAAGTGATGGAAATTCTTACTGTTTGAACGACTTAACCAAGAGTTATCTATGCGCACTACTCTATTGCTGTTAAATGACCTTGGTCGCAATTTAGCGAGAAGACAAAGCACCGCTTTACAGAATGCACTAGAAGTTCTAAATATTTCGTTTCTAATTTTTTTACTTTGATAGACAATTTTTCTTCGTTATATTTTGGAGCTTGTTCCTTTAGGATTCGATCCATTGTCTGGCGATCAGCGGTTATCTTCGTTTCGGACGCTGAAGTAAATCTATTTGACAGCGAAGCCCACCAAAAATATTGCACTAACAATTGAATTTGATACGGCGAAGGATTCTTTTCTTTAGAGACGAAGTACGTAAATGGAACAAGCAAAGCGTCGTACGGTAAGAGATTAGCCACTGGAACGCCGACATCTTCTCTGAGGAAATCAACCGCGAGAAATATAGCTTCCTTAACAGAATCCCATTGTTTAATGATTCTGACCTTGCTTAGTCTGAGAATTGTTTTTTCTGTTCACTTCTCTTTCAAGAATTACTGCAATACACTAAAGAATCCGAGCACGTGGAATTGTCTCGTAGCTGGCGTCTTTCAAACATCTATTTTGCCCATCATTTCCGTGTATTAGCTCTATGTACTTTTCTGACAAGTCAAACTGATATTTCTCGCTATACGTTTTGGCGACCATTATTTCAAATAAAGTTAGGGTAGTACCACCTGTATTAATTCTTGTAAATATGTCAGTAGCAATATCGATAGAAATTTTGTTTCCGATGGTTATCATCGAAAATACGTAACTTTCCAACCGATGTTTGTATTCATAAATTTTTTCAAAGAGTCCCTCACCAAACTTTCGAAGAATGTCGTTCGGTGTTGAATTGAATAAATCAAAAACAGAAATCACATTTAATTCATCTGGATTTGAATCTATGACAATAGATTCGTCTCCGATAGAATAATCAGGAGTTAAAATGATGGATATTTCTCTATAGTCGTCTCTTGCTCCGCCTTCTTTGTCAAAAATTACACCTTTCCGTACAGCATACAGTGAGGTAATTCTTTGCTGTCCATCTAAGACATAAGATGTCATGTGATTGGCAGGCGTTGGCGGCAAGGTAAAGTTGCCCACTTGTCTTATGTTACGTAGTTCTTCAGTTGTGACCCAGTAAATGAATGTGTTAACTGGGAAACCATTAATCAGGCTGTCAATCAATTGTGCAGTTTGTTCGCTGCTCTAGATCCTTTTCTAGATCCCGAACTCTAGCAAGAATCATCACTGACGAGAGTACATTTTCCCGCGCAAGTTGGTAAAAAAGGATGACCAACATGACGTTGTGATCTGAGAAGCTCGTTGCTTTATAGAAGTAAACAACTAATACCATTTCTATCATCCTTGAGTATGTTAGAAACTGACAATAACGAGAAACGAAATTATTGGCAAAGAATTGTCGCGCTACGCTCAGAACGCATGCGCCGCCAAGCACTAGTCGAAATCGATGTACTAGTCGCAATGGTATTTGGCTTTACTTTAGATGAACTACTCGCAATGTATCGAATTCAGTTTCCGACATTACAAAAATGTGAAAACAACACTTGGTATGATTCAAACGGTCGCATAGTCTACACATCTAGATCAGGCTACAAAGCAGTACCGTCCAAAGCGGTTAAGAATGACAATAATTGGAGCCTATATTCGAGTGCTCGAACTGAAGCCAATATCGCATTAGGCTGGGAAGACATCAAAGATCTTGAAGAAGCTGTGGTGACTCAACAAGTGATCGACAATACTCTTGCAGGCGAGCCAGTTGAGCGAACCATTGAATATCGAGCTCCATTTTCAAAATGTGACCGAGAACAAGATTATCGTCAGGCTTGGGAGGTGTTTTCTGAACGGTTTTCAACCGAACGAGCTTAGCTTTTGAGACATGCTTCCTGCTGTTGTCGCTTCGGAAATTCTCAGGTTACTGAAAGACTTTATCGTTAGGCCATAAATCAAGGAGCCGACAAAGTTAATCTATGTGAAGACAAGTTGAGGTAACAAATCCCAATGCCAGAAGTTCAAGGTTTAACGAACGCCAACGAATTTTATAGTAATCACTATTTTTCAGTAATCTTTCCGAATAAGCTGGATGCCACTATTCGCGACTGGAACAAAGAGGTTGAGCAGACAGGGACGGGTGTTAAGGCAACGAATCTGGTTGATGAAATTAGAAAGTTAGCACCACGCTACCGTGAGTTTCTTACCAAGTTCAAGCAAGCCGAACGAAGCCAAGCCGAGCGTTGGGCACTGCAGCGTGACTGGTATTGTGAATTGTTCAGCAAGTTGGGGTATCAATGCATTGCTAGAACTTTGTCTATTGACAGTGTTGAAGTTCCTATTTTTCACAAAGAAGTTGACGAAAACGGCTACGACCGTTTTTTGATTCTAGCAGCCTTCGATACGGACGCCAGTGACGAGGATTCATTGTCCTTGAGACCTCATGAAGTTCAGTTCGAACCACTCCCAGTAGTTTTAGAAGATTCAGTTGCTTGGTCGTGGCAGAGTGTGATTGATGATCATATATTTTCGCAAGTTCATCCGCCGCGGTGGGTGTTACATTTGTCGTACTCACAGATGGTATTGATTGACCGTACAAAATGGCCGATGCAACAATATCTGCGATTTGATCTAACTGAAATCTTCGATCGACTAAACCGATACGCGTTGGCTGCGATGGTGTTAATGTTGCACCCGAAAGGGATCGGGTTGAAACAAGTCTCAAGTGGTTTTCTTGATGGTTTGGAACAAGATAGTCATCGTCATGCCTATAGCGTGTCGACCGATTTGAAGTATGCGATGCGAGAGGCGATTGAATGCATTGGCAATGAAGCGATTTGGTGTTTGCAGCAGAAGGGAATACAAGGCAAACTCGATGACGAGCTCGCCAGGCAATTAAGTCGTGAAAGTCTGCGCTACCTGTATCGTTTGTTGTTTTTGCTGTATCTAGAAGCCCGCCCGAACTTGGGCTATGTGCCGATGAATTCAGAAACTTTTGTCAGTGGCTATAGTTTGGAGAGTTTGCGCGAGTTGGAAATGGTTCAGTTGACCACAGCGCGTGCTCGCAACGGCTATTTTCTGCATGAAAGTATCGAGCAATTGTTCCGCTTGGTGCGTGAAGGACTCGAACCAAGTACTGAGCACCAAGAGGATTTGCATGCCGATGCAGAATCGTTCCAGATTCGTGCTGTGGATGACAAATTATTTGCTCGTAAGTCCTTAGAAATTCTCAGCGAAGTGAAGTTTCGTAATTTCATCTTACAAAGAGTCATTCGCCTGTTATCGCTGACGCGCCCTGGAAGTAAAGTGCACAAGAAACGAGGTCGCATTTCGTATTCGCATTTGGGAATCAACCAGTTGGGGTCAGTGTATGAAGCATTACTTCTATACCGAGGGTTTTTCGCCAAGGAGGACTTGTATGAAGTGTGCCGAAAAAACGCCACTCCTGACATCTTAGATGTCGCGCATTTGGTAAATGTGGATGATTTGCAAGACTATAAGGAAGCTGAACGTGTATATGAAGATCAGCAGAAAACGATATTACGAAAGTATTCAAAAGGACAATTTATCTATCGCTTGGCCGGTAGAGAAAGAACCAGTAGTGGTAGTTTTTATACTCCTGAATCACTGACCCAGTGTGTCGTTAAATATAGCTTAAAAGAAGTAATTCGCGAGGAGATGACAGCAGCGGAGATATTGAAGCTGACGGTCTGTGAACCGGCCATGGGTTCTGCTGCATTTATCAATGAAGCAGTCAATCAATTGGCAGAGGCCTATCTTACGCGACGCCAACGCGAACGAAGGCTCAAAATCGAGCGCAAAGACTATGTGGATGAACTACAGAAAGTCAAACGTTACATCACGGATCGAAACGTATTTGGAGTCGATCTAAATCCAGTCGCCACCGAGTTAGGTGAGTTATCGATGCGTCTTAATTGTATGTATCGAGATGGACAGTCACCGTGGTTTGGTTTTCAAGTTTATTGTGGGAATTCGCTGGTAGGGGCGCGTCGGGAGTTTTTTCGCACTACTGAACTTGCAAAGAAGAATTGGTACAACAAGACTTCATTTCGAGTCGCTTCAGGCAGATCTGGAGAACTTGTACTACCCGAAGAATGCATCTACCATTTTCTTGTACCTCATCCAGATATGCTGAGCCAGACAGCAGATAAAAAGTTGAAGCAGTTTTTCGAGCCCTCGATCGTACAGTTATTTGCCCAAAGAAAGAAGGAGTTTAAAAGTTCGTGCTCTGGCCATGAGCTGAATCAATTGCAACGAATTACATCCATTTTGGAGGTATTGTGGCAACGACAGGCCGCGCAACTGGCGCAAAGTCGGCAACGCACACAAGACCATATGGAAGTTTGGGGCACTGAAGTCAAGGGCAATAAACTAACTGATTACTCTGACAAAGAACGCTATCTTGAAAAGTTTAATCCAACTGCGAAAAACCATCCTGTAACAGAATACCAAATACTCAAACTGGCAATGGACTACTGGTGTGCGATGTGGTACTGGCCGGCCCAAGCTGTTGTATTGCCACCGACTAGAGCTGAATATATCCAAGACTTGATGACAGTGGTGTCGTTTCGAAGTAAGGATGACCGAGAGCTTCAATCTGAGGATTTAATTCTATCAACAGAAATAAAAGAATTAACCTATAGGCTGCAAGTTCTCAAAGAACAACAGGGCTATGTTTCTTTCAAGGACCTATTGACAGAAATTCCAAGATTGAAACTGGCGCATAAACTTGCCAAAAAGTATCGATTTTTTCATTGGGAGCTAGAATTTGCAGATATTTTTCTAAGCAAAAAGAATGATGGTCAGGTCCGAGGCGGCTTTGATCTTGTCATAGGAAATCCACCCTGGATCAAGTTGGCATTCAAAGAACAAGATGTGTTGGCAGAGTTTGAACCGAAAATCTGGGTTCATAAAATGTCAGCAAGCAATGTCACAGCCTTAAGACCGACATTGTTTCAAAAACACTCACAGGCAGAGGATGAATTAATTGAACACGGAACTTATATGCTATGTACCCAACAATTTTTAAACTCAGAACAAAACTATCCATTCCTCAAAGGCCAGCAACCCAATTTATACAAAGCCTTTATCGGTCAGAGTTGGTGGTTGTCAAGAAGTAAGGGTGCAAGCGGGTTGCTCCATCCAAAAGATGTTTTTGATACAGTCAAAGGCGACAGCTTTCGTCAAGAAGCTTATCCTCGACTACGCTACCAATTTCGCTTTCATAATGCTTTGAAACTATTTCCTGACGTTGGCACCTCAAGACAATTTGCTGTCAACATTTATTCAAAACCCAATAAGGAGCTAGGTTTTGACCTAATTTCAAATCTTTATCTGCCAAAGGCGATTGACGCTAGCTATCTTCATAGTGGTAGTGGTGACATCCCAGGTATCAAAGACAAAAAGAACCAATACAACACTTCGCCTCATAAAGCACGTGTCATCAAGATAAATCATTTGATTCTTCAAGATTTCGCCGCGGTCGTGAATCGAGCCGGACAGGCGCTGCACACAGTTCCGATATTGGAATTACATTCTACTGAACTGCTGTCAGTGATCAAAAAATTTGCACAGCTCTCAGATCGACTAGGAAATTTAGACGAAGACGTTCACGTTTACCGGCATTGGGATGAAACCGGTGCCCAAAGGGACGGTACCATTCGTCGACAAACTCAGTTCGTCAAAGAGCCAACACAGTTCATCTACTCCGGCCCACATTTTTTCGTCGGCAATCCATTTGCAAAAACACCTCGTGCTGTCTGTCTAGTCAATACTCACTACGATGCTTTGGATTTAACCTATATACCCGATGACTACTTGCCACGCACGAACTATGTGCCGGCTTGTGATGCTGACGAGTACGAGACCCGAACTCCGAATGCACCATGGACTGATGACGACGAGAGTCCTATTAAAACGACTCAATACTATCGCGTGTTGTTTCGACAAATGGTTCATCCCGCATCTGAGAGAACTCTCATATCAAGTTTGGTGCCGAAAGCTGTAGCGAATATACACGCGTGTACCACAGTGGTTTTTCGAAGCTGTCAGGCTACTGTTGAATTTGCTGCACTTTGTAATTCAATTGTGTTGGACTATTTCACCAAATGTTCTAGCGTAACAGCCGTTAATAAAAGCACATTGGAGCAATTGCCCGTACTCGGAAGTCAAACGAATGTACAGCTTCGCTCTGCCTTAATCGTAAGAACATTGATTTTGAGCTGTCTTAGTTCGCACTTTGGTGAATTATGGGAGTCACTATGTCAGCTCGAGGTCGACATGACTCGAACCAAGACATTCAATTCGGTTCATCCTGTACCCTTGTTTGAATTGTTCCAGCTCGACGCTTGGACAGTCACAAATGCGCAAATTGACGCTGAATTCTTTTCCCAGCTGACACCGCATTGGCAAAGAAATGTCGCGCTACGTTCAGAGCGCATGCGCCGACAAGCTCTAGTCGAAATTGATGTACTAGTCGCGATGGCCTTTGGCTTTACTTTAGATGAACTACTCGTAATGTATCGAATTCAGTTTCCGATAGTACAAAAATATGAAAACGACACTTGGTATGATGCAAAGGGTCGTATAGTCTACACATCCAGATTAGGATACAAAGCAGTACCATCCAAAGCGGTTAAGATTGACAACAATTGGAGCATATGCACAAATGTTCGAACCGAGAACAATATCGCATTAGGCTGGCAAGACATCAAAGAGCTTGAGGAAGGGGTGGTGACCCAAAAAGTGATCGACAATACTCTTCCGGGCGATCCAGTTGAACGAACCATTGAATATCGAGCTCCATTTTTGAAATGTGACCGGGAACAAGATTATCGTCAGGCTTGGGACGAATTTTCTGATCGGTTTTCAACCGAACGAGCCTAGCTTTTAAGGCAAGCTTCCTTCCGTTGTCGCCTGGGAAATTCTCAGGTCACTGAAAGACTTTATCGCGAGTGGTTTCCGACCTTCCAATAGAAATTTCTCTAAATCAAACGACAATTTTCTTAATCTACACCGAAGTCATGGACCATGCTCGTCGTGCGATGAGTCTTTCAGGTGCCGGACAGTCAACGAGATAGCTCGATGTAATACCATTGATTCATCCTTACCTTTGCCCGTTTGCGCAATCTTTATAATCCTTACCAGACAATCAAATTAATCTGTGTGATGACAAGTTGAGGTATTAAATCCCAATGCCCGAAGTTCAAGGTCTAACGAACACCAACGAGTTTTATAGTAGTCACTATTTCTCAGTCATCTTTCCGAATAAGCTGGATGCGACTATTCGAAAGTGGAACAAAGAAGTTGAACAAACAGAGACGGGTGTCAAGGCAACGCAACTGGTTGAAGAAATTCGAAAGTTAGCGCCAGCTTACCGAAAATTTCTACACAAATTCAAGCAAGCCGAACGAAGCCAGGCTGAGCGCTGGGCATTACAGCGTGACTGGTATTGTGAATTGTTGAGCAAGCTCGACTATGGATGTTTTCCTCAAACTTTGTCTGTCGACAGTGTTGAATCTCCTATTTTTCATAAAGAAGTTGACGAAAATGGTTATGACCGTTTTTTGATTTTAGCGGCCTTCGATGCGGACGCCAGTGACGAAGATCCATTGTCCTTGAGACCTCATAAAGTTCAGTTTGAACCAGATCCACTATTTGCAGAGGATTTGCTTGATTGGTCGTGGCAGCGCGTGATCGATGAGCATATATTTTCGCAAGTTCATCCGCCTCGGTGGGTGTTACATTTGTCGTACTCGCAGATGATATTGATTGACCGTACAAAATGGCCAATGCAACAATATCTGAGATTTGATCTAACTGAAATCTTCGATCGACTAGAACGATACGCGTTGGCTGCGATAGCGTTAATGTTGCACCCGAAGGGGATCGGTTTGAAGCAGGTTTCAACTGGTTTTCTTGATGAGTTGGAACAGGACAGTCATCGTCATGCTTATAGCGTGTCGACCGATTTGAAGTATGCCATGCGAGAGGCAATTGAATGCATTGGCAATGAAGCGATTTGGTATTTGCAGCAGAAGCAAATCCAAGGCAATCTTGATGATCTGCTTGCCACGCAATTGAGTCGTGAAAGTCTGCGCTACCTGTATCGTTTGTTGTTTTTGCTGTATCTAGAAGCACGCCCGAACCTGGGCTATGTACCGATGAATTCAGAAACTTTTGTCAGTGGCTATAGTTTAGAAAGTTTGCGCGAGTTAGAAATGGTTCAGTTGACCACAGAACGTTCTCGCAACGGCTATTTTCTGCATGAAAGTATCGAGCAATTGTTTCGCTTGGTGCGTGAAGGACTCGAGCCAAGCACTGAACACCAAGAGGATTTACATGCCGATGCAGAATCGTTCCAGATTCGTGCTGTGGATGACAAATTATTTGCTCGTCAGTCCTTAGAAATTCTCAGCGAAGTGAAGTTTCGCAATTTCATCTTACAAAGAGTCATTCGCCTGTTATCGCTGACGCGCCCTGGAAGTAAAGTGCACAAGAAACGAGGTCGCATTTCGTATTCACATTTGGGGATCAACCAGTTGGGGTCAGTGTATGAAACCTTACTTCCATACCGAGGGTTTTTCGCCAAGGAGCACTTGTATGAAGTGTGCCGAAAAAACGACACTCCTGACATTTTAGATGTGGCACATTTGGTGAATGTGGATGATTTAAAAGACTATGATGAAGCCGAACGAGTATACGAAGATCCGCAGAAAACAATTTTACGAAAGTATTCAAAAGGACAATTTATCTATCGATTAGCCGGTAGAGAAAGAACCAGTAGTGGTAGTTTTTATACCCCAGAATCATTGACCCAGTGTGTCGTCAAATATAGCTTAAAAGAAGTAATTCGCGAGGACATGACTGCTGCTGAAATATTGGAGCTGACGGTCTGTGAACCGGCCATGGGCTCTGCGGCGTTTCTCAATGAAGCGGTCAATCAATTGGCAGAGGCCTATCTTACGCGACGCCAACGCGAACGAAAGCTCAAAATCGAGCGCAAAGACTATGTGGATGAACTACAGAAAGTCAAACGTTACATCACCGACCGAAACGTATTTGGAGTCGATCTAAATCCAGTCGCCACCGAGTTAGGTGAGTTATCGATGCGTCTTAATTGTATGTATCAAGATGGACAGTCGCCGTGGTTTGGATTTCAAGTTTATTGTGGGAATTCCCTAGTAGGGGCGCGTCGGGAGTTTTTTCAAACTACTGACCTTGCCCGCAAGAATTGGTACAACAAGACTTCATTTCGAATTAATTCAGGCAGCTCTCGAGCTCTTGGACTAGCCGAAGATAGAATCTACCACTTTCTTGTACCTCATCCAGATATGCTGAGCTATACAGCGAATAAAAAGTTAAAGCAGTTTTTCGAGCCCTCGATCGTACAGTTATTTACCCAAAGAAAGAAGGAGTTTAAAAATTCGTGCTCTGGCCATGAGCTGAATCAATTGCAACGAATTTCATCCATTTTGGATGTACTTTGGCAACGACAGGCCGCGCTACTGGCGCAAAGTCGGCAAGGCACACAAGACTATATGGAAGTTTGGGGCACCGAGGTCAAAGGCGACAAATTAACTGAATATTCTGACAAAGATCGGTATCTTGAAAGCTTTAGTCCAACGAAGAAAAACCATCCTGTAACAGAATACCAAATACTCAAACTGGTGATGGACTACTGGTGTGCAATGTGGTACTGGCCGGCCCAAGCTGAGGTATTGCCACCGACTAGAGCCGAATACATTCACGACCTGATGACAGTGGTGTCGTTTCGAAGTCAGGATGACCAAGATCTTCAATTTGAGGATTTAATTCTATCCGGAGAAGGCAAAGAATTAGAGCAAAAACTACGAGCTCTCAAACAGCAGCAGGGCTATGTTTCTTTGAAGGACCTATTGACAGAAATTCCAAGATTGAAGCTGGCACATGAACTTGCTACGAAGTATCGATTTTTTCATTGGGAGCTAGAGTTTGCAGATATTTTTCTAAGCAAAAAGAACGATGGTCAGAGCCGAGGAGGCTTTGATCTAGTCATAGGAAATCCACCCTGGATCAAGTTGGAATTCAAAGAACAAGATGTGCTGGCAGAGTTTGAACCGAAAATCTGGGTTCATAAAATGTCAGCAAGCAATGTCACAGCCTTAAGACCGACATTGTTTCAAAAACACCCACAGGCAAAGGATGAATTAATTGAATACGGAACTTATATGCTGTGTACCCAACAATTTCTAAACTCAGAACAAAACTATCCATTCCTCAAAGGCCAACAACCCAATTTATACAAAGCCTTTATCGCTCAGAGTTGGTGGTTTTTTAACAGACGGGGGGGGGGGGGGGTGAGCGGATTGCTCCATCCAAAAGATGTTTTTGATACAGTCAAAGGCGACAGCTTTCGGCAAGAAGCTTATCCTCGACTACGCTACCAATTTCGCTTTCATAATGCTTTGAAACTATTCCCTGACGTTAGCACCTCAAGACAATTTGCCGTCAACATTTACTCAAAGCCCAAGGAGGAGCTAGGTTTTGATCTGATTTCGAATCTTTATCTGCCAAAGACGATTGACGCTAGCTATCTTCATAGTGGTAGTGGTGACATCCCAGGTATCAAAGACAAAAAGAACCAATACAACACTTCGCCTCACAAAGCACGTGTCATCAAGATTGATAATTTGGTTCTTGAAGATTTCGCGGCAGTCGTGAATCGAGCCGGACAGCGCTGCACACAGTTCCGATATTGGAATTACATTCTACTGAGCTGCTGTCGGTGATCAAAAAATTCGCACAGCTCCCAAATCGACTAGGAAATTTAGGCGAAGATGCTCACGTTTACTGGCATTGGCATGAAACCGGTGCCCAAAAAGACAGCACCATTCGTCGACAAACTCAGTTCGTCGCAGAGCCAGCACAGTTCATCTACTCCGGCCCACATTTTTTCGTCGGCAATCCATTTGCAAAAACACCTCGTGCTGTCTGTCTAGTCAATACTCACTACGATGCTTTGGATTTAACCTATATACCCGATGACTATTTGCCACGCACGAACTATGTGCCGGCTTGTAATGCTGACGAGTACGAGACCCGAACTGCAACTACACCATGGATCGATGACAACGAGATTCGAATCAAAACGACTCAATTCTATCGCGTGTTGTTTCGAAAAATGGTTCATCCCGCATCTGAGAGAACTCTCATCTCATGTTTGGTTCCGAAAACTGTAGCGAGTATAGGCACGTGTACCACAGTAGTCTTTCGAAGCAGTAAAGCTGCAGTTGAATTTGCTGCACTTTGTAATTCAATTGTGTTGGACTATTTCACCAAATGTTCTGGCGTAAACGACGTAATTAAAAGTACATTGGAACAATTGCCCGTACTCGGAATTAAAATGAATGTACAGCTACGCTCTGCCTTAATCCTAAGAGCATTGATTTTGAGCTGTCTTAGCTCGCACTTTCGTGAATTATGGGAAACACTATGTCAGCTCAAGGTCGACATGACTCGAACCAACACATTAGATTCAGTTCATCGTGTACCTTTATTTGAATTGTTTCAGATCGACACTTGGACCATTACAGACTCGCAAATTGACGCTGAATTCTTTTCCAATTTGACACCGCATTGGCAAAGAAATGTCGCACTACGTTCAGAGCGTATTCGTCGACAAGCTCTAGTCGAAATCGATGTCCTAGTTGCAATGGCATTTGGCTTTACTTTGGATGAACTACTCGCAATGTATCGAATTCAGTTTCCGATAATACAAAAATATGAAAACGACACTTGGTATGATGCAAAGGGTCGTATTGTCTACACATCCAAATTAGGATACAAAGCAGCACCGTCCAAAGCGGTTAAGAATGACAATAATTGGAGCCTATATTCGAGTGCTCGAACTGAAGCCAATATCGCATTAGGCTGGGAAGACATCAAAGAGCTTGAAGAAGGTCTGGTGACTCAACAAGTGCTCGACAACACTCTTGCAGGCGAGCCAGTAGAGCGCACCATTGAATATCGAGCTCCATTTTCGAAATGTGACCGGGAACAAGATTATCGTCAGGCTTGGGGCGTGTTTTCTGAACGGTTTTCAACCGAACGAGCTTAGCTTATGTAGAAATGGATTATGCTGTGAGACTATACGGAGCATCACTAAACAACGATCTAGAGCAATTATGCAGATGTATGGTTTTCAATATACTGCTCGCAAATACAAACGATCATTTGAGAAATCATGGCTTTCTTTATAGAAGAATTTATGGGTTGAAGCTGTCTCCTGCCTAAAGCCAAAATCAATCACCAACTGATATACGTTTCCTTGAACTGGCCACGCCTATCAATCTGGATAGGTCTGAAACTAGTATTGACGTTCCAATTGAGAATTGGAAATAAATTTGACTTTCCCAGAGTCGCGCAGAAGAGATTCTTAGACAAGTGACTTCAGCAATTGGTAGCTGGCGAGAGATTGCAACTAGACTTGGACAATTGAAACAACGAGGTAATCGTATGGCTTCTGCCTTCGAATATCGAGGAAACTAAAATCAATTGTTCTGAATTGCCGATCTGAAGTAGTAGTCAATTCAATGTCATGTAGACGACTAAGGCGTGATTTGCATTACAAATGAGAGAATCCTTTTGAATGCAAAAAAGAAAAAACTTCGGGAAAATTCCTTTCAGATTGATTTAGGTGACTTCAAGCAGCACTGAATAAATTTAGATGGCACGGCTTCTGGTTTAAACTAGTCCAGATTGAAATCGGTAATAGTTAAAAATGGGCTTCGAGCTAGTTCGGATTCTGTGTTAGCGTCAAAAAACAGAAACTTTACACACGCTTGGTCAAGGAATTTTGAGAATGGCAAGCCCGGTGTCTTGCCAATAGCATCAAATTTAAGAAATCCCACATTGATTTAAAGTTCAATTTTCTTCATCAGCCTAGTTCTGTTTAATTCTTGGACTTTTCTGAGCTTGGGAGGCTCTTGAGTTTATCTCGGAGGCCGTGATTGTCTAATGCGCCGTAGTTCGTTCTCGTTGATGTTCAAATGAAAGAATCTACGCCGAGAAAGAGTGATCGAGACAGAACGAATTCCACAGCTGCAAGATTATCACAAGCGTGTGGGTTGAGAGATGGAATCAATGAAAGAAGATTCAAGTCACTGTACCGGGTAGCTTATCGATAAGCTATCATCCACGTACCGAATCCAAGATATCTCTTTGTCATTGCCAACACAGAACAAACAACGTGAAAATCTACTCACGCATTCCGTATCCGCGGCTCAACAGTACGATGCAAATCGTAAACAAAATTGCAATTGAAATACCGATGACTGTAAATGAAACGGTTAGACTAACATCACTTGATCCTAAAAATCCGAAACGTGCAACATTGATTACGTAAAGTATGGGATTAAATAGCGACACTTTCTGCCAAAATTCTGGAAGCATTTGCACTGAGTAAAATACGCCGCCTAAATAAATAAGTGGTGTAAGTACAAAATTAGGAACAATGCTAATATCGTCAAAAGTTTTCGCGAGTATGCCGTTGATCAGACCACCGAGAGAAAAAACCAGTGCTGTAAGAAAAATATTTACGGCGAGAATTCCTGGAGATACAAAATTCACATTCGCGAACAATGTCGAGACAAGAAGAACAATACAACCGACAACTACACCTCGACATACGCCTCCTGATACATAACCCAACAAAATCAAATAATTGGGCATGGGTGACGTCATAATTTCTTCTAAGTTTCTTTGGAATTTGGTGGAAAAAAAAGACGAAGTCACATTGGAGTAAGCCCCAGTGATGACAGACATCAGTACGAGTCCTGGAACGATAAAATCTATGTAGGAGTGTCCCTGCATCGAACCTATTCGAGGACCAATCAAATTGCCGAAAATCAAAAAGTAAAGACAAGTCGTTATGATTGGTGGCACTATCGTTTGTGTCCAGATTCGGGAAAACCGAGTGATTTCCTTTCTCGCTAATGTGTATAGCGCGACTGAGTTGTAATCCAACCTGTTCATTTTCGTTCGTTTTCCAATACTGCTTTGGCTTCAATTTTTAGTAAGTCAATAAATAAAGATTCCAACCGATTTGACTTATTTCGAAGTCCTGTGGCTTGAATGTCCGCCTGAGTCAATCGTTCAAAAACTGAATTGATACTATCGCCACGAGAAACGTCAAGTTCTATTGTGTAGTTATCGATTAGTCGAGCAATTTTGTTTAAGCGATTTGGCAACTTAAGCATTGGTTGTACGAGATCTATCACGTAAGTTTCCTTGTTCAACTCCTTAAGAAGAGACTTCATGTCGGTATTCAAAATGAGCTCTCCCAACTCAATTACACCGACGTTTCTACAAAGTTTCTCTGCTTCTTCCAAATAATGTGTGGTGAGAATAATCGTAATTCCTTCCTCATTGAGTTGCTCGATGAAATCCCACATCCACAGACGAGTCTCAAAGTCAATGCCGGCTGTTGGTTCATCCAAAATCAGAAGTCTGGGTTCGTGCATCAATGCTCGAGCAATCATAAGTCTACGTTTCATACCACCAGATAATCCGCGAGACTTAGAATTGCGATGATCCCACAAACCGAGCTTCGAAAGATGATTTTCAGCTCGACGACGAGCTTGATTTCGTCGCACTCCTTGAAATCCAGCATGGTTGATTACAATATTCCAGGGTGATTCGAACTGGTTAAAGTTAATCTCCTGGGGAACGAGCCCGATGTAAGATTTCGCCAGCCCGAAATCTTCATCTATATCGACGCCGAATACAAACACCTTCCCAGCTGACTTCGTAACCAAAGAACAAATAATTCCAATTGTTGTTGATTTGCCAGCTCCATTTCGACCGAGAAGGGCATAGAAATCACCTTGTTCGACATTGAAGGAGATGTCTCTTAGAGCGACTCGCCCATTACGATATGTCTTTGAAAGATTGACTACCGATAACGCATTGTTTTCTTTCATTACTAACTCAATTGGTCAATTGATCTTGAACAATTCGAAGAGTACGGAACTTTGGGTTCCGCATGAATTGATACTTTATTGATGCAGGTAATTTTAACTTGCAATTGAAGTGACTGTAAGTGCCACTTGATAGCGTGCAGTTAGAATTCGTTCAAAATAAATTCTTTAACTTGAACGACGATAGTCTAAAGATTGTTGTTTCAAAGACATTGGATCATATAGGGAAAAATGTTGGCGACAGTGGTTCGTCATATTAACGTTAGCGGATAAGCGAGCGGCGACTTGATTTGATCACATTCGGGAACTTGCCCGACATCGCTCACGATACAGAAATAGAAAGTTGCCTTACTACACCAACTAGCTAGAAGGACAAAATTCTACAATGAATTTTGAACAATTAAAGAACGGATTTCTGATGAAATCAAAGTCCTAACTCGTAAGCATGTATACAAATCCTCTTAGTGTAGTCTTCAACTTTGCTCGATTAGTATCTTTAGAACCGGGATACTAATCTTAGTTGTGTAAATAACTACTCTGGAGTGGTCGGAAAACTGTCATTTCCGAGTTCATTGGAATGAATAGTATTAATTCATTCTCTCTTTTGTATATTCAACAAAATTTGGCACAGAAAACTGCAGCTAATGTTCTTTTTGGAAGTAGCGATTGAGTATTTCCCGCCAGCCATCCGAACTCAATATTTGGATCAGTGCAATATTTAGCTTTTCTCTTATCTCGCTATCCTGTGTGTACGCGAGGCCGTATTCTTCAAACCGATCTCCAAACACTTGCACAACATAGCCGTCTCGATCGCGCACAGCGTAATCTAGTATAGCCTTGTCATGGACTAAAGCATCAACAACATCATTATCAATAGCATCCAAGCCTTCTTCTACAGTTAGAACCGTAATAAAAGGAGGTTTTGGAAGAGCAAAGTAACCAGTCGTTCCCTGCAGCGTCGCCACGCGAGAATGAGAGAGCACATCCGCGTTAGCTGGTGCACGAGTAAGTGATGTTACAGTAAAGTAACTCGCGATTACTCCAGTAAATATCGAAACCAGAAACAAACTAGCCACCATCCACACAGATGCAAATACACGTCCGCGGGGAGTGTCAGGAGCATAGTCTCCATAGCCAACTGTAGTGAGCGTAGTCAAAGCCCAGTACGCCCCTTCGTGATTGGTACGAATAGAACCGTCTCCATCCCACCAGTTCATAAAAGATCCGACAGCGTACATCAAGGTGGCCAATACAAATAGAACTAAAGCGACATTTACAGCCACTCGAAGTATAGTAGCGAGGTCCCAGGGACTAGAACGTGTAAGCATTCCGAGAGTAGTTCGGAAGTAGGGGTGCGAAAAATCGACATACTGCTCTCGATCTGCAGTAATAGAAAGGGACGCTGCTGCAATGTCTACTGCACCTGATCGCACAGAGCCGAGCAATTGTTTCATAGTATATGTTTCAACAAAGCTGTAGTTGAAATTGACTCGTTCAGCGAGCGCCGCGATCAAATCTGGAGTAACACCGCGCCAATTATCATTGGAGTCTTTCTCCGCAAATGGGCGCGACGTTTGGATCGCGATCCTGTAGTGCGGTTTCTCGAAAGAATCTACATGTGAATGGGCTTGTGCTTGTTTTGCTACACCCAATATCGCCAATCCGATAGCGATGATCAATAGTGGAAGATAGAAATACTGAACTTTCTTTATTCTCAACTCAGTTTAACCCTCTACGTTTTGTTCGATCCGTTAGCTACCCGATTCGAATTTCTTCAACTTGCTATACTGTGATCACCTTCATAAAAAGGCTCAGATCCAATCTTGAATTTTTTGACAATCTTATAGCACCTCACAACAAAATAAATTATAGAAACATTTTCGCTAGTTGTTTCTAGATAATTTTGATGCCTCTCGGAATGCTGCTGTCTGTGGTCTAAAATTAGGTATGCTTTAGCAATGACATCAATCAAATTAATTCAAACAAAATCTTAATTTACGCAACAAGAAAGAACCATTTTTTCGATTGGTACATTGCTTAAATTAATGAACATAACACGTGCACGTACTTCGAATCGCTATAGCAATCCGCGACGATTATTTTCAGTTGTGTGGTTAGATCGCAGTTGATGAATCTGCGTGTTCGCGGTTTATATGAAGTCGTGTTTCTAACTCAGTGGAATAAGCTCACGCCCGCTAGACTTTAACTAAAACCAAAATCTAAAATGATTGGCAGCTTGAAAAATTTTATAGCACTTCACTCGGATGAGGCGAAATAGATTTATTCTAAGTTCGCTTCGTTGATGCGCCAATATACTTCTGTTTCCTTAAGAGCAGAGTTGTATTGCAAAGTATCCCATGGAGTGTAATCATCTTCTGACATAGCCTTGGGATTTGCTCCGGCATCAAGCAAAGCCGCCACTACGTTAGGGGTCTTGCTGTGTAATGCCGCCTGGTGCAGAGGGGTCATTCCGTCCTCATCCTAAGCTTCCAATTCAGCCCCTGTTTTGAGTAGAGTCGTTACTAAAGTGGCTGTTTTACTCGATTGGGCGGCACAGTGTAGAGGAGTTAATCCATACTTATTTCGCACTTCCAATTCGGCTCCAGCATCAACTAGTATTTTAACTACTTTGGCAGATTCGCTATTTCCAGCCGCCTCGTGTAGTGCTGTTTGGCCACGATCGTTGCGCGCTCCCAAATCGGCGCCTGCTTCAAGTAGTGTCGTCACTACCATCGGAGTCTTGCTGAGGGAAGCCACCCAGTGCAAAGGTGTAAGTCCACCTTTGTCCCGCGCTCGCAAATCGGATCCGGCATCAAGCAATGTCTGAACCACGTCGGGGTTATAGCTGTTTCCTGCCGCCCAGTATAGTGGTGTTTTTCCATTTTCATCTCGCGCCTCCAAGTTGGCGCCAGAATTTACCAATGACTTTACTACCGCAGGGGCATCATTGTGTGCTGCTGCCTGATGCAAAGGCGTTTGTCCGTACACATCCCTCGTTTCCAAATCGGCTCCGGCGTTTAATAAAGTCATCAATACCGCAGGAGTTTCACTAGTAAATACTGCTCGGTGCAGAGTTGTCAAGTCCGAACTCATTCCATTTTCAAGTTGCCTTCGGTGTCGAACTGACTCGTCACCTCGTCGGGAAAGTCGTTGTGCGCCGCTACGCTTAAGTGCCATTATTCCAAATTAATCCAGAAACTAAAATTCACCTTAAGGTCCATTTAACCTAACGCCCACCGACATGAGGATTTACATACTTCATATGAATCGAATGATAATTCCATGTGTTTTGCTCAAGCTGCCAGAGGCAAAAATTGATTCCGAACTAGTAGAGTTAGACTAATATCTAACCGAAAACATCGTTTTTTAATTGGAATTATGCGCTGTGAATTGAAGCAGTAATACGAGAATGCTAAGTTGCAAGCAGCTAAAAGCCGTCCGAGTTTGCGAGGTGCTTTGGCTTCAATTATAGAAGTTTTCCAATTTATTTAAACATCAACTGGCTTTATCCAATTCTGCCAATACTTCATCATTGTCAAAAAGTTCAATGGGATAGCGATAGATTCCACCCCCTAATCGACCCATAGAACCCGCATTGTCGATAATTCCCAAACTCACAATCGGTGTAGTCTGCATTTCGATGATTGTTCGCACGCACAATCCAGAATTTAGATTCATTGATTTGAATCCAAGGTTCCTATAAGTTAGTAACTGCGTAGGCAAATCAGCAGCATCCTTCGGCAAGTAGTCTCGAAATAGTTTTTTCTGCTCCGGAGCATAAGTAAAAGCCATTGCCCCAAAGCCCAACAAATCTACGACAGCACTGTCTCCAATAGCACCGAGTGCACGACTTGTACTAAAAGTCCCCAATTTTCCGGTAGGAGCATTAGCCTCACAGGTATACCATTTACTAGGTTTACAGGCCATCTGGAAGCCTACTCTCGAACCGTTTCCAGCAGCGGAAATGACCACGCTGCTGTCCGAATAAGTTGTTAAACCAACAAGCATAGATTTACAGGCTGCCATCCAAAGATTAAGAAAGAAACTTGGGCCTTCTTCTAAAAACCATAAAACATCGGGAAACTCAGAAATTTTGGGCAACAGAGACTCAATAAGCAGTTTTGTCCCTACAATTGTGCGACCATGACAATCATCTCCTTGCCTTAAGGCTTCGTCAGCAATTTCAACAAGAGATAAATTATTCGGCAGAGAATAATCCAATGCTTCTGCAAGTTCGCTGTTGATCCACTTTAAATGTGCTACAACGTCATCGTTACATAGCCCCAATCTCATAGCAGGTCCATTTCCTCCATTGAACGGAGTATAGGCCCGAGGAGAATCAATAGTCCCTGATGCATCAATTACCTCATGAAGCCACATTGATGCAGACACGATACCAGCGAGTGGAATAACAACCTGGAGGTCTTGTGCTGGTTCAAATCGAATGGTTTCGTTCGACACCAATTCTTTAGCCTCTTCGAAATTTTTCGCAATTCCTTCAAAAACTGCAGCTGAGTATGCTGAATTCAGTACCGGTTGTGGAATTTGATCCACAGATTCGAAGGGAGGCCCTGCATGAAGAAAAGTAGTTTCTTTTAGACCAATCGCGTCTCGAGCCAGGCGATTTGAATACCAAATAGGCTGAACTTTCAATAAGTCCCGCAACGACGCTAGATCATCGCTCGATAAGTGGGATGTGTTGACATTAGACATGTCTGAAAACCTCCAGGGTCTTTATTGTTTGTATGCATTGGTTTTTTGTTAATTTAATCTCACAAAAAAATTGCCGCATCACTTTAAACTAGCTAAATTCCACTGTGAAAACTTAGCGATGTTGAGATGTCACTCAACAATATTCCTAAATGATTTCGTGAAGAATATAGGTGCAAATTCTATTACTGGTCTAATCCTAATAAATAGCTTTGATTCAAATTCGAACTTGCAATTCACCATCAAGTTAAACCGCCAATCTTGCCTGCCTTTGCGTAGTAGATAGCATCCAGAGCCGTTACAAAGCCACAGTTCTTAAGATTCATCTTCGATTTTCGGTAATGCTGCTTTCAATTAAGTTCGATCCTTCGCTCGAAGAATTAATCTCCAGAGTCAGATACGATGCTCAATCTTCTCAGGCCGAACATACAAAGAAAGGCGTTGCGTCATCGCCACTTTTGTACACAAAGCACAGGCAATACCTCTGCCAAAAGGCAACAGACTGTAGATAGGTTCACACTATTTTGGGCAAACATAGGCAATGAAGTGCCAGTAGTGCCGAGATCTTGACCGAGTGTGCTAAGCGTAGCTGTCAGATTTTGCAGACAATCTCCTACCTATAATGACTCATGTTCATCAAAACGCTATTCGCTCGAATTATCTTCAACAGTGACGAGTCATGATCCCGCATTGACTAATTTGGTGAAGGTGTTTAGGCTGGTTCATCATCGTCAGATAATTTAGGGGTGAGCTTTATAATTTTGGTTCTCAAATTACGAATCGACGATATCAATTAGCGCATGAATAAGAAAGTTAGATGGACAAAGTCCCAGTATGATGGCTACTCGATTCGTGAGCAATTGTCGCCTGATCCGACATTTTTTTATGTTGGGCCATCCACTCCAGCCGGAGAATACCTGAGGCGATTTTGGCATCCGGTCGCGATGTCATCGCAACTAGATTCCGGTTATCCGACGGCGATCCAAATACTTGCAGAAAATCTAGTGGTTTTTCGTGATTTGAGCGGAAGAGTAGGAGTTTTACATCGCCATTGTGCGCACCGAAGAGCATCTTTGGAATTTGGACGAATTGAAGAACAGGGAATACGATGTTGTTATCACGGTTGGCACTTTGATGTAGATGGCACTATTCTAGACACACCAGGAGAACCGCCTGATAGTAAAATCAAGCATCAAATTTGCCAAGGCGCATATCCGGCGATGGAATTTAAAGGATTGGTATTTGCTTACCTCGGCCCTCCGGATTTGAAACCGAAATTTCCGTTTCTAGATTCTATGCAAATTGAAGGGCACGATTTGGTTCCATATTCTATTTACAGTCCTAACAATTGGCTTCAGGAGACAGAAAACGCAATTGATCCATTTCATAGCGTATTCCTTCACGGACGGATCAGCGGACCTCAGTTTCCTGGCCTAGAACACTTTGTAGATCTACCCGTAGTAGTGTACCGAGAACGAAAAGGCGGTGTCGTTTATGCACACGCTCGAAGAACAGGTGATTTGGTTCGCTTGAGATTTCACGACTACCTGTTTCCAAATTTAGCTCAAAATGGTGGGATGTTTCAGGTAATGGACAAGCCCAAGGTCTTCGGTCGCACTAGTTTGACCAAATGGGTAACGCCTATGAATGATACTGAAAGTAGAAAATTTGGTTGGCGACATTTCAATGACAATGATGAAGTTTTAAGACAAGGTGATCGCGAATCAGTTGGTTGGGAAAAAGTTGATTTTTACGGGCAAACTGCGCACAGATCCTACGATGAGCGGCAATCAAATCCAGGTGATTGGGATGCTTGGACAAGTCAAGGGCCAATGAATATTCATGATAGGGAATACCTGGGAGTAACGGACAAAGGCGTGGCTTTACTTCGATCTAGACTCCGCCGAGGAATCAACGCAGTTAGCCGCGGAAAGGATTTACACGTTCCCCAAGGTTGCAAGGATCAACCCATTGATACATATGGTGGTGATACCGTTTTATTTCTTCCAGAAGACAAAAGTGACGATCCAAAATTTCTTGAATCGGTAATGGAAGACGTTCTTGATATTTATTTGCGTTTAGGTTCACTTGATGATCCGGAACGAGGAAGATCAATCGAACGAGAAATTTCCATAAAGTACCCAAATGCTCTTCAATAATTACTTCTGTTAATTTTTTTGGCGATGAAATTTCCGCAAGCTAGGCCAGGTTTGATGCGGATAAAACCGCACATGAATGCAATGCACCAAGAGCCTAGACCTGATGTGAAAATTAATATTTCCTCAAACGAAAATGCTTTAGGTCCTAGCAATTCGGTCTTAGCGGCGGCCAGATTTGCCGCCATGTCCATGGAACGATACGCGGAAGGTGCTGAGCTTCAACTGTCCAAAGCAATTGCGAAGGCGTACCGACTCAATGCTGAGAGTGTCGTATGTGGTCATGGGTCCGACGACTTGCTCGCTCGTATCGCTCGTACTTACTTGCAGCCAGGTGATGAGCTCATTTGTAGCCTAAATGGGTATCAAAAATTTCCAAATTACGCCTATGCGAACGATGCAACAGCGATTCGAGCCAAAGATCGAGAATTTACTGCGGTGGTGGATGAGATTCTACGGTGTGTTACAGAACGTACGCGCATCGTTATGCTAGCGAATCCCGATAATCCATCGGGCACATGGCTTTCAAGTACAGAAGTCAGACGATTGATCACCAATCTACCAAGCGACGTGTTGCTGGTCTTGGATTCTGCATACTTCGAATATGTCACCTCGCCTGATTTTGAAGACCCTAAGTACTTTGTAGAAGAATTCTTTAATGTCGTGATGACTCGCACGTTTTCTAAAATCTATGGTTTAGCGGGACTTCGGCTTGGTTGGCTGTATGCTCACTCAGAAATCGCTGATTTGATTCGACGTATTGGAACTACTTTTCCAATTTCCAATATTGCTTTTGAGTGTGGAAAAGCAGCGATCAAAGACACTCAAGACCGTCAGTTTGTTCGTACTTATAATTTAGAAGTTAGAGATAAATTCGCTGAGTCTTTAGCAAATTTAGGTCTTCAAGTGTATCCAAGTCAAACCAATTTTATCCTCGTTGGATTTGATACAAGCCCGCTCTCAGCGGATTGTGTCTTTAATGAATTGCTTAAGCGTGGAATTTTGGCGCGTACGTTTGTTGCACCGTCTTTATCTAACTGCGTACGATTTACGATCGGTCTAGAGTCAGATATGCTTCAAGTTGAAAGAGCTATGAAAGAAATTCTTTCGAAATGTAACTAATGGAATGACTGTCACTACTGATAAGGATTTAATCAAAGGTAGTGCTATTTTAGAAGCGCTTACTAAAGCCGACGTTCAAACCGTTGTTGCATTACCGGACATTGTAACTTGTGAGAGTGTTCTTTGGCCTATTTCCAAAGACAGTCGATTTCATTTGGTGATGGTTTGTAAAGAAGATGAAGGCGTTTCAATTTGCGCAGGTCTTTCCTATTGCAATCATCGCTCCATATTGTTAATTCAGCATACAGGTTTTTTAGATTCGATCAACGCGATTCGAGCAATTGCGGTCGAGTATCAACTGCCGATCGTCATGTTAGTTGGACTTCAAGGAATGGAATCAGCCCGCTCGATAAAGAGCTCGAGTAGTCTTGGAATTCGTGCGCTAGCTCCAATTTGTGATGGGCTAGAATTAGATTACAAAGAAATATCTAACAGTGAAGACACTGCTCAGATCGCGTCACTGATTCAAGATTCTTACAACCGATCACAACCAATCGCGTTATTTTTTACGTCATCTCCAGTCTGAGGGTATGAAAAGAGATCAGGCCTTAGCAGTTCTAGCTCGACATTACCCAGATGGCATTGTGGTTGCCGTTTATCAGTCCGCTTTTGATTGGATGAATATTCGTCCACACGACTTGAACTATCTATGTACTGGAGCAATGGGGCAAGCATCCTCCCATGGACTAGGACTCGCGCTAGGGGCACCTAATGAAAAAATCGTCGTACTTGACGGTGATGGAAGTCTACTGATGAATCTTGGAAGCTTGGTCACAATTGCAAACCAATTACCCAACAATTTTTTGCACTTTGTTTGTCAGAACGATACCTATGAAGTCAACGGAAATTTTCCAATTCCCGCAGCAAAAAAATTACAGCTTCATAAAATTGCACAAGCAGCGGGCTATTCACATACATTTTCGTTTCGAGAATTGACTGACTTTGAATCGTCTATCAAAGACATTCTAGAATTGAATGGACCGGTTTTCGTAAATTTACATGTCGAACCTGGCACTTCATACCCGACAGACTACGTAACAATTCACAGTGCACAGTCACGTTCAACTTTTCGAAGGGCTTTAAATCAGCGCCTTTGTTAAAATTATTTTTCAAGTCCATTTAATTACTGACGCACGATAAACACATTGTGTGCCTCATACTTAGCTACGTTTCATTTTTTCACTCGCCTTCTCTCAACTGATGTTTAACCTATACAAATATAAAGTTGATAATTCTTTTTCTTGTCAATTCAAAGTATTCTCCCCTATTTATCAAAATCGGTAATCCTGAACTAGCCATTGATCATCTGAAAAAAGATTTGAAATAACGTGGCTAGTGATTTTGCCTTGTATCATTTCCAATCTGTATAATGATTTTTCGTGGTGCATCGATTTCGACTTTGAGCAATCAAAATAACTAAATTTAAAGCGAATTCGAGAGTCGGCATTTGACATTAGATCGAGGAGGCCGACAAAAGGGTAGAATAGCCTCGCGCTAGTACGACTTTTGAATGCGATTGGATGTCGTATAGTCTTTAGTGTACGTCACTAGGATTTAATTGACAAGAAACTGCAATTTATTCAAATTCCGAATTGGTAATGAATCACCTTAGAAAGCTTTGAAAAATATAAACATTCATTGATACGTAAATTTGAATGCAATTGGACCAATCAAGTAAGTTGATTTGCTTGAAACTACGTCTTTGAGACTTTTTGGCATTTGTCAGTCAAATCAAAAAATCAGGAATTTCTCATATAAATGTATGAATTGATGTTTGAACCTGAGGATTGACAAATTTCGACAAATAAACAACAGGATGCTACTGCGCTAAGAGAACGCCCGCCGCGCAAGAGCCTGCTACTTACTCGTAAGTCACCACTTATCGACTTTGCACAGTTGGTCGTACTGACCTGTGGTGCGGCTTGGATTATCTACAAAGGCGCAGAGGCGATGCAGTACAACTGGCAGTGGTATCGAGTCGATCGATTTATCTACCGTGTTGTTGATGGTGAATTTGTTTTAGGTCCTTTGCTTAAAGGTCTTGTAGTCACCTTCGAAATTACCTTCTTTAGCATGATTCTCACGATTCTGATTGGTTTGATCACTGCACTTTTTCGAATGTCCAATTCGTTTTCAGGAAAACTAATCGCAAACGTCTATCTAGAATTGATTCGAAACACACCACTTTTGGTACAACTGTTTTTGTTCTATTTCATCGTCGCACCGATCCTGGGCATTGATCGGTTTTGGACCGGAGTGCTGTGTCTCAGCTTCTTTGAAGGTTCGTTTGCTGCAGAAATTATTCGAGCTGGTATTCAGTCTGTTGCCAAAGGGCAAACCGAAGCTGCAAATGCACTTGGCTTTAGTCGCTTCAATCGATATCGAGACATTATTCTTCCGCAGTCGATACCACTGATTCTTCCGCCGATGACGGGATTGATTATCAATTTGATCAAGCATTCGGCAATTGTTAGCGTAATCGCAGTGGCTGATTTGACAACAGAAGGGCTAAACATCATCTCGGAAACTTTTATGGCATTCGAGATTTGGTTTACAGTTGCTGCAATTTATCTTGTAGTGACTGTATCACTGTCGTTATTTGTTTCGTGGCTGGAATCGAGAGCCACGCGCGGACGACGGTAATACATTTATTAATAAAGGAGAAAACCAAACATGAAATTAAAAACTACTTTAACTACTTTAATGGCAGCGGTCCTAATCGCGTTTGCCGGTCTCGTCAATGCAGACTCGCAAGAAATTGCGGCGGGTAGTGTGCTAGAAGAAATTAAAAAGCGGGGAACTCTTCGTGTCGGTATGTCCACATTTGTACCGTGGGCAATGCGAGACAAACAAGGAAATTTAATCGGCTTCGAAATTGATGTTGCGACGAAGGTTGCGAATGATATGGAAGTTGAAGTTGAATTTGTACCAACCGCTTGGTCCGGCATCATCCCCGCCTTGATCGCAAAAAAGTTCGATGTCATTATTGGCGGTATGTCGATTACTCCGGGACGAAATCTGACTGTAAATTTCACCGCTCCATACGCGCACTCAGGGCAACAAATGGTTGCAAATAAAGAACTCGCAGATGGATTTTCAGTAGAGGATTTCAATGCAGAAGGTGTGACAATTTCTTGTCGTCGAGGTGCAACTCCCTGCAATATTGTTCAGAATATGTTCCCGAATGCTACCTCTGCTCGATTTGACGACGATGCCCAAGCGTTCCAAGAAGTTGTGAATGGCAACGCTCACGCGATGATTTCAAGTGCACCAAAACCTCGCTTTTGGATGAGCCAGTATCCGGAAAAGTTGTTTATGCCTACGGATGATAACTTAACCACAGGAGACGAGGCATTTGCCCTGAGAAAGGGTGATCCAGATGCATTGAATTTTTTCAGTAACTGGATTTTGGTAAACACCAGTAATGGTTGGCTTAAAGAACGCCATGACTTTTGGTTTAAGACTCAAACTTGGGCAGATCAGGTTGAAGCGCAGTAAATCTGAATTGACAGGATTGCACTTCCTTGGTAAAGGCCGAGGAAGTGCGAATTTCGTTTGATTGATAAAGATCGCATGTCTGAACGATTACCTCCTAAAGTTAAGCAGCAGCGCAAAATTACCCCTCTAGATATTGCGGTGATCTTCTTTGTCGTCGCCGCAGTCGTGTTCATCTATTACCGAGTCGAACACGTACTTGTCTATAACTGGAACTGGGGTTTAGTATTTGAATACGTAATCGGAATCGATGAAGTAACAGGGAAAGTTTTCCCCAATTTGTTTCTCAAAGGCGTTGCAATGACATTGAGGTTGGCGTTTTGGGGAACTGTGATCGCTGCGATTATCGGCATCGTGATGGGTTTGTGTCGAGTCAGCAACAATTTGTTTCTGAAGATAGGGAGTCGCATTTATGTCGAACTTATTCGTAACATTCCTCCTGTTGTATTTATTTTTGTGTTCTACTTTTTCATAAGTGGTCAAATTATTCCGGTTCTTGGCTTAGACAATCTCGCCAAAACCGCATCACCAACTACGATCCAGGTGATGGAGATTTTATTTGGTCCAATTGAGCTGTTTTCAAATTTTCTCGCCGGATTAATCTGTTTGGCAGTGTTTGAAGGCGCCTATATTACCGAGATTGTAAGAGCGGGGATTCAATCGATCACCAAAGGTCAGTGGGAAGCTGCGCGAGCCATTGGATTATCTCGATTTTTCGTTTTGTGGGATGTGGTTCTACCACAAGCGCTTAGAGTCATTCTACCTCCACTGGCAGGCCAGTTCATAATTTTGGTCAAGGACTCGAGTATCGTATCTTTAATTTCTGTACAGGAACTTACCTTTCTAACTCAGGATGTTTCGAACACTACTACACACTTTTTCGAATCCTGGATGATTACAGCATGTTTGTATTTCATGATGTGTTTTCCATTAGCGGTTTTGTTCCGGCGATTTGAAAGATTTGGAACTGGAATGCAAAAGCATTAGAGACAATTACATGGCTGAAGAACTAAGATCTACGAATGAACGAATCGGCAAACAAGAATTTCTAAAATTCGAAGGTGTCGGGAAGTGGTATGGAAATTTCTGTGCGTTGTGGGATATTAACTTCAGCGTACATTCTGGTGAAAGAGTAGTAGTTTGCGGGCCGTCAGGATCCGGAAAATCCACTTTGATTCGTTGCGTTAATCTTCTAGAATCCTTCGAAGCCGGCGAAATATTCGTCGATGGAGAACCTGTAGTTAACCATCCAAAGTCCGTTCAGAAGTTACGTCGCAAAGTTGGCATGGTGTTTCAAAATTTCAATTTATTTCCTCACATTACTGTAATACAGAATTTAATGTTGGGGCCAATTCGAAATTTAAAAATGCCGAAAGCTGAAGCCGAAGAAAATGCGATGATGTATCTGGAGAAAGTGCGAATTGCAGAGCAGGCAAAGAAATATCCAAGTCAGTTATCGGGTGGCCAGCAACAACGGGTTGCTATTGCCCGTTCTCTTTGCATGAACCCAGAGATGATGTTGTTCGATGAACCGACTTCTGCTTTGGATCCTGAAATGATTTCTGGTGTACTTGACATCATGGTTGAACTTGCCGAGGGTGGTATGACAATGATTGTCGTCACGCATGAAATGGGGTTTGCCAGACAGGTCGCAGACACGATGGTGTTTATGGATCATGGTGAAATTGTTGAAATTGCACCTCCCTCTAAGTTTTTCTCAAATCCCGACAGTGAACGTACTAAGCTATTTTTGAGCCAAATCTTGTCTCACTAATTTCTTCTAAAGCTTTGTCAGCTTCGACCAACTTAAGTAGCTGTGCGCCATCAGCAACGATATTCCTTACTCAGTTTAACGAAAGGAGCAGTTCGTCGTCATCAGAATTGGGCAAGAGCTTGGAGAACCCCTTCGGTTAAATCCGAGTATGACGTTGTAATAATCGGTGGTGGAGGACATGGGCTCGCAACAGCATATTACTTAGCCAAAAACCACGGAATCCACAAAGTCGCTGTCATCGAAAAAAATTGGATCGGTGGTGGTAATAGCGGCCGTAATACAGCCGTGATTCGGTCCAACTATCTCCGAGACACCAGCATTCGTTTTTTCGAACAGTCACTGAAATTGTATGAACAGCTTGGGCGAGACTTGAACTACAACATCATGTTCAGTCAACGCAGTGAAGTCGATGTGCTATTGACCAATGCTAGTTTGAGAAATATGCGACGGCGAGCTCTCAACATGGCTATCGAAGGGGTTGAGTTCAAAATGCTCAGTGCCGATGAAGTACGCCAGCGGATTCCAATACTTGCGCCTTTGCGAGAGTGTAGGTTACCAATTTTGGGCGGCTCTGTGCAGGAAAGAGCTGGGATTGCCCGTCATGACGCTATTGTCTGGGGATATGCGCGCGGGGCCGATGCATATGGTGTCGATATTATTCAAAATACGGAAGTTCAAGCAATTCACCGCAATCTGAACGGAGAAATTGTTGGGCTAGAAACTAGTCGAGGTTCAATAAAAACCAAGAAAATCGCGATCGCTACCGGAAATGCAAATGCAACTGTTGCCAGCATGGTTGATCTACGATTACCCTTGCAAACCTTTAACTTACAGGCCTTTGTTTCAGAACCTATCAAACCAGTGCTCGATGTCGTTGTCAATTGTCCTGATCTGCACGTTTATTTGAGTCATTCCGATAAAGGAGAATTGGTCATCGGTGGGTCGACAGATCCGCAGCAAATTTCCTTTCGAAAAGGCGGTAAGATTCCGATATTGGAGGATACTGTAGCTGGTTTGCTGGAATTATTTCCTATGTTTCGTCAGCTGAAACTGCTCCGACAGTGGGGTGGTGCGTTAGAGTTTGCTCAAGACGGTAGTCCCATAATCTCGGATACATCTGTTCCAGGATTCTACGTCAGTGGTGGCTGGTGGGGTGGCTTTAAAGCGATTCCAGTCGGTGGCATGACGTTCGCGCATCTTATTGCGAGAAACGAACCAAACGAGCTTGCCGCACCATATCGTTTGAATCGATTTTTTTCTCTGGACTACCTGATCGAAGGTGGAACTACCGTTCCGATCCATTGAATGAACACTAACGACTGAAAAACCATCTCATGTTGTTGATCCCTTGTCCTTGGTGCGGTAACCGCGCTGAAACAGAATTTTTCTGCGCTGGTCAAGTTCGCCCTCCACGTAGTAAATTCATTCAAGCAAACGATGAGGAATGGATCCAATTTCTCAGTTACAGGGACAATAAGGCAGGAGTACTTGAAGAATATTGGTGGCACGAAAAAGGCTGCGGGGAGTGGTTTACCTTGTGTCGGAATAATGTAACACACGACTTTGTCGAGAAGAGCTAAGATTTTGGCTTCGTTCAGACTACCAAACGGAGGTCGTATTGATCGTAGCCAATCCCTGACTTTCCAGTTTAACGGAAAGAATTATTCGGGCTTTCAAGGCGATACATTGGCTTCGGCGCTCATGGCGAATGGTATCGTCACCTTGTCGAGAAGCTTCAAATACCACCGTCGAAGAGGACTGCAAAACTACGCTATGGCAGACGTCTCTTCACTGGTTCAAATTCTTGGATCAAACGAATCTCCCAATGTTCTAGCTAGTGTACAAACTCTGTATCAGGATTTGCGAGCACGAAGTGCGAACTGTTGGCCAAGTGTGGAATGCGATCTCGGTTCAATCCTCGGCTTATTTTCATCGCTTATCCCTTCGGGCTTTTACTACAAAACCTTCATGTTGCCTCATTGGCACCTTTACGAACCGGCAATTCGTAAATTAGCAGGATTTGGTGCAGCACCAACGCAAAAGTCGAATGCAATCTATCAAAGTTGCTTTGATCACTGTGATATTTTGATCGTTGGAGCTGGACCCGCCGGCTTAATGGCCTCTATAACCGCGGCGGCTTCTGGGGCAAAAGTACTTTTGGTCGATCAGATGTCCGAGCCAGGCGGAAGTTTGAGCTTTAGCACAGCAGTTCTTGATGGCCTACCGCCAATGAAGTGGGTTCAACAGTGTATGAGCAAACTGCAACAAATGCCGAATGTGACACTTCTACAAAATGCCAGTGCTTGGGGATACCATGAAGGAAACATGGTCACTGTTTTGGAAAGAATTCCTCTTCCAAAAGGTATTGTTTTTAGGAATTTGAAAATTTGGGCAAAACAAGTCATTTTAGCCACTGGAACAATTGAACGACCAATAGTTTTTATCAACAATGATTTGCCTGGCGTTATGTCATGTTCCGCAGTAAGCAGCTATATTCTAAATTTTGGAGTCGCACCTGGTAGTAAAGTAGTCATATTTACCAATAACGATAGTGCCTACGAATTGATTGCTACACTTCAAATTTGTGGAATCACACTTCGTGCTGTTGTCGACGCAAGAGCTAAAGTTCTACCGGCACTCAAAGAATTGGTGAGTAATGCAGGTGCTAAATTGTTTGCCGGATCTCAGGTGGATAAAGCTCTGAGTGGTTGTAAACGAATAAAAGGTGTATTGCTTTCAGAACGTGCAAAACCTTTTCGCAAAGAGAAAATCGCTTGTGATTTGTTGTGTGTTTCAGGTGGATGGAATCCTACACTTCACCTATTTTCACAATCCCGAGGTTCTCTTCGATACGAAGACAGCATTGCAGCGTTCGTACCTGATCAGCCTGCTCAAGCTACTCTTGTAGCAGGAGGAGCTAATGGTACATTTTCTCTTCAAGAAACTCTGCAACAAGCTGTACACAGAGGAAATGAAGCGATAACTGCACTAGGATTTCAAAATGAGTCGACTCCAATACCTACAGTTTCTAACGAAATTGTTGCAAATTACCAATCCGAAGTACTGTGGAGTACTGACGATGGACAAAAGCAAAATAAGTCGTTTGTTGATTTGGCAGGTGATGTGACAGTATTCGACTTAAATTTAGCCCTTCGAGAAGGGTATTCCGAAATAGAACATCTAAAACGTTATACGACTACAGGTATGGGCTTGGATCAAGGTAAAACTGCCAACGTCAATGCAATTGGTATCGTCGCTGAAATGACCAATCAACATCCTTCCGTGGTTGGAACCACAACTTTTCGGCCTCCATATAGTCCAGTTGAGTTTGGAGCAATTGCGGGAAGTCGAATGGGCCAGGTTGTATTGCCCTATCGACATACACCAATAACACAGTGGAACATTCAACACGGGGCGGCGATGCATGAAGCAGGCGCACACTGGAGACGACCTGCTTACTACCCCAAAGCAGGTGAATCGATGGATGCAGCCATTCGACGAGAGTGCGCGGCGGTACGCAACAGGGTAGGGATATATGATGGCTCGCCACTTGGAAAATTTGAACTTACCGGCACCGATACAACACGATTACTGAATCTCGTTTACACTAACAATTTCAGTGGAATAATGGAAGGGCGAGGTCGATATGGCATCATGATGAATGAAGATGCACTTGTTTTCGATGATGGCGTTACCTTTCGTCTAGGTGCAGATCATTATTTGATGTTTTGTTCGACAGGTAGTGCTCCGGCAACTGAACGAAAATTGGAAAGACTCGTTCACACTGAACAACCCGACCTTGATGTCATTGTGACTCCTGTAACTGAGCAGTGGGCAAATGCTACTGTTTGCGGTCCTATGGCTAGAATCATGCTTGAATCGGCAGATTCCGACATTGATTTTTCTCGTCAGCAATTTCCTTTTATGTCTTTTTTCGACGGTGTCGTTGCAGATTTTCCGGTTAGGATTTTTCGAGTAAGTTTTACTGGCGAACTTAGTTTTGAAATTAACGTTCATTCAAGATATGGTCTACAACTGTGGGAATACCTAATCGAGCTGGGAGAAGCTTGGGATATCTGCCCAGTCGGCTCCGAAGCCAATCATGTGCTTAGAGTTGAAAAGGGATTTCTTTCGATGGCACATGAAGTAGATGGAATCGTCGATCCCATTGATTTAGGCCGTGGAAATTTGGTTGACTGGACTAAATCCGATTTCGTTGGAAAACGTACTATGGAAATTCGGCGGCGTAATCGTACTCAGCACCTTGAACTAGTCGGCCTATATCCAGTCGACCAAAAGCAGTTGATCGCTGAAGGGGCACCTATCGCCAATCTTGAGCATAACAAAAGTTCTGAGGGGTTTGTATCGGCCTGTGTATGGAGTGACATTTGTAATCGGACAATCGCCTTAGGTCTACTAAAAAACGGACGGGCGCGCATGGGAGAAAGTGTAACTGCATGGGTGAACGGAAAAGGAATATTGGCTGAGGTTACAGCGCCGATCTTCTATGATCCTTCAGGCCGAAAACTTCGAATGTAATCATGCTTTACGATGCACATATAAACCGACTTGCAATGAGAGCGTTGTTTGATATTCGAGGAGCGGCGACAGACTTAGAGCAAATGGCTTTTCAATTGGGAGATTCAACACCGCAAATTTTTCACCAATTGAAAAAGTTCGAGTCAATACAGTGCATACGTCTTGGGCCACGACGAGAATTTGTGAGATCAGAATTGGAACAAGAACATGCACTAAGTGAAAAGCTTTTGAATCTATGTAAGGGACGAAAACTCAGCTGTGTAAACGTATCGGATATGTACGTTGCTTATTCCATTGATGGGCCAGACGCCTGTCAATTGTTAAAGCAAATTGTCTCAATCAACTTAAGTGAATTCAAACCTAGAAGTGCTGTAACTACCGAAGTGTTTGAATTGGCTGGAATTTTAATTCACTCTGCTCATAACGTATTTCAGATCTACGTAGCGCGTAGCTATGGTGATTATTTTTGGAACCGACTGAAACGATGTAGAGCAGAGTAACTGATGAAAGTAAATTAGCAAATTATTCGATACTTCCTTTTGCAGTTCAAACAAAACAACTTTAAGGTGAACGTGAGGTAATCACATATTCCACTCGGGATGCGCATTGGAGCCTTAGGTTCACGCCGTGGCTATCAAAGGTTCTTAACAATAAATGTGGATCGTGAAAACTTGAAAAACTGAATTTGGGAGCATTTGCTCTGGAATTGATCGACTGCAAGTGAAATCCTCAATACTAAGCACATACAAGACGCGTTAAAAGTTATAACTCCAAATGTAAAGCTATACTCTTCGAACGAGTAGATTTCGCACAAGGTGCTGACCGTGCAATGCACTCGTCTTTTATTGAACGGATGCTCTATGAAGGTTCCTTGTTTTAATTCCCGAACAAGTGTCAATCTAATTTTATGTAGGGGCTTATTTGTTTGTTTAGAATTATTCTCTTGGTAAGGGACTTGTACCACATAAATTTAAGTGATTGAAGAAATGTAAAATAGCAGAGATTAATTATGTCTAAACGCTGCGAACTACTTTACTCTGATTGGGAATATTTCGAAAAGCCCATGAAGGAATTTGATCACACCGATTGGGATGTATTGAATTCACAGCGAGTGCAATATTACGAAGAACAGCAAGCTGAACATGCTCTTCGGCTTTTGCGAGCAATGGAAAACGACACAGTTTTCGGATACCCAATCAACCCATACCGTCATTGTCTGCAATCTGCTACAAAAGTCTACCAAGACGGGTATGATGCTCAAACAGTCGTTACTGCACTTTTTCATGACGTTGGATTTACTATCGCACCTATGACACATGGGGAATTTGCTGCTGCATTACTGAAATCGCATATCTCAGAGCAGAATTTTTGGATGCTTACACACCATGGAGAGTTTCAAAAATACTACTGTCACGATCATCCAAAAATTCACGATAGGCTCGCGAGAGAAAAATGGAAAAATCATCCCTATTACGAATGGACTAAGGAGTTTGTTGATAAGTATGATCAGAACGCTATGGACCCCAACTTCGAATCGATGTCTCTAGAAGCGTTTGAACCTATGGTCAAAGAGGTTTTTTCTCAAGTTTGGGTAAACGATAGAAACACTACTTCTTCTATTGGCTGAACCGACAAAGAACTAAGATTGATAAAGCAGAAGATCCTAATTCTTCTAAGTAGTTAAACCTGATGGAAAAAAGTTCGAACAAGCTGATTGCGAGTGCAGTTGACCGTCCTGTTGCGGTAATTGCATTGGTGCTAATGATTGTCTTGTTTGGCATCATTGCTCTTCGAAACATCCCCATTCAACTTACGCCTGATGTCGATCGACCAATTATTCAGATCACAACGAATTGGCCTGGAGCGGCACCTGCGGAAGTCGAACGAGAAATCGTCAATAAACAAGAAGATGAACTTGCGGGGCTCGAAAACGTAAAGACCATTACTGCGACAGCTGAATCGGGACGTTCTCAGATTCAATTGGAGTTTGAAGTTGGTACGGACATGGATAAGTCAATTCTGCTGGTTTCCAACCGTCTAGATCGAGTTTCAAGTTATCCAGATGAAGTGGATTCACCACAACTTACAACATCAGGATCCGAAGAAAATGCAATTGCTTGGTTTACCGTAATTCGTCAACCGGGAAATGATCGACCCGTTCACGAATTTGGTCAGTTCGTGGAAGAATTTATCAAAGATCGCATCGAGAGAGTGGCCGGTGTTGGTGAGGTAAGGTATTTTGGCGGTGCAGATCCGGAAATTCAAATTATTATTGACCCGAATGAACTTGCCAGACTACATTTGACAGTCCGCGAACTACTTCGTTCACTGCGAGAATCCAATGTGTCTTTCTCCGTTGGAGATGTAGAAGAAGGTAAACGTAGGTATGTCGTTCGATCTGCAGGAGAACTAAATACGATAGAGGCAATTCGAGAAATTGTTGTTCGTTCAGACGCCGATATTGTCACGGGAAATGCCGGACGCATAAAGGTTCAAGATATCGCAGAGGTTACTTTTGGATACCAAGAGCCAACAGCAATTATTCGAGTCCAAGGTCGGCCATCTATCCCATTTATGGTCACTAGAGAAGTAGGTGCCAATGTCATTGAGACTATGAACAAAATTCGCTCCGTCGTTGAAGAACTCAACGAGAAGATTGTTCCAAACGCCGGGCTTGAACTGCATCAAGTGTATGACGAAACGGTTTACATCAATTCATCAATTCAACTGGTTCGGCAAAACATCTGGGTGGGCGGCTTGCTCGCGGCACTAGTCATGTTGTTATTTTTGCGATCTTTTCGCGCAACCTTTAATGTTTCGATCGCAATTCCTGTTTCTGTCATCGGTGCTTTCGTTGCTATGGCAGCACTCGGGCGCTCCATCAATGTAGTATCCCTTGCCGGGTTAGCCTTTGCGGTTGGGATGGTGGTGGATGCAGCAATAGTGATTCTAGAGAATATTTATCGTAAACATGAACAGGGAAAATCAGCTAGAACTGCATCCATCGAAGGCGCTCAACAGGTTTGGGGAGCGGTTCTAGTTTCGGCATTGACTACGATTATGGTTTTCATTCCCATTTTGGTTTCGCGACTAGAAGTCGGACAGTTATTCCGAGATATCGCAGTTGCAATATCAGTTGCTGTGCTGCTATCCCTTCTCGTTTCAGTAACCGTTATTCCTTCATTGTCTCGCAAGCTCTTTGGTTCTCAATTTAACAAGAGCAGTCGTCCGAATCGTATGCGAATACCCGTATTGGATGATGTCGCCGCAGCGATGGTGAAATTCTTTTTGAGTTTCATCAAACATCTTACTCAGCATCGTATGCTGGCTTTATTTTGGGTAACTATAGTGTCCGTGTCGGCCTTATTCTTTTCAAACAAGTTTCTGCCTAGTCTCGAATACTTGCCCGAAGGAAACAACAATTTGATATTTGGCATAGTCGTACCACCTCCAGGTTACAACTTGGAGACAATGACAGGTATCGCGAGCAATATTGAAGACGCGATTCGGCCTCATTGGCTAGAAGAAGGCGTAGAGGAAACTTTGTCACCAGATACTCCTCCGAAGATCAAAAGATTTTTTTTCGTTTCGACTCGTTCGAACATGTTTGTTGGTGCAATCTCCAATGATGCGAGTCGAGTGGCAGACTTGATCCCGATCTTACAAATTCCTGTATTTCAAGAACCTGGAACTTTTGGTTTTATGTCACAACCCTCCATTTTTGGTCGTGGGATTGGTGCAGGACGAAAAATTGATCTTGATATTTCTGGAGCAACTATCGATGAGTTATTGGCGACTGCAGGACGTGCAGCAGGCAAGGTTTTAGCAGCAATGCCACCCTCAGAGGGACATCAATTTCGCCCAAATCCGGGTCTGGAGTTAGGGGTTCCAGAGGTTCGAATTTCACCTGATCGCTTGCGATTGGCGGACAACAGCTTGTCTGCTTTGGATTTGAGCGTAGCGGTGGATGTATTTAACGATGGTTTACGCGTCGATGAGATTAATTTTGGAGGTCGATCAACGGATATTACGTTAAAAGGTCGTCAAGACATTGTTACCGAAACTCAAAACATCGAGAATCTACCCGTTGTTACTCCAGGTGGCCGTATCCTTCCTGTTGGTTCTGTAGCAAACATAGAAATCACTGCTGGCCCTACTGCAATAAGGCATAGGGAACGACTTCGTACCATTACTTTAGAGGTTCGACCTTCACCTACGTTATCAATGGAAGAAGCAATCGATTTAATTCAAACGGAAGTAATTTCACCTCTTCAATCAGAAGGTATACCTACTAGCATTCACTTCAATATTTCAGGAACTGCCGATACTTTAAACGCAACTTGGAATGCCATGGTGCTTCAGTTGATAGTTGCCTTGATCATAGTATTTCTAGTGATGGCAATTCTTTTTGAGAGTTTTATTTATCCTCTAATTATTTTGCTCTCGGTTCCGGTTGCTGCAGCAGGGGGAGTAGCTGGTCTTGCAGTGCTCAATCAATTTGTCTTACAGCCATTAGATATGTTGACACTGCTAGGCTTCGTGATCTTAATCGGCATCGTAGTGAATAATGCAATTTTGCTTGTACATCAGTCTCTACACCATTACCGAACCGGAAATTTTAGTGGTGAAGAAGCGATTTTGAAAGCAACTAGAAATCGTATTCGACCAATTTTTATGTCGACTTTTACGAGTGTTTTTGGAATGCTTCCATTGGTGTTGTTCCCGGGCGCTGGCTCCGAACTTTATCGAGGCTTAGGCTCGGTAGTTGTCGGAGGTTTGTCAATGTCCGCGGTATTGACATTGTTAATGGTTCCACCTCTAACTGCTATATTTTTAATTCCTTTGGAGAATAGACGCAAACGACGAGCCGAACGCAAAACAACAAGAGTAGAGGAGCAAAATTTCGTAGTCAGCGATTCAACTACGGCTCGCTCCTGATACAGAGATACCATCCTTTTGTATCTCGATGGAATGACAAAGGGATTTTTAGCCTTACCGTCTCAGTTATCACTGAGAGTTTCAGTTCTTTTGAGTGTTCGTTCATTTGTGAATCTAGACCACGCAAATTCAACTCTAAGTGATACCATCTACAAGAAAGGAACTTGTGAGAATCCAATTTACTCGATGTAAATTCAATGTCGAACTCATTAATTGAACTAAAGCATATTCAAGAAGCACAAAGTGCTTTGGGTCACGAGTACCAGAACACCCACACTGTCATTTCCGATTATCTTTCTCAACTCATTGATGTACCCGTGTACCTCAAGTTTGAAAATCAACAGGTTATCAACAGCTTCAAAATTCGAGGTGCGATCAATGCGATTAAGAAACTTGATGAAGACGAGCGCCGAAGAGGTGTAATTTGCGTTTCCTCCGGCAATCATGGTCGTGGCATAGCCTATGGTGCCAGTCGCGAAGGCATTCGCGCCATTGTCTGTATGTCTAGCCTAGTTCCACAGAATAAGATTGATGCGATTCAGAGACTGGGTGCGGAAGTACGTATCATAGGTGATTCACAGGATGAAGCCCAAATCACGGTTGACGAGATTGTCGCTGAAACTGGAATTAACTTGCTTTCACCATTCGATCACCGAGATATTATTGCAGGGCAGGGAACGATTGGTCTGGAACTATATGAACAAGTTCAAAATCTTTCAGCGGTTTTAGTTCCGGTTTCTGGAGGAGGATTGATTGCCGGTATTGCGATTGCTTTGAAAGCTCTGAACCCTAGCATTCGAGTAATTGGAGTTTCGATGGAAAGAGGCGCAGCAATGTACGAAAGCGTCAAGAGCGGCCATCCAGTTGAAGTCAAGGAGCTACCGACACTTGCTGATGCACTAGGCGGAGGAATCGGGCTAGACAATGCCTTTACTTTCGATATAGTGAAGAATCTAGTGGAAGAAATTGTTCTAGTCAATGAGCACGAAATTGCGGCAGCTATGCGTCACTTGTATTGGAAGGAAAAACAAATTGTGGAGGGAGCAGGCTCAGTCGGTGTGGCGGCTATTTTGGCTGGTAAGGTCTCTGTTGACGGTTGCACCGTGGCTTTGATCAGTGGTGGCAATATCGATATGGATGTGCATCATCGAATAATTTCTGGCGAAGATGTCGACTTGACATCAGACTAGTTCTTCGACTAGCGTGATAACACGATTTCAAGTCCTAGTGTGATTTCAGGCAAGAGAGTATCTTGGTAAGCATGCCCAAAGATCAGGTGTCAAATGGAAATTTCAGACAAATATTGTGCTTTGGTTACAGGTCTGCTCATTTTCTACTGACTTCGACGGAGTATCAGAACCACAAAGACACATAGACCAAATGAACGCGTCAAATGATTATTTCTTCAAAGGACGGGCGTAAGCTCCAATTTTACTAGTTGACAATCCAGCACCGATAAGACCTTCCAAAATTTTTACACCGGCGACTACACCGTCAATCACAGGTACTCCCGTGTCTTCACTCAATTGTTGAGTCAAATCAGCCATGCCAGCGCAGCCCAAAATAACCGCCTCGACTTGGTCTTTCTCTACAGATTGTCTTATTTCAGCTAAGATTTGGCGATATGAGTTTTCAGGATCTTCTTCTAAGGCTAAGACAGGTAGATCGGAAGCTCGAACTCTACGACAGCGCCTATGCATCCCGTAATGGTCTGCAAGATCCTCAATAATCGGAACTGATCTAGCTAAGCTTGTTACTACACTGAATCTTGTCGCTACAATGGAAGCGGCGATCATAGCGGCCTCACACATACCCATAACGGGACCGGTTGCTACTTCCCGACATGCTCCAATTGCCGGATCGTCAAAACATGCTACTAAAAATCCATCTACTTGTTCTGATTCACCCCATGCGATTTGATTGATCAATCCTTTGGCGCTCATCACTTCATCGTAATGGCCCTCGATGCTCGCAGGTGAATTCGTAGGATTGGTTGCAATAATTGTGGTGTGTTCGGAACAAACAGAGTTTGCTGCATCCTCGATTTTCTGCGTCATCGAAGAAGTAGAATTTGGATTTACGACAAGGATTTTCATCCTTACTCAAATGCCAAGGTATAGTTTTCGAACTCGGTCGTCTTGGATCAAGTCACTAGACTTTCCTTGCAATGCTATGCGACCCGTTTCTAGTGCGTAGGTTCGGTCTGAAACGCGAAGTGCCATTCTAGAGTTTTGTTCCACTAGAATGATGCTGACACCTTCTTCCTTATTGATAGAAACTATTGAGCGAGCAATCTCTTGAACCAGTAATGGTGCGAGTCCAAGTGATGGTTCATCCAACAACAATAGCTTCGGTTTGGCCATTAGCGCACGCCCAATCACAAGCATTTGTTGTTCCCCGCCACTCATCGTGCCTGCCTGTTGCCGTCTCCTTTCTTTTAGACGAGGAAATCGTTCATACACTTTCTCGATGTCTTCTTTGATCTGATCTTTGTCTCTTCTAGAAAATGCTCCCATCAGCAGATTGTCGCTCACGCTCATATACGGAAAAACATGGCGTCCTTCAGGTACCATGGCGATGCCGAGCTCAACTATCTCGTGCGGGTTCAAAGAGTCTATGCGATCCCCGTTAAAGTGTATTGAACCATCTGAAAGAGGCGTAAGTCCTGTAATGGCGCGTAGAGTTGTGGTTTTTCCTGCACCATTAGAACCAATCAAGGAAATAATTTGTTGCTTCTCCAAATGCAACGAAATATCTGAAACCGCGAGTACATGGTCGTAGCGAACAGTCACTTTTTCAATAGAAAAGTATTGCATCAGATGACCTCGGTCAGTTCATCGTCTTCACGACCAAGATAAGCTTCGATCACATGTTCATTAACCTGAATTTCTTTTGCTGATCCTTCTGCAATTTTCTTACCAAAATTAAGCACCACGATATGGTCACTGATACGCATCACAGCTCGCATATCATGTTCAACGAGAAGTACAGTAACCCCGCGTTTACGAATGCCTCGGACCATTTCGACTGCAGCATCGGTTTCTTCCGGATTCATTCCAGCAAAGGGTTCGTCAAGTAACAAAATGTCTGGTTCCGCTGCCATCGCGATTGCAATTCCGAGACCACGCAAATATCCGTGCGGAAGATTTCGAGCTACTTCGTCTTGAACATTTGACAGACCAAGATAGTCCAGAATTTCAATCGAACTCTCACGAAAAGCAGCCTCATCTTTCCTCGCGGTGCGGGAACCGAAGAAAAATCCAAGAAGACCCGCTCGACTTCGAAGATGATGCGCCACAACTACATTTTGCAGAGTTGTCATTTCTCTGAAGATTGTAGTTTCCTGAAATGTGCGGACTACTCCCTTCCGTGCAACCATATGAGCTGATAGCTGTGTAATATCTTCGCCCTTAAAAATTACGCTTCCAGCACTTGTTTGAAGGAAAGAAGTAATGAGCTTGAATAATGTACTTTTACCAGCACCGTTCGGACCGATTACGCTTAAAATTTGACCTGGTTCAACGTCGAACGTTACGTCATTTACAGCGATCAAGCCTCCAAAACGCTTTGTTAGGCCTTTGATTTGGAGTATCGGCATCCTGTCAACTCTTGATGAATCTCTTGCCAAAAACGGAAGACAGAGAGCTAGGTAGTCGAATACTCAATAAGCCATTCGGCAGCCACAACATAAAAGCAATCATGATAATTGCATATAGAAACGGCTGATACTCATTTAGACCATGTAAAAATTCAAAGCTCAGAAACAGAACGAAGGTTCCGACAAGGGGTCCAAAAACATAGCCTAAGCCTCCAAGAAAGCAATAGAGCATAAAGAAAATGGAGTCCTGAATTTGGAAGGTTGCGGGGTAGATACTTTGTTGAGAAGCGATGAAAAAAGCACCACCAATCCCACCATAAAAACCACTAATCGCGAAAGCGATTACCCTAAGAATCGGAACGTTGATACCAATGGACGAAGCGAGCTCCTCATTCTGTTGCAACGAACGGAATAATCGCCCCAATCGACTGTTGACTATTCTATACAGACAGGCATATCCGGCAATCAACAAAAAAGCTCCGAGAAAGAACAAAGAGATGTGTTTATTCCCACTCGCAATCTCGGGCATAATGGTAAAACCAAATAACTCCAGAGATTGAGGAAGTGGGATCTTAATGATGCCGCTAGCACCATTCGTAATCGATGATAATGACTGAGCCGACAGTCTGGCTGTTTCTGTCAAACTCAGTGTAAGCATGGCAAAATAAACACCGCGCAAACGTAGAATCGGAAGACCGATTAAGATTGCAACCACAGCGGTGGCGATACCTGCAAGGGGCATTGCTAACCAAAATGACACATCAGCACGCATGATCAATATGGCGGTAACGTAACCCCCCATCAATGCAAACGCACCCTGACCAATATTGATACGCCCGATGTAGAACGTTAACCATACACCTGCGGCGATAAACGACAGAACAGATGCTGTGGTCACCACTCCTAGTAGATAGGGATTACCTCCAAACACAAGTGGAATAACGACTAGGTATAAAACCAAACCAACCACAAGCAACAAGATCTTCTTGGTTGTACTATGGTTAAGATTAAACACAATAGCCTCCTGTTAGCCGACAGCTTAAACTGATCAGCCCCACGGCTTCCCCATAAGTCCTTGGGGACGAAATGCAAGAAAGATTATGAGCGCGATAAAAATTAGAAGATACGTTTCACCACCTGGCAAAAATCGATACCCGAACGATTCGAGCATACCGAGCATAAAACCACCAATAATCGCGCCAGATACAACACCCGCGCCACCGATCATTACCATGATGAACGCTTTAATCGAAATAGCGGTCCCGATCCCGCTATTCACACCAGAAATCGATACTAACAAAGCTCCAGCCAATCCAGCCAAAGCAGCACCGATGGCAAATCCCAACATAGCATATCTATTTATATTTACTCCTTGTAACTGTGCTGCCTCGCGATCTTGAGCAATGGCTCGAAGCCCCCGCCCGGGCCTTGTAAAGTGCATGAAAGCTATGAATGCAGCAATTAATGCAGCTGCGAGAGCCATCACTATAGCACGTGTATATGGAATGTAAACATTGGCAAAACTGAACACACCAAATGCGAGCGGAGGTACTCCGCGGTGCTTTTCGCCGAAGAAAATCAAAATCATACTTTCCAGTAGCAAAGCTGTACCAGCAGCAAGTAGCATCGAACTTTCTTCTCTTGTGCTGTGACGGAGAACTCTCCGGAAAAATAATAGCTCGAAAAGAACGCCGACAATACCTAGTGTCAACGCTGTTGACAATAATGCAACAATAAAAGGGTACTTTAAGACTCCATAGATATAGTAGGTAACAAAACCACCTAGCACATACATTTGTCCATGAGCGAAATTCAGCACGTTCATTAGCGCAAAGATCATGGTCAATCCCAAAGCTATAAGTGCGTATTGAAAGCCGGAATACAGACCGTTGAATAATACCTGTTCCATGGAATTGCGTTGTTCTACAAAAACGAAGTGATCAGTAAAAAAATTGAAGCACCGTAGCTCTGTAGCCGCTACGGTGCTTCATGTGTTAAAAGTACACAGAATTTAGGCAAAAATTTGTGTTTTACTGTCCAAGGTGAACTAGTCGACTGCACCGACAAAGAGAGTCTGGAAACTTCCATTTCGGTATTCATTGACCACCATCGGAATAGGCAGTTGACGAATTTGGCCAAAAAATCCGGAACCGACATAAGTCAGTGAATTCTCTCCAACAAGAAGCCGATTTTCAGCATCCACTTTAGGCATTGCAGCTTTGAATACTTCAATGTCGTCAAGCGCTCCTTTGCCTGCTACTTTCAGCGTTTCAATGATCATTTCGAGAGCATAAACCTTGGTACCTGCTTCATCGTTCCACTCACCAACGTGAGCTTCGTATTTCGCTCGAAATTCATTCATATATTCGTCTGAAATCGCTGGTGTACTTGCGCCACCTACTGAAATAAAGCCATTCGCTGCATCACCTGCAACTTCACTAAGAATTTTTGCATCTTGAGCGGTTTCCGTGCTCATTAGACCTGTATAGCCAAGCTCGCGGGCGGCTCGAATTAGCAACGGAGCGTCTGACGGTGCCACACCAGAAAGAACGATTAAATCTGGATTCAACTCAACAATTCTTGTCATAACTGGGAAAAAGTCTGTCGTACCCGGCTCATAAGTATCTTCCGAAGCAACAACATTTAATCCCAAAGCATTAGCAGCAGCTACACCGTTATCGCGCTGATTGAGTGGATCTGACTCATTTCTCGCAACAAAAGCAATTGAATTTACTCCATTATCTTTTTGTAGTCTTTTATAGATGACAGGACCGGCTTGATAAGAAGCAATCATACCCAAAATAGAATTACTTGCCGGCGGAGAATACAAAGTCTTATCAAATGCATATGGAATGTTCATAGCACCACCTGCTTCCAATACTGGAACAATGGCTTGGGCTGTTGTATCAACATTCGGACCAATGATGTACTTAATGCCTTCTTGATGAACTAAGCGCTCAGCACCAGAGACAGATAACTTAGGATCGTTTTTGTCGTCAATTGATACGACTTCAATCATATACTTCTCGCCGTCAATCTCTACACCACCCAGGTCGTTATACATTTGTGCGGTTACTTCGGTGCAATAACGGTTGACTAGTCCCCAAGATGCGGCTGGTCCACTCATTACACCTAAAACACCAATTTTCAAGGTGTTTGCGTTGGCTATTGAAGCACCAACTCCCAAGAGAGCTACGGTAGCGACTGCAGCCAAAAATTTTCGAACATATTGCATGCAATTACTCCTACATTTATAGAAAAGATTTAATAATGGAATCCTTTGTAAATAGAAACTAAATTCTATTTCTTTTTTGATTTAATTTACAATTAATTTTCGAAAAATTCATAAACTCGAATCGAGAAACTCTCAAGCGAAGCTAAGACCGCAGATCTAGCTCATTCATTTCTAGCGCACTCAGTCAGTGGATTTCCAACGTGTTTGGCACACAGCGGCGACTCAATGCCTAAAAAAACACATCTGCAACCACTTGAAGTAGTTGGGCATTCGCCCAATGACAGAAAAGAGGGATTTTTCTATTCAAGGCCATGTACTTTATTTCGCCGCTTAAGTTGAAGTTCCGTGCTTAAAAGATGCTCAAATAGATTTGACGAAAATAGAGGCGATCATCAAGGTAATTCGGCACAAGTGATTCATGGCGGATTCGATAGATTCGAGAAACTGAAAAACGAAATTCAATTGGCTACTCTTGGGGGATGATTCAAAAACTGAAGATAATGTCCGGATAGGTCAAGGGCAATAAATGAATTTACAATGACTATCACCGCATTTCAGTCGGTCGTTTACATCACGAATAACGGCAGCACTACACGAACGGAAGTATCAAATTCTTTCTAAAACATTGAGCAGAGCTCGAAATTTGACAAATTTTTCAATGCAAATTTCAGACTGAAATTAACTTGGCGTGATTGGAATATTTGAAATTAAAAGTGAAGCTATGACGGGGTTTGATTGCTATCGATGCCGCCTGATTCTGTAGGAGTATTAATTCGCTGTGAATCAGTGGGTGCTTCTTGTATGTCAAGAATCGTTTCAGCTTGATTTTGATTATCCCACCACACTTGAAATTCGTCACGAAAATTCCATCCGGTCACGACCAGTATCACGACAAAGACTATTGTTATACCTCTCGCTGCAATAGTTGACCAAGTCGTCCTGTAATAGGATCTCTTTTTTCCACTCGAATTAAAATCATTAGATCTGCTATTTGGGATGGCATCAACACCTAATTCTGGGTCGTTCTTTATCAATTCGTTCGCATTTAGCTGAACCACCGATGCATAGGCTCTAACATACCCCGTTGCATAAGCTCTTGCGAAAAGTTTATCGTAGTGACATTTTTCGATCGCGTCGATGAGATCTTCGGAGAGTCGAATGATTTTTGAGACATCAGCACGAGAAAGCTTCAATTTTTCCCTCGCTTTGGCCAACTGAGTTCCAGTACTGACAGGCATGACCAATTCAGGCTCAGGTTTATTGGAGATAGGTTCTGAAAAAAATCTAAAATGTTTGCGTTGATTTGAGTCCCTTTCGGAAGGACTTTGATTCAATTGATCAGACACATCAATTTCTCCGAGTGAACTAAATTTATTGGAGAGGAGTAAATTTTATTGCGCTCTCACCCCACTACGTAGGCACCGGTGCCAACGGCAATCAGTACATTTTCGTTATTGTGGAGTTCCATTCGTGTCACTGCTACTTTGTTACCGGTGCGCAGCACATATCCACTCGCAATAAAGCGAGAACCGAATCCAGGTCTCAAATAATCGACACGAATATCGATAGTACCCATACGTGAAAATTGCGCGATTTTTTCGTCATCAGATTCGATCTTCTTTCGATTCACGACATCAACAAAAGCAACAATTCCGCCGATAACGTCTAACATACTGGAAATTACTCCACCATGAAGATTTCCTCGGACAAAATTACCAACGAATTGCTCCTGCATATCAACATATAATTTCGGATTTTCCAGTTCAAGGTCGGAAATTTTGATATTCAGGGTTTTATGAAATGGTACAGAATCCTCGAAAATTTTGCGTATCACTTCCAAAGATGAAGAAATAGCCTTAGAACTCATCAATTTCAAAAAAGCGCGGAAAACCCAAAAGAAACAATCGAATGACGAAAATGGAACAGTAAATGAAGCATATTACTATAGCAATGGCTAATTATAACAGCTGGGTAAATAAACATATCTATGAGCTGTGTTCTAGTTTACCCAGAGAACAGATTTATCGAGATCGGAAGATGTTCTTCGGATCTATCCATATTACTCTTAATCACATTTTGTTAGTCGACATACTTTGGCTGGCCCGTTTGCAAGGTAATACAGCTGTATTATTTCGTTCTTTGGATCAAGTCCTATACGAAGAATATAATGAGCTTCGCGATGAGCATGTCAAACACGACCGTAAACTAATTGAATATACAGAGTCATTGGATGACGATGAATTGGCTAGAGTCATTCAATTTCGTCGCATGGATGGTAAATTCGGTGCGGAGTCAGTACACGAAATTCTTTGGACGACGTTCAATCATCAAACTCATCATCGCGGCCAAGTGCATGCGATGCTCAGCCAAATAGGGATAAAGAATTCGGATTTCCCTGATCTAGACGTTGTTGACTATTTGGCGTATGAAAAGACGAAAGCTGTGCAAGCATCTATTTCGAATTAGTTATTTTTGTTGTTATCAACAAGTGGGGCGGTAGCTCAGTCGGGAGAGCGTAGCGTTCGCAATGCTAAGGTCGGGAGTTCAATTCTCCTCCGCTCCACCATTTGATTTTTAATCACACTTGATTTGAAAGTTTTAAATTAATGACAAGGTATGAGTGCAAAAAGTTTTGACATTGGGGCCGTGCGCAATGGCTTAGAACTCAAACGTAGTATCACGATCGGAGAGGATCGGGTCATAAAATTTATGGGCGATGAACTGCGAGTCTACGAAACTCCCGCTATGATTTCAGATATAGAGTATGCTTGCCGCGATCTTTTGTTTGAAAATCTTCCATCAGGCTGGGATTCCGTTGGCGTCGTCGTTGATATTCGACATCTGGCGGCTACGCCCTTAGGAGAAAGCGTAAGCGTTTGCGTAATGATTGATCAAATTACAGGGCGACGAGTTCGTTTTCAATGCGAAGTACGCGATGCTGAAGAAATCGTCGGAGATGGAATCCACGAACGTTTTTTAGTTGACATCGCCAAGCACCGTCAACGGATTGGAGACAAAAAACAACGAATGCAAGGAATGAATTCTGGCGGTTGATTCAACACACAACTCGCGGACCTTGAACTCGCTTCAACCCTCTATGGAAAAGGTGAGAACCTTAATAGAGTTTGCCTAGTTGACAACGCTTACAGCCTGGCCCGGCTGCAGTCTTTCATTTCCTCTTGTCACAACCATCTCACCATTTTGCAGTCCGTCAATCACTTCATAACGGTTTCCCGTTGCACGATTGATTTCAATTGGACGAGAATTCACAACTCCCTCTTCGACAACATATACGATATGGCCAGTTGGTAGAGTCACAACGGCGTCCTTATGCACTGTAGTGACTTCCTCCTGATTCGAAATAGGGATGTGGATAATGACGTTTTGTTTGACTGCAAGTTGGTCTTCAATTTGCTCTTGATTAAAATCGAATCGTACTGCTCTCGTTCGAGTACTAACATGTTCTTCGGGAATAAAAGCGCGCAGCTGAATATCAAACGACGTCCCATTATCGAACTCCGCTTTAATCATGTCTCCTACTGCTAGAGTTTCAATGTAACGGTACGGAATATAGGCTTCAACTTCGAGATTATGGTCTCCAATAATGGAGGCGACTCTCTCGCCTACTCGGACGTACTGACCGATTTCAATATTTCGATCTACGACTACCCCACTATAGGGAGCAGTTATTTGAGTCAAAGAAATATTGTGATTTGAGATTTCCAGCTCACGTAGGATTTGTTGAGTCGCTGCTCTTGACTCACCCAATGCTTGTTGGGCAATTTTCAATTTCAAAATAGAATCTTCATGCTGAGCTTCTGTCGTCGCAGCTGAGTGACGAAGTTGTCGAAACCGATCTTCCTGTTGGGCCGCGAGTTCTAGTTCAGTAGCTCGTCTACCGGTGGCCCATGTTGACATTTCTATTCTTGATTCTACGGAAGCTTTTTGCAGCTCAAGCATAGTTGGATCAAGAGTAGCAATCAATTCACCCTTCTCAACACTGTCACCGACGTTGACGTTTACGGACAAAACTGGCGCGCTAATCGATACATGAATCGGACCTGACTGAGTAGATACGAGTTCACCGAATACAGCAATGGTTTCGCTGATTTTCCCGACCGTAACTTCGTCAACGGCAACTGGAGCTGCCATGCTCTGAGCGATGGTTGCCGCGGGAAATATTATGGCTAACGGAATTGAAGCAGCCAAAATCTTTAACAGATTCTTAATTTGGGGGAATAAAGGCAACCTAGTTATTGAATTCATAGCAATAGTTTATTTCCTTGATTTACAGAGATAAAACAACGACTTCAAGTCAATCAAGACTTAAGAAATCATTCATCATAACCTTCGACGACAATCAATTTGGAGTCTGTGGATTCCTCTCTTAGCTTCTTAGCAGGAGCGTATTCTTCTGAACTCCACCAAGCTTTGGCTTGCATAACATCACCAAACTCGATGACTACAAGTCTATGTGGATTCCATGTACCTTCCAGACCTTCCCAGTCACCTCCGCGAACCAAATAACGCCCACCATACGCGGTTAGTGTGGGTGGAACCATATCTCGATAAACAGCGAATTTTTCCGGGTCATTGATCTTTACTTGTACGACGATATACGCTGCCATGTTTTCCTCAAAACTAAACTTCAAAAGCGATGAAAAGAGTTAGACTTGGAATAGATTGTCGAACTCAATTGTGTGATGCAAACGCATACTTCTACAAAGAATATACTATATATGTGTGATTTGTTTAATTCCTTTCTTGCAAGCGAATTGTCACTTTTGACAACAAAATTATTCCAATTCAGAGTTTAAATTATGTCGGGCAAATATACGATCAACCCAAGAAATTCACCTCATCTTTCGGTAATTGTTCTTCATGGTTTAGGTGCAGATGGCAAAGACATGATTCCGGTGGCCAACTTTCTCAAGGTTCCTAGCTATTCAATTCGATATGTATTTCCGAATGCACCGATTCGCCCCATCAAAATCTATATGGGGCAGCCAATGAGAGCTTGGTATGATTTACTCAAAGATGGTTGGGACCACAAAGTCGAAGATCGAAAGGGGCTTGAAAATGCAAGGGGTTTTGTAGACGAACTTATAAGGGACGAAATCACCCGCGGGCTAAAACCTCATCAAATCGTGTTATCCGGATTTTCTCAAGGTGGTGCGCTAGCGCTTTATGCTGGTTTGAGGTATCCCGAAAAATTGGCTGGAATTATGGCTCTTTCGACATACTTACCGATTGCCGATTCAACTGCTAGTCAAAAACACATCGCCAATGAGGATATTCCAATTTTATATATGCACGGACTATACGACGATGTCATTCCATTGTATGTTGCGAAAAACTCGAGAAGTCATTTACGCGAACTCGGATACCGTGTTGCTGCCAGAGACTACGATGTGGCACACTCTGTCTGCCCACAACAAATCGTAGAAATCAGTGAATGGCTTAAGCAGCGGTGTAAAGGTCTAGGTGAAACATCTAGTCACTGAATTGAAAAATTAAATTTCAGCAGCGATAAAAATGAAAGTCAAATAGGGTCTAATTCAAGAATTTCTTTAAGTCTTTCAATCTGATCTCTGGGACCATCTAGATGTGGATTGATATCCAGAGCTTGTTTAAGCGTTCCTAATGCGCTCTCGTAGTATTGGAATTGAAGAAAGATCAGTCCGAGTCCGGCGACTGCACCGAAATGACGAGGTTCGAGAGAGAGAGTCTGACGAATATCCAATGCTGATTTCTCGTAATCTTGTAACAAAAAATAAATGGTTGCACGTTTATTCCAACCTTCAGCAAAGTCGGGTGCTTTGATGACAATTTCATCGAAGATGGCTTCGGCTTTTCGAAGTTCACCTTCGTTCATCCTCCTAACTCCTTGTTTCATTAGTTCGTTAATATATTCGTCAGGTGATTCACGCCAAATCTCCCAAATTTCGTCGGTAATGAGATTTGCAGTTTCTTGGTCGGATGTAGTCTGTAGTTCTTCGAACAAATCATCCAGTCGAGGGTCATTTTGATCGCTCCAGCCGGTAACCGCCCAACAACTACAAACGACTGCTAACGCCAGAATAATTATTTTCGGTAGTCTAGCCAAGATAATGGAAGCTAAATGTTTAATAGGAAACTCGGTAAAAATTAATTTGATTCACTTACATTTATTAGAATTTTACATTCTAGTAAATTTGAGGAAAGAAAATTAACTTCATTAAGTGATGTAGACTAAAGTGCAAATAATTCGGTAGCAAAAAACAACATGCCTGTTCCACATTTCAGATTTTTTTAAACCAACTAGTCGATACTGAGGCTTTCGTACCTTTGGAGCTTAAATCAGCGAATTCCGATGAATAGTGACCTCCGCATTTTTCCATTTTGAACGTGACTCCTATCATTTTGATTGCACATCATTAAAGATCTTTTTTTGAGTCTTTTACCATATTTGTCAAATCGTTGCATTCCTACATATGCCTATTAAGCTTGAACTCAAGTTCATTGACTGTACAGTGATCTATTGTGAACCGGTGGCTGCTTGTAATAGAAAAAATAGCTAATTTTGCTACTTACATTGGATCAAAGCTCGGACGAATTTGTAGAATTTTTGAAATTAAGTGGAGCTACAGCACGTTTGCAACGACGTAAACTAAACACTCCCAACATCAGACTTGGCTCAGCAATTTATCTCTATGCCGGACTTTGTCTGAAAAATGGAATTTATTCAGATGCTAAAATTTCGATTTTTAGGCCCTTTTCGCAAAATTCGGGAGCCAACTTTCCTTTAAGGTTCTTACGGTTGCAAATGTATAATTTGCTTTTTTGTTTAAGTTCAAAAATAGTTCTCAATTGTTTTTAAAGTAAAATACCTCAAAATTTATTCAAAATGCTGAGCACTCACTCAAATTAGAAATCAGCCCCACAATTAAATCGCTATGGAAGTTTAAGTATGGATGATTATGACGATATCGATCTATCCGCTCTTGATGATGATGAATTAGTAGAACAGATGCATGATGATCTATACGACGGCTTAAAGGAAGAGATAGAAGAGGGAACACACATTCTTCTTAATCGTGGTTGGGAACCTTATGATGTGCTACAAGATGCCTTGGTCGAAGGAATGAGAATTGTAGGCATTGACTTTCGCGACGGTATTCTGTTTGTGCCTGAAGTTCTGATGTCCGCGAATGCGATGAAAGGCGGCATGGCTATTCTTCGCCCTCTGTTGGCAGAAACCGGTGCACCTACGATCGGTAAGATGGTTATCGGCACTGTGAAGGGTGACATCCATGATATTGGGAAGAATTTAGTCGGAATGATGTTAGAAGGCGCTGGATTTGAAGTTATCAATCTGGGAATCAACAATCCAGTCGAAAATTATCTCGATGCGCTTGATGAGCACGATCCCGAACTCTTAGGTATGTCTGCTCTACTTACAACAACCATGCCATACATGAAAGTTGTCATTGATACTCTCGTTGAAAAGGGCATTCGAGACGATCACATTGTTGTCGTGGGCGGTGCACCTTTAAACGACGAGTTCGGGACTGCAATTGGTGCTGACGCATACTGTCGAGATGCAGCCGTTGCTGTTGAAACTTGTAAAAGCTTGGTTGCCGAGTTTCGCAAACAATCCTAGCTTAACTCTTCCCACTTCAATCCCTGTCTTCATATTTTACGCCTGCTCACTCTCTCATGACCGAAACCGTTCTACACTCTCAAACAAAAACTGTCATTCTTGGTCTAGAACGACCATTCTGCGTAATTGGTGAGCGCATAAATCCAACTGGTAGAAAATTGCTCGCAGCCGAAATGAAAGTTGGGGATTACAGTCGGGTTGAATCAGATGCGATCGCTCAAGTCGAAGCAGGTGCACATATGCTGGATGTTAATGCTGGTATTCCACTTGCAGATGAACCAAGAATACTGGCTGAAGTCGTGCAATTGATTCAGACCATAACCGAAGTTCCCTTAGTTCTCGATTCCTCGATCGTCGCAGCCCTAGAATCTGCCTTAAATGTATACAAAGGTCGGGCACTGGTCAATTCAGTGACGGGCGAAGAAGAACGACTGGAAACTGTTCTACCTTTGGTAAAGAAGTTCGATGCAGCTGTAGTTGCAATTTCAAATGATGAAACTGGGATATCAGAAGACCCCGACGTACGTTTTGAAGTCGCCAAAAAAATTGTTGAACGAGCTGAAGACCACGGAATCGCACGATGTGATGTTGTCGTTGATCCTCTTGTCATGCCGATTGGAGCCATCGGAATGGCGGGTTCTCAAGTTTTTCGAATTGTGCAGCGTTTGCGAAACGAACTTAGGGTAAATACAACCTGTGGCGCTTCAAATATCAGTTTTGGATTACCAAACCGCCAAGGTCTAAATTCAATTTTTGTTTCTATGGCCATCGCATCAGGGTTGACATCGGCTATTACTAGCCCTCTACATAAAGAAATTATGTATTCTGTCATGGCAGCCAATGTTATGATGGGGACTGATCGGAACTGCGAAGCGTGGATCAAGGAATTTCGCGGTCCCTCGGAAAGCACTGCACGCCGCCCGCGTGCAAGACGCCGCAAACGACCAAGTCGATCCTAAGTGCCTTTGCGAATTTAGTCGTTGTCTACGTTACAAATTCAGTCAAGTCAAAGTAACAACTGATCATACGAACCGTTCTTCCAATTCATCGAGTTAGCTAAAATCATGGACGCAATGGTTGTATTCACTCCGTCCGGTCGAAGAGGACGATTTGCAGCGGGTACATCTGTTCTTCAAGCAGCGAGGTCACTAGGTGTCGACTTAGACTCGGTATGCGGTGGACGTGCAATGTGCGGGCGCTGCCAAATCGAGCTCAGTACCGGCTCCTTCGCAAAACACGGTGTTGAGTCCAAACCCGATCACCTCTCTGATTTCAGCGAACTCGAAATTCAGTATTCAAAGACTCATGAATTCAAAGAGGGGAGACGTCTAGGCTGCTCTGTTCGAATCTTGGGCGATGTCATAATTGACGTACCTCCTGAAAGTCAGGTCCATCGGCAGGTTGTTCGAAAAAGAGCAGAAGTTCATTCGATCGATCTAGATCCCGTCATTCGAATGTACTATGTAGAAGTACAAGAACCAAACATGTATGATCCATCGGGCGATTTACAACGTTTGAAAGATGCTTTGGAATTTGAATGGAGATTAGAGAACCTAACTTGCGATTTGCGACAAATTCAAAACTTGCAAACTGCTCTGCGTAAAGGCAATTGGAGTGTAACCGCTGCGGTTCACGACAACTCCAAAATTGTTGCTGTCTGGCCTGGATTTCATGATCGTGCTTATGGTTTGGCGATTGATGTCGGTTCGACGACTATTGCCGCTCACCTATGTGACTTGTCGAGTGGAGAGGTTGTTGAAGCAGCAGGTTCCATGAATCCTCAAATTCGTTATGGGGAAGACTTAATGAGTCGCGTCTCCTACCTGATGCTTAATCCCGGCTCAGAGGAGTCAATGACGAACGTCGTGCGACAAGCGATTCAGCAACTAGCAGAAAATGTGACTCAGTCCCATGGCGTCAATCTGGACGACATTCTAGAAGTCGTTGTAGTTGGTAATCCAATCATGCAACATCTATTGCTTGGAATTAGTCCGATTGAACTCGGTGGTGCCCCATTTGCTTTGGCGACTGATGAATCGGTAAGTATTTGGGCGAGCGAAATTGAGCTTCATTTGCATCCCAATGCAAGAGCCTTCATCATGCCTTGTATTGCAGGCCATGTCGGTGCTGACACTGCTGGAATGATTTTGTCTGAACAGCCGTATGCCAAAGAAGAAGTCATGTTGCTTGTCGATGTCGGCACGAATGCCGAAATAGTAATAGGCAATAACAAGCGACTTGTAGCCGCTTCAAGTCCAACCGGTCCGGCATTTGAAGGAGCTCAAATTAGTGGTGGTCAACGAGCAGCTCCCGGTGCCATTGAAAGAATTCGCATCGACAGAGAAACTCTTGAACCAAAATTCAAGGTAATTGGAAGTGATCTTTGGTCGACGGAAGAAGGTTTTGACACAGCAATCGAGAGCAGCGGCGTGACAGGAATTTGTGGCTCCGGAATTATTGAGGCGATCGCAGAAATGTATCTGTGTGGAATTATTGATTCAAATGGTGTCGTTCAAGGTTCTAAACGTCAAGTAAGTACGCGTGTAGTCAAACAAAGACGAACTTACGCCTTCTTGATTCACGACGGAGAACCAAAAATTCTAATTACGCAGAATGATGTTCGAGCTATTCAACTAGCAAAGGCAGCACTCTATGCAGGAATTCGTTTGCTAATGGAAAGATTGGGTATTGATCAAGTGGATGCAATTCGTCTTGCAGGTGCGTTTGGAAGCCACATCGATGTCAAATATGCCATGATTTTGGGGCTAATTCCGGACTGTAACTTAAACAACGTGACATCTGCAGGTAACGCGGCTGGTACTGGCGCGAGAATCGCGTTATTGGATCGCAACTCGCGCGCAGAAATTCGACAAGTAGTACGAAATGTTGAAAAAGTAGAAACTGCTGTCGAACCAAGTTTTCAGGAACATTTCGTCGAGGCGATGGCGATACCTCACAAAACCGCGAAGTATCCCAATCTTTCGAAACAGGTTGATCTGCCAAAGGCTTCAACCACAGTTCCACAACGTCCGGGTAGGCAACGAAGACGGCGACGACTTTAGGTTCATCGCAATGCATTGCGAAACGATCATAAGCGACGGATTGGTTGTTGACGGAACCTGTGCAAAACCATTTTATGCAGACGTAGCGATTGATCGCGGTCTTATTATCGGAGTCGGCGATTTAAGTCAATCGACTTGTAACAAAAAAGTTTCGGCAAAAGGCAAATGCGTTTCACCTGGCTTTATCGATGCGCATACACATGACGACCGTGTTATGCTTTCTGCTCCCGACATGACCTGTAAGATTAGTCAAGGTGTTACCACTGTCGTAGGCGGGAATTGTGGAATTAGCTTGGCTCCATTGAAGAACATCGATCCACCGCCGCCTTTGAATTTAATCGGTGGACGAGATTGGTATCGCTTTGAATCTTCAAAAGAGTATGCAACCGAGATTCGCGATAACCCACCTGCACTGAATTGCGTTATGTTGGTTGGCCATTCGACATTACGTGTCGGTGTTATGGACCGCCTAGATCGCGCCGCTTCAGAGAGTGAAATTTTGCAAATGGAAAAATTGGTGGATGCTGCTATGGACGCAGGGTTCAGTGGCTTGAGTACGGGGCTTGAGTATCCACCGGCAATTTGTGCAAGTGAGGATGAGGTTATTCGGCTTGCAGTTCGGGCTTCAGCTGCAGGAGGAGTTTATACGACTCACATGCGTAACGAAAGTGACAAAGTAAACTTGTCAATTGAGGAAACCATTCGAGTTGCAGAACAAGCAGGTATTCGTACTGTGATTTCCCATCACAAAGCTGGTGGAAAAAAGAATTGGGGCAGAACACACGAAACCTTAGCCATGATTCGAAAAGCTCAGCAGTCTGTCGATCTTAATTTTGATGCTTATCCATATATTGCTAGTTCGACATCACTGTTACCGCAATATGTAGACAAATCAGAACGCATTCTGATTACTTGGTCAGATCCATTTCCAGAATACAGTGGAGTTGATCTTCACGATGTGTGTGATGAATTACAAGTGAGTCTTGAAGAAGCTGTCGATATGCTTTCACCTGCCGGCGCAATATACTTTCAGATGAATGAAGAGGACTTAAGTAGAGTATTGACTTTTCCGGGAGCGATGATCGGTTCCGATGGTATCCCAAGCGATCGATTCCCACATCCGAGATTGTGGGGCACTTTTCCGCGAGTGATCGGACATTATTCGCGGGAAATGGGGCTGTTTCCACTAGAGGAAGCTGTTGCTCGTATGACAGGAAACACCGCACGTACGTTTGGTCTTACTGGCCGCGGACTAGTTCAAGAAGGCATGGGTGCAGATCTAGTTATATTTGATCAGGAAAAAATCATAGACAAAGCAAATTTTGATAATCCAATACAAAGCGCCGAGGGTATCGAAGCGGTGTATGTTAACGGTGATCTCGTCTATAGCGATGGAAAATGGACTGAAAATCGGCCTGGTCAGTTCATCAGTGCATGCCTATAAAAGACAAATATTCGTCTGAACACGTCGGTTAAGTTTCTCAGTCTAGGTTAAATTCGCCAGACATTGTAACTTCGATTCTGGATTCAATAAATTGCTTCATTCCACCGCCAAGCGGTACCACAATATCATTTCGCTTGACAGTAGAGGTGGACGCATTTGTGCTCGCCAATTTTGCTCGTTCCGCCGCTATCCTTTCAAGTTCAGCAATCGCAAAATCCGCACACTCGTCTAGGTCGTGAAAATCACGTACTCCAGTGGGAATATGAGTTCTGAAAATTCCTTCAGCTGGAGATGTGATCAAACCGGACACAGACTGCGAAATCGTACCCGCAGCGGCTCCGACCGCGTTACCTACATTAGAGTGTTTAGGAATTTCCAAGGTCGCGTTCAAGCGGGATGCCACTTCCGGATAAATTGGATGTGCAGGCGCACCAATGGCAGCAAGAGTACCTTCAAGCGAGAATGTAACACTCATTATTTCAGATTCTTGCGCAGACACTCCTTTATGTAGGAGTAAAGTGCCAAGTTTCTCAAGTGAGGCATCTGGCATTTCGCTAGCAACGGCAGCTTTGACAACAATTTCACAAGATCTTTCAATTACTTTATCTATAATACGAAGACAAAATTCTTCGGTGCTCTTCCACGGCGGTTTTTCTCGATGTATAAATCCTCTGACCCAAAGTTGAGCTGCCAACTCAGCACTATCTACCGACCAACGATCTATCAATCCGAGTAGGTGCATGGCATCAGTCGGAGTGAATGCTGACATATGAACGAGATCCAGTCTGCGTAGTCGCCGAAAAGCATGCAACATACGTGGTTCTCGAAACAATTCTTCACAATTGATTGGCCCTTTCGCAAGAAGATTCCACAGTTTTCGATCACTTCTGGTTAATCGGTGAACATCATCGGTAACGCGTCGTCGAAGTGCAAAACAACCCTGAAATTCGTTTGGTTTGCTTTCGAGCTGCCGTCTTAGAATCTTGATTATTTCAGGGTATTGTTGTCCGAGACAAGAAATTGGTAGAGCTCGTACTGGGCCGACTTTTATAGGTCTATCAAACGAGACTTGACTATCGCCACCTAAACCGATAGTGTGAACATCAGCTGCCTCAACAAAAGTCTTAAAACCACCGACATGGGCGCCTTCGCGAGTGACTCTTGGTTTTCCGTTTTGTAAAACTGCAATGTCAGTGGTTGTACCACCAATGTCAGCAACAAGACTCACATCGGCCTCAGCAAGTTGGCAAGCACCGATAATACTGGCTGCAGGACCCGAAAGAATCGTTTCAACAGGACGAGTGACGGCCAAATCTGCGCTCATCATGGAACCGTCTCCGTTGACGACCATCAGAGGGGACTCCACACCTCGTGCCTTTAGTTCGGATCGAATGGCTTTTATCAATTCAGCAACTGGTGAAATCAAACGAGCATTTAGTACAGCCGTCATTGCTCTTCTCGGTGCGTTGAGACGGCTTGTTAATTCAACTGTGCAAGTAACGGGTTTGTCGGTCAATTCCAAAATAAGATCTCGAACTTTGATCTCATGAGAAGAATTTCGAACTGAAAACATACCTGCAACTGCGAACGCAGTTACACTTGAAGCATACCGGAGAATTGCAGATTTAGCAGATTCCAAATCGAGTGGCATGACTTCATCGCCAGTTGCCGTGTGGCCGCCATCGATAAACTCTACTGGATCACCCCGTAGTGCGTTTTTCAATTTAAAACGGTTTAACGAGTCCCGTTGGTGCCCGATTAGAAGCAAACATATCGTACCACCGCGACCTTCTACAATCGTATTGGTCGCTAGGGTAGTTGAAATGGAGGTAAATTCGACAAGGTTGGAAAGAGGGATTTGTTCACTATCGATTAGACGGATTACATTCCGAATTCCGATCGAAAGATCAAAATGTGTTGTCAACGACTTAGCACTTCGTACTACACCCTGACTACTGTCATACAGCACTGCGTCAGTAAAGGTACCCCCAGTATCAATACCTAGTCGCATAAAATCTAGCTCGGAACAAAAAATTCAAAATACCGGGTCTCAATTACTGTAGGGTAAATAGACGACATGAAATATCGAGTGCACACTAATTTTGAAATTTTTGTTTGGATTCCTCGGCACGATTAGCTAATTTTTACTACAACCCGGCCCAAAATAGTGGCTTCCATGAATTGATCGAAAGCACCGGGTAAATCATCAAATTCAATTACTTGCCGAACGATCAAATCCATGTCGGTTGGCTTTAGATCAGTGCAAAGTCGATTCCAGGCTCGATCTCGTAGTTCAAGTGGCATTTCAATCGAGTTTATACCTAGAAGGGACACACCGCGCAGAATAAATGGCATTACTGTTGTTTCGAGCTTATATCCGCCAGCAAGCCCGATTGACCCGATATTGCCCCAGGGTTTTACGGTACGCGTCAGCCAAGCAAGAGTGTCCCCTCCAACACTGTCCACTGCACCACCCCAAGTGGCTCTTTCAAGTGGGCGGGTGCCCATTTTAAGTGAATGACGATCAATGATTTCAGAAGCCCCAAGTGAAGTCAGATAATCCACTTGTTCTTTTTTACCAGAAAGAGCTACGACTTCGTAGCCTAAATTCGAAAACATATTTACCGCAAAGCTGCCAACACCACCTGTCGCCCCAGTAACAACAATGGGCCCGCGTTCTGGAATCTGACCGTTTTCTTCCATACGTATCACAGCAATCGCTGCGGTAAATCCTGCCGTACCGAACGCCATTGCTTCGAAATCTGACATGCCAGACGGTACCGGCACAACACAATTTGCAGGTAGTCGTGCGAATTCAGAGTATCCACCATCTAAAACTTCAGAAAGACCGCCTCCACAAGATAAAACGACATCGCCTTTGGAAAATCTCGAATCGGTTGAGCTTACAACGGTCCCCGCTAGATCAATACCACCATTGAGTGGATATTTACGCAAAATTCGTCCTTTGCCAGTCGCAGCTAACGCATCTTTGTAGTTAATCGATGAATAAGATGTTTTGATAATAACTTCACCTTCAGTAAGGTCATCTATTGTCAAATTTTCAAATCCGGCTGAAATTGATCGATCGTCATTGAGGTGAATTCTAAAACTACGGAAATTTGTCATCAGTTTCTCCTATCTGAATTTCGAGACAGTAGTCTGGCTATTGGGTCTAGGTTGAATTGATTAAAGTGAAACAGTGGTGAACTAGTTTGAAACAATTGAAATTGCAGTATTGTATATCACAACATCTATAACCTAGATTTAACAAAATCCACGATAGATTCTCTGATTTTTGAAACCAGCATTGGTTGTAGAAACCTTATTGGAAACGATTAAAACAATTTAAAGCAGGATTATTCACCGTTCGACTCGGAATAGTGAAAACACGAACTTGATTGCGACGAGTGAACACTCATGTTCAATATCGAAATGGTAGGCACACTAAAAATAACACGAAGAGACTTCTGATTGGGGGTATTCATCAGCTTTGAGAGAAAGGATTGTCGCGGCGAGTGATTTGTAGTAGCGAAATGAAGTCGAACCCAATTGGCTTTATAGAGTGATCTCACAACACCCGGTGGTTGTATTGATCGCGAAGCTATGAAAGTACGAACGGTTATGACGGCGAAGCAAGGCGAATGCATGAAAAGGGATTTAGTTATGGTGCTCGCTCCCTAACTGAAAACTACAAAATTGTTGAATTGAAGTGAGAACAAACTTAGGTGCAAACCAAGAACGTTACTATTGCCCAAGTTTTCAATCGTATTTACTCACGTTAAATTAATAATAACATACATTTAAGTGTACTCTCTAACAATTACTTAATGTCGAAAAGTATCAATATTGCTCGTTTTTTATTCATCTCGTCAGGGTAGTAAGTAACTTTATAAATTGGGCTTAATCATTTGTTTTTTTAAGTGAAAATATTGACATAACTTCTTCTCACAAATGTCTTTGGCTATGTTTATTTCTTTTCCAAATAATCTGCTTTTATAGTCGTTTTTCTGTAGATCAGTAGTCTTGACAAAGATAGTAGCTGTCAAACAATTGATAGTACGCTAACCGAAACTAGACCAATGTTTGGTGAGTTCGGAACACCCTGATACCGGTTTTGGATTCAAACTTATCTTTACTCGGTTTCCTATAATTTTTAATTTTCATTCATACCACAAAAAGTTATTTTCAAGGAGTGTGCAAAGTGGGCGAGACAATTTTTTCAAAAATTATTCGAAAAGAAATTCCCGCGGATATCGTTTTCGAGGATGATTCCGTTTTAGCATTTCGAGATATTGCACCACAATCTCCAGTTCATTTTCTAATTATTCCGAAAAAAGAAATACCTACGGTTAATGACGTTACAGAAGAAGATGAACGAACACTAGGGCACATGTTCTTCGTTGCTGCCAAACTCGCGAAAGAACATGGAGTTGACGAAAGTGGTTATCGATTAACGGTGAACTGCAATAGAGACGGTCGTCAAGAGGTCTTCCATATGCACATGCATCTAATGGGTGGGCGTCTCATGCAGCGCATGGGGTGATTTAGACCAAAATATTGAATTTTGAATCGAAAGAAATTGGCGATTTATTGTAACAAGATTGAAGGACTAGTTTAATCTTTAGTTCAAGCAGTTGAATTTTTTGGTTTAGCTCGAGAAGTGAACTGCAAATTGTCGTCATTTGAAAATCCGTTGCTAAATTTCTATGCAAAGGTGACGGAAATTCAATTTGTGGTTGACGGAGTTTGTTTTCGTAACACCAAAAATCTGAGCCAGAACTGAAGGGCTGAAGCCAGAAACTCAACAAGTTTTACCGCTTTAGTTGCAAAAATGGAAGGATAAAGCTTTCAATTTCACAAGCAGATTCAGTTTAACAACTATTTTCTGAAATTTTAGACTCCCTACCACTAATTCTGTCAAACAGAGATCAAAAAAGCCATTCTTTTATTCGAATCCTCTCTTTCGATTCTTCAATTTGCGAATTGCTTTTGGGTGGCTATTCTTCCTGCGGCGAATCAGTTACGGATTCATGGGTCTACTAAAATTAAGTTACAACTTTCTGAGCTGAATGTTAATTTTCGTTTGATTTGCCTAAAATTTTGTCGAAGAACGAGCGAATGCGTCCTTTCTTATTCTCTGGGTCTTCTTCTATTGCCTTTTCTGCAGGTTTCTGAGTGTCGGAGGCTGGAACTTCAGTTGTCAGTTCGTCCCCTTCAGGTAATTCTGGTTCCTGAGTCTGATTCCGCTTCATCTTCAATATCAATGAACGGAAAAATGACTCTTCTTCACTTAAATCAACATCCTCTTTATCCAACGATTCTCTATCCGCACTTGTCTCATATTCCTTAGATAAATCTACCTCAATTGTGGATACTTTTCCGTCGACGAAAACGATTGAGACGGTTGCTGCGTTTACTCTGTTGCCGTCTTCATCAATCACATAGTAAACGTAATCCCATCGATCTAAATTAAATGGATCAGCGATCAATGGGGTTCCCATTAATTCGTGCACCTTGGTATATTGCATTCCAATTTCGAGCTGCTCAACAGTTTCGGCGTCAATTAGCTGACCCTGCTGTTGTTCCGGTCGATATACCTTACAGGATGCAATTGTTAAGGCAACAACACATACTATTCCTAAAACCGAGATTCTAGGAACAAAGCTTTTGTTTTTCCACATGTAAATCATATTGTTAAGATGAAACAATCTCTTTCAACACTGCTATTTCATCGCAGTCATTGAACTTATGACAATGTATGCAAACTCCCCAAACCTTTTCAGGGAAGATTTCCTTTGGTACGGTTCGAAATCCGGCTTTATGAAAAAACTGAGGGACATAAGTCAATGCCATCACTCTTTTCAATCCAAGTGAAGTTGCTCTATTGATCAATACATCGACTAATATACGTCCAAATCCACTACGCTTTTGATCTTCTGCAACAACTAGACTGCGAATTTCGCATAAGTTTTCATTGAAGATTTCCAATGATCCGCAGGCGACAATCCTATCTTCCTGCTCGATTACGATAAACTTCATCAAGTTGTCGCAAATATCCGATTTCGATCTCGGCAGTAAAATACTTCGCCTCACATAGTCCTGCATAAGGGCATAGATCCCATCAATGTCTTGGGTGACCGCAGAGCGAATTACAGGAGATTGTTTCGGCTCAGTTAAAGATTCAAGGATCACTCGCATTGGGATAGCATCTCTTTCGCGTGTTCAGTGGTGCGAGTAGTTATTTTAACACCTCCCAACATTCTTGCGATTTCGTTGACGCGTTCTTGGTAGTCCAAAGAATGAATGCTTACCTTCGAATCTTCTTCGACTGACTTAACAACATTCAATTGATTGTGACCTTGTGCTGCGACTTGAGGTAAGTGAGTTATACATAGAATCTGAACATGGTGACTTAACTCACGCAGCAAGTTTCCAATGCGTTCAGCGACGCTACCTCCAATACCAACGTCAATTTCATCAAAGACGACAGTGGGCACCTGTGTTGTATCCGCTGCAACCACTTGAATGGCAAGACTGATCCTGGACAACTCACCCCCAGAAGCGATAGCTCCGATAGATCCTTTTTCTTGCCCCGGATTGGTAGCAATCAAAAATTCTACATTTTCATAACCGAAATTCGAGTAGACATTGGATTGATGATCATTCAGATTGACTTCAAAACTTGCGCCGTTCATTCCGAGATATTGAAATTGATCTGTGACCGCGTTCGTGAATCGAGGAGCAGCGATTCGTCTTGCTTCTTGGATCTTTCCAGCAATGACCTGATACTCCTTTTTTAGCTGTTCGAGACCGCTATCGAACTCCTTAATTTCATTGAGTTGAAATTCCAATCTTTCAATTTCAGTTGCCAATTCTTGTTGCAATTCAGGTAAACGATTTGGGTCTGTTTGATGGATTCGAGCTTGGTGATGCAACTCCGACATTCTCGACTCAAGAGTATCGATTTCTGCAGGATCATGTTCAATTTGAGAAGACAAAAAATTCATTTCTCTTGCACTCTCATCAACTCTAATGATGGCTTCGTTCAATAATTCGCTGACAGACTCCAATTTCTTTTCATACTCGCTCAATACGGTTAGTTGATCGACGAAGTCATTTAAGATATTGCTGATTGTTTGCTCGTGTTGATAAAAGAGTTCCTGTGAAATATAGTTCAGCGTACGGATCAATTCATCTGAATTGGAAACCCGAGAAAGCCTTGATTTCAGCTGAGCAAATTCATCCTGTTCAGGTGCTAGCTGCGCAATCTCTTGGTATTGATGTCGTACCAATTCCAACGCTGAACGCAATTGACTTTCATTCTCCGACAATTGCCTTCTCTTTGATTCTTCCGAACGAATTTTTTCAGCAGTTTTTGCAAGAGTTTTGACTTGATCAATCTGTCCAATGTAAGCGTCAAACAACCTTCTTTGCATAGCAGCTTTCGATAACAAATTTTGTTCGTGCTGTCCATGAATTTCGACTAGTAGAGTGGCGAGGTTTCGAACGCTTTTCAAAGTAACCGGTCGTCCGTTTATGTAAGAACGAGCAGGCCGATTGGTGTAAATCAGGCGTCGAATAATACAATCATACCCTTCCAGGAGTGCAGATTCCTGCAGCCAGTTTATTGCCTCTGAGCTTTTGAGCTCAAAAATGACCGTAATATCTGCAAAGTTACAACCGCTCCGAACAACATTCCCTGCCACCCTAGCTCCCATCACCAGCGCTAGTGAATCGGCAACTAGTGACTTTCCAGCACCCGTTTCCCCAGTAACAACCGTTAAGCCAGAGTCGAATTCAATTTGAACTTCGGAGATTAATAGATAGTCTTTGATGTAGATCGATTTAAGCATATTTTCAAACTAACTAACTCAGATGCCCCAGCTAAGCTTGTTTCTGAGTGCACTATAGAACGTATGCCCGGTGATCCGAATCAAGTTGATGGACAGGGGTGAGCGTTGAATACGGACAACTTCCTCGCCATCCAGCTCCTGCCGTACGTGTCCATCAACGACCAAATGGGTGTGTCCTTGATCAGCACGAATTAAACGGATTTCGACTTTACTCGAATCACTTAAGACAACAGGGCGATGAGTTAGAGTTTGAGGACTAACTGGAATGATTTCCAATGCAGATAGTGTCGGGTACAAAACCGGACCACCAGCGGATAAAGCATAAGCGGTCGAACCAGTCGGTGTTGCCACGATAATTCCATCACAACGAATCTTGGTGAAAAATAATTGATCAACTCTTATTTCCAAATCAAGTAAGCGCCCAAAATTCGTTTTGTATACGACAATATCGTTGAGAGCACTATAGGTATTTTCTACCTCATTTTTGCCTTCGATAACAGCTTCCAGTAGTGTGCGAGTTTCGATTTTGAATTGATCATTGAAAATAAGATTGAAAGACTCTCTGATTTCACTAACCGCAACATCGGTCAAAAAACCGCGTCGACCGAGATTCACGCCGATTATTGGCGAGCTACGACCTGCTCTTTTTCGGGCGACATTAAGAAAGGTACCATCACCACCAATGACAACTGCGAGATCGATGTCATGTTCGTCAATTCCTTCAATTTCACTGGTGTCACTATGAGATACGTAATACAGCCTGTTGGCGCGTTGTTCAGAATCAAGAATATTCGAAACTTTCTGCGCAACCTTCATCACACCAGAAATATCCAAATTACCAAAGATTCCAATAGATTCGAATAAAGACACGATTTCTCTCTTCTTTTGACCAAATTCCAGTCTATGCGTTAATCAAGTTTGGAAATTTCTATTCGTCGAATAAAGATCAATATATCGGGGGTGATTTTGGGAGGTAATGAGCGAATTCAGCGAACAAATAGCCGGCTCGCCGGCGTAAATTAACTAGAATGAAAATCTGGCATATATTCCACAAAGTAAATTTTACCATTGCAATCAAACGCGTTTTACCAATCTATAAAATACAATACATTGAATTTGCCACGATTAACTAATTATTGAATTTATGGTTAACCCGGTATTAGATAAGCGAGCAGAAACTCTGCTTCGTCTGCTAATCTCACGATTTATTGTTCAGGGACAGCCGATTGGCTCGCGAACACTTGCTCATGATCCAAGTCTTTCGATTAGTGCCGCGACTATCCGTAACGTCATGGCAGATTTACAGGATTTAGGTTTGATTCAATCACCACATGCTTCTGCTGGACGAATACCCACTACACTGGGATATCGGTTATTCATCGATTCAATGCTACAACTGGAACCTCTTCCGACAGAAGGAAAAGAAGAGATTGAGACTCGCCTGAAAGATGAAAAAGATGCTAAGGAATTAATGGCTGAAGCATCGAAGCTGTTATCGGAAGTTACTCAATTCTGCGGAATTGTGTTCATGCCTGATTCGTCGGTCGCTAAACTGAAACAGATCGAGTTTGTTCGATTAACCCAAAAACGAGTACTTGTAATTCTCGTTACCGAAGACGGGCAAGTGCAAAATCGAGTAATTTCTATCGATCGAGAATTTTCACCTTCTGTGCTAGTGAATGCGGCAAATTACTTCAATGAAACTTTTCGTGGAAAAGCTCTTTCCACGGTAGGAGAATTGTTGCTGATTGAAATGAAGCGAGATAGTCAAGAAATTAATAATCTCTTACAGACCGCTGTAGAAATTGCTGCTGATCTATTCGTTGAAGATCGTACGGAAGATGAAGTCCTCGTCAGCGGCCGCTCGAATTTGTTTGATGTGCCGGATCTTGCTGCAATCGAAAAAATTAGAAAAATTTTTGAATTGTTTAAAACCAGACATTCTCTACTGACCTTGTTAAACAAGAGCCTTAAGGCTCGTGGAGTGACTATATTTATCGGTGCAGAATCCGGCTACGACAGTTTAAATGAATGTAGCGTCGTTACTGCACCATACCAAGTCGATGGACAAAGCCTAGGTGCGATAGGAGTCATTGGACCAACCCGTATGCCATACGAGCAAGTAATACCGGTTGTAGGTGTTACTGCTCAAATGTTAGGTACTGTACTTTCTCAGTTGAACCCGCAGCAATAAATTGGAATCGAGTTGGACCGATAGAGGCTCAAAATTCTTATTTTGAGATTCACCAGCACTAACTTAATAGCTCGATTTTTGTTAAGTACTACTTGAAATCAACTAAGAAGGGAATTACCTATCTCGTAATCTTCGGCGATTTTGAATTAGATTTTCCTACCCAATTGCTAAATATTAATTTTGGGCAACTTGAAAACTGCTGGGAAAGGACTTATCTATGCCATCGCGATGGTGAATTTGATATTAGGTATTACTGAAAAGGAACCAAACTGGAATGAATACATCACCAAATAACGATTCAAAACTTGAAAATCAAGACGACCAGGATCAAACTGTTTCGGACAGTGTAGAAGAATCGACAGCTGAGTTGGCAGACGAAGTCGAACTCGTTATAGAAGACGAAACTGAATCTCAATCAGATGAGTTGATTGATCACCTAAAGCAGGAGCTGGCTGTACAAAAAAACCTTTATTTTCGGGCGCTGGCTGATTTGGAGAACTTAAAAAAACGAAATTTGATGGAGCTCGATAAAGCTCGAAAATATGCGATTGATCAGTTCGCTCGAGAAATGGTTGACGTATTGGATAGCTTGGAAAAAGCTTGCGAGGCTAAGGAACAGGTTTCAGATGATGCGGAAATTGATTCAGCTCAAGAAGGAGTAGGAATGATTCGTAGGCAGATGCTGAACACATTCGAAAAGTTTTCAATTTCAGAAATCGACCCGAAACCCGGCGACGCATTCAATCCGGATGAACAGCACGCGATATCGATGTTACCAAGTTCAGACATTCCTGCAAATCATGTCGCAATTAGGTTCCGCAAAGGTTACCGAATTCATGACCGGTTATTACGTCCAGCCATGGTGATCGTCGCCACTGAAATGGCGCCAAAGAAAAACGAAGAGACAAATAAAACAGACGGATCTTGATGCATTAAATTGTGCTACAAAAATAATTAGGCTTTGGAGGCAAAAAAATGTCAAAAGTAATAGGTATTGATTTGGGAACGACCAACTCTTGTGTCGCGGTCTACGATGGTGACTCAGTAAAAATTATTGAAAACCAAGAAGGGGATCGTACTACTCCTTCTATCGTAGCTTTCACAGACGATGACGAGATTAAGGTTGGTCAAACTGCGAAGCGGCAAGCAGTCACAAATCCAAACAATACTTTGTTTGCAGTAAAGCGACTGATTGGTCGTAAATTTTCAGAGGATGTGGTGCAGCGAGATTTAGACCTGATGCCATACAAAATAATTGCTGCGCGCAACGGGGACGCTTGGGTTCGCGTGAAAAATGAAGATCTAGCTCCTCCGCAAGTTGCATCCCATATTCTGCAAAAACTGAAGCAAACAGCAGAAGACTATTTGGGTGAGACTGTTACGGATGCCGTCATTACGGTTCCTGCTTATTTCAATGACTCGCAACGGCAAGCGACCAAAGACGCCGGGAAAATCGCCGGATTAAACGTCAAACGAATCATAAACGAGCCGACCGCGGCGGCTCTTGCTTACGGTCTAGACAAACAAGAAGGGGATCGTAAGGTTGCAGTGTACGATTTAGGGGGTGGAACATTCGACATTTCGATTATTGAAATCTCGGAAATAGAAGGGGAACACCAGTTTGAAGTCCTTTCAACCAACGGAGATACCTTTTTGGGTGGTGAAGACTTTGATCGTCGAATTATTGACTATCTCGCGGACGAATTTCGTAAGGACCAAGGTATGGATATGCGCGGCGATCCCCTTGCGATGCAGCGATTGAAAGAAGCAGCCGAAAAAGCAAAGATCGAGTTGTCGACTAACACCCAGACAGATATCAATATTCCGTACATCACTGCTGATGCAACCGGCCCCAAACACTTGAATTACAAATTGTCTCGAGCAAAAGTTGAATCACTTGTCGACGATTTGATTGCACGAACAGTTGAACCTTGTAAAATCGCATTGAATGATGCTGATGTTTCGGCTACAAATATTGATCACGTAATTCTAGTGGGTGGTCAAACCCGAATGCCTAAAGTTCAGCAATCTGTGGCTAGAATATTTGGCAAGGAAGCTCGTAAGGACATCAATCCGGATGAAGCTGTTGCTGGTGGCGCTGCTATCCAAGGCGGAGTTCTAGGTGGAGATGTCAAAGATGTTCTTCTGTTAGATGTCACACCTCTTTCGTTGGGCATCGAAACACTCGGCGGTGTGATGACGAAATTAATAAAAAAGAATACGACAATTCCGACCAGTGAATCTCAGGTTTTTTCTACTGCGGATGATAACCAAACTGCTGTGACTGTGCATGTGTTGCAAGGTGAGCGAGAAATGGCAATGCACAACAAGTCTTTGGGCCGATTTGATCTATCCAATATTCCGCCGGCTCCTAGAGGAGTTCCACAAATTGAAGTTACATTCGATATCGATGCGAATGGGATATTGCACGTATCAGCCAAGGACAGAGCAACTGGTAAAGAAAACAAGATTGTGATTAAGTCTAGCTCAGGATTGGCTCAGAGTGAAATCGACCGCATGACGCAAGAAGCGCAAACACACGCTGACGCTGATCGTTCGCTTCGAGAAAAGATAGATGCTACAAATCATGCGGAGAGTCTAATTCATTCAGTTCAAAAGACAATGAACGACCTTGGAGACAGTTTAGACGCTACCGATAAGTCGCAAGTAGAATCTGCCATCAGTGAATTGCAATCCGCAATTCAGTCAGACGCGGATACCGAAGAAATCAAATCAAAAACAGAGAGTTTAACTCAAGCCAGCCACTATTTAGCAGAAAAGGCGTACAGGCAGCAAAGTAGTCAAGCACAAGAATCATCATCGACTAAAACCGGTGGTCAAGATTATTCTGATGCTGTAGACGCTGATTTTACTGAAGTGAAAGATTGATGATCATCCAGAAAAGACATCATAGAATTTAATATCTCACTTCGTTTGTGAATCTGAGTCGTTTAATAATTAGCATAGTGGTATGGGAAAACGCGATTACTACAACGTACTAGGTGTATCCAAAAACGCGGCTGAAAGTGAAATTAAACGCGCTTTTAAGCGTTTGGCGATGAAATATCACCCAGATAAAAATCCAGGTGATACGCAAGCAGAAGCTCGCTTTAAGGAAATCAAAGAAGCGTACGAAGTATTGAAAGATCCCCAAAAGCGAACTCAATATGATCAATTCGGGCATGAAGGATTAGCTGGAATGGGTAGCCACTATACCAATGCTAGCGGGTTCGGAGATCTTTTTGGTGATTTATTCACTGATATTTTTGGCGGGGGAAGTCAACAATCTCGTCACCGACAAGGGTCCGATCTAAAATTCACTCTTGATCTTAACTTGGAAGAGGCCGTTTCTGGTGTTGAAAAGGAAATTAAAGTTCCTAGAACCGTAGCTTGCCAGCCCTGCGATGGATCAGGTGCCGAAAGAGGAACTGGAGTGAAGACTTGCCCAACTTGTCGAGGAGTAGGGCAAGTACGTATCCAGCGACCTGGTTTTGTGCTAAAGCAAACTTGCCCACAATGTAAGGGGAACGGATCGATTATCACAAACCCTTGCAAGACTTGCCATGGACAGGGTCGCGTCCACGATGTCACTCGACTAGCAGTTTCAATCCCTGCCGGGATCGATGATGGTAATCAAATTCGAATTCCCGGCAAAGGTGAAGCCGGTCCAGGACCAGGCTCTATACCAGGCGATTTGTATGTCCAAATCCAATTGCGCGAGCACTCTATTTTTACTCGTGAGAACGACAATATATTCTGCGAAATTCCTATTAGCTATACAACCGCTGCCCTCGGTGGAACCGTCGAAACACCTACTCTTGATGGACGTACCAATTTGAGAGTCAGTCCCGAAACACAAACAGGTAAGGTGATGCGGCTTCGAGGTAAGGGAATAAAGAATATCCGCTCTGGGGCTGTGGGTGACTTGTACTGCCAATTGGTTGTTGAAACACCTGTTAAGCTGACAAGTAGGCAAAAATCATTGCTGCAAGAATTCGAAAAATCTGTGAAAGAAGGTGGCTCTCGCCACACGCCACAGGTTGGTAAGTGGTCACAAAGAATTCGATCATTTTGGGAAAGAATTGCAGTCTGAACCTGGCCCTTGTAACTGAGATAGAGACGCTTACCGGCAAGTTTAACATAGCGAGTCATTAATTTGTATCGTTAGACCGATAGCTTTGTCGGTAAGCATAGCCTCCGACAGTTGCTTCACATAGTTGAAGAGACTATTTTGGATTTGCACCTCAAATTGTACGAGGGCTAGTTTAATATTGTTACTTATCTAGTCAGATTGATTTCTTGTATTCGCTCAAATATCCTCACTTATACTTCTCCAATCCTTGAGTGAATAAGATACGAATCTGTCTATAGCATTTACTAAAATCAATTCGAATACCGAAAATATTTCCTATATTGATAAAGTCCTTTCGATTTGAACATTATTCAGTCTGTTGAGTCGGAACAGCTCATTTTAGTATGTCCGATGTCGTAGAAATTCTTGGTTCGACTGGTCCATTTGCTCAGAGTTTCGATTGGTTTCGAGTTCGCGAATGTCAGCAAGAAATGGCGGATGCCGTCAGTGGTGCGATTTCCGCCAATCATCACCTTGTCGCCGAGTCAGGCACGGGAACAGGTAAAACCTTCGCCTATCTAGTTCCCGCTCTTTTGAGTGAAAAGAAAATCATTATTTCGACGCGCACGAAGAATTTGCAGGAACAGTTGTTTCAACAAGACGTTACACATGTTTGTGATGCGCTGGATCTTGAGCTTGATATTAGATTACTAAAAGGTAGACAAAATTATTTTTGCATCAAGCGGTATGAAAGGGCAACTCATCAAAATCGTCTATTCGGTGATACTAGTCTGATGAATCGAGTTCATGACTGGGTTCAAGATAACAACGACGGAGATATTTCGGAATATCCTAGTATTCCAAGCAGAATTCAGCAGGAAATCACCTCGACTGCACAAAATTGCTTAGGACACGACTGTGAACACTGGAATCCATGTTATTTCAATCGAAGCAGGATAAATGCCAGAATGGCTGATGTTGTCATTATGAATCACTCTCTACTGAGCCTGCATCTATGCAACGATACAATCGAGAATCAAGTACCTGGTGCTGAAGTCATCATCATTGATGAGGCTCATCGCTTTCCTGAAATTGCAGCGAACGCGATGGGAATGCAAGTTTCTGCAGGAGGGCTTCGCCAACTTTGTAGCGATCTGGAGAACGCGAACGAAGAGGGAGATTTGGATGTCGAGTGGATCGAAATTTTCAAGCAGATTGTTGAAGATTTCATCGGTGAAGTCCAAGAAATTGTAGGGGAACGATTCAATCGAACTGCCTTAGAAAAACTAACAGAGAACCCAATTTTTCTGTCAACCTTTCAGAACTTTGGCAAAATTTTGATAAGGATCGCGTTACAGCTTGATGAATTTGCTGATACTTGGACTGCCATTGAAAATATTAGAAATAACATTAGTCAATTGGCACACAATTTGCATGAAATTTTTGACCGAGCAAATGATGATCATGCTAGTTGGTATGAAGAGACTAACGATGGATTCAAGATATCTCAAATTCCACTTGAGCCTGGGAAGAGATTTTCAGAACTAGTACAGGATCATGAATGGAGCTTGATATTCACTTCAGCAACGCTTGCAGTTGGTGAAGATTTTTCATTTTTTAATCGAACGATAGGCTTAGAGGATGCTATTTCGGTGCAATGGGAAAGCCCATTTGATTTTCGGGAACAATCGCGAATTTATTTCCCACCAAATCTACCTGATCCAAATTACTCGTCTTACGATCAAAGAGTCGCAGATGTAGTTAAGGAAGTTGTCTCAATTACCAAAGGCAGAGCATTCGTTCTTTTCACGAGCTATAAATCGCTAAACAATGTGTACAGGATTCTTTCTGGTCAGCTCGATTACAAATTACTACGTCAAGGAACAGACTCCAATACAAATTTACTTCAGCTGTTCTATGAAGATGGTAACGCGGTTCTTTTAGCAACTTCTAGTTTCTGGGAAGGGGTAGACGTCCGAGGTAGTGTCTTATCGTGTGTCATAATTGCAAAATTACCATTTGGTTTTTACACGGATCCTATTTTGGAAGCGAGGCGACGTAAAATGACCGCGTTGAATCAAAATTTCTTCAATGAGTGGTATGTGCCTAATGCAGCACTAACTCTAAAACAAGGGGCTGGTCGTTTGATCCGAGATGTTGATGAAAAAGGGGTCCTTGTCATTTGTGATCCAAGAGTTAAAACCAAGTCTTACGGAAAGCGATTTTTAGACAGCTTACCAAACATGCAACCCATTACTAACTTAAACAAACTGAGCACGTTTTTGAATAGTTGAACGTTCTAGCGATAAACTCATCGGATTCAATTCTCTCCGTTGCATTGAATTTAGACGACAAGATCAAGTCTAAAGAAAAGAATTCTGCTCGAAATCACAACCACTTTGTCCTTGTAATGATTGACGAGTTGTTAGTGGACGCTGGAATTTCAATGAAACAGCTAGATGGAGTCGCATTTGGAGAAGGGCCAGGATCGTTTACTGGATTGCGAATATCCGCTGGGGTCGCTCAAGGAATCGCGTGCGGCTTGAATATTCCTGCATTACCAGTATCCTGTCTTGCAGCAATTGCACAAAGACAAGGAGTCGAAAAAGTAGTCTCTGCAATGGATGCCAAGCGTAATCAGATTTATTGGGCGTGTTTTGTGCAGAGCGATAGCAGCATTGTAAAAATACAAGGTAAGCAACGGTTGACTAAAGTGTCCGCACTTGCACTACAAACCAAAGGTTGGTACGGTGCTGGATCAGGTTGGGATCTACACGGCGATCAACTTTACCAACAAAATGATAATTTTGTAATTGACTGGGCTGCTCAACAAATACCCCACGCTCAGGAGATAGCGTTAATCGGTCGTCAACAACTGCTTGAAGGTCAAGGTAAGCCTGCGTACCTAGCCATTCCTAATTATCTTGCGCCTTATGCTTCTCTCGGAAGCTAATGCTCATCATTATTAATATCAAATTCCTTTGGTCTTTGGTTGATGCGTGCTGTTTTGACTTCTGTTCTACTGACTCGAACGGTTTCTACTGGATATCCGTTCAATAAAATAGTCGTCCCTTGAGGAGGAATATCTTCATTCTGTTCGAGAATGAGGCCATTCAATGTATGTATTTCTCCAGTGGGTAGATCCAGATTCAGAATGTGATTCAGGTCTCGAATATGCATTCTTGCATTAACCAAAAAACTACCTTGTTCTTCTCTCAAAATTCCATCTTCCCCGCCAGCCTTCGATTGCTGCCGCAGGATTCCTGCCATTTCCTCTAAGAAGTCGTGAAGAGTCACGATCCCCATAATCTCACCATATTCGTCAATGACGATGCCCATATGTCGGTTCATGGTGTGTAATCTTTGAATTTGATCAAGCAAATTTGAATCTTCTGGGACATAGATGGGTTTACGGAGAGATTCAACAATTCTTTCTTTTGTAATTTCCTTCAAATCATAATTCTGTAGAATCTTTTGAATTTCAAGTTCTCCTAGAAAATCCTTAAACGACTTGTCGTACACCGGTAAACGAGAATAGGGAGAACGTTTGATTTGCTCGACAATATCCTGAATCTCATCATCGATATCAATTGCTAAAATTTTTTGGTGGGGTACTAGTGCACTTTCCACGGAGTACGAACCCAAATCCAATACTCCAAGCAAAAGATCTCGTTGATCTTCGCTTATATCGGTTGCCGATTTTTCAACCGCTACCTTCAATTGATCTGTGTTAAGTGAATCTGTACTCGATCGATTATTGTCAATTGGAACAATTAATTCAAGAAATTTCGCAGCAGCACTGACTAACCACACCAAAGGAAATAAAATCGTTTGAATAACTTTTAAAAGGTAAACAGCAAAATAAGCGATTCTTTCCGGATAGACAGCTGCGTAAGTTTTAGGTGGAATCTCTGCGAAAACTAAAATAATGACTGTAACAACTCCGGTCGACAAAGCGACTCCTGCTTCGCCATAAAACTGCCAAGCAAGTAAGGTTGCAATTGCTACTATTGCGTTGTTGACTAAATTATTTCCGAGAAGGATCGTTCCGAGAAGACTTTCCGGATCTTTAATTAGTTTCTGAAGTAGTATAGCTTTTCTATTCTTTTTATTGGCTTGGTCCGCCAATCGATATCGATTCAACGATGTTGTCGCGGTTTCCGAACCCGAGAAAAATGCAGAAAGAAAGATTAGAAGTACAAGTAAGGCTAGCAATAAGCCTATAGGTATGTCGTCCAAGCGAGTATTTGAATTATTTTGTAGCTAGAATTTAGAGTGTATATAAACTAGTAATAATTTATCAATTTCATTCAATCGAATCATACATTTTAGTGAGAACCAGGCAATATGTTTGAATCAATTCGTGACCGTATTTCACAAGCTCTAGGAGGATTGCAAGGAAAACGAGTCATCTCTCAGTCGGTACTGAACAAAACTCTACGTCAGGTACGCCGAGCACTACTTGAAGCGGATGTTGCACTATCTGTCACAAAAGAATTTATCAACGTAGTCAAAAAACGAGCCTCAGATACCAGTGTTCGTTCAGGCCTCACACCTGATAAAGCAATTCTACAGATTGTTCACGAAGAGTTAACCAAAATCATTGGTGAAGCGAACGTTCCGCTCAATCTGACTAGTCCTAGACCGGCGGTGATTTTGATTGCGGGTTTACAAGGCTCTGGAAAAACCACAACTGCTGCGAAATTAGCAAATTTGCTGAAAAACCAGGATGAAAAGAAAGTCATGCTCGCCAGTATTGATATCTATCGCCCTGCAGCCATCGATCAGCTTCGAACACTATCAGAAACGATTGGTGTGGATTTCTTCGAAACAAACTTAAGACATAAACCTGTCCGGATCGCCAAGGCTGCGATACGACATGCGATTAAACATGTTGCGGATGTGATCATCCTTGATACTGCTGGCCGACTACATGTAGATGAAAGCATGATGCAAGAGTTGAAGGCTGTAGCTTCTGTTATTAATCCCATTGAGACATTATTTATTGTTGACGCCATGATAGGGCAGGATGCCGTGAATAGTGCAGTAGCGTTTGATACCGCACTAAATTTAACAGGCATAGTAGTTACCAAATTGGATGGTGACACGCGAGGTGGTGCATTGCTTTCGGTTCGACATGTAACCGGCAAGCCTGTGAAGTTTATTGGTGTGGGTGAAAAGGTCGATGCACTAGAACACTTCCATCCTGACCGCATATCCTCGCGAATTTTGGGCATGGGAGATATTCAATCCATAATTGAAACCGCAATTAAGAAAACCGATGCAGATCAAGCCACAAAGCTCGAACGTAGGCTACGAAAAGGTCGGCGGATGAATCTCGCTGATTATCGAGATCAGATGATGATGACACAAGACATGGGAGGAATCGGAAGTATCGCCAAACTTTTGCCTAACATGCCAACCAAATCTGTTCCAAAATTGAATCAATTCGAGTCGGTAGTCAAAAAGGAAATTGCAATTATCAATTCAATGACGCCTCACGAAAGAAACTACCCATCAATTATTCGAGGGACGCGCCGATTAAGAATAGCTGCTGGTGCTGGAGTTGCAACCCGAGACATCAACCTATTGTTACGTAAATTCGAAAAGATAAGGCGTTTGGAAAAGAAGTTAACTCGGAACAAAGGTAAGATGAAACAAATGCCGGATATGGAAGAGTTGATGTCCAAACTCCGAATGAAACAGTAGCTGGATCAACCCTTACGACGGTTTGTCAACTATCGAATCACTCTAAGCTAGTCCTATCAGGTGATGTATGACTCATAATTTTTTGACTCGTGTTTTTCATTCTTCTTAGGACGGTTCCGTATTCTTCGCGCCAAAGTAACGATGCCCAATAGCAACCAAACAGGCAATCCTGCAACTTGTACGTAGATAAAAATTCCTGGAAAGCCGAGCAAGCCTCCGACTAAAACAGCATAAGCAGAAATTGGTGCGACAAAAACCCAAACGACGACTGCTGTCTTTCTTGCGACTCGATAGAGTTTTCGAAAACCGATAGTTACGGGAAATGCACTGACTATAGAAACCAAAAATAAAATTATTACTTGATGGAAAATAGTCATCAAATTGTACGATCTAGTTTCAAAATCAGAATCTAGAAGCAAGAATCTTATAAGAGTGATAAGAAGAACAGAAAAAGGCAGCCAGGTCGACAAAATTAGCGTTCTAAGGAACCAATTTGATTTAAGGATTTTTCTGATGTTCATTTCTTCTTTTGAGCAATAACGAAACTGAAATAACAGATCATCCCAATTTGAACTGATCTGAGAACATGAAGTATAGAGCACTTAAAGGCAAAATCAAATACAGTTTGCGCGACGGAGACACAACTTCTATTCGCGCTATACCCAGAGCGTTTTTTGCTCGGATCAAGGAATTGTCTGAGAATGAAAATTCTCCCCAATTTGAAGTATTTGTCACGACCGCTCCGGAAAAGGGCAAGGCTAATCAGTCAATGTTGAAATTTCTTTCGAAAAAATTAGATGGATCGTACAAATTTTATCAATCGTTAGAGACGAGTAATCTCGACAAAAACTTGTGAAACTAAATCAAATTTAAATTTGGTTTAAAAAGATTAAGTGCCATTTCAGCTCGTATTATAGAAACAAACCCAAAACGCACTCGGTTTAGCTGATTTGTTCAGTTAATTCAGTGCAGGATAAATTCGGCATTTAAGTTTCAACAAAAAACCGAAACAGCAAACAACAGAAGACGACACAAAAAATGAAAATTGCTGTCAAATTAGAAGCTGTAACAAAGATATTCCCGAGCAGAGAAGGTTCAGTAACTGCATTGGAAAATGTGAGTCTGCAGATTCGAGAGAATGAGTTCTTTACTATCTTGGGGCCATCTGGTTGCGGAAAAACTACATTGTTGCGATTGATTGCTGGATTTGAAAATCCCACCGAAGGTCGAATCAAGCTTTATGATGAAGATATCACCAGTTTACCGCCGTACGCCAGATCGGTCAATACGGTATTTCAGAGTTATGCACTGTTTCCCGATATGACAGTGGAACAGAATGTCGGATTTGGCTTGGAGATTCTGGGCAAATCCAAACAAGAAGTCTCAGAAATTGTTGGGTCGGTATTGCAGTTTGTGCGAATGCAAGAATTGGCGAAACGTCGAACTACCGAAATTTCTGGAGGGCAACAACAACGAGTTGCCTTGGCTCGTGCACTAGCTCCAAAACCTAGAGTTTTGTTATTGGATGAGTCACTGTCTTCACTTGATTACAAGTTGAGACAAGAAATGCAACTGGAACTCAAGCGATTACAACACGAAACTGGAATTACTTTCGTCTTTGTAACTCACGATCAAGAAGAGGCATTGACAATGTCCGATCGATTGGCCGTTATCAATGAAGGAAGAGTATTACAAGTTGGTGGTCCTGGTCAGATTTATAACTTTCCGAGAAATCGTTTCGTAGCGGAGTTTATCGGTGACACCAATTTCTTAGATGTTGAAGTAATAAACATTGATGGGAAAGTCGCCAGTGTGAGGATTGCGTCCGATGCCGAATTTTATCTACATGCTGAAAAGACCCTAACACCGAGTAAAAAAAATTACAGTCGCAGTCCGCCCGGAACAGACTACCCTAAATACTTCGTTTCAAGATTCGGCATTAGGCGGCATCATTCAAAATATGGTGTATTTGGGAACTCATACGCATTACATCATTGAATTAGAAGGTGGTACGAAATTTACTTCTCATGTTCAAAACTTGAGAGGACATGAAATTCGATTTCAAAATTGATACCCGAAGCAATAATTATTGATTCGGGTAATTTATTGATTTCTTCAAATCAGGTTGCTCAGTCATTTGTTTGAGAGGGTTAACAATGAAAGTTGTGCGAAGTGAAAAACATCGATTACATTTTCCGAAAGCAGAGTCGTATGGAGGTGAATTTGTTCGTCCTTTCGAGTATCCAGAGCGCTGGGATATCGTGCTCGAACGATTGGATGAAAGGGGTTATACCGAACATTTTGAACCGGAGGAATTTGATGTTAATCTAGTCCAATCTATACATACACCTGATTTCATTGAATTTCTTGAAACCGCATGGGAACAGTCGGCGGCTGAATGTATGAAAGGAGAGGCAATTCCTTCCGTAATTCCAGCTCGGCTTATGCACAATGATCGAATTCCCAAATTCATTGTTGGGAAATTGGGCTATTACTGTATGGCGATAGAAACTGCTATTACGAGCGGAACTTGGGAAGCTGCGAAGTCTGCTGCTGCTTGTGCGACAACAGCACAGAAAATGACTTCAGTAGGCAATCCAGCTTTTGCGCTTTTTCGGCCACCAGGTCATCATGCGGGTAAGGACCTTTATGGTGGATATTGCTTTATGAACAACGCGGCACTAGCAGTTGAAGGATTTTTGCAAGACGGTGCTGAGCGAATTGCTCTTTTGGATGTTGATTTTCATCACGGTAATGGCAGTCAAGATATCTTCTATAGCCGGAATGACGTGCTGTTTTGCTCCATTCACGGTCATCCTGAAGACGCGTTTCCTCACTTTTTGGGTTATTCAGACGAAATTGACCATGGTATTGGAGAAGGATTTAATAGAAATTATCCACTCCGCGCAAATACGCAGTTTTCCGTTTGGAACGAAGCCTTGGAGGATGCCTGTCGGCACATTCAAAGTTTTTCACCTGATGCAATTGTTGTATCACTTGGAGTCGACACACATAAAGACGATCCAAAAAGCTTTTTCAAACTAGAAAGCGAGGACTTTACGCGCTACGGTGAAACCATCGGGAAAATGAACATTCCAACTCTGTTCATAATAGAGGGAGGATATGCTGTATCCGAAATCGGCATCAATGCTGTCAACGTGTTGGATGGCTTTTTAGGTGCGTAATTTGACATTTTCCCTGAATATAACTTGATCTCTTTAAATCGAGTGACTCAATCCCAACCATAAGTCCATTCGTTTATGAATTCATGCAGCAATTTCTAGACTTAGATCGATATCCCCTGAACGATTTAAGTTGCTCCGCAGGGAAAGAGCTGCTTAAACATTGCCAAACGGAACTAAAGGAAAAGGGTAGATTCAGTTTGGATCGGTTTTTGCGAAGCAATGCCGTAGATCACTGTCTAAGAGAAATTGAGCCAATTCTTAATTCATCGGTTTTTACTCATTCTCGTGAGCACAATATCTATTTTGACGATTGTATTGACGAAGTAGAGCCCAGTCATCCCGCACTGAAAAGAGTAAATACGATCAATCATACGATTTGTGGCGATCAACTGGCTTTCACTTTACTCACGAAAATATATGAATGGCAACCACTTGTTGAATTTTTATCAGCTGCTGTAGGAAAATCCCGACTTTTTCAAATGAAAGACCCACTCGCAAGACTAAATGTAATGGCATACTATGAAGGTGAAGCATTAAATTGGCATTTTGATCGAGCAGAATTTACAACCACATTATTGCTTGCCGCTCCACAATCAGGCGGAGACTTTCAAGTAGCGCGTAACCTGAGGAATGATTTAGATCCTAATTTTGATGGAGTCGCAGCTCTATTGAACGGTGATTACAAATCTGTAAAAAAGATTCTGATGAGGCCAGGCGATTTATGTGTATTTCGCGGGAGAAATTCAGCACATCGAATAACTCCTGTAAAAGGACATAAGGCGCGCATCATTGCAGTTTTTTCATACTCCGAAACTGAAAAATATTTGTTTTCGAAAGAGGAACGAGAATCGTTTTACGGCCGAAGTCAACCAATTGATTTCTGAAGAAGTTTGGTTCGACATTTAAAGCGATTGTGATCATCAAACAAAAACGGGCAGACAGATATTCAGCATACCGAGCAACTCCGAAACCAAGGACAACGAATTAAGCTATCGGCATCGAACTTTGGTTTCTTCATTCCCAAAACAAGACTCTGACCAATTTTCCGCCCGCGGGGCAAATTGAAGATCGCCCGTGAGATGTATCCTCGCTACTGCTTCAAATACCAACTAGATGCGATTTCCACCCATATGTACGAACTTAACCGCTCTGAACTCAAAAGAATACTTGATACTTCTTCTCCCTGTGTTTCAATCCCACATTGAAAAAAACAATTAAATTGAGGAGTTCGGCGAGTATCGCGCCGAGTGATTCGCATCACAAAAGTACGACCCTAGAAAGCATAACTGGTTCTGAAAACTAAGAAGTCTTAAATGTTTGAAAACGAAAATGTCTGTTTCAGTCAGTGCTATTGTCATAAAATACACGCTTTATTTATAATTTTGTAATGTCTTTATTCTTGAAATTAGGAGTATGTAAAGAATGGTCGTAATTCGTTTGGCGCGAGGTGGAGCAAAAAAAAGGCCGTTTTATTCTATCGTTGTTGCGGACCGTCGCAGCTCGCCAACTGGAAAATTTATTGAACGAATTGGTTTCTTCAACCCGTTAGCGCATATTAGCCGAAACAAAAACGAAGAAGCCTTACGCGTTGACCTAGAACGAGTGGATTACTGGACTTCGCACGGCGCAAAGATGTCCGCTCGAGTTCGAACACTAGTAAAGACAGCCAGACAAAATTCAGAGTAGTGATCTCATTTTTTGACGATACGAAGTAGAGAAAGCATTCTTGTCGCTCGCGTTGTAGATGCATTCGGAGTGAAAGGTCAAATCAAGCTTCACTCATTTACTGAAAAATCAAGCAATTTACTCAACTATCAGGACTGGATTTTGGATATTCCCGAGAAGGGTAGGCATCCGTACACAGTCGAAACCAGTAAAATGCATGGTCGTTTTCTAGTTGCTTCTCTAACCGGTGTAGACGATCGAGACAAAGCACTGAATTTGAAGGGCGCGGAAGTCTATGTCTCTAAGGAATCGTTACCAAAATTAGACGCTGATGAATACTATTGGTCTGAATTAATCGGTTTGAAAGTAGTTAACATCGATGGTACTGAATATGGATATATTGACCAAATCATGGAAACCGGTGCAAACGAAGTACTAGTAGTTGTCGGCGAGAGTACGAAGCTAATACCTTTTATATCTGATGCTATACACTCTGTAGATCTAATCGGGAGTGTTGTCTGTGTAGAATGGTTTGAGAACTTTTAATACCGCATCGTGATGCAAATTAGTGTCATCAGTATATTCCCACAGATGTTTAGTGCAATCAGAGACTATGGTATCTGTGGGCGCGCAATAAAAAGCAATCTTGTTACCGTTGATGCGATTGATCTAAGGCAATACGGGAAAGGTAAGCACAGACACCTCGATGATCGTCCATTCGGTGGCGGACCTGGAATGGTCATGATGGCTGAGCCGATAATTCAGTGTGTATCGAAACTAAGGCAAGAATTTGGGTATGATTTACCGGTAATCTATATGAGTCCACAGGGTCAACGCCTGGAGCAAAAACACATAAGTCGATTTGCTGACATACCTCACTTCATTCTCTTATGTGGTCGTTATGAAGGTATAGATCAACGTGCTTTGCATATAATTCGAGCCCAAGAATGGTCTATTGGTGATTACGTTCTGTCGGGAGGAGAATTGGCGGCAATGGTACTAATTGACGCTGTTGTTAGACAGATTGATGGCGTCTTAGGAAACAGTAAGTCAAAATGTAACGAATCCTTTACCAATGGATTGCTGGATTGCGTGCACTACACGCGCCCCCGAACTGTAATGGGAATGTCAGTACCACAAACTCTATTGTCAGGAGATCACGAAGCGATTGAACGTTGGAGATTGAAGCAATCTATAGGTCGTACTTGGGAACGTCGACCGGAGTTACTGGAATTAATTGAAATAGATGGACAAAAACAGCAGATATTGAAAGAATATCAGCGCGAAAAAAGAATTATGGAGAAACCATAATGAGTAACCTGATTAGTGAAATCGAACGTGAACAGATGCGATCGGATATCCCAGATTTTTCACCCGGTGATACAGTTCGAGTCACCATTTATGTGAGAGAAGGTGATAGAGAGCGTCTTCAAGCTTTTGAAGGCGTAGTCATTGCAAAGAGAAACCGAGGTCTTAATTCATCTTTTTCCGTCAGAAAAATTTCTTATGGGGAAGGAGTAGAACGAGTATTTCAAACACATAGTCCGCTGATTCACAGCATCAAAATTAGACGGCGAGGTGACGTTCGAAGAGCCAAGCTGTACTATCTCCGGGAACGTACAGGAAAATCCGCTCGAATCAAAGAGAAAATAAGATGAGCAGGTTTGACTACTGTTTTCTGAATGGGACAGTGTGTCGGAATTGTTTAATTCCAAATAAACCTTAAATTCTCTTTCCGTCGCGAGACAGTCACTAAGAAATTCAAAACAATAGTGATCGCGCACTATTCAATTTTCAAAATTTCTAGTTCGTTAATACGAATATGCTTGTGTTGGTGCTTGGCATGTTCAATGCATGTTTCGTTGGTTTACGGTCAAGGAATTGACTCCGGCGAAACTGCTATTGAAACACCTTCGATTGCAGTCGAAGATATCGAGCTAGCGGCTAACTTGGACGAAAAATTTGCTGCTGATCCATCCCTAGAACAAACGAAAGAGTTAATTGAGCTTGGTAGCCGACAACTAGCATATTTCTTCATCAAGAGAAAATTGTCTGACTCCTCTTACTCTGAGGATCCTAAAGAGTGGGAAAAACTCTTTTACGAAACAGCAGTTGAATTGAAAGACTGGAAGGGAATTTTCGAAAGAAGCAATAAGGTCACTCGAGCGTACGGTCCCGATCCGTACCTAACCGCACAGACTCTCGCTCTTCAAGCATTGATTCGGCTTGGAGAGTATGAAGTCACCCGTAATCGGCTAAAAAGATTAATTTGGGATTTCGATTATCGAATTGACGAATTGATTTCATTGCGAGAATTGATCATTCAGACCTATATCGCAGAAGCTAAGATAGAAGATGCCCGAGTTTCGTTGGCAGCGTTCAATACAGAATATCGCCCCAATGACCTACAGTTTGAACTACGTTATGCTCGAATTTTGATCTTGTCTGGGATGTACAAAGAGGCACAAGCTCGACTTGTAGGTTTACAAACTAAAGAAAGTGAACTTTTGTACTTCATTTCTCAGTTTAAAAATAATGAGATTCCACCGTTTGAAGCACTCCAAACTGGTTTAGAAAAAACTAGCGAGTATGGCAATGAGCCATCACTGCTACTTGAGCTGTGGGCGGTAATCGAAGAAGCTGCGCGGCAATTGAAGGATTTCGAAATGCAAATTTTTGCACTCGAAAGTGCTCTGTCCATTCCCATTGGTGAAGAACTAGAACCGCTTCTTCAATTGATGACATCGTTAATCAATATTAACTACCTAGTCAAAGTTTATAACGAATACGCACTGGAAGTCGGAAATAGTTTTGAGCTCTTGGTTGGTGACGATTTAAGTTGGCAGCGACTTGCTCGAGAATTTGAAATTACTTCACAACCTACTGCTCGTGCTCTACATTCCTTTCTTGCCATGAATACTGTCGACAATCAAATTCGTCAGGCTAGCATATCTGCTTTAGCGGATAGTTTAGAAAAAGAAAGACTCTATAGAGTGCTTGAACTGTTTTTGATTAGTTCTAGAATTTACGATATTTCTGCTGCTTCAGAGACTGTGCAGCTGAACACCGCTATTCGTATGTTGCGTAGGCAAAATTATCAAGTAGCACTGAAGATTATGAATGGCATGGATAAGCCGAGTGACGAAAAAAGAGCGCTACTTTGGTATTTGCGTAGAGCTCGAACAGCGATTTTAGTGAAGGATTACGAACTTGCGGTTACTCTACTTCTTGAGTTGATCAATAGCCTACCTCCAGAAGTGGAAAAAGTCACATTGGACCGTATCACCTTCGTGGCATTCGATTTTCAAGAAGCAAACAAACATTTAGAAGCCACAAAAATTTTTCGTGCTCTATTTGAACTGGCAAATGATATTCAGTCAAAGCGAGAATTTCTACGCTGGATCGCAGATTCATATAGTAAACAGAAGAAATTCTTGGAAGCAGCTGAGCTTCTACTTCGATCAGCTCAGCTGGGTGGAAATTGGAATGATGAGTGGGGCCAAGCAGCGCGACTGGCAGCAGCGGACGCATTAACTGAAAGTGAATTCTTTGAAGATGCCAGGAACATATACCTGGGATTGAAAGATGATACTTTAGACCCACGCGGCAAAGAATTGATTGATAATCGAGTTAAGAAAATTCCGTCTTTGCGATAAAACTTTCAAAAGCAATGAAGAACCGAACACAGTTTGAATTTGATTTGGATGATGAAAGTCTGATCGAACAATTCTGTGACACGATTTGGTCAGAATCTGGCCTGTCGGAACAAACGCTGGAAGCATATCGATTGGATTTACTTTCTCTAGCAAATTGGCAAAACAAAAATCGTAAAGAATTACTTTCAAGCGATAGAGACGACATTTTGGACTATTTGGCGAGCTGTGCTATGCTGAGTCCGCGTTCTGTCGCACGCAAACTAAGTACTTTTCGACGATTCTTTCGATTCTGTCATGCTGAAACACTGATTCGACAAATTCCGACTGAGAACATCGACTTTCCCTATGCTGGCCGCGTTTTACCGACGACTCTTTCAGAAGAAGAAGTGGAGAATTTGATTTTAGCTCCGGATACAAATACTCCAATTGGTGCTCGTGATCGAACAATGTTGGAAACTTTGTATGGAGCAGGTTTGCGCGTTTCAGAGTTGATTAGTTTGGGGGTCGATTCCGTCGATTTGGATCATGGTTGGGTTAGACTAACCGGTAAGGGTTCGCGTGAGAGACTTGTACCACTAGGAGAGTACGCGGTTGATTGGATCGACACGTACATGAAACATTTTCGCTCGAAGCTACTGAAAGGGAAAGTGACGAACGATCTGTTTGTAACGAATAGAGGAAAGTGTATGACTCGCCAATCGTTTTGGTTAATCGTAAAAAAATATTGCGTAAAGGCGGGTATCCATTCAAGAGTGTCACCACACTCCTTACGTCATTCTTTCGCGACCCATTTGCTGAATAACAGGACAGATCTTAGAACGATTCAACAATTGCTGGGCCACAGTGACTTGTCCACTACGCAAATTTATACCCACGTATCAAAGCGTCGTTTGGCTGAACTACTGCAAAAACATCATCCTCGAGGTTAATTTAAAGTTGATGCCAATAGTCTTCGATACACCGGGACGAGTTTGTGTTTAGGCCCCAGCATATCGAATGCTTTTACCATTCCTTCGCGACCGGCATCATCATTGAATTTACGATCAGAGCGAACAATTTTAAATAAAGCTTCTAATCCGGACTTTGGGTCACCACGAGTCAAATAAATAGCAGCGAGCTTGTAATATGCATCCCAGTTACGATTATCGCTCTGAATCAATTGCAGCAGTTCCTGTTCAGGTTCGCTATTCTGAGCAATTTCAATAAACTCCATTGCAGCCGACATGGACTTGAATTCTTGATGATCTTTTGGCTCTTTAACTTTTTTGAGTGTAGTACGGGCTTTGTCCAAATCGATCAGCTTCAGATAGATGCCCGCCAGCCGTATAAGTGCTTCATCCGAACCATCAGTTTCTAATGCTCGAATCGCTTGTGCGACTTGGCCTTGGTCAATTAAGGTCTGAATTTCATCAGAATGTTCTCGTGAGGCGCCGCCGTGCTTTCTTAGAAACTGTTCGATCATTTTTCGAGGTTGTGCTCCCATGAAACCATCAACAACCCTTCCGCCTTTCACCATAAAAACAGCCGGAACACTACGTACTCCGAATTGCTGGGCCAATTCCTGTTCATTGTCGATGTTGACTTTGGCAAGTCGAAATCCACCATCGAATTCCTCACATAATTCTTCAAGAATCGGAGTGAGTGTTTTACATGGTCCGCACCACGGTGCCCAAAAGTCCACGACGACAGGAATTTCTTGTGATTTTTGAATTACAGCTTCCATGAAATTTTGTGAATTGACCTCAAAGTCGTTTGACTTTGACTCAGTTTTGTCCAGATTTATAAGATGTACCAAAGATCTATCTCCAATAAAATTAATCGACGATTGGCGCTCTCTAGGGAAATCGAAGCCCTATTTTCAGCTTGAGAGGCCAAAGTCCTGACCGCAAGTCGAAGGGAGCGAATGTAGATTTGATTATCGTTAACAATAGTACCACAAAGATCACAAAAAATTAGGTAAGTAGTTTGAGTACTCCCACCACTATTCTAGCCGACCAACATAGAATTTCTAGTGCCCAAATTAGTCTACGCGCGATTAAGGTGATCGAACGCTTGAATGCCTCCGGATTTTCAGGTGAACTAGTCGGAGGATGTGTTCGAGATTTATTGCTTCACAGACGGCCTAATGACTTCGATGTTTGCACAAATGCTCTTCCACATCAAATTTGCAAATTATTTCGACGCAGTCGAATCATTGGTCGGCGATTTCGACTAGTGATCGTACCCATGGGTCGAGAAAAAATTCAGGTCGCGACTTATCGCAAAAAGCCCAAACTCAAGCTTAGAAAAAGTAGTCGGCGAGGATTATCAAAGAAAGGAAATCTGATCACAGATAATTCCTACGGAACCATAGAACAGGATGCAAATAGAAGAGATCTAACAATTAATTCTTTGTATCTACACCCTGCAGATATGCGGATTGTGGACTATACAAATGGTTATGACGATATTCAAAATAAAATCATTCGAGTCATCGGAAACTCGGAACAGCGTTATCGGGAAGATCCCGTCCGTATGTTACGTACAATTCGTTTTGCAGCAGAGCTTGATTTTCAAATTGATTCAAGCTCACTACAGCCTATTTCAAAGTTGGCGCGATTGATCTGTGACGTATCACATATGCGCTTAGCGGATGAAATAAGCAAGTTGTTTTTCAATGGTAATGCTAGAGCTACATTTTCTTTGCTGCGCACAAACAATTTGTTTGTTAATATCTTTCCGGTTTTCGAAAATACCATTCGAGAGCAAGTTGAGAGTGATTCGATAGCTTGGCTAAATTTACTGTTTGGAGAAACCGACAATCGAGCTCGTATAGGCCAACCCTTGAGTTTTGTCTATACACTTGCAGCAATGTTGTGGCATCCATACCGAAGCATTCTCTTAGTAAATAAATCTCGTAAACTCTGGGTATCTCAACAGATTGCAACGAACATATTGGCTCAACAAGATCGAAGTACGTCATTGACCAAAGAGCACAAGTTTCGAATTCGAGAAATTTGGGCATTACAACATTCACTTGAACATAATTTCGCGAATGCTGTAGCTATATCTCATCATGTCAATTTTCGAGCTGCGCTGCGGCTACTAGAACTGCGTTCGAGATTTGGGGAACTTAGTACCGACACTTGTGAGCGTTGGATTCCATTTCGCGTCGAGCAAGAAAATAGACTACGCAATAGAAAATCAAAACGAAGAAAACAAAAGAAAAAGTATAAAGCGCGATTCAACAACCGAAAACACAAATTTTGAGCAAACAAAGTAAAGTTCTGGCCTATGTAGGTATCGGCAGTAATCTTGATGATCCAGTGCAACAAGTTGAAAAGTCAATTTCTCTACTGCGACAATCGACTGGTTGTGTTGTCAACGTAGAGTCTTCCTTTTATTTGTCAGAACCATGGGGGTTAGTCAACCAACCACAGTTCATAAACGCAGTGTGTAGAATTGAGACTACGCTTAGCCCGAATGATTTGCTTGAGAAACTATTGCATATTGAATCTTTACTAGGTCGGCAGCACTCGGACCTTAAATATGGCCCCCGTAGAATTGATCTTGACTTACTACTCTACGGTGAGCTTACTTTGAACAGTCAGGCTTTGATATTGCCACATCCCAGAATGCACCTACGTCGATTTGTCCTTGAACCCTTGTTTCAAATTGATAGAACAATCAAGATACCAGGGAAAGGATTGGTAAGTGAACTACTTTTGAAATGTAAAGATCAAGGAATTCAACGAATTTCTCACTAAATCCACTTTTATACAAAATCAAATTATGATTACGAGTCGAATCCAAATTTAACGGAGTGCAACGAACATGAATTTAATGGGACAAACTTCCAGCCGTGTACTTTCAGGAATGCGTCCGACAGGGTCGTTACATCTAGGACATTATCACGGTGTGATCAAACCCTGGGTTGAACTTCAACATTTACATGAATGTCTTTTCTTTGTCGCTGATTGGCATGCGTTAACAACTGAGTATGAGGACTTTTCGAATACTCGGATGCGAGACAACGTATGGGATATGATCGTCGATTGGTTGGCCAGTGGTGTAGATCCCGAAATCGCAACGATTTTTATTCAATCTCGAATTCCAGAACATGCTGAGCTGTTTCTCCTGTTGTCTATGGTTACCTCTCTCGGTCGGCTGGAGCGCGTTCCAAGTTTTAAAGGACAGCAGGAAGTTTTACAAGATAGAAACCTTTCAACGTTCGGCTTTTTGGGCTATCCAGTATTACAAAGTGCCGATATTCTTATGTATCGAGCTTCAATCGTGCCAGTCGGGGAAGATCAAGTCGCTCATATCGAACTTACACGTGAAATTGCACGAACGTTTAACAATATTTTTGGGAGAGAGTCGGATTTTGAGGACAAAGCTGAGCAAGCCATCAAGAAGCTTGGTCGGAATAAAGCCAAAAGATACAGATATTTGCGAAAAGTTTATACGGAACGAGGCGACGAAACGGATCTTCATATGGCACAGAACATCGTAGAAAGTAGCAACAATCTTTCGCGGGGAGACCGAGAACGTCTCTTGGGTTATATCGAAACTAAGGGCAGGCAAATTTTAGTTGAACCCGATGCGTATGTTACGGAAGCATCTAAAGTTCCGGGTTTAGACGGAAGAAAAATGTCGAAATCATACAACAATGCGATATTTCTTCGAGATGACCCGGATCGTATCAACAAGGGTGTTCGATCTATGCCCACAGATCCGGCACGAACACACAGACATATACCTGGTGATCCGGCAAAGTGTCCAGTTTGGGATTTACATAAAATTTATTCAAGTGAGGATACAAAAAAGTGGGTACAAAACGGCTGTAAAGACGCCTCAATCGGTTGTGTCGACTGTAAGCAACCTTTGATTGAAGAAATTCTAGTGGAACAAAAAAGACATCGCGAACGAGCGGTAGATTATCTTGAAGATCGAACCTATCTCAAAAAAGTGATCTCTGAGGGCTGTGAGCGAGCAGCGGCAATTGCGGAAGACACAATGAATGATGTTCGACGCTATGTAGGAACTAGTAGCTATCGATAATCTGAACATCCTCAACAATCAGAAAGGACTGAATTTATTTAAAATTTAGATTTTCCCGGATATTTATACGTTCATATGCAAGTTCTTAAATCACTAAAAGTACGTTCGAAGGACCACTTGTCCTTCATTCGAAGTTTAATTGAAAAATTAATCTGAACAATATCCTAATCTTCAAACGAATTTTATTTTCGTTATTTTGAACAACATCGCCTGAACGTATATGAATGAACGCATTCAAAAATTTCTTGCTCGAAAAGGATATGGTTCACGACGTGAAATCGAACGATGGATTATTGAGGGGAAAATTCGCTCACCACTAGGGATTAGTAAACTTGGCGATCGCGTATCCCTAGGCGATACTCTCATTTTGAAGAATAAGGTGATCGAGGTTGACGAATCTAAATCGGCAACCCGCGTCCTTGTCTACCATAAACAATCTGGTGAAATCTGCACCCACAATGATCCACAAGATCGTCCTACGGTGATACAGTCACTACCCAAAATTCAGAACGGTCGCTGGTTATCAGTTGGGCGGCTAGACATTAATACGACAGGTCTTTTGCTGTTTTCTAATGATGGTGAATTGGTACATAAGCTAATGCATCCGGCCAGTGGACTTGAACGCGTATATTTGTGCAGAGTATGGGGAAAAGTCGATGAACGAATCCTTGAACAACTACACAAGGGAGTCTCTTCCAAAAACGAGATATTGAAATTCGATGACATCGAACGATTACACAAAAAGGGCGCGAATAGCTGGTTTCGTATTGTTCTTTCACGAGGTAAGAATCGGGAAATACATCGTGCCTGGAAATCGGTAGGGTATCGAGTAAGTCGACTCAAGCGAGTTCAATATGGAATGATTACTCTACCAAAGGATTTGAAACCCGGTAGTTGCTTCGAGTTGAAGCCTGATGCTATCAAAGAACTACAACGAATCGTGAATCGTCGCGCTTGACTTTGTAGCGGTTCGGCTTGTAGTCCTCGTGCTTGCTTCGTTTTACGATGAAACAATTAATCCTTTCTTTGGTCTCGTTCTCAGTTGAATTCCAAATTCATTGATCTATTTCTCTAACAATTTGCCACTGATACGCGATACATGCTTAATTGCTTTTGTCTCAAAATCACAATCAAGATCGTCCATTCAGCTTTCTGTAAATTTTTGGAGATTTGCTTTGCTTGGGAACGTTGTGCAGACTTAATTTTCGCTTCAAATCCAACCCAAATTAATTTTCCAATACCCAGATGTGACGAGCGATTTCTGGGACCGAATCAACCACATAATCTGCTCCCCAATGATATGGATCATCGCTTGGAACAATGTAGCCATAAGTCACGCCAATTGAATCCATACCAGCAGCTTGAGCAGCCTGTATGTCGCGTATAGAATCACCAATGTAGATCGACTTCGAAGGCAAGACATTTGTAAGCTTACAAGCATGATATATCGGCGTAGGACTGGGTTTTCGTTCAGGTAGGGTATCACCCCCGACAATGCAGCCAACCGATTTCGACAATCCCAGTCTCTCAACTAATTCGATTGTGAGGTACTCTGGTTTGTTGGTCACGATTCCCCAAGCTGTGCCCGCGCTTTCAAGTCTATCGAGAAGTTCTTGTACTCCCGGAAACAGTACTGTTCCCGTACAAATATTGTCTTGGTAAATTTCAAGAAATTTATCTTTTAGAGGCTCATATTCCTCATCTTCAGGGACCAAATTAAAGCCATGTTTAAGGAGTGCTGGCGTACCGTTTGAAACATGGCAGCGCATTTGTTCGAATGGCAAAGGATCCTTTGATTTACTCTGCAACAATAGATTCAAGGCTAACACCATGTCGCGCGCAGTGTCTGCTAGTGTTCCATCCAAGTCGAATAGAACAAGCTGATATTTACTTAGGGCTTTTGACAATGTGCGAGATAGTTAACAGAGATTCCGGGGCCGAGTCGAAAGGTCTGAGTATAAGGGTTGTAGTGGAGCCCAGTGATGTCTTTCAATTTGATACCACAACTCGCAGACCACCGATACAATTCGGATGGACGGATAAAGTCTTTATGCTGATGGGTTCCGCGTGGTAGAAGGTTTAAAACATACTCCGCGCCCACAATCCCAAACACCCAGCTTTTTACCGTTCGATTGAGTGTAGAAATATACAAGCTACCCCCGGGTTTTAACAACTCATTGCAGGCATGAATCACAGAAACGGGATCGGGAACATGTTCTAGGACTTCCATGCACGTAATAATATCAAAGTGATTTTCGCAATTTTCAGCATAGTCCTCAACTGTAGAATTGATGTATTCTACATTCAATTGGCTCTCCATCAGATGCAGTCTTGCAATGTTCAGTGATTCTTCACTCAAATCTAGACCGATTACGTTCGCATTTTCTCGAGCCAAAGCTTCTGAAAGGATGCCTCCGCCGCAACCCACATCTAGTACCGACTTACCATTGACTGGGGAGAACTTGTTGATAAATATCATGCGAGAAGGATTCAATAAGTGAAGAGGGCGAAAAACACCATGTGGGTCCCACCACTGCTCTGCAACACTTGAGAACTTTCGGACCTCTCTTTCGTGAAAATTAACGGCACTCATCGATTTTCTCGATCTAGTTGGAAATCATAATTACAATTCGGACGCGATTTTCTTTTGCCAACGATTGGCAATTTTCAAACATTCGACTTCGTCAATAGTTAACAGTTTTTTGTTTCGCAAAACTTGTTTGCCACCAATAAAAACGTCTGTAAATTGGCTACGAGAAGCAGCGTGTACGATCTGAGCGACTGGGTTGTAAAGGGGACTGCATGCTATGCCACTTAGGTCGATTGCTGACAAATCTGCTAGTTTTCCGGGTTCCAGCGATCCAGTCACCAAGTCAATTCCTAAACTCTTCGCGCCATTGATTGTGGCCATTCTCAAAGCCTCGTGTACTGACAGTTGAGAGGCATCACCGGACAAGCCCTTTACGAGCAATGCAGCAAATCGCAATTCTTCCAGCATGTTCAGACTGTTGTTGCTTGCGGCACTATCTGTGCCAATAGCAACATTGACATGATTTTGCACTAAATCACCTGTCCGGCATACTCCACTAGCAAGCTTTAGATTCGACTTTGGACAATGCGCAACACTGCAATTCGATTCGGCTAGAAGAGATATCTCTTCGTCATTCAGCTCAGTTGCGTGTACTGCAATCAATCGAGAATTTATAACTCCAAGTTCCTTTAGTCGTTCAATTGGCCGAATGCCCGTTTCTTGGACAGCGTTTTCGACTTCTTGCTTAGTTTCATGTACATGCATGTGAATGCCCAAATTGGCATCGTCTGAAATTTGCATGACCTTCTTGAAAGTTTGATCAGAAACGGTATACGGAGCATGTGGTGCCAACATCGTCGTCACTATGTCGGAGTTCTTGAATTGGCTGTGTAGACGTTGACCCTTTTCCAGATACTCGTCTGCTGAACCAGCCCATGCAGTAGGAAAGTCTAAAACGATCATCCCAAGACATGTTCTCATATGAAGTTGTTCAGCGACTTTTCCTGTAATCTCCGGAAAAAAATACATGTCGTTCATACAAGTTGTACCACTTTGAATCATTTCTGCGATTGCTAGAGTGGTTCCATCTCGTACAAATTCTTCATCGACCCACTTTCCTTCGAGTGGCCAGATTACTTCATTCAACCAGCTAATCAATGGCCGGTCTTCCGCGGCACCACGAAACAAACACATTGCCGCGTGAGTGTGCGAATTGACCAAGCCGGGAATGATTGCATGGTTTTTTCGTTCTATATACTGCTTCGGCTTAAAGAGCTTGGAAACCTCTTCGGAGGGTAAAATTGCTTGAATTTTTTTGCCAGAAATTACAACGCTGTGATGCTCAAGAACACGATTGGCAGAATCAACCGGAATTACCCAGCGCGCGTCAATGACCGTATCCACGTATTGCATAAACACAGAGTATAACATGGATTTAACGTGTCGAATTCGAGCCACATTAAGAGAAAGTTAAATTAGGCTAAAGCTCAAAAACTAGTTTGTATGGAGCGCAATTCTACTGCTCGAATTGCTCTTTACACATACAAACGAAGCTAATTTCGAAAGTGTCAATTGCACTTGATTCAAATCAAAGTAACACAGATATTGGCCTATTACTACCGATCAATGATCGGCATTTTATGGTAAAATGCTCTTTAGATAGCGAGTAAATTTTCATGCCTAAACTCAATCAGATCTACTCGCTTTTATCTTACAAAATCCACTTTAAAATCAAGAATTAAGCTAATGCTTACAATAGCCAAAAAAACTCTTCTGGCTGATTTCGAAATCGAAATGCGACAGTCTTATTTAGACTATGCAATGAGCGTTATCGTTGGTCGTGCTTTACCTGACATTCGAGACGGCTTGAAACCAGTACATCGACGCATTTTGTACGCCATGCACGATATGGGAAACAACTGGAATAAGCCGTACAAAAAGTCCGCTCGAATCACCGGTGACGTCATCGGTAAATATCACCCACATGGCGACTCTGCGATTTATGATGCGATTGTTCGAATGGCCCAAGATTTTTCGATGCGCTACCCCTTAGTCGATGGACAGGGTAACTTCGGTTCAGTAGACGGAGATACCCCTGCTGCGATGCGATACACGGAAGTAAGACTATCTAGAATCGCTCATGAACTCATGTCCGACATCGAGAAAGAAACAGTCAATTTTGGTCCGAACTACGACGAAACCGAAGAACAGCCATTGGTATTACCTACAAGATTACCCAATTTGTTGCTCAACGGCTCTGAGGGAATTGCGGTTGGTATGGCCACCAAAATTCCACCGCACAATCTTACCGAAACAATCAATGCTTGTCTAGCACTGATCGATAACCCAGATATTTCGATTCACGACTTGATTGTTCACATGCCAGGCCCTGATTTTCCAACTCGAGGAATTATCAATGGTAGATCGGGAATAATCGAAGCATATCGCGGCGGACGAGGCATCATTCGCGTAAGAGGAAAAGTCGACATTGAATCGAGTGACAATGGCAAACAACGAAAACTTGTCATTACCGAACTACCGTATGCAATCAAGAAAGCACCTTTAGTTGAACATATCGCTGCACTTGCAAACACTAGTGATATTCACGATCCCTTAAATGGTATTGCCATGGTTCGTGACGAATCCGATAAATCAGGCCTTCGAGTTGTTGTAAAACTGAAAGCCAAGGCAGTACCAAAGGTCGTTGAAAACAATCTTTATTCCAAAACAAAACTAGAGTCAACCTACGGTATCAATTTTGTTGTTGTCGACAACGGCAAACCACAGCGGCGCAATCTCAAACAACTACTGAATGGCTTTATCCGGCATCGTCGCGAAGTGGTGACTCGCCGCTTGGAATATGAGCTACGCGCCGCTCAAAGACGAGCACACTTATTGGAAGGTTTTACAGTTGCCTTGTCCAACTTGGATGAGTTGCTAGATATGATTCGTTCCGAGAACAAAAGTCGAAGTGAAATCAAAAAAATGCTGTTAGGCAAGGGTTGGGATGCGAACATAGTATTGAAACTTCTAGGTAATGCTGACAACCCTGAGCAAATCGGACTCTACGTAGTGCCGAACTTCGGAATTCGAGGAAACAGCTATTGGTTGTCTGAGAAACAAGCAGAAGCGATTCTCGATATGCGATTGCATCGACTGTCCGGTCTTGAACAACAAAAAATATTTGAAGAGTTCAAGAAGCTGCTGGAAACCATAGAGCATAAGAAAAGACTACTAGGATCTTCCGAACTTCTAATGAAAGAAATTCGCGAAGAATTGGAAGAACTGCGTGATAAGTACGGTAAGAATGACGAACGTAGAACACAGATTATCGCAACAGAACAAGATGTCGAAAACGAAGATTTAATCACGAAAGAAGATGTGATTGTGACGCTGACGGCGGAGAATTATGCGAAACAACAGCCTACCAAAACATTTAAAACACAACATAAAGGCGGTAAGGGCAAGTTTGCAACCAAGTACAAGGAGGGTGACAGCGTCAATCTGATGCTTTCAACCAGTACCCACGATACTCTAGTATGTTTTACCAATTTTGGAAAAGCTTATTTGACCAGACCATTTAAGCTAGAGCGAGGTAGTCCTATCGCAAAGGGAAGTCCTCTAGTCAACACTTTGGCACTCCAAACGGATGAGAAAGTCAGTGTAATTGAGCCGTTGAATACCACTAAAGAAAGTAAGTTCATCGTGATGGCAACTCGATTTGGAAAAATTAAACGCTGCGAATTGGATTTATTTGATTCTTTATTTAAGAAACAGTGGGCAAAAGGTTTAAAAGCAATTTCTTTGAGCGATAGCGACGAGTTAGTAAATGTAGCGATTACCAATGGTGATTCTGACATTTTGATATTTAGCAGTGCTGGACGCGCAGTTCGATTTAGCGAATCGGATCTACGTCCAACCGGTAGAACTGCAATGGGAGTCCGGGCAATAAAATTGCAAGATGACCAAGAAGTCTGCTCAATGGTTATAGTGACGAACGATGAAGAAGATCACAATGCTTTGATCGTTGACGAAAGTGGATTTGGAAAGCGAACTAAATTCGATCAGTTTCCAAAAAAATCTAGAGGAACTAAGGGTGTCTACGCGTTGTCCAAGAAAAAAAGAGAAAGCACTAAACTTAAGCAGGCTTTGAAGGTGCGACAGTCCGATGAGGTGATGTTCATTACAAACAATGGATTATTATTGCGAACTGAAGTTCGTTCAATTTCTCAGCTAAATAGGATCACAGGAGGCGTTCGACTGATTCATATTGCAGAGGATGATTCTCTGGTCTCGGTCGCACCAGTTTGGCAGAGTCAAGATCCGAATTCTAAAAAAATGGATGTAAATTACTTCGCCGATGCATGAATAGAATTTTTGTCTTGTAAAATCGACATTCGATCTGGAAATTTCGAAACAGTTCATCTCGAATTGATCGAATAACTAGGCAATGACGTAAAATTTGAAATGTCACTACTTCCATAAATCAATCCGATGAGTTACTGTTGTTTTTGGATGTAGATCGGCTGGAGATGACCGTTTCGTGCTTTGTTGCAATTTCGCCCTCTTAATTTCGCAAACAATCGACTCAAGCTTGAAATTTCTTTGACAATCTTGATTAAGCAGATCCAATAGATTTTTTTCAATAATGAATCTCAAGAGTTTACGAAAGGAAATAGATGAGATTGACGCGGCTGTCCAAGAGCTCATTCAAAGACGCGCGAGCTTGGGAAAGATGGTCGCTGAGGTCAAACGACAGCAGGAAAACCCTCAGTATTTTGTTCCTGAAAGAGAGGCTCAGATACTGCGACAAGTCGCTGAAAGAAATGAGGGCACTCTTTCTGAAAGTAGTATGTTGCAAATCTTTCGTGAAATTATTTCGGCTACTCGCGCGCTAGAACAACCAACCAAAATCGCAATTCTAGGACCGGCGGGTACTTTTACTCACGCCGCGACGATTCAGCATTTCGGACACGCGTTTAACGCCGTTTTTCAACCCACGATCAATGATGTTTTCGGTGCGGTGGAAGTTGGACGAGCAGAATTTGGCGTGGTACCAGTCGAAAATTCTATTGAAGGCGTAGTGAATAGCACATTGGACTGTTTGATCGATTCTTCATTGAAATTATGTGGGGAAATCGAGTTGAAAGTTCATCATTCTCTGTTGAGTTTGGGAACCCAAATCTCGGATATTTCTACCGTATTGGCTCATCCTCAGGCACTAGCACAATGCCGAAAGTGGTTGACGCTGAATTTGCCCAACGTAGAATTGATCCCAGTAAGCAGCAACGCAGAAGCAGTAGTCGAAGTTCAAGAAGATTCACATCATGCTGCTATTGCAAGTGAAGCGACAGCCAAGATCTATGACATGAATGTGCTACGTTCAAATATAGAAGATCACAGAGGTAACACGACTCGATTTCTTGTTATCGGAAGAATTTTCACGAAGCCAACTGGTTATGACAAAACCAGCATCCTGTTATCAAAACAGCATACGCCGGGTTCTCTAGTACGTTTGCTCCAACCTTTTGCCAGCTTAGAAGTCAACATGTCAAAGATTGAATCAAGGCCGAGTCGAAAAGCGATGTGGGATTATGTATTCTTTATTGACTTTGAAGGACATATTGGGGATAAAAATATTATTGAATTGACCGAAACTCTCAAGAAGGAAGCGATGTTGTTCAGGCACCTAGGATCCTATCCTCGGACGGCACGATAATGTCCAATTCATTCGACGCGTTTTCTTTAGCTACCTCTAGTATTCGAGGGCTTGCACCTTACAATCCAGGCAAACCGATCGAAGAGTTGGAACGTGAATATGGGATACATGATGCCATCAAACTAGCATCAAATGAAAATCCATTAGGGCCACCTCCTAGCGTTACCGAATATTTACAATCCGAATTGACCGAACTACATCGGTACCCCGATGGCGCTGGTTTTGAATTGAAGCACGCATTGGCGGATCATCATAAAGTCGATGTCAATCAAATATGTCTTGGGAATGGGTCCAACGATGTGCTAGATATGGTGACGCGAGTGTTCGTAGCTGCAGGTGATGTTGGAGTTATTTCCCAACATGCATTTATTGTGTACTACCTTTCGTTGGCGTATGTTCATGCAGATATTCAGATCATTGAAGCCAAAGACTATGGGCATGATTGTCTAGCAATGGCAGAAGCAGTAGACGAACGAACCCGTATCATCTTCGTTGCAAATCCGAACAATCCAACTGGTACGTGGCTACCGGCTAGTGAATTGCGTCAACTGCTCAAAAAAGTGCCACCCTCGGTAATCATTGTCATTGATGAAGCTTACGCAGAGTATGTGTTTGAACCAGAGTACCCGAATTGCATTACTTGGCTTAGTGAATTTCCAAATTTAGTTGTCACTCGAACATTTTCAAAAATCTATGCGTTGGCAGGATTGCGGGTAGGTTATTCCGTAGCCAGTGCGGAAATATCGAATCTAATGAATAGAGTCCGCCAACCATTTAACTGCAACAGTTTGGCACTTTCAGCGGCTGTCATTGCACTTCGAGATCAAGATCATTGTGAACGAAGTGCTCAATTGAATATAGAACAGATAGCAGTGCTGAAACGAGGCTTTGCTGAAATTGGGTTTGAAACGATTGATTCAATTGGAAATTTTTTGTGTGTCGATATGAAAGTTCCAGCTACCGATGCTTACCAGAAACTACTTCAACGGGGTGTCATCGTTCGTCCTATCGGAGGGTATGGGATGCCCAATCATCTTCGAATTTCAGTTGGCACCGAAGCGGAAAATTCCCGGATGCTCGATACCTTTGCTACCCTAAAAAGTCAAGGTTTAATCTAAACCACTCGATGTCAAGTCAGTATAAGCTACTCATTGTCGGAGTCGGTTTGATTGGTGGATCACTCGCCTTGGCATTGCGCAGAGCGGGTTACGTCGATGAAATCGTAGGAGCAGGGCGAACAATTGCCACACTGGAAAAAGCGGTCCAACTCAACGTAATCGATCGCTACACTACGGCCCTCACAGCAGCGGATGTCTCAGCTTCAGATATCATTGTGGTGGCTACCCCAGTTTTGACAGTTGACGCTATTTTCAAAGCGTTGTCAAAGACCGTTTGCTCGAATACGGTAATCACGGATGTCGGGAGTGTAAAAGGCACAATCGTAGATGCGGCGAAAAGGCAATTGGGCGAAAGTTATTGTCGATTTGTAGGTGGTCATCCGATCGCCGGACGCGAGCACTCGGGTGTAGAATCTGCCAAAGAAAATCTATTTGATGGCAAGCGTACGATACTGACACCCACAGCAGAAACAAATCCAAAAGCAACTCAAATAATTCAAGAAATGTGGGAAGCAGCAGGATCAGTTGTTAGTCAGCTCGGAGTAATCGAACATGATGAACTGGTATCTGCTAGTAGCCATCTACCACACATGATTGCCTTCGGTCTTGTTCACTATATCGAGAATCACGAAAGGAGTCGCGCATGCTTCGATCTAGCAGCATCGGGATTTTACGATTTCACGCGTATTGCCTCTAGCGACCCAAGGATGTGGAGAGATATTTGTTTGGCGAATTCAACAGCAGTAGCAAGAGAGCTTGACGGATATATCGAAGAATTGATTTCTATATCGAAGAAAATTTCTCGGCAAGACAGTATCGCGATTGAAAAACTAATTAGAACAGCAAAAATTGCTCGAGATCGCAAGCTTGCTGAGTGGCTGCAATAACTCATCATTTGTCCAACCGTTTATCACTTTGAAAAATTTCGAATCTCAACCCACCAGCAGTGGACTTGCAGGATTGCACAAGCTGCCTGGTGATAAGTCTATTTCTCACCGCTGTGTCATGCTTGGATCGATTGCACAGGGAGAATCAAATTTTGAAGGACTATTGCTAGGGGAAGATGTTCAAGCAACAATGAATGCATTTCGAGCATGTGGCATAAAGATCGATCAAATTGGCAACAATGTCAAGATTCAGGGAAATGGTTTATTGGGATTGCAGCAACCAACAGAGGCGATTGATTGCGGAAATTCAGGGACATCTATGCGCTTGTTAACAGGTTTGTTCGCCGGTCAACAATTTCAAACAAGCTTAATCGGAGACGAATCTCTGTCAGCTCGCCCGATGCTCCGAGTGGTAGAACCCTTGCGTCTTATGGGGGCATCTATACAGCTTTCTGAAAAAAATACTGCACCTATCGTCGTTCAAGCCAATGGCCAGCTCAACCCAATCACCTGGAAACTTCCGGTAGCTAGTGCGCAGGTAAAATCTGCAATTCTAATGGCCGGAATGTATACCCGCGGTATGACCAGTGTAATTGAATCGAAATTGACTCGCGATCATACAGAAACTCTACTGCTCGGATTCGGCACTGAAGTTCGGCGAAACAATGGAAAGATTTCTGTTTCTGGTGGAGCAACATTGACTGGACAAAGTATTCAAATTCCTGCTGATTTTTCTTCTGCAGCATTCTTTATCGTTGCTGCTCTTTTAAATCCTGGGTCGGATGTTACATTGTTGGAAGTAGGAATGAATCCCACCCGAACAGGTTTATTGACGGTTTTAGAATCGATGGGAGCGTCCTTTGAATATCTAAATCAGCGCCAGTTGGGAAAGGAACCAGTTTGTGATATACGGGTTCGAAGTTGTGAAAAGTTGACTGGTACAGAAGTAGACCCGTCTTTAATTCCAACTATGGTTGACGAAGTTCCGATTCTCGCTATTGCCGCTGCAGCGGCAAAAGGTCAAACGATATTGACTGGATGTGCAGACTTGAGGAATAAAGAGAGCGACAGAATTCATACTGTCTGTAGAGGACTGGAAGAAATGAAAATATCAGTAAAAGAACATTTAGACGGTATGATCATCGAAGGCGGTCAAATTTCTGGTGGGGTTGTTGACAGTTATGGTGATCATCGGATTGCAATGGCTTTTGCTGTTGCTGGTAGTATTTCTTCATCGCCTGTTGTCGTGCTTAATACGGATTGCGTAGATACATCATTTCCAAACTTCTCTAGATCCGCAGAAGAGCTCGGATTACATGTAAAGGAATTTCGCGATGACTGATGGGCCATTACGAATCGTAACCATTGACGGTCCAGCAGGTTCTGGGAAGAGCACGATCGGTCAGAAATTGGCATTAAAACTGAAATGGAAATTTTTGGACAGCGGGGCACTTTATCGATGTTGCGCTTACATCAAGAATACGGATTCTTTAACAGACTCTGAACTTATAGATCATCTAACACAAATCGAATTTCTTTCGATACCGCAGATCAATGGCAGCGAAGCAAAAATAATTTTAAACGGCGAAGATCTTAGCATTAAAATTCGCACTTCTAAATGTGCAAAACTAGCATCACAATTGGCCGCTAATCCACAAATTCGACAGCACTTACTAACAGTTCAAAGGAACTATTATTCTGCACAGGGTTTGGTGGCTGATGGACGCGATATGGGATCAGTAGTTTTCCCAGATGCAATGTTGAAGATCTATCTTACAGCTAGCTTGAAAGCACGAGCTGAAAGAAAATACAAGCAGTTGAGTGACCTCGGGGTAAATACTAATTATCAAAAGATATACTATGGTATAGAAAAGCGAGACCATCGAGATTCAACTCGTAAACATGCGCCATTGACAACACCCGATAATGCTTTTGTGTTGGATACTTCGGACTTAAATTCAGAAGAGGTATTGAGTCAGCTGCTAGAGGCTGTCGAGTCGGCTACAAATGATGCACGATGTTGGCACACTGCGTAGTTTCACCATAAGAATTAAGGGATTACAAAGTTAACTTTAATTTACCATATAAATCAAAATATTAACCCAAAGTCCTACACCACCAAGATTGTTAATTCTATCCATCAACGGATAAATGAGTTTTTTGATGTAGTGTACCAACTCGCATTACTGAGTACTCTAAGAACACAAAGACGCTTATAGGAAAAGTTTAGGAAAGGTTGTGAGATTACACTCAATCAACAACAGATATTTCTTATTCGATTCCGAGAGAAGTCTAAGGAAACCGAAATTTTTGTGCATACTCCTATTAGAACGAATCGAGGAATTGCGGTATAGTTAATTGATTTATTTCAAGTTAGGTGGAATTTTTTAACATGAACAGAAAGTTGGCGATCCTCGACAATTTGAAGGGACGATGTCGGAGGTTAGAGAACAAATAAATACAAATGGATCGGTGAGATAAGATAGATAGGTAGTGTGAGTTGGTTCGTGAAACCAAAGAAATACAGGTTGTCAAAAAGCAGCAACCGATTTGTATCAATTGTAAATTCAAAATCGAGGTGACTACAGAATCCATCAGGTGCAATAGAAGAAGGTAAGAATCGAAAACAAAATATAGTTTTACTCAGGCTGTAGCTTGAGTGTGCATTGAACTTGTAGAGTTAAAATAAATAAATATAAACCGTAATTTAATTTGATCAGAGCAACCACTAACACAATTGGAGTAACCACTAAACACATGATAGAATCATTTACTGAACTCTTTGAAGAAAGCATTAAAGGAACCGAGATGCGGGCGGGTGAAGTCGTACTTGGCAAGGTGATACAAGTAGACAGCGATACCGTGGTCGTTAGCGCAGGCCTAAAATCGGAAGCAGAAATTCCGCTTGGGCAATTTAAAGATATGCGCGGTAAGTACAACGTGAACGTAGGCGACGAGGTTGAAGTCGAAATTGAAACCGTAGAAGACGGTTACGGACGTACACGCTTGTCCAGAGAAAAGGCCTGCAGAGTTCGAGCTTGGGAACAAATTGAAGCCGCATATGAAGATCAAACCGTGATCGAAGGAGTACTCACGAATCGTGTGAAAGGCGGCTTTTCGGTAATGATCGAAAATGTCAGGGGATTTTTGCCAGGTTCGTTGTACGGGGCTCGACTAACACATGATGACCAAAATACTGAACTTGAAACTGAGCCTATGGAGTTCAAGGTCATCAAACTCGACCGTTCAAGAAACAACGTAGTTGTTTCCAGAAAAGCTGTTCTTGAAAAAGAGTTGGAAGCCGAAAGAGAAGCGCTGCTCGCTGTTATTGAGGCAGGTCAAATTCTTGAAGGTACCGTTAAAAATTTGACCGACTACGGGGCATTCATAAACCTGGGCGGAATAGATGGACTTTTACATATCACAGACATCGCTTGGCGTAGAGTCAAACACCCATCTGATATTCTGACGATTGGTGAAAAAATTACTGTAAAAGTCCTTAAATGGGATCCGGAGCGAACTCGAATTTCTCTCGGTTTAAAACAGCTGACCGAGGATCCTTGGACCAACATTGAAAGACGCTACAAAATTGGGGACCGCTTGTTTGGTACAGTAAGAAGTATTGTGGACTATGGCGCATTCGTTGAAATTGAAGAAGGTATAAAAGGGTTGGTTCACGTAAGCGAAATGGACTGGACATCTAGAAATGTTTATCCGTCTCAGCTGGTCAGCATCAATGAAGATATTGAAGTCATGGTGCTTTCCATCGACGCGGCGCGTCATCGAATTTCACTGGGTATGAAGCAATGCGTTCCCAATCCGTGGGTTGAATTCGCGGTGAACCATAAACGAGGCGAGATAATAAAAGGGCAGATTAAGTCATTGACTGATTTTGGAATTTTTGTGTCTCTTGAGAATGGAATCGATGGGTTAGTACATCTCAATGACATTACTTGGAGTAATGACGCTGAAAAGAGAATTCGAGAATACAAAACGGGTGAAGGAATTGAGGTTATGATTTTAACCATCGATCCTGAACGTGAACGTATTTCGTTGAGCATTAAGCAAATAGAAGAAGACCCGTTTTTTACTTACTTGGAACAGTTTGACAAAGGCGCTGTCGTCAAAGCAAATGTTTCGGGTATTACCGAAAAGGGGATCAATGTTGAACTTGCGAAAAACGTTTACGGTTCAATTGGAACGGCCGAACTCGCGAGAAATCAACCAAAACTTGCTAAATCACAAATGAAGGTAGGTGACCAGGTAAATGCCAAAATAACAAAAGTTGACAAAAGGAATAGAAGAATCACTCTATCAATTAAAGCATTTGAAATCAAACAATTCGACAAAGATTTTGCGAAATTCTCCAGAAGTCCTGATGTTCCAGCACGAACACTCGGTGAAAAATTGAGAGAAAAGTTTTTCTCATCATCAAATTAGTTAGTCCGTTGGAGCAAGGGGAGGGGAAAGACATGACTAAACAGCAATTGATTCAAGTTCTAGCCGATACCAGCGAGGATTTGACTAAGGAAGATGTCCGGATGGCATTAGACGCGGTATTGGACTGCATTGTTGAAGGGATGGCAGAGGGTAAACGCGTCGAAATTCGAGGTTTTGGAAGTTTCAAGTTATGTTATCGAAAGGCGAGAGTCGGTCGCAATCCAAGAACAGGAGCGCCTGTTGAGGTTGAGGGAAAATGGTTTCCGCATTTCAAAGCTGGACAAGCCTTACGCCAGAGAGTTGATCGAAATGTTGAATCTCTTGATCATTTACCCAGAAGTGAATCATAGATTGCGTACTTCATATATCCTAATCATCTCTAATGTGAGCGTGCACGAATTTGATGAATTGGGAACTTGTTAGCTCTCCTTGATCAATAGGCGATGATCGCTTTACAATCGTCAATCGTTTTTGACTGCCCAAGCTTTTAAACTATGTACAATTATCATACAGATAGAAAATAGACAAAATGTCTACACATCGAAATTCATGTTATTGGCTTCTTCAGAAATCATACCGTAATTGTTTTTTGTTTTAAATTACTTGAACATGCTGGATAAAAGAGTTTCAATTCGCCTTTCCCAAAAACGTATTTTTTTGGTCATTTGTATTGTCATTGCGATTCTTTTCGCAGTCACATTTACTCTCAAAAACAGCCAACTTGTTTCACTTGAATATTATTTTGGATGGACATGGGAAACATCATTGGCCATGCTTGTGTTCGTAGTTTTTTTTATTGGAAGTCTGTTTGGCTATTTTGTTAGTTTGCTGGCCAAATTGACGAGAAGAAAATCAAGAAATATCTATTAGAAACTTAATTTCCTAGTTTCATACTAACTACGCTTATGGACCCAATCTGGCTTGTCTTTTTGTTGCCCGTCGCTGCTGCTTCCGGATGGTTGGCTCGAGGAGGATTCACACTTTCGTTCCGCAAACGTCCCAAGATTCCGTCCGTCTACTTGGAAGGAATCAATTATTTGCTCAATGAACAACACGACAAAGCCATTGAAATTTTCATAAATAAATTGGAGGTTGATAGCGATACTATTGAAATTCATCTCAGTTTAGGAAATCTTTATCGTAGACGAGGTGATATCGAGCGAGCATCTTTAATTCACAAAAATCTCATGGATCGTCCTGACCTGAATCGTGAACACAAAGTTCAAGCAATATTCGAGCTAGGTCACGATTTTTATGCGGCAGGAATCTTGGATAGAGCAGAAAATATTTTTACCGAACTAACCCAAGATACGAGATATGAGGAACGAGCTTATGACGTTCTGCGAGACATTTATGAGCAGGAGCGAGAATGGAATGACTGTATCCGGATGACCAACCGACTAAATCGAATCTCCTCAAAAGACTATTCGTCATTATTAGCGCAATATTATTGTGAGAAGACCGAAGCAGCGATTCAAGAAGGTCGATATGATGCAGCTGAAGAAAATATTTCAGAGTCCTTGAGTGCAAACGGTAACTGTATTCGAGCCATAATTCAATCCGGTCGCGTAAAGGCGATTCGTGGTAATCATAAAGCGGCGATCGCAACTTGGCGAACGATCCAGCACAAGAACCCGAAATTCATATCGGAAACATTAGACTTGATCATCGAAAGTTATAAAGCGATTCGAGAAACAGAAGAACTCTTTGATTTCTTGAAAAAAACCGCAGAAACCAATCTAGATCCTCAACTAGCTATCGCTTATGTTGATGTGCTTGAAGCGCACAAGGAAAAGGAAAACGCCGAAGAATTTCTTGCAGACTGGATTCGAAAAAATTCTTCACTATCTTGTTTACTTCGATTTATTCTGATGAAAATAAAATCGAAAGATAGTGAACCTAACAGCGATTCTATGTTGATCGAAGGAATTATCAATCGACAATTTAAATCAGGACGCCGTTACGAATGCCAATGTTGCGGTTACTCCGTCAAAACCTTGCATTGGCAATGTCCAAGCTGTAGAAGTTGGGATACGTTGACAGCTGCTAGATAATTCACTTCGTTACTCCCAACTTTAAGTTTAGACTCATAATTTGAAGAACTAAATCCAATGAGCAGCGAAGCTGTCGCGATCATTGTTGGAACTCGTTCGGACGTGTTGCTAGCCGATCTCGATGATCGTGCCGAAATTCATTCTCCTACACCATATGGTCAGTGCTCGTCAAAAATAGAACGCGGTACACTCCACGGTCGTGAAATTCTGGTTTTATATCGTCACGGTTACAAACACAGCATTGCACCCCACAAAATTAATTATCGCGCCAATATATGGGCATTGGGCCAATTACGCCCAAAAGCTGTCATTGCGATCAATACAGTCGGTAGCATTTGTTCAAGCTTGAAACCAGGTGATTTTATGCTACCCGATCAGCTGATCGATTACACCTGGGGACGTGAATCAACTTACTTCGACACTGACCTTGGGCATCTAGAATTTAGTACTCCTTACTCAAGTCAGATTCGATCTGCAGTTTTGAATGCCGCAAATGCAGAGGCAATCTCAGTGAAAGACGGAGGAATCTATGCCATTACACAAGGACCTCGCCTTGAAACTCCGGCTGAAATCGAACGCATAGAGCGCGATGGCGGTGATGTCGTCGGCATGACTGGAATGCCCGAAGCAGCTCTAGCTGCAGAATTGAACTTATGCTATGCTTGTATCAATCTAGTTGTCAACCGGGCTGCAGGGCGTGGTTCTCAACAAATTTCCTTCGAGGACATTCAACGAGCACTCAGAAGTGGCAACGAATCATTGAACATTCTAATCGGTAAAACTCTTGCGGAATTGGCATTGATTGAAGAACTTATTCCTGAGACAAAGGTGTTTCAGTAGTTGTTTCCTCAACCGGTGGTGGACGTACAATCGAAAAAATAACTCCAAATTTAGGGTGATCAAAGTAATGAATGTCGTTGATGTACACGCGTCGACGTTCGTTCAATTGATATGTAATTTTTGAGGAATAAAGTATGATCGACTGTGCTAAATCTATCGAATCTTGGATGGTATCGGGTTCTGGTTTGTAAAATGCATTTACTTCAAACTGCAACTGCTGTTGAACTTCAAATAGAGCGACTTCGCCATCCAACAATTTTTGGGAAGAAACTGCGAGATGGGGATATTCGACTTCAAGAGAAACTGGTGTAGTTCTTGACCTAGGAACTGGCTCTTGAGTCCAGCTTAAAAAATTCAAGATCTCATAGTCTGAATGAGCTTCTAATGCTTGTGCAAATCGATTTAATCGTTTCGCTGCTACAGGTACATTATCAAAATTTAAAGTAAGTGGATCATGGTGCTCGTTTATAGCCTCTGTGCGAATTACTTCTTCTGCTGTTTCAAATAGTTCTAAATCAGTTGCGGCCATAGAATTGTTAGCAAACACAATGACTTCAACGTGAACAGTAGCAGCATAGGTAGTGTTTGAAAAGCCGATTAGACTCACTAGAACTAGGATAATCTGAAATTTTAGTCGGCTAACAAGTTGAAAGCGATTTTTCATACGAATCTACGAGTTCAAAGTCTAGAAATTGCTTCCTCACACTAAAATTGATTTGAAATAACGCATGCACCTACATCAAAGTAATACAGCACAATCTTAAGCGTGAAAAACAAGGTTTTAAATCGTGATTGAAACATCCAATCAACAACATATTTTCATGATGACAGGATTATCAATTATAGTTTTTTGCTAAATCATTGGTTTATGTAATAAAAATCTTAAGTATCGACAGGTTAAAGTTATGGCAATTCGAGCAATATTGAAAATGGGAAATCCTCAACTATTTGAAATTTCTGAACCGGTAGCTTATTCCGAGATAGCCGAACTTGGTGATCTAGTCTCCGACATGATTGACACTATGAATGCAGCACAAGGCGCGGGGCTGGCAGCACCTCAGATCGGTGTGATGAAACGAGTCGTAGTTTTCGGGTTTGATTCCAATCTCAGATATCCAGACGAAAACTCTGTTCCATTTACAGTTCTCATAAATCCTGAAATTGACTTCTTGGGCGCACGAACTCAGGATGGATGGGAAGGATGTTTAAGCGTACCAAATATGCGAGGATTAGTATCTCGTCACTCTAAAATTCGATACACCGGCTTCGATTTAAATGGCTATAGAATTGACCGCACAGTCAGCGACTTTCATGCTCGTGTTGTACAGCATGAATGTGATCATCTAGATGGCATTCTTTATCCAATGCGTGTATCGGACATGAGGAACTTCGGATATGAAGATGAATTTGTAAACCTAGCATTACAATGTCCACCCAACGACATAAATGACACCTAAACCAATTGTAAATGTTGTGCAAGGAGTTGACTTTAACTGGCTATTGGAGTTGGCTCTAGAGTTAGGAATTTACTTTGGCTTCTACTTTGGAGTTAGGGTTTAAGCAGGCGAGTATAAAGAATGCGCTTCTGATACGTTCTTCGGCAGTAGACAATTGATGAAAGAATTTTAGCTTCGAATCAGAACGACTCGGCTTAACTAACCCAGAATACTCGTTAATCAATTTGTGAACACCCTTTAAATCTATATTCGGCTTCTGGACGAAGAAGATTCGCCCCCATGTTTGATGCAAGTGAAATTTACGTATTCCCATTAGTTTCGCTTGCAACCGTAAATTGCCGATTGTAAATAAATTGCTGACAGATTCTGGCAACTTCCCAAATCTATCGATCATTTCTTCTCGTATCTGATCCAATTCGTCAATACTTGATGAATTGGCAATCTTTTTGTATAGCGAGAGCCGTAGATTTACGCTTGGTAGCCAAAGCTCAGGAATTATTGCCGATATCTGTAAGTCAATTTCAACGGTGCGATTCTCACTTATTTTGAATTCTGCAAAACTTTGTTGCAATTGTTGTTTTTGTTTGTCACTTTTTATCTTGTGATAGCCAGATTCATTGATGGCTTCTACCGCTTCTTGTAAAAAGCTTGAATATAACGAATATCCTACATCGTCAATTGCACCACTCTGTGCTTCCCCTAATAAAGTACCAGCACCTCTTATCTCTAAGTCATGAGTGGCAATGACATACCCTACACCGAGCTGGTTATGAGATTCTATGGCATCAAGTCTTGATTTCGCATCTCTAGACAGGTGTCTACGACTAGGAACGAGTAAATACGCAAAAGCCTGATGGTGTGATCGCCCCACGCGGCCGCGAAGCTGATGAAGTTGAGCTAGGCCAAATTTAGATGCGGAATTGATGATTATCGTATTTGCACTCGGAATATCGATCCCGTTTTCGATAATAGTCGTACAAATCAAAGTATCAAACTTTTGTCGGTAAAAATCTTTCATCACCGATTGCAGCTGAAGTTTTGGCATTTGTCCGTGAGCAAACCTAATGTTCGCTTCAGGTACGATTCTCGCTAGACTTTTTGCGGCTCGAATCATTGACTTTACCTCATTGTGTAAGTAAATGACTTGCCCACCGCGCCCAAGTTCTCGCAGACAGGCTTCGCGGACCAATTTAGAGTTCCAATTTCGTACGAATGTGTGCACACTAAGGCGATTGTCTGGTGGTGTACCAATGATCGAGATATCACAAATATCGTGCAAGGCCATACTTAGGGTACGTGGGATCGGAGTGGCCGTGAGAGTGAGAATGTTAACGGATGTTCGAAGTTTCTTTAGGTGTTCCTTTTGCCGTACTCCAAATCTATGCTCTTCATCAATGATTAGCAAACCTAAGTTGGAAAACTCGACATCAGCTTGAAGTAGTCTGTGAGTACCAATGACAATGTCGACTCGATTTGATTCGAGACCTTCCAATATTTTCGATATTGCTCCTTTCTTTTGTAATCGAGATAACATCTTGACACTCACCCCAAGTTCGGAAAATCGTTCTTGGAATACATCAAAATGTTGTTGAGCCAAAAGAGTTGTCGGCACTACTAATACAACTTGATAGCCGTTGGCTACAGAGACTAAGGCTGCTCTAAGTGCAACTTCTGTTTTGCCAAATCCCACATCACCACAAACCAAACGATTCATAGGACGCGTTGACGTTAGATCCGCTAGTACTGCATGAATTGCTGCCAGTTGATCTGGAGTTTCGCGATAAGGAAACCGAGACACAAAAAACTCATAGTCTCTATCTGGCATCACCATTTTTTCACCCTTATGCGAATCTCGGAGTGCCTGTACTTCTAACAATTCACTGGCAATATCGAATGCTCTTGCTCTTGCTTTTGCAGTGGTTTTCTTCCATTTTTGAGAGCTAAGTGAATGTAATTCAACGTCTTCTGGACTTCGACCAGAATATCGAACAACACAATCAAATGCATATACAGGTACGTGCAGGGAATCGTTTCCGCGGTAATCGATACAAAGATATTCTTCAGGAGTTCCGGTGAAGTCCATTGTTTTCAATCCTTGATAGCGACCAATTCCATAAATCTCGTGCACAACGAGATCGCCAATTTCTAGTTCCTCATAAGAAGACAGGATACTTTCTGGAGTTCTGACTTTACGCTGAGGTTTAACGGCTTGAAACCAATTTCCAAATAGTTCTACACTGGTGATGACCGCCACGATGTCAGGAACTGTAAAGCCACTCGTTAGCCGCGATAGGGTGATTCCCAGTCGTTTTTTAGACTTCAAAAATGATGCCCAAGAATCCACTTTTGGAACATCGAATCCCATTTCTTCCAACTTTTTAGCTAGACTTACTCTTTCGAAGTGTGCGTTTACAACAAAAAGGACTTTTCTTTTGGTATTTTTCAGGAAGTTTTTTAGTGAATTTTGAGCCGATTTGGTATGAATATTTTTCAAATTCTTGTCTACAGCTGTAGTGCCAAAAAGGTAACTCTTTTCTTGAGCTGAAGGTCTAATGCCAATCTGTAGAAAAGAAGCCATTCGTTCTTCAAATTGGTAAGGAGAAAGAAACAGATTGTCTGGTTCCAATGGCAGTCGTTCCAATTGATTCTTCGTGACTGCATAGCGTTCGTTGACCTGTTCCCAAAATTTTTCGGCAGCAGTGTGCGTCGAGTCTAGAGTTACTACTACCGATGATGAAGGAACATAATCAAAAATATCTGAGGTGCTTTCAAAAAAAAGTGGAAGGTAAAATTCTGCACCATTTGATATATCTTTAGAATCTATGTTTCGATAAACGTAGTTGTTTTGAGGGTCTCCTTCAAAGAGTCGGCGCATACCTTGTCGAAATAGTCGAATTCCAGTATTTGTAACTGGAATTTCGCTTGCAGGTAAAACTTCAATATCTCTGACCTTGTGTTTGGTTAACTGTGAATCAACATCGAACAAACGAATTGTATCGATTTCATCTCCAAACCAATCGATGCGGATTGGATCTTCTGAGCCCATGGGAAAGACATCGATCACTCCGCCTCGAATTACGTACTCACCGGGACTTTCCACCTGACTCACTGAATGATAGGAGGATGATTCTAAGCGGGTACGAAAGTTTTCAAAATCGAGTAATTGGCCAGTTTTCAGAAAAAAGCTATTCGATTCAACATAACTTGTTGGCGGGAGTCGCTGCATTAAGTTTTCGATTGAAATCACTACAATACTTTTACCGAGAACAGGAAACTGACTCAATAGTTTCATTCTTTTTGAAGTAATATCCCGATGCGGACTAAACTGATCGTAAGGAAGACATTCCCAGCCTGGAAAGCTATAAATTTTCAGACTAGGGTCAGCGTCCCCATAGAAATTCAAGGTTACCTCGAGCTCATCTGTTTCTCGATTCCCAGCGGTTATTACAAGGATCGTTCTGTTCCATTGTGTAGCTGCATTCGTAAGCGCAAGTGCAGCAGCACTTCCATTCAGTCCCGTCCATAATTGAGGTGATTCTAGACTTTCATATTTTGGAATTTGAAAAGGAAAGGTGGATTCAATCATATTCTTGTAGATTTCAGTATGAATTGAAGGGAAACCAGCAATAAAATGGTGTACCGAATTATAGATTGGAGAATTTATCGGAAACGTAATCTAATTCTATGGTTAATTCAAGGTCGAGGAAATCCAGAAATTGCTAGATTCAATCGAAAGTAAACATTTCAAGTTGATAATTTAATTATGCCAAAGTATCTGGGAATCATTCCGGCCGCAGGTATTGGCTCGAGAATGGGAAGTCAGTTACCTAAACAGTTCATGAAAATTGGCGAAAAGTCAATTTTAGAATGGACAGTGGATGTAATGGTTTCTTTTTCGAAGCTAAGTGCTCTATATTTAGGTCTTTCTTCGACACCCGATCGCCACAAGTGGGTTGATACATTGCATCCAAAAATTGGCGATGTTTACCAAGGTGGGCAATCTCGAAGCGAAACAGTTCTCTTTGGACTTGAGCATATACTAAATTTGAAAAACTGTAGAGAAGACTGGGTATTGGTTCACGATGCAAATCGCCCTCTATTGAGACTTGAGGATTTAGAGCGTCTTGTATCTGAAGTAGGGGATGAGGATGACGGCGGTATTTTGTGCCTGCCCCTCCATGACACCATCAAACACGGTATTCGCAGCAGAGTCAAAGAGACAATACCTCGAAACGAGATTTTTTCTGCTCAGACTCCACAATTATTCAAGATCGGATTGTTGCACGATGCCTTAAGCGATTGCCTCGCTTGTGGAATCAATGTAACCGATGAGTCGCAAGCCATGGAAATCAAAGGCTTCCGTCCCAAGTTGGTTATTGGGAGTCCGACAAATATAAAAATTACTACGCCAGCGGATTTAAACATTGCGCAGGCATTCTTGGATAAAACGTAAGATGGGAATTGCGATTTCTTCATTGGAAGGGTAGTTTTGAAATTGAACGTCAGGGTAGGTTTTGGATTTGATGTACACGAATTTGCAGAGGGTCGCCGACTCATACTTGGTGGAGTGCATATTCCGCACGAATTAGGGTTAGCAGGGCATTCCGATGCGGATGCAGTACTTCACGCAGTTATGGATGCCTTACTTGGCGCGGCAGGTCTTAGTGATATTGGTGTTCATTTTCCGGATTCCGACCCCAAATATCGAAACATAAACAGTCGCATACTCCTTCGGGAAGTACGAGAGAAAATTAAAGATTTGGGTTCCTATATTTCTAATGTCGATATAACAGTTGTCGCTCAGGCCCCAAGGATTTCACCTCATGCAGATCAGATGAAGCAAAACATTGGTGAAGACCTTCGTATAAGGCTAGATCAGATTGGACTCAAGGCAACGACGACTGAGAATCTTGGATTTATTGGTCGCAAAGAGGGGATAGCAGTTTGGGCAGTGGCAACATTGGTTGCTTCATCGATTTGATCAATTTTTACGTCTTCTAAGCAAAACGTATTTGGCTCCTGCTCCACCCTCATTAGAGCGGGCTCTACAGTAGCCTATGACGTATTTATTCTGCTTAAGAACCAGTTGAGTAAGAATTTTGAGTTTGGGAATCCCCTTCGGTGACCGATTTCCTCTTCCATGAATTATTTTTACGCATTGGATCTGAGCATTAACCGAGTGATTGATAAATTTTTGAAGATAGACTTTTGCTTCTTCTACGGTATAACCGTGAAGATCAAGTGTGTCCTGTCTATGAAACGCGCCTCGTTTAAGCTTTTTGAATTTCAGATACGACAGACTAGGTTCACGCCACTCCTCATCAGCATCTAATTCATGCATGGAGCCGTAGGGATCTTGTGTGATGGACTCTTCCAAAACTTGGCGTTCGTCTTCCTCTCGAAACAATAATCGAATCGGTTTCGGATTTATGCTTGATGGATGGACCTTTGCGCTGGACTTTAGCGGAGTCACACCGGCAATTTTCATCACTTCTTCGAAAGAGTCCTGCATAGCGTACTTTTATCGAATTAAGATTCGAGAAACTTGACGGCATCAAGAGCGGCCATACAACCAGCTCCGGCCGAAGTTACGGCTTGACGATAGACATGATCACTTACATCTCCGGCCGCGAAAACGCCGGGGACACTCGTTTGTGTCGCACCACCATTCAATCCACTAGTGGCTACGATATACCCGTCGTTCATTTCCAACTGTCCAGCAAAAATTTCTGTGTTTGGATTGTGCCCGATAGCGATAAAGACTCCTTGAACATCAATTTGCTTTTGTTCCTGAGAAATCGTGCTGGCAAGAGTCAAACCGGTCAAACCTGTATCGTCGCCTAACATTTCATGGACAACGTGATTCCATAATACAGATATATTGCCTCCGTGGTCGATTGTTCGGCTCTGTAATCGATCAGCCAAAATGGCTTCAGCTCGAAGTTGATCGCGCCGATGAATAAGCGTTACGGAAGATGCAATTGCAGAAAGATAGAGGGCTTCTTCAACTGCAGTATTGCCTCCACCAACAACTGCTACCTTTTGATTTCTGAAGAAAAATCCATCACAAGTCGCACATGCTGAAACACCTCTGCCTTCAAATCTCTTTTCAGATTCAAGACCCAGATATTTTGCCGATGCCCCGGTAGCAATGATCAACGCGTCACAGGTGTAGTCGCCATAGCCTCCTGTAAGACGCAGGGGGTATTCAGTAAAATCGACGGAATCAATGTGATCCAGGATTATTTCGGTATCAAATCGCTCTGCATGGAGGAACATACGATCCATTAGGTCTGGACCTTGTACACCGTCATTGTCACCCGGCCAATTATCGACGTCAGTCGTTTTAGCAAGCTGCCCCCCTTTTTCGCTACCGGTAATGAGAACAGGGGATAAATTTGAGCGAGCTGCATAAACAGCGGCGGTATAGCCAGCCGGACCAGACCCAAGTATCAACAATCTACAGTGCTTCGCCATTATTTCTTCCAACAGAGCATTAAGTATCCCGAGTTAAATCAAAGTTAAAAATTAATTCAATAGGAAAACTTCCCGAGTTTTTTCATGGAACCAGGTATATTTTTTCTTTTGTCGAAAAGAAAGACTAAATTATATATTAACTGCTAAATCAGGGAATTCTGAACTACTAACGAGCAGCAACTCATTTACTTGAATTTAAATTGAATTAGTAGGCTTAAACAGTGTATTTATAGTCTACGATCTGAAACGATGACCCTAATTTTTTAGAAAGATAAATTAGGATTATCAACGACATAGAACAAATGAAACAGATTGGGACAGGGCAAACATTGCATAGGTTCAAGCCTTTGGTTACTGAGTTTAGTTCTTCCTCAAATGTCTTGTCATAGAATGTTGAAGTTGACAAGACTAAATCCGTACTGACACTGGTGCTCGATACGGTTGAGTTTTTGTCAAATTACATGTAATGAGCACTGTGTCGTTCATCATTGAAACGCTAACTTGAATTCATCAAATCCTTTGATTGTCTGCATCCAAATTTCGATTCTCTGCCACAATCAACGTCTATCCAATAGTTTATCTAGTAATTACGTATAATTAGTGGACTCTTACTTTCTTTGAAATTAAAGCCACTACTAGCCTGTTCTAAGGTGTTCGAATGTCGCTTTTTTCACTCTAATTTATCTACTTCTATCGATGTCTAGCTAGACCAGGAAGCTATGTTTGTACTAGGTCGAATCTTAAACGCAATCATTCCATTTTCTGTTATTGCAATCGCATTAGCGTATGCCCTCGTGCTTTTGTCTTATTCACCTACGGATCCGGGGTGGAACAACTTAAATGCTCCCGATGTGGTTTCCAATTTAGGTGGAGTGCCAGGGGCGTATGTTGCAGACATTAGCTATTACTTATTCGGATTTTTTGCATATTTGATCCCCATCTGCATCGTTCAATTTTTATGGAACTACAGATACAAATGGAAAAATCAAAAGAATGGACACATTCTTTATCCAACTCTTTTCTTCATTGGTTTTCTAGTTGCTCTTATCGGTGGGTGTGGGCTAGAGAATCTATATGGAAATTACATGTCAAATTACCACTATGGTGGAATTTTGGGTTTCGAGATAGCAAGAGCTGTTGAGCCGTACATGGACGCAGAGTGGGCGGCGGTTTTTTTCGGGTTGCTCTGTTTTGGAGGCACATTGGTGGTTGGTGTCCCATGGATTCGATTGATTGGATTGACTGGTAGTGCAATTCTTTCTCTAATTCCAAATCGAACTCCGTCGAAGCTTGGGCATATTGAAACAATTGCGGTCGCACAGAAATCTTCATTCACTACTACAGAGCCCGAAGTGAATTGGCAACCAGAAATTGAAGAGTACAAACAAAGGACAGTGGAAGTAAAGCCACGACAGGAACGGAGGATTCAGAAAAGAACCAAGCAAAAACGGGTGAAGCAAAAGCGAGTGAAACAGAAGAGGGTGAAGCATAAGAACGTTCGTAAAAAAGGATTTAAGTCTAGAAATTTATCGCTCTCCCCAAAGAGTCGTAAAACCAAGTCTAGTTACAAGGATTCTCTAGAGCGTAAAGATCCTATGATCCTACCTATCTGGAATGTAGATGCGGACAACGCACCTAAATCTAAGTCAGAATTTTCTAAACAAGAATCCGTCGAGTCTGTAGAGCCTGTCGAATTTGCCGAACCCATGGATTCCGTCGAGCAGTTAACAAATAATGAGTATCAATTTACGGATGAGGAGCCGCTAAAGGTAGTAAAAGGAGCCAAAAATTCGCAATTGAACTCTGTAGAGGAAGAATTTGAACGAAATAATGTTCAACACTCTAACTATGAATTTGAGCAACAACCAATACAGGAGTATCCCGAACCTACATGCATGGACGACGACCTACCAACGGAAGAAGAGGTTCAGGACTTCCATCAAAATACTGAGCCAACTCCGGATGATTCCAACGGCAGCTCCTTTACAACCGTTTCATCATTTCCAGACACTTCGGTACTAGATCCGACAATGAGTTCTGAATTTGCTTTTACGCAATCAGAAATAAAGATGATCGGTCTAAAAATTGAAAATATGCTTGCTGATTTCAATGTCGGTGTCAGGGTTCGTGATGCGAAATCTGGACCTGTTATCACACAATTTGAAATTGAACCTGCACCTGGAATCAAAGCCAATAGAATTGTGAATTTAGCCTCTGATTTGGCCCGTACACTAACTGTTGAAAGTGTTCGCGTTGTCGAAAACATTCCAGGAAGCCCGTACGTAGGAGTTGAGGTCCCAAATAAAAAGCGCGAGACAGTTCCTCTCATCGATGGACTGGAGGATGAAGGGTATAGATCCTCGACTCATCCGCTAACACTAATGCTAGGTAAGGACATTCTTGGTAAAACAGTTGTTTCAAATCTTGCCAAAATGCCTCATCTTTTGATTGCTGGTACTACAGGTGCTGGAAAGTCAGTTTGTCTCAATGCAATTTTGCTGAGTTTCTTGTTTAAATCCACCGCAGAAGAATTACGTTTGATCATAGTTGATCCAAAAATGCTTGAATTCTCGGTGTATGAAGGTATACCGCATTTACTAGCACCCGTCATCACCGACGTACGCAAGACGGAAAATGCCTTGAAATGGTGTATATCGGAGATGGAACGACGCTTCGAATTGATGGCAAAATTAAATACACGAAATGTGGAAAACTTCAACGATAAAATCCGAAATTCGAGAGAACCAATTTTTGATCCCACTGCACCCGATCCTAACGCCACTCCACCACTGCGTACTTTTCCATATATTGTTGTAATTATTGACGAATTAGCCGACTTGATTATGGTCTTGGGTAGGAAAGCTGAGGAATTGATCATTCGAATCGCACAACGAGCTAGAGCGGCAGGGATACATTTAATCGTGGCAACACAGCGACCTTCTGCCGATGTTATTCGAGGAGTTTTGAAAGCAAATATTCCTACACGAATTGGATTCAGAGTTGCATCGAATGCAGATTCCAGAACAATTCTCGATCAAACAGGCGCTGAAAACCTTTTAGGTATGGGGGACATGCTTTTCATTCCACCCGGTAGCGCAGTAGCCAAACGAGTTCACGGGGCATTTGTATCAGATGAAGAAGTACAGAGAGTTGTGGATAGCATTAAGGAAACAAGTCCACCACAGTATGATCCGGGAGTAACACGTTTTATTGACAACAGTGAAGACAACGGAACATCAAATCATTATGACACCATCGGTGAAAAGGACGTGCTGTATGATAAGGCATTCGATTTTGTCATTCGTTCTCAACGGCCCAGTATTTCCAGTGTACAAAGGCATATGCGCATCGGCTACAATCGAGCTGCAAACATTATCGAAAGTATGGAAAAAGCAGGTGCAATTAGTCCGCCAGGTCCTGGTGGAAGACGTCAAGTACTGGTTTCTAAGCCTCAAGATTAAATGTTACAAATTTTGAAAATTTGGCAAGTGCTGCTGTGGATCGGATTAACTGTAGGATTTTCTGGTATTACATACTCTTCGTCAGCATTCGAAAGACTTGATCGTTTCTTCAATGAAGAGCAAACCTACTTCGCAGAATTTCACCAAGTAGTATTGGACGAAGGCCTGCATCTCGTTGAAGAAAGTACTGGTCTGCTGTGGTTTGCTAGACCTGGTTTTTTTCGCTGGGAATATCGAGAACCCTTTGTTCAAACCCTAGTTAGTGATGGAAAAAGCATCTGGATTTATGATGCTGAACTTGAGCAAACCACCGTCAACTATTGGGATGACGTCGTCGATCGTTCAGCTGCTCAAATTCTGGTAGGGTTCTCAGACTTGGAAAAGGAAAATAATGTCAAGGATCTAGGAATTCAAGGAAAATTAGCCTGGGTAGTGATTACTCCAAAGCTCGAAATAGAAGCGCAGTTTTTGTCTATGCGAATGGCATTTGATGAATTCAGCCTGAAGGTTGTCGAATTTGTAGATTTACTCGACAATACTACGCGCCTTAGATTAAGGGATGTAGTTATCAATTCCGAATTTGATGACAAAACTTTTCAGTTTGATGTTCCAGAAGGAGTTGACTTAATCGATGCAAGAGAAGATTAACTAGACACACGCGGTCAAAGTAAATTGAAACATTAATCACATCTCGATTGAGCAACCCCAAAGATCGATTGACCTCCAATCACAACTGACTCTCCTAGCTGAACTTCTGCGGCCGGAAAACAACGAATGATTTCAATTTGAATTTGTAGATCATTCACTACATGAAGAATAGGGGAGGCTACCGTTGGATTGGAGCCTTCAAACTTGTTGCAATTCAAGCAGTCGATGTTGCTTTGAAATTTATAATTTAGCGCTGATTCAATTCGTTATTTGTACACTCTAGTCGGACTACTTTTTTGATCAGCTACATGCAAATAGAGTGAATTGTGATTGATTTAAGGCAAACGAGGAAATTATGCTTGATCAACAACATTTAAGAAAAGACTATAGAGCATTCGCTAAGCAATTGGTAGCTCGTGGATACACCTTCGATATCGAATACTATGAAGACCTTGAATCTCGAAGAAAAACTGTCCAATCGTCGACTGAAGAAGCTCGACAGCAACGAAATCAGTTGTCAAAGAAGATCGGCGTAACTAAAGCTGCTGGAAAAGATATTACTAAATTACTAGAGCAAGTAGCAGGAAATCGAAGCGAACTTCGTTCGCTCGAAAATCAATTCCAGCAAATTCAACAAGAACTGTACGATTTTTGTTCCGGAATTCCGAACTTACCTCACAAATCGGTTCCAACTGGCAATTCCGAGGAAGATAACGAAGAAATCCGTCGCGTTGGTGAACCAAAGAAATTCGATTTTGAACCGAAAGACCATGTTACTCTCGGGGAAAACCTTAGAATGCTGGACTTCGATCTTGCCGGTAAATTGTCTGGCGCGAGATTTGTAGTGATGCGTGGGCAACTTGCGGCACTGCACAGGGCAATTTCTCAATTGATGTTGCAGATCCACACACAAGACCATGGTTATGAAGAAGTCAATCTTCCCTTCATCGTCAAAGGCGAAGTCTTATACGGAACAGGACAACTTCCTAAATTTCAGGACGATCAATTTCATTTGGAAGACTCTCGGGATTTTTATCTTATTCCAACTGCCGAAGTACCACTAACAAATATCGTGAAAGACTGTATCGTAGAAGCAAAAGAACTACCAATGCAGTTCGTTGCACATACTCCTTGCTTTCGACGAGAAGCCGGTTCCTACGGAAAAGATACTCGAGGTATGATTCGACAGCATCAGTTTGAAAAGGTGGAGTTGGTACACATTGTCCAACCGGAATCTTCTTATCAGACTTTGGAACTACTAACCGCGAATGCAGAACGAATTCTCCAACTACTGGAATTACCATATCGAGTAATAGTACTGTGTACCGGCGACATGGGCTTTAGTGCAGCCAAAACATACGATATTGAGGTTTGGCTGCCGGGGCAGCAAAAATATCGAGAAATATCATCCTGTAGTAATTGCGAAGCCTTTCAAGCCAGACGAATGAAAGCACGATGGAGAAACCCAGAGACAAAGCGCCCAGAGCCTTTACATACCTTAAATGGCTCAGGTTTAGCTGTCGGGCGGACGTTTATCGCGGTAATGGAAAACTATCAGACAGAGGATGGAAGTATTGAAGTACCGAAAGTTCTACAACCGTTTATGAGGGGACTTGAAGTAATTCAGCCTCCGCAATAATCAACTAGTTTGTGCTTTCTTTCTCTTTGGAATATATAGATCTGTAATCGTGCCTTCGTAGGTTTCCGCGGCAAAGCCTATAGACTCGGATAAAGTCGGATGCGCGTGGATCGTTAATGCAAGATCTTCTGCATCTGCCCCCATTTCAATCGCTAGCGTCGCTTCAGCGATTAATTCTCCTGCGTTTGGTCCTACAATGCCAGCTCCAATTAGCTGATTGGTATTCGGGTCAAATAGTAGTTTGGTCATACCTTCGGTGCGCGACATTGATAATGCTCTCCCACTCGCGCGCCAGGGAAAGACTGCTTTTTCGTATTCTTTACTTTTTCTTGCGGCGTCTTTTTCTGTAAGTCCAACCCACGCAACTTCCGGATCGGTATATGCGACCGATGGGATAATGTTTGTGTCGAATCCAGATTTCATTCCCACGGCAACTTCCGCGGCAACCTTTCCTTGATGACTTGCTCGATGGGCAAGCATGGGTTGACCTGTAATGTCGCCAATTGCGAATATGCCAGCTACATTCGTCCTCTGTTGATTATCGACTGGAATAAAGCCTTCTCTGGTGATGTTCAAGCCTATGTTATTCGCGCCGATTTTATCTCCATTTGGAGTTCTCCCAACAGCGGAAAGAATCATATCGAAGTTTTTATCAGTACGGCCTTCTTTGTTTTCAAAGGTAACTTTCAAGGAGTCTTTACTAGCATCAACTGCAACTACTCGAGTCTCGAGTAGAATTCCTTCATACTGCTTTTTTATACGTTTGAATAAAGGCTTAACTAAATCTGAATCAGTTTCCACCATCAAGGAATCCATAATTTCGACGATCGTAATGGAAGATCCTAATTCGTGATAGACCGTTGCCAGCTCAAGTCCAATAATACCCCCTCCAATGATCAACAGCCTTCGCGGAATTTCGCTCAACTCGAGTGCATCGGTGGAATCCATGATACGCGGGTCGTCGGGTAGGAAAGGCAACGTCGATGCTTGAGAACCAGCTGCAATAATTGCATCGCGAAATCGAACAGTCGAAACACCCTCAGTACCAACAACGCGAATAGAATCATTGCTAGCAAATTGACCATAACCTTGAACAATGTGAACACCTCTGCGTTTTGCCAACATAGACAGTCCACCGGTTAGGGAACCGACTACACTTTCGACCCAACTTCGAAGTTTACGCAAGTCAATGTCGGGTTGTTCGAAAACGACTCCACTGGTTTCGAGCTCACTGGCTTCATTGATCACTTTTGCCACGTGAAGTAAGGCTTTTGAAGGTATACAACCAACATTCAGACAGACACCGCCAAGAGTCGGATATCGCTCGATTAGAACAGTTTTCTTGCCCAAGTCGGCTGCTCTGAACGCAGCAGTATACCCCCCTGGACCGGAGCCCAGAACAGCGACCTCCACATCATATTCCGCAACTTTTGCCATAGTGCTTGTAGGTAGTCGACTAAACTAAGATTATGAGTCGCAGCGATTTACAGCAGCATTCTTCTAGCATCATAAAGCAATTCACCGACTAGCTTTACAAACCTTGCTGCTTCGGCACCATCAATTACACGATGGTCGTACGATAGCGAAAGTGGCAACATGGTTTTCCAGTCAACACCGTTTTCGCTAGGGATGGCAACAGGATGATGTCGACTAACTCCCAATATTGCGACTTCAGGTGGATTAATAATTGGGGTGAAGAATCGCCCACCAATACCGCCTAGACTCGATATCGTAAAACAACCTCCTTGAAAATCAGCTGGAGTGAGTGTACCAGCGCGTGCTCTTTCGCCCAGTTCCTGCAATGCTTTCGCAATCTTCAATACACCGAGTGTGTCGATACCCTTGATTACAGGTACAACCAATCCATTGCTGGTATCAACTGCTACACCGATGTTTATGTATTTTTTTAATATTATGCTTTGGCGATCTGGAGATAGTGACGCATTGAACGTTGGAAACGTTTGTAAAGCACTGATGATGGCTTTGCAAATGAACGCCAAGATAGTTACTCGAGTTCCTTTCTCTCTTTGTTCGGAATCAACTATTTTACGAAAATGATCGAGTTCTGTAATATCAGCTTCATCATGATGTGTGACATGTGGGATATCGAGCCAAGAACGATGAAGTCGGTCACCAGTAATTCGCTTAATCTTAGATACTGTTACCGTGTCGATCTGACCAAATTTGGAGAAGTCTACTTCCGGTAAGGGCGGCGGTCCAATCTGATGAACGTCTGAAAATTGACTACCAGATTGTAGTGTTTGCTTCACAAAATTCTTAACATCCTCTCGAAGAATGCGGCCTTTCGCACCTCTACCACGGATTTTCGAAAGATCCGCTCCAAGCTGCCGCGCGAATCTCCTAATACTAGGACTAGCGTGTGGTAGCGCTCCTTTTGCTCGTTCCACCGGTGGGGGTAGTGTCGGTGGTGGAGACGCTTGTCTTCCATAGTTTGATTGTGCTTGACTTTCAAGCCAGACCGAAGCGGAGCTCCTCTCAGTTGCATCGGCTTCAAATTGCTCGGTTTTTGGTTCTTTCTGAAGTTCAGGCTTCTGGTCGCTCGGAATGTGCTTCTTTGCTGTAGGAGATTCGCTTAAAACGCGAACAGTAAGAATGTGATCACCTTGGGAAATTTTGCTACCAAGCTGGACTGCGATTTCAGTAACTTCACCTGTAAGCGACGACGGAATGTCCATGGAAGCCTTTTCACTCTCCACAGTAATTATCGGGTCTTCGAGAGCAATAATCGTACCAGGGTCAACATGAATTTCAATAACTTCGACTTCATCAAAGTCACCGATGTCTGGCAAATGGAATTTGGATTCTTGGCTCATTCTACTGAGAGTGAAATCATAAAAAAGTTCTGGATTTGTACAACTGTATAACTAGATTCTTAGATTCTACAATATATGATAGATCTTGCTTATCCTCTAGAATTCTCAATTTTGTAACGCCTGTAATTGGGTCCAGTAAGCAAATGAACTACATCGATGCTTCTTCTTGTTGTAAAGAGAAAATCGACGTATAACCGCTAGACCAATCTGGAGGTATTTGACAGGGTCTAGAATCATGATGGGCCCAACGTGCAGTAGAACCTCTAACAATTGTTTGATAATACTTCGATGGTGTGGGCACCGGTGTATAGGGCATCGCATCCGCAGCGGAATAAGCATTGAGCAACAGTGGCCGACTAATTGAGGATTTATTTGGCATTGAAGAATGCAGTACTCTACAGTTGTGAATCGTTAGTGATCCTGCAACTCCGTTCAGTTCTGTAGCACCGCTTGTATCCAGTGCAGTCGCATCTTCGGCTGAAAGGCAACCGATCCACTGACCGGAATTGTTGTACTGATCGTACAAATTTCCTCTATGGCTTTTTGGAAGCACAACAAGAGGACCTTGTTTCGGACCACAGTCATACAAATAAAGCCCCACAGTTAGTGGGCTATAGTTGGTATGCGGCCAGAATTGGATATCTTGATGCCACTTCACTTCTTCACCACCCTTTGCCCATTTGAAGTTCAGCTTTGAATGATGAAACTTGACATCGGGACCGACCAAATCCGCAACGATACTCGTAACCAACTGACTCGAAGCATAATTCCAATACTCAACATGATGATCATTTGGGCTTGTTAAACGTCGTAAGCGAGGATTATCGGCACTATGGCCTCTTTCAAGATCCCAAACTGCGTCGGAAACAGTGATAGAGCGACTTCGAACGATCATCTCGTTCGTCGCTTTTCGGAGTCGCTTTAGTGTTTCTTCTGGTACGGCTTTCTCAACAAGCAGATAACCGTTTTTGAAATAAAACTCTCTCTGCTCACTGGTTAGAAATAAAGGTGGTATTTTCAAGACTTCTGTCGCTTCCATACTCCCTCCCTCTTCAATTTAATCTTAATAGTTTATCAGGTAGCCAAAAAACAATTTGTGGAAAAACGATGACAAAAATTGAAGTTGTAACTTGCAATAAAATGAATGACATCATTCCAATTAACGTATTTTCGGTAGCGCTGATTCCCCGTAAACTAAAGCAAACTACAGCGTCCCGTTACTAGTGATTTTCACCTGTCTAGAGCCTCAATCGCCATCATGTAAAAACCAACACTAAATTTGACAACTGTAATTTTAAACTGCTCTTGTCGAATCTACTTAAAGTCATCGATTCAAGCTACGGTTAACCATGCAAATTGAATGGCAAAAGAAAACCTTCCCCAAAATCGAAAGGACTCGCAAAAAAGCTTAGAGAAGTTTGTACGGTAAATCTAGAACCTAGAATTAAAAAAGAGTTTCGGTGCGTGAGAAGGATACGCTACGAACCAAAGTGGAGAACCCAATTGAAGTTAAATTAGTTTGCGGTTAATGGGTCCTCTTTTGTCGTATCAATTCCTAATTTTTCAACAGCATTTACTAAATCATCCTTACTCAGCTGAGACTCTTCAGCCAAGGATCTGAGAGCAGTAAAGGCAATATGATTCCGATTTACCTCGAAAAACTGACGCAAGTTGGCTCGAGTATCCGATCGTCCATATCCGTCGGTACCAAGAACACGATAGAGGCGAGGGACAAATTCTCGGATCTGATCTGCGTAGGTTTGCATGTAATCAGTCGCCGCAATGACTGGGCCTTTTGTACCTGAAAGACAGCTTTCGACGTAGCTTGTGCGAGGTTCACTGAGTGGATTAAATCGATTCCAACGTTCCGTGGATCGCCCCTCCCGAGCAAGTTCGTTGAAACTTGTGACGCTCCAAATATCACAGCAAACCGAATATTCTCGTTCCAACAGCTCAGCGGCAGCTTCAACTTCTCGAAGAATGGCACCGCTACCTAACAATTGAACTCTATGCTTAAAGTCTCGGGTTGAATGGCGCAGCTGATACATACCTTTAATGATCCCTTCTTCTGCACCTTCCGGCATTGGAGGATGAGCGTAGTTTTCATTCATACAAGTGATGTAGAAAAAAACGGAGTCGTTTTCTTGGTACATACGGCGCAATCCGTAATGAACAATAACTGTAAGTTCATACACGTAAGCGGGGTCATAAGAAATACAAGATGGAATGGTCGATGCCAATATGTGACTGTGTCCATCCTGATGTTGAAGTCCTTCCCCCGAAAGTGTTGTCCTTCCTGCCGTACCTCCGATCAAAAATCCTCTTGTCTTCATGTCAGCGGCTGCCCATGCTAAATCACCCACTCTCTGAAATCCAAACATTGAATAGAAAATAAAAAATGGAATCATACTTACGTCATGATTGCTTGCAGCAGTTCCGGCGGCTATCCACGAGCACATAGCACCAGCTTCATTAATGCCTTCTTGAAGAACCTGCCCTTCTTTGGATTCTCGATAAAACATAAGCTGATCTGCATCTTCTGGTTCATAGAGCTGGCCACGAGGTGCGTAAATACCTAGCTGTCGAAACATTCCTTCCATACCAAAGGTGCGCGACTCATCTGGCACGATTGGTACTACAAACCGCCCGATCTGTTTGTCTCGAGTGAGGCTGGTCAGAATACGTACAAATCCCATTGTGGTCGAAATTTCACGCTTCCCTGTTCCTTTGAGTTGAGTGTCAAAAATACTCAATTCCGGAATTTCAAGGCTCCTAGATGTACGCCGACGGACGGGTAGGGGACCTCCCAACTTCGAGCGACGTTTCAGCATATATTGGATTTCTGGGCTGTCCTGTGAAGGCCGATAGAACGGTGTAGTAGCGATTTCTTTGTTACTTAGTGGAATTCGAAAACGATCACGAAATGAGACAAGAGAATCTTCACCAACTTTTTTCTGTTGATGCGTAATATTTTGCCCCTCTCCGGCTTCACCCATACCGTAGCCTTTCACTGTTTTCGCTAAGATTACAGTAGGTTGGCCTTCATGTTTAATTGCAGAGGCATAGGCAGCATATACTTTGTGCGGATCATGCCCACCACGATTGAGTCGCCAAATATCTTCGTCGGTCATATTCGATACCATAGCTCTCAATTCCTTAGATTTCCCAAAAAATTTCTCTCGAGTATATGCGCCACCTTTTGCTTTAAAAGCTTGGTATTCGCCGTCCACAGCCTCTTCCATGCGACGTCTAAGCACTCCGTTGGTATCACGCATGAGAAGAGGATCCCAGTATGATCCCCAAATCAGTTTAATGACATTCCAACCCGCACCTCTAAATTCACCTTCGAGTTCTTGGATAATTTTTCCGTTCCCCCGTACGGGGCCGTCCAGACGTTGTAAATTACAATTTACGACAAAAATTAGATTATCCAGACGTTCACGTCCTGCCAGCGACAATGCTCCCATTGATTCGGGTTCGTCCATTTCTCCGTCACCAACGAAGGCCCAAACTTTTCGCTTCGAGGTGTCACAAATACCTCGATTATGAAGATATTTCATAAAGCGAGCTTGATAGATGGACATGATTGGCCCAAGTCCCATGGAAACGGTAGGAAATTGCCAAAAGTCGGGCTTCAGTCGCGGATGAGGGTATGACGATAACCCGTTTCCATCTGCTTCTCGGCGAAATTTTTTGAGATCGTTTTTATCCAAACGACCCTCTAGAAAAGCTCTCGCATAGATGCCTGGTGCGGAATGACCTTGAATAAAAATCAAGTCCCCATCATGCTGTTCGTTTGGAGCGTGCCAAAAGTGATTGAACCCAACATCATACAACGTAGCAGATGAAGCAAAACTCGCGATATGTCCCCCCAGCTCCGACGATTCTTGATTGGCACGAACCACAATCGCAAGCGCGTTCCAACGAATCAAAGAACGAATCCGCCACTCCAAAGCATGGTCTCCGTCACTTCGCTGTTCATGTGCCGCGTTTATCGTATTTACGTACGCGGTAGTGGGTCGATGGGGAATATGAACACCGGAGCGCCGTGCACTATCAATCAGTTTTTCAATCAGAAAATGAGCTCGCTCATGACCTTCCCGATCAATGACGCTAGAAAGTGCGTCTAGCCATTCCTGGGTCTCATATGGGTCAACGTCTCGGGTTAATTCAGAGTCTGACATTAGCCATCCCTAGGTTTGAAATGTATTTACTCGTGTTTATTTTCCTTTCATTTTATTTCGTTCAAGCTACTTATACTCACTATTTCACTGCATCTACTTGGTGAGTCCTAAGATTTGCGTCAGGAAAGAACTGTGAGAGACTTCGACCAGTGTGAGATCCACCAACTTGACATACTTGTTCCGGGGTTCCAGTTGCAATGACCTGTCCACCTCCATCACCACCTTCAGGACCCAGATCAATGATCCAGTCTGCACATTTGATCACCTCTAGATTGTGTTCTATGATGATGACTGAATTACCTCGATCTCGCAGCTTTTGAATGACGTAAAGAAGTTGCTTAATGTCATGAAAATGTAAACCTGTAGTTGGTTCGTCTAGCAAATATAGAGTATTGCCGGTATCTCGTTTGGATAATTCAAGCGACAGCTTAACACGCTGAGCCTCACCACCCGATAAGGTTACTGCATTTTGTCCAAGTCGAATGTAGTCTAAGCCAACATCATTCAAGGTTTTCAGCTTTCGTTTTATAGCTGGAACTGCGAAAAACAGTTGCAGCGCTTCAGCGACGGTTAGATCTAGCACTTCGGAGATATCGAGTCCCTTGTATTTGATCTCCAAAGTTTCCCGATTGTAACGAGCGCCATTACAGGTATTACAACGTACGAAAACATCCGGTAAGAAATGCATTTCAACCCGTACTAACCCACCACCTTTGCATGCTTCGCAACGACCTCCCTTTACATTAAATGAAAATCGACCTGGCTTGTACCCTCGTGCGCGAGCTTCGAGAGTTCTTGCAAAAAGGTTTCTGAAATCAACGAACAGCTTTGTATAAGTTGCTGGGTTCGATCGAGGTGTTCGGCCAATCGGTTGCTGATTGATCCGAATGACTTTGTCTATTAGTTCAAGATTTTGGATTTGACGATACGGTGCTGGTCGCAGTTTAGATCGATGAAGTTTTTTGGATATCACTGGGTGGACAGTTTCATTGATCAATGTTGATTTTCCAGAGCCCGATACCCCGGTGACACAAGTAAACAGTCCGACCGGAATATCGATGTCGATGTTCTTCAGATTATTTCCTGTTGCTCCTTCAAGTCGAATTGTTCGATTCGGATCAAAGGGTACACGATTGGTTGGAATTGGAATCTGCTCCTTTCCGCTGAGATACATCCCTGTTAGGGATTGCGGACAATTTTCAACCTGCTCAGGGGTATCTGCAACAATTATTTCCCCACCGTTGTTTCCTGCTCTCGGTCCAACGTCCACGACAAAGTCTGCGTTTCGAATTGTTTTTTCGTCATGCTCTACAACGATCAAAGTATTCCCTACATCTCGCAGTTGGCTCAAGATGTACAAAAGTTTATTGTTGTCGCGATCATGCAAGCCAATCGAAGGTTCGTCCAATACATATGTAACTCCTACTAAACCGGAGCCAACCTGAGAGGCCAAACGTATTCTTTGAAGTTCTCCACTAGAGAGTGTGTTCGTCATACGATCTAGGTTGACATAGGTCAGACCAACATCGGCAAGAAACTTCAGTCGGTTTTTTATATCTCGTACGATCCGTTCTGCAATCAGTGTACGTTGACTATCAAACCGCATATTTTCAAACAGTTCAACGACTACGTCGATATTCATACCTGTAACTTTATAAATCGGTAAATCGGCTATAAATACATTTCTAGCACCTATGTTAAGTCGACTACCTTCACAATCGGTGCACTTTGATCTGGTTAGAAATTTCGACAGTTCGTCTTTTACTCTGTCAGAATCCGTGTTCTTTAGTCGTCGATTAAAATTTGGAACGACTCCTTCAAATACTCGATAACTTCTGTATACTTTCCCGCTCGTGCTTTTGTAGGTCATAGAAATCTTTTGTTTTCCACTACCAAATAGAACAATATCTCGAGCCGATTTTGGGAGCTCCTTGAAGGGAATATCAAGGCTGAACTGGTAATGTTTCGACACCGATTGAAGAATACTGTAGTAATAACCATGTTGGCTATTCCAAGTAGCGAGTGCTCCGGCCGCAAGACTTAAAGACGCGTCGACGACAATTTTTTCTTCGTCAAAATTTGACAAATAGCCGAGACCATTACAGGATGAACATGCGCCATGAGGATTATTAAATGAAAAGATTCTCGGTTCCAATTCATCTAACACATATCCACAAAATGGACAACCAAATTTATTGCTATATATTGTTCCCGAAGAATTTATTTTTCCGTCGGAACCAAGACCAAAACAAACGACCAATCCATTGGAAAGTTCGACTGCAGTTTCCACGGACTCAGCAAGTCTTTGCCGGATTCGGGAAGAGATGATTAGACGATCAACAATCACGTTGATCGAATGCCGAACGTTTTTTTTCAGTTTAGGGACTTGCTCGATTTCGTAGAGGACGCCATCGATTTGCAGACGAACGAATCCTTGCTTTTGCAATTGAGTTATTAGCTTGTTATGTTCACCTTTTCGGTCCCGTACGACCGGAGAAACTACCGCTATTTTCGAACCTTCAGGTAAATATAAAATACGGTCTACGATTTCGGCAATCGACTTGGCAGACAATGCAGCTTGATGATCGGGGCATCGAGGTTCACCGACACGGGCGTATAACAAGCGCAAGTAATCATAAATTTCCGTGACTGTACCTACGGTAGACCGAGGATTAAAACGGGTAACTTTCTGGTTAATACTAATGGCTGGGGATAAGCCTTCAATCGAATCTACATCAGGTTTTTCCATCAGAGAAAGGAATTGTCGTGCGTAGGCTGAAAGTGATTCGACATATCGTCTTTGCCCTTCAGCGTAAATCGTATCATAAGCGAGTGACGACTTTCCAGAACCCGACAACCCGGTGATGACATTGATTTTGTTGCGAGGCAGCTCAACTGAAACGTTCTTTAGGTTGTGAGTTCGAGCACCTCTAACAATAATTTTGTCCAATCGCACGGTTTGTGTTTCGAAGTCAGATAGTATGAATTGTTGTTCGAAGTCAGCTGCTTTGGATCTTTTTTCTATTGTGGGAACGAATCCAAACTGAACCATTGCGATTCATAATTGATCAAACTCAAAAGACAAGGGCGCGTGCTAACCCGTTGGCCCTGTCTCTTAGTCGTGAACACTTTATCAGGTGGAAATCAAATTGGAAAATAATGTGAATTTATCTTGCTTTCTATACGCAATTAAATTCGAAAACACATATATTCAATAATTTTTCTCAATTGTCGTCTGATTCATCCAAAACAACACAAACTATTTTACTGTCTACATTGAATCAAAGTTTGAAACCGATTGCAATATGTCAAACCTGAAATTCTCCCTGGACCAACGTAAATCCGTTTTGGGTCTGTCCGGGGTCCTTGCACTACGTATGGTTGGCTTGTTCTTAATCGTACCTGTTTTTGCACTACATGCAAATGAGTGGAAGGATTCTACGCCGATTTTAATCGGTATTGCATTGGGCATATACGGATTGAGCCAGGCTCTATTTCAGATCCCATTCGGGGCAGCATCCGATGTCTGGGGCAGAAAACGTATTCTCACAGTTGGTTTAATTGTGTTTGCTGTTGGGAGTGTGATCGCAGCTGAGTCAAGCTCGATCTTCGGGATCATAGTCGGACGTGCACTACAAGGTGGAGGTGCTATCGCAGCTGTAGTACTTGCATTTATTGGCGATTTGACGCGCGAAAGTCAGAGACCGAAAGCATTAGCGATATTGGGAGTATCTATAGGTTCAGCGTTTACTTTATCCTTAATGCTTGGACCTGTGTTGGCCCAATGGGTGAGTATTCGAGGACTATTCTGGATCTCTTGTATTTTGGCGTTGATTGGCGTACTATTAGTATGGACAGTTGTCGCTGACGAACCCGTAGATCCGGTTCGAAATTCAGACCGATTTTCAGTCGCTCATTTCAAAAGAATTTTAGGAAATGTTAAACTGATTCTTTTGGCCTCCGGAAGCTTAATGATTCACGCAGTCATGACGGCCGTCTTTTTGGTCTATCCAATTGCATTGATCGAATCTTCCAATTTGGACACAACCACGATATGGAAAGTGTTCGTACCGGTGCTATTAGCATCTTTTATTGCAATGATTCCTCTGATTCGCGTTGGCTCTGATAAGAGAAAAACCAATTTATTGTTGATAGTGGCTACTTTGTTAATTTTTGTTTCTCAAGGTATCTTGTTATTCGGCTCAAGCACTTTGGCACTCGTTTACTTGGTTTTTGGATTGTGGTTGTATTTTGTTGGCTTCAATGTGTTGGAAGCTTTGCTTCCATCAACCGCCTTTGGAACTGCACCCAAAGAGCAGCGTGGAACCGCGATGGGTGTTTTTAGTACCTGCACTTTTGCAGGAGCATTTTTAGGTGGTTTGGTCGGTGGGTTCGTTTATGAATGGACAGGTTCAAGCGGGGTATTCCTGTTTTCTGGAACAGTTATACTACTTTGGATTATTTTGTTTGGAGTCCACAATTTACATCGAGAAAAAGCACAACTGATCAAGTAAGAAATTTTTATTCATTTATTTTACAGTTACGATTATGAGTAGGAGAACAAAATATGGCAGGTCGTGGTTTAAATAAGGTAATACTGATCGGTAATCTTGGCAGAGATCCCGAACAAAGACGTACCGGTTCTGGTAGTCTCGTTGTCAATCTCAGTGTGGCAACAACCTCTTCTTATAGAAACTCAGAAACACAAGAATTTGTTGAGCGAACAGAATGGCATCGAGTGGTTATATTTGGTAGGCTCGCGGAAACAGCAGCGCAGTATTTACAGAAAGGAAGTAAGGTGTACATTGAAGGAAAATTACAGACAAGAAAATGGGAAGATCCTCGTACGGGTGCTGATCGATACACGACCGAAATAATTGGTAGAGAAGTGATATTTCTCGATCAACGACAGATGTCCGAAGGCCAAGGTGCCGGAATGTCATCACGAGAGGGTTCGGCATCTCGACCTTCAAATCAATACACGCATTCCAGTTCGAAGTCAAGCAAGACAAACCCAGATAATCAATTTTCGGACGATCCGATCGAAGATATTCCCTGGTAAGTCCTTTTCATTTGACCGGCTACCGGTCTCACCAAACGACAGAAATTTCGCAAATTTAGTGTTGTTGTAATGAACTTCGCGCGCGAATTTTAGCAGCAATATATTCTGATTGAGGTATATGTAATAATCCTTTGATTTTACGCATCAAATGATTTTCATTTGGATCTAAGTAGTTATCACTTAACACAACTTTCCACATAGATTCAATTAAGTTAATCTTTTGGTTAAGCCCCCAATTACGATTGATAATTGTCGTTATTTCATGCAGGCATGTTGCATTGTCCAAAGTTTCACGAGCACCGCGTAGGGCTTGATCTACGTCGTTTACTTGGATCCCAAGTTGATTCGACAATGAAGTTTCAATTTGTTTTAACTCGTCGTCTGTCAGCTCAAAATCCGCTTGAGCCGCTTCAATTAGAAGCGCAGTGGCAGCGAAGGCGACGTTTGAATTGTCAGTTCTTTTGGGAGTTTCTTGAGGTACGAGAAATTCTTCCAATCGATTTCTAAATTTCGTTAACATCAAATTGTTCAAATTTTGTAAGTAACTATCGTATTTTAAGGGCAGTGCGCATGACCTTCGATCTTCACTAATCTCTTCATTTTCTAGAATTTCGAAAATCTACAAAAAAAAGGCCTGCTGCTGATAACGAGAACAAAAGCATTGTGAGTGTTGCTAGGTTGGTAAACAAAAGCTAACTGAAATTGGCTTGGAGCGAGGTGATGCGCTCGTTCCTTATTGACTCATTTCGCTTTGCGTACGAACTACCAGCTGGCATTATTCCTCCAAAGAGCAGCAGTTGCAGAGGATCTTGAATTTGTCAGAGCCTGATTTCGAGCAAGGGTTCAAACTCAAGTCAATAATTGTATCAATACTGGAAATCCTCTTCAATTTACCCGAGTAATTTGGGTAATGCCAATGCAACAAGAACGTAGTAAGTTCGCTGAAGGCTTCTGTTTTCAAGGAACCATCCATCGATCCGCCTCTATTCTTTGAAAAATGGTTAAAACTGGAACGCCCATTGAAGCCTTCTATCTCAAAAATATTTTTTTTCAAATATTAAAATTTCAATCTCCGAAAGTTTTTCAAAAAGTTGTACTAAACGAAAAATCTCTAATTTGACTGATTCCGAATTAGGCTGAATTCAATATAATTGTAAGTTCCCATAGGACTGTATATTTAGATTGACCGAACCAATTCAAAGTAAAATTCTATCCTTTGTTGACCCGGAATTGAATTGGCTTTTTTGAATAAAATACACTGCTGTTCATTTGCTGAATTAATACCCAGATTTCCAATCATTTAATCCTTCGCGCGATCAAATTTGTACATATTTCAGCTGAGAATTTTTGGTAAGGTAAGTTTAGTCTCCAATGGAACAGATGTTGATTTTTCTGACACTTGAGTTAGTCACAAAAAGCCGATACAACTGCAGTGTCGAAGATCAATCAAGCCCCAAAAATTATTTTTCCTCTATGAATCAATTGTGAAAGCACGAATAAAAGTTGGCGTCGTTGGCGTTGGCTACATGGGGAATTTTCACGCGAGACACTATGCTGCAAATTCCAACGCTGCACTCGTTTGTGTCGCTGATATAAACGGGGAGCGAGCAAAATCCATTGCTGAAACCTATAACTGTGATTGGTTTACAGACCCAGCAGATTTAATTGGCAAAGTCGATGCTGTTAGCATTGCAGTACCTTCTGTGGAGCACCGCAATATAGCCAGTATTTTCTTGAGTCAGGGAGTCCATATCCTAATCGAAAAGCCCCTCGCTTCCACCGTAGAGGACGCGGAACGAATCGTGGACCAAGCGAATCAGAACGGTGTGCAGATGCTCGTGGGCCATCAGGAACGTTTTAATCCTGCGATTATAGCTCTAGCCCAGCAAATTGATAACGCTGAATACATTGAAGCTCATCGAGCGGGACTCTTTTCCGGTAGGGCAGGGGATGTGGATGTTATTACCGATCTCATGATCCACGATATCGATTTATTACTGTCGATTATCAAGTCTCCTGTAAGGTCTGTCTCCGCGTTTGGTTCCACTGTCGTTACTTCACATTTAGACATTGCCAATGCGAATATAGAATTCGAAAATGGTGCAGTGGCGTATCTAACTGCATCCCGAGTGGCAAAAGAAAAAATTCGAAATTTCCAAGTTTATACGCAAAATCAATCTTTAAAACTAGATTTACTAGAACAAACGATGATCAAAATAACCAAAGACTATGGACCTAGCAGCTATGGTTCAATCACGCTGCTTGAAGAAGCGATCGAAATCACACCCAACTTAACATTAAAGGCCGAAATAGATCACTTTATTGAAGTCTTGGAGAACGGTACAAAACCGCTTGTTACTGGTGAAGATGGTCTGATGGCGCTAAAAGTGGCTCAAATTGTTCAAGAAACTGTAGTTCAGATGCGATAGCAATGTTAAAGCCAGTGAAATACTTTGACTTGACGGCGCAATTTTCCGTCTTCAAGCAACAGTGGTTTGAAGAAATTGAAAAGCTTGGTGAAAGCGGTAGCTTCATTCTCGGAGAAACAATTTCCGAACTTGAAGCCGAACTCGCTGATTTTTTGGGTGTTAAGCATGTAGTATCGGTGTCGAGTGGTACCGATGCATTGATATTATCGTTACACGCAGCCGGCATACAAGCTGGCGATTCTGTATTAGTTCCTAATTTCACTTTTTATGCAACCGCTGAAGCTGTATCGATCGTCGGTGCAACCCCCAAATTTGTAGACATCGACCCCGATGACTTCAATCTTTGTCCTAAGCTATTGGAAGCAGCGATAGACAGCAAATGTCGAGCAGTAATTCCTGTTCATTTGTTTGGCGCGCCAGCCAACATGGAAGATATTTGTGAAGTCGCAAAGCGAAACAATTTGGTAGTGATTGAAGATGCAGCACAAGCTTTTGGCTCCGCCATCAATGGCAAAAAAACAGGCGGTTGGGGAAACCTGGGTTGTTTTAGCTTTTATCCAACTAAAATTCTAGGTACTTACGGTGATGGAGGCATGATTACTACCAATGATGCTGCCTTGGCTAATCAACTGAAGTTGTTGCGCAATCATGGAATCATAGGCGCTAATGAACATCAAATCATTGGATTCTGTAGTCGGTTCAATCCAGTGCAAGCCACAATACTCAGGCTCAAGCTGCGGAAGATTGACGATACAATCCAAAGTCGGTTAAAACGAGTGAAGTGCTACATGAATCGGCTGCAACACTTAGACTTGAAGTTGCCAATCCCCAAGCCAGGAACTACCCACGCCTACAACATTTTTACCATAAGAACGTCTGCTCGAGATGACATTGCTCAGGCTTTAATGGATCATAAAATTGGTTTTCAAATTTACTATCCAATGCCTATTCACAAGCAGCTTGCGTATCAAAACATGAAGCTCCGAGATGAAGAATATCCTCATACCATGCGAGCAACATCCGAGGTTTTATCATTGCCTCTTTACCCGGAAATGCCTCTAGAGGAAATCCACCAAATTTGTGACGTCATTCAAAGCGTTCTACGTTAGTATTTTTTCTGCCTTAGTCCTGTTGCTAATCAGTGATGCTGAGCAATCAGTCGCTGATTCCGAGGCTTGCAAATTTACTACTTCGCAATTTCAAAACATGTCCTTTCACAGCGTCGAGTTGATGCGATCCGACGGGAGCAAAGTTCGCATTCGCCCCAGAATCGCTGATGACGCCTTTGAACGAACTGCTGGATTTCAACATATTTGCCCTGAAATAATTAGCACGAGTTCTATTTTGTTTGTCTATAAAAGCCCAATCTCGGTTGGCTTTCATATGTTCAATGTTCACGCGGAACTCGATATTGGATTTTTCGACGAATTTGGTTCGTTGAAAGATTTAATTCGCATGACACCTCAAGATTACTTCGATGCCAATTCGATTACATACCATACTGATGAAGAATTTCAGTATGCCCTGGAAACTAGAGCTGGATTTTTTGCGGAGAACGGATTACAACCTGGAAATACCACCTTAATCTATCCGTAGTTCAGAAATCAATGGTAAATCGATTTTTGTGTTAGTTCCCTATTCAACTAGAATCGAATCAAGCCACTTAATCGTTTCTTCAACATTCGTGTGTAGATGACCTACTCCACCTGATTTGTTCCATTCATGAATGTTTTTGTGATAATCGTCAATGAGAATATTCGACACCCCATAATTGAAAGCATATAGTTGTTTGTCACGTCGAGCACGCGTGATGTGAATGCGTTCAGAATCAGTCAACTGAATGTTCTTTTTCAACCATTTCAATTTACCAGGGCCAGAATTGGGATCAGAGTAAGCGACTGTAGAAAGAATTTGACCGTTTCGTTTGTTTACGTAATCCCACAAATTTTCGGCCTCAGGCAATAGCTTCAAATCACTCCAAAAATTAGGATGTTCGCGGACAATCTTCCATAGTTCACTTACGGACAAAGTGTCAATGGAGTAAGGCGAAATTTCGGTGGCTGCAGTCCAAAAATCACACAGAACACCGTCCATGTCACAGTAAATGATGGACTCATCAGAAATCATTGGCATCACCTTATCTAAGTTCAACATCTTTGCTTTCTGAATAAAACAATTCGATTGCTGTTTGTACCCCGCTGATTATTGGAAACTCCCCAACAGTTCGAAGTTTTGGTAAACAGTTGCTGATTGATCATAACTCCTAGAATTTCAAGCGGCAATCCCTTTGCCGCGTCGATCACATGCCTTTCAAGTTTGATTTTGTTTCTTCTAACTTCTCCGACCTCAAATGCAATATGTCCTCCAGTTTTTGTGATTCGAACTAATTCAGTGAGAGTTTTCGATATAAAGTTTTGCCACGCCTTGACACTTCGATACTGTGATATCTGAACAGTGGACGCGTTTATGCCCAAGAACCAGCAGCGTAACCAATTGTCAGCAACATAATCTACGACATCAAGAAATGGTGGAGAAGTAACTGATAATGTTATACATTTATCTGGAATCTGAGGTGTACTATGTGAAAATTCAGTAAAAAAGACTCCAGTTTCTGTCTTAGGAAAATGGTGTGAAAGTAGAGATTTGGACTTTTTGGAAATTAGTAAAGGAATATCCCTAATTGGGGGAACTTGCTGTCTCTTGCGGTTCAATTTAGTTTGACGTTCTACTGACATCGCTTGATTGGGTGGTAAGGTATAAACTGAAAAGAATCCTGTTGAATGACCTGTCAAGCGGTTGATCGAAACCATCCGAATCCACTTATCAATTTTGTCCAATTCATTGGACTTCTGACGTTCAAGCAACCAATTTCTAAGTCCTAGAATTTGAGCAAGCGTTTTTGGATGATAAAAAGCAAGAAGTTCTTTAGCTTCGAGTCGATTGAATTTACGCCACGGTATTGAAGCGAGTCGCTCGTCAATTTCAGTTAAAGAAGGGGGATTTAATCTTGGTTCAACCAATGCTTGGCTGAGCGGATTGATGTCATTTCCATAAGGTTTACGCCCTTGTAATGCCGCTTCAATTGGCGTTGTTCCGCGACCCATAAATGGGTCATATACTAAATCACCAGGCCTGCTGAGACGCTCAATGAAAAATGCAGGAAGTTGCGGTTTAAAACAAGCACGATAACTTACCTCATGAATACGATGGGCTTGCCTTTGCCTTGAGGTCCAAAATTCGTTAATGAAGTAACGAATGTTATCAATAGCTTCAATTCTTGAACAAGATTCCAATTCAGAAAGGAGATCACCAGCATGATCTCTTGGAAACTCAATTTGTTGCTGATTCATCGAATGAACGGACGCCCAAAGACTAGAACCTGCTTCTCCACTATTCGGATGATGCATTGAATCGGTCTTCCATCTAGGCTAGACCTCAATTCTTTGTTTTTCAGATTTTGAATTGGCGTTCTTCAACCAGTAATTCCGTCAACTCAATAGAATACTATTTTAGAAGCCTGAGTCCATGTTCAAATGTAATTGAACATTACGATACAAATGAATTTCACTGTACTTATGTGTCATTCCTCTATAAGCGAGCGCTTGTTATAGCTACCGAGCCGCTTGACGCAATCCAGAAGATTAGCATCACCTAAGGCCGTACGCGTTCACCTCGATCATCAAATAGGCATGCCCGGTGCCCCAAGATGTAGCGATGCGCAGCACTGTAAAGTCTTAGACTTTGTCCCCCAAAACGGCCAAGTTTGCGACTGTATAATGACACGACTTTTTATTCGTCAATTCCAAAGAAAAAGCGTATGAGTATAGTCAAAACTTCAATCAATGATGGAATATGTGAAATCACATTGAATCGACCAAAGCAACTGAATGCTTTGAATAGACAGATGCTGGATGAACTATTGGACGTTACCGACTCGCTCCAAAATGACCAAGATGTCCGTTGTGTCATACTTCGAGGTGAAGGAGTGCATTTTATGGCTGGCGGAGATATTGTTTTCTTTCAGGAATCAATTCATCGAAGTGCTAAATTCAAGCTCGGGCTCTTTGACCAGCTGGTGGGCGATGTGCATGTACTCGTGGAAAGACTCGCTGAATTACCCGTGCCAGTTATCGCTAGCGTTCGCGGAGCGGCTGCGGGCTTTGGAATCAGCTTAGTCGGTGGTTGTGATTTAGCGATCGGCTCAGAAAATTCGTTCTACACATCTGCGTACAACCTATTGGGTACTTCTCCAGATGGCGGTAGCACTTTCTATTTACCTCGTTCTGTAGGCATGAAAAAAGCGATGGAAATCGTTCTATTGACGAAACGCTACTCCGCAAATGAGGCATTAAGCATGGGCTTAATCAACTCGGTCGTAAATGATTCTGTTCTCGAACGTGAAACACTGGCCGTGGCTAAGTCCATTGCCAACTCTGCACGCAATGCAGTAAGTTGCGCGAAGAAATTGTTACGAGACTCTTTACAGAACAATCTCAATGATCAGTTACAGGCGGAATTACAAAGTTTTCTTCAGTGCGCAGTGACTGATGATTTCGCTGAAGGTGTAAACGCCTTTGTAGAGAAAAGAAAACCTAGCTTTCAAGATTGATCACTGCAAGTGATCGCGTCGAAATTCAAAAAAGTTCGAATCGCGGGAAAAGTAACATAATAAAATTATAGTATCCGGTAATTTCCATTACTCCTTGCCTCTGTGAAGCCGGTCATCTGAGGCTTTAATCCGAAAGGAGAAAGCAAATGCGTCACTACGAAATTGTAGCTTTGATTCATCCGAGTCATAGCGATAATATTGTTGACCTTGTCGCGAAGTATCGTCGATTGATCGAAGGTTCGGGCGGGGTTATTCATCGATATGAAAATTGGGGACGGCGAAGGCTAGCCTATCCAATCCAGAATTTATACAAAGCCAACTACATTCTTTTGAATATTGAATGTGATCCAGCGACCAAAGATGAGTTGGAGAATGCGTTTCGCTACAATGATTCAATCATTCGAAACTTAGTTATTCGGGTTGAGAAGGCGATTACGGGTCGGTCTCCCGTTCTTAAGAAAATCATCAAACAGAAAGAAGAAGAGCGAGAGGCTGAAGAAAAAGCAGCGCGAGAACTAGAACGTGCTCGCCAACTAGAGGCCGAGAGACTCGCAGCGAAAGCGAAAGCCGCTGAATCTGCGGGCGATGCGACCCTGAAGGTCCGTACGCAGCAACATTCGCCACCAAGAAATAGAGGAGAATAAACAGTGATTCGACGACGAAAATATCGAAGATACTGCCAGTTTACAGCTGGAAAATACAAAGAAATCGATTACAAAGATGTTGATATGTTGGAATCATTTATTTCCGAGTCTGGCAAAATTTATGCAAGCCGAAACACAGGGACGAAAGCAATTTATCAGCGGCAATTGGCACGGGCAATAAAACGAGCAAGATTTTTGGCTTTGGTCAGATATACCGATTCGCATTAAGCGAGGAGTACCTTATGCAAATTGTACTTTTGGAAACAATTGAGAAACTAGGCGAACTTGGTGATACCGTAAGCGTTAAAAGAGGTTATGCTCGTAACTATTTGATTCCAAAGCAAATAGCAGTTAGAGCGACACCTCAAGCCTTAGCCAAAGTTGAAAAACGTCGTCAACAATTGCTGAAAGAAGAAAAGGAGCGATTAGACGTAGCGAAAGCTCGTACTGCTTCTGCCGCGAAAGAGCTAACTTTCGTACGCAAGGTGATTGAAGGACAAGATCGTTTATTCGGTTCAGTAACAATTACCGACGTCATACAGCAAGCAGCGGAAGCGGGGACGGAGTTATTACGTGCAGAAATTACACTGCCGGAAGAAGGCATTAAGACGGTAGGGGATTTTTCCGCATCAATCAAGTTTCACCCAGAAATCAGCTTTGATATAAAGCTGATTGTAGTAGCGGATAGTTCCAGCTAGAAGAATTTCAATTTGATATATGATTTTTTCATTCAGAAACTAACTGAAAATCTATCCATCGTATCATGACTCATTCGGGTTATCAGCACAAGTCGGAGTGAATTTTGGCCGAAGAATCCTTTAATATAGACGATAGCCATCGGCAATCAGGTGTCGACCCTTCTAGCGCGTATGGAACACCATCGGAACTGTCTAGTACATTTTCGGGTGCTCTTCCAGTACCACCCAATGATGAATTCGCTGAACAAGCGATACTCGGAGCAATCATTGTTGAAGATGAGCAAGTTGACACGGTCTTCGCAAAGCTGAACGCCAATGATTTTTATGCCCCCAGACACAGAAAAATCTTTGAAGTCATGCAAAATCTTTATGAAGAGCAGAAACCGATAAATGTGGTTGGGATACGATCTCGGATGATTGAAACTGGTGATTTTGAAGCGTTTGGAGGTTTAGCCTATCTCGCGAAACTTGCGGATAGTACTCCATACTCCGCGAAAATTGAATCTCATATAGAGATCGTAAAAGAGCGCTCAGTGCTTCGCGCGATGCTAAAGAGCGCGAGGGAAATTCAAGAAATTGTTTATTCCCGCGGTGATCAACTCGTTTCGGATCTACTCTCAGTTGCACAACAAAAATTTATTCGACTCAGTAATCAGTTTGATAGAGGGACTGGTTTAAATCCCTTAGGTGATGCCGTAGAGGAAGTTTTCAGCAAGATCGAGGAAATGTACAGCAATCCTAGTATGGATAACTTTACAGGAGTGCCATCTGGATTTGCTGACTTGGATCGAAAAACTTTTGGCTTCCAAGGTTCCGATTTGATTATTATCGCTGGTCGACCTTCGATGGGAAAAACTGCGCTGGCAATGAACATCGCCGAACACGTAGCCATTGTTCGTAAAAAGAAGGTCGCTGTGTTTAGCCTCGAAATGTCAGAGCTTCAGTTAGCGAGAAGATGCTTATCTTCCGTCAGTGGCGTAGCGTACGATCGAATTCGAACTGGCAATTTAGGTGACGGTCGCGACGGGGATAATTTTTGGGAACTCGTCGCTCATGCACTAGACGTTCTCAGCGCCGCTTCCATTTATATCGATTCGACGCCCGGAATCTCACCGCTCGATATTATCGCGAAAGCCAGACGCATGCATCGTGAGCAAGGATTAGACTTAGTCATAGTTGATTATTTGCAGCTGCTTCAGATGAAAGATAATGATTCAAATCGTGCAATTGAATTGGCGAATATCACTCGTGCTTTGAAAGTCTTAGCGCAAGAATTGGATATTCCAGTTATTGCTCTTTCGCAACTTAATCGCTCTGTTGAAAGCCGTGCGAACAAAAGACCATTGATGGCGGATCTCAAAGATTCCGGAGCGATAGAACAAGATGCAGATTTGATCATTTTTGTTTATCGAGAGGAAATGTATGACGAAGATACGGATGACCAGAATTTGGCTGAGCTGATTATTTCTAAACATCGAAATGGCGAGACCGGTAAAGTAGAACTGTTTTTTATGAAAGAATGCGCTCGATTTCAAAATAGCGCGCCATCCTTCATGGTAGAAGCAATCTGACATAAATCTCTAAATTCAAAAGACCAAATTATTGTCGCGTACATTTTGTTCAGTTGATTCTTCTGCGCTGATTCACAATGTCTCCGTGGCGCGCAATATCGCGCCAAACTCCAATTTGATGGCAGTTGTAAAAGGCAATGGATACGGACATGGGCTAAAAGAAATCGTCCAAATTCTTGATTCTTACGTTGACGCTTTCGCAGTCGCGACACTTGAAGAAGCAACCGAGTTGCGTAGCACAGGGTGTAAAAAACCGGTAAACCTACTATCCGGTTTTTTTTCTGAAAACCAACTCGCCACTTTAGATCAGCTGCAAGTTGATGTCACAGTTTTCTGTGAAGAACAGATTAAGATCTTGGAATTTGCCAAGCTGCCAAAGAAACTTGGAGTGTGGCTGAAATTCAATACAGGCATGAACCGTCTAGGTTTTCCCCTTGACCAAGTTTCGATTCGAATTAATCGTATCCGAAAATGCAACTTCGCCAAATTGAAAGGCTTGATGTCTCATTTCGCAGTGGCCGATGAACTTGATTCTGATTTCACATCGCATCAAATTGAGCAATTTTTAGAGAACACAAAAGACTATGGTGTTGACTTGAGCTTGGCAAATTCAGCGGGAATCCTACGTTGGCCCAAAAGCCGCTTACACTGGGTTCGAGCTGGCATCATGCTTTATGGTGTTTCACCATTCGAAAGTATTTGCGCAAAACAATTGAATTTGAAGCCTGCTATGAATTTGAATTCCATTGTCATTGCCGTAAATCAATTGAATGCAGGAGAAGCAATAGGGTATGGACTAACGTGGTCTAGCCCAACACCCATTCGCTTTGGAATTGTAGCTTGTGGGTATGCGGACGGCTATTTTCGCAGTGCTTCACCAGGCGCAAAAGTATTGATCGGTAACCGAGAAGCGAAACTAATTGGACGAGTCTCCATGGATTCAATCGCGATTGATTTGAGTAAACATCCCGAAGTAAGGGTAGGTTCAAGAGTTAAATTATTTGGTGATGGACTACCCGTCGAAAGCATCGCGAAGGCAGCCGGTACCATCCCTTATGAAGTTTTAACTTCAGTGGGTACTCGTGTCGTCAACAAACGTTATTTCTAGCAGATCAATCAACCCGCAACAATTCGTTCAACGCGGTTTTACTTCGTGTTTTCTCATCCACCTGCTTTACGATAACAGCACAATACAAGCTGTAATTCCCATCTTGGGATGGTAAGTTTCCTGATACTACAACAGAACCTGGAGGAACGAATCCGTAACTGACTTCTTCGGTTTGTCGATTGTAGATCTTCGTACTCTTGCCAATATAAACGCCCATAGAAATGACGGATCCTTGGCCTACGATTACGCCTTCAACAATCTCGCTTCTTGCACCAATAAAGCAATTGTCTTCAATTATTGTTGGTGTCGCTTGTAATGGTTCGAGAACCCCACCAATTCCGACACCACCTGACAGATGCACATTCTTTCCAATCTGCGCGCAGGAACCTACAGTCGCCCATGTATCAACCATCGTGCCGTCATCCACGTAAGCACCAATGTTCACGTAACTCGGCATGAGTACGACATTCTTTCCAATATAGGAACCTTCACGAACAGTAGCTGGTGGAACTACTCGATACTGTCCATCAGCAAAATCGGCAGTGCTAAAGCCGTTGAACTTGCGCGCGACTTTATCAAAATACGTCGCATTTCCATCACGAATAAGTTGATTGTCCTGGGTGATGAAAGACAGTAGTACGGCTTTCTTTGCCCATTCATTGACTTGCCAAGTACCGTTGATCCTTTCTGCTACTCTAACTCGACCAGAATTTAAGCCACGCAATGTTGCTTGAATTACTGATCGAACTTCCTGAGGGCAAGAACGCGGAGAAAGACTCTGCCGATTGTCAAAAGCATCGTGAATTATTGACTCTAAATTTGACATAGTGGTGCCTCTTGGTATCGAATAGCTTTATTTGGTTTGAGTTAGCTCAAGTGACTTCGAAATTTCATCACTGAGTACTCGTTGAATGTTTGGATCGTTCAGTTGGTTGCCATCTCTATCAACTAAAAAAAACACATCTTCGACACGAGCACCGAAAGTTGTAATTTTCGCTAATAGTAAAGTTATGTTGTGATTTAGTAAGGTTCGAACTACAAGATAAAGTAGACCAGGACGATCTTGTGCAGAAATTTCCATAATCGTGTAATCGTCACTGAAAGACTGATAAAACACGACTTGAGTGGGAAATGGTAAATGTCGAGCCACACGATCTGGTACGACGACACTCGGCTTGTGGTCAATTTTTTGATGAATGATAGATGTTCTGACTTCTTCTTCATAGAAATTCAAGTTGGGTACCGAAGTAGTATCTAGCGCATTTCTGACAAATACTACAAACGTGAATGCTGTCAGTCCCGTCTGTAAAGTGTGATTGCGTGCATCCAATACATTGAGATAACAACGATCTAAAGCACCGGCTATCACCGTAAAAAGTTTTTTTGAATTTGGTGCAAGAATGAACACCTGCACGACTTTGATCGAAGGGTGCTTTCGAAAGGAAACCAGCGGTAAATCAACCACCGACATTTTGGCAGCTTCTTGGATATGCCATGCAAGAGTACTCGCGTCATTGCTGAGAAAATAATTGTCTTCCATATATTTCCAATATTTTTGAGCAGCGGTTCTAAGCTTGGGTTTTTTAGCAAGAATTGACAATGCGTCGGTTTTGAGCTCTTCGATTCGAGATACGATCTTCTCATGGGGCGGCGTATCCATGAGCAGTAATCTTGATGTTTCTAGATACAGGCGAGTCAGTAGCTGGCCTTTCCAATCATTCCATACCGTAGGTCCGGTACCGCGCATATCGGCGATGGTTAACAAGTAAAGATGATCTAAGTAAACTTGATTTCCAACAATCTCCGCAAAGCGAGAAATCACCTGCTGATCACTCAAATTTTTCCGTTGGCTCGTGGAACTCATGAAGAGATGTTGTTTGACAAGCCAAGCTACAAAATGGGAATCGTATTCACTCAGTCCGATGTACTTACAAAATTTGTAGCTCACAGCTTCACCTAGTTCAGAGTGATCTCCATCCTGTCCCTTGGCAATATCGTGAAAAAACGCGGCGAGAAATAAAATTTCTGGTTTAACGACACGTTTCATCGCCTCTTGGGCAAGTTTTAAGTTTGCTGACTTTGTAGATTTTGCAATCTGTTGCAAATGCCAAATGACATTAAGAAGGTGGGCATCAACTGTGTAAACATGAAATAGGTCATACTGTAGCTGCCCGATGATTTTTTTGAATTCCGGAATCAACTGACCCAATAAACCCGTACCGTCCATCAAACTCAGCGTTTTGAAAATTCGACTCGGACGACTAAACAGCTCCAGAAGCATCGCTCGAACTTGTGGGTCATTTCGTACCTCTTCGTCGATCAGTGATTTTCTGGATCGCATAAGTCGAAGAGCAGAAGCGCGAACTCCTCGATATTTGGAGTTATTGTGAAAAAGCGCACATAATTCAATTAACAATTTGGGATTTTGTTCTGCTACTTTCTGATCGACAAAATCTAGATACCCGTCTACAGTCAAAAACCGATCGTCTATCCGTTTGTGAGTACGTCGTCTTTGACCTAGAATTGATTCATCGAAATGTTGCAACAATATGGAATTGATGTGCCTCAACTCCTTGACCGTACGAAAGTAGCGTTTCATTAGCTTTTCGACTGCTTTGTTGTTGTCGTCATCCAAGTAGCCGAAGTTTTTCGAGAGCTGTAATTGATGTGAAAATAGTAGTCGGTCTTCGCGTCTACCAAGCGTCAAGTGCAATTCATTTCGTAGCATCCAAAGATAATTTCGACCATGAATCAGGGTTTGATATTCTTCTTCACTTAAAAATCCCCGAACAACCAGTTCATGCAGACTTCGAGTTCCAAATTGTCGTTTTGCAATCCACACAACGGTGTGTATATCTCGTAGTCCTCCCGGACCGTCTTTTATATTGGGTTCGAGATTGAATGCAGTGTCTGAATATTTGTGATGACGGAGTTCTTGTTCCTTAACTTTTGCATTACAAAACTTCTTTGTTGGCCAAATTTTGGATGTATTTAGCCTGTTTTGTAATTGTTCGAATAACTGATGGGAACCGGCACAGTGACGCCCCTCTAGCAGGTTTGTCATGATGGTGATGTCCCCTCGAGCCTGCCGAACACATTCATTCAGACTTCGAACGCTATATCCAATTTCGAATCCGATATCCCACAAAAAGCGAACAAGAGTTCTAATTCTTTGTTCGAAAAATGCGTGATTTGGATTCGTTAGCAAAATTAAAATGTCGATGTCTGAGTACGGATTGAGCTCCTTTCTCCCATATCCCCCAACGGCAATCAAACTAATTTGATTATCACCGTCAGAATCTTCTCCGAAGAACCGGCTCCAAATCTCCGTCAAAATCGAATCCACCACGTCAACTCTTGCTTGAACCAAGACCTCTGGAGGCGTTTGATCGGCATGTAGTTGTTCAATCAAAGATTGTTGTTCTTTAACTTGAGTTCGGAAATAGTCGAAGTCAGCGTGTACTTCGCTAAGCTTCGGACGAACAGAAATCATTTTTAACGATGAACGGAAATCGCAGCGAGTACGGTAGCTTCAAATTTGGAAAGAGTGAGCCGAAATTCCAATCTATTGCGGGCACAATGTTAGAATTTCGTAGCTGTCTTCGGTGACCAACACGGTATGCTCCCACTGCGCAGAAAGGCTACCGTCGCTCGTAACCACAGTCCAATTGTCGGCTTGTAGGCGAACCTCTTTTTTTCCGGCGTTTAACATCGGTTCCACTGTAAAAGTCATGCCTGGAATAATTTCGAACCCAGTTCCGGGTTTTCCATAGTGCAGAATATGTGGCTCTTCATGAAACTTTCGTCCGATCCCGTGTCCACAATATTCACGAACAACTGAGAACCCATTTTTTTCTGCATACTTTTGTATCACATAACCGAGATCACCGAGTCTCAAACCGGGTTTTATGGCCTCAATTCCTTTCATCATACTTTCATAAGTAATTTGACACAATCTTTTGGCTCGAATTGCTGGTTTACCGACCATATACATACGACTTGTGTCGCCATGATATTCGTCTTTAATGACAGTAACATCAATATTGATGATGTCGCCTTTTTTGAGTTTACGCGGGCCAGGAATACCATGGCACACCACGTTGTTGATTGAGGTGCAAATTGACTTGGGAAAGCCGTAATAATTTAAAGGAGCAGGAATTGCATCGAGTTTTTTCGTGATGTAGTCGTGACAGACGGAATTCAATTCATCCGTCGTAACACCGACTTGGACATAAGGTTCTATCATGTTGAGGACGGATGCTGCGAGTCGTCCGGAAACTCGCATTTTTTCAATTTCCGCGGGTGTTTTTGGAACAAAAAAACTCATTTCAACTAATTGTCTAATTTCAAAAATGGTTGGTAAACTAAATTAAATTATAGTTAACTTCAATGATGTCTCGACCTTCTACAAGCAAAGTTGATTAGTTCGGTTCGTGGAGGAAAGGTACGTTATTCGCTTGCGTATTTTCTAAGTCACTGTATACGCCCAGATCACTTAGTACAAACTAGTGATAAATCATTAGTGTCTCAAGTGCTAATCTACTTTTGAATCTTAAGCATTAACATAGTAAACTATACAATCTCAAAATTCTCACATGGATTGCCAGTGGTCTGTCCGGGTGCCCTAGCCGGTCGGCAGATCGCACCATGGTGGTCATAACCCGAACAGGTAAACTTACTATGTCAAGAGTAACAATGCGCCAACTTCTTGAAGTTGGTGTGCATTTCGGACATCAAACTAGATTTTGGTGTCCAAAAATGGAACCGTATATCTACGGTCACAAAAGCCGAATTCACGTAATCAATCTTGAACATACCGTACGTATGTTCAATGTGGCGATGGATTTTTTGGAAAGTATCGTCGCACAAGGCGCTACAGTGATGTTCGTCGGCACAAAATCTCAGGCAGGCCAGATTATTCGCGAACAAGCACAAAGAGCCAGTTGTCCGTATGTCTATCATCGTTGGTTGGGAGGCATGCTTACCAATTACACTACAGTTCGGAAATCTATTGATCGACTCAACGAACTAGATCAGATCATCAGTTCTGGTGAAGTGAAAAAATTGGTAAAAAGGGAAGCACTTCGAATTGAACGAGAACAGTTTAAACTAGACCGCAATCTCGCAGGCATTCGAAACATGAATGGTCGTCCAGATGCCTTGTTTGTCATAGACGTGAAATACGAAAGCAATGCAGTAAAGGAAGCGAATAGGTTGGGCATACCGGTAGTGGGAATCGTTGATACCAACTGTAGTCCCGATGGAATCAAATATGTAATACCAGGAAACGATGATGCCATCAGTGCCATTAGGCTTTACTGCACTCATGCAGCCGATGCTGTAATTTCTGGACAAACCTTAGCTGCTTCTCGAAATCGGTATGCTGAAAAGAGTTCCGATCACGATGCAACAAGAGCTCCAGATGACTTGTCAGTGTTAAACGTGACCGATGCACGCGCCGCAGTCGCTCCCTCAGCGCGCTCCGAAGAGGAAGTTAAGAAAGTAGCAAAATTAGCAGACACCGAATCGGAATCTCAATAATTTATTGCTTTATTTTGATTTGACTAGGGCATGACGCCAAAATCAATCATGTCCAATCAAATTACACTCTAATTAACTGTCTTACAACAAAAAAGGCGACTATGGTTCGTGAAGTTACAGGGAACTAATTCGTACAAATTACTGAATAAGGAGAAAATAAATTGAAAATCACAGCGATCATGGTAAAGAAACTTCGAGATCGCACCGGAGTTGGAATCATGGATTGCAAGAAAGTGCTTGTAGAATGTAATGGTGATGAAGAAAAGGCCATTGACATATTGCGCAAAAAAGGTGCAGCATTAGCAGAAGCTCGATCCGGGCGTCAAGCCTCTGAAGGATTAATCATTAGTCGCCTTTCGGAGAATCGTGACTACGGTTCACTTCTTGAAGTGAATTGTGAAACTGATTTTGTCGCAAGAGGTGATCAGTTTCAAGCTTTTGCAGCGAAATTGGGTGAAATTGCACTTTCAATCGGTGAGGATTGTGAGGATGTAAACGTACTGAATCAAATGAATTATGATTCTACTCTGACTGTCGAAGAGAAACGATTGGCAGTTTTGGCCAAAATTCGAGAGAACATTTCGATTCGTCGATTGGTGGTATTCAAAGCAGCCGCTGGCTCAGTCGTCGGTAGCTACGTTCATCGAGGAAAAATGGGAATTCTAACTGAGGTCACGGGAGAATCGAACGCGGGTTTGGGAGATGATGTAGCCATACACGTCGCAGTGAAAAAACCACGTTGGTTGAATCAGTCTTCGATACCTGCCGACATTTTGGAAAAAGAAAGGGAAATTTATTTGGAGCACGCAAGGGGTAGTGGTAAGCCCGAATTCGTTCTTGACCGAATTGTAACTGGGAAACTCAAAAAATTTCAAAGTGAACACACACTTCTCGATCAAACGTACTATGAAGATGACGACCAGACTGTTGCTAACTATATGAAAACGAAAGGCGTCGAAATCAACCGCTTTTGTTTCTTTCAACTAGGAGCATAACGCTGAATAGGGTGTTTACTTTTGACTAAAGATGCCGTAGGCACAAGATTTAACACAGTACTGTTCAAATTAAGTGGAGAGTTGCTTGGTGGTGACGAAGGTCGAGGAATCGATGCTATACAACTCGATCGAGTCTCTGAAGAACTAGCCACACTGGCAACATCCGGTATACGAACAGCAGTAGTTATTGGTGGAGGTAATTATTTTCGTGGTGGTCATCGAAGTCAGCTTTCTATATCGACTGAACGAGGTCATCAGTTGGGGATGTTGTTCACCATTGCAAACTCAATGGTGCTCGAGCAGGGTATAGTGAACAAAGGTGTTGATGCGGTGGTTCAGTCGTCCATTCGGATTCAGTCGGTTGTAGAATCTTTTAACCTGAATACTTGCAAAGCACATCTGGACACGGGTCGAGTAGTCATATTTGCAGGTGGAACAGGCCATTCCCATTTTTCGACCGATACGGCTGCCAGCTTAAGAGCGGTGCAAATCGGCGCCGATATTTTGCTAAAAGCTACCAAAGTGAACGGTGTCTACGACTCTGATCCAATGAAAAATGCAACTGCAACTAGATTTGAAAAACTTGACCACAGTGAAGTTCTTGAAAAAAATCTTGCTTTCATGGATGCGACTTCAATTGCACTTTGTCGAGAACACAATTTGGCAATTCGTGTATTTGACGCATCGATTCGGGGTGGTATGATTCGTGCCGGCATGGGAAAACAGATAGGATCCTTGGTTTCAATGGAGGAGCAAGATGATTGATGAGTTGTTGGGAGAGGCTGAATTACGCATGAAGAAATCGTTGGCAGCACTTCGTATAGAACTGTCAAAGCTTCGTACTGGGCGAGCGAATACAGCATTGCTCGATCACATACGTGTAGATTACTATGGCACGATGGCTCCTTTGAACCAAGTTTCAACCCTAACAGTTAGTGATGCTCGTACGATCAACATTAATCCGTGGGAAAAACATATGATCCCGGTCATTGAAAAAGCCATAGTCGAATCAAGCCTTGGATTGAACCCAATGAGCGCGAGCGACATTATTCGAGTGCCGATCCCCGCATTGACTGAGGAACGTAGACGACAAATAACCAAAGTAGCCAGAGCAGAAGGGGAGTCCTGTAAAGTTGCAATACGAAATATCCGGAGATCGAACAATAGCGACTTAAAGTTTTGGCAAAAGGAAAAAGAGATAACCGAAGATGACGAACACTTCGGTTTGGCGAAAATTCAGGAGCTGACCAATCAGTACGTCGCTCACGTCGACATAATCGTGAGCGAAAAAGAAAAAGAAATCATGACTGTCTAAACCAAGCTTCGAGAAGTTTTTTGCTTTCACCTATGCTTCATTTGATGACTTGATGCCTGGCAGTGTTGCGCTAGCGGCCTTAGACAATCTCCCGAACCATGTAGCCATCATTATGGATGGCAATGGTCGTTGGGGAACTAAAAGAGGAATCGGTCGACTCGAAGGACACCGGCGTGGCGTTGACCGAGTAAGAACCATTGTGGGAGAGTGTCTTCGCACTAAAATTTCCTATCTAACACTGTTCGCTTTCAGCAGTGAAAACTGGACACGTCCACCCCAAGAAGTCGAATGGTTAATGCGGCTTCTGTCGAATGCCCTTGACAAGGAAGTTCAAGAGCTTGACGAGCAAGATGTTCAATTGAAATTTATTGGTGAGCTAAACGGATTGCCACCCTTAATTCAAAAGAAAATAAAAGAAAAGATGCAGCTCACAAAAGGCAATTCGACGTTAGTATTGACAATTGCCTTGAACTACGGCGGACGTTGGGATTTGATGCAGTGTTGCCAAAAAATCGTAAAGTTGGTTCAGCAACAGAAGCTCACCGTTGATGAAATCAACGCAGACGTGATACAGCAACAGCTCAGTACCGGCTCCTTACCAGAACCTGATCTTTTTATCCGTACCGGTGGAGAGATGCGAATGAGTAATTTTTTACTTTGGCAACTCGCATACACGGAGTTGTATTTTACCGACGTACAGTGGCCAGACTTTGATCGAGAACAGTTTTACGCTGCTCTGTATGCATACTCAAAGCGCGTAAGGCGATTTGGTGGAATCGTCACACACACTTAAAGCTTGGACTATACACGCGTGCTGAAAACCAGGGCAATTACCGGAATTGTTCTTGTTACTGGACTTGTCGCCGGTCTAATCTTCACTCCCCCTACGTGGATTATTTTCGCGCTGCTTCTGATCGCATCTTTGGCAGCTTTGGAATGGGCTAGACTTTGCCAACTTAGCAATAAGCTTTCGATCGCTTTGTTTGTGTCAGGGGTGTTGGCAACCAGTTTTGTACTGCATCTTATGCGAGAATATGCGGTCATTTTTCTGGTGTTCGGTACTTTATTGTGGGTTATGCTCGCACTGCACATTGTTCAGTTTAAAGGCAACAACTTGAACAAGTTCCTGTACCCGCCCATTGCGATCGCAGTTTTGTCAGTTACTGTTTTTAGTATTGACTATCTGGTTTTCAGTACAAACTTCAGGTGGGCACTGAGTTTGTTTGCTATAGTCAGCCTCGCCGACATAGCTGCTTATTTCTGCGGCAGACAAATTGGTCGCAAGAAACTCGCCCCTCTAATTAGCCCGGGGAAAACAGTCGAAGGGTTCATCGGGGCATTACTCGCGGTTGCTGCAATTGGTTTGGCTAGTGGTGCTTTACTCTGGGAAGACCAAAATTCGAAGATCCTTCTATGGGGAGTTGTTTGTGTTGTGGTTGCCACTTTCTCCGTCTTAGGAGATCTTTACGTCAGCTTAAACAAACGTCGTGCAAATGTGAAAAACAGCGGTAGTCTGCTACCAGGTCACGGTGGCGTGCTTGACCGCATAGACAGTACTTTGGCGGCGGCTCCGATTTACACATTATGTGTAGTGACAGTGTTGCAGTGAACACAGCACAGACAACATGAGCCAAACCGTTGCAATTTGGGGGGCGACGGGAAGTATCGGCCAACAAGCTCTAAATGTAATTCGTCGACATCCAGAAGAATTCGCAATTGTCGCACTCACGGCACGTTCAGCTTCCGATCAGTTGGTTCGTTCGTGCTTGGAATTCAAACCGAAGTTCGCAGTGGTTCACCCCAATGCTGTTTCCGAACTCATAGCGAAACTAGATGGAACATCATCGACTGTTACGGTTTTAAGCGATCAGAATCGATCGGTCATTTCCGAGATCTATAGTGTAGACATTACGATTACCGCGATTACGGGAGCAGCGGGTCTAGAGTCTACAGTAGAGTCTGTTCGAGCCGGGAATCGGGTGTTGATCGCAAATAAAGAACCAGTCGTGGTGTTGGGTAAACTTTTGCGCAATTTAGTACATCGCTATGGAACAACGATTTTGCCGGTAGATAGCGAACACAATGCCATATTTCAGTGCAGTGAAAGCGCGACAGAAAACCGATATTTACCTTTCCAGAAAATCGACGGATTAAGACGTATTTTGCTGACTGGATCTGGTGGCCCATTTCTTACAATCGAGCTAGAAGCCTTAAAAGATGTGACTCCGCAGCAAGCAGTGGCTCATCCCGTTTGGTCTATGGGTGCGAAAATATCAGTGGACTCGGCGACGATGATGAATAAAGGTTTAGAGATAATGGAAGCTCGTTGGTTGTTCGATACACCACCGGAACAGATCGAAGTCGTAATACACCCTCAGGGGATCGTACATTCAATGATAGAATATGAGGATGGCTCCATCTTGGCTCAAATGGGGACACCGGATATGCGAATTCCGCTCGCAAATACTCTGTTTTGGCCCAATCGACGAACCAGTGGTGCTCAATTTCTGGAAATTACTCAACTATCGAGTTTAACATTTCAGGCACCGGATTTTCAGCGTTATCCTTGCCTCCAACTTGCCCACAATGTATCAAAAGCGGGTGGAACATCTGCTGCAGTCATGAATGCTGCTAATGAAGAGGCTGTCTCAGCATTTTTAGCTTCTAAAGTTCGCTTTACCAGCATTTCGGAAATTGTACATGAGTGTGTCGACCAACTAGGAGATCAGGAAGTAGAAAGTATCGAGCATGTTCAAGCAATAGACCAAGAAGCTCGATCCGTTTCTTTTGAATCGATTCAAAAAAGAAGCATTTGAAAACTTAACAAGCGAATTATCCAAGCCACCATAAATTCCTAGATTGACTCACTTCAAACAAAACAATTCTAGCGTAGACTATTATTTTCATATTTCGGTTGGAATAACTTTTAGTCGTTAATATTGCCAAAGCATGTCTGTATTGATTTAAAGATGAATTATTTTTGTAAAATTCTTTTTAATTCAATGATTTTACGTATAAGTCTTCGAGTAGTAAAACTAATAGTAAGGTCATATCCAATCAAATTGAATTCTTTGGTAATTCCTTAACAACTATTACAATGCAATTTGTTATTCAAGAAAAACTTGAATCTTTGGCTTATGTTTGTTGAATATAAACATGGGAAAATTATTTTTGCTTGTAATATTTCAGATGAAATTGTGCTCCGAAGTAAATCCATCAACAAGGTAGAAAGAGCGAATGGGTGATATTTCTTACAGCGTTTTTGCTTTCATAGTCGCCATTGGTGTGTTGATAACATTCCATGAATACGGACACTATTGGGTTGCTAAACGGATGGGTGTAACGGTTCTAAAGTTTTCAATTGGATTTGGACCAACTTTGTACAAATTTCCAACCAAGAACTCTGTCACGGAGTACGTGATTGCAGCAATTCCTCTCGGTGGATTCGTACGAATGCTTGACGAGTCCCACGATGAAGTGAGCGATGATCTACTGCACACTGCGTTCAATCGTCAGCCGCTATATAAACGATCAGCAATCGTAGCAGCCGGTCCACTCGCTAATTTCTTGCTTGCAGGAGTTTTTTATATAATCGTATATTCGATTGGAACCGTTAGCTTGTATCCTGCGGTTGGAGAAGTTGTAGAAAATGGATTGGCCGATAAAGCAGGATTTATTGTTGGTGACGAAGTACAAGCCATCGACGGTCGAGTCAACAAGAGTTGGGATCACCATCACTTTTATTTGTTAGATCGAATTGTCAGTGGAGATGAAGTTGAATTTACTGTATTCAACGGCATCGATGAAAGAATTTTAGTCGTCGATTTCAAGCAACTCGCAGACGTTGACTTGTCTGTCAACTCTATTGAAACCATCATGGGACTACATCCTCTACTACCGAAGATTCGTCCCATCGTCCAAGACGTCATTGATGGCAGCCCAGCCGATCGTGCGGGGCTTCGTTCTGGCGATGTGATTGAACAAATAGATGGAGAAAAAATTTCTGAATGGAAAAATCTAATCCAAGTCGTGAGCGAGTCAAAGGGGGAGCCCTTAACGCTTAATTTTCGTCGCGGTGAAGAACAACACGAGATAGTACTAAGTGCAGATCCCTATCAGGTTGAGGAGCAGACTGTTTGGCGTGTTGGAGTACGCATCGATATTGAAGATCAATGGAACAATTCCGATACTACTGTAATCTTGAGACTTGGTCCAGTTGAAGCGGTAATCAGAGGTTTTGAAACGACTTGGTCGACAATTGCTTTGACGACCAAACTACTCATTGATTTGTTGAAATTTGAAGGACCTGCAGATTCGGTTGGCGGCCCGATCGCGATTGCTGAACATGCCGGAAAAGCTGCTCAGGCTGGACTCAACAACTTTCTTACATTTCTTGCTTTGTTGAGCGTCACACTTGGAATTTTAAACCTTTTGCCGATTCCGGTGCTGGACGGAGGGCACCTTATGTTTCATCTATATGAAGCAATTGTAGGTGCGCCACCAACGGAACGAATGCTATTATGGGCGAATCAAATTGGATTCGCTTTGCTAGTCGGTATCATGGGATTTGCATTCTATAATGACCTTAGTCGAATTTTTTGAACATCGCTGAAGATCTATGCTAAAACGCAGATTAATTACTTTGATTTTTTTAAGTATGCTGGCCGTACCTAGCTTTGCGGCTGAACCTTTTGTCATTGAAGACATTCGAATCGAAGGGCTACAGCGCTTGCAACTGGGTGCCATACTACTGTTACTTCCGTTTAGAAAAGGTGATGAATGGAGCGACATTACTTCAGAGCAAACTATCGAAGAATTGTATGAAACTAGATTATTCGATAGCGTTGAAATCTTTAGAGAGGGAAATGACTTGGTCATTCGAGTCACCGAACGCCCGACTTTGGCGAATGTCACATTTGAGGGTAACGATAAAATTTCGGATGCAGAAATTGAAGGACTACTAGGTGTCGCTGGTTTAAATGCAGGAGGTATATTCAGCCGCGAAGCTGCATCCCAATTCGTTCAAACACTGAAAGAAAAATATGGAAACGTCGGCTATTTTGGAACAGACGTTCAGTGGTCCGTTGAACCACTTGGGAGAAACCGGGTAAATCTCAACCTGGACATTTTTGAGGGGGATGTCGCTCTTATTAAAGAAATTCTGATCATTGGTAACGAAAAAATCTCTACTGAAGATATTTTTGATGTGATGAGGTTGTCAACGAAGAAAACTTTAGGCATTCTAAATCGAAGAAATAGATATAACCGACAAAACTTATTGGCAGACTTAGAGCGCATTACATCTCACTACTATGATTCGGGATATATTGATTTTGAGGTAGTGTCGGCAAGGACTTTTATTACCGAAGAACGTGACGGATTATTGATCACTATTACGGTTTCGGAGGGCGAGCAGTACTCATTTTCAGATGTTTCTGTGGAAAGTGTAAGCGATGTTGTTTCCCAAGAAAAACTGGAAAGTTTAATCGTAGAGAGTCCAGGTGATTTATATACATTTACTGCAACCAACGAAACTCGTACCAATTTGACGTCCGAATATACCAATCAAGGTTATGCAAGAACTGAAATCGATTCAATTCCTACAATCAATGATGAGGAACGTACTGTCAGCGTGAGGTATGTAATCGATCCAGGCCAACTGACATATGTTCGAAAAATTACATTCACCGGCAATATCGTTACTGCTGATGAAGTACTACGGCGTGAAATGCGAGTGCTCGAGGGTGGCGAATATTCAGAGGAGAAAATTGCTCAATCACGTGCTCGACTGGGGCGACTCGGCTTGTTCGAAAGCGTTGATATTGATGTGGAGAATGTTCCTGGAATAACTGACCAAGTTGATTTAGTCGTAAGTGTTAAGGAAAGTTTAACGGGATCGGTTTTATTTGGTGTTGGATATAGTGACTCCGCGAAAGCTCAAATTCATTTCAATGTATCGCAGAAAAATTTGTTTGGCACTGGGAAGCAGGTTACCTTAAATACAAGATTAAGTAAGATTTCTAAATCGATTGATCTACGATACACCAATCCTTACTACACCTTGGATGGGATTTCTCGGGGCTATAGTTTGAAGTTTACAGAAGACGATACCGCTGAATCGGACTCGACTTCCGTATACAAGCTAGACCTCACAGGAGCAGCTATGCACTATGAAATTCCGGTTTCCGAAACGTCGACTGTTGGCATCGATTTTGGTGCAGAGCAATACTCCTTGTCCACAATAAGTTCTCTACAGTTAGATAATCAAATCAAGGAATTCATTGAAGATCATCCAGACGCCGTAGCTGGAATTCTAGGAGCACGATATACAATTGACAATAGAGACAAGGCAATTTTTCCTTCTTCCGGTCATCGCTGGAATTTAGCATCTGAATTTTCAGTGGGTGATTTTAATCACTACATCTTACGTAGCCACTATACACGTTTCATGCCGGTTGGCGAAACTTTGACTCTTAAATTCACTGGAAATTTGGATTTCGGCGATGAAGAACTCCCATTTTTCAAAAATTTCTACATGGTCGGTAATTCTAGAATTAGAGGATTCGACAGTAGTCGATTGGGACCGAAAGAATTATGTAATATTAAAACTACCAGAGTCGAAGAACCAATTGATGACTACGGAATTTGTGCGACTAATCGAATCGTGGGAGGTAACGTTCGCGCTTTAGGTCGGGCAGAACTGTATTTTCCCGTTCCAGGTGCCCAAGATTCGGACGACAAACGATTTTCGGTATTCGTGGATGCAGGAAACAGTTTTCGGGTGATTGACGACACTAATGACTCTATCGGTAAAGCGGTTGGTGCTTATGAAGATATGAGTTTTAATAACCTTCGAATTTCTGCTGGCGTGGCATTTGAATGGTTTTCACCGATTGGACCGTTTTCAATCAATTTTGCTGTGCCGATTCAGAAAAAAGACGGAGACGACCTAGACGCATTTCAAATTAATTTAGGATATATGAACTAATTGTTTGATGAGAGAATCGAATTCCCTATCTGTCCGAATATCGCGGAGGATATTAAAGTTCATAATCCTTGTTTTTGTCATTTTCTTACCCGTTAGCAGTGGATTTTCCCAGGAGCAGAATTCGACTGAAGCAACCCAAGAAAATCCTCCCCTTAAAATTGGGTATATCAACGCAAATCTGGTGATCGACAGTGCTCCGCAGACTGAACAAGCCTTTGAAAATCTCCAAAATGAGTTTGCGGAAAGGCAAGAAGCTTTGAATGAAATCGGTCGCCAACTCGATGAAGTCAGGCTTCAACTCGAAATTGCAAATAATGAAAGTCTTACAGAAGAAAAAATAAGAGAACTGCAAAGAAAAGAAAGAAATTTGGCTCGTAGTTTGGAACGTAGAAGGTCTGAACTGAATGAAGATTTTAACTATCGGCGAAATGAAGAGTTGGAAAAACTGCAGAACTATGTCAGCGACGTCATCGTCAAAATGGCTCATGAACAAAAATTCGATCTTATTGTACAAAGCCCTGTGGTGTGGGCAAGTGAACGAATAAACCTTACGGATGATGTAGTGCGATTACTTAACGAGAATTTTCAGAAGTGAGCATCACCGCTGGCGAGGGGCGAAGATGGACCCTCGCTGAGATCGCTGAACGCGTGGGTGGTCAGCCTGCGGGGGATTGTTTCAAATCTGTCACCCATGTTGCGGAATTAACGGAAGCCTGTGAGGATTCGATTTCCTATTGCTCCGGGGAACGTCACGAACAATATCTGCAAATCACCAAAGCAGGAATCGTAATTTTGCCAAATCATAATTCGCTCGAGTTTAAGGGAGCGAAACTAAAAGTCGCAAATCCCCGTGCAACATTTGCCAGAGTAGTCGAACTCTTGCACGATGTACCGTTGATCGATCCGGGAGTTCATGAGACTGCGATCGTAGCTTCTAGCAGTCCCATTCCCGGCAGTACACAAGTTCAAGCGAATGTTGTTATTGGACGGAATGTTTCAATCGGAGACTTTGTAGTCTTGGGATATGGAACAGTTATTGGAGATGATGTTTCGATCGATTCAGGGACACGCGTCGCATCCAATGTAACCATTTACAGAAAAAGTATGATCGGTTCCAACTGTAGAATTTCTTCGGGAGTTGTGATTGGTTCACCTGGACATAGTTACGAATGGAATAAAAAAGAATGGGTCAGGATTCCAAATATTGGACACGTCATAATTGGTGACAATGTCGATATTGGCGCTGGTACATCAATCGATCGAGGTTCAATTTCTGTAACAAAAATTGGAAACGGAGTGAAAATCGACAACAACGTTCAGATTGCTCATAACGTCGAAATTGGTGATCATTGCATGATCGTTGGTAACGTGGGAATTGCCGGTAGTGTGAAAATTGGGAAGCGATGTACTTTAGGTGGTCAAGCCGGTGTCATTGATAACGTACGTATCACAGATGATGTCGTCATTCAAGCCGCCAGTCTGGTTTCGAAATCGATTTCGAGTCCAGGTATCTACTCCAGTACGATTCCAGCAAGAGAAGCAAACGTCTGGAAGCGAACTCTAGCCAAATTAAATAAACAAAATTCTGTCGACGATAGCAAATAGCTAAACGATAAGTACACTGTTTCACAAACCACAAAGCGGTGTAACTTAGATTGGAATGAAAGCATGCCGTCACTCAACGTAAATGAAATTCGCGAAATATTGCCTCATCGCTACCCGATGTTAATGGTAGATCGCGTTTTGGATTATTCAGACGATTGGTTGCTTGCAGTGAAAGCCATCAGCGTCAACGAACCAGTGTTTCAAGGGCATTTTCCGCACTGGCCTGTTTTTCCAGGAGTGCTGATATTAGAATCGATGGTCCAAGCATGTGCGATTATGGCGAGTTTAAGTTCGGGTGCGACAGCACAAGATTCTCGAATCTATTTGTTTGCAGGGGTCGACAAGGCACGATTCAAGAGACAAGTCATTCCCGGTGACTATATTCAGATTGAAACACGGACTCTACGTCGGATGCGTAACTTTTGGAAAACTGCTGCGGTCGCGAAAGTAGAAGACGAAGTCGTCTGTGACGCGCAATTCCTGTTCACATTTCAGGAGTTATGAATGATTCACTCTACAGCGATTGTTGCCGATAACGTAATTCTCGGGAAAAATGTAGAAATTGAGGCGTATGCTGTCGTCGAGGACCGAGTTAAAATTGGATCAGACACGCGAATTGGTAAACATGCAGTAGTTCGTAGTCACACAACCATCGGATATCAAAATCAAATTCACGAATTTGCAGTACTCGGTGGTGATCCACAGTCGATTCATTACAAGGGTGAAAGCACTAAGTTAAAGATTGGGAATCACAATACGATTCGAGAATTTGTAACCATCGGTCGCGGGACTGTTGCAGGGACACAAGTAACTCGAATCGCCGATCATAACATGATCATGACGTACTCCCATATTGCACATGACTGTCAAATTGGCAACCATTGTGTGTTTGCCAATGGAACAAATTTAGCGGGCCACGTTACTGTAGGCGACTACGCATTCCTAGGCGGATTTACTTTAGTGCACCAAAATTGTAGATTAGGCGCTCATTGCATGACAGGTATAAATTCCATCCTAAGGCAGGATGTCGCGCCGTACATGACCGTAAATGGTAGCCCGCCAAGTACGATATGCGTCAATTCTCGAGGATTGGCGCGGCGAGATATATCGGAAACTTCGATTCAACATCTAAAAAAAGCTTTCAAGTTATTGTTTCGAAAAAAAATGAGTTTGGATGAAGCCTTTGAAGAAATCAGTATTGAGGCGAAAAACGACCCTTACATTTCTGATTTATTTCAATTTATTCAATCTTCTAAACGCGGAATCGTACGTTAATTTTTATTTCATTCCTGTATTGTGCACTAGCTGCTTCGTATTGATACCTCTCTTGTGCCAGACAAAATAAAAGGTGTTGTTCGAATCACTATAGTCGCGGGTGAAAAATCTAGCGACTTATTGGCTGCTAATTTGATTCGAGTCTTGCGATCTCGCATTGGTCAGCTTGAAATTTCAGGTATCTGTGGCTCCGCGATGATTGAAGAAGGGGCTTTACCACTGTACAGCACAGACGACATCAATAGCATTGGCTTCGAAAGCCTCTTGAGTCGGATTTTTGGAATTCTCCGCATTCGAAAACAGCTCATCGAAGAAGTTCTACGAACAAAGCCAGATTTATATATCGGGGTCGATGCGCCTGATTTTAACCTGTCAGTTGAACAAAGAGTTCGTCGCGCAGGTATCCCCACAATTCAGTATGTTGCACCTACGATTTGGGCTTGGCGAGCTTATCGTATTCACAAAGTAAAAAAAGCTGTCACAAAGCTGTTAACAATTTATCCATTCGAGAGTCGGTTGTATGAAAAAGCAACGATTTCCTATACCTTTGTCGGGCATCCATTGGCCGACGAAATTAAGGAAGTACCAGAAATTGAAGTCCGACACAAGTTCGAATTTGAAACTACGGACAGAGTCATCGCACTTTTACCTGGTAGCCGCCTCAACGAAGTAAAAAGACTAGCACCAATTTTCATTGCAACCGCCGCGCGTTTAGCCGAAAATGACTCTCGTTACCAATTCATAAGTGCTACAGCCAACGATGAAACGCATGACATTTTTGTCGAGACCTTGCAACGGGTAGCACCAGGGCTGTCCATTAGAATCAGCAAGAGTAATTCTCATGAAGTTATTGCGGCTTCTAACCTAGTTTTACTCGCGTCTGGAACAGCCGCACTTGAAGCAGCTTTTTTTGCAAAACCTGTCGTCGTAGCCTATCAAGTTTCAGCTCTATCGTACGCGTTGATAAAGTTGTTAAGTAGAGTCGAAAGCTATTCCATTCTCAATCATTTGGGAGAATCACCAGTATTACCCGAATTTGTACAAAAAGAATGCACGGTGGACAATTTAGTCAATGAAATTTCGAAAATATTTCACGATGACATTTATCGATTGAAGATGGTTTCACACTTTCGCAAGTTCAAGACTCAGTTAAAACGCGATGCTAATTTACGAGCGTGTGAGGCAGTTCTTGATATCCTAAATGATCAACCAAAATAAATGTACAGCTGGCGTCGATGAAGCAGGAAGAGGTGCTCTCGCCGGTCCTGTCGTTGCTGCAGCGGTCATAATGAAAGCGGAATTCTGCATCGAAGGATTGACCGACTCAAAAAAGATTCATCGTAGACGGAGGAAACAAATTGCTCGGACAATTAAAAAAGAATGTCGTTGCTGGTCAATTGGAATTGGGAGTGTGGAGGAAATCGATAGAATCAATATTCTTCAATCTACCTTGTTAGCGATGAAACGAGCCATCCAATCCCTTTCGATACGACCAGACGAAGTCGTAGTTGATGGAAATCAGACTCCGTCAATCGATATACCCGTCAGTGCAATTGTCAAAGGAGACTTGATAGTACCAACGATTTCAGCGGCTTCAATCTTGGCAAAAGTAACGCGCGACCAGCTCATGATAGAGTATGCGAATCAATATCCTCAATATGGTTTTGATCGCCACGTTGGATATGGGACCTTGCAACATATTCAAGCACTGCAAGAATTTGGAGTATCCCCAATCCATCGACTCAGTTATTCACCAGTAGCTGCGATCAAAAACCGTTGATTTTTAGGTAGATTTTGTGAGTTTCGTTCATTTAAATATCCACACAGAATATTCATTTTCCGACAGCATCATCCGCGTCAATGACCTGGTAGATTCTGTTGCAAAGTTGGGTATGCCGGCTGCAGCGATAACGGAATTTCAGAATATGCACAGTGCAGTGAAATTCTATACCTGTTGTCTACGAAGAGGATTGAAGCCGATTGTCGGTGTTGAAGCGCTCATCGAAAATACGTTTCGGCCCGATTCTCCCTATATTTTGGTATTGCTCTGCCAAAACTTGCAAGGCTATCGATCGCTGTGCGAACTATCGAGTCGGACTCAAACTTCAAGCAACAACTCGGGAGGCATGTATTTCAAAAGAACTGATTTGACCTTTTCAAAGTGCGAAGGCTTGATCGCTTTGGCGGGTGCGCACCGTGGCGAAGTAGGGCAGCTACTGATTCAAAAGAATTTGGACGAAGCCCATTCGGTTTTGGAACATTATTCGAACTTGTTTCCAAACCGATTTTATTTGGACATCACTAGAACAGGACAGGTAGCGGAACAAGCATACGAGCTTGCTGCTTTGAACCTTGCAGAATCAACTCGTACTCCGATCGTCGCGACGCATTCCCCCAGATTCCTGACGAAGGAAGAATTCGGTATACACGAAATAAAAGTTTGCGTTCACGATCGCACAGAATTGTCAGACAAGAATCGTCGAAAAGACTTTACCGAAGAGCAGTATCTCAAAACTCCAACTGAAATGGCAGAGTTGTTTTCTGATCTTCCACAGGCTATTGAAAATACATTAGAAATTGCGAAGCGTTGCAATGTTCGTTTTAATCTTAAACGCACGCTCATGCCAGCGTACCTGTTGGAGGATGAGTCTCTAAAAATTAATGACCATTTACGGATACAAAGCGAGCGCGGATTGAAAGAACTTTTGGACGATCAGGTTCCCGAGCATTACACAGCGCGACTCAATCAAGAACTCGAAATAATTCGAAATACTGATTACGCTGGGTATTTTTTGATCGTCGCAGACATCATCAATTGGGCGAAGTCCGAAGGCATCGAAGTCGGACCTGGAAGAGGTTCCGGAGCAGGGTCTTTGGTGGCCTATGCTTTAAAAATTACAACCATCGATCCGCTCGAGTACGATTTGATATTTGAACGATTTCTCAATCCTGATCGTATTTCACCGCCTGATTTCGACATTGACTTTTGTGTGGAAGAAAGAGATCGAGTCATCGAATTTGTTTCACAACGTTATGGAGAAAAACAAGTCGCTCAAATCGTTACTTACAACACTATGGCCGCAAGAGCTGCTGTGAGAGATGTTGGTAGAGTCATACGTCGCGACTATTTGTTTTATGACGGCCTCGCGAAATTAATTCCTCGTCAACTAGATATTACGTTGGAAAAGGCATTAACCAAAGTTGATTCACTTAAACGACGATATGAAAGCGAAGAACGAACTCGAGAGGTGTTCGACACTGCACAGAAACTAGAAGGCACCATTAAAAACGTGAGTAAACATCCGGGCGGCATCGTCATTTCTCCGAGTAAGATTACCGATTATTCGGCGTTGTTTGTCGATCGGGAAACCGGTCGAGATGTCACGCAGTTTGACAAAGACGATCTAGAAAAAATCGGCCTTGTTAAATTCGATTTTCTTGGTTTGACCACACTCACAATTCTTGCACGCGCGCTCAAAAGCATTAATTCAAAACGAAGCGAAGCAGACCAGCTGACATTAGAGGGTATTCCGCTAAATGATAAGAAAACTTTCCAGTACATCTGCACAGGAAGAACGATTGGGATTTTCCAGTTAGAATCAAGAGGGATGCAACGATTGATTCGAGCAATGCAACCAAGTGAATTTAACGACCTTGTCGCGTTGCTTGCTTTGTTTCGACCTGGTCCACTTCAAAACAACATGGATCAATTGTATATCAACAATAGAAAAGCAAATAAATACAATTTATTACACGATGATTTGAAGGAGATACTTGATTCATCGTACGGAGTAATTTTGTACCAAGAGCAGGTCATGAAAATTGCCCAAGTTATGTCAGGATACTCACTTGGAGAAGCAGACATTTTGCGACGGGCTATAGGCAAAAAGCTCAAATCAGAAATGAAATTACAGCGTGAAAGATTTGTAAATGGAGCTCTAAATAAAGGATATGAAGAAGCTCTCGCCACCCAAATTTATGATCTAATCGAAAGTTTTGGTGGTTACGGATTCAATAAATCTCATTCAGTAGCCTATGCTTTGTTAGCCTACCAAACTGCTTATTTCAAGACTCATCATTTGTCGGAATTTTTAGCAGCCTTCATGTCTGTAGATTCGAAGATCGAATCTATTGTAAAAAAGTACCGAGATGCTTTGGATCATGGAGTCCAAATTGTTCCGCCCGACATAAATCGAAGTGGATACAACTTTAAGGCCGTCAGTAAGAACAAAATTCTCTATGGTTTAGGCGCTCTAAAGAAAATCGGAAAGAATGCAGTAGAATCGATTCAGTCAAGTCGGGAAAAAGACGGATTGTTTAGAGATATGTTCGATTTTTGTATGCGTATTGATCTTGATCGAGTCACAAAGTCAGCTTGCCAGGCTCTGATTGATTCAGGTGCATTTGATCGGATGAATCCTAACCGAGCGGCATTGCTCAAGCAATTGGATAGTGCGTATGGTTCAGCGCAACAGCACTCACAAGAACTAAGGTCGGGTCAAGCGAATTTATTTAGTATGAATGAAATTTCCTTGCCTGCTATTGAATCAACGTCAGTTTCACCTTGGTCTAAATCTGAACAGCTAAGGCGCGAGTATTCAATACTGGGAATTTATATGAGTGGACATCCATTCGATCGCTATGAACAGGAACTGACAACATTAAAGCAGTCGCAATCGATTTCCGAAGCAAAAAAAACACGCAATCGTACTGTAATTGTCGGTGGATGGCTAATCAATCTACAAATCGTTGATTTAAGGAACGGTGGCAGCAATGCCTATTTCGAATTACGAGACAGTAGTGGAATACTGTCGGTTGCTACGTATTCCGAAGTTTATAAGCTAGCAAAAAAGACTATTGCGGAAAATAAACCGCTCATCATTGTCGGAAAATTAGAGGAAATCGAAAACGGTAAAGAATTACGATTGGTTGCAAATCAGGTTTTAAAATTTGAAAACTTACGCGCCTTACCTCAAGCTCAAATTCAACTCAATCTATACTACGATAGGGTTGCTGACATAGACATTGGACAAATGAAAGCAATCATAAACGAATATCTCGGTGGCGACCATGAGATCATTATTGAGTATTATTCGGAACAAGGCGCAAGTGTAAGATTTAATTTACTCAACCGCTGGTTGGTTACAATAAACGACGAGATGTTAGAAGCCTTGAAAAACTTGCTTGGCGAAGACTCCGTACAAGTAGATTACTCAAAAGTAGCGTTCGATTCGATTCAACAATTGACTTAATCATTTCCGACTTCCATGCAAAATCAGAGATAAACCTGTTGTGAAAGTACAACTTGACTTTGAACGACCTGCTGTCGAAATCAATGAAAAAATTGAGGAACTAAAACGGGTCAATACCAACAAAGATGTCGATTTTACAGACGAAATAAAACGACTAGAGAAACAAAATGAAAATCTAACACAAAATATTTTTTCTTCCTTAACTCCGTGGCAAATTACTCAGCTGGCTCGACACCCTCTTCGGCCTCACACGATGGATTACATCACGCGGATATTTACCGATTTTCAGGAAATTCATGGTGATAGGGTATTTTCTGACGACCCAGCGATTGTAACCGGATTGGCGAGATTTAACGGCCACGGTGTCGCCGTAATTGGACACCAAAAGGGGCGAGACACAAATTCTAAATTGGTGCATAACTTCGGAATGCCAAAACCGGAGGGCTATCGAAAAGCACGACGAATTTGTAAGTTGGCAGAAAGATTTTCGCTACCCATATTTACCTTTATCGATACACCTGGTGCATATCCAGGAATCGAAGCAGAAGAACGCGGACAAAGTGAAGCGATCGCACAAACTCTGTATACGATGGTTGAAGTGAAGTGTCCAATCATTGCGTCGATCATCGGAGAAGGGGGCTCAGGTGGAGCACTCGCTATAGGAATTGCTGACAGTGTATTTATGCTGCAATATTCGATTTATTCGGTTATTTCACCAGAAGGGTGTGCTTCAATCCTGTGGAAGGACTCCAACCGTGCCGAAGACGCTGCGAATGTTTTGGGACTAACCGCAGAATCTCTAAACGAACATGGTCTGGTTGATGCGGTGATAGAAGAACCCTTGGGTGGCGCACATCGTGATTATGACGAAATTGCACATCGATTGAAGATTCGCTTGGAAATGGCTTTTGCTGATTTGTCGAAATACTCAACGAACAGTCTGTTACAGTCTCGATATGAACGATTGATGTCATACGGAGAGTTTCAAACCGTTGCTTGATCATACGTGCACTTTCAAGCCATTGCAGTGCCAGTACTTGATTCTGAATCGATTTTAGAAGAGTTACATAGCGAAGGCATTTCCGTACCTAACGCTTCAATTTTTGTAGCGTACAGTGGAGGCGTTGACTCTACTGTTCTTTTACACGCAGTTCATCGGATCTGCAAAAGTACGAATGGTTGTCTCACTGCGCTTCACGTCAACCATGGAATTGTGTCAGAGTCAGAACATTGGGAAGCGCATTGCAAACAGTTTTGTAAAACTCTAGACATTGACTTTCGCTCCACTCAGCTCCAGTTATCTAAAAAATTAACTAGGGTTAACGAAAATCACGCTCGTAACTCGCGCTATTCCTGGCTGGCTAACCAAACCTCGAAGCACGATGTTTTGCTAACTGCTCATCATCAAGATGATCAAACGGAGACTTTGTTGTTGAACTTAATGCGAGGCGCTGGAGTTCGTGGTTTGGCTGGGATGCAAAAAGTTCGTACACTAGGTCATTGTTATTTGGTTAGACCGTTGTTGGGATACAGCAAGAGTGAAATTTTGGAGTATGCAAAATTTCACCGACTTGACTATGTGGAAGACGATTCGAATTCAGATTTAAGTATCCGACGGAATTTTCTGCGACACGTAATCTTACCGAGTTTAACAAATCAATGGCCAGCGGCAAACCAATCGATCAACCGCACTGCAAATATTCTTTCCGATGTCAGAGAATTGTTAGATCAACTTGCTGAAATGGATTTGACAGCTTGTCGAATGCCTGGCACCGGATTTTATGCTGCTGGCGCACAGTTTTACGTGAAGAAGGTCCGTAAGTTGCCAGCGACTCGACAGATCAATTTGATTCGATTTTGGATTCGCAATCAGTCGTTTCCAGAACCAAATCAAAAGGTAATCGAACAAATTTTGAAAGAACTTGTCCATAAAGATGTCAAATTCGGATGCGTAGAGTGGTTGAATTATGGCGTGTACCTGTACCAAAACCTTCTTTATCTTAGCCGTCTGCCCAAAGTTGAAAATCGTTTGGAACCAATAAAGTGGAATTTAAAAGATGAATTGTCAATTCCTTCGATAGGAATGAAACTGTCAGTGCAAGATTCACCAGAAAGTGGTATTTGCTACGCTAAACTTGACGGTAAAATTTCCATTCGATTTCGGCAAGGAGGAGAACGAATACGTCTCCCAAATCGAGCTCACTCCAGCCGCTTGAAAAAGCTATTTCAAGAGCATAGGATTCCGCCTTGGGAACGAAGTCTATTACCTCTAATTTACTGCGATGAAGAAATCGTTGCGGTAGCTCCGTGGTTGGTAGCTGGCAAATATCTAAGTGAAAAGAATCAAGCGGGGATTCGTATAGTCGTCGAACCAAATTACCAACCGTCATAACAGTCGATGGAAGTGAAATTATTTTGAACCTTTACCACAATGTGGTAATCTATGAAGCATCGAAAATCCATTCCAGCGTTTTGTGTTTCCTATGTCTATGCTGCTCTGACTTCAAAAAACTCAAATAAAGTGCAAATAAAGTGCAAAAATTTATATTTGTTACGGGTGGTGTAGTTTCCTCTTTAGGCAAAGGAATCGCCTGCGCTTCTATCGCTGCTTTGTTGGAAGCTCGCGGGATTTCAGTCACTTTGATTAAACTAGATCCTTACATCAATGTCGACCCGGGAACGATGAGCCCATTTCAGCATGGTGAAGTTTTTGTTACTGCTGACGGCGCAGAAACCGATTTAGATCTAGGACATTACGAGCGGTTTGTAAATGTCACAATGAAGCAAGCCAATAATTACACCACTGGAAAGATCTACGAACGCGTAATCAGACGCGAACGTAGAGGCGACTACCAAGGTAAAACCGTTCAGGTCATCCCTCACATTATCGATGAAATAAAGACCTGTATTTCTGAAGGTGCAGGCGACTATGATGTCGTATTCGTTGAAATAGGGGGAACGGTGGGTGACATTGAATCCCTACCATTTATGGAAACGATCCGGCAAATGCGCATTGATCTTGGGTCTGAAAACACTTTATTCGTACATCTAACTCTGGTGCCGAGTCTGAAGTACGCAGGCGAAATTAAAACGAAGCCCACTCAACACTCGGTTAAGGAACTAAGGAGTATCGGGATTCAACCAGATATTCTTCTTTGTCGTTCCGAGGAACAGCTACCTGGATCCGCCCGAGAAAAAATTGCATTGTTTACCAACGTTCCGACAGACTCCGTAATCTCAGCTTCGATTGCGAACAATGTGTACGAAATTCCCTTGCTATTTCACAAACAAGGTGTAGATGAATTAATCGCAGAAAAGCTGAATTTGAATGCATCTCAAATTGATCTTACTGAATGGAAAGACGTTGTTTATCGAAGTAACAATACGAGCGACGAAGTCACCATTGCTTTCGTCGGCAAGTATATGGACATAGCAGATTGCTATAAGTCCCTGGCAGAAGCAATTGTTCACGCCGGGATCAAGACTCGAACAAAAGTCGACATTCACTATGTCGATGCAGAAACTGTCAAATCACAAGGTGTTGATGTTCTATCCACAGCCAATGCAATTGTCGTTCCTGGTGGATTTGGAAAGCGTGGAACAATAGGAAAAATTGAGGCCGTTCGGTTTGCAAGAACCAACAATGTCCCTTATTTAGGTATTTGTTTAGGCATGCAAATCGCAATGATTGAGTTTGCGAGAAACGTGTTAGGGTTGGAAAATGCACACAGTACAGAGTTTAACACCGATACCCCTCATCCAGTGATCGCGTTAGTATCTGAATGGATGACGTTAGATGGTACCGTTGAAACAAGATCTGGAAACGAAGGTATCGGCGGTACATTGAGATTGGGTGCTCAAAAGATTAACCTACGACCAAACACCATCGGCCGAGAGATTTATGGTCAAGACGTGATACAAGAGCGTCATCGCCATCGATACGAGTTTAACAATCGTTATCGTAAACAATTTGAACGAGCCGGAATGCAATTTTCTGGAGCTTCGACAGAAGATCTCGTCGAATTAGTCGAGCTACCCTCGCATAATTGGTTTATTGGATGTCAGTTTCATCCTGAGTTCAAATCAAACCCGCGTAAAGGACATCCCTTGTTCATTAGTTTTTTGAAGGCCGCATTAAAGAACAAACAATCCATTTCAAAACTAAATCAGGTGGCATTCAGTTGAAAATTGCAAATGTAAAAATTGGTCAGGAAGCTCCATTTTTTCTTCTATCCGGACCTTGTGTGATTGAATCAGAAGCGTTCGCTTTAGACACTGCGGGTGAAATCAAACAAATATGCGATGACTTATCAATTCCGTTTGTATACAAATCCTCCTATGACAAGGCCAATCGAACCTCCATTAATTCCTTTCGAGGACCGGGACGAGAGGAAGGACTGGAAATTCTAGCAAAGGTTCGCGCAGAACTCGACGTTTGGGTGTTAACGGACGTTCACTCACCCGAAGACGCTTATGTCGCGGCGAAGTACGTTGATATTCTCCAGACTCCTGCTTTTTTGTGTCGTCAAACCGATTTAATCACCGCGGCTGCTTCAACAGGTAATATCGTAAATATCAAGAAAGCACAGTTTTTATCCCCTCACGATATGAAACACGTCGTTGACAAAGCAGTACGTGCAGGAGGGGAAGATCGAGTATTGGTTTGCGAACGGGGTTCAACCTACGGTTATAACAATTTAGTGGTAGACATGAGATCACTCGCCATTATGCGTGAGATAGGGTGTCCTGTCGTTTTTGATGCAACTCATTCAGTACAGTTGCCCGGCGGCCGAAATGGGGCTTCGGGCGGGCAAAGAGAATTCGTGCCAGCTCTAGCCCGAGCCGCAACTGCTATCGGTGTAGCAGGGTTGTTTATGGAAACTCATCCCAACCCGGAGGTGGCTCCTAGTGACGGACCGAACGCATGGCCTTTGCACCAATTATCTGGACTCCTGGAAGAACTAAAAGAAATTGATTACATAGCGAAAAACAAAGTCAATTTCGTTTAATTTTTTGCACGGATGTAAATTAATGACAACGCCCAAAATTCAAAGTCTTAATGCTCTAGAAATTCTAGATTCTCGAGGGAATCCAACTGTTCAAGCTACTGTAAAGCTGAATGATGGTTCGGTTGGATCCGCAGCGGTGCCATCAGGAGCATCAACTGGAACCAAAGAAGCGGTTGAGCTTCGTGACGGTGATGGAAAGAGATTTTTAGGCAAGGGTGTTCTCAACGCGGTTTCTCATGTGGAGCTTGCAATTGCGAATTTACTTAAGGGCTCAGACCCATTTAATCAGACTGCCATCGACCTTGAGCTGATTGAATTGGATGGTTCCGAGAACAAGGGAAATTTGGGAGCCAATTCAATTTTAGCAGTCTCGTTGGCGACGGCAAAGGCAGCAGCGAATTCAAGAAATAAGCCTTTATATCAATATCTTGGAGATGATAATTCATGCACTTTACCAGTCCCATACTTGAACATTCTTAACGGCGGTGCTCACGCTAACAACAGTTTAGACATTCAGGAATTTATGATCGTGCCTCTAGGATTTGCGAATTTTCGAGAAAGTGTTCGCTGCGGAGTCGAGGTATATCACAATTTGAAAACCCTACTGAACTCTGCATCGCTCAGTACTGCTGTTGGAGATGAGGGAGGATTTGCTCCCAATTTAGATTCAAACGAACAAGCTTTAGAGCTGATTTGTGAAGCGGTCAAACGAACTGGTTTCGATCCAGGCAAAGATTTTGGGATTGCATTGGATGCAGCTAGTTCCGAATTCATCGACGTAGATGGATACTACCTTGAATCTGATAAGCGAAGACTTTCTTCTGATGAACTTGTAGACTTATACGAATCGTGGGTGAATGCATATCCCATAGTATCAATCGAAGATGGAATGGGGGAAGAAGATTGGAATGGATGGAAGAAACTTAGTGAGCGGCTAGGCAATCGAATTCAGCTTGTTGGCGACGATCTATTCGTTACCCAATCAAAAATTCTTCAGGCTGGAATTGAAAATTCGATTGCCAATGCAATACTGATTAAATTGAACCAAGTGGGAACAGTCACCGAAACTCTAGATACCGTTCGTTTAGCTCAGTCTGCAGGCTACGGTGTAATGATTTCGCATCGATCAGGTGAAACAGAGGATACCTCTATTGCCGATTTAGCAGTCGCCACTTCAGCCGGTCAAATTAAATCGGGTGCTCCTTGCCGATCAGACCGAACTTCAAAGTATAATAGGCTGCTAGCGATTGAAGCCGAACTCGGTAACAGAGCCAAATTCTTCCACCTCTAACCACTCTCAATTTCATTTTTCTCATCGAATGAAAAAATTTCTTGCGTTAGTACTATTTGCAACTCTGGCGATCAATCTGCAATACAACTTCTGGTTTGGTAAATCCTCCGTCGCAACATTGATCGATACTCGAAAGCAAATTGAAAGAGAAATATCGCTAAATCAAGGACTTAAAGATAGAAATAATGTACTGAAAGCTGAAGTGATTGATCTGAAAATGGGCGAGGATGTAATGGAACAGCGAGCGCGAGTTGAACTTGGCTATGTCGCAGAGGGTGAAACCTTCTATCGCGTTGTCGAAGTCGATCAGTTACCAGTCGATTTAGTCGAACCTTCTGTAAAATAGAGTTTTTGCCTTCTGTATTTCGTCAATTGCTGAACGTGAAGCTTTATAGATTGCTGGCTTGATACTGCGCTTTCGCTAAAAATTCAGGATTGATTTCTACTCCCCATCCTGGTATATCAGTCACTCTAGCTCGTCCGTTCTCTATTTGGTATGGCGAATGTACAAATAACTCCTGCTGCCAGGGGTAATAGTCTGGCCCTTCTATTGAAAATTCTAAGTACTTTCCTGCATTCGGAATCGCTCGCAAAAGATGCATAGTAAACAAAGTCACCATACTCAAATTCGCACAGTGCGGAGTACAAGGTAGATTCGCGTCTTCAGCCATTTTGGCGACCTTTAGTGTACGTGTAAGACCTCCCAAATAGCAGATATCTGGTTGAATGATATCGACTATTTTTCTGCTTATCATGTCGCGCCAGTTTGGAATTAGGCAATCCTGCTCGCCTCCGGTCACATCGATTCGTAGTGCACTTGTAACCTGTTTTGTCTGATCGTATTCCCAGTAGGGACAAGGTTCCTCAAAGTGAGAGATTCCGTTGTCTTCAAGAAAATGTCCGATTTCTATAGCTTTGGTTGGTGAATAACAAGAATTCGCGTCTACCAAAAGCGCAACTTGATCATCCATTGCTGTACGCACTGAAGCTACAATCTCTTCGGTTCTACCGGGCCACTCATCCCGATTGTGCCCACACTCGGAGCCAATTCGAAACTTAAACGCATCGAAACCTAATTTATCTCGCAAGCTAACCAATCGATTGACTTCATCCGTGGGTGTAATGTCACGTTTCATGGAAGATCCATAGGCTCGCACCGTTCCCGCACTACCTCCAATTAACTCACAGACCGGTTTTTCCTGCAGCTTTGCGATTAGGTCCCACAGAGCAAGATCTAAACCACCGATTGCTCGACACAAATAGGATCCTGGAAACTTGTGCTCTCGCTCTCCGATCAAGTCAATCAATTCGTCGATCTTTTCAGCTTCACATCCTAAGGCGTGAGGCGCAACCTGTCGATGCACAATTTGAGCAGTAATGTCTGCATGGTAGGGAGCGACTTGTCCCCAACCTTGAGAACCATCCTCGACAGTGACTCGTACAAAACAAACATATTCATTGGAAAAGGTTTCGATCTTTTGGATTTTCATGAGTCTGATGTGTCAATTGAAATTCGTGCAACTCGATTTGCGGTGAAGAATCACTCCGAAACTTCCGGTAAACTGTACGGCAGTTGATCAAGCAGCAGTGTAACTGACTGACCATTGTCTAGCTGAAGCACTTTGTGTGGCAAGAACCTCAGAGGTGTCGATAGCAACAGTTGTTGGGTTTTCAGGTCTCGACTTCGGGCCCAGTTGATCACCATGGCGGTTTGATTGCCTGGAATCGCACGACACTGAACCAGCGTTCCCGGTTCAACGTTTGCTTCCGCTGATACGGATGCTCGAATCAATCTACGATTGACTCCACCTCGATAATGCAGTCTAGCGACAATTTCTTGACCGGGATAGCAACCTTTTTTGAAGCTCACACCACCAACTAGATCAAGGTTGATTGCTTGAGGTACCAATTTTTCACTAGTAGCCTTACCAACCAAAGCGATACCACAGTCAATATCTGCTAGTTTCCAGGCTTCCGATTGCGAACATTCAGAAGACACAAATTGCGCTTGCATAGCGGCTTTAGAACCAATCAACAAGAATCTCGGTTTCGTTCCGGGAACTCGAACAAATGTCAAACCGTCATGAGTGATAGTTCCATACTGTTCACTCGGCAATAAATTCCGACTAGAACCCGAGAATTTTTCGTAGTATTGACCTGACACTACAAAATCCGTTATGGCGACATCGACTTTATCTCGCATCACGAAAATTTTGAGTCTTTTGCTAACTACTTCCAACAAGTCTTTATCTAGAATGAGCAAAATTGTTCCATTGTGGCTGACCATCATGAAATTAGCGATGACGCGCCCTTTAGGTGTGAGATATGCACCTAAGCTAGATGTCTTTTGATCGACTCTAGAGACATCGTTTGTGAACTGTCGTTGCAAGAATGCCAGCGCATCTTTACCAAAAATTTGGATGACACCAAAATCTTTAATTAATATCATTGTTTAGCGTACTCGTTGTATTTCTATGATGTAATTGACTGAAAAGGGAAATATGACATTGATTCTCGCTACCTGAACCTAATGTTCACGTAGCAATCGAGTCGACTAAGATTCGCAGTAGTATGTATTTTAGTTTTAGTCGCTATGGACGAGATGACAAAAGCGAAACAAAATTCACAAACTAGTAAAACTAAGAGTTCTCAAGATCGTTCACGATCTCGCACCGAAAGTGCTAGATCATTGAATAATGAGGTTCCGAAAAGACGACTGGATCCGACTCGATACGGTGACTGGGAAAAAGGCGGCCGATGCATCGATTTTTGACATCATCTCCCTATCGATCAATTCTATTTCGAACGATAGAATGCTACCGCGTCACATTAAAAATATCAAGATATGACTATGAATCTAGACAGCTCATCTCCCGATCAATCTGGTGATCAAACCCTAATTTCTAAATCAAAGCGAAACGCTGGCGACGAAACCGGTTTGTTCGGAGTATGGTCGCCGTGCATCACTCCTGTCGACGAGAATTACTGTATTGATTTTCCAAGACTATGCACCTTAATCAAATGGTTGCTAGCGAATGGATGTCACGGAGTCTCAGTCTTTGGTACGACCGGTGAATCTGCATCCTTCTCTGTAAATGAAAGAATAAGCGCGCTGGAGCAAATCGTAGCAGCAGGAATTTCACCCAGTCGATTGATGGTCGGCAACGGTTTTACTGCGATTACTGATATCGTTGAAGTCACTCGTCATGCGGTGGAAATGGGCTGTAATAAAGTCTTGATGCTACCACCTTTTTACTTTAAAGATCCGAGTGTGGAAGGTTTGGCAAATAGCTATCGTTATGTTTTGGACAATGTAAACTCCAGTAGCCTAAAAGTCGTTCTATATCACTTTCCGCGGATGAGTACTATACCGATCACATCTTCTTTGATTGATCAGTTGGTGCGTTCACACGGTAGTGTAATTGCCGGTTTAAAGGATTCCACTGGTGATTGGCAAAGTGCCAAAAACTTCATTCAAAATCATCCTCAGTTGGCCATTTTTCCAGGGATTGAAACTCTGTTGTTGAAGGGCTTGAAAATTGGAGGTGTCGGTACAATAACCGCCACTGCGAATGTCAACGCAGCAGGAATTCGCCAAGTGTATGATTTATGGAGCAAGGGTGAATCTGCTGGCGCGAAACAGCAAGAATCGGAAGTCATAAGAACAATAATTTTCGAGTATCCTCTTGCAGCGGCGCTCAAGTTTCTTCATGCACATTTTCGTTCTGATCCTGCGTGGGAAGGAGTTCGTCCACCCCTGACAACCTTATCCACATCTAGCAAGAAATCGCTAATCGAGTCGCTAGAGAAGGTTGGATTTTCCATGGATGTGAGCAAATGAACACATCAAAAAAACCGATGTTGACTTCATGAGCGGCCTTTTTCAAGTCCAAATAGTCTAGAGAATTATTCCCTTAGCTTCACGATAAAACTTTACCTAGCCTTAGAAATCGATTTTGTAAGCGGAGCAACCCTGAAAACTTTGCTGAACATATTGTACGTAACCATTTGGAATATAGTGTAATATGCAAGTTATGAATTCTGCAGATCGTCCACTTTCCCCACATATACAAATTTACAGACCTCAGCTTACGTCTGTTCTATCAATTCTCCACCGAATTAGCGGGGTGGTTCTAGCGATAGGGGCTGTTCTTGTTGCAGTTTGGTTGAGTGCTCAAGCTTACTACCCCAATTTCGCAGAATCAATTTTTCTATGTTTATCCGGATTTCTCGGACGTTTATTTTTGTTTGCGTGGACGCTCACTCTCTTTTATCACTTATGTAATGGAATTCGGCATCTGGTTTGGGATGCTGGCAAAGGATTGGAAATCAAGCAAGTCTATAGAAGTGGCTGGATCACGGTGGTGTCAACTTTTGTCCTAAGCACTATAGTGTGGATATTCGCTTACTTCAGTTAAGAAAAAGTATTGATGAATTTTCGTTCCCCACTAGCCCAGGTTATCGGAAAGGGTTCTGCAAAGGAAGGATCAGCACACTGGTGGTGGCAACGAATAACAGCCATAGCTCTAGTTCCGTTATCACTTTGGTTCGCATTTTCAGCCGCTTCATTTAGCTGGGAAGGTACCAGCCAGATTAACGATTGGATTGCATCACCATTCGTTTCAACTCTGTTGATCGCGTTTGTGGTCTCACTTTTTTATCATGCTCAATTGGGAATTCAAGTTGTAATTGAAGATTACATACACCATGAAGGGATGAAGCTATTTTCTGTGATGTTTGCAAAATTTTTGTCTGTAATTCTCGTCATTTCATCAATCATTTCAATATTGCGCATAGCTTTGGGATAGTTCAGTAGTGGCTCTTAGTTCATATAACATCGTTGATCATCACTATGATGTTGTTGTAGTCGGTGCTGGTGGTGCTGGTCTGCGCGCGACATTTGGTGCAGCTTTTGAAAATTTGTCCACTGCTTGTATAACCAAAGTATTTCCTACTAGAAGCCATACCGTTGCCGCACAAGGAGGAATCAGCGCAGCACTCGGAAATATGGGTCAAGACGACTGGCGCTGGCACATGTATGACACGGTTAAAGGGTCAGATTGGTTGGGTGACCAGGATGCAATCGAGTATATGTGTCGAGAAGCCCCTGATGCAGTTGTCGAACTTGAGCACTACGGAGTTCCTTTTTCTCGTACGGAGGACGGTCGAATTTATCAACGTGCATTCGGTGGAATGACAACACATTTTGGTGAAGGCCAAGCAATGAGAACTTGTGCAGCTGCTGATCGTACGGGACATGCCATTCTTCATACTCTGTATCAACAAGCCTTAAAGCACCAAGCAGAATTCTATTTGGAATATTTTGCCCTGGACCTACTGATGCACGAAGGCCAGTGCAGAGGCGTACTCGCATGGTGCTTGGATGATGGGACGCTTCATCGATTTCAATCCAAGATCGTAATCTTGGCAACCGGCGGCTATGGTAGAGCGTACTTTTCTTGCACCTCTGCACACACCTGTACCGGTGACGGCAACGCCATGGCCTTGCGAGCTGGATTGCCTTTGCAGGATATGGAGTTTGTTCAGTTTCACCCAACAGGGATTTATGGTTCTGGTTGTTTGATCACCGAAGGGGCTCGAGGAGAAGGCGGCTATTTGACTAACTCCGAAGGCGAACGCTTTATGGAACGATATGCCCCAAATGCCAAAGATCTGGCTTCTCGCGATGTCGTTAGTCGTTCTATGACCATGGAGATTAATGCAGGTCGAGGTGTTGGCGCAGAAGGGGATCACATACATTTACACCTAGAACATCTTGGTCCTGAAGTCATTCAAGATAGATTGCCTGGTATCACAGAAACCGCGCGAATTTTTGCCGCGGTAGATTCTACCAAAGAACCGATTCCCGTTTTACCTACCGTTCACTACAACATGGGCGGTATCCCAACGAATTTCCGCGCTGAAGTTGTCACTCAAGAAAGAGGGGATAATGATTTTGTCGTACCAGGCCTAATGGCCATTGGTGAAACAGGTTGTGTATCTGTACATGGAGCAAATCGTTTGGGTTCAAACTCGTTGTTAGATCTCGTGGTGTTTGGCCGAGCGGCGGCAATTCGAGCCAAGCAAATTATTTCAAAAGGTGAAGGAAGAAGATCACTGCCAAGAAATATTGAAGAAAGAGCAGTTTCTCATTTCGACCGATATAGATATGCCAAAGGGTCGACGAGAACATCGGAAATTCGGGCCAACATGCAACGAATTATGCAGCGGCACTGTGCAGTATTTCGAACCGAAGAACTACTTCAGGAAGGATGTCGAAAGATTTTTGATGTTTGGAATAGTTTAGAAGATGTTAGCATTACTGATCGTTCTATGATTTGGAATACAGATTTGGTTGAAACTTTAGAATTGGATAATCTGCTTCGACAAGCTTTGACAACCATCTACGCTGCGGCAAATCGAAAAGAAAGTAGAGGAGCACACGCTCGTGAAGACTATAAGGAACGAGACGACGACAATTGGATGAAACATACACTGACGTGGCTCGGTCAATCTGGTGACGTTGAAATAAATTATCGTCCAGTACATCTTTATACATTGACTGATGATGTCGAACTGGTGAGTCCAAGAGCAAGAGTGTATTGAGCATAACTTAAAGAAGGTTTATTGTGGCTGAAATTCGACTACCAAAAAATTCAAAGATTCGCAAAGGAAACCATTTTGCTCCAAAGAAAGCCACGAAGAATGTAAAACAATTTCAAATTTATCGGTGGAACCCGGAAGAGAACGAAACTCCTCGCGTCGATACCTACGATCTTGATCGAGATGATTGTGGTTTTATGGTTCTCGACGCACTTTTCAAGATTAAGAACGATGTCGATTCAACACTAACATTTCGAAGATCATGTCGTGAGGGCATTTGTGGTTCTTGTGCAATGAATATTGATGGCACCAATACGTTGGCATGCATAAAACCGATTAGTGAAATTAAATCGGCAGTGAAAATTTATCCGTTACCACACTTACCGGTCATAAAAGACCTCGTACCTGATATGACGCATTTTTACGCTCAATATTCGTCAATAAAACCTTGGCTTCAAAAACATTCTCCACCGTCTTCAAGCCATGAAAACTTGCAATCGATCGAGGAAAGATCTGAACTCGATGGTTTATACGAATGCATTCTATGTGCTTGTTGTTCTACCAGCTGTCCAAGCTATTGGTGGAATAGCGAACGTTATCTAGGTCCAGCTATTTTGCTACAAGCGTACCGATGGATTGCAGATAGCCGTGATGAGGCAACAGGAGAGCGCTTAGACGAATTACAGGATCCGTTTCGGCTGTATCGTTGCCATACGATCTTGAATTGTACGAATACTTGCCCGAAACATCTCAATCCCGCGAAAGCGATTGCAGAAATCAAAAAATTGATTGCAATGCGAGCATGATTTCTATTACCGAAGATATGCAGAAAGAGAAAAATCGGCTTATCTGGCGTTGTAGATTAGGAAATCGCGAGTTAGAAATATTACTGATCCGCTACATCGAAGCAAATTTCGAGTCGATGGCGCGCACTGAACAATTGACACTTCATGCGCTATTGGAGCATAGCAATCCCGACTTGAATGATTGGTTAGTCTACGGTTTCCCGGTGGAGGACGATCAACTGGGTTTGATCGTGCAGAAAATTCGAGCTTTCGCAACTTAGCTTTTCGGAGGGAGAAGACCATGCCAACTCATTCAATTCCAAAAGAAATGGAGCGCGGTCGCCTCTTACTGGAACTACCTCAAGTCAATAAAGGTCTAGCGTTTTCACGTAAAGAACGAGCACAGAGGGGGTTACTTGGACTATTACCCTATGGTGAAGAAACTCTGGATAATCAGGCTCAGCGAGCTTACCAAGCCTTTTCCCGGAAACATTCTGCACTAGAGAAGCACATTTACCTACGTCAGTTACAGAATGTAAACGAAATTCTTTTCTTCAAGTTGATCATGGAAAATTCCACGGAAATGTTGCCCATCATTTACACACCGACTGTTGGTGATGCCTGCAAATATTTCTCAGAAATTTACCGCAAACCGCAGGGATTGTTTCTAAATTATCCTGAAAGAGACAAAATTGATACCATCATGTCCAACGTGCCAAACAAAACGATTGAAGTTGTCGTTGTTACAGATGGTGAAGCCATTTTAGGTATTGGTGACCAAGGCGTAGGAGGCATGGGCATTCCCATTGGAAAATTATGCTTGTACTCCGCGATGGGCGGTATCAATCCCAAAAACACCTTACCTGTAACCTTGGACGTTGGCACAAACAATGAGATGCTTTTGAATGACTCTATGTATATAGGTTGGCGACATGAACGCTTGAGTGAGCAAGAGTATGACGATTTCGTCGAATTGGCACTGACTTCGATTCATCGCCGCTGGCCACACGCTGTCATTCAGTTTGAAGATTTTGGCTCAAAAAACTCACAGCGATTACTGGATTTATACATCGACCGATTTTGTTGTTTTAACGACGACATTCAAGGGACAGCGGCCGTTACACTCGGAAGCTTAGTCGCAGCCTGTCGAGCAACCGGGAAGCCTCTAAACAATTCAAAATTTGTCATTGTAGGTGCGGGATCAGCCGGAACCGGAATCGCCAATGGTTTGATTTCAGGCATGGTCAATGCCGGAATGGATCGAGACTCGGCGCTACAGCGAATTTACATGCTCGATAGCAGAGGCTTAATCCATAGCGGTTCTTCCAGAATTCAAGAAACTCAAAAACCGTTCGTACGAGATGAACAAGAATTAGTCGACTGGAATGGTGACTATCATTTGTTGAACACTATTCGAAAAGTAAAGCCAAATGTGTTGATTGGTGTCAGTGGGCAAGGCGGATTTTTTACAGAGCAGATTGTTCGAGAAATGTCTCTACATAGTGAACGTCCTTGCATTTTTCCGCTTTCCAATCCGACATCAAAGTCGGAAGCATTGCCGAGTGACATACTCAAATGGAGTGATGGTCGCGCGATAGTCGCAACAGGTAGTCCATTTGACTCGGAAATTTACAAGGGAACCAAGTATGAAATCGCTCAATGTAACAATGCCTATGCCTTTCCGGGATTAGGGCTTGGATTGATTGCGGTCAAGGCGCGGCGAGTGACGACGGAAATGTTGACAGCTGTTGCACACGAAATAGGGTGTGCTCAACCTCGAGTCGATCAACTCGGTATTTCCTTACTTCCACCTCTAGACGCCGTACGCGAATTGAGTCGCAAGATTGCGATTACTGTAGCCAAAATCGCAGTCAAACAAGGACTCAATGATCAGCCGATTGCCAACGATATTGAACAGATGGTGAACGACAAAATGTGGGCGCCATCCTACTAATTCGCTGCTGCAACTCAGTTAGAAAATTTCGGAGTAACAACAGTGTCTTTCGCCAGCTTGGGGTTAATGTTTGGATAATCAACAAGGTAGTGTAGGCCTCGACTTTCTTTTCGTGAAAGTGCGCAGCTAACGATTAGTTCGGCGACTTGGACGAGATTTCGTAGTTCGACTAAGTCTCGACTCACTTTGAACTGCCCGTAAAATTCTCGTATTTCTTCAATCATCACTTTAATTCTTCTTTGTGCTCGTTTAAGTCGTTCTTCCGTTCGAACGATACCGACATAGTTCCAGAGAGTCCGTCTAAGTTCGTCCCAATTGTGAGCGACCACAACCATTTCAGCCGGATCTGTGACTTGACTTTCGTCCCAAAGTGGGATGTCTTTGCTTAGGGTATGAGTAGTGTTAAGACATTTGCAAATATCTTCAAAAGCAGAATGAGCCAAAACTACACATTCCAACAGCGAGTTACTCGCTAGTCGATTTGCACCATGCAAACCAGTACAGGCACTTTCGCCGATGCAATACAAGCCTGATAAATCGGTGCGACCACTCTGATTGACGCGAACACCACCACATGTGTAGTGTGCTGCAGGCACAACTGGAATAGGGTGCTGGGATATATCGATGCCGAAAGAAAGGCATTTTGCAAAGATGTTCGGAAAATGCCTCATTAGGAAATCTTTTGATTTCATTGTGATATCCAAGTAGACACAGTCATGTCCGCCGACTTTCATTTCGTGATCTATCGCGCGTGCGACAATATCGCGTGGTGCGAGTTCTTCACGCTCGTCGTATTTGTACATAAAAGGACTCGAATCCGGTAGTATTAGCTTTCCGCCTTCTCCCCGCACAGCTTCTGAAACCAAAAAAGATTTTGCTTGTGGGTGATACAAACAAGTTGGATGAAACTGAATAAATTCCATATTTGAAATACTACATCCAGCACGCCATGCCATAGCCATACCGTCGCCTGTCGAAGTGTCCGGATTACTAGTATATAGGTACACTTTGGAAGCGCCGCCGGTTGCTATTACAACTGCGTCGGCAACAAAAGTTTTGACCCGTTCTTCAACGATATCTAAGGCATATGCTCCAATACATCGGTTGTTCCGCGGTGATTGATTCTTATGTTCGGTGATTAGATCAATCGCGATCATTCTTTCGCAGATGGTGATATTCTCATGATTCCGGATCTTTGATTCCAACGTAGTTTCAACCTGGCGACCTGTTGCATCGGCGGCATGGATTACACGTCGATTGGAATGACCGCCTTCTCTTGTCAGGTGAAATTCACCAAAATGGTTTTTTTGATCGCTACGTTGACTAAAGCTAACACCACTATCAATCAGCCAGCGAATCGCATCTGGTCCACGATTGACAATAAATTCGACTGCAGAACGATTACATAAACCCGCCCCCGCATCTAAAGTATCTTGGATATGTGATTCGAAGGTGTCATCTAGTCCCCAAACCGCAGCGATACCGCCCTGCGCGTAGTAGCTGGAACTTTCAGTTAATTTTTCTTTTGTTAAGATAGTGACTTGAATACCGGAATTTGCTGCTTTTATCGCGGTTGCTAACCCCGCCAGTCCACTACCGATAATCAAGAGTTGAGTTGAATTGAGCACAGTTGAGCCGAATGTAAAGTTGATCGTAAGGAATTAAGAAATTCGAATGCTTACAACATATGAATCGAACTAGTCAAAATTGTACGCGCAGTGATATTAGAAGTTTATACAATGAGTTAAAACTCATTATAAAAATATAAATAATTAGAAAGAGTTAGTATTCTCATTTAATGTGAAAAATAAGGGTAAATTAATGTTGTTGATGTTCTTCTGAATGATTTACGAGAAACTAGAAATTTACACTTTTTAACCACACCAATTGAACTTTCTTTCATTAATTTTGTCGAAAACATCATTGAACAGCAGCTTTCAGCTTACAGAAGATACGGGGAATTCCAAGTTAATCTCTCAAATATTTCGAGCATATCGAGTCCTGATCATAATTCTATAGGAAAGATGATTTATCGGGGCTGTTGATGATGAAGTCAATCCAGAGGAACTCGAATCTCTTATCGAGCGTTTTAATGACGACGAAGAACTTCAACTCGAATGGGAGAAGTACTGGTTGTCAGGAAGTATGTCGCGTGGCCATTGCATCAACACATAGAGACATTCCGTTTGAAGAAAGTGGTTAGATGGTTTCGGTGAAGGCCTGGGACAAAGTAATAGACGAGTAGCAAACTATAATGGGACACGCTTCCCGTGGAAACAGTCAAACCGATAGAAGAGTCAATTACTCTGGAATATCCTTCGTTTTGAATTCTGACTATATAATTATTTTCAGCTTTTGTATCGGTTTCGAAACTATTCTCGCTACTGTATAATTCTCGGCTAAAGGAAGTCTATTCCTTCCCAAACTTCAAATGCTACATATGGTTGAGCAATCTTCAACAAGCTTGTTGAATCTGGGCTATTTTCATAGTTGACTACATATTCCTAAAATGGATTTTTCGCTTCTACTAGCAATTGCTGTGCTAGCAACAGGATCGATCTGGATTCTGGACATCGTTTGGCGCGTGGTTAGGAAAGCATGGTTTAAATCACGACCTACCAACAAGGGAAGGAGTAACTGGTTCGTTGAATATGCCAAGGCTTTTTTTCCAGTTTTGTTAATTGTGTTTTTCCTACGTTCATTCGTGGTGGAACCATTCAGAATTCCATCTGGGTCGATGCTACCGACCTTACAGATTGGCGATTTTATTCTTGTAAATAAGTATCGTTATGGAATACGGATTCCAGTGTTGAATAATAAGTTGATTGAGCTGGATTCCCCAGACTACGGCGATGTAATGGTATTTCGATTTCCACATGATGAAAATGTAAATTTCATCAAACGAGTAGCTGGTCTTCCGGGCGATTCTGTGATTTACAAAGATAAAACTATTCAAGTCAACGGTAGAAACGTAGCACAGCTAGAGGCTGGGGATTATTGGATTGAACCAACATCGAATCAAAAAATTCATACCAAGCAGATAACTGAATCCTTTGAGGAGAATGAAGCTTATTCAATATTGATTGACGAAAAAAGGAGTTCTAGGGACCTGAGCTTTATTGTTCCAGAAAACACTTATTTTGTTCTCGGTGATAATCGAGACTACAGTAACGACAGTCGATTTTGGGGATTTGTACCTGAAGAGAACATCATCGGAGAAGCGTTCCTTATCTGGTTTAGCTGGGATGCAAAGAGTGGTAAAGGTGTCAACTGGAGCCGGATTGCCAATGCGATTGAGTAGTTGGTTCCTAGAGTATGAGTCGTCTACTTTGAATCTTCGCCCATCTACGATTACTTTTGTCAAGTAGCGGATTAAATTTAATCGTAACACTAAAACTCTTGCTGCCATGAACGATAAACAGCTGGAATCTCTATCAGAGATATTCGGCTATGAATTCCGTGATCCAACTTTGCTCAAGCGAGCTCTGACGCATGGGTCTGTAAACGAACCTAACAATGAGGTTCTCGAATTCTTGGGTGACGCCGTACTCAATTTCGTTGTTTCAACCTATCTCTATGATCAAAAAAGCGAAACAACCGAGGGAGTTTTAACACAGAAAAGAAGTCAAATCGTAAATAATCATACTGCGCTTCGTCAGGTTGCTCAGCATTTGAATCTCGCCGAATACTTGAGAGTAGGGAAGAGTTTCCATAGAACGAATGAACGCGCGTGGTTAAAAATACAGTCAAATTCAGTTGAGGCAGTGATCGGTGCGATCTACTTGGATGGTGGATTGGAGGAAGCAACAAAATTTTTTCATTCTCGTTTTCTGCCTGCATTAGATCAAACTAGATCACAAGAACTCAAGGACCATAAGTCAAAACTTCAAGAGTTTTTACAAGCACAATCAGAATCACTACCGGTTTACAAAATCATTCAGCGAAAAGGAAAAGATCATCAACCTCTATTTACAGTAAGTTGCAATGTAAGTGGTTTGAAATCACCTGTTACGGCAAAGGGAAGATCGATAAAAGAAGCAGAACAATCCGCAGCTTCAAAGGTGAATGAGTTACTCGGCGGGTGAATTTGTTAGCGACAGCTTTCGCGCGGGAATTATCGCATTAGCCGGCCGCCCGAACGTCGGCAAGTCCACTCTACTCAATCGTTTACTAGCCAAAAAGCTTAGCATTACCTCCAGCAAAGCGAACACGACTCGGCATCGCATTGTAGGCGTTCTCAGTGAAGAAGAACGACAATTAATCTTCATCGATTTACCGGGCTTCAATCCTCAATCAAAGCGATTATTGGAACGATCAATCCATCGGTCGGCAGCTTCTGGCATTGCTGGAACCGATTTAGTTTTGTTCTTAATTGAATACAGAGGATGGCAAGATCTCGATATGATGGTATGGAGAAAGATTCAGTCCGAAAATCTGCCCGTGATCATTGTCATCACAAAGATTGACCGTATGAAAGACAAACAAAAGCTATTGCCGATCATGAGTAAACTTTTTGAGACGACTGGAATTTCACAAATTGTGCCAATTTCCGCGAAGAAAAATGAAAATGTCGAAATTTTAAAATCTGAAATTACTCAAACTCTTCCTCGGAGCGTACCTCTATTTTCCTCGAATTTCGTCACTGATCGTGATGAAAAATTTCAAGCGTCTGAACTCGTGCGTGAACAATTGTTTCGATACTACGGTGATGAATTACCCTATGTCAGCGCTGTTCAAATTGAAAAGTATGAATATGAGGAAGATTGCTTACACATACATACTTTGATTTGGGTAGAAAATCAAAATCAAAAAGGAATGATTATCGGGGCCAAAGGGCACAAATTGAAAATGATTGGCAAAAATGTACGCACTTCTTTAGAATCGAGATTGAATCGAAAAGTTTACTTGAAGCTGTGGGTCAAAGTGCGAACCCAATGGAGTGAAGATCAACGTTTAGTTGCTTTGCTAGGTTACTCAGATTTCAATTGACGAATGCGCATCAGGCAGGAAGAGTGCTTTCTACTACGCACGATTCCATATTCTGAATCTAGTCTGATTGTAGACATCTTCAGTCGAAAAATCGGGCGATTTAACGTGCTAGCAAAGGGAGCACGACGGGTCAAATCTCGCTTGAGAGGAAAGTTGCGACTGTTTGATGCTTTACAAATTAGTTGCTCAGGGAAAGGTAATTTGCCAATCTTAACTCATGTGAATGTCCAATCTAGCTATTCTTCCTTGGTTGGAGAAACACTATATAGCGGTAGTTACATTAACGAGCTAATTGTTGCTCTTTTGCAGCCAGGCGATCCACATCCGGATTTATTCAGTGAATATAGTTATGCGATTAGTTGTCTTCAGCAACGAGGCGATACCTTTCACACCTTAAGAGTATTCGAAAAAAAATTACTCAAAGAAATTGGATATGCTTTGGTTTTAGAAACCGAATCCGACCATAAAACGCCAATCAGAGAGGATCAGCTTTATCAATACAACTTTGATTCGGGTCCATCAATCACCACCAACAGTGAAAGAAGCGATACTGTCAGCGGCCAAGCTTTGCTTGCAATCGCTACGGAATATTTTGGTAGCGCAGGTATTCGTCGGGAAGTTCGGGATTTTCTTGATCGAGCATTGCAAAACTATCTTGACGGAAAAAAAATTAATAGTAGACATGTTTTTCGTCAAACGATTGAATGGAGCAGGAACAACTGAATCACCTATTTCTTTCGGTTCGTTGTGAACCCAGGCGGTAGTTTGCCCAAATCACCTTCACCAAATAGAAATCCTAGCATATGTTGTTCTATCAATTGATGTGTTGCAGGATCTCCTGTAGTGAGTTGATTTTCGTTGATGATTGTGACTAGGCGTTCTAACCAGCGGTTCCAACCTTCCATCGAGACATTTTCTAAAATTCGCTTGCCAATTTCACCTGGATAGGGTGGGGCGGATAGCGCCGCTGACTTTTCTTTCAAAACGACACAGTCAATTAATTTTGGCATTGCTAAAGAATGAAAAAAATTATTTATTGGGTTAGATTCTTGACTGAAATTATACAAATGAAGCAGATCATAAGCTCGAGGATACCAGAAGAATCCATCTCGATCACATCAATTTTTAACTTTATTTTGGGATTGGTGCTTGATCGTTGCCGATTGGGTTGTGACTCGCTCCCAGATCTTCAAAAAGACTTGTTTTTTGTTTCAACATCCCCATTGTGGTTTTCAAATCCAAACAGAATTGTAGCGAACTTCCTTACATCATCTGATCTACAATAATGAATGGAATTTGCATTTTATTTTTGTACTAATTGTTCTTTCACGGAGTAGGGTATGGAGCATTCTATCTATAGTTCTGAAATCACAAGTTCAGACATCAAAGTAACTGAAGCTGCCAGTCTCAAAATGGCTGAATTGGTTCAACACACTGATGAAAATATAAAGGGAATTCGGGTCTATGTCTCTGGTGGGGGTTGTGGTGGAATGAATTACGGAATGACCTATGCTGATTCCGAATCCGAATACGATCGAGTCTTACAGAGTGATGACTTTAATCTGTATACCGATGTAGTTGCTCTACAGTATCTGTCAGGGGCTGAAATCGACTATGTTGATGATGGCATCCAAGCAACGTTCGTTTTTCACAATGTTTTTCAATCCGTTGGTGGAACTGGTTCTTGCGGCGGCTGTGGTGCCGCACACTAGTTTTTGTACTAGACTCTTTATTTTTGATTCAAGTCGAAACCTAGCAATAAAACCGTTGTTTTAGTCGCACCGCACTATAGCTATCGTGCGGTTGTTTACCTTCAAGCTGCTCAGCGTATACCTGTCAATGTACTGCTTGTCACTGACGGTGATGCAGATATTATTCCTCAATCGCTGCCAGGGTTACGAACAGACTTAGACAATACGAGATTGGTAACTCACGAAATCTCTCAACAGCTTACTGATGCGAATATCTGTGCGGTTATCGCACCTGATGAAAAGTTTGGTGAACTCGCCGCAAAAATCGCAAAACACCTGGGCATTGTTCACAATCCTAGCTCAGCACTCCGAAAATCAACCAATAAATACCTATCCAGACTAGCGTTACAAAGTGCAGGACTTTCGATACCTGAATTTCGTTTAATTCAACTAGATGAAAATCTAGATAGACAGATTAAAGGTCTTCAATTCCCTTGTGTGGCTAAACCTCTAAATTTGTCTGCGAGCAGAGGAGTCATTCGTGCGAATAACGAGCTTGAATTGAATCAAGCGGTTTCAAGAATTTCTGCGCTCTTAAGGAACGAATCTGGGTTGGATCAAACCAATCAGGTATTGGTTGAAAATTACGTTGGTGGTACAGAACATGCGTTGGAAGCTTACTTGTCTGATTCCAACTTGGAAAGGATTTGCATTTTTGACAAACCGGATCCACTAGTCGGTCCTTTCTTTGAGGAAACTTACTATATTACGCCTTCTAGACTTGATCCAAGTGTTCAACAGAAAATTCAAGAACTAATCTTAAAGTCTTGTTTATATTTTGGTTTAAAGGTAGGTCCGATTCATGCAGAGGTGCGAGTTGAAAAAGATGCAATTTGGATTTTAGAAGTAGCGGCGAGATCCATTGGGGGAGATTGCGCTCGGTTATTCGAGCTTGCTACGGATTGTGCTTTGGAAGAATACATTCTGCGCCGTACAGTTAACGAAAATGTAGAATCTTTGAATTTGGAATCAGCTGCAGGAGTATTAATGATTCCGGTTTCGGCGAACGGTATTCTGCGAAGAATTGAAGGAGTAACTCGAGCCCAAACTATCGAAAACATTTTAGAAGTACGCCTAGATGTTCGTACCGGTGATCGAATGATTCGGTGGCCGGAAGGAGGAAAATATCCGGGATTCATTTATGCGAAGGCCCGGCATCCAGAATTAGTTGAAGCATCCTTGAGAAAAGCATTTTCTTATTTGAATTTTGTATGTACTCCAAATTTTCCGGTTAAAGTGCACTGACTCCAAGCTGTTTACAAGTCAAACGATTCTTAATACTGAGTAAATTATTTCTTTAGACAACTTACTAAAATTCTGCTGAAAGATTCGCTCTCGATTTCGAGAACGACACAGTTCAACATATGAAATACTAACAAGTACCTTAAGTTTTATTCTTATACAAGAAATGACACATATTTTGACGTAATTAAGATTTTCAATCTAAGCTATACCTTGCAAATGATTGGAGTTGATGCAAAAATAATAGCGTTACATTGGAACCTTTTGGTTTGTCAATCATTCGTTTTACGTTTTCGTGAAAGGACCACCTAATTTGGTAAACAAGAACTAACATCAGTATCCAACTGTGAATTGAAATATTCAAACCAATTCGATGCTGGTTGGTCTATGTCAGCTTGATCAGATTGTTATTGATTTTCATCTAACAAAAGAAAATCTGATAATTTATAGACCAAAAAATAAAGAAGTAAAGGCATATCTGTGCACATATTATTTGAGCGGAGTCCACTCTTGGTAAATGGTTAGTAAACTTTTAGATTCGGTGAAAGGAAAAATGTGGATACGATATAAAAAAGAAATTTCATCTGGTCATTAGGTTGGACTGGGACACTCCATTATTCAGATGAAAACACTCATCGGTAGAGGTTGCTCAGGATGGCAAACGCGCATACGACTGAAAAAGCATTCAATATTGTTCTAAGTTCGGCACTTCGAAATAAGCATCCTTTGTGGAAAGAAAATCTTAGTGCAGAACAAACGAGAGTTATACAGGGTAGTCCGGGACAACAGCCAGACATTGTGCTTTCGCTTGATCATTGTTCCCCAGTTGTAGTTGAAACTGAATTTATGCCGGCTTCGACTGTACAGGATGATGCAAAATCTCGCCTCGGCAAGAAACTATCCCGAAACAACTATCCAATTGAACACTGCATGGCTCTTCGAATCCCTCAACATTTACGGTTAACTCCTCAATCTGCTTTAGAGGATTCAATCGAATGCTCGAGTTTCGAATATTCTGTCTATTCTGTTTCAGAAACAAACAAATCTGTACGATGGCCTCGAAAGGGTTGGTTGACTGGCACGATAAACGACGTAGCAAACTGCATTGAAAACATTAGTTTGACCGAATCTTTAGTCACAAGAAGTACCAAAATATTGGAAGATGGAGTATCCCAAGCAGCGAGTATATTGGCGACGACAGAAGAAAAGATCCAACAAGATTTGGGTGAATTGTTGCGTCAATCTCCAGGGACGCAAACCAACCGCATGGCAAGCGCCATTATCGCCAATGCAATGATTTTTCATAGTCGTACAGAAGGAGAACAGAATATTCCAGTAATGGATGATTTTGTGACTCACTTAGGAATGTCCAAAGCGAAAATACTCAGTTGTTGGCGTTGGATCATTTCGAATGTCAATTATTGGCCGATATTCAAAATTGCGTCCGACCTGTTGGGCAAAATCCCTTCCAGACAAGCAAGTTTGATATTAAAGAGGCTTCATGAAATGTCTAGTGAACTGAGCTTGATCGGAGCGACCGGACTGAATGATCTATCCGGGCGAATGTTTCAGAAGCTGATCGCAGACCGAAAATTTCTCGCCACATTCTATACTTTGCCAGTCTCAGCTACCTTTCTTGCTGAACTCACACTTTTGCGAATAAAAGTGAACTGGCAAGATTCCGAAGCTGTAAAAGAGTTAAAAATAGCTGACTTCGCTTGCGGAACTGGCACCCTTATCGGTGCGCTATATCATGCCATACTTACTCAGTATCGCCGAGGCGGAAACGATGATAGAGTTATTCATTCTGAGATGCTTGAAAAAGCATTGTACGCATTCGACATTATGCCCGCTGCCACTCATTTGACTGCTTCAACGCTATCAAATAAGCACCCCAGTACTACTTTTGGCACTACAAAAATCGTCACAATGCCATACGGTAAAGACGCGAGTAATGTTTCATATATCGGTTCTTTGGACTTGCTCAAGCAAGAAAGTGGTCGATCATTGTTAAGCTTAGGGCGGAAGCAGCTAATCGGACGCGAAGTAAACGATGAAAATAAGCAGTCAGATTCTCCACTTGAATTGGTTTTCGACAGTGAGATTGATCACGACTTCGATATGCGGCACGAATCATTGGATATAGTGATTATGAATCCACCGTTTACCCGCCCAACCAATCATAAAATTGCTACAGTCCCGGTTCCGTCTTTTGCCGGTTTCAATACTTCTGATGAAGAACAAAGTGAAATGAGTAAGCAGTTGAAAAAACTGACAAATTCGCTGAATCAGCCTGTAGGAAACGGTTACGCGGGATTGGCATCACACTTTATGGATTTGGCCCATGTAAAGTTGAAACCTGGCGGTGTGCTGGGATTGGTATTGCCGGCAACTTTTGTTGCTGGCAGTTCATGGAATAAGGCCCGGAACTTACTGCAGAGTCATTACCAAGACTTGACAATAGTATCAATTACAAATGTAGGGGCAACTGAGGCTGCCTTTTCGGCTGATACTGGTATGGCGGAGGTGTTAGTCATCGCCACAAAAAAAATGAACAAAGTAGGAAATAATTCGAAAGGAATGCCAGGATCAGACAAATCTACTTTCCAGTTCGTAAATTTAAGGCAGCGCCCCCCAAATCATACAGAGGCATGTGAAATTGCAAAATTCATACATCGAAAGAGTCGACAAATTGGCACTGGTCGAATTGAATTAGGTAGTGAAGATAGTTGCGGAAATTTCCTCAACGAGTCAAGTTTCCAGTCTGGATTCGCTGGATTATCGGAGCCGAATTTAGCTGATTTTATGCGTTCGCTGTCAAAGGGAAGCATCCTTTCGACCAGAACCAATGAAATCCATGAAATTCCAATGGTCAACCTAAGTGCTTTAGGAGTTACAGGTATTGGCCACCGCTCGATTTCAAGCAAGAGCGGAGCTTTCAATAAAGTTACTTTGAAACTGGGTGGAATTCCCAATTTCCCCGCGTTGTGGTCACATGACGCAAAGAAGGAACGAACTTTCTTTGTAGAATCGGATTGTGAATTACTCATTCGAGAAGGACAAAAGTCGAAAGCGTCTGAAATTTGGAAGCAAAACGCATCTAGACTTCACCTAAATCTTGATTTTCGACTGAATTCACAGAGTCTTTCTGCGTGCCTGACTACCAAGAAAACCCTTGGAGGTAGTGCTTGGCCAAACTTTTTGCTTGAAAATACGAAATACGAAAAGGCAATGATGCTTTGGTTCAACTCTACTTTAGGATTGATCAATCACTGGTGGACAGGCAGTAAACAACACAAGGGAAGATCACGAATCACCGTTAGTCAATTGCCACAATTGCTATCGATAGATTTTCGCAGCTTCGACACTAAAACAATCAACGCAACAACTGAGTTGTTTGATAACTTTTGTAGAGTGAAATTCTTACCCGCAAATGAGAGTTATAGAGACAAAAATCGAATAGCTTTGGACGACGAGTTGTTTGTTGGAGTTCTTGGTGTTTCTAAGCAAGTCATGCGTGATTTCGAGGTCATTCGTAAACAGTGGTGCGCAGAACCCAGTGTACATGGAGGAAAAGGTACAGCTCCGCCGATCGCGTAGACTTAAGTTCTGTTGCTCGATGGAACTGCAAATCCAAATTGAAAGTGAAGAATGAATTGACATTAATTAATATTCATAAGTATATGTATTTAAACATATACTCTTTATAAAACTTACAAAGGTTCTGTTGTTGATAACTTTACATTTATTCATTTACAAACTCCATTATTTCAGTCGGCCATTCAAGTAATTCCTCTTCTACTGGAATTTATCATTGAAAAGATAGTGTTCATATGCAAATTTGTGAACCAACTACAGTTGATAATTGGATTCATTTCAATCAAAACTGCTTTAAATGGCACAAATCGATCTTTCTCGGTAATATTTAACTAAAGCTGAAGTTTGAGTTTAAATGAGAAGGTGGGCTAAGCGGTTTTAAAAATATTAAAATGGACGCAGCTTGTCATGGACTGCATAGTATTTAATTTCGCAACAATAGCAAATGGGGGTTGAATTGGTTTGTTCTGGCATAAGCACTGATTTGATTTTGAAACTGTAATGCGACAGTAAATGCGAATTGGATAGCAATACAAAAAAATTCGCTTCTATAAAGCTGGCCATCCAAAAAGTACGCCACTAGCGATATCTATAGGCTGCGAATTCGACAACTAGTTCTACAAAATAGTATCAAATTAAATTAGTTTTTGAATCGCTCTATACTTGACGAAACGCTCAAATAAATTTATCATTATTTGCCTTAATTCCTCGGTAGCTCAGTTGGCAGAGCGGGTGGCTGTTAACCATCTTGTCGGCGGTTCGAGCCCGTCCCGGGGAGCCATACGTGTCACTAATGAGATGTCGTACTCTTGCAAATGAGTACGACATCTTTTTGTTGGTCTCTTCTCCGCGAAAGAATGAGATAGAATACGATTCCTATCGATGAATTACCAAGTTTAGCTTTTCATCCGAATCGATAGGGGATCGTAGAGACTCTCATGTTCCAGTTTTACGGGAATTCGTTTTCCTTCAACCTCTAGTTCGTACTCCCCCTCTTGGAGAAATTCTTCTGACACCCCATTCGAGTGGTTAACATATCCGTACGCAATGCTCAGCTTGACTGTATAGCCCCATCCGGCACTGGATGTCCAACCCACTTTCTTACCATTTCGAAAGATAGTTTCTCTACCAAATAGTAATACCTCTTGATCTGGGGTAGAAAAACACGTGAGTATTTTCTTCAAAGGCTGCTTGTCTTGGTTTATGAGTGCAGCTTGCCCTACAAATGGGATGGAGCTGTCAAATCTGACAAGTCTTCTCATTCCTGCTTCCAAAGGAGTGTAGTCGGGGCCAATATCTGAACCAAGGGCCTTAAATCCTTTTTCCAAACGCAAAGATTCCAAAGCGCGATACCCAACATTGACCAAACCGTAATTGGTTCCTGCAGCTTGGAGTGCATCATATAATAGCTCAGTTGTATCTGGCGAAAGATACAGTTCGTAACCCAATTCTCCCGCAAACGATACTCTGAATACAAGAACGACTTTGTTGCCGAATGTCAAACGTTTAAACCTTAAAAATGGAAATTCTGAATTTGAAAGGTCTACGCCAAAAACCTCTTGTAATAAATTTCGAGAATTGGGACCAGCAATCGACAGTGTCGAATAATCATGAGTTGCATCAAAGACTTTGACGTTCTTATCAATCAGACGAAGATTGTCTCGTAGATAGCAATAATGATGGGTAGCATAGCCAGTCCCACCAACGACAAGGTACTCCTTATCGGACAATTTCGTAACGGTGACATCACACTCAATACCGCCATGCTGGTTAAGCATCTGCGTGTAGGCAATAGCACCTCTTCGTTTTAAAATTCGATTCGAGCAAAGCTGTTGCAACGCCTGTCCAGCAGATTCACCAACGACCTTAAATTTGGCGAATGATGACTGATCAATGACACCAACTTGTTCTCTAATCGCTAGGTGTTCCACACCAACTTGTTCATACCAGTTCGGGCGACTATAGGAATAAACATCGATTGGTTGAGTTCCTTTTGGTGCAAACCAGTTGGCTCGTTCCCACCCTAACTTTTCTCCGAAACAAGCGTTTGCATGCTTCAATCTCTGATAAAGAACGGATTTAAAGTAGGACCGAGAACTTTCGTGTTCTTCGTGTGGCCACGAAATTGTGTAGTGTTTTGAGCACAATTCAATGGTTCTTTTCGAAATCCACTCCTGGTCTAGATGAACCGCCCCAAATCGTCGAATATCAACCGCTCGTAGATCCATAGAGGGTCGGCCTGAGAAGACCCACTCCGCTAGTGCCTTGCCAGCACCACCTGCACTTGCGATGCCAAAGGCATTAAATCCAGTACCTACAAATAAACTTTTTAGTTCAGGCGTTTCTCCAACTATGAAGTTGCCATCCGGAGTAAAAGACTCAGGACCACAAATCATTTGTTTCATTTCCGAACTATTCATCGCAGGAACTCGATCCAGCGCCGCTTGCATAATCGATGCAAAGTGGTTGACATCAAAATCCAGTAGAGCAAAAGAAAAGGAGGGAGGTATTCGGTCAATTTCCCACCGTTTCGGATTTTGTTCATAACCACCGAATACCAAGCCCCCAACTTCCTCTTTAAAGTAAGTCAATCGATCAGGATCACGAATGGTTGGAAGCGTAGTTGACACACCTTGAACTCTTCCTGTAACAGCGTAGTGATGCATCATTGGTACGATCGGAATATTAACACCTGAGCTTAAGCCTAGTTCGCGTGACCAAAGGCCCGTGCAAATCACCACTTTTTCACATTGAATGTCTCCAAGATTGGTTGAAACTCCTGATACTCTGCCGTCGGTTTGAATGATTTGATTGACAGTACAATGCTCGACAAATCTGATTCCTTGCGCCTTTGCACCTCTAGCTAAAGCCTGAGTTAAGTCTGATGGGTTGACTTGCCCATCAGTCGGCAAAAACGAGGCTCCCACTACATCGTCTACGTTTAGAATTGGACATAGATCAGATGCCTCATGAGGAGTCAGAAAGTGCATATCCAAACCAAAAGCACGTGCCATGGTGATTTGTCTTTTGATTTCCGAAATGCGTTCTTGATTACAGACCAATCGCAAACAACCGCTCATTTTCCATCCTGTTGCTTGGCCTGTTTCAGTTTCAAGTCGGTCGTAAAGTTCAACGGAATATTTAAGCAATTGGGTTACATTTGCACTACTTCTTAACTGTCCAACCAATCCAGCCGCATGCCAGGTAGAACCATTGGTTAGCGTGCCTTGCTCAAGTACGACACAATCGGTTTTACCCAATTTTGCAAGATGGTATGCTGTGGAAGAACCGATGATCCCACCACCTATGATTACAATTTCACAATGTTGAGATAACATTGGATTCCTCAAACTCCTACGATAGCCCTAGTGCTTGTTTTCGTCTTTTTGCAGCTGCGGAAATTAAACGATCCGTGATGATAGCTATGAATGCAATGGACAACCCAGCAACAATGCCTCGGCCCGTATCGGCCTTTGTCAAAGCAATGTAGACTTCTTGGCCCAAATCTCTTGTACCGACTAGTGCGGTAATCACCAGCATTGATAACGCAAACATTACTGTTTGATTCAATCCTAGCATTAGTTCTGGCCATGCAAGTCTAGACTGTACCTTCGATAACACTTGGAATTTAGTGCATCCTGACGTTCTTGCGGCTTCGATTAAAGAAGGAGATATTTGTTCGATTCCATACAGTGTATATCGAATCGCTGGAGGTAGGGCGTACAACACCACAGCTACCATCGCTGAAAAATCTCCGACTCTGAATAACATAACAACAGGCAACAAATATACAAAGCTCGGCAGAGTTTGCAATGTATCGATGATGATCAATACAGGCCTTTTGATTACTTTGTATCGTGATGCGACGAAACCCACCGTAATGCCAATGATGGTTGCGACAGCGACCGAGATTCCACACAGATAAATGGTGATCATCGCTTTCGTCCACTGACCGGTGATCAGGATAAACGTCGCAAGGCTGACGACTAAAATCGCTAGTCGAATTCCTCCTAACTGATACCCTGCGAGTGCAAGCAGCAGCAATACACCTAACCACGGCAAACCAAGCAGGAATAATTTCACGGGCTTAAGAATGTTCAATAAAGCGAACACTTTAATTGCCTCAAGTTGATCAAAATAATTAATGTTGATCCACTTGACTACGTCATTCCAGAATTGTCCAGTCGTAAGTTCCAAATGCTCGGGCCAGTAGGCAAACAGTGGGAGTACAAAGCCCACAAGTGTAGTAACCAAAATTAATGCAAGGGCAATGAGAAGATTTTTATGTTGTGTATACCAATGGGTCTCACCTTCGATATGTTGCTTCGTATTTCTTGAAGCCCAAGACTGAGACAAACGGTCAAGAACGATCGCGATCAATGTAATAGCGATACCGGCTTCTAAGCCGTCTCCAATAGCCTGTCTTCTCAACGATGCGAGTACATCAAAACCAAGACCCCCAGCACCAATCATTGAAGCAATGATGACCATATTCAAAGATAGCATAATTACTTGGTTGACTCCAACCATCAATCCCGGCTTTGCTGCAGGAATCAAAACTCGCCAAGTCATCTGACGCTTTGTACATCCAGCCATCTTGCCAAAATCTTTGATTTCTGCTGGAACAGTTTTTAGAGCCAGTATCGTAACCCGAACCATAGGAGGCATAGCATAAATGAGAGTGGCCGCAATTGCGGATACCGGTCCAAATCCAAATAAAAACAACACGGGGACCAAATACGCAAATATTGGAACCGTCTGCATTAAATCTAGTACGGGTGTGATCACTCTTTCGACGGTTCTCGATTTGTAGCCAATAATACCAATTGCGACACCAAAGAAAATTCCGATGGGAACGGCGACCATAATCGATGCTAGGGTAATGGTCGCGCTTTCCCAAAGTCCGAAACCTGCGATATATACAGCGCACAGAAAAACCATTAATCCAAGTTTCCAGTCTTTTAGAACAAAACCGAACCATGTCAGTGCCAGCGTAATGCCTAACCAGGAAAATGGTGGTGTCTGCCAAGTTTCATCGTCACCCAAAGGAATTTCAAAACCAGTAGAAAGAACAGACTTAATAAATTGATAGGGAATGTCGATTCCAGCGGCGATTGTTCTCGTAAATTCCTTAAAAGTCCACGGAAAGACTAGGGCTTCATCAGATACTAACCACTTCATGAATCCTGTAACACAGGAACTCACAGTGGTACAGCTGCCAAGTGATTCGATATTCCAGCTTAGTTCCTTTGGTGCTTTTATTGCCCAGGGCCAAATATCCCCACCTAACCAGATCAATGTAATGACAAAGAATGTCGCTAGCCAGGACAAAACACCAAGATTCGTCGATCTGAATCTCGCAGTTGAAATGCTCGCGAAATCCATAACTTCTAGCTAAATGAGAATCGCCGTTTTGTATCAACTAGCACTTCGAGAACTTCTTCTTTTGTAATCTTTCCAATGACTATGCCACTTGAATCAACAACATCAAAGGCCAGATCCGACTCAATGACATCTTTAGCTAAATCTTGAATTTTTGTAGTGTGTAGTATCTGACCGCCTGAAGGCTCATCATCTGCTTTCGCAGTCATCACGGTTTTTGCCGAGATTACACTCGCGCGGGATAGATCGTTGGTAAATTCTTCCACGTATTTATCTAAGGGTTGAAGAATCAATTCTTCTGGAGTGCCGATTTGAATTATTGAGCCGTCTTTCATGATTGCAATTCGGTCTGCAAGACGAACAGCTTCATTGAAGTCGTGAGTAATGAAGACGATAGTCTTACTAAGTTTGGACTGAATGCTCAAGAACTCATCTTGCATTTCTCTTCTAATCAAGGGGTCAAGCGCTGAAAAAGGTTCATCTAGAAACCAGATTTTCGGTTCGACTGAAAGTGATCTCGCTATACCGACTCGTTGTTGCTGCCCACCGGAGAGCTCCCTAGGGAAATAGGCTTCTCGATCTTCCAATCCGACGAGTTCTATAACTTTTCGAGCTCTTTTTTCACGCTCGCCTCTTTCAACTCCTTGTATTTCAAGCGGAAATGCAACATTTTCCAACACTGTAAGATGAGGCATAAGTGCAAAGTGTTGAAAGACCATTCCCATTTTGTGTCGACGAATTTGAACCATCTGTTTTTCAGATTGTTGAAGTAAATTTTGTCCTTCGAACATAATCTCGCCACCGGTAGGTTCAATCAGTCGGGCGAGGCACCGAAGCAGGGTGGATTTACCTGAACCAGATAAGCCCATAATCACGAAAATTTCACCCTCTCCGACGCTTATTTCAGCGTTTCGAACGGCACCTATGAGACCCGTCGATTCGAGCAACTGATCTGTGATTGTTTCGTGTTCTACAAAGAATTGTTCAGCACCTTTGCCGAAAATTTTCCATACATTCTTGCAAGTAAGAATTTGTGTAGTACTGGTCATACGAGCAAGTACGAAAGGTCGGTATGATTGAGGAGATTAAGGAGAAAGAAAGCGCGCCAGCCACATTATGAGTACTGGCGCGTCAGTCCGTTGTTGTTTAAACTTTACATTGTCCACGCTTTCCAAACGGATTCATTGTTTGCCATCCATTCAGCAACTACGTCTTCAACAGAATGTCCTTCTAAGTCGACTTTTATGATCAGTGAGCTCATCATGTCATTATCAATTGTAAAATTTTGAATCGCCTGGTATGCCTTTGGCCATACACTTAAGCCTCCAGCCCATCCAACGGCTTTTATCCAACCGCGAGGTTTACCACAATCATATGCCATATCGGGATTACTTCCCCAAGCCGGATCTTTGTAGCATTCGTCAGTGTATGCTGGAAATTCAACCCACTCGCCTTCGTATTTTGCGGGAGCCCAATGAGGTGCATAAACCCAAGCCAATATTGGCGCTTGACGTTGATAAGCGGACTCGATTTCTGCAAACAATGCAGCGTCGGTACCCGCATGGACGACTTCATAATTTAAGCCTAGGGATTCAGCGCGCTCGTCATCATAACCGCTCCAAGTCACAGGGCCACCTAGATAACGACCTCGCGGATGTGTTTCCGGTGTGGAAAACGCTTCAGCACAATCATTCAATGCTTTCCAATCAGGCAAACCTGGACACTTTTCTTTCATGTAGAGGGGATACCACCACTCTTCGATTGCGTTCATACCAGTTTCACCCAAGTCGACTGTGTTACCCGTTGCTAAAGACGCCTCCAATGCGTCTTTTCCTGTGGTTTCCCAAATTTCAACGGCCACATGAAGATCGCCTGATTCTAAACCGACAAATTGAGCGATGTAGTCAGCAGGTACATACTCAATGTTGTATCCCATGGACTTTAACATTTCACCGATTAAAGTAGCGGTGATAAACTGCCCAGTCCAGTCGTGCCAAGTAATTTTTATTGGCTCATCTGACTCTGCCTGAGCGGCAGCGATTGGTACATAACTAAAGAATGCTAAAGTGCAAGCTAAAATTAAACCTGTTAGACATTTTCTCATGTCGTTATTCCTCCTTTAATAGTAGTGTTAGAAAACCGTTATCTGAAATTGTATCTCGAAAATTCATGCCATGACACTGACTGTCAAGTTCGAAATTCCTTTTTTAGAACAGTAAGTTTCAAGGCTTATCGAAACTTCCGAGATAAACGTCTACTCAAACATATTCTGGTAATGGCTCCAGTTTGATTCAAACCTTTCTCGATTCAAATTCGTGTAGCCTTCATATCCCGGATCTTGATCCGGATAAAGTTCTGTCATAGAGGCCGTAACATTGGCACTATCCAAATCCGATACCACTTCCTGAACCATACCCCACATATACTCACGTAAGTTCAAAACCAATTTAAATGCAACGATCTGCTTCTCAGTTTGTGCAGACAACTTTCCGTAGTACATTTCAAATAATTCAGTTTCGTACTCAAGCTCCATATCGGCATTACAACTGACACCGACCAAATCAAACATCGGATGCCCGTAACCCCCGTAGTCCCAATCAATGATCCAAATGTTCCGTTCATCGTCGAACATAAAATTCTGCGGAACCGTGTCATTGTGAGTAAATACAGGCTGAAAGGGTTCAATCGTCTGTTCAAGTAAATTGTTTATCCGTAACAGCTCAGAAAAGTTATTGCTTAGTCTCGATTGATGCTGGTACCCAACGGTAATGTATTGTCGGACTACTTGAAAAGGCCAAAAATAGGTGAGAGGGCCATTCAATTGATTCGATCCCTGATGATACCGCTTCAGACACTGAACGATTTTTTGACAATTTTCGCGGTTACCGTTCATGTCGTCAGGCCGGAGACATCCGCCGGTTAAGAAATCAACAATCGCCAATCCACGTTCAATATAGCGTATGCCTGGACTGACTCCAATTTCAGCCGCTGCAGTCATAGATGTTTGAACCGATGTCTGGGTTATGCCGTGAACAAGAATATCCGTTCCGATTCGTGCCACAGATTTACTTGAATTGTCGGTGATAACGAAACTACGGTTGCACAAACCCCCGACGAGTGGTTCCATCTCAAAATCACCATCCCAGCAGCTCAGATAAGTCAAATAGTCTCTAACTTTGCTATCAGACCATTGTGGATCGAACATAAGTACTACTCCTAAAGAATAAATCTAAATGTGTCTTGGTGTACAAAGGCTAGAATAAATTTTGAATTCTTCTCATCGCTTCTTCAATTGCTCCCATGTCTGTTGCGAATGACAGTCGAATATATCCTTCACCACCGAAAGCGCTCCCTGGCACAACCGCAACGTCGGCTTCATTGAGAATGAACTCCGATAGGCTAAGATCTGAATCAACACCATCTAGTGAATTTATCAGATCTTGGCAGTTTGGAAATGCATAGAATGCACCGTCTCCAGCGAGGCAAACCATTCCCTCCACCTGGTTTAGACTGGCAACAATGTAATCGTGTCTTCTTTGGAACTGTTCGACCATTACCGCAATGCAATCTTGCGGGCCGGACAATGCTTCCACGGCTGCGGCTTGGGCGATAGAATTTGGGTTTGACGTAGTTTGTGATTGAATCTTTCGCATCGCAGCAGCCAATTCAACGTGAGCCGCACAGTAGCCAATGCGCCAGCCGGTCATCGCATAGGCTTTGGAAACGCCATTGACTACGATGGTTCGGGCTTGCAGCTCGGGACAGGCATTTACGATGTTACGAAATGGTTTACCCGTCCATTGAATGTGTTCGTAAATGTCGTCAGTAATTACCAAAACATGCGGATGTTCCAAAAGTACCTCTGCAAGTGCTTCAAGCTCTTGAAGAGTGTAGGCAACACCTGTGGGATTGCTTGGACTGTTCATCATCAACAATCGGGTACGTGGAGTAATGGCAGCTCGCAATTGATCGGGTTCCAATTTGAAGTTTTGGTCAATTCCAGCCGTCACGGTGACAGGTGTACCACCTGACAGCAGCGTCATGTCGGGATACGAAACCCAATAGGGCGCTACAATAATGACTTCATCTCCATCATTAATGATCGCTGTTAATAGATTGATTAAACTTTGTTTTGCTCCTGTTGAAGCGACGATATTAGCTGGAGAGTAGTTCAAGCCATTTTCTCTTTCGAATTTATCGACGATGGCTTGCTTCAGCTCGGGTGTTCCGTCAGCTGCCGTATACTTTGTCTTTCCATCGCGCATCGCTTTGATGGCGGCTTGTTGAATGTTTTCTGGTGTATCGAAATCAGGTTCACCTGCACCTAGTCCAATCACGTCACGACCAGCAGCTCGAAGTTCGCGCGCTCTAGTGGACACAGCTATCGTTGCTGATGGTTGAATTGCATTTACTCGCGCTGATAATTGAAACTTGTTCAATGTTCTTTCCTCGTAGCTTCTTTGTGAGGTAAATTAGAATAGTATAACGAATCAAAATTTCTTATAGGTCGACCATTGAGTCCATTCAAATTAATTTCTGATTACGAGCCGGCGGGCGATCAGCCCGAAGCCATTGAACAGCTAGTCAATGGTCTTCGAGCCGGTAAACGACATCAGACTTTACTAGGTGCCACCGGCACCGGTAAGACATTCACGATTGCAAATGTCATTGACAAATTCGGTCAACCAGCGTTAATTCTCGCGCACAACAAAACTTTGGCAGCACAACTGTATTCGGAATTAAGAGACTTTTTTCCGGACAACGCTGTGGAATATTTTGTTTCCTACTACGACTACTATCAACCGGAAGCCTATGTTGTTGCATCCGATACCTATATTGAAAAGGATTCTTCGATCAATGAACACATTGATCAAATGCGTTTATCCGCAACCAATGCTCTGCTTTTGCGAGAAGATACGATCATTGTGGCAACAGTGTCAGCAATTTTCGGATTGGGTAATCCTACGGAATACAACAGAATGATTTTGCATTTGAGAAAAGGGGCAATAGTCGATCAACGAGAAATGTTGAGAACTCTGGCCGAACTTCAGTACTCTCGAAACAATGCGGACTTACGAAGAGGTACGTTTCGAGTCCGTGGAGACATTATTGATATATTTCCTGCAGATTCGGACCGCGCAGTGGTACGGGTAGAATTGTTTGTCGATACTATAGACCAACTTTATTTGATTGATCCGTTGACTGGGGAACTTATCGAACAAGTTGTGCGATACACAGTTTTTCCAAAATCACACTACGTCACGCAACGCGTTACAGTTGATAAAGCCGTCAAACGAATTACCAACGAACTAGAAAATAGACTGCAAGTTCTCTACCGCGAGAATAAGTTAGTCGAGGCTCAACGATTACATCAACGAACTACCTTCGACATCGAAATGCTGCAAGAGCTGAGTTACTGTTCAGGCATAGAAAACTACTCTTTGCATCTGTCAGAAAGAAGTAGTGGAGATGCACCGGATACATTAATTGATTACCTTCCAATAAACTCAATTGTGATTATTGACGAAAGTCATGCGACGATACCTCAGCTCAGAGCAATGTATCGAGGCGACCGTTCCCGAAAAGAGAATTTAGTTAATTTTGGATTTCGTCTACCGTCGGCATTGGACAATCGTCCGCTACGCTTCGAGGAATTTGAAAGTAAGATTTCGAAAGCGATTTATATGTCTGCAACTCCGGGACCGTACGAACTTGAAAATTCGACCGAAATCGTAGATCAAGTAGTTCGCCCAACTGGACTACTTGACCCTGATCTTGAAATTCGACCTGCCAGTACGCAGGTAGATGACTTACTTTCTGAAATACGAAAACGAGCCTTGATCGAAGAAAGAGTCTTAGTTACAACACTGACGAAACGAATGGCAGAAGATTTGACGGACTACATGAGTGAACATTCTGTACGTGTTCGCTATCTACATTCTGACATAGATACCGTAGAAAGAGTAGAAATCATTCGAGATTTACGAAGTGGGTTGTTTGACGTACTAGTTGGAATCAATCTATTGCGAGAGGGGCTTGACTTGCCGGAAGTGTCGCTTGTTGCTATTTTGGATGCAGACAAAGAAGGGTTCCTCCGCTCCTCAAGGTCACTTATACAAACAGTTGGTAGGGCTGCTCGAAACGTCAATGGCAAGGCAATTTTGTATGCTGATGTAGTGACCAATTCGATGAAAATTGCGATAGAGGAAACCACTCGTAGGCGAGAGAAACAGCGACTTCACAATGAAATCAATAATATTACCCCCGAAAGCATCAACAAGCAAGTCAAGGAAATTATTGATGGGACGAAAATGAGAGCCTCTCGTCTCAAACGTCGTGATAGGAGAAATCGTTCATATCGAGATCATGACCTAATCAAGCCGGAAATTAATTTGGAAGATTCCAACCAAGTTTCACGTGAACTAAGGCGATTGGAAAAACGAATGAATCGCTTTGCGTCAAATTTGGAATTTGAAAGTGCCGCTAAGGTTCGAGATCAAATTAACGAACTCAAAGAGCTGGCTTTTGTTTCTTCAGGTTAAAGTTTAAAATTTTCGAATAGTCGCATATACGGGTAGCGCATACTCTAGTTAAGAATTTCTTCTGTCCTCATCACTGGAAGTCCCAATTTGTAGATGTGAGAACATTTTCGATTTGACTTAACTTTATAGAATTTCGCGAATAAATCGAGCTGATATTCTTACAAACTTGCACAATTGTAGCTTATGATATATTTTGCACTGAAATTCTCTGCTAATGAATGAAAGAAATCGTTCCTAACTCAATTCGAATTTTTTGGGCGCATAGCTCAGGGGGAGAGCACTTGCTTGACATGCAAGAGGTCCCTGGTTCAATCCCAGGTGCGCCCACCACCGCAATCAAGACAGATCTTTGTTTGCATTTTCATTCTTGGATTAGAGTTTGAAATATCAAGGACACTGACCAAAGAGATTGGTTGGGCTCATAACTACGTTGTAAGCTTCGCAATATTGCATTGCGGCTTTACCAAGCATAGCCGCTGCGACTGGAGTGATAGACTCACAAGAACAACAGCACGCAATCCAGTTGAATTCCTTTTTCAAGCCGGTTCAGCTCTCATTGTGAATTGATAGCAAATATTCTTTTTGATCTTCACGCATTTACGCGCTGAATGCTAGAGTGTAGTAAGCGGTTTAAACTACTCGCCAATGAAAAATTGAAAAATCTTGATGCCTAACTTCATTCTGAATATCTCACCTGAAAACCTTGAAATTGAAAGAATAAGTTACTAGGTAGCAGATTTCTGTTCGTATAATGCAAATTTCTTCATCGATGCCCTACCGGTCATTTTCTAGCTTGAATTGTTTGAAATAATTACAAAATGTTGACTATCACTCTGCCGGATGGTTCCACACGGGGATATCCATCCAAAGTTACTATTGATCAAGTAGCCGCTGAAATCAGTCCCGGATTGCAAAGAGCTACGATTGCCGGTGAATATAACGGTACTTTATTGGATACTTCGCGGGAGATTTTTGAAGACGGAACACTCAAACTAATCACCACGAAAGATGCAGCTGGACTTGACGTAATTCGTCACTCCACAGCACACCTGCTAGCACAAGCGGTAAAACGAATTTTTCCAAGTGCTCAAGTTACCATCGGCCCTGTGATCGAAGATGGATTCTATTATGACTTTGCATTCGAACGAGGATTTACCGAAGAAGACCTGAAATTGATTGAAGACTGCATGCGAAAAATTTCCAAGGAAAAAATTCAGGTGCATCGTGAAGTGATCGATCGAGATGATGCAGTCTCGTTATTTCGTAACTTGGGTGAGAATTACAAAGCTGAAATCATCGCTGATTTGCCCGTCGATGAAGAGATTTCACTCTATCGGCAAGGGGATTTTGTGGATTTGTGCCGAGGCCCGCACGTCCCAAATACCAAGTTCTTAAAATCCTTCAAGCTCACCAAAGTTGCAGGAGCATACTGGCGCGGTGATTCAAACAACGAAATGTTGCAGAGAATCTACGGCACCGCTTGGGCCAATAAATCTGACCTGAATTCATACCTAAAGAGAGTGGAAGAAGCGAAAAGGCGAGATCATCGACGAATTGGGGCAGATATTGATCTATTCCACTTTCAGGATGAAGCCCCAGGTTCGGTGTTTTGGCATGAAAAAGGGTGGACTTTATATCGACTCGTTGAATCGTACATGCGAGACTTATTGCAAGACTACGATTACACAGAAGTTCATACGCCTCAACTGATCGCTCGTTCGTTGTGGGAAAAATCCGGACACTGGGAAACATTTCAAGAGAATATGTTTACTACCGTCATTGAGAAGCGTTCCTATGCGCTAAAGCCAATGAATTGCCCCGGTCACGTGCAAGTATTCAAACAGAAATTACGGAGTTATCGCAATCTTCCTCTTCGAATTTCGGAATTCGGCGTTGTTCATAGGTACGAAGCTTCCGGTACACTCCACGGATTGATGCGAGTTCGTAGATTTACGCAGGATGACGCGCATGTGTTTTGTACTGAAGACCAAATTCAGTCGGAAATTGAAGTCTTGATTGAAATCGCATTGAAAGTTTATTCGAACTTTGGATTTCAGGACATTGCAGTCGGTTTGTCTACGCGACCTCCGAAAAGGGTTGGTAGCGACGATCTTTGGGACCGCGCTGAACGAGCGTTGGAATCAGTATTATGCGAACGCGATATGAATTACACCGTGTACGACGGGGATGGCGCATTCTACGGTCCAAAAATCGATTTTGTCCTTAAGGACTGTCTCGGACGAAATTGGCAATGTGGAACGATTCAACTTGACTTCTCGATGCCTGATCGACTTGGTGCTCAATATGTCGCGGCAGATGGTGAAAGACGCACCCCAGTAATGATTCATCGAGCAATTCTGGGTTCTTTGGAGAGATTTATAGGAATTTTGATCGAAGAACACGCCGGTAAGTTCCCCGTTTGGTTGGCACCAGTACAAGCAGTCATAATGAATATTTCTGAAGTTCAGCTCAGCTATTCGATTAAAATATCCGAGTTACTTCGTTCCTTAGGTGTTCGCGTAATTCATGATTTGCGCAACGAAAAGATTGGGTTTAAAATCAGAGAACAAACTCTACAAAAAATACCCTATCTTCTGATCGTAGGGAACCGAGAAGTAGAGAACAACACTGTGTCTGTTCGAACCTTGGCTGGCGAAAATTTAGGTTCATTTTATATTGACGATTTCGTTTCATTGGTCAAGCAAGTTCAGAATTGAAAAATTTAGGAAATTAAAGGAGAATTGGTTACGGCTACGCAAAGAATTCATCGAGTAAATGCAAAAATTACAGCTAAAGTTGTCCGCTTGATTAGTCAAGAGGGTAAACAAGTTGGGGTGGTTCCACTAGAGGAAGCATATTCGTACGCACAATCTCACCAGCTTGATCTAGTCGAAGTAGAACCCAAAGCAGCTCCGCCAGTGTGTCGAGTTTTGGACTATGGAAAGTTTCGATATGCTGCTAGCAAAAAGCGGCATGAAGCAAAGCGGAAACAAAAGAATACTGTTACAAAAGAAATAAAATTTCGTCCCAGTACAGATGTTGGCGACTATGATGTAAAACTCAATAGATTACGGAAGTTTCTGACAAAAGGTAACAAAACAAAAGTTACATTGCGCTTTAGAGGAAGGGAGATGAGTCATCCATTGCTTGGATTGGAAGTATTACAAAGAGTCGAACGTGACTTAGCTCATATTGCCTTCGTAGAGCAACAACCTTCAATGGAAGGTCGCCAGATGGTCATGATGCTAGCTCCGATAAAATCGTAACCTGAACAAACTAGATAAGGCGAAATTCAAATATGCCTAAAATAAAAACCAACAAAGGTGCTGCGAAGCGTTTCAAAAAAACTGCATCGGGCAAGTTTAAACGCGGGCATTCTCATGCATCGCATATTCTTACGAAGAAATCCAAAAAAAGAAAACGCAATCTTCGTAAAGATACATTGGTGCATGATTCCAACAGTGCCAGCGTAAAGAAAATGCTTCCCTACGCGTAGTAAAGGAGAAAATCGATGCCAAGAGTTAAGCGTGGGGTAACCGCACGAGCACATCATAAAAAAATTCTTAAGCAAGCAAAGGGCTATCGTGGCGCTCGTAAAAACGTATTTCGTGTAGCCAAACAAGCTGTAATCAAATCGGGACAGTACGCTTATCGTGATCGTCGTGTGCGTAAGCGTGATTTTCGATCGCTTTGGATCATTCGAATCAACGCCGGTGCTCGTCAGTTCGGTCTGAGTTACAGTAAATTCATGCATGGGTTGAAACTCGCCGGTGTCGATTTAGATCGAAAAGCTCTCGCCGATATCGCCGTGAACGACCCCGAAACATTTTCCCTACTGGTCAATAAAGCGAAGCAGAAAATAGCCGGTTAGTGCGAAATTCAATACGATTCTGCAAAGCGTAATTCCGTAATTACCATAATTTTCTTTCTACCCTAGATTGAATTATGCTTGATCTTGAGGCTTATAAGAATCTTGATCAATTTATCTTGGAAGCTGTTGGAGATGTCGAATCGACGCGCAGTGAGTCCGAGTTGGATCAAATTCGCGTATCCCTACTTGGGAAGAAAGCGCGCATAACCGATTTAATCAAATCTATTCGAAATCTCCCTCCTAACCAGCGGCCGATTGCCGGAAAAGCAGTCGCATCTGCAAAAGGTAGAATCGAAAAGGAAATCAAGCTTAAGCAAAAACACCTGCAAAAACATGCTCGAAATGAACGATTGCGAGCAGAAAAAGTAGATGTAACTTTACCAGGGCGAACTTATGCCGTTGGAGGACCACATCCTTTGTCACGCACATTGACAAGAATGGTGGAAATATTTTCGGGCATTGGATTCGATATCGCGATGGGCCCCGAAATCGAAGATGATTATCACAATTTCGAAGCACTGAACATTCCACCGGAGCATCCCGCACGAGCGATGCAGGATACCTTTTATTTCGAGGATCAGAAACTTCTTCGAACACATACCTCTCCGGTTCAGATTCGTTATATGGAAAACAATTCTCCGCCAATTCGAGTGATCGCCCCAGGTCGTGTTTATCGCTGCGATTCCGATGTGACGCACAGCCCTATGTTTCATCAGTTGGAAGGCTTGGTTGTTGACGAAAGCACCACGTTTGCTGATCTCAAAGGTGTTTTGGAGTATTTTGTTAGAGAGTTCTTTGAAGCAGACCTGAATTTACGATTTCGACCGTCTTATTTTCCATTCACTGAACCGTCTGCAGAAGTTGATATTAGCTGTGTGTTTTGCGAAGGCTCAGGCTGTGGAGTTTGCAAGAGAAGCGGTTGGTTGGAAGTTTTGGGTTGCGGTATGGTTCATCCCGCACTGTACAAAAACGTAAATATCGACAGTGAACGATTCACCGGCTATGCTTTTGGTCTTGGGGTGGAACGTTTTACTATGCTTCGATACGGCGTAAATGACTTACGATTGTTTTTTCGAAATGATCTCGAAATGCTTCGACAATTTCAATAAAACCAGTGTGGTGTAGCGCAGCATGCAAGTTAATCTAGACTGGCTTCGGGATTTTGTCGATTACAATTTCGACCCTTCTGAACTCGCTCAACGCCTTACTATGGCAGGACTGGAAGTGGAATCCATAATTCCCATAGCTCAATGCCACGAGCAAATAGTTGTAGGCCAGGTTAACACCTTCGTTTCTCACCCTCGGCATTCTTCGTTGAAAATTTGTCAGGTTGACGTCGCTCAAGCCGAGCCTCTACAAATTGTTTGTGGTGCACCAAATGTGACTGCTGGACGAAAATATCCCGTCGCCTTAGTCAACAGCTGTATACAAGGTAAAACGGTCGACGCAAAAAATATTTCTTCGATACTATCTAACGGAGTGCTTTGTTCCGAAAGTGAATTAGAGTTGGGAGACGTTACTGAGGGCTTAATGGAGTTGGACTCCACCGCACAGGTGGGTTTGCCCATCAATGAACATCTAAATTTAACTGATTCTGTACTTGATCTTGACCTGACACCAAATCGCGCAGATTGTCTTAGCATAGAAGGAGTAGCCAGAGAGGTTTCAATTTTTGTTGGCGAGGATTTAAAACGGAAGTCTATAGATCCGGTGCCTGAGGTCATTCAACAAACAATTCCTATTCAGATCGACGAAGCCTCAGATTGTCCAGCATATTGTGGCCGACTCATTCGAAATATTAGTAGCGAAGCAAGCACACCAGATTGGATCAAAGAACGTCTACGTAGAGTCGGCTTACGACCTCTTCACCCGATAGTCGATGTGACGAATTATGTGATGATGGATCTAGGACAGCCAATGCATGCTTTTGATATTGAAGTGTTTAACTCTTCAAAAATCATCGTACGACACGCACGAAAAGACGAAAAATTAAAATTGTTGGATGAATCAATGTTGGATTTACATCCAGGTACATTATTGATTGCTGATCCAGATGAACCGATTGGTCTCGCTGGTGTAATGGGCGGTGAAAAGAGTGGGATTCATACTAACACGAGTCATGTGTTTCTTGAAGCAGCTTTCTTTAGCCAATCCGCAATACGACGATCGGTCTCGAAATATGGTTTGCACACAGATGCATCTCATCGTTTTGAGAGAGGCGTCAATCCCCAGGGCCAAGTCAGAGCGATCGAGTTTGCAACCCGGCTGATTTTGGAAATAGCAGGGGGTGAACCAGGCCCTTTGCAGGAAGTTCGCCATTGCGAATTTGTTCCACAGAAAAAATTTTGCAAAGTGCGGGAAAGCAGAATTGAACGTGTCCTCGGGCTAAAGATTCCACATGATGACATTGAAAAAATCTTAGAGTCCGTTAATGAGTCGGTAACAGGTGTAGATGATGGCTGGTATGTAAAACCACCGCTTTTTCGGTTTGATTTAGAAGAAGAACACGATCAGATTGAAGAAGTTTCGAGGATTCATGGTTACGATCAAGTACCGAGCAATCTGAATTTCAATTTCAACGCTCGTCGTCGCATGCCCGAGTCCAAAATTCGCGAATCATCCATAAAGGAAGTATTGCACTCGGCAGGTTATCATGAAGTAATTACCTATAGCTTTGTCGATCCGAAATTGCAAGAAAGCCTAAAACCAAGTTCGTTCGCCAAACCACTGGCAAATCCCTTGGCGACGAATATGTCAGTGATGCGAAACAGTTTATTTCCAGGTTTGATTGGAAGCTTTCTAGAAAATTACCGGCGCGGTAAAGATCAAATTCGAATATACGAAATTGGAAAAATTTTTACATCGGATAACGAATTCAATAAGCTAGGTGGTCTTTTGTATGGAAACCACGTACCATTGCAGTGGGGAATTCCCGAAAGGACAGTTGATTTCTTTGATCTGAAGGGCGAAATTATGCGAGTGCTTAGCCTAACAGGAAAATTAGATCGAGTGAAAATAGTTGCTGAAAAGCATGAGGGTTTGCACCCATACTGTAGTGCTGGAATCCATCTAGATGATTATGCGATGGGCATCGCCGGGCAAATTCACCCCGATGTATTGGACGAATTCAAGATCAAGGATCCCGTTTTTGTGTTTGAATTGGACATGGGTGGACTGCAAAAACGAGAAGATTATCGTTATTCAGCGATTTCAATTTTCCCAACAATTGTTAGGGACTTATCGTTACTTATCAAATTTAATCAGCAAGTTGCGGAGATTTCAGATTGCATCAGAGCCAGTGCTGGGGAAAACTTAGGTACTTTGCAGGTCTTTGATGTATATTCAGGTGAAGGAATAGATGAAGATTTGAAGAGCATTGCTTATAGACTGACCTATCAATCTGAAACTAGAACATTAACAGACTCGGAAGTCGATTTGAGCGTGAAAGAAGTTTTAAGTCACCTAGAAGCTAATTTTGGTATTAAATTAAGATCCATGGCAAAACAAGATAGACATGAGTAAGAAAGTTGTCGTTAAAGCCGATTTGGTGAAAGGAATTAATTTCATACTAGGGTTAAATCAAAGAGAAGCGAAAGACTTCGTAGAAATCTTATTTGAAAGATTAAGGAAGACTTTAGAGCAGCATGAGGATGTAAAGATTTCAGGTTTTGGTCGATTTTGTGTGATTCATAAATTTTCTCGACCCGGTCGAAATCCAAAGACAGGGGTCTATGCTGAAATTAGTGAACGTAAAGTTGTTACGTTTCGAGCCAGCAATAAATTTCGATCGAAAATTCATTCTAGCGAGCATCTTCAAGACAGATGAAGTTTTTTCTTTTTTCACTGTTACAAGCAATAAGGTAACTTATCATTAACGCCCAATTTCAGGAAATTCCAAAAAAGCACTATTTTGCAATCGGGGAAGTTAGTAGGCTTTGTAATCTAGAACCGCACGTTTTGCGATACTGGGAGCAAGAGTTCCCTGAACTGAAACCAACTCGCAGAAGAGGTGAGCGTAGGTACTACACTCCAAATGACGTTAAACTAGTCAGAAGAATCATGTCTTTACTTTACGATGAAGGATTCACGATTAACGGTGCTCGAAAAAAACTACGGCAAAAGTCAGAACATAATTCGTTTGGTTCAAGTTCTGCTAAAGAAAAAATTGAACTTACGATCATAGAATTGAAAGAGGTTCTTGAAATTTTAAACCCCGATTGAACCCAGTCGAATTCGGGGCGTAGCGCAGCCTGGTAGCGCACTTGCATGGGGCGCAAGAGGGCGGAGGTTCAAATCCTCTCGCCCCGACCATCCACCAAATCGGTTCAACTTTTCCATCAACCATCATCATTGAAGATTCAAGATGCCTAAAACAACTGTAAATTCTTGGAATGATTTTGATCCCTTAAAGCACATAATTATTGGTCGCGCTGATCACTGCTGTATTCCAGCAATGGAACCCGCTCTTGAAGCAAAGATCGATAAATCAAGTGATATGTGGGGAAAGTGGGGCCCTAGAACTCTAGATACCGTTGAAAGAGCGAACGCTGAGCTTGACTATTTCGCGCACGTGTTAGAGTCGCGTGGAATTAGGGTTGACCGACCGACCCCATTGCAATGGAATCAGTCAGCTCAAACACCCGATTTTTCTACGAAAAGCCTATTCGGTTGTATGCCACCTAGAGATGTGTTATTGACAGTTGGATCTGAAATTCTTAGCGCCGCGATGATGATGCGTTGTCGCTATTGGGAGTACTTGGCCTACCACCCGCTGATGTTGAGGTACTTCAAAGAAGATCCTTTCTTTCGATGGGAACAAGCACCGCGACCTCGACTCACGAATGAATCCTATCAATTGGACTACTTCAAGGACATTACACCGGAAATTTTGGCCGAGAAATCTAGAAATTTAGATTTCATTACAACTGAACACGAGCCATTATTTGATGCAGCTGATGTTTTAAGAATTGGGAAAGATCTCTTTGTGCAGCATGGACTCACAACGAATCGTCGAGCAGGGGACTGGTTGCAGCGACACTTTCGCAATCATCGTGTTCATATGGTCAACTTTCCAGACGACCCAAACCCGATACACATCGATGCGACATTTGTACCGCTTCGTCCAGGACTCATCATAAACAATCCTGTCAGGCGATTACCGGATTCACAAAGAAGGATTTTTGCCGCTAATGATTGGGAAATTGTAGATGCAGCATTACCCATGCATGACAAACCACCTCCACTGTGTTACTCGAGCGTTTGGTTATCTATGAACGTTTTGGTACTAGATCATAAGACAGTCTGTGTGGAAGCATCTGAAACCAATCAGCAAGAACAGTTGGATACCTTAGGGTTTGAAGTGATTCCTATACCATTTCGAAACGCGTATGCTTTCGGCGGTGGGTTACATTGTGCAAGTGCCGACGTTTTCCGAGAAGGTCAATGTGAAGATTATTTTCCAACACAAATTCAAGGCACACAAGTTATTTCGAATTGACTAAAGATTCGGCAACAACAATGAACAGTTCTGCGACATGGTTTGATCGTTTGCAGACTCGAGTCATTTCTATTGCAACCCACAAGCATGCACCTGCGTATTTAGGTGGAGTTAGCTTCTTAGAAGCATTTGTCTTTCCGATTCCGCCGGATTTTATGTTAATTCCAATGATTATCGCTGACAAACGAAAAGCTTGGTACTATGCCTTCATTACAACTATTTCTTCAGTTCTTGGTGGGTTGGTTGGATACTTCATTGGCGTTTTCTTTTATGAGTCTGTTGGTCTTTGGTTAATTGAATTCTACGGGATGGGACCGCATTTCGAATCACTGCAAAACTGGTATTCGGAGTACGGGATTTGGATGATTTTTGTTGCTGGATTTTTTCCAATTCCCTACAAAGCATTGACGGTATCGTCTGGAGTTTTATCCTTTGCCCTTTTACCTTTCATACTCGGTTCGATAATTGGTAGAAGTACTCGTTTCTTTATGGTAAGCGCAGTTTGCTATTGGGCAGGTGATTCAGTGTATAGAATCATGCAAAAGTTTGGTTCTAAAGCGATGATTTTAATCAGTATTTTGTTGGTGACTGGCTTTGTTATTTGGACAATTCAATAAATTATTACTCATACTTCTAGTCTTATTATTGAGTTTTGTCATTGCAGCATGTAGCTCGAACCCAATTTCTCCTGCACCTGTAAGCAAAATAAAGCTTCTCGACCTTCCACCCGCTAAGCCAGAAACTACCTACGACGGCCGCACTGCGATTGTTAAACACGGGGATAACATTTACTCGATCGCATTCTTGGCGGGGTTTAATCCCTGGGATGTTGCACGGTGGAACGGTTTAACAGTTGATTCAAAGCTCACGATTGACCAAAAAATCAAACTGTACGAACCCGCGCAAGTCGACAAGAAGCTTACTCCTTCAACTTCATCCGAGCTTGGTGTAGTCGCCACGCCCGTTACACCCGTAGCAGTTCAAGCTACTCCCGAGATCGAAGAAATTGCTCCGGCTGTAACTGTCGGAACCGGTGGAGCTTCTGGATGGTCATGGCCGGTTCCTGGAAAAATCATTAGCCCATATTCAGCAAAAAATTTACGAAGTGGGATTCAAATTGCCGGCGAATTGGGAACACCTGTCCACGCTTCACGGAATGGACAAGTTGTGTATGCCGGTGATGGTCTAATTGGATATGGGCGCATAATCATCGTCAAACACGATGAGCGGTTTTTGAGTGTCTATGGTCACAATTCTAGATTGGTGGTAAGCGAAGGGGACAACGTAGTGAAAGGACAAAAGATTGCTGAAATGGGCGATACTGATGCCGATCGAGTCAAACTTCACTTCGAAATCAGAAAAGACGGAAAAGCCGTCGATCCAATGCAATTTTTACCTAAATCCTAATTTGACAGGAGTGATTACTCGTCGACTAGGATTGCTGCAACAACGTTCCGGCCGTCTCCAACTAAAATATTGTAGGTGCTGCATGCAGAGTACGAGTTCATTATTTCATACCCACACTTCTGATCGATGATCGGTTGGAGTAGCTTTTGGTCGGGAAACTTGATAGTCTTACCAGTGCCGATAATTATGATTTCTGCGTCAAAGTCAGCAAGCTTCTGAAAATCTTTGATGGTTAGTTTCTGGATTGAGTTACAGATCCAATCATCAATTACTTTATCAGCGGTAACGATAATGCTACGCGTATACAATACATCGTTTACGCGAAACTCGCCCGGACCAAAGGACTTGATTAGATTTAAGCCTTCCGAATCTGATCGATGTAATTCCATCTTACAAAACGAGTTTCAATAATTTTTAACTTTGGTAGATACTCCCTCTAAGGAATATATCTCTTTTGAAAATACTGAAATGGAACCAGTACACGTAGGAATTTTGGGATTAGGGACAGTAGGGACTGGTACGGTCACTGTTCTGGAAAGAAATGCGAACGAAATTGTTCGACGAGTCGGTCGTCCAATTACGGTGCGTAGAGCAGCGGTAAAAAACATTAACAAGTCTAGAACATCGGTTGCTGAAAGCATTGAAATTACGGATGATCCAATGAAAATCGTAGATTCTGATGACATTGACATTGTAGTTGAAGTCATCGGTGGAGAACAGCCTGCCTACGACTATGTCATGCGAGCTTTGCAAAATGGAAAGCATGTTGTCACCGCCAATAAAGAGCTACTTGCCCTTCGTGGAAATGAGTTGTTCAAATGCGCACATGAACATTCGCTAACCATTAACTTCGAGGCGGCAGTAGGTGGTGGGATTTCAATCATCAAAGCCATCCGAGAAGGCTTAGCAGGCAACAGAATTCTGTCATTGATCGGAATTATTAATGGCACCAGCAACTACATTCTAACTGGAATGAAGGAAAATAAGTGTTCATTCGATGAAATGTTACAGCAAGCCCAAAAGTTAGGTTACGCGGAGGTTAACCCAAGTTTTGACGTGGAAGGAATCGATGCTCTGCATAAAATTTCAATACTTGCTTCCATAGCATTCGGCATTCCGTTACAAAATGTCGAGAACATTCATCGAGATGGCATCAGTGTAATTTCCTATGAAGATATTTGTTATGCCGAGGAACTCGGTTATCGAATAAAACCTCTCGCGATGGCGAAGCGAGGTGAGCAGGGAATTGAAGTGAGAGTCCATCCTTCACTTATTCCACATCAGCGGCTGTTGGCAAACGTAGACGGAGTCATGAACGCAGTTCTTGTTACTGGTGATGCGGTTGGTCAAACACTTCACTACGGAGCTGGAGCCGGAGCAGAACCCACCGCCTCTGCTGTTGTTGCGGACTTGATTGATGTTGTGCGCGCTTCAATATCAAACGAAGAAAGCCGAGTGCCGCATTTGGCTTTTAAAACGAATTTACTTACTTCGCTTCCAATTCTCCCGATGAGTGAAGTGTTAACTACCAACTATCTTAGAATGAATGCAGCCAATAGGGCAGGAGTACTTGCAGACGTTACGAAGATTTTGGCAGATCATGAAATTAGTATTGAATCGATCATTCAAAAAAGTTCGGGTGTTCACGAAGAAATAGTTCCAGTAGTAATATTGACACAAGAAACCTGTGAAGTAAACATCGATACAGCTGTTAAAGAAATCGAAGCACTGAAGACTGTGACAGGTCCTATTGTTCGAATTCGAATTGACAGCTTGTCATAAATCTGATCATTGCTTTCTCGAACTTTGAAATTACAAAAGTCAATCGTTCGTAGAGAACCCTCTACACAAATTGACTTTCCGAGCATCCATCCTGTCTTGGCAAAGGTATATCGCAATCGCGGGGTATCAGATGTCAATGAATTGGACAATTCTCTTGCCAAATTGAAACCGCCTCATGCGTTATTGAACTTGGATCAGGCTGTTGAAATTATTGCAGAAGCGGTCATGGCCGATGCTTGCATCATCATCGCTGGAGACTTTGACGCAGACGGTGCAACTAGTTGCGCTTTAAGTTATCTTGTTCTTCGAGCTTTTGGCGCAAGAAATGTTGCCTTTGTCTGTCCGGATCGCTTTGCGTTCGGATATGGCCTTTCCGCGAAATTTGTCAAGCATTTCTCACCAGCGGCTCCCGATTTAGTCATTACAGTTGACAATGGGATAACCAATATCAAAGGTGTGAAACTAGCTAAAGAACTCGGTATGACGGTAATCATCACTGACCACCATTTGCCAGGCGATGAATTACCCAATGCAGATGCGATCGTCAATCCAAGACTCCCAGGCGACAAATTTGAAAGCAAAAATCTTGCGGGTGTCGGAGTTATTTTTTACGTGCTGTCGGTTGTACGTGCAAAGTTGATCGAATTCGGTTGGTTTGAAGATGAAGGCATTAAAGTCCCCAATTTGGCAGAATATTTGGATCTTGTCGCGGTTGGAACCGTCGCCGATGTCGTTCCTCTGGATCACAATAATCGGATTTTAGTGGCTCAGGGATTACTTCGTATCAATACCCAAAGATGTAGATTGGGACTTCGCGCTTTACTTGAAGAAGGTGGCAGATCGATCGGAAAAATTGTGGCAGAAGACTTAGCTTTTGCTGTCGGGCCTAGACTTAACGCGGCGGGTCGATTAGACGAAATTGGAGTTGGTGTGCGTTGTTTGGTTAGCGATAGCCGCAAAGAAGTTCTACAAGTTATCAGTAAGTTGGAGCGTTTTAACAATAAACGTAAAATGATAGAAGCGGAAATGTTGGCCGATGCGGTGCGAGAAATTCAAGCGATCGAACACCAATTGAAGACGCAGCAAGTCAGCACCTGCTTATTCAATGAGAGATGGCATACAGGGATTATTGGAATTCTTGCGGCTCGAGTTAGAGAACTAACAGGAAAACCAACCATCATATTTACGCGTTCTGATGATGGATTACTACGTGGTTCTGGGCGATCTATTCCAAAAATCAATATTCGTGATCTGATCGCCGAAGTTGATTTGTATCGCCCGGAAATGATCGTAAAGTTTGGGGGTCATGCAATGGCTGCGGGTCTTACGATCGAAGAAGAGAGTTTCATAAGCTTCAAAGAGCTCTTCGAAGAATTGGTAGCAAAACATACTCAAGGTCAGAATCAAGTGGATGAGATATTATCAGATGGGGAAATTGAGACACTCGATCTTGAAGCGGCAGAAGCAATTCAAAACGGAGGTCCCTGGGGGCAAGGATTCGAAGTACCTGTATTCGACGGAATTTTTACACTCAAGCAATTTCGAGTAATAAAAGAAAAGCACATACAAATGCGCGTGTACTCGCACCATCATTCCAAGTCCTATGAAGCAATTTACTTCAACTATTTGATGCAGTTCGACTCAGTTCCAAGGCTGGTTGATTATCGGTTGGTATATCAACCACAAGTCAATGAGTTTCTAGGGAGAAAGAGTTTGCGGTTAAAAGCATTGTATATGCAACCCTCGTAATAGAAATTCTATGTCGAAAATTTGCTTTTTGAATTTAACATCATGATATTGGCGTTCGATATTGAAACGGTACCTGATTTTGAATTGGGACGTAAAATTTACAAGCTCGAGGGTATCGATGACTTGGAAGTGTCGAAAGCAATGATGGCGTCGCGTCGAACCAAGGTTCCGGATTCTGACTTTTTGCCTCTACACCAGCACAAAATCATTGCAATCTCAGTCGTTGCTCGCTGGGACAACGACAGCTTCACTATACAGTCGCTAGGTAAAGCCGGTGGTGACGAGAAATCTTTGGTGCAGAAATTTTTCCGAGCGATAGATAAGGTTCCGACTTTAGTGACTTGGAATGGTTCTGGATTTGATCTACCGGTACTAAACTATCGCGCTCTTCGCTTTGGCATTCAGAACAGAGTGTATTGGGATACAGGGGACTTCAACAAAAATTTTAGGTGGAACAATTATCAGTCGCGTTATCACAAACGCCATGTCGATGTCATGGAAGTTCTAGCACGATACAACAACCGCGCGTTTGGCAGTTTGGACGAAGTGTCGCAATTGATCGGGCTTCCAGGGAAAATTGGAATCGGTGGCGATAAAGTATTAGACGCGTATCTCAATGGACAAATTGAGGAAATACAAGCCTATTGTGATATAGATGTCTTGAACACCTATTTGGTCTTTCAAAGGTTCAGATACATCGAAGGCAGTTTAAAGAAAGATCAGTATTTACACGAACTAGAACTTACTAAGAATTGGTTAAATCGATCTAGAGTACCACAGTTTCAAGAATTTCTCTCGTTGTGGAGTGGAGCAGCAAATCTCGAGACAGATTGAAATCTGTCTCGATTCTTGTCGTCTACATTCGTGGTGATGTGACCTCAATTTGGTCCGCACAGCGTCATTGATTATCTGCTGCGTTTTGTTGCCCTGTGGTTCGCTCTTTCCGATTTTTAGATCTGTTAGGCGATCCTGATTTTTTTGGATAAGACCGCGAGTTTTTTGGACCTCGTCTTTTCGAATAGTGTTTGTGATTTTTAGACTTGTAGCGTTTTTTCGGCGACGAATTGCCTTGTTGGGCAGATGAGCCCTCAGTCACTTTTTTGCGGTTACCGGGTTTCGGCTTCTTTCTGGAACGATAATGTTTGCGTCCTTGGTAATTCGAATAATCTTTGTCCGAGCGTTTTGACCTATGCTTTGCATTTGATCGTGGCTTCGCACTTCTCCTCGGTTTGGCACTATGTCTAGGTGTTCTCTCAGGAGTAGGTTTTGCTTCTTTTACTGATTCCGGTTGTGGATCGGAAGTGCTAGGAGAAATCATTTTCTTTAAGAATCGCTTCAATCCCGATTCCGAAGATTTTGAAACGTCTAGTGTAATTAAATCACGTTCAACACTTGTACCAAATTCGATGCCACTCGTGTGAATGATGTTGTAAGTTTGTGGTGGATTGTCTCGAAGTTTGAGAGTGTAGCTATGTACGTTGTCGAATTTTGCGACATCAGCAGATGTAAATCGATAAATTCGATGATCCGGGGTCAACAAGGCTTTGGTTGGGATAACAACTGCACGAGCCTTCGTTTTCTGCTCGATAATTGATAATTCTCGTCTTTTTTCATTCACTAAAAAAGTCGCCACCTCTACAGGAAGATGCGCGTGAACTAGTTCTGTATTGCGTTTTAGAGCTTCTTCTTCGATCAATCGAAGCACATACAATCCAGTGGACGTAACATTACGAATAGAACCGCGGCCACGGCAACGAGGGCAGGTATCATGGCTAGAATCTTCAATGGACGAACGCATACGTTGCCGGGACAATTCCAGCAAACCAAACTGAGAAATACGATTGATTCGAGTTCTTGCTCGATCAGATTCAACGCATTCCAAAAATCTTTCTTCTACCAATCTTCGATTCTTAATTTGCGACATATCGATCAAATCGATAACGATTAACCCACCAATATCTCGAATTCGCAGCTGTTTTGCAATTTGTACAACAGCTTCTAGGTTGGTTCTTTTTGCCGTCTCTTCTATATCGGCTCCTTTTGTAGAGCGTGCGGAGTTCACATCGATAGCAACCAGAGCCTCAGTTTGTTCTATAACAATCTCGCCCCCGTTCGGAAGTTGAACTCTTCGAGAAAATGCATCTTTAATTTGATGTTCAACTTGGAAGCGAGAGTAAAGAGGTTCGGGTTCGTTGTAATGCTTTATCTCTGCAGTCGTATTCGGCATCATATCTCTGACAAAAGTTTTGATGTGATTAAAAACCTCTTTGTCATCAATAAGTACTTGCTTAACATCCTCTCGAAGGTAATCACGCAAAGTTCGCACGACTAGACTGCTTTCTTCATAAATTAAGAACGGTGCTTTACTTTGTTGGGCTTTCGCTTCAATCGCCTTCCACAAGTTAACGAGATACTTCAAGTCTGTTTGAAAGGACTCAAGACTCTGCCCGATACCGGCAGTTCTCGCGATCATTGAGTGCTCGTCGGGAAGATCCAGCTTAGACATCATTTCCTTCAGCTCTTTGCGCTCATACCCTACAATTTGGCGAGAAATTCCACCGCCTCGAGGATTATTGGGGAGAAGGACTAGATATCGCCCGGCAAGGCTAATAAACGTAGTAAGAGCAGCACCCTTATTACTTCGTTCATTTTTATCGACTTGGACGATCAGAGTATCCCCGACATTTATTACATCTTGGACTCTGACCATCGCCATCGGCGTGGTTGGAGAATATTTGTTGGAAAAGTAGCTTCTAGAAATATCCTTTAAAGAAAGAAAACCATGTCTTGCAGCACCGTAATCAACAAACACCGCTTCTAGACTTGGTTCAACTTTGGTTACTCTACCTGTATATATATATCCTCTTTTGTTTTCGCTGTTGATAAACTCAATATCTAGATCAATCAGGGATTGACCATCGACAATCGCAACTCTCAGTTCCTCTAGATGAGTTGCATTGAATAACATACGCTTCATTATTATTTTCCTCGAACAGCATCGCACACGTCCCCACTTGTCGATCCAGCTTTTCGGAAATATTGACTATTAGAATTTTTTTTGAATTCATAATGACTTTTGGCTTTCTACTTTGCGATGCTTCATTTGGAACTTGACTGAAAATCAAGCTCTCGTAATTTCATACTCCATCACTCCACACGAGCGACTTGCTTCGATAAATTTCAGCTGAATTGATTTTGTAAGAATTAAGCAGCAGGCTGAACAAATTTTTTTTTGCGCCTATTAAATCCTTTCAAGCTGCTTAGACTGATTAGAATATTCAGTATATTCAGTTGAATTTACAAAAGATTATAGCAGAACATTGTTATTCAGAAAGTGAGGTCCTCTAAACATAAGAGAGGCATTAATCTGATTCTAGTATGAAAAACCAATACCGGATTGAGTCAGCAATTCAACGCACAAGGTACTTGCTAAAGTATTACCGTAAAAACTGTGCTAAATGGCAGTTGGAACTCATAAACACCTTGTCCCAAAGCAAAGCAATTTGTAAGCTAACGGCCGTTTGTATGAGTCAGGTCAGACGAGTAGCATCAATTTCTGCCGAGTAAGTAAGATACAAAATTCTGGAATGAATAGACAAAGCGGACGACTACAAAGCTACTTTAGGTGTGCTGCTTTCTTCAATCGGTGTTCACTATTTGATTTTTTGGAATTGGATTACTCGAGACGAATGGGACTAGATTGAGTTTTTCAAATGCAAAACTAAGCAATTTATTGTGAGCTGTGTATACTTTGATACCAACTCGGAAATACATGTGATGAATGACAAAAGATCGAAAACCCTACGCCAAATGTTAATGAAAAAGGTATGGGCCGCCGCGAGCAGATAACGCAGTTAGTGAATACCGGCTTCGATCTACAAGCATGAGATCAAAGCGGAACAACTCCACTGCAGATGGCGACAGGCTTCAGAAAAAGTCCTGACGTGGTGGCTGCTTTGATAGAGGCCGGAGCTTAGCAAGAGGTATAGTTCTGCACGCTTAGACATTTCTTCTGTCAACGTCAAATAAAGACGAATTCTCGTGTATTTTCGTCGAAATACTGTCCAAATTATTAGACGCGGGGGCGAACTCCAACATAAGTGCTGAAGATGGTTCAACAAGGTGGGTTCTAATCGAAGAAAATGGAACCACGAAAGGACTTAAAGCGCGTTGGATTTGTCACTTACTCGTCAATTAATATGATGTCAAGAAGACTGAGGAAATTCAAGGCTGCGAGAATTTGTTTCTGGAATAACGACAAACTCGTGCAGACGGTGACATAGTCTTTCGGTGAACTGATGTAAACGACCTACTTTTTTCAAGTGCACTGTAAATGCTAGCAACGAAGTTTGTAATGTCCTGTAGGAACTACGAATCATTCTAAACGTGAATTTGGATCACAATAATGCTCTCTCCTCATCCATAATTTAAGCCACTAATGGGAAGTAGTGAATTGAGACATCAAACTGTGGTCAATCACATAGTCGACGAAGGGTCTGATGATCGACGAATTGATAATCTCTTGATTAGTCTTTTGAAAGGAGTACCCAAGAGCCACGTCTATCGCCTAATTCGCTCGGGTCAAGTAAGAGTCAATAGTGGACGAGTAAAACCAAATCATCGCATTAAATTGGGTGATCGAATTCGCATTCCACCCGTACGGACCAAGGCAAGTGGTGGTACTGAGAAAGTCTCGGAAAAACTTAAAGCTGCTGCTGAACAAGTCCTCTATGAAGATAAATTTATTCTGGTCATCGATAAACCTTCCGCTATAACGGTTCATTCTGGTACTCGACACTCGATGGGTTTAATAGAGGCATTGCGAAATCTGAGAAAAGACATTTCCTCCATTGAATTGGTACATCGTCTCGATAAAGCGACTTCAGGAATCTTGCTGTTAGCGAAAGACAAGGCAACTCTGCGTAAAATTCATGCACTCTGGAAGTTAGATTCGAGCCAATCCTCGTTACAGAAAATCTACGTTGCTCTTTTGCAAGGACAATGTCATTGGAACTCAAAGTTAGTTGAAACGGATGATTTCAAAAATGACATTCGTTTAACCAATTACAAGTATAAAAACCGTAATGAGTTGAGTCACTTTATAACGGCAAAGCAATATCGCGACTGTTCTTTGGTCGACATTCATTTATTGACAGGAAAGACACATCAAGCACGAAGACATGCATTACAGATTGGGCATCCGATTGCCGGCGACAAAAAATTTGGCTCGAACGAATTTAACCGGCAAATGTCGACATTAGGGTTGAAACGTATGTTTCTTCACGCCAAATGTCTGACAATAAAACATCCAGTCAACGGCAACCTAATTCGGATTGAGAGTCCACTGCCCATTGAGTTGAAGAATGTATTGGACCAGCTATAAGTCAGCAGGAAAATATTCTATGTACGCGTCAAATTTACCAAGCCAATTTATATGTCGTTCGTCCGAAATTTCCAATGGGGGTCTAGGATTTGTTTTCAAGCTGTCGATGAAAGGGCAGGAATATCCTGCTTTTGTAATTCGATTCAACGGAACAGCCTATGCTTATCTAAATCAATGCGCGCATCTTTATTTGGAATTGGATTGGGGCAACGGCGAATTTTTTGATGAGGACCGTGAATTCATAATTTGCGCGAATCATGGAGCTCTATTCGAACCAAATACGGGATATTGTTTCAATGGACCCTGTTACGGAATGTCGTTAATCAGTATCTCAGTATCGGAGAATGACGATAAAATTTTTCTAGAAGATGATCGATACCATCTAGTCAATCATTCCGATTGAATTTATAGAACGTGAAAATTTTCTTCCTGCAGCATATCGATCAACCGAATTAAAGGTAATCCAAGCAAAATATTCGGATCCGTCCCTTCGAATTCTCGAAGCAATACAATACCAAGTCCTTCAGATCTTAAACTGCCACAACAATCGTAGGGCTGATCTAGATCAATATAGCGCTCGATCCATTCGCGAGTCAATTTCCGCATCATTACACGGTACGGCAAGACGTCAGCTTGAAGACTACCTGTTAAGGAATTTAGCAATGCAAGACCGCTATACATAGTTACTGACTTCCCGGATGCAGTTTGCAACTGTTCTATAGCATGCTCCCGATTTTTAGGTTTACCGATAATTTTGCCATCGAGCACGGCGACTTGATCGGAACCAATTATCAAATGTTGGGGGTATGAGCGAGACACCGCTTTCGCTTTTGAAATTGATAATCGTTCAACAAGCTCAATGGGCGATTCACCATTACGCGGGGTTTCATCAATTTCAGGTGTAATCGATTGAAATGAAACACCCAACGTCGCCAAAATTTTTTTCCGAGTCAAGGATCCCGACGCTAATATTAACTTTGACATAATTCGAAAACTGTACTTTTGAAATAGTTGCTCACAATATATATTTGAATTTGACATAGTTTATCTTCAAAAGTATCATTTACAAACGTCAAGTCGCATTGTCTGCAGAATCTTGCAGACAATGCATTCCTGTATTCTTTCTTTAATTACAAGAGTAAAATCTGTACTGGATTTGAATGCATCAGGTCTGAAAATCGAGGATAAACCGTGGCTGTACAAAAACGAAAAAAATCTAAATCTCGACGCAATATGCGCCGTTCACACAATGCTCTGAAAAGGCCGGCTCTCTCCACCGAACCCGTAACGGGTGAGCTGCATCGACGTCACCATGTTTCAGCCGATGGCTATTATCGAGGTAAAAGAGTTCTTCCCGAACAAATTGACCACGAAGAAATTTAGTCTCATCGTATTTTCCTTCTCAACCACATCACTGTGTGCATGTTCTGAATGGTTACATCAATTGCTATAGATGCAATGGGCGGTGACTACGGGCCGCAAGTAACTGTACCAGGAACACTAGCTGTACTAAATGAAACAGATGACGTGGAGTTTATTCTATTTGGCGACGAGAACGAAATAAAGCATAAGTTAAATCAGCATGACAACGTAGATCGATCTCGTATAGGGGTTGTTCACACAACTCAAACTGTCGAAATGGATGAACATCCGAGGCATGCATGGCGCAAGCGAGATTCTTCAATGCGCGTCGCAATTAATTCGGTAAAGGAAGGTTCAGTTAAAGCCTGTGTAAGTGCGGGAAATACAGGGGCACTCGTGATGGTTTCCAAGCTAGTGCTACGAACCTTTCCTGAGGTGTCAAGACCCGCCATTATTGCTGCGTTGCCAACGATGACAAAGGCCGGTCACGTCAACATGCTTGACCTAGGAGCGATGGTGGACTGTAAAGCGGAACATCTTTTTCAGTTTGGCATTATGGGATCTACATTTGTCAAGAACATGGAAGGCATTGCAAAGCCACGCGTAGCATTGTTCAATATTGGCAAAGAAAAATATAAAGGTAACAAAGTCACGTCAAACGCCCAAGATCTTTTTAGTTCAAGTAAAATCAACTATCATGGCTATGTTGAGGGTGATGCGCTTTTTACAAGTGATGTTGAAGTGATCGTTTGTGATGGATTTGTGGGAAACGCAGCGATAAAAACCGGTGAAGGTGTTTCTCATTTCGTTCAACAAGCAATTCGTAGAGAATTCGAACATAACCTAATGAGTAAACTGGTCGGATTGATGGCAAAGTCAATCATGAAGCGTGTGAAGTCCCGAATCGATCCTCGCGTGTTCAACGGTGCGGCCTTAATCGGTTTACAAGGAAGCGTAATAAAGAGCCATGGTGGAGCAGATGAAGTCGCGTTCAGTTATGCCATCCGCAAAGGTTTGAAAGAAGTAGAAAATGAAGTTCCCAGAAAAATTCAGCATGATATCAGTGCGGTTGCCGGAGACGGGAGTTGATTTTTTCTAAAATCAGCGCAACCGGTAGTTATTTACCGCCCAACTGCCTGACTAATTTACAACTTGTCAATAAATTCAATCTCAACTCATCTCACGAGTGGATTTATGGGAGAACCGGGATTGAAACTCGCTATATTGCTGACGAAGAGGAATCGACTTGTGATCTTGCGGAACAGGCGTCGCAGGCTGCTATTGATAGTTCAAACCATGAAATTAAAGATATAGATTTAGTTGTTGTCGCGACCACGACAGCAGATCAAGTATTTCCCAGCTCAGCCTGTTTGTTACAAGAGCGACTTGGTATACGAGATGTTCCAGCGTTTGATGTACAAGCAGTATGTGCCGGCTTCGTGTATGCCCTCGATATTGCAGATAAATTCATTCGCACACGCAGCGCAACAAAAGCACTTGTGGTTGGTGCCGAAACCTTTTCTCGAATTATCGATTGGAAAGATCGATCCACATGTGTTTTGTTTGGCGATGGAGCCGGTGCTGTAATATTGGAAGCCTCAGAAGAGCCAGGGATACATTCCACACATCTACACGCAGATGGCCGCTACAAAGATTTGCTAAGTGTACCAGTTGGGGTATCTAAAAATTTCAAGCAAGTCATAAATGGATCTGCCTTCACCCAAATGCAGGGAAATAAAGTATTTAAAATTGCTGTCAAATGTATGGAGAAAGTCACTGTCGAAGCTATGGTAGCAAACAATGTCAGCGTTGACGATGTAGATTGGTTTATTCCTCATCAAGCAAACATGAGAATTATCTCTGCTGTGGCTAAGAGACTAGGAGTGCCCAAAAACAAGCTCGTTATCACTGTGCATAAGCATGGAAACACTTCCGCTGCTTCCATCCCACTAGCGTTGGATACCGCTGTACGTGACGGCAGAATCCAACCTGGGCAAAAGATTCTCGTCGAAGGCTTTGGCGGTGGATTTACCTGGGGCGCTGTTTACCTGACCTATTGACGAATGGATTCGAAAAATAATTACGTCTGTTTGGTAACCGGCGCGACGCGCGGAATAGGGCGGGCAATTGCAGAACAGCTTGGCTCGGAAGGCAACATTGTAGTCGGTACTGGTACTACTGATGACGGAGCAGCAAGAATTTCCGAATATTTAGAGTCAGCAAGTTGTGAAGGTGAAGGCCTTAGATTGAACGTCACTGTTCAAGAGGATGTTCAGCAGTTGTCTCGATATATCGGAAAAAAATATGGAAAAGTATCCATTTTAGTGAACAATGCAGGCATTTCAAGAAACAGCTTGTTGATGCGCATGAGAGAAGATGAATGGAATGCCGTTTTAAACACCAATCTGACATCTGTCTACCGCTTGTGCAAAATATTCGTGCGTGATATGATTCGACAAAGATTTGGCAGAATCATAAACATTTCATCAGTAGTCGGTACGGTGGGGAACATTGGACAATCGCACTATGCAGCGACCAAGGCCGGAGTGATGGCGTTTTCTAAATCACTTGCTCTCGAGACCGCAGCTAGAAATGTTACTGTGAACGTCGTCGCCCCAGGCTTTATCGAGACTGATATGACGAAAGAATTAAGCTCGCCAATCATAGCTGATCTAATGAAAAAAATTCCTGCCCGCCGTATGGGGACTCCACAGCAAGTTGCGCATGCTGTCGCGTTTTTAGCTTCTACGAATAGTTCGTATATCACGGGTACGACACTCTATGTTGATGGCGGCATGATACGCCATTGAACGAATATCACGAATCCGTTTTAAAATTATATTTTTGCAACAATTAATATCTTTTGTCTTAGCCTAACTGGAGGAAAAAATAAATGAGCGATGTCGATAACATTGAAGAACGAGTAATTCGGATTACAATCGACCAACTATGTGGTGACCAACACCCGACTCCCAACATTACCCGAAATACCTCTTTTATCATAGATTTAGAGGCCGATTCTCTTGATATCGTTGAATTGATCATGGCGATTGAAGATGATTTCGATATAGAAATTCCTGACACGAACGCAGAACAAATTACAACTGTTGGGGAAGCTGTAGATTACATAAGAGAAATTCTGTAATTCACAGTTCAGCTTGTCTTTTCACCATAGTTGATCTTCGAAGTAAGCAAAACCTGAATTCATCGTTGGAAAAATCGCCGCATGAGCCTTCGTCGCGTCGTAGTAACAGGTCTAGGAATCATCTCGCCCCATGGGATTGGGAAATCTGAGAACTGGGATAAAGTCTTAGCAGGTACGAGCGGGATTGGTTCAATCTCTTTGTTCGATACTACCGGATTTCCAGTAACCATTGCTGGAGAAGTCAAATCCTTCAATCCGACTGATTTTCTTAATAAAAAGGAAGTTCGTCACATGGACCGATTTATTCAGTTCGGTATGATCGCAGCGAACGAAGCAATCTCTGACTCAGGTTTGGAAGCTACAGTAGAAAATGCCGAAAAGATTGGTGTAATGATCGGTGCTGGTATCGGCGGTTTGACGACTATCGAGTCCACGACTTTGAACACCAAAGCTAGGGGAGCACGTCGAATTTCTCCTTTCTACATACCGATGTCCATTATCAACATGGCGGCTGGTTACGTTTCAATTCGACATGGATTCGAAGGCCCAAACTTAGCAATTACCACCGCTTGCACTACTGGGACGCATGCCATCGGGGATGCCATGCGCATGATTCAATATGGTGATGCAGACGCAATGATAGCCGGCGGCACGGAATCAGCGATCACGCCAACATCCGTAGGCGGTTTTGCGAAAGCTCGGGCCTTAAGCCGACGGAACGATGATCCGGAGACTGCAAGCCGACCCTGGGATATTGGGCGCGATGGATTTGTGCTAGGAGAAGGCAGCGGAATCGTAGTTTTGGAGGAATTGGAGTTTGCCAAAAGTAGAGGAGCGAGAATTTACGCTGAAGTTACAGGATTTGGAATGAGTGCGGACGCCTACCATATGACGAGCCCGTCGCCTGGTGGGCGAGGAGCCCATTTGTGTATGAAAAATGTGCTCAGAAATGGAATGACAAGTCCCGAGGAAGTTGATTACATCAACGCACATGGCACTTCCACTCCGCTCGGAGACATCGCTGAGACACTTGCTGTCAAACAGCTATTTGGAGACCATGCCTATGAATTGGCGTTGAGCTCCTCGAAGTCAATGGTTGGTCATTTGTTGGGGGCAGCTGGTGGAGTAGAAGCAATTCACACAGTTTTGTCGATATTCCATCAAGTGGCTCCACCGACAATCAATCTGATTGATCAAGACCCAGAGTGTGACCTTGACTTCATTGCTGACGGTGCTCGTCCCATGAAAATACGAAATGCCGTCTCTAATTCGTTCGGTTTTGGAGGAACCAACGGTTCACTTTCATTTCGAAAGTTCAATTAATTTTAACTCTGTCAGTTTGATCAGCTGATAACTGCCTGCTAATTTCAAACTATTTCTTTGACCTTTAGTTTACTTGAAATTTATCCGTAATCGATCCTCGAGAATCAGGTACTGGTTGTGGATTGTTCAATTTGGACTGTTCACTTTGGTGCTAGTTACTGTTTATTTTGCTTGGCAAATCAATCGCCCCTTACACATACCTGCGAAAAATTATTTTATTTTGCATCCGGGTCAAAATGCTTCCCATTTGGCTCAGATGTTACAGGACGATGATTATTTCGAACAATCCTTAATATTAACGTGGACCGCACGGGTCGGTGGATTCGAACGTAGTCTAAAGGCTGGGGAATATCAATTTGAACCCGAGTTTAGTCTATTGGACATTTTGAATCATATCGTTGAGGGAAAATTCGTCACGTATTCAATTCAATTTATCGAAGGATGGACATTTAAAGACTTTTTAGCCCAGCTAAGAACAAAAGAAAACATCGTACATACCCTAAGCAGAGTGTCAGCTGAAGAGGTATTGGGTGAGTTAAACTTGCCTATACGTCATACAGAAGGATGGTTCTTTCCCGATACCTATCACTACACTTCGTATCAGACTGATGTCTCAATCTTGAAAGTTGCGTTTCGTGCTATGTATTCAGCGTTGGAAAAAGAATGGGCTGCGAGAACGGATGATTTACCTTACAAGACTGCTTACGAAAGCTTGATTGCAGCTTCAATCATCCAGAAAGAATCAAATGTACTCGAGGAGTACCCAATTATTGCAGGAGTCATCGTGAATAGACTTCGAAAGGGGATGCCTCTTCAGATGGATCCAACAGTTATCTACGGTTTAGGTGGCATTGATGGTGCGCTTACGCGTTCTCATTTGAAAAAGGATACAGCTTACAACACCTACACTAGACGGGGATTGCCACCGACACCAATCGCTATGCCTGGTCTTGCTGCACTGCGCGCCGCCGTTAGGCCAGCCAAGACTACAGCACTTTATTTTGTCGCAAGGGGTGACGGCTCTCACGCATTCTCCGATACTCTAAAAGAGCACAACATTGCTGTAAGTAGATACCGCAAATTACTGAAGTCTAAACAGTAATTGATTGATGGTGTTGTTCAGGATCACAAGCCAATGGATACGATAGTGACTCAAAAAAAAGACAGCGGTCGCTTTATTACTGTGGAGGGTATAGACGGGGCAGGTAAAACTACCGTCACAGAAACCATCGTTTCTGCAATTCAAAAAGCCGGGATTACGGTAATTTCTACTCGAGAACCTGGCGGTACAGCTGTCGGTGAAGATCTTCGGGATTTGTTTTTGTGCTGTGATATTGAAATCGGGTTCAAAACTGAGGTACTAATCTTATTTGCTGCACGAGCTCAGCACATGGAAGAATTGATCTTGCCTGAACTGCAAGCCGGAAATTGGGTTGTTAGTGATCGATTTACGGATTCTACATACGCTTATCAAGGTGGAGGGGGCGAAATTCCAATTGAAAAAATTCAGCAAATCGAAAATTGGGTACAGGGAGAATTTAGACCTGATTTGACGATTCTATTGGATGTTGACACTGATGCTTTTGTTGAGCGAGTTTTAAAAAACGAAAAAGATTTGGATCGAATTGAAAATCAAATTCGAGAATTTCACGATCGAGTTCGTTCCACTTATCTAGAAATTGCGAAGCGAGAACCAAAGCGAGTAAAGCGCATTGATGCGGACCAGAGTATTGAACAGGTTAGTCGAGAGGCAAGGCGAATTATTCAAAAATTTATTGGAGATTGTGTTGAAAAACCCGCTTGAGATCTTTCCGTGGCATTCACGACAATGGGAAAAAGTCGAAGAATCTTTTCATAGATTTCCTCATGCTACGCTGATTTCGGGAATTGAAGGGATCGGTAAACTTTCGTTCTCAACTCGACTTGCGATGAAGCTTCTCTGTGATGTTCCTGAAAAAAGTCCCTGTGGTGCCTGTAGAGCCTGTCACTTGTTTGTCTCTTCGGCTCATTTGGACATGCATTTCTTTAGCTCAGAAGCATTGCATAAAGGTCTTCATTCTCCGATAAAAGATTATTCTGCACGATATCACGGACTAGGACAAAGAGCTTCCAAACGTAAAACAGCTAGAACAACAATTTTGATTGCGCAAACGAGAGCACTAATCCAAGAAGCGATAACTTCAGCTCAAATTTCAAAAAACAAGGTGTTTCTTGTCATGCCTGCAGACGCAATGACTACGAGCGCATCAAATTCGATTTTGAAAATTTTGGAAGAACCAGCCCTAAACACCTATCTCATTCTAGTAACGGAGAACGCTAGGAATTTGCTACCGACAATTTCCAGCCGATGTCAGATCATTCATCTAACTCATAATTTAGAAAGTGAAATACAAGCTTGGTTGAGCCAACACGATTTTAGCGAAGAGGAAATAGAAAAAATTTTAGTCTCGCGTGAAGGTCCATTACTGGCGCTTAGGAATCGAGCAAACAATAAACAAGCTGAATTCAGCGCGTTGGAAAAGAAGTTACTTCAAATTCTAGCTGAACCGAATTCGGCCAACGTTTTACAAGTCGCGCAGTTTACTTTAAAAGTTGGTGCAATTGAAAGCCTGAGAAAATTACATCTCTTGACAGCAGCCTTAATTCGAAAAAATTTGCTTCAAGATGATGCTACAAGTAATGATTTGGATGAATTTTCGAAAATTGCAAAAAAACTCAGCGCACGAGATTTGTTCGAAATTTATGACTACATCGGTCATATACATCGCGAGATAAAAGATGGCTCACTTGACCAGCAGTTGGTCATGGAAGATATTTTTCTACGATATTCAAATCTCTAAAGTTTTAGCCCATAAGTAAATCAACAATCTATAGTAAATTATTCGTATGCATTTCGCTGATAGCCACTGCCACATTGATTTTCCGGATTTCAAAGATAATTTCGATGAGATTATTGATTTGGCATCGGCAATGGACGTAGCCTACATGCTCTGCGTTGCTGTCAATCTGGAAGATTTTCCGAATATTCTAGCTTTGAGTGATGCTTATGAGCATATCTACGCGTCCGTTGGAGTACATCCAAATACCACAAACGCCGAAGATCCCACGGTTGAACGCTTGGTAGAACTGGGTCGTGATAGTCGAGTCGTCGCAATAGGGGAGACTGGTTTAGACTATTTTCGAAGTAGTGGTCAATTGGATTGGCAACGAGAACGTTTTGCTCGTCATATAGAAGCGGCAAAAGTTTTAGATAAACCGATCATAGTACATAGTCGTAACGCTCCCGAAGATACCATCGCCGTTATGGGTGACTGCCGAGCTGATCGTGCCGGTGGAGTCATGCATTGCTTTACGGGAGATTATTCAATGGCGAAAAAGGCGATGGAATTGAATTTCTACATTTCTTTTTCTGGAATTGTCACGTTTCGTAATGCTCAAAATCTGGCAAATGTTGCGAAAAAAATTCCGATAGATCGTATGCTAATTGAAACTGATTCACCATATTTGGCCCCTGTTCCCCGACGAGGTAAACAAAATCAACCGGCATTTGTACGGCACACCGCTGAGTTCTTAGCAAACCTAAAGGGTATGAGTCTTGAAGACTTCGCTGAAAAAACAACAAATAATTTTTTGAACTTATTCAAAATTCCTGCTCTGACATAGCGACAAATCTGGCGATTTATTCGCAACCACCATCACTTTCAAATTTTCTCCAAGGAACCCATCCATTGGGGCAAGCAAAGCCCCAGATACGAACGACCGGGCCGGTACAGAACAAAGTAACAGCTGTTTGTTGACGAGGAAGTTCTATTCGATGTAGAAATTTTGGTCCTCGAATCGTAATTTGACCAGCACGAATTACTTTCGATTGATTGTTTGGCAGGTGCTCAATCAAATTTCCTTTCAACAAAATACTGACTGAATACCATGGATGGTCGTGTAATGCCCGAGCATCGTCGCTGCCTTGAAATCGATGTAGATAGATATTACAGATTCTGTTTCTCGGTAATAAAAACCGACGATACAAGTAATCTTCTTTATCGGATCCAGCGATCTTCCTCACTGACAAAAACGCGCCTTGCTTATTTTCACCAAATCGATTTGCAAAACACAACCACAAAGTTAAAACAACAGCCAAGATTGATACAAGTGTTAAAAACATAAGACAAAGAAACGATGTTTGGAGTTAAAGACGAACGTAAATTTTATTTCATCTTTGACTTAGCTAATAAAGTTCAACACTGTATACCCGCCTAATTCTGACAGATTCTGGCTGTTAAGTTTCCCTTAGTCACCACAAAAAATTAAGTCAAACGATGAACGGAAAAACAAGTTTGAAAAGACATTATTGGATATGCGTATAAGATATATTATGTAAAGTTATAATAAAATAAGTTAATATAAACAATCTGATAAAACAAAAATATTTGACTGATTGATCTCAATTCAACGTATAATTGTCGGCAACGAAGAAACGCTTTTGTTGCGACTATTGTGTTTTTTAACTCGTTGAATCTGACCTTGATTCGTTTGATTCACTATGTGTAGGAACCTTTAGTCGTCTCAGTAAAATCTAGCTTCGTACCAGTTTTTTTCGATAAGTTCGCTTGTTTTATTACGAATTAACAGTTCAAATACTCTCTTAACTTCATCCGTTAAAGCAATATTTTTCTTAACGTTTATTCAATTAATATGGAGTCATCAATATGTGGAAAAAAGGCCAAGAATCCGACGAACCAAGAGATGGTTCATTAGAAAAAATGGAACATTCATCTCCTAGGATTTCTACTAACGTACGTAAAAGTACACAACAAAACAGACAAACCGCACGACCTACATCAACGGCTGGGCAAACTTTGATTTGTGCAAATTCAACGCTGACTGGAGATATTACCGGTAGAGCAGATGTTTTTATCTCCGGTAAATTTAAAGGATCAATAAATATTCCTGACCACACAGTTACTATAGATACAACAGGAATTGCCAACGCTAAAGTGAACGCTGGGAAAATCGTTGTCCATGGAACGATTATTGGTGATTTGCAAGCTATCGAATTAGTACATTTACTTTCGACCGGCGTAGTTGAAGGCGATATTCGTGCCGGCAACATGATTCTTGAACGGGGTTGTAACTTCAATGGGTCAATTGAAATGGAGAAAAAAGGCGTAAAAAAGCCATATCCCAAAAAACCGAGTGAATTACGTCCTTCCCATAAGCAACCACCTCTACGTACTCAAGCTACAAAACAAAAAAGCGTATCGATGATCAATGAAGTGTCTGCAGCCAAACAAAGTTCAGCGAGTCGATAAGCTTGAACCGCACTTAGCAAATTTGTAATTTGGTAATCGGAATTAGTCTGTCGTACTAATCAGAGTCTCGTTTACTTATTCCCTTAATTCGAAAACTTCATAGAACTTGAACTTTGCTAAAGAACATCTTTTCTACAAAACATAAGGAAGACAAGATTGACGGGGAGACTCCGTCAGTCTTGTCGACTAGCACTAGATTTCATTCAATGGGAATAGAAGTAATCAGCGACCTCGTAAGGAGTACTGATCTAGAAAGACGCCAAAATATTATGCTAGATCTGACTTGTGCACGGCAATCTGTCGCTGAATTTGCCGGAAATTTAAACTGCGTCTACGTCGTCTCTGATGTAACCGACAAATACTTTGACAAAAAATTCTTTCGAAATACTAATGGTCGAGAATCCGTTTGCTCTTCAGATTTGTTTAAAAGCCTTACTCGGTACATGCACAAAACTGCAATTACTCAGCCGCTCAGTGTCATATTTGTTTGGGACCTATTCAACTACTTGAAAAGGACAGAAATCGTTGAATTGATGTCATTTTTAAGTCCTTTCTGCCGCCCCGGCACACTGCTGTTTGCAATTTCTTGGTTAACTGAAACCATACCGAGTAGACCAGGCATCTTCGAACTGACGCCGAAATCGGATCTGATATTCGAAAATTCGATTGAAGAACGAATTGTTTCACCTGCTTATTCTGCTCCAACAATCGTAGATATGATGCCTAGTTTTCAGCCCTATCGGCTCTCGATCACTAGATTAGGTATGCTAGAGGTATTGCTTCAATTTAAAGAACTAATTCAACCGCCAGATGTAAAAATTATTCCATCGGGAACACCCGTTGACTACTCCAACGCTCACTGGCCCGCTTGAAGTAAGTCGCCTATAACTCCATTTTTTGAAGTTGAGCGATTAATGCCTTTGGGTATTGAACTCCATTCTTCAAAGCTCGTTGTCGATTGACATTTCGATTTTGTCCTGGAAGTCTAGTGTCTCGTTGATTCAAAATTTCTTGGACTAGATATTCGATGCGATCAAGAAAATTGGGATTAAACGAATTGGGTCTGATACTAACAATCAGTTGGCCTACCTTTGGAGGACTGCCTTCAGACGAAAAAAACGACGATGCCTCGTAGCTAAAGTTACTGCTTGTAAACGCGCCTGCCAAAATTTCAACCATCATTGCAAGAGCAGCTCCCTTTATTCCACCAATTGCAGTTAGTTGTCCTTGAAGTGCCTCGGTTGGATCAGTGGTAGGAACCCCGTAACGGTCCGTCGCCCAATCAGCTGGTATTGACTTTTGCTGTAGCTCTGCTTGTTTTATCTTTCCTCTCGCGACGGTGGACAGAGAAAGATCGATGACAATTGGTTCGGTATTTTTTCGAGGACAAGCAAATGCGATGGGATTCGTTCCGAACACCGGTCGATTGCCTCCTGGAGGCGCCATCGCTTTTGGAGTATTGGAAACAAGTAGGCCGATTCGCCCACACTTCGCCAATCTTTCTACTATATGTCCAGCGACACCACAGTGGTGAGAATTCGAGATTGCAGCCATTGCTATCGTTGGGAAACTTCGATTAAGCGTTATTAATGTCTTGATGGCAACCTGCACTGCTGGGTAGGCAAATCCTCCGTTAGCATCCACTTCAATGGCTGCCCTATCTTTGTATCTCACTCTCGGAATAACACTACCATCGAGCTTTTTACTTTTTAACTGAGCAACATAAGTTGGTACTCTCATCAAACCATGCGAACTTTGGCCGTCGGCGTCGGCGAGCACCAAAGCTGAGGCGACATAGTTTGAGACTTCCGGCCGAGTGTTGCTGCGAAATAGAACGCGTCGAGCAAGTCCATGTGCTTGATTAATTGGAAGTGTTACGTAATCGTTCATCGACAATAAGGCAAACTGAATTGTAAATTTCTATTGTGGGCGTAAGATTATTTTTGGTGAAGACACTCGTCCATCGATTAGCTCTTGAAACGCACCAGCACCATCTGAAAGAGGTCGTTCATCGACCCAGTTAAATGGTTGAATAGCACCATTGGCAATTTTCTTGGCAGCTACGACGAAGTCATACGCTGTATAGGTATATGCGCCAATAAATGTAATTTCAGATAGTGTCATAACTCGAGCGTCTAGCCCTCCCCTCGCTGATCCTAAACCAAGGTGTAGAACTACACCGCCACTTCTGACCGCTGACATCGAAGTTTCGCGCGTCGACTTGACGCCTACGGCATCGAACACTGCGTCAAATTCACCTGACGGAATCGATTGTTCTGTCGGATCGATAACTTCACAGGTATCGGTCATCTCCACAGTCTTGCGTCGAAGTGGGTTGGTTTCTGTCAAAGTAATGTCGTGACAGCCATAATCCCTTAAGAAATAGACACAAAATAAACCCACGACACCGCCGCCGATAACTAACGCAGAACCTTCCGAGATCGGGCGTGCCGCGGCTCGATCTACCAGTCGCACTGCATGCATTGACACCGCTGCAGGTTCAGTCATCGCCAAACTAACAGAGCTAACATCATTCGGTACATCAATCAAGTTGGTGGTCGGGATTCCAATAAGATCAGCAAAAGCACCGGGCCGATTCATTCCGATTAACTGTCGATCAACGCAAAGATTGGTACGACCGTCAAGACAGTCATCGCAACTGCCACAAGTGATCAAAGGATTGATAACTATCTTGGAGCCTGTGTTCGGACCCTTTACAACGGTACCACTGACTTCGTGACCCAAAATTAAAGGTGGCACTCTCCTACTATCATGACCCAGATACGCGTGAAGGTCTGACCCACAAATTCCAACAGCATCAACTTTGACGAGTGCTTCTTCCGAAGCGAGCCGTGGTGCAGGTTCGTTTCTAAATTCCACCATGCTCGGCCCTGTATAAACAAGTGCTTTCATCGCATCCAATTCGTTCCTTTATCTATATATAAGATACCAAAAATACTATATATGTGTACTGTCGAACAATTAATACTTTATTTTGCAGTAAATCCACCATCAACAAAAATGATCTGACCTGTTACATAGTCAGATGCTGGTGAAGCAAGAAATAGGATTGGCCCATATAAATCCTGCATCTGACCATTTCGTCCAATTGCTGTGGCTTCCGCCATTCTTGTCTTTGTCCTTTCATTACCAAACACAGGTGCGGTTAACGATGTTGGAAAAAATCCAGGCGCAATTGCGTTGCACATAATACCATCAGCGGACCAAGCCTCTGCCATCGCTCGAGTCAACTGTGCTACACCGCCTTTTGATGCTCCATAAGCCACGCCGTTTTTGAAAGCTCGCAGGGATTGAAGGGATGCTACGTTGATGATTTTGCCTCGGCCTAGCCTCTTCATTCCGCTGACAAATTGACGGGAAAAGAAAAATGGTACGTTTAAGTTCAAAGTTATCGTCTTATTCCAACTGTTCCAACTAATGTCTTCGGTTGATTCTCTTAGATTGATACCTGCGGCATTGACAATAATTTCAGGTGCACCGAAACAGCTTAGAACTTTGTCGTAAGATTGATCCAATTGACTTCGATCCAAAAGATCAATTCCAATCCAATCAGCAACTCCACCATTTTTTTTGATTTGACTTGTTTCTCGTTCCAACAGCTCGCTGCGCCGAGCCATTAAAATAACTTTCGCACCGTAATTCGCTAAAACTTGACTTATCGCTAGTCCTATGCCGGAACTAGCACCAGTCACTACCGCAATACGATTGCGGATGCTAAAAAGGTCCAATACCCAAACTCGAAATTAGTGCTGTAATTGAAAGTCTTCGTTTGGAAAGTACTTCGACAATCGGTCGTCGCCGGTAAGAGCATGTGCTTCCATACCTTCCAATCGTGAAATGCGTGCAGTAACCGCACCGACACTACGATTTGCTTGTCGACTCATCTTCTGGTACGTCACTGATTTAATGAACTTGCCAACACTTAAACCGCCGGTGTAACGAGCGGCCCCACTAGTGGGCAAGATGTGATTGGTACCGGTGCACTTGTCACCATATGCAACAGTCGTTTCTTCACCCAAGAACAACGAACCGTAATTTGAGAGATGGTCTAACCACCAATCAAGGTTTTCCGCTTGTACCTCCAAATGTTCCGGCGCGTACTGATCACTCAATTCGACAGCTTCTTCTCTGCTACTGACTACAGTGACTTCACCAAAATCACGCCATGCGCTTTCCGCAGACGATCGATTGGGCTCAGGAAGTCGTTCGATGTATTTGGGGATTAATGTAAGAACTTCCTCTGCGAGCTTGTGTGAGGTTGTAATCAACCAAGCTGGTGAATCTGGTCCATGCTCGGCTTGACCAACTAAATCGGAGGTCACGATTTCAGGGTCTGCGACGTGGTCAGCTACAACCAAAATTTCGGTAGGACCCGCGAAAAGATCAATTCCAATTTGCCCAAACAATAGACGTTTTGCCTCTGCTACAAATCGATTGCCTGGTCCCACCAAAATATCTGCTTGGTGTCCGGTAAATAGCCCATATGCGAGTGATGCGATTCCCTGAACACCTCCGACTGCCAATATTGCATCTGCACCACATAAATCAGCTGTGTACACAATCGCTGGATGAATCCCTACTCCCGGTTTCGGTGGCGAGCAAGCAATCACTTGTTTGACACCTGCTGTTTTCGCAGTCGTAACACTCATCACAGCAGAAGCAATATGGGCATAACGACCACCTGGAATGTAGCATCCTGCGGTTTTGACGGGAATCAATTTTTGCCCTGCCCTTACACCTGCAGAAAGTTCCATCTCAAATTCAGACAAACTTGCTAGCTGATTTTCGGCAAAAGTTTGAACCTGTTTGTGAGCAAATTGAATGTCTTGCTTTAACGAGGTACTGAGCTGATTTGATGCAGCATCAATATCAGATCGGTTCAACAAATACGGCCCTGACCAATTATCAAGCTTCTTTGAATATTGATCGACAGATTTTTCACCCCCTTGCTCAATCTCATGAAGCATTGATTGGACGATGTTCAATACCTCATCCGATGCTGGTCCTTTGGATTTCTTCTTTGAAGAGCCTTGCTTTAATACTGTGATCGCCATGTTCGTTAGGCACTTCGATACAGTTTTGTCATTACAAATTCTCGATGTCCCAAAGCTTCTGCGGCAGTTAGGCGTCCATTACAAGTACGAATGGTCATGTCGATCAACAAATCCCCTGCTTCGTCCAACGTCATTTCACGTCGCAAAATTCCCGACACATCAAGGTCGATATGTTCACCCATTGTGCGAACGGTCCGAGGGTTCGCAGTCAGTTTAACGACAGGTTCGATAGGATGTCCGATTATGTTGCCCTGCCCGGTTGGAAAGACATGTACAACAAACCCTGCAGCTGCTTGCAAGGTGACACATTCTGCTGCGGCGGAGGAAGAATCCATAAAATACAAACCCGGGCCACTCGTCGGAGTTTCTGCAGGTGTTAGAACATCGATATACGAAGTTCGCTTTCCGATTTTCGTTAGATTACCGAGAGCTTTCTCTTCAATTGTCGTCAGCCCACCAGCGATATTCCCCTTTGTCGGCTGACTCTCACTGAGGTCATTGGTTTTATGAGGTTCAATCACTTCATCCATGTAGGCCTGCCATGTATCCAAAAATTTCTTACCAATTTCAGGATTGATTGCGCGTGCCTCACAAAGAAGTTCTGCACCTGTCAACTCAGAGGTTTCCCCGAAACAGTTGGTGGCGCCCAATGGATCTAACTTGTCAACTAAATTTCCAACGGTTGGGTTAGATGCAATTCCTGAAGTTGTATCGGATTCACCACACTTGTGGGAGATCCATAGATCTTCAACTCCACAAGGTTCACGTTGTAACTCAGATGCCCAATGTAAGAATTTCTTGGCAGTTCTTGAAGCTCTGGCAATTGTGCTGATATCTCCATTTCGCTCAATTGCAAAACCTTCAACGGGTTTGCCTGTTTTTGCGATGCCTTCTACAACTCGATTGGTCCATCCCGGCTCTATCCCTATAACGACACAGGCAGCCACATTTGGGTTACTACCTGTTCCAATCAGCGTGCGAAAGTGGAGTTCAAGGTCTTCTCCGAACTGTAGCCTTCCATAATGATGAGGAAGTGCGATAGTTCCTTTTATGTTATTCGCAACGGCTTCTGATGCAGCATTCGACAGATCGTCCAATGGCAAAATCACTACATGATTACGAATTCCGACGCGACCGTTTTCCCGTCTATATCCTCTAAATTGATAATTTCTATCCATCACCATTTTTCCGTTTTAGCGTTGTGAACATGTAAGTGCTCCCCTCTTTTGATATCGGATGTCGTGCGTCCTATTGGAAAGCCATACTTGATGACTTTGCCTCCATTATCATGATTGCTTAAAGCAATTTTGTGTCCGAGTGGAATTCTTTGCAGTGCTCGAACACTAACAGTTTCGTCTGTATCCATAACCCAACCAGACAACACTTGACCAGCTTCAGTGTTTTCCACTACTACCACGCCAACGGAATCTGTCTCGTCATGTACCAGAAAGTCAGGTCGTTTTTGTTCCATATTTATCTCAATTTTGTAAAAGATGGTATTAAATGAATTCAAGATTGTTTTTGTTGATAAGGAATCAAATCAGTTTTCGATTCCAAATCTGCAAGTATACCGGCTAGGTACGGCTTGCTTTTTCGAATTTCGTCAGGCTCAAGACCCAGCAATTCGTGGGGAAATATCACCCATTCATTGATAGCATTGACGTAGTAGTCGGGAACTCGATTTGAAAGATTCTTTTCGGGTTTGAAATAGGCTGCGGCCACTCGAATTTGATGAGGGGTGTTTCGTCGTGATCTGCGTTTGATGACCTTTATGAGTGTTTCGATCGTAACACCGGTATCAAATATATCGTCGACGATCAGCAGTGAATCCTCTGCATTGAAGCGATCAATGAAATAACCTAGCCCATGGATACGGATTTTTTTCGCTCTACGTTCGATACCCTTGTAGTGAGATGTGCGAATCGCGATGTGGTCCGTGAAAACTCCATAGTAGGCCAACACCTCTTGCATCGTAATTCCGACGGGAGTTCCTCCGCGCCACAAAGCTAGTAAGTAATTTGGCCGGAATCCGCTTTCCAACACACTTGCCGCCAACTTACAAGAATCTTCAAAAAGATCCGAAGCCGATATATATTTTTTCTTGATTTCTGAAGAATCACTCATAAAGCAATCTACGGGTAGCCTGGTTGATTCGGTAGTTTTACCTTTTTGATCAATGAACGGATATTATGAACCACATTCACTCCGTTCACTACGTTTGGTTAAACCAATCTGATCAGGTTTCGTCTGAGTGAAAATATACTAGTTTCAGATCTTCAACAATGCCGCAAGAAAATACTCAAGCAAATTTTTCTTGAATAAGATGGCTCAGATAGTAGCATGCTCAAATAGAGTTATACTCAATTGACTACGCTATCCATAGTCAGGATGTGCGACCTAAAATTTCAGTTTTTTGATTTCTAAGGGAATGAATTTGGCTTTCAATTCGATTGCAGAGCCCTAAGGAAGCATAAACTGTTTTAACGGACTAACAATCGAAAAAATTCGAAATGAGGGAAACACTGAAACCTGAGGCTCTAATTCAACAAGAGATGCTAGCTATATAATCATCAATCCTAAATTTAAAGAAATTCGCTTCTAAATCTCCTCTGATTTGAAGAAGTTTTTCACACACCACCTTACGATAGTGACTTTTTCCTATGAGACTTTGTGTTTTTCTGGGCTCTAGAAGCGGCCTTGATGAGCAGTATATTCAAGCTGCTCGACTTCTCGGTGAATATCTCGCCGTAACTGGAGTTGGACTCGTTTACGGTGGAGCATCGATTGGTTTAATGGGCGAACTTGCAAGAGCCTGCAGCAATGCAGGTGGCGAAGTTATAGGAGTGATACCACACCGAATTGCGAAAATTGAAATTCCTGCAGAAGATATCACACAACTGACTTATGTCGAAACACTCGCAGAACGTGAGGACTTAATGTTCGAATATTCCGATGGATTCATCTGCTTGCCTGGAGGAATTGGAACATTGGAAGAGTTTTTTACTGTATCGACTTGGAATGTCCTACAGTACCACAGCAAACCAGTCGGTTTTCTGAATACCAATCGATATTATGACGGTTTACTCAACTTTCTAAGCTTTCAGAAGTCTCAGGGCTTTCTTGATCAAAGCTGGATTGATAGTTTGATCGTTGAAGAAAACGCGACTCAGCTCGTCGACCAAATGATAAGCGCTTGCTCAAAGACTTCTTGAGTGAAAATAAAAACTACTGAGCCTCACTTTCAGATCCATAAGATTGTGCAATTGCTCAACAGCTGCGCTAAGTTCACTAGGTAGGTAGTGGTGCCCGGGGCCGGAATCGAACCGGCACGGAATATATTCCGAGGGATTTTAAGTCCCTTGCGTCTACCTAGTTTCGCCACCCGGGCCTTGATCATACGTCGAATTGGTAGTGGAGGCCGGGGTCGGATTCGAACCGGCGTAGACGGCTTTGCAGGCCGCTGCATAACCCCTCTGCCACCCGGCCAAGTTCCGCCAATCTAAAACGTAATTGATGTACAGAATTGCTACATTTAGAATTTAACGAATATGGAGCGGGAAACGAGGTTCGAACTCGCGACCTCAACCTTGGCAAGGTTGCGCTCTACCAGCTGAGCTATTCCCGCTACTCTTTCGCAACTTGTATATTTTATTTCGAATAATTGAAATGTCTAGCATCAATTTATCCAATATAGATCGATTTTATTTCTTTCGATAATATTGTTGTTACCAAATGAGGCCGTATAAACTGAGCTACTCAGACTCGCTTTCACCTTTTACGAAATTCATAATTATAGTAAATTTAATAATAAAATAAAATAGTTATCGATGTTTTGTAATGTAATACATAATTATATGAATCGTGTCGATCAATCGATTGACTGCAAAGATCCCCAAGCCGCCTTCAAGTATTGAATCATTGTCCAGATGGTCAGCACTGCCGCCATATATAGCAATAGCTCACCAATTCTCAAGGTAGGAATCCCTAAAACTTCGTGTTCATACAACAACGCGATGATCGCTAACATTTGCAATACAGTTTTCGATTTTGACAATAAAGACGTAGCCACACTAGTACGTTTTCCCATCTCTGCCATCCATTCCCGTAATGCGACAACGCTAAGTTCGCGACCAACCACAATAAGAACAGCAATGATAAAACATGTTTGGAACAATACACTTGATGTAATGTCATTGTCGGACACCAAAAGAATCAGTGCAGTACACACCATGAGTTTGTCCGCAACTGGGTCCAAAAAAGTCCCAAACGATGAAACTTTTTCTAACTTTCTCGCCAGGTAACCGTCCAATAAGTCTGTCACTGCAGCTAAAGAAAATATTGTCACTGGAATTATTTTGCTACTCTCAGGGGCGAGAAAATAAGCGATCACAAAAATTGGAATCGCGAAGATTCGACCTAGTGTCAGTAAATTGGGAATTGACAGGTTCATTGTCGTTAAAAGTCGCTGTGAAATTCGGAGTAAATTTTTTCGGCTAAAGCGAGGCTGATACCGTGCACTTTCTTCAGTTCATTGATGTCGGCTCGAGTCACACCTTGTAATCCCCCAAAGTGACGTAACAAAGCCACCCTCTTTTGCTTTCCAATACCCGGTATTCTTTCCAATACGGACCGTCTTCTCGCCTTACTTCGACGTCCTCGATGTCCAAGCAAAGCAAATCGGTGAGCTTCATCTCGAATTTGTTGTAGCAGAATCAGAGCTGGAAGAGTCATATTAACGGCTTCATCTTGATCTGGCATCCAAATTTGTTCTTCTCCCGGCTTACGTTCAGGCCCCTTCGAAATCGCAACAAGCTGAACATTGACTAGCTGTAGCTCATCTATGACTTCCAGACCGGCTTGCAACTGCCCTTTGCCACCGTCAATCAACACCAAGTCCGGCAAGACCCCTTCACCCTCTTTCACTTTTCGGTATCTTCGAGTAAGTGCTTGCCTCAAAGCATTGTAATCATCGCCTGGCACAACCCCTTTGATGTTAAACGTTCTATATTCCCCTTTCAATGACCCCATAGAGTTAAAAACGACACAGGACGCTACAGGTAGTTCACCGGAAGTGTGGCTAATATCAAAACATTCAATTCGGCTCGGTTCGTCATCAAGATTCAAATCACTGACTAAATCGTCAAACGATGACTGTAAAAATTTACGTTGACGGATTTTTACTTCCACCGCTGAGCGGGCATTTTTTTGTGCCAATTCAATAAATTTCAATTTTTCACCGCGCACCGGATGGTGAATTTTGGTTTGACGACCAAATTTTTCCTTCAATGATTCTACGATCAATGAAATATTAGGAAACTTGCGATCAACCAGAATCAAAGGAGGTATTTCATGTTTTAAATAGTATTGAGGTATAAATTCTGCAAGAGCTTCTTCCAAACTTAGTTGTACACTGATTTCTGGATAATAAGTTCGATAATCGATACTACGACCACTTCGACAAATTACTAGCTGTATACATAGAATGCCACTATCGTACACCACTGCGATGGCATCCATATCACTTGTCTTTCCGTCAACTGATTGCAATTCTCGGAGTCGTTGAATGGCAGCAATTCGATCTCTATATTTTGCAGCAAGCTCAAACTCTAAGTTCTTGGCAGATTCATCCATTTTTTGCATCAGCATCTGATGTAGAATTTGGCTCTTTCCTGACAAAAAATCAACAGCCTGGTTTACATCGTTCGCGTATGACTCCGAATCGATTAGACCGACACAAGGGGCTGAACATCTTAAGATTTGATACTGAAGACAAGGCCTAGATCGATGTCGATAGAAAGAATCTCGACATTGACGGACGGGAAACACTTTCTGCAATTGAGACAATGTCTGTCTTACTGCAGCTGCACTACTAAACGGTCCAAAATATTGACCGGCTTGCTTTTGATTACCGCGATAGAATTGCAATTTTGGAAACTCATGGGAATCATCTAGATGAATATACGGATAACTTTTGTTGTCTCGAAGTTGGATGTTGTAGTGAGGCTGATTCTTTTTGATCAGATTGTTTTCAAGCAACAGTGCCTCTGTTTCAGTCCTCGTAACGATGGTCTCGATCGTCGTGACTTGTTGCATAACTGCTTCAATACGATGGGATAATCCCGAAGGTCTGAAATAAGATCGAAGACGGTTTCTAAGATTTTTTGCTTTTCCGATATACAGAGTTGTGCATTTTTCGTCATTCATGACGTACACACCACTTGCGGACGGAATTCCCTTTAGAAACTCCTTGACACTAAGATCTTGGAAATTCAATTTTCAATCTTTAGTGGCGAGACCCGATCAATACTGTTTAATATTGTCACACTTCGGATAAGCAGGTGTGAGTGCATTCATTAAATCAAATTGGAGTTAAAAATTGTAAGTTATGAAAATTTCTGCATTTGAAGCGAGAGTCGGAAACTTAATCGAAATGGACGGTTCTCTTTGGAAAATATTAAACAAAGCGCATGTTAAACCCGGCAAGGGTGGTGCGTTTGTTCAGCTTGAATTAAAAGATGTGGTCTCCGGCACTAAAAGAAACGACCGCTTTCGGTCTGAAGAAAAGATAGAAAAAGCTCATGTAGACTTTCGTAGTACACAGTTTTTGTATATTCATGGTGATATGTACCTTTTTATGGATTTAAACACCTACGAACAAATTGAAATTCATGCGGAAGAATTGGCAGATCAGATTGGATACATGGTTCCGGATCTTGAGGTACAAATTAACTTGTACAACGGAAGTGCGATTGGAGTTGAGCTTCCGGACTCAGTTGCACTCGAAGTAATTGAGACGGAGAGTGTCGTGAAAGGACAAACCGCGTCAGGTTCTGGCAAACCAGCTTTGTTGGAAACGGGTATTCGAGTGACGGTTCCTACATTTGTCAAATTGGGCGACCGAGTCCGGGTAAATACAGACAGCGGACAATATTTGGAACGAGTCAACTAAAGTTTTCAGCTCGCATTTGACCTGGGTTTACCCCTGGTGTCCGGAGCTCTATTCGATCATTTCCTGAAACTGGCTACGTAATTCATCGAGTTCCTCTACAAATTCAATCGGCTCCGCCCGTAAGTTGTCTAGGTGCCAGCTAGGGCTATGCCAAGCTTTTTCATAGCGTAACAATGCATCGATGGCTTGATCAGACTCCGCTGTGCTTTGGCAGATCAGCACTATGTCACAACCACTTGATAAAGCTGACAGTACGCGTGTTTCCATGTCACCGGCTTCAGCAGCTGCGCTCATTGATAAGTCGTCACTAAAAACCGGACCATGAAAAGACAATACTTCGCGTAGAATATGCTCGATCCAAAAGGAGGAATAAGTGGGGATCGCAGAAGTAATTTCCGTAAACAAAACATGTGCTGTCATCACCCCTGACAAACGCTCACCCAATCGTCGATAAGGAATCAGATCGCAATTTAAGACTTCTTGGATTTTTCGGGAATCTTCAGGAACTTCGTAGTGGGAATCTTCGGCGACTCCACCATGACCAGGGAAATGTTTTCCAACTGCTTTCATGCCAGCTTTCTGCATTCCTCTCACCCAACAGTTCGCCAGCTGAAAAACTGTATGCGGATTGCCATGAAATGCTCGATCACCAATGACTTTGGATTCAATACTAGATACATCTAGAACCGGCGAGAAACTAATGTCAAATCCCAATCCAATGAGTTCTCTCGCCATCAAGTGACCACCCCACTCAGCGGCATCACATCCCAATTCGACATCACGATCATAAAGATCACCATATAGTTTCTGAGGTGGTAATCGCGTAACACTGTCTGTCACACGTTGCACTCGGCCACCTTCTTGGTCCACTGCAATTAATAGTGGGGGTGAACGAAGTTGATGAATTTCGTGATTCAACATCTTAATTTGTTCGTAGCTTTCACAGTTGTGCGCAAACAATACAACCCCGCCAATGGTTGGACTCATCAATCGTTCAATATCTTCTTTACTAAGTTCGGCACCCGACACTGAGGTCATGATGGGGCCAAGCTCGATTTCATTGGAAATTTTCATATTCATTCTTCAGCACTAATAAAAACTCGTGTTCCGATCGCTACAAGTTCAAATAGATCGATGAGCTCTTGATTTCGCATTTTGACGCAACCCGAGGAACTTTCAACGCCCATAGGATCGTCATCTGGACAGCCATGAATGTAAATAAAACGACGCATAGTATCTACATTGCCTAAGCGATTGAAGCCCGTCTCCAAACCGTTTAACCACATAATCCGAGTCAAAATCCAGTCACGATTCGGGTGCATTTCTCTCAGCTGTGGCGAGTAAATTTCGCCGGTTGGTCTGCGAGCTCGAAATACCGTGTTCACTGGCATTCCGTCACCAATCTTCGCTCGAATCTCGTGCCAGCCGCGAGGCGTACAAAAACTGTTTTGTATTTCACCTGGGCCGTTTCTCGCAGTCGAAACTTTGGTATTCATCACTACGTTTTCATCATCGTCAAACAATGTCAATTGTTGCAGTGATAAATTAACCAGTATATTCATTTATATGATTTTATTGTCTTTATAAATTTTTATTTTGAATCTCTTCAACCAGTCCCAGGGACGCGTCTTCAACCATTTCCAACACTAGATTGAATGCATTGCCACCGATGTAATATGGATCTGGCACTTCGCTTTCTTCGAAATTTTTGGCGTAATCCATAAACAATCCAATTTGTCCTTTGAAGTCTGAAGGAGCGTAATTCTGCAGATCGCTTAAGTTATACCTATCCATGGCGATCAAGTAGTCGAACACATCATAATCTTCTCGACTAACTTGTCTCGCTCTGAGCCCACTGATGTCAATTCCTCTTTTCTTCGCCGCTCGAATGGCTCGCCGATCGGGATGGTGCCCGACGTGATAACTTGCAGTCCCGGCCGAATCAATGTAAACATCAATATCACTCAGTTTTGCTGCTGCGATCTGACGAAAAATCCCCTCCGAGGTAGGAGATCTGCAGATATTCCCCAAACATACAAATAAGACACTTACATTTTTTTGCTTCATTTTTTGGTTCATCAAAACATTACTCATTTTTGTTTTTGCTGACGAATTAGCGTACGTACACGTTGTAAATCCTCTAAAGTATCTACTCCCATAGAATCGTAGGCTTGTTCCATGTAAACGGCAATTTTGTCGCCGTAATATAGCGCCCTCAGTTGTTCAAGTGACTCTGTCACTTCTAGCGGACAAACTTCCCTTTTTGTATGTATTTGCAAATAAGAGGTACGATAAGCGTAAATTCCAATGTGCTGCACATGCAATTGTGGATTGAACATGCCCGTGCCGAGGTACGGAATTGCAGCTCTCGAAAAATAAAGTGCGTTTCCCAGCTGATCAACCACACACTTGACTGTATTTCGATCGGCGAAGTCATCCTGGCTCAGAAGCGGTGTTACGGCTGTAGCAACCTGCGCGCAATTCGATTCCGCCAACTTGTTTGCAACCTGATCAATCAAATCTCCACGAATCAGAGGTTCGTCTCCCTGGACGTTGACAACGATTCGATTTGCGGGCAAATTCAGTATAGTTACCGCTTCTGCAACTCGATCTGTACCACAGGGATGATGCACTCCCGTCTTACAGACAATGGCTTTGGTTTTGCTTGCGACCTCATCGCCAATTCTCTCGTCGTCAACCGCAACGATGACACGTTCAGCCGAACTGGTAAACGAACGTTCGATCACTCGTTGTATCATTGATTTTCCGCATAGATCCAACAGTAATTTCCCCGGTAGTCTGCTTGAATCATAACGTGCTGGAATTACAACGTCAAATGGTTCGTTCACGAATTCACCGAATCTAGATTGAATGATTTTGTCTGATTTGTGACAGCGTCTCTTCAAGTGCCAAAACAAATTTTCGATCCGGCTGTACTTCAATTGCGACATACCACCAATTGTCTTGCGCAAACTGCTCACATTTCACTGCGTCTTTCTCGGTCATGATTACTGTTGCGCCAGCTTCAACAAACTCCCTAAAGTCAGCGAGAGTGAATTGATGATGATCTTGAAATTCAATATTCTTGGATTTGATTCGGTGCTGTTTCAAAAGGTCAAAAAATCGTTGTGGATTGTGAATTCCGGCAACTGCGATGACTTCTTCATCAAGGAATGACTGCATCTGTATTTCTTGACCGGGATCAAGAATGTTAGAAACGCGAACAACCCTATCGAGCATTGAATATTCGTCAGCACTCCCTACTCCGCGAACCAATCTAAAATCCGCAAACCCAAATCGATTCGATCGCTCGCGAAGTGGTCCTGCTGGCAAACAAAACGAATTTCCAAAACGTTCTTTACCATCCACCAATGCAATCGAAACATCCGCTTGAATCGACAAGTGCTGAAGTCCATCGTCACTGACAAAAATATCACAGCTAGCTTGTTGATCCAATAATCGAATAGCGTCAATGCGCCGCTTGGATACTGCGACTGGCACACGGGTACGACGTGATATTAACAACGGCTCATCCCCGACTTCAGTTGAATCGCTCGTGGGTTGAACCAAAATTGTAGCAAGCCTATCGCTTCTACCGTAACCACGGCTCACGACACCAGGTGAAAATCCCAATTGCTGCAAAAATTCAACAAGCCATATGGTTAGCGGTGTCTTACCAGTGCCTCCGACTGTCAAATTTCCAATGACGATAACTGGCTTGTCTAAATCGATGACTGGAAATAGACCGATCCAGTACAGAAAACGTCGAAATTCGACCGCAGAGCAATACAACAAACTGAGCGGCCAGAGCAACCATGCAACGGGATTGCGATCTTTCCAAACCGATTGCAAAGCTCGATGGATCGTCACCCTGCACTGACAGTGGTAAATGTCCTATTTGCAGCAGCCCCTCGACGTTTTGGAACTTGATCATACTCGATTGTTTTGATGCCGTTGTACACCAAAAAATGCTTTCCTTTTGCTCGTGCGATCATCGTGACACATAAATCTTGTGCCAATTCCAAACCCATGTACGTTACACCCGAGCGTGACAGCAAAATTGGAATTCCCATGTGTGCTACTTTCATCACAATCTCTGAAGTCAAACGACCTGTGGTGTAGAAAATCTTGTTCCCGCCCGAAATGTCCTGCATCCACATCTGTCCTGCGATCGTATCGGCAGCATTATGCCGCCCTACATCTTCGACAAATAGTTTTATCTCAGTCTCCTTGCACAGTGCACAACCGTGTACTGCCCCCGCCTGACGATAAATCTCATTGTATTGCGCAATATTTCTCAACAGGCCATACAGTGTCGACTGGCGAACAAAGGGTGTTGGCAAGGGTTTTTCGTAAATCTTGTCAAGAGTACAACTAAACATGGTTCCTTGACCGCAACCAGTGGTAACAGTACGCTTGGAAAGCTTTTTTTCCCAATCGATAATGCCTTTTCCATGATGCGTTTTCACCCATGCTGTCTCTCGCTCCCAATCCACTTCAATGGCTCGAACTTCCTCGACTGATTCGATCAGTCGCTGATTTCTGAGGTAACCTAATGCGAGCAATTCCGGATAGGTGCCCAAAGTCATCAAAGTCACCACTTCTTTTTCATCGACTTTGATAGTTAGAGGAAACTCACCGGCCACTCGCATAGCACGTTTGCCGCCAAATTCATCGATCACTTCAACTGGATGAGTTGGGCGTAAGCCAGCAGAGCTAAGTATAGGTCTTTGTTTTGAATATTGAATTGTAGGCACCCGAATGACTGAAAAATATTTTTTGAAACTATATTTTAATCAGTATTATATAGTTTCTACCCAATCATTCAGAACGACTACAGCTTTAGGAAACTGGCCCAATTGGCAACCAAACAGAAAAGACGACCTAGCTTTACAATCTCTGTGGTAATGGAATACCATGACAAAGTCGTCAATGGGTGGTCGACCCGTCAGTGGGGCCTCGCTGCCATATTGTCTGATTCAGACGGTCCGAAATCATTGGAAGGTCCTATACTGATCAAAAAGAATCAGTCAAGTGCTCAATATTTGTGGAAAGGTCTCCGCTTAAGCTTGTATCTCGATGCTGCCGAGGGCTATTGGTATAATTTACTATCCGAAAAACCATACGCTTTTGTCATCTGTGCTGCAGACGATGTTGACGAAGACGAGGTTCCGGTTCCTTATCTAATTGCCGCTTCTCAAGATGAAGCAGCTGCACATCTCGAAATGGACTATCTTGTGTTATCAGGGCCGCTGCCTACAGATATTCGAGATGAAATTGAACAGTATGTAGTCAACAACTATGTGCCCCAAATCAAAAAGAAGAGAAAAAGAAAAAATTGGGTTCAGGACTCTGAGCGGAATCGACCTGGTATAGATCGATAGCGTAAATCGTATGGCTGAATCTAGACTTCGTCGGTGGTCCAAAAGAAAAGCCGAATCAAGCCAAGAGCAGGAAAAGTTCGCACGGCAAGAAGCCGTCAAACCAAAACCTGCCGAAGAGCCCGAATCTAAGGTTGAAGAAGAACAACCGGAAACTGAAGCCAAAGAAATTGAGTTACCTCCGTTAGAGTCGCTAGGACCAGAAAGTGACTATTCTGTGTTTATGTTAGAAGGAGTCGATGATCAGATAAAAAAACTTGCACTAAGGAAATTATTTAAGTCGCCTTTCTTTAACGTTCTCGATGGATTGAATGATTATGATGAAGACTTCACAAACTTTGAACCACTAGGTGACATCATCACCTCTGATATGAAATTTCATCAGGAGCGTAAAAAAGCAGAACAAGAACAAAAAGAACGAGAAGAATTACAGAAACGAATTGAAGAAGAAGAGATTCAAACCCTCGCCAAGGAAGAGGGCGAATCCGAAACAACAGTCACAAACGAAACCGAAAAAACCACAGAAGCAATCATTGAAGACTCCGATCAAGACTCAGACACATCCGTTGCTTGACTGCCAAGCATAAATTTATGTATTCGGAGTCGATGAACTTTCCCGTCACCACTAATAATGGTCGTGCTCGCCAGAGTTCCTTCGAGTCTCTTTCTGTTCAACCGCGCCCAACCTCGATTGTTTCCTACACATCAAAAGGAGCCCTATTGATCGTAGGTGCAGAACACGCCGAATCCGAAACACTTCGTGCGTTGATTTCTGCTGGGCTTACATGCTATTACCTGGTACATTCGACAGTAACTGATCTTCATATTTTCGAAGACCCATCGATGACTCCTGAGCTCTATCGAGTGGACGATTATCAAATTTCCGGTTATTTGGGAGCTTTTACCGTGCTTGTTCAACGAGACGGAAAGGATTTTGATCTAGGCCAAATTGCACAGCTTAAAGAAAGTTCGTTTGACATGGTTCTCGAGTTCTCAAGCGTTCCCAACATGACAGCTGAGATTCCAGCACCTGGCTATTACTGGATTAACTCCAATCAAGCCGATCCAGCTCGTTTGGATCAGTTTTTGGAAGAAATTCCTGGCATGGTGGGAAATTTTGAAAAGCCAAAATACTACAATTACGACCCTGATATCTGTGCACACAGTCGAAGCGGAATAACTGCCTGTACAAGATGCATTGATGTATGCCCTACTGACGCCATCATTTCAATCGGCGAACAGATTCAAGTCAATCCTTTTCTTTGCCAAGGTGGTGGATCATGTTCGACTGCCTGTCCGACAGGTGCAATCACGTACGCTTACCCTCCCGCTGGAAACTTGTTGGAAACATTACGCCATTTGATCTTGATTTATCGACAAGCAGGTGGAATTTCACCATACATTTTGTTTTTCGATCAGGAAAATGGTCGTCCCATTGTTGAGAATTTAATCGGGTCTTTAAGTGAAAATGTTCTTCCCGTCGAGGTTGAGGAAGTCGGATCATTGGGTATAGATATTTTGTTCGGACTGTTGTCGTACGGTGCTACTGGCGCAACTATCGTGTGTGAGAATGTTGCTAAGCTGGTAGTCAGAGAACTACAAGCACAAGTCTCGATTATGAGTGATATGATGAAAGGACTAGGATTTGAAGATAGTCCAATCGAGTTGATTCTAAGCAATGCTACTGAAGTCTTGTCCGATTCTGCTCGAGTATTGCCTCCGGCGCTGCAGATCCAGCCCACAAAATTTATGCCGTCTAGCATCAAAAGAACGGATATCCGTATCGCTCTTGAACATCTGCATTCGGAATCTCCGCTTAAACCGGAATTTGTTTCACTACCAGAATATGCCCCTTTTGGTGAAATTCACGTCGACCGCGAAAGCTGCACTCTATGTATGGGATGCGTCTCTGTTTGTCCGGCAACCGCGCTAGAAGCCGGCGGAGACACGCCGAAGCTGAGTTTCATTGAAAATAACTGTGTTCAGTGTGGAATGTGTGAAACGGCATGTCCGGAACATTCGATCTCTCTCACCCAGCGCTATGTTTTTGGGGCAGATGCTCGTTTGAGGTCGAGGACTATGAACGAGGACTCAGCTTTTCATTGCAGGTCATGTGGCAAGCCCTTTGCAACACGATTGATTTTGAATCGCATGAAAGAAAAACTCAAGAATCATTGGATGTTTGTCGATCGCCCCGATGCAATGGCAAGATTGGAAATGTGTGAAGACTGCAGGGTGAAAGAGATGTTTGTCGCTGAACGGGATCGTTTTCATAGTTAAAGTCTTGAAAATCAAACAACTTTAGAAGATTATGTCAATTTTGTTTAACATAGCGAGTTGATTTCGTGTAAAGTATACCAAAGCGCTTCAAGTGCAATTTTTTAAGAAACCGGTGTAGTTTAGAAAAAAGCCGGTAAATTAGTTTCAAGGTTGAAACTAAAACGAGGAGAGTCAATGAAACTAGATAGCGTCGTCGCTGTCGATGGATATCAGTTTCGCGCGCAGTACTATTATTTGCTTTCGCAGCTATTATCCGCGCCCCCTACGCAAGAGACTCTTCGAGCGACTGCGCTCTACGGTGTTCCCGCCTCGGATGCAGTCAATCCATTTCTACTCACCCTCAACGCATTGGCAGATGCCGCTAGTAAACCAGGAGATCTCGAACTATTGGATGACGAATTCCATGATCTATTCATTGGCATCGGTCGTGGTGAGATCGTCCCGTATGGTTCTTGGTACATCACGGGAATGATGATGGATAAGCCTCTGAGTTTATTACGTGAAGACTTAAAGGCACTTGGAATTGAACGAGTTGAAAACAACCGTGAACCAGAGGACCATATCGCTGCACTATTTGATGTAATGGGCATTGTTATCGAGTCAGATTCGGAGTTTCAATTCAAAACACAACAAACTCTATTTAGCCGGCACTTAAAACCATGGGTGCGAAGATTTTTCAAAGACATGGTAGCAGCAAGAAAAGCCCGATTTTATAGGAAAGTTGGTGAATTCGGCGTCGAGTTCATTAACTTTGAAACTGATTACCTGGAGATGCCAGCCTGATTACTATTTTTTCAGTTTTGAGGAATGGTATCCCTTGGTATGTATGTGACGTCACATTTAACATACAAATGAGGAGAGAAGCTATGAAACATAGCAAAACAGTTAACCGGGAATCTCGGCGAAACGCTCTCAAAGGCATGGCACTGATTGGAGGTGCTGCTGTTATGACGACTGCGAACACTTCAACTGCAGCAGTCAGTACAGACCAAGTAGAGAGCACAACGCCACCGACGCTCGGTTACCGTGAAACCGCTCATATACGTGAGTATTACAAACGAGCGCGATTTTAGCGACACTAAGGAGGCAAATAAATGAAATTAGTTCGAAGCAGCGATAGTGGAACTGTTCCGAGCATTGCGTCGGTCGGTGAAGCTATTAACCGAAGAACGTTTCTAAAACGTTCTGGAGTAGCCCTTGGTGCAGGTGCAGCGGCCTCAATGTTTGCTCCTCAGCTCATGAAAAAAGCCCACGCAGCTTATGAAGGCTTTTCACCCATGGCTGGAGTCAAAACTGAGATCCGAAAAAGTGTTTGCACGCACTGTTCTGTCGGTTGTGGAGTTGTTGCTGAAGTACAAAACGGTGTTTGGACTGGTCAAGAACCAGACTTTGACTCACCGTTTAACCTAGGCGCACACTGCTCCAAAGGTGCAACCGTACGTGAACATGGTATGGGCGAAAAGCGCTTGCGTTACCCAATGAAACTCGTCAGCGGAAAATGGAAAAGATTGGACTGGGATACAGCAATCGATGAAATTGGTGATCGATTATTGGAAATCCGTGATCAGTCTGGACCTGATTCTGTGTACTGGCTAGGCTCAGCGAAGCATAGTAATGAGCAAGCGTATATGTTCCGCAAGATAGCAGCAATGTGGGGAACCAACAATGTTGACCATCAGGCAAGAATTTGTCACTCGACTACTGTAGCAGGTGTTGCGAACACTTGGGGCTACGGTGCGATGACGAATTCTTATAACGATATGCACAAATCGAAAGCCATGTTCTTCATCGGTAGTAATGCAGCTGAAGCACATCCGGTCGCGATGCAACATATCTTAAGAGCGAAAGAATTGGGATCTAAGATGATTGTCTGCGATCCTCGTTTTACTCGTACTGCCGCGCACGCCGATCACTTCGTTAGACTCCGACCTGGATCTGACGTAGCATTGATTTGGGGTGTTTTGTGGCACATTTTTGAAAACGGTTGGGAAGATAAGGAATATATCCAACAGCGCGTTTATGGTATGGACGAAATTCGCGAAGAAGTCGCAAGATGGACACCTGACGAAGTCGAACGTGTCACCGGCGCTTCCCCGGAAGTCGTCAGAACCGCAGCACAGATAATGCATGAAAACCGACCAGGCACAATTGTTTGGTGCATGGGTGGTACTCAACATACGATCGGTAACAACAATACTCGAGCCTACTGCGTACTACAGTTGGCCTTGGGTAATATCGGTAAGTCTGGCGGTGGTGCAAATATTTTCCGTGGACATGACAATGTCCAAGGTGCAACCGATCTAGGTGTACTTTCGCACACTTTACCAGGTTACTATGGACTCTCTAACGGTGCATGGAAACACTGGTCTCGTGTTTGGGATCTTGATCCTGAATGGGTCAAAGGGCAGTTTGACGCCGACGAAGTCGAAGGCGACAACGGAAAACCCACACACCCAATGAACTACAGAGGTATTCCAGTATCACGTTGGATTGATGGTATTCTCGAAGATAAAGAAAACATCGGTCAGCGAGACAATGTTCGAGCGATGATCTATATGGGTCACGCAGTGAATAGTCAAGCACGTGGTCCAGAGATGAAAAAAGCGATGGAAATGCTGGATCTGATGGTAATTGTTGATCCGCACCCAACGCACGCAGCAGTAATGAACGATCGTACCGATGGCATTTACCTACTGCCGGCGGCAACACAGTTCGAGACTTATGGTTCTGTAACTGCGTCCAACCGCTCTATTCAGTGGCGAGATAAAGTTATTGACCCAGTTTGGGAATCATTACCAGATCAAACGATTCTGTACAAGTTCGCAAAGAAACTCGGTTTCGCGGATGAGTACACAAGAAACATCGAAGTGGTCAATGATGAGCCAAAGGTAGAGGATGTTACGCGTGAAATCAATCGTGGAATGTGGACCATCGGATACACCGGTCAGAGCCCTGAACGAATCAAGCTACACATGGCTAACAAGCACACCTTCAATACCACTTCTCTGAAGGCCGAAGGCGGTCCAGCAGATGGGGATTATTATGGAATGCCTTGGCCGAGTTGGGGCCCACCAGAAATGGGACATCCCGGTACTCCAGTTCTATACAACACGGAGCTACCTGTTGCCGAAGGTGGTCTTTGTTTCCGAGCAAGATTCGGTACTGAGCGCGATGGTGTGAATCTGTTGGCAGAAGATTCTTATCCTGTTGGATCTGAAATTCAGGATGGATATCCAGAATTCACTGCTAAGTTGTTGAAACAGCTTGGCTGGTGGGATGATCTAACCGATGATGAAAAAGCTTTAGCCGAAGGCAAAAACTGGAAAACCGACTTGTCGGGCGGTATTCAACGGGTCGCAATTGAACATGGTTGCGCACCATTTGGAAACGCAAAAGCTCGATCGGTAGTCTGGACATTTCCGGATGCAGTTCCAATTCATCGTGAGCCACTGTACACACCACACCGTGATTTGGCTGAAAAATATCCAACTTATGAAGATCGTAAGCGGTTCTATCGCTTACCCACGCGCTACGGTTCGATTCAAGCCGATGATTTTTCTGCTGAATTCCCACTCGTTTTGACTAGTGGTCGTTTGGTCGAATATGAAGGCGGTGGTGAAGAACAGCGTTCGAATCCATGGTTGGCGGAACTGCAACAAGATATGTTTGTTGAGGTCAATCCGAAGGATGCTAATGATCTTAGTATTCGGGACGGTCAAATGGTATGGATCAGCACTCCAGAAGGAGCCAGGATTCGTGTCATGACGATGGTGACCCCAAGAGTTGCTGCAGGTGTAGTATTTACGCCATTCCATTTCGGTGGTTGGTTCCAAGGTAAAGACCTAGTGGATAAGTATCCCGCAGGTACTGCGCCTTATATCCGAGGTGAAGCATGTAATACAGCTTTTACCTACGGCTATGATTCAGTAACACAAATGCAGGAGACTAAAGTTACTCTCTGCAATATCACGGCTTAGGAGGTATGAGATATGGCCCGTATGAAGTTTTTATGTGATGCTGAGCGCTGTATTGAGTGCAACGGTTGTGTTACTGCCTGTAAGAACGAGAATGAAGTCCCCTGGGGCGTAAATCGTCGACGTGTTGTCGTCCTAGATGACGGTAATCCAGGCGAGAAAGCAATCTCGGTCGCTTGCATGCACTGTACTGATGCACCTTGTGCTGCAGTTTGCCCCGTCGATTGCTTTTATACGACAACCGATGGAATCGTTCTGCACGACAAGGATCTGTGTATCGGCTGTGGTTATTGCTTTTTCGCGTGTCCATTTGGTGCGCCGCAATATCCACAAGAACAGGCGTTTGGCGTACGTGGAAAGATGGACAAGTGCACTTTCTGCGCAGGTGGTCCACTAGATGACAATTCAGATGCGGAATACAAAAAGTATGGACGTAATCGAATTGCAGAAGGCAAACTACCGTTATGCGCTGAAATGTGTGCAACTAAAGCGCTCATTGCAGGTGACGGTGATGTAATCGCCGACATTTATCGTGAACGCATTCTACAGCGAGGTGGCCGTCCTCAGACTTGGGGATGGGCAGAGGCTTATCCATCTGGATAATAGTTTAATGCGAGAAAAGGAGAAAGTTCACTTTCTCCTTTTTTCACTATCTTGCTTCAATTATCAAAATTTAGTAATTTTACATGGAGTGGATTCAACAAGATGCGTAAGCTATTAATAATTCTCTTTATGGTTGCTGGTTTAAGTATGCTAAGTGGATGTCTTGAAGATGCGGATGTAGTTTTACACCAACCAGGAGTCTATAAGGGTCCTGAAGACGCTCTACTCAGTAAGGGATCTCAAGCTGCGATACTCAGTGAACGCTTCAATACCGTTCAAATAGACCGGTAAACCAGCTAGCGAATTTGCTTCTATTGTATGAATGTCAATAGAACGAAAAAATTAACGAACAAATAAATCAAATTAAAAATTGGCTGTATTGGCTAATGCTGAAATGAGGAGTACTGTTTATGGCCAAGACAAATAGAATTTCTGGTTCTGGAGGGTCTAGACGACGTCGCATGATGACGTGGAGCTTAGTCTTCATCGTTGCTCTTGCCATGATCTTACCGTTGTCAGGCTACCTACTCCCAGAATCTCAAACAACAGTTCAAGCACAAGTATCTTCGAGCGATACGAATCAAAGATCGAATTTTTGGCGTGTAGTTCGAGACGGTGGTGCTGGTTATAGTTCAGTCACAGGTTCCGATGTAAATGTGGAAACCAACGTGCTGTACAACATCACCGGGCAGAATTGGCGACAAATTCGAAATGGACTCATCGGAAACTACGGTGGTTGGTTTCTAGTTCTTGTCGTGCTCGCAATTATTGCTTTCTATTCCTTCCGGGGAAGTGTCGAACTAGATGAACCGGAATCCGGAAAACGGGTACCACGCTGGACAATACTGGAAAGAACACTTCACTGGTATACGGCAACTCTATTTATAGTGTTGGCAATTACAGGTCTGAGTTTGCTGTTTGGACGAGCTGTTCTGATTCCACTGTTCGGTGCTTCGGGATTTGCTCTCTGGGCAAGCTTTTCGATCAATGTACATAACGTTGTTGGGCCGTTCTTCGCGATAGGTCCAATTTTGATGTTTATCTTCTGGCTACGTCACAACATACCCACTGGAACCGATTTTGCTTGGTTTGCAAAAGGTGGGGGAATTGTCGGAAAGAGCCACCCGAGTGCTGGTAAAGCCAACGGAGGCGAAAAACTCTGGTTCTGGATTGTTATTCTGCTCGGTCTAGGTGCCGTTTGCATCACTGGCTTTGCTTTGATTGGATGGTTAACTCAATACTTCGGAGTCGAAAATACGAGAGCGATGTCGCAAACTATGCACACCTGGCATGCGATTGCAGCAATTCTCTGGATCGCAATATTTTTCGGCCACGTCTATATTGGTACATTTGGGTCGCAAGGTTCCATCGACGCTATGTCTAAAGGACATGTCAGTGTCGAATGGGCAAAACAGCACCACGATCTCTGGTATGAAGATGTCAAAGATACCGTTGTGGATGGTAGTAGTTCTACAGATAGTGTACAGGGTACTACACAGACTAGTAGCGGATAAAGATCTAAATCAGTTTAAACTGAAATTTTTCTTAAGAAGCATCTTTAGTCTTTTGGCTAAAGATGCTTTTTTGTTAAATTGAACTTTACTTGATCGCAAAGGTATTCACATGATGAAGAGATTTCCGGAATTCATCAGAAACGGCATGGATTACTCCGGCTCTAGTATCACTTGTTTGCCAGTGCAAATAGACGCGGGTGACTGGGAATCAGCAATTTTCTTTCAGCTTGGCGGTAGAGAAAGTAAGGAAGATCGAAGGATTTTGTCAAGACTGCGGGCAACAGTTCCAGTAAGTGTAGAAGCACAGCTAATCGAACACAATAGCGCTGCAGTAATTGTGATTCGTTTTGAAGTTTACACCCGTCAAGATAACCCTCTTGTTGGTGAGGTTCTTCTAACTCCGGGTCATATTCAAGCTCACTTTGAAACTATGAAGCTGTTAACAAAGCAGAGTCTGTTGAGATGGTTTTTTTCGGATGCAGCTTACTGGATAATCCACAGTCAGCAAAACCGGCTAGGGAAATCGGAACATGAAGCGTTTCAAAAGGTACTCGATGATGCAACGAGACATGACGCATTTGTCAGAATAACGGGAACCTACGATGTTGAAGCGGCTCTTCGTGAAGTCGTTTCGCACTACGAATTTCGTAGTGCGAATTCAAGTCAAGCAACTTCATCCTCGTCAATGTAGAGCTAAACTTGTCACTTCAGATAATGTTGAAATTACTATTTTTCACTGGATTAGCTTCTACCCTACTGTTGTTTTCTTTTGTCTTACATGCAAATACAACTCAGTTTTTGAAGGCGCTCAAAGAACATAATTTCAATCAGTTAAGTGCCATGATTGAACAAGTACCTGATGTTGATGTGAGACTAGAAGATGGTCGAACAGCCCTCATGCTGACATCCAAGTATGGCTTAACTGAGTTGGCTGTAGCTTTACTGCAAGCGGGTGCCGATGTGAACGCTCGAAACAACAATGGTGGTACACCGTTGATGTACTCAGCAATCCGATCAAATCTTTCGACTGTCAAGTTGCTGCTGGAAAATGGAGCGGATGTCAATTTAACTGCCAAGTTCGATTGGACTGCATTAATGGTCGCCGCCGCGAAAGGTCATAGCGAATGCATTGAGCAATTGTTAGCTTACGGTGCTGACGCGAATCAGCGAGACGTTTATCAATGGACTCCATTGATACGGGCTTCTTTCGCTGGATATTACCAAGCAGTGCGTACCCTATTGGAACATCCGAAAACGAAAATCGACCTACAGGATGAAACCGGTGCTACATCCCTACATCACGCAGCATCCGAAGGGAACATTGAAGTTGTCAAAGTTTTACTAGAATTCAAATCTCCTGTCGACATTGAGGATTATTTTGGATATACCCCTTTAGATAGAGCCCTAATGACGAACCAATCTGAAATTGCTGAACTTCTTCGTAACTTATAAAACAGGTAAGCAAATTGGTTAAGAAAGAAAGAAGAGATTTTTTCAAGATTTGTGGCAGCTATGCAGCTGCACTCGCGGCCTGGAATCCCACACATTCAGCAGCGAACACCGCTACCCAAAAACACTCTGAACCTGTTCAACTCATGCGTAATGGTGCTCCAATTCGGCTTGCAGACTTTTCGCCTGGTCAGTCCTACATTTTCCACTTCCCATATGTCGCCACACCCTGCATGATCTTTAATGTAGGGACCCCGATGAAACAACAGCTAACTTTGACAACAGAATCGGGAGAAGATTATGTCTGGAAAGGAGGCACTGGACCAGAACATTCTATTGTGAGTTATTCCGCGATATGTGCACATAGAATGAGTTACCCTGCGAAATCTGCCAGTTTTCTAAACTATAGACATTCGAAAGTTGTCTATTTCGATGAGAATCGAGTCCGCCAAGAAAAAGAAAGAATCATATATTGTTGCTCTGAGCGAAGTGTCTATGACGCTCGAAACGGGGCCAAAGTGTTGGCTGGACCAGCTCCGCAACCTCTAGCCACGATACTATTAGAGTATGATGAGAATGAAGATAGTTTCTTCGCTATGGGTAGCTTAGGTGGTAACTTATTCAATAAGTTTCTACAGGACTTTGAGTTTCGACTTCAATTGGATTTTAAGATCAATAATGTTCGAGAGCTAGTAAAAAAGCAGGTTGAATTATTTACCCTTGAAGAATTTACAGAAGTGATTGTTCGCTGCTAATGCGAATTTTTTCAAGTTCTACCCATCGCTCTTTAGAACCCCATCTTTGAGTTGATAGATACGGTTCATCGACGACGCCAATTGCATATCATGCGTTGCGACGATCAAACTAACTTGCATATCTCGATCTAGTTTAACCATCAATTCCTGTACAGCTTTAGCGTTTTGGCGGTCAATGTTTCCCGTCGGCTCATCAGCAAGTAAACAGAGGGGTTTGATGATAAGAGCACGGGCAATTGCAGCTCTTTGACGCTCTCCTCCGGAAAGTTGAGCAGGTTTGTGATCGATTCTGTGTGAGAGGCCAACTTTCTCCAACAAACTCGCTGCTTGTCGTCGAGCATATCCAGTTTTGGTACGTCGTACCAGTAGCGGCATCATTACGTTTTCTAGAGCGGTGAATTCAGGAAGTAAGTGATGAAACTGATAGACAAACCCTAGCGATCTATTTCGTAAGCGACCACGATCCGCCTCACTCAGCTTTGCGAAATCCATCCCGTTCAGTTCAATACTACCACTCGTTGGCGAATCTAGACCAGCTAGTAGGTGAAGTAGTGTACTCTTCCCTGTTCCTGATGATCCAACAATTGCAATCTGATCTCCCTGAATGATTTTTAACCGAATCTTTTTTAGTACGGAAATTTCATTGTTTCCCTGCCAGAACGTTTTCGAAACTGAGTTTGCGCGCAGAACTACTTTAGTCATAACGCAATGCCTCGGCAGGTTGAACCTTGGAAGCTCGCCATGCAGGATAGATTGTTGCCAGCAAGCTCAATACGGTTGACGCAATGGCAATTTTGATTACGTCATCCCACACTAGCTCTGCAGGAAACTTGGAAATAATGTAAATGTCATCTGGAAAGAATTCTGTTGAAAACAAATTTTCTGCCCAAGGAATCAAGGTTTCAAGATTTATTCCAGTAATCACTCCTGCAATTACACCTGCAATCGTTCCAACAATTCCGATTGACAATCCATGCACGATAAAAATCGTCATTATGCTCTTTGGACTTGCACCGATTGTCCTTAACACCGCAATATCAGATTTTTTGTCGGCGACTAGCATTACTAAGGAAGACACAATGTTGAATGCAGCAACTGCAATAATCAACAATAAAATGATAAACATTACACGCCGTTCGATTTTCAGAGCCTCGAATAAATTCGAATATTCACGAGTCCAGTCCCGTACTCGATATGCATTTCCCAACACTGCTCTTAGCTCCTTTGCAATTAAGGGTGTCTGAAACACATCTTCTGTCTTCAAACGGAGCCCAGAAACCTGGGATCGAATACGTTGCAAAACGGCAAGATCATCAATGTTCACCAACGCAAGGCCATTGTCGTACTCGTAGAAATTCAGGTTAAATATGCCGACAACAGTCAGTTTTTTAACGCGTGGAATCACACCTGCTGGAGTTGATCTACCGACAGAACTAATGAGAATTACTTTTTCGCCAACCGTCGCAACATTCAATCGTCGTGCAAGTTCTTCACCGAGTATGATTCCAAATTCACCGGACTTCAAATCCTGTAATTCACCGGTCACTAAATGATCACCAATTGATGAAACGTTTGCTTCGTAGATTGGATCAACTCCTCGAATGATCACTGGAGAAACTTTATTCCCTGTCTTTAGCATTCCATGACTGATAATGAATGGTGACTGAGAGTCAATTTTTCGAACTTCTTCAATACTAGACATCACTTGTCGCCAATTGCTTAGCCAGCCAGTGGAACCAGTGACTTGGATATGCGAAGCAACTGTAAGAATTCGAGATTTCAGTTCTCTTTCAAACCCATTCATTACGGCAAGCACGGAAATCAGAGCCCACACACCGATAATTATTCCCAGCACCGATGTCGTAGTGATGAAAGAAATGAAACGTGTGCTCCGTCTCGCTCGAATATAACGAAATCCGACAAGAAGTTCGAAGGGACGAATCATGGATTTAGCGAGAGGAAGGTTTGAGATGTGGGAATAAAATTACATCACGTATGGATTGACTATTCGTCAATAACATCACAAGTCGGTCGATACCAATGCCTTCCCCGGCTGTCGGCGGTAGCCCATATTCTAGTGCTCGAATGTAGTCATCGTCAAAAAACATTGCCTCATCGTCACCACTTTGTCTTTGTGCCAACTGTTGACGAAATCGGTTGGCTTGATCTTCGGGATCATTTAACTCCGAGAATCCATTTGCTATCTCCATTCCGGCAACAAAGAACTCAAAACGGTCCGCAATTGTTGGATCATTGTTATTGATTCTCGACAGAGGTGATACTTCAACTGGGTAGTGAGTGATGAACGTAGGTTGAATTAGCTTTTGTTCAACTGTCTGTTCAAATAACTCGAATTGAAGCTTACCAATCCCCCAAATTTCGATAGGTTGCGCACCCAAGTCTATCAAATACTTTCGAAGTGTTTCCTCATCTTCAACATTCTTCACCGATAGTTTGGGATTGAATTCAAGAATTGAATCGAGTAACGATACCCTACGATATGGTTTTTTTAAGCTGATGGAATGTTGGCCATACTCAATAGTCAAGGATTGAAGTACGTTTTGTGCGATCTCTTCAATCAACGTTTCTGTCAGACTCATAAAATCCTCGAAGTCAGCGTAAGCTTGGTAGAACTCTAGCATCGTGAATTCAGGATTGTGCTGAGTGCTTAGACCTTCATTGCGAAAATTTCGATTAATTTCGTAGACACGTTCGAATCCCCCTACGACTAGTCGCTTCAAAAACAATTCGGGAGCAATTCGAAGGAACATATCAAGTGATAGTGCGTTGTGACGAGTAGTAAACGGTTTTGCGATCGCACCCCCAGGGATAGAATGCATCATCGGTGTCTCGACTTCTAGAAATTGATGACGATCTAAGTAATTTCGAATTGAATGAATGATTTTTGATCGAGTTAAAAAAGTGTTTCGAACTTCTTCGTTTATGATCAAGTCAAGATATCGTCTACGATAACGAAGTTCTCTGTCTGCTAGTCCATGAAACTTCTCAGGAAATGGTCGTAAAGTCTTGACTAATAGAGAAATATTTTCTACTCGAACACTCAATTCTCCGGTTCGGGTTCGAAACACATGGCCACACACACCGACGATGTCACCAATATCGAACTCTAAAAACTTCTCGTAATCATATTCCGAAATTGTAGCTCGACGAACGAATAATTGAATCTTGCCTGAAGCATCTTGAAAATCTACGAAGGTAACTTTACCCATACGTCGCCGGTTCATGATACGGCCCGCTAGGCATACAGAAAAATTAGTCTTTTTCAGTTCAGCGATGTCACTTTCAGAGAAGCGATCGTGTAGTTCCTTTGCACTGCAAGTTGGTCGAAAATTGTTTGGAAAGACTTCACTTTGCTTGTTTATTTTGACCAATTCTTTCAATCTAGAAAGCTTCTGTTTCCTTACAAAATATTCTTGTGGATCTGGATTTTTGTTCCGAAACAGCAGTTTATCGACAGCTACACACAATTCATTTTTTCGACTTCGGATTACATATCCGCCAACTCCAATCCGATCGTCAGGATTGATATCAAATAATTTTTCGTACTCAGAATCTAGCAGCTCGGACCAACTAACGTACAACAAAATACTCCCTGAATTGTCTCGCAGTTTAAAGAAAATATCTCTACCTTCAAGTTGTCGCTCATCTATGTGACCTCTGAGTTCTACATAAATATTTTGTTCTTTCAGGTATGCTGCGTCAGCATCAGAGTATTCGATATTTAAATGATACGCCAAGTAAAACTTCGACAAATTCTTCAAATCAGTATTTTCCTGTACTTGCAAACGATTCTCCTTTTGTTGGTTTTTGTAACTGATCGTATTCTTGTGAATTTTCTACTACAAGCCTGCCTTCAAACTCGCTTCAATAAATAAGTCTAGATCACCGGCCAGTACTGCGTTCACGTTACCAGTTTCTACTTGAGTACGTTCATCTTTGATTCGAGATTGATCCAAAACATAGGAACGAATTTGATAACCCCAAGAAATATCTGGTTTCGAATCTTCAACTTTTTTGCGTTCCTTTTCATTCTCCTGACGTTCCAACTCATACAATCGAGCACGTAGCATTGACATCGCTTCGGACTTGTTACGATGTTGGGATCTTTCATTCTGACACTGAACAACCACCCCACTCGGCTTGTGTGTGATTCGAACTGCGGAATCCGTTCTGTTAACATGCTGTCCGCCTGCACCACTAGCTCGGTAGGTATCAATTCTTAAGTCGCCAAGCTCGATTTCAATCTCAATTTCTTGATTTACTTCTGGGTAAGAAAATACGGATGCAAATGAAGTGTGTCGACGCTGACCTGAATCGAAAGGAGATTTTCTTACTAATCTATGTATTCCATTTTCCGTTCGAATCCAACCGAAAGCGTAATCACCAATAATCTTCAAAGTGGCACTTTTGATTCCTGCAACATCACCTGGCGAATAGTCCACGGTTTCAAATTTGTAACCTTTGTGGATTGCCCACTGCTGATACATTCGAAATAACATTTCCGCCCAATCCTGAGCTTCTGTTCCACCTGAACCCGGTTTAATATCCACAAACGCATTTGCTGAATCCATCTTTTGGTTAAAGATACTTGAGAATTCAAGTTGGTCAATTTTTTGCTCATATTCAATTAGTTCGCGACCTAACTCATTTAGCGTAGAAATATCATTTTCATCAGATGCCATTTCAGCTAGTTCAATAGAATCGGATACCCAAGTCGCTAGCGAAGTAAACGGCTTTAGGGTTTTTTGAATGGTACTTTGTTCTTGGTTTAACTTTTGAATTAACGAAAAGTTCTTCCAAATTTTCGGATCTTCCAGTTGCTGTTGTATCTCGAATAAACGAAGCTCTTTGCCAGCAACGTCAAAGAAACCTCCTTAAGGAATCAACTCGTAGCTTGATACTGTTCAACTGCTCGGTGACTGATGACTTTTCCATTTGTGATCCTATCGTGATTTCAATTAAAATTTTTCATGTAAGCAATGCTGCCGAATGTCGATTCCTATTATCCGGATGCCGTCGAAACAAACAAATTCTTCGATAAATATATTAGAATAGATTGATCTTCACTTAATAGTTTGAATATTTTTTGTTTAATTTTCTGTCGATCAGTATGAAAATCGGAATTCCAAAAGAAATTCACCGTAACGAAAGACGAGTTTCTCTCACACCAGACGTTGTTCCCGCATTAATCGCTAAGGGCTTTGAAGTACAAATTGAAAGTGGAGCTGGTATGTTGGCAAATATCAGCGATTCCGCCTACGAAGCAGCAGGTGCAGTAGTTCTACCCTCCGGTAGTGAAGTTTGGAACAAATCCGATATTTTAGTCAAAGTTCGTTCTCCACAAAATAAAGATGATGGAAACTACAACGAATTGAATTTGCTACAGTCTGGGCAGTGTCTGATTGGTTTTCTTTGGCCAGCACAAAACCCGGAACTTCTTCAGCATTTGTCAGAAGTCGGAGTCGATGCGATTTCGATGGACGCAGTTCCACGAATTTCAAGAGCACAGAAATTGGATGCTCTATCTTCGATGGCAAATGTCGCTGGATATCGTGCTGTCGTGGAAGCAGCAAATCATTTTGGTCGATTTTTAGGTGGTCAGATCACAGCAGCTGGTCGAGTACATCCGGCGAAGTTCATGATCATCGGTGCAGGCGTTGCTGGATTGTCTGCAATTGGCTCAGCAACAAGCCTAGGTGCAATTGTGCGGGCTTTCGACACTCGGCCAGAGGTGAAAGAACAAGTCGAAAGTATGGGTGCGGAATTTCTAGAACTCGGTTTTGAAGAAGATAGTAGTGGTACCGGTGGTTATGCCAAAGTAATGAGCAAAGAGTTCATAGAAGCGGAAATGGCGTTATTTGCGGAACAGGCAAAGGAAGTGGACGTCATTATCACTACTGCTTTGATACCTGGGCGCCCTGCTCCTCGACTTATTACGGCGGACATGGTTCATTCCATGAAGGAAGGTAGTATTGTCATTGATTTAGCAGCCGAGCAAGGTGGAAATTGCGAGCTGACTAAAGCCGACCAGATTGTGGAAGTTAACGGAGTAAAAATCATCGGCTACACCGATCTGCCAAGTCGATTACCAACACAGTCAAGTCAGCTTTATGCAGCCAATGTTCTCAACTTTATTGATGAGTTGTGTCCCAATGACGACGGTCAACTGAACTTAAACATGGATGATGAGGTGATTCGAGGTTCAACGGTCGTCAAAGATGGAGAAGTTACCTGGCCACCCCCACAAAAAGATCCGCCTCCAGCTCCAACAAAAAAAGAATCAACGCCACAAGTGTCTGATGCTACTGCTGAAGATTCAAAGAAGAAATTTAAAATTGGTCCCTATGCCTTTGGTTTAGCTGTACTTTCGATATTGGGAGTAGGCTTGTATGCACCTTCTTCATTTCTGTCACATTTCACTGTTTTTGTACTAGCGATATTCGTCGGATGGCATGTAATTTGGAATGTAACTCCATCACTACATACACCACTAATGAGTGTAACGAATGCAATCAGTAGCGTAATTATTGTTGGTGCGATATTAGAAATCGGGGCTGTCAATCCGTATGTTCAGGCATTGGCTGCGATTTCAATTTTGATCGCCTCGATCAACATATTTGGTGGTTTTTTTATCACTCAGCGTATGCTGAAAATGTTCCGCAATTAGAACGTAGATATGTTTGAAGGATTAATCAATTCAATATATATCCTAGCCTCTATCTTTTTCATACTTAGCCTAGGCGGCTTAAGTCATCAGACTTCTGCCGTACGTGGAAACTATTTTGGCATATTGGGTATGATCCTCGCAATTGGTGCAACGATTGCCGCAAAAGCGAGTGGCAATATAGGTATTGTGGTCGCAATGATGGCAATTGGAGGTGTAGTTGGAATCTTGATTAGCCGCAAGGTTCAGATGACTGCAATGCCACAACTCGTGGCAATTCTGCACTCCCTAGTCGGACTAGCGGCCGTTTTTGTCGGATTTTCAAATTTCATTGAACCATTAAAGACTTACGAAGGCGTTGAGAGCATAGTCCATGAAGTTGAAATTTTTATTGGGGTCTTCATTGGTGCTGTGACATTTACAGGCTCGGTAGCTGCATTTGGGAAATTACAAGGCATAATTTCTAGTCGTCCCTTAATGCTCCCAGCGAGGCATTGGCTCAATTTAATCATCGTACTCTTAAGCGTTTGGTTAGGAGCACAGTTTTTGGGTAATGAATCGCATTCTTCGGCGACAACTTTATTACTCATTATGACTCTGCTCGCCTTTTTGTTGGGATTTCATCTAGTCTTGGCCATTGGTGGCGCAGATATGCCAGTGGTAATTTCGATGTTGAACAGTTACTCCGGTTGGGCGGCAGCAGCGACTGGATTTATGCTAGAAAGCGATCTACTAATCCTGGTCGGTGCTCTCGTAGGTAGTAGTGGTGCAATTTTAAGCTATATTATGTGCCGCGCAATGAATCGGCACTTCGTGAGTGTAATCATGGGTGGGTTTGGAACCACAGGTGGTTCCAGCACCGACACGGTGGCAGGTGAAATTGTTGAGATTTTTGCTGAGGAAGCTGCGATGTTGATTGAATCTGCAAAATCGGTTGTCGTCGTTCCTGGATACGGTATGGCCGTCGCACATGCTCAACACCCTGTTGCAGAGCTAACCCGAAAACTACAAGCAAAAAAAATCGATGTTCGCTTTGGGATTCATCCAGTTGCGGGTAGAATGCCAGGTCACATGAATGTATTGCTTGCAGAAGCACGGGTGCCCTATGACATCGTTTTTGAAATGGACGAGATCAATCCATCTATGTCAGATACGGATGTCGTACTTGTCATTGGTGCAAATGACATCGTCAATCCATCTGCACAAGATACGCCGGATAGTCCAATCGCAGGTATGCCGGTTATAGAAGTTTGGAAGTCAAAACACACAATCGTTTTAAAACGAAGTATGGCTTCTGGCTATGCAGGGGTTGACAATCCCCTTTTCTATAAAGAAAACAATCGAATGTATTTTGGAGATGCGAAAGATAGCATTGACCGACTTGTCGCACTAGTTTCCTAAGCTTTTCAGTTTGCTAAGGTCCAATTTAGCAATTGAATTACCTGCAGTATCTTCTTCGCTCAGCCCCAAAATCAATTGATAGGCTGTTCAAAATTCTAAGTCTTGGCGCGCTTATAGAAAAACTTGAAAGGAGAAAGACTGAAGTAACTGCCCTCTTTCATACACACAAGATCGACCAACATTCTTATTGAACATTACTCGTTCCTGAATACAGCAATCTTTACAATCGATTTTATGTTCTAAACAGTAAAGAAGATTTCCAACACTTTCAGCAAATTTTGTTGTGCAGCAGAGCTAGGAAGCAAACTCTTGATTAAGATTGGACAAAACAAATGATAATTCTGTAAGTAACCTACTGAGCGAACCATCTGAGTGAGAAAGACACTGCCAACGCAAGACAGTTTTGGCGGAGAGGGAGGGATTCGAACCCCCGGAAGGTCGCCCTTCAACGGTTTTCAAGACCGCCGCTTTCGTCCACTCAGCCACCTCTCCGAGAGGTGATATTGTACAGATTAAAAATTTTTATCGGCACTCGTATATTGTCATTGGACTTGAAGTTGCTCGAAGAAAGTAGCAACTTAGCTTTTGTCAATTGACCAGTATAGAAACACATTCTCTATTTTATGTACACAATGCAGTATTAATACAAAAACTTAGATCAAACTTCAAACTTTCGAGAAAGCATCAAGGGATGAGGTTTATGAGGACAATTTTGATTCAGTTATAATGCCATTTAATATCTGTGTGCCTTTGTTCAAATCGTCAAAAGATAACATTCGGGAATTGATAGAGCAAATTTTGCAATGATTCGGCTCTTTAATTTTATGGCTATCGCCCTTATATTTTCCATTATAGATTTTTAGGACGAAATAACGCTGAATGGAGGCGCTAAAATTTCATTTTAAACTTATCGAGGTTATACATTCTTATGAAATTCAATGAACAGACATTAGCTCGGGCTCCAAGTACTGTTGTAGCCAATCGAGTACTACGTAACACCTATATCCTGTTGTCGATGACCTTGCTATTTAGTGCGATTATCGCAGGATTGGCAGTTGTATTCGCTTGGCCATCGATAGGCCTAATCCCCACTTTGATTGGGTATTTCGGACTTCTGTTTTTGACTGGGATGTTTAGAAATTCTGCACTTGGTCTTGTTTTCGTTTTTGCTTTAACCGGTTTTATGGGACTCACACTAGGCCCGATAGTGAGTTACTATATTACCGCCGTGCCCAGTGGTGACTCAGTTGTCATGACTGCTTTCGGTGGAACGGGTATTATTTTTCTTGGACTTTCGGCCTATGTTCTGATCACGAAAAAGAATTTCGCCTTTATGGGCGGTATGCTGTTCGCTGGAATCTTAGTCGGCTTTATCATGTCACTAGCAGCTATTTTCTTTCAGTTACCAGCACTGTCAATTGCTGTTTCAGCTATGTTCATTTTACTAATGTCCGGTTTGATCCTCTATCAAACCAGCGCAATTGTGCATGGAGGAGAAACCAATTACATTATGGCCACAGTTACATTATTCGTTTCCATCTACAACTTATTTCTTAGTTTGCTACACATTCTAGGAATATTTGGAGGAAACGACTAATTTTAGGTAAGAATTGATCACTTTCGTGGTTCGCGAAAGTGATCGAAATCGAATAAATGAGAAACCGTTGTCCAGTCCTACTGGACAACGGTTTTTTCTTCGTGCAGCGTCTGTAATCGATAAGGCATTGTAGATTCTGTTATGTGATTTAACGCTTCACAAATTGCTTTTGCAGCCGAAATGGTGGTGAAATATGCAACCTTCCTCTTTAAAGCTTCTTTCAAGATTGTTTCTGAATCAACAACACTAATACTTTTTCGGGGTACGTTAACTATCAAGTCGATTTCGTTGTTTTTTAACATGTCGACAACATCAGGGCGCCCTTCTCTTACTTTGTTCACCCGTTTGATCTTGATACCGTGTTTAGTGAGATAATCCGCGGTACCTTGTGTTCCAAATAGTGTGTAACCTGAACGAATCAAAGAACGACCTACTTCTACGATTCCTTCTCTATCTTCACCCGTAACACTCAATAGAGCATTCCCATTCTCGGAAATCGAATAACCAGTTGAATGGAAGGCTTTCCAATAGGCTTCACCGAAGGTTTGACCGATACCCATTACCTCGCCCGTACTCTTCATCTCGGGGCCTAAAATTGGTTCTGATTGAGGAAATTTATCAAACGGAAACACGGCTTCCTTTACACTAAAAAATATAGGTACGACCTCTTCTGTAATACCTTGCGCTTTTAAGGTTTGATTGAGCATGCATCTAGCTCCGACCTTTGCGAGAGGCACTGATGTAGCTTTCGATACAAAGGGTACAGTTCTAGATGCCCTAGGATTGACTTCCAATACAAAGATTTCGGACCCCTTTACTGCAAACTGTATATTGACAAGTCCCACTACATTTAGGGCATGTGCCATTTTCGTGGTTTGTTTGCGAATTTCTTGCTGGATCTCTTGAGAAAGATTGTAAGGAGGCAGTGAACACGATGAATCACCAGAATGTACTCCAGCAAGTTCGATGTGCTCCATTACTCCGCCAATGTAGGTTTCAGTTCCGTCACAAATTGCATCCACATCCACTTCAATCGCATCGCTTAAAAACTGATCAAGAAGAACAGGGGACTCATGGGATACATCAATCGCAGCCGTCATGTATTTGCCCAACTGTTCTGCATTACGCACTATTTCCATCGCACGACCACCCAATACATATGATGGTCGAACTACCAATGGATAGCCGATTTCCTCTGCTGCTTTTAGGGCTTCTTCTACGGTAGTGGCAGTCGCGTTGGGAGGTTGTTGTAGATTCAATTGATGAAGCAAGCCTTGAAAATATTTACGATCCTCTGCCTGATGGATCGATTCCGCAGATGTCCCAACGATCGGAACACCTTCCTTTGTAAGTTTTCTTGCGATTTTTAGAGGTGTTTGCCCTCCGTACTGAACAATGACTCCATCAGGTTTTTCGACTCGGCAGACTTCTAGTACATCTTCTACAGTCAGCGGTTCGAAGTAAAGTCGATCGGAAACATCATAATCGGTTGATACCGTTTCTGGGTTACAGTTAATCATGATGGTTTGTAATCCGTCTTCCCTTAAAGCCATCGCTGCGTGAACACAGCAATAGTCAAATTCAATCCCTTGCCCTATTCGATTCGGACCGCCACCCAAGACAATAATTTTTCTTAGACCTTTAGGATTCGATTCACATTCATCTTCATAGGTAGAATACATATAGGATGTAGGAGTGTCGAATTCACCGGCACATGAATCAACCCGTTTATAGACAGGGTGAATGTTGTTTCGGTATCGTATTTTTCTAATTGCATCTTCGGTCGTTTCTTGCAAGTAAGCAATTCGATGGTCTGAAAATCCCTTCTTTTTCCACTCCAGAAGCGAATTTGCTTCTGTTTTTTCAGCCATTTGCTTAATCAGCTCTTCAGTTTCAACAAGATCATGAATTTCCGCGAGAAACCAAGGATCGATTCCAGAAAGCTGAGAAATCTCGTCAACTGAAAAATTTGTACGAAAAGCATCGGCGATAAACCAAAGTCGATCAGCACCGGGAATCTTCAAACGAGGAATTATGAAATCCCTATCATTTTCTGCTGAATCGTTCCTATCGGAGAGTTTCGACTCAAATCCAAACGTACCGGTTTCAAGACTACGAATGGCCTTTTGCAGAGATTCCTGAAACGTTCGACCAATTGCCATAACTTCCCCAACCGACTTCATTTGAGTGGTCAGTGTTGTATCTGTATGTGGAAACTTTTGGAAATCGAAACGTGGGATTTTGATTACGATGTAATCTATCGTTGGCTCGAAAGAGGCCGGTGTCGCGCCCCCGGTTATTTCATTTTGCAATTCATCCAGTGTATATCCAACAGCGAGTTTTGCTGCAACTTTGGCAATCGGAAATCCAGTAGCCTTCGAAGCTAAAGCGGATGAACGGGATACCCTAGGGTTCATTTCGACAATCACCATTCTTCCGTTCCTAGGATTGACAGCAAACTGTACATTTGAACCACCAGTATCGACACCAATTGCACGCATCACCGCAATGCTCGCATTCCTCATGCGTTGATACTCTTTATCTGTCAATGTCTGAGCAGGAGCGACTGTGATCGAATCCCCGGTATGTAAGCCCATCGGGTCAAAATTTTCAATAGAACAAACAATGATGCAATTATCTTGGTGATCTCTCACCACTTCCATTTCATACTCTTTCCAACCTGCGATACTTTCCTCTATCAACAATTCGCTAGTCGGTGATGCGTTTAAACCTCTGACACAAATGTCATAGAATTCATCGCGATTGTAAGCAATACCTCCACCTGTCCCACCAAGTGTAAATGAAGGTCGAATAATCGCTGGAAAGCCAATTTCTTCCAAAATCCGAAAGGCTTCGTCCATGTTGTGAGCGAGCGTTCCATTAACGGATTCCAAGCCAATCCCATTCATGCACTCACGAAATTTCTCTCGATTTTCTGCCTTATCAATGGATTCTCTATTTGCCCCGATTAGCTCCACACTGTATTGCTTCAAAATCCCCTCTCGTACGAGATCCAAAGCGCAATTGAGTCCAGTCTGACCACCCATTGTTGGGAGCACTGCATCTGGACGTTCCCGACAGATAATTTTAGCGATGGATTGCCATCGAATGGGTTCAATATAGGTGGAATCTGCAAACTCTGGATCCGTCATAATCGTCGCTGGATTCGAATTCACCAAAATAACTCTATACCCTTCTTGGCGTAGCGCGCGGCAAGCTTGTACTCCCGAATAGTCGAACTCACAAGCTTGGCCGATTACGATTGGACCGGCACCAATGATTAGTATGGATTCAAGATCAGATCGTTTTGGCATGGATCGAACTTAGGTCGATTGTCTTCGCCTTAGCATGGACTCTGTAAAAAGATCAAACAAATTCCCGCAATCATGAGGGCCAGGACTTGCCTCAGGATGTCCTTGGAACGAAAAGCATGGATAGTCTATGTGCCTTAGACCTTGAATGGTGTCATCAAATAAGGAACGATGAGTGACGACCAGATGAGCGGGAAGAGAATCGTTATCTACAGCAAATCCATGATTTTGACTGGTAATCATAATTTCATCCGTCTCGAGATCCCGCACAGGATGATTGGCTCCGTGATGTCCAAACTTCATTTTTATTGTTTTTGCGCCAGAAGCCAGCCCTAGTAGTTGATGCCCTAAACAAATTCCGAACACAGGAATGTTCCGTCGCATAACTCGACGTATCGTCTCAATCGCATATGTACAAGGCTCCGGATCACCAGGACCATTTGATAGAAATACTCCTTCCACATCCGTAGGTAATTGGTCAAACCTAGTTTCTGCAGGTACTACATTTACACTACAGTTGCGTTCGACCAACATCCTTAGAATGTTTTGTTTGATTCCAAAGTCAAATGCAACTACTGAATATGGGCGCTCGAATTTTAAACTTGGTTGAGAGTCTCCTTTGTCAAGATCAAATAGTCCTTCTGTCCAAGCATAATCTTTCTTCGTGGATACCACCTTGGCCAAATCCATCCCCTTCAGACCTTCAAATTTTCTAGCAAGGTCGATTGCGTTTTCAGGATCGATGGAATCTCCTGCCATAACGCAGCCGTTTTGAGCTCCTTTTGTTCGAATGAGTCTGGTTAGTTTTCTTGTGTCGATATCACAGAGCCCTAAGGTGTTATTGCTCTTTAAGAACTCATCGAGTGAAGAAGTTGAACGCCAATTGCTAATTCGTTTCGGTAGTGCTTTGATAACTAAAGCAGAAGCAAACAATTGATTTGCTTCCACATCGTCTGAATTTACACCTACATTTCCGATCTGTGGGTGGGTTAATGTGACGATTTGCTTTGCGTAGGAAGGATCGCTAATTATTTCTTGGTATCCAGAAATCGAGGTATTGAAGATAACTTCACCAACTGTAGTTCCTTTCGCGCCAAAGGAGCCACCTTGAAAGATGCTACCGTCCTCAAGTGCAAGTATCGCTTTGGTCATCGATTTGATTCACATAGAAAAAAATATTAACAAAATATGAAGAATCTTGCATTTTGGCTGAAAATCTTTGCATCGAACAGCGAATTCTGTTATTTTGAGCATATATGGATTACACGATTGCTCAATATTATTGTGACTTCCCTTTGCGGCTTCATCCAGTCAGTGAGTTGATTATGAATTACTTCAATGAAGGCCGTATGAGTGTGGCTGAGTTTCTTCGTTATTTCTCGTTGCCCAATTCGGATTACATCGAAATCGCAGCTTGCTACATTAACATGGTTACAGGCGCATTTCCCCCAATTGGCTAATTTAACACCAGATTAACTCAATTGAAGTACTTCAGTCATCTCGTACAAGCCAGCTGGCTGATTTACTAACCATTTCGCAGCTCGCAAAGAGCCAGCAGCATATGTCATTCTACTGCTCGAGCGATGAGTTATTTCCAATCGTTCGCCTTCTGCTGCGAACATCACAGTATGTTCACCAACTATATCTCCAGCTCTCACTGTGGCGAAACCGATTTTATCTCGGGCTCTAGGTCCGGTATACCCATGTCGAGTAAAAACTCCATGTTCATCTAATGTACGATTCAAAGCAGTTGCGATGACTTCTCCCATCTTCAGTGCTGTACCAGAAGGAGCATCAACCTTTGATTTATGGTGCGCTTCAATCACTTCAATATCAACTGAGTCTCCTAGTACAGTTGCTGCTGTTTCTAAAAGTTTAAAACACAGATTTATACCCACACTCATATTGGGGGCAGCAACAATTCCAATGGATTCAGCTGCTTTTTGAAGTTCTAGTTTATGGTCGTCCGTCAAACCGGTAGTTCCAATTACGATCGCTTTTCCAGCATCGTTACAACGATGAACATGTTCCATCGTCGCGCTTGGAGTAGTAAACTCGATCAGAACATCAAACAAATCCGCATTGAACTGATCTGTAATCTTCACACCATTTTCACCTACACCAGCAAGTGCGTCTGCATCGACTCCCAGAAAATCACTTGAATGGTGTTCAAATGCAGCTGTCAATTGTGCTCCTTCAGTTTCATGGGTGGCTTGAACAAGCACACGCCCCATTCTGCCAGCAGCACCTGAAATTCCAATATTTATCATGATCTGATTCTGTTTAAATCAATAAATCGAACCGTAATTGGAAAATTAAAATCTCGAAAATAAACGTCCAACACAGTCCATCAATACACTACTATTTTGTGCAACATTCAGCAAAATAACTAGTTTTAGTTAGCCAACTTATTCTACTTAAAAATAGAAATTGATTCTAAACAGATATCAATTTCTTGGGTTTTCCTCTTTGATTTTGATTGAGTTCCAACAATCTGAAACTCGCAGCTGTGACAATTGAAATGCTGTGAGAAAATCGATGCCTCGCAAATCGTGATAATGGTCTTACTATTGTCACCGACGAATTTGTGTTGACAAAATTCACAAATTTCTCGATCTAAACACAAGACCTAATGGTCTCATACCACCGTCGTGTGATCATTCGATGAATTCGGATTTGTCACCAAAAGATCGACGTTTCGTGCCAGCGAAGCGTTTATGCTATTTTAAATATATGAAACTACTAATTAATTTTTCCTTAAAGAATACTTTGACCGAATTAGATCAGTCAATCGGCAAACTGCGCGGTTCCTGTTGTGGCAATCAACTCATTGCGATGAACTATTACTAGATGCGAAATAAATCTGATCGCGCTGCATGTATTGACTAATTTCATGAAAGCACCAATCTTTCATCGTGTTTTCTAATTGTCTAGGATACGAAACAATACCGTTTAGTTTATGAAAGGGCTGTGACATAAATCGATCTTCCAGATAAAGTCGTTCCATCCTCTTGTAAAAAATCGACGGAAGTCGAAATACACCAATACTAACTGAGTGCAATAAGTCTATATTTATCCGGGAAAATATTTGTCGAAATAATTCCGAATATTGATCCTTGAAATCCTCCGTATAAATCATTGGATCGAAACGAATTCCAATTTTCCAATTCGCCCTTTGAAGATTCTGCATTGCAGAAACTCTCTTTTCTACAGAAGGAACTCCATGTTCTAACTCTTTGGATACTTGATCAGGAGTAAAGCTAAATGCGGTGACGACATTTGGAGACGCTGTCCTTTTTAGTAACGAACGAATTTGAGTACTCTTTGTTCGAAGTTCCAACCATACATTTTCTTTGGCTTTAAACGCGTCGATGAAATATCCAGCAAATCCAAACACGGGCTCTAGAGCAAGACTGTCGCAATCGTATCCTGAAAAGAACCAAACTTGATCAGATTTATTGTGGTTTGCAATCACTTCGTTAATAGAGTCTTCAAAGTCTTCGTAGTTCACGAATAAAACATGATAAGCAGATCTGTACATTCCTTGAAGGAAACAGTACCGACAATCAAACATGCAATTCAACATGATTGAAAAATAGTAGTTGTGCGTACCCCCTACCCCAAACCCAATTGGAACCGTTTGAACATGTCCTTGATGTTTACGCGCCAATATCAATGTAGCTTGCTTTTTCTGTAGTCGAAAATTTTGAGACTTTCGATTGAATATCTCTGTATAGCGGTCACAAAGAATGACATCCGCAAGCGGAAATTGCTCAAGAACGGAAGAGGTCAATTTAGTTCGTCGAACATCCTGCTCGACGTATATTGTGCTGTACAAAACTCCCCCTAGAATTGTTTCCAGTGAGAATCTAAAGTTTGTTGGATAACCTGGATTACAGCCCGTGAATCACTGCAACTTCTGATTTCTTCAGAGTCTGATGTAATTTGGTATCCAAGTCCAGCACATTTGCTCAAGAGTTTCATCATCGTAAACTGTTGCGTCACAGTGAAACTCCATTTACCAAAGAACACATTGGTTGAATCTGTTTCTAACCATCGAGCCGATACTAACTGAACTCGTTCCAATAATTGATTCATTAGAGCCTCGATGTTGGGCAATTGTGAACGTATGATTTCAACAACGAAAGGCCGAGTAACTTGCTGTATCGATTGCTTCTTGTTGTCAGAGATAATTTTGTAGCAAGAAACCATGTCAACAAGTGAATTGTGACACGCAGTAGGAAAAAATCCTGCTGCTTCCATATCATAACAGGCTTCTTCCCGGTAGCACTTTTCGACTTCTTCAACGGTTATAATTTGGCAACGTTCCCATTTTGAATTAGTCAATGGTGCCGGGTACCAAGTTTCTCCAGTTGCTTGATTCAAGATTTTGTTTGCCAACACACCAGCACCGATTGGCAATGAAGGGTGACCGGCAATTCCTACATTTAGCCAAGCTCGATGACCAGAGGTCTGCTGTGAATTAGCCAAATATTCCGTAGCGTTCTTAGCCGATGCTTTGCCCATTCCGCTGATGATCAAATTGATATATTCGTTAACGTATACAGAATAATCCAGGTGCTCAGAACTTAACTTCAAACCGAAGTATTCAATCAAGGGTTGAGCTTCAGCTTTAAGTGCTTGCACGATGTTTAAAAGACTGGGCAACTACTCGTTCTCCTACGAATTGGAGTATTCGTTCAATATACGTTGATATTTTTCCACTCTTTTCAACAGTCCTCTTTTTTGAGCACCGTTAACCAAAATTTCAAGCTTTCTTACCAGAGTTTTAACTGCCAACGACCGATATTCAGGATTCAAATACTCGACTTCTAGTAGTTTTTTTATTGCATCGACTCGATATCGATCCATTGCTGGATAAGCTTTAGACAATTGATCGTTGTGACCTCCATACTTGATGACTAGCTTTTCATCGACGTAGCCGACAGGAAATTTGAGAGAAACCCTGAGCCAAAGATCATAATCTTCACAGACAGGAAGCTGTTCATCGAATACACCAATATCGGAAAACACATCTTGATGTATGATCACAGCCGAAGGGGAAATAACGCAAAGAGGTAAACAATTCGGAAAGATCCAACCACCCATCTTCGCATGTCGTTTCTTCGGATTCACTCGAACAGAGTTACGAATCCAAATTTCATCGCAGTGCAGAACTCGGTACACAGAATTCTGAGTCCACCAATAATATTGTCTTTCTAACTTTTTGAGATGCCATTCATCGTCTGAATCCAAGAAGGCGATCCAATTTCCCTGACTGACTGAAATTCCTTTGTTTCGAGCTGCACTGACGCCTTTTTGTTCTTGTGAAAGAAGAATGACGTTAGGAAATTCTTGTTGAATAGATTGACAGGTATTATCGGTTGAACCGTCATCAACAACAATCACTTCAAAAGGTTGAAGGGTTTGATTAGATATCGAATTTAGAGCTCGTCGAAGTACTTCGAGTCGATTATGAGTCGGAATAACAACAGAGCATTTAAACTCGTCAGAGTAATTCACTGATTGCGTCGCGTTCTTCGATCAGCTCATTTTCTGTGATTTTCATCTGTTCGCGGCTGAATTGATCAATATTTAAACCCTGAACGATATCGTACTTACCGTTATTACATGTCACAGGATAGGAATACATGATTTCAGATCCAATGCCGTAGGAGCCATCACTGTAAATGACCATACTAGTCCAGTCATTTTCCGTTGTACCTTGCATCCATGTGCGCATGTGATCCATCGCCGCAGATCCAGCTGAAGCAGCACTCGAAAGACCTCGTGCCGCAATTACTTCTGCGCCTCGCTTTTGGACTCTGGGAATAAACTCTTCAACCATCCATTCTCGCTCAACTAAGTCCATTGCTGGCTTACCGCCTACTAATGCATGATGAATATCTGGGTATTGGGTATTCGAGTGATTTCCCCAAATTGTAACTCGTTCAACTGAGGACACCGATGTTCCAGTCTTGTTCGCCAATTGACTCTTCGCACGATTATGGTCTAGACGTGTCATCGCGGTTACTTGTGATGAGTCCAATCTAGATAGCTTGCTAATTACAATTAAGGCATTTGTATTGGCAGGGTTACCAACTACCAGGATCCGTGCATTTCGATTCGCATTTGCGTCTAATGTCGTTCCCTGTTCCGTGAATATCTTCGCATTTGCTTGAAGCAGATCTTTTCTCTCCATTCCCGGTCCACGCGGTCGTGCTCCAACCATCAAAACATAATCTGCATCACCAAAAGCTAGTTCCGGATCGTCAGTTGCGATTACTTCGGTAAGAGTTGGATAGGCACAATCATCAAGTTCCATCACGACGCCAGACAGCGCTTTAAGTGCGGGTTTAATTTCCAACAGCTGGAGAATCACTGGTTGGTCACCACCAAGCATGTGGCCTGAAGCAATCCGAAATAGCAATCCATAGCTGATTTGACCAGCTGCACCTGTAACTGTAACTCTAACTGGACTCGTCATTTTTCTATTCCTCTTCCTAGACTATTCGACCATGAACCAAATACGGAGTTTTTTGTTTCCCGTCACTAGCTGCGCAAGTTGGGATAATACAAAATTTCCGATAACTTACTTTTTTGTTTGACCAAAAGATTCAGCTCCTGAGGCCAAGTAATCCAATTCCGCTTTGGTTGAATCTCTTCCTAAAATTTCATTACGATGTGGAAATCTACCAAAATCATCTATGATTTCCTTATGAAGTTCGGCATACCACAAAGATTCTTGTCCGCTTTGTTTGAGAACATCATTGTCCGCAGCTTGTTTTAGACTCTCGAACATTTTCACTGATAACTGCTGTATGTCTTTGTCCTCCGCATGCTGAAGCGGCATATAAACAAATTGTCGCTCTACATAGGGAAAGACAGAATCTATTCCCTCGTCAATCAGCTTTCTTGTCAACTTTAGCGCATGAGTGTCGTAAGCGAATGCCTTTGGAGTACCTCGATATACATTTCGAGGAAATTGATCAAGTAGAATTATGAAAGCAAGCAACTCTCTCGGATTGTCCAGGTTACATTCAAGACTTTGTTGTGCGGCGTACTCAATATCCTGTTCAAATCGTTCTCTAATTTCATTATCGAATTCATCAGACACAGAAAACCATGTATGTCGTCGTTCGTCAAATGAGTCCATACATTCTACGCTGTCCCCGAACCAAAATTCTAAAATGTCTTCACAATAAATCATCTTGTTAATCTCAATCAACCTGTACCTGATCACCTATACCTATTTGAAATAGTTTGGCAGCTGAATTTTGATTGGCTGCAATAGACAGCAATCCAATCGAATTTACGTACCAAAAACCGTCACTCTCCGAAACTTGGCAAAAAGTCTTAGCATAAGTAAATTGGTGATTTCCAATCGTAATTGTATTGTATGACTGTACACTTGATCCTCGTATACCAATAAAACAGTTTCCGAAACCATCAATATAAATAACTTCGTTTAGGTCGCTTGGCCACTTTTGACTTCGTTTGAAGGTTAGTGAATCGGGAAAGCGCATGCAGCGGATTCTTGTTTCGTTTAAAAAGATTTCAGCTGCTACTGGTGCGAAAACGTCGCGAGCATGGAAGGTGTTAGAAGCATTCGGATCCGAATTATTCAATCTGTAAATCTCTACTTCTGAATTAGATTCGTGATTCGCCAATATTATTGACAAGATGCCGTTATCTGGTCCAATAAAGAACTTAGAGTCGATACGAAAGTAAATCGGCGCTCTGGGCCCTCCAACGCCTGGGTCTACGACACACAGAGTAACGGATGAATCTGGTAAATACTGAGCATAGGCACCAACTAGGTAAGCGGCAGCTCGAATGTTAAACGAATCCAAATCGTCGATTGCGTTGATTACAGGAATCTTTGAATCAACCGAAAGGATTTTGGAAATGACTTGGCTGGTATAGAGAGAATTTCTAAAATCCGTGCAAAGAAAAATCATGCACAATCTAATTTTTGATTGATAGAACCTGGATGGTTACTCACGTCTTTCACCATCCAACTTCTGAATTAGATTTTGTTACTCGTCATCAAAGAGAACGTCAGAATCAACCAACTGGACATATGCCATAGGCGCAGCATCACCTGGACGATACCCGGATTTGAGAATTCGAGTATAGCCGCCAGGTCGATCTTTATAACGTTCACCGAGAGTATCAAACAATTTTTGCACCATTTCTCGATCCCGTAGTCTTGCAAACGCTAGTCTACGATTGGCCAGTGATGGTATCTTGGCAAGAGTAATTAATGGTTCCGCAAAACGCCTCAACTCTTTTGCTTTGGGGACGGTTGTTTTAATTTGTTCATGCCGAAATAAAGCTGCGGCCATATTCCTCATCATCGCCTTGCGATGACTGGATGTGCGATTTAAACTCCTTCCAGATTTTCGATGGCGCATAACACTATCTCCCGAGTCGTTCCATTTCTGCAACCTCTCGACGCAAACTGATCGGTGGCCAATTGTCAAGAACTTGACCAAGTGTTAAATTTCGTTCGGCCAATACATCCTTGATCTCAGTCAGAGACTTCTTACCCAAATTCGGGGTTTTCAGTAAGTCATGCTCAGTTTTTTGCACCAAATCCCCAATGTAGTGAATGGATTCAGCTTTGAGACAGTTGGCTGAACGTACAGTCAGATCAAGTTCATCTAGAGGTTTTAATAAAATTGGTTCAAATTGCAACTCTTCGACAACTTCAACAACTTGGGCTTTTTCTTCCAAATCGGCGAAGACACTGGTTTGAGTATGCAAAATGGTAGCGGCATAACGAACCGCATCTTCCGGATCAATCGTTCCGTTGGTTTCAATATTGATAATTAACTTGTCCAAGTCTGTTCTTTTTTCTACGCGAGCATTCTCTACGTTATAAGAAACTGTTCTAATGGGTGAGTAGTACGAATCTACTTTCATTACACCAATCGTTGTAGAATTTTTGTTCCTTTCGTCTGAATCCAGGAGTCGAAAACCTCGCCCACGCGTCACCTTTAACTCCATGTCCAGTTTCGAACCTGACAACAAGTGTGCAATGACGTAGTCTTTGTCAACGATTTCAACGTCATGAGCGAGTTGAATGTCCGCTGCGGTTACCACACAAGGACCTTCTTTCTCTAGCTTCAAGGTAATTTCATCTCTTTCCTTGCCTGTAATCATGATTGCTAAATTCTTCAGATTCATGAGAATCTCAATCACTTCTTCTCGAATACCCTCTATGACGGTAAATTCGTGCAAAGCACCTTCAATCTTCACTTCTGTGATGGCTGAACCGGGCATTGAAGACAACAAAATGCGGCGTAAGGCATTACCCATAGTATGACCAAATCCGCGCTCCAATGGCTCGAGCGTAACTTTTGCTCGATACTTATCGATGTTATCGATACTAATGATTTCTGGTACTAAAAATTCTGACGTGTCGTACATAAAAATATCGCTTTAACAAAAACTTAACTTAATTACTTAGAGTAAAAACCAACTACAAGTGTTTCATTTACTTCGTAGGTTAAATCGGACCTTTCAGGCAACGATAGAAATTTACCTTCACAATTTTTGCCGTCGACATCAACCCAGATTGGTGGATTGGAATTATGTATTGCTCCTTTGATGCGATCTTGATCGCGGCTCTTTTCACGAATACCTACTGTATCACCAGGTTTAACTTCATAGGATGGAATATTAACTCTCATTCCATTGACTTCAACTGCATTGTGATTGACCAATTGTCTAGATTCCGCACGTGTACAGCCGAACCCCATTCGATAAACTACATTGTCCAAACGGGATTCCAAAATCTGCAATAAATTCACTCCCGTCGATCCCGATCTTCTCGCAGCTTCTTTGTAGTGTCGCCGAAATTGTTTCTCCATCACACCATAGATTCTTCTCAATTTTTGCTTTTCTCGCAAGAGACTTCTATAGACTGAAGGTCTAGGTCGACGACCCATGCCGGATTGGCCTGGTAATTTCTTAAAATGGCACTTAGTCTCTAAACTTTTGTTGGCGAGAGTTTTAAGTTCTAGGTCCATTTGCTCTCGCCGCATCAATTTGCAACTAGGTCCAGTGTATCTAGCCATAAATCAACTCCACTTATATTCTTCGACGTTTTGGAGGACGACAACCGTTATGCGGGATCGGTGTTACGTCGGTAATTCGACTGATTTCCAAACCAGCGGCATTTAAGGCTCTAACTGCAGATTCTCTACCCGGTCCTGGACCACAGACTTCAACATCAATGTATTTCATTCCCATATCCATTGCACTTTTTGCGCAGTCTTCTGATGTAACCTGCGCTGCAAAAGGGGTACTCTTACGTGATCCTTTGAAGTTCATCTTTCCCGCTGTCGACCAGCACAAGACATTGCCTTGTCGATCCGTAATCGTCACAATTGTGTTGTTAAAGGTGGCGTGAACATGAGCGATTCCTTCTGTGACGAATCGCTTGATTTTCGCCTTTCTCCTTCTTTGCTTACCTTTCACCACTTTAGTTTACCTATTTTTTTATGGCCCGCCTTGGACCTTTACGGGTTCTAGCGTTCGTTGAAGTTCTTTGTCCACGTACTGGCAACCCTCGTCGATGCCGAAGTCCGCGATAACAACCAAGATCCCTTAACCGCTTGATATTCATCGAAATTTCTCTTCGCAGATCGCCCTCAATTCGATACTTAGCGACTTCTATTCTCAGTCTTTCCGCTTCAGTTTCAGTCAAATTACGAACTTTTTTCGTTCGCAATACTCCTGCATCCTCACAAATTTTCTCTGCTGTACTGATGCCGATACCATAAATCGACGTCAGTGCAATTCGAATGTGCTTTTGAAGCGGTAAATTAATTCCTGCTATACGCGCCAAATGAATACTCCTAATTGGACCATTTACAAATTGAACCTATCCTTGTCGCTGTTTGTGACGAGGATCAGAACTGCAAAACACCCTCAACACGCCATGGCGTTTGATAATTTTGCAATTTCGACAAATTTTTTTGACTGAAGCTCTAACTTTCATTTTTCATTCCTCTGTTGGATTATCGAGTAATTCCCAATCCTCCTGACATTGATGATTTCTTCAACAAACTTTCGTATTGTCTAGACATCAAATGGGATTGTACTTGCGAGATCAAGTCCAACATAACGACCACGATGATCAACAACGAAGTTCCGCCAAAGTAAAACGGTACACTCCATTGCACAACCAAAAACTCGGGAATCAAACAAACGATCACCAAGTAAATTGCGCCCGCCAGTGTCAATCTCGACACGATACCGTCTATATGTTTCAGGGTCTGTGAACCAGGACGAATGCCTGGAATAAAAGCTCCTGACTTCTTCAGATTGTCTGCCATATCCTTCGGACTAAATACCAACGCGGTATAAAAAAAGCAGAAGAACACTATCATAGCCGCATACAACAGCATGTAAATTGGCTGACCCGGACTAATGGTCGTAGCAAAATCTTGCAACCAACGCATATTTTCTTGCTGTCCAAACCAGCTACCTAAACTAACTGGAAACAAGATGATACTTGAGGCAAAAATCGGAGGAATAACACCGGACATATTGATCTTTAATGGTAAAAACGTGGTCTGTCCAGCCAACATTCTACGACCTTGCTGCCGCTGCGCATAGTTAACAACAATTCTTCGTTGACCTCGCTCGAAGAAAACCACACAACCTGTCACAAAAATCGCACCAACGAACAGCAACAATACTCCGATTGGAGTAAATGCGCCCGTACGTGCTAGTTCAAGTGTTCCCGCTACTGCAGATGGCAATCCAGCGACAATACTTGCAAAAATGATCAGTGATATGCCGTTGCCGATTCCACGCTCGGTTGTTTGTTCACCCAACCAAACCAAGAACATCGTTCCCGTCACCAAACTTGCAACCGTCGTCAATTTAAATCCGAGTCCGGGAGTTAACACCACAGCGCTACCACCCGCAACCTGCCCTTCGATTGCAATTGCAATTCCGAGTCCTTGAAATGTCGCTAACAGTACAGTTCCATAGCGCGTATATTCTGTTATCTTTCTACGGCCCGCTTCACCTTCCTTCTTCAACTGCTCCAATTGCGGTATAACAGCACTCATCATCTGCATGATGATAGAAGCGGAAATGTAGGGCATGACACCTAAGGCGAAGATCGACAATCGCGATAACGCACCCCCGGAAAAGACGTTAAATATGTCTACTATCGATCCCCGAGTCTGTTCAAACAAAGCAGCGACTGCGACAGGATCAACTCCTGGTACGGGTATATGCGTACCAAAGCGAAAGACAACCAAGGCTCCGACAATAAACAGCAATCTCTTGCGCAGTTCACTCAACGTTCCTAAATTAGGCAGACGTTTGCTTGTTCTTGGAGCTGCCATAAGTTAACCCTCGACTATTGTTCCGTTGGCAGCTTCAATCGCGGCTCGAGCTCCGGCCGTTACAAGTAGTCCCTGAATTACTACGCTCTTTCGAATACTGCCTGAGGCAATCACTTTGGCTCTCAAGGCCTTTCGTGGTATCAGTGAATGCTTCTTCAAGGCTTGCAAGTCAATTACGTCAACGTCGCACTTTTCTAAATCTTGCAATCGTACTTGTGCAGTAGTGTTTGCTGTCATGGACTTAAATCCACTCTTGGGAAGCCTTCTTTGCAACGGCATCTGCCCCCCTTCAAATCCGATTTTTACACCGCCACCGGATCTGGAATTTTGACCTTTATCACCTCTGCCGCATGTACTACCTCTATTAGAGCCAGAACCTCTACCAACGCGCTTCGACTTTTTTCGTGCGCCTTGTGTACTTCGTAATTTAATTTGATTGGCCATTAAATTACCTTTTCGCTATCGACCATATAAGAAACTTTTCGAATCATACCGCGAACTTCGGGCGTATCTTCCAGTACTCGAACACTATTTATTTTCCGTAACCCTAAGCCGCGTACACATGCTTTGTGTTTTTTGAGTCGCCCATTTGTACTACGAACCAACTTGACTCGCACTTTTTCACTCATATCAATTTTCCTCGGAAAGTCACTAGCTGAATAGCTCCCAGACCTTCTTTGAACGCTTGGCAGCGATGTATTCGGGACTATGAATGGACTTCAGTCCATTTATAGTCGCTCTAGCGACGTTAATCGAATTGGTGGTACCAACAATTTTGGAAAGTACATCATTGATACCGGCTAGTTCAAAAATCGCACGTAGGGTATTACCGGCAATAATACCGGTTCCCGGTGCGGCTGGACGCATAATAACTGTCGCCGCGCCTTGTTTTCCAATCACTGGATACTGTAAAGTTCCATCTTTTATGTGAATCTTCACGACATTGCGTTTCGCGTTGTCGAATGACTTTCTGACGGCGAGCGGTACTTCACGTGCTTTTCCAATACCTATACCAACAGTTCCTTCACCATCACCAACTACAGTTAGAGCGGAGAAACTAAAAATTCGCCCACCTTTAACCACCTTGGCTACTCGCCGCACCTTAATCAGTTCTTCTTTAAATTCGTTTCGATTGATGCTTGCTTGCTCTATCTTCGCCATGAACGAAATTTCCTCAATCTAAATTCTTAAACCAGCTTCTCTCGCTGCATCCGCGAGTGCTTTTATTCTTCCATGATAGCGATGTCCCGAACGATCAAATCCTATAGATTCGATATTTTTCGCAATCGCACGTTTAGCAATAGTTGTACCAACCAATCTCGCAGCGTCTATGTTACCGCCATATTTCAATTGACTGCGAACATCTGGCTCGACAGTAGATGCACTCACGATTGTTTTGCCGCCATCTACCGAAATGACTTGAGCGTAAATATGTCGCAAAGAACGACGAACACACAAGCGGTTTTTAGCTTGCAGTCTCAATAGAGCTCTTGTCTTACGTGCCCTACGCAATCGCTTTGTCTTTTTGTCTCTCATGTATTAACCAACACTCTTGATCGTTTTGCGTCTTACTTTCTCGTCGGAATAGCGAACGCCCTTTCCTTTATAAGGTTCAGGTGGACGCATACGACGCAAGTCTGCGGCTACTTGTCCTACTCGTTGTTTGTCAATCCCAGCAACGACCAATTCAACCTGAGAACTAGTTTCAGATGTAACTTGAAAATTAATGCCCTCCAAACCGTCGTACTCTATGGGATGCGAAAAACCCAAGGAAAGATTCACCTTTGAACCTGCTGCCTTGGCTCTATATCCAGTACCGATTAGAGTCAACTTTTTCTGAAATCCTTTGCTTACACCAATGACCATATTGTTAATCAATGATCGAGTTGTACCAGACATTGCTTTAGACTTTATCGTTGAATGTCGAGCAGTCACAGAAACAGACTGATCTTTCATCGACACTATCACTGTAGGATGAACGGGCATCTCCAACTGCCCTTTCGGTCCACTAACGGAAACAACGCCATTGTTTAAGGAAGCACGAACTCCGTTCGGAATTTTGACTGGCTCTTTCGCAATTCTCGACATTTTAGAATTCTCTTTCTAAGTAACACTACACAGAACTTCACCACCGATTCCTGCTCTTTTTGCAGCCCTGGCAGTGATCACACCTTTCGACGTTGATACGATCGCGATTCCCAATCCCCCACTGACAACCGGTAAGTCATCAATTCCACAATAGACTCTTCGACTCGGTTTGCTAATGCGTTTGATCGATTCAATGACGGGTTGATCATCGAAGTACTTCAGCTTAATGTTCAGCTCGGCATGAACTTTGTCTTCGTCGACATAGTAATCTCGAATATAGCCTTCGTCTTTCAATACTCTAGCAATGTTACTTTTCATGCGAGAATTTGACATGCTTACTTCGGCATGCCTGGCTCGCCCGCCGTTTCGTATTCTCGTAATCATGTCCGCAATTGGATCCGCCATAGTCATTGGATTCTATCTCCGTCTGTGTTCTACTCTGCTACCAGCTAGCCTTCGTGACACCAGGCGCTTCACCTCGCATCACGACTTCTCGTAGTTTATTGCGACTCAATCCGAATCTTCGATAGTACCCTCTTGGCCGCCCTGTCAGACCACATCGATTGCGCTTACGAATTGGATTACTATCTCGAGGCAATTTTTGTAGTTTCATCACGGCTTCCATTCGCTCTGCTCGAGACAGATTGAGATCAATGACTTGACTCTTTAATTTGGCTCTTTCCGCGGCGTACTTCTTTACTAGTTTTGCTCGTTTGACTTCTCGAGCCAACATTGATTTTTTTGCCATAATTTAATTCTGCTTCATCGGAAAATTAAACCCACGCAACAAAGCTCTTGCTTCATCATCCGTTGTCGCGGACGTGGTAATTGAAATATTCAACCCTCGAATCGTTTCAACATTGTCGTAGTTGATCTCCGGAAAAACAATTTGTTCTTTAATGCCAAAAGAATAGTTGCCGCGACCATCAAACGACTTTGGAGACAAGCCGCGAAAATCACGAATCCGAGGAATTGCAATCGCAATCAGTCGATCTAGAAATTCATACATTCTGATTCTACGTAAGGTTACCATGCAACCGATCTCAAAACCTTCTCTGATCTTGAAACCAGCAATTGCTTTGCGAGCTTTCGTAATCACCGGTTTTTGTGCTGCGATCAGTTCGAGGTCTTTCCGTGCATTGACCAAAATGTTCTTGTCTTTACGCTGAATTGCATCACCGACACCCATGTTAAGGGTTATTTTCAGGATTTTCGGAACCTGCATAGAATTCTCATAAGCGAATTGTTCCCTTAACTGGTCGAACAATTCTTCCTTATAGAATTTTTCTAATCTTGGAGTATTAGCCATATCAGATAGATTCGTTTATCACTTCACCATTGGATTTAAAGTATCGGACCTTTTTTCCATCTTGTAAAAATCGAAATCCTACTCGATCTCCCTTACTCGTCAATGGGTTGTACACTGCAAGATTGGAAATATGTATAGGGGCTTCCTTTTGAACAATTCCACCCGTTTGATTCGCTTGGGGATTTGGCCGAGTATGTCTGTGAACCAAATTAATGTCGTTTACGCGCACTCGTTTGCCGTCACTCGTAATGTCCAACACGGTTCCACGACGACCTCGGTCTCTACCACTCAGCACGATGACATCATCGCCTTTTTTTATTTTTTTCATGCTGCTAATCTCAAATGACTTCAGGTGCAAGAGAAACGATTCGCATGAACTCTTTAGAGCGAAGTTCTCTTGTAACTGGACCGAAAATTCTAGTACCGACAGGTTGCTTTTGAGCGTTAAGCAATACTACGGCATTGCGGTCAAATCGAATTAAAGAACCATCCGGTCTTCTAACACCTTTTCTGGTTCGAACTACGACGGCAAAGAAGACATCCCCTTTTCGCACTCGACTGTTCGGAATCGCTTCTTTGATCGTTATCCTAATAATGTCACCCATACTAGCATAACGGCGCTTGGACCCTCCAAGCACCTTAATACACTGCACTCTTTTGGCGCCACTGTTGTCAGCGACATTTAGCATCGTCTGCATCTGAATCATGGCAGGTTATCCTTAAGCACTTTGATTGGATTCAAGTTTTTTGACCAATCGCCAACTTTTTGTTTTCGATAAGGGACGACATTCTTGGATCAACACTCGATCCATTTCCTGGCAAATGTTGTCTTCGTCATGGACATGTAACTTGGTAAAACGTTTGACGTATTTTCGATAAAGCGGGTGTGGAACTTTTCGTTCGATTTCGACGGTAATCGTTTTGTCCATTTTGGCACTAGTAACAAGTCCTGCCACTGTTCGTGCTTTTCGGTTTTCTGAATTCACCATGATTTAATCATCTCTTTTTTCGTTCAAAACAGTTTTGACACGAGCGATATCACGCCGATATTCTTTAAATTTGGAAAAATCCGCGAACTGTCCAATCCTGGCCTGAATCCGGATATCCAATTGCTGACGACGCAACTCAACGAGCAACTTCTTTAACTCATCAACCGTTTGATTTCGTAGTTCATTTGCTGTATGCATTACACACCCTGCCGCTTCGCAAAAGCTGTCTGCACTGAGATCTTCGCACCAGCTCGTCGAAATGCTTCCCGAGCCATGGCTTCACTTACACCTTGAATTTCATACAACATGTGTCCTGGTTTAACCACGAACACCCAAAATTCTGGATTGCCCTTACCTTTTCCCATCCGCACTTCCAATGGTTTTTTTGTAATCGGTTTATCGGGAAAAATACGAATCCAAAGCTTACCACCTCGTTTGACATATCGATTAATAGCTCGTCGCCCAGATTCAATTTCTCGCGCAGTAATATGTCCTCTTGTGGTCGCTTTGAGCCCGAATTCACCGAAACTAACTGAATTACCTCGAGTCGCGTAGCCGCGATTTCGGCCCTTCTGCTGTTTTCGATATTTTGTTCGCTTTGGTTGTAACATCTTTCTACAAATCTAGCTAATCAATTTCTTGCCTTGTCGTTCTTTGAGCGATCGAAAACCTCGCCGGTAAACAACCAAACCTTCACACCCAATACGCCGTAAGTGGTATGCGCTTCGGCTAAGCCATAATCCACGTTCGCCCGAAATGTATGAAGTGGAACCCGTCCTTCTCGATACCACTCCGAACGTGCAATTTCTGCTCCGTTTAAGCGACCAGAAATCATTACCTTGGCTCCTAGTGCTCCAATCCGAATGGAATTTTGCACGGCTCGCTTCATAACATGACGAAACATCATCCGTTTTTCAAGCTGTCGGCAAATGTTTTCGGCAACCAATCTTGCATCTAGATCCGGCTTACGAATTTCTTCAATTGAAACCGAAACAGGTGCACCGTTTATCTTCGTCAGCTCCATACGCAGTTTGTTTATGTCTTCACCTTTCTTTCCAATCACTGTTCCAGGTCGAGCGGTATGGATAACAACCTGCAAGTTTTGAGCAGGACGGTCTATGGTGATATTACTTACAGCTGCATTGGCCAAGCGTTTTCGAATAAAGTCGCGTACTCGCAAATCTTCTTTCAGATATTTTGCATAATCACGACCCGTTGCATACCATCTCGAACTCCAGTTCGACGTTATGCCCAATCGAATTCCAACTGGCTGTACCTTTTGTCCCATATTAATCTTCTCTAAGTTTCGTCGGATACCACAATCGTGATATGGCTACTTTCTTTCCGAATTTGATTTACGCGCCCCCGGGCTCGCGCTCTCCAACGTTTTATTGCAGGAGCCTGGTCAACAAATGCTGCGTAAACGATCAATTCATCGATGTTCGCGTTGTTGTTTACTTCAGCATTCGCGATAGCAGAGTCTAGTGTCTTTAGAACTAATCTCGCTGCTTTTCTTTTACTGTAGACCAAAATATCTCGCGCTTGCTCAACTGGCAATCTGCGAATCTGATTGACAACGAGTCTAACTTTGAACGGCGATGACCGTACGTGTTTCGAAACCGCTCTAACTTGCATTTTTCTACTTCCTACGGACCTCTTTTCACTTTCCTATCGGCTGCATGACCTTGGAAGGTGCGAGTCGGTGCAAATTCACCTAGCTTATGTCCGACCATATTCTCAGAAATTAATATCGGTACATGATGGCGTCCGTTATGAACCGCGAACGTAAGCCCAATAAAATCGGGTGTTATCATCGAACGCCTCGACCAAGTCCGAATGGGTCTTCGGTACCGACTTTTTTTTGCTGCGCGGACTTTAGCCAACAAATTGTGATCGACAAAAGGCCCTTTTTTTACTGATCTGGCCACTTAAACTACTCCATCAATTTATCTTCGTTTAGTACGTCGTCGAACGATCATATCGCCAGTTCGTCGGTTTCTTCGCGTGCGGTATCCTTTGGTAGGCACACCCCACGGTGAAACCGGATCGCGTCCTCCTGAGGTCCGACCTTCACCACCACCGTGTGGATGATCAACCGGATTCATCGCCACTCCCCGAACTGTCGGTCGAATTCCGCGCCATCTTTTTGCACCGGCTTTCCCCAACTTCCGCAAGGCGTGTTCTGCGTTTCCTACTTCTCCAATAGTCGCTCGACACTCCAATTGAATTTTACGCATCTCACCAGAACGAAGTCGCATCAAAGCATACTTTCCTTCCTTTCCAAGAAATTGAGCAGACGTGCCAGCAGATCGAGCAATTTGTGCGCCTTTACCGGGTTTCATTTCGATACAATGAACAACTGTTCCCTGTGGAACGCTACTTAGTTTGAGTGCATTACCTGGCGCTATGGCAGCCGAATTTCCGGATTTTACGGTCGCTCCTACTTTCAGTCCTTTCGGTGCGATGATATATCGGCGTTCACCATCGGCATACAACAAAAGAGCGATGTTCGCACTCCGATTCGGGTCATATTCGATTCGCTCGACAGTCGCTGGAACATCCTCCTTATCTCGCTTGAAGTCCAAGATTCGATACAGTCGTTTGTGCCCTCCGCCTCGATGACGCACGGTAATACGGCCATAATTGTTTCGCCCATTCGTCTTTCTTACGGGTTCAACCAATGGCTTATGAGGCCGTCCTCGATGCAATTCCGCGTTCTTGACGCGAACCATTCCCCTTTGACCGGGAGTAATCGGATTTTGTTTGACTAAAGTCATTTCTTCATTCTTTCATCAAGTCAACGATTGAGAAAATTCAATATCGTCTTCCGGGTGCAGACGGACAAACGCTCGACGTTGGCTTGCTTGCCGCCCTAGTGTTTGTTGAAATCTTTTTTGTTTTCCTTTTCTGTTTGAAACTTGCACAGAGAGTACCCGAACCTCAAAAATCTTCTGAATCGCTTCTCGGATCTCAGTTTTGGTCGCGTCCTTGGCGACTGCAAACATCATCTGGCGATGTCTTTCAGCAACCGTATTACTCTTCTCCGAAATAATCGGATACAGAATGATTTGATACATACGTTCTTCGTTCATTGCAACCACTCATTTACAAATTTAATCGCACTTTGTGTCATCAGAACTTTACCTGCATCGATAATATCGACAAGATTTAACATCGATGGAGCGATAACTTGAACGTTTGGTAGATTTCGAGTCGCCAAATATAGATTTTCTCTCACATTGTCGTCAACAATCAGCACCGAGCGGCAATTCAAAGTATTGAGCTGTTTTAGTGCATCCTTTGTTTTCGGAGTCTCTAAATCCATATCGTTTACTACAATTAAATTTCCTAATCGTCTCGTCTGCGAAAGCACTGAACGCATCGCTGTACGATAGGATTTTCTATTCACTTTCTGTGAATAGTCTCGTGGTGATTTGGCGAATGTTTGCCCACCGCTTCGAAATAAGGGACTTGAGAGGGTACCTGCTCTCGCCCGACCAGTACCTTTTTGCTTGTAGGGCTTCGCCCCTCCGCCCCGTACCGCCGAACGGTTTTTCCCGGCGTGAGTTCCAGCACGACCCGCCGCTCGATAAGCAACTGCAACTTGATGTACCAAAGTATTGTTAAATTGAGCATCAAAGATCGATTTCGAAACATCAACTGATGTTTCCACGTTGCCCTCTCTGTCCAACACTTCCAACTGCATGATGAAATTCTCTTTATTACTTTTTGCGGTTCTTTTTCTTGACCGCTGATTTCACGATAATGTCAGACTGCCGCGAACCGGGAATCGAACCCTTAATCAGCAACAGTGAGCGAGCTACATCCACTTTCACAACTTTCAAGTTTTGTTGTACTGTTTTTTGATTTCCAGAGTGGCCCGCCATTTTCTTACCCGGAAAGACTCGACCAGGAGTTTGATTTTGACCGATCGAACCCGGTTTTCGATGTGCTTTTGAATTTCCATGCGTAGCACGTCCACCACCAAATCCATAGCGTTTCATAACGCCAGTAAAACCTTTCCCAATTGATGTGCCATGCACATCGACGATTTGATCTTTTTCGAATAAACTTGCTCTGAAACTATCGCCTACTTGGTAGCGATCAACTTCATTTTCATCGATTCGAAACTCCCACAAACCTCGGCCTGGACGTACATCGGCTTTTTCAAAAGTTCCTTTTTTTGGCGAACTCAATTTTCGCTCTGCTATCGACCCTGTCGTAACTTGAACGGCACAATAGCCATCGGTTTGCTTTGATTTCACCTGAGTAACGTAATTGGGTTCGATTTGCAAGACGGTAACCGGAATGGATGCTCCCTCTGGTGTAAACACCCGAGTCATACCAATTTTTTTGCCTACTAAGCCAATGGACATCGTTCTATCTCTCGCTTACTTCAATTTAATTTCAACATCCACACCGGATGGCAAATCTAGCTTCATCAGAGCATCAATCGTTTTATCAGTCGGATCAACAATATCCATAATTCGCTTGTGTGTTCGAATTTCAAATTGATCGCGCGACTTTTTATCCGCATTCGGCGACCGTAGCACGGTATATCTTTCGAATCGTGTAGGCAGAGGAATTGGCCCTCGGACAATGGCGCCAGTGCGACGTGCTGTTTCCACGATCTGCTTCGCAGAACTGTCGATCACTCGATGATCGAAGGCTTTCAATCGAATTCGAACTTTTTGACTTTCAATCTTTCTTACTGCAGCCATCGTGCTTGTTCCTTGTGATTTCGAATCTACTTCAAAATTTTGGTCACGATTCCAGCGCCGATGGTACGACCACCTTCACGAATTGCAAAACGCAATCCTTCTTCCATCGCGATTGGCTTGATCAAACCCGTCGTCAATCGACAATTGTCACCCGGTAATATTACCTGATCGCCTGCCGATAGCGTCACCGCCCCAGTCACATCCGTTGTCCGAAAATAAAACTGTGGCCGATATCCAGTCCCAAAATGCTTGTTGCGACCGCCTTCCTCTTTTGACAATACATACACCTCGGCTTCAAAATCCGTGTGCGGTGTGATCGATGTCGGCTTCGCCAATACCTGTCCCCGCTCCACTTGATGCTTCTTGATCCCGCGTAACAATATCCCGACGTTGTCGCCCGCTTGTCCTTGATCCAGTAACTTGCGAAACATCTCGACGCCCGTCGCCACCGTCTTCGTCGTCTTGCGCAAACCAACCATTTCCACCGTATCACCTACTTTTACGACCCCGCGCTCGACCCGACCCGTGACCACCGTGCCGCGACCTGAGATCGAAAATACATCCTCGATCGGCATCAGAAAATCGCCGTCCACCGCTCGCTCTGGCTCCGGTATATACGTGTCCAAGGCCTCTGCCAATTCTAGTATCGACTGTGTGCCTAACTCACTTTCTTCACCTTCCAATGCGCGCAATGCACTGCCTACAATCACCGGCGTATCATCACCGGGAAAATCATACTCATTGAGTACGTCCCGCACCTCTAAATCGACTAACTCGATTAACTCCGGATCATCGACCGCATCGGCTTTGTTCAAATACACCACGATATACGGCACCCCAACCTGTCGAGCCAGCAATACGTGCTCGCGCGTCTGCGGCATCGGACCGTCCATCGCCGATACCACCAAGACCGCACCGTCCATCTGTGCTGCACCAGTGATCATGTTCTTCACATAGTCCGCATGACCCGGACAATCCACGTGTGCATAGTGACGATTCTCAGTCTCATACTCAACGTGCGCAGTTGCGATGGTGATGCCTCGCTCGCGCTCTTCTGGCGCATTGTCGATGTCATCAAAGGCTTTGACCTCACCACCATACTTGTTTGCTAATACCTGCGTGATCGCTGCCGTCAATGTCGTCTTCCCATGATCTACATGACCAATCGTACCAACGTTTACATGCGGCTTCGTTCGCTGAAATTTTTGCTTCGCCATTTACAATTCTCAGATAATGGTTTGATAAGTTAAGACTCTTAACTCGCCATCCTTAGGCTTACTCCCGCTACCGGCAAGCTCACTGGCTTATAAGAGTTAAATTTCATGGAATATGTTGCTCTTCCTTGGGTCTGGGATCGTAAAGAAGAGACGTAACCGAACATTTGGATCAACGGAACCAATGCTCGTACTACTTTACCACTAGCAACATCTGCAACATCCTCTATGATCGCTTGTCTTGCATTCAAGTCACCGGTGATCACACCAAGATATTCTCTTGGAGTAACCACTTCAACTGACATGAAGGGCTGTAGCAACTGCGGTGCGGCACGCAAGGCTCCGTCTCGAAACGCTCGTGTACCAGCAACTCGAAATGATTTTTCTGATGAATCGACTTCATGAAAGGAACCATCTAGCAAAGTAGCCTTTATGTCAACCATGGGATATCCCGCGATAACTCCTGAGTCCATCGCATCTTGAATCCCCTTTTTGACAGCAGGAATAAATTCCTTGGGTATAACGCCGCCCACAATTCGATCTTCAAACTCAAAGCCGTCTCCTATTCCAAGCGGTTCTAGTTTGATCAAAACATGTGCATACTGCCCTCTTCCACCGGTTTGACGAACATGACGAGTTTCATGCACCACGGATTTCGAGATCGTTTCACGATAGGCAACTTGTGGTTGACCGATATTTGCCGCGACATCAAATTCTCGGCGAAGCCGATCCATGATGATCTCCAAATGCAACTCCCCCATTCCTGAAACGATGGTTTGTGCAGACTCGGCATCCGTGTGAACTTTGAACGAAGGATCTTCCTTAGAGAGTTTGACCAGTGCCATCGATAGTCGTTCTTCATCAATTTTGGTTCTCGGTTCAACAGCTTGAGACACGACTGGCTCTGGAAAATCCATGCGTTCTAGCGAGATTACACTGTCCAAGTCACAAATCGTATCGCCCGTCGACACGTTCTTTAGACCTACGACAGCTACAATGTCGCCCGCTCGAATTTGTTTTATATCGACTCTATCGTTGGCATGCATATGCAATAACCGCCCGATTCTTTCTTTTTTGCAAGTCGATACATTTAAAACTTTTTCTCCCGATTTCAGTGTGCCTGAATAGGCGCGTAAAAACACCAACTGCCCGACATAGGGATCCGTCATAATCTTGAAAGCAAGAGCTGCAAATTTTTCGTTATCGTCGGCGCGTCTTCTTTCAATTTTTCCAGTTTGAGCATCAACGATTCCTTCGACGGGTGGAACATCCATCGGATTGGGCAAATAATCAATAACCCCATCCAATAGCAGTTGGACACCTTTATTTTTAAAAGCCGAACCACAAAACACCGGAACAACTTCGTTTTCCAAGGTCATAATTCGTATCCCTTGTCGAATCTGCTTCTCGTTCAAGGTACCATGTTCCAACCATTCACTGGTCAAATCGTCATTGGCTTCTGCTGCGGTTTCGACAATCTGTTCACGCATAATTTCAGCTTCATCCAACAGATCTTCTGGAATTTCTGTTATTTGAAAGCTAGTTCCCATTTTCGCTGAATCCCAGTACCAAGCTTTCATCGAAATCAAATCAACCACACCGGCAAACTTTTCCTCTGCTCCAATCGGCAGTTGCATGGGGACCGCGGTCGCGCCCAAAAACTTTTTTATTTGGATCAGCACTTCCTGAAAATCCGCTCCGATACGATCCATCTTGTTGATGAAAATCATTCTTGGGACACCGTACCGGTCCGCTTGTCGCCATACTGTTTCGGTCTGTGGTTCTACACCACCGACCGCACACAATACCGTTATCGCGCCGTCTAAAACTCGAAGCGATCGTTCTACTTCAATCGTAAAATCAACGTGACCTGGAGTATCAATAATATTGATACGATGTTCTGCAAACTGATCGGTTGCACCGCCCCAGAAACAAGTTGTTGCTGCTGAGGTAATGGTAATACCACGCTCCTGTTCCTGAGCCATCCAATCCATGGTCGCGTTACCGTCATGAACTTCACCCATCTTGTGTGAAATCCCGGTATAAAAAAGAATTCGTTCGGTAGTCGTTGTCTTACCAGCATCAATGTGCGCCATAATACCGATATTACGATAACGCTCCAATGGCGTTTTACGTGCCATTTTCTATGTCTACCTCAATTACTTGATAGTTTCAATATCTAAAGTGAGAAAATGCTTTGTTGGCATCTGCCATGCGATGCGTATTTTCACACTTCTTGTATGCTTCCCCTGTTTTATGAGAAGCGTCTGTCAATTCACCCGCCAATCGATAGGCCATTGATTTTTCTCTTCGCTTTCGAGCTGCTTCAATAATCCAGCGAATAGCCAAAGCGTTTCGCCTAGCCGCTCGAACTTCCATTGGCACTTGATAGGTTGCACCACCTACACGGCGACTTTTTACTTCGACCCTAGGTCGTACATTTTCTAAAGCCTCTTCAAATACTTCTAGCGGATCCCCAACCTTGCGTTCGATAATAAGATCAAAAGCACGGTAAAGTATCTTTTCGGCAACCGACTTTTTTCCATCGATCATCAAGGCGTTGATAAATTTAGTCACACCCACTTGATGATATTTGGGATCTGGCATCACCTTCCGTTTTGGTACCAAGCGACGTCTAGGCATCGTATTCGTCCATCTATTGCAATTTTGTTTCTTTTTGTTTTATCTATGCGGCCGCTTCGCGCCGTATTTCGACCGACCTTGGCGTCGACTATCGACACCTGAGGCGTCTAGCGCACCGCGCACGGTGTGATAACGAACACCTGGCAAATCCTTGACTCGACCGCCGCGGATCAAAACCACAGAGTGCTCCTGCAAATTATGCCCTTCTCCTCCGATGTACGTCGTGACCTCATACCCATTTGTCAAACGGACTCGCGCGATTTTTCGCAACGCAGAGTTTGGTTTTTTCGGTGTTGTTGTATACACACGAGTACAAACTCCCCGCTTCTGAGGACAGCCTTCCAATGCAGGAACATTCGACTTTTTAGTCTGCTTTTTCCTTGATTTATTAACTAGTTGGTTTATCGTAGGCATAGCAATGCTTCTATATGAATAAAAAGACAGACTTCATACAGCCTGTCTCGTACTAACAAGTATATGTTTTAAGCAAGTAATGTCTTAATAAGTTTAAACCATGAACAACAAATATTCAAGCTTATTTAATAGTTTTTCACAATTTCAAGGTAGAAATTCGAAAATTGGAATAGCTTTAACCTGACTAGTTCACTCAATGATTGAACGGACTCTACAATAGTAGGGTCTAGTACCATAAAATCAAGCTAAGGTAGGCATTGTACTTTATTAAATTGAAATCACTTCCGCTAATCTAATCAGCCTTACCGTTGTTGGTGTGCTCGTGAAATTTCTAGATTTGCTACAGTACTAGGCTTGGCTGGCTTAGGTCACATCATTGATTTCTCCAGCAGGTGCAGGCAACGAATGAGCGATTCGGCTCAGAGAACCGGTTTGTAACAATCTCTAAGGAATGATTTGAACACTGCGAACAGTTTAACTCGGAATTTGGTCGTATTTTTGCTTTCTAATTGAATCAAAAACGCGGGGCCAAATGCTGCTGTCGCAGTGGACGATTGGCAAGAAATTTTTCAGCGTCTAACACTGATTCATCACTTCCAAAATCTCCAGGCTGCGGTAATGTGGCTCCAGGATCGACTTCTCGAAATAATTGCGAAAAGGCTTCTTCTTGTTCGATAGATAGTTGTCGCTGCCGCCTTCGCTCTTCGTGGTGGACTAGTCCTGTCCCAGCCGGAATCAGCCGCCCTACAATCACATTTTCCTTCAAACCGCGCAAATTGTCTACTCGGCCACAAACCGATGCCTCGGTCAACACCCTGGTCGTTTCTTGGAACGAAGCCGCTGATATAAACGACTCAGTCATTAGAGATGATTTCGTGATCCCAAGCAGGATTCGTGTCGCAGTTGCTTCTTCTAATTGTTCAGCTTCATCCAGGGTCTCGTTTTTGGCTCGAATCTTTTCGATTTCTTCCAAAAATCGTGCTTGCTCGACAATCTCACCCGGCAAAAACTTTGTCGATCCAGGCGTTTCGATGCGAACCTTGCGCAACATTTGACGGACAATGACTTCAATATGCTTATCGTTGATCGTCACACCCTGCAAACGGTACACCTCTTGTACTTCTCGCACGATATAAGCGGTCAATTCTTCGACGCCCTGTAGTTCCAAAATGTCAGAAGCAACAGGCGCACCTTCTACGATTTTGTCTCCACGTTCAACAGACTCACCATCGAATACCATGAAAGTTCGGCCTTTGGCAATCAGTTCATTGTGTATATTGCCGTCCGAGTCTGTGATTAGGAGTCTCACTTTACCTCTGGTTTCTTCACCGAAGCTAACTACTCCAGAATGGCGAGCATAGATCGCTGGTTCCTTTGGCTTTCTGGCTTCAAAAAGCTCGGCCACCCGCGGTAAACCACCCGTAATATCTCGCGTGGAGTCATACTCGTGCGGGATTCTGGCCAGCACATCACCCACTTCAGCGACAGATTCATGCTGCACCAAAATTTGTGCACCAGTCGGTAACAGATAGCGCGCTTCACGATTGGTGTTCGGCAACATTAGGGTGACGTCATCTTCGTCTACCAAGCGAATGGCTGGACGATCTTCTATGGCTCGAAGCTTGGATTCAAGTACCGTAAAGTATCGATGGCTTGATTTTCCATCAGCGCTACCAAATTCATCCGAGGATTGAGAAACTGTTAAGCTATCTACGATGTTGTCTAACTTTACGATTCCCTTTACATCATTGATGATGGGGTGAACATGAGGATCCCAACTCGCGATTGGTTGCTCTGGCTTAACGCGGGCATTGTCTTCGACGGACAGTTCCGCCCCATAGGGAACCAAATATCGTTCAGCAACAATGCCTTTGACATCCAGTATTTTTATTTCACCAGATCGGGTCGTAACTATGTAATTTCCGCTAGAATTTTTGATGTGTTTGATACCATCAAAATTCACCACACCTTCAGTCTTTACCGTAATTCCAGTTGACGACTGTTCGCGTTCGGCAACACCACCCATGTGAAAAGTTCTCATAGTCAACTGCGTGCCTGGTTCACCAATACTCTGTGCGGCGATGACACCGACTGCTTCACCTCGATTGACTGGATGACCTCTTCCTAAATCACGACCATAGCAGGTCGCACAGAGTCCGTACTTGGTCTCACAGGTGACAGGGGAACGAACCTTCACTTGATGAATCGGATGTACTCTGAGATCTTTGATGACCTGCTCTGTAATCATTTGTCCTGCTTCGAGAATCACATTGCCCGTCAATGGAGAAACAAGATCATCCACAACACTGCGACCAAGAATTCGTTTGGACAAAGGCACTTCGGTTTTGCCACCTTTTACCAAGGCTTCCAGCATAATTCCTTTCTTTGTGCCACAGTCATCCTCTGCAACGACTAAATCCTGGCAAACGTCGATTAAGCGACGAGTCAGATATCCTGAGTTGGCTGTTTTCAAGGCGGTATCCGCTAGTCCTTTTCGCGCACCATGAGTCGAGATGAAATATTGCAAAACATCCAGTCCTTCGCGGAAATTCGCTTTAATCGGTGTTTCGATAATGGTCCCATCCGGCTTTGACATCAACCCTCGCATCGCAGCAAGTTGCCGTATCTGTGTATCCGAACCTCGCGCCCCAGAATCAGCCATGACGTGGACTGGATTGAACGAATCTTGTTCGACTTCATTGCCATGTTGATCAATCACTGTTTCAGTACGCAACTTCGTCATCATCGCCTTCGCAACCTGATCACTAGCTCGACCCCAAATGTCGACCACTTTGTTGTACCGTTCACCGTCGGTCAGATACCCAGCGCTAGCCTGCTTTTGAACAATCCCTACTTCCTTGTCTGCTTCTTCTAGGATGCGTATTTTGTCCTCCGGTACCGCAATATCGTCAATACAAATTGAGATCCCACCTTTCGCAGCAAATTCAAAACCCAAATACATCAACTGATCTGCCAACACAACCGTATCTTTTAAACTGACATTGCGGTAGCAAGAATTGACAACCTCTGAAATCGCTTGTTTGTCCAGCACTCGATTGATCAATGAAAAGTCCATCGTCGACGGCAAAATGTCCGACAATAGCGCACGGCCAACCGTGGTGTGGTAAAACTTGTTGGTTTCATGGGCAGTGCCATTGTGCATTTCAGTTCGTTTGATGCGTACACGTATCGATGCGTGAAGCGAAACCGCCCCTACATCGTAGGCTCTGCGTACTTCGGCCACATCAGCGAATACTTTACCCGACCCCTTTGGATTGTTCGCATGGCGGGTCATGTAATATAGTCCCAACACGATATCCTGCGATGGAACTATGATCGGTTCACCATTGGCTGGAGACAAAATATTGTTGGTTGACATCATCAAGGTACGCGCTTCAATCTGTGCTTCCACGGTCAAGGGAATGTGGACCGCCATTTGGTCGCCGTCAAAGTCTGCGTTGTACGGAGTACAAACCAAAGGATGAAGTTGAATCGCTTTGCCTTCGACCAGTATGGGTTCGAAGGCCTGAATCCCTAAGCGATGGAGCGTCGGAGCTCGATTGAGTAAGACTGGATGTTCTCGAATGACGACATCTAGGATGTCCCAAACTTCTGGAATTTCTTGCTCGGTTGCCTTTTTCGCACGTCGAATATTCGCTCGATGTGGAAATCGACCGATCAATTCGTGAAACACATAGGGTTTAAACAGCTCAAGTGCCATTCGTTTTGGTAATCCACATTGATGAAGTTTCAAGGTAGGACCGACCACAATCACTGAACGACCGGAGTAGTCCACACGTTTGCCCAGCAAGTTTTGACGAAAACGACCCTGCTTGCCTTTGATCATGTCCGCAAGAGATTTCAACTTTTGTTTGTTGGCACCGACGATGGCTTTGCCGCGTCGACCATTGTCGAGCAATGCATCAACTGCTTCTTGTAGCATGCGTTTTTCATTACGCACAATAATATCGGGAGCGTTCAGATCCAACAATTTCCCGAGTCGATTATTGCGATTGATAACTCGCCGATACAAATCGTTCAAGTCTGACGTGGCAAAACGCCCCGCATCGAGAGGTACCAATGGACGTAGATCCGGTGGTAGGACTGGCAACACTTGAAGAATCATCCATTCCGGTTTATTGCCAGACTCGATAAAGGACTCCATCAACTTCAAACGTTTCAGTAGTTTCTTTTTCTTGGTTTCGGACTTGGTTTTGGTTAATTCTTCACGCAGTTCTTCGGACTCGCGTTGCAAGTCAACGTTCATGACCAACTCTCGAATCGCTTCGGCTCCCATTCGAGCGTCGAAGTCACTACCATAGTTCTCAATCGCTTCGTGGTACTCTTCTTCGTTCAAACAGTCACCACGCGTCAAGCCCGTCGTAAAACCGGGTTCTACGACAACATAGGCTTCGAAGTACATGACGCATTCAATCTTTCGAACCGTCATGTCGAGCAATAGCCCGAGTCTAGATGGCAAGCTCTTCAAAAACCAAATGTGGGCGACTGGACTGGCCAATTGAAGGTGCCCCATTCGTTCTCGTCGAACTTTGGATGTCGTCACTTCGACTCCACATTTTTCGCACACGACACCCTGGTGCTTTAGTCGCTTGTATTTACCACACTGACATTCATTGTCATTAACTGGACCAAATAGTTTGGCGCAAAACAATCCATCTCGTTCTGGCTTAAACGTTCGATAATTAATCGTTTCTGGTTTTCGCACCTCACCAAAGGACCAGCTTTTGATTTTTTCTGGAGAAGCAAGCCCGATTCTAATTTCATCAAAATCTTCCGAGCGTCCCTTTCGTGTCATTAAATTTTCAAAGTGTCTCATCTGCCAACTCGCTGTTTTAGGTTTAACTTGAGTTTGATTTGCTTACTTCGTTTGACGCATGTCGATGTCTAAACCCAAAGAGCGGATCTCTTTGACTAAAACGTTGAACGATTCTGGGGTATTGGCTTCCATCAAATGTTTGCCGGCAATGATGTTTTCATAAATTCTGGAACGACCGGACATATCATCTGACTTTACCGTTAGCATTTCTTGAAGTGTATAGGCTGCACCGTACGCTTCCAGCGCCCAAACCTCCATTTCTCCGAACCGTTGTCCACCACCCATAGCCTTGCCACCTAGTGGTTGTTGCGTGACCAAACTATATGGACCGGTAGAGCGCGCATGCATCTTATCATCGACGAGATGAGTCAGCTTCAGCATATACATGTAGCCGACGGTAATTGGGTGATCAAAAGGGTCACCCGTCCTGCCATCGTAGAGAATCGCTTGACCACCAGAGGGTAGGCCTGCTATTTCAAGCATTTTTTTGACTTCATCTTCGGTTGCACCGTCAAACACGGGAGTCGCCATCGGCAATCCTTTCCTTAGATTTCCAGCCAGCTCCAAAACTTCTTCATTTTTCAACGACTTCAACACTTCTCTTTCCGCGCGAGAAGTATAAAAATTCTGCAGAAAACGGCGAATCTGAGTTGGTGTTTGACTAGCATCCACCATTTTTCCAATTTGCTTTCCTATTTCATGGGAAGCCCAGCCCAAATGAGTTTCAAGTACCTGCCCGATGTTCATCCGTGAAGGAACTCCGAGCGGATTCAAAATGATGTCAACTGTTGTTCCATCTTCAAGGTGTGGCATATCTTCAATCGGAACGATTTTTGAAATCACTCCTTTGTTCCCGTGACGACCAGCCATTTTGTCGCCAGGCTGAAGTCTACGTTTAACCGCCACAAATACTTTGACTCGCTTGAGCACTCCGGACTTTAGTTCATCGCCTTCTTTGAGCTTTTCGCGCTTGTCCTGGAATGCATTTTCGTAATATTCTTTACGCCGTTTTATCTGTTCTCGAATGATTTCAAATCGGCGCGCGATCTCATCATCTCGAACTCGAACTTCAAACCATTGAATACGTTTCAATGAATCCAAATATTCTCGAGTGATAATCGAATTCGGTTCCAAGCCATTTGGACCACCTTCAGCCACTTGAGCTTCAAGTAGATTTTTCATCCGGTCGAAAGCAGCTCGCTCTTCAATACGGTATTGATCGTCCAAATTTTTCTTGATGCGCTGGATTTCTGTTTTGATATTTTGCTCAGCACGCATATCCCGATCAATACCTGGCCTTGTGAATACCTGAACATCAATCACTGTACCCGACATACCGGACGGCATTTTCAAAGATGTATCTTTAATATCAGAGGCTTTCTCTCCAAAAATAGCAAACATCAACCTTTGTTCTGGAGTCGGCTGAACGTCCCCTTTCGGCGAAATCTTTCCGACCAAAATATCACCTGCATTGACTTCCGCACCATTGAAAATGATTCCAGACTCATCCAGCTTCGCCAAAGCGTATTCCCCTACAGTTGGGATATCGCGCGTAATTTCTTCCGGCCCCAAACGAGTGTCGCGTGCATCCACTGAAAATTCCTCAATGTGAACCGTCGTATAGACCGCGTCTTGTACTAATCGTTCCGAAATTACAATGGAATCTTCAAAGTTGTAACCACTCCAGGCCATAAAGGCGACAAGAATGTTTCGGCCCAAAGCAAGTTCGCCCAAATTTGTTGCTGGTCCGTCAGCAATTGTGTCATTCTTTCGAATGACATCACCCTTTTTTACTAGCGGGCGTTGATTGATTGTAGTACTTTGGTTGGACCGTCGATATTTGATCAAGCTATAGATATCAACACCTGAATCCGCATCGTTTGAATTTTCATCATCGTCCGCTCGAATCACGATGCGCCCTGCATCCACTGAATCTACGACACCACTTCGGTGCGCGGAAACGGTCACTCCTGATTCGATACCCACGGTAATTTCATTTCCAGTCCCCACCAGCGGTGGTTCGGTTTCAATAGTAGGAACAGCTTGACGTTGCATATTCGAACCCATCAATGCCCGGTTTGCATCGTCATGTTCGAGAAACGGGATACATGCAGTAGCAATCGAAACAATTTGAGCAGGTGCAACATCCACATAATCAATTTCATTGGGGCCAGACAAAGTGAACTCATTGCCTCGTCGGCTTGGTACCAGTTCCTTAGTCAAACGACCGCGACTATCCACGGCGACATTTGCTGGTGCAATTACATAGTCACCTTCTTCAATCGCAGACAGAAAATGGATGTCTTTCTCTTGGTTGGATACTTTCCCACCTGCTACTTTCCGATACGGTGTTTCTAGGAATCCATATTTATTGATTCTGGCATACATCGCAAGCGAGTTAATCAGTCCGATATTCGGACCTTCTGGAGTTTCGATCGGACATACTCGACCGTAATGAGTTGGATGCACGTCTCTAACTTCGAACCCAGCTCGTTCACGAGATAGTCCACCAGGTCCCAACGCGGTAACTCGGCGCTTGTGAGTGACTTCAGACAAAGGATTGGTTTGGTCCATAAATTGCGAAAGCTGACTAGACCGAAAAAATTCTCGAACAACTGCAGAGACTGGTTTGGCATTGATCAAATCTTGTGGTGTCAATGTATTGGCATCCACCTGGCTCAGACGTTCTCGCACTGCTCGTTCGACTCGACTTAGCCCTGATCGAAACTGATTTTCAACCAATTCGCCGACAGTTCGCACCCGTCGGTTACCCAAATTGTCAATGTCATCAACGACTTCCTTTCCGTCTTTCAGGTCAATCAGAAATTTCATGATATCGATGATATCTTTCTGCTCCAAAACACTAGGTCCTTCGATTGAATCTCGGTTCAATCGGCGAGATAGCTTCATTCTTCCAACTTCAGATAAGTCGTATCGGTCATTTGTAAAAAATAAATTTTTAAACAATTTCGCGGCTGCATCGTCAGTGGGTGGATCACCGGGACGCATAATTCGATAAATACGTCGCTTTGCTCGCTTAGCGGTTCTCTCAACAAACCTGTCGTCTTCTACAACTGGTGCATCGTCATCCGAACTTAATTTATCAATCTGCAGAGTTTCAGAAATGTACGGACCGCAGTCAATGTCGTTGGTATAAATCGTTTGAAATTCCTTAACTCCGGCTCCAATTAGGCGGTGAATTTCTTCTCTATGTGCCTTTTTTTCTTTACCTACACGCCTTTCGGTGGCCTTGAATTTTTGGTTGGCTTTTAATAATACGGGACTTCGTGCAAGTTCATCTAGAGGTGGTTTCAGCTGAAACTGATCGATTCCATTTTGCTTCAACTGCGTCAATATTTCGTCAATAGGCTCAAATAGCTGATCTTTAGAAACGACAACTTCCCCGGTCTCTGAATTCAGCAGATCGTCAGCTGATTGACGCCCCTCCAAGTAGGAGGGTTCCACAAAAATTCGTTTCGAGTTCGAACGCTTGAGGATATCAATTTGCGTTTTAGAAATAACTTTGTGTTTCTCTGCGATCAGAGTACCATCGACGGTTTGTAAGTCAAAATCTAGAGTTTTATAGATGAATCGGTCCGCGCGATCGATGGCCATCGTAATTCGACCGTCTTTGCGAAGTTTAAACGATTCCAGTACGACATTGGCATCATCTCGAAGGATATTTTTAGCACTAACCCGCCCGTCAAGGAATGATTGAGGCACTTCAAATCGATTGACTTTAGATTGTTTGAGCTTTTGCACATCGGCTTGATTAATTCGCTTACTTTTTTCAACGATCAATTGGCCGTTGGCTTTCTTGATGTCAAATTCTAGTACTTGCCCACGGAGCTTATTGGGATCGTCTAAGTGGTAGAAAATTTTTGCATCTTTACTGATACTGAATGAATCAAACTCAAAAAAGTGGGCTAGAATGTCTTCTTCGCTCAAGCCCATCGCGCGCAGTAACAAAGTAGCTGGTTCCTTCTTTTTGCGATCAATGCGCATATATAGGTAATCTTTCGCATCAAACTCAAAATCTAGCCAAGAACCCCAGTACGGAATGACCCTACAGTTGAACAACAATTTACCAGATGAGTGTGACTTTCCTTTGTCGTGGTCAAAGAAAACTCCGGGTGAGCGATGAAGTTGAGATACAACTACTCGTTCGGTTCCGTTGACAACAAAAGACCCACTTTCTGTCATCAACGGAATTTCGCCGATATATACAGAATCACTTTTCTTAACATCGCTTAAGAAACCGGTATCGCTGGTGCGGCCTCCATCCACATCAACATCGAAATTGACGAGGTTAAGCGTGGCCTTTATAGTCGAAGTGTAGGTCAATCCGCGTTGACGGCATTCCACTTCATCGAACTTTGGGGGTTCGAGATGGTATTTTTCGAACTGCAATTCAAATTTGCGTTCGTGGCTTTCGATTGGAAATGCTTTGTTGAACGCCGCCTGCAATCCAACGTTCTTTCTTTCTTCTGGTGGAACGTCGGCTTGTAGGAACTGTCGATAAGAACTCTTTTGAATTTCAAGTAAGTACGGAACTTTCAACACGTCCGTTCGCTTACCAAAACTTTTTCGAATTCTTTTCTTTTGAGTAAAACTAATGCTCATAGAAAATTTGCCGTTGATTGAAATGAAGTCATCATTAGTACGCGCGCGAACAGACCCTAAGCATTTAGGGTCTACAAGCTTGTACTAAGTCAAAAAGAAGTTGTAATCTTTATTCGCTGACGTTAGGTATCTGCGAATAACTTACTTAATTTCAGCCGAACCACCGGCTTTTTCTAGATTTTGCTTGAGTTTTTCGGCATCCTCCTTAGACAATCCCTCGACGATTGTCGTTGGTGCACTTTCGGTTAGTTCCTTTGACTCTTTTAAGCCAAGTCCAGCAGCGGCTCGCACTACTTTAATGACAGCTACCTTCTTTGGACCTATTGCGGTGAGAGCGACGGAAAATTCAGTTTGTTCTTCTTCAGCTTCCGCATCCGGTTCGGCAGCAGAAGATGGCATCGCCATCATCGGTGCTGCAGCTGACACGCCAAATTTTTCTTCCATTTCTTTGATCAATTCAGATAGATCAAGTACTGACATATCTGCAATAGCATCAATTATTTCTTGTCTTGTCGATAAAGACATAAAAATTTCCTCACGTGTAAATTGATTGAATTCGTAAAACTAAATTGGGTTTTGGTGTTTGAATTATTCTTCTACAGAATCTCGCACTGCCGACAAACACCGCACAAAGCTCGTCGGTATCTCATTCAAGGTAGCGACAAATTTCTGAATTGGGGCAGTAAAGGTTCCCAACAACTGGGCTAATAGTTCTTCACGACTAGGCATTGCTGCCAGCTGTTCCACTTCTGCTGCCGAGATTAACTTGCCATTGAATGCGGCGGTCTGAATTTTGAATTCGCTATTTTCTTTTGCGAATTGTGAAACCGTTTTTGCTGCTGCAATTGGATCATTGGCAACTGCTAGCGCGAGCGGCCCGTTAAAGTGTTCAGTCAAACATTCGAAATCTGTATCTTGGGTCGCAAGACGCGCTAGCGTATTCTTAACAACTTGAATGTGAACATCAGACTCGCGTGCTCTTCGCCGAAGGTCACTCATGCCGGCAACGTTTACGCCACGGTATTGTGCCAGAACCACCAAATTGGCGGAGCGGAAGTGATCATGTACCGTGTCTACAATTTCTTGCTTGCGTGCTAAATTCTCGTTCATATTAGAATCTTTCGAAATACATTGGTTGTTGTGTAGACAATACCGCTAAATTCTAGTCACCTCGATTGCATCCACTCGGATACCAGGACCCATTGAGGTAGACAGTGAAACCTTGCGAAAATATTGTCCTTTGGCTGCTGCAGGCTGTGCCCTTTTCAATGCGCGCACCAATTCATTAAAATTTTCGGTTAGCGCTTGAGCGTTGAAGGACGCTTTTCCAATTCGACAATGAATGATGCCAGCCCGATCCACTCGGAAGTCAACCTTCCCAGCTTTTGATTCACGAACTGCATTGCCGATGTCGGTTCGAACCGTTCTCGTTTTTGGGTTTGGCATCAAGCCTTTTGGCCCAAGAATTCGTCCCACGGAAGCCACTTTTCTCATAACATCCGGTTCGGCGATACAGGCATCAAAATTGACATTACCCTTTCTGACTTCGGTCAATACATCATCCAGACCAACAATTTCTGCTCCAGCTTCTCGCGCTTCTTCGGCATTGGCTCCAGTAGCGAACACCGCGACTCGTATCGTTTTACCGATTCCTCGTGGTAAGATCGCGGATCCTCGAACATTTTGTTCAGACTTTCTGGCATCGATTCCTAGTTGAAACACTGCTTCAACAGTTTCGTCAAACTTGGTAGACGCAGTCTTCTTCACCAATTCCATAGCCTCTTCAACTGAATAATTTTTCGTTCGATCGACCAATTTCGCCAGCCGAAGATTTCGTTTACTCGGTTTAGACATTAGTTGTCCTCCACGACGTTAAGGCCCATGCTGCGAGCACTGCCAGCAATAATTCGTACCGCTTGCTCTTGGTCATAACTATTCAAATCAGGTTTTTTCAATGCGACAATTTCTTCAAGCTGAACACGAGTAACTGTGCCCACTTTGTCACGATTGGGTTCAGCACTACCTTTGTCGATACCAGCCGCTTTTTTCAATAAATAGGAGGCCGGTGGTGTTTTCGTCACATAAGTAAAACTACGGTCAGAGTACACCGTGATGATCACTGGAATCGGTGTTCCTGATTCAAAGGTCTGAGTTCTTGCATTGAACGTCTTACAAAATTCCATGATATTCACACCATGTTGCCCAAGTGCAGGGCCGACCGGAGGCCCTGGCTGTGCCTCTCTCGCTTTGACTTGCAGCTTTATAAATGCGGTAATTTTCTTTGCCATTTATCTTGTTTCTTTGTAGTAGATTTTTCAGCCTTTCGCGACTTGGCTAAAATCCAATTCAACAGGGGTAGAACGTCCAAATAGAGTTACAGTCACTCGTAACTTGTTGCGTTCGTAATTCACGTCTTCTACAGTACCGTTAAATTCTTCAAATGGTCCGTCGATAATGCGAATGACTTCGCCCGGAGCGAACGAAAATTTGGGTCTTGGGTTGTTGATACCTGCTTGTACTTGATCCATAATGACTTGTGCTTCCGCGTTAGAAATCGGCGTAGGATCTTTCCCTCCAAGCAATTTTGAAATATGGGGGATGCTTCTTACCAGATGCCAAGTTCTTGGCGTCATCTCCATATGAATAAACACATAGCCCGGATAGATAATTCTATCCGTAGTGCGCTTTTTGCCTGCGCGCATTTCCACAACTTCTTCAGTTGGAACCAAAATTTCACCAAACATGTGGTTCAGATTTTCTCGCTCGACGTAATGTTGAAGCGAAGTTTGCACTCTTTTTTCTTGCGCGGAATAGGTATGCAACACATACCACCTTTTGCGGTCTTTGATCTTGAAGTCTTGAGGCGATTCAGATCGTTTATCGGACATTTGTCCTCGATGTTCATCAATTCGCATTAGCCATCACTCCCCGAGCTGTAGAAACAAGTCATAAATCGCCCAAAAGGAAATCGTGTCTAGCATCCATAAAAAGAGGCCGATTAAAACGACCATGACAATCACGATCAAGGTTGTCTGGACAGTGTCCTTACGATTTGGCCAAACAATCCTTCGAAATTCAACTCGCGCACTCTTGGCGAATTCCCACGCATTCTGTCCGGGTGTTGAAGTCAGAGCCACTGCAACGGCGGCAATTAGACTCACAATCAACAAGCCAGTGCGTACTAGATCAGAATTTGTTTCGAGAATATAAAAGCCTGCGAGACCAGCAACGACAATCGAAATTGCCGCAAGTAGTTTAACTTTATCAATCACATTTACCATCAGTCTTTCGCTGTATCTTAGCTGGCAGGCCAGGAGGGACTTGAACCCCCAACCTGCGGTTTTGGAGACCGCTGCTCTGCCAAATTGAGCTACTGGCCTACTCTCAAATCGATATATTGATCGAATCTACTTCAAAATTTTGGTCACGATTCCAGCGCCGATGGTACGACCACCTTCACGAATTGCAAAACGCAATCCTTCTTCCATCGCGATTGGCTTGATCAAACCCGTCGTCAATCGACAATTGTCACCCGGTAATATTACCTGATCGCCTGCCGATAGCGTCACCGCCCCAGTCACATCCGTTGTCCGAAAATAAAACTGTGGCCGATATCCAGTCCCAAAATGCTTGTTGCGACCGCCTTCCTCTTTTGACAATACATACACCTCGGCTTCAAAATCCGTGTGCGGTGTGATCGATGTCGGCTTCGCCAATACCTGTCCCCGCTCCACTTGATGCTTCTTGATCCCGCGTAACAATATCCCGACGTTGTCGCCCGCTTGTCCTTGATCCAGTAACTTGCGAAACATCTCGACGCCCGTCGCCACCGTCTTCGTCGTCTTGCGCAAACCAACCATTTCCACCGTATCACCTACTTTTACGACCCCGCGCTCGACCCGTCCCGTGACCACCGTGCCGCGACCTGAGATCGAAAATACATCCTCGATCGGCATCAGAAAATCGCCGTCCACCGCTCGCTCTGGCTCCGGTATATACGTGTCCAAGGCCTCCGCCAATTCTAGTATCGACTGTGTGCCTAACTCACTTTCTTCACCTTCCAAGGCACGCAATGCACTGCCTACAATCACTGGCGTGTCATCACCGGGAAAATCATACTCATTGAGTACGTCCCGCACCTCTAAATCGACTAACTCGATTAACTCCGGATCATCGACCGCATCGGCTTTGTTCAAATACACCACGATATACGGCACCCCAACCTGTCGAGCCAGCAATACGTGCTCGCGCGTCTGCGGCATCGGACCGTCCATCGCCGATACCACCAAGACCGCACCGTCCATCTGTGCTGCACCAGTGATCATGTTCTTCACATAGTCCGCATGACCCGGACAATCCACGTGTGCATAGTGACGATTCTCAGTCTCATACTCAACGTGCGCAGTTGCGATGGTGATGCCTCGCTCGCGCTCTTCTGGCGCATTGTCGATGTCATCAAAGGCTTTGACCTCACCACCATACTTGTTTGCTAATACCTGCGTGATCGCTGCCGTCAATGTCGTCTTCCCATGATCTACATGACCAATCGTACCAACGTTTACATGCGGCTTCGTTCGCTGAAATTTTTGCTTCGCCAATGTAAAATTCCTCGCGATTAAAATGAATGTTTGATTAAATTGAATACTGAACTAATAATGGAGCCCACAACCGGACTCGAACCGGTGACCTCTTCCTTACCAAGGAAGTGCTCTACCGTCTGAGCTATGTGGGCCGCTGGCATTTCCGTTGTGAAATCAAGATATAAGTTCATTTTCAAAAATTTAAATTAATTGGAGCGGACGATGGGAATCGAACCCACATCATCAGCTTGGAAGGCTGAGGTTCTACCGTTGAACTACGCCCGCTTGTACATAAAATAAGTCCGACATCATTCGAGTTAAGTCTCACTACTAGCCCTTATTCTCCTGTGGTGGAGGGGGGAGGATTCGAACCTCCGAAGGCTGAGCCAGCAGATTTACAGTCTGCCCCCTTTGGCCGCTCGGGAACCCCTCCGGGGCAAATCCAATGTAAACTAATATCCTAACGATTCAAACGAACGTTGTCAAATGAAAATAAATAAATTTAATGAATAAAAATGATAATTTTATCTAATAGCATTCCCTCATCTGTAAATATATAAGACCATTCAATGTCATCAGCTTAGCACTTTTCAGTCTTTATTTTCTCTATGATTTAAGTGCATGTAATCGTAATTTTGCTTTTCGGTCATTTCGAAGATTTGACTTAGACTTCACAAAAAGCTTCACTTCATTCCTTTTTTTTGGATGTTTGTTAACCTGAGCCCAGTCCTTTTCAATGGTTGAGTTTCCTATTCGAAACTCCAGTGCGGCTAACTCTATAGCGGTAGTATACACTATAAACATAGTTTATTTACAAACAAATATAAATTATAAGTTAATCAATATCTTTAGATAATAATTGGCTCACTTAGGAAATTGATTTAATGCGATTAAACAATTGCTTTAACATTTGATTGGGTATGTCCTCGGTTGTTTCTGCTTTATTTGATCCTATGATTTGGGCCAATATGTACTACATACGAGGGGCCCTTCCTTTTTTGGTCGAGCTTAGACGAGAGAGGTTCACTGAACAAGTTTAATGTCTAGTTGAAAAATTTCAACTAGACAAAGGAACGTAATTTATCCGAAGTTCCGGTACGTATCAGTAAGCTTGGCTACTTTCAAATTGAAGACGACTTGAAACGTTTCACCACCATAAGCAACTTTTATAGGTGGGAACACATCTGCATAATCCTACCCTACTGGCAAGCTACTCTTGATAATTGAAAGCGACTGGGAGAGCGGAAAATTGCTAAATTACTTAAAGAGCATATTATTTAGTGAAATAAGAACGGCTGAAGAGTGAAGAAACGGAACGGGTTTGAAAAACCATTTCGAATTTCAAAGGTGAGGCGCCTTACAGAAGAAAAATGGAAGACAGTGCAGGAATGTATAGATAAGTTTCAACGTTGTATATTCGATTTACCGCCTATGAACTTTGACAATCTGAAAGGAGCAGTTGAATTAGACTCTTGGGACTACTACAGCAAGACTGGCGGCAAGTCTGAACTGATCGAAGTGTGGCTGTGGTCGAAGAATAGTAAGAATGAAATGTTAGCATCAAAATATGCTCGGGTTGGCTCAAATTTGACTTACCCTCAATAGTTTCCCTGCTTTTCGAATCAATAAATTGATTCAATTTGAGCAACAATCGCAGCATCAGCTCAAGCAATCGTATGAAAGATGTTCTCCGATTAAGATTCAGACTGGCTGTTTGGGTTTCAACTCGTCGAAGGAAGGGTATCCACCTAAAGTTCCGGTGTATCTGTAACGTCGACAACTTTCACGCGTACTTCCACCTCACTTGCCCCACCCCCATAAACAACCCCTTTGGTAGGTGGTACATCTGCATAATCTCGCCCAATTGCCAAGCATATGTATCGATGATCCACGATACAATCGTTGGTCGGATCGAATCCTAACCAACCAATTTCCGGTAGAAAACACTCAGCCCAGGCATGAGTTTCAATCCTCGGAGGTGTGTACCCTTTCAGTCTGTAAGGCTCGAAATACCCGGATACATAACGAGCTGGAATTCCCCATGACCTTGCGATAGCGAGAAAAATGTGAGTGAAATCTTGACATACACCTCCGCCACTGTCTAGCGCTGTTTCGATTGATGAGTCTACGTCCGTAGTTTCCGATAAGTAACGAAGATTACCAAAAAGCATTGAACTAGCATGCAGTAGTGAGGTCATTGGATCGCGGCCTCGTTCTATCTTCTGCTCGGACAAAAATTGTAGTAAGGAGCTTGATGTCAAAACAAATTGACTTGGCTTCAAGTATTCCCAAAATTGATAAAGTGGTGCAATATCGTTGAACGAATCCCAATCCTTCTCACTCAATTCAGGTATAGAACCGCCTAAACTCTGAGTTTCAGCATACATTCCAGACTTTAAAGATAATTCAGAGTGACTTCTTTCCGTAGTCAACAAATGACCGCAATTGCCAAAACAATCTGTAAATTCGACAGGAACTGAAAACGGTTTGACTTCTAATGAAAAATTCCAAAATTTCTGCATATCACTACGCGGTTTCAAACGAAGTGACATGACACTACGTTGTACGGTAGATTGATACCCAAAAAGCGTAGAATGCTCTACCCAGTATTGGTGTGATGCTTTCTTTTTAATCATTTTTCATATAACTCTCTAAGTCATAGTCAAAAAATGCAATCGTTAGGTCATTATGTAGCTGGTAAGCCATCTTTAGGAGTTCATTCAAAAAATCAGTAATGTAAACGGCATCGTAGTTGTTGGAACTCTCGAATTTTTGTACTTCTTCAATCATCCATCTATTGTCATTCATCGCCTTAGCACTATTAGAACTAAAGTGCCCGTGAGCAATCACTGCCAGAGATTTCGATATTTGTCGCAAACTATACAGAACTGAATTTGGCAATGATGGGTCAGCCATCACAAATCGAATCATATTGCTCTGCTCGTCTAGTAATGAGTAGAGTCGAGAGTAAGCTAGACGAGCTTGACAAACTTTCAAGATAAAAATCCAACTGGATTCATCAAGTCTCTGTTCTTGCTCGTCGGTAGATAGCGGCGCACTCATTAGACTGACAATTTGCTGAGTTCGTTCAATAAATCGACCTAATTGTGAAAAATGCCACCCATGATCGCGATACAAGGTATTATCCGTAATCCCTGATAGGCTTCTTAAATCATGCCCTAAACGGTGTAAAAATTTACGGGGTTGGTCATGCCAAATTGTCGTAATCTCAACCGACTTCAAATCAAGGTGGATTGCATTTATTTGAGACCACATTTCACTGCCGATTACATTGCGTACTGCTCTTGCATTTTCCCTTCCCGATGTGATGCAATTTTTGATCGAATTGTAGTTATCGGGATCAAAAATTAAATGATCCGTCAGAGTAAACGAATCGGTTAGCATGAACCATTCATCTCCCTGACTAGGCTGGAATCCACCCACCGGTTCTAAGCGGAGAGTTCTGTATACTCGTTTCCAGCTCTCATCTATCTTTTGGACAGTTCGATCTTCGAGAGCTTCAAGCTGTGTCGATAGCAATCGAGCTGAAAACTCCGCTCTTTCCAAAAAACGACTCAGCCAATACAGCCCTTTCGCAGTAGTAGACAGCATCGCACTATGACGGTAAAACCCATACGTCTTTGCCACCACCGCCTTGGCTTGAATTCACAACCAAGGAACCTGGGGTTAACGCAACTCGACAAAATGCCCCTGGAATCAGGCGAGATTTTTTCGCCTGTAACAAGAAGACGCGTAGGTCGACGTGGCGAGGTGCAGAACCTTCTTCAGAAAGGCAGGGTGCGCGCGATAAATCGAGAGTTGGCTGTGCAATAAAGTTGGCCGGATCTTTTCGAATATTTTCTGCGTAATCAGCACGTTCTTGTTGGGTAGCATGTGGGCCAACCAACATGTCGTATCCGCCAGAGCCGCCAACTACCTTTACAACCAACTTATCTAAATTGTCAAGGGTGTACTCCAAATCTTCAGAATTTCGACACAAATAGGTTTCAACATTGGAGACAATAGGTTCTTCAGCCAAGTAGTAGCGAATAATGTCTGGCACATAGGCGTAAACACTTTTATCGTCTGCGACACCGGTTCCAGGAGAGTTAGCAATCGTTACGTTGCCCATTTTGTGAGCATAAAAGAGTCCAGGCACGCCCAATAGACTGTCTTTTCGAAACACGAGAGAATCAATAAAATCATCATCTATTCGACGGTAGATTACGTCGACCTTCCGCAACCCCTTGGTGGTTCTCATGTAGACATGTGCGTTGTGAACCAACAAATCTTCTCCTTTAACTAGGTCGATGCCCATTTCTCGCGCTAGCAGCATGTGTTCATAAAACGCCGAGTTGTAGACTCCCGGAGACATCAAAACAATGCAAGGATCGGAGTTTCCTGACGGCGACATTTCCGCCAAAGTCTCGCGAAGCATTTGACCGTAGTTTTCGATGCTTCGTACTCGATATTGTCGATAGTGCTCGCGCAAATTGGACTTGACCGCTTGTCGATTTGCGAGCATATAGGAAGCACCTGATGGAACCCGAAGATTATCTTCCAATACCTTGAATCCGTCGTTTGTACGAATAATGTCGCTACCACAAATGGACACATAGGTCCCGTGAGGTGAAACCACACCTTTCATTTCAGTCAAATATTGACGACAATCCAAAACTTGATCAACCGGGATTACTCCGTCGGCTAAAATTTTCTTTGGTCCGTATATATCGCCGATGAATAGATTCAGTGCTTTAAGGCGCTGCTTCAATCCTCGTTCTAGAAAATCCCAATCGTCAGCAGACACGATTCTAGGGAATAAATCAATCGGTATTATGCGCTCTTCTGCACCCTCTTCTCCATAGACTGCAAATGTAATTCCTTCATACAAAAATGATCGCTCCACACGATCTTGTAAATCAGCGATTTCGGAAACATTTTTGTCTTTAAAGGTCTCGAAGAATTTACTGCAGTGAGGGCGCGGGTGACCACTTGGTAAGAACATTTCATCGTAGAATTTGCTGTTATGCTGATAATTTGAAAACAAATTATCAGCTGAAGAAGGCCCAATAGAAGGATCGGTCCGATACTCTTCCTGCATAACTTAAACTCTTTAAGGCTTAACGATTGTGCAAAAAATGAAAATTTAACTTCCCTTGTGCTTTTGTATTTTAGTTAATTTTAAACTCGAAATCAGCACGAATGCTAGTAGTTGATTAGTCCAAATGCCGAAACTCGGCATCACACTATAAGGTTTGTGAAGCTGCTTGCTGAGAAAACGAGTTTGTGTAGACTAGCGTCTCAAACAGTGGCTGTAGCAAATTAAGTTTAAACTCAAACCTAAACTTTACCGCAATAAGTAATGTTGCTTTGTAACTTTTGATGGAAGTTAACTGTTAAGTTCAATTTCTCCTGTTTGCTGCTGTGCAAAGAAAATTAAAATCCCCGTTCAGCGTCTCGTCCTTTTGTAAGCCAATAAGCTCCAAGTATTGGCAAGAACGTTACCGTTACAACAACCATTGCAACAACATTGGTAACCGGTCGTTGACGTGGTCGTACCAATTCTTCTAGCATCCAAATCGGAAGTGTTTGCTGTTGTCCGGCAGTAAATGTAGTCACTATCACTTCGTCAAATGACAAAGCGAATGCCAACATTCCTCCAGCAAGCAACGCGGTTGCAAGATTTGGTAGCAAAATATAAAAAAATGTTTGAAAATGACTCGCGCCCAGATCGTAGGAAGCTTCAATCAGAGATCCTGATAAACGCCGAAATCTCGCGATTGCATTGTTGTACACGACAACGATACAAAATGTGGCGTGCCCTAATATGATGGTCCAAGTTGAAAAGGGTATATCCAAAATATTGAAGGCCGATCGAAGTGATATTCCGGTAATGATTCCTGGTAGAGCGATCGGCAAAATAACGAGTAAAGAAATCGATTCTCTACCGAAAAATCGAGTTTTAGAAACTGCTGCTGCACACAAAGTGCCAAGCACAATCGCAACAATTGTCGAAATACTGGCAACCCTTAGAGAAAGTGAGAGTGCTTGCCATACATCAGGACGATTCCAGGTAACTTCAAACCACTTTAAAGTCAACCCAGGTGGCGGAAACTGATAGCTTTTGTCTTCGGTCGTAAATGCATAGAGGAAAATTAATAGGATTGGTAAATGCAGAAACAGCAAACCTGCGATAGCACCGATTTTCAGTTTCAAAGGAGCTTTGTGACTATAGCGCATCAAAGGCTCCCTGTCTTTTGGCCATCCACAGGTAAATGACCATCACTACGATGGGCACCACAGCGAATGCGGCTGCTAGTGGAATGTTTCCTGCTGTACCTTGATGCGCATAGACCGCTTGACCGATAAATCGTCTTGATGATCCAACAATTTGTGGAACGATGTAGTCTCCCAACGTGAGGGAAAACGTAAAGATCGACCCCGCAACAATTCCCGGTAATGCCAACGGAATCGTTACCAATTTAAATGTTTGAGCAGGCTTCGCACCCAAATCATCCGAAGCGTGCAATAGACTGTTTGGGATTCGCTCAAGCGACGCTTGGATGGGCAATATCATAAAAGGTAGCCAAACGTAGAGCAGCACGATGAATGTGCCGATATAGCTGACAGCTAATGAGTTTCCACCAATTACCGGAATCGCTAAAATTGAATCAAGTAAAAAGGATGTCTTCGTTCCTTGCACGATCCAATTGATAATTCCTTCTTTCGCAAGAATCAGTTTCCACGCATAAATTTTGACCAAGTAGCTAGACCATAGTGGCAACATAACGCCAAGATAAAACAAAGCTTTAATTCGAGGAGGTGCATAACGAGCTGCGTAATATGCAATTGGAAACGCAATAATCACGGCGAAAATCGTGACTGCACAAGCCATCGTAATTGTGCGAAAAATAATGTCGAAGTTTGCGGGAGATAACAGTTCAAGATAAGTTTTTAAAGTAAGCTCGTATCGAATCAAGCCTGAAAACTCGTCAATCGAGAAAAAACTATGAAGGAGTAAAGTAAATAATGAACCGATGTATATGATGCCTAGCCATAACATTGGTGGTAGCAAAAGAAGGAAAATAACCAAACCTGGTTTTTTCCAAAATAGATCCGAAATTCTCGTCCACACGCTCCGATTGGTATTCATCACGGTGGAATTCATCAATCGCTTTCCATCCTATGCATAGCTAGGTTCGGCCAGTCCAACGATACGGATGAATGCAGTGGGGCTAATTCTAAACTTGCATCAACTTGTGCTGAAATTTCACCACCCATTACATCTAGAGTCACCACATTGGTCGCACCGATATAACGAACTGATCTGATAGTGCCATTTATGCGGCCTTCACCAGTTCTACCAATGGTGACGGACTCCGGACGAAGACTCGTCCAGCTCGAATGACCTCTTGCAGCCACGCTCATTTCAGGCGAAAGAACATTTGAAGAACCGACAAAAGTCGCGACAAATTTGGTCCGAGGTCTACGATAGATTTCCTGTGGTGTACCAACTTGTACCAGCTTGCCTTCATTCACAATCGCAATTTTGTTGGACATTGAAAGAGCTTCGTTTTGGTCGTGAGTAACAAATACAAATGTGATACCCAACGACTGTTGTAAAACTTTTAGTTCCTCCTGCATTTGTTCGCGCAACTTCAGATCCAATGCACCGAGAGGTTCGTCTAGTAATAAAACTCGAGGTTTGTTGATCAGGGCTCGGGCAAGTGAAACTCTTTGACGCTGTCCACCGGAGAGCTGATTGGGTGCGCGTTCACCAAAGCCACCCAATTTGACGAGCTCCAACATGGACTCAGCTTCCTTATATCGCTCTTCCTTTGGAACCCCTCTAACCCGCAATCCATAGGAAACGTTTTCTTTCACCTTCATATGAGGAAAAAGCGCATAGTCTTGAAATACGGTGTTGACTGGGCGTCTATTGGGAGGAAAGTCGTCGGAACGTACACCAAAAATCTCGATATGTCCTTCGGTAGGTCGATCGATTCCTGAAATCAATCTCAGGCAAGTAGTCTTACCAGATCCTGAAGGTCCGAGTAGAGTAAAGAATTCACCCTCCTTAATTTCAAGATCGATTCCATCAACTGCACGAATTGAGCCGAAACTTCGAACAACATTCTCAAATCGAACAGCGACAGTCATTTATGACCTCTTCATCTAAAATGAAAAGAGCTGCCCAGTCCAAAGACTGGGCAGCTCATTTTGTTGAAACAGATTCTTAATTATCGACCGCCAATCACTCCGATGTAATCTGAAACCCAGCGATAATAGGGTACGCATTCTTCTTGACTTACACAACGTGTAACCGGAGTTGTCCAAAATCGGATCTTGTCAAAATCATCTAGACCATTGGTAGTACAACCTTCTGCAGTTTGCATACCCCTGCCATCGGAGCACGCAGCAACAACTGGCGGCACCGCTCCGAACCACACAGATAAATCACTTGGCAAATTCGAGGAAAGTGTGTGTTCCATCCACATGTAAGCACAATTCGGATGCGCTGCCTCCGAATGTAACATTGTGGTATCTGCCCAACCGGTAACACCTTCGACAGGAATCGTAGAGGAAATTGGCAATCCCTCAGCTTTCAACAGATTGACTTGAAATGGCCAAGAACCAGAAGCGACTACGCCTTCGTTTTTGAAATCATCCATTTGGATAAACGCGTTATGCCAGTAACGGCCTACGAGCTTACGTTGCTGTCGTAGTAAGTCTAAGGCTTCCGCGTACTGATCGGCGTTCAATTCATAAGGACTAACAATTCCGAGTTCAGGTTTATGGGTCATCAAATATAGAGCCGCATCGGCGACATGAATCGGTCCATCGTAAGCTTGAACTCGACCTTCGTTCGATTTACCGTCCGGAAGCGTTTGCTCTTCAAATACAACTGACCAACTCGTAGGTGGTTCTGGAAATACATCCGTGTTATACATCAACACATTTGGCCCCCACATGTACGGAGTTCCATAGTGTTTCCCACCTACGGTGTGCCAAGGAGCATTCTTTAGACGATCATCGACATCATCCCAACTAGGAATCAGGTCAATGTTGATTTCCTGAACTCGTTTACCCACAATCAATCGCAGTGAGGCATCGCCTGATGCAGTAACGAGATCAAAGCCACCTTCGTTCATCAAAGCGACCATTTCGTCGGATGTATTGGCGGTCTTTACACGTACCATGCAACCTGTGTCTTCTTCAAACTTAGTGACCCAGTCAAATTCCTTGACAGTTTCGCCACGTTCAATGTAGCCCGGCCAGGCAACGATATCGAGCAAACCTTCGCCGGGACCAATTTCAGTTAGAGGTGCAGCTAGGCTGGTTGATGTTGTAAAGAACATCATACTAAACCCAACAAGTAGCTTTTTCATTTCCAATTTTTTCTCCAGTAGCGTTTCGAGATTACACAAATGCAAATTGGAACAATTTGCATCGGTTTACATGTAGAAAGTGAGCCCGTAGCGGGATTCGAACCCACGACCTGATGATTACAAATCAACTGCTCTGAGCCTTCTGAGCTATACGGGCTTGAACATAGTTAGAAAAACCGTAGGGGAAATTAAACCCCCTGAGCTAAATTCGATAAAGCCAAGTTGACCTATTCTGACCAACTGCTCCACCTACTGAGATATACGGGCGTGAGCATAGTATAAAACAATCGTAGAGGAAATTGAAATCCCTGAGATATAAATTCGATAGAACCAAATACTCCACTCAAGAAACTCTACAGTCTTGGATAAAGTGCATAGATTAAATTGACAATATGGTTAACTAAACTAGACTAAGGTTGAACGTGTTCTTATTCGATATAATGAAAACTTTGGAATGCGATTCATAATTGTTTATGCAAAAATGTTAACCAAAGAAAGGTTTTTTGAGCCATGAAATTATCGAATGAACAACTCGAACAGTTTCACGAAGAAGGCTATTTGCTACTACCAAACCTATTTGATGAAGCAGAAGTTCAAGTGCTCAGAGAGGCAGCAGAGACGGTATACGCACTTGATCGAAAGGAAGTTTTTCGGGAAAGCGACGGTGTGACACCTAGAACCGCCTTTGCCGCACAGCATTACAATGAAGCTTTTCGAAGACTCGGTCTCCATCCTCGTTTGATCAAGCCAGTTGAACAGATCCTGGATGGAAAAGTGTATATGCACCAATACAAAGTCAACGCTAAAGCACCTTTTACTGGTGACGTCTGGCAATGGCATCAAGACTTTGGTACTTGGTCCAGAGATGATCATATGCCTGAAGCACGTGCAATGAATATCGCTTTGTACGTCGATGACGCAGTTGAATTTAACGGGCCACTTTGGATTATTCCTGGCTCACACAAAAAGGGAGTAATCGAAGCAGGCCATGATCTACAAACGACTAGCTACCCACTTTGGACACTAGATAAAGCAACAATAACGAATTTAGTTGATGAAGGCGGGATTGTGTCTACACAAGGTAAAGCGGGAAGTGTGCTAATGTTTTACAGCACCTTGGTACATTGTTCGCCGCCAAATTTGTCACCTTGGCCTAGAACAGTCGTGTATTTGTCACTGTGCCATGTGGACAATCACATTCGTCGATTTAAACGGCCGGAGTGGATCGCTCATCGAGACTTCGCTCCCATCGTTACGATGGACGACGATTGTTTAAAACAGCTCGCGCTTGAACAAATCAAAACTGCAGCATAGGGTCTGATAGAAAATCCATTCGCAGTGATCTTTAGACATTAGATCATTTGGCGTACACTGATTTCTCCTGAATTAATCGGAACTATTTTTCCGTTGTCCAACTGAAGTAGCAGCGATCCACCTCGATCTACTCCGATGGCTCTGCCTTCGATTTTGGTTTTTCCGTGCGCAATAATTTTTTTGCCAGCATAGGCGTGTAGCTTCATCCATCGATCTCGGAAAGGTTCAAACTTTTCTCGAGAAAATAATTCAAGCCCAAGATTCAGCTTTCGAATCAATTCCACGACCAATTGCGTCCTGTCGACTGGGACTTGTAGAAGATCTGAAAGACTAGCCGTCGGACTTTCAATCATCGATAGCTCATCGTTCGACAAATCACAATTTATTCCAATTCCAATCACTACCGTCGTCTTATTTATCTCAATCAAGATTCCGCCTAGCTTCTTATTTTTAAAGAGAATATCGTTCGGCCACTTGACTTCCGTTTTAATTCCTGTTGTTTGATGCAAACATTCGACTACCATCACTGCGACGGCTAGACTTATCCCAGAGAACTGCGAAAGACTTTCATTCAATTGCCACCCGAATGACAACATAATGTTTTGGTAGGCACCGCCAAACCACTTTTTGCGTTGACGCCCACGTCCACTTGACATGTATTCGGCAACGCATATGTGTTTATGAACGGGCTGCTGAGCCGCTAGTTTCAACAAAAACTCGTTTGTTGAATCGACTTCTTCGAGTACTGTAATTTGGTTAGAAATTTGACGATCGGTCAATGAAATTTCATGAATTATTCTCGCGGAATCCAAAGGACAAATATCTTTCAAAAGGCATACAGAGGCATCGGTTGTCCATTCGATTGGCACACCAATATCGATAAGCCGATCTAGTGATTGGGTAACCAATTGCAACTCTATGTTTGTATTACGCGAGATGTCGTCAATGAATACCGGTTGCAATTTTTGAAGTTGCAGTAAGACTTTGGCGCCTGACATAAACTAAATGTTACCAATTCTTGAAATAATCTGTTTTATTCAACTCAATAATATCTAATCCTGTCATTTGCTAGTTTGTATCCGATCCAGAATTTTTGACCAAATTGTTAAAGTTAATCGGGTTCATAGTTCAGAACTTTGTCTTTGATAACTTTATGGTCTGAAATTGGGTAAAATTGGCCGTAATTCATTCTTTGAATTCTTGTGTTTGCCAAACAACTGGTTTGGATGATAAAACTTTTATATTGAAGCCAACTTATCGATTTCCCTCAATCTAGTCAAATCTCAGAGCCGTTACTAGAAAAAGCAATTACAGTGAAAGCAAAGAGAAATAAAACGAAATCGATGCGTGTTGGAAACGTTTCAATTGGCTTCGCACATCCAATTGTTGTTCAAAGCATGTGTACCACACATACTAGTGACGCCGAGGCTACTTCAAAACAAGCTCAGCAACTGAGCGACGCAGGGGCCGGTATTGTCCGAATTGCTGTCGACAGCAAAAAGGAGGCAGCTGCCTTGCCCTACATTCGTGACCACTGTGATGCAAATTTAAGCATAGATTTGCAAGAAAATTATCGATTAGCAAAGACTGTCGCACCATATGTCGATAAGATTCGGTACAACCCAGGTCACCTTTATCACCACGAAAAGAAAAAAACGATTGAAGACAAAGTTCGTTTTTTGGTTGATGTCGCTAGTGAGAATGACTGTGCAATGCGAGTTGGTGTGAACTCAGGTTCCGTCGATTCTGACAAAAAAGATCAGTTTGACAAGAATGATGCTATTTCACCGATGGTAGCAAGCGCGCTTGAACATTGTGAGATTCTAGACAAAACCGGTTTCGATCAATTTTGCGTATCATTAAAAAGCTCTAGGCCCGATCGCGTCATCGAGGCCAACAAACGATTTTCCGAGCAACGTCCGGATGTACCACTTCATTTAGGAGTAACAGAAGCCGGTATGCCGCCAGATGGAATTATCAAGACTCGAATTGCATTCGAACAGCTCTTTGCCGTCGGTATTGGCGACACAATTCGAGTGTCGCTTACGCTTCCGGCAGCCAACAAATATGAAGAAGTCCATGCAGGACATCAAATCATTGAAGACTTTAAAGCAGGTCGCGTTCGATCTGTTGTTCGATTTGATCCAAACAGACTGAATATCATTTCCTGCCCGAGTTGTTCTCGGGTTGAAAATGAAGCATTCATCGATTTGACTCGGCAAGTCAAAGAAATGACTGAAGACATTGTCGATGAAGCCATCACAATCGCCGTTATGGGCTGCCGCGTCAACGGTCCAGGTGAAACAGATGACGCTGATCTTGGACTTTGGTGCGGTCCGAATTTTGTCAATTTAAAAAAAGGTGAAGAAAAGCTTGGTGCTTTTCGGTATCACGAAATATTGCCGCGTCTACGGCAGGAAGTCGATTCTCTAATTCGCGAGCGACACACCTAACTCTAGACAAATTTTTATTCGTCGGTCACACAACCTTCACTGGCTGTTTTCACAGTCTTGATATAGCGATAGAGAGTTCCGCGTTTGGCCTTGAATTCCGGTGCAATCCAGTTGACTCTTCGTTGACTGATTTCTTCGTCGCTCAAATGCACATCAATTGTGTTGGAATCCGCGTCGATCGTAATTTCGTCTCCATTCTCAAGTAATGCAATCATTCCCCCTTTTTGTGCTTCTGGCACGATATGCCCTACAATGAATCCATGAGACCCACCGGAAAAACGACCGTCTGTAATTAAAGCCACATCAGAACCGAGTCCAGCTCCCATCACTGCCGAAGTTGGTGTCAGCATTTCTGGCATTCCTGGACCTCCTGTTGGCCCTTCATAGCGAATTACAATCACGTCTCCCTTTTGAATTAGGCCCTGCTCCAGTGCGGAGAGCATTTCCTCTTCACCGTCAAACACTCGTGCAGGACCAGAAAAAACCACTCCCTCTTTTCCAGTAATCTTTGCGACTGAACCGTCTGGAGCCAAATTACCCTTCAAAATCTGAATGTGACCTGTAGACTTTATCGGATTGTCCAAACCGAATATGATCTTTTGACCAGATTCTAATTCCGCAACTTCTTCTAGATTTTCTTCTATGGTTTTACCAGTCACCGTCAAACAAGATCCGTCCATCAATCCTTCCTTTAGCAGAAACTTCATGACTGCAGGAATTCCACCAATGTTGAACAAATCTTCCATTACATACTTTCCGCTTGGTTTTAGATCTGCTAAAAACGGTATACGATCGCTTACGGACTGAAAGTCGTCAATCGTTAAATCAATATCCACTGATCTAGCCATCGCGATCAAGTGCAAAACCGCATTGGTTGATCCTCCAAGAGCGCTGATGATCACCATTGCATTTTCAAAAGCAGCTCTTGTCATGATGTTTTTGGGAACAATGTTTTTTTCCAAAAGATTTAGAACAGCCGAACCTGCCTGTCGACATTCTGCAATTTTGCCTTCGTGGTTGGCAGGGGTGGAAGAACTAAAAGGCAATGACATTCCCATTGCTTCAATGGCACTTGCCATTGTGTTCGCAGTATACATACCCCCGCAAGCACCAGCGCCTGGACAAGCATTTCGAACAATATCCATACGCTCTTCCTCATCAATTCTCCCTGCAATGTACTCACCATAGCTCTGAAACGCAGAAACAATATCGACCTTCTTTGATCCGGCCGTACCGGCTCGGATTGTGCCTCCATAAATCATCAATGATGGTCGGTTCAGTCGCCCCATTGCCATCAAGCAACCCGGCATGTTCTTGTCACAACCCGGAATCGTGATCAAGGCGTCATACCATTGCCCTGCAACAACGGTTTCAATCGAATCTGCAATCAAATCTCGGGATTGCAATGAGTAGCTCATGCCTTCTGTTCCCATCGAGATTCCGTCACTAACACCAATCGTGTTAAATCGCATCCCCAGCAAACCTGCAGATTCAACGCCCTCTTTTGAAAGAGCCGCTAAATCATTCAAATGCATATTACAGGTATTGCCTTCCCACCAAATACTTGCAATTCCAACCTGTGCCTTCTGCATGTCCTCGCTAGTCATACCAGTCCCATAAAGCATTGCTTGAGAAGCACCTTGTGCTTTTGACTGCGTTAAACGTGAGCTAATTTTGTTTAAACGGTCCATTCATCTCCCCTCATCGATGGAATTGCTAATTTTCTGTCGTCGTGTTAAGTTGAATTAAATCTTCAAAAGTCGTTTGTGCTAATTTCGTTCGTACATCCGGCAATTGATAAGCCCAACTGTGCCATTTGTCGTTTAGCCGCATAGCTTCATCCAAAATCTGAGACGAGGCACCTTCACTAGTACTCGCTTCAAAAATTGCAAAGTTACTTAAATTTCCAGTACCAAAGCTTACAGTAATCATTAGGTCATCAAATGTACGTACAGTCAACTCACCGGAAGATTGCCAATCCGAAATTTTGACGACTGACTCAAATTTTAGGTCCTTCAAAAATTTGCCTATATTATTGATTAGAAATTGATGGCGAATTTGATAGCCTTCGGGAATTCCCATTAGCTGAAAATTTTTATCCTCAAACTTCGATTTATAGACTCGTACTTCTTGCTGTCTCGGTACTGATAACGATACTTCCGAGACACGTTGACTTTCGATGTTAACGAGATCGAGATTTATCCAGCCAAAAGAATTTGTCGGAACTTCCAAAGCGGTTTCAGTTAACCAGGTCTGAGTCTGTCCTGGTTGCCTAACGTATAGAGAATCTTCGATAGCTGCTTTTTTCTTGCCGAGTAATAAATCTGCTAAAACCTTTCCTTGTACCGAAACCAACTGTATTTGTACGGTTGCTGAGTTATCGGCATTCACGCCGGCTAAGTCCAATTCGGAATGTAAATTTTCGTCGCTTGTCTTCTTCTCTAATTTCTGTAACTGGCTCAATTCAATAATAATGCTGCGAACAAGGTTGAAATCCGCAGAGTATAGGTTTTGTTGTTGAACTCTCCAATCACCTTCCAATAGTTGCACTACGGCTTCGCCTTGTGCACTTCTAACTCTAATTTCATTAATGTCGTTGACTTGATCAATTAAATCGGGAAAAAATAATTCCTTCTCCGGCAAATATGTAATCGAGTCTCGCTCTTGGATCGCAAAAATTACAACAATCAGAACACATACTACTGCGATACTCGCCAATACCAAATTTTTGAAGTTCATCTAAGTGGAGTTGACGATATTATTTTTCTTAGCAACTTTCTATCTCGATTTCGAGTTCCATACGTGGCAGCAAAAAGCCCAAGCAATATAACGATTAGAGGTGCCAACAGGGTATTGATCAAAATCATATTATTCTTCAAATTTCGAATTTCTCGATCGAGGTTTCGTCTTACTTCACGCAACTTAATACGAAGATCTGACCTAGATGTTTGTATTTGTTTAATTTTTTGTTGTTGTTCACTCGTCAGAATGGTTCCTTTCTGACTCTTTGGTTGGTCGGACTGAAAATCATCCAAAAATTCCTCGATTCTCTTTAACTCCTGAATTAAGCGCGCTTCCTCTTGTCGATAAATCTGCTCTGCAGCTTGGCGAATCTCTTGAACTCTAACAAAAGGGCGCAAATTTCCACCTCGACTTCGAATACCAATCAGTGCGTCTTCGTTCGCAAGATTATTCACTGCATTGAGTACCAATTCACCATTTGAAGCTTGTGGAGAAACGATGATTTGACCGAGAATTTGTTGAGTTGTAATCCAAAACCGATCTGACAAAAAGTCAGTATCTGCGATGACTATAGCATTAATTTCACCACTTTGGATTGGTTGCTCCACAGCATTACTTTTGGGCACTCTTTCTGGAAAAGCACTGTTTGCTTGACCACGAATACGAGCGGCAATCACTAGGTTCTTATTTAAGGGCTGATAGTTTTCTAATAGAGTATTGAAGTTTTCGAAATTGAGAATTAGGTCTCGATCATACAGTTTTGCCCTTTTGCTCGTTTTTATGAGGGGAAAGAGCTCGATGTCTTCAATCTCATTTAACTTGAGTGTTCCGACCGTTGCCATGTAAATGTTCCCGATCCTTGTGGTCACTACGTCTTCAGAATTCATTTGCTCAGGTTGCACATTCATCCATACGGGGTAATCCACGGGCACCGGTGGAGATTTACTGTTGTCTAACACGCGAGCAGCAATGGATAGATCGCCAATGATTTTTTCCTTATCAAGTTCTACACCCCAATTTTTTGTGAGTACGTTTAAGTCGGAACTCACAGCATCTAATCCTTTTAACAATTGCAAGTCTTGCGCTTCATTCAATACTTCGGAATGTGGATCCACAAAAACAAGCAGAGATTTTCCGCTCAACGCAAACTGATCGATCTCAAACAATAACTCGTCCGAGTAATTAAGCGGATGTATCAATACAAGAATATCGAGATGATCGGGAATAGCACTCTCTGATATATCAAGCATTTCGACATCGAAAAAGTTCGTTAGCTGCTGGTAAATTGCCCAATTCTGAGTGCCTGCTGTAGCAGCTTGTGGAGTATGAATCGGCAATGAACTAATGATTCCAACTTTCTTTCGTTCTCTACTATTTAGTTTGACCAATAACTGTATGAGTTCGTATTCTAGGAGTTCTTCTCTATCTGGAATGAACAATGGAATGACTTCAGATTTATCCACAGAATTGCTACCGACTAGGCCAAAAAACATGGATTCACCAGCAGGTCCGGGAATCCCTCTTAGCCCATATCGAATTGCCAAATCCTCTTCAGATGAAAACGATTCTGGTTCGATCAATCGAAATGTAATCATGCCATTTGCCTTTCGAGCATAAGTCTTCAATACTTCTTCAACTCGGCTTGCGAAAGTAAACATTGTCGGTATCGACACAAGTTGTGATTTTGATATGAACAAATCCAGTCTTATCGGTTCAGATAGATGCTGCAAAAACGACTCCGTACTTTCTGATAGTGAATACAAACCGTGTTCGGTCATATCTAAGCGAAAGTTCGGCAGAATTTCTTTAGCCGTTAGGTTGACAACCAAAAACACTAGACAGGCTACACCAATCATAGCCAAGGTTGAAGTGATTCTCGCCGATGATTTCACTGCTATCGATTGTTCTGAAACTGGATCGCTACCACATTTAGAAAAATGAACAACACGATCATTGAAACAAAAAATACAATCGAAGGCATCGTTATTACACCTTTTGTAAATTCCTCGAAATATGTCAAGTAATTCAAACTAAGAACTGTATCGAGTAGAAGAAAAGGTATTTTTCCAGAGAGTATTTTTTCTATCAGTGTAAATCCACCTAAGGTAAAAACAAAATTTACAAATACTGCCAAAATGAATGCGCTCACTTGATTTTGAGTCATCGCAGACATACAGGAACTAACCGCAAGATAGCTACCTACCAGTAGCCAGCTTCCAAAATAACTCGCGACAATTGCTCCGTTATCTGGATTTCCGAGATAGTTTACGGACAACCAAATAGGTACAGTGAGAACCAGAGCGAATGTCGTAAAGAGCCAAGCGGCAAAAAACTTACCCAACACCACTGACAAGATACCAATCGGTAAAGTCAACAACGACTGAATTGTGCCAGTCTTTCTTTCTTCAGCCCACAATCTCATTCCCAATGCAGGTGCCAAAATTAGATATAACCAAGGGTGAGAAACAAAAAAGGGAATTAAATCTGCTTGCTCTCGTTCGAAAAAAGTTCCAACATAAAATGTAAAAACGCTATTGAGAACAAGAAAAATTACCAAAAAAATGTAAGCTATAGGTGTATAAAAATAATCCGAAAATTCCCGAAAGAAAATTACTACCCAAGTAGGGACACAAGCGAAATCGTTTGTCAAAGAATTGGTTTTCCTAAGCTGAAATTTCACGACTGCTGTAGCAAGAATTCTTTGTGATGGTATTGGTGTTTTTTGGTAACAGTCACGATCTTAAGATGGAAGCCATCGTTCCAACCTAGCGGATAGGCGAAGACTGCCACACTTTGGTCAGACGACCGATATTTCGTTGTCGCTTCACTTAGAACTGACTCGCGCGTACAAGCACTCTAATATTTAGTGTCGAAATTATAACTTTATACAAAAATTTTTGGATATATGACATACCACGAGAAAATTCAGCGGCTTCAAGATTTCGGAGATCAGTTCATTCACAAGATCAATCGCGGTATCGAAAAGGAAAGTTTACGAATCGATTCAACAGGACATTTATCACAAAAATCTCATCCCGAGAAATTAGGTTCGGCACTAACGCACCCCTTCATTACAACTGACTATTCGGAAGCACTATTGGAGCTCGTGACACCGACCTTCAACTCCTGTGAAATGACACTAGAACATTTGAGGGAGTTGCACAAAGTCGTTTACTACCACATTGATGAAGAATTATTGTGGGTCAATAGTTTGCCTTGTCTACTCGGTGAAGAATCATCAATTCCTATTGCATATTTTGGTTCATCCAATATTGGCCAGATGAAACGCATTTATCGAAAAGGTTTGGCATTGAGATACAGCCGAAAAATGCAGATCATCGCTGGAATCCACTACAACTTTTCCGTACCACCAGAATTTTGGCAAATTTTTGACTTGCGTTCAGATAACGATGATTACAAAGACAAGGTCTCCAATGGGTATTTGGCTGCAGTAAGGAATTTTCATCGTTATTCGTGGTTACTCTTTTATTTGTTTGGAGCTTCGCCTGCAGCTTGTGGATCCTTTTTTGACGAAACACCATTGGTCAACTTACAAAAATTGGAGACCCACACATTTTACGGGCCATATGCGACAACGTTAAGAATGAGTAACTACGGTTATCGAAATCCGGTCCAATCAGAAATTTTTATCGATCAAAATTCAATTGAAGGATACATCAGAACACTCGAAAGTACGGTTAATACTATGTTTGAACCGTATGAAAAGCTCGGTGTAAAAGTTGACGGAAAATATCAACAACTGAATTCAAACCTTTTGCAAATAGAAAATGAATTCTATTCTGTGATTCGCCCCAAGCGGCGTATTCTTCCCTTGGAAAAACCAACCATTGCACTACAAAAACGAGGTGTAGAATACCTTGAAGTTCGATGTTTGGATTTAGATCCTTTCGATCCCATCGGATTGCCTCTCGCTCAAGCAAAATTTATTGATTTGTTCCTCATCTTTTGCTTGCTGAGTCCCAGTTCACCATTGACAAAAAGTGAATTAGAAATTATTACCAATAACAAAAACATTACAGTGTTGAATGGGCGATCCCCGAACGTCAAACTGCAAAAGAACGGCGAATTCATCTCGTTGACGACTTGGGCAACTGAATTGCTAGAAAATTTAGAACCTATCGCACAAACTTTTGATGAAGTCCTAGGGGGTGAGGACTATCGCCAAACTATTGTGGATCAAAGAGCAAAGGTAATGGATTCGAATTTAACTCCGTCAGGAAGAATTCTGTTAGAACTTCTTGAAAACAAAGAACCATTTTTCAAGTTTGCAATGCAGCGCGCTGAACAAACAAAACAAGCTTTAACATCCGAGTCCTTAACTGAAGTAGCAATTGAGCACTATCAAAAAATGGCTGAAGAATCAATAGAATCTCAAAAAACTAATGAGCGCCAAGATGATGTAAGTTTGGATCAGTTTTTAGAAGTTTACTTTTCCCAAAAACCTGATACGAGCTAAATGCCTTTGTACCACTAGCAACTGTAGTTCCACAAACTTTGGTGTTTGAGCATATAAAATTTAGTATGCTCTCGCTCGATCTACCACTCCTTCTACAGCTTGGCCTAGTGCCATGCGCTTTAACTTTTCCAGAATTATGACACTCGCTGTTTCGGGATCTGGCTTGCTTGCACAGTGCGGAGAAACGGTAAGCTTGGGCTCATCCCAATATGGATGTTCTTCAGGTAAAGGTTCGGTACGAAAAACATCTAGAACTGCACCTGCTAAATGTCCACTACGAATCGCGTCAAGCAGCGCATCGTCGTCAATCGACTCCCCTCGCCCGCAATTAATTACGTAGGCGCCCTTGGGAAGTCGAGACAAAGCTTCTGCGTCAATTAAATTGGTCGTTGCTGGTACGTTTGGGAGCAAGCAGACCAATATTTCAGATCTCGACAGGAACGCTTGAAACTCACCCTGCCCTGCATAGGATTTGACTTCAGGCACTTGTTTCTTAGTTTTACTGAATCCAATAACTTTAAATCCAATTTGTTTCAACGCAATGGCGCTTGCGATACCTAAAACCCCCAAACCACAGATGCCTACACAAGTACTCCGAGGTGCTTTGAAATCAGAATGAAACGGGTGTGACCAGTCCCGAATCTTATATTCTGATACTTGAAGGTGAAATCCTGTTACATGGTGCACTACGTAGGCAACTATTCCGTTCGTTAGACCGGGTTCGGTCATGCGAATAATTGGAATGTCTTTCAAGCTGGGATCAGCAAGAAGATCTTCAACACCAGCCCACATTGAAAATACGGCCTTTAGATTTACATAACGCTCTAAATCACCTTTCGGTGGTCGTGCAACGATTGCGTATTCAATATCTTCAACGCGACCAACATCCGGCCAAATTCGTAAATCTAAATTTGGGTCGTGGCACAGTAACTGTTCAGTCCAGCGTTCGACATTTTCCTCGGTTGTAGAGAACAGTATCGCCATGATCAACCGCGCTACAAGTTCTGGTTACCCAACAATTTAGTCGGATATATCGCTAGTACGAAGAAGTGTAAGTCTATAACTTACTGGACATCAAGTAATTCGATTTCAAAAATAAGTGTAGCGTTCGGCGGTATGACCGGTGAAGCTCCTACTTCACCATACGCCAATTCAGGTGGTATGACGAGCTCCCATATTGAGCCTACCGACATCAATTGCAAACCCTCGGTCCAGCCTGGAATAATTCCTTGCAAACTAAAAGAAGCTGGTTGACCACGTTCATAGGAACTATCAAACGGAGTGCCATCTACCAAAACTCCACGATAATTAACAACTACCGTGTCCGTCGGACCTGGTTTTTTCTTGGAATCACCACTGTTGAGCACCCTGTACATCAAGCCGCTGGCAGTAGTTTTAACATCTGCTTGTTCCGCATACTTTTCTCTAAACATATCGCCCTCTTTCTTTGATTGTTCAACTAATTCCTTTTCCCTTTTATCCAAATTTGCCTGCGCTGCCACAACTGCATCGTTAATTTCTTGTTCGGATAACCTAGGAGTATTTTCTGACAATGCGTCAGACACGCCTGTTAGAACTGATTCGATGTCAAACGATGAATCGAAGAGAATCAGTTGTTCCTTCATCAAAGCACCAAACTGCAGACCAAGTACATAACTCACCGCCTTAAGATCTTTCCCCGAGTCAGTGGTTTGTGCATTTGTTGTCAATGAAACAAAGGGTAAAAAGAAGCAGCTGATTAAAACTGCAAGAAATCTAACTTTTTTCATACTGGGATACCTCAGTTATCAAGAAATAAAGTGTTGAATTGAATTTGACAATCCGAAAAAAAGTTTCATGTATTGGAAACGCATAACATCTGTGTTCTAGTAATGAGCTATATGCTTGCTTGGAATTTTCATGCTAGGAAACATTTTTTGTGAAAAACGTGAGTCTTACATAAACACCAATGGAAGGAAACTCAAGATAAGGGTTTGCAATGATTTGTGTGAAATTTTACCGAAATTTGTTCAAATTGGATTGATGTAGATCAGAAATTCACTCAATTTTCATAAATTAAATTTGTTTACTGAGGTAAATGTATACTGATTACACAATTTATCATTTGGATGAATTTAAATATCTTAATCTCTCGGTAAAAACCAATTAGCAATTGATTGCGAGGCTATAGGAGCACTAGATGCCGATCCATCCGAAACTACTGGAAATTCTTCGCTGTCCGGTGACAAAAAACTCGCTTGTACACGTAACTAAGCAGAAATTAGAGGAATTTAATACTCAAATTTCCGAAGGAACAGTACGGTACTCCGATGGTTCAGTTGTAAAAGATCCTTTGGATGAAGCGCTAGTAACTGCTAGTGGTTCCTTACTATATCGCATTGATTCTGGCATACCTGTAATGCTACAAGATCGAAGTATTCCGGTCACTGAATTTGAGTCAAAGTAGTTAGTGCTTCCGATAAAAATCCATTAAGATTTTTGCGACTTCCGGTCTAGAAAATTCGGCAGGCAGCGCCTGTCCGGCAGACAGCATTTCGCGTACTCTCGTCCCTGACAATAACACGAAGTCTTCCTTCGTATGGTTTGTGACGTCTCGCATCATTACCACTTGACTCAGCTTCTTAGACCATGCCGTGTGATCAGCTTCGAATATTTCGATTTCCAGGACATCGCTTGGAACTTCGGTGCTGAAAATCTCTTGAGCGTCAAAGTCACCATAGTAATCGCCGACTCCAGCATGATCTCGACCAACTACCATCACTGAAGCACCCATATTTTGTCGGAAAATGGCATGTAAGACGGCTTCTCTCGGACCAGCATACAACATATCGTAACCGTATCCACAAATCAGTGCCGTGTTTTCGGAAAAGTACAATTCCACCATTTTTTCAATTGCCTGCACTCGAATATTCGCTGGAATATCACCCGGCTTGAGTTTCCCTAACAACATGTGAATCACAACTCCGTCGGCTTCCGTACGCTCCATCGCAATCTTGCACAATTGTTCATGTGCTCGGTGCATTGGATTGCGGGTTTGAAACGCGACTGCTTTTTTCCAGCCTCGTTGTTCGATTTTGGTCCGAATCTGTTCAGCAGTACGAAATGTATCCGCAAATTCTTTCTCGAAATAACTGTAATTTAGAACCTCGATCGGGCCCCCAATTACGAACTTTCCCTGATGGACAAATGTCCGAACACCTGGATGATCTTCGTCTATTGTGCCAAACACATTACGTGCGACATGTTCAATTTCTTGAGGTGTAATTTCCTCAATTGAAGTTACCGTTTGTATTGCGAGTGGAGGATTGCCATCAACTTCTCCGTCACGCAGTGCGATTCGATGACCTACGGAAACTCCAGATACTTGAGGGACGCGATTGACAACCGGAACAGGCCAAAATAAACCTGAACTCGTCGTCATTGAGTCAGCAACAGATAACATGTCAGCTCGACTCATAAAACCGCGCAAAGGCGTAAAATACCCTGCCCCTAACATTACTGCTGAGGAAGCACAAGACGAGTCAACAACAACCGCAGGTAAATGCTCAGCTTCTAACGTTAACTGCTTATTCCGTTCAGGCTCTGAAACGAAAAGAGGAATCAGCCTCGGTGACTGATAGGGTTCGATCATGAAGTAATGTTGCTGTGATTCTAAACAGCAACCGCGCTCAAATTACGAAGCAAAGTACGACGTTGTTGAACCGCTTCACTAAGAGTGTTCAACAATTCTACCGTGTGATCCCAACCGATACACGCGTCTGTAATACTCTGTCCAAAAACAGGCTCCTTACCTTCAATTATGTTTTGTCGGCCCTCGACTAAGTGACTTTCAATCATTACACCCTTGATGCGGTAATCACCATTCGCAATTTGTCCAGCGACATTTGCGCCGACCGACATCTGTCGTTGGTATTGCTTGGAACTATTGGCGTGACTAAAATCAATCATAACTGCTTGAAGTAGTCCTCTATCCGCTAGCATTCGAATCGTTTTCTCGACATCTTGTGGAGAGTAATTGGGACCATTTCCGCCGCGCAGAATCACATGACAGTCTTCGTTCCCCGCGGTTTGAAAAATCGCGGTTTGCCCCTCTTTGGTTATCGAGAGAAAACGATGTTCCTTGGTGGCAGCATGAACACCATCAACTGCAATTTTTACATTGCCTTCTGTACCATTTTTCATGCCAACAGCACAAGACAATCCAGATGCCAATTGACGATGAACTTGGCTTTCTGTCGTGCGCGCACCTATTGCTCCCCAACTAACCAGATCTGCGATGTACTGGGGCGTAATTATGTCTAAAAATTCTACCCCTGCTGGTACCCCTAAGCTATTAATGTCAAGAAGAAGTTGTCTTGCAATCTTTAATCCCTTGTTAATATCAAACGATCCGTTTAGGTCTGGATCGTTCATCAAACCTTTCCAACCAATTGTCGTCCGTGGTTTTTCAAAATAGACACGCATGACAATCAGTAAATTCTCTTCTAAATCTGGAGTAATTTCAGCCAGTCGGTTTGCGTATTCCATAGCGGCGACAGGATCATGAATGGAACAAGGTCCCACCACCGTGATTAAGCGATCATCACTATTATTTAGCGCCTCGTGAATGCTCTTTCGGGCTGCCGAAACAACTTCGACTGCTTTATCGGATGCTGGAATTTCCGACATAATTTGTGACGGAAATGCCACATCCGAAATGGAGGCTATACGTAGATTGTCAATTTTTGATCTCATCTAGTTTTACTATTCCTTTCGTATGGATTTTTTAGCGGATTCTTTAGCTGAACCAAAGCTCGATTAAAGATGTTTCATATTTTATTATAGCTTGCTACCGGTATACCTGTTTATTCCAAATGCAGACTTTTGTGGCAATGCGTCTTACCATTGCACTACCAATTCAGGTGAAAAAATCGAGAGTGGCTAAAGGTTTGGATTGAATTTTGTGAACAGCTTTCTAGCGGAGCGTTGAAACCAAAATCTAGGTTGTTACACAGGTATTACGAGTAAAGAGGAGAGAGTCGACCATATGATCGTATGATTCCATCTCAGGTTAAGCACAGAACATCACTCTAGTTGTGATAGAAAAGGCAAAGATTTCGGTTTCATATTCGATGGACTTTCGGATGTTTGAGGATTGAGATCACTAGGCAACAACCTCCAATTCGAGAAGACCAGACTTGTGTCGCGTGTGGTACCAAAGGGAAAGTACAAACCTTGAGTTTAACGTTTGTCAGTCAAGCCGAGAAAAAGCTTGGCACTGAGAATATTTTGGCCCGGATCCACAGGCAATCAACTAAATTAAGATATTTTCAAGAAATCCGGCGATTGTTTTTGTCGCTAGCTTGAACAAAGCCTGAAAGATTGCGCGAACGAACTTTGCTTTATTAGTTAGGATAGCCATGAAAAACGAATAGAAGAAATAAGCAAATTTGTTCGCCTAGAGTAACGAGAATTTAGAATGGACGCTAATATTTTCAATATGTGAATTTTTGGATTATTCAAAAAAAGCCGAATACAATTCGATTTCGGTTGACCAATTCCTAGTCTTGCAAACACAGCCATTTGACTCAAATCAACCCAGAATATGTGATGCTTCAAAAAATATTGTTAATCGCAGGCGGATTAATCACTATCTACGCCGGCTTCTGTGCCCTCCACTATCTACTCCAAAAGAAAATGATTCATATTCCGAAAAAAGAATATGAAAATTCTCCCGATGTTTTTAATTTGGAATTTGAAGATGTCTATCTACATAGCACTGACGGCAATTCAATTATTCACGGCTGGTATTTTCTGAACTCACCCAACAGTCCTACGATTTTGATCTTTGGCGGAAATGCAGGAAATATGTCGTATCATCTTGATTGCATACAGATGTTGTATGAAGTCGGCTTCTCGATAATGATCTATGACTACCGAGAATTTGGTCAAAGCACTGGCGAATTAACGGAACAAGTTCAATACGAAGACGCGGATCTAGTTTGGCATTACCTAACTGAAACTCGAGGAATAGTGCCTGAAAAGATCGCACTTTTGGGGCGGTCTTTGGGAGGTGCAATGGCTAGCTGGGTTGCAAGTCAGTATAAGCCGGGCGCCCTGATCATGGAATCTAGTTTTACTTCGATGCTCGATATGGGCAAACTTTACTACCGGTGGCTACCCGTCAAGTTATTGTTAAGGTGGCAATACGATAATTTGACCCGAATTCCTAAGGTACACAGTCCCGTCCTGTTTGTTCACAGCAAAGAGGACGAACTGACCCCATTCCATCACTCAGAACAAATGTACGAGAGGGCTAATCAGCCCAAAAGACTGTTGGTCATCAGCGGAGGCCACCTAGACGGTTATTGGATTAGCAGTGACGTTTACGTGAACGGAATCAAAAATTTCATCGAGAATCACATAGGCTCTTAATGATTCTCTTCGCATTTATGTTAACAGTCTATAGATGTTCGCCACCATTGATGTGGATTTCCGAACCGGTAACATAGCTAGAGTCGTTTGCGCACAAAAAATAAATTGTTTGAGCAACTTCGTCCGGGGTGCCTAAACGATTGAGTGGAATTTTCTCTACTAGATCACTCGAGCCGGGAGATAGAATCGGAGTGTCAATTTCGCCGGGAGCGATTGCGTTCACGCGAATGCCCTTCCTTCCAAAATCGGCTGCCATCTCTCTGGTTAAAGCTGCTAGAGCCGCTTTAGATGTCGCGTAGGCTGTACCTGCAAACGGATGTACCCTTGAACCAGCAATCGATGTAACGTTGACAATCGATCCTCGTCCCTTAATCAATTCCTGCATCAGACCGCGAGCCAATACAATTGGTGCAAAGAAATTCACTTCAAATACCAATCTCCAAATTGGCATTCCGGTATCGGCCGGACCCAGTCGAAGACCGTTTTCATTCTTTGGAGAAATTCCTGCATTATTCACTAAAGCATGTAGAGCTCCATCAGCCAATCGTTTCTTCAACTCGGCTAGACCAATCGATCGATGATCTGGATCACCCAAATCGATTTGAATATGATCTTCCGGACCGGCTTGCCAGGGACATTCTTTGGAAAACGCTCTTCGAGAGCAAGTGATAACGCGCCAACCATGTTCTTCAAACAATTTCGCAGTCGCATGACCAATGCCTTGACTTGCACCTGTAAGCACTAAAGTTCTTTGTTCTTCCTTACTACTTACTTTCACTGCAGGTGCGGGGAGAGTTTGTCCTGTAATAGGACATCTATCCAGTTGAAATTCTTCAGCTTCAGCCATATTACTTACCCATCTTCGAACCTATTCGTCATCTGGTTGACTATACTCAACACTTAACTTCCGTTGAACATCCATCGGCGCAGGTTCATAGGAACCAAAATCCATTATAAATGAACCTTCACCTCCTGAAATTGCATTCAGCCTGGACTGAAAATCTGACATTTCAGCAATTGGAACAGATCCTGAAATTTGTACAAATCCAGACGCTTGTGAGTCAGTATCACTGATGCGACCTCTACGGGAAGCTAGTTCTCCTGCAATGTCCCCCATGTTCGCACTCGGTACGGTCACTGTAACTTCGGCTATTGGTTCTAGAACAATGGGACCGGCCTTCGAAAACGCATCGATAAATGCCTTTTTTCCAGCAGTTACAAACGCTATTTCTTTCGAGTCGACAGAATGATGCTTGCCGTCATACACGATAACTCGAACATCTTCAATTGGGAAGCCAGCAAATGCACCGAATTCGAGAACTTGCTTTACACCCTTCTCGACAGCAGGAATAAATTGCGATGGAATTACACCACCGACGACACTATCGACAAATTCAAAACCCTCTCCACGCGGTAGAGGCTCCACCTTCATAAATACCTCTCCAAATTGCCCTGCACCGCCTGTTTGTTTCTTGTGCCGACAGTGCCCTTCTCCTAACCTTGTTATGGTTTCTTTGTAAGGTACAGTTGGAATGGATGTGCTGACGTCCACGTGATAGACATCCTTTAGACGTTCGAGAGCAACACGAAGATGTAGATCACCCATACCTCGCAGAATTGTTTCATTAGCAGCTGGATTTCGATCGATGGTTATGCAAGGATCTTCCGCGGAAATTTTATTTAAGGCCTCATAAACCTTCTGTTCATCCCCACGACTTGCAGGAGCAATCGCCAAACCAACCATAGGTCGAGGAATACGTGGTGCATCAATTTTTGCCACGACGTGGGCAATCGTTTCATGCACGATACTATCTTGCTCAACTTCAGCTACTTTAGCGATCCCCAAGATATCGCCTGCAATACCTTGTGTAACATCTAAATATTGTTTACCTCGAATGGCATATAGGTTGCTAAAACGAATAGATTTACGATTGTCATCAACATATTCAAGAGCATCTTTTTTCAACTGTCCTTGTCGTATTCTGAATACTGCCAATTTGCCGACAAATGGATCAAAAGAAACCTTAAACACGTTAGCAATCAGTTCTTTATCGGAAGTTGATTCCAACTCGATTTGTTCTTTATCACTCTTTCCCCAAATGAGACGCCTAGGATTCGCATCCGCTGGACTCGGGAACAAGTCGACTATTACCGATAGTAACTCATCAACCCCGATATCTTGAATTGCAGAAGTGAAGAAAATCGGCGTCAAATGCCCTTCCGACATCGCGCGGCGAAATGCTGGGGGAATTTGGTTATCCTCAATTTCACCGGTTTCGAGATATGACTCCATCAAATCGTCGTCGACTTCAACAATTTGATCGGTAATCATTTCATTTTCGTCATCCACCGACGAAAAATCTGAACTACCTCCTTGGTTGTACAAACAACCGACGACCGAAGCTCGATTATTACTCGGTAAATCGAAAGCTAGACACTCTCCACCGAATTCATCCTGAATTGCTCGATAGACTTTCTCAAGCTCGACATCAGGCAAATCGATACGATTTACCACAATTGCTGTAGCAACTCTTTCTTCCCGAGCCCTTTCAATAAAGCGACGAGTCATTGTTTCAATGCCGTTCGACGCGTTTATCACGACAATCGCCGTATCGACGGCTTGGATAGCCGATATCGCCTGACCCGAAAAATCAGAATAACCTGGTGTATCGATTAAATTGACATGCTTTCCTTGATGATCAAATGAAAGAATAGATGAGCTTAAAGACCTTTGGTGTTGCTTTTCAAGAACATCTTGATCACTGACAGTATTCTTGCGCTCTATTTCTCCTTTGGTAGGAATAACTCCTGCTTGGTAAAGAATTGCTTCGCAAAGAAGAGTCTTACCAACGCCGGCTTGCCCAAGCAACGCAATGTTACGAATGTCGTCAGTGGTATAGGACATAAATTCCTCCGAAGAATTGTGATCAGGGATTCGAAATTAAATTGACTCAATCTAAAGTAATTTTGCTGATTATAGGGTATGGCTGTACTAGTTCCACTTCCTCGGTATTGTCATCAGGATTCGATCGATCAATGACAACAAACTCTTGATTCGAGTCAACTGTAAGCAAAAAATGATGCCAAACTCCTCGTCGAAAATTGATCCCTTGTTCTCCGTTGGTTACAAAAAGCCGCAAGTTTTTCACCTCAAACGCAGTGGATGGTTCTGCAACAACGACCATAAATTTCGCTTTACGCTTTGGAATAAAGGCTTGGCTTGCATGCGGGTGACGTTCCATCCGAGTGATAGAAAATGGAAAATCGACTGGTTTTGCCTTGAAAATGCTCAATGCTGGCTGTCCTTGATCAATTAAATCGAGCTCCGCTAGGTTCTCATATCGCTCGGCATATCCGTAATTGATCGTACGACTCGAACGATTTTTTGTTTCAATGACATCACCAAAAGCTTGAAAAGATTCTGCTGTAAGCGGTTCGGGATTTAAAAGCATCGATCTTTGAGTTTGTACATTTCCATAAACCCGTAATCGACTAATCCCTCCATCCGGAATTATTTCCAATTTAATGTGGGAAACGTACCCAATGTCTTGAATTTCTTCATCAAAAGAATGAATACGATCTGCATAAGTTTGAGAATGTGGAAGCAGAATTTCCCATTCAAGGCCTTCATCAACAATGTAATCAATTGATGCACCTGGGACCATCAATCCTAAAATTCTAATTTCTGCTGGATAATTTCCTTTGAAGTGAGAAGTATCGACAATAATGCGATTGACACGACCAGGATGCCCTAAACCTACAATAACCCAATCTTTACCTGCACCTCTACGTCTACGAGTTTCCCAGCCATCCCCCATGTTCAGCCCCTTCTCGGGACTCAATATGTTCCACATATCTCCAAAGTGCATATCGTTGCATGCCATAGCAACACCGCCGTTTTCCAGTGCCACTAAATCCACTTCCTCATCTTCGGCAACGTCTTCCCAATTTCTAAAAACTTCACCATAGACTCTCAAGCGTGCAACGCCTCCGTCCGGATAAATATTGAGTCGTAAATGATTCCAGTTTTGGTCAGAGCTGACCAAAAAAACATTATCGGAGTCACCTTTCAACTTGGACTGAGGAACAATAACTTCCCAATGTGTCGATTCGTCTGGAATACTTGAACAATCACAAGCCTCAATCATCGCACTTTCCGGAAAGTTACCCGTGAAATGGCTTGTGTCTATATTTACACCTTGTATCACTCCGCGACAAATTCGAATCACGCAATAATCGTGACCAGGCTTACGCCGACGTCTCGATTCCCAGCCGTCCATCCACTTGCCACGGTCGGTAAACTTTCCTTCTATGAATTTTGGAGGTTCTGGTTTTATTAGGCCTTCTTTTTCAGCGAAGAAATCATCAGTTACCGACAATACTTTTGAACCCAGTCTAGGTTGAGCTAGGTTTACAAATTTATTCAATTTTTCGATTACGCTCATGCTTCACTTAAGAAAAGAAGTTTTCGATCCAATGGTTTGCAATATCGATGCGGCGGCAAATCCAGACATCATCAAACGAAGTAATGTACTCAAAAAACCGCGCCAAGCTTGCTGCTCGACCAGGACGTCCTGCCAATCGACAGTGCAATCCAACGGACATCATCTTCGGTGAAGTCTGACTTTCCATGTATAGATAATCAAAGGTATCCTTCAGATATGAGAAAAATTGATCTCCTGAGTTAAATCCCTGTGGAGTCGCAAATCTCATGTCATTGACATCTAGTGTATAAGGAATGACTAGATGAGGTGTTCCATACTGATAATCCCAAAATGGCAAGTCATCACTATAGTCGTCGGCGTCATAAAGAAATCCACCCTCTTCTACGACTAAGCGACGGGTGTTCGGACTCGTCCTTCCGGTATACCAACCAAGAGGGCGGTTACCCGTTACGTTTTCTATAGCAGATATCGCCAATCCCATGTGGTTACGTTCGACTTCTTCTGTCACATATTGATAATCGATCCAGCGGTATCCATGGCTACATATTTCGTGGCCATCTTCGACCATTGCTTGAATGACACCCGGATTACGTTCAACGGCCATGCCAACCGCAAAAATAGTAACTGGGACCTGATATTTTTCAAACATTCTCAATAGTCGCCATACACCTGCTCGAGAACCATATTCGTAGATACTTTCCATACTCATATGGCGTATTCCTTTTCGAGCATCCGCGCCGACTATTTCTGATAAAAAAGCCTCTGATGCTAGGTCACCATGCAAAACACAGTTTTCTCCACCTTCCTCATAATTCAGAACAATTTGAACTGCCAATCGCTTGCCGTTTGGCCATTTGGGATCAGGTGGATTCGGCCCGTAACCAATTAAATTTCTAGGATAAATGTCCATTAGTGCTCTTTTACAATAAATGATTCAGCAGGGAAATTCACGGTAAGTTATTTTAGTTTTAAAATTAAATTTGTTAGATTAACTATTTGAATTTAAATTTATTTTATGACCAAAAACTACGAACTCAATCGAGTTGACTCGTTTCGATAGATTCCAATTTTCTCCAAATTTTACTATCGACTGTTTTTCTTACAAACAATTTTCATATTATCCTACATATATTGTCGACACTCGCCAGAGTTCGTATTTTTGACATTTTTATCATGAATTTTCTTACCAGAAAAGTCAATGGATCTACACATGGATATATAAAAAAATGAACATAGAATTAATCGCTGTCATAGTCGTCGGAATTGTAGTGCTCTGGATTCTTGTTTTGATCGCAGGGATCCGAAAAGCCCTAAGCTCAAGTGTCGATCATAATTTTCAAAGCGTCGTTCAGCCATTAAACGATCACCTAATTCAATTCAATGAACAATTGAAGTCTATAGATCTGGCGAACAGAGAGCTTCGATATCAAACCAATCAATTGGTTCAAGCCTTTGGAAAACCACAATTTAAGGGAGAATGGGGAGAAAATACGCTCCGCAATATATTGGAATCTATGGGAATGAAACGAGGCTTCGATTTTTTCGAGCAACCATTGTTCAGAACCGATACAGCCCGAACTTTGCGACCGGATGTGGTAATCAAATTGACAAAAAGGCGCAATCTCATCATTGATTCCAAAACTCCGATCGAAGCTTATCAAGCTGCAATGAATGCAAGAGACAAAAGGGTTCAAGCGAAGTACTTCAAAGATCATGCTAAGGCTCTACGTAAACAAGTCGCTGAACTTAAGAAAAGAAATTATCCCAAATGGGTGCCACACAGCCCTGAATTTACCGTCTTGTTTCTACCCAGCGAAGCTCTCTATGCCGCTGCCGTCGAACATGATCAGGAATTGCTTCAGTTCGCGATTGGGTGTCGAGTGATCATTACCACACCTTGGACTCTCGTGATGTTAATTAAGGTAATCGAATTTGGATGGCGACAAGAAGAATTGACTGACAACGTCAAGGAGATTGTTGAGAAAAGTCAGGCGTTGTACGATGTTCTGACCAGCTTTACCGAGAAAATGGCTACCCATGGAAAAACCCTAGAAAGGTCCGTAGCTAGTTACAATTCAGCGACTAGAGCATTCGAAAACAAGGTATTGAAAATTGCAAAGGAATTGGAGAGACTACAGATTGCTACTCCAAGTCAAAAATTAGAAACCCCTAATTTTGTTGAAACGATTGTCAAACATCCCAAACAAAGCAAGTAGAACAGAAAATATCTACGATAGATTTGGGGCGTTAAAGTCTACAGAAGATTGAGTTCCAATGAATTTTTCAATTTTGTTGATTCGTAATCAATTTCAATTCACTATAATTTAGTCTCCCATGCATGGTCACAACTTTGTTCAACTACAGAAAAACAAGTGACTAATTGGATTAAGCTGCGAATAAATTAGGAGAATTAATGGCTATGCAATCCTGTATACGGATTCTAATAGGTTTTGCTTTTCTTACGGCTTCCTTTCAAGTCTTCGCTGAAGGAGACGCGAAAGCGGGTCGAGACAAGTCATTTACCTGTACCGGTTGTCACTCTTCACCGGGTTACAGAAATGCGTACCCCGGTTATACGGTACCCAAGCTCGGTGGCCAAAAAGCCGACTATTTGGTAGCTGCTTTGACTGCTTACCGCGAAGGTACCCGGGCTCACAAAACAATGCACGCTCAAATCGCCCAATTGTCAGATGAGGATATCGTCAACATTGCCGCTTATTTCTCACAACTTGTCAAAGAAGAGTAGTCGGTATGAAACAAAGATCTACAATTTCGAAAACTAAAATTGGTGCGATTGCGCTCGCGATCCTTTTGTCTTCAACAGTATCAATCGCGGGTGATATTAAAGCAGGCAAGGAGAAATCAGTAACTTGTTTGACTTGTCATGGTACTGGAAATACCGTTCAAGGTATCGCAACTCCCATCATCTCAGGTCAATATGAAGATTATCTGATCCAAGCGATCAAGGATTATCGTTCTGGCGCTAGAGACAATCCCGTAATGAACAGCTTTGCGAATAGCTTATCTGATCGAGATATTGAAGACATTGCGGCATATTATGCCAATATGGAATCGCAGTTATTTACACCGATCGAGTGATTTGACGCCCTTCGTCATTTTCAATTTCGGTTAACAATTTACGGTAGATTCCCTCTTCCAAAAGACATTCCTCATAGAACAACAAAATTGTTAGTCCGTGTAGTTATTTTGACTTCGGGCTCAAAAATCTTTGTTAAGTTGAGCGGATCAGTTGCATGAACCGTGATGGTTTGATTCATGGTAGTGTTCTTCGTCGCCCGTAGATGCTTTACGGCTTGAGGTAGGGCAAATTGCTCGCCAATCACACCGTTGACAAATCGACCACCTCTGACTTCGCCCCGATCTTCCATACGTCGGTAGATCCTTCGTAATTCATACCAGTTGGGAAAATACTTCTTTTCTCTTGCCAATAGTGCCGAAAATACAATTCCATAGCGGCGTAAAAGTACGTCGGCGGTATAGGCTCTAACTTCATCGTCACTAGGAGTCTTTGTTTTTCTCCGAAGTGAACGATCAATTAACGACCATCGTCCTGAAATTCGTACTCCGTGATTCGATACTCGACTCATCATTGATCTTCGTGGTTTTGAACTTTCAGGGATCAAAAGTGCTCGAATACCACCGAAATGGTCACAGGTCACGATGCCGTGCGCAAACAATTCTACTAGGCCTTTTTCTATGTGAGTTGGCAGCTGGGTTAATTCGTCGAGTATTTCATCAAAAAACAGTGGTCCAAATTCATCCAACACATCACAAATCAAGCTCGCAACTGGCGATAATTTTGTCTTTTGTTGTTCGTTGTCGTTAACAAGAGTTTTCCAAATGGGAATTCGTCTTCTTTGCAAGAACGTCAATGGAATTGTTTTGATCGAACTACTAAATCCGTAGCGAGGTCTTTGTGTTCTGCGGGAACTCCGAAAATATGAAGGTTTGGACAAGCGTGTCCAAACAATCTTACCTGATGCACTCAAATGATCTAGCAACTCTGGCGTGTATCCAAAAATTCGAGATGGAAGCAAATCGGATTCCCACACAACAGAGGGTGCTTCATAGGCCTCCAGTTGATCAATGACCACATCAAGAGCATTAACACCTTCGCCAATATTGTCCGACTGAAATCTCATCCAGTGACGTAGAAACTTGAAATACTGTTCCCGGTTGACAGGCTGAATACTTTGTCTAAGCTTCTTGATTGTTCCCTTGTGAATTCTGGCCAAAAAACGTCTTTCACACCACTCCAATTCAGTGCCGTCACCAAGGAAACAACCTCTCATCACAGTCCCGTCAGCTTCCAGCGTTAACAATGCTGATTTGACTTGATTGGTGGGTAAATCAATTGAATTTGCGATTTGCTTAACAGTGCACGGCCCGATGGTTTCCAGTCTACTTTGCAATATCAGTTTCAAAGCATGTTCGTGTCCGTCAACTTCCTTGCGAACCAATGTAACCGGTTGAATGTGCGGATTCAGCTGAGCTTCTGGATGTAGAAGCAGCATTTCAGTCAGTCTTTCTGCAGACACCCACAAAACGGAACCGTTTCGAGTCTTCAATTGAGTCGCTCGTTGTTTTGTTGTCAATTCATGGAAAAATAGGTCCCACGGTCTTTCAAAGAGATCAAGTTTATTTCCTTTGCTCAGAATCGGTTTTGCTTCATCCATTTGGAGGAATCCCAAATGGACGAGAACATCATGCCATTCCTCGGAATTACGAGGATTTGGCCATGCGTTTCGTTGTAATTCGTTGATAACTTCTGGATCTAAATTACCATATTCCTTAAGATCAGATACCCCAACGAAACGACGAGTTTGAACCGCTAAGGTTCGTCTTTCCTCGGCTGACGCATCATCTAGGAAGGCATAGGGCTTCGCAGTCAGTATTTCATGCGCGAGTGGTGAGGGTTCTGATAAATCTCGAAAAGTGACTGATATTTCCTTCCCTTCGATTTTTGTTAGCACATCTAAAAAGGCATTCACATCCATAACTTCGTGCAAACAGTCGTAAATTGTTTGATCGACAAGAGGATGATCCGGCACTTCGATAGGACCCGCGACATTTTCTTGACAAGCTACTTGATCGGGAAAAACTAAAGACAAAAGATCTTCGGAATCATTCCTCTGAAATGGAGGCGGCACCTTTTTGCCATTTTTAAAGCGTAGAACCGCAAGAGCTGTATTTGCTACCCATCGCCATCTCGTCGCAAACATCGGAGCAGCGAAAATTGCTTGTACGATGGTTTCTTGCGCTGAGATACTGTTTACATAGTTTTGAACTTCATCAAGTGCAAAGCTATGCGTAGGACCGAGAGATAACACGAAAGTATCTTCCAGTGCTGCAGCCTGCAATTCAAAGTTAAATCTGACACAGAATTTCTTTCTCAAAGCCAATCCCCAAGCGCGATTTAATCTAGATCCGAAAATGCTATGTACAACCAAATGTGTATCACCTGTTTCATCAAAAAATCTTTCAAAAACAATATTGTCTTGAGTGGGTAATACACCCAGAGTTTTCTTTCCTGCAGCCAAATATTGAACAATCTGTTCGGCAATATCGTGACTTAACTGATACTCGTTCTTGAATTCACTTGTGACTTGGTCTGCGCTGTTTTTCTCAAGTGACAAATCGACAAATTGACGCAGTTCGCCAACTGCTTCACTCAGTGCAACGCTTCGACCTCTACCTTCTCCTAACCAAAAAGGAATATTTGGTGGCAATCCTTTGGCGTCTTCCACCCGGACTTTTCCCTTCGTTACTTGTAATATTCGATACGATGTATTGCCGAGTTGAAAAATATCACCCACCATGCTTTCAAAAGCAAAATCCTCGTTAACAGTACCAACTCGAATGTTTTCCGGCTCAAGAAAGACATCGTAATCAAACAAATCTGGAATGGCACCTGCATTGGTAGCAGCTACGATTCTTGCACCTCTTCGCGCTCTTATTCGCCGATTGACTGCATCCAAATGAATGTAGGAAGCTTGCCTACCACGACGGAGAGTAAAGCCATCCGCTAGCATTTGTAAAATTTGGTGAAACCGGTCTTGGTCTAAATCTTGGTAAGGGTAGGCCTGTTTGAAACTTGAGTACAGTTCATCGATATCACAATCACGGGTACAGGACTCCGCCACAATTTGTTGTGCAAGAACATCCAATGAGCCGAAACAGATTTCTAAGGACTCAAGAGATCCGTCATAAATCGACTTAAGAAGTGCGGCACTTTCAACCAGTTCATCTCGGGTTGAAGGAAAAATACGCCCCTTTGGGATCTTGCCGATAGAGTGACCTGAACGTCCTACTCGCTGCAGAAATACAGCTATCGAACGAGGTGAGCACAGCTGGCACACCAATTCCACATCTCCAATATCAATTCCTAATTCTAAGGAAGCAGTTGCTACCAAAGCTCGTAGCGAACCTGATTTCAGTTTTTGCTCTGCTTCGTGACGATGTTTCTTGGACAAACTGCCGTGATGAGAACCTACAAGCTCGTCGTCTCCAATCAATTCTGCTAGATGTCGCGTCACTCGCTCTACGTGTCGCCTTGTATTGACAAAAATTAATGTCGTACGATGCTCATTGATTAAATTGACTAGTTTTATATAAACTTCAGCCCAGGCCTCGGTTGACATCATCGATTCTAAGGGAGTCCTCGGAACTTCAATCGCCAAATCCCAAGTACGAATGTGCCCCATATCAACAATACAGCACTCATGCTTTGTTTTACCTATCAAAAATGAAGCAATTCGATCAACCGGTTTTTGCGTCGCAGATAATCCAATTTTTCGGGTTTTTCGTCCAAGTAGCATTTCGAGTCGAGCGACTGAAAGCGAAAAATGCGCGCCTCGCTTATTTGCTGCTAAAGAATGAATTTCGTCTACGATTAGACTGCGCACAGACTGTAACAACCTTCGTCCCGAATCAGCGGTCAACAACAGATAAAGCGATTCTGGAGTAGTGACTAGAATGTGGGGAGGCTTGCGCGCCATTTTTTGACGTTCCCACTGTGTCGTGTCTCCCGTTCGAACAGCAGTTCGAATTTGAATGCCTTTGTAGCCCTTCTGACGTAGTCGCTTGTGAATACCGTCTAGAGGTTGTTTTAGATTCTTTTCTATGTCGTAAGACAAAGCTTTGAGTGGCGAGACATATACAATTCGCGTTTCGTTAGGTATCGGACCTTCGTTCATTGCCTCTCGCACGAGCTCATCGATGACAGCAAGAAAAGCGGCTAGCGTTTTGCCTGAACCAGTCGGCGCCGCTACGAGTACATCACGTTGATCCTGAATTGCAGCCCACGCAAGCTTTTGGCAGTCTGTGGGGTTTTCAAATGAATCATCAAACCACGATTGAACAACCGCTTCAAACTCCCAATTTTTAACAGGCATGCAACTCAAATTTTTCTAATGTTTAAACTAAATTAATTGATATAAATCTTTGTATTTATATAAAAATTATTTTTTTACAATCAATTCAAATAACATTGAGTAGCTAGAAACAAGTCAAGGTGAGCTTTTTGAAATATCAAATTCGGTTGAAATTTTCGTCGTTCAATTCGGTCACGAAAAGAAATCTGGAAGGATTCTTATTGCTGATAATTTTCTGATATTTTTATATGAAACATAAATATACAATTATGAAAAAAGTAAAATTTAAGTTTGTTCCTCACTATTGATTGACCTAGGGTTACTTCAGTGCTTAACACCTTGATATCAATATCCTCATTGCTAATCGGTTATGCCTTTCTGTTTTCTGGGAATGCGCTGTTAACGACTCTCGTTTCGCTGCGTGCCGAAGCTGAAAGTTTTCTACTGATAGAAATAGGATTAATCAATACCGCGTATTTTCTTGGTTTGTACATTGGTGCAAAGTTTGCCGACATTTTTGTTTCTAGAGTTGGGCACAATCGTACATACGCAGCTTTTGCAAGTATCGGGGCGATCTGCGCTCTACTACATCCCATAGTTGTAGACCCTTACGCTTGGGTTGTAATTCGATTGGGCACTGGCTTTTGTGCTGCAGGGATTTTAATGATCACTGAGAGTTGGCTTAATGCTAAAGCCGTTCGAGCCACTCGTGGTCAAGTGCTTTCTATGTACATGATCACTCACTACTTGGCGTCTAGCTTTGGGCAACTTCTCATTCCTTTCGCAGAGCCGTCTGCGTTTCAGCTGTTTTCTTTTGCAGCTATCGGTTATGCTTTATCGTTAATTCCAGTTTCGATTACTCGAACTATCGCACCCCCAATTCCACCAAAAGAAAAAATTCGTTATATAGACATTTTTCGCTTGTCGCCAGTCGGAATGTCGGGAGCTTTTTGTGTCGGAGCCATCTCGTCCGCACTGTATGGACTCGCACCTGTGTTTGCACTTGGGATAGGAATGACTACCACAACGACAGCCTACTTTATGGCTCTACTGATCTTTAGTGGCGTACTTTTGCAATGGCCAATAGGTCGCTTATCCGATCGTGTAGGACGTCGCAAATTAATGGCAGTAATTTGCTTGATTTCCGGTCTACTCTCACTTTTGATCGTTGCGAGCGCTAATTATGAACTTTGGGTGTTTCTAGCGACATCTGCTGCTTTTGGAGCGTTTTCATTCACTATATATCCAGTTGCTTTGGCCTATATAAATGATTCAACTCCTTCGGAAAAGCTACTTCATTCGGCGGCAGGAATGCTAACTGCGTTTAGTATCGGCGCCATCATCAGCCCTACAGTCGCTTCACTTGCGATGGAATATTTTGGATACAAAGCACTATTTGTCTACATGGCGGTGGTGTTGATAATATTCGCAGTGATTGTTTTATGGCGTATGCGTATCAAACCAGCTCCAGATCGAAAGAAATTTAGAAGGATCTTTCGAGTGTCCAAAGCCAAAAACAATGATGAAATTAGCCAACAAAAGGTCCGAGATCAACAAGACCGAGATATGGCGAATTTACTAAAACGCTAGATCGGCCTCTTTAAGCGCAAATAAACTAATTCTGTTTAGTTTCAGCACTACGATCTAGACGTTTACAGTAGGCTATGGTTGGCTCAAGAGGCGAATGAGACTGGAAGTATCCCAACGCGAGCCACCCATCGCTTGAACTTGTGCATAGAATTGGTCAACAAGTGCTGTAACTGGCAAGCGTGCACCAACTCGATTGCCCTCCTCTAAGCAGATGGACAAGTCTTTGCGCATCCAGTCGACTGCAAATCCGAATTCAAATTCATCGTCTACCATCGTAACTCCGCGATTTTCCATTTGCCATGACTGTGCAGCACCCTTGGTGATTACGTCCAAAGCTCTTTTTTCGTCAAGCCCTACTCGAGTCGCAAAATTTAGTGCTTCAGACAAACCCTGGAGCAGCCCAGCAATAGAGATTTGATTGACCATTTTGGTAAGTTGACCAGAGCCGACTGGTCCCATCAGAGTTACCATTCTTCCGTAACTGTGCATAGCAGGTGCAACAACTTCGAACACTTCCTGTTCACCACCTGCCATAATTGTCAACACTCCGTTTTCCGCTCCAGCTTGCCCTCCAGATACTGGCGCATCAATGAAGTTAATTCCCGACTCGGATGCTATACAGGACAACTTTCGAGCAATATTGGCAGAAGCAGTTGTGTGGTCGACAAAAGTGCTACCTGGTTTCATCATTGAAAATGCACCGTTTTCACCTGTACAAACAGCTTCGATATCATTGTCATTGCCGACACAAGCAAACACAATATCTGCATCCACCGCTGCATCAGATGGGGTCATTGCTCTCGAACCAGTATATTGTTGGATCCAAGACTCCGACTTCTCGGCTGTTCGATTGTAAACAGTCACCGCATAATCATTGGAGGATAAGTGCCCAGCCATGGGATAACCCATTACACCGAGACCAAGAAACGCGGTTTTCAGAGATTTCGAAGTCATTAAATGAACCCCCTAGTTTGATAAATTTGGAAGATTTCGAATGTTGATTAACACAAAGGCAACATTATAGAATGACGACATAGCTAACCCGATCTAACAATTGATCTTGTACACGGTATATTGAAGCCATGACACAGCCCTTGAAAGACAGAGATAAACATCAAACCATCGTCCGATTGGCCTTGTCAGAAGATTCAGACGTTATCGCGGAATACACGCGAAATATGGCATTGGAAACAGAACACTTAAGTCTCAATTCGAAAGTCGTACTGAAGGGAGTTCAATCTGTGTTCAAGAACCCACAGTATGGATTCTACGTCGTAGCAATTCGGGAGCATTCAATTGCGGGTTGTATGATGGTCACCTACGAATGGAGTGACTGGCGCGACGGTGTACAATGGTGGTTACAAAGTGTCTATGTACATCCTGAATTTCGACGCATGGGGATCTTCAACTCTATGTACGAATTTGTACTCAGCAAAGCATCACAGAATGAAAATGTATGTGGTATTCGATTGTATGTCGATAAAAGCAATGAAGCAGCAAAACATACCTACGAAGCTTTGGGCATGAATCCCGCAAACTACCTGGTTTACGAGATTTCGTTACGAAATTCGTAAACAAAAATTTATCGTAAATTAAATGTATTAACAGGAGAATCAATTGATTGGCAAAGAAGTTGTAGTTTTGGATGGCGTTAGAACTGCGATCGGTGATTACGGAGGTAGTCTTAAATCATTTTCGGCTTGCGAACTTGGAGCAATTGCTGTCCGTGGTGTATTGGATAAAACTGAGATTGATCCAAACAGTGTCGGGCACTGTGTAATTGGGAATGTTCTTCACTCAGATAAACGAGATATGTACATTTCGAGATATGCTGCGTTGGAGGGTGGACTGCCAATCGAAACTCCCGCTCTAACCGTAAATCGACTATGCGGCAGCGGATTACAAGCAATTGTGAACGCGGCTCAAATCGTTCAACTCGGCGATGCTGAAACGGTGATCGCTGGTGGGGCAGAATCTATGAGCGGCGCTCCCTACTGGGCAACTGGAATGCGCTGGGGACAACGAATGGGGCATGCTCAATTTGTCGACATTATGGTCGGAGCGCTGAGTGATCCCTTTCATGATTGTCATATGGGTGTCACTGCGGAAAACATCGCTGAAAAATGGGGAATTTCAAGAGAAGAACAAGACGATCTCGCCGTCGAAAGTCATCGTCGAGCAGCACGTGCGACTGAAGAAGGAAGATTTGATGAACAAATCATCCAAGTTGAAGTGAAACAACGAAAACAAACGATTGAATTTAAAACTGACGAGCATATTCGACCCGACTGTAGTGTGGCATCTCTTTCGAAGATGAGAACTGTTTTTAAGAAAGATGGATCCGTCACTGCGGGTAACGCTTCAGGCATCAACGATGCCTCAGCCGCTATCGTTATGATGGAGTCAAAAGCAGCAGAAAAAGCCGGACACGATCCTATTGCAAAGTTACTTGGCTATACACATTCCGGTGTCGAACCAGAATACATGGGAATCGGCCCGGTACCAGCGATTCGCCAATTGTTGGACAAAACTGGACTCGATCTTGATGATGTTGATGTTATAGAACTAAACGAGGCATTTGCAGTGCAAGCACTGGCGGTGATGAAGGATTTGGGATTGTCCCCACAAATCACCAATCCGAACGGAAGTGGTATCTCCTTAGGTCATCCTATTGGAGCGACAGGATGTATCTTGACTGTGAAAGCTTTACACGAGTTAAAAAGAACTGGTGGCAAATACGCGATTGTTTCGATGTGTATCGGTGGTGGCCAAGGAATTGCCGCTGCCTTTGAACTTTTATGAAATCTTACTGTCTTATTGCACAAATTTTGATAACTAAGCGAGGGTAGAACTATTTTAATTCAACAAAAATCTGATATTAAGTCAAGCGAAATTACGCCTGAGAATGTTTACAGGAACCGTCGCAAATTCTTGAAATCTACAGCGGCATTGGCTGTTGCCGGTCCTGCATCATTGCTTACATTGAATACACAACGTGCTCAAGCAGCAATGATGTTCGACAACGTCTCCAAAAGTATTTTTTCAACGGACGAAGAACAAACGAGCTATGAAGACGTTACATCCTACAACAATTTCTATGAATTTGGGACGGATAAACAAAGCCCAGCAAAGTTCGCACATATGATGAAAACTCGTCCTTGGACCCTGGAAGTTTCAGGCGAGTGTGAAAAACCGAAAGTCTGGGATATCGATGACATTCTCACTCAGTTTCAACTCGAAGAACGAATCTATCGCCACCGTTGTGTCGAAGCATGGTCAATGATCGTTCCTTGGGTTGGAATTTCGTTAGGTGAATTTCTAAAAGTACACCAGCCGACATCAAAGGCAAAATACATAGAAATGCTGACTCTGTATCGTCCAGAGGAATTGGTAGGTCAAAGACGAGGAATCTTCGGGCCGGTACTGAATTGGCCTTATCGTGAGGGATTGCGTATTGACGAAGCTATGAATCCACTCGCGATTTTCGCAGTTGGATTGTATGGCGAACATATTCCCAACCAGAATGGTGCTCCGATTCGACTCGTAGTTCCCTGGAAATACGGTTTCAAAGGAATTAAGTCGATTGTTTCAGTTCGATTTACTGAGGAACAGCCAATTAACACCTGGCAAGAACAAGCTGGAAATGAATACGGCTTTTACGCGAACGTGAATCCAAATGTCGACCATCCTCGCTGGAGCCAAGCGTCGGAAAGGCGCGTGGGTAAGCTATTTGGACGAATACCAACTTTAATGTTCAACGGTTATGAAGAACAAGTCGCTAGTCTATATAGTGGAATGGATTTATCTGTAAATTTCTAATCTTTTCTTCGTAGAGAAAATCGCAGCTATAGTTGATAAGCTATAATTGCGATTTTTTATTTTGAGGTTTACTTATGACCCCGGCACAGTGGCGAAAACTAATACGTCGTTCGAAACCAGTTGTTTTCGTACTTTGTTCGCTTCCATTTGCAATCTTAGTGTTCGATATTTTTATGGGGAACATTAGTGCTGATCCAGTCGAAGACATTACTCATGTCACTGGTGAAACGGGACTGCGGCTACTTCTTATTACTTTAGCAATTACCCCGCTTCGTGCAATTACAAAAATAAATCAACTGATTTTGCTTCGCCGGATGCTTGGAGTATTTTCATTTTTCTATATCTTTCTGCATTTCCAAACTTGGTTGGTAATCGATAATTTCTTCAATTTTCAACAGATCATAGAAGACATAAGCGAACGATACTATATTCTCTTTGGATCACTCGCTTTCATGATGATGATTCCACTTGCAGTGACTTCGACAAACCGAATGGTACGCTGGTTAGGTGGTAAGCGTTGGGTTCGGTTACACAGACTAGTTTATGCTATCGGCATATTGGGCGTTCTCCATTACTATCTTTCGGTTAAGGCAGATATTACCCAACCTGTAATCTATGCTGCGATTCTCGCACTTTTGCTTGGTTTTCGAGTCGTAGCTCACTATCGCAAGAAATCCAAGCGTTGAAAATCTCCGAACTGGCCCTTAGATGTCAGTTCAATCCCATCCTTAATCGAGAAGTTCCAGATTCATGGATGATTTTCAGCTTTTAGATCAATCTCCGAGACCAGGCCAGCGAAACGTCTGGAATACCCTTAAGAGTCTTGTCGACCATCTCTGGGTTTTTCGTGTACGAATAATAGTCGCATTCGTATTTTTGATACTAGCCAAAATTGCGACGATTAACATTCCGATCACGCTCAAGAAAATTGTCGACTGGTTCGATGCTTCAGTCAATCCAGCTGAAATTCTGGTTGTTCCTGTAGCACTGATTGCCGCATATGGTTTGCTAAGCCTCGCCAGCACGCTTTTTGAAGAACTAAGGAACGCTCTATTTTCACGTGCCCAACAACGAGCGGCACGAAATATGGCGTTAAAAGTATTTAAACATCTTCATGAACTCTCGCATGCTTACCATCAAAATCGACAAACTGGTGGAATTTCGAGAGATATCGAACGTGGAACGCGCGGGATTATTTATTTACTTTGGTACACCGTTTTTAGCGTCATCCCCACGCTCTTTGAAATCACTGTCATTTGTATCTTTTTGGCAATTAATTTCGAAGCCAAATTTGTTCTCATAACATTAGGAACGATCATTATTTATTTCTGGTTCACTTACTTTGTCACACGCTGGAGAACTAAATTTCGTGTTCGAATGAACGAAGCGGAATCACGCGCAAGCTCCACGAGTGTCGACGCACTCTTGAACTATGAAACAGTTAAGTATTTCTGCAATGAAGATCATGAATACGACCGATTCGATTTTCATATGAAGGAATGGGAAAGACTTTCCGTTATCAGTGAGCAAACTCTTGCATTATTGAACATCGGTCAAGGAGTAATAATCGCAACTGGGACGATCACGCTTTTGTATCTAGCCGGACAAGCTGTAGTTGCTGAGGAAATCACGCTAGGTGAGTTCATTATGCTAAATGCATTTTTAATGCAAATGTACATGCCATTGCGATTTCTCGGTAGTACATTTCGTGAAATCAATCATGCATTGACTGATATGGATCGAATGTTGAATTTACTCGAAGTGAAAGACAAGATACCAGAATCTGAAGACGCACCGCGATTGTCGACATCAAACTCAGAAATAAAATTCAATAATGTTGGCTTTGGTTATTCTGATCAGAGAACCATATTAAAAGATGTCAGTTTCACGGTTCCATCGGGGAAAAAAGTTGCAGTCGTAGGCAAAAGCGGATCAGGCAAGTCTACACTGGTTCGACTGTTGTTCAGATATTACGATGTGACGACTGGAAACATTTCGATCAATGGGCAAGAATTACGCGATGTGAGTTTACAATCCGTGCATGCCGCCATCGGCATAGTACCGCAAGATACTGTTTTATTTAACGAATCTATTGACTACAACATTCGTTACGGTGCACCCAACTGTACGGAAGCTGAATTCACGGCGGCAGTCAAACAAGCCAATCTCTATGACTTCATTGAATCATTACCAGAAAAGTATGACACCGTCGTTGGTGAGCGCGGATTGAAGCTATCAGGTGGTGAAAAGCAGCGAGTTTCAATCGCCCGTACAATTCTCAAAGATCCTCCAATTCTCGTGCTAGACGAGGCAACGTCATCATTGGATTCGAAAACCGAAAAATCGATTCAAGCTGCACTAGAAGTGGTTGCAGAAAATCGAACTACACTCGTGATCGCACATCGATTGTCTACCATTGCCGACGCAGACATGATTCTGGTGTTGGACGATGGTGAAATCGTTGAGCAAGGAACTCAGGCCGAACTGTTGGAGGCGAATGGATTGTTCGCGGAAATGTGGTGGCTCCAACAAGTCGAAGAGACAGAAGCGAAGCTTGTTCAAATGGCCAAGAGCACTCCTCCAGTCAAAACATGAGTCTTTCAGCCGTCATCTTTGATTTAGATGGCTTGCTAATCGATACTGAAAACGCGTCCAAACTTGCTTGGATGCAGACCGCTGCTGCATTTGGATTTGAATTTCCAGAAGCTCTCTACGCACAAATTGCCGGAACTACGGTGACTTCTGCAAAGAAGCTCATTGCCAACACATTCGATAAGCTTGATATCGAAGCTTACATGAAAGGTTCATCCACTAAGTACTATGAACTACTGGACCAAAGTGGAATTCATGCGATGACTGGTGCTCGAGAAATGCTGAATTTTCTCAAACGGTCGAGTATAGAAGTAGCTGTTGCTACATCGTCAACTAGATCTGCAGCAAGGTATAAACTCGAACAAGCAGATTTAAGTGATGAATTTTCAATTGTTGTTTCTGGCGAAGATGTTGTTCGCGGAAAACCAGAGCCTGATTTGTTTGTACTCACAGCTCAACTTCTCGAAATTCCTACAATTGAATGTATGGTCATTGAAGATGCCGAACCCGGAATTTTGGGGGCGCACCGTGCTGGTATGCAAAGCATAATGGTTCCGAGTACCACACAACCATCTCACTTTGTCAAAAATATTGCTTATTCGATTGAGCCTACTCTAAAGGAAGTCATTCCCATTTTACAAAAGTTGATCAATCGTTCTATTGACTGAACTAATCTAACCAATTTCGAGCATTCTGAAATAATTGCAGCCAAGAACTGTCGTCTCCACAATCTCTTGGTGCCCACGAGTACTGATGAGTTCTAAAGACTCGCTCAGGATGAGGCATCATCGCCGTTATACGACCATCCTTGGTTGTGACGCCCGCTACCGAAGCTTCTGACCCGTTAGGATTGTAGGGGTAGTTCATTGTTACCTGTTTTTGATTGTTCACATAACGTAAACAAACTTGTCCGTTCTGCTCGAGTTTGGTTCGATCGCCTGGGTCTGAAAATGACGCCCGTCCTTCGCCATGTGCGACAGGTACCGGCAGATAATCCCCTTGCATCCCGTCTGTTATGAGCGCCTGACTGCGTGATACTTCCACCATGACCAATCGCGCTTCAAATTGTTCAGACTCATTGCGTAAAAATTTAGGCCATCGTTCTGAACCAGGAATGATTGATTGCAGTTCAGCCAAAACCTGACATCCGTTGCAAATTCCGAATGCAAACTTGGACGTGTCCTCGAAAAAGGCGGCGAATTGATCACTCAGTTGATTGCTATGCAGGATAGTTCCTGCCCATCCCCGACCAGCACCGAAGACATCACCAAATGAAAAGCCACCACAAATTGCTAATCCATGAAATCGATTAAGTTGTACTTCGCCGGAGAGTAAATCTGACATCATCACATCGTAAGCGTCAAAGCCTACTCGTGTAAACGCTGCAGCCATTTCTAAATGCCCGTTGACACCTTGCTCTCGAAGGATTGCAACTCTTGGTCGATGGTTATTCCGCTGATTCGTTGACCTAACTTTTTTGGCAATATCGTATTTAGACCATGAGAGACCTGGATCATCCACATCCAATATGCGATCGTACTCCTGCTGTGCGCATTGAGGATTGTCTCGAATTGACTGCATCTTCCACGTTAATTCTGACCACATTCTATGCAGGCTTGTCCTTGAATTTTGGTAGATCAAATCAGTACTAGACCAAATTTGAATTCGATCTAATATTGTGGTGGTACCAATTTCGAAAACCAATTCGAGAATACCCAACTTTTCGAATTCATCGAAAATACTTGTTAAATCATCAGCTCGAACTTGAATAATCGCGCCCAGTTCTTCATTGAATAGGAATCGAATCGGATCAATAGAATCTTTCAGGCGAATGTCTATTCCCAAACGACCTGCAAACGCCATTTCACATAAACTAGCGAATACTCCTCCGTCCGATCTGTCATGATAAGCAAGCAATTTTTGACTCTTCTGTAAAAATCCAACTACCTGGAAAAAAGCGGAGAATTGAGAAATTGATTCAAGATCAGGAACTTCTCCGTCGTAAACTTGAAAGCTTTGATGCAAAGCAGACATCCCCATTCGATTCTTACTGCAGCCTAAATCAATGAGCAGAAGCTTTGTGTCCGCTTGGGTACTCAATTGCGGAGTTAATGAAAGTCGAACATCTTCGAGAGGTGCAAACGCTGTTGCAATGAGTGATATTGGAGAACGTACTCGCAGATTCTCAGATTCTGAATTTTTCCATTCGGTAAACATCGACAGAGAATCTTTGCCAACGGGGATCGATATCCCTAACTTCACGCAAAGATCCAGTGCAACGGTGCGTACAGATTCATAAAGGGAATATTGTTCGCCTTTAATTTTTGACGCTGCCATCCAATTTGCGCAAATTTTGATGGAACTCAAATCAGAGACGGCGGCTGAACGCAGATTTGTTAGAGCTTCACATACTGCCATTCGAGCACTGGCCGGGGCATTGCTTACTGCGAGTGGTGACCTCTCACCGATAGCCAGTGCTTCCCCATGAATGTCGTTGTAACCAGTCAAAGTAACCGCAGCATCTGCGACCGGAACTTGCCAGGGACCAACCATTTGATCGCGGTGAATCAATCCAGTAACGGTACGATCACCAATTGTGATCAAAAATGTTTTGTCAGCTACGCTAGGGAACCGCAAAACTCGTTCGATACAATTGACCAAATCTAATTTGGTATCGAACGGGTGACTTACCGTATTTTGGTGAACTTCGTCACGAAAGATTGAACTAACAAATCCTCCCAACAAAAAATGCAAATCTAAATCTACGACATCCTTTTTGGCCTGTTCCATTGAATTGTTGTCTTCTACCAATAGCTGTGGCTCAGAAGTAACCACACCAATGACTGCGAATGGGCAGTTCTCTCGTCGACAAATTCGAGTAAAGGATTCCAAATTTTCAGGTGAAATCGCTAAAACATACCGTTCTTGTGATTCGTTGCACCAATTTTCCATCGGCGACATACTTGGGTCATCGATTGGAACTTCGTTTAAATTGACCTTAACTCCAAGTCCACCGGCATGAACAATTTCAGGAACTGCATTCGATAGTCCCCCAGCACCCACATCATGGATAGAAAGAATTGGATTGTCGTCATTGAGTTCCGAGCATCGATTGATCACTTCTTGACAACGACGCTGAATTTCTGGATTGCTTCTTTGTACAGACGCAAAGTCAAGTTCCTCTTCGGATCTGCCTTGTCCTAGACTAGAAGCAGTGCCACCCCCCAAGCCAATCAACATAGATGGCCCTCCTAACACAATCAACAAGTCATGTTCTTTGAGCTTTCGTTTGGTAATTTGCGATCTTCGAATATTGCCTATGCCCCCAGCGAACATGATTGGCTTGTGAAATCCGTGCCATTCATTCGATCCATTTCGGGCCGTTTCAAAGGTTCGAAAATACCCCGCGATGTTGGGGCGTCCAAATTCATTGTTGAACGATGCCGCTCCGATCGGACCTTCCAGCATGATTTGCAACGACGACGAAATTCTGCCAGGTCTTGATTCTTGTTCCTCCCATGCTTGTAAATAATTGGGAATTCTTAAATTGGAGACAGAAAATCCACATACACCTGCTTTAGGCTGCCCCCCTCTGCCGGTTGCACCTTCATCTCGAATCTCACCACCCGATCCGCTAGCAGCACCGGGAAACGGCGAGATCGCCGTCGGATGATTGTGAGTTTCAGCTTTAAATACAATTTCCAATGCTTCTCTTTTTGCAGTGTATTTCCGATCAATTTGGCTGGGCACGACAGTCAATGAATCCGAAACACTGCCTATCACTGCTGCATTGTCTTCGTAGGCCACAAGCGCCTTCACCGATGCTTTTCGATGAGTTTCTCGGATCATTGAAAACATAGACTGTGGTTTCTTGATTTTGTCAAATTCCCAACTAGCGTTGAAGATTTTGTGACGACAGTGCTCTGAATTAACCTGCGAAAACATCATCAATTCGGCATCAGTTGGATTGCGTCCTTCGTCTTCATACCAATTGTGGATATACTGAAGTTCAGAATTTGACAAAGCGAGACCGAGTTGCTGGTTTGCTGCTTCAAGTGCTCCGATTCCCTGTGATACACAGTCGATGTACTGCAATGGGCTTGGAGACTTGTGTTGGAAGAGCTGTTGAACCTGAACACTATCGTTCAAGATGGATTCAACCATTCGGTCGTGGACAAAAGGCTGAACGGCTTTCAATTCAACTTCAGGTTCGATTGATGTGATATTCAGTTCCCAGACTATTCCTCGTTCCACTCGATTAATTCTTGAAAATGCACAACGATCAAGAATATCCATAGCCTTGGAACACCAAGCAGAAACTGTACCGATACGTGGAACTACAACAATTGATAGATTGTGAAATAGTTCCGCTGCTGGCGACAATTCTCCGTCGAGTAAAGCGCAGAGACGTTGAATTTCTGAGTCTTCAAGAGCCCCCTCGAGTTCAATAAAATAGATGTACCGACAGGATATTTCTTTTAGTTTAGGTACTTCCTGCTGCATCGTCTGAAGCAGCTGCCGAAGTTTAAAGTCAGATCTCGCTTTCTCGCCGCGGACAGACAAAATCTCTAACATTGAGGCAGCGTCAGGTAGATTGAGTGACATCAATACGTCCGATCAAGCCGATGCAATCGACTCGAAACATAAGGTCAGATGCCTAAAATTGGAATTTACGGGATTTCGATTCCTAAACGCGCAGCAGCAATCTCGTAAGACTCGACAACATCCCCTAGATTTTGTCGGAAACGATCTTTATCCAACTTCTCTCTAGTTTCGGAATCCCAAAGCCTGCATCCGTCAGGAGTAAACTCATCTCCGAGAACAATCTGATCACCAAATCGTCCAAACTCGAGTTTATAGTCGACAAGAATAATTCCAGCATCTCGAAACAAGGGCGACAGGATCGAATTGGCTGCGAAGGTCAGCTCAGTCATACTCTCTACTTCAGAATTGCTCGCCCAATTGAACGACTCAATGTGATAGCGATTGATCATTGGATCATGCAGTTCATCATTTTTGAGAAAAAATTCGAAAGTAGGTTTTTCGAGCTCAATTCCTTCTTCCACTCCAAGTCTTCGACAGATTGAGCCAGTTGTAATATTTCGGATGACACACTCCACTGGAATCATGTCTAAAAACTTGACTAGAGACTGTGTATCGTCGACCAGACTTTCAAAATGAGTTGGAATACCAGCGGCTTCGAGTTTTTGCATTATGAAAGCGTTAAAGTAGTTGTTGACTTTCCCCTTTCGACTTAGTGCTTCCATCTTTCGACCATCGAATGCAGAAGTATCATCTCTAAATTCAATCAACAGTTTACGTTCGTCATCTGTACGAAATACCGACTTTGCCTTACCGGTATAGAGTAAATCCTTTCGCTTCATGTGTTTTCCTTAAACTTCAACAAAGCCGTTTAGACAATCGTTGGTAAATTGAATAGTTTTGCTGATTCGCCTTCCAAACGTCGAAATATTGATGACTAGGTAGGAAATCGAATTCGAGTGAATTTTATATCAAATGACTTTGGCACTGACCATCGCTGGTCGTACATGCCTGCTGGCTTCTGCGGTGAGTGGAACTAGTGGAAGTCGCAAGTTGTTTTCGATAAAGCCTTGTTCCGAAAGTGCCCACTTCGCTGGAATTGGATTCGATTCAATAAACATCGCATCGTGAAGTGGCATAAGTCGGTCGTTCAATTCATTTGCCCTTTTTTCATCCCCTGCAACAGCCGCTGTACACATTTCATGCATCAATTTAGGAGCCACGTTCGCTGTTACAGAGATCGTTCCTTTACCGCCTAGTAACATCAAATCCATTGCATTTGTATCTTGACCTGAATACGATACGAATCCATCAGCGGTATTTTCTATCAACAAACGACCGCGTTCAATGTCTGCAGTCGCATCTTTGATGCCAATGATATTATCGATGTGGCTTAATCGAATTGCAGTACTGTTATGCAAATCCACCGAGGTTCGACTAGGAACGTTGTACAGAATTTGCGGAATCGCAACGGATTCGGCAATTAATTTGAAGTGTTGATACAAACCTTCCTGAGTCGGCTTGTTGTAGTAAGGAACGACCAACAAGCAAGCGTCAGCCCCCAATTGACTGGCAACATTTGTCAATTCCAATGCTTCAGCAGTACTATTAGAACCGGTGCCGGCAATAATGGGAATGCGGCCTTTCGCGAACTGAATGGTTTTTTCAATTACTTGGTGGTGTTCGTCGTGACTTAAGGTTGCCGATTCTCCTGTTGTACCAACCGACACGATGGCGTCTGTTCCAGACTTTATATGGTGCTCAACCAAGCCCGCGAGAGACTCAAAATCGACTGAACCGTCCTCATGCATCGGTGTGACGGTTGCCACCATACTACCCGTAAACATTAGTCCTTATTCTCCAAAAAAAAGCATTTGTTGTTTTATTACAGTTATCTACTCTTTCCAATTCATCTTACAAAAATCGAGCTTCTAGGCTCAACGGATAAGAGTGAATTATCTTGACTCATTTTGAACGTTTCATTTTCAAAAATGGCATCGTCGCTCTATAGGACTAGCTTAAATCATTTTAATTTATTGATATATTGACAATTGGGTTTAATTTCAATTTGATCGCGGAAAAGAAAAAATGGGGAATCGACTTTCGAAAATTTACACGCGAACCGGAGATGACGGAACAACTGGTTTAGGAGATGGCAAACGTGTAAAAAAAGACTCCTCTCGAATTGAAGCCATCGGCACCATTGACGAACTGAATAGCTGTATAGGAGTCGTTCTCGTTCACGATGTACCACAAGAAATCGAAAATTGTCTTGCTAGAGTTCAACACTCACTGTTTGACATAGGTGGAGAATTGAGCATTCCCGGGTTTCAACTGGTTGAAGCGAATCGAATTACAGAGTTAGAAAATCTTCTTGATCGATTTAACGATGAGCTCGAACCACTAAAAGAATTTATATTACCGGGCGGCACTGCTGCAGCCGCACATGCCCATGTCGCCCGAAGTGTATGCCGTCGAGCAGAAAGAAGAATTCATACTCTTGCTTTAGAAGAAGAAATTCCACCGCACGGTAGAAATTACCTAAATCGACTCTCTGATTTACTTTTTGTCATTGCTAGATATTTGAATTTCAAGGCCGATCGTTCCGACGTACTCTGGGATCACGATCGCTCGAAACCTAAATTCAAAAAGAAAAAATCCAACTAGGTCTGTTGAGGCCGAACGCGACTCCATTCAAAAAACGGACCTGGATCAGTTTTTCGATCAGGAGCGATTTCATTGTGACCAAATATTTTGCTTCGGCTCATTAGCGGAAACTGGGAAATGAGTAAATTGATTAGCTGATCGAGTTTTTCATACTGCACTTCTTCGAATCCATCGGCGTCACATCCTTCCAGTTCGATTCCGATGGAGAAATCGTTGACTCTTTCTCGCCCCAAACAAAGTGAAATACCAGCGTGCCAAGCACGCATATTCACAGGTACAAATTGAATAAGATGACCCGTTCTTCGAATTAGAAAATGGGCAGATACTTTCAAACCAACCAACGTTTCAAAAAAGGCATGAGCACGATGATCGAGTTGATTGCAGAACAAATCCTGAATTTCAGTTCCACCGTAAATTCCTTCAGGTAAACTAATAGAGTGAATGATAATAACTTCGATTTCGGCATGTCTAGGACGCTCGTCAAAGTTAGGCGACAATATCTGCTCTGCACTAGTAACGAGTCCGTTTTTTAGTAATTCCATTAATTGTCCGATAGGATCAACGAAATTTAATCTGTGTTGAAAAGATTAAATTTAAAGTGAATTGATGCACTAAATCCAAACAGATTATGATTGGATGCGTATTATCTCGAAAATTTTAATTCCTCTTTGGAGTAAAACGTAATGAGAATCCCAACCGAAACAAATGCAGGTTGGCAATTTTGGATTGATCGTGGTGGAACGTTTACTGACGTTGTTGCGAGAGCTCCAAACGGTAGTCTAAATTCGTACAAACTATTGTCTGACAATCCGGAGCACTACCGCGACGCGGCCATTCAAGGTATCCGAGAAATTTTGGAAGCGAAAGATCGTGCCTTAGAAGCAAATGAAATTAGTGCAGTAAAAATGGGGACTACGGTTGCGACGAACGCCCTATTGGAACGCACAGGTGCCAGAACTGTTTTGGTCATCACAAAGGGATTTCACGATGCACTTCGAATAGGCTACCAAACTCGTCCCGAACTATTCTCTCGTAAAATCGTTTTACCAGATGTTCTTTACGAGAAAGTAATTGAAATAAATCAACGACATAGTTCTAATGGTGAAGTCTTACAGGAGCTCGACTCTCAGGATGCTTTCACAAAACTTCAAGAGGCCTTTGACGAAGGAATTCGTTCTTGTGCCATTTTGTTTGTGCACGGTTACCGGTTTCATGAACATGAAAAGAAGGTAGGAGAAATTGCACGTGAAATCGGATTTGATCAGATTTCGGTTTCTCATGTAATCAGTCCACTTATGAAGCTGGTCAGCCGTGGCGATACTACAGTTGTAGACGCTTATCTCTCACCAGTAATCCGAGATTACGTAAATCAAGTGGCTAGTGAACTAAAAGACGTGCCTTTGATGTTTATGCAATCAAATGGAGGACTAACCGATGCTTATCGATTTCAAGGCAAAGATAGCATTCTGTCGGGGCCTGCCGGTGGGATAGTTGGTGCTGTCGAAACGAGTCGATTGGCTGGTTTCGACAAAATCATTTCATTTGACATGGGTGGTACGTCAACAGATGTTTCACATTACGCAGGAAGATATGAAAGAGCCTACGATACCTTTGTCGCAGGGGTGCGAATTCGTTCACCAATAATGCGAATTCATACGGTGGCAGCCGGTGGCGGTTCGATATTAAAGTTTGACGGTCGAAAGTACCGAGTTGGTCCAGAATCCGCGAGAGCGAATCCCGGGCCTGCTTGCTATCGGAAAAATGGCCCATTAACCATCACGGATTGCAACTTGCTACTAGGGAAATTGCAAGCGAATCATTTTCCGAAGATTTTTGGACCAAATGGGGATCAGCCACTCGACGAAATGATTGTCCGGCAGAAATTTGAGGAATTGAGGGATCAGATCCAATGCGTAGCTGGAGATTATCGTTCCATTCATGCGGTTGCAGAAGGATTTTTGAAAATCGCAATCGATAATATGGCCAACGCGATTAAGAAAATTTCAGTGCAACGTGGTTATGACGTAACTGAGTACACCTTATGTAGTTTTGGTGGGGCAGGTGGACAACATGCCTGTTTGGTTGCAGATGCTCTCGGAATCGAAACTGCCTTTGTTCATACCTACGCGGGCGTACTCTCTGCATATGGCATTGGACTCGCAGATATTCGGGCGATGTATGAAGAGGCGGTCGAAGCCACTTTGTCAGATGAATTGGTTATGTCAGTCAATGAACAATTTTCGCGTCTCGGTCATAAGGCAACATCGGACATTTTGGATCAAGGCATTCCTAGTGACCGAATCGTCATTCAAGAAAGAGCTCACGTTCGTTATGATGGAACTGATACTGCGATTATCGTAAATGCAGGTAGTAGTAGTGAAATCCGCAGTGAGTTCGAGCAGGCACACAAACATAGATTTGGTTTCATCATGGCGCATAAATCTGTGATTATGGAAGCAATCTCAGTTGAAGCGATTGGCCATACAGAGGTGGATAATGAAACTGTCGAAGTCGACAATAAGCGAACTTCACCACTCGAACCCATTGGTCAGTCGAAAATGTTTTTTGACGAAGAATTTCACACAGGTTCTGTCTATTTACGAGACGACTTGATGCCTGGTGATCGAATCCAAGGTCCTGCAATTGTGATTGAAGCAAATGCAACGACAGTGGTGGAAGAAGGATGGCAGTTGGAAACAACCGACCTAAATCACTTGATTCTGCGAAGAAACATACCACGCAAAGTGGAACAAGCGATTGGTACCGAAGTAGATCCAGTCATGCTTGAAGTTTTCAATAATTTGTTTATGTCCATTGCAGAACAAATGGGTGCCTCACTTGAAAACACTGCTTATTCGGTCAACATCAAGGAACGACTCGATTTTTCGTGCGCCGTCTTTGATTCACTAGGTGATCTAGTTGCGAATGCCCCTCATATGCCGGTTCATCTAGGATCGATGAGCGAATCTGTAAAAATCGTGATTCGAAATCGACTTGAGACTATGAAACCAGGCGATGCGTATATTTTGAACAATCCATATAACGGCGGTACGCATTTACCTGACGTTACAGTCATTACTCCTGTATTTGAACGATCTACAGGTAAGATTTTGTTCTACACCGCCTCACGAGGTCATCATGCTGACATTGGCGGGATTACGCCTGGATCAATGCCTCCCGATAGTCACCATATTGAAGACGAAGGTGTTTTGATCGATGATGTTCAGCTAATTCGAGAAGGAGAATTTCTAGAGGTGGAAATCCGGGAAGTTCTGACTGGTGCAAAATTCCCTACTAGAAATGTTGATCAAAACTTGGCAGATATCCGTGCTCAGGTTGCCGCCAATGAGAAAGGCGTGCAGGAACTTCGAGATATGGTAGAGCACTTTGGATTGGATGTCGTCACTGCGTACATGCAACACGTCCAAGACAATGCCGAAGAATCCGTTAAACGTGTATTAAAGGTATTGAAGGATGGTCATTTTCGATATGAAATGGACGACGGTAACGCAATAGAAGTTCGCATTCAAATCGACAGTGAAAATCGAACAGCAATTGTAGATTTTTCAGGAACATCTGCGCAGCTAGAAAATAATTTCAATGCGCCGTCTTCCGTTGCTCGAGCAGCGGTAATGTATGTCTTTCGAACACTCGTCGACGACATCATACCTATGAACGAAGGTTGTCTGAAGCCTATAGAAATCGTCATCCCAGATGGTTGCATGTTAAAACCCGTATATCCTGCCGCAGTAGTTGCTGGAAACGTTGAAACATCTCAGGTAATCACTGATACCTTGTACGGCGCATTGGGAGTCATTGCAGCAGCTCAAGGTACAATGAACAACTTCACATTTGGAAATGACAAATATCAATATTACGAAACGATTTGTGGCGGTTCGGGTGCTGGTCCAAATTTTGATGGATGTGATGCCGTACACACTCATATGACGAACGCAAAAATTACCGATCCTGAAATTTTGGAGTGGCGATTCCCGGTCAAACTTGAAAGTTTCGAGATTCGACACGGAAGTGGAGGCGGCGGAAAACACAAAGGTGGCAATGGTACGATCAGACAAGTGAGGTTCTTGGAACCTATGACCGCGGCCATTCTATCTGGACGAAGAAGAGTTCCGCCGTATGGTATGGCAGGTGGACGAGCGGGCAAACCGGGCAAAAACAGTGTCATTAGAACGAACGGTGAAATCGAGATTATGCAATCAACCGATCGAACTGAAATGCAAAAGAACGATATATTTGTTATCGAAACCCCAGGCGGAGGCGGTTTCGGAGTCGCTTAAACCAGTTTTTTTGTAATCGTACAACTTCCAATTCAATATTCAATAATTTTTAATAGAATATCTAGCTATGAATTGGACAGACCTACAACCTTTTCCCGATCCTCGCGATTGTGGATTCATTACCGCTCCATTTGGTCCGGGGCTCTATGAACTCTATGATCATGAAGCTCGAAAGTGGGTACTGGTTGGATACAGTAAGAATGTAGCCTATCGAATGGCATCTCTTTTACCTAATCCACTCGGATCAGGCAATCGAAACAATAGGAACAAACAAGACTACATTTACAATAACTTGAGAAATATCAGCTATCGAACAAAAGCTTGTCGCACCGGTCAGCAAGCCCGAGAAGAACAGCAAATGCTCTTGAGAAGTGGACGTCGATACGAGTACACCTAAACCCAATTCATTCCTTATGCATTGGAAGGTCAATCATATAATTCTTATTTTCTCGCAAGAATAATTTCTACAAACTCAGGAGTACAAAGAAAAATGTCTCAATTACCAAATGGCGCTTATAGTTGGCCCGTACGTCCTACCGAAAACATCAACGATTTTCCAGTACCTCACTATGCTCACAACCGATGGGTAGGAATTCGTAGAGACTATGACTGGTCAGAAGTAGAGAGATTGAGAGGCTCGATTAATGTCCGCCATACACTTGCACAAATGGGCTCAGAAAAGCTATGGTTCGATCTGCACAATAGTAGATTTGTCGCATCACTCGGTGCGTACACCGGGTGTCAAGCTGTACAGCATGTACGAGCTGGATTGAGATCGATTTATCTTTCGGGTTGGCAGGTCGCAGCGGATGCTAACAACGCTGGTCAAACTTACCCCGATCAATCATTGTATCCAGCAAATTCGGTTCCGCAGGTAATTGAAAGAATTAACAATGCATTTGTACGACAAGATCAAATTCAGACTCTTGAGCGCCTTAGTGGTCAACAAACAACAGACATTGATTGGTTTGTACCGATTGTCGCTGACGCTGAAGCCGGATTTGGCGGTCCCTTGAATGTCTTTGAATTGACAAAAGCCATGATCAAGGCAGGTGCGGCCGGAATCCACTACGAAGATCAGTTGTCTTCGGAGAAAAAATGCGGGCATTTGGGTGGAAAAGTTCTGTTGTCGACTGCTCACGGAGTTCGAAATCTAAATTCGGCTCGACTTGCAGCGGATGTTTTGGGCGTACCAACCATTATTATCGCTCGCACCGACGCTGAATCAGCTCGATTGTTGACGTCGGATATCGATGAGCGAGATCATCCGTACATGACTGGCGAGCGAACAACTGAAGGCTTTTTCCGAATTACCGGTGGGATCGAAATGTGTATCGCGAGAGGATTAGCGTATGCACCCTACTCCGACTTGATTTGGATGGAAACCTCAACCCCGAATCTCGACGACGCACAGCAATTTGCTGAAGGAATTCATGCACAATTTCCAGGTAAGAAGCTTGCCTACAACTGCTCGCCATCGTTTAACTGGCGGAAACATCTAGGTTCGAAAGAATTGGCAACATTTCAGCAAGACATTGCCGATTTGGGATACAAATATCAGTTCGTGACACTTGCAAGTTTTCACAGCACGAATTACTCCAGCTTTGACATTGCAAGAAAATATTTGGAGCGTGGTATGGAAGGCTATTCCGACTTGCAACAAGCAGAATTTGCTGCTGAAGATTTTGGGTTTTCAGCGACTCGTCATCAGCACGAAGTCGGTGTCAGCTATTTTGATGCGGTAAATGAAGCAACCACAGGTAAGGCGGAATCTTCAACCGTTGCGATGGCAGATTCAACCGAAACAGCTCAGTTTTGAAGAAACTTAGATCACGGTTGTTATCGAACTTAATTTGAGCGTTACGAAATTCGAAATTTCAACTTTTACACCGATCTAACAAAAAAAAGCCTCTTTCAGAGGCTTTTTTTGTACTTAATCTACGGGTCTTAAACAAATCGTGCTATTAATTTTGCGGAAAGCCGACGCTCACAAATAGTAATTAGAATTTTATTGCGTGTTTAATGCTGCTTCTAGCTCTGGGATGGCGTCAAACAAATCTGCCACCCAACCAAAATCGGTGATTTGAAATATCGGCGCTTCCTCATCTTTATTGATAGCAACGATCACTTTCGAATCCTTCATTCCTGCCAAGTGCTGAATTGCTCCTGAAATACCGACTGCGATGTAGAGATCCGGTGCAACCACCTTTCCTGTTTGTCCGACTTGATAATCGTTCGGAACATAACCGGCATCAACTGCTGCGCGCGAAGCTCCCACAGCTGCACCGAGTTTGTCGGCGACTCGTTCTAGCATTTGGAAGTTTTCCCCACTCTGCATCCCTCTACCACCGGAAATTACGATTTTTGCCGTAGTGAGTTCTGGTCTTTCACTTCGCGTTAAGTCATGTTTTAAAAACTCGGACAATCCAATATTTCCTGACGAATCTAGAGTTTTGACCGGAGCATCAGAACCACTTTCCGCGGCGGCATCAAAAGTTGTCGTGCGAATCGTAATGAGTTTGATGGAGTCAGTCGACTGAACCTTGGCTAGCGCATTTCCTGCATATATTGGGCGAATAAAGGTGTTTTCACTCACGATCGTGCTGATGTCAGAAACTTGCTGAACATCCAACATCGCTGCAACCCTCGGCATCAAATTTTTTCCAAACGTCGAAGCTGGGGCGAGAACATGCGAATAATGTTTTGCTACCTCTTTAACGACAGGGGCTACGTTTTCCACCAAGCCATGTTCAAATTCTGCACTGTCAACCAAATAGACTTGATCCACACCTTGGATTTTTGCAGCTGCTGATGCTACTTCACCGCAACCAGAGCCAACCACCAAGGCATGCAGTTCATCACCCAATTGCTTTGCAGCTGTAACAGTATTTAAAGTTGAAGCTTTGACTTCTTGATTATCGTGCTCTACCAATACGAGTACAGACATTACAGCACCTTTGTTTCTATTGTTAATTTTTCTATGAGTTCTTCTGCACTGCTGACACGTACACCTGCCTGTCTCCCGGGTGGCTCAGTGACTTCAAGAACTGTGACCCTAGGTGTCACGTCAACTCCAAGAGCTTTCGGTGTCAACACTTTAATTGGCTTACGTCTTGCTTTCATGATGTTAGGTAAGGAGGCATATCTTGGTTCATTCAGTCGCAAATCAACTGTAACTACACTTGGTTTCGATAGTAAGATCGTTTCCAAGCCGCCATCCACTTCGCGGACGACCTGTATTCCATCGTCACGAATTTCAATGTCAGAAACAAAGGTTCCGAGCGACCAATTCAAAATGGCTGATAGCATCTGCCCCGTTTGATTGTGATCGTTATCTACGGCTTGTTTGCCCATGATTACCAACCCAGGTTGTTCTTTCTCAACAATAGCCTTCAATAGTTTCGCAACCGCGAGAGGCTCCAATGGAACGGTTGTTTTGATATGAATGCCTCTATCAGCTCCCATCGCCAATGCTGTACGGATTGTTTCTTGGCTTTTCAACTCACCAGCGGCAACTGCGATGATTTCATCAGCGGCACCGGATTCCTTCATACGAATTGCTTCTTCTACCGCAATTTCACAAAATGGATTCATAGCCATTTTGACGTTGTTCAATTCAACGCCAGAACGGTCGGACTTCACCCGCACCTTAATGTTGGCATCGATTACACGTTTTACAGGGACAACAACCTTCATAAAGCACCCTCGGCTGATAGATTAATGGAATCAAAAGATAAATTTAGGAAATTATATACCTAACTACACAAACGATAAATGATAATGATTATCATTTATTAAATTTATTCTTTTTGGTTTCTTTTACGGGGAGATTCATGAAAGCTCTCGCTCACAGCCCAGCTTTGATATGAACTTCTTGTAGCTTATATTTTTCAGGCAGTACAAACTTAAAATCTGGAATTTCTTTTTTTCTTTTTTCAGTTTCAATGTACACGACCAAATTGCTTATTGTCAGCTTCTCTCTGCTTTTCAGCATTGCAACAAATTCTTCCATAATTTTATTGCTTTTCCGTCTACTGCAGTTCGGACAAAACAATTGAAGATTACTAATATGATCTGAGCCACCCTTAGTTTTTGGCTTTCTATGGTCTACTTCAAAAGTTTAGAACTTAAACTCTTCTACACACCCCTTACATCTTCCATCTTGTTTGCGAAAGAGATGGTATTTGTTCATGGAGTCGTTGTACTTTAGGTGCTTTACATCAGTAAACAACTCATTTTCAGACATGTCTTTCTGGCTTCGTTTCGGTGGAGTATCACTAATTTCACCATCAAAAAACTATCCAAGTTCTTTTATCATTCTCATCTGAATCAACTCACCAGCTTTCGGTGAATTATCACAGCTTATCCACTTACGATTTAAACTTTGAGCCGCGACACATGTCGTAGCACATCCACAAAAAGAATCGAAAACTATGCCACCTTCCTTTGAACTAGCACGAATTATCCAATCTAAGTGCTTCAATGGTTTTTGAGTAGGATAACCAGTATATTCTTTGTATTTTTTATTGTTTCTATTTCAGGAATATCCCAAACTGGGTAAAGTAAACTAGGTCTGCATACAAAAGCTACATCGTAATCCCTAGGAGTCCTACCAAACTTTTTCAAAATTCTTTTTCTACTACGGTTTTCTTCAAATTTTTCGAGCTTAATTGAATCATAAAGTACACTGCGCTCATCTTTTTTGAAGGTATTTACCCCATCGCTTACGCATTGGTTCTGAAAGTTCACTTTGTCGTGGATTTTCAAACTCATAACTATCTGAATTACAAAAAAAGTAAATTAAATCGTATTGTGCTTCCAGTTTCCACGTGTTCTTGGAGTAACGATTTTCTTCTTTTGCGTAGAATCACAAATTACCATCTATCAATACAACCTTCCATCAACGCCAGAGACTAAGTCTTTGTACATAATCCTTCGACCGACCATACCAGTGACGAGAACTTTCAACTGGTCAATCGTAGCCTTTTCTCGGATATTATGCCTTACTAAAAATTCGTTTACACAGCGGTTCAGGTGCTTTTTGTTCATTTTGTGGTAAGTGCCTTTGTGAGCTCTTTTCAGCATTGATGAAGAGTCTGTGGATAGATCTCCGACAACGCCCACCAATACACCCAACGCTGGTCGCTCAAAAGATCGCGCGCTCACCATTGAATATAGCCTTGTTTTCATTTTGTTTTCAAACGCGACAGCACGCTCGGTGAAAACCCTAGCATCTGCTCTTGTCCCACCAGTTGACCCTGCACCTCGGACATGTCTCCACTACTGATCCCGTTACAAGTACAAATACGGCAAATAGGCCTCTAAAGTTGTTGTCTTGCGCGTAGAAGGCGGCACGATTGACGAGTGAAAAGTGACGACCGGGTTCCCCGCCTCGTTGGAACGAACTTTCGATATTTTCACCTTAACCGGACCTAAGTTGGTCTACACTTCGCGTTCTTTATGAAAACCGCTTCTGGCCACTAAACGTCGACCGTCCACAGTGCGTTGACCCTGATATTGTTTGAGCAGCTCTTGCAGTTCCGCTTCAATCGCTTGGCCAATCAATTCTTGTACAGCTTCCTGCAGTAGTTCAGTCACTGCATCTTGAAAGGTTGCGGTAAAAAATTCGGAATCGAAATTGCATCATTATTGATTGTCATACTAGTGTACCTCTCTGCTTAGTTTTCTGTTCACTTTTACTTTAACCAGATACGCCGCTATTTTTCAAATCCACTCTACGCACTGCTTTGGGACATCACTCTTTATATCGTCTATCAATGCGTTGAAACTCGGTCTTGGATCGCATCCTGTCCCATTCCAATTTATGAAACAAAAGCAGATGCAAACCAACCAGCACACAAGTTTCGCGTCATATTTAAAGAAGAATTTCTTCATCGATGTTCAACTGCTTCTGTCTATCTCTCAGGTTCGAATGCGAAAATAGTCGTAGAATGGTAAATTAAATCTTTATTTCTGCACTGCTTACAACGTAAAATTCTCTTCTGACAATGTCTTTTTCCTATGCAGTGAATAAACCGTCTTCAGTTGTTGTCATGCATGAAGTTTGCCGAAAATTTGACGATGCAGACAACATTCGATATGTCCTCAACAAAACAAATTTTGAAGCACCAGTTCGTAGTTTGACAGCTATAACTGGACCTAGCGGTTCGGGGAAATCGACTCTGATTAATCTTCTCGGCGGTTTAGATGTGCCTGATTCAGGTCGAATAAAAATTGCAGGTAATGAAATCACCGGGATCAATGAAACAGAAAGAACTATCTTCCGACGAAAGAATCTCGGGATAGTATTTCAGTTCTTCAATCTGATTCCAACTTTGACTGTCAAGGACAATCTTCGTCTCCCGCTAGAACTCTGCCAGCTCAATGCAGACGACACTGCACTCATGTCATGGTTGGAACGTTTTGACTTGCAAGACAGAGCAAATGATTATCCGGATATTTTGTCGGGTGGAGAACAGCAGAGAATTGCGTTTATAAGAGCGGCTATCCACAGACCAAAACTTGTACTTGCGGATGAACCGACTGGGAATCTAGATGAAAAACAAGGCCAGCTTGTATTGAACCTAATCAGGAGAATTGCGGATGAAGGTACCTGTGTAATCATGGTAACCCACAACCGCGATGCAGCTCTGTATGCAGACAGACATTTCCAGCTAACCCATGGAAAACTCACTCCTATTTCACTCGCATAGACTGTCACGAACTGCTGCGAGGTTGCTTTTCAAAGCATTGCTTGCAGAACAACAAGAATCTCCCGGACCCTTTCTTTTCACAATTATCAGCGTTGTGATAGGCATCGCGGTCGTAGTTGGGGTTGAAATCGCCAACCAATCTGCGCTTGCTGAGTTTGAGAGAGCTAGCAGCTTAAACTCAGGTTTGGCCACACATCGAATAGTAGGTGGAACGTTCGGACTTGATGAGCAGATGTTCGCTCAAATCAAGCTCAAAGCAGGTTTACGCAATGCCACACCCATTGTTCAATCTGCTGTTCGGATCAACGGTAATCCTGAAACTTTTCAATTAATTGGTATCGATCCGCTAAATGACTTCCGAGTACGGGGAAATGGTTTGTTGAGGATACCATACAGTCAGTTATCAGATACATCTTGGCCGATTTATGTATCGGACCTCGAAGTATGGCCAATTGGCACTGCCCTTACGTTACATTACAACTCGCGCATTCAAGAATTTATCGTAGCCGGATCCATCCGCAGCAAGACAAACGAAACGAGCAGTTTCGACAACTTGCTTATTACAGACATCGTGTGGGCGCAGGAATTTCTAGCCCAATCTGGAAAACTAAGTCATATCGACCTCCAAATTCATTCTAATGCCGAGATTGATAAGATCTCGTCCGTTTTACATCCTACAGCTCGATTGGTAGATATGGAGGCTCGAAACAATTCTCAAGTAGAAATGACGCGTGCCTTTCGCACAAATCTTAAAGCTCTGAGCCTGCTTACGCTGCTGGTCGCCGCTTTTTTAATCTACAGTTCTGTCAGTTTCCAGATCGCTCGAAGAAGAATTCTGCTTTCTCAACTTAGAGCAGTCGGATTTACTGCCCGTGAAATCACTCGAACGTTGTGCATTGAAATCGGAATAATTGCTCTAACCGGATCTGCAGTAGGCATTCTTCTCGGAATATTTCTAGCTTTTGGAATACTAGAACTCATAACCGCTACCGTTGATGCACTTTATTTTGAACTGGATCGAGGTCCTTTAGAAGTTGCGTTTGATACGATTGTTCATGCCCTGTTATTGGGATTTGCTGGAACGGCAATAGCTGGAGGAGTTCCACTTTGGGAGGCCAGTCGCGTCACAGTACAAGATCTATCGAGACGCTCCAATGAAGAGAAAGCGATGAAGAAATTTTCGCGCTTGATTCTGCCAATAGCCGTCATGTGTATGTTGTTAGGTTCAATGATATTGCTTTTTCCAAGCTTCTCTCTCGAAATAGCCTTTGTGGGATTATTTTTGTTAAGTATCGGAATGGCAGCATGCGTACCGTGGCTAGTTGGCCAGACTTGCAAATTTTTGCTGCTGGTAACCGGAAAAGTTTTCGATCTGAATGCAAAAATGGCGATTAGAAACATTCATTCACACCTTAGTAGAACTGGTGTAGCGATAGCCGCCCTTTCCATGGCCGTTTGTACATCTTTGGGCGTTGCTGTAATGATCGATAGTTTCAGATTTTCTGTTGACAGGTGGGTTAACAATTACTTGCGCGCAGATGTGTATATTTCGAGTGCTGTCGCTGATGCTCCATTTCTTTCACTCGATTTTCAATCCGATCTTGGAAAAATCAAGGGGGTCCAAGCAATCGGATTTAGTAGAAGACTCTCCGTGCATTCCGAATTCGGAATGCACGACATGCTCGCAATCAACACAGATAATTTGGGATTCAAGGCGTTCATGATCAAACAGCCACAGAAAGCGAATCTGTGGAAAAGCTTTAACGACCCACAGGCGGTACTGATCTCAGAATCTTTAGCCAATCATCATCGACTTGCCGTAGGGAATGAAATCGTTCTGCCAACAAGCTCTGGTCCTATAGGGTTTGTCGTAGTTGGCATTTACTACGACTATACAAGCGAACATGGTGTCGTCACAATGGCATGGAAAAACTATGCCCAACACTTTACTGACACTCGGGTCAGTTCAGCAGGAGTCTACCTTGAGCAGGGAGCGTCCATCAACGATGTCGATGGACAAATCAGGCGACTTGACTCAGCCCCATCCAAGATCTTCATCCGATCAAACAGTGAATTACGATCCGTAACCCTCAGTATCTTCGATCGGACTTTTCGAGTCACTGAAGTTCTGCGGTGGTTGACTTTATTCGTTGCGATTGCAGGGTTGGCTTTTTCGTTGATCACTCTGCAGATTGAACGTACAAAACTGAACTCCACTTTAATGGCCATTGGTTTTAACCACTCCAAGCTGGCGGTGCAAATTTTGGCGGAATGCTCGGTGACTGGATTGTTCGTTGGACTGTTTGCAATTCCCATCGGATTGATACTCGCGTTTTCACTGATGGATGTCATCAACGTCCGATCCTTCGGATGGACCGTTTCAAAACTGGTGGACCCACTCCTTTTGATGCAGGCTGTTTTGATGTCCGTTGCCGCTGCAGCGATCAGTAGTGTTTATCCCATAATTCGAATGTGGAAAACACCGATATTGGCTGGACTGAATCATGACTAAAATTCTCTTTGGGATTTCGTGCACCTTTATCACAACGATTGTGGTATTACTGTTTCTGTTGAACGAAGGGGAAAAATCGACGGAAAATCTCATTCAGTCAACTTTGTGGGCGGAAAAAACCAATCAACAATTTGCCCAGCCGGTTCGTGGTACCAATCTGATTTTTCCAAAAGATCACGGAGCACATGAAGACTTTCGTCACGAGTGGTGGTATTTTACGGGCAATCTTCGCACAGAGACAGATCGGGAATTCGGCTACCAACTTACGTTTTTCAGATTTGCCCACAAAAAATTTCCCGAAATAGAAAACACATGGAACAACGATCAAACATGGCTGGCACACTTCGCCGTCAGTGATATCCATTCGAAGCGGTTCTACTTTGATCAGGAACTCACTCGACAGTCGCTTGAACTAGCCGGTGCTAGTTCTCGAATTTTTCATGTCTGGTTAAACAATTGGAAAGCAAAGTCACATCAATCTGACTGTGAAAACTGTTTGTCACTCAGACTGTTTGCAGATAGCGGTGATTTCTCAATTGATCTGGAAGCTCAGGGTAGGGGACTTCCAGTACTGCAGGGAGACAATGGTTACAGCCCCAAAAACCAATCGGGCACAGCCGCCTCTTTTTACTACTCCTATCCAAACTTGGTGACATCCGGCGAAATTCGGATCAGGGACCAGAAGTACGCAGTCAATGGATTAAGCTGGATGGACCGTGAGTGGTTAAGCGGAATCCTGCAACGCGGACAACTTGGCTGGGATTGGTTTGCGTTCCATTTGAATGATGACAGAAAAATTATGCTCTTTCAGGTTCGTCAAGAAGACCAAGAAAACTATCGGCATGCGGTTCTTATTGAAACGAACAGAACAAAGGTACCTCTTGAAGTCGTTAAAATGCATCCGATAAAGAATTGGAAAAGCCCAGCTACCAAAGTCAAATATCCAATTGAGTGGGAACTTGTGCTTGATTCATCAAACAGCCGCTTTGAACTTGAACTGAAGAGCCTGATGCGCGATCAAGAGATTGATCTGGTTTTTAGGTATTATGAAGGTGCAATGGAATTCACCGGTGTATCCGGGGGCAAAAACATCTCTGGTCGAGGATACATGGAATTAACCGGATACTGAATTTCAAAGCATACAGATTTAGTTTGCTTGATCTGTCCCCATATTGGTTGAAGACGTAAGCTGTAATCATCTCCGTTCATATTGTTTAGTTGGGTACAGCAGACGCCCTCGGAGAAATCAGGTTGCTTTCGTTGCCATAAACAGAATTCCTTTCTGTGAAGCATCAATCAGCGTAGAGTTGTTTGATAAATATCAGGTGGAGTTACATCAACAATGGCTTTGAGCAGGATTGATTCACAACAGTTGATCAGTCAAGATTTGCCCAATCGCTTTCCACTCGGCTATGCTACTTGTTCTATTAGTCTTGCACCGTGAGTTGACACAGGAATATCGAATTCTTTGACCATTCAATAAAACAAACTTGAATTTTGTCATATTCGCAAGGAGAAACATCGCTATCGTCCATGCAATGCTGTTCAAATCGATACTCAGTGCCAAATATCGACGTCAATTCCCTGCTCCATTTTGTGATCCGCTCTAGCCAAAATGTATTTTTGAAATTTTATTCGCGCTTGAACGAGTCGCTGTACACATGATCAAAAAAAGACTGTGTGTGAAAGATCTCGAACCAAGTCTCGGAACGTATCACTTCTATTTCAGATCGATCAAAAAGAATGATTGTAGGTCCGTATGCCACACCTAGTTTCGCCGCCCGCTCCCGTGCAGGTTTCAATTCCTCATATTTTTTTTCATTACATCTGGCTGATTTACTTGCTTCTCCATTAAGCCAGTTAACGCAATCAAGGTCTGACATTATTTATTCCAATGCATCAGACATTTTTTTCGACATAATTTAAATTAGATACTAGTTCAATAACCATTAAATGGCTGAATTTAAATATTAATTTATATCCACACTATAGTAAAATAACTGGACTTTATTATAGAACATTATTTATATGAAGGATGGAGTACAAAAAAAGAATCGAGACATTTCGATCAGGGTTTTTTACTTTTCAAGTTGGCATTGATTTTGAGAAAATTCAATCACTCCAATTAAGAGTGAGGGATGCAAACCTGCGATTTGCTTCTGTGCCCATGGTGAACGATGTAGCCGTTTCTCTTGAGAAAGAAGTCGTAGTTGCCAGTATCTACGGAACAAATACGATTGAAGGTGGCACACAATCTGAGGCAGAAATAGAGGCTGTGATTTCGAGTGAAGGCGGTAACGAAGAGATAGAAAGACGCATTCTGAATCTAAAAGAGGCTTATGACTTAGTAGGGGAAGTTGCGAGTGAATTCTATAGAAAATACTATAAACAACAGAATGAATCGCCTCAATTGAAGAAACACATCTTTACTGATTTGCATTCGATCATCACTTGTGATTTGACACAACTGCACAATTTCCCTGGTCAATACCGTGATAATCCAAAAGGAATATTGACAAAAGTAGGTGATTCTGCTCACGGAGGTGTTTACGTACCTCCAAAATGTCGCGCTGATATAGAAAAGCTGATGCGGCATTATCTAAAGTGGATCAACAGCTCCGAACTGATGAAACTTGGACCATTCATTCGAGCACCTTTGGCACATTATTATTTTGAAAGAATTCATCCGTTTTGGGATGGTAATGGCCGAGTTGGCAGAGCAATTGAGGCACTCCTTTTGATGTCTTCCGGTATCAAGTACGCGCCATTTGCACTTTCAAAATACTATTTGGAACACATTGACCGCTATTTTACAGTTCTAAATCTCGCTAGAAAATCTGAGCTGAAAAAGGATCCTTATCCGAATACTGTCTTCGTTGAGTTTGTTCTAGAAGGCATGTTAGAAGTGCTTAACCGATTACATACTCGAGCGAATCAAATTATTGGTGTTCTAATCTTTCAGTCTGCGTTGTATCAAAAACTACGGAAAAGAGAAATTAATACGCGACAATTTACGATCATTGACAATTTACTGAATCGAAAACTTGAACCTTCACTCAGTCACCTAAGGTCAGAAATATGGTACGCTGAGCTGTATCGGAGCCTCACCACTAAAACGCGGTCGAGAGATTTAAATGGTTTACAGCAACAAGGTTTGATTCAGATTACGGAAGAAAAAATTGTAAAACTCAAGCTTCCTAAAACTAGTGGATTATAGATTTATTCCTTTGATTTTATTGAAATATAACCAAACTGAATACGTGATTCAGGTAGTCAAACCAATGGTCTGATCTAACTCGTTAAGTTAGAAATATTGAGAACTTAGAATTTTGTAACAGTTTATCTATTTCTTCTATTTGATGCGAAGATTTTGCTTTTGCCTCACTGGAAATCGATGAAAAAAAGCGAATAGCGGGACTCAACGCAGTGACACCGTTTAGAACACCAATCCTTTGCTTTTGATACGGTCGAAGCACCCAATCGTATAGCGACCGGGCAAGCCGGCACTTTTGAAACGACCTTCCGGCTGATTGGGTGGGTGAAATCGATCACAATCCACACCATGCGCAATGATCGTGTATGGAACCTTAAGATATTCTCCAGAGCACTTGCTTGTAGCAATTACAGTATCCGTGTGTGCAATGTGAAAACGGGTATATCGCTGCTAATGATGGCGTTGAGCTGCGGAAGTAAAAATTTACCCGTAGAGGTTGCCGAAACACTGGTATCAGTAAAATTCCCGTCGACATCTCTATATTTCGCCGTACATACCAAATTCGGAAAGATTTTCGGTAGGGCTTTTTTATTAATTCAAATACTTGCCTTCCAGATACTTTTGGCAAGCCTTTTGGTAAGCCAGGCCCAAGCACAGCGATTTTTATTTTTTTCGATTGATGGGGAATCAATTGATTAATGGTGCTGGTAACACCAGAAAGTCGCCTTTTGAAGTGCGGTGCGACAACATCAATATCAACCATTTGAGCCATACATTTAATTCAATAAATTTTGAAAAAAAGTTACTCAGATGCCGCTAGCAACTTTTGTGACAGTCTGAATTCGAACAAGAACAATTTCGTAATTTAATCCAGAATTCAATTCACTGTCGCTAGGGTAACCTGATTCAGCAAAATTACCCACTCTTCTATAAACATCCTCTAAATGGTCAATGTCATCCTCTCCGAGCTAACTACCAAATTGAATTTCAATTAATTCAATGAGTGAAATGTTTGAAATTCCCTTGCGGTAATTCTTGCCCCGGTGCTTTCTTTTTTCTCATATTAATGAAATTAATATTGCTGATAAGTCAAATAGATTCAAAAGCTTATATACGACAAAAAGGAATGGTTAAGTACTAAGTAAATGATAATCATTTATAGTTTGTGTAGTTAGGTATGTATTTCCTAAATTTACTACGACTTTAGCCTAACGTTTTTTGGATCGTGAGGCGAGTTCTCAACAACTGTGCAATTATAACGATTACCCAAAATTTCTATTTCTAATTTTGTGCCAGTTTTTCCATAATCGGTTTCAACGTAGCCAATCGCTAAACTTTGTTTAAGAAAATGGCCGTAAGAACCCGCGGTCGCACGTCCAACCATATGGTCTCCGTCCCATAAGGGTTCATTCCCCAATGGATCGGCGTCGGTAATGCCATCGACTGAAACTGTCACAAACTCCTGAGCAACACCCTTTTCAAGTTGTTTCTGCAGAGCTTCTCTTCCAGTAAACTCCCCTTTGTTCATGTGTACAAATATCCCTAATCCAGCTTCGAAGATCGTGTACTCACGAGTCAAATCTTGCCCCCACATCCGATATGATTTTTCTATTCGTAAAGAATCCATCGCCCGCATTCCACACTGACCAATATCGAACTTTTGCCCGGCGTCCATTAAAGCTTCGAATATATGTCGTTGATATTCGATAGGATGATGCAGTTCCCAACCCAGTTCGCCAACGAAGTTAACACGCATCGCGCGAAGAGGCGCCAACCCCACATAGATATCCTTAGAAGTTAACCAAGGAAAGGACTTATTCGACAAATCGGATTCAGTGAGCTGTTGTAATACTTTCCTGGAATTCGGTCCCGCAACAACGAGTGTTCCGTGTGATGTTGTTAGATTTTCCAATCGAACGGAGTTGTCACTTGGTAAATGTTTGTGTAAGAAGCTCCAGTCAAATCGTTCCGCTGCTCCGGAACTTACAAGATAGAAAGAACCATCCAAGTTACGAGTGATTGTGAACTCACTTCGTACACCGCCTGTTTTCGTCAGTACATGGCAAAGCTGAATTCGACCAGGTTGTTTCGGTAGCTTTCGAGCCACTAATTTGTCAAGGTATTGCTCGGCACCGGAACCAGACACTCTAAATTTCGAAAAGCTGGTAATGTCGATAATTCCCACATTGTTTCTAATATTGTTGTGTTCATTGCCCACATGTTCAAAATATTTCGAGCGGCGAAAACTCCAATCGTCAACTTGGGCAACACTTTCCGGTGCGAACCAGTTAGGTCTTTCCCAACCGTACCGTTGTCCCCAAACTGCACCCAGCTGCTCGAGCCGATCATGAATTGGACTCGTCTTCGCTGGCCGGCAAGCAGGTCGCTCTTCATCAGGATAATGAATCGTGAATACATTTTCGTATGCTTCTTCGTTCTTCCTTACCAAATACGGACCACGGGCATAATCTCCAAATCGACGTGGGTCAACAGCTAGCAGATCAATCGACGGTTCATCTTCAATGATCCATTGTGCAAGTTGCCAACCAGCGCCACCCGCTGCTGTGACTCCGAAACTATGAGCTTCGTTGAGCCATACATTTGGAATATCCCATGCGGGGCCGACTAGTGGACTACCGTCCGGGGTATATGCAATTGGACCGTTCACAATATCTTTGATGCCTGCAGTTGCAAATGACGGAACTCGATTAATCGTGGCTTCGACATGTGGAATAAGTCGGTCTAGATCTCCAGGAAACAAGTCCTTCTCAAAGGTATCTGGAACACCATCGGTGAAAACTGCGGGCGCACCTTTTTCATATGGACCAAGAATGTACCCCATTCTCTCTTCTCTTAGATAATAAGAAGCATCCGATTCTCTCAAGACTGCAAGTTCTCTCCCGCCAGCTTCTCGAAAAGCCTTAAGTTCGTCCACAACATCTGTAACGATGTATTGATGCTGAACTGGCACGCAAGGTATGTTGATACCTAGCAAACGACTCGTTTGCTGCGCGTAGTTACCTGTGGCACAAACAATGTGCTCACAAACAATGTCACCTTTGGTCGTCTTTATGTTCCATTCACGGCCCGTTGTCCTGGAGATACCGATAACTTCAGTGTTTTGGTAAATTTTTGCCCCTAGAGCTCGGGCGCCTTTGGCCATCGCATTTGTCAGATCGACAGGTGCGATGTGTCCGTCGTCCGGATGATATAGTGCTCCAACCAAGCCATCGGGATTAACAAGTGGCCACAATTCTTTAACTTCGGAGGGTGTGATGAGTTCGAACGGTACCCCTATCGTATTGGCTGTACCACAATACTTTTTGTATTCATCCATTCGATCTCGGGTACATGCGAGTCTCAGATTCCCAGTAACGTGAAAACCAACATCTTGCCCGGTTTCTGCTTCCAAATTCTTATATAGATCGACGGAATACTTATGCAATTGACCAACCGCATAACTCATGTTAAAAAGTGGCAGCAAACCCGCGGCATGCCAGGTAGAACCTGCAGTTAATTCAGTTCTTTCGCACAGTACGACATCACTCCAACCCATCTTTGCAAGATGGTAAAGTGTACTCACTCCAACTACGCCGCCGCCAATGACGACTACTCTTGCCTGACTATCCATTTGGCTCTTTTCTCCTGAAAAATATCCCTATTCTGTACAGACCCACTTTGTGTTTTAGTCTATCGACCCTTGCGTTTCACACTGAAAATAGTACGCAAAATGGTTTGCCTAATTTACAATAAACGTAAAGTTTAATTTTCACTAGTTTAGTTCAATATGAATCAAAATTTGCACATTTGAACAACACTTAATCTCCTGATACCGTCGCTCCAAAGCAACCATGCAAAAAGCACTTCAAATTGAATCTCAATCAATCAATAGCAAAACAGTTGCGAAGTATGGTTCGAGCTTAAGCTACGAAGAAATTGAGCAAGCCGAAGAAATTGCTTCGACCATACTCAAGGGATTTGAAAATCATTTCACCATTTTTCAAGAAATCACTTCTGGAGCACAAGCCCGATTCGAAAATGCTCAGTGGCATGAAATTCGTGAGGCAGCGAGACGACGAATTTACTTTTATGACAAAAGAATTAAAGAGACAGTTGAAGCCTTACGAAGCCAACTGAATATCAAAGAACTGGATAAGTCATTGTGGGCAGAAGTCAAGATTCGATATGTCCACCTTCTGCTAGAACATTTGCAGCCCGAACTAGCCGAAAGTTTTTTTAATTCTGTTTTCTGTAAGATTTTTGATCGCCAGTACTACAATAATTCACATATTTTCGTACGCTCTTCCGTTTCGAAAGAATATCTTCTCGCTGATAAACCGACATATCGATCGTATTACCCGAGTGAACGAGGTTTGCCAGCTACAATTTCTGAAATACTTAACAATCTAAACTTCAAACTACCGTACGAAAATTTGCGGCGGGATGTTCGGTACATCCTACGATTCCTTGGAAAACTGCTTCCTAAAGATAAACGATCAATCGCTTTAAATTATCAAATTGATGTACTGGATTCGTTGTGTTTCCGTAACAAAGCAGCTTATCTGATTGGGCGAGTCATTAACGATCACCAAACCACCCCCTTTATCGTGCCGATTCTCAATAACGAAAAAGGTAGATTGTATGTTAATGCTCTAATTCTGGACTCCCACGATGTCGATGCAGTTTTTGGATTTTACAGAGCTTACTTCATGGTAGAAACTCAAGTACCATCCGCTACAGTGCAATTTCTTATGGATATCCTTCCCGGAAAAAGCAAAGCGGATCTATACTCGGCAATTGGGTTCCACAAACAAGGAAAAACTGCGTTTTATCGAGATTTTTTACATCATTTATCCCATTCTTCCGACAAATTCATCGAAGCACCAGGAATACGCGGAATGGTGATGATGGTGTTTACATTGCCATCTTACAACTACGTATTCAAAATCATAAAGGACGCATTTGAACCTCCAAAAAAGCTCTCTCGTTCGACCGTAATTGAAAAGTATCAACTTGTAAAACAACACGACCGCGTCGGTCGACTGGCTGATACGCTTGAATATTCACAAGTCGCTCTACCTAGAAATCGATTCTCTGAAGACCTGCTAAATGAATTAGTTAACACTTGCAAAAAAACAGTCGTCATAGAGGAAGATATCGTTGTATTTGAGCATGTTTATATCGAACATAGAATGACGCCTCTCAATCTACATTTGCAAAGCATAAAAGATGATGACGAGGCCAAGTATTTTGCCGTCAGTTATGGAGATGCAATCAGAGAAATGGCTGCCGCCAATATATTTCCCGGAGACATGCTGTTAAAAAATTTTGGAGTAACTCGAAATAATCGCGTCGTTTTTTATGACTATGACGAAATCCGCTATTTGACAGAGTGTAAATTTCGTAAAATTCCGCCGGCACAGAATCCGTATGACGACATGGCATCTGAACCCTGGTTTTCTATCAGCGAAGAAGATGTTTTTCCCGAAGAGTTTGAAAAGTACTTTTTGGTTCACCCACAAATTCGTGAACACTTTCTTGAAGCTCATAGTGATCTAATGACGGTTGAATTTTGGCGGGAAACACAAGACCTCATAAACGCTAGAATACTTGTAGATGTTTTTCCATACCGAAAATCTAATATTTTTCCCAGACCAAAGATTACTCCTCAAAACTCGACTACTAAACCGTCATAATTTGTGAGAACCAACTAGAATGAATGCAAGAAGAGCTAGATCAGGCGGGCGTGCCGCACGAAAAAGAGTACGCGCCAAACCAACCGTAGAAGCGATCCCTTATATCGAACGAAAAGTCCCAGTTTATGATGTTGCCCCTGACGAAACACTGGAACTTATTGAAAATAATGCTGAATTACTGCTAGAAGAAGTTGGAATCGAATTTAGAGATGATCCAGAAGCGCTCGATATCTGGAAACAAGCCGGTGCATCGGTTACCGGTGAACTTGTTCAATTTGAAAAGGGAATGCTTCGTGAAATCATACAAACTCACGCGCCGAGCGAGTTTGTTCAACACGCTCGAAACCCGAAAAAGAGTATCAGAATCGCTCAAGATACAGCAGTATTTGCGCCTGCTTATGGACCACCCTTCATTCGGAACTTGGATGAAGGACGTCGCTATGCCACGATAGAAGACTTTCGCAACTTCGTCAAATTGACCTACATGTCTCCATCTTTGCATCACTCTGGTGGGACTGTGTGTGAACCCGTAGATTTACCTGTCAACAAACGACACTTCGACATGGTATACAGTCATCTGAAATATTCAGATAAACCATTTATGGGTTCAGTTACGAGTGGCGAACGTGCACAAGACACGGTAGAAATGGCAAAAATCGTGTTCGGCGATGAGTTTGTTTTCAACAACACCTGTATTCTTTCGCTTATTAACGTGAACTCTCCAATGACCTATGACGCGACTATGTTGGCAGCGTTGAAGGTGTATGCGAAAAATTTACAAGCAACGGTCATTTCACCTTTCATCTTATCTGGTGCAATGTCGCCGGTAACAATCGTCGGTACTTGCACTCAGATTCTTGCAGAGGCTTTGGCCGGTATGGCGTTCGCTCAACTGGTTCGCCCTGGCGCTCCAGTAGTTTTCGGAACATTCAGCAGCTCGATATCAATGCAGTCCGGTGCCCCAACATTCGGAACTCCGGAGCCTTCACTGGTGTTATTCATTTGTGCCGCACTTGCACGAAGATTGAATGTTCCATTTCGCAGTGGTGGTGGCTTGTGTGCTTCGAAAATCCCTGATGCGCAGGCTGCGTATGAATCTGCCAATACACTGCAAGCAGCGATGTTGGCAGGAGTGAACTTTATGCTACATACAGCAGGTTGGTTGGAAGGAGGACTAGCAATGGGGTACGAAAAATTTGTTCTTGATGCGGATCAGGCCGCTATTTTGCAGAAATTTTTACAGGGCATTGAAACGAATGAGAATGCACAAGCGCTCGATGCTGTACGCGAAGTCGGGCCTGGAAACCACTATTTAGGTTGTGCGCACACACAGCGCAACTTTGAATCAGCATTCTATCGCTCCACCATTGCAGACAACAATAGTTTTGAACAATGGGAAGCAGATGGAAGCTTGCGCGCGGTCGAACGCGCGAACACAATTTGGAAGAAATTGCTCGAGGACTACCAAGAACCGCCAATCGATTCATCCATCGACCAGGCTTTGATCGACTACATGGAACAACGAAAACAATCGTTTCCTGACTCGTCAGTCTAACTCGGTACAATGATGAATCTAAATAAAAACTAGGAGAGGTAATTTTTTTTGAATGCACGTACAATTGCTGAAAAGGATATTCGTTCAAATCTACATCCATACACGAATCACCTGATTCACCAACAAACTGGTCCAAAAACCTATACCCGTGGGGAAGGTGTATATATTTGGGACGATAACGGCAAGAAATTTCTTGAAGGTCTTGCTGGCTTGTGGTGCACCTCTCTGGGTTTCAGCGAGCAACGCCTAATTGATGCAGCAACGAAACAGCTCAGTATCTTACCTTACAACCATAGCTTTGCTGGACGAACAGCACCTGTCGTAACAGAATTAGCAGATCAGCTCATTTCGCTTACACCCGAACCGATTTCCAAAGCATACTTCGTATCGACGGGTTCGGAAGCGGTTGATTCAGCAGTAAAGTTCGTATGGTATTACAACAATGCACTAGGACGTCCCGAAAAGAAAAAAATTATTTCGAGGATGAATGGATACCACGGAACCACCATCATTTGTACGAGCCTAACCGCAATTGGAGTCATTCAAGAGGCGTTTGATGCACCTATGGAGCGGTTTATACAGACTGGTGCACCTCACTTTTACAGACATGGGCAAGAAGGCGAAAGTGAAGAAGGTTTTGCTTCGCGACGGGCGAGAGAGTTGGAGGAACTGATACTTACTGAAGGTCCGGACACTGTTGCTGCGCTGTTCGCAGAACCCCTAATGGGTGCTGGTGGCGTGATCGTTCCACCACGTACCTATTTCGAGAAAATACAAGCTGTTCTCAATAAATATGATGTCCTGCTAGTTGCAGATGAAGTGATTTGTGGATTTGGTCGAACTGGAAATCAGTGGGGTTGCGAAACCTTGGGTATCGTGAAACCAGATATCGTGACCTGTGCCAAACAGTTGTCTTCTGCGTACCTTCCTATCGGCGCGACAATGATTTCTGAAGAAATGTATCAAGTCATTGCTGAAGCCAGCGATCGGCACGGTGTCTTCGGTACTGGTTTTACCTACGGTGGTCATCCAGTGGCAGCGGCTGTTGCGCTGGAAACACTAAAAATTTATGAAGAACGCAACATAATTGACTACGTCCGAGAAATTATGGTTCCTTTTCAAGATCGTTTGAAAGCACTTGGTTCTCACTCTCTTGTCGGCGAGGCACGTGGAGTAGGACTGATCGGTGCGGTTGAGCTCGTTGCAAATAAAGCAACTAAGGAGCCTTTTGAATCTGAACTGAAAGTGGCTTTTCAAGTGTACCAAGAGTGTCTAGAACGAGGTTTGATTTTGCGAGCCCTGCCCGCGGGTGATACCATTGGAATTTGTCCTCCAATGATCATCACCGAGTCTCAGATTAATGATATGTTTGACATGTTAGAATCATCGCTAGATGCAGTTTATGCAAAACAAAGGGCAGCATAATTTGGGTTTAATTCCTCCTTGGAATCGAATTGTGCAAATTTAGAGGCAACTGAAATGCTCAGCTCTGACTATTGGCTGAGTATTTTTTTATCACGAGTTTTGAGCTCAATAACAGTACTAGTTGTTCGTTGCCTGCACCCAATCGCTCTACGGGTGAAACATTTATTGATGCGATGTCGATTGGCGCAATTGAACCCAAGTAGGGATGAACTTATTCAAGTTCAAACACCACTTCCCATTCCGTCAGCTGATCTGTGCACGCGAGCATGAGATGATGCCTTTGAAAAAAAACTTCTATTGCGATTTCATTCATGACCTACTGGATAAATTGGTTCACTTCAAATCGCATAAATCTACAATGTTCAACACATTCTCGACATGTTTGGTAGTCATTTACATGAGGACTTACAGTGTTTAGTGATTCTTGCATTGGATGAATTAGTTAACTTAATTGATTGTATTTATGTAACTTATTTCTTCGATTAGACTTAAAGTATTATCTTCATCTTGGTGCAAATCTAGATACTATATAATCATTCAATATTTATAAACACTGATTCAATTGAAGGAATGGATCATGCCTGACTTGAATACAACCAAGGACTCGAAATCTCGCAGTAAGCTAAATTCTAGAGAACAACTGATTCAAGCGACGATTGGTGCAATCGCTGTAAACGGATTGTCAAACGTCACAATGTCGAAAATAACGGAGCGCGCTCAGTTTTCTAGCGGAATCATTAACTTCTACTTTAAGTCAAAGAAACAGCTACTGTTGGACACACTCGAGTATTTGGTGATGGAGTACCAGCAGGTCATGCAGCGCCATCTTGCTAATGCGAATACCCCTTCAGAAGTACTCCACTCGTTTATTCGTGCAAGTTTCGACAAACAAGTTTTCGTAAAAGACAAAGTAGCAGTTTGGTATGCATTCTGGAGTGAAATGCAGGCGAGAAGTGACTATCAAGAAATTTGTGAAGAGAATGATCAGCGAGAATTCGATCTTGCTAGCCGCTGTATTGAAGAATTGCTCTATGACAGAGACTACGATCGTATCGATGTGGAAGCTCTCACAATGGGATTGACTGGATTAATCGATACATTGTGGCAACAGGCGCTGATCGACCCCGGTGAAATTAACCGAGAGCGTTGTATCGAAGTCTGTCTTCGCTACATAAACCAATTAATTCCCGATTCAGACCATTCTCCGAAGAATATCCAGAAGGAAGAACTCGTTGAACTTTTAGCCACTTGGACCTACAGTAGTTCAGAATTATTTGAATTGGAAATTGAAAAATTGTTCCGACCCAATTGGATGTTGGTTGGACACGTAAACGATATTCCCGATTCCGGAGATTATTTGACGTTCGATGGGTTCAACGAAAGAGTTATGGTCATCCGATCAGGTTCAGGCAAAGTAAAAGCTTTTCACAATGTTTGTCGCCATAGAGGATCGAAAATTCTAAACGGAGAAGGAAATTGTCCTAGAGCCTTGGTTTGCCCCTTTCATGGATGGCGATACGATTTGGAAGGAAAATTGCAGTTTATTCCAAAATCGGATGGCTTTCCACAACTAGTTCAGGACAAAATAAAACTTGTACCGATCGACCTCGAAATCTGGCAAGGCTTTATATTCATTCGTCTAGTATCAGACAGTGCTCCTCTGCATGAACAAATGAAAGCCATTGAATCAGAAATCGAAATGTATAAGTTGGAAGAATTACAGCCATATTCCAAGGTAGACCGTTACACGGTGGCGGTCAATTGGAAAGTATTTCATGACATTGACAATGAAGGCTATCACGTTCCGATCGGTCATCCGTCGCTGAACCAATTGTATGGTCAAGACTATGTGGATACGTTTATCGGTGAAATTCCGATATCCTATGGACGATTCAATGATCGAAATGCCTCGCTTTGGAGTGTCAGAAACTACCGCAAGTTGTTACCAGAATTCGAGAATTTATCTCATGAATACAATAATTTGTGGATGTATTTCGGAGTATTTCCAAATCTTGTTTTTGGCCTTTATCCAGATATGATGGAAGTTTATATGACTATTCCGAAATCTTTGACAGAGACGGAAATCATATCTAGAGTTTATGCTTTGCCCGACGAAAGACCTGGAATGAAGGCAGTTCGATATCTAAATCGGCGAATAAACAAAATGACGGACGAGGAAGATCGAGCGTACACGATTACTATCCAAGAATGCTTAAAGTCGTCGGCCTATCCAGATTGGAATTTACACAACGCGGCAGAGACCGGTGTAGGTGCATATCACAATGCGATTCAAAGACGGTTACCGGTCGCAAAACTGAGAAACGAACCTCCCGTCGGAGCTGTTCGTCAGTTGAACCAAAGAATGTCGGATCCTAGGTCTACGATTCTTCCATAAAATCGTATTTTGCAGATTTCGCAAGCTGCATATCTCTGACTCGCTGTTGCTCTTGACGCGACATGATCCATCCTGCGATACATACGCCAGTTGCGACAATCAATATGATGATGGTCGCCAATGCATTCACGTCTGGCCTCAAGCCCAATTTGACACGCGAGTAGATTAGCATTGGCAATGTGTTGGAGCCAGGCCCGGAAACAAAGCTCGCGATAACAAGATCATCTAGCGACAATGTGAAAGCCAATAACCAACCGGCTATTAAAGCGGGGGCCAATAGTGGGATCGTGATATCAATCAGTACACGAAAAGGCTTTGCACCAAGATCTTGGGCCGCTTCTTCAAGCGATTGGTCTACACCAACCAAACGAGACTGCACAATCACTGCGACATAGGCCAAGGAAAAGGTAATGTGTGCAATGGTTATCGTAGTAATTCCACGTGACGGCCATCCAATAAATTCAGCCAAGGTTATGAAAAGTAGTAGAAGCGAAAGTCCGGTTATCACTTCTGGCATGACAAGAGGCGCTGAAATCATTCCTGAAAACAAGGTGCGACCTCGAAAGCGTTTTATACGAGCCATGGCAATCCCGGCAAAAGCACCGAGTAAGGTGGCGAAAGTTGCATTCATCAGAGCAATCTGTAAACTCAGAGCTACCGCCTTCCAAACCTCCGGACTCTGGAACAACACCCCGTACCAACGCAACGAAAATCCACCCCAAACTGGGACGATTTTCGAATAGTTAAACGAATAAAACATCATGAGAAGGATCGGGATATAGAGAAACGCCATCCCGAAACACAAGACTGAGAAGGTAAATTTAGATTTCTTGCCTGTTTCCATCTCTAAACGACTATCCCTCAGTTTCTCTCGCTTGATATCTTTGATAGATCATCATCGGTAATACGAGAACAACCAACAGTACGATGGCTACTGCAGACGCAATCGGCCAATCCTGATTGGAATTGAACTCACTGTAAAGAACCTTTCCGATCATCAAGACATTTCCACCTCCTAGCAAGTCTGGAATCACGAACTCGCCGGTCGCGGGTATGAATACCAGCAACGATCCGGCGATAATGCCAGGCATAGTAAGCGGGATCGTAATCGTTCGAAAGATCGTAAATGGGCGTGACCCTAAATCTGCCGCGGCTTCGTGTAGCGTCATATCAAGTTTTTCGATACTCGCATATAAGGGAAGAATCATAAACGGTACATAGGTGTAAACAATACCGACATACACCGCAAAATCGGTATACAGCATCTTGATCGGTTGATCGATTAACCCGATCCAAATCAACAGATGGTTTATAGTTCCCTGATCTGCGAGCAAGCCCATCCAAGAGTATACGCGCAAGAGAAACGATGTCCAAAATGGCAAAATTACTGCGAGCAACAGTAACTTTTTCGCGGTTGGAGCAGATCGTGCGATGCCGTATGCAATGGGGTATCCAACGAGCAAGCAAAGGATAGTGGAAATTAACGCGATCTTGAGCGAATTCAGGTAAGTACGAAGATAAAGGTCGTCTTCCCACAGGAACACAAAATTGTCAAAAATTAGCCTGACATGGACAACGCTGTCGTCTACTATTTCGAATAGTGCAGAAAACGGCGGACTAGCTAGTACGTATTCAGCTAAACTGATTTTTAGAACGATAATAAACGGAACTAGGAAAAAAATCAGCAGCCAAATGTAAGGGATAGCAACGACGACTGATTGCCAGGCCGATGGAGAATCAATCCATTTTTTCAATCGATTCAACAAAGCTGTCGTTCCCCTTTCATGAAGATGATCAAATCTGAACTTACTTCGTCAACAACACCGGACTGGACGGTTGCCAACTCAAGTAGACATCTTCTTCCCATTGAACTAGGTGTCGCCCGTCTCGTGGTCGAGATTGGTTGGGATGTGTAATCTCAATGATACGGCCATTTTGTAGCCGTATTTTGTAAATTGAAAAATTACCAAGGTAGCCAATATCGTCTACCAGACCTTTCGCGACATTGTGTTGGCTACCGTTCTGAGGCGGAGTGTCCGAGACAATGATCTTTTCTGGTCTCAGCGCAATCCAAACCCGAAGGTTTTCTCGAACATCTGAGCTATGGTCAATTAAAAAGCTAGTATCCGAGTTAATGGATCGAACTAAGACTGAGTCACTGTGATTTTCAACAACTCTCCCCTCGAACATATTGGCATTGCCAATAAAGTTGGCAACAAATCTAGATTCAGGGTATTCATAAATATCGGTTGGAGTTCCGATTTGTACGAATTGCCCCTGATCCATCACAGCGATTCGTGTCGACAAAGTCATGGCTTCTTCCTGATCGTGCGTCACCACAATAAATGTAATGCCCAATTGATCTTGAAGATTCATCAACTCGAACTGAGTTTGTTCGCGTAAGCGTTTATCGAGAGCAGCCAAAGGTTCATCCAGCAACAATACCTTAGGGTTTTTTACGAGAGCTCGAGCCAGCGCAACTCGTTGTCGCTGACCACCCGAAAGTTGATGGGGTTTTCGCTCAGCAAACATCGGTAATTCGACGATTTCCAGCATTTTAGCAACCCGTTTTTCAATTTCGGCTTTCTCCACTTTATCTTGCTTCAAACCATAAGCGACGTTTTGTTTGACCGTCATGTGAGGAAACAAAGCATAGGATTGAAACATCATATTGACAGGTCGTTCATAGGACGGCACATCCGCCATGTCAACACCATCAATAAAGATTGAACCCGCTGTGGGTGACTCAAACCCGGCAAGCATCCTAAGTAAGGTGGACTTCCCACAACCGGAACCACCCAACATAGAGAACAACTCGCTTTCATAGATGTCCAAATCAACCGAAGAAACAGCGGTGATTACACCAAAGGTTTTTGTCAAGCCTCGAATTTTTACAAATGGCTCAGCATCTGGATCAAGCCAGGGCTGATCTTCGTAAATTTGATCGATCTCCTTTTTTGCCATTTTAAATTCCGCCTTACTAATCGATGCTGAATTCGCTTATTCAGGCGATTTCATCTTAGAGAGTAACATCAATAATTCTTATATTGCAGCCACTAATTGCCACTCTTGAAATTCGCCCAAAGTCGTGTACGAACTCGTTCAATTTTCCTCGGCAGCACTTCTAATGGATACATCTTTGCAACTGCTTCAGCAGGTGGATAGATCGAGAAGGTCTCTGTAATATATGGGTCAATCAATTCTTTGGCTGATTCATTTGCCGAAGCATACCAGGTGAAATTTGTATCCCCTGCTGCTACTTCAGGTCGCATCATATAGTTTAAGAACAGATATGCATTTTCGAGATTTGGCGCATCCGCGGGCACAATCCAACCGTCTACCCAGATATTTGCTTTGCCTTCACCTTCCGGTAGAAAAAAGTCGAGTTTTACGTCAGCACCAGCTTCCTCGGCAGCAGCTGTTGCAAACGACGCATCTGGACCCCAAGTAACAGCGACACAAAATTCCTTTTCCGGCATACGTGTGTACGCGTAGTTATCAAACGTTTTAATATAAGGTCGAATGCTTTTCAATAGTTCTGCGACCTCGTCGTAATCAGCTTTTTCTGTAGAGCTAGGATTAAGACCCAAATAAGCGAGAGCCATTGGAACGACGTCAGTTGGCGAATCTAAGAACGAAACTCCACATTGTGCCAATTTCTCCATATTTTCTGGTTTAAAAATCAGATCCATGGAGCCGATAGGAGCGTCCGGAAATACCTGTCTGACCAACTCCTCATTGTAAGTTACACCGTGCGTACCCCACATATATGGCACGATATACTTATTCTCAGGATCCCAATTTTTGGCAATCTGCCCCATAACTTCTGGAATGATATGCTTAACATTTGGCAGTCTAGAGAAGTCGAGTTCTGCAATTACACCCGCAGGAATAATTCGAGCAACGGCACTACTCGAGTGACTAACGACATCATAACCTGAACTTCCAGCAAGAAGCTTGGCATCCACAGTTTCGACAGAATCATAGTTGTCGTAGGTAACCTCGATATCGAACTCTTCTTCAAAATTCGCTATCGTTTCTTCACCGATGTATTCTGCCCAGTTGTAAACATTCAGTGTACCTTCTGCGTAGATGCTGCCGGCAAAAGCGAATGTAGTGGCAATAAACACAAACAAGCTGGATAATTTTTTGATACTAGAACTTTTTGTCACGTTTTTCTCCTTGTAATATCTCTATTTCAAGTTTTTATACATTATTCCACAGTTTCGCATTAAGTTGCAAAAATCAAAATTGATTTTTCACTCTTGGTGTCAATAATATGGGTGCTTCACTGTACTCGAGATATCGCCGTTTATGGCACTATAGGGTGTGCTTTTCAAAATCCCTCATTCAAGTCACTACAAAGAGATCAAAGGGAAAGTTTACGGAGCGAGAACCTCGGTATTCCAGGTATCATTATTTCGCCGATAAAGCAAGCGTTCGTGAAGGCGATCTTGTCGACCTTGCCAGAATTCAATAGAGTTTGGGGTGATCTGATACCCACCCCAATTCGATGGTCGTGGCACGGCACGTCCTTGATACTGTTTTTCGAGCTCGGCGACTTTTTCTGCTAGAGAATCGAAGTTCTCGATTGGCTGACTTTGAGGTGAAGCAACAGCACTAATTTGACTACCCCTGGGTCGCGTCGCAAAATATGCGTCGGATTCTTGTTCGGAAACTTTCTGAACACTACCCTCGATTCGAACTTGCCGGTAGAGCTTATCCCACCACAATACAGCACTCACAAATGGTACTTCTTGAATTTCGATCGCTTTACGACTTTCGTAGTTGGTATAAAAAATAAATCCGGATGGACCGTGTGATTTTAATAATACTTGTCGAGCAGAGGGCTTTCCGTTAGTATCCACCGTTGCAACTGTCATTGCATAGGGCTCTATGAATTCCGAACCGACAGCTTCTTCCATCCATTTTGCAAATAACGAAAATGGATTGTCAAATAATGCAATCCGAGGAAAGCTCATAAATCGAAATTCTGCACGAAGTTTAGAATCTAAATTCCAGCCATACACAGATACTTAATTTCAAGGTACTCGTCCAGTCCATATTTAGAACCTTCTCGTCCGATACCAGATTCCTTCATTCCACCGAATGGGGCGACCTCTGTTGAAATTATTCCTGTGTTGATGCCAACTATTCCGTATTCTAGTGACTCAGAAACCTGCCAAATTCGACCTATATCCCGACTGTACAAATACGAAGCAAGTCCAAATTCTGTATCGTTCGCCATCTGAATTGCTTCTTCGTCACTCTCAAATTTGAACAAAGGCGCAACCGGGCCAAAAGTTTCTTCATTCGCTACGGCCATATTGACTCGAACATCGGTCAGAACAGTAGGTTCGAAGAAAGTTCCGCCTAGTTCGTGACGCGATCCACCGACTATGACTTTCGCGCCTTTTCCGACTGCGTCTATGATGTGTTCCTCTACTTTTTGCACGGCAGCTGCATCAATGAGTGGACCCAATTCGATGCCTGGACCAAATCCGTCACCTATTTTCATTCTTGATACGGCATTGCCAAGTTTGTCGGAAAATTCATCATACACATTTGCTTGGACGAGAAAACGATTTGCGCATACGCAGGTCTGACCAGTATTTCGGTACTTCGATAGTACTGCACCACTAACAGCCTCATCAATATTGGCATCATCAAAAACTATAAAAGGCGCATTTCCACCGAGCTCCAAAGAAACTTTCTTAACTGTATCTGCACACTGTTTCATCAGCAGTTTGCCGATCTTCGTCGATCCTGTAAAACTCATTTTTTGCACAATCGGGTTTGAAGTCAATTCTCCGCCAATGGCTCTGGAACATCCGGTTATCACATTGATCACACCTGGTGGAATACCCACACGATCTGCAAGCTCACATAAGGCCAGTGCAGACAACGGAGTTGCGCTTGCTGGTTTGATTACGATGGAACAACCCGCAGCGAGTGCAGGTCCCGCCTTGCGAGTAATCATCGCTGAGGGAAAATTCCAAGGAGTGATTGCAGCACAAACTCCAACTGGTTCTTTTATGACAACGATTCTGCGATCCGGTAAGTTGGTTGGAATCACATCGCCATACATTCGACGACCTTCCTCGGCAAACCATTCGAAAAACGACGCGGCATAACCAATCTCACCTCGAGATTCAACAAGCGGTTTACCTTGCTCGAGGGTCATCAATGCAGCCAAATCATCTTGATTTTCCATCATCGAGTCAGCGAGCGCTTTTAGTAGGTCTGCCCGTTGTTTAGTCGTGGTTTTACGCCAAGAACGAAATGCGGTTTCAGCCGCATCAATTGCACTTTTTGTCTCGGTAGCTCCTAATTTGGGAACGGTGCCAATCAGCCTGTCGTTGGCTGGATTTGTAACTTTGATTACTGCACCATCTTCCGCGCCAACCCAATCTCCATTGATGTAGCATTTTTCTTTCAGTAATGAAGAATCACCCAATTTTCTACTCATTTACCCTACCCGTTTAGTTAAATGCAGCAATTCCGGTCTGAGACTTACCCAGAATCAGTGCGTGTATGTCATGTGTCCCTTCATAAGTGTTGACGGTTTCTAGGTTCATACAATGACGGATGACATGAAACTCATCACAAATTCCATTTGCGCCGTGGATGTCACGCGCCGACCTTGCAATATCCAAAGCCTTGCCAGTATTATTGCGTTTCAGTAAGCTGATCAACTCATGTGGTGCACTTTCTTCATCCATCATACGTCCAGCACGTAAACAACCTTGTAGCCCAAGCGCGATTTCAGTTTGCATGTCTGCCAATTTTTTCTGTACAAGCTGTGTAGCTGCTATCGGTCTTCCAAATTGTTTTCGATTCAACGCGTATTCCAAAGCTGCTTGCCAACAAAATTCAGCTGCTCCCAATGTACCCCAACTTATCCCGTATCGTGCTTTCGTTAAACAGGAAAAGGGCCCTTTCAATCCAAACGCTTTTGGCAAAACATTTTCCTCTGGAACAAAGACATTGTTCATGAAAACACTTCCGGTTGCAGAAGATCGAAGTGAAAACTTTCCTTCGATTTTGGATGTTTCCAAGCCTGAGAAGTTCTGATCCAGCAGGAATCCACGGACAATACCATCGTCGTCTTTGCCCCAAATCACAAATAAATCTGCAATCGGTGCGTTGGAAATCCACGTCTTCTCACCGGAAAGTAGATAACCCGATTCAACCTTTTTCGCTTTGGTTCTCATTCCTCCGGCATCGGATCCATGGTTTGGTTCAGTCAATCCAAAACAACCAATAATCTGGCCTTTGGCTAGTCTAGGTAAATATTTGTCTCGTTGTTCATCACTGCCGAATGTGTAAATTGGAAACATCACAAGTGATGATTGCACGCTCATAAATGATCGATAACCACTGTCAATTCGTTCAATTTCGCGAGCAATCAAACCGTAGCTGACGTAGTTCAATCCGGAACAACCATAGCCATCAATGGTTGGTCCTAGCAATCCAAGTTCACCCATTTCCGAAGCGATGGCGAGATCGAAAACTTCGTTTCGATTTGCTTCGATAATTCTGGGTAACAAAGCTTCTTCGGCATAACGACGAACCGTTCGTTGAACAAGATGTTCAGATTCGTCTAGTTGATCATCTAATCGAAATGGATCAACCCATGAAAAAGTAGGTTTGGTTTGTCGCAGCATTGGTTAAGTCCAATAGTTTTACTGACTTCGCTAAGCGGCTTTACGATCAGCGATTCTTGTTCTAAATCTTGCCAGCTGTTTCTCCACTTTTCGTACCGTATCCGCTGCATGTCGTCTTTTGACGTGTCCGTAACCACGAATTGACTCCGGATAGCTCGCTAATTCAACTGCTTGCGAGTGGCTTTCAATTTCTAGATTTTCGATGATTTCGTTCACGACAGACTCGTACTCTACAATCATTTTTCGTTCCAATTTACGATCTTTAGATCTAGCAAACGGATCGAATAGACTACCCCGCAGAAATTTGAATTTTGCGAGCAGCTTCAAAAACGTCAACATCCAAGGCCCAAATTCAGATTTTTTTGGTTCCCTCGATTCCTTGTCTTTTTTACCAAGAATTGGAGGCGCCATGTGAAATTGAATTGTGTAAGACCCTTCAAATTGCGACTCTAAGTCCCGCTTGAACTCTGTTTGGGTAAAAAGTCTCGCGACTTCATACTCATCTTTATAGGCCAAAAGCTTAAAGTAGTACTTCGCTACATTTTCAGCCAAACCTTTCATTCCAGGTGAATAATTACATTCAGCTGCCCTAACCTTTTCGACTAATTTACGATACTTGTCAGCGTAAGCTTGATTTTGGTAATCAACCAATATTTCTGATCTATGCGAAATCAAATCATCAAGAGATCTTGCTGGAAGTGGTTTCCAAACTTTGTCGCTTCCACGAATTTGGAACACAAGCTCATCCAAACTCTTTCGATCAGCCACAAATTGTCGTCCGCGATGTAATGCCAATTTATTCATTTCGACCGCTTTTCCATTCAATTCAATAGCTCGTTCAATGGCTTCGAGTTTAATGGGAAGAATACCAAGTTGGACTGCCACTCCAAGTTGAAAAATATTACTAGCTATGGTGTCTCCAAAAAGTGCTTCTGTATATTGATTTGAATTGAACAAAGTTGCTCGATCCGATCCGACAGCATCTTCGATGATTGATTTCAACTTCACAGCGGGAAATTGAAAATCGCTAATTCTAGTAAAGTCACCAGACATCATTTGATAATCGTTTACAACAGCCCATGTTTTGCCATTTTGCGCGGTCGAAGTCACGAGCTCACTAGCAGTAACAACCAAATCACCTCCAAGGATGAGATCAGCACCTCCGTTTGCGACATGCGTAGACGAGATGCCCTCTGGTGTCTTCGCTAAAATGACATTACTCATTACCGAACCGCCCTTTTGTGCTAAACCCGTCATATCTAAGACCGAGCAACCTAGCTCCGACAAATGAGCGGCCATACCCAAGATAGCGCTAACAGTAAGTACGCCAGTTCCTCCGACACCATTGACGACAATGCAGAATTCCTCTTCCAGCTTGGGAACGAAGGGTTCGGGTAATTCAGATAGTATCGAAGTGTCAGCCAACATGCTTAGAGCAGGCTTTCGTAGCTGCCCTCCATGTACGGTGACAAAACTGGGGCAAAACCCTTCGACGCAAGTAAAGTCTTTATTGCATGCAGATTGATCAATTCGTCGTTTTCGACCGAATTCGGTTTCGTGAGGCAAAATTGCTATACAGTTGGACTGTACTCCGCAATCCCCGCAGCCTTCGCAAACTGCGGTGTTTATAAAAACTCGCTTTGGTGGATCAGGGTACTCTCCTCTTTTTCTACGACGACGTTTTTCAGCTGCACAAGTTTGCTCGTAAATGATTGCTGTAACACCCGATTGTTCTCGCAATTCCAGTTGCACAGATTCTAAGTTTTGACGATCGAGCACCTCTACGCCACTTGGAATTCTATTGTTTGCTCGAAAAGCGGCAACATCGTCTGTTACGACGGTAACCGTTCGTACTCCCTCGGCCAGTAGCTGCCCTGCAACCTGCGAGACGGTTAGAGGGCCATCGAAAGGTTGACCACCCGTCATGGCGACAGCGTCGTTGTAGAGCAGTTTGAACGTCATGGTCGTATTCGATGCAACCGCTGCGCGTACGGCCAATATTCCAGAGTGAAGATAGGTTCCGTCACCTATATTTTGAAAAACATGCTCGCGTGTGGAAAATTTGCTTTCTCCGATCCAACTCGCACCTTCTCCTCCCATCTGCGTGAACCTCGCAGTCGATCGGTCCATCCATTGCGCCATGTAGTGACAACCAATCCCAGCCAAAGCGATGCTGCCATCTGGCACTTTGGTAGAAGTATTGTGTGGACATCCTGCACAAAAGTAGGGCATTCTCTGGAGCGGAGATAAAATCGATTTTTTGTTGATTTTGTTTAACACTCCATCCAACTGCTGTCGTACTGATTCGACAGGAGCATGAAGTATTAACTGTTCTCCTATTACCGCCGCTATGTTCATTGCTTCGAGTCGTGCGGTGGATGGCAATAGTATTTTCCCGTCTTCTGAAAATTTACCAACGACTTTAGGAGTGTTCGCTCGGCCGTAGAGTAATGTCTTTATCTGATCTTCGATCAAGCCTCTTTTTTCTTCGACGACTATGATTTTGGATAGTCCTTCGGCAAACATGTATAAGCCTTCTGGTTCAACCGGCCAGCTCATCGCAATTTTGTACAAACGAATACCCAGTTTATGCGCTGCTCGAGAGTCAATTCCTAATTCACTTAAGGCACGTCGCACATCCGAATACGATTTTCCTGTTGTTACAATCCCTATTCGAGCATCGTGAGGATTGAAAATCAATCGATCCAAACTATTGCAGCGCCAGAAAGAACGAACCGCCGGCAATTTGTACTCGTGAAGTCGCTGCTCTTGTTGAAGCGGTGTATCTGGCCAGCGAATATTCAAACCACCTAGAGGCAATTCAAAGTCTTCTGGAATGATGAAGTTTGAATTTAGTAATCCAATGTCGACAGAAGCCGCCGACTCCACTGTGTCATGGACGCATTTCAACCCTACCCAGCAGCCAGCGTAGCGTGACATCGCCCAACCAATCAATCCAAATTCCAATATGTCCTGAACTCCAGAAGGATTAAGAATTGGTATCATGGCATCTACGAAAGCAAATTCGCTTTGATGGGCGGTTGTAGACGACTCGCACGCGTGATCATCTCCCATCGCTGCGAGCACTCCTCCATATTTGGAGGTGCCCGCTAAATTTGCGTGTCGAAAGGCATCACCTGACCGATCTACTCCGGGTCCTTTCCCGTACCAAATTCCGAAAACGCCGTCAAATTTACCGTAACCGTCAATCTCTGCTTGTTGAGTTCCCCAAATTGCGGTTGCGGCAAGATCTTCATTGATACCCGGCTGAAACACAATATTGTGTAGGTCTAGGTATTCTTTCGCCTGCCAAAGTTGCATATCGAAAGCACCTAATGGTGAACCTCGATAGCCTGAGATATAACAAGCTGTGTTTAGACCATTCGACGTATCTCGAGCAGCTTGCAGCATTGGGAGCCGCACCAAGGCTTGAATGCCAGAAAGAAAAACACGCCCCGACTGTTTGGTGTATTTGTCGTCGAGTGACACTTTATCGAGCATATGTCCTCCGTAGTGTCATTAGATTCCCCATCTAAAGAACTCATCTCCTTCATTCATATAGAATCTTGACAATACCATTTTATGTACTTCCGACGCACCATCGACCAATCTCGATTGACGTTGATAGCGATACATCCATTCCAAAATCGTATCTTTAGAATATCCTTTTGCACCTAGCATTTGTATCGCAGTATCGACCACATGGTGAAGTGTATCCGCTACGACAACTTTAGCGATCGATACTTCTTTACGAGCAAAATCCCCTTGTGCCAACTTCCAAGCGGCATGCATGGTCAACAAACGTCCCATATGAACTTGACTTGCAGCTTCGCCCAACATCCACTGCACCCCTTCATGTTCAGTTAACAATTTTCCGAAAGCTTTTCGATTTCCGGCGTAGTCACTGGCAATTTCCAGTGCTCGCCGACACAATCCAAGCCATCGCATACAGTGTGTCAGCCGCGCCGTACCCAATCGAATCTGAACTACTTTCATGCCATCTCCGACTTCCATCAGTCGATTTTCATCTGGGATTTCCAACCCATGAAATTTTAGCTCGCAATGGCCACCATGCTCTTCAGGCCCCATGATTGGCACTCTCCGAACCAGTTCCCAGCCTGGATCATCTCGATCGAACATAAATGCCGTCAAACCTTTTCGCGGATGATCTGAGGTTCTTGCCAAAAGTATAAAATGTTGTGCGACACCTGCACCGGTGATAAACCATTTGTGTCCGTGAACAACCCACTTATCTCCTTTTTTCTCAGCAGTAGTTCGCATCATTCCCAATGGATCTGAACCAGACCCTGGTGCAGGCTCTGTCATGGCGAGCGCCGAGCGTACTTTTCCGTCGATAATCGGTTGCAGCCATCGTTCTTTTTGCGCTTCGGTACCAATGCGCTCCAAGATGATCATATTCCCGTCATCGGGTGCCGCACAATTGAACACGACCGGGCCAAAGATCGAACGCCCCATTTCCTCGTAGCAAGCTGCCATTCCAACCGTGTCAAGACCACATCCGCCGCGTTCTTTTGGCATCTGTAAACTCCAAAGTCCTTCAGAACGTGCCTTCTCTCTCAAAGGCAAGAAATACTCGTCCGCGATATTTTCTCCTTCATCATAAGCGTCCGGTATTGATTCGACTGGGATGATATGTTCGTTTACGAATTCGCGAATTCTTTGCTGATAATCCTTTACTAAAGGGTCTAAATCAAAATGCATACGATACTAAACCATTGTGTAATTACATTGAAGACTGAAGGTGTCCGCCATCCACAACGATCGTACTACCTGTCATATAAGAAGATGCGTCACTCGCAAGCAATAATGCTGTGCCATCCAAATCTTTAGGATGGCCGAATCGTTTTTGTGGAATTTTCTGAAGAGCCTTTTGGCCCATGGGTGAGCTCAAATAATCTCGATTGATATCGGTATAAATATATCCAGGCGCAATGGCATTGACTCGAATTTGATGGCGCGCCCACTCATATGCCAAAATCCGGGTTAAGTGATCCAAAGCCGCTTTGGCAGCGGCGTAAGGAGCAACTCCACCCATGACACGAAGTCCAAGAATGGAGGCGATATTAATGATGCTTCCGCCTTTTTTGTTCTTTGACATGTGTCGTCCGGCTCGTTGCGCGACTAACCATGCTCCTTTAAGGTTGGTGTCCATCACTCGGTCCCAATCTGATTCAGTGACATCAAGCGCGGCGGAAGTGGATGCAATTCCTGCGTTGTTGACTACTACGTCAATACTACCAAAGCGATTGATCGATTTTGCAAACGCTCGCTCCACGCTTGGCTTGCTCGTCACGTCGATTTGAACCCAATCGGCTTGTCCACCCGCGCTGTGAATTTCTGACGAGACTTTTTGTAAGCGACTGGTTCTACGCGCTGCAAGAATTACGTTCGCACCATATGCGGCAAACGTTTTTGAAATATGGCAGCCTATACCACTTGAAGCTCCAGTGATGAAGGCAGTCTTGCCAGTTAAATCAAAAATTGAAGACATAGAGTATCATCTATTCAATATTTTTAAACAATGAGAAGAATTAACCGATTTACATTTTTGTACTTTTTGCGATTCACTCAATCAATGAACTAAGGTAATTTGATCGATCAAGTTGTAAATCTATCAGAGACAATCCCCGATGTGATTTGGTTGTTCGAAATGCTTCTTTGAACTCATCAAACGTAGTTGCAGTCAATCCCAGTGCGCCGAAGCTTTTTGCGAACTGACTAAAATCGGGATTAAGTAAATCAGTCGCGACTACACGACCGGGATAATGTTTTTCTTGGTGTTTACGAATGGTACCTAGCACACCATTGTTCACCACGATCACGGTTATATCCAACTCCAACAAAGCCGCCGTTGCCAGCTCTTGCGCAGTCATCATAAAACAACCGTCGCCACAGATGCACAATACTTTTCGATTTGGCTCACACATTTTTGCAGCGATTGCAGCTGGTAAGCTGTAGCCCATGGAGCCTGCGATGGGGGCTAACTGAGTACGATACCGCGCACCGTAATAATAATACCGATGCAAGACACCACTGCTGATACCTGAACCACTCGCGATTATTGCATCTGATGGAATTTCATTTCGAAGCCACTCAATCACCTGATCATTTGACACTGAACCGTGAACGATTGCGGTAGAAGAATGTTCAAGAAATAGTTTTCGCCCTTTTTTTAGCCAGCTCAACCAGTTGCGGCCATTTTGTAGCATTATGCCATCAAGGCGCTGGATGAATGACGCAGATGAAGCATTCAGCGCAACTTTCGGTTGATAAACTCGCCCCAATTCTCCGATGTCTGCGTGAACATGGAATAAGCTCGTTCGTGGAATCGGTGCTTCAATCAGTGAGTATTTTTGGGTCGGAAGTTCACCCAGCCTCGCTCCGATACAAAGTACAGCGTCACTTTCTCGCACCATCGCTGCAAGTCCCGGTCCAGTACTAATTCCGAGATCACCGATGTAATTTGGATGGCGATTGTCGAAGTAATCTTGACAGCGAAATTCTGCGACGACTGGAAGCTGATTGCTTTGTGCAAATGACTGCAAGCGAATTCGTGAGTCATCACTCCAACCACTCCCACCTACCACGATTAGCGGACGTTGAGCGTCCGTTAAAAATGCAGACAATTGTTCAGCCGAATTTTCTGAAGCGATTGCTTCTGCAACCTTGACCAATGGCAAATCTTCGACTTCTACTTCGTCGAACAGAACATCTTCAGGAAAAATCAAAACGACCGGTCCTTGACGGCCTGACATTGCTGTGGCCCAAGCCCGGCTAATGTATTCAGGAATTCTAGCGGGGTCTTCTACCTGGGCCACCCACTTTGCGAGTGGTCGAAACATAGTTCGAAAATCAACCTCCTGAAAGGCTTCACGGTCTAGGTAAGAACGCTGAACTTGCCCAATCATCAGCACCATTGGTGTTGAATCTTGCAGAGCGATGTGAACACCGAGTGAAGCATTCGTCGCGCCTGGCCCTCGGGTTACAAAACATACGGCTGGTCGACCAGTCATCTTGCCATATGCCTCAGCCATGATAGCTGCTCCACCCTCATGTCGGCAAGTGATAGTATTGATTTGTGGATGATCGTACAGGCCATCGAGTGCTGGTAAGAAAGACTCACCCGCTACACAAAATACAGCCGGACATTGTTGAATTGCCAGCTGATCAGCTAATATCTTGCCACCATGACGTAGCTTAGAAGAACTTTGAAGATGTTTTGGTTGAGTGGACTGCAAAGACATCTATTTTTGATTCATACTTGAAATAAGTGTCCAAATTATACCTTTCAGCGTTAACTTTCAGTTGGTATCGAGAGTTAGAGGGCAGTTATCCACCTTGAATTGACTCAAAGATAATTCACAAAGAAATCATTTAAAACCAGAGCTTTCGAGCGCACTATCGACAACCAACTTCTCGGCTTGTTTAGGTGATGAATAAATTTTTTAGAGAACAAAAGTTCAAAATGAAGAAATTGACTAACTACACAGGCCCCATCTATTGCTCATTTTTGACTAGAAATCAACGATCGTTTAAATGTGAAAGTGTAGAGTAAAATAAAAGTGAAGTTTTGGATGCGATTCGATTGAAATTTAGTATTGTCGAATTTCGATCGACTGGAGGCAACATTTGGCTCAGTTCGTCTGCCTTGTAGGCATTGGGCTATCGCCGAGAATTACGACTCGAGGTCAAGAAACCGAAGATGAATTTTACGATTTACCACAACCCGCGTTGCAGTAAGTCACGCCTAGCTTTCCAATTACTACACAGCCTAGATCATGAAGTTCGAGTAATTGAATACTTGAAAAATCCACCAGATTCCAGCGAACTTACCAGGATTCTGAACCTACTTCGGTGTTCTGCTAGAGATTTCATTCGAAAAGGTGAGGTCGTTTATAAAGAACTTGCTCTCGATTCTCCGGAATTATCCGATGAATCGTTAATTTTAGCAATGGTGGAAAATCCTATTCTCATTGAAAGACCCGTTGTCCTCGCCGATGGAAAGGCTGTTGTTGGTCGCCCTCCCGAGCGAGTACACGAGTTCCTCAATGCCTTAGGCATTAAAATTTAGAGATCTGTGCACCGAATTTAGAACTAAATATTAGCTGATCATGGCACTAAAGATAAAACTCGATCAACCCTATGTGATGATGCTTTATCGCGTCATTGCATTGAGCTTAATTGGAACAATCATTGGTGGAAGCGTTTCTTTTCTTGCCGTGGTTTTTGTGGATGCAGTTGGCTGGTTGAATGACTATCTATTGATTTCACCTTCGAAACGAATTCAATATGAAGATCAGAAACTGTTGCTGTATTCGGCAACGATTCTCGTGCCGGCCATCGGAGGTTTGGTTGTTGGATTGATTTTGTACTATTTTGTAAAAGCCAAAAGAGTACTAGGACCACCAGACACGATTTTGATGGTTCAAACGGAATCCGCTGGCGAACCTATTCGAAGCGGAATTATGTCTACAATCGCTGCTGTGATTTCTCTGGGTGCAGGTGCTTCGGTAGGACAGTACGGTCCTTTGGTTTATTTGGGAACCATTGTAGGAGCCATACTCGGCAAACTCAAACTCGACATTCAAAATTTACAATCGATTTGCATAGCAAGTGGGGTCGCGGCGGCGATTGCCGCAGCTTTCAATGCACCGATTGCGGGTTTGGTATTCGCGCACGAAGTCATATTACGACACTACTCAATGCAAGCATTTGCTCCGACTGCTGTCGCGGCGGCAGTGGCTTACAGTATTGTTCATTTCGTTTTTCAACAACCGGTACTTTTCTCCGTTCAGTTTACCGGAGTTGAATACCCATACGAATACGTCCTGTTTGGAGTGCTTGGAGTATTGTGTGCCTTTCTCGCCATTTTTTTTTCAAAGGGAATCATGTTCTGCAGCTCTTATATGCAAAACTCAAAGATTCCACTATATATTCGCCCGATGATTGCTGGCTTGATTTTGGGATTTGTGGCAATTCAAATCCCGGATGTACTCGGAATCGGATCGACTACACTACGCTTTGCAACCATTGACAACGCTTTCGAATTCAGTGAATTGATAATTATTCTTGTTGCAAAGTTCGCAGTAACGATCCTTTGTATTAGCTTCGGATTTGCAGGAGGAGTATTCAGTCCGATTTTACTGATTGGGATTTTGTTCGGTGCACTCTATGAGAGTTTAATCCACCTAGTTTTCCCATTTGATATCACAAGTGTCGTTCCATATGCCATCTGCGGCATGATGGCACTTGCGAGTCCAATCATTGGTGCACCCTTGGCTACGATACTCATCGTTTTCGAATTGACGAGTAGTTATGATTTGGCAATTGCGTCAATGGTTGCAGTTGTTTTTTCCAACCTAGTCGCCTATCGATTTTTCGGACGCTCGCTGTATGACGCCCAATTATTAAATCGAGGTTTTGACTTGTCATTGGGGCGAATTCGTGCTCTGGCAATCTACAAGAAAGTCTCTGAAATTGCACATGAAAATTATTTTCGAATGCATCCAGACGATAAAATCCGAGATGTTCGCAACAACCTTGAAGCTAGTTTCCATCAAACTGGAGTCGTGATGGATGATGAAAATAAATTTCACGGTTTGGTAACGCTGGAAAAAGTCGCTAATTTTGATCCAGTGTTGCCGGTAGAAGTGGCGTATGAAGAAGTTCCCTTAATTTTTGATGAGCACACAAATGTTGAACAAGCGGTCGAAGCGGTTCGATTCTTCAATCTGGATATTGTTCCTGTTGTATCGTCCAAAGATCAAACGCTGCTTGGTGTAGTTTGGCCATACGACATTATGCGATCGTATCTATTGAATGAAAGACGACTTAGAGCCGAAGAGAATGAAACTGTTTAGAAATTTCGTATTTATCTTTCCATACTTACTAGTGGGTCAAGCAGAGGCTCAACTATCTGGTGATTTGACGATTTCTAGTTGGGGAGGCGCATATGAAGAAGCTCAATCGGAGGCTTATTACTTTCCTTTCGGACAGTTTACCGGGGTCAGAATTAATTTAGAACCTTACTCTGGGGGCATTTCGCTATTAAAACCGACTGAAGAAGACGGTGCAGTACTCTTTGATGTAATCGACATGACAGAATCGGACGCTAAGACTGCGTGTGATGAAGGACTCTTGTCACCTTTTGAAGACTCACTGGTATCTCCATCACCGCAAAATATTGATGCCGAAGAGGACTTTGTTGAGAATTCATTTTCTGAATGCAGTGTTGCACATTTAGAATACGCTACCGTAATTGGGTATGATGATCGGGCCTTTCAAGATGAAAAACCAAGTTCTGTCGCTGATATTTTCGATATAGAGCGATTTCCGGGGAAACGAGCCCTCAGGCGAGAACCGAAGGGTTTTCTCGAATGGGCACTAATCTCTTACGACGTCCCTGTACAACAAATTTATGATTTGCTCAGCACCGAGAGAGGCTTAAGGCTAGTCGCACGTCGTTTGAATGAAATCCGAGATCACATCGTGTGGTGGGAAAGTGGAGAAGAACCCATTGAACTGCTGAGAAAGGGCGAAGTAGTCATGGCGGCAGGATTTAATGGAAGATTTTTTGATGCTAGAATGAATCACAATTATCCGCTATCTATTATTTATGAAGGGCCACTGCTAGAATTTTCAGTTTGGGGCATTTCGAAGTTCAGTAAAAATCAAGAACTCGCGAAGAAATTTGTCAATTATGCGACCAGTACAAAGCGGATGGCGGTGTTTTCAAGTTTACTACCTTATAGTCCGACACGCCAATCCGCATGGGGCCGAATTGGTCTACACAAGAAATCCAATATCTCTATGCTTAAACACATGCCCAATCACATTGGTGGATACAAAAACGAAATTCGAATCGATAGTGAATGGTATGCTCGTACACAGGATATACGTCAACAATGGTTTGATCGCTGGCTTGCGGGTGAGTTTTAAGTTCAAATTTTTGTCGTTCGTGCTGAGAAGCTAGATGAGTTGAGGTTCTCAGCTTCAATGAAATGATCGGGATTGGAAGTACTTTAACGAAAGATACACTTGTTGTTATTTTTGTTTACGCGGCTTGGGCGTGGCTTGTACTGAATGGGGAGAAAATTCCGCTGCCACTGCTATTCGTAGCAGGCGGATACATAACTTGTTTACATGGAAGCCTGCAACACATTGTAGTTCATGGTTCACCAACAAAATATCAATGGTTCAATTCACTACTTGCTTATCCACCTTTGGCTTTGTATTACCCGTACTCTATATATCGAGAAAGTCACTTACAGCACCATAAATGTCCAGAATTAACCAGTGTTGCAGACGACCCAGAATCGCGCTATGTATCGAGCGAACATTGGGCTAATTTAAGCTCAATTAGCCGACGTGTTTATCAATTTCAATTTACGCTTTTAGGACGATTACTAATCGGACCGTTCGTATCATCCTACCTATTGCTGAAATCAGAATGGATTCGGATATTTGCCGGTGAAATACAAAGAATCAACATTTGGCTTTTGCATTTTGTAGGTTGTGCAAGTGTATTAGTGTTTGTTGTGGTAGTGGGCGAAATGGCAATCTGGAAGTATATTTTGTGTTTTGTGTATCCAGGAATTTCGCTGACACTATTGCGCTCTTATACGGAGCATAGGTGGTCTGATGTCCAAGATGAACGTAGTTTAATTGTTGAAGGAACTGTATTGACTAGATTGCTGTACCTCAACAACAATTACCACTGGTTACACCATGAAGATCCTAAAATTCACTGGACGCGCCTGTCATCTATGTTTCGTGAGCAACGGAAAGAAATTCTGAGAAAAAATGGGAATTTCTACTACAAAGGCTACCTTCAAATATTGCCACGTCTGTGGAAAGATCGACTTATCGACCCACTTCATCCGAACGAATTAAATTAGAGTGAGGGATTTTTCGGAAAAACTCACTGGGAGAAAAAAGAATGATTCAACGAATTGACACTAACCAGAGAATGAGCCAAGTAGTCATTCATGGCAATACAGTTTATCTAGCTGGGCAAGTCGCCGTAGGTGCAGCTGGCGAGAGTGTAACAAAGCAAACGAAAGATATTCTTCAACGGATTGATGACTATTTGGCACAAGCCGGTACTGATAAAACGAAACTTTTGTGTGCAACAATTTGGTTGACGGACATCGCAACTTTCGATGAAATGAATGCAGTATGGGATGCTTGGGTTTCCCCTGGTAATCAACCGGCTCGCGCTTGTGTCGAATCAACTTTGGCGATGCCTCAGTTTGTTGTCGAAATTTCAGTAATTGCAGCTGCAGCCTAAAGTTTGTCGCCGATAAGATCTTGACTTTTGCTGTAATCGATAGAAATTAGCTATGCGTATCTTAATACTTGGTGCAGGACTAATTGGCATTACAACCGCCTATGAATTGGCGCGAAGTAGGCAACATACCATTACGGTAATCGATCAAGCAAGGGAAGTAGCCACCGAAGCTAGTGCCGTCAATGCTGCCATGATTGCGCCAGGCCACGCATTTTCTTGGGCTTCACCCAAGGTTCCGGGAATTCTACTGAAGTCAATATATAGAAACGATCAAGCCTTTCGTATACGTTTGCGATTTGATTACCAATTTTGGAAATGGACAGCGTTGTTTCTTAAACAATGCAATAACCGAGATGCAATCGAGAATACGAAAACAAAGTATGGACTTTGTAAATATTCTCAAGATCGGTTAAATCTAATCGTTGGTGAAAATCAGTTAGATTACGAACAAGTCACAAAGGGTCTACTTTATCTTCATCGGCAATCTAATGCATTCAAGAAAGCCATCGAGCATTCAAAAATCATTCGAGATCAAGGGCATACTGTATCCGCCTTAAACGCGGATGAAGTGGTCGATCTTGAGCCTGCGTTTCGACCGGCATATTCAAAAATAGCGGGTGCAATTTATTGTCCAACAGATGAGTCAGGGAATTCTCAAATTTTCACAAAAAAACTTGCAGCGATTTGTGAATCTCGAAACGTGAATTTTCGGTTCAACGAAAAAGTAATTTCATTGAACGCAAGCGGTAGTCGAATTTCTAATGTAACGACCTCCGAAGGGGAGTTAGAAGCTGATTTAATCATCGTGAGTCTTGGAGCCCATACGCCGCTTGTATTAAAACCGGTAGGAATCGATTTACCAATCTATCCAGTCAAAGGATACTCCACAACCCTTTCTATTAGCGAACATAATGTACCTAGCAAAATCGGTACAGTCGATGAATTCAATCTAGTCGCATTCTCACCTATCGGAAACGCTCTAAGAGTCACATCGACCGCGGAATTTGCTGGCTACGACGCTTCGCACAAACCAAAGGATTTTCGACCGATGCTTCGCGCAGTGAAAGATCTTTTGCCGAATGGAGCAAATTACGATTCACCTAGCTACAAAACATGTTTTCGCCCCATGACACCTAAAGGGACACCGTATATTGGATTTACCAAATACGAAAATTTGTTTGTAAATTCCGGACAAAGTCATATGGGTTGGACGATGTCCTGCGGCTCGGCGAAAATTGCAGCAGATCTGATATCAGGTCAAAAGCCTGAAATAGACGCATCCCCATTTCAGTTGCCGCCTACGAGCAACTAAAACTGGCACAAATCAGATACCGTTGCAGACTTCAAATCGATTATTTGGTACAACTTTCTCCTGAATTTGTTGCCGATTGACTAATGGTCAATATTTACTTATTCTTTATAAGGTAAATATTTAAGCAAGGTTTTCAAACCAAGAGGACAATTACATGAGTTTTATGAAAACAAAGATCCTTGTCGCAATTATTGCAATTGGATCATTCTTGATAGCACAGCCCGTCCTCGCAGAGGAAAGCGGTTCTTTCAAAGCCGTTTCAATTCAAACATATGACTACGTGTCGATGGATTTTAACGGTACCAAATTACAAACTGGGCATCTTGAAGGAACCCAATTGATCATTGAAAGCACCGGCGGTCCGTTCGTTGTAGGTGAGTATGGCGAAATGAAGTGCTTGCTGTATGCGAAAGGAGATGGCGAAAATCTAAATCTTGAAGCTCCTTGTGAAGTGACGAGTCCAGAAGGTGATAAATTGTTTATTTTGGCCTCACGAAAAGGAGCAACTACTGAAGGTTCTGCTGGCTCTGGTGTTTTTACATTTTCGGGCGGTACCGGAAAGTTTGCAAACTTGAAAGAAGTATCGTGCACTTATACGGTGAAATATCTCCCCAACAATCTTGCAGGGGTTGAGTACAGCTGTGAGTGGACCAGAGAATAGTTCGAGGTTGAAGCGATAGGAACAAAAAAATACGAGTCCGTAAAAACCTGTAATTCTGAGTTTTTAACCAAATTTGGACACTGTCAACATTTATTCTGTTTAGCGTCGGACGCTTTCAAGATTAGTATTGATGGATATGGAATTTAGAGGTAACAATAAAATCTTTGTTTTTCTTAGGGTGAGGCGCGTTGTGAAAAAATATGGAGAATGCTATTCCGTTTTGATTTAACTCCGTAGACTTGTAAGTGAATCTTCGATAGTGGATCAACCATAATTCTCCTGGGAGTCTCAGACTAGACTCCTCAGTCTCATCAGGTTTTAGCAGATCTCTCAGCATAGATGTCCCGTGGAATTTGCCCTATTCCATCAGGAAACCCTCAAAAATAGTGCTAACATCAGAATTTAGATCACGTTGATATGAGCTTTGGTACGAACCACAGCGCTTCACCATATTTCTCCGCTTGATTGTGTGAGAAAATTACTTTGCTACTCCAAAAATAATTACATGTACAAACGAACAAGAAAATTGAGAGAAGTATCTTTCCTTGATTTATAGAAATAATGCGCAAAATTTTGAAAACGAAAGGATTAATGCTATCGGCTATGCTGGCTTTAATGGGTGCTGCATTGACGGTACAAAGCCATTCTCTGAAAGGCTTAGACGAGGAACTGGCCGCGATTTTTGCGAGTCGTCACAAAGTTATGGAAGATTTCGGCAAGAGCATGAAGGCATTCTCAAATTATTTGAAGCATAGCGATGGAGACATAGTAGAACTTAGTAAAAGAGCCGGTAAAATTGCGGAAAATGCAAAGCGTATTCCAGCTATCTTTCCACCCGACACTGGCATAGCAAGAAGCAAAGAGAGCAAAGCCAAAGAAGACATCTGGACAAATTGGAGCGAATTTGTCAATGCAGCAAAAGAACTTGAACCACTCGCCAATGACTTGAAAGCATCTTTTGAAAGCGGCAAACGCAGCGCTATTGCTTCAGCTACTAAACGATTGGGGGTGGAAGGCTGTCGAAATTGTCATCAACGATTTCGCCAAAAAAGGAACTAATAGATATACGCAACTAACTCAAATACCACAATCATCATAATGATTTTTACTTTCGAGGACAATGAATAGACATAGTAGATTTACGGCCCGCATATCTGTTTACTCGTGTCAGCTTGTGGTTCTATTGCGTCAAATAGTTGTTCCATGACGAAAAATAGATCAGTTGCATAACGCAACTAGTCGTGGTAGGCAAAGTTGGTGGGTGCAAGGTTTGTGTGACGACTGGCACCCAGGCTACGAAAACCTTGTTCTTTAGTGTACGCAGGTGAAAACAGCGGACTTTCAGAAATGTAGAAGCCAGCTGAATCTAGTCCGCAGATTAGGGTTTATCGACGTTGACGGTAAGTTCCAATCCTACCAAATTACAATCCCATAACAGATCTGGTAAACGACTCGAATCTTCAATCTATATTTTGGCCTAGTGCTGGCATTCTAGCGACAATTGGCTGAGCGAGAGAACCTCGAGTAAGTAGCTGAACACAGCATGAAATGCATGCGATTAACTTTTCCTATCAAGCGTTGATTTTGGCATAAGCGCAGTATCCTTTAAACTTCACTTACCAAGATTGGAAATATTGTATGACTATCAATCTTCCGGTAGAACTACCGTCCGAACAGAAGGCTCCCAAAGATTTCGAAAGGATTCAATTCAAAGGAAATCCCAAAGACTATTTCAGCATTTGGATTTCGAACTTGTTTCTATCCATTGTAACTTTAGGAGTTTACAGCGCATGGGCGAAAGTCCGTAGAACACAGTATTTTTACGGTCACACATTTATCGCCGAATATTCACTCGGTTATCATGCGAATGGGAAGCAGATATTAGTTGGAAGAGCAATTGCAATAGTCTGTCTGATAAGCTTTACACTACTCACCAATTTCTTTCCAGAATCAATCCTCTTCGCCTACGGCGTACTACTATTCGTTCTACCCTGGATAATAAATCGGTCGCTAAGATTTAGAGCACGCATGACATCATGGAGAAACGTTCGATTAAACTGGCAAGGAGAATATTGGAAAACTCTTCTTTACTTTATTGTCTATCCAATATTGGGGATAATTAGCCTCGGATTGTTTATGCCTGTAGCCAGCAAGCATTACTATGAACATTTTTCGAATAATCATGCCTTTGGAGTATCAAAGTTCCACTCAAAACTGGGAATTGGACCTTTTTATCAAGCATTTGCACTAACTGTATATTTAGCAGTGGCTGCTTATGTGTTACTACTTGCCCTTTTGTTCTTTTTTCTGGTAGATGATCGTTTCATTGAAAATCTCGATGCTTACCTTCCATATTTTGTTTGGTCTGCTCTTTTGTTACCTCTTATGATTGTCTTGGGTAACGTGGCTTATTTCGCATTTTGTCGAAATATTCTGATGAGAAATTTGGAACTTAGTGACAAAGTGTCTTTCAAGTCGGACTTGGATCCTCTTGAGTACCTATGGATCGTCTTTTCAAATATGTTGGCAATAGTATTTTCACTTGGATTTCTTATCCCTTGGGCTGCAATAAGAAAATATCGCTATCTATGTGAGCATACTAGTTATTTGATTATCGGAGATGAGTCCAAGTTTATCGACGAAGAAGCCAAATTAGTACATTCCTTCGGTGAGGAGTTCGCCGATTTAGAAGGATTTGAAATTACAGTCTAGCAATAATTTGTCCGAGATCAGGTTCTCTTACTTGTTGCTGACGCAACAACACGTTAGACTATGAAAATTCAAGGTTACTTTTTCTATCCGTTATCCTCTAAATTTCACCGAGCAACACTGATGATCGATGGTGACGATGTAGTAGTCTATGACGAACAATTAGAGCCAATCAAGAAATTAGTAATTCAATCGATTCAGGAACCGGAGAACATTTTCTTCGAATCCGGTTGCTACTTCAAAGCCGACGAACCAATTCCGACTGAAATTTACGTAGTCGCAAAAAATAAAATTCAACTTACGATCGATTGGTTAGAAAAATTCAATGTCAAAAAGGCAGTACTGATGATTGCAGTGTTAGCGATTTGTGTAATTATCTTTCGGTTCGTTTTCAACTCAATGAGCAACTTCATTGTTCTTGTTTTTCCACAAAAGTGGGAACGACAAATTGGAGAGGATTTATACCAATCCTCCCAAATTATCTTCTCGGATAGTACTCTTCCACCAAATTTGCAAGAAGTTTTACGTAATGGTGCAAGGGAAATCTCCGTTGCAAATTTGGGTCGCCCCGTAGAAATCCATTTTCATTCATCTAAACTTTTGGGACCAAATGCACTCGCATTTCCAGGGGGTCCAATTGTACTGACCGATGAACTCGTAAGAATTCTTGGTAATCGGGAAGAAGTTCTTGCTGTAATAGCGCATGAATTGGCTCATATAGAACTGCGCCACTCCCTAGAAAAGATTCTAGTAGTCTTTGGGATGTCAATATTACCCACGTTGGTGTTTGACATCAGTTCTGGGCGGGATGAATCAGTCTCTTCTGCCATTGTTCTAGGTATTACGAATTTTCACTCTCTCCGGTTCAATCGTGAGTTTGAAAAAGAATCCGACCTGCTTGCAGTGGATTTCCTGAAAAATGTAAATATTAACCCAGTGCATCTGTTGAATGCCATTGAACATCTGTTTGAGTACATCTGCGACACATCGGAAATAGACTGGAGCTCGCCTTGTTTAGACGAAACAAGTTGGTTTGACACCCATCCTTCCGGAAGCGAAAGAATGCAATATCTGTCAGAGCGAATTTACAACTAGAATTTTTCAAGCGAACGCATTGATCAGCTCATATCCTAAGTTCAAAAAAGTTCATGCTGCCAGGTTTTATTGAGCCTCGAGTCTATAATCTGCTAAGCTCAACTCAGCCAAGTTCATTGTTTTAAAGGTCAAAAGATGACAATTGCCACTAGGACGAATCATGTCGAACGAGTTTATCGAACTCATATCCCTTTTGAATTGGATGCAGGTATTGCAGAACGAGCTGCAATCGGAGTGATTGTTCTTGGATCCGACCATACTATTGAGCACGAATTTCGTTCCTTTCTTGATATCGAAGGTGTCGCATTTTATGAGAGCAGAATCAAGAATTCGCCTACGATCACACCTGAGACTTTGGCTCAAATGGAAGCTAGGATTCCGGATTGTGCAGAAGTGATTCTGGAGGGTGTATCGCTTGATGTAGTAGCATATGGCTGCACATCTGCATCAATGGTAATCGGAGAAGAGCGTGTCTTTGAGAGAATTCATGAAGGACGACCAGAGGCGAAATGCACAACGCCAATTACTGCAGCATTCGCCGCGTTTCGAGCTCTCGGTGCCAAAAACATCGCTGTACTAACACCCTATCGGCAAGATGTAAATGAAAGAGTTGCTAGCTACATTGAAAATAAGGGGTTCAATGTCGTTGCCTTTGGCTCGTTCAATGAAGAAGACGACAATCGGGCAGCAAAAATTTCAACGAATTCGATTAAGAGCGCTGCAATTGAACTAGGAAAACTTGACAGTGTAGACCTGGTTTTCGTCTCATGCACTAGTTTACGTATCGCCCCTGTCATAAACGATATCGAAAAAAGTATTGGAAAACCAGTTACGTCTAGTAACCACGCCTTGGCTTGGCACTGCCTCCGACTGGCCGGAATTGATGATCGTAAACCGGCTTTTGGTCAGTTGTACACGGTGTAACAGAATAGATTAATTCTACTCGCGAGATGCTTGTGAACCGCGGCTTCCGTCAGATTGAAATTTGAAGATTGATCCGGCTTGTCCGACTAGTCTAGGATCGGGCTCCACAACAACATCTAGATTTTTGTCTGGATAATCGAAATTGTAGAGAAAATGCCGCATGCAATTGATACGCGCCCTTTTCTTGTCGTCCGACCGGACTACCGTCCAGGGAGCATCACGGGTATCCGTATAGAAAAACATGGTCTCCTTGGCTTCTGTGTACTCCTCCCACAAATTTAATGAAAGTTTATCAATATCGCTGAGTTTCCAGCGCTTTAGTGGGCTATCCGCTCGCGCGTCAAAACGACGACGTTGTTCATGCCGAGTCACAGAAAACCAATATTTGAATAGATGGATACCACTTGCTACAAGCATTCTTTCTAACGCGGGGGTTTGGCGCATGAATTCAAGGTATTCCAAGCGGGAGCAGAATTTCATGACTTTTTCTACACCAGCTCTGTTGTACCAGGATCGGTCGAATAAAACCATTTCTCCGTCGGTTGGTAAGTGAACAATGTATCTTTGAAAAAACCACTGCCCACGCTCTTTTTCACCTGGTTTTTGTAAAGCGACAATACGCGCTGTCCGTGGATTGAGGTGCTCCATAAAGCGCTTAATGGTCCCACCTTTACCGGCTGCATCGCGACCCTCAAAAATCAAGACTACTTTTTCGTTGTTCTGTTTGACCCAATTTTGAGCTTTAAGCAACTCGACTTGTAGTTCGGCTTTGCGCTCTTCGTATATTTTTCTTTTGTATTTTTTCTTATATGGGTAAACAAAAGAAGCGATTGATGGTTCCTCTTCTTGTACTGGCTCTTGTTGCAGCACATTTAAATCTTCTTGTAATTCTTCTTGCTCGACAGTCGGCTCTTCTAAGGTCACTTTCAGCTCTCTCAATCAATAATTTTTCAAAAACATTTTCAACTATACATCATTTTCAAATGTGAATAAAGTAAGTCAGGAGAGATTCTCACTATTGGTCAATAGGAGACACTTTCAAGAAAACAATCCCACGTAACCTAGAACGCATCCTCGAATAAATCCCACCCATATTGACATACCCCCCCCCTTGCGGTTTTTAAGGATTACCTGTATTAAAATGTGATGGCAAAAAATTTTATTTTTTTTGCTCAACTATATTGAATTCAATTGAAGAAAAGGTTTTTCAGACCTATTCCGAGAGTAGCTGTTATGGGAAATATCCGCCGTTTGCTAAACGAGCAGGCTCGTGCTGCTACGAACTTGTTCGATCAAGGCAAGAGATTCGAAGAAGTCGTCAAAATTTATCTATCCAATGACAAGATACAGTCGACACTTTACGAGAAGGTCTGGTCCTACGGGGATTGGGCAATTGAACATGGTCGAGCCGCAACTGATATTGGAATAGATCTGGTCGCGTCTTTGCGCGACGGATCAGGGAGTTTCTGTGCGGTTCAGTGTAAGTTTTACCAAGAGAAGAAGACGATTCAAAAAAAAGATATCGATTCATTCATTTCAGCTTCAGCAGGAAAGAAGTTCAGTCGACGGATCTTGTTCGATACGACCGAAGGTAATCTTGGAGTACATGTACAAAAAACGCTAGAAGACCTGCCTAATTTTCAACGCTTATCGATTGATGATTTAGATCAGAGTAGTATTGACTGGGATCAATATTTTTTTGATTCTACCGTTCAGCACGATCAAGCCAAAAAGTTACGCCCGCATCAAGAGCGCGCCTTAACGGCAACTTTGCAGAGATTTCAGGAGACGGATCGGGGTCAGCTCATTATGGCCTGTGGGACGGGTAAGACTTTAACAGCACTACGTATAGCTGAACGCCATGCTGGTAGAGGCAAACGAGTGTTGGTATTGGTTCCTTCCTTGGCATTGATGCACCAGAACATATTGGAGTGGGCCAAAGACGCCATTTTACCCTTGAAAGCCTACGCGGTGTGCTCAGACCGACAAGCGGGTCGTCGTTCTGCTGGCACTTTTGATGTGTTAAGTGAACGTCATCTTAGTGAACTGGTTCTGCCTGCAACTACCGATGCTGAGCAATTCAGTAGTGTGTGCATTGCACAACATTCTAACGAAGCGATCACAGTGGTTTACTCTACCTATCAATCGCTGCAAGTCTTGAAAGACGCCCAAAAAAAATACCAATTGCCGGACTTTGATCTGACTATCTGTGATGAAGCGCATCGTACTACAGGAAAATTGGAAGGCGGTAAAGAATCGCACTTTGTTTTGATTCATGAAAATAGCCATATTCGCTCTAGCAAACGACTGTATATGACTGCAACGCCCAGGATTTATGCAGAGCAAGCCAAAAGTAAAGCGAAGCAGCACAACATTCCGATTTGCTCCATGGACGATCCGGTGCTTTTTGGTAAAGAGTTCTATCGATATGGGTTCAGAAGAGCGGTGGAAGACCGGATTTTGAGCGATTACAAAGTTGTGGTGTTGGTTGTGGACGAATTCCACGTTGCAAGTAATGTTTCGGAACAGCTAAGGCAAGACAACGATCTGAAACTCGATCTAGCAAGCAAATTAGTCGGTTGTTGGCGGGCTCTGACTAAAGTTGATTTTTCTGATGAGATTGATGACAAACAACCAATGCGTAGAGCACTGGCGTTTACCAATCGAATTGATACCTCAAAAACAGTCGCTGACACCTTTGCCAAAATTGTTACCGAATATCGCACTAAATTTGATGAAAGTTCTTCTGAGTTGGATTGTGAGGTCGAACACATTGATGGCAGTTTCAACGCCAAACGTAGAACACATCGTCTCGATTGGTTAAAAGAACCGAGTCAAGAGAACAACTGTCGAATCTTGACCAATGCGAAGTGTCTGACTGAAGGTGTAGATGTACCGGCTTTGGATGCGATTTTGTTTCTAGAGCCTCGAAAATCACAACTGGATGTGGTACAGGCAGTCGGGCGCGTTATGCGTCGAGCAGAAGGTAAAGAAAGAGGATATGTGGTTTTACCTGTGGTGGTTCCTTTTGGTGTTGATCCGGAAAAAGTTCTCAATGATAACAAGCGTTTCAAGGTCATCTGGCAAATTCTAAACGCGTTGCGAACGCACGATGACGGGATGGATGAGGCGATTCATAAAGCTGCCATCGGTGAAGACGTCAGTCCCTATATTGTTATCGATACCTTGGGATTTAAATCAGAACCATCTGACGATCAACCGATTCCACTCGAGCCCCCAGAACGATCTCCGCGAATTCAGCCCTTCTTATTTGTCACGGAATTAAAAACACAGCTGGTGAAGCGCTGTGGGCGTTTAGATTTCTGGGAAGACTGGGCCAAAGATATAGGAGACATAGCGCAAGCACATGTGACTCGAATTCGTGCCATTGTGAATAGACCTGAAAACACAATAGAGCGAACAGCGTTCGACGAGCTGCTAGCAGAGTTACGAGACGATTTAAATCCACAAGTCAGCGAAGAAGCTGCGATAGAAATGTTGGCACAACACTTGGTCACAGGGCCGGTGTTCAATTCACTATTTCAAGGCAATCAGTTTACACAGGAAAATTCAGTCTCACGGGGCTTAGAAAGCGTCATTAGAAAATTACAAATCCATCGCTTGGATAAAGAAGCGGGTACTCTTGATAAGTTTTACAAAAGTGTGAAGCGGCGAGCCTCAGGGATCTCCACTGTGAAAGGTCGCCAATCGCTCATAACTGAACTATATGAAACCTTCTTTCGCAAAGCTTTTCGTCGCACAACTGATCTTATGGGGATCGTATATACGCCAGTGGAGGTGGTAGATTTTATCTTACATAGTGTCAATGACGTATTGAACAATGAATTTGGACGATCCATATCTGATGAAAATGTACATGTACTTGATCCTTTTGTTGGAACGGGTACGTTTTTAACTCGATTGTTAGCATCTGATCTTATTAAAGAAAAGGATTTAAAACGCAAATACCAAAAGGAGCTGCATGCCAATGAGTTGGTATTATTGGCTTACTACATAGCAGGCATTAACATTGAGGCGGTGTATCACGAACGTCTTAACTTGAAGCAGTACGAGGCTTTTGGAAATTTGTGTTTGACAGATACGTTTCAAATGGAGGAATCGGACAGTCTTTTGGCGTGTATTTTTCCATTTAACTCGAAACGATTGGAGAAGCAGAAGTCATTAGACATCGAGGTCATTATTGGTAATCCGCCATGGTCTGTTGGGCAACGCTATGCGAACGACAACAACCCCAATTTAAGTTATGACGGGCTCGATCAGCGCATCTCTGATACGTACGCACATCACTCTACTGCGATGGCAAAAAATAGTCTTTACGGTAGTTATGTTCGGGCACTTAGATGGTCGAGTGACCGAATCGGTGAACGAGGAGTCATAGGGTTTGTAACCAATGGTGGATGGCTTGAAGGAAACGCTCCTGATGGGATACGTCACTGTCTGCAGGAAGAGTTTTCGTCTTTGTATATCTTCAATTTGAGGGGAAATACACGAACTTCCGGGGAACTAGCACGCAAAGAAGGTGGTAAAGTTTTTGGTGCTGGTAGTCGATCAACTGTCGTCATTTCAATACTAACAAAAAATTATGATGCCAAAGAGTTTGGCCAGATATTTTACCGAGATATTGGAGACTACTACACACGTGAAGAAAAACTTAATTTGATTAGTAAATTCAAAAGTATAAATGGAATTGCGAAGAGTTCAGATGGATGGACGAAAATTAAACCCAATCAGTACAAGGACTGGATTAATCAACGCAACCCAGATCTTGATTCATATTATCTTTTGGGTAGTAAGAAGAAAGTAGACAGCAGGTTGCCCAGAGTATTCTCCAATTATTCTCTAGGTTTCCAAACGGCGAGAGATGCTTGGTGCTACAACGCATCTAAGGATGAGCTGACTCGAAACCTGAAGAGGTCGATCGATTTTTTTAACTGTGAAGTTCGTCGTTATCGACAAGCAGAAAACAAGCCAGTTGTCAGAGACTTTGTACATTTTGATTCGACTCAGTTCAAATGGTTCGATCAAGATTACCCTAAAGTAAAAAAGGGAGAACAGAAAACTTATGAATCGGCGGCCATTTGTGAAGTTCACTACCGACCTTTTACAAAAGTTTATGGTTATTTCCATCGTTCTTACAATGCTAGAGTATCTCAATTACCAAAGATCTTTCCTTGTCATGAAACCGAAAATCGAGTGATATGTTTGCAAGGAATTGGCGTCAAAAAACCATTTTCCACTTTGATGACAGATGTATTACCAGACTATGGAATGGTTTCAATGTCTCAATGTTTTCCCCTTTATTTGTATGAGTCGGAGGGTAATTTGACCGATGCCAATCAATTTCTTACCCGCCCCCCCCCTATATGCCAAAAACCCCATTCCTCGCCAATCCGCCATTACTACTGATGCTTTGCAGTTTTTTCAAACGGCTTATGCGAATGATTCAATTGCTGCTGAAGACCTGTTCTATTTCATTTATGGTTTACTTCACTCACAAGACTATCGCGAACTATTTCAGTTTAATTTTGTTAAACAACTACCGAGAATTCCCATTCTAACCAAGCATCAAGACTTTCAATCTTTCCGTGAAGCGGGTAAACAGTTAGCCGACCTACACCTCAACTACGAAGAAGTTTACCCTTATCAAATCGATGTAAATATTGTGAAGTCGGCACCCTCAGACGATAGTCTCTACAAAGTGGACCGACCATGGAAATTTTTCGGTAAACGACCGAAGCTGGATCGCACCCGAGTGAAATACAACCAATACATTGACTTATCAGGGATTCCTTTAGAAGCTTATGAATACGAAGTCAACGGTAAATCGGCTCTGGAATGGGTGATGGAGCGACAAAGCATCCGGACTGACAGGAATAGCGGGATTGTCAATGACGCAAACTGTTTTGCTATAGAAGCACGTAATAACCCAAAGTATCCGCTGGAACTATTTCAACGTGTGATTACTGTCAGTCTTGAGACCATGAAAATCGCACGCTCTCTACCCGATTTAAAGATTCGAGATATTCAATAAACTGATAAAACAGTCGGTCACTCGAGCTAAAACTACCAAAAGATCGGTTTCGTAGAGCCTTGACTTTTACAGTAATTCCGATTGAGAAAGTTAGTTAAACTTCAAATATCTAGCAATTGCCTATGCATCAAACACGGAGTTATCTCTTAGCTACCACTCCATTTCGCATCTCGTTTTTCCGCAAATGACTTCGGACCTTCTAATGCGTCGTCTGATTTTTTCATTCTTTCGTACTCCGGGAACTCTCCTTGATTCAACATTTGATAACACTCTTTTATGTCAACGGCTTCTGTCACTCTAAGAATTTCCTTCACAGCTGCAACAACCAGTGGTGCCCCCTCGGCGATAGTTCTAGCAAGTTCTCGAGCATGACCCATCAGCTCATCCGCAACAACAACTCGATTAATCAATCCCCAATCCTTAGCCTCCTGTGCAGACATCCGACGCCCGGTGAGCAACAATTCAGTTGCAATCGCCAATGGGAGTCGCTTTGGCAACCGAAAACACGCTGAATCGGCAACTACACCAACTTTGATTTCCGGTAAAAAAAATTGTGCATGCTCAGCAGCAATGATTAAGTCTGAGGCGAGTGCGATTTCAAAACCACCACCAACCGCGTAACCGTTAACTGCAGAGATTACAGGTTTGTTTAAATCGAAAAGCTCTGAAATTCCAGCGAATCCACCTGCCCCATAGTCATCATCAAAACCTGCATCCCCAGCAGCGACTGCTTTTAGATCCCAGCCTGCAGAAAAGAACTTTTCGCCGGCTCCAGTAATGATTGCGACTCGTAAAGCAGAGTCATCTCGAAAATCACAAAAAACCTCACCTAGAATACGACTTGTCTCTACGTCGATCGCGTTCGCTTTTGGGCGATTAATGGTTATTTCTAGAATCGCGTCATTCTGTGCAATTAAGACCGAGTCACTCATTTCAGTGAAATCCTCAAGTAGTTGAAATTATGCAATTTTGTGGTTATCTTTGCGGATTACCGGTGAATCGTAGTACGGTAAATTGTGTACTCTCGGAGTCCATGAGCCATTATCGATGCAGCTCTGAACATGACTTGCGATCTCCTCCATCTTTGCGAACCAAACCCCTCCACGGTTTTGCATTTCTTCAATCATCTTTCCAATACGATGGCAACGTGCTAACCTGGCGGATACAAAAGGATGCCAAACCGCAATCCAAAGCCCTCCGTATTCATACATCGCTTCAAATTCAGCCATAAAGACTCTCATAGCCTCATCTGGCGACTTGATAGGCATTTTGTAATGAAAGTTTGGTTCATGTACGTAGGGTGGCCAATCGTCCATTCCCCAATGACTTGGCAATTCAATGACCTGCCCTTTTTCAGATTTCAAAAGATACGGCACATCATCTCCCATTAAACTCGCATCGTACTGGATACCATTTTCGATGAGATAATCGAGTGAGTTTTCTGAGAAATTGTACAAAGGGGCCCTCCATCCTCTGGGACGCTGCCCTGTCATCCGTTCAATGACTTCAATTTGCTTTTCAAACCAATAGATTTCATCATCAGGATGAATTTGATTGGCATTTTCATGTATGTAGCCGTGTGCCGCAATTTCATGCCCACCTTCTAATATCACGTCAACCAAATGTGGGTATTGTTCCATACACCATGCGGGATAGAAGAATGTCTGTTTGATCCCGTATTCTGCATACATTTTTACCAACCGAGGCACTGCAATTTCGTCGTACTTCAACCACGACATGGTTGCAGTCAATCCAATGGCATTTTCTCGATGCTCTAAATGCAAAATACTGTCGGTATCGATATCGAATGTGATGGCACAAGCAACTCGACAACCATTTGGCCATGGAACTGGGTTTTCGATCATTATTCTTCCGTTCGTTAGAGTTTGAGGTGAATTAAATCTGTACTTCTCTGTAGACTTCTAACTTGAGAAAAATTATAGCCACGTTTATTTAATAAAATCAATTAACTATAAACTCTAATGATGCCCATATGACTTAATTCAAATCTACCAAATTTATCAACCGATGTTACACCTTTATGCTCAACACGCTAGCCTCGATCTAATCCAACACCAGTACTGACCCAATGGCTTAGTTTACCTACTTTGCAACATCGTAAAGCTCTTTTGTCTCGTCATTTCCTACACCAGTGTGTAAATCGTCATCATCATGCTACGAATTCCGCTGTCATTTTTGAACTTAATAAATTCCCCTACCTTAATGTTCTTCCGCAGTTTATCTGAATACTTTCAGACAAAGACGAAATATCGACCAATCTGCTTGTGAATTAGTAGTGAGCGTCGTTAAATCGCTTCAAGAGTCAACGATTGATCCCTACGCAAATACAAAAGTCCGTCTATCTCTTCAATCAGCGACCATGGGCAAAGCAACGACAGTAAATCATTGCAGCTGCCTGTAAGCTAGCAGTTTCCATACATCTTCACTTAAGCATTTACTGCGAGTATAGGGTCTGCAAAAAATCAGACTATAGCAATAATAATGACCGACCAATTTAGCAATTGGTCGGTCATTGTCTTTCCGTCAAATCACTGAAGTCACGCGACTTCAATGCTTACTAATAAACTCTGGCGACCGATAACATCAATCCATCGACAACTAAAACAATTATTGAACCGTAATCGAAATTACGTTCGAAGCAACCGGTGGATCATGCGGAATGTGCAACCAATCACCTAACAGAAGTTGTAGAGTGTGTACACCTGGTGCAAGCTCAACGGTGGTTTCTGTTTGTCCTTTACCAAAATGAATATAGTTATCATCCGCAGGTACCGGCAACTCCATATTGGGCAGAGGTGCATCAATTATCAAATGATGATGCCCAGAATTTTCTTGTTGAACGCCTGCCGGTATAACATCTGCTCCCTCCAATCCAAACACAACTGAAACAGGATTACTAACAGTCGCACCATCTTCTGGCGACACAAAAAAACTTTTACTTGGTCGGATATTCTAGATCTTTCTCGAGCAAATACAAATTATTAATTCAAGAACGGAAGGACTATAACAAGAACTTTGAAGCCGAATTGCAGTATTTACCAAAGTGATTGCGTGAAGATATAAGGAATACTTAACACGAAACCTACATTCATCAAATGGGTATCCGAACATGACTCGGTGTCACCTTTCGAATACGTAAATTAGCCCGCGTCTGTCTCTTTGAGTAGCTCATTTGCTTTCGTTCTAGCTTGATCTAGAGTGTCAAACCGAAGGTCTTCGGGAACTAGCTCAAGTGCTTGAAAACCGTCTAGCTCTCTTTTTATCGGCTGACTTAACCCCACTACAAGACAAGGGGTATTCTGTTGAATAGCACTTTCTATCAATCGTCCAATAATAATAGCTGCACTGTCATCTAAGTATGTAGTGGGCTCAAAATCGAATATCACCACCTCATGATCCTTAATGTCTGCATTGATTACTCGAACCAGTGAACTTGCCGATGCAACAGAAAAAGTACCAACTAGTCTTACCAATCCCGTTCTTGCTGTGTAATTGTCATCCGCATCCATGTCGATCAATGGAACCGACATTACATTGTCCAACTCAACCAGCTCTGTTTGAGCCTTCGCCGCAAAACCAGAAATAATCAATCCGATAGCTACACCTGAAATCACATCAACGAATACAACCAAAAACACGGTAAGCAGCATAACAATAGCTTGACTACGCTCTAACTTTGCAATGTTTCGTAAGAGCCGAAAGTCAATAATGCTCCATCCTAACTTGATCAGAATCGCACTTAGTACAGTGTAGGGAATATATTCAGTCAGATCGCCATACCCTGAAACAACGAAAAACATAGCTACGGCGACAATAATCGCTGAAAGTCTAGTGTTACCGCCGGAGCGCAAATTGGCTACAGTTGTATAAGGGCTCGCGGAACCTGGAATTCCTCCGATCATTCCAGCGGCGAGATTCCCTAAACCTTGTCCAACCAGTTCTTTGTTTGGATTATGTACTTTTGAAGTCATTGATTCTACTACTAAACTAGTCAGGAGAGAATTCAGGGAACCAATAATTGCAAGAATAAATGCAGTCTCAATAACGTGGAAAAGATTCTCAATACCTGGGAACGGGACCGTCACTGTAAACATACTACTTTCAAGTGTGCCGATAACGGGCGTGTTTTTAAAATAGTAAAACACCAATAATGTTCCAATGACCAGTCCTGCAAGAATAGATGGAATAATTTTCTGAATTCTCCGAGGCCAAAAGACTAGAACACCAAGAGTGATTAACCCAACGCATAATGCCTCCAAATTGATCATCGTTAGCATTATGGGAATTGAACTTATCTGCGCAATGCTGTCGGTTGTTACCTTGGTAAGCCCCATCAAGGGCAAGATATTGATTGAAATAACGATCACCCCGATTCCCGTCATATAACCTGAAATTACTGAGTGAGGGGTGTAAGCGATAAAACGGCCCAAGCGCATGACTCCAAAAATAATTTGGAAGATGCCAGCGAGACAAACCGTAGCGAATGCTTCTGTCAAGTTATGACTAGAGGTGGAAACAATCACTGCCATAGCGACAGTCATTGGTGCGGTGGGGCCTGAGTACATCGCAGGTGTACCACCAAAAGCCGCTGCAAAAAAGGCGACAGCCACAACACAGTATAAACCGGCGATTGGCCCTAGCCCCGAAGCTACTCCAAAGGCCAGCGCAGCGGGATAGACAATCACTACTGTAGTGATTCCACCGATAATGTCCCCACGAAAATTCGCGAGAGTGTATTTGTTATTCCCTAAAGAAAGTGCCATCGGTGCTAAAACGAAAAACTTGACATCTCAAAAAGACTTGCGCTGTTGGTCAATCAAAACCAGTTCAATGAAAAAGTTGGGACAATAATCAGACTGTTTGCGAACAATGAAATTCTGTCTTTCTGTTATACAGCTCAAACCTCGTTGTATAAATAATAGACTGTTTATTCGACTGTCGTTTTTAATTATTTCCATTTTATCCAAAAAGTATTTTAAAGAAAAATTACTTCTAACGCAAAATTGGAGCTTTTTGGCAAGCCTGTTAATCAATTTTTCGGAAAAGTGAATCAACCACCAATATACCTTGTCCCTGTTCGTAGACAAACATTGGATTAATCTCGATTTCTATTACCTTGTTGTCAATTTCGGTAAAGTAATCTGCAAGCATTTTTAGTGTTTGCACAACACTTTTTAAATCACCAGAGGCTCGACGGTATCCCTTCAATATTCGACCAACTTTCAGCTGATCGAAAGCGCGGTAAAAATCGTTTTCACAAAAAGGAGCAAAGAGAATGACAGTATCCTCCAGAACCTCCACCAAAAGGCCCCCAGCACCTATGACCATGATGTGCCCAAATAAAGGATCTTGTCTCAAGCCAACCAATAATTCTAGATACGGTGGAGAAGCCATTTTTTCGATTAATACTCTGTCACTTAATCTATTCAACGCGGAAAACAATTCCGAATCAGACTGAATATTGAGGAAAACACCACCCGCATCACTTTTGTGAACGATGTTAGTGGACGAAGCTTTAGCGACTATTGGGTAGCTGAGTTCATTGGCTATCCGCTTCGCCTCAGCGAAGTTCGAACTAAATACTTCGTGCCCGTCAACTACAGATATCCCTAGTTCCTTTAAAATCTGTTTACCCTCATATTCACTCAAGTTAGTCGCATCTTTCAAGTTTATTGGGGAACAATCAATAGGCGCTATTTGATCGATTGATTCCTGTCTTGTCGCAAATTTCGCAGATTCGGAAATCGCAAAAAAACACTCTTCTAACCCCAACATTGGAGCTATGCCCTCTTTGATCAATTTGTCCTGAATTTTCTCAGGTAGACTCTCATGTAGAGTAGCTACAACCGCAACTCTAGCCTGCGTTCGGAACTTCGCATCGACAATGGCCTGAATGGCATAATCCCACTCTCGTGTATCACAGAGTCCTTCGGTAGGAAAGTCCAATACCTTAATTGTTATCTCCTGATCTCCTGCAAAAACTGCTCGAAAACACTTTTCTTGTTCAGTTTGGTTACCCCATATATACGTATGGTAATCAAGCGGATTGGAAATATGAACTTTGTCGCCGAGTACTCGATGTAGAGCCATCTCTTGAGCTTTGCTAAACGTAGGTAAATTCAACTCATTTCGTTCTGCAAGATCTGCAACTAATGCTGCTTCGCCTCCAGAACAACTGATCGACGCGATTGTTCTTTCCCTTTTGGTTGAAAGAACGGATACAAACTTCAAAGTTTCCAACAATTGCGGAATACTATGAGTTTGAATAATCCCGAATCTCTGGAAGAAAGCAGCATTCAATTCTCGGCTACCAGACATTGAATTGGAATGGCTTAAGGTGACTGCTGCACCTTGCTCTGATCCACCACCGACTAATACAACAATTGGTACATTTTTCTTAATTGCAGTTAGCGCTGCTTCAGACAGAGCGCTCACGTTGGGAATCCCTTCCAAATACAATCCAATTGCAGTAATCTCGGGATTCTCAAGCATCGCGTAGATGTAATCGTGAGTCTGCAAACCCGCCATATTGCCAGTCGAGATCAAATAAACGAGCGGCACTCCTCGACGCTGCATTGAAAGACTAACAGTAATGTTCCCGCTCTGACTGATAATCGCAACACCGCGCTCACAACGCCGTCCGCCATGTTCGTCTGGCCACAGAGCGACACCATCTTGATAGTTCAAAACTCCGTAGCAGTTCGGGCCAATAAGAGGCATATCGCCCATCGCCTTTCTGAGTTGTTCTTCTAGGGCCGGTCCATCCCCCTTGACTTCGGCAAAACCAGAGGCATAACAAACTGCTCCACCCGCACTTATCGAGGCTAAGTATTCAACTGCTTCAATTGTCTGCAAATTTGGAATCGCAATGAAGGCAGCATCTGGAACCCCGGGTAAATTGTCAATCGAAGGAAAACAAGTTCTCGACTCAATTGAACGTCGATTTGGATTAACCGGCCAGATGTCTCCTTTAAAGCCGAATTTATCGCATTGGTAAATGCAACGACGGGCCGGTTCACCGCCAAGAACAGCGATGCTTTTGGGATGCAAAAGTCGATGTAGTTTATTCAAACCTGATTAACTCAAAAGAGTAAAATTAACCGGCTCGAAATTGAGTGTTTCCTGCAGAAAATTGATACTTGTTCAACACATCAAGAATTTCGATCAAACAGTTATCACGAAGACGCTCGAGTTCTCGAACAGAACATTCACCAGACTGCTGATTAGTTCCATCAACCATTCGATCAATCAATGTCGAAGTCAGCTCAGGTGCTGTGGAATGCGACCAAGGCAACTGAAGTGCGGGGCCAAATTGCTCGAGCATGTGTTTCATCCCCTGTTCACCACCGGCAAGGTGAAAAGTCAAACACACTCCCATGATTGCCCATCTTAGACCTGGTCCATAGACAATTGCATCATCAATGTCTTGTGTGGACGCAACGCCGTCATTGACCAGATGTAATGCTTCTCTCCAAACTGCTTCCTGAATTCGATCAGAAATATACCCATCAATCTCTTTTCGAACTTGCAGTGGATACATACCTATCGATTTGTAAAATTGGGCGGCATCTCGTGCATTAGAAGAAACTGTCTGGCTACCACAAACAATCTCCACCAAAGGCAGAATATAAACTGGGTTAAATGGATGTCCGATCAAAATTCTTTCTGGATGTTTCGAACCATCTTGGATCTGGGTCGGCAAAAGACCGGATGAACTTGAAGCAATGATTACTTCTGGATGGGCGCTGCTATCGATCTCATGAATCAAAGTCCTCTTTATCTGCAAACTATCCGGTGCAGACTCCTGGATGAAATCGCAGTTTTGAGCGACCTCCGCCACGCTATCCACAAACTGAACTTTTCCTGCTCTTGACTGATCAAAGCCCAATTTATCAAGAGCAAACCACGCGTTTTCCAAATGCCGATTCAACAAGCTCTCTGCATCTGGCGAAGGATCGTAGGCAATAACATTTAGCTGCCTAGCAGTACAGCGCGCGACCCAACCGGAACCGATAAGCCCAGTACCAACAATACCAACAGTTTGAATTGTTCTCACTGGAATTACGACTCCAACAGTTCGCTGTGTTCACCCAAAGAAGGTACTTTGCTTGGAGTTGAAGATAAATTCTGAAGACTCGGAACGATTGGTAACGGTAAGGCGTTGACAATCTCACCTGACATTTTCAAAACTTTTTGATCAAAAAGACCTCGCGTCAAATAGTGTTTGTCCTGAACGGCTTCTTCCAAGGTATTTGCAATGACAGCACAGGTATCTCGATTCTCAAAAATTTTTCTCCATTGTGCTGAACTTTTGGATTGAATTCGCGCACCGATAATTCGAATGACTTCTTGTGGGTTTTCTTTTTCGTTGAACACACTACTGTCCACATCGATGGTAGAACAAAAATTCGTCCAAAATCGATCTTCTAAAGCAGCCACCGCGAGAAAGCGACCATCGGAGGTACGATAAATTTGATACCTTGGAGAACCACCTGTCAACAGCCGACCTCCATCTTGTGCCCACGAATTCGCACCCCAGCCTAATCCAAGTGCCCAGAACATTAGTGGAAATAGGCAATCAGTCATCGAAACATCGATGTAGGCGCCCTTGCCAGTTTGATTACGCTGTTGCAATGCCAACAATATATTGATCACTGCTGGATAAGAACCAGCCGCAAGATCAGCGGCCAATAACGGAGGAATTCCAGGCGTCCCAGAACGAGTTTCACCAATCGTAAGCATACCCGAATCCGCAACATAGTTAAGATCGTGTGCAGCAACCGAGGCCTTTGGGCCATACTGCCCAAAACCTGTAATCGAACAATATATCAATCCAGGATTCGACCCATTCAAGTCATCGTATCCAAGTCCGAGTTTCTTCATTACACCTGGTCGAAATTGCTCAATAACGACGTCGGACTTATCAATTAATTTCTTAACTTTATTTAAATCTTTCTTATTCTTTAAATCAGCGACTACACTACGCTTACCGGCATTCAGTATCGAAAATGTGACTCCGTTGTCACCAAAGGCTTTTTCATAAATGCGCATTTCATCACCGAATCCGGGACGCTCTACTTTGATGACCTCAGCCCCTGCACTGACCAGCATCAAAGTTGCAAGAGGACCGGGAGCCAGAGTCGTAAAATCGACGACGCTGATTCCAGCTAGTGGAGAAGAACTCGAAGCTTGCATAATGAATTAATCTTTGGATATCGCTTCTCGTAAAGTATCCGCACTTTGTCCAAACAAGATTTTCTTCTCCTCTTCACTCATGCCACGTTGATGCGGATTGACTTCTTTCGCCAATTCATACGCCCGAAGTGTGGCTTTTTTATAACGAATCTGGGTAAACCATCGATACAAATTTTCAAATTCTTCGATTTTTTGAAGTTGACGTTTGTGAGGAACGATCCACGGATAGCAAGCCATGTCCGCAATGGAATAATCTCCACAAATATATTCCTTGTCTTTTAGCTGGTGATCCAACACCATATAGAGTCGGGAGACTTCACCGACATATCGATTGATCGCGTATGGAATTTCTTCGTTAAGGTAAGTCACAAAATGGTGGTTTTGCCCACCCATTGGACCTAAATTCGCCATTTGCCAAAACAGCCACTGAAAAACGTTGGCTCTGCCTTTCGTATCCTGGGGAATGAAGCGACCGTGCTTCTCAGCCAAATACAACAAAATAGCTCCAGATTCGAACAGCGAGATTGGTTGATCACAATTTACTGGCTTGTTATCAACCAAAGCAGGAATTCGGTTATTGGGAGAAATACGCAGAAAATCTGTTTCAAACTGCTCTCCTTTTCCGATGTTGACGGGAACAATGTTGTAATCCGCTTCGACTTCCTCCAAGAAAATCGTCAGCTTGTGACCGTTTGGTGTAGTCCAATAATATAGATCGTACATAGCGTAAGTAACTCAGTCTGGATACAGCGATCCTACGCTGCTTTTCGTAATTTCAATAGGTTTCGAGCTTCTGCTGGAGTGGCCGGATATCTTCCATGTCGGTCCGCGATATCTACAATTTTAGTCACCAGTTCGGCATTGCTTGTTGCCAGTCGATCTCGATCAAACTTGATATTGTCTTCAAGACCTGTGCGACAATGGCCACCGAGCTCAAGGCACCATTGATTGACCACATATTGAAATCTCGCGACCCCGGCAGCAGTCCATGTGGCACTAGGAAGCAGCTCGTTTAACTCCGAAATTAGAAACTCGAGCAGTTGCCGTCGTGCTGGCAATGCATTCGGTATACCCATAACAAATTGCACATGCACTGGCGTATCGAGTAAACCGCGCTTCACCAACGATACCGCGTTATATAACATGGCTACATCAAAGATTTCAATCTCTGGCTTGATTTCGTACTTTAGCATTTCTTGAGCCAAATCATCAACAAACGCTGGTGGATTTTCATAGATGGAAGTTGGGAAATTGACCGATCCAGTCGCTAACGAAGCCATGTCAGGTCTTAGGGACAACATTGAACCACGTTCTTTGAGTCCTCTGCCCCGACCTCCAGTAGAAAATTGAATAATCATGCCCGGGCAATGTTTAAGAACCCCTTCCTGAACTTGCGCAAACTTCTCAGGATCAGAACCAGGTGACTGATCCGCATTACGTACATGAATATGTACAAGTGAAGCACCGGCTTCATAGGCTTCATGCGTAGATTCGATCTGCTCCGAAGGTGTAACCGGAACTGCTGGATTGTCTTCTTTCTTTGGTACCGCCCCAGTGATTGCGACAGTAATTATGCAAGGTTTTGACATTTTTCTACCCTTGGATAGGTCTAGTTGAAACTACTCTTCAAACTGAATGATCGGATGGTCTTTCGATTTGCCAATTCTTTGATCAATGTGATCAAAGGCGTTCTGCCCAGTGTCGATGTATCGAGACGAATCGGACCTGCCTGTTTGAGAGCAGAATATTCTCTATCGGCATAAAACGCAGCAAGAAGCAAATCATCATCTGACGCAAATGGTCCGCGAGTTCGACGTAGATTTTTCAGAGCTAAGGGCACATGCGCCCCTGGGCGATCTTCAATTGGCTCTTCCCCTCTTGCTATTTTGTCATACAAGTTTGGATCAATCTCACCTACGACTTTGCCGTAGCCACCTCGAACATAAAGGCGGACTTCGTCAGGCACCGTATCGTAACGCTGCTTACCTTGATCCTGTCCCATTACGTTCAAAACCGATTGTGTAATGATATATTGAGCGAAAGGACTGACGACAATTGGATAACCCAAATCCGCCCGGACATGACCTGCTTCTTCCAAAATTTCTTCTAGCCGATTTTCCAAGCCAACTGTACTTAGCTGATACTTGAGGTTGGAAATCATCCCTCCGGGCACCTGATGGTGATAGTGAAACTCATCGTACTCCGCAATTTCACCGACTGGTTTCTTTTCAATTTGAGCCAAGTAAGCGAGTTTATCTGCAGCCTCTTCTATGGGTTCGAGATCGACATTTACTTGATATCCACGACGTCGACAATTACGAACGAAAAGCTCAGTGGGGGGATGGGATGCACCGTTAGCCAAAGTTGATGTCGCGGTGTGTACGACATCAACACCGTAGTCAACTGCCAACAAGGCAGTGTATGGCGACAAACCAGATAAACAGTGTGAATGCAGTTGCAGTGGAAGCTTACCTATTGATTTCTTCAATGCGGGAATTAAAGTCGGAACTCGATCCGGACGCAATAAACCGCTTGGGTCTTTGATGTAAACCCCGTCTACTCCCAATTCGACAAGCTCTTTGGCTCGTGCAGCATAGTACTCATCCGTATGCACTGGGCTTTCTGTGTAAACGATGCCTCCGATCGTATGCAAACCATGTTCATTCGCTGCTCGTACTGGAATTTCGAGATTTCGGATATCATTGATTGCGTCATAGGGAGTGTGATAACGCATCCCATTCTCGGCAAACCGTTGCGCTGCGAGTTCAACGACATCATCTGCAAAAAATTCAAAAGTAAATAGACTTTGACCGCGAGTGTGAATAATTAGAGGAGTTTCCTTGACCCAGCTGCTAAGAATCCGCATTCTTTCCCAAGGATCCTCTCTTAAATACCGTACACACACATCAAATACGGCACCTCCTACCAGATCGATGGCCTCAAAACCGGCTCGATCATAAAGAGGTGCAAGATCTTTCATCATCGCTGTAGTCATGCGAGTCGCCCATAGACATTGATGTGCATCTCGCAACGTAAGATCAATGATTTCGACAGTCCGAGTCATAAATTTAACGCTCGCTTAGAATTTCTTCTTCTACCCATTTGGTGTGGACGTTTCCCTTACGAAAAGCAGATTCAAGTAAAAGTTTACAATGAAATCCTATCGTCGTGTCAATTCCCTCTACTACAAAACTTTTCAGTGCGTATTCAGCTCGTGCCAGTGCATGATCGCGGTCATGACCGTGGACGATCAATTTAGCAATCATGGAATCATAATAGGGACTAATTCGAAACGATTGATATGCGTGACTGTCTACTCGAATCCCACAACCAGCAGGTGGGCTCCAGTTGCGAATCACTCCGGGTGAAGGTTGAAATCCAGCTTGCCAATTTTCTGCGTTTATTCGAAATTCGATCGCATGTCCCAACGGTGCTCGATTGTTGATTAGCTGCGATAGCTGAACTCCCATCGCCAAGTGCAGCTGTGCTTCAACTAGGTCGAGCCCAAACAAGAGCTCCGTAACCGGATGTTCGACCTGAATTCTTGTATTCATTTCTATGAAATACGCTCGCTGCAAATCTTCAGTTACTACAAACTCGACGGTCCCAGCCCCCACATAGCCAATCGCCTTAGCCAATTTCACCGCGCTTTGATGAAGCTCGTCTCGAAGTCGGTGACCTAAAACCGGGCACGGGGATTCTTCTACTAGCTTTTGATAGCGCCGTTGCACCGTACAATCACGTTCTCCCAATGCAATCACATTCCCATATTGATCACCAAGAATCTGAACTTCAACATGCCGAACCCGAGTTAGATATTCTTCGAGATAAAGAGCTGAATCTGAAAAGGCAGCACCGGCTTCTTGTGATGCTTGAACAAATTCACGAACAAATTGCGCTACATTCTCAACAATCCGCATACCACGACCGCCACCGCCACCACGTGCTTTGATGAGTACTGGAAAACCCATCGATTTTAAGGATTTCCTCGCATCTTCAACATTTTCAAATGCATCGATTGAACCTGGAACAATCGGAATACCGAGTTTTTCACACTCCGTTCGTGCCCGCGCTTTATCCCCCATGAGTTGTATACACTTGCTAGTTGGGCCGATAAACTTAATTTTTTCCGTTTCGCAAAACTTCACGAATGTGGGGTTTTCAGAGAGGAAGCCGTAGCCTGGGTGAATCGCATCACATTTTTGCGCTAGAGCTACATGTAAAATCGCGTTCTGGTTCAAGTAACTAGAGCTAGCGGCGTTAGAGCCTAATTTGACGGCATAGTCCGCTTGCAGCTTGTGCAGTGATCCTTTGTCAGCGTCAGTATAAACTGCGACACTCTCTATGCCTAAATTTCGACAAGCTTGAACAACGCGCAATGCAATTTCTCCGCGATTCGCAATCAAAACTCGCTTCATTTCAACGTCACATTCAAGCCCAACCAGGACTTCTGATTTACACTTCTACTCATTCACAAAAGGCAATATTTTGTCAATAACCATATATATTGTTGATATATTAATTTGATTATGTCCCATATTTTGAGTTTTTTTTGCTGAGTATTGTTTCGTTTGGAACAACGTTCAAACTGTCTCGTTAGGCTAGAAATTTGACACTTTCCTACCGCGATATCGCCGACATTCTGAAAGCGATTGATGAATCGCAAGCTGAAGCAATAGAAATCGAAGTCGAAGGAATTCGTCTTTCGGTCACAAAGAGAATCGGTGGCAATACACCCTCTTCTTTGGATCTTACACCAACCGAAAACCCGCAAAAAGTAACTGAACAACCAACCTCAAAATCCAAATCTCCGGAACCGACAGCTGAGTCTTCGACAGTAAAATCGGAACCCGTTGAAGATGGATATCAGATTGTGCGATCACCTATGGTAGGTACCTTCTACCGTCGTCCAAATCCAGAGTCTGATGCGTTTGTTAGTCCCGGTGTGACAGTTTCTGTAGGCGACCCAATGTGCTTAATCGAAGTTATGAAACTATATACAACTATCGAAGCACCTACGAACGGAACTATCGTGTCAATCTTTGCTGAGGATGGTCAGTTGGTTGAGTTTGATCAACAGTTGTTTTTGATTCAAACAGAATAATGTCTGCAACCCACTCAATTGGGTAGATTACGATAAACTTGATTTGATTTTTATATCTAAGGAGAATGTAAAGTGAAAAAATTAATTAAAAGTTCGCTGGCTTTGTCGCTTTTGCTCGCCAGTTTTGTTGGAGTGAATTCTGCAAAAGCGCAGGATTTCATTTCTATTCTGACCTGCCCCTTCGGTTGCGGTGTTATGGAAGGAAACACTATATTCGGAAATGTGCTGGCTCGTAGCGGCAGCAATCTATTTGTTTCCGCACAAGAAACGCCGGGTTATATGTACAACGTTCGTGTAATGGCATCAGATACCAGACGACATAAACACACTGTTTTTGGCACCGAAGATACCATCATTCAGCTTGCTCTTCACGGTGGGACGGAAGATGTAAAAGAATACCTTCCTGACCCCATCGACGTAAAGTTCAAACTTCTGCATGGAGAAGCCTATTGGTCTCAGGGTAAATTTTTCGTAACAACAGATCCGGAAATCAAAACAATTGCCGACATGAAAGGTAAACGAGTATCAGTTGGACTGATTGGACAAAGTGACTGGGGTGTTTTTCCTCGTCTGTTCCTAAAACACGCTTATGGTATCGACAAGTCTAACACCGACATTCGATTGTTGAATCCAGGTGGTTTAACACAGCAGCTTATTGATGGCACTACCGATGTTTGTGTAACCGGTTACGGTACAGACCCTTCCCAGTCGTTTCATTTGAAGAGCGGTCCACTTCGAAAGTTGGAAGCCTCTGGCAAGAAGCTGTATTACATTCCAATGGATCAGTGGGCAATCGACAAAATGAATGAAAAATTTGGAACGACTTGGCTTGGTATGACAATTAAAGCTGGAACTTTACCTCATCAAGAAGAAGATTTTCTTGCAGGCTTTAATCGAGGATACAAAGCCGTTCATCCAGATTTTCCAGATCAGTTAGCCTTTGACTACGTCATCGCTACACATAAACATCTTAATGAAATGCGAGAATTGAATGCACTGTGGCAAGTCTTGACCGAAGATATGATGGTCGACGGATTGTCTGAAGAAAACACTCATCCGGGTGCAATTCGCGCCTATCAAGAACTAGGAATTTGGGACAAAAGAAAGAACTTCGTTCCTGTAACTTATCCCGGCTCTTAGTACAACTTCTTCTCTAAATTGAGTTTCGCCGTCTGGTGTCTTCTAAGGCATTGGACGGCGATGTCTTGAACTAAATCTAGTTCATTTTTCGATATTTGTCGCATGCTGTCTGCCCAAAAACTTCATAGTGCTCTACTGAACGTTTTTACTGTTTTGGGCACGATACTGACATTCTATATCGGTATTTCTGTATTCGGATTAATCAGTAACTCCAAAATCTTTTATTCCACATTCGTGTTTCTGGTGATGTGTATGGCATCACTGCTTGCCTTTAAGGAGTTACTAGAAGATCACATCAATCAATCTCGTAGTAAGTATTGGAATATTCGATTGGGAATCGCCATTGTAGGTTCCGTTTTTGCCGTGTTCGGTTCTGCTTATGTTCGTATCAATACCTTGCGACTCGACGCAGTTCATCCGTTTTTTGAAGCTATCGATATTACGATTGGAATTTTATTGGTCGTCGGTGTTTTGATGCTGAATTTCCTACACTGGGGTTGGCTTTTAACCTCCTTGATTGTGATCGTAGTCTCCTATTTCTTCTTTGGATATTTGATCCCATATCCAATCTTGCAACTTCCTCAGTATGACGTCGGATTTGTCATTCACTATCTCGGACTAGGTGTCAGCGAAGGGATGTTCTGGCTGGCGAGACTTGCCGCCGATAAACTGTACTTTTTGGTGATATTCGCAGCGATTCTACTCGGTGTCGGCATGCTTAAGATGGTCATCGAAGTCGGTAAAGTTACAGGTCGAAGAGTACGAGGCGGAGCCGCATTTCCAGCGATTATCGGAAGTGGAATTGTTGCTTCTGTGATGGGCCAAGCAGTGTCCAACGTTGTACTTACTGGACGGCTAACGATTCCGATGATGAAGAATCACGGGTATCGAAAAGATATGGCGGGTGCGATTGAAGCTGTTGCTTCGACTTCAGGTCAAATCATGCCACCAATATTGGGATTGGCGGGTTTTATCATCGCACTTTTCTTAAATGTGCCCTACATCGAAGTAGCACTCGCAGCTTTGATTCCAGCACTGTTATTTTTGAGCGGGACAACTTTCGGCGTCATTATTTGTGCAAAACAAGAAAGACTAAAGCAAATGAAAGATGTAGTCGACATGCAAGCGATTTGGCGTATGTTACCAACATTTTTGATTTCGTTCGCGGCCGTGGTCATATTGCTTGTCGGTTACTACTCCCCTGCAATAGCTGGTGTCGTAGGCATTGTATTAGCACTTGGATTGAGCCCTCTACAGGGTCGTTATCGACCCAAATTGAAAGCATTGTTCACCGCTTATGTTGACGGCCTCATTATTGTGACATTGCTGTCTTTATTGCTTGTTGCAATTGGTCCTCTAGCGCAAACCTTCTTAACGACTAACCTTTCCAATCGACTAGCAATCGTTCTGGTAAAAATATTACCAGAAAGTCAATTCTTGCTGTTGCTCGGAACGATGGTTGTCTCTCTGTTTCTAGGGATGGGATTACCGACCCCTGTAGCCTACGTTGTCGTTTCACTTACCATGGTTCCCTTTTTGCAACAAGGTGGGATCGAAGCGATATTAGCGCACTTTTTTGTGTTCTACTTCGCAGTATTTTCAACGCTAACTCCACCTGTTGCAGTAAGTGCACTCGCCGCGGCCAAACTGTCGGGCGGTACGTTTATAGGAACAGCGATCGATGGAATGAAGTTGATGTTAACAACATTCATCATTCCATTCGGCTTTGTTTACCATCCTGAACTTTTGTCTTTTCCAAACGTCAGCTGGGCTGCTGCACCTCCTATCGTGTTGATTCTTTTACTGCAATGGACGTCATCTGTCGCGTGTTATGGATACTTCATCCGTGACTTGACGTGGAACGAGCGGTGGTCGTTTTTGGCAGTGACTGCAATAGGATTCAGCTACCTGATCAATCAGACCAATATGGAGCTAATTGGTCTTATCGTTTTATTGCTGCTCGTCGTAGGATGGGTGTTCTACACTCGCAAGCGTCAAGTTGCCTCAGCTCCATAATCGAGCTGTAAATGCTCTTCTATCAGACTAGCAAGAAAACACGATCGACTTAAACTACGTCGAATTTGAACAATCTTCGTGACCAGTAGCTTGGTGCAACAACCGTGCTCGGCGACGAACCCACGATCTTAGTGGCCAGCTGCCAAGCATGATCAAAATCTCGAGCAGGAGTGATACCTAGTTTCCGAAATGCACCTGGATTTGTCGTGCCGGCCAATATGACCGACGCGGCTCTCTGTAATGTGTAGTGACCAATGTACATCAACCAAAATGGATGTCTTGGGTGATAAGCACTGCCGTTGTGGTAGGCATGTAAATATTCTGGATTCGAAGTGAACTCCAGTTCATGTTCGGCCAACTCGCTTATATCGTAGTGCTTATCATACAAGTCAATGACAGCCTGATAAGATGGATACATTTTAGGATTGATCTGGCCACTGGATGGATTGAGTCCGATCACGACGCCTCCCTCACGCAGTACTGGGCGATTCATCCAAATTCTAGGAGGATTCAAAAGACCTACGGCCGCGATCATGGTATTGTCTGACTCTCCATAAGCAAACCAATCACTCATTCCAATGATCATGACATCAGCCTGTGGCGATGGATAAAGATTGTAGCTATCTGCAAAATCCCAACATGGTAGCTCGACTTCAGGTGAATACCCTGCATAAACTTCAGCAATCTTGCCACCTACGCCTAGCAGCGAATTAACGTAAAAAATTCGCTTACCTAAGGCCTTCTCCATGAAATCGTGAACTTCCGCTTTCATCCCTCGATACATCATCGTTCGATGATCTCCTGTCGTCGATTTAGGATGATGCCAAAATCGATGCGCGTGATGGGATGCGAGGCTATTCGCGGAAGCCAAACCAGTTACAGCTCCCGTGCCCGAGTATCCACCCACATAAGTCGCCGATACCGTTCCCACGTAAATGGATAAATCAGCTTCCAGGAATCGTCGATTGTGCTCGACATAACCGCCCCTTTCGGTTGTTCCCAAGTAAGTCAGTTGGTTCGGATCTTGACAGTCATGATTAATGATTTGACCATGATCCCAGAAGCGATCATACAGGGCTGAACCAAGATACTTCTTTAGCTCATGAGGGTACCACTTTCGATGAGCACCGTTGGCACAAATCAAAACAATGTCCTTTTCCAAGACACCGGCTGAAGTCAATTCATCGATAACGATCGGTAGAATTGTTTGCCAAGCAAGTGGTGGGCGAGTCGGATCATCAAATCCTATGGCGACACTAGTGCCGGGTTTTACCAGTTCGACTAGCGGTGGACTACCAACTGGCCTGCGTAGTGACTCTAAGATTCGAACTCGAGGTGATTGCAAAAAGCGAGGATCTTTAAACTCAAGTATTGTGGAGTCATCAGGGACTTGAATGTCGATATTCTGAGCTCCAAAATTAGCTGGGACCGTGATCACAGTTAGGACTCCAACAGCTGTTTAGTTTGAATTTCGAAGAATGCGGATCGCTGCGCAGGCTGCACCGTAGCCATTATTAATATTGACGACAGTAACTCCGGGCGCACAACTAGAAAGGATTGATCGAAGTGCAGCGTCACCTTTTTCAGCCACTCCGTATCCAACTGAGGTAGGTACTGCAATGATGGCGGTAGGAACTAGTCCTGCAACAACAGAAGGTAATGCAGCATCCATGCCGGCGACGATAATCAGAACAGCTTTTTTCTTCAATTCATCAACTACTCGTAGCAAACGCCATAGTCCTGCTACACCTATATCGTAAAATTCTTCGCTTGCATAACCATGGTAGAGTAAGGTGCGAAAGGCCTCTCTTGCCACTCCAACGTCGGAAGTGCCAGCGGTTACGATTCCGATTTGACCATCGCTCTTCGGATTAAGACTACCACCAACAAATCCGGTTTTTGAAACTTCCTCATAATTGATTTGAGCTCGGAGTGCCTCGCTCAGTTTTACATATTGACGATTTTGTAAACGCGTTAACAGCTGTGTTTGTCCACTGGTGACCGCAGATTGAATGATCCGTTCGATTTGCTCTTGTTCTTTGAACTCACAAAGTACCGCTTCTTCCAACCCGATGCGAGCCGCTCGATCTAAATCTGCCAGATAATCTGTGAATTGTTTCATGCTGGTGAATGCAGAAAAGCACTACCCATACGGTATTCAGCGAAGTCAACAGGTAATTCAATCCCATGAGCGCTACATTTTTGTCGAATTTTCTCTTTGATCACCAATCGCTTGCTTTCATTGATTTGATTCAATGTCTCATAGTCGAGTTCTAGCACAACACGTTCTTTTCGAATTCGAAAACGAATAGATTTTGCGTTAATCATTGCATTAATCTCGGTTTCTAGCTGGTCAATCACCTTAAGCCAGTCTTCTCGGATTGGGATGCCTGTTTCGACACGGCTAGAAAGGCAAGGTGAAGCTGGAAGTTCAGAAAGGTCGTCGAGATTCATTGATCTCGAAATATTTCTTATCTGAATCTTGTCAATACCAGCTTCAATGTACGGATGTCTTACCTCGTTTATTTGCGCAGCAACCAAACCGGGTCGATAATCACTAAGATCACTGATATTCGCACCGGACAAAGTCGGATTTGAAAACTGCGATCGTATAAATCCATACAGATTACTTTTACAATAAAAACACCTATTTACAGGATTTTTCAAATAATTTTGATCTTGAAATTCGCCGACATTACAGATTCGTAATTTCCAATTTTCGCTTTGGGCATAGCGTCTGACACGCGTAGTCGCTCGTTTTGGCACAGCCGGCGAGAGCGCGTGAATCATGGTTGCATCGACATCTTTCATGCGCCCCGAAATAATCGCCAGCAGAGTACTGTCGATACCACCACTAACCGCAATATTGAAAACACCAATTTCGAGAAATATATCGTGCAATTTCTCTATCGAATCTTGCTGAAGCTGAGCGGAAGCTGTCATGATTGAATTTCTTCAAAATTTTTTGGGCTTTCTTCAGGAGATCTTTCAATACTTAATTCTAGTTCTTGTTTAGTTCTCTTTCGTTCCGTGTAATCACCGACTTGGGTCAGGTAATCGGATTCTACCTTGGCCGTCATATTGCCGCTACCTCGGCGAGCGATTTTAATTGGCACTTCTCGCGTTGAGTCTCTATACATCAGCGACGATCTTTCGACAATATAACGATTGATGATTTGCCACCGTACTCCTAAAGTGGATGTTTGGTAGATACAAGCACTCGCAATTTCGTGCAAAAACTCAGTATTAGCTAACACTTGCACGTGTATCGTCATCCTTCCCTTTTTACCCAATGCGGGAATTTGAATGACATCCAAAACAGATTGCATATTTCGCAGCTTTGCTAGTCCAATGCCGAGGTCTTCAGGTGATTGATCATCGACTTCAAATTGGATCAACGCTACTTTTTCAAGCTCTAGATCTTCTTCTAGTGATTCAAATGCAAGTAGTCGAAGTATATTGCTCATTCCTTCAAAGCGTTGAGTGCCAAAGCCAATGCCGGCGCCTTTTAATTTCATTGGGCTACGACGATTATTGAATTTTGGTTGAAGCACCTTCAAAATGGCTGCGCCTGTGGGAGTCACTCGTTCCCCAATTCGGCCATCATCGTGAACTGGTGCCCCTATTAGCAACTGTGCTACCGCTGGTCCTGGCAGTGGAATCTCACCATGGTGCGTCTGAGCTGTCCCCTTACCCATCGGCAATGAATCGCAAGTCCAGCTCATATCCCTTAGTTTGTCAATCAGAAAACCAGCACAAATGATGTCTACAATTGAATCGGGCGATCCGGCCTCATGTAAATGTACATTCTGCAGTTCGACACCATGAACTACACTTTCCGCCATCGCCAACTCTTTGAGTATTTGACAAGATCTCACACGATGGCCAAGACGAAAACCCGAATTAGATAAGATTTTGTGGATTTCACAAAAACTAGATCGAAAATTAGCTTCTCCTAAGTTTTTGACTTGAAAGGACTTGCCCCGAAATACTGAATCTCGGTGCTCTTCAAGTGCAACATGAACACTTTCGATTTGGCTAAGCTTCTTTAGAGTCTGTAGCATTGGTTTTTTCAAATCAGGACTCATATCTAGAACAGCAGCAATAAACATATCGCCCGCTATGCCACCGATCGGATTTATATGTACGTGCATTGTTGCTATTGTTGACAGCCCCCGTGCTTTAATTCATAACGAGGTGAGATTCAATTCTGTAAAATAAGTTTAGTTTGAATAAGCACAATTTTTCAACTAATTCATCTGAGATTTAATCGGTGAATCGGGTGCGGCCAAAACGAGCGATCAATGTCTCGTTTTATTCTTTCTACTAAACAATGTTCCTCTAGTGGCTACACTAAAGGTTTTATTTTGATTAAATTTTGATCCAAAAAGCTATGACATATCAAAGCAGTTCCCATCCCAATAATTGGAATTACCCGACTACAATTCGATTTGGAAGTGGGCGCGCGCTTGAAATCGCTGATGTTTGTAAAGAATTTAAGCTTCAACGTCCTCTGCTAGTAACAGACCCTGGTCTGAAAGACTTGCCAATGGTGCAGGACGTTCTGGCAATCTGTCAATCGGATCTTGAACATTGTGAATTATACGCGGATTTGCAAGCTAACCCGGTGGAGCAGAATGTTACGGATGGAGTTGATCGATATCTTGCAGGAAATCATGACGGTGTGATCGCATTCGGAGGTGGTAGTGCCTTGGATGTCGGAAAAGCCATTGCACTGATGTGCGGACAGACTCGCCCCATTTGGGATTTTGAAGATCGAGAAGATTGGTACACCAGAGCTAAGGCCGACAAGATCGCTCCTACCATTGCGATTCCGACGACATCGGGAACAGGTTCTGAAGTTGGCCGAGCTTCCGTCATCACCGACCACCAAGATCAAACGAAGAAAATCATATTTCATCCAAGGATGCTTCCGCTGTGCGTAATTCTCGATCCCGAAGTTACAGTCGGATTGCCTGCAGCTCTCACAGCCGGTGTCGGGATGGATGCTTTGTCACATAACCTAGAAGCGTACTGCAGTCCAATCTTTCATCCACTTGCACAGGGTATCGCTATTGAAGGCATGCGTTTGATCAGAGACTGGCTGCCGACAGCTTGTCGGGATGGTAAAAATATTGAAGCTCGAGCACAGTTACAAGTCGCATCCTCTATGGGAGCCACAGCTTTTCAGAAAGGGCTTGGAGCTATGCATAGCTTAAGTCACCCCTGTGGGTCGGTACTCGGAACGCACCATGGCACAACGAATGCAGTTGTAATGCCTTATGTACTTGAGTACAACCACAATGCGATAGAAGATAAGCTTTCAACACTCGCGCGGTTTTTGGATCTACCTCACCCTAGTGCTGAATCCGTAATTCAATGGGTTTTGGATTTGCGACGTGAAATCGGTATCCCGCACACTCTAAACGAATTGGGTGTTGAAGAAGGATATATCTTGAAGTTCGCGGAAATGGCGCTCGTCGATCCTTCAACTCCAACCAACCCTGTACCCATGGATCAAGAAAAATTCGAAGATTTGTACGAGCGTAGTATCACTGGAACTCTCAGTCTGAGCTAAGTCGTTGATGTTCAAGAACATTCAACTACCTATCGAGAATCTTTGGATATTTGGGTACGGTTCGCTGATGTGGAATCCAGGATTTCCGTACGAGGAGTCAAAATGCGCGAGAATCTACGGTTATCATCGTTCACTGTGCATACGTTCAGTACGATATAGAGGTACGAGCAAAAAACCTGGGTTAGTATTTGGCTTAGATCGCGGCGGCTCTTGTAATGGTATGGCCTTTCGAATCAGTACCGAAGGCCAGCAGGAAATTATGGAGTATTTGTGGGATCGTGAAATGCTAAATGACGTTTACGAGCCAAGAGTCCAATCGATAGTGCTGGAAGATGCAAGAAAGGTCAAAGCGATTGCATTTGTTGTACAGCGTTTCCATCCTTCCTACATCAACAATTTAACAACAGACCAAGCAGCAAATATCGTTGCAACTGCATACGGCCAGAGAGGAGCCAATTTAGATTATGTGCTCTCTACAATTTCTCAACTAGAATCGATTGGATTCAGTGATAAATCATTGAGAACAGTCTGTCAACTAGCGATTTCTAGATCGAATTCTAACTCACAATCACTAACTCGAAAAGTGGAATCGAGGAATGCGTAAGCGTCGAACTTCATCCAAAATTTATTCAATAACAGTGGTTATTTTTTCCGTTATCGGGCTTTCGATTGGGAGTTTATTTCTACCTTCAGCAGACGAACAACCAGCAGTAGTTTCCGAAGCACGAGAAAATCTACTCTCAGTGGTACGAGAACATCGCATTGCGATTACAACGACAATCACACTTGCAGACCGATTTCATTATAGAAATCGCCCTTTAGATAACAAATTTTCAAGTGAAATTTTTGACAGTTACTTAACCGCTTTAGATCCTCAAAAGAGTTACTTTCTTCAATCCGATATCGAAAACTTTTCTCAACATCGACTGTACTTCGACGATTATTTGGAAGAGGCAGAACTAGATGCAGCATTTGAAATATTTCGAGTGTTTCAAGATCGAGTCCATGAAAGAGTTGAATATGCGATGGAATTGCTTGATTATCCCTTTGATTTCGAGCTGGCCGAGGAGTTTGAAAGTGATCGTTCTAACGCAGACTGGCCAAATCACAAAGAAGAATATGATCTGTTGTGGAAACATATCGTTAAGGATGCGATTATTACTCAAGGGTTGAGCAATCCTGATCCAGCACAGGTACTCAACACACTATTTGCTCGTTATCAACGCATTCAACAAACTGTTGGCTTGTATAAAGCAGTTGATGTTCTCGAAATATTTTTGAATTCCTATCTTCAAGAAATGGATCCATACTCGGAGTACTTTTCGCCGCATAGTTCAGATAATCTACAAATCTCAATTTCACAACAAATTGAAGGCATTGGTGCAATGCTCAGAAATGAGAATGAAGCCACAGTCGTACATTCATTGATTACAGGAGGTCCAGCTGCACGTAGTAAGAAACTTCACGAAGGCGACAAAATAATTGCAGTTAGCAAAGGTGAAAAAAAAGACTACATAGACATCGTGGGTTGGCGATTGGGGGACGTGGTAGATTTAATTCGAGGCCCAAAAGGTTCAATAGTACACTTAAAAGTAATCCCGAACGGAACTTTACCTGGAGCATCTCCAATTGAAATCGCCATTGTACGAGAGAAAATTAAATTAGAAGATCAAGTAGCGAAATCATTTACTTTCGAAATCGATGCGGATGATCGATTGTTGCAGCTCGCGGTTATTCATCTACCAGCGTTCTATTCAGAACTTTATGAGGACGACGATGCTGAAAACCAACGTAGTTCATCCAACGATGTTCGACAAATTCTGAAGGAATTGACCGAGAAGAATGTTGATGGAATTGTTTTAGATTTAAGAGGAAACGGAGGTGGGAGACTCAATGAAGCCGTCGAATTAACTGGGCTTTTCATCGAACATGGACCGGTTGTTCAAATTGAAGACTCGAGTGGACAGATCGAAGTCAAATCCGACGTCGATAACAAAGTGTTCTTCGATGGCCCTTTGGTTGTATTGGTGGATCGAGCCAGTGCTTCGGCATCAGAGATTTTTTCTGCAGCGATGCAAGACTATCAAAGAGGCATCATCGTTGGCGAAACCACGTATGGTAAAGGAATGTTGCAGACCATCTGGCCGTTTAATGACAGAGGTAAGCGACGAAATTCAGGTGCAATAAAACTTTCTACTGCTCGATTTTATCGAGTCAATGGTGTCAGCCCTCAACATTTGGGAGTAACTCCGGATGTTGTATTCGAAACCGATCGCTTTGTTTCAAATACAGGGGAGCGAGTATTGGAAAATACCATTCCAAGTGGCACGATTGAACCCGTCGAATACTTGAAGCCGTGGCGAGATTCAAGCCTTTATCAGCTTCACTTACCTGAAATAACTAGAAGAAATGCCGAACGCATCAAACATAACCCTGTTTTGCGATATTACGTAGAAAACGAAAAGCAATCTCGAGAACGAACTGAACGAACAGTAGTCGATTTAAATGAAGAGAAACGTCGTGCTACTCTAGAACAAGACGCAAATGATCAACTAAAACTCGTCAACGAATTAAGAAGTTCACTGGGACTTGAACAAGCGGAACAGCTAGCGGGCGCGTTCCCTACCGAACGAGCAGGTGATGCTTATTTAGACGAGGCACTAAACGTTCTAGCTGACGTGATTACTCTGGCTGAGTCTGAAACGGAGCAGTATTTATCTCATTCATCTAAATTGCAAATTTACAGAGGCTTTTCTGAAGACGACCATGGATCTCTCAAATTGGACTAGCAGAATAAGAGCCGAAAAAGGCATTATTGACTTGATGAAAGATCTTGGTACCGCTGTAGCAAGTCAAGGACGTCCTTTGTACGTTTTGGGAGGGGGAAACCCGGCACATATTCCGGAAGTCGAAGAATATTTTCATACTCAAATGGAAAAGATCTTGGCTTCTCGCAAGGGCTTTGGACAATTGATCGGGGACTACGCAGGACCACAAGGTTCTAGACGTTTTGTAAACGCACTTGCAGAACTGTTTCAAGAGAAATATGGGTGGGACATCGGCCCCGAGAACATTGCTGTGGGCAACGGAAGTCAGATGATCTTTACAATATTGTTTCGTTTTTTCTCAGGTGAATTTGCAAATGGTCAGCATAAGAAAATCTTTCTTCCTATTTCACCCGAATACATTGGTTACAACGAATCGGATGACAAAAGGCCTAGATTTCACTCAATTCGTCCGAAGATCGTCGAATATTCCAATAACACATTCGGATATGAAATTGATTTCTCAAACATTGAAATTGGTGAGGATATTGGTGCTATATGTCTTTCACGTCCGACAAATCCAACTGGCAATGTTGTTACCGACTTGGAAGTCCGGAAGTTATCGAAAATAGCTGATCAAAACCAAATTCCACTAATCATCGATAGTGCCTACGGGCTTCCCTTTCCTGGAATTGTTTACACAGATTGTTCAGTTGAATGGAATGAAAATATTGTTTTGGTGATGAGTCTTTCGAAACTAGGATTGCCAGGTACTAGAACTGGAATTGTTATTGCTCAACCAGAACTTATTGAATTATTCACCTGTGCAAACGCGATTATGACTCTCGCGACTGGGAATTTTGGTTCTGTATTGGCGTTGAACGCAGTTCAAAGCGGTAATATTTTGGATCTCAGTCACAACATCATACAGCCCTATTATCGTTCAGCCCTAGACCGAGCAGAATCCACCATCCGCAGGGAAATGTCAGACATTCCCTATATGCTACACCGACCAGAAGGCGCTTTCTTTTTATGGCTTTGGTTTCCGAATCTACCGATTTCAGATCAAGATCTCTATCAAAGATTAAAGAAACGAAATGTTTACATTGTGCCAGGAAATTCTTTTTTCCCTGGATTAGAAGCGGAGTGGCAACATCGCCACGAGTGTATACGAATCAGTTACAGTGGCTTACCAGAGGTGGTAGAAGGCGGCATAGAAATCATTGCTGACGAACTTAGGAAAGCTTTTGGTTAGCCGTAACTTCTAGGAAATAGTACTTCAAATCGATGATTTTGGCACCGTCAAGCTTGGTTGTTGATTGAACAAAAAAGCTAGTGATGCATACCGTTTTTCAAGGTTACTAGCTAGAAATCTTCTGGAATTCCATTTTTCGCCCATTCCACAAAGGTGTCGAAAAGTCGCTGTTGTGATTCAACTTTGTCAGCAACGTACTCTGGATGCCATTGAACTGCAATCACTCCTGGATATTTGCGTGATTCTATCGCTTCAATAACCCCATCGGCTGACCAGGCGACTGCATCAAAACCTGGTGCTACATCTCGTGCACTCTGGTGATGGAAAGACGGGCACATAACTTCAGTCAATCCACAAATTTTAGCCAGCTTCGAATCTGGCGAGATTTCCACCCAATGATCAACTTTATCGAAGCCTTCCTCGCGATGTTGAACCTGATCCCCTACCATCGTGGGAATGTCCTCAATGAGAGTGCCACCTAACGCGACGTTAAGCACTTGAATTCCTCTACAAATCGCTAGTAATGGTGATCCATGATCAATAATCGTTTTGGCAAGTTCAATTTCAAACTGATCTCTTTCTTTATTAACTCCATAGATCTCATCGATGTTCTCACCCGAATAACGGGCGGGATCAACATCTCCACCGCCTGTCAAGACAACACCATCCAATTTTTCTGCTAAATCTTGTGGGTCTTTTGAACACGGGGTAACAACTACGGGAACTCCCTGTGCTCGTTCTACTGCTTCGAGATAGCTAATCGGTAAATCGAAGCGGTCGTTGTCGGTACGAGAATAACTAGTTAAACCAATAATGGGTTTACTCATTGCCGAAATTAATTTGTTTGTACTGCTGCCAAATTACCATGAAACTAGGACTCATCGATTGAGGTTCATTCGTTATCATTCTTTCCAACTCGACGTGAAAAAACCATCGCCCATCTGCTGCCTCACTAGGGTCAATTTGGAATGGCCCGTTGTGAAAAATTCGATATACCCAACAAAATTCATGTCCAGTTTGCGGACTGGCTTCAATTTTGAACAGTTTTTCAGGTACGCTAGCCAATTCGATCCCCAATTCTTCTTGAGTTTCTCGAATGATGGCCGCATCGTAGTCTTCACCAGAATGAAGGTGCCCGCCAACCGAAGAATCCCATACGTTTGGATCACAATCTCGGTCGGGTCCACGTAACTGAAGAAACAATCTTCTCTGACTATCAAATGCCAGAGCGTGCACAGACCGGTGTAGTAAATTTTCTGCGTGTACTTGAGAACGGGTTTTACATCCAATAACTTGATCACGACGATCAACGACATCAAATATTTCTTCGGGTTCTAACACTAAAGTCCCCCAATCGGTTTGTGAGCCAGACAATTGATTAGTCATTCAGTCGCATTTCGCCCTTGGATCGAACTGGAAGAGTTGCATGCGTTCATCTTCGAGCAAGGCGTATATTGTAAACGTGATAAGAGAAAGAATCTTTGAACTATAGGTCTCAAAATCGCCGGTAGACGATTAGATTATGAAATAAGCCTCGTTTTTCCGTTAACATGGTTGAAGCTGCATGGCAAAAATAGTAGAGGAAATCTTTCAGTTGATTTCAAAGAATTGACATTGGCTGTAGATATACTGCGGATGTCGAACCGTATGTAATCCTTCTTCACACGCCGCCCGATCAGTCTATTTGTTCAGCTGGCCAAGACCTACACGTTTGGTATAAATGCCGCGATCAATATTTACTCACGTCACACAGTTTGAAAAGGCTCCGAAGTGGGATAGCAATTTGATCATTACTTCTACCTCGTTCGAGATCCTTCTCCATAGGTCCGCAAAAATGCCAACCCTAGTGTGCGCCGAGTTGCATTTAGAGAAACAGTCGCATGCGCTTTAACTAACCAGTTAACAACTACTTTGAGTCTTTCTTTATGGAGATTAGGTTGTGTTTTTCGAATAATTCAACATATTCCATTACTTTCCAGAATGGGGTATCACACTTCTCAGCTATATCGAGTACAGAAAGTTTTCCATCACAATAACTAAGCACATCCATCATAGTCCCCACTATTGCTTTAGTGTCCTTCGTACTCACATTTGGGTAAAGACCTCGCTTTCCCAATTGAGGCTCTCCAAATACGAGAGCTGATGGAACTACATTTTTTTCTATCACATTCAAAGCCTGTTTTACGGCGGTATAGCCTCCCTCTAATCCTTCTGGTGTCACAACGTTCTCTAAATCGTCCAAGGAAGTATGATATTCCTCATATTCGCCATATTTCGTGCGCATGATGGATGCTATCGGTAAATTCACATGTGGAGCGCAATACTGCCTCTCGTCACTACCTCTATCTTTCCAGCTATATATACGATAATCTTTGTCTATATGCTTTAAAACATGCTTTGCGACTCGGTCGCTAAGTGGTAGGGGGGAGGTACTTTGCTTCAATTCGGCACTTCGAGAAGGCAAATAGGAATAAGATCTATTGTCACCGATACATGTCAAATTGAATCCTGCAAAAACCTGTCGCTTCAAGTGATCAAGATTTTTCCACAGGTAGGTAATTGATCCTATCGTTTCAGGTATGAAAACGATTCTGTATGTATATCGACGATTATTCATTTGCGCCAACCACTTGCAAAGATAGGTTACGACTGTAGGACCAGATAGTTCATTATTGGCCATTGATGGATGGCAAATGTATGTACTAAGAAATATCTCCTTTTTTGATGCTCCTGGGATAATGACTTCACCATAAGTCAATGAACCATTGAAATGTCTAGAGTCTATATATACCTCATACTCACCGTCGCTTAAACTCTTCCGCTGCTCATCAGACATGCAAAATCCCCACCAGCCATCTAGATAGTATGAAGTGATATACGGCACTGCATTCGGTAGTTCTGGCAAAGAATATAGGTGTGGTTGCAACTCATCCAAAGAAATTTTCTTATGTACAGCATTGCTATAACCTACTAAATGTAAATTGTTTTTCTCAAAGTCACATATCTTCTCTCCTGTTGGAGTTTTGATCCAAGCTTCCTTTACTGACCACTCTTGTGGAATCGTCCAATCAAAGACTTTTGTACCAGACGGAACTTCGAATACTTCCAGCTCTGGTACTTCGAGTTTTATGATATTTAAAGTTTGCCTAACGCCATCTCCAGTTAAGCTTCGATTGATAGGCCACAGTTCCTGAGCAAATTCATGCATCCTTTTACCGAGATTTTTCATATATTTAATTTCAAAATCAGCAATCATGAAGCGTCTTCCAAGTCGCTTGAGTCTAGGTATAACTTTTTCTCGGCTTGGGTCATCCAACAAGGGAAAACCATCAGCATTTGTCAAATCTGAAATAACATCGACATACTCTTTTGCACTTATGCCTCTAATATTGGGAGCTAATTCTTTGACAATTCCAGCTTGGGTTAGAAGATCCTCGATGAATTCACGATTGTATTTGAGACCGAGACCGAGGGGGCGAACATGAAACTTGACTTCAACTTCCTGAATTTGCGAATTAGATATGACTTTTCCGAAGAAAGATTTGTCATACCTCCACATCGGTGGACCTCCAATGTGTTCGACAAAAAGCTTAAATGTAAACGCCCATACTTTTAGACCGTATACAATAAGTGAACCATCGGCTTTGTAAATATCTCCAAAAATGGAATTCTCTCCAAATGGTTCGTAAAAACTGCAGTTTACGTATTTGCTAATTAGTTCAAAGTTGGGAGAAACGCATGAGAAGAATGGCGTGTGTGATCTGTAATAACCTTCATTTCCAATCAAATAGTTCGGTAAAGCTCCAATACATGTACCGTCGGTTTCAGGTCTGAATTCTTTTGTGGTTCTAAAATCATAATTAAAGGTAGGGATTATTAAATTTTCGCGTCCTAAATTATTTTCCAATGACGTCAAATGTAACTCGATAAACTCATTTCTAGAAAGTAATCTTGTCGGTTGCTCACTTAATTTGACTTTCGATAGTGCACAATGAATGAAGTAGGGAGGCTTCAAACCCTGAAGTGAAAGAGAATTGGCCATTGTTGATTTCCTTCCTCAGACTTATGTATTGATTTGACTCATCCAGCTGATTTTTATTGTGTTGTGTAATTCAATCAGCAACAAATACAGAAGTATCTATTGTAAAAGCTGCGTCCGCACACTCCGAATTTCCTTTTCCCATGAGCTTAACTTACGTTAATTTTATGCCCAAGACGCATCAGGAAATATGGAATCGTGTATCTATTTTCATTCTTTGCTCCGAAGTGGGATAGCAATTTGATCATTACTCCTACCTCGTTAAAGATCCTTTATCACGGGTTCTAAAGAATGCCAACCCTGGTATGCTACCAAGTTGCGCTTAGAGAAGTAGAAACAGTAGCATGCGCTTTAACTAACAAGTTAACAACTACTTTGAGTCTTTCTTTATGGAGATTAGGTTGTGTTTTTCGAATAATTCAACGTATTCCATTACTTTCCAGAATGGGATATCACACTTCTCAGCAATATCGAGTACAGAAAGTTTTCCATCACAATAACTAAGCACATCCATCATAGTCCCCACTATTGCTTTAGTGTCCTTCGTACTCACATTTGGGTAAAGACCTCGCTTTCCTAATTGAGGCTCTCCAAATACGAGAGCTGATGGAACTACATTTTTTTCTATCACATTCAAAGCCTGTTTTACGGCGGTATAGCCTCCCTCTAATCCTTCTGGTGTCACAACGTTCTCTAAATCGTCCAAGGAAGTATGATATTCCTCATATTCGCCATATTTCGTGCGCATGATGGATGCTATCGGTAAATTCACATGTGGAGCGCAATACTGCCTCTCGTCACTACCTCTATCTTTCCAGCTATATATACGATAATCTTTGTCTATATGCTTTAAAACATGCTTTGCGACTCGGTCGCTAAGTGGTAGGGGGGAGGTACTTTGCTTCAATTCGGCACTTCGAGAAGGCAAATAGGAATAAGATCTATTGTCACCGATACATGTCAAATTGAATCCTGCAAAAACCTGTCGCTTCAAGTGATCAAGATTTTTCCACAGGTAGGTAATTGATCCTATCGTTTCAGGTATGAAAACGATTCTGTATGTATATCGACGATTATTCATTTGCGCCAACCACTTGCAAAGATAGGTTACGACAGTAGGACTAGATAGTTCATTATTAGCCATTGATGGATGGCCAATGTATGTACTAAGAAAAACCTCCTTTTTTGATGCTCCTGGGATAATTACTTCGCCATAAGTCAATGAACCATTGAAATGTCTAGAGTCTATATATACCTCATACTCACCGTCGCTTAAACTCTTCCGCTGCTCATCAGACATGCAAAATCCCCACCAGCCATCTAGATAGTATGAAGTGATATACGGCACTGCATTCGGTAGTTCTGGCAAAGAATATAGGTGTAGTTGCAACTCATCCAAAGAAATTTTCTTATGTACAGCATTGCTATAACCTACTAAATGTAAATTGTTTTTCTCAAAGTCACATATCTTCTCTCCTGTTGGAGTTTTGATCCAAGCTTCCTTTACTGACTACTTCCAGCTCTGGTACTTCGAGTTTTATGATATTTAAAGTTTGCCTAACGCCATCTCCAGTTAAGCTTCGATTGATAGGCTACAGTTCCTGAGCAAATTCGTGCATCCTTTTACCCAGATTTTTCATTTATTAATCCTCAAAATCACCAATGATGAAGCGTCGTCCCAGTCGATTGAGTTTGGGTATAACTTTTTCTCGGCTTGAGTCATCCAACAAGGGAAAACCATCAGCATTTGTCAAATCTGAAATAACATCGACATACCCTTGTGCACTTATGCCTCTAATATTGGGTGCTAATTCTTTGACAACTCCAGCTTGGGTTAGAAGATTCTCGATGAATTCATGATTGTATTCGAGACCGAGACCTAGGGGGCGAGCATGAAACTTGACTTCAACTTCGTGAATTTGCGAATTAAATATAACTTTTCCGAAGAAAGATTTGTCATACCTCCACATCGGTGGACCTCCAATGTGGTTGGCAAAATGCATAATTGTAGCTGCCGGTATATCTGCACCGTATAGAATGAATGAACCATCTGCTTTGTAAACATCTCCAACAATGGAATTTTCTGCAAATGGTTCGTAAAAACTGCAATTTATATATTTGCGAATTAGTTCAAAATTGGGAGAAACGCATGAGAAGAATGGCGTGTGTGATCTGTAATAACCGTTCTTTCCAATCAAATAGCTCGGTAAAGCTCCAAGCCATGTACCGTCGGTTTCAGGCCTGAATTCCTTTGTGGCTTTAAAATCAAAATTAAAGGTAGGGAATATTAAATTTTCGCGTCCTAAATTATTTTCCAATGACGTCAAATGTAACTCGATAAACTCATTTCTAGAAAGTAATCTTGTCGGTTGCTCACTTAATTTGACTTTTGATAGTGCACAATGAATGTAGTAGGGAGGCTTCAAACCCTGAAGTGAAAAAGAATTGGTCATTGTTGATTTCCTTCCTCAGACTTATGTATTAATTTGTCTCTGTTGACTCTTCCGACTCAATTCGATATTTTTAATTTCGTATGTGACAACTTTAATGTCTTGAACTTTCGGTTTTACGGACAAATTTAATACATTCATTTTATCTTTGTAAGTCTAACTTCAGCACTTGCATCGTTAATCCCAAGTTCAATGAACTCACCAATCAGTGAATAATCATTCAGTTTAGCAAGATTTTTCACTGCTAAAGCACGAATTATTTGTTTGTTGTTTTATAGCAAATAAAGTAACGGCTGCCGGCAACTATCTAGTACAAACATTAAAACGCACAATTCAATACAATCGTAAAGCCGCCGATCAGCTTGGGAAACAAACAAACAGCGGAACATCCTCCCTCAATCGAATGATAATAACACCTTTGACGAGTATAGACATCCATCACGATGGCAAATCAGTACTGGTAGACAATTGATTTCTAACAACCAAAGCTCATTGGGGCCTGGCTCGTTGAAATTTTTTTTCTTGATATGATCATCTGTACTTTCAGAGCGGTGACTACTCTGTGGGTGACTTTTGTTTTACAGTATGTCCATGTATACTGACTGGACCCTATCAAGCATTTCACTTTTTCCTAAAATTACTATGAAATTCGAAGCTCGAAATGCTGTATGCTGAAGATGAGAACCGAAAGAGTCAACAGTATCAGCAAGTACCTTACGCATACGTAGCAGCAGCTTCAGTTCTTCTCGAATCTTTAACAGGTCGTTACATTGCAACTACACATAGTAAGCTCAGCAACAAGCTTCAAAACTTCGAGCACCAAACGAATAGAAAACTCGGCCCGGAATTGCCACATTAAACCCTATACTGCTTGTCTCCAAATCACAGTTGGAGTTTCTTAAAACCGGGCCGTGTTCTTTTTCGTAACTTGATCGAGCTCCTTCAGACAACAGAATTCGCGCCCTAAGTGTAGAATTTCCACTGCAGACTGATACGCAGATTTTCGCTCCGCTGCATCCTACTTTGGATTTCCTAAACCGCTTATTTTAGAATTGTCTTTATCAATTCTGATTAAGACAATTTCTTTCCAAAATTTAAAGTTTTCTTTGTGAAAATTTGGGCACGGATAAGATTTGATAAACTTGAGTCTCCAATTGGACTCAAAATATCTATTTGAATCTGATTCGAGAATGGAAATTTGACAAATGTTGTTTAACGAAACATTCGTCAAAGGTCGAAATCAAAAAATATCCAGGTGTTGCGTAACTAAAATCCGAAATTAAGAATGCTTGAATACTGCACTAGCGATTCTTATTGAGCTTGTCGAAGATTTGTAGAATTAAAGAAAAAGGGTACGAAAAATAAAACTGACGCTGCCCTCTTCTTCAGGCACGCCAGTTGGAATTGGTTGCGGGGGCAGGATTTGAACCTGCGACCTTCGGGTTATGAGCCCGATGAGCCTCCTGACTGCTCCACCCCGCAAAAACGATAGACGTTATTTTACTATACACCTCATAGAAGGCTCAAATTTTTTTTCTGAACCGAAATTGCGACTTTAATTTAGACGCTATTGACAAAATTCTGAGGTCGTGGAAGACACGCATGATATAGCATCGGATCTTCTTATAGAATATTCTCAAAGAGTCGCGCACAAGGTTTTCTCGATCCCAATTCAGCAATCTTCTACCAATACAAACAAATTGTTGCGAATTTTTATGATCCGCAGTGTCACCCTAGTGAAGTGACGGTGGCCAAGAATGTTAACTTGAAAAATTACTTTTTGGTATGTGATTCGAAACGTTTACGAATACTGAAATTAGTAGATAACTTAATGAAATTGACTGCCCGCTACTTTAAAGTAAGCCGACAATCGTCGCTTGACAAAGCTCTATCACATCGCCTACCCACGGAATGATACCGATTAAGAGTAGAGCGTTGACTGCAAACACGGTGCGAGGAATGGTGTGAATTAGAATTGGGTTCTCGTCCGTCAAATCATCAAAGAAAGCAACTTTGATAACGCGCAAATAATAAAAAGCCCCCACTACCGCGAGTAGAACTGCTATGACCGCCACCCAAACCAAATTGGCATCAATCAGGGCCTGAATCACCAATAGTTTCGCATAAAATCCTGCAGTGGGTGGGATACCAGCAAGCGAAAACATGATTACCAACAACCAAATTGCCATCCAAGGATCTTTTCGGTTTAATCCATGGTAATCACTGATCAATTCAGCCTCACTATCCTCTTTTGCCGATAAAACAATGATTCCAAATGCACCTAAAGTCATTACCGAATAAATCAACATGTAGAACAATGACGCTGAATAACCTTCCTCACTCCCACTCAAAACTCCCAGCAGCATAAAACCCATATGCGCGATGGCTGAGTAGGCGAGCATTCGCTTCAAATTAACTTGAGCAATCGCGAACAAGTTTCCTACCGCGATAGACAAAACGGCAATCACGATCAGCATGTCCTGCCAAATCGGTAGCAACGATTCCAGTCCTCCAATTAGCAGTCGCAAAAGCATTGCGAAGGCTGCAATTTTCGGAGCGGTACCCAAAAATATTGTTGTGGCAGTTGGAGCTCCATGATAAACATCAGGAACCCACATATGAAATGGAGCGGCCCCGAGCTTAAATGCTAGCCCCGTGATAACGAAAACCAATGCCAAGATTAGCGGCAAATTATCAAATGACACATTTTGCATAACGGACTGTATGACTGCAATGTCAAGAGAACCAGTTAATCCATAGACGATCGAAAGCCCGTAGAGTAGTGACCCGGAACCGATGGCACCAAGTACAAAATATTTCATTGCAGCTTCTGTCGCAGTCGCCGAATCACGCTGAAACGCGACCATCGCGTATAAACACAATGACATTAATTCCAGTCCGAGATAAATACTCAGTAGGTGATTTGCTGAAGCCAAAATCATCATGCCTACAACCGAAAACAGCCCCAATACATAGTACTCACTTCGTGCGAGTTTACGCGGATTCAAATATTCCTTTGAATAAACGAACACGAAAAAAGTGAGCAAGCAGATCATGACCTTGTTGAGATTGGCAAAAGCATCGTCGATAAACATTCCCTCCAAAACTATTTTCGAATCTTGGAACATACTGGCACTTGCAATCAGTCCGGCAACAGCCAAAGTAGCGAGCGTCACCACAAAAGGAAGATTGTCGATCTTCTTTAATCGAGTCTGAGCGAGAATCAAGATTAAACACGCCATCAAACTAATGATGATCTCTGGGAGAAGGCGATTGAGTTCGAAATCGACCACGATTGAATTCTCTAACTAGCGTATTTTAATGGGAAATAAGAACGGAAAGACAGATGATTAATGTGGAAATTATCCTTTTTTTAGCTCGAAATTTATCAAACCAAACTTTTTACATTCTACTGAAATTAGATAGAATAATGGCCGAAATTATACAATGTAAGCATGACGACAAACTGTCATGAATCTATAGAACTAGGCTAGGAATTTCAATGTCAGAAAACCAACTAATCACCATACCTGCACGTAGTGGCAAAGCCGAAATCATTAGCTTAGGTCAGTCCTTTCAAGTGGTTAACACTTATGGAGCACAAGTTGTCGATACCTGGGCATTCAATTTACACGACTTGAATGAATTCCAATCGAATGAACACACTCGCCCTACCTTGTTAAACATGACATTTAAACCCGGCGATTGTCTATATACAAATCGACGTAGACCCATTATAGAGGTCGAAGAAGATATATCCGGCGGTGTTCATGATTTGCTTATGGCAGCATGCGACAATTATCGCTATAAACTGCTCGGATGCACGGAGTATCACGACAATTGCCAAGATAACCTGATACAAGCAATGAAGGATATAGGCCTGGAAACACCAGAAATTCCAAGTCCAATGAACCTCTTTATGAACATTCCATGGACACCAACTGGACAACTGTCATGGGATCCCCCAGTAACTAAACCAGGAGACTATATTCAGTTTAAGGCGTTGATGGATTGTGTGATAGTATTTTCAGCCTGCCCACAAGATATTCTTCCAATCAACGGTGTCGACAGAAAACCGACTGAAGCTCATTATCGAGTGCTATAAAAACTTTTTTCTGTAAGTAAAATTAGCATTTCGATTGTCGTGAATATCTAATTTTTTGCGATTGCCGCGTACGTCACATTTAATTCCATTGGACTCTCATGAAGAACCAAAGTTATTCAGCTCATACACAAGCAGCACACTTAGGAAGAGACGCAAAGGCTAGTCACGGATTCGTCAATCTTCCAATTTACCACGGCTCAACTGTTTTGTATGAGACGTTTCAGGACTTTAAAGATCAACAAAACCGTCGCCAGAAATTAAATGAGGTAATTTATGGTCGATACGGTACACCGTTAAGCTTTGCGCTGGAAAATTCTGTTGCTGAACTCGAAGGAGCCTTTGCAGCAATTACAACTTCATCCGGCCTGGCCGCAATTACTGCTTCTTTGATGGCTTTCGTCCAACAGGGCGATCATGTATTGGTTACTGATAGCGTCTACCAACCCACAAGAGTCTACTGCGAACAAGTCTTGAAAAACTTTGGTGTCGAAACCTCGTACTTTGACCCATTAATCGGTAAAGAAATAAGAGAATTAATTCGTCCAAACACAAAGCTAGTGTTCTTAGAATCCCCTGGATCCCAGACATTTGAAATTCAAGATCTGCCTGCAATCACAGCTGTAACCAAAGAACATGGAATCTTTACTATTATTGACAATACCTGGGCGACACCTATTTATTTGAAACCGTTTGAATTGGGTGTCGATGTTTCGCTTCATGCTGCAACCAAGTACATTACCGGACATTCAGACGCCATGCTCGGACTCATTACAGCAACGGAAGACTGCTACTTCAAGGTTCGAAACAGCGTTAGATTAATGGGGCAATGTGCAGGGCCAGAAGTTACGTACCTTGGATTACGAGGATTACGTACAATGCCAACCCGATTGGAAAGACATTATGAGTCAGGATTGGTAGTCGCCGATTGGCTTTCCACTCGCCCCGAAGTGCTAGAAGTCATCCATCCCGCTTTACCAAGTCACCCGGGCCACGAAATTTGGAAACGTGATTTCACCGGTGCAAGTGGCCTATTCGCCTTTGTTGTCGATACTACATCTGAATCAGAAATTGCAGCACTTATGGACAACACACCCTTATTCGGTATGGGATACAGTTGGGGAGGATTTGAAAGTTTGCTCATTCCCTTTGACCCGACAAACTATCGAACTGCAACTGAATGGAGATCACAAGGGACTGCAGTTCGAATTCATGTTGGCCTCGAAAATCCAGACGAACTCATTGCAGACTTGGAAAAAGGTTTCAAAGCTATGAAAATGAATTGTAAATGATGGCAGATTTGTCCACTCAAATTCGTCAAGAATTTTTAGATCTAGTCGAGAAAAAACTATCGGTTGAGCTAGGAACCGTTTCAAAAGACGGCATCCCCGCAGTGAGCTATGCTCCTTTCGTTGCAGACAAAAATCTCACTTTTTTTGTTTTTTTGAGTGATCTTGCCATACACACAAGCAACCTTGCAGAAAACAATAACGTTTCTGTAATGGCGATTGAGGATGAACAAAATTCATCGAATCTTTTTGCTCGCGAACGCCTGATTCTGGAATGTACAGCAACTCGTTATAATCGAGATACTGCTGTTTATCAAGAATGGATTCCAATCTACAAAAAACGCTTTGGGTCTATTGTTGATACCTTGGTACAGTTGGCTGATTTTAACCTCTATTCACTCAAACCGAGTTATGGTGTTTACGTGAAAGGTTTTGGTCAAGCCTATCGTATTTCAGGTAAAGACATGAATAAAATCAAACACATTACTAACCCCGCACGCGATGCGAAAGAGAAGAATCGTTGAATTTGGAGGAAATAGTTAATGCTTGTCGAACAAATTTGGACAAATAACGCGTATCGTAACTTCAACTATTTGATTGCGTGTGAATCATCGGGTGAAGCTTTGGCAATTGACCCACTTGATCATAAGAAGTGTTTGGCTCGAGCACGTTCTTTGGGCTGGGAAATTACCACTATCTTAAATACTCACGAGCATCAAGATCATACAGGTGGCAATAACGCGATGATAGCAGCAACCGGGGCCACGTTGATCGCGCACGAAAAGGCATCGAACAAAATTCCAGGAATGGATCGAGGACTTGCAGCTGGGGATAGCATACAAATCGGAAAAGTTGAATTAGAAGCCCTTGATACTCCAGGTCACACCATGAGTCATATTTGTTTACTTTCCCATTCCGAAATTCCAGCACTATTTTGTGGAGACACTTTGTTTAATGCTGGTGCGGGGAATTGCCATCAGGGTGGGCACCCTCATTACCTTTACGATACGTTTGCGAATCAACTGGATCAGCTACCGGACAACACAAAGATTTATCCAGGACATGACTACATCGTCAACAACTTGGGATTTACTTTGGATCGTGAGCCAGACAATGAAATTGCTGCAAACTTTCTTGAAGAACTGCGAGAACAAGATCCCGATGATGCACTAGTCACTACCCTTGAAATGGAGCGACAATTCAATACATTTTTCCGACTGACGAGTTCGACAGTGATCGCAAAATTACGTGAGAGATTTCCAAACCTCCCGGACAATCCTGATCGAAAGACAGTTTTCTTGAAGTTGCGTGAGCTTAGAAATTCTTGGTAAAAATCGAATTCGAGTTTTTCGACTTCTCGTTGATACGAGGATGTTAATGCTTGATTCGAAAGATTCTAAATTCGAATAAATTTACATACGAAGCATAAATCAAGAGATTGGTATGCTACAAATGATTGTGAAATATTTAATTCTTAAGAAAATGGCTAAATTCAACTAAATTCTAGTATCTAAAGCCTTAAATGCAGTAAAACGAACTTAAGAGTTTTACAGGAACGAAAATATACAATTAAGCGATCCAAATTAGATCAATCGGAAAAAATTCGATAATCAAAAGCAGTTCTTGAGATTCTTCGTTCAAGTAGTTAATATTTGGCGAAACGTCAAATTAACTCTCTCATTCTGATTGACTTTCGTTTTTGGAATACTGTGCTTCCACCAGTGTTGAGTTTCTCCCAGCATGACCAAAGCGGAACCATGCTTCAATATTCTTTGCCAACGTTCATTCGATTCAGTGATGTGCTTCATTGTAAATTTTCTGGATTCACCTAAACTTAACGAAAAAATCGTTGGATTCTTACCCAATTCCTTTTCATTATCTTGGTGCCATCCCATACTATCGTTTCCATTTCGATAATAATTTAAAAGAACACTATTGAAGTGTAAACCGAGCACGTTTGATAGGAGTGTTTTCCACTCAAGCAAGTTAGGAATCCAAGTACGTGGCTCATTTTTGACTCCGGAATATGTATAAACTGCACCTGAGTCCCCATACCAAGCACTGAGTCTAGGTGATTGAATGATGAAACCACCCATTTTTATTTTGGGCTGTTCCCACTCAACTTCCTGTAACAAAGTATTCATCAGATTTTGTGCAAAGTCTTGAGCAAGAAACTCGTCACACACCCATACTTCTCCTTGATAAAGTTTGTGTTGTTCGAAGGAAGAAGCTAGCAGGCGTCGTCTCAGACTCGTCGGCACCAAAGTAGGCGAATTTTCATTTCAACAATCTCGAACGTCTCCCACCACGACGAACATTTGGAGGCTTAAATGCTTTTTTGACAAACAATTCACTTGAATCAAGGTCTAAACGAAAGAATTTTTCAGCTGAAATTGGAGACATCTCTTGCTTCGTAAGCTGAGTTTTTAACACGATCAAGCAACCACCATCCACTAGCATTTCTTCAACTTGCTCGGCGAGTCCAACTTGAAGTTCATCAGCTGCAATAACCACTAGATTTAGATTATGGTGGCTTACATCCGCTAAAAATTCACGCGAATTTTGACGATGTATTGCGGCACGTATGTCTAGTTCGATACCTGTTTCGATTTCTGCAATGGTTGATTCTGGCTTGAGATTAACAACTAACTTCGATAATGCTCCTAAACCCTCTAAAGCAGCTGGAGAGTACGAAGCAGCACGATCTCCGATCAATAGAATCAATCCCGGATCAACAATAGAAGTAAATGCTCTAACGAGCTGTACTTGGGTACTTTCAACACTAAATTCAGCCATCTTTTTTATTCAAGAATACAAAGGATTTGTCATCAGAATTAACTAAATAAATTCAAAACATTGTCCAATGCTTTTGGTATAATCTTCCTAGAATTTTAATGTTACGGTGATTTCGCTATGATGACGAATGTTGACCTAGATTCTTATTTACGCGACAATGGTATTATGCCCTCGCAACAACGCCTGCGCATCGCTCGTGTTATTCTTGATAAAGCAGACCAAATGTCAGCAGAGGAAATTTACCGAAACGTGAATGGTCCTTGGCCACCAGTATCGCGAGCCACTGTAAATAACACACTCCGACTATTTGTTGAAAAAGGTCTGTTAACACAAGACCCCGATGCTCCTAAAGGCATTTATTACAGTTCCAAACCGCTGAAACCATCCTCCTAGTACGTACAATTTCGTCAGCTTGAGTCAGGTTAAAGGGAAATACTTAGACCCTGACAATCTTGCCAGGATTCATAATATTCGCCGGATCTAATGCTTTCTTTATAGAGCGCATTACACTGACGGCTTCACCATGTTCCGCAATAAGGAAGTCGAGCTTGCCATAGCCGATTCCGTGCTCGCCGGTGCTAGTTCCATCCATCTCCAAAGCTCGCATCACCATTCTCTGATGCAATCCCTCTGCCCGATTTACTTCCTCTGGATCGTTGTGGTCGACTAGTAAAACGAGATGGAAATTTCCGTCACCAACATGCCCGACGATGGGCGCTTGCAAGTTTGAATCCACAATATCTCGTTGCGTCTCCATAATACATTCTGCAAGTCGAGAAATAGGGACACAAACATCTGTCGCCCAAATTTCTGCATTGGGTCTCATTGCTTTTGCAGCATAAGCGGCGTCATGTCGTGCTTGCCAAAGCTGATTTCTTTCTTCAGTGTAGGAGGTCCACAAAAATTTTCCACTACCAAATTCTTCACATATCATACGAAATGTTTCAACCTGCTCTTCGACATGAGCTTCAGTTCCATGAAACTCCAAAAACAGTGTGTGTTCCTCCGGATGATTCATTTTTGAATAGCGATTAAGAGCAATCATCATTGCATCGTCCAACAACTCGATTCGTGCCACCGGAATACCAAGTTGAATCGTCATGATGACAGCTTGAACAGCGTTTTCTAAATCAGAAAACGGCACGACTGCTGAAGATATTTTTTCTGGTATTCCGTAAACTCTCAACGTAATTTCAGTTATCACTCCGAGAGTCCCCTCCGAACCTACAAACAATCGAGTGAGATCGTAACCTGCCGCTGACTTCCGCGACCGTTTCGCAGTTTTGATGATCCGCCCATCTGCCATAACTACCGTCAACGAGAGTACATTTTCTCGCATCGTTCCGTAGCGGACAGCATTGGTTCCAGATGCACGGGTCGCAGTCATTCCACCGATTGAAGCATCCGCCCCTGGGTCGATCGGAAAAAATAACCCGGTGTCTTTAAGATAGTAATTGAGTTGTTTTCTCGTCACCCCGGGCTGGACTACAACATCCAAATCATCATGATTCACTTGCAAAACTTGATTCATCTCAATCATATTGAGACAAATTCCGCCATGAATCGCACAAATATGTCCTTCTAAACTAGTGCCTGCACCATACGGAATAACTGGAAAGCGATGTCGTGCACAAATTTCTACGACCTGCGCAACTTCTTCAGTTGAGCGAGGTGCAAAAACAGCATCGGGCGGATAATTGCCGTGAAATGATTCATCAGAGCCAAATTCATCTCTGGCACTTTCTGACGTAATTATTCGGTTGCCGAAAACACTTTGGAGTTCTTCAATTACGCCTATTTTTACGACTTGTTTTACTGCCATGTACATAAAATTAAACCTCTACAACAGTTTGAAAGGCAAACTATTCCTGTTTATATCACGAAATCTTCAATCACCACTGTGTTCAAACCGTGATGACAATCTTTTTCCATTTGAAGAATGATCTCTCGCGGGTCTAGGTAGTTTACTGGTTTTCTTCAAAAAAACTTTCTTTGGCCGACGTGATTCGTCAGAGTGGCTACTCTGTCAGCGAAAGCATAATATGACATTCCTAATATGTGAATAAGCCAACGAAGATAACGACCACCCGGAAATCTCGAGTGAGAAATTTTCGCCAGTAACTTGTATCTCTCATCAACACCCATGATCATTTCAGTCAATAACTTTCCAACGAGGTTCGTCATTGCGACTCCATGCCCCGAAAACCCCTGCGCGAAGTAAACATTCTCTTCCAATTGACCGACGGAAGGTAATCGATTCAATGTAATCGCAATTTTTCCACTCCAAGCATAGTCAATTCTAGTATCTCGAAGCTTCGGATAGACTTTCAACATGCGAGGACGCACAACCTTAGTAATGTCTTTTGTTGGACTCGGCAAGTATTTCTCTCCACCTCCGAATACCAAACGTCGATCTGCTGAAAGACGATAGAAATCCAAAGAAAATCGAAAATCAAAAACTGCTACATCATCTCGATTCATTTGCCTAGCAGTGCTTTTGTCCAAAGGCTCCGTAGCGATCATGTAAATTTCCACCGGCATAATAAATCGACTAATGAGACTAGACAAAGTTCCAATATAGGCATTGCATGCAAACACGATAAATTTTGCTTTCACTTGTACTCCCAAATCAGTTTGAACGCATAGATTCCGGCCTACTCTTTCATAAGAATCGCCAGTTGTTCTCTCGTAAATTTTCGTATTCATTTAAGAAGCTGCCTTGGCCAAACCGACTGCGTACTTTAATGGATGAAGATGCCCTGCTCCTTTGTCATAGATTCCAGAACAATATCGATAGGTACCTAACAACTCCCGTATTTCGTATCCATTTAGATATTCAACTGAATCGTAGTTATAGTGATTGCGTAGATGTTCACATTGATTTTGAAAAGACTAGTCTACCTTCCATGTCATAGCGGCTCCTACTACACCTGACTTGTAATCACAATCAACCTGATGCAGGCGGATTCGATGTAGTACTTCGCCTTTGGCTTCTTGACAAAGACTCCAAAAAAGTTTTGCTCGTTCTATTCCAAATTCCTTTTCTAACTCACTTTGTGAGTTATTCATGCCTGACCCGAGTTGGCCACCATTGCGACCAGACGCTCCCCAACCGACTCGATTCGATCCAAGTACAACCGTTCTGTAACCATTTTCCGCTAAGTTGAGCGCGGTCGACAATACGGTGTAACCACCTCCAATGATGCAAACATCGCAATTGATGGATTCAGTAAGCCGCGGATACTGGACAGTCTGATCGAGACTCGCAGCGTAGTAAGAGTTTGTGTGCTCTAAGCCGCCTTTGAAGTGATGACTCCTCACAAATACAGTTGATACTCCCAATTGGTTATTCGCTGCTCGAAACTCAACATTTCTTCTCTTTTTACAGCACTATACAAATCGACGTATTCACTCGTAAAGTATCGATTGGCAAAATCCGAACTTTGAAACTTCTCGATCGCCTTACTCCACTGTAGTGGCAAGGATTCGTCAATCTCATCACTGACATTGACTGAGTCACTAGCAGAACCTGGGTCAACGCGATTTGTAATACCGTGATGAATACCTGCCAAAATTGCCGCGAGCAGTAAGTAAGGATTTACATCGGCACCAGCGATTCTATGCTCCAATCGCCGAGATTGATTGGATCCACTCGGAATCCGAATCGTTACCGATCGATTGTTGTAGCCCCAGGTTCGGTTCACAGGAACATACAAATCCGGCACAAATCTTCGAAAAGAATTTCGAACCGGAGCAAAAAATGCGAACATATCCGACATCGTATCTAACAAACCTCCGATTGCGTACTGAAGTAACTGACTACCTAGAGGCGTTTGATCTGGGAAAACATTGTCACCTTGCGCATCCTGTAAGCTCAAATGAACGTGGGTCCCACTGCCACTGAGTTCAGGAAATGGTTTTGCCATGAAAGTCGCTTGCATACCTAATGAATCTGCGACTCCTTTGATCACTTTCTTTAACAGAACACAATGATCTGCCGCCAATAATGGTTCTGAAACATGTTGCAGATTAATCTCGTACTGTGAAGGTGAGTATTCCGATGTCGCAACAGATGCAGGAATCTGTTGAATTTCACAGGCCTGATCGACACCACCTAGAAATTCCGCCTGATTATCGAGATCATCCAACGAGTACACTTGAGTACTTTCGACTCTCCTATCTGAGTTAGGTAAACATGGAAATTGAGGATACCCTTCATCATTTGGAGCTTTGTCCAAAAGAAAAAACTCTAACTCAAACGCTATTTTAGATTCATAACCCAATTCATTGAATTGCTTTAATATTCTTGATGCTATGCATCTAGGATCAACACTAGAAGGCTTGCCTACTTCAGTGTACATCTGAGTTAAAACTTGCGCCTTGTTGCCCTTGCCCCAAGGTATATATTGACTCATTCCTGCAACGGGAAAAAGTAGTCCATCCGGATCTCCATCTGAAAAACCTCGTCCACATGGATCATCGCTTTCCCCTTGAGTATCTAGTAAGAAGACACTTTCAGGAAATGGCACTCCGGAAGTATAGATCTTCGAAGCATCCTTGACCGGAAAGCGTTTGCCTCGAATGACATTATTCAAGTCAGATACGAATGCGTCCACGTATTGAATTTGGGGATAGCGATCTAACAGCTCGGTTAGTTCCGACGTCAATTTGACTTGCTCTGAATTCACTACAAGCTCACATGGAGTTTTTTAGGTATTCGATTCAGTTTGGGTAGCTTAAAATATTGTTGCGGGCGAACACTCGTGGCATACACTCCACCAAATGTAAAAAGTGATGACGATTCTCCAATGCTTCACTTAATGGAGGATAAAATTTGGAGGTATTTATTTTATAGTGAAAATTAGGCTCAACAGGAGGCAATACAATGGCAATCTCTGTAGGAGATAGAATTCCAGAATTAACTTTGCAAGTCATGACCGATGGCGGTATCAAAAACGTTTCGACAACAGAGATCTTCGACGACAAAAAAGTGGTCTTATTTGCACTTCCAGGTGCATTTACACCAACTTGCTCTCAGGCTCATTTACCTGGCTATGTAGTCAAGGCTGATGACCTTCGCGCAAAAGGCGTTGATCAAATTGCATGCCTTTCCGTAAACGACGCATTTGTGATGGGTGCTTGGGGTGCTTCACAGAATGCCGAGCAAATTTTAATGCTAGCGGACGGAAGTGCGAAGTTCACTCAAGCCGTTGGGCTTGAACTCGATCTTGTTGAAATGGGACTTGGAGTACGCTCCGATCGTTATGCAATGATTGTAGAAGACGGTACTGTAACAGCCTTGAATCGAGAGGCCCCCGGCAAGTTTGAAGTTAGCGACGCTGATACGATGTTGGGCTTACTATAAATTCGGAAATTATGCAGGTAGATAGATATTGGGGGCGAATGTGTTGACAACACTATCGCCCTCTAAGTCGTCCCCCGACGTGTTGAATAACTTCCGCAGCGATGTTTGACGCAATCTCCATACACTCTTGAATCGGCTTATCTCGACTTAACCCAAACAAAATACCAGCAGCATAAGCGTCACCTGCACCAGTCGTATCTACTACTTTTTCCACTGCGTTCGCCGGACAGATATATTGTTCACAGTTAACGGCTGCGACTGCCCCTAAAGCGCCTCTCGTCATAACAACGGTTTCGACACTTTTCTGTAACGCATTCATCGTTTGTCCAACACCATTCGTACTGTAAAGTTGCTCTGCTTCTTTCTCATTAGCGAACAATAGATCTACATATTCTTCCACATAGGGCTGAATTTCAGTACGGAATCTATCCACCAAAAATGTATCGGACAATGAAAATGCCACCTTCGTTCCCTCGGTTTTTGCAAATTTTGTCGCTTCCAAAACCAAATTCTTGGCTGTTGCGGAATACCAGTTATACCCCTCAATGAACAAATACGATGAACTTGAGATCGCTTCTTTGTCCAAATCAGCGATTGAAAGCTTGCTCGAAGCTCCTAAAAGTGGACACATAGTACGCTGGGCATCAGGAGTTACAAAAATGTAACATCGCCCGCTAAAGTCACTTTCTTTCAACGCCGGAGTCGTATATTTGATGCTTAACTGCGCTAAATCTCCAATGAAAATTCTTCCAATATCGTCAACTGCGACCTTCCCTATGAATTGACATGACCCACCCAATTTAGAAATGTGAGCAAGAGAATTGGCAACCGACCCACCTGAACGAACAGCTTCTGGCTTGAAATCTTGGTCGTACTCAATAGCAGCATCGTCGTCAACGATGTTCATCGTACCTTTGATGAGATTCATTCTATGAATATCTTCATCTTGGGCAAAACACATTATGTCGACGATTGCACTCCCGATAGCGAGAACATCTATCAATTTCTTCACTCAGAATTTCCCGTACTAGCTAAAACTGCATGTAGCAGAACATTGGCACCAGCGGTAACAAATTCTGGTGAAGTGTTTTCTTCTTCGTTGTGGCTGACTCCATCATCGCAGGGAATAAATATCATTGATGTTGGAGCGATGCTAGACATGTAGACCGAGTCGTGACCCGCACCACTGACCATTTCATTAAATTCATATTCACAGTTGGCTGCTGCGTTTCGGACTCGTCCGATGCACTGTCTGTCAAATTTAATCGGAGGTGAACGCCAGATTCGCTCAATACTCACCTCTAGCTTAGTTGAATGATTAAAGTTCAATACAGTCTGGCGAATTTCCGCATCGAGTCGATCAAATTCTTGAAGATCAGGGTGTCGCATATCGATCGAAAATTCCACCCGTGATGGAACTGTATTTCGCGATCCGGGATAAATTCTAAACTCTCCGATGGTCAATCGAGCATCAAACCCAGACTTTTCAGCAATTTGATAAAGATCTCTCAGAATTGTAGAACTGGTCCTCAAGGCATCTTTGCGTTGGCTCATCGGTGTTGGACCGGCGTGAGTTTCTGCTCCGATCACCACGACGTCATACCAGTTAAGACCTTGCACACCTGTTACGACACCTATTGGCTTGCCCAAATCTTCCAATATGGGGCCTTGCTCTATATGCGCCTCAAAAAATGCGGAATATTGATGATCAGAAGCTTTTGCACTCCCAAGATAACCAATTCTCTCGAGTTCTTCACCCATTGTTTTCCCCGATAAATCGGATCGGCTGTGCCCATATTCCAAATCGAATATTCCAGCAAAAATTGCAGATCCAATCATCGCTGGAGGAAACCGAGAACCTTCTTCGTTAGTCCAAACGACTAGTTCGACTGGAATTTCAGTTTCGATGTTGAAATCGTTTAAGGTTCGAATTACCTCTAAACCTGCAAGTACGCCATAGGCCCCGTCGAACTTTCCACCAGTGGGTTGGGTATCCAAATGACTTCCAAACCCCACTGCTTTATTAGATTCGGCTTGCCCCGGGCGGCGAAAGAAGAGATTTCCCATTGGATCTACAGCTCGAGTGCAGCCTTCACTTTCACACCATTCGGATAACAGATCTCGGCTTTCTCGGTCTAAGTCAGTCAGTGCAAGTCGACAGACTCCGCCCTTTTCTGTAGCTCCAATTTCTGCCATTTCCATTAGAGATCTCCACAGTCGATCTCCATTCACTCGAATTTGTCGCGACATTGTCTTAATTCACTTTGCTAGGCAAAGTTACGCATTTTCGTCTTTAAATTCAGAGTAGTAGGAACCAAATAATTTACGATGTCGAATGATATTGAACACAATAGTAATCAATCCAGCTATCATCAATACAGCAGCGATTGGACTTTTGAAGAGAGCGAATATGTCGTAATTGAGGTACACCATTGCTCTTGAAAAATTGTCTTCTCCAATTTGTCCTAGAATCACACCGATGATTAAACCTGGAATTGAATAATCTGCTCGCCGCATAAAAAATCCAAGTATTCCAGCAACAAACATCGCATAGACATCGTAAATATTGCCACGAAGCGCAAATGCTCCGATGGTAGAAAAAATTAGAATTGAGGGAGCTAGAATTGGAAATGGAATCCTGAGTAAATTCACAATTCCTTTCGCTTCAACTACACCGACGAACAAGATCGCTACACTTGCCCAAAACATGGAGGCGAACAAAACCCATACAAGATCGTGTGCTTCTATCATGATGAGCGGACCGACATCCATATCGTGAAGATTGAATACGCCGATCATCATCGCTGTTAGTGCACCACCGGGAAGTCCAAGAGCCAGTAAAGGAATCATGGCCGCACCCGTGGCTGCATTGTTCGCTGTCTCTGATGCAACTACACCTTCTGGTTCTCCTTTACCAAATCTTTCCGGCTTTTTCGACCATCGTACGGCTTCGTTGTAGGACATAAATGCTGCCAATGTCGACCCAATTCCTGGCAACACACCACAGAAAAATCCAATAAGCGTCGAACGAACTACTACAAACTTCATTTTCCAAAATTCGAGAAAACTTGGGTAGGAGACCGATACCAGAGAGGAAACATAACTTCCTTTTGCTATTCGGAGCCCTTGGACAAATACCTCTGAGACAGCAAAAAATCCAAGAATTAAAGGTATGAAGTGGAATCCACCATGTAGATAGAGTGTATCGAAATTGAATCTCGGAATTCCACCGACCGGATCACTCCCAACTGCTCCAATGATTAATCCTGCTGCTAAAGACAACCAGCCTTTCGCGATAGAATTCGTTCCAATTCCGGCGACAACCGCCATTCCAAAAAATACAACGGCGAATATTTCAACTGGACCAAATTCTCGGATAGCAAAATCTGCGACAGGTCCTGTAAAGGCCATCATCGCTATCGCTGCCAGCGTCCCTCCAATTGCCGAACAAGTTACCGCGTATCCGATAGCTTTTCCAGAATGTCCTTGCCGTGTCATCGGGTATCCGTCAAAAGCAGTAGGAGCGTTTTCCGCAGAACCTGGGATATTAAAGAGTATGGCTGTAACCGCACCACCGTACACACCAGAAACATAAATTACGCCATAAAGCATGATTGCGTGTGTCGATGACATATGCGCGGTAAATGGAAGAATTACTGCGCCTAAGGTAAGCAAACTCAGGCCAGGAATGGCACCAAAAACTAATCCGGCAATCAGAGCCAAGATGAAAATCAAGACTCCGATAGGATCACTGAATAATTGCAGGCTTCCGATTAAGAAGTTTTCCATTATCCTATCAATCCTATAATCATCCCGTTAATCTTATGAAACACTCCTGCGCCAGGTGGCAAGTACGTAAAGATTAATTTGACGAAAACGATTACGATCGCTGCATAAATCGAAACCGTCATAATTATTAGTGTTCGCCAGCTTCGAACTCCCACTAGCCACATATATCCACAAAGAAAAAATGGGGTGACCAATAAGAATCCCATTTTGTGGATCAAGTATGCGTATAGAACAGGAGTGATGAAAATTAGTGCAACACGAAGATTTGCTGATCTCGCAATCAACTCGGATTGTTCTTTATCGACTTCCAGATTCTGAGAATATGAGCGGTATTCTCGAATTCTGCTGTACATCAAGCTCAGGGAAGCGACAAACATAATTCCCAAAACCAACCTCGGCCAATACGCAGGTCCTAAATCGTAGACCGGAAGTGGATCGTCAAATTGAAAAGTGTAGATGAAGGCAAACAATACAAAGAGAAGCCAAGCTACACCCTCAATGAGAGGCACAACAGAACGATCGGAAGTATTAGGTGCACTCACGAGTAATTCTTTGTGTAGCTAAACAAAAATTTACCGCCGGTAGCGATGATTAGATCGGCCGGCGGTTCTGTAAAAAATTTGAAGTTTACAGTCCTTTTCGAATAGGAAGGCCTAATTCTCGGAAAGCATCAATATAGACGTCAACTGAATCTTCCAAAATTTTAGTCGTTTCTGCTCTACTGCGGAACGAGTCGACGATGTCAAGACTTTTACGTTTTACAAAATCCTGATGCTCTCGAGATTGATAAGCTTCAGCGAACACTTCTGCAAGGTATTCTACGACGTCAGCTGGGGCACCTTTCTTTACGAACATTCCTCGGAACCTCAATAACGGCTCCCAATTTAGACCATAGTCTTCTCCCAAGGCTTTGGTATCTGGAAAATTATCAAATCGAGTCGGCCAAAGTGCAAGAATCGGTTTTAGTTTGCCGCCTTCTACGTATTTTGAAACATCACCAGGCTGTTCCATTAGGACATCTAGTTGGCCACCAATTACAGCTCCAAATCGCTCAGCAGATTTACCTGTCAATACCTGACGAGATTTAAAGCCGAAGTGATTTTCAACAACTGCCATACTAACCAATTCCATTGGAATATTGATATTGGAAACGGTTAGTTTACCTTCTTCCTGTTGCGCATATGCCACTAGTTTGTCAAAATCGGGAACACCATCGGTTTGAAATCGCTCGTCATCCGCGTTGATAAACAACATTGTTGGTGCAACATTCATGATCACCAACGCTTCAAGATCTGTAATCGGATTTAATTCTATTCGTCCTTCAACGTAACGTGATGGCAAAGTATCAATGTGTTGTAACAATGTATATCCGTCTGCAGGTGCCTGTAAAAATTCGGGTAGACAGTTCAACCCACCACCACCGGTAATATTAATCTTGTTTATTTTCGCATTCATAATTTTCGCGGCGGGACCGACGATTGCGTCGACAGCCTGATCAGAGCCCCCGCCTTTACCGTAACAGCAAATTACGGTGATCGGTCGGTCGGGATATCCGCCTGGCCCAGCAGCAATGCTTGAAGCAATAAATCCAAAAGCACCAACAACTGAAACGAATATTGCGACCAATATCCTACTAAAGACTATCTTCATATAAGCTTTATCTCCAAATTAGTTTTATATTTTGAAATTTGATCGATTTCCGCCAGAATTGCGCATTGACTCTCATTCTATTCCGCCAATGTACTTTCGCTAGCAGCACGATTATGTGTAATTTATCAAAGCGGATGCACAATGTCTATTAGATTCTTAGTATATTTGACCTGTGCCGCGAGCCATCTATTGTAAGATAATTGTTTGACAACTGAAGTGATCATTAGAAAGACTCAAGACTTTCTGTTGTTGAGTCAGAAGACTCAACAGACCTGAAACTTCTAAAAATCGCAGTCGGTTGCCACTAATTTACACAATTGAGTCGTAAGTGCTCCTGAGTAACTTGAACTGTGCGACGAAGTAAAGTAATTCAAGTGACGGCGGCGTGAGCATGGCTTGCACTACTATACTCTGCTGTGAATCTTGTCTTCGCTTGACTCTTGTCAGGGTAAAGCACAAAGCAGTTTTGCCTCCCACCAAATTGTCGAATATTGTGGCACTGAAATCGGAATCGTTTCTGATTGATACGTATGATCCGGCTGTAGTATCCGTTGGCATTCTTTGACTATTGACGCAGGTTAATTCGTTACCGTCTTTTGAATGTGCACCCAACAGGTTGCGAGTAATTCACTACACACAAAAGCTAGTGTATTTGTGACTATAGTTTGTTTGAATTGACGGATTGAAAATGGATGCAAACCGATAAAAATCAACAAATGGGCACGTCGCAAACAAGTTTATTCTGATATTTATCTTAAGCACAGCGGAGCGGCAGATTGCATGAATACTCTTTATAGTTGGCGCGTACCAATTGTCAAATTAGTGAACTTCATTCAGTACGCAACATATTAACGAAGTTCAAATCTCACGCTCTAAGCTTAACTAACTAATTTTTACTAACAAAGGCTAGTATTAATGTTAATCTAGTTAAGGCAATAATGCATATTTGAGCAAACGCCTAACGACTGAAGATAAGCGTATGCAAAAAATGAAGGGAGCTAAGTAAATGGAACCAACTGCAGACAGCTTGCTGATGTGGCTAATATTTTTGGTAATTATTCTTGCCATAGTGCTCTATGCTAGTGAGTGGGTGTCGTTGCAATTGACATCGGCTATTGTCATTGTGGTGTTGATGATGATTTTCCATTTCATCCCTACAGAAGACGGGACTCCACTAATGGATACTTCTAGTCTGCTAAGCGGTTTTGCTGATCCGGCTCTCATTACAGTTCTTTGCATGCTAGTCATCGGCGAAGCACTTGTACGAACTGGAGGCTTGCATCACATTGCCCACGACATTCTCCAACTAGCGCGTGGTAGCGGTAGAATGGCGATGAGGGTGATGGTGGTTTTTGCATCTGCTCTTAGCGGATTTTGCAACAACACTCCTATCGTAGTTGTTTTCATTCCCATGTTACAAAGCCTTGCTGACAAAGTACAAGTTTCTTCTAGCAAAATTATGATTCCACTTTCGTATGCAGCAATTCTAGGGGGAATGACAACACTAATAGGATCAAGCACCAACCTTCTTGTTTCTACGTCTTTGGAAAGCATAGGCGAACCTCCATTTAGTATGTTTTCGTTTGTGGTACCGGGATTGGTTGCCGCAGTTGCTGGTTTAATTTACGTTACGTTCATTGCACCTTGGATGCTAGAAAAGCGCAAAAACATGGCTAGCCACATAATAGAAGTTTCCGGACGTAAGTACCTAACACAAATCACGATCGGACGATCTTCGTTGCTAGTCGGTGAGACTGCTCGTGACGGTACATTTGAGTCTCTTAAGGATGTCCATGTACAGATGGTACAAAGAGGTGAACATGCCGAATTAGCTCCGTTTACTAACTTTAAACTTGCGGCCGGTGATGTACTCTTTGTAGTAGGGACCCGCAAAGACATAACAGACATCTTGACCCGGTATCCGCGTCTACACGGCGAAATTGATCCAGCAGACGGAGAGGTTCCAGTTTCGATAGTGCCTCGCAATCCGGACGATCAGCAAATTTTGATCGAAGCCATGATTGCTCCCAATAGTCGTATGATTGGCCATAATCTGGAAAGGATAAACTTTCGGCGCCGATTCCACTGTATCGTTCTTGGAATCCAGCGTCAATCTCGCATGATTCGCCAGCGAGTCACCCAAATTCGACTTCAATCTGGTGATGTACTTCTCGTTCGAGGCCGGCGCGCAGACATCCTTTCCCTGCGAACCAATAGCGACATGATTCTCATTGAAGGTTCCGTTAGCGAAGTCCCTAACCGTCACGTGGCACGACGCGCACTGGTCACGATGTTATGTGTAGTTGGGCTGATATCAACAAACGTGATACCAATTGTCCTAGCCGCGCTGCTCGGTGCCGTCGCCATGCTTGCACTTGGCTGTGTTAATATCAAGCAAGCTTCAAAATCCATAGATGGGCGTTTGATACTTTTGGTTGCTGCAGCACTTGCTATGGGACAATCTATGCAGGTCACTGGAGGGGCTGAATATATATCCCAGGCCGTTATCTCGGTCGTGGGTACGGCCTACCCCGCTCTCGTTTTGTCTGCGTTTTTTCTACTCGTCGCGTTGGTAACAAATGTACTAAGTAACAACGCAGCCGCAGTCCTCTTCACTCCTATCGCTGTCAACTTGGCCTATAGTGTTGGTGTCAGTCCATTACCTTTCGCGGTTGCAGTCGTAATCGCTGCCAATTGTTCCTTCGCAAGTCCAATCGGCTATCAGACTAATCTTCTTGTTATGGGCCCTGGACATTATCGATTCAGCGATTTCATACGAATCGGTGGGCCATTGTTGTTGGTAATCTGGGTGGTGTTTTCTATCTTCGCACCACTTTACTACGATCTGTAATGTAATTATGGGATTGAAATCCTAGACTACAAACCACAAACTGCGAATCAAGCTGTGTGTGGCGGAGGTTCCAGCGAACATCAGTACGATCCTGGGCCCAAACTTACCTCTTTTTGATTCTGTGGTGCAACTGCTGTTTCAATCAATTTGAGACAAGGACTCTGTATTCCCGTCAACTGACAGTGCTTGTCCGCTAATTTTCGCACCCCGCTCCGAGCAAATGAACAACACCATTTGAGCGATATCCTGCGCTTCAACAAAACATCTCAAAGATGTCTGCCTAACAAACTGTTCACGAATCGTGTTTGGATGTAGATTACGCGTTTTCGCTTCTGCCGCAATTACCCGATCCATTCGAGGCCCTGATACTGCGCCAGGGCAAATTGCGTTAACTCGGATTCCGTAACTTCCGACTTCCATAGCAAGTGACTTTGTCAGACCAATAATGCCCCACTTGGCTGACGCATATGGCGTTCGAAGTGGGAAGCCATGAGTGCCTGCTGTGGATGAAAGATTTACAATCGAACCCTTACGTTTTTCTTTCATTGGTGGAATGGCACGACGTGAACATAAAAAAGTACTGATGAGATTGACTCGTAAGGTTTCCTCCCAGTCCTTGAGTTTCAGTTCCTCTATCGGCCCGTTCGGTCCTGAAACACCAGCATTGTTCACTAGTATATCTAGCTCTCCATCCGTTTCCTCAAATACAGTGTCAAATAAACAATCGACGTCTGATTCATTGCCTGCGTCCGCAACTATTCCCTTGATTTGAAGACGAGACACATTTATCGATTGAATCAAATCCTGATTCACGTCGCAGACCCAAACACTTGCACCACTTATAGAAAACAATTCTGCAATTGCCATACCGATTCCTGAGCCACCACCGGTTATAAGTGCAATCTTCCCTAACAGATCCATTTGAACTACAAAAACATTTACCTAGTTGGACTCAGATTTCCAAAATCAATTTATTCTCACCCGCTGCAGCACGTGATACACAAATCATCATCAATTTTTCGGCGGCTTTTTCCCGTTCATTTAAAACTATGTCACGATGCTCAACCTTGCCGTACAGAACACGGATCCGACAAGCTCCACACAATCCTCCTTCACAAGCGAATTCATTTAAGATATTCGCGTTCCTCAGTGCATCAAGAATGCTCTCATTTGCCCCTACTCTAAGCGTAGTTTTACGCCGAGCCAATACAACGTCAAACGGTTCATTTCGATTGAAATCTGATTCTCGACGATTGAACCACTCGGTATGGATGTTCGATTCAGGCCAATCGACGGCTGCAGCCATTACTCCAGCGATAAAATTTTCGGATCCAGATATGTATAACTGTTCTCCTTTTGAATTATCTGAAAGCTGTGACTTTTCAATCAAACTTTGAATATCACTCTCGTTGTTATTATGGTAGCTAACCCGCCCTCCAGATGCTTTCTCCAACTCTTTAACAAATGCTATGTTCGTTACCGATTTTGTACAGTAATGAACATGAAAATTTGCATTGAGCTCTCGCAGTCGGTAGCTCATACCAATAAAGGGAGTGATACCGATCCCACCTGCAATCAATCGGTGTGAACGAGCTGATTCAACCAATTCAAATGTATTAATGGGATAACTAGATTGGACTAATTCGCCTGCCCGAAGATGATCGTGCAACCACTGTGAACCGCCCTGACCTCGGCGCTTCAGTGAGACTGCAATTACGTATCGATGTCGTTCTCGAGGGTGATTTATCAATGAATACGAGCGACGACCACCAATTTCGTCAATAATCAAATCAATGTGTGCGCCTGCCGTAAATTCAGGCAGGTTTCTATTGTCTTCGTGTAGAAGTTCGACTTTCAGGATGTTGGAAGCTGAGTACTCGATTGAATTCACTCTGAGTTGTAAACGTGATAATTGAGGTTTCTCCGGTAATACCTGACCGTCCTCCAACATCAGTCTATCAACAACTTCACCATTTAGAATGTGTCGATCCAAAATTTCATTGACATCTTCGAATGTTTCGTAATGGTACCAAACTCCTTCTGGATAGATCACCATCGCTGGCCCTAGTTCGCAACGCTCTAAACAGCCAGCACTGTTTACCCGAATATCTTTCAATCCTAGGTCCTTCGCTCGCTTCTTCATATAAGTTCGAAGTCGGGTCGATCCACGCGCACCACAGCAGCTTCTATGGTGATCAGCAACGCGCTCGTTTACGCAGCAAAAGATGTGCTTTCTATAGTGCATTTTGTCTTTTTCCTATCATAAGTTAGGTTGGCATCTAAGATATTGATTTGGATAGGTAATTTCTGCACCCAATTGTTCAGCAGCATGCCAAGCCCATCTTGGATTGTAAAGCATCCCACGAGCTAAAGCGACGACATCTGCGTCCCCCTTAAGAATAATCTCTTCTGCTTGATTTGGTTCAGTAATCAACCCTACAGCAATGGTAGGAATTCCCACCCGCTCTCGAATTACTCGTGACAGGTGAACCTGATAACCTGGTCCAACTTTGATATCTTGATGACCGATTATTCCACCACTAGAAACATCAATCCAATCGCAGCCCAAGTCTCTCAATTTGGTCGCTAGTATCACAGTTTCATCTAGTGTCCAACCCCCATCAATCCAGTCTGTTGCAGAAACTCGAACCCCTATGGGTTTTTGATCAGGCCAAACTTTTCGAACCGAATTAAACACTTGTAGCGGAAAACGAATTCGATTTTCGAACGCACCACCAAATCGGTCTTCTCGAGCATTGGATAGTGGTGACAAAAACTGATGTAGCAGGTAACCATGTGCAGAATGTAATTCAACTGCATCAAAGCCGATTCGATTGGCACGAACCGCTGCATTTGCAAAAGCTTCAACGAGTTGTTCAATTTGCTGAACGCTTAATTTGTCTGGAACTTGACCAGAATCCCCAGCAATAGCTGAAGGTGCAACGGGCTGCCAACCTCCCTCGTTTGGTGAAATATATTTTCGTCCCTGCCATGGAGGTTGAGTTGATGCTTTTCTCCCGGCATGTGCCAATTGTATTCCAATTGGGGTTTGTGCATAGCTTTTGCAAGAGTCCATTACTTCCCTAAGCGCGCGTTCATTTGCATCGTTGTACAATCCCACACAATAAGGACTAATTCTTCCGCGTGCTTCAACATTTGTCATCTCCACCATTATCAATCCAGCACCACCTACAACGAATTGACCTAGATGCATCACATGCCAATCCGAAACGCAACCGTCTTTGGCAGAATACTGGCACATAGGTGATACCATGATTCGATTTGCTAACTCCAAATCTCTAAAAGAGATTTTTGTGAATAGTGCCGATGGATTTGAATTCAATCTGTCACCCTTGGTTTGGTAATTTCGGAGTCTCTCGTTTGAGCTAGAGTGAAACACGAACAACAATAGCCGAAAAATTATATTACGAGGCAGAAACAGCAAAAATTAATGAAAGTTTCGGAAAAACAAATCGTGGAATTGTTGCAATTCGCTAACCATTTGGCGGACGGGGCTCGCGAGATTGCTTTGAAATATTACAGGCAACCGAAAAAGCAGTGGACCAAGTCAGATAACACCTTCGTAACCGAAGTTGATCTAGAAATTGAAACCTACATTCACGATGAGATTAAGCTACGTTATTCTAATCATGGATTCTTCGGCGAAGAATTTGGCGATAGAGCACAAGACATGCCTCTGAAATGGTGCATCGATCCAATCGATGGAACTGAACCTTTTGTTTTTGGGCTACCAACCTTTGGTGTGCTCATCGCGTTGACTTTTCAATTGCACCCCATCGTCGGTGTACTCGAATCGCCTGCTATGAAAGAGCGTTGGAGTGGTGCGAAGGGTTTACCAACAAAGTGGCAGAATCAAACTTGTTCTACCAATTCGAATAGTCGACTGAGTGATGCCATTATTTTTGCGACATCAATCGACATGTTCAACTACGAAGAAAAACAAGTTTTCGATCGCGTCACTTCGCATGCCAAACGCCGTCGATTTGGCGCTGATTGCTACGCATATGGGCTACTTTCTTGTGGAAGTGTAGATGTTGTGATGGAATCTGATATGAAACCTTATGACATGATGGCGCTAGTACCGGTGGTAGAAGGCGCAAATGGCGTTATTTCAGATTGGGAAGGAAATCCGCTTACTTTGCACTCTGGTCGTCAGGTGCTCGCTAGTGCGAATCCTAAACTCCACCAGGAGTGCTTGGACATCATTGCAAATATTTGATAATTCTCGCAATTGTTGAGTTGCAGTTACAGATCTCCCGGCACTCCATATGAAGGAGCGGCGTCAGGATCAACAGCTCGCAAAATGTAATCATCGCATTGGGGCTCGTAGGCTTCCCACAATCTGAACAGCTTACCGACTGGATCTGAATCGTGCCAGTCAACTCTTAGGTCTACGTCAGGCCAAGGATATTTCGTCGCAACCAAAAGTGTCCCTGAATGAACGGTCCCCAATTCACCGCCGGCATCCAATCCAGCTTGAATCGCCAGCAACAATGCTTCAGCCAAATGTATACCGGGTTGACGACTGACGTATGTTTCAACCATGGCCGAAGGTATTGATTCGTTTGCAAGAAGATTACCTGCAGCCACACAATCGACCCCTGTTGCCACTGCATTTGTCCCTAAGATATGCTCCCCCGTATAGTGAGCCGTATTACCTTGGGTGTCAACTACAAGCAGCTGCCTATAATTGATGTAGTTTGCAGAACCAACAATATCATCGAGAGATTGTCGGGCATCAAGCCCCGATTCCAATCGATCTAACATTTTTGGTCCGAGTGTTGGGTCGGTAACATTTTGTGTAGAAACAGCACCAACACCCGCTCTCACCCAAGGACAACGACTGCCAACTGCGATGCTCGAAGTTGTGATGGCGACTCCTACTGCACCGCTCGGTCTATCGTAGGCTACGATTGAAAACGTCATAATTTGATCCCAAATCAATTAAGCGGTTGGCTGGCCTTGGACACCGAAGAATGAATCGTGTTGATAGGGAGTGCGAATCTCAATCAAGTCACTTCGAAGGCGAGCAGTACCATTGTCCTCACCCCGTAACAGTTTACCGGTGAATTCCGAGGGCAAAGATGGAGAAAGTAAGGGGTACGCATCAGCTGCTGTGTAATCGCAAATCAATAAACGTCGAGGAGTCTGCGAACGATTAAAATCAGACCCGTGCACTGTCCAAGTATGCATAAAACAAACATCTCCTCGAGAAGCAATTACAGGGACACCTTTTTCTTCAAACTCTTCGTTGTGCACTGAATCAATTGCTCCGACATATTTCCCGTCTGCAAAGTGAGAGTAACGTTTTTTGTGAGATTTTGGGACAACTCGCAAGCAACCATTCTCTTCATTGGCATCATCTAGCATCAACAATATGGCTAGCATGTCATCGTTGGTATGAGGGTCATATGAATGATCTTGGTGATAGTACACCACTGTTTTCATTCCAGGCAATTTTATGTTCAATTTACAGTGGTGAAATCGAATGCTTGGCCCAATCAGCTGTGCAACCATGTCGACAATGGGACTGTCCCACAGCACCGCCTGAAAGCTTGTTGAAACATCTACAGGGTTGGCAACACGGCGCATTTTTGGATGATCGAAAGAGTGTCCAACTTCAAGATCGAACCTTGCCTTGCCATCAAATGTTGTGCCAAAATTCTTTGTTTGATGGCGGCTTTCTTCGATCCAGTTGTCTAATTCGTCATCTAAATTTTGAAGTAATTGACTGTCGATTCCAGAATTACAAATCAAATAACCGAACTCTTCAAAAAATTGAATTTGTTCATCCTTAAGTCTTGTACGAGATTCCATGAACGCAACTACAAATCATAGTGGTAATCAATATAGTGTTATGTAGTTGAACATTATACCCTCGACTCGAAAAAATTCAGGTGTTCGACATTGCATTCAACATAATCTTGTACACGCAATTAGGCAGACTGTAATCGCTCTCCTTCACCTTGTTCGAGAGACAGTACTTGTTCGGTTAGACCTTCAAAAAGATTTTCTCGACAGGTGAGAACGATGATCTGGATATTTTTTGCAACCGTGTTCAATATATCGAACATCTTGTCCATTCGATCGTCGTCCGAGTAAACCAAGGCATCGTCTAACACAACCGTTACAGGAACATTTCGGTCTGCCAATAATTCTGCGAACGCCAGTCGTATCAGAACTGAAATTTGTTCCTGAGTTCCTGTACTGAGCTGCTGAAATTTTTCCTGAAATTCATCTCTTACGATTTCAAGGATATTTAGATTCTCATCGATATTTAATGTCGAATCCTTGAACATGTACTGAAGATAAGGGTTCACTCTATCGATTACCGGCTGCAAAAATCTCTGCTTCGCAGTCTGTTCAGCACCACGCAATGTCGTTACTAGTAGTTCTAGGACTTTTCTGTTGAATTCGAATTGTTCAACTCTTGTTCGATTCTGGTCTAATTCTTGTTCCAATTTCCCGATTTTTTCGTCAATTCCTAGCGCTTCTCTTTCTTCAATTCTTCCTTTCAAACGTTCAATGGAACTTCCCAAATAGTTTATTTTTTCTTGGCGAGCGGACATTTTTCGTTCGAATCGTTGAATTCGCTCAGATAGGTGCTCCAAACTCGATGGACTATGTTCCAAATCAAGTTTCTCAACTAATGCACTTTGTTGAGAAAGACTCTCCATTGCGTCATTAATTTTCGTATTTAAAATACCTAAAGGATTCTTAGACTGAAGTTGTTCTAGTAAGTCAGTGTCGCGTTTGCTTTGAGCTCCGTATTCGTTCAACATTGTTTCATCTCGAGCAATGTCGGTTTTTATTTCAGTAATTTGATCTCGACAACGATTCAACTTTCTATAGGACTCGTCGCGCTTTTGTATAGATCGATCTAGCATCCTTTCAACTTGTTCTATTACAGTGGTTGCGTCTAGTAACGTGAGATGCGATTCCATGTTCAACTGTCTAATTTTGGCAATCAAGTCATTTTCTAACTTAGCAATATGATCTGCCAACTCGTGAAAATTGTTGAACTGACCTTCAAATTCTGTCAATATTCCTTTAGACTCAGCTTTCGCCAAAGCCGCCCAATCCAATAGAAGCCTTCTTTTTGCGAATAAGGTTTCTGCGTGATCCAGTGAATCAGCTTGAACCTGCTCCAACTGCCGACTTAAAAATTTTCGTGCAATCTTCTCATTCTTTACCAAAGCATCAGAGTCCTGAATTCCAGGCTCAATTTCAATTTCTCCTCGATTTGGAATTGTAATGACGGTTCGCTTGACTGCTTGGATCTTAGCAAGAGAATCTTGAAGAAGTTTGCTGTTCACTTTCACGCCATCTGCACCACCTTCTCGAAGTAAAAAGGAAATTGTCGTCGCGCTTGCTCCTAGAACTGATTTGGCAGTTTCATAACGTTGATTGGCCTTGCGTATTGTCTTGATAGCATCTTCTGTCACCAAAATTTCCGAAGCAGCTTTACGGTCATTTTGATACCGATCTTCGAAGCTTTTCACCGCTTCGAATGTTGTCTTCAATTTTAAAATTTCTTGCTCTTTTCGAACGATTTCTAAAGAAAGATTGGCTTGCCGCCGTTTTTCATTCAACTCGTCAATTGCATTCTGACTGGTCTCCACATCAGCGTTTAGCGTTTGTCGTTGATTTTCAAGAACGGAAAGTTTTTCCTTCAGAACAAAGAGACTCTTTTCTGATGCATCGATTCTTTCAGTTTTCTCACTTATCGAGTTTGTAAGCCGTCGATGCTCTTCTTTACTGTTTTCCAAAAGTTTCAATTCGCTCTTTAATCGACTACCCTCGGAAACAGCGGCCTTTCTCCTTTCGGCATGTTTCTCTAGTTCAACTTTACGCTGCCTCGCTTCCGTTAATTTTTTCTCATCCCGCTTCTCTACATCCTCTCTTTTGAGATCTTGCAGTTTCTTCTCCTTCTGTTCCAACTCAGCTAAATCTTGGGAGAGCTCATTGCTACGATTTTTTAAACTTGATATTTCGGCTTCTAAATTTTCTGCAACTTTAATTGTGCGAGCATATTCCCCTTTTGGTGATTTCAGTTTGGGGGTTACCAACTCATTAAGTTCGCTCTCAAATAGACTAGGGAGTTCCTGCCCGCGTCTTCCCCCCAAAACGGTACCAACTTCGGCCTCTAAGGCACTGTGAAGATTTGAAATAGCACTTTCTGAAAGTTTAGGAGCTATAAATGACTGACCTTGCTCGACCCAAAGTACACCCCACATCCCTGGTGCATCAGGAGACAATTTTCCGCCCTCGGCACGCAACAATCTATTCAATTCAGTTTCGACTACATCGCTTTGTAAAATTCGCCCGTCCGGGCAAACCAACTCCGCGTAAGGGCGTTTAATGAATCGCTTTTTGATCGTATACATGCCATCATCCAACTCGAATCGAACATGTACAACCGGAGCGGCTTGATTTCTAGAATTTTGAAATCCTTTGATTTTTTGCGCTTGAGATCTATATCGATCAAAAAAAGCAGCTCTCAAAGCTGTCAATAATGTCGATTTTCCCATTTCATTCGGGCCTACCACCAAATTCAAACCATCATCTAATCCTCTCAACACTTGATGTGTGTCAAACTTCATGAACTGGTTGATTTCAATGGAACGAATTTTCACGATGTCAGTCCTTACTTATCCAATTCGCTGTACAGTCTTAGTAGAGCACGAGTTGCAATTTCTTTTTCTGACTCGTTACCAGTTTCCAACATTCGTCTCAATGTTTCTGCCGCATTCCTAACAAAGCCTCCAACGTCGATTCGGTTTAAATCTTCTTTTGTCGGTTTTGCGTGTAATTCATCGGTTTTCAATTGAAGAACACAAAGTGCAGCTCGAAGCTTGTCACCGACTTGTTGATCGAAGTAATTCGACTCTTCCAAAGATAGCATTCCTCGGACTGCTAATTTGATTAGAAACAGATCCAAACGATTGTGCAGCCCCCGTAGTTCATTTACTAGAAGATCAATATCATTTTTACTGTTGATTTCCTTGTTCAAATTCAACCACGTATATTGCCCACAAACTACACTTTCGACAACCGGCAGAGCATCTCGAGAATTAACTTCTACAACCAAAGCTTTACCACCGTTGTTCGTGGTGAAAGCATCAATTTCGGGAGTACCGCTGTACCAACATTTGGAACTGATCTGTTGCTGACCATGCCAGTCACCCAAAGCTAAGTAAGAAAGATACGACTCACGACTTTCCACATTAATGTAGTTCGCAGTCATTCCTTTTGCAGACCCAAACTCTCTCGTAGAACCGTGTGCCAATCCAATTCGCACATATCCGGACGGCAAATCGTCCGTTCCCATATGCATTGTCGGGTCATCGAGCGATTGCTTGTGAAACAATGGGGCTGGCAAGATCGCTGCAGAGTAATTTTCAATCAAAAACGGTGTTTTATCTTGATGGACTACGACATTTGAGGGCAAACCTGAGCTGACGAGTCGATCCCACATTCCGTTTGGACGTTGAGGATCGTGATTGCCAGGAAGCAAATGCCATTGAATGTTTTCAAAAACTCGCATTCTTTCCATTGGTTGGTTCAAAGTCTTTGTTGATAAATTTTCCATGTCATAGACATCACCAGCAACCAATACGTGGGTTAATTCGAGCTTGTTTGCGATTTCGCCCAATTTGGTAATCACGTTGATGCGAGCAGTTTGTAATAGTCCCATCGTTTCAGTATCGACGAAACGAAAGACTTTGCCAATTTGCCAGTCCGAAGTATGGAGAAATCGAAATGTCATCGATAATTTAGCTACCTAATTTGGTAATTCTCAACATTGAACAATAAATAATTACATGGCAATTATAGAATTCAAAGTCAAAATTTTGGTATGAATTCAAGCATTAAACGACAATATATGTCATACATTAACGTGGCCAAGTCATTGACTTATTAAAACTAGTCAGTTTAGTGACTTGAAATAGTGGATGACTTGCTATCAATCCAGTGCATTCTTCTTATATGATTCTTGCAATAGAATTAATGCTCAAGGCGATTATTCCAAAGTGTCTAATTTTTCCAAATTAGCCTGAAAACAGAGAATCAGAGGGAGAGATTCTTGTTGATTGGTAAACTAAAGTTTGATTCAACAACAATCATGTAGCATCTTTGGTAACATGGCTTAGTTCATACACAATGCAGACATGACAGGCCTCACATTCTTTCTCGCCCAGCTGTGTCAGTGCGCAGAGTGTCACCACAAAGCTTCGGTTACCACCGGCACTTTACTTGAAAATACCAATTCTTCTGATAGGCATAGAAAGTTTAGAAGTTGAAACTTTCGATAATCGTAAACGATATGCTCTTCTAGTCGTGTTGAGGTATCGTTGAAACACACCCGACTCGATCACTTGACACATTCATCCGGCGTGTCATAACTAAATTCTCCATCTACACTTTGGTGCACCAAAACATCGGGAGCAAGTCCACCACCTACTGCAATGCTGTAAATTACACACCCCTGTGAACTTCGGCCCACAGGGGTGTAGATGAAGCCATCTTTCTTTATCGAATCGTCGGATAACATTGAACTAGCCCCGTGATCGGATTCGTTAATTTTGGTGCAGGCTACAGACAGAACAGACATAGAGATTGGTATCATGAATTTAAAACGATTCACGTGTTCACCGCCTGAATCTATAGGTTAGTCGATTCTCGTATCGCGCTCGCCTGAGCCATGTCCAGCCTTTTGCGAATGGCTCCTCCTCGACGATCACTTCGCCCCAATGCCTCACCTCGGTCTTGAACCGACAAGCGTGCCTCGAGAAAGCCAGGATTCAACAAAATTCGATGCTCATCAACTTGCCTTTCACCGTTTTCTCTTCGACCGTTCTCTAGTCGAAATTTTACCGTACGAGTCTCAGCTCTTAAGGGTTGCTCAACTGAAAACATCGTGTATTCGTCAGCTATTCCCATCAACACCGCCGACATTACTGATGGCGACGCTTCGAAAAGCGCATCTGTTGCATCGTGTGGAATGTAAATTGCCAATGTACCAGACTCATCCGCTTTCCACCTGTTCTCTTGCCGACTGGTCGTCAAGAGCCCTAGTTCCTCTGTGGGTAGCGGTTCAATTACGATTCTTGTTCTAGCGGATGCCACACCAGTGGGCCCTTTGATCATCGGAAAAATTCTGTGCTTTACGGACAATAGTTGCTGATGACGCGTATCCGAGATTCTTTCCGGCCATGGTCGAAGCTACGATGGTTACATGTGTCCAATACGATCGTAGGCTGTTGGTGCCTCCCACTATCGATTCAGTAAATATTGACAGATTCGTATATCGAATTGAGCAAAATCGAAGCATGTCAAATTTGAAGTTTCTATTAAAATCAAATTAGTTGAATTCCGCTATTGAAGGAGCGCCGCCATGAAAGCATCTGATCTATTTGTGAAATGCCTGGAGCAAGAGAACATCGAGTACATTTTTGGAGTCCCAGGAGAAGAAAATGCTCATTTCATGATCTCACTCGAAGAATCGAATCAAATTCAGTTTATTTTGTGTCGGCATGAACAAGGTGCTGCATTTATGGCAGAAGCTTATGGGCGTCTAACCGGGCGTGTTGCAGGGTGCTTAGGAACTTTGGGGCCCGGAGCAACCAACTTGATCACAGGCGTAGCGGACGGTAATATGGACCGAGCGCCAATGCTTGTATTAACAGGTCAGGCAGCTTCGACTCGGCTACACAAGGAATCTCACCAAGTAATGGACGTCATTGCAATGTACCGTCCAGTCACGAAATGGGCTCAACAAATTCATCACCCAAACAACATTCCAGAGGTTGTACGCAAAGCAGTGAGAACCGCACTCGTTGAAAAACCCGGTGCTACTCTTATCGAACTGCCAGAAGATCTTGCTCACATGGACGCAAGCTCGAAACCACTCGCTCCAAAACGGCTTAGACGTGCAGTACCGGATGACAAAATCCTTAATCAAGCTTTCGAGTTAATCAAGAACGCATCGAGACCGATCATTCTCGCTGGCAATGGATGCATTCGACGTCGAGCATCCAAGCAACTACGAATTCTTTGTGAAAAAACTGGTATCGGAGTCGTCAGCACATTTATGGCAAAAGGCTGTGTGGACATGGATTCAGACTACTGTCTTTACACGATTGGTTTAGGCGCAAAGGATTTAGTCGCTTGTGCTTTAGACGCCTCTGACTTGATCATCACGTTGGGATACGACATGGTCGAATATCATCCCCATTTGTGGAATCCTGATCAAGACAAAAACATACTACATATCGACTTTTTGCCCGCTGAGATCGACTCTCATTATCACCCGAAACTCGAAGTTGTTGGTGACTTGGCACATACTCTTTGGATGCTCAATTCTCGAGTGGAAGATTCTGGTGGCTTGGAATTTGATCTATCACAGCAAGCAAGTACTCGAAGAGACATGAAGTCAGATTTCGAAGAACACAAAGATGACGACACCGAAGGAACAATAAAACCTCAAAAAATTCTATGGGATGCCCGCCAAGTGCTAGGTTCTCATGACATTTTGCTTTCTGATGTCGGGGCTCACAAAATGTGGATCGCTCGGCACTATCATTGCCACGAACCGAACACCTGCCTAATACCCAACGGATTTTGTTCAATGGGCTTTGCTCTACCTGGCGCGATCGCCACGAGTCTAGTTTATCCAGACCGTAGAGTATTAGCAATTTGTGGTGATGCAGGATTTATGATGAATGTCCAGGAAATGGAAACTGCCCATCGCCTCGGTGTAAATTGCGTTGTGATGGTTTGGGAAGACCATGCTTATGGACTTATTGCTTGGAAGCAGTCCAACCAGTTCGGACGACACACAGATTTGTCTTTTGGTAATCCGGATTGGATTTTGCTTGCTGAATCGTTTGGCTGGAACGGGCACCGTGTAGAAAATTCTCGAGATCTAGCTTCAGTGCTCGAAACTGCGTTTCAAGAAGATGGACCAAGTTTAGTCGTAGTCCCGATCGATTACTCCGAAAATACCAAATTGACAAAAAGACTTGGAGAGATTGTTTGTCCTCTGTAAGGACATTTTTTGTCAAAAAGGGGAATCAATTCAAAAATCTACTTTGATAGAGTCAGCTTACGCGCTACGATTTTAGCGACTTCGACTCCCGATTCATGTGCGCCACCAACGCTAGCCCAAAGGGATCGATGACAAGCCTCTCCTGCGAAAAAAATACGATCGCCCACAGGTTCACGTAGAACACTTCGCATGTTATATGCACCTGGTCTTGCAGATGCGTAAGATCCCAATGTCAATGGATCAGTTCCCCAAGACGTTGCTGTACCCTTTATAAAATGTCTAGAAATTTTGTTACCGAAAAGCTTTTTTAACTCGGTAAGAGCATAGTCGACTCGAAATTGGATAGATTCTTGCTCTAGTTCCTTGGCCCAATTCCCACCAAGGTCGCAGTAAGCAAGCCCACTACCCGAGGCATTCGTCAAAGTTCCGAATCCGTTCCCATCTTCACTGAGCTGAAACAGTACATACCCATCATTCCCCATACCAAATACATCTTCCGAAAATTGCAAGGCGATGTGGTTATAGACTCCCATCGAAATCGCATCAAACGATTCTCGCTTTGATAGTGGCAACGATGGCACAAATTTGATGAGTTCGCTAGCCAATACTCCAGTTGAGACAGTGACGATTACCGCACTACAAGAAAGAGAGCCATTCTGTGATATCACTGTGACCTTTGAATCGCTCCAGTCAATGCATTCTACCTTGGTGTTGAGTGAAACATTCAGTCCCTTGGCATATTCAGCTACAATCGAGCCGAAACCGTCGACACAAAAATAGTCATTGCCATCAGAAAGATGCCACCAATCTAAGGTAGAAAAATCTTCCATATTCTTTGCCATACTCCAAGGCCCGACAACAAACTTCGCCGTTGCACTCCACTCACCCTTTATGTTCTTCACGACTTCGGCCGCTGCGAGATCCCTGCCTTGTTCTCCTGCTTCATCAATCGCGTCGTAGACTTTCTCGTAAGTACTCCAGAACTCTATCGTTTCGGAATCAGTCGCTGCTCTTCCTTCTTTGAAAATCAAAAACTCCGACCGCGCTGGGTATAGTTCAAATCCCAACTTTTTGGGAATAGCTTGGTACGGGTTCAGTTTTCCATTGTGTAGCCAGTGTGCACCGACATCATACGGGAAACCAAATGTAGTTCGATCGGTGTAAACACGGCCGCCTACATGATCGGATGCTTCTAGAATAATTGTCGATAGACCTTTGTTGTGTAGCGATTGCGCGGCCGCAATACCTGCAGCACCGGCACCGACAATTACAACATCAGGGTTTGAATCATAATTTGCATTTAGTCGAAATGGAAGAGACGACATTAAGCTCGTTAACAAAAAAGTGCGGCGATTTATCCGAAACTCATTTAAATTGAAACCCATAGCATAAGAGCTGATTTGGAAATGGATTTTGTACTACGAAGGCCTTCTCATATATTTTAGAGCCATTTCTACGTTAGATATTTTGAAAAGTTTAACCCGTCTACACTGAAGAATACTTGAGCAACAAGGATTATGCCTAGAATGAGCAACACAGCCTTTATGATTTGTCGAAATAAGTCAATGTTTATTTTGTCGTGTAATCGATGCCCAGCAACCAAAGAAAGAGCGGCAACCAATGCTAGCGCTAGCGTGAATAGGGCCACTTGCCAATTGAACAAGCCTGCTGTCGAGAAAACTGCGAGTTGAGCAGCTTTTCCCGAAAAAAAGCACATATTGAATACCTGAACCATAACCGTTTTGGTCCAACCTGCTTCCAATGAATAAATGACGAGAAGAGGAACCATCGTATTTGTCGAACCAGCTAAAAAACCAGCAGTCAACCCAAAACCTACATTGGCTGATCGAGGGTGTTTGGTAACAAGCTTAAGCATACTGCCCTTGGCTCGCTCCAGAAACAAATACAGAAATATCAGAAAGGCGAGAAGTAGTTTATACGGCGTTGGATTGTGAAATACGATGACATTTGCTCCGATAATAGAGCCAAGCAAACACCAAAGTGCAAGCGGCCAGTATTTACCGATGCTAAATCTCCAGTTTCCTCCCTTCGACATGCTCATCACGTTTACCGTTATCGTTGGTAACAGTGTGATCAGTATGGCTAGCCGCAGATCAATGATGGTTGAAAGAATCGCTGTCGACAGCATAGGGAAGCCTAAACCAATTGAACCGTGTACGAATCCGGCTAAAAGCGCGACGAGCGCGTAAATCGTCCAATCCGATAAAGAAAATGCTTCAATCATGAACGACGATAATGAGAGTGGAACTATGAAAAATAGTCCGTGTTTGGCAAGTGCGACTTCGTCTCCAAGCTAAGAAACGAGATTTTTAGGCTAGTCTGTATTTGCCACTAGCCCTGCTAGAGTATCAGTGTAGATATGATCAGTACTCCTTTCCTCAATTACTTGGGATCTCAAAACGAATTTGAACAAAATACCGAATTGCATGACGCTGCCCAATTCTCAGATTCTTGCCGATAGCACCATCACTATTCAAATTTCGCTTTAAATCCGACCAAACGGCTTGTACAGATTCATTGTCAAGATTTAAATTAGAGTACGGACAAGTTTCGCACACAATAACTTCACAAAACAGTTCTTTCCCCAATTCGTAATTCATGTGTGCCCGAGCTTCCCAATCACTTGATCTTCCTGATGCCTCGCACATGGTAGTGGCAAGGCTAACGAAAACAGATAAAATACCAGTTACTAGGATGTTTGCATGATCTAATCTTCGCTTACCAAAACAACCTGTTTTTGTCAAAGATTTTGACATCGCGTCGAACAAAACAGCGTTTCGAAATAGCAGAGGGAGTCTCGGAAATCTCAAATTAAAATTTTGGTTCTCTGCTTGCTGCCGAGCTTAGATTCTAAATCGCTTCAAAATATATCTTCGAAGTGATGACCGTTCGGAAAATCGAAGGTCTTTTCCAATTCGGCCCGAGCGTTTGATGTCCTTTTTTAAGTCCGGCCAAACCTTTTTTATAGATTCTTTCTCTAACTCCAAATCCGCGTATGGACAGACCTCACACACAACTTTTTCTAGAAAAATCTTCTTGCCTTTTTCATAGCTCATCTGCGAGTGGAGAAAACTTGACTCCCCTGCACCGCCTCCAGAGCCACCACTTCCGCCTCCAGAGCCACCAGCACCGCCGCCTCCACCTCCATCGCCGGAAGCGAAAACTAAAGATGATGCGAATAAAGCTGGGAGAATGACATTGCGCGCTAATTTGCTTGGTTGTCTTCGGACTTTTCCATCGAACATAACTTTTACCTATTGATTTTGATTTGTATTTCCGAGAGCAGCTGTTGGAACTGAAGATAGTGTGAAGTATAAGAATATTACCGCTAACAATTTTATCACTCTTTTCGCACCTCTTCCGCAGCTGCTGAACCTACTCGCTGGTGCTTTGTGCGCAATTCTTTATGCCTATATGGCACAAAAGTCCAGATCTTCGAGTGGTATGGACCTTTTTGAATTTCTTGTTCCATACTGGATCATTGCGGCCATCGTAATAAGCTATTGGTATTGGTCATTTAGACATAAAGTTGAACTGAATGTTTGGTCAATTATCATTTGGGCTGCTGTTTTTCGAGTGATTGGAATTTGGGGTTCCCCCGTACTTGAGGATGATTTTTACAGATTCTTATTGGACGGCTGTATCTTCGCACAGCAAGGCACCCCCTACGGACTGGCACCTTCCAGTCTTTTTACAGAAAACTCGCTTTCACCTGAATGTGCCTATGCCTTAAACTGGGTCAATAATCCAGACCTGCCAACAATCTACGCACCGGTACTTCAGTACATATTTGTCTCGTCATACTGGGTATCTCCAGCCAATATCGACATTCTTCAGGCGGTGTGTGTGATGTTTGATCTTGCCGTCATATTATTGCTGAGAAAGCTAGCGCCCGCGCGCAACCTAATGCTTTACGCTTGGTTTCCTTTGGTAGTCAAGGAATTCGCATTCACGGCGCATCCGGACATAATTGGAGTCTTCTTTCTGTTCACAGCTTTCATACTGAAACATCAGAGTCGACCGGCACTTGCTAGTGTCTTTGTTGCTATTGCGATTTGCACCAAAATATTCGCTGTATTCGCACTACCTTTCTTTCTTTTTCGACAACCCGTTCGAATTTGGGGAATTGCAGCAGCGACCACCTTAGTCATATATTTGCCATTTCTCGTTCAAGGGCAGACTGATCTGTGGACACTAGGATTTTTTGCGGTGAATTGGGATTTCAATGCTTTCATTTTTGAATTCTTTAGGTACCAATTTGGTGATTTTCCGTCTCGAGTCATTTGTGGAATATTGCTACTTACATGGTTATCTTACTACTACACGAAATATTTTCGGAATCCCCGAAACTCGGAATTACCGAGAATGGATTTGATTTTTGGAATGTTGCTAATACTCTCTCCCGTGATCAATGCCTGGTACTTAATTTGGTTGTTGCCCTTTGCAGCAATACGACCTAGTTTTTCTGTGTGGACAGCAGCAGCCGTGTTGTCTTTATCCTATATGGTTGGTCTTCATCTTCCGGACTTTGACTTGCGAGCGTACGAAGTTGCAAAGCCAGCTTGGCTTATTGAAATAACTTGTATCAGTATCGCTCTTGTATTGGACCTGTATTTTCGTCAAAAGAAGAATCGAGATTTAGTTTAGAATACTCATTTGAGTTTAATAGTAGCTGCTCAACCATCGATTTCTTCTTTCAACAAGAAACGCTAAAATTGACTTACTTTTAATCACTACGTTTGCGGAATTTATGAACAATTTGAATCACTTAGAAACGATTGAACCCTTGCTAGACCGGCATGATTCAGGCACGATCACCACATTGACGCTTAATCGTCCTAAACAGTACAACCCGCTTTCTAGCGATATGCTAAGTGCACTGCAGCAGACTCTTGAAGAGATTTCTGAAGATAGAAGCATTAAAGTCGTCATACTTGCAGCCAAAGGAAAGGCTTTTAGTGCAGGACATGACCTAAAGGAAATTCGTTCCCATGATAGTCATCAATTTTCTATAGATCTTTTTGCGCAGTGTAGCCGCATGATGATGACGATGACAAAGATTCCACAACCAGTCATTGCGAGAGTACAAGGTATTGCAACTGCCGCAGGCTGTCAACTTGTTGCGAATAGTGATTTGGCTGTCGCGTCGACTGCAGCTCGATTTGCAGTATCTGGCATCAATCTCGGATTATTTTGTTCTACACCCGGCGTTGCATTGAGCCGTAATGTACCACGTAAACAGGCTTTGGAAATGCTACTTACTGGCGAGTTTATCGATGCACAAACTGCTCTGCAAAAGGGATTGGTGAACCGTATCGCTTCGCCACAAGAACTAGAATCAGCTACTCTAGAACTCGCTCAGACTATCGCGCAAAAGCCTAGAGATGTACTGGAGTTGGGGAAAAAGCTATTCTATGAGCAAATTGACAATGGACTAGAAAGCGCTTATGCGATCGCTAGTGAACGCATGGCCTGTAATCTCAGTTTTGCCTCAGCTGTCGAAGGAATCGATGCGTTTATCGAAAAGAGAACACCGAATTGGAATTAATTCAACTGCTCGATTCTAATGTAACTACAGCTTGACGTACTCGCCGGGCGCTTGCGCAAGTGGCGGGTGTTTCTGACTACCGATTTCCCGATAGTCAATTAGTCCGCCGCTCTTGCTTCGAATCCAATTTTCCCATTCTAGCCACCAGGATCCTTCCTGGCGAGTGGTGTTTTCAAACCACTCCTTAGATGTATTCGGTAGCGGTTTGTCATCCGTCCAATATCCGTACTTGTTCTTTTGGGGAGGATTGATCACACCAGCGATGTGGCCGGATTCTCCGAGTAGAAATCGAACATTGCTATTAAAAATCTTCGCGCCCCGATAGGTCGCCTGCCAGGGTGCAATATGATCCAATTGAGTAGATACGAAGAAAGCAGGTATTTTGACTTTTCTTAAATCTATCGGACGCCCCAAAATCGTTAATCCGTTCGGTTGACTAAGCAAATTCTCGATGTACATCTTTCTCAAATAGTAGCTGTGCATCTTCGCCGGCATCCGAGTCGAATCAGAATTCCAATAAAGCAGATCGAAATTTCCAGGTTTTTTGCCAAGCAAATAATTGTTGATCACAAAATACCAAATCAGGTCGTTCGCGCGCATCATACTAAATGTCGAAGCCATTGATTTGCCATCTAAATAGCCTATTTCATTCATCTTTTTTTCAAGATTCGAAACACTTGCTTCGTCAACGAATACACCCAAATCGCCTGGCTCGGAAAAGTCGATCATCGTCGTGAAAAACGTCGCAGAGTTAACGAAATTCGCCTCTTCATCTGAATTTTCGAGGTAACCCAATAGCGACGCAAGCAAAGTTCCTCCTAGACAATATCCAATCACATTCATTTTGCTAATTTGTGTGATTTCCTGAATGGCATCTGCAGCAAACAGTGGACCGAGTTCCATATAGTCGTCGTACGTCGTATCTCGAAACGATTCATCTGGATTCACCCAAGAAATTACGAAGACTGAATACCCTTGCCCAACCAACCAACGAATAAATGAATTCTTGGGGGACAAATCCAAGATATAGTATTTGTTGATCCAGGGTGGAATAATCAAAATTGGGTTCTCTCGAACGCACTTCGTAGTGGCTTTGTATTGAATCAATTCACAAAGGCGATTGCGGGCGACCACATTACCCCGACTCGTGGCGATGTTGTGCCCGAGCTCAAAAGCTTGTCGGTCCACCATTTGTACACCAGCACCAAGCTCAAGGTCATTCGAAAAATTTTTCATCCCGTCAAGAAGGCTTTTTCCGCCAGTTCTCTGTACCATTTCCAACACATCGGGATTCGTCCACAAGAAGTTATTGGGTGCCAGTGAATCAATCCACTGTTTTTTGTAGAAGTTTAGTTTTCGCTCTTCTTGCTCGTTCAAACCTGAAGTATCAGCGAATGCTTCATCCAAGAATTCCGCGCCGATGAGATAAGACTGCTTCATCGCATCAAACCATAGGTTTTCTCGCCAAGGTTCGGAACGAAATCTTGCATCACCTGAGTTTGGTTCGATCACAGCGGTGACATCGTTTTTTCCTCGTGCTTTTTGGACAATGTACTGCGAAAGTGCCAACTGTTTCCGGAATAAAGTGGAATACGTTTCCGTCAGCTTTTCAAAATTAGTAGAACCAGAAAGGGCCGCTTTTGCAAACAAGGTACCGATGCTCATTCCGAAGCTTGAAATGTCAGTATCAGTGGCAAAATTCATCAAGTGCTGCATGATGCGGGCATAATTTGTAGAAAATTCAGAAATAAAATTTTCTTCGCGTTCTGCGACGTCATTCGTGAGATGCTGTTCAATCACTTCGATTCAGTACAAAAATGGAAAAAGAATGGATCAATGAAATTTAGGCTATAAATTGATTTCGAATCACGAACTGTCGAACTAAGGACTAGGTTTACGCGGTACTTTAATTCGAGCTTCTCCCACCAAAACGTTTTTACCTCGAACTGAACAAGTGGTTTTTAGAATCACATATGGGCGTACGCTGTCAATTTTCACAATTTCGACCTTAGCTGTTACTGTGTCCCCCACTCGAACGGGAACTGTAAATTTCAAGCTTTGATCCATATAAATGCAACCAGGTCCAGGTAAGCGTGTGCCTATCAAGGCAGACAGTAAACTCGCAGTAAGCATACCGTGAACAATTGGCCCGCCAAACTGGGTTTCACTTGCAAACTCTTCATTTTGATGCAAAGGGTTTGTATCACCTGACACACCAGTAAACATTAATACATCAGCATCAGTCAAGGTTTTCCCTTGAATTGCTGTCATTCCTACTTCTAGCTCCTCAAAGTAATATCCATGCAAATCTTCATGATCGCCCATTTCTATCATTCGCTTATCTCTCCTGTTTATTGAGAACTATATGAACCGTACAGATTCAATTGAATCAATTGTGTTATCAATATAATTCTCTGCAAATTTATTAAATGAAATTTATCTAAATTTCGCATCGAATAAAAGTGAATACCTCAAAAAAACCTTACGAATCAAATCTCGCTAAGAATCGAGCGAACTATATACCATTGTCTCCAATCGGGTTCTTGGAACGAAGTGCTCGAATCTTCCCAAATCAAATATCTCTCATTCATGGAGATGTACGATACAACTGGTCTCAAACACATAAGCGCTGCAAAAAACTAGGTAGTGCTATTCAAAAACTTGGAATTAAAAAAGGCGATACTGTTTCCGTAATGGCATCCAATATTCCAGCCATGTATGAAGCTCACTTTGGTGTCCCTATGGCTGGTGCGGTACTGAATGCATTAAACGTGAGATTAGATGCCGACACAATTGCCTTCATATTGAACCATGCCGAATCCAAACTATTAATCACTGATCGCGAATTTTCTGAGACTATCGATCAGGCCCTTAGCAAAGTAAATCGAGACATCACTGTAATCGATATTTTAGATGACGCGGTGCAACATGGTAAGCTTTTAGGGAGCATAGACTATGAAACATTCATAGAGCAGGGTAGTTCCGATTTTACCTCTGTTGACCCGGCTGATGAGTGGGATGCAATCTCACTAAACTATACCTCTGGCACAACTGGCAATCCAAAAGGAGTGGTATACCATTATCGTGGAGCCTATTTGAATGCTCTGAGCAATGCTCTAAATTGGAAATTACGGGTGCATCCTACCTATCTTTGGACATTACCGATGTTTCACTGTAATGGATGGTGTTTTCCATGGACGATTGCGATGATGAGTGGAACTAGCGTTTGTTTGCGTAAAGTGAACGCTGCCGAGATCTATAAAGCGATTAATCGACACAAAGTTACTCATTTTTGCGGCGCACCAATAGTACTGGGAATGATCGTCAACGCCAAGGAAGCAGAACGCAAGAAGCTTGATCATCCGGTCGATGTCATGACTGCAGCAGCCCCACCCCCAGCTACTGTGCTAGAAGCAATGGAAAGCCAGGGATTTCGTATGACCCATGTTTATGGGTTGACGGAAACTTACGGACCATCAGTTATTTGCGAATGGCATGAAGAGTGGAATAAATTAGACAGCTCCAAACAGGCTGAGCTCAAGTCCCGACAAGGAGTGCCCTATACGGCATTAGCAGGATTAGAAGTGATGAATCCCGACTCGATGTCTATCGTTAGCGCAGATGGCAGTACTATGGGCGAAGTAATGTTCCGCGGGAACAATGTGATGAAAGGATACTTGAAGAATGCCCAAGCAACAGATGAAGCCTTTGCGGGTGGTTGGTTTCATTCGGGAGATTTGGGAGTAGTGCATGAAGACCAATACATACAACTTAAGGATCGCTCAAAGGACGTCATCATTTCCGGAGGTGAAAATATTTCTTCAATCGAAATTGAAGACGTGTTGTATCGCCATCCGGCTGTTATGGAAGCCGCGGTAGTTGCAAAATCAGACGAGATTTGGGGAGAAACACCTTGTGCATTTGTAAATCTAAAGCCTGAATACACTCCGCGACCCTCTGCCGATGAATTAATCGAGCACTGTAAATCGAAGATGGCCCGCTATAAAGCTCCCAAATACATCATATTTGGTGATTTGCCGAAAACTTCAACAGGGAAAATTCAGAAATTTTTATTACGGGAACGAACGAACCAAGACAAAATAGGCAAGTGAAGATTCGATTATGAAAACAGTTACGACTTACTTTGATTACATATCACCCTACTCCTACTTGTTGCATGAGCAACTACATCGATTGCCGTCCAATGTGACCGTGCAACATGTGCCTGTACTGTTTGCTGGATTGCTGAAACATTGGGGCACTCTCGGTCCAGTCGAAATCGAACGGAAAAAGCTCTTTACTTACCGCTTTTCCACTTGGGTTGCCTCGAAACTAAATATCAAATTTCGAATTCCAGATTCTCATCCATTCAATCCACTTCCGTACCTTCGATTGACGATTGCGATGAACGATGACGAGAAACTAATTTCCGATATCTTTCGAGCGATTTGGACAAAAGAAATCGACCCTGCAACAGACGAAGGTAGACAAACAGTTTGGAATGAAATTGGCATTCCCGATGCAGATAGGATAATCTCTGATAGATCCCTTAAATCAGCTTTATTTGCAAATACACGTGAAGCAACTTCCAGCGGCGTATTCGGTGTTCCGACTATGATCGTTGAAAATCAACTGTTTTGGGGGCTAGATTCTCTTGATATGCTCTTGCATTACATAGAGGATTCAAATCTATTTCAAACTGAAAGTATGGATCGCCTAGAATCCATTCGATACGGTGTTCCACCTAGACGCTAACGAGCCTGCATTCGAATCGCACCATCGAGTCGAATTACTTCTCCATTCAGCATTTGGTTTTCCAAGATGTGCCCGACCAATTGAGCGAATTCCTCAGGTTTCCCCAAACGTTTTGGAAATGGTACTTGACTAGCAAGACTCTGCTGTACTTTTTCTGGCATTCCGAAAAGTAAAGGCGTTGCAATTAAACCTGGAGCAATTGTCATCACTCGAATTCCAGCACTTGCCAGCTCTCTTGCCGCTTGGATGGTAAGTGCGACAATTGCACCCTTAGACGAGCTGTAAGCGGCCTGTCCGATTTGACCTTCAAATGCTGAAACCGAAGCCACATTAATTATGACACCTCGCTCACCAATCTCATTCAATGGTTCTTCATTTCTCACCGCGGTCGCCATGACACGCATAGCGTTGAAGGTGCCGACTAGATTGACGTCAATCACACGTTTGAAATGATCCAAAGGTGGTGGTCCTTCTCGCCCGACGATTCTTTGTGCAGGAGCGATTCCTGCACAATTAACCAAAATACGACATACACCATATTGACGCGTTGCTATTGCCACTGCTTCTTCCATACTTTCTCCGCTAGTGACGTCACAGTACTGCGCCATCGCACTAACGTCATTTGCAATCTCTCGAATTCTATCTAGCTTAACGTCTAACAAACAGACGTTCGCGCCACGAGATGCTAAGTAACGCGCAGTCGCTTCTCCCATTCCTGACGCTGCTCCCGTGACAATGGCAGCTTTTCCCTGAATCTGCATGAATTAAATCGACTCTATAATTTTGTTGTAATAAATCGCAGTTTTATAACACATCGTCACTTATCCCTAAAACAGCAATTCTTAGAACGTTTCTGTCAAAAATGTACTATCTATTGACGTTTCGGCTTGTCGCCGGCACTAAGTTCACTACCAGTAAGATAGTTAAGGGGAATTTGAATGGAAAGCGATGGCATTTTTATAACTCTAATCGTCATAGGAAAATCACCCTTTGAAAATCTGTATTCTTGGAGAGTAAATTTAGACCCTGAAACGTAGAAAAAGAAACCACAAAACAGCGCAAAGCCCTTGATCACAGTTGTTTGTTGGCAGTGAAATTAATTGCGACTATCCATGTTGTTTTAAGGTGTTCGAGACAAGAAAAACATCATTGAATTGACAACATAATCCTTAAGGCAATGACAAATCCTCGCCTTGATTGTTCAAGTATGTTTTTCAGACACAATGCTGGAAGCATCACTACTTTAATTCAAGTGGGTTATCGTCTACTCAATAGACTAATACTGCTTTGTTGCGTTAAATTTTATTTCGACCGAAAATGGGGTGCTAACGCGCTACTAAGCTTCGATGATGATCCAATTTAGTCTCTCAACAAAATCGGTTACTTAACTGTCTTTTAGGATTATCAAAACTACACTTCCAAAAAAGATAAGCGAAGTTGTTCGGAATTATTTAATTTCAGTAAGATCAGAGTATAATTTTTCAAACAATTGAGAATCCATTGTTTATTGGTTGTTTCTGTGGCATTGTCCATTTTTGGATTGTTGGATAAAGGTATCGAAAAAACAAGAATGAAACCAGAGTCTTAGCACAATGAGGGGCTTCGAATTTTGAATTCTTCTTTTGACACTCTTTCGGCATCTAAGTCATTGCAGGAGGTTGGTTTCAATGCTCAGCAAGCAGAAGCCTTGGCCAAGACTCTTTACAAAGCCATTAATGAATCAGTGGCTACGAAGTCGGACTTGCGACAGTCGTGGACTGAACTGCAATCTGAAATCAATCGTACAAATGACCGTACTGATAGTACAAAGGCGGAACTGCAAACCAGTATCGATGGTTTAAGAGCAAAGATGCTGGCCGAATTCAATCGTACAAATGACCGGATTGATGGTACAAATGATCGGATTGATAGTACAAAGGCGGAACTGCAAGCCAGTATCGATGGCTTAAGAGCAGAGATGCTGGCCAGTTATGAGGGCTTATCGGCAAAGCTGTTTCGCTTTCTTTGGATTCAAGGCGTGGGGTTAGTAGGGCTTATCATTGCGGCCAATAAGCTATTGTAATCGCTGAATATGGCAACTTGGTGACAGTTGTAACAAGGGCTAACTTCACTTGTGCAGCTTTTCCTCCATAGTTATCTTTGAAAGATGATCTCAAATTTCACTCAACCCTTATTACAAGCTTCAACCGATATTGACCAAACTATTATGCATCAAATGCTGCGCTAACTAGTAAGCTCCATATCATTTGTCTGGTCAATTTATTCTTTGCCTTGCAGTTTATCTTCTCTTGATAATAATGATGATGCCATCTCAGTCAGGAATGATTTGTCGCTACATAGATTTTTTTCAATATCGCACAAGCTGCATTGATGTAAGCGATCTCCCACAATTTGTAGTCCATGAATGTAGCTCCGACTACGCTTTCTAAGTTCCTAGCCCTTCTCCCTTCATTGAAGTTAACATAAATCATTTCAATTCGAGAATATGCAAGTAAACAATGCTCAGGATGCTGAGCGCAGTTAAACCATTACAAACGAGCTACCCTCAATAAAGCCGATTATTCAAAATCTAGGAAACTTGAAAAATGAATCTAAGTGGGGCACAGGCACTCCTACGCCTTTAGTATTCTACAAATCATTCGAATAGTCCACTTCCAACTAAGTGGACCCTGTGATCGAACCACTACTGGCTTAGTGCAAGCAGTGATCATACCAATCTTGCTTTGATCCGACCTTCTATAATTTTGTTGTAATAAATCGCAGTTTTATAACACATTGTCGTAGAAAAAGAAACCACAAAACAGCGCAAAGCCCTTGATCACAGTTGTTTGTTGGCAGTGAAATTAATTGCGACTATCCATGTTGTTTTAAGGTGTTCGAGACAAGAAAAGCATCATTGAATTAACAACATAATCCTTAAGGCAATGACAAATCCTCGCCTTGATTGTTCAAGTATGTTTTTCAGACACAATGCTGGAAGCATCACTACTTTAATTCAAGTGGGTTATCGTCTACTCAATAGACTAATACTGCTTTGTTACGTTAAATTTTATTTCGACCGAAAATGGGGTGCTAACGCGCTACTAAGCTTCGATGATGATCCAATTTAGTCTCTCAACAAAATCGGTTACTTAACTGTCTTTTAGGATTATCAAAACTACACTTCCAAAAAAGATAAGCGAAGTTGTTCGGAATTATTTAATTTCAGTAAGATCAGAGTATAATTTTTCAAACAATTGAGAATCCATTGTTTATTGGTTGTTTCTGTGGCATTGTCCATTTTTGGATTGTTGGATAAAGGTATCGAAAAAACAAGAATGAAACCAGAGTCTTAGCACAATGAGGGGCTTCGAATTTTGAATTCTTCTTTTGACACTCTTTCGGCATCTAAGTCATTGCAGGAGGTTGGTTTCAATGCTCAGCAAGCAGAAGCCTTGGCCAAGACTCTTTACAAAGCCATTAATGAATCAGTGGCTACGAAGTCGGACTTGCGACAGTCGTGGACTGAACTGCAATCTGAAATCAATCGTACAAATGACCGTACTGATAGTACAAAGGCGGAACTGCAAACCAGTATCGATGGTTTAAGAGCAAAGATGCTGGCCGAATTCAATCGTACAAATGACCGGATTGATGGTACAAATGATCGGATTGATGGTACAAATGACCGGATTGATAGTACAAAGGCCGAACTGCAAGCCAGTATCGATGGCTTAAGAACAGAGATGCAAACCAATATCGATGGTTTAAGAGCAGAGATGCTGGCCAGTTATGAGAGCTTATCGGCAAAGCTGTTTCGCTTTCTTTGGATTCAAGGTGTAGGGTTAGTAGGGCTTATCATTGCGGCTAATAAGCTATTGTAATCGCTGAATTTGACAACTTGGTGACAGTCGCAACTAGGGCTAACTTCACTTGTGCAGCTTTGCCTCCATAGTTATCTTTGAAAGATGATCTCAAATTTCACTCAACCCTTATTACAAGCTTCAACCGGTATCGACCAAACTATTATGCATAAAATGCTGCGCTAACTAGTAAGCTCCATATCATTTGTCAGGTCAATTTATTCTTTGCCTTGCAGTTTATCTTCTCTTGATAATAATGATGATACCATCTCAGTCAGGAATGATTTGTCGCTACATAGATTTTTTTTCAATATCGCACAAGCTGCATTGATGTAAGCGATCTCCCACAATTTGTAGTCCATGACTGTAGCTCCGACTACGCTTTCTAAGTTCCTAGCCCTTCTCCCTTCATTGAAGTTAACACAAATCATTTCAATTCGAGAAAATGCAAGTAAACAATGCTCAGGATGCTGAGCGCAGTTAAACCATTACAAACGAGCTACCCTCAATAAAGCCGATTATTCAAAATCTAGGGAACTTGAAAAATGAATCTAAGTGGGGCACAGGCACTCCTACGCCTTTAGTATTCTACAAATCATTCGAATAGTCCACTTCCAACTAAGTGGACCCTGTGATCGAACCACTACTGGCTTAGTGCAAGCAGTGATCATACCAATCTTGCTTTGATCCGACCTTCTATAATTTTGTTGTAATAAATCGCAGTTTTATAACACATTGTCACTTATCCCTAAAACAGCAATTCATAGAACGTTTCTGTCAAAAATGTACTATCTATTGACGTTTCGGCTTATCGCCGGCACTAAGTTCACTACCAGTAAGATAGTTAAGGGGAATTTGAATGGAAAGCGATGGTATTTTTATAACTCTAATCGTCATAGGAAAATCACCCTTTGAAAATCTGTATTCTTGGAGAGTAAATTTAGACCCTGAAACGTAGAAAAAGAAACCACAAAACAACGCAAAAACCTTGATCGCAGTTGTTTGTTGGCAGTGAAATTAATTGCGACTATCCATGTTGTTTTAAGGTGTTCGAGACAAGAAAAGCATCATTGAATTGACAACATAATCCTTAAGGCAATGACAAATCCTCGCCTTGATTGTTCAAGTATGTTTTTCAGACACAATGCTGGAAGCATCACTACTTTAATTCAAGTGGGTTATCGTCTACTCAATAGACTAATACTGCTTTGTTGCGTTAAAATTTATTTCGACCAAAAATGGGGTGCTAACGCGCTACTAAGCTTCGATGATGATCCAATTTAGTCTCTCAACAAAATCGGTTACTTAACTGTCTTTTAGGATTATCAAAACTACACTTCCAAAAAAGATAAGCGAAGTTGTTCGGAATTATTTAATTTCAGTAAGATCAGAGTATAATTTTTCAAACAATTGAGAATCCATTGTTTATTGGTTGTTTCTGTGGCATTGTCCATTTTTGGATTGTTGGATAAAGGTATCGAAAAAACAAGAATGAAACCAGAGTCTTAGCACAATGAGGGGCTTCGAATTTTGAATTCTTCTTTTGACACTCTTTCGGCATCTAAGTCATTGCAGGAGGTTGGTTTCAATGCTCAGCAAGCAGAAGCCTTGGCCAAGACTCTTTACAAAGCCATTAATGAATCAGTGGCTACGAAGTCGGACTTGCGACAGTCGTGGACTGAACTGCAATCTGAAATCAATCGTACAAATGACCGGATTGATAGTACAAAGGCCGAACTGCAAGCCAGTATCGATGGCTTAAGAGCAGAGATGCTGGCCGAATTCAATCGTACACATGATCGGATTGATAGTACAAAGGCCGAACTGCAAACCAATATCGATGGTTTAAGAGCAGAGATGCTGGCCAGTTATGAGAGCTTATCGGCAAAGCTGTTTCGCTTTCTTTGGATTCAAGGTGTAGGGTTAGTAGGGCTTATCGTTGCGGCCAATAAGCTATTGTAATCGCTGAATATGACAACTTGGTGACAGTTGTAACAAGGGCTAACTTTACTTATGCAGCTTTGCCTCCATATCTATCTTCGAAAGATGATTTCGGATTTCACTCAACCCTTATTACAAGCTTCAACCGGTATCGACCAAACTAATATGCATCAAATGCTGCGCTAACTAGTAAGCTCCATATCATTTGTCTGGTCAATTTATTCTTTGCCTTGCAGTTTATCTTCTCTTGATAATAACGATGATGCCATCTCAGTCAGGAATGATTTGTCGCTACATAGATTTTTTTTCAATATCGCACAAGCTGCATTGATGTAAGCGATCTCCCACAATTTGTAGTCCATGAATGTAGCTCCGACTACGCTTTCTAAGTTCCTAGCCCTTCTCCCTTCATTGAAGTTAACATAAATATATATTTCGATTGAATTGGAGCAAGCATTTCATTTCGAGAATATGCAAGTAAACAATGCTCAGGATGCTGAGTGCAGTCAAACCATTACAAACGAGCTACCCTCAATAAAGCCGATTATTCAAAATCTAGGAAACTTGAAAAATGAATCTAAGTGGGGCACAGGTACTCCTACGCCTTTAGTATTCTACAAATCATTCGAATAGTAGATTTCCAACTAAGTGGAACTTGTGATCGAACCATTTCTGGCTTAGTGCAAGCAATGATCATACCAATCTTGCTTTGATCCGACCTTCTAGGCTTATGATTTCATCAATCTCTTCAACCGCTTGTGGACAATAACCTCAATTGCGAAGCTTGTGCCTACGAATTTCAATCTTGATCATCATCCCATATGTCTTAGCTAACTTTTCACCATCTAGAATGTGCTGATTTTTACGATTTTGTATACTATTTTCAGTCTAAACAAATATATTTGCGTACTAGCTTGAATCTCACAAGTTTCGATCAATTGATTTACAGACCAAATTTATTTCAACGAGAATATGTCCCGGCGGGAGCCCCTTGGGATGGCATAATCCGTCGTGAGCAATCCCTTCGTATCATCGATCTTCACGGTAAACAAGGCGTTGATTTTCTTTGTTACAACGCACAAAATACGTCTGAACGATACCACGCTCCGAATACTCTGAAATCAGCCCGAAACATAAAAGTATCACAAGGATCGATCCTCTACTCCGACTACGCAAATCCCATGATGACCGTCACCGAAGACACGACGGATGGAGGCCACGATACGATCGCTGGATGTTGTTCAGCATGGAGTAACGAAATGCTTTACTCGGTGAAGAATACTCCTGGCTGTCGAGAAAATTTTCTCTCATCCCTCAAGAAGTACGACGGGGGCTGGCGAGATATCGTACCCAACATCAATTTTTTCTGTAAAGTACCGGTCTACGGAGACGGCTCGACGGAAGGGACAGTCTTCGTAGAAGCAAATTCTGAAGCGGGCGACTACGTCGAATTGCGTGCAGAAATGGATGTTTTGGTTATCATTTCGAATTGTCCGCAAGTAAACAATCCGTGTAACAACGGCCAACCTACAGACATTGAAATCAATATTTTCGATTCTTTAGACCTATCGACCTAACTTCAGCATATCTTATTTCCAGGAGAATAAATGAATGAGAACCGATCGTGATGTACTCCCATACGACGTAGTGATAGTTGGTGCTGGGCCTGCAGGACTTACAGCGGGGATCAGATTGCGTCAGTTGTGCCTTGAAAACGACACTGATCTGAGTGTCTGCATCATTGAGAAAGGATCTGAAGTAGGTGCTCACATTCTGTCTGGCGCGGTTTTGGAACCACGAACGCTCAATGAATTGTTACCGGATTGGAAAGAAAACGGTGCTCCACTAAATACCCCGGTGGAAAACGATAAGTTTGTACTTCTGACGGAAAAATCGGCGATCCCACTGCCGACACCACCGCAAATGGTTAATCATGGAAACTATATTATTTCTTTGGGGAATTTCTGCCGGTGGTTAGCAGAGCAAGCCGAAGCCATAGGTGTCGACATTTACCCTGGATTTGCGGGTTCTGAAGTATTGTATGAAGATGGAAAAGTGATCGGTGTTGCAACTGGCGATTTCGGGATTGGCAAAGACGGAAAACCCACCGCAAACTTCGCACCCGGAGTAGAACTTCAGGCTCAAACAACGCTGTTCGCTGAAGGCTGTCGAGGATCTTTAACCAAGACTCTCTTTGAGAAGTTTGAACTTCGATCAGATTGCGATCCGCAAACATTCGGCATTGGAATAAAAGAATTGTGGGAAGTCGATCCGACTAATCACAAACAGGGACAAGTCTGGCATAGTGTTGGCTGGCCCCTCGACCATAAAACCTACGGTGGATCATTTCTCTATCATCTCGAAGACAATCAGGTCGCAATTGGATTTGTTGTTGGGTTGGATTACCAAAATCCCCACTTGGGTCCTTTCGAAGAGTTTCAAAAATTCAAACTCCACCCCGCAGTCAGACCGATTTTGGAAAGTGGACGCCGAGTCTCATATGGTGCTAGAGCTCTGAACGAAGGTGGATTTCAATCCATTCCAAAGTTGACTTTTCCAGGAGGTGCACTAATCGGAGATTGCGCTGGTTTTTTAAATACTCCCAAAATAAAGGGAACGCATACATCAATGAAATCTGGAATGCTTGCGGCTGAATCCACCTTTGCACACCTAACTTCAGGAGCAGATGGTGAAATGACAAGCTATTCAGAAGCTTTGAAAAATAGCTGGCTTTGGGATGAACTCAATAGAGCTCGTAATATTCGACCTGGATTTCGCAAAGGATTATGGTTTGGTATGGCTAATGCTGCAGTCGACACCTGGATTTTCCGTGGTAAAGCCCCTTGGACAATGCATCACCATAACGACCACGAGAGCCTAAAAAACAAAGCCAAATACAAGAAAATCAATTACCCGAAACCGGACGGTGTAATTAGTTTCGACCGAAATTCCTCAGTGTATCTTTCAAATACTAATCATGAGGAAAATCAACCTGTACATTTGACCCTAAAAGACAGCGCTGTTCCCATCGAAATCAATCTTGAACAGTACGACGCTCCTGAGCAACGATATTGCCCGGCCGGTGTGTACGAAATCGTTCGAGACAAAAATGAAGAAAATCCTAAACTAGTCATCAATGCTCAAAATTGCGTTCACTGTAAAACCTGTGACATCAAAGATGCAACACAAAATATCAATTGGGTTGTACCAGAAGGTGGAGGTGGTCCAAATTACCCCAATATGTAGTAGTACAGGACCCGCTCGTGATGATGCAAATGTTATAGTCTCGTTCGACCTTATGGTGACAAATCGTCTACTCAATTTTTAATGAATATTCCTAAACAGATTGGTGTTTGGATGTGTAAAGTTGGGTTACATCAGTATCGCGTTATTGAAGTCAAATTCGGATTCGGTGGTGCCGGAAAAGTTGAAGTTGTCAAGTGCGAACGGTGTAAAGCCGTTGCCACCCGGCCCGGCAAATAAGTCTTCTTTACCACCTATATCTTCCTCCAACAACCAATTCGGATTATTTAAACCGCAAGAAATTCATATGCCTATCAATAAAGCCCCCCACTTGACGCCCGATCAGTTTCGAGAACAGGGTTATCGAATGATTGACTTTATTGCGGACTATATGTCTGAAATCGAGTCTTATCCGGTTCTGTCCCAAGTTTGTGCAGGTGACGTGTACGATAGCTTTCCTACGAATCCTCCCGAACAAAGTGAATCCTTCGAAGCCATGTTAAACGATGTTCAAGACATCATCATCCCTGGCTTGACTCATTGGCAGTCACCTAATTTCTACGCCTACTTTCCGTCCCATGCCTCCGGCTCATCAATCCTAGGCGACTTACTTTCTTCTGGTTTCGGAATTCAAGGAATGTTGTGGTCAACCAGTCCTGCGTGCACCGAACTAGAAACTTTGGTTTTAGATTGGATAGTGCAAATTACAGGCTTGCCGGAACACTTTCATTCCAAAAATTCGGGTGGCGGTGTCATCCAGGAATCCGCTTCTGCAGCAGCTCTCTGTGCTTCAGTCGCGGCGAGAGAAAGGGCCTTACTAAAAGAAACCGGTACTGAGCACTCTCAACTTACTGGATACATCTCTTCACAAACTCACTCGTCAGCGGAGAAAAGTCTAAAAATCGCTGGCTTTCGTTCTAATCAAATTCGACAAATCAAAGTCGACTCGAACTTCACAATGGATCCAGATCACCTGCAAGAAGTCGTTCGTGCTGATCTAGCCGCTGGCAAGAAACCGGCATATGTATGCGCCACAATCGGTACGACTTCTTCTCTAGCAATGGACCCAATTCCCGCAATTGCGAAAATTACCAAACAATTCGGTATTTGGTTACATGTCGATAGCGCATATGCAGGTTCAGCAGCAGTTTGTCCAGAGTTTCGGTGCCTTTTCGATGGCCTCGAAAATGTTGAAAGCTATTGCTTCAATCCACACAAGTGGCTTCTGACTAACTTCGATTGCGACCTTTTCTACGTTGCTAACAAATCAGATTTGGTCAACGCATTGACATTTACACCAGAATATCTACGAAACAAAGCGACGGAATCAGGTCAAGTTTTCGATTACAGTGGCTGGCAGGTGTCGCTAGGACGTAGATTTCGATCACTTAAACTTTGGTTTGTGATCCGTCATTATGGAATCGAGGGTTTGCAAGCACATATTCGATCACAAATTGAACTCGCGAATAACTTCGCCCAGTGGGTCGAACAAGACGACGAATTTGAGCTGTTTCAACCAACGATTCTCAATTTAGTTTGCTTTCGGCACAAAGATGGTGATGAAAAAACCAAGCAAATTTTAGAAAAAATAAACGCATCGGGTAAATTGTTTGCAACCCACACGATTTTGAATGACCAGTACTTAATTCGCTTCGTTCCGGGCGCATTTCGAACTGAATTGCATCACGTTCAAGCAGCGTGGAAGGCGTTTAAGGAAGTCACTTCGCAATTGAAAGTTTTGTAGGAATGCATCTACATTTATTTTGCACTCCATCCACCATCTATCGAAAACGTAGATCCAGTAATACCATTGGCGGCATCGGAACACAAGTAAACGACCATCGAAGCGATTTCTTCACATTGTAAAAAACGACCATTGGGATGTTTCTCTGCCAACATGCTTTTCGCCACCTGATCAAAGGACAAATTTTTCGAACGAGATAACTCATTAATTTGCCGATCAATGATTTCGGTGTGAACGTAACCGGGGCATACAGCATTACAGGTAACTCCATCTTCAGCAGTTTCTAGAGCAACAACCTTTGTCAAACCAACAAGACCGTGCTTTGCTGCTACGTAAGCCGACTTATCGACGCTCCCGACTAAACCATGGACCGAAGCAATATTGATGACTCGGCCCCAGCCTTGCTCGATCATCTTGGGTAAACAAGTTTTGATAGTATGAAATGAAGCAGTCAAATTTACGGCGATGATTTCATCCCACATTTGAGTAGGAAATTCAGTGACCGAAGCGACATGCTGGATTCCTGCATTGTTCACTAGAATATCCACTCGACCAAACTGTTGAAAAAACTTGTCAAGTAAAACTTTGATCTGAATTGGAAGCTTCAAGTCGGCATCGAAATATGCAACTTTAACGCCATAGTCTTGCTCAATCTGATGGCAGAGTCGCTTAATTTCAAGTGCGTCACCAAGTCCATTGACTCCAATGTTGCAACCAGAAGATGCCAGCGCATGGGCAATTGCCAACCCTATACCACTAGTCGATCCGGTAATTAGTGCACACTTGTCGGCAAGAGTATCATCAGTGGATCTCGAGTTTTGGGACATTGGATGTTTATGGCCGTAAATTCCTAGCCACTTCGAGACGTTGAATTTTTCCTGAAGGGCCCTTTGGCAATTCGTGGACAAAAAATACGTGGCTAGGACTACGAAAAGCACCGAGTTCAGTTTGGCAGTATCCGATCAATTCTTCAGAGGTACATCGTTTTTTTTCTTTCAATACGACGGCAACAGCGACAGTTTCACCATAAATTTCATCAGGATACCCAAATGCGGCTAATTCAAGAATGCAAGGATGATGGTACAAAACATCGTCGATTTCTCTCGGGGAAATATTTTCTCCACCTTTAATGATGAGCTCCTTGATTCGTCCGGTCACATAATAAAATCCGTCGTTATCTTGGTAACCAAGATCTCCAGTCTTAAACCATCCACTGCGCGTAAACGATGACGCAGTTGCTTCAGGTGCATTGTAGTACTCGGAAATAACGTTGTCTCCTCGAATCACAATTTCACCCACTTGATTGGCTGGAAGTTTCTGTTCCTGTCGATCAATAAGGCTTACTTCATTGCCGAAAGGGATACCGACAGAACCGGATTTTCGCATCCGCGGTGGCATTGGATTTGACAAAATCGGTGCTGCTGCCTCTGTCAAGCCCATCGTCTCGATCATCGGCATTTGAAAAATTTCTTCAAAATCGACATGCATACCAGCAGGCATTGCCGAAGACGCTGAACGAGAAAATCTCATCTGCTGAATGTCGTTGACATCAAAGCTCGAATCACCCTTATTGGCCGCCTCAAGTAAAATTTTTCCAATCGTCGGTACGATACTCGTCCAAGTACACCTAAATCTTTTGACATGCCCCCAAAAATTACGAACACTGAACCGACGGGCCATAACAACGCTAGAACCGCTAACGAGCGGTGCCACGGTCGTTACAACTTGGCCGTTAATATGAAATAAAGGTAAAACACAGTAGGCAATGTCTTGTTCTGTTAAATCATGGGCGATTTGTACGTTTCTACCTCCTGCAATCAAATTTCTATGAGTTAGCACCGCTCCTTTCGGATTTCCCGTGGTTCCGGACGTAAATAGAATCATTGCAGTGCTTTTCGGTTTCAATGCGGCTGTATCGAAATTCGTCCGTGCCTCGCTATTGTCCGCCCAATTGATTCCTGCGCTCATATCAACGTCGATCAGCTGAATATCTCGATTCAATTCAGCCAAAACTGATTGCAACAATGACCGATGCGTCGAGCTGACGAAAACGTTTTTTATTTCAGAGGTTTCTATCGCGTATTTGAGGTTTCTCTTCGAAGTAACAGGGTTCAGGGGAACCGTAACACGCCCAGAATACATTGTGCCCAACATTATGACAGCTGTCCAAAATCCGTTATCCAATAGAAAGCCGACATTGGCACGAGGTGCGACTCCCATTGCATAAAGTTGTCGCCCAAATTTCTGGCAATGGTCTCTCAGTTGTCTATAAGACATCGAGAGATTGGATTCTGGATCGATTAGGTATTGCCGATCCGGAAAATTTGTGGCTGCATCATCGATCAGAGACAGAAAACTATCCAACAATTCTTCGCCCTGAAATTACATGCTCTGGATGATATTTGCGCAAGAAATTACCGAATAAGCTGTCCTCACTAGGCTTGTCTTCCGGTATTTCAGTTGACAGATGCGTGATATTGATGAAGTGCCTGTAGTTCAGGTTTTCACTGATACTATTTCCACCCCAAGTTCCACAACCCATGCTAAGAGAAAAATTTAATCCACTGGCAAATCCACCACCGTTACCGAAGGTATGAGCCTGATTTACCAATACTCGAACTACTTCTAGATTCTCTGCTAAATTCCGTGCTCGAATTGGGTTGCTCGTATGAATTCCACAAGAATGTCCAGCACCCTGATAGTTCAAAATTTGCCTTACTTTGTCTCGCGCATCATTAAAATCAGAAGCGCGATAGACAGTCAATACAAGGGAAAGCTTTTCACCAGAAAGAGGAAATTCAGGACCAATTCCAGATTCTTCAACAATGATGAATTTGGTATGATCGACCGCAGCTTCTAGACCGAATTGCTCAATAAGAACACTTGCGTCTTTCGCTATCAAATGCCGATTCAACTTGCCGGGCTCAGTCCACAATAAAGTACGTATGCGTTCTGCTTCCTCGGTAGTCGCTACATATCCGCCGCACTGACGAAAATGATCCAGCATTGTGTCATACACTTGATCGACTATGATCGTAGAATTTTCTGAAGAGCAAGATGTTCCATTATCAAAGGTCTTGGATGCGCGAATGAGCTGAGCAGCTCGAGCTAAATCTGCCGTTTCATCCACTATGACAGGAACATTACCTACTCCAACACCGATTGCAGGCGTACCACTGGAATAAGCACCGCGAACATTGTTCTGTGAACCAGTAACAACGACTAAATCACAAAGCTTCATCAATTCCTTGGTCATTTCTTTATTGACTGGAGCAGGCAAAACTTGAACGAGATTCGACGGAGCACCAACAGTCGAAAGTTGTTCCCTAACTTTGTCAATCGCAGCGCTTGTTGTTTTCCAGCCCGCCGGGGAAGGCGCGACAATGACCGCGTTACGCCCTTTTACTGCCATCATACACTTATTAATGGGTGTCGCGGCCGGATTGGTTGAAGGAGTTACCGCACCGACTACACCAACTGGTTTCGCATACTTGACAAGCCCCCTTGCTGTATCTTCTTCAACGATTCCAACAGTCCTGACTCGCAGTAAGTCTCGAAGAGTACCAAAGGTCTTTCGTTGATTTTTTTTGATCTTGTCCGCGACATTCCCAAGCTTAGTGTCGCTAACGGCAATTCGAGCTAACTCGGCCGCGTTCGAATGTTCATACAGAGCCCAAGCGATCGCAGTGACAGCTTCATCGACTTGATCTTGACTGGCCGAATAAAATTCTGACATCGCAGTACGCGCTTTTCGAACAAGTGATTCAACCACAGATATGTTCTGGTTAGGGTTCATTTTTTAGTACCGAATTAATGAAGTTTTCAAAATTATAATTGCAGCCTTCATTTCAAATTCCAAACAATAATCCTCTGGAGAAAGTGTAGTGAAAGAAATCTCTTGGAACGAATTCGAGCAAGTAGAACTTCGTACTGGAACGATTGTCGACGTACAAAAATTCCCTGAAGCACGTAAGCCAGCTTACAAAGTCTTCGCCGACTTTGGCAAAGAAATTGGAATTTTGAAGTCCAGCGCGCAAGTCACTGATTTGTATTCCATTGAAGATTTATTGGGTAGACAGATTGTGGGGGTCGTTAACTTTCCACGCAAGCAAATCGGTCCTTTCATGTCAGAATTTCTCTTAACCGGCTTTACTCAAAAAGACGGCTCCGTTGTCCTCGCGCAAGCTGAACGTCCGGTGGAGAACGGTTTGAAGCTCGCCTAGCTACAACACCGTCAAAATTGATTTTCCGTTAATTCCAAAGCAATTTCAGAAGATCGAATGACCGCATCCGCATAGGATTTAGTGCGCGGCATAATGTGAGTTGCAAAATATTTGATCGTGATTAGTTTGGCGTTGAGAAATTCAGAATCAGCACCATCCTTTCTCAGCTCTTCAACACACTTTGTTGCAGACTTCGCCATCAACCAACCTGCTACGGTGAGCGACAGCACATGAAGATACCCCACGCTTGCGGCAGCTGTAATTTGAGGATTTAATTTTCCTTTCTCGCATACCCATTGTGTAGCGTTTCGGAGTTCGACAACAGCGTCATCCAAAGCTGACAATATTGAAGAAGTCGCCTGTTCACGAACACTGTCGCTACACGTCTTCTCAATAAGAGTAATGATTCTAGCTATATTGTCCCCTTGATTGTGTAAGATTTTTCGACCGATAAGGTCATTTGCTTGTATGCCAGTAGTTCCCTCGTATATCGGAGTAATCCTCGCATCACGCAGGTATTGTGCAGCACCGGTTTCTTCGATGAAGCCCATACCACCATGCACCTGCACACCAATGTAAGCTACTTCATTACCCATTTCGGCGCACCAAGCTTTCACCACAGGAATTAAAATTCCCAAATAGCTTGCATATTCTTTGCGTTTGTCTAGGTCAGGGTATCGATTGGATAAGTCAAAGACCGCGGACGTGTAATAAGCAACACATCGCATGGCTTCGGTCAGTGACTTCATGGTCATTAACATGCGCCTGACATCAGGATGATTAATTATCGGACCACGTTTTTTTGTGCCAACAGCACTACCCTGAACACGCTGTTTCGCGTAAGCCAGTGCTTGTTGATAAGCGCGTTCAGCAATAGCCAAACCTTCTACACCAACGGCATGTCTAGCAAGATTCATCATGGTAAACATGTACTCCAGACCACGATTCTTTTCACCGACTAAGTAGCCAATGGCACCTTCGTTGTCGCCATATGACATAACCGCAGTGGGACTTGCATGAATTCCGAGCTTATGTTCCAACGAAACACATCGCAAATCATTTCTTTCTCCCAGTGACCCATCTTCATTTACCAAAAACTTTGGTACGATGAATAGCGAAATTCCTTTCACACCTTCAGGTGAATCCGAAGCTCTCGCTAGTACAAAATGAATAATGTTGTCGGTTAGATCGTGCTCTCCGTAAGTGATAAAGATCTTTTGTCCTGTTATTCGATAGTAATCGCCTTCTGCGACAGCTCGAGTACGAATCGTAGCTAGATCAGATCCGGCATGAGATTCTGTCAAATTCATGGTACCAGCCCATTCACCAGCAATTAACTTCGACATAAATACTTCATTTTGATCTTCCGAGCCATGAGACTCTAAGGCTCGAATCGCACCCTGCGTTAATAGAGGACACAAGCCAAAAGACATGTTCGAAGCGTGCCACATTTCTTGTACCGAAGTGGCAACCAGCCACGGTAGACCTTGTCCACCGAACTGCGGATCAAACGCCAAGCCATTCCACCCCGCTTCAATAAATTGGTTATAAGCATCTTTCCAGCCGGGTGGTGTCGAAACCACACCGTCTTTACAAGTTGAACCATGCTGATCCCCGACCTGATTTAGCGGTGCAAGAACCTGTGAAGTGAACTTTGCAGATTCGTCCAATATTGCCGAGATCAAGTCTTCCTCGATATCAGCGTAGTCATTTAATTCGAGAATTGTTCCGATTTCAGCGACTTGCTTCAAAACGAATTCCATGTCCTTTAGGGGAGCGCGATATTCTGACATAATTTAATTGAGATTCTGAACAATGAAATGGTCAACATTGTAATTATTTTAAATGGATTGACTTGCGATTGCATGACCTAAAAACTTAATCTGTGCAACAAGAATTTTTTTCTTCGATGGTTAATCAACCAAATCCGATCAAGAATTCCTTAGTTTATGTCTCAACATAGTGCCATAGACCCCAAAGACCTACTGTTTGATTTATTCCGTACTTTCGTAAACCAAGCTGCTGCGAAGCACTGCTTGGCCCCTCACCTGTCCACGATTACACAGGCTAACATACACGTTGTCGGCGCTGGTAAAGCCGCGGCAGCTATGGCAAAAGAAATTGAACGTTTTTTCGCTCGCCCCATCTCTGGCATTGTCGTTACACGCTACGGACATGCAGCCGACTGCGAATTCATTGAAGTTATCGAAGCATCTCATCCGATTCCTGACGAAGCCGGTTCCTTGGCCACAAAACGGATCGTTGAGTCAGTCAATGAATTGAATTCGACTGATTTGGTAGTTTGCGTAATCTCCGGTGGTGCTTCATCCCTTCTCTCCTTGCCACTCCAACCAATCTCACTGGAACAAAAACGTTCAATTACTCGTCAACTACTAAATTCTGGTGCCAATATTCACGAAATAAACTGCGTTCGCAAACACCTGTCTGCTGTGAAAGGTGGACGACTGATGCAAAGCATCTTTCCGGCTTCAGCTGTGACTTTGTGTATATCCGATGTCGTCGGAGATGATCCTTCTGTCATCGGTTCAGGTCCTACTGTCCCTGACCCAACTACGCGTCAAGACGTACTCAATATCGTTCAAAAATATCAAATTAAGTTTCCTGGGAGGATTCGGCAACTGTTGTCATCAAAGACTTTCGAAACCCCCAAGCCCAATGATCCGGTTTTCGAAAGATCGAAAGTTATTGTGGCTGCCAAACCGTCAACATGTTTGGAGGCGAGTGCGAACTTAGCTAAAAAGCTCGGCATTCGAGTCATAAATCTTGGTGATGTCATTGAAGGAGATGCCAAACAAGTTGCCAAAGAACAAGCCAATCTCATCAGGCGATTAATTGGAAATACTCGAATTCAAAACGCGCATGTCGTTCTATCGGGCGGAGAAACGACTGTGAAAGTTGTTGGAAGCGGAATGGGTGGCCCCAACACGGAGTTCATTCTCGCGTTGGCGATTGAGCTGCAGGGTACCGCTCGAGTATATGCTATGGCTTGTGACTCAGATGGAATCGATGGAACTCAAGATAATGCCGGTGCGCTGATGGATACCACGACGATTAAACGCGCATCGAAACTAGGGCTAGCTCCCATTAATTATTTGGACAACAACGATTCTTACCGTTTTTTCAAAGAGCTAGGGGACTTGGTTGTTACTGGTCCAACGTTGACCAATGTCAATGACTTTCGAGCGATTTACATCGAACCGAATCAGCTTTGAAACTCCTTGAGTTGTTTCAAAAATGGGACTGTAATCCGCTTTCGTCGGTCGAATGAAATTTTATCGAGTCGTTCGATCAACCGCATAATTGAATGCATATCACGGGAATACCGCGTTAGGATAAAGTAAGCCACAGAAGGGTCTACATGCATTCCTCGTCGAGCGATCCAATCGATCAGAATCTGAGATTTGTGCTGTTCCGAAGGTGGAACTAGTTTAAAAATTTGGCGACCTAAAAAGCGACTAACAAGATCGTTCAGACTGAGGTGTAGAGCACCAGGTGGAACGTTGGCTGCAACCAGCAAAAGCTTGTTTGAATTTTCCATCTTTTCAAACAGCGAAAACAATTGTCGTTCCCAGTTCGGTTGGCTCGCAATCGACTGTATATCATCAATACAAACCAAATCGTATTGATAGGCCCCCTCCAAAAATTCGGGTTCAAAGCTAAGATCAAGTAGAGGGAAATAAATACTGCTTACTACTCGTTTACAAGCGGCGAACAATAGATGCGATTTGCCTGAACCGCTAGCTCCCCATAAGTAGCCAGTAGTTTGCCCAATGTTGTGATTTAGAAACTGTTCGAGTAAGTAAATCGTTCCATGATTTTCAGCACTTTGAAAATTTTCGAACGTAGCATGATCAACGAGTCGCAAAGGCAGACTTGATTGAACCACTTGCACTGGCACCACGTCATTCAAGAATCTTGACTCATACTTCGTCTAATCACCCAGATCCAAAGATATTGAAGCCCGCTTACGAGTGTTGAAATACCAACTACATAGGTTAACCACCAACTCAATCCGAAATTGAATGAGTCAAAAGCATTCTCAACTAAGACACAAATTACAAGAAGAATTTGAAGCAGTGTATTTGCTTTACTAGTCATAGTGGGAACGACCTGTAATTTACTGCCGTCCAAGGTAGTCAGTACGAGATAACCTCCAATAATTACCAAATCTCGAAAAATTACGAGAGTAACTAGCCAAAAAGGAATCGGGCCAAGGACTACTAGCATTACATAAGCAGAAACAATGATCACTTTGTCTGCAAGGGGATCCATTCTGGCACCGAGCTCTGACGTACAGTTGAATTTCTTCGCTATCCAACCATCGAGACCGTCGGTAATTCCAGCCACAACAAATAAGACTAGTGCAAGTGAAAAATTTTGATCTCGAAGCAACAAAATCAATATCGGGGCCGCGCCAATGCGCGACAGAGTTAGCACATTGGGGATTTGAGCTAGAATTACTGAAAATTTCAACATTCTAATTTACCTGTGCGTGAGATGAAACTTCTTGTCTTTTCATAGTCTGGAATTTGCAATTGAAGACTATTGCAGCATGCATCAAATGTAATCGTTGCAAATCGATTTACGCATTCAATGATTTCATTTTATTCAGTAGCTATGGATACGAGAAACAGCTCAAAACTTGATTGTTTTCTGATAAACATTTTAACTTACAAAGAAACCGATGCGTGATTCTCGGGTTTGCATTCGACAATCTAAAGGCAATAAATCTAACCCATAAGTGCCGTTTGAAGCAACAGACAAATTTAGGTAATTTGTTCGAGTAGATCTAAGATGAAGAGCGCTCCGAAAGAGCAATTACTTAGCGAGTTCGTAACCGATCTTTGACAAAGAACTACAAAGTAGTTCAGTAATTACCGACGTCCCAATTGCTCAAGAAGTGTCGTTGAATTCGGTACAATATTTTGCAAACTTTTGTGGAATGACGGGATTTATTTTTACCTTCTGATAGTTTAATTGTGTTAATGCTTGGTATTTGGGCACAAATTAGAAGATTCTTGTTGAGTACTTTATTTTATTAATGTTTTGATCCAACTGAAGCGACGAACTTCAACGCATTACTGACTACATTGACTGAACCTTCCCCCAAAAAAATAACTTATCGCGACTCCGGCGTTGACATCGACGTAGCTGACTCACTTATTCGCTCACTAGCACCAGACTTCAAGCGAATTTCACAGCCAGGTCAGGTTGAGGTAGCCAACGGTTTTGCAGGTCTGTTTGAAATTCCAAAAGGATTCTCAGAACCGGTTTTGGTTTCAGCGACAGATGGTGTCGGAACCAAATTGAAAATTGCGTTTGAAATGGATAAACATGAAACGATTGGCATCGATTTGGTCGCGATGTGCGTGAATGACATCGCAATTTACGGCGTACAACCCCTTTATATGCTTGATTATTTTGCAACAGGTAAGATTGACGAAAAAGTCGCGAAAATAGTGATTCAAGGAATCATACGAGGTTGTGAAATAGCAAAACTGGCACTAATTGGCGGTGAAACTGCGGAAATGCCGGACATGTACGCCGTCGGCGAGTATGATTTGGCAGGATTTTGTGTGGGTATCGCTGAAAAATCCAAGATCATTTACGGAAATCGAGTATCAGAAGGAGATGTCATTCTCGGATTGGCATCATCAGGTGTTCACTCTAATGGATTCTCTCTCATTCGAAAACTAATTGCCGACAAAAATATTCCGCTTACTGCTCAGATTGAGAAAATTAGCCTTGGTGATACTCTATTGACACCTGCGACAATTTACGTTGAAGTTATCGATGCAATCACTAAAACCAATGCCGTTCATGCCTTAGCTCACATAACAGGGGGAGGAATTCGAGGCAATTTGGAACGAGTAGTTCCTTCTGGATTCGCAGCGAGAATCGATAGTGATTCTTGGCCCAAACAATCAATTTTTAGTTGGATACAAAATCTTAGCGCACTATCTGAGCAAGAAATGTTTGAAACCTTCAATTGCGGTATCGGGATGATTGCAATTGTTTCATCGAACTTTGAATCCGAAGTACGCTGCCAACTCGACAGCTTGCAGATGCCAAACTATAAAATCGGCAGCATAATTCGTGCAACACATTCAACAACTGTTTTCGAATGACGATCGAGTATCAATAATGCGCGTAGTTGTGCTAGCTTCAGGCTTTGGTTCAAACTTACAGACTATCATTGATCGAATGAATGACGGTGAGCTTTCGATTGAAATTGCCGCTGTAATTAGTGATAAACCCAAAGCTCATGCTCTGCAACGCGCGAGGCGAGCAGGCATTTCAACAATCACAATTGAACCTGAGCGGTTTGAAAATCGTCAAACATTTGATGCTGAATTGGCAAAGCAAATTGAACGAATAAATCCAAATACAATTGTCCTTGCAGGATTTATGCGTATACTGTCCGAAAAATTTGTTAATTCCTTCGAATGGAGGGTAGTAAATATTCATCCTTCTCTCTTACCAAAATATAAAGGACTGAATACACACAAACGAGTTTTGCAAGCGGGTGATCGGATCCACGGCGCTACCGTTCATTTCGTGACGGCAGAACTCGATGCTGGACCGATCATATTTCAGAAAGAAATACCCGTCCATCCAACAGATACACCATCAGAATTACAAAATCGAGTACATGAATGTGAACATGAAATTTATCCGATTGTGATTCAATGGATGGCAAACGGTGAATTGAGCATTGAAAACAATGTAGTAATGCGCAAGGGACAACCTTGTTTCAGCGATTCAATTCAATTGCCATCAAAACGAAACAAATGGAACGAATAATATGCTAAGTCGAATTCCTAAATTGAGATTTTTTTTATTACTAGTTTTTGTTTTACCCGTAAAGGCTGACGAAGTTCCGAAGACAACTTCCTTTCAGGGAACGTACTCAGTTGCGATGGGTGGAGTCAAGTTAGGCGAAAGTACAAGAATCGTTCGCATAACTGATTTCGCCAATTTAACTTCCACACATCAGATAACACCTAATCCTATGCTTATTTTGTTCGGTATTAGTGAAAAGCACCAAAAATCGGTAATGGAATTGAAACAGAAGCGGGTAAGAATAATCGAGACTACGGTAACTGAAGCAGACGGAACTATTGAGCAAGGTGCAAAATTCAATTGGGAAGACAGAATCATCAAATTGGCTTCCGGTAATCAAATCAAAATGCCGACTGGCAATGTTCACGATGTCGAGTCTTGGTTAATGGAGTTAGCGATCAACCCATGGGTTGAACGCTCGGGAACCAGAGTTTCGCTAGTTGAGAACAATAAGATACAAACTTATCTTTATGATGAAACAGAATCAATCACCGTGGACGTCTCGGGTGAGCAGTTCACTCTGTTACGCTTTAAAATACAAAGCATCACAAATAAAGAACGAGAATATACAGTAAGTTTATCGCCTGAACACGGTCCCCTTCCTATACGAATCATTGCAAAGAAAGGATCAACGATTCTAGAATTCGCAATTAAGCAAGTTGGGGTGGGGCATTGATCTCAATCTAAATCGATCTATCCCCTCATTAGTAAGTCTGGATAGCCGCCAAAAACTCGCTCAGTATTCTACTTATTTATGAATGAGTTTGATCTCAAGAACGATCAACGCTTGCCTTGCTTTGAATTATGAATTAGCAATATTTTGCCGGTAGCCTCATTTCTAATGTGAATATAATAGGACTCCATGAGTGTTCGAGATATGCTATTGGAACTTCAGCTTGTAAGACTGTGCCTCAGCATTCCTGAATACGTAATTTTAACTAGATCTTTATGAGGTATATGGATGAAGTTTTTGAAACATTTCTCAATCCTTTTGGGTATTTTATCCTTTTGCGCTGTAGGGAGTGCCAACGCTGGTACTTTGGATGACGTAAGGGAAAAAGGACATGTTCAATGCGGAATTAGTAGTGGATTGGCCGGTTTCTCATTTGCTGATGACGAAGGTAACTGGCGAGGATTTGATGTTGCAATTTGCGAAGCAGTCGCTGCCGCCGTTTTCGGTGATGCCTCTGCCGTGAAGTACACGAATCTTACTCCTAAAACAAGATTTGAAGCGTTAAAAGCTGGTGAAATTGATTTACTTTCTAGAAATACAACTTGGACTTATAGTCGCGATGTTGACCTGAAGATGACCTTCCTTGGAGTAAATTATTATGATGGTCAAGGATTTATGGCTCCTGCTGCGTTGGGAGTATCTAGTGCCACGGAACTAGACGGTGCATCTGTTTGTATTCAAACTGGAACTACCACTGAGCTGAACTTAGCTGACTTTTTTCGCAGTAACGACATGAGTTATGAGCCTGTTCCGATTGAAACCAATGCTGAAGCTCAACAAAATTATCTTGCTGGCAGATGTGACGTTTACACAACAGATCGATCGGGTTTAGCAGCGACTCGAGCCAGCTTTGACGAGCCCGATGAACATGTGGTTCTCCCAGAAATTATTTCGAAAGAACCTCTTGGTCCTCTCGTCCGTCACGGTGACGATGAATGGGGAGATATCGTACGTTGGACTCTAAACGTTCTAATTATCGCTGAAGAAAAAGGCATTACTTCCGAAAACGTTCGAGAATTGGCGGCTGAAATGCAAAATGATGCCGAAATGAACAGGATGTTTGGGACAGAAGGTGAATACGGTGCAATGTTAGGCCTAAGTGCAGATTGGGTTGTCAACGTAATTGCCGCTGTCGGTAACTACGGCGAAATCTTTGAACAATATCTTGGTGTGAATACCGACATCGGACTTGCAAGAGGAGCGAACGCTCTTTGGACTGACGGTGGATTAATTTACGCACCACCTTATCGGTAAAATTTTCTACAAACGGCGTGTGCTTTGAAGCACACGCCGTTTTATTTATTCAACTAACCCACGACAATTACTAGATATCGAAATAATTCAAACTAATTTTTGTAATCTTGTCTAGCTTAAAAAACCTTTGGTTAGAAAAAAAGTCTCGACAACAGATCATTCAGATCATTGTCACAATTGCTGTTCTATGTTTACTCGGTTTTTTCGTTCGAAATACGCTCAACAACCTAGAACTTCTTGGCCGAGAAGCAGGCTACGGCTTCTTATTGACTCCATCGAATTATGACATCAATCAACATTTGATTGATTATAGTTCGCGCAGTAGCCACCTTAGAGCCACTATAGTCGGACTTATTAATACTGCGTTGGTGGCGTTTTGTGGGATCATTTTGGCGACAGTTATTGGGTTTGTGGCAGGCGTTGCAAGACTGTCTAAGAACTTTTTGGTAAGCAAAATTGTTTATGTGTTCGTCGAATTTTCTCGCAACGTTCCGGTTTTACTCTGGATTCTTTTATGGCACGGAGTGATTGTCCATAGTCTACCCCATCCAAAACAAGCGTTGTCTGTCTTCGATCAGGCTTTCTTGAGCAATCGCGGTTTCTTTGTACCTAAACCTCTACTCGAGCCCGCATTTTGGCTTGTCGTTGTTGCGATAGTTATTTCTATTGCTGGCGCAGCATGGTTCGCGCGGTATTCTAGAATAAAACAAGAAAACACAGGGGAACGTAACCCAGTTTACATTGTCAATGCCAGTGTGATGGTAATTGTTCCTTTGCTTGTCTATTGGTTGGCAGGTTCTCCAGTAGCAATAGAAACACCAGTCTATAAGGGCTTTAATTTTAGAGGTGGACTCGTTCTGACGCCCGAATTTATAGCGTTAACCTTTGCTCTTGGGGTATACACCGGTGCATTTATCGCAGAAATTGTACGAGCAGGAATTCTTTCTGTAAGCCATGGTCAAACGGAAGCATCGTACGCACTTGGATTGAAAGCGAATTGGACCATGCGCTTGGTGATAATTCCACAAGCTCTTCGTGTGATTATTCCGCCGATGATTAGTCAATATTTGAATTTAACTAAGAATTCATCGCTAGCAATTGCAGTCGGTTACATGGATGTTGTCGCAACAATTGGTGGAATCTCACTGAATCAAACTGGACGTGCTTTGGAGTGTATGTCAATTGTTTTAGCGATTTATTTGTGCATATCTCTCGGTATCTCTGGATTACTAAACATGTACAACAGAAAAATCGCACTGGTGGAACGTTAGGTTAATGGCGAACACACAAGAACAGCAGTACGAGCCCGGTAAGTATCCCGACTTACCACCTCCTAAAATGCAGGTTGGATACAGAGCTTGGATAAGAAATAACTTTTTTTCGAGCCCTTACAATATTCTTCTTACTGTAGCATCGGCCTACTTTTTGTACCTTATTGTTCCTCCGATACTAGATTGGACAATTTTTAGTGCAGTATTCGATGATGTAAAACATCGTAAAGAATGTCTCGCAATTGATTCAGGTGCCTGTTGGGCGGTAATTCGAGCGAGGATCGAACTATTCCTTTGGGGATTTTATCCAGAGCATTTGCGATGGCGAGCAAACCTTACATTCATTCTTCTGTTTATCGCACTCGTTCCGTTGCTTTACGACCGAGTACCGTATCGAAAAAATTTGCTTTGGTTCACCTTTATTTACCCGTTTTTGGCGTATTTCATGCTGTGGGGTGGGCTCGGATTCGAATCTGTTGAGTCCGCAAAGTTCGGCGGTTTCTTGCTGACGGCGTTGATCGGTGTAACTGGAATTGTGGTGTCATTACCGCTTGGTATCGCGCTTTCTTTAGGCCGACATTCATCTATGCCTGTCGTGCGCATGTTAAGTATTTGGTATATCGAATTTTTCAGAGGTGTACCATTAATTACTCTTCTTTTTGTTGCTTCTACACTTCTCAACTACTTCATGCCGCCAGGTACATACTTCGATTTACTTCTCCGTGTGATCATTATGGTCATTCTTTTTGCGGCAGCATATATCGCAGAAGTCATTCGTGGAGGATTGGCTGCAATTCCAAAGGGGCAATTTGAAGCTGCCGACGCTCTAGGACTGAATTATGCAAAATCAATGCGGTTGATTGTTTTGCCTCAAGCTTTGAAGATCTCCATTCCCGGCATCGTCAATACATTCATTGGTCTTTACAAAGACACTACACTTGTTGTAATCGTCGGTCTTCTCGATCCGCTTGGAATAAGCCGCGCGACTCTAGCAGACTCGAGCTGGCAAGGTTTGTCAATCGAGCTATACATATTTGTTGCAATCGGGTTTTTTATCTCCTGTTTTGCTATGTCACGCTATTCACTTTATCTAGAGCGGCGACTAGATACCGGCTATCGAGATAAATAAAGGGATGTATTTATGAACGAAAATTCTAACTATGCTATTGACATTAGCGACATGCACAAGTGGTTCGGTGAGTTTCATGTATTGAAGAACATTAACCTTAAAGTCGAACGTGGAGAAAGAATCGTAATTTGCGGTCCTTCTGGCTCGGGTAAGTCAACTTTGATTCGCTGCATCAATCGTTTAGAAGAACACCAGCGAGGCATTATTACCGTAGACAACATCACACTCTCGAACAACTTGAAAAACATCGCTGAAATCCGTCGCGAAGTCGGTATGGTGTTTCAGCACTTTAATCTGTTTCCACACCTAACCGTGCTAGAGAATTGTACTCTTGCTCCAATTTGGGTCCGCAAGTTGCCCAAAGAAGAAGCGGAATCTATCGCGATGAAATACCTGAGTCGAGTACGTATTCCAGAACAAGCAAACAAGTATCCAGGACAATTGTCCGGTGGTCAACAGCAACGTGTGGCTATCGCCAGAAGTTTATGTATGAAACCGAAAATTATGCTGTTTGACGAACCAACTTCGGCACTAGACCCTGAAATGATCAAAGAAGTGCTTGATGTAATGATTGAATTGGCCAAAAGCGGCATGACGATGTTGGTGGTAACCCATGAAATGGGATTTGCAAAAACGGTAGCAAATCGTGTGATTTTCATGGACGAGGGCGAAATCATCGAGCAAAATGAACCAGATGAATTTTTTGATAACCCAAAAAATGACCGAACCAAATTATTCTTGAGTCAAATTCTTTCACACTAACAGACTGGAAAAGCAGACTACCAGTTCAAGTTTTTCCAGTTCGCGGGGACAATACCCAAACTATTCACGCTCTCAACCAAACTAAAAGATTTTTGTATTTTCTTTCGATCGCCCTTTTCAATGTTTCATTGCACGTGATCGTACATCGAATTTTTAGTCAAAGACTGTACTTTTTTTTGATTCAAAGAAATTCGTTTATACTCATACATACTGATTTGAAGCAATTGTCAAAAATTGTGGCGTTTTTCTAAATTCGAACTGATGAGGAGACTTCTATGAACGAAAAAGAACATCGACATATTCCGAAGCTGAAGGAGGAGTTAGCGGAAGGACGAATCACACGCCGTGATTTCCTACGTTATTCTACCCTTCTCGGATTATCTGCTGCTACGGCATACAAGTTTGCCGGCGATCTCACGGGGGTATCTTTGATTCCCAGTGCGCAAGCCGACACTATGGCGGCGAAAGGCGGGGTACTGCGTATTTCTATGAGGTGTCCTGAGATCGTAGACCCACATATTTATCAGTGGGTTTATGACTCAAATATTTCTAGACAAGTTGTCGAATATCTATCTAAAACTGGACACGACAATATAACTCGTCCACAGTTATTGGAAAGTTGGGAGGCATCCGACGATCTTAAGACTTGGGATTTAAAGATCCGGAAAGATCTTAAATGGCACAATGGTAGAGAGTTTGTAGCAGAAGATGTAGCATGGAATATAAATCGAGTTCTAGATCCCAACACCGGATCTTCAGTTCTCGGTTTGATGAAAGGTTACATGATGAACACAGATGGTACAGCTCTATGGGACGCGAGTGCGATTGAAATCGTAGACGGAAAAACTGTTCGTTTGAACATTAAAGTTCCTCAAATCGCAATTCCAGAACATTTATTCCATTATCCATTGCCCATGTTAGATCCGGAAGAAGAGGGTCAATTCGGTGTAGGTTCGAATGGACAAGGTGCCTTTGAACTGGTAGAGTATGTGCAAAATTCCAAAGCCGTCCTCGTAGCACGCGATGATTACTACGGCGATGGTCCACATCTGGACCGAATTGAGTTCGTTGATTTAGGAGATGATCCTTCCGCAACATTGGCTGCCCTATCCTCAGGGCAAGTGCAGGGTATATATGAAGGAACTATTGCTCAGCTAGATGTCTATCGTGCAATGCCAGGAGTAAAAGTCTATGAAGCCACCACAGCAAAAACTGGTGTCGCTCGTGGTCAAGTTGATCAACCACCATTTACCGATCCTCGAGTACGCAAAGCTATGCGCCTCGCCGTCGATCCAGATCGATGTTTAGAACTAGCACACAACAATTCCGGTGAACCAGGTGAGCATCATCATGTTTGTCCAATTCACCCGGATTACGCTGCGTTGCCTAAAATGGGACGTGATACAGAAGCAGCAAAAGCTCTGTTGGCCGAAGCTGGAATGGCCGATGGTATTGATGTAGAAATCGCCTGTAAGTCTGATCCACCTTGGGAATTGGCCGCTGTTCAAACTATGGTCGAACAATGGAAAGAAGCGAATATTCGTGTTCAGATCAATTCACTGCCATCTTCAGCATTTTGGGACGTTTGGGACAAAGTACCCTTTGGTTTCACCAGTTGGACACATCGTCCTCTTGGTTTCATGGTACTCGGTCTTGCCTATCGAACAGGCGTCCCTTGGAACGAGTCACGTTATGCGAACCCTCAATTTGATGCCATTCTTACTGAGGCTGAAGGTACACTTGATCTAGACAAAAGAAAAGCTCTCATTGAACAACTGGAAATCATCATGCAAGAAGACGGTCCAATTACGCAACCTCTATGGCGTTCCGTATACTCAACATGGAGCGAATCAGTTCTAAATTTTGAGCATCATCCAACCAGCTACATATTTGGAAACGAACTAGCACTAAAAGCCTAGTTTTCAAGTTATTGCCTATCGAAAGTAAAAGGGCTTTCTTTTCAAAGAAAGCCCTTTTCTTTTTGACTCACGGGACCAATGCGTCGTCACTAGAACTTCGAATTTTTGTATTTTTAGGTTTACCAAATTTTCAATCTACACTCGCGACTCTTCTACAACATCTGGTATTTGTACCACAGGCTCTACTTTTTTAAGTTCGTTCAATGAAATATGACATGCGATTCTATGATTCTTCGAGACAACTTGTACGGGTGGACGTTCATTTTCACAAATTGCACCTAACTTGCGTGGACATCGAGTTTCAAAGGGGCAACCTAGTGGAGGGTCTAGTGCACTTGGTAAATTTCCTTCGAGAACGATTTCTCGTTTGTGAATATCGGGATCTGCGATTGGAACAGCAGATAGCAATGCTTCCGTGTACGGATGATAAGGTGGTTGAAACACATCAATTGTTTCACCTTGTTCCATAATCTGCCCTAAGTACATGACCATAATCCGATCCGATAGGTACCGAACGATACTCAAATCGTGACTGATAAAGAGTAGAGTCATATTGTTTTCGCGCTGCAAATCCATCAATAACTCTGTAATGGCCGCAGCGACAGAAACATCCAGTGCGGACACCGGCTCATCCGCAATGACCATGGAAGGCTGACCAGCAAATGCACGAGCAATTCCAATTCTCTGCTTTTGTCCACCAGACAATTGTCGTGGTCTTCGATAATAAAAATCACGTGGTAATTTCACAGTATCGAGTAGAGACATCACCATTTCTCGAACTTTCTCACGATTCCTTTCAACTTCAAACTTTTTAATCGCTCTCGCAATCTGAGATCCGACTGTATGGCTTGGATTTAGCGTATCACTTGGATTCTGAAAAATCATTTGCATAGTTGCTAATTGCTGAGGTGAACGTGAATTTACCGAGACGTTCTCGATATTTTCCCCATTGAGCACTATTTCACCAGCGGTTGCCACTTCCAATCCAAGCAAAACCTTGGCTAAAGTTGACTTTCCACAACCGGATTCGCCGACGATCGCCAGTGTTTCTGCTTCATGTGCTTCAAAATCAATTTTTTCGTTGGCTTTGATGAGCTTGACACTGGTACCCTCGATCATCGCTTTTAGAGATCGATCGTGCAGTGTGTAGTATTTTTGCATATCCTGTACGGTTAATACTTCTTTCCCAACGGTAGTGGTCTCAGTAGACCCATCACTTTCCAGCTTACTCTGTGAAAGTTCGCGCCAGCGAATACATCGAGCACGATGCTCTGATTCAGGACTGTCATCCACGCCTTCCATATAAATTTCGTGTTGATCACAAACTCCTTTACGGAAGTGATCACATCGAGGCCCAAAGTTACAACCCTGAGGTCTCTCGTGTGGCAACGGAAGTTGCCCTCGAATCGGTGCTAAAGGTGCTGCGGTCTTATCAGCTGTCGGCAATGGAATGCAACCAAACAACCCGTGAGTATAGGGGTGTCGTGGATTCCGAAACAGTGGCCTAATTCTACCTTCTTCAACGACTTCCCCAGAATACATGACAAATACGCGGTCACATGTTTCTAGAATTAACCCCAAATTATGAGAAATATAAATCTGTGAGGTCCCAAACTTCTTGCTAATGCCGGCAATTAATTTGACGATTCCTGCTTCGACTGTAACGTCAAGTGCTGTCGTTGGTTCATCCAACAATAACAAATCTGGCTTAGACAATAACCCCATCGCAATAACTACACGCTGCTGTTGACCTCCAGACAACTGATGAGGATAGGAACTCAAAATACGATCAGGATCCGGAATGTTGACATCAACTAGAATTTGGCGTGCCCATTCTTTTGCTTTTGCAGCACTAATGTCTTCATGAGCAAGAGGAACTTCCATTAGTTGATTTCCGATCGTCATGCTAGGATTTAGCGCTGAAAATGGTTCTTGGTAGATCATGGAAATTTCTTTTCCACGAATTTGCCTCAATTCTTCTTCAGAAAGTTTGGTCAAATCACGACCTTTAAATTCGATCGAACCTGATTTAACGGCTCCATTGTGTCCCAAATATTGCATAATTGCCATTGCAACCGTGGATTTTCCGCAACCGGATTCACCTACCAATCCAATGGTCTCGCCGCGCTTAACCTCCAAAGAAAAGTCTACTACAGCAGGAATTTCACCTGCGCGCGTATAGTATGAAATATCCAAATTCTGGATATTCAGTACGACTGGATTGTTGTTATTGCTCACCGATACTACTCAAATCAATATTCTTGCCCGATTCAATCTCGAAGTGATACCTCTCGCAAACCATCTGCCAACAAATTAAATCCAAGAACTAAGGTAGAAATTGCGATACACGGAATAACGGTCATATGTGGAAAAATAATTGCCATTTGTCGAGTTTCGTTGATCATGCCGCCCCAATCCGGATCTGGTGGCGGTAAACCAAGACCAAGAAATCCTAATACTCCAATAGTGATGATGACATATCCCATACGTAAACATCCATCAACGATGAGAGGCCCTCGAGCATTCGGTAAAATTTCAACCAACATAATTCGCCAAGCCGATTCACCCCTAGTTTGTGCGGCTGCAACATAATCTCGATTCCTCAAATCCAATACCAAACCGCGAACAATTCTCATTATTGCTGGTCCACTGGCAAACACGATCGCTAACACGATGTTCAAGCCCGAAGCGCCAACAGTAGAAATGATGATGATGTAAAGAATAAGAACTGGAAAGGATAAAATCATGTCCCCCATTCTTGATAGTACATCATCAACCCAACCTCGATAATAACCAGCGACCAACCCCATAACGATGCCGAGGACATAAGCACTGATGGTGGCTAATGGCGCGTAAAATAGAACGGTTCTCGAGCCCCAAATTATGCGAGATAGAATATCTCGACCGATATGATCAGTACCGAGTATGAATTTCGTTCCGTCGGGTCCAACGCCACCTGGCTTTAGAAAAGGAACCAAAGTTGCGTTAGGCTCATGAGGTGATAACCATGGTGCAAATATAGCTACCAAAATCCACGAACCCACCAAAAAAGCACCCACCATGCCAACTTTACTTTCTCGAATTAAACTGACCGATGAAAGAATTCGACCTCCAGTTCGCATCAATGTAACTCGTTCAAAAATAGCCATGGTCAATTATTTCTACAAAGTGAGCGACTAATTGAAGCGAATTCTGGGATTGAGTAAGGTGTACGCAATGTCGGATATCATTTGAGTCGCAACAACAACAAAAACAGCGACCATCGTACAAGCTTCGATAAGAAAAACATCTTGTCTCAAGGCAGCTTGGAGCAACAAAGCCCCGAATCCTTTGTAGGCGTAGAAGAACTCGACAACAATCACTCCAGACAGCAACCAGTTAATCTGAAGCATCAGAACAGTAAAAGGGGCAATTAGAGCGTTCCTAAGTGCGTGTTTTAAGATGACTTGTCTATAGGGTAACCCCTTCAATACGGCTGTTCTTACGTAGTGAGTCGTCATCACCTCAACCATTGAGGCTCGAGTCATTCTTGTGACATAACCGAAGTCATATACGAGTAGTACCAGTACTGGCAAAATCAATTGCTTCCAATCAAATCCGTCAAACATGCTACTTGTTCCAGGAAGCCACTGTAGCGAAAATACGAACAAACCAGAAAACAATACAGTGCTCGCAAATTCTGGTACGGAGGTTGTCACGATACTGATCACGGAGATTGATCGATCCAGCTTTGAACCTTCTCGCATACCAGCCAAAATTCCTAGGACAAGTGAAACGGGAATGAGGAAAACAAAAACCCAAAAAGCAAGTATGGCTGTATTCCAAAGGCGCGGCCAAAGGATTTCCGAAACAGGTACCTTATAAATGGTTGACGTGCCAAAGTCGCCAACAATAAAGTTCCCCAACCAACTCAAATATCGGAGCACAACTGGCTCGTTGTAGCCATTCGCTTCAAGCCACAATAAACGTTGAGCTTCTGTACTGTAGGCTCCTAAGGTCTTGATGGCAATGGATTCTATGTTGATCTCTAACAACAAAAAGAGAATGATTGATACTGCAAACATAGTAAACAGCATCAACAGAAATCTCTTTATGATTAGAATTACCAAGATTTGAACCTCTTACATCAAATCGCCAAAAAATATTCTCTTTTACAAGAAGAAGAGTCTGAAAATTAGAAAAAAAATTGGATAGATTCCTTTAAGCTGCCGCGTCTCGTTTCTCTAGTAAGCGGTCTAGCCAATCTGGATCCATCTCGGGGACTGAACTCAGTAGAAGTTCGGTGTAATCATGGTGTGGAGGTGCTAAAACATCTTCTTTTAACCCGTGCTCGATGATTGCCCCTTGCAACATCACAACAATCTCATCAGCAATCGCCTTTACAGTAGCCAAATCATGCGTGATAAACAAATAGGTCATCTTCAGTTCCTTCTGAAGACGATCAAGCAATTTCAAAATTTCTTCCGCAACCAACTGATCAAGTGCTGATGTAACTTCATCGCAAATAATAACGACCGGTTCTGCGGCCAGGGCTCTCGCAATACAAACTCGTTGCTTCTGACCTCCAGAAAGCTCAGGCGTGTATCGATCGATGTAATTTGTCGGCAATTCGATCATTTCTAGAAGTTCTTTGACGCGTCTTTCACGCGCAGCACCATTTAACCCAAAATAAAACCCGAGGGGTCGCCCTATGACGTCTCGGAGCTTTTGTCGAGGGTTTAGTGCAACATCCGGCATCTGATAGATCATTTGAAGCTGACGTAGTTGATCTTTTGTGCGATCTTTATAAGATCTAGGGAGTTCTTTACCTAGATACCTTACGGTTCCTGTCGATGGTGGCAACAATCCAGTAATGGCTCTTGCCAACGTACTCTTGCCACTTCCGGATTCACCAACTATTGCTACAGTACGACACCGTTCTACACTCAAATTTATATTCTTTAAAACCTTAATATCAGCTGCATAACTAGCATCAAGATTCTCGACTTCAATTAGAGGAACGTCTTCTTTATCTTGTTCCTCTATATTTTTAGTAAATGTTCGTACTGCTAGTAGATTTCGAGTGTATTGCTGCTTGGGATTTGCTAGCATTTCTCTTGTTGCTGATTCTTCTACCAATTCTCCGTAGCGAAGAACCATAATTCGGTCTGCCAGTTGAATCACCACGGCAAGATCATGAGTGATGTAAATCGCCGCCGTATTGAATTGGGTCACAACATCTTTAATCGCTGCCAGGACTTCAATCTGAGTCGTCACGTCCAGCGCTGTCGTAGGTTCATCAAACACAATTAAATCGGGTTCACACGACATTGCCATAGCAACCATCGCGCGTTGCAACTGTCCACCTGAAACCTGATGAGGATATCGATTACCGATGTTGTTTGGATCCGGCAATTCCAATCGTGCGTATAGAGCCTTAGCGTTATTTGTGGCTTGTTTGTACTTCAAGACACCATGCTGTACCGGAGTTTCTGCATATTGATCGATTAGTCTGTGAGAAGGATTAAAAGATGCCGCTGCACTTTGCGCGACATAGGACATACGAACGCCACGTACTTCTCGAATTTGTTCAACCGATTGCTCGAGAATCTTTATTCCATCGAATTCGATCGAGCCTCCAGAAAATCGACAACCAGGACGAGTGTAACCCATCGCAGCAATTCCAATCGTAGATTTTCCGGCACCGGACTCACCGATAAGCCCTAAGACTTCCCCACGGTCGAGATGGAGATCAATTCCCTTTACGATGGGTTTCCAAGCCTCATCTGCAAATCCTTCAATTTGCAAATTTTTTACGGTTAGTAGCCTTTCTCCCATGCCTTGCTCTTTGTACGAATACTGTTATCAGAATTAAATTATTTTTGCAAAACAAACAATTAATACTCTTCGCGTAAACCAGCGGTTTTTCTTAGAAACCAATCCACAACAAGATTGACAGCAATCGTCAAAATCGCTATTGCTGCTGCGGGCACCAGAGGTGTAAAAATTCCGTATGAAATAGCAATACCGTTTTCACGCACCATTGCACCCCAATCTGCGGCAGGTGGCTGAATGCCAATACCCAAAAAGCTGAGTGAACTGATAAATAGGAACACGAAACAAAATCTCAGTCCGAACTCAGCGAGTAGTGGTGTCAAGGTATTCGGTAAGATTTCTCGACGCATTATCCACCACAAGCCTTCGCCTCGAAGTCGAGCAACTTCGACGTATTCCATCACATTGATATCCATCGCCAATGCGCGAGAAATTCGATATACACGAGTTGAATCCAAAGTCGCAATGACAAACACCATTACAGGAATCGAAGTGCCGAAAATTGACAGTGCGATCAGCGCAAAAAATAGTGTCGGAAACGCCATGATGATGTCAACACAACGACTTAAGAGAAGATCAACCCATCGTCCAACAGCTGCTGCAAAAAATCCTGCGGTCATTCCCATAAAGAATGCCAACATGGTAATACCTAGTGCGAGTGCAATTGTGTTTCTAGCGCCATACAAAAGCCGGGAGTAGAGATCTCTACCTAACTGATCCAAACCAAGTAGTGTTCCACTTTCCTCTGGACTTGCCCATGGAACCGAGTCGACAACCTCACTTTCTCCGTACGGGGCGAGCCAGGGCGCAAATATCGCAGCGAATGCGAAAATGAATATTACAACAATTCCAATGTGAGCTGGCAACCCGGCGCGCTTGAGAGAATTGATAAACCTCGTCATATCAAATTATCTGGGATGTCGCATTCTTGGATTACTAATGATCGCTAAAACGTCCGCTAACATGTTCAACGTGATGTAGGTTGCCCCAAAAATCAGGATACAGGCTTGAACGATGGGTAAATCCCTTAAAGTGACGGAATCCACCATCAATAATCCTAAACCTGGATATACGAACACTACCTCTACCACAACGACACCAACTACCAAATACGCCAAATTAAGCACGATCACATTGATGATCGGGGATAAAGCATTTGGCAAGGCATGATGAATGATTATTCTAGATCGCTTCAAGCCTTTTAAGGTTGCCATTTCGATGTAAGGACTCTGCATCAAGTTAATAATCGCTGCTCGAGTCATACGCATCATGTGTGCAACAATGACAAATGTTAGGGTTGCAATCGGCAATAGCGAAGAGTAAAGCTTTTCAGCCAATGTCATATCGTCTGAAATACTCGAGATTGCTGGAAAAAATTGCCAGTTAACGGCAAACAACGCTACCAAAATGTAGCCTATAAAAAATTCTGGTAACGAAATCGCAGCCAAAGTGATTGTAGAGATGATCTTATCTACCAGAGTTTCTCGATATAAAGCCGCAAGTATCCCTAGAAACAAAGCGAGTGGAACCGCTACGATCGCTGAACAAACGGCAAGAAACAAAGTATTTCCTAAACGTGTAGCAAGTAACTCGGCGACAGGGCGAGCATTCGACAGGGAAACTCCCATATCACCCTGTAGAAATTTTCCAAGCCATTCGAAGTAACGAACGAGCACTGGCTTATTTAATCCGAGCTGTTCTCGAATTGCTGCTACAGTTTCCGGAGTAGCAGATTGCCCAAGGCGCTGCTCGGCAAAATCACCAGGCAGCGCTTCTAAGGCCAGAGATATAAGAACTGTAATTACAAATAGAGTAAGCAGCCCGAAAAGTAGGCGATTAACGACTAGTCGTGTTAAACCCATTCGTTATTGTTCGCGATTTCTATACTTAAACTCTATTGAAGTACTGCATGAATTTAGCTTAAGCGAAACTCCAGCGTTCACCTGCTCGATGTCCATCAAGCTCCCAGTTGGTACTAATTTCGCCTGGAATCACCAATTTATCGGAAACGCCCATCAGATCTGCTGCAAACAACGCAACAACAGTGCCGCCTTCCTCCCAGTGGAGTGCTTGCATTTCCCAATACATGTCTTTACGCTTACTAGGATCGATCTCCTTGCGAGCCAATTTCAGCAGATCCTGGAATCTTGGATTCGACCAATGATTGTCGTTCCACGCTCCACCGTCTTCGTATGCGATTGTCCACATCCAATCTTGGGTTGGTCGACCAGACCAGTAACACATGCTCCAGGGCTTTTGTCGCCAGACATTGCTCCAGTATCCGTCATTTGACTCTCGAATCACGTTAATGTTGATGCCAGCGGCTTTCGCGTGTTCAGCATACAAGACTGCAGCATCAACTGCGCCGTCAAACGCAGCATTGGCAGCCGAAAGCTCAACTGCTAAACCTTCCATACCGGCTTCTTTCAACAAGAATGCGGCTTGATCAGGATCATATTCGCGCTGCGGAAGTTCTGTGTTGTAGAATTCCTGGTTTCGACCGATTGGAACGTCATTGCCCACAACTCCATGCCCACCTAGAATCGTTTTTAGTAATGCTTCTCGGTCGACTGCAAGTCGCAGTGCTTGACGAACTTTTACGTTGTCGAATGGAGGCACGTTCACCAGCATTGGAACTGTATAGTGCTTCGTACCAACAACTTTCATAACTTGTACTCCGGGAGCGCGATCAAGTAAATGAGCGGTTCTCTGACTAACACGGTTCGTTGCGTCGACTTGACCAGTCTGCAATGCATTGTCTCGCGCCGCCACGTCGGGAATTACAGTAATTTCCAAGCCATCGAAATAAGGACGTCCATCTTTAAAGTAGTTCGGGTTTCGTTCACATACGGCGCGAACACCGGGATCATAAGAAACCAAAGAAAATGGACCACTACCGATGCCTGGTTCCCAACCTGTATCCGCTGGGAAAATTGACACGTGGTAATCACTCATCAACCACGGAAAGTCAGCATTGCCACTAGCGAGCTCAAAGTGGACTACATAATCACCATCAGCCTTCATATTTGTAATTTGGCCCATTTGGCCTGCTACAGCAGATGTGGAATCTGGTTTGATATGGTGTTGAACCGATGCAATAACATCTGCGGAAGTCAAAGTTTTGCCATTATGGAATTCAACATCCTGCCGAAGTTCGAAGGTCCATTTTGCTGCACCTGGCTGCGCTTCCCAGGTTGTCGCTAGTTCACCGATCAGACTACCATCTGGCGCTACTTCAGTCAGATAACTTCGAATATTATGTTCTAAATTAATACCCACAGAGTCAGTATGCGTACCTGGATCTAATGTATCGGTTGTTGAACCACCACCCATACCCAATCGAAAAACTCCGCCATGGTTCATCGCAGCCTTTGCGGCTCCAGACATCAGGAGGCCAGGTGCCGAAACCGATGCGCCAATAAGGGCCGACCGCTGCAAAAACTCTCGACGAGTGAGTTTATCGCTTTTCAAAGCTTGTTCAAGCTTGTATTTAGGATTCATTTAACTTACACCTCTTAAGTTACTAGCGACGATCCAGACCCCGTAAACCTATTTTCGTCGCAATTCATGATTAAAAAATTCGGTATTTTTGACTACCCTAATATTAATATTCATGAACTTATACCATATTCAAGGCGATATTCTGGAATTAATGTGTTCCTTTGAGACTGAGTAAAGCCCTCAATCGCCTCATTCAATTCGGATAAAATTTTCGAAAACCAAATTCAACATTCCTCCGCTATCACATTGGTTTTAATCGTTCCTACGCCTTCTACGCCACCGGTCATTAGATCACCTGGTAAGATCGGTCCGACTCCGGCAGGTGTGCCGGTGAAGATTAAATCACCTGCTTCTAAGCTCCACAGAGTTGATAACGTTGTAATGATTTCTGGTACTGACCAAATCAGTTGATTTAGGTCACCCTCTTGACGCAGTTTTTCATTGACTTTCAGCCAAACCCTGCCGCGTTCTGGATGCCCGCAGGTACTAACGGGTACAATATCCGTAATCGGAGCAGAGTTATCAAACGCTTTCCCAGCCTCCCAAGGACGACCTTGTGCTTTCATCTGCTGCTGGAGATCACGTCGCGTAATATCAATTCCTACTGCATACCCATAAACGTGGTTCAGTGCATCATTGACGTCGATATCTCTGCCCCCGGACTGCATCGCTACTACCATCTCAATTTCATGATGGACATTACTAGACAATGGTGGATAAGGAAAATCACTTCCACTAGGGAGTAAAGCGTCAGAAGGTTTTTGGAAGAAAAATGGTTTCTCTCGATTTGGATCGTGTCCCATTTCTTTGGCATGTGCAGCGTAATTGCGACCAACGAGGTAGATTCGACGAACGGGAAAACGAGCTTGAATTCCTTGAACCGCCGCGCTGGGTTGTTGAAAATCAGAAAAAACATAACGCATGTCATTTGTGCTCCAAAAGTACTGGAAGAACGCTTCAAGTTAAACGAACTAGAAGTTATAGATCAAATCAAATGTAACTTTCAAAATACCCAATCTGCAGTTTTTTTCAAAGCCTTTTCCAACAATTCAAATTTTAGAAATTTGAAGAGGGAAATTTCAGCTTCAAACGAAGTCGGTGGATTCGAATTTCCACTGCTTGCGGTATTGGTAGCTGTAATTGATTTTCACTCATTCCACCCTACTCCAATGGAACTCAAACTTTGAGTACAGAGTAACATGGCTGCAAGAGTACAGCACACTTGAACAAAAAGAATTTAGTCTGGGAAGTTTTGCGTACAAACTGCCATTCTACCGGTAGCATGTGGGGAATACTACGTCAAGAAATTGAGTTGATCAATCCGAATCGGTAGGAGAATCTTGGATGACTAGGAAGTGCAATTGCGGCGTAAATTAAGCATATTGAATAAGAGTTTCTTTCGGATTCGAATACTAGCGCGAAGATTTAGGCAAAGCATCCGCGATAGTAAGAAGACTCGGCGAAGATCGAGTTCATCTAGATTGGATTAACTTTGTTTGTTAAAAATTTTTGCAATCATATCACTGGAAAACTAAGCTTATAGGGTAAAGCTCATCCCCATCCAGCTCCGATCTCGTTTCTCTTACCACCCGTAGTGCAAGACTTCCAAGGCTTTCATTCTGTTTAGTATTTCCTCTACATTGTCCCAATCTTCGACTACTGATTCTTCAGTTTCCTTCAATGTAAACGGATTCTCTTTTCGATTGGCAATTAAGTTCGTTATTCTTCGATCATCCCATTGTTTATCAGCCAACATGTCCTTTACCCATTCGTCTACAATGTAATCGGGGATAGTGCCAAATATTTCAGTAATTTCCTGAATTCTAGCCGAAAGTGTCTCAAATAAGTGCTGTTCGACTCCTTTATCGTAACGCATGTTGTAAAAGGGAATTTTCTTTGCAATTATCCCTCTTTGGACACGACCCTTTCGTTACTCAAGAATCGTAGGATTCCAAGGTAAATCAAGGTTGATTAAGCCCCCTAAGTACTGAAAATTTAGGCCTGTGCTGGCGGCATCTGTACCCACAAGTAGCTTTAGGTATCCCCTCTTTGTTTGCTCATTAAGTAACTCTCGTACCACTGCTTTATCTGAACTATTCTCAAATAATTTGCTTTTGTGTGCGCTTGCGTAGAGTCCAATTGGCTCGATAAGGTGATTACTAAGGTATTCTACATAGAGCGTGTGCAGAATCGTAAAACTGATTAAAAATTGGTATACCTCTTTTTAGCCAAGTTCTACCTTCAAACTTCGTTTCGAGTACATTGCCCACTTTGACAAACTTGGGATCAGAAGCATGTTCTAGATGTTCTGTCAAGTGCTCTTCCAGCCTAACTAGCAGTTCTATTTCTGATTCTGTCAAAGGATAAAGTGAGCCAGCATATTCACGTGAGATCCCGCCTTTCTCTGCGCGCTCATTTAATGCCTGTGCATACTCGGACGCGAGTTAAAATGCTTGCTCCATTTCGTACTCGAAAATCAAAACGTTTTTCTTCCTCTATTGGTATTAGTTCAACCCATGTTTCAAATTTTGGCCCAATAATCCAACATGGACTAACTGGAATTGTTCATCCATCCGATTCTGGAACTTTAATCTCCAAATAATTCAGATAAGCTTCAGCACGTCAACCTTCTTCGCTGGTTTCCAATCCATTTTTCAATAACCAAGTATTAGTTTTTTTATATATACGCTTCCGCTCGAAGTCAATTTGCTCGAGAATCTGCTTTGACCCACCGACGATGTTAAGTGCGCCCCAAGTCAATAGACCGGCTACCGGATTCAAATCATAGGCATGAACATCACAAACGAGCTCCGCGGCCGCTAGTGGAATGTAACCCATTCCGCTAAACTCATCACCGACTTTTAAGCTTCTGCCATAACGATTTTGAGCCAATTGTTGCACAAGTTCCTGTAGACTTGAAGCTGAGGTACCAAGATAAGCATTGATCTCTTCCCACGACTCTTTAGGCGGGCTATCGGTCAGGATCGTTCGATGCAGGTAAAACAATCCCAAGAATTATGGCACGAGCTAGAACTAAGGGTTTTGACCCTCCCCCACTATTTGCCAAAGAGGAAAGTAGCTTTGACTTAGCCGCTTTACGCTCCTTGTAGCTCTCCAGTGAAAGAGGTCGATAGGAAACTGAATTTCAAGAAATGATCTATTATTCAAACTAGAATAGTTCCATTTGTAATAGATCCCTACTGTCAGATTTCTTGCTATTTTTACCTACTTGAACTTCAGAATTTTCTTTCCTAATTGATTCTTTGTTTTTGTTTTGATTGGGTTCACTATAGCTTCCACACACTTCGTGATTTCTATTTAGCTTGGTTCCCGTTGCACTTTGTCCATTTTCTACTGGAAACCTGTCTTTTGTAGAGGCTACATTCATTGAACTTTCCTTAGTTTCGCTTGGTTCAAACGAACTTGATTCAAACGGTTCGGAAAGAGCAAGAAAAATCGCTCGACGCCATCCGAGTCCTGTATGTTGTCCTGGTGCCGTAGCCTTGGTATACAGCCACCAACGTTCCTCGCGAGCCAATTCTCGCCAACCATACAAAATTCGATCTACACGCAAATTTTCACTGTCTTCATTCAAGGCCCAAAAAAGAACAGCAATTTCTCTTCCTAGAAGTATTCCCAGGCGATTGGCACCCAATTTAATGCTCGGTGTCTTTCTCGTACGTTCCTCTTCTCCCATACTAGCAACCAGCTCTCTGATGACACGTACCCTGATCTTGCTCCAAAGTGTTGCCGAGATAGTGGCCATTTTTGTACGTTCAGGTCCTCTTGTCATCTGAATCACCAGTTCAAGTTGGCATTTCTCGGAGTCTCCCGAATCATAATGAAACTCAAACGCATCATAATTTTCTTCTATGATGCCGAAATCATGGTAGGATTGTTTACTCATTGCTCTATAAATTTTGAATCAACTTTTACATCCGCATCTGATTGCCACTGCAAAAGATCTTTACCTGTCTTAAAGTGATATTGTCAAATAATAACTTCCACTCTCCATTCGCAAGTTGATTATCAATATATTCGAAACCTTCTTGAACACGCCTCGAATCAAGGGATATAAGATCACTCCAATTTAACCTAATATAGCGGTCGTAGCTAGCTTCCGTGACTTTTACCTCTACAAATTGCAGATAGGCACCTTCAGGAAGATTGATTGAAAATTTAGAAACGTCAAAACGTGCATTCAATTCAAAAAATTAGCCTTTGATTGATACTGGTTTATCTCGATTAATTTGTATATCGTAAAAAAGTCAAGAAGTGCAATCTAGAGGCAAATGTAATTCACAAAGAAATTCAGTTGCTTCTCATTAGACAATTCCTAGATCTGAAAAGGAACATCGCAAGCATGCCCCTGCTGGTCTAGGGCTTTAAAAATGTCGACAATAGATGCGCTACAAAGGGGTTTCTACCTTAGCGACAGTCTCCATTCTTTTTAGGGCGATGGAGACTTGGCCAAAACTCAGTAGCAAATCTAATTACGAATTCAAAACTTCAATTGACTAAACCAATCAATTAACCACGACCACCGTGTATCAGAACATCCTCGAACCCAAACAGCACTATTTTCAGAGTGATAGATTACAGTATCCCACGATGTCTGCCCACCGGTTGATTCGGGAAATTACTCAATACGCCTGCGCTTGTAATTATCAAACGCTGGCAGTTTACGTAAATACCTTACAAACACCTCCGAGTGTGCCCTTTGAAAATTAAATCGAAACTCCTTCCAGACAACAGTTACTATTTGATTCTGTCCAATTCGAATTGCTCGTGTAATCTAGTACTGCGTCACCCAATCTGTTGTGACTTATAATTTTTAGTTGATGGACATCATGCACTTTTCAACTTAAGCGAAATTAACTTGAAACTAATTCATCATTTCGAAAACAGTAAATAATCATATATTTATGAATACAAGACTAGTCAATCGAAGTTGGCATTTGGCCTCCCATCCAACCGGAATTCCTAAACCTGAAAACTGGCACATGGAAAATGCTCAAGTTTCCAGACCAGGTCCGAATCAACTTCTTGCTCGCTCTCTTTATCTTTCCGTAGATCCCTATATGAGAGGAAGAATAAGTGCCAAGAAAGGTTATGCAAAAGGCGTTGAAATCGGTGAGCTTATGCCAGGAGGCGCGGTCGCAGAGGTGGTGGAATCACGACATCCCAACTTTAAAAAAGGTGATTTGATCGAAACCATCCAATTTGGTTGGCAAGAGTACGCTGTTTTGGATGGAAACGGTCTAACGACAGTAAATACTAGTGTTGGGCCTGCTCATAGTTGGTTGAGTTACCTCGGAATGCCAGGAATAACCGCGTGGTGTGCTTTGAAGTACGTGGGAAAGATTCAGCCAGGTGAAACGGTGCTCGTATCAGCGGCTTCTGGAGCAGTTGGTCAAGTTGCTGGACAGATAGCAAGAAGTGCCGGTTGTCGTGCAATCGCCGTTGCTAGTTCAGAAGAAAAATTGAAGTGGTGTCAGAATTTAGGCTACGAGCAAGGGATCAACTATCGTACATCCAGCAACCTCGTCCGAGATATTGCAGAGATTTGCCCGCAAGGCATCGATGTTTTTTTTGACAATACAGCTGGGTTAATTCATGATGCAGCAATGCAAAACCTCGCTTTAGGTGCCAGAGTCATTATTGTCGGGACAATTAGCTTAGCCGACAAATTTGATGAAGCAGATATGGGAGAACGATTTTTACGCCAAATCCTAGTTTCTCGGGCCACTGTACAAGGTTTTTTGGTATTTGATCATTTAGATTCATATACAGAAGCTCGACAATCCATTGCTGATTTACACAAAAACGGTAGCTTGAAGTTTAGAACCGACTTCATGGATGGAATCGAGAATATGCCAACAGCTTTCTTGAAGTTATTCTATTCGGAAAACATGGGTAAGCAATTGATACGAACCAAGTTTGCCGAAGATATGGCGGAGTAAAATTTCAGATTCTGATTGAATCTACAATTGAATCCTGTGAAATTTTGTAGCACTAAAAATCGGTTTTTACTCCACCTTCTCGAGTTCGCTTTTCGACAAATTCATCCAACTCTTCTCGAACTGCTTCATCTAAGGCAGGTGGTTCATATTCGTTGAGCAGCTGCTTATACAGTTGGTTTGCGTGTTGGACGGCTTGTGGTGAACCGGCTTCACTCCATGTTTCAAAATTTCGCCAATCAGAAATCATCGGTGAATAAAACGCATTGCGATATCGCTCCTGGGTGTGATCTGTACCGAAAAAGTGACCTCCATGTCCAGCTTGGCGCATCGCATCAATACCAATCTCATCTCGATTAATTTCAATCGGTGACAAGTACTCTGCCAACATCTGAAGTAAGTCGGCATCCAAGACAAACTTTTCGAAAGATGCAGTCAAACCACCCTCCAACCAACCAGTCGCGTGTAAAACCAAGTGGGCGTGTCCATTCACAGCACCCCAAAGGGAAAAGACTGATTCATACGCAGACTGCGCATCAACGTAGTTGGCAGCGTTGGTATTTGACGAACGAAACGGTAAGTTATAACGTCTTGCCATTTGACCGCTAGCCAGCGCAGCTTTCATGTATTCCGGTGTACCAAAAGCTGGTGCACCTGAGCGCATATCTACATTGGAGGTAAATCCTCCGTAGACAAAGGGAGCACCAGGTCGAGTCTTCTGCGAAATAACCAATCCTGCTAAGACTTCAGCATTTTGCTGAGTAATCGCTCCGGCCAAAGTGACTGGTGCCATTGCACCTGCCAGAGTAAATGGAGTAAGCACAACGACTTGATTGCGTAAAGACATCTCGATAATCCCTTGAACCATATTCGCATCTAAACGCAAAGGGGAATTGGAATTTATGACCGTATGTAAACTAGGTTGCTCGTCGAGTTCTTCATCGGTCAACTGCCTCGCAATTTGGACGATCTTAAGTCCATCCAAATTACGTTGTCTTCCCAATGAGTACGCATGAAACACTTTATCAGTCAAAACAACACAGTCGCGTAAACATTCGAGATGTCGAATCGAGGCATGGACGTCAACAGGCTCAACTGGATATCCACTGATCAAATGAACAATGTTTAGTTGTTGAGCAAGGCGGAGAAAGTTCCGATAATCTTTCAAATTTCCTGCCCTCCTCCCGCCATCCAGGTCAGATGAATGAGGAGCACTCCCTACCGTTGCAAAATTGATCTGATCTGTCCCAAATTCGACATTGTGATTTGGGTTTCTGGCATGCATAACAAAATTCGTTCGTACGGTTTGAAGACACTCTTCAACCAAACCTCGATCTATGTAGACTATCTCTCCTGTGGAGTCAAATGTTGCACCAACTTTTCTAAGCAGCTTTCGTCCTGGTCCTGACATCATTTCGACACCAACTTGCTCCAATACATCCAACGATGCTTGATGAATCATCTCCACTTCTTCTTTTGATAGTACTTTGAGAGGAGGAAATCGATTGGAAATACGCCGAAAGGGAGCTTGTTCTATTGTTGCCGTAACTCTTTCTAGAGATTTGCGCCGGGATTTACGCTTGACCATTCGTTAGATATATCGAAGATTGAATTGATGGAAGCTCACGTTGATATGGACCTTATTTTAATTGTAGATGGAATAAAACAACATGAACTCGTCAAGTCATTTTTAAGAACAATGACAGCTTATGTTGGTCGAATTTAGTATCATATTCGAACGCAACCTTTCAACGGAGGAACTGTTAAACGCTATGTGGAAAATTCTAATCGTTGCTGTATTTCTTCTTCAGACGAGCCTATTGATGGGAGATCAGGAAGCGAGTCAATCACAGCAAACTGAAGAATCAACTGGAGCCCAAGTTATTGTTATCACCGACCCTGACATTGCTGCTGCTGACGACGAAGAGCCGGATTGCGAATAAGCCATTGAGACTGTAATGCTTCGCTCTGGATTAGCTTTCTTGGGGCGAATCTGGTTTTACGTAGTATAGCAACCAGGCACCAATTGTAAATAAAAGTAGTACTGAAAGGATTGAATTACGAGGTCCGAACATCGTAGCAGTCAATCCAACCAAAAGTGGCCCAATTACTGCAGCCGATTTGCCGACCATATTGAAAAATCCAAAGTATTCTCCAGATTGCTCCGGCGGTATTAGTTGGCCTAGTAACGAGCGACTTAATGCTTGGATACCTCCGATTACAAGACCTATCAAACCAGCTAAGATAAAAAATTCTACGCCACTACTCATGAAGTACGCCCAAATTGTGGCTACGATATAAACGAATATTCCAATATAGATTCCTTTCTTCGCACCAATTTTTTGTCCGATTCGACCGAAAACAATTGCGGCTGGGAATGCAATAAACTGAACCATCAGCAAGGCAACAATAAGATCATTTGCATCAAACCCGATCGACAGTCCGTAGTCAACAGACATTCTAAAGATCGTGTCAACACCGTCAATATAAAACCAGTACGCAAAAAGGAAAATCATAATCGTTCGTTTCGTTCGGATTTCACGAAACGTGTTCTTTAGCTGCACGATTCCCGCAGATATTGAACCTCCAGACGACATATTTTCTGGTTTTCGTTCATCAACGAACAGCAAAATTGGAATTGAAAAAACGGCCCACCAGACCGCTACAGTTACGAAGCTAATTCGCACTGCTTGTCCGGCATCTGCCAACCCAAACATTTCTGGTTGAAGCACCATGAAAACATTGACTGCAAACAGTAAGCCACCTCCAAGATAACCTAAGCCGTAACCTAGTCCAGAAACGAAGTGGATCCGGTCACTTGAAGGAGCAACATCCACTAGTAGTGCATCATAGAATACATTTGCACCTGAAAATCCAATTGCTCCTACCGAAAATAGAATGATGGCAGGTAACCAAAATCCCTGCTGCACCAGAAAAAGTCCAAAGGTAGAAAGAATGCCTATAAAGGCGAAGATCATCAAAAGCTTCTTTTTGATGCCCGCTCGATCAGCGATTGCACCAATCACAGGAGCGAGTACTACGATAATCAGACTCGAAATCGAAGAAGCGACTCCAAGCCGAAATGTGGTTTGAACACCTTCGACATCAACTGACCAAAACTCTCTAAAGAATATTGGAAAAAACCCTGCAACGACAGTAGTTGCAAAAGCTGAATTTCCCCAATCATACAGTGCCCAAGACAGGGTTTTCTTGTCAAGTGCTCCCTTCATATTAGTAAATTCAATCTTTTACGATCGCATTCGTATGCCTTGTAGATCATATGGTATGTCGCCTAAAACCTGCGCTGATTGCCTTTTTCCAACGACATCAACAGAAAGGTCCGATTTTAGAATATCACGATCTACGTAGGCAAAGGCCAAGCTTTGTTGGACCCAGTGCCCGAATTCTCCGGATGTGACAAATCCGACCGTACGATCTTCGCAAGTAACGGGTTCAAAACCTGAAACATCCGCCCCATCTGCGTCGACCTTCAATAATACTAGTTTCCGCTTATCCGGTTGTTCCAACTGGCGCATCGCGGCATCCTTTCCAATAAATTCTTCCTTATTGAAATCGACGAATCGAATCAAACCGGACATTTCTGGCGTGTAAGCACGAGTAAACTCTCTAGACCAAACACCAAATCCTTTTTCCAGCCTTAGACTGTTCATTGCTCGAAATCCAAACGGCTTAAGTTCAAACTCAAGCCCAAACTTTTCAAGCTGTCGATAGAGCTTCGGTAATTCGGGAAAAGGTACATTGATTTCATACCCTAATTCACCTGTTACTGAGAGTCTAGCAACGATCGCTAGACATCCTCCGACATCCATTTTTCGAACTCTCATGAACGGAATATTTTGATTTGATACATCAAAACTTGTCAGTTTCGTCAAAAGATTTCTGGAATTGGGGCCCGTGATACATAAACCGCCCCACAAGTCGCAGAGATTCTTGACCCGTACACCTTGTTTTGGAAGGTGGTCTACAAACCAACGCATGTGCCACTCTTGCAGGTAATATGATCCCATCAACCAAAACCGATCCTCCGCGATGCGAAGTATCGTTAGATCTCCCATTAATCGACCGCTTTCAGACAACATCGGCGCTAATCGAACTCCTCCAACTGCTGGAAGCCGACTACAAAGCAATACATCTAACCACTTAGTAGACTGCGGTCCCGAAATTTCGAATCGTGAAAAACCAGTAATATCGACTAAACCCACATTACTTCGTACAGCGTGGACTTCTTCTCTTATCACATCAAATGCGTTCGAGCGCTTTAGAGTTGGAGTTTCCTCAAAATTAGCTTGATTTGGAACAAAGAACAAAGGTGTCTCTAGCCCCCACAAAAATCCAAATCGGGCTCCTGCTAGCGTCAACTCCTTGTGAATAGGTGAAGTTTTAACGGGGCGACCTGCAGGTAGTTCCTCGTTGGGATAGGCCATTACGAATCTTCGCGCATAAAACTGCCTGGCTGTTTCAGAAAGATAATTGTCGTCGCTTGCAAAGGCCCCGTAACGAGCAACATCCATGCCAAAAATGTCGGCTTCTGGCTCACCTTCTATCATCCATTGCGCGAGCGATAGTCCAACACCTCCACCTTGACTAAATCCAGCCATAACACCGCATGCAACCCAGAAGTTCTGTAAGCCCGGAACTGGTCCCACCAGCGGATTTCCATCTGGTGTAAATGTAAATGCACCATTTACCCAGCGTTTGACGCCCACTCTTTCGAGAATTGGAAATCGATTGAATCCGTGGCTAAGTTGAGGTGCGATACGATCAAATTCCTCTGGAATCAACTCCATACCGTAATCCCAAGGGGCGCCTTCAAGATGCCAAATTTTGGGATTCAGCTCATATACTCCCATCAATATGCCCTTTCTTTCTGGACGCATATAGGTGAACCCATCCAAATCGAGAATCGATGGGATAGGTTCCTCGTAATCTTCTAATTCCTCAATCTGTTCGGTCACAAGGTAATGGTGTTGCATTGGAGTAACCGGCAAGTTCACTCCTGCCATCATTCCTACTTTTCTTGCCCAAAGACCACCAGCATTTACGACATGCTCGGCAACGATTAACCCTTGTTCTGTAATAACATCCCAAGCACCTTCTGGTCTAGGCTTTAGATCCAAGACAGCATTACGCAAGATAATCTTCGCACCTTTTTTATGAGCGGCTTTCGCGTAAGCAACCGTGGTGCTGTGGGGATCAAGATGACCTTCGTATTCATCATACATTCCACCGTACAAGTCAGAAGTCTTCACAATTGGACATAACTGTTTGATTTCACTTGTGGTAATCAGCTTAGGGTGAATGTCCATAGTGTTGAAAATAGTCTTCATGTACTTGAGGTACTGCCACCGCTCTTTACTAGCAGCTAGAATGATGCTACCGCTTCGTACCATTCCTATATTCTGTCCACTTTCTCTTTCAATTTCTTCATAGAGATTGATCGTGTATTTTTGAAGACTAGAGATATTGAGGTCATTGTTCAGTGGGTGAAATCCACCCGCGGCATGCCAGGTTGACCCTGCAGTCAGCTCCTTTCGCTCAATTAGAGCTACGTCTGACCAACCCAATTTAGCCAAGTGATATAAAACACTTGCACCAACGACGCCTCCACCAATGACTACTGCGCGGTAATACTTGCTCAATTTAAAAACTCTTTAGTGAATTAGGTTTAAACGAATTTAACAAGACTTGAAACTTGTCATCCGAATATTTTTATACTCAATTATGTTTGAACTTCTTTAATAAAAATTAATTCTATGAGAGTTGTATCTTTAACTTGTTCGAATACTGAAATCGTGTGCGCACTTGGCTGCAGCGACTATCTGGTAGGCGTAGATAATCACTCTGATTATCCGGTTGAAATTGTCAATCAATTACCACGTGTTGGACCAGACTTGACAATCAATATCGAGCGTGTTGTAAAGTTAAAGCCCGATTTAGTTTTAGCCTCGCTTACTGTTCCAGGGCATGAAAAAGTCATAGAAGGACTTGAAGCTGCGGGATTAGCTTTTGTTGCTCCTGAGCCAGTCAGTCTAAGTGATGTATATGACGATATTCTGCAAATCGGAGAGTTACTCAGCGCTGAAGGACGAGCCCAATCAGTCGTACAACAAATGCGAGATCACATTCGACCTGACATCCGTCACAGTCCAAATCCAAGTATGTTGATACAGTGGTGGCCTAAACCCGTAATTGCACCAGGCAAATTATCTTGGGTTGAAGACATGATGCGCGCCGCGAACTTACGTAATCCAATTGGAGACCAAGATGTAAAAAGTACTCCTCTTAGTGACGCCCAAGTGCAAAATCTCAACCCGGACTCAGTCGTTATTTCTTGGTGTGGCGTTCGATATGAGAAATATCGACCGAAAGTCGTTTATCGAAATCCAGCCTGGAAAGACACCAAATTTGTTCGCAATCAAACCGTCTTCAGAATCGCTGAAGCCTATTTGGGTCGCCCTTCTCCTCGTCTCATGACAGGATTTACTGAACTTAAACGAATTGCAGAGAGGTTAAATCAAAGCTCGGGAAAGTAATCCGCAAACAACACTTAATTCGTAGCAAACATACTCAGGTCGCTTTCGTAGAAAGCGGTGAGTAATTTCATGAAGTCATAAGCATCGTTCGCGCCTGTTGTTTCCCTAATGGAATGCATCGCGAACTGGGCAACACCAATGTCAACCGTTTTGATTCCAATTTCCGATGCGACAATCGGACCTATCGTTGTACCACACGGGATATTGTTACGTGACACGAAAACCTGGTAAGGAATTTCGTTCTTCCTACACAGGTACTTGATGAATGAAATTGATTCACCTGTAGTTGCATACCTTTGATTTGAATTTACTTTAATTACTGGACCTCGATTGATACGAGGCGCGTGTTCATGGTCATGCTTATTCGGATAATTTGGATGGATCCCATGAGCTCCATCCGCCGAAATCAACATAGAACGACGAATCACTCGTGAATCATATTGCGGAATCGCACGTGTTAACACTGCCTCCAAAAACGAACCCTGCGCACCAGTGTCCGAAACACTTCCGACTTCTTCGTGATCACTGCATATCAAACCACAAAACCGATCGTCGTTTGAATGAAGCATTGAGTGCGCAGCTGCAAAACAGCTTAGTAAATTGTCTATGCGAGCACTGGCAATCAATTCGTCGTGACTGCGACCAAATCTCTGAGGTGGGTTTACGTCGTATAAACTCAGGTCAAATCCCAAAATCGCTTCTGTTCTCAAACTCGTATCGGCATCTTCTAGTATTTGGAGCAATTTCTGATACAACACCGACTCTTCCTTAGCTTTGGTATTGATCTCCAAAGAACACAGTGGATTCAAGTGTATCTGAGCATCGATCGCCTGTTTGACATTCGCTTCTCGTTCAAGATGGATTGCAATACTAGGAATGATTGCAATCGGTTCTTTAAGATCAATAAAACAACTCTTCGGTTTTGAATCTCGATCAAGATAGTAAACTCGGCCTGCGACAGATAATTCCCGATCAAACCAAGTACGGACCAAAGCGGATCCGTAGACTTCGACGTTAATTGATTCATAACCAAATTTGGTGTATACGGGATTCGGGTTTAGCTTCAGGCAAGGACTGTCAAGGTGTGCACCTACCAAACGAAGACCTGTTTGCTGGTCCTTGTCAGCACCATAACGAAAAGCACAAAGCGAGGTGTCATTACGCGTCACATAGTACTTTCCGTTCGGGTCAAGTCGCCAATTCTCAGTTTCATTCAAACGTTCGAAGCCAGCTGCTTCCAACTTAACTGATAGATTTCGAGAAGCATGAAAGGGTGTTGGAGAATCTGCAATGAACTGCAAAAGCGAATCCAAGTAGCTCGTCTTTTCCCTTTGTTGTCGATTCTTGCTACTGGAATCCAAAGCTGTGTTCTTCAATGCCAAATCTTAAAATTCGATCTAAATATTGTCAGAATTTTCGTCTAATACAGTCGAAAACTCAAAATCAAACAAATTCCGATCCGCTAACTGGGAGGGAGCTACATGTTGAATACTTCGAAAAATATTTTCTACTCGCCCAGGTTGCTCTATTCCCCACTGTTTGATCATTTTCTTGATCTTCACGCGTTGAAGATTATTTTGAGAACCACATAAATTACAAGGTATGATTGGAAACTCTCGAATTTTAGAATAGCGTTCGATATCCGCTTCGCGACAATAGGCTAAGGGCCTGATGACTATATTTCTACCGTCGTCGCTTCTCAGTTTAGGCGGCATTGCTTTGAGTTTTCCGCCATGAAACATGTTCAAAAACAATGTCTCAATAATGTCCTCTCGGTGGTGTCCCAAAGAAATCTTTGTAAATCCGTTAACAGCTGCAAATCGATAAAGAATTCCCCTTCTCAATCTAGAACACAAACCACACATAGTCTTTCCTTGCGGTATCTTTTCGCGAACGATTGAGTATGTATCAGCCTCAATAATATGGTAAGGGACACCAATTTTCTCAAGATACTCTGGAAGAACGTGCTCAGGAAAGTCAGGTTGTTTTTGGTCCAAGTTAACTGCGGTTAATTCGAACTTAACTGGTGCTCGAAGTTGTAAATCAGCAAGAATGTCCAGCATGGTGTAGGAATCTTTCCCTCCGGAAAGACATACCATGACACGGTCATTGTCCGTGATCATGTTGAAATCCCGAATTGCTCGACCTACTTCTCTTCGAAGTCGTTTTCTTAACTTATTGAACTTATAACGTTCTCGTTGAGTGTCCACTGGTGCAAAATTAGCGGTTACAAAGGATAGATTTTGGTCTGTTAACACGCTTATCTAGATCTAAATTAACTTCGGCTATTGATTAAGTATCAAATTTCGCTGCAATTATCTAAAAGTTTGGTGGGTAGAATGATAGATTTCGTCGTAGATGTTGATTATTTCACATCTGAGAAATTGCAGAAAATTTGAAACCTGCGTTTACTCTAAATTCTACGAAACTGATATATTTAACCAAGAAAATTCTGTTTTATTCGCTTTAAATGAAGAAATTATGCCTTGGATTGCATTAGCCTTAGTTTGTGTCGCACTTGTTGTACTTACGTACTATTCACCGAAGATTGGTTTTGCCTCGCTCAGTGGCCTTGGAGTACTGTTAATCGCACTTTATTTCTTAAATTTGGATGAATCAGAAAACGTGGAACTTCCAGTTCCACGAGACCAATTGGTGCTTAGCGATATGAATTCTGAATTGTCCTATGCAGACAATTGGAGATATTCCGGAAGAATATCAAACTCGTCGCAAAAAACGCTCACAGACATAGAAATCAAAATCGTTTTGTATGACTGTCCAGATGTTCATACCGAAACCGACAATTGTCTGATCATAGGCGACGTGGTTGAATTTGTTCCAGTTACAGTGCCGCCATACCAAGCTAGGGATTTTGTCGATAACGCTGATTTCAGAAACGCAAACCCAAAGGGTACGCGTGTATGGGAATATGAGTTGGTTAATGCGAGATTTACTGATTAAAGTTTTAAATCCTAGAATTTAATCAGGAGCACTTAGACTCCCCACAATTCAAACATGTCATACAACCATCCATGTAAATCATGGCTTTTGTATTACAGACATAGCAAAGCTGCGCACCGGGTGGGAAATCACCTTCATCCACAACTAAATTACTTTGATTTTGGCTTTCGTACTCTAGCTGCTTTTCAGCTAAATACTTCTTGGTAGCCTCGGAAATTGGTGGGGTTTCAATCATCCCGCCGTTTTCCATGTGCATCCTGAGTACGGACCCGATTTCAGCAACCAATGAGGGGGTCAACTTGCCTCCTTTTCTAAAATAACCTCCGCGTGGGTCGAATATCGCTTCCATTTCTTCAACCAGAAATGAACTGTCTCCGCCCTTGCGAAAAACCGCTGAAATAATTCTGGTCAAAGCTACTGTCCACTGAAAATGTTCCATGTTTTTGGAGTTAATGAACACCTCGTATGGACGTCTTCTCTCTACTTTTGTTTTGGGATTAAACACAATGTCATTAATCGTCACATAAATTGCATGCTGTGACAAAGGCGTTTTGATCTTATAGGTCTTTCCTTCTAACATTTCGGGACGTTCAAAATTTTCATGATACTTGACTTGGGCCAAAGTACTGTCGGCACTATTGACAAGGTCTTTCTTTGACATTTCGTTTGGAGTTTTGCTCTGCTTCTCCTTTTCTGTAGCAACATCTACGACTTTATAGTCGACGATCCGATTCTGAATTTTGATAACCACTAATCTACCACCTAGAATTTCCCGTAATGACCTTCTTTCAGAGCATCGAATAAGTTCGCGGCGGTATGAATCTCACCGTCATACTCTACCTGTTCATTGCCTCTTAGCTCAATTACTTCATCATTTTCTAGCTTAAACTGATATTTGGTTTCTGCAAGGTCTTCGTCACGTACTAGTACACCCTGAAAAGCTTCTGGATTAAAGCGAAACGTCGTGAATCCTTTTAAACCTAGGTCATAAGCATGCATGTAAATGTCCTTAAACTTTTCGAACGGGTAGTCTGTCGGTACATTGGCAGTTTTCGAAATCGAAGAATCAATCCACCTTTGTGCTGCTGCCTGAACCGCTGCGTGCTCCGAAAGTTTTATATTGTCTGTAGTCACAAAATAATCTGGTAACGTAGACTTCTCCGTAGCACTAGCATTTGGATCAATCAATGCGCGATAGGCAAGTAGCTCATAGGAATACACCTTGACACTTTCTTTCGTTTTTTTTCCTTCGCGAATGACGTTACGTGTGTATTCGTGAGCGAATGTGGGTTCTATACCATTACTCGCATTATTACCCAATGACAAACTAATCGTTCCAGTCGGAGCGATCGAGCTGTGGTGTGTAAATCGTGAACCATGTTTTGCGATTTTATCAGTCAAGCCCGGAGGCAATTTCTGCATATACCGACTATAAATGCCTATCAGGACGGAACCACGTACTTTGTCGCCTAACTTGAACCCATCATCGACCATTTCAGGTCGCATGCGCAGCATCGCTGGAGTGACCTCAAACTCTTCTTCCATAATTGGAGCTGGACCTTTTTCTAACGACAACTGGACTCCAGCTTCCCAACCCGTTATTGCGATTTCTCGAGCAACCTTCTCTGTAAACTGAAGTGATTCAGGTGATCCATAACGAATTTTCATCATATTTAAAGTGGATCCAAGCCCCAAAAATCCCATTCCATGACGACGTTTGCGTTTGATCTCTGCTCTTTGGGGTTCTAAGGGTAGCCCATGTACTTCAACAACGTTGTCCAGCATTCGCGTAAAAATAGCAACGACTTTTGAAAATTTGTTCCAATCAAAATTGACTCTATCTGTAAACGGGTCATTGACAAATTTTGTTAAGTTGATTGAACCCAACAAGCAACTTCCGTGAGGAGGCAGCGGTTGTTCGCCACATGGATTCGTTGCCCTAATTTCTTCACAAAACCAGTTATTATTCATCTCGTTTACGCGATCAATTAAGATAAATCCAGGTTCTGCATAATCGTAGGTGAACTTCATAATTGAGTCCCACAGCGTCCTAGCTTTTACCTTTTTGTAAACTCGCACGCAAACTTTGCCTTCGTCATTAATTGAGTACGATGGACCATCGAGCGGTACAGGCCAGTGCTGCCATGTCCAATCAAATTTTTCACGTTCGAATTCTTTAGCGGTAGCTGGGAAAACTAGGTCCCAATCATCATCATTTTTTACTGCGTTTATGAAATCATCCGATATCAAGCAAGACAAGTTGAACTGGCGTAGACAGCCATCTTTACGCTTAGCACGAATGAATTCGAATACATCAGGATGGGAGATATTAAAAACACCCATCTGTGCACCGCGACGGCCACCAGCAGAGGAGATGGTGAAACACATCGCGTCAAATATATCCATAAATGACAATGGACCAGATGTATAAGCGCCCGCTCCATCTACAAAAGCCCCTTTGGGGCGTAGAGTGGAAAACTCGTAGCCGATGCCACAACCCGCCTTGAGAGTCAATCCAGCTTCGTAGACAGCATGCAAAATTCCTTGCATGGAATCTGGGATAGAACCCGATACTGTACAATTGATCGTGCTAGCCACTCGCTTTTGTTTTTTTGCGCCAGCGTTTGATACGATTCTGCCAGCGGGAACTGCTCCATTGCGAAGCGCCCAACGAAATTTGTTATCCCACGAATGTCGTAAGGAGGGATCTTCTACATCAGACAAAGCTTTGGCTATTCGAGCGTATGTCGCTTCTATATCTTCATCGATGCATTGTCCGTCTTGGGACTTAAGCCGGTACTTTCGGTCCCAAGTATCATATGCGGCAGCTTGAAATGCAACATTCTCTTGCTGGGCGCTGGGCATAATTTGAGTGGATCGTTTGTGGCTTGTTCAGAGGACTAAAGTAGTTTGGTTTTAAATAAAGCGCTTTATTTTAAAACTTTTCATAAATACTTTTAACTAAATTTTACAATATTAAAATATCTTTCAACTTTTTAAGGTGGATGATTGAAAATTTAGAGCGATATGATATACATTGTATACATCCAATTTATACCTATAGAATCAAATTCTAGCTCATCGCGTAACCCGGATAGGACAGCTAAACAGGTAAAAGCATGAAGTTCGGCTTTGCACCTCGAATCGCAATCACTTTAGCGATCGTTCTGGTCATGGGTGTGACTATGACTGGTATTCTTAGCATCCACAAATTCGAAAGAACCCTTGTCAACTTATTGACATCTCGATTTCTCTTCGTCGCGAACGACATCCGCCAACAAATTGAAACTCAGATGGATTTAGGGCTACCTCTAGTCGATTTACAAGGAGTCCGTGAAGTGTTGGATGAGTATTTGGGACTTGATCAACAAATTTTGTCCATCGAAATTTTTGACGAAACAGGAAACGTACTGTTTAGTACAGACACTAGTTTTGTTGGTGACTTAGTCTCTGAAAATTGGTTATTGCTGTGGCGAGCAAATCGTTCAAAAGAAATGTGGTCAACTTTAGAAGTCGATGCTGGTGTAGTTGGAGTTCCTTTACTCAACAACTTGAGTCAAAATGTCGGTTCGTTGGCATTGCGTTACTCGCGAACATTTTTGGATCAGAGCGTGAATGATCAAGTAGAAAGACTTTTCTTAGCAGGTGTTGGTATTGTAATCGTCATTTCACTTCTGACTTTTGTCGTCTGTACAAACATGTTGAAACGTGCTTGTCAAGACTTACAAAATTTGGCTATGGCTATGGCAAACATCATGCACCGAGACAAAGATGGAATCGCCATTGAAGAAGCAGAAAAAAGATTTCCGCAATTTTTTCTATTCACGCGACAAGCGTTTAACGCACACGATTCGCTAGATTCTGCAACCGCCAAAATCCGGCAGTTGGATGAGGATTTGAATTGACTAAATTATTCTCAAAAAAGTCAACTACAAAAGCTGAAAGCAGTCGATTTCTTGCTGGACAGCGCCTACTTCTTATACGACTTGTCTTACTCGCTGCGATTGTTCTGCTTACGGGTCAAATCGCAATCTCTTGGTTTGCTCTAGGCGGTTTTGAAAAAACGCTTGAACCACAATTAAAGCAAAAAGCAAACGCGGTGGGATTCGCTGTTTCCGCTCAGATTTCGTACGCAGTCGACGACCTAGAAATACCACCCGACGAACTCGTCGGAATGGATGTGTATTTCGACAACATTCTTAAGTTAAATCAAGATATTGAATATTTGGCATTTTTAAATTCTTCAGGAAAAGTTCTATTCTTACGTGGAATTCCAGACGAAGTGATGCAACGAATTCTAGACGGGCTACGAAAAGATGAAGATGGTATTGATAGCAATTTCGGTGTCGAGATTGATGGGCATTTAGATGCTGCCTTTGCCGTAGCTGGAAACAGCAATTTACACATCGGTGTCAAAAGTGAACACGTTCGAGCCCAGTTGGCGGAAATAATTTTTGAGATCATTGCTGTCATCGCGATTTCATGGTTAGTTACTCTGGAATTTTTGCAGTTCTTTATGGGAACGCGTGTTACCCATCCGATGGAAACGATTCGCCGAGCCTTAGCGGATGGAGCATCTGGAGTTTTCGCCAATCGTTTGGTTTCCAGGACCCGAGACGAAGTCGGTCAACTCATTGTGAACTTCAATCGAATGTTGTCGAGTCTACGGAATCGATACAGTGATTTTCAGTTCGAAGTGCGTGAACTAAAGAATGCACAGATTGATGACTCGATTTCAAGAAAAATCGCCGATGTGCAAGTTGACGTCGATAAAAGATTTCGATTTACTGATGGTATTGAACTTACAAGTCGTCATGCGAATCAGATACGAGTTCCCTTGTTTCTCTTCGTTTTCTCCGAAGAGATGTCTCGTTCATTTTTGCCATTGTTCGTATCACGATATGCATCACACGATTTAGCGATTCCCTTTGAATTCTTGGTCGGATTGCCAATAACACTGTTCATGCTTGCAGCCATGATCGCAACTCCATTTGGAGGTGGATTGGTCGATCGATTTGGCACAAGAAATATTTTTCTACTAGGTATTTTGGCGGCAACCTTAGGTTTTATCGGAAATTTTCTTACTCAAACCTACATTGACCTGATCTTATGGAGAGTTCTGACTGGTGTAGGATATGGCCTGGTGTTTATCGCATCTGAAGGATGGGTTACACAAAACGCTGCAAAAGATACCCGCGCGAAAAGTACGGGTGTATTTGTACATGCCGTGTTCGTTGGAATAATTTGCGGGCCGCCACTTGGCGGCATCATCGCAGATCGAATCGGTTACGAGGGTACATTTTTGATCTCGGCGGGACTGGCAATCATTTCCGGATTTATGGTGTATCAAGTAATCGGACAGAAACGCAAAGTTGATCTCGTAAGACCAAAACGTATTGTATTGAGGGCTCAAGATTGGTTCACACTACTTAAAGATATTCGTTTTTTAGGTGTAGTTTTGTTTTCGGCGGTACCTGGAAAAATGATGGTAGCTGGTTTTATCGCCTATCTGGTTCCGCTATTTTTGAATGATCTGGGGCACTCCCAATCTGCAATCGGCAGAATGATGATGCTTTATGGTGTTGCTACCATTGCCTGTATTGGAATCATTGCAAGATTTGCAGATAGATCCGGAAAATACGGATCGGTAGTCGCGTTAGGAACAGCTATCGCTGGCCTGGGGTGTTTGGTCAGCCTCTTCGCCAACGCTGTGGGAGGCCCGACGAATGCCGTTATTATTGCAATACTGACGCTTGGTGTAGGCCATGCATTGACTCTTACATCCCAAAATTCAATAATTCAACAAATTGCCGAACGTTACCGCAACGACATGGGTGTTGCTTCAGTGATTGGTGCCTACCGGGTATTAGAGCGGGTCGGTATGGTCACAGGCCCAATCGTAGCGGTTGTGTTGATCGCTCAATTTGGCTACCAACATGCCGTCGTCGCCTTTGGCTGTATCCTATTAGGGCTAATTTCACTCTTTGTCTTGGTCATCGTAATTCCCGATTTAAAAACCAACGGTAAAAGAGAATCTACTTATGAGGCTGATGTAGCGGATGCGTAAACATCTACATAGATCGATTCTAGTCGTACTCATTGGGATTGTCTTTAGCACTTTTGCTCAGCTTGCGGTAGCACAATCCACTGAAACTTCCAAAAGGACTAAACCGTATCAAATTTTCGCGGTGGTATGGCGAGGTGAAACCGAAGTCGAAGCAGGATTTAAGGAGTACTTTACACAGCGTGGCATTCCATTTGAGATGACAGTACGTAATCTGAACTTGGATCGCGGTAATGCACCTGCATTCGTGGAGGAAATTAAACAAAAGCAACCGGATCTTGTCTACACATGGGGTACGGGTACAACTACCAGTGTTGTGGGAACTTATGACACAGATAGTCCGGAGAAGTTTGTTCGAGATATTCCTGGAATTTTCGTCTTAGTTGCATATCCTAAGGTTGCAAGAATTGTCGAAACCTTCGAGAATACCGGACGTAATCTAACGGGTGTCTCCTTTCTGGCATCTTTGGAAGCTCAGATCAACACTATTCTTGCTTATCGCGCATTTAAAAAGGTGGCTGTCATTTACGACAAAACCTCACGTAATTCCCGAATCAATGTAGCTGCGCTAGAAGAGGTTCTACCGAAGTTTGAGTTAGATTTGATTAAGCTGCCCGTTCCTCTCAACGAAAGCGAAAAACCTGATCCCATACATATTCCTGATTTAATCAAGCAAGCGAAAGATAGTGGTGCAGACATTCTTTACATGGGACCTGACTCCTTTTTGGCTCGACATGGTAAGTTGTACACCTCCGCAGCAATTGAAGCGAATCTCCCAACTTTTTCTTCCACGCAAGCGCCTTTGAAGAATTCCCGTGCGATGTTCGGACTCGTTACCGATTACCACACACTCGGTAAGCTCGCCGCCGTTCAAGCCGAAAAAGTTCTTGTTGGCATGCAGAAACCACAAGAGCTGCCTGTCGCTCGACTATCGAGATTTAAATTGTGGATCAATATTGACGTCGCTCGAGAAGTAGGGCTGTATCCACCCATGGAAATGATATTGATCGCTGATTTGCAGACTAGCAAACAGAATTGATTGGATTAGTCTTTTGGATAAGGTGATCAAGTGCTACTAAGGACAAGAATCAGTTTATTCGTGGTTCTAGGCGTAATTGTAGTGTCCGTATGCGTTGGATTTGCTGGCTATAAGCGAGAACAACTTATACGAAGTCAATATTCGGATGAAGTGATTAACGATCAACTTAATTTGTGGGCAAATATCGTCGATGAAAAAATTGAGCAAATACAGGACAATTTATGGCTCGTTAGAGATAACTCAGAACTCCTTACAGCCGTAGAAGAAAGAGACAGTGAAGCCATTCTTCGAAACGGTGAAATAATCTTGGATCATCTGCTAAGTGAACAGGTCGCAGATCGATTTGATGTCATTTATCCTGACTATACACTGGCTTATTCCTCACAATCTTCGGTATTCCGAAGCCCAATTGTTGATCAAGTGGTTGCTAGTGAAGCGATTAATCGGAATCTTGAACTGAGCGGGATTGGAAATGATAGACAAAGAAATACAGCTGTTGTTGTTGCGGTTCCACTGGTTTCACCAACAACGCAGCACGTGATAGCGCTGGCAGTGATTGCCAATGATATTTTGCATGCGCTCGTTGAAATGGAGAAAGTAAACGCGACGAATACAATGATTGCGAATCGACGTGGACGATTACTGGTGTCTTCGGATTCAAGTTTATGGAATGAACTTAGTAATCTCGTAGACCTACGATCGATAAATTCACTGCAAACCGTTTCAGTTGGTGATAATTTTTATTCCGTGCTTGTTTTGCCTCAAGTCGCCAATTTAGGTAATTTAGTTGGACGTTTGATCAACATTAGTGACGTTACGGATCACGTACTGGAACAACGTCAGGTTAGTCAATTTACCATTACTTTCATCATTGTCTTTGTTCTTTTGTCACTGTTTGGGCTTTATCTGTATTTGACGCGTTCGTTTGGCCCTCTGAATGAAGGAGTGCAGGTGTTGAACGCATTGGCAAAAGGTGACACCAACGTAAATATTGAACATACAACCCACAATGATGAGGTGGGGCACATTGCTCGAGCGGTCAATGTCTATCGCTCAAATCTGATTGACTTTAATCGTTTTAAACTCTCACAAGAGCGTCAAAGGGCACGTCAGCAACGTTTTATTACCCGCGAAATGACTCGACTAGCAGACACGCTTGACGGCGAAGACAAAGATGCACTACTTGCTGAGCTAGAGGATTTGGGGCAAGTTGTCAAAACCGTAGGCTTGAAAAAGAGTGAAGAACAATATGCGAAATCGAGTGATTCTACAGAGTCGGAATCTAGAACGATGGGAGATTCCGATAGTCTAGCATTGGTCGCAATCGCATTTCAGAGCCTATCAAGTCGGGTGCAGGATCAATATGATCGTTTGAGAAAAGCTCTTGAAACAAAGGAAGCATTGATTGCGTTGCGCAATGAGCTGGATATCGCAACAAGAGTGCAGTTATCACTTTTACCCGAAAAATTGGAAGAAACATCTTCCTTTCAAATTCATGGAGGCATGTGGCCGGCTAAAGAAGTGGGAGGGGACTTTCTGGATTATTTTCGACTGGATGATGATCGAGTTGCTATGGCCATCGGAGATGTTTCGGGAAAAGGTGTTCCAGCAGCACTATTTACGGTGATGACGAGAACAATTTTGCGTAGCATCGCTACTCACATTGATTCACCCGGGAAGGTCTTGGAATCTATCAATACATTCTTAGAATCCAATAATGACGAAAGTTTATTTGTAACTTTGTTTTACGCAATACTTGACGAAAAATCCGGGCGATTGCACTATGCGAGTGGCGGCCATAATCCACCAGTCATTTTCGATAAAAATGGTGCGAGAATGCTAGACACAACAGATGGGATCGTCCTAGGCATGTTCGATGGCTTTGAATTTGATAGTGCCTATGTAGATCTTGAGCGTGGATCACGAATTGTAATGTACACAGATGGCATTACAGAAGCATTTGACGCTAATGATGAAGAATTCGGCGATCAAAGATTACTGGAAACGGTGGAAAGTTTACCCTATCAAGATGCTGAAAGTAATGTTCACTATATCCACGAAAAAGTTGATGAATTTGTCGATGATGCGCCGCAGTTTGATGACATTGCTTGTATCATCTTGCATTATCATTAACCAACAGGTCGTAACTTTTTTCATCGCGCGCTGAAGCATTATGTCTGATGACCAACTGAATCTTGTCCTCAAATGCGATCTTACCGAATTGGCTAAGATTGCAGAAGAAATCGAAGCCTTTGGAACTTCTCGATCTTGGCCGGTACAGTCTACCTTTAACATAAATTTAGCCCTTGACGAGTTAGTCACAAACGTCGTTCAGTACGGCTTTCCAGAAGGCGTGGAAAAAAGAGATATTCGAATTTCTCTAACGAAGTCGAATGAAGAAATTCGGGTTGTGATGGAAGATGAGGGTATTGAATTCGATCCATTTACAGAAGATATTGAGCCATCGCTTGAGGACAGCTTAGAGACTCGTGCGATTGGGGGCTTAGGAATATTTTTTGTAAAGTCCCTAACTGATGAAGCGACTTATGAGCGTAGCGACAACATAAATCGCATTACGTTGGTGTTACATACTAATTGATAACTATTCAAACTTCGCTGAGAGCAAGCAATAGAAAGTACTGAACAGGTGCACCAGTCATCCGCGAAGAAAGCCGATTCGGCTTTACTAAAACAGTACTCTTCACTTGACAATTCGCAAAAAAGTCAACTGACCTGGCCAATGTACGATGGCTTGATTGAATCGGTCATTCAATCGAACAAAAGTAATTGGTCGAAAGTTTGCAAATTCCACTATCGGCATCCTACCAAACTCCAAGACAAAAAGTATGGGCTAGGTAAATCTTATGTCGTACCGGTTGCATATTCTGATTCAGGAAATGAAGGCGAGCCAGTTATTGCCATTGGTGGACTGACCAATGTCTTCCAGAGATTTGATTTTTTAGCGATAGATGCATCGCCCGATTTGCGATTGATCGGATTGGATTTAGTCGGTAGAGGGCGAAGTGGATGGATGTCCGATATTTCGGACTACACTACTGAGACGTACATTGAGCAGACCCTACAACTTCTCGATGTTCTCAAACTAAATCGATTTACTATACTTGGATCGTCTTTGGGGGGTTCAATCGCGATTAGTATTGCAGCACGTTACCCGTCTCGAGTTAAGCGTATCATTTTGAATGATATCGGTCCGTACATTCCTTTTGAACGTCGTGCGAGACGCGCTATCTCCGTCGCAAGGTATTATGTCTTTCATAATCCTGCACAGATGTTTCGAAAATCCGGTGCCGCAGTGAAATACATGGGACCTGCACCCGATGCAGTACTCCTACATATTTCCCACAACAAAACCTGTTGGTCTGATGTCGAGAATGGACGAATATACAAACATGACCTGCGTTGCTTACTCGCCTATCGGAAAACGGCAAGTACGAGTTTAGATCAATGGGATGAATGGGATGACGTCAAATGTCCTGTTTTGCTTCTTCATGGCATGAAAAGCGATGCCGTATCAAATTCTGTTGTTGATAGAATGCGTCAAAATAAAAATCTGTCAGTAATTCAGATTGAAGAGGCAGGTCACACCCCTACACTGGCAGACAAACCTTTAATCGAATTTATCGTTTCGTGGGTAGAAAACGACGATCCTTACCCCAGAGACAGAATGTACAAGATTCAATACAATCCCAAGAGAATTTTATACCCGCACTAATGTCAGAACTACTCTCTAAAAATTCACGTCAACTTATATTTATGCGACATGGACAAACGACTTCAAATTTTGCGGAAATTGCCTCTGGAGGAGATGTAGATCCCGACTTGACCGATCTGGGTCGTGCTCAAGCGCACCAAGCCGCTCAGACTATGAAGCGCATGAAAATAGAACCCGATTTGATCATTACGCCTTCTTTGTTACGAAACAAAAAAACCGCTAATATCATTAACGAATACTTTGGTCTGGATTGTATGATCGTCTCTTCTTTAAGGGAAAGACTTTTAGGTGACTGGAATGAAATATCTTCGTCAATTATCAACCCAAAACTGAAAGCTGGCGAAACTCCCCCAAATGGTGAGAGTAGAGCAGAATTCGAAGCCCGAATTCTTGGAAGTATGACCAAAATTTCAGCACATTTTTTAGGTCTCACGCTACTCATTGGAAGCCGCGGAGTCGCACGAATATTTCTCGAGAGTGTGAATGCTAAAGATGCGATGAACTTCCCAAACGGGAGGTTATTAAAGATATCACTCGCGGACTCAGAGAAATTTAAAATTGTTCGTATAGACGAAATCTAGCCCGCTTCTCCCCTCTTAAACCAAAGTGCAGAAACACGATCAGTGAGAATGCGCCCCGAAGACGACTCGAACGTCTGACCTGCCACTTAGGAGGCGGCTGCTCTATCCAACTGAGCTACCGGGGCATAAAGATCGTTTTATTTTTTACTTCGTTTCTCTCTTATGAGGTAATTTGTTTGATCTAGTATTTTAGATCAACGATCTCGTAAGGTTTGCAGGCACTAACACTGTACTAGCCAGTTGTTCTAGAATTTGCTCTGGCAAATTGTAATGATAGGACTATTCTCCCGGTATCGAAATCGACCGAAATACAGTCTATATACATTCTTGCTTTTCGCCGTAGAAGATTTGTTTTGGGCACTTAATCTTCGCAACTAAAATTTTATTCATCCACTATCGACGTCAGTAGTACCTCACCATTTTTACAATTTACTCATCTCACTCGATCAATTGCAGTGAATTTATAATTGGTTTGTATTTAGAAATTCTGTGTCAAATTTCGGGGAGTTCGTATCCCTTTGAATAAGTGCTTATGATTGATTTTAGGACTTTCGAGATTGGCTTTGATTTTGAAAATCGAGATGGAGATACAGCAGGCAATTCGTAGGGTGGAGTACCATCTACAATCCATCTACTAAGGTACAAGCCTGAACCACCTCCAGTCCCTATCCCGATGCAAAACCCGGTAGCCAACCAAAGTCCTGGTAAATCAGGAACTGGTCCAAGCAGCGGAAGACCGTCAGGTGTATAACAAATTGGGCCATTAACTACAGATTTTATTCCAGCTGAGCCAAATATCGGTATACGGCCAATCACACGTTCTAGATGAACCTCCAATCTATCGAGATCAATCGGAAACAGTTCACCATTGTAATCAGGCGGTACTCCGTCAAGTGCCCATGGCTTGGGATTAAGCTCGTATACACCACACAAAAGAGATTTCCCTTCTTGGCGAATGTTGGCCGGTGCGATTGAATCTCGAACTGTCGGTAATTCAAAACCAAGATTGAACAATTCAGGTATCGAATCGGTGATCAGTTCATGATGCTCGAGTGCAATTAGTGGTAAATTCAATCCCACTTTCATTGTCATCTCCCGTGCCCAAAAACTATTCGCAAGCACTACATGTCTTGCAATCACCTGACTGTCTGGGGTCGATAGCAACCAAATACCACTGGCATGTCTTTCAATGTGAGTAATTTCGCAGTTTTGCTGAATTGAAGCACCTCGATCACGAGCGGCTTTGGCCATTGCAACTGTTGCACTACTTGGATTTACGTGCCCGTCGCCGGGAGTATAGGCCGCTCCAAGCAAACCATCGGTATTGATGAAAGGATGTAATGATTCAATTTCTGATCTATCGATTACGCGGTATTCGATATTTAGTTGTTGATATAGCGGTATAAGATTGTTATACGCTTCCAGCTCCTTTTGATTCGTTGCCAAACGTAGACTGCCAGTTTCGTGAAAATCGACTGCTATTCCCGTTTCTTGCTCAGCTCGCAAATAGGTTTTAACAGAATCAACGTAAAGTTTAGTTATGCTTGGATAATGTCCAAAATACGTAACGTTTCCAGCCGCATGCCAAGTTGAACCTGAAGTTAAATTACTTTTTTCAACCAATAAAAGATCTTGACCCAAGTATCGAGACAAATGATAGAGTACGCTACATCCTACGATTCCCCCTCCGATCACAACGATGTTGGCATCTGTCCTCATAGTTTAAGGCTGTTCCATGTTAGCTTTTGAAAGTCGAATCGGAAATTGGTCTCGCATCCGCTGATCGATTCGCCTATCTATGTAACGAGGATAGTACGTGGCGAGAGTCTGTTTCACTTGTTTACTCGCTCGCTCCCATATGTCGGTTGAACCTTGATCTCGCCAAACTGTATGGGAATTTCGGTCAATGTATTGGGGATACACATATTCGCTCTCCATCAGTTGCATGGTTTGCTCATGACCAAGGAAATGCCCAGAACCTAAAACCGAATCAGTAATTACGTCGACGGATATTGTTTGATCGTTGACTTCAATACCACGCGCAATTCGGCGAATGTAATTGAGCAGCTCGTTATCAATCACCATCGACTCAAAGGAACAACCAAGCAAACTCCCTAGCATTCCCGCTGATTCGTATACGAATCCCCCGCCTGCGAGTGCAGCGAATGCGATACTCAATGCCTTTTCAAAACCGGCTTGGCAATCCGGCAATTTGGAATCGGACATGCCTGCTCCGACTCCACCTGGAATTCCGTAAAATGTTGCCATCTGACCAGAAGCTGCTCCCAACAAGGCTTGTTCCGGTCCACCTCCACTAAACGCACCTGTTCTCAAGTCAGACACCATCAACCAATTCCCAAGAATAGTTGGATGCCTAGGTCTGATCATGTTTATGATTGACAAGGAAGCAAGACTCTCTGCAACTCCTTGCACCACTGTTCCAGCCAATGCTGCTGGTCCCGTTGCTCCTGCTTGAGGCCCTGTCTGACACTGAATCGGCATACCGATATCAATAGCAGAACAGGCAACATCCAAACTTTCTGGTGCAAACATCAAAGGAGATACAACTGTGGTTGCATGAACCGTGCAAAAGGGTCTTTTGCGAAACGCTCCTTCTCCACCTGCCAAGTGATCAAGCAGTGGTTCGATTCGAGTTAAGTTTCTACCTGTTGTAAAACTTGATGCAATGTGTTTTTGGGTTCCAGCAGCGCAAGCATAGACCGTGTTGACATCAAGCTCGAATAGATCGTCGATATCAGTTGCAACGATAGGCCTTGTAAACCATTGAATGTTCTCTAAGATATCACACAGCCGCGCAAGATCGAATAGATCTTTCAGTTTACTGTCTCGATAGGATTGAGTATGTAAATCCAACATCGATATTGCAGCGCCGCCAGTACAAAAGTTCAGGGTGTCATTGCTAGCGTGAAAATCAAATTTCGAACTTCTACCATGTACAGTAAATTGTCGAGCTGCACGATCAATTAAATCTTCTATCAGTGAGACTGGAAACAATAATCGGCCTTCATCAGACTGCACACAACCACTATCAATAGCAACTTCAAGGACTCTTGCAGTGGGATTCGCCATCCCGACCTGGCTCAAAAGTTCAACTGCCGCGCGATGGATTTGGTGGAGCTGATTCTCAGTAAGAGGCTTAAAAGGAGTATTGAGTGTAGTTCCTCTAATCAAACTAGCAGTGGCTTTCTGTTTACTTCGTTGACGTCTGAGTCGTTCTCTCGTTGACAGTTTACGTACTGGAGAATTCATGACGTCTAAAAGATAAAGCGACAAATCGACTAACCTGAAGTTGCGATTTGTCTAGAACCGATTAATAGCCAAATTTCCTTGATCGGCAAATTGGTGGGCCGTCAGGGATTCGAACCCCGGACCAATTGATTAAGAGTCAACTGCTCTGCCAACTGAGCTAACGGCCCGAATTGCAAAATTTAGCATCCAAACACCACACTTTGTTACAAGTGCAACGCGAAAGCATTCAGAATTTGCAAGCCATCTTACTAGGCATAGAGGTGATCTTAGTCATGTCAACCAAGATACCAGCAATGAAGAAAATTTTTCCGGCGCTCACCAATTAGTAGGTTTACCGCGTACTGAACCGAAAAAAGTAATCATGCCTGCGATAGCAACAGACAAAATCATTACGTTATTGATGTACTTACTCTAGCAAATGTCTTTCTTGAGTATAAGTCTCAATCACTATCACTAATCGCAATTAAATTCCCAGTCGATGCAATAGAGGGAAACGTGAAACCTAGGGTTGGCTCTTCAAAAAAACTCAATAACTACTTTCAATGTTCTAAATTTGACACAACGGAGGTTCATTCGACTCGTGATAACCTTCGACCGAATCCGGTTACTGCACCGCCGCGACGGCTTCGTCAAGGGTGTTATGTGTAGGTATTATTTTGCTAAAGCCACTCATAACAAAAACGTCTTTGACTGAATGTGCGATAGAACACATTCCAAACTTGATATCCCTGCTTCTGAGAGTCTTGGCAAGCAATAAGATAACTCGTAAACCAGCACTACTAATATAAGTTAAGTTACTCAGCTGTAGAATTACAGCACTGTCTGCATCTCCAATCGCACTATCAATTTTAGATTGAAATTCGAGTGCATTCTGACCGTCAATTCGCCCACCTGGCTTCAAAATCAGAGTAGTACCGTTTCGTTCAGTTGGGATTTCCATTTTTTTTCAATCCTCCGGTAATTTGATTGATCCATTTTCTGGAAAAATTATTATTTTTTGTTGTCAACAAATTCGTCCATATCTTCGTTATCAGGCATTAGCATAAATTCAGGATATGCTTCTATACCAAGCTCCACTACATCTTGTCCCAATATCTCGACATTCTGCGAAACTCGTAACTCCATCACTTTGCTCAAAACAGTCCATAAAATCCACGATGTGATAAAAGTGAATGCGCCTATCGCCAAAATGCCAACCAATTGCACCCACAGCGTTGCTCCTGCTGCAATACAAACCGCTATTGTACCCCAAACGCCCGCAAACAAATGTGCTGGAACCGCGCCAACCACATCATCGATTTTCATTTTTTCCATAAATTTCATGCCAACAGTGGAAATCATTCCACCCACACCACCAATGACGATCGCCCAAACGTGGCTTGTAATATCAGGACCCGCCGTTATCGCGACCAAGCCTCCAATTGCTCCATTTAAGACCGCTAGTATATCCACTCGACCCAAAATAGGACGAGAGACTGAGACAGCCACCATTACCCCAGCAGCAGCAGCTAAATTCGTGTTTACTAACACGATTGACACTGCGGTGATATCCGCGGCTGAATGTATCGCTAGTTGAGAACCGCCATTAAAGCCAAACCAACCTAGCCAGAGAATAAACACTCCCAAAGTGACAGCAGGTACATTAGAAGGCGGTGTGTTCTTGACGGTTCCGTCTTTCCTGAATTTACCTATTCTTGCACCGACTACAATTGCACCGGCTAAGGCTGCCCAACCTCCGGTCGAATGAACTATCGTTGATCCAGCGAAATCTTGAAATCCAAGTTCACTTAACCAACCACCGCCCCACGTCCATGCACCAACGATGGGATAAATCAGAGCAGTTAAAACCAAAACAAACAAGAAAAATGCCCATAACTTTACACGTTCAGCGAGAGCTCCAGATATGATCGAAGCAGTTGTGGCAACAAAAACCATCTGGAAAAACCAATCTGACATGGTTGAGTATCCACCTTTGACGACAGCTTCCAAATTGTTGGAATCTCCACCAATCAAAGCTAGCTCAGCTTCCGATGAACCGTAAAAAGGTTTAAATGTTCCAATGAAGCTACCCACATCGACGTACATCAGGTTGTAGCCGATTACAAAATAGGCTAAACCAGCAATCGAATACAGTCCGATGTTTTTTAGGCATATGACTGAGGCATTTTTTGTACGAACCGATCCTGCTTCAAGCATGGTAAATCCGGCACACATCCACATCACTAAGACACCCCATAACAAGAACGAAAGGGTGTTTAAGATATAGCCAGTTTCAGTATCAGCAGCTGCTACGGCGGCTGTGGGGATGACTGTGAAGAAAAGTGCGCAGGCGATCTTTATCACGTTAAACCGAACACCTTGCCTATTCTGCTGAAGTTTTGGGGATTGAGAACTAAATTTCATAGCAATAATACGCTGTCTACCCGCTAGTAAATTTTTTTTTCGAAGATTAAATTGAATTAAAAGCCTCAACAATGGATTTAAGCCCCTGCTAAATCAACCTCATCAATATTCCTTACGAATTTCGAATATGCAAAATTTGACTCAATAAACAATATCTATCTAGCTTTGATTGACCGAAAGAAGCAATTTTAGACAGAGGGAACATCGACTTATTATTTCTTACGAACTACTATTCTACTCTATTTAATTTAGATTTTAAGCTTTCGACATAAAATTGAAAAATTTAGTCAGCTTAAAACACCAAAATACGATTATTCGAATTACTTAATTTACGAAATACTCCCCCTTGTATGCAATGATCGACGAAACACTAGGTTTCAATCAATGACTTGGCAGCTTGTCTGTGTTCATTCATCAGTTTGGTGATATCTAGATTCGGAATTTCGCCATCGATCACTCGCCATTGACCACCAACCATCACTCGATCCGCTCGATGCGCCCCACAAAGAACCAATGCCGCGAGTGGACTAGATACACCGGAAAACCTCAACTCATCAAGCTTGAACATAGCAAGATCAGCCTGCTTTCCAGGCTTGATCACACCAATATCGTTTCGTCCCAAACATTTTGCTGAACCCACTGTTGCCCAACGAATCACATCTTCGTGAGTGATTCGAGTCGCACCGTAGCGTAAGCGCTGAATTTGCAGCGCCAATCTGATCTCCTGTATAAGATTGGAAGCATCTTCAGAAGCCGAGCCATCAACACCAATTCCTACGTTTGCTCCTGCTTCTTCTAATTCTGCAGCTCGACAGATTCCAGACCCCAATAACATATTCGAACCTGGGCAATGGGCAATTGACAAACTCGCCTGCCCCAATCGTTGAATCTCGTTTTTGTTGAAGTGAATACCATGAGCCAACCATACCTGGTTGGACAACCAACCTAATTCTTCCAGATAATCTAGCGGACGGCAACCAAATCTTCGTTGGCAAAACTCGTTCTCATCTTGAGTTTCTGCCAGATGAGTGTGTAATCGAACATTATTCTTTTCCGCCAACTCTACAGATCCTTGCATCACTTCTTTGCTCACTGAAAATGGTGAACAAGGTGCGAGTGCAATCTGACAATACGATCCCGCTGCGCCGTCGTGAAAGCGATGAATTACTCGCTCACTGTCTTGGAGGATCGAATCGGCATCCTGGACAGTATTTTCGGGTGGTAATCCCCCATCTCGAACAGACAAGTCCATACTCCCTCGAGTTAACGTCACTCGCACACCCATGTTCTTCGCAGCGGCGGCTTGAATATCGATCGCATTTTCAAGTCCTTCTGGAAACAAATAATGATGGTCACCCGCTGTTGTACAACCTGACAACAACAATTCCGTTAACGCGAGGCGTGTCGCAATATCAAGAAATTCAGGAGTCAACTTTGCCCAAACTGGATAGAGCGTTCTTAACCAACCAAAGAGAGCTTGGTTCAAAGCAGGTCCATAAGCACGAGTGAGTGTCTGATAAAAATGGTGATGAGTGTTGATGAGACCCGGTAAGACAACGTGCTCTGAAGCATCGAATTCGTAATCACAAGCTTGTTCAGGTCGGCGACCAGTCGGAAGACATTCAACGATGCGAGAACCTTCTACAACGACTCCACTACCACAATTGTTTGCAAAAATTGCAAGAGGGTTTTTTATCCAAAGCCTCAACATACACCTCTTGGTGATTGAACCCCTATCTTAATGGGCCAACAATAGAATTTGTCAATGATTTAAACGCGAACACTGGTGAGCTTACGTGGCGCAGAAGTAATTTTCAACAGTACGATCAATAAACTCAACAGCAGAACAAAAACAGACTGATGTGCTAAAGCAATGGCGAGATCAACTCGAGTAAGCAAAGTCAGAATGCCTAAGCAAATCTGCAACAAGATTGCAACTAGTATCAAATCTAGTACCAAACGAACGTGAAATCCTTCAATGCGAAAACGATGTGTCCATAACCCGATTATCGCAATCAGGCTCAAAATAGCAGCCCAACGATGCATAAACTGAATCGTGACAACATTTTCAAAAAAGTTTTTCCAAGTCGGAGACAACGCAAAGATCATGTCTGGCCACCACTGCCCATTCATATCCGGAAATGTATTTATGACAAATCCCGCACGGGTACCTGCCATCAATCCGCCGCTCACCAACATAAATGCAACAAGCGCGATGCAAACGATTGAAAATTTATGAACCACACTGGAATGATAGTGATGGACTACAGCTCTAAATTCGAAGAACTGCAATGCCATCCACAATACATAGCCATACAACACAACCGCTAAACCAAGATGAGCCGTCAGTCGATACTGACTCACTGCAGGATTATCCACAAGGCCACTTTTGACCATGTACCAACCTAACAATCCTTGTAAGCCACCAAGTAAAAAAACAAAAATTAGCTTAAATGTGACAGTACGAGTAAAGTAACCTCGAATCGAAAAATACAGAAACGGGAAAAAGAAAAAAGCCGCAACCAACCTACCAATAATTCGATGTAAGTATTCCACCCAGAATATTTGCTTGAATTCCTTCAAAGACATGTCAGAATTCACAAATTTGTACTCGGGATACTGCTGATAACGTTCAAATTCAGCAAACCAATCGTCTTGGGTCAACGGTGGAATGATTCCAGTAATTGGTTGCCAGTCAACCATCGATAAACCTGAATCTGTTAGCCGAGTGAAACCACCAATCGCGATCAGCACGTAAATCATTAGGCTGACGGTTAAAAGCCAGATGGCTACATAGCGAGGATTTTGTTTCATCCGAGAATCAATCAAGCAGCATGAGCTTGATTGATTAACTATTCAGCTAGGCGCTGAAAAACTAAGCTTGCGTTGGTTCCGCCAAATCCAAAACTATTGGTTAATGCCACATTCATTTCGAAGTTATCGCGCAACTCGCGAACAATTGGAAAACCATCAGCTCCTGGATCGAGGTTTTCGATGTTAGCGGAGGGGCTAACAAATCCATTTTCCATCATTAGCAATGTATAGATCGCTTCATTCACACCAGCGGCACCTAAAGCATGCCCAGTAATGGATTTGGTCGATGATATGAGGGGCAGCTCGTCAAAAACAGCACGAATGGATTCTAATTCTTGAATGTCACCGACAGGAGTACTAGTTCCATGAGCGTTGATGTAATCAACGGATTCTGTTACATCCTGCACCGCCATTTTCATGCAACGAATGGCTCCTTCACCGGAGGGCTGAACCATGTCAAAACCATCAGATGTAGCACCGTACCCCACCAATTCTGCATAAATTTTCGCATTGCGCCGTTTTGCATGTTCTAGTTCTTCCAACACCACTACTCCCCCGCCCCCAGATATCACAAATCCATCTCGGCCAGAATCGAAAGGACGAGACGCTTGCTCGGCTCGATCGTTGTAATTGCTAGATAAAGCTCGCATTGCATCAAACAACATTGTCATCGTCCAATGCACTTCATCCCCACCGCCGGTGAAGACAATGTCTTGTTTATTCAGCTGGATCAATTCCATCCCATTACCGATACAGTGCGCACTCGTAGAACAAGCTGAGCTGATCGAGTAACTTACTCCTTTTATTTTAAACAAGGTGCTTAGAGTCGCAGAATTGGTACTCGACATCGTACGTGGTACTCGAAAAGGGCCAACTCGCCGAACACCACGAGAACGAAGAAGATCAATGGACTCCCCAATGTTTTCTGTAGAAGCGCCCCCTGACCCCATAATCAATCCAGTTCTCGGGTGCGAAATTTGAGCAGATTGAAGTTTGGAATCTTCAATGGCCTCTTGCATAGCAACATAGTTGAATGCCGCACCATCACCCATAAATCGCATTGCTTTTCTGGGAATTATTGACAACCGACTGTTATCAATTGAACCGTGAATTTGACTACGAAACCCAAGCTCTGCATAGCTGGGTGAAAAACAAATTCCAGATCTAGCTTGTCTGAGAGACTCGGTAACTTCGTCGCAATCATTTCCTATACTGGAAACGATTCCTAGACCAGTAACGACTACTCTTCTCATCTTTACCGCGAATTCAATTTAAAAAGGCCGACCCGCAGATCTGAGCTGGAATATATCTTTTGTCCATCTGCGGCTACAGTACCGTCCGCGACACCCATTACCAATCCTGCGGAAATCACTCGTTTTATTTCGACTTGATAATGTAGTAGTTTGATGTCTTTTGTAATTTGTCCGCTAAATTTAACTTCTCCAGCCCCTAATGCTCGCCCACTACCCGGCTTTCCAAGCCAACCCAAATAAAAACCAACCAATTGCCAAAGAGCATCTAAACCAAGACATCCCGGCATAACAGGATCACCTTCAAAATGACAATCGAAAAACCACAAATTTGGATTGATATCGAGCTCAGCTACTATTTCACCCTTGCCATAAGAACCACCGTGGTCATTTATTTTTGTTATCCGATCAAACATTAACAAAGGCGGAAGAGGCAACTGCGCATTACCGGGACCAAACAGCTTTCCTTTTCCACACTTAAGCAGCTCTTCACGGTCAAATGATGACTTTCGTTGAATTTCTTCACTCATTTGCATTGTCAAAAATAGTTGAGAATTACAAACTTATGTAACTAATTTGCGTCCAGAATGATTGTATGTAGACGTCTAGGCCCATGAGCACCATATTGAATAGTTTGTTCCACGTCCGCTGTCTTTGATGGTCCTGTGATCATGTGAAATCCACGTGCTTTGTCCAAAATATATTCTGAGCCAACTTGTAAGGCATCATCCAAATGTCGAACAAGCTGACCAACATCGAAAACAACAATATGATTGTCGGGTAAATACATATGAGTTGACGAAACCTGCGATGAACTCGCGACTACGATTGTTCCCGTTTCTGCAATTACACATAATGCACTAGTTACTGAAACCAAATCTGCTTTATTGGCACTCCTGTTTTCTATCAACCATTCTTCGGGCCAATCCAATTTGTCGATGATTTCGGCCTGACTCGTAACAAATCGTGTCGGCAATTCGTGCTTAGTTAAATATCTTTCGACGGCTTTGGGTACTTCAGCAAAACTAGAAACGATATGGAAAGTTCCATTCACTGCCGAATGCTTTTCAATAAATCGGTCCAGCAGAACACCGTCCACCACCGGTACTGGTGTCAATGATTTCCGAACTTGAGCGAATTTCCGATCTATCGTCTCCCGGTTAGTATCCGACATTTGGCCTAAGGCTAAATGAATATCTCGAAACACTTGCTCTTTCGAGGTAAGATTGGTATTCGATGAACTCATTTCATCGGGCCTGGCAAGCAATCATATATGTCATTATAACTTCCACATTATTTACTTGAGTCACCATGTTTGCTCAATATTCAACCGTTGCATAACATCAGCAAGCGTTTGCTCGAAATGAGAGTTGAACCAATCTTCAATCAGTCGATAAGCGATTGATAGTCTAGGAGGCAGTCGAAATTCTTGATTCACCATTCCTGCGACAACATCAGATGCACTTTTCCAGTGTGCATCCTGTAGTTCGCCATCGTTTAAACTTATTTTTGCATGCGAAGCACGAGCCGAATACCCCAACATAATGGAACCTGGAAATGGCCAAGGCTGAGATGAGTGGTAATTGACTTTTTCTAGTGCAACATTTGTCTCTTCCAAAACCTCTCGAACCACCGCTTGTTCAACACTTTCACCAGGTTCAACAAACCCCGCGATGACAGAGTATCGACCGGGTGCCCAAGCTTGCTGTCGTCCAAATAGACATCTTCCCTTGTGTGTTACCGCCACAATGATTGCAGGATCGATCCTCGGAAAATGATTTTTTTTACATGTCGATTTTGTGCATCTTCGAGCATGCCCTGAAACTGTAGACTGAGTCAGTGATCCGCATTTGCCACAATACTGATGTGCATTATGCCAATGAAACATAGCCTTTGCATACGACAACAACGAAGCATCTTCAGCCTTCAACTGTTGACCACTCGCTCTTAGGTCAGTGAACTCAATCGACTGCTTGCTGTCACAATCAATCTCAATTCGTTTTGTAAGATCGGCTGCAATATAGTGATTTCCACCTCGGGATCCGAGAAATACTAGGTTGCGAATTTCGAGTGCATAGTTTTCAATTTCCAAAGCACTGAAAAACAAGGGTCTTACGTACAGTTTAGATTCAGCTAGATATTGGCTTCGATGAAACAGGATGTAACGCGTTGATGGATTGGAAAACAAAGAATGTAATCTCGTTTTGTCGCTTCGGTCACCACCCATGCGATCTAAGTCACTAGCGGTAAACACATTTAACAAAGATCTTTGTAGTTCATCCATGGTACTTTTAAATATTTGAGTTCACAAATTTTTTTACGTCCCCAAAATCATGTACTACCGAAACTTTGGAATTCAGCTCCGGAATCTGAGATCGGTCCTCAAGCCAAGCAATGACCGGTTTGTGGTAGCGTATCGCAAGTTCCGCTTCGGATGATGTACCATACCCTCCTGGTAACAAGATAATGACATCAGCACTTAGAACATTTATGTGATTTCTTGAACTATCGTCAGTTCCTCTGTTACCTGACCAAGGTAAGTGAGTATAAATTACGATTTCTACCCATGGATTTGGGTACCCATCATGACAAACATACTTTTTGGCTTTTGCGTCGAAGCGACCTGGTACAACCCCAATTACCAATCCGTCTCGACTGTCATGATTAGCGAATGATTTACTCACGCCTTCCATCACGCCTTGTCCTCCACCGGTCAATAAGTTAACACCAATGCTAGCCAACCAACACCCAAGTTTTTCGGCAGAGTCTACTTCATATGAATGACCAGAACCCATAACACCGACGATTGGTCGATTTTTCGGAATCATTGTATTTCGTCAAGAACTAAGTTCGGATCCATGGTCAACTAGTAAACTTATATTAATTCAATAGGATATACAACTACAAAAAATCTATTTCGAAATATCGTGAATTGTTTTGTGCGAATAAGTACCCACAGGACAATATAAAATTTCGAGTCATCATTTTGTCGGTAATCTCAATTCAACTATAAGGCTCTAAACGATGGCAAAAATTATTGACGGGAAAGCAATAGCAGCGAACATTCGGCAGCAAGTTGCAAATCAAGTTCAACAGATACAGTCCAATCATTCATTGACCCCTGGACTCGCAGTTGTGCTGATTGGCGAAAACCCCGCGAGCCAAGTCTACGTTCGTAATAAAGGAATTCAAACTACAAAAGCAGGAATGAATTCATTTCATCATCAAATGGACGCGTCTATTTCGGAAACAGAAACTCTAGCCCTAATCCAACAGCTAAATACAGACCCACAAGTTAATGGCATTTTAGTGCAATTGCCATTACCGGCACATATCAACGCAGACAAGGTCATCAGTACAATCGACCCGGACAAGGATGTAGATGGATTTCATGTCGTCAATGCTGGGCGCCTAACTATCGGGTTAGAGGGGATGGTACCTTGCACTCCTTTAGCTTGCGTTGAGTTGATGAAATCGGTGATGGGTGATTTAACCGGTAGTAACGCGGTTATCGTCGGGCGTTCCAATATCGTTGGAAAACCCCTGGCACAGCTACTGTTGCGCGAACATTGCACAGTAACCATCGCTCATTCAAGAACTAGAAATTTAAACAAGGTCTGTCAGCGCGCGGACATATTGGTTGCTGCGGTAGGGCAACCTAATTTAATCAAAGGCAGCTGGATCAAACCCGGTTCAACTGTGATTGATGTTGGAATAAATCGTATCGAAACAGGTTCCGGTAAAACGAAATTAGTAGGAGATGTCGAATTCGATAGTGCTGAAAAAGTAGCAGGAGCAATTACTCCAGTTCCAGGCGGTGTCGGGCCTATGACAATCGCCTTACTGCTGAAAAATACAGTACGAGCTGCTTGTATGCAGCATGGAATTGACCTGTCTAGCTAGTCTCGCAAAGAAACCCTTCTTTCGCTTTTACATTACCAGCAATACGCTGCGGCTGGAAATACATCACCTTTCGCGCCTCTTGGATCATAGCCTGCTTCCAACATTCCAGTTTCATGATCACGCTCTATCGCTAGTAGAAATCCTTCAGTCCAATCGGGTACGATCTGAACATCATGTCCAAGTTTTCGTAGACTGGACAGTACTTCCTCGCCAACTCTCGCTTCGATGTTAACCATATTAGGAAAAGCTTCATGAGGTGCAAAAAATCCAGGGAAGTGATGGCTTGATAATTTTGGTGCTTCGATTGACTCGGCAATTGTTTTGTCAAATACAACTCGATTGAGAATAAATTGAAGCATCCATTGATCTTGTTGATCACCACCCATACTACCACAAGCGATCCAGGGGTGACCATTTCGATGTACTAGCATCGGACTAATGGTTGTACGTGGTTGCTTGAATGGAGCGATTAGACTTGGATGATTTTCTGGTGCCAGATAGAAAGTCATCAGTCGGTTTCCTAACGGTACACCGAGGGATTTGACAACTTCTGAAGACTTCAACCAACCACCACTCGGTGTTGCTGAAACCATATTTCCTTCAGCATCAACAACATCAACATGCACTGTTCCATGACCCCAAGATTTACCACCGATTCGTTCCTCTACTGGGAGAGCAGCAATTGAGCGATCAGGGTCTCCTGGCCGAATCTCAGAATTGACTCGATCTGGATCAATTATCTTAGACCGCATCTTACCGTACGAATCCGACAGCAAACCTTCAATCGGTACGTACACTTGACGAGGATCACCGTACCACTGCTCGCGGTCTGCGAATGCCAACTTGATGGTTTCGATAACGAGATGCAAATACTCCACGCTATTGGGGGAGTATTCATGCAGCGGAAAGTTTTTCAATATCGATAAGCATTGCAATAACGCAGGTCCTTGGTTCCAAGGGCCACACTTGAATACTTCGACATTCCCGAATTTCGTAGAGACTGAGTCCTCTAGCTTAGTTGCATATCCGGCCAAATCACCCCGTGACAACAAGCCACCGTTCATTTTCGAATAATTGGCAATTTCAACTGCGACATCACCACAGTAAAACTCTCTTCGAACCGCTGAAATATTTTTAGCTCGGATTCCTGAATTCGCCCTTTCAGCTGCGACCAAAGAATCAAGCAAGTCCGCTAACGCCGGATTTTTCAAAACCTGGCCTGGTTCAGGTACCTTTCCCGAAGGTAAATACACTTCTGCGCTATTTTTCCATTCAGCTCGAAACTGCTCTTGAAGTGCGGTCAGACCAAAATCGGGCATGTTGAGCAATCCACGATGAGCGGGTATTCCGTCTCGCGCTAATTCTCGAGCTTGAGCTGATGCATCTTCAAAGCTGATAGTTCCAAATCTCTCCAGTGCGGTGGCAATAGCACCAAGAGCTGCAGGCACTCCGGCTGCCAATATACCGACATCTGGTACTTCATCGTATCCTAGATTACGGTAACGTTGAACAGTTGCACGTTCTGGAGCCGACATATTTCCGTTCACAACGACCGGACGAGGAGCATACATCTTTTGAATCAACATAGGGCACTCACCACCCAAGGTATGTTGATGAGGATTGACAACACCTTCTACCAACACGGCGGCCACCGCGGCATCGACCGCGTTTCCGCCGCTTTTTAAAACATCTGCTCCGGCGTTGGCAGCCAAATAATGCTCACTGACAACTGCTCCTTTTCGACCAAATAGGCGAGGATGAAATGGAGAATTTTGAAGAAATTCTCGATCAAGTGATCGAATAGCCATGTTTCAATTTGCTAGAACAAGCCGTCAATTTGACCATTTGGAGTGATATGAATTGCATTCGCTGCTGGAATTCGAGGTAGACCAGGCATAGTCATCATATCCCCGCATATGACGACTACAAATCCGGCACCTGCACTTAAACGTACTTCGCGAACCGAAATTGTGTGTCCCTCCGGTGCTCCGACGAGTGATGGATCGATCGAAAAACTGTATTGGGTTTTTGCCATACAGATCGGAAGATGACCGAAACCCATGTCCTCTATCTGGGTCAAGTACGCTGCTGCTTTGCTATCAATCGATATATCTGCAGCGCGGTAAATTTCTTGCGATATTTTCCTTATTTTCTCTTCAAGAGATAGTTCATTTTTAAACAACAATTGGAAGTTGGATTCACTAGAATCGGTTAGCTCGACTACTTTGCGTGCAAGTTCTTCAGTACCTTCACCACCGCTTGTCCAGTGATTTGCCTCGATCGCATCTATGTCCATGCTTTTACAGTAATCTATTACGCATTGGATCTCAGCATCGCTGTCTGAAACAAACCGATTAATCGCTACGACCACCGGAAGTCCATACTTTGAGATATTTTCTACATGTCGCTTTAAATTGACACAACCGACTTGAACAGCATCCACATTTTTAGTGGTTAGATCGAATTTGGAAACATTTCCATGCAGCTTCAGCGCTCGAATTGTTGCTACTAAAACTACGGCATCAGGCGTCAATCCCGCGGAACGACATTTAATATCTAGGAATTTTTGCGCTCCCAAATCTGCACCGAATCCAGCTTCTGTAATCACGTAGTCAGACATCTTAAGAGCGGCCTTGGTGGACACAACAGAATTACATCCATGAGCAATGTTGGCGAATGGTCCGCCATGTACGAAAGCTGGATTATTTTCCAAGGTCTGCACGAGATTAGGCGCGATCGCATCTCTCAACAAAACAGTCATTGGCCGATGCCCCATCATATCACTTGCTTTTACTAAAGAGCGATCTCGACGGTATCCTACGATTATTCGGCCGAGCCGTTCTTCAAGATCATGTAAATCTGTTGCAAGACAGAATATGGCCATAACTTCACTCGCCACTGTTATGTCAAACCCACTTTCACGCGGGTAGCCATTGGCGATACCACCAAGAGAACATGCTATATGACGAAGTGCCCGATCGTTCATATCAACCACTCGACGCCAAACCACTCTTCGACTATCCAAATTCGCGTCTGAACCCCAATAGATTGAATTGTCCACGAGCGCTGACAACAGGTTGTGAGCGCTACCAATTGCGTGAAAATCGCCTGTAAAGTGAAGATTTATATCTTCCATTGGCACGACTTGGGCATACCCTCCGCCAGCGGCGCCACCCTTCATTCCGAAACAAGGACCTAGGCTAGGTTCCCGCAAACTCAGCATTGTGTCCTTGCCAATTCGATTCATGCCATCGGCCAAACCAACGCTTGTGGTCGTCTTGCCTTCACCCGCGGCTGTTGGAGTAATGGCCGTAACAAGAATTAATTTTCCATCTTCATGTCCACTTAGCGAGTCAATATGTTCTAAGCTGACTTTTGCTTTGTTATGTCCGTACGGAACAAGAGAAGTGTTCGAAATATTCAGGCGCTCACCAATTTCATAAATTGATTTTATGTTCGCGTTTCTTGCAATTTCAATATCGGTTTTGTAATGTGTCACGGGCGATCGCTCCTGGTCGTATTACCTACAAAAATTACGATCAATTTAGTCATCAAACAGCTGAAGTAAATTAATCGAGTCATTCTAAATTTGCAATTGAATAATACAACACACGTAAGATTTGAATCGGCAAAATTGAGAGATTTTCACTACCAACCGATCGCGAGTAAGTTCAGAAATAAGTTGTATAGAGAATCAGACATGAACCCTGTCTAAATTACAAAGAATTGTCGAATATTGATTAAACAGATGTGGCCCTACACCAATTGATCGTGCTATGCGATTTTTTTCATTGCAACGAGATTTGGACAGGATTTCCTCGCGATCACTGTTAGTCTAGAACGGAGAGCTGGTCTATAAGCCGGGTTCTGTGCGCTCTAAAGAACGATGGTAATCATTTGTCTAGGACTCATGTCACCATGAGCCTCCAGCGACCTACCCGAATCCAACGCGAGCTTCGTCACAGGATTTCTATTTGGCCTTGCTCCAGATGGGGTTTACCCTGCCAACTTCGTTACCGATGTCGCGGTGCGCTCTTACCGCACCTTTTCACCCTTACCCAAGTGATCGCTTCCGCTGTTAGCGAAGGGATTCTTCGGCGGTATTTTTTCTGTGGCACTGTCCGTCGGTTCACACCGCCCAGGGATTACCTGGCACCCTGCTCGAGGAGCCCGGACTTTCCTCCTGCCGTTAAACATTTGTTAATCAGCAAGCGATTACCCAACCAACTCTCCGTCGAAGTTTATTTTACTTGAGTAATGTTTAGGCCATAGGTCATGTTGAAGCACTCGAATTTAAATTAGACCAAACTATATAGATTTCACACATGTCAACGAAGATCAAATGAACAGGGAAACTAATTTCCTTTAACTTTCTTTCAATTCAAGTGCTCGTTTATAGATAGCGTTGCGCCTCTGAGTGAGAATTTTGGCAGCCAGTCGAGCAGCTGTACCAGGAGACAGTTCTTCCAACAAAATACTTAAAACGCGGTCTACTTCTGGGTTTAGATCGATTTCCTTTTCTTCTAAATAATTAACAATTACAACAATTTCACCTTTCGCCTGGCCTGGTTTTTCTACCATTAGATTGTAAATCTCACCCAGAGTATCCTGCCGAATCGTTTCATGGATTTTTGTCATTTGACGTGCAATAAATGCACGGCGCTCACTTCCCAATAATTCCACCATGTCTTTTAGCGAATCAACAATTCTATGTGGTGCCTCAAAAAAAACCAAACATCTTGATTCTGTAGAAATTTGTTCAAGCTTTTTTCTTCGATCAGCTTTTTTTGAAGGCAGAAAACCAAGAAATAGAAGCTCTTTGTAGTTAAGACCACAAGCAGACAAAGCGCAAGTCAAAGCACTCGCACCTGGAATTGGAATAACAGAAACTTTAAATTGATGTGCGCCTGAAACAAGTGAAGCTCCAGGGTCAGAAATTGCTGGAGTTCCCGCATCACAAATCAACGCGATACTCAAACCTTTAAGCAAGCGATCTAATAACTTTGGAACAACTTTCGCTTGGTTGTGATGATGATATGAAGTCACAGGTGTGGAAATTCCATAGCTGACTAAAAGTTTTCTACTGTGTCTAGTGTCTTCTGCCGCAATCAAATCGACTTCGTTCAAAACTTCTAGAGCTCGCAATGAAAAATCTTTCAAATTTCCAATCGGTGTTCCAACTACGTAAAGCTTTCCTTTGCGACTCATTGATTCGATAAACCAAAGAGTATAATTAAGGATAAATAATTCACAATCGAATTATTTGAGTTTCGAATATTTCTCATGACTAGTCTGCCTAGGACTTGGCACCATCGATTCTTCTTGATTTTGCAAAAATCCAGTCTCTTTTTCAGTCTTTTGCTTTGCTTTTTGGTTGCGAGTTGTGTGGCTCCGACTCAACAACCAATTGTGACTGAGATTGTACCTTCTGAACCTGAGATCAGTAGCCCGGAAACCGAGCAACCCAAAGAAGTATCGCTCCCTCCTGAAGATTCCGAAGTTCAAGAAATTGATGATTCCGCTTGGGATTCGATTGTTCGCACTAACCAGATTGGCGAAGATCAAGATACAAATTTACTACGAGCCTCGATCACTTTAGAAAGTGAGAATCGAATTTCTGAGGCAAAGTCTGTAGCAAAATTGATTCGATTCGGATTACTTGATTCTCATAACAAAATTGAATACCAAATTTTGTCCGTCAAATTTTCCTTGGCAGAATCTCAACCAAAACGTGCATTGAGATTGATCAATAGAATTCTAAACTACAGTAGTATCAACGCAGAACAGAGAATTCTAGGCTTAAAACTAAGAGTCGCTGCTCTAGCTCAGCTAGACCAACCACTTGATCTTGTAACTGCGATGATTCAGCTTCACTCGCTCCTACCCAATGGGACTGAGAAAGGAGAACTTGGACATCAGCTGTGGAGGCATCTGCTTCGCCTTTCGATCACTCAACTCGCAACAAAATTATCAGAATCTAACAACCTAATCGAACAGGCCTGGTTTAGACTAGTATTAGGTATTCATGGTAATAGAGCAGATCCTTATGCTTATCAATCTGCAATCGAAGTCTGGCAACAGGGAAATCCTGAACACCCAGCGAATCATTTCATCGGATTAACTTCTAATCCAGCTGTTCATTCCCCAATTGATCGAATTGCGCTTCTGTTACCGCTTTCGTCTTCCTTTGAATTGCCGGCAAGAGCTTTCTTGGACGGAGTAAGAACCCAGCACCAAAATGATAGCAATCCTTCGAAACCACAGTTACAAGTAATCGATATTGGTGAAAATCCAAGATTGATAACTCAGCACTACTACGGGGCTGTAAATGAAGGAGCAAATTTTGTCATCGGTCCACTTGGTGTTGATCATGTAACTGAGTTGGTGGCTTACGGAGACTTAGTTATCGATACCCTTATTCTTGGGAACGTTAAAGATTCAGAACTAGCCTCTCATGTGTACCAATTCACATTAGCCCCAGAAAGGGAAGGCGAATTTGTCGCCCGTCGAGCCTGGCAAGATGGCCACAAAACTGCGCTCGTTTTGAAATCTTCCAAGAATTGGGCAACAAGAACAGTAGCCGCATTTGTCACTGAGCTAGAGCGACTTGGCGGAGCAGTCATCCAGATTCAAGAATATCCAGCAGGCCAAGTTGATTATTCGAAGTCCATAAAGACTATTTTGAATTTGAGTTCGAGCACGAAACGTTATGAGCAAATCAAAGCAATTGCAGGAAGATCATTAGATTTCGTACCCCGACCTAGACAGGACGCAGATTTTATGTTCCTCGTGGCAGATGCGCCTCAAGGTCGATTAATCAAGCCCCATCTTGATTTTTTGAATCCTCACAATCTACCTGTTTACTCGACATCGAAAATTTTCGACGCTAATTTCGACAAAATAAATGACCAAGATCTCAACAATATTACATTTCCAGACATGGATTGGCTAGTAGACGAAAGTAGTTCTATGCTCACAGCAAGAAGTAAATTGACTGTCGATGAAAACAACCGATTTCAACGAATTTTTGCGATGGGAGTCGACAGCTACAACGTAGTCAACCGCTTACGGAAGCTTCGAGAAAATTCCGACGCGCGATTTCATGGTATAACGGGCATCATCGGGGTCGACGAATTTGGGGTTTTACACCGTACTCCCAGCTGGGTTCAATTTAATGACGGCATGCCAGAATTGATTTCTAGCGACATTCCATACCATTGATCAAGCTAACGATTCAGTCATATAGGTCCCACTACCGTTTGTTCAGATCGAGTCTGTTTTGAGCAACATTCGATTTGATATAATTGATGCTGAACAAGAACTTCTTCTTGTTGTCGTTCCGCTCCCAACCATCGTTACTGAAGTGAATTCACAATGAAGCAAGCCAATTACTCCTTTAGTCATTCGTTGCAAATTCTTGCCATGTTAGTCGTATTCGGATGGTTTGCATCCCCTCCAAATGCCAATGCACACGAAGAAGCATCCTTTGGTGAAGGTCAATCAAGAACCTTCGTTCAAAAGATGGAAGACACTGGCACTACATTCAAAATTTCCAACTTCATAAAAAAGAATGAAGAACTCGAGAAAAGTTCAAACATCAACGTCACTACAGTTAACGACATAGTATTGTTGACTGGCACCGTTAAGACCGCTGAGCAAAAAGAGTGGGTTCAAAATTTGAGTGAAAGTCACCCAAATGTTCGTGAAGTAATTAATGAATTGCGAGTCTCAAAGAAACGTGGCCTCCGCCAAATGACTCGGGACAAATATACGCAAGCTGCGATTAAACTTCAACTTTCGAGTTACTTGCGGTCAGAGTCTACTGGGGTGTACGTAGTGGTCGCATTCGATACCGTTTATTTGATGGGGCATGTTGATTCGGAGGTTGCGAAATTTGCAACCGCGATCGCGCGAAGTCAGAACTCAGTCGAGCGAGTAATTACGATTTTTGAAGTTGATAAAACTGTTGATTTGGAAATACACTCTGAAGAAGCGTCCGAATCATAGAGATGAAGCAAACGATGGGAATCGAACCGGCGTAGTACGTAGCCAGCAGGGGAAGCTGAAATTCTGCTATTCATTTCGCCCGCTACCACAAAGGCACTGATCCTGGCGTTCAAATTGAAATTTGAGCAGATTTAGAAAGTTTTCCGACTTCCTTTACCAAAGGCTCGAATTCGGCTAGTGCTTCTCGGTAAACCGCACGCTTAAAGTCAATGATCTGTTGTACAGGTTCCCAATAATCAATCCACTTCCATTTATCGAATTCTGGATGGCCTGTACTGTCAAAACGAACATCCGCTTCATTTCCTAGAAATTCAAAAAGAAACCACCGCTGCTTTTGTCCTCGAATCGACCGTCGATAGCGATTTCGTCGGTAACGATTTGGGATATCGTATTTCAACCAATTCTTGGTAAAGCCGATCAAACGAACGTGCTTTGCCGTTAAACCGAACTCTTCATGCAATTCTCGAAACGCCGCTTCTCGAGTCGTTTCGTTAAAGTCAACTCCTCCCTGAGGAAATTGCCAACCATTACGATTCACTCGTCGGGCCCACATCACCTGCCCATTTCTGTTGCAGACAACAATTGCTACATTTTGTCTATAGCTGTTTTGATCAATCCTTGCATTCATAAAATGTGAAATTTGAGATCCAAGCTCATTTGTTGTTTTTATAGCCAATTATATTCATCATGCCTCTATTTTCAGTCGCTTCAAAATCAGATAAGCCACTTATCGAATTGAAGTGAGAGAAAGATATTGTGATTGGTTTGACTAAGTTTCTCTATGGTGTAGAGCTTAGATTTGAAGAATTTTGTTTTTTTGAACTTTGAACTACGATAAAGGAAAGAATGTAAATCACAATATTTGACTGAGAAATGCTTTCGTGCGCTCGTCTTTTGCGTTCAAAAAGAATGTTGCAGGAGGCCCGTACTCGACGATGACACCCCCGTCGGTAAAATAAATTCGGTCAGCGAGTTCTCGCGCAAAACCCATCTCGTGTGTTACAAGAATGCAAGTCATACCGGATTGTGCTAAATCCTTAATCGTGTTGAGAACTTCTTTGACTGTTTCAGGGTCGAGAGCTGCCGTAACTTCGTCAAAGAGCATCACCATTGGATTCATTGCAAGTGAACGTGCAATTGCCACACGCTGTTGCTGCCCTCCAGATAATTCACCTGGATAACTATCTTCCTTTCCTGTCAAATTGACGCGTTCCATTAGTCCCACCGCGCGTTTTTTGACTTCCTCTGGATCCTGCTTCAATACTTTTACTGGTGCCATCATGATGTTCTGTAGAGCAGTTCTGTGAGGAAAAAGGTTGTACTGCTGAAACACCATTCCTACTTTCTTACGAAGCTCAAGTTTATTTAATTTCGGATCATGGACTGCTTGCCCTTCAACCGTAATCGAGCCCTCATCGATGTTGTTTAACGCGTTGATACATCGAATCAATGTCGATTTACCAGAACCAGAAGGACCGATGATGCAAACGACTTCGCCCTTCATTACATCCATTGAAACTCCCTTAAGAACTTCAAGATCTCCGAATGATTTATGTACGTTTTTTAAAGAAACAATGGGATCAGATTCTGTCCAATTCATAATTTCACCAATTCGAATCAACAACTTCCAATTGTGGAATTTAGTTGCTAGCCTCCAAGCACATCACAGTTTTACAACAAAGCGTCTTTCAAGACGCATAGTAAATTTCGCAATTGGGTAACAATATGCAAAGAAAATCAACAGTGCGAAACTGTAGAATGGAACCAATAGCTCAGGATGGTTGTTTTCAGCTTCAATCGCTTGCCCACTCAGGGTAATGAGTTCCTCAACTCCGAGTAATGAACATAGAGGAGTAGCCATAGTCAGAATTGCATACCAGTTCATCCATGGCGGAATCATGCGTTTGAAACATTGGGGCAAAATGATTTGCCATAGAATCTGACGGCGGCTAAACGCCAGTGATTCCGCGGCTTCCCATTGCCCTGTTGGGACGGATTGAACTGCTCCGCGAACCACTTCGGAAATATTGGCCATGATTGGCAATGAAAGACCGAAGACTGCTTTCATCCAATCCGGAATCGTTATGATCATACCACCGATTTCGATCTCAAATGGTAATGCCAACAATACGATGAAAAGCAATACTAGCCAAGGTGAATTTCGAAACAGTTGTGTTACGAATTTCGCGATGTTTCTAATCAACAGGAAATGAGAGATTTGCATCAGTCCCAGCATTATTCCGGCAAATGTACCAATCAGCATCGTTAACATCGAGATAAGCACGTTGAAAAGAAATCCACTGGTAACCAAAAACGGCATCCACTTGATCAAAGCACGCAAAGCATCTTGATGACTGAAACCAGCTGCTATCGCGGTCAGTGGCCACAGCAAAGTTATCGCGAGTGCAAAAATTATCATCCACGGTGAAACCGAGTTAAGCCACCTGCTAAACGACACTACATCTATTTCGTTGAAGTTTTTGTATCGATACGGTAGCATAACCGGCAAATCAGTCATTGGCTTACCGTGGATTCCTTCAATTCGTTTACGAAACATATTCACTGTCCGTAGCCAGGGATACGAATGGCTTTTTCCCATATGTTCATACCATGCACCAAAACTCCGACCAATACTATGAATACCACAAACAACACTACCATAGTCGGGTACAAAGCACTTGGATAATCGTTCCAAATTCCAACGCATTCATAAAGAAGTTCAGGAACAGCTATACCGATGGCCTGCGTTGTAGTCTTAACCAAATTCACAAGATTATTGTTCAGTGCCGGCAACGAGACCCTAAACGCGAGGGGCAAAATCAGTTCAACGTAGGATTGCATACGAGTAAACCCCAAAGCATCAGCAGCCTCTCGAGTTGAATCAGGAACTGCCTCGATTCCCGCACGAAATATTTCTACGTTGAATGAGCCGGCAAAAAAAGAGAGCGAGATTATTGCCCAACCGACGTTTGAGATCAGTGGAATTTCGGTCCAACCATCTGGACCGGTGATCGTGGGGGTTATCTGACCTAAAGCGAAGTAAAAAAATAGTAGCTGTACAAATGGCGGTGTGTTGCGAAAAAATTGAATATACCCTTGAACAATCAGACGAACCCAGAGTTTTGAAGAACCTTGAAGCCAAGCACCAACTACACCAATCACAACAGATAAGACAACGCAAGCAATTGACAGCAAGATTGTCAGCTTAAGTCCACCGACTAGTCGCCACCACTGATTGGCATCATAGAAAAAGATGAAATTCCAGCGTGGGTAATCTAGTGCGATCTGAGTGAATGTACCAGTAATACTTTCAATCATTCAGCTCGGAACTCCGCCCGTTTGAACGATACGCGGTGCTGGTGAGAGCGCACACTCACCAGTACCGCTTTAAACCGATTGAACTACTCGGTTAACCAGTCTGAATACTTTTCGTTTTGTGTAGCAAGATAAACAGTAGGTTTAATCCCCCACTTGCTTTCCCACTCAATCAACTTACCAGATTGATGCCAGTTAAAAATCATACCGGACATGAATTGACCGAAAATGCAATCTTTTTCAGCAAGTGGAACCGCGAGTCCCCAAGGATTGTCGTCTTCCGACATAAGAGGCATTTCGAATTCATCGTAATCACCTGAAGCGAGGTCAGATCCTATCGATGAGTCATCGTATACCCAAGCGACACATTTTCTGTCGCGCAATGCTTGTTTAGCTTCTGCGTTTCCAGTAAAAGCAACGACATTGACCCCATATCGCTCAGTTACGATCTTATTGTAAAATGCACCTTGTTTGCCACATACTGGCTTACCACGCAGTTCTTCCCACTCTTTAAATCCGAGTGCTTTTGGGGCCATGATGTTCGTTCCTGAAGTGTAATATGGAGGCGAAGGAATACCAACAATTTTTCTACGATCATCTCGATCTGACATCGTTGCTATGAACATATCTGTCTTGCCTTGTTCCAGAAACTGCATGCGATTTGACGATTGAACAGGCACCAGTTCGACACTAACGCCCATCGTTGCACCAACAGCATTGGCCATGTCAATTTCCATCCCAACGATATTGCCATCAGAATCGCGAAATCCCCAGGGTTTGTAGTCCGCTTTCACACCGATAACTATGGTGCCTCTTTCCATTACCTTGTTCCAAACATCGTTTGTACACTCGGCGCTAGCAATTCCTGATACTCCAATTGACATTCCCAGAATGGCAGTTATCGCCATCATTTTCCTAATCATTACTCTCTCCTATTGTTTGTTAGTTATCTTCCAATTGAATTAAATTGGCTAATAATAGTGCTTAACGTGGAATACATCGAATCTCGCAAAGTTGTGAAAACTATGAGCTGGTAATCCAACAGCATTCGAGCCTAAACTAACTTGCTAGCACGAAACAAGTAATTAGGCTAGTCAATGCAAGTGCCAATAAGTATAGCACTCGCAAAAATAGACAGGTGCAAGCCTGGCATTCCTTTAATGATAGTTTTCAGTTCCGCTTGAGGCTTTGAAATTAAACTTCTTTTTGGTAGCTTTTCTTTCAATTTGATAGTAGCGTAGTGAAGACAAAAGTACGAGTTTAGTATTGATCAATTCAATTCCAAATTGGCACTCACCAAGGGCAACATCATAATTCCCTCACAGCTAGATACCCCAGACTTCTGCTAGCTTTTGTCTAATTCTCGTCAATTCCATTCTCATTTTCAGTGTTCTTGTCAACAAATGAATAGATCGACTCATTTGTACTCAACCGTTCCTTGGGAGTTCGTTCTTTTCATAGATAAATTTAGCACCCTACAAACTATTGAAATCAAGAACCAAGACCTCTATATGTTGTTTCAAAGTTCGACAAAATTTTTCAAAGATGAACAATTCACAAAAACTTGAAGATTGCGAGGTTTTAGTACCAACATTACGAATTGAAAGGAGAGTACGCTCTAATTTCGGTGGCAAAGTGACTCCTACGCTCTATGGATAAACAGCGTAGTCCGTACCAAGAGAAATTTAGCGTAAAGAGTATCGCCAATCGACAACCAGTTTTCGGAAAGCATAATTATTCGTGAAAATTCACCTCGTTTAAAGAATTCCCTTCAACACAAAAAATTCGGAGATTTTGATGAAGCGCATGCATATTCATGTCGGAGTCGGCAGCATTGACGACAGTATTAGATTCTATTCAACTCTATTTGGAGATGAACCGGTTAAAGTTAAGCCTGATTATGCGAAATGGGAACTGGATGATCCTAGCTTAAATTTTGCAATTTCGACTCGCTCTGGAATAAGCGGTGTAGATCATCTTGGCATACAAGTCGAAGACGAAAGTGAGTTGTTGGAATTGCGAAAGCGCTTAAAAGAAGCTGCAATCCCATTGTATGACGAAGGTGAAGTAGTTTGTTGCTATTCGAGATCGGAAAAATCTTGGCTTGAGGATACTGCCGGAATCGGTTGGGAAACTTATCATTCGATGGATGATACTCAGTTCTACTCCAGAGCCGCTGAAAGTGACACTGCCGATCAGTGTTGCGTTGAGGAATCTTGCTGTTAGTAAAGTTTGGAAAAAGAGTTTAGCCAAAAGGATTTGCGAATGCTACAACCTCCTCGCTGAACTTGGTGAGGTACACCGACTACGGCTGAATCAAGTAACAAAGGTAGGCTGGCCCAGAACATCCATCCTAGGTTCAATTCCTAAGCCGGGTTGATTAGACGCGATCATATACCCGTTTTTCATGATGGGCGCCCCATCAGCGATAATCACGTTCGAATATTCATGAAAAGCGGATGACTGAAAATGATACTCTCGGGGTAAGGAATGAGCGAAGTGCGCGATTGCTGCAGTTGCTATTTCACTACCCCATGAGTCTTCGACGGTCATTGCGATGCCCAATTGGATACAGAGGTCTCTAAACTGACAAGCTTGAGTGATGCCACCCACTCTGTTCAATTTCAGATTGATCAGGTCCATAGCACTGTCTTGCCACCCTCGGATCAACATCTGTATGCTATCCATGCATTCGTCTAGAATCATAGGCTGTACGCAATGTTTACGAACAGCCAGGCATTCTTCATAACTTAAGCATGGTTGTTCTAAGTACAAATCGATGTCACGGATTGCTCTAACGACTCGAATTGCTTCATGCTGATGCCAACCGGTATTTGCATCTGCATTCAATACGTCATCCGATGACAATTCGGCAGCCACCTTAAAGACTCTCTCGATATCTTCGTCTGGATTTGCGCCGACTTTCATTTGAAATTGCGTGAATCCCTGTGCTTTATATTCACGAGTTTTTCTTGCCATTTCCTCTGGATCTTGACGACTTACTACTTTAAATAGTTTGACGCTATCCTGCCGCAAACCGCCGAGTAATGCATACACCGGTAATCTTGTTCGTTTACCCAAAATATCCCAGCAAGCCATATCAATTGCAGATTTAACGTAGGGATGCCCCTTCATGAGTGAATTCATTCGATCGTTAATCTGTCCAAGTTCAAGCGGATTTGCACCGATTAAATCAGGAGCAATTTTCGCCAATCCCGCTCTCGCACCCTCAGCAAAGGCAGGAAGATAAGTTGGTCCCAATGGACAAGATTCTCCTACTCCTGTCAATCCTTCGTCCGTTTCGATGAGAACTATAGTACTATCAAATGCAGCGAAGGCTTGGTTTGACCAACTATAGCTTCCCTCTTTCATGGGTAAGTCAACTTGATAAACAGATATATTTTTGATTTTCACTAGAGGTTGACTTTTCCAAAAATTGGTTTAGGAAATTATTGGAGTAATTGGGTGGAATCTATGAAGCATAGTAGACAATTGATCATTCGAAGATGCAGAAGGACTCACTTGAAGACCTCTGAGAGTCCGATTCTAAAGCATATTTTCTTCTTGCAAAACAGCTCGAGCTACTCGAAAACACTGTAAGGCCTGTGGAACACCGCAATAAATCGCAATCACATGAATGATGGAGCGAATTTCTTCTTTGCTCACCCCGTTGTTTAGAGCGCCACGACAATGAAGCCCCCACTCGTCCATTTTATCGAGCCCAGCTAACATGGTAAGATTCATCATTGAACGTGTCTTCAGATCGATCGTTTCATCACCCCAACCGAAACCCCAACAATACTCGGTCAATACTTCTTGAAACGGTCGGGAGAAGTCATCCGCTGCTTCTAGATTCCTTTCTACGTAGTCTTTACCCAGTGTTTCCTTTCGCTTCGCCAAACCTATTTCAAATAGTTCTCTGTCCATATCTCGCTTTCCTCCTTCAATTGATTCAATTTGACTTTGCCAAGTTATCGGCAATCTGATGAATGAGATTACTTCACACCACAGGTTTGTGGTCTGAAATCTCCAATCATCCACTCCTGTAGCGTCCTGATCGAGTGCTCCGAATTGATTCCAAATTCAGGATCTAAAACCAATGGACCAGGGCTGTACCCTCTAGACTTTAATCCTCGTTGAACCGACTCGACAATTCGAATATCTTCGGTAACGGTAGTTTGATGATCTAATGCCGCTAGATCACGAATTACTGTTGATTCTAAGCCGTCGAGTGTATACCAACCTCGCAAAACTCGAACCTGCGAAACATCGACATCTCGCCAACAATATGTGTTCAATACATTGCCCGGAAATACTTGAAAAGAGAACATCGGCCACAAGAACCATGACGAATATTTACCAGCAGTGCTATTGGAATCTAAGTCAACTGGGTAACCCATTCGCTCTAGATTTTGACATTTTGCTGTATGTCGAAGACAAAATCCCTGTGGCTGAATATCGTATGTATCCGTTCGAAACACGCCTGTAGCTAGTGCCGAGTGGTTGTATTTGCAGTGATAACACTCAGAATAATTCTCTATCGCCACTTTCCAATTGCATTGCTCGACAAAAATTTTTGTGGTGTAAGGTCTTAATCGTGCAATATGCGGAACAAATTCAAGCAATTCTGATCTCACTTGGGGAAACCAGTCATCCATAGGCGCAGCATTAGGATCCAGATTTGCAAATATGAATCCGTGAAAATCTTCCAATTTCACGGACACCAAAGATATCTTCGATTTGTCGAATCCAGGCACACTGTCGATATTGGGTCCAGCACGAAGCTGCCCATTTAAATCATAGGTCCAAGCATGATAAGGGCAGACAATTGCCTTGCAATTTCCAGCTCCCCTAAGTAATTCGTGGGCTCGATGTTGACAGACATTATAGTAGGCTCGAATCGAGCCATCTTTCAATCGAACACAACAAAGATTCTCACCTGCTATTTCAAAAGTAAAGTAATCGCCAGCTTTTTGCAATTGCGATGAGTGTCCGGCATATTGCCAAGATCGAGCCAAAAGTCCATCTCGCTCTTGGTGAAAAACTTCCTCATCCGTGTAATAACGAGCATCCAGAGAACGTATAAGAGTTGGCGTTTCCATAAGTACTCGGTGATAGAGCTCTAGAGATAGACGACTGTCATGTCTTCGCCAAGAAAATGGAAGGCGTGCGCGATCTGCATTCTGGACAGCAAATGCTACCAAAGTATTTCAACAACGAATAATCCATTTTCGTTTGTATTTGGCATTTACTGTACCAATATCGACTGAAAGTAATTTTAAAAATTGGCAATCAATTGCGATCAATTCAAGCAATCTAAATTTTGGTGCTTCTCAGTCGTTAGAACAATTTCGGTATAGGATGCCAAATGCTACGACTGCATCAAGCTCTAACAACAAAGAGAATAAGTTACGCACTTTGGGTACCGTTCAAATTGACACGGCCTAAGTTCGTCATCACCACCGCTACAAAGCAAGCACTCAAGTTAGTGAGTAATTTCCAATGGCATTCTTTAACCGACAATAGATTTGTCTAAATTTGGCTCGTAAGAGTATCAAAATCGTACGAGATTATTGAATACTTCAAGCCTACGTTTATCTCAAGAAACAGCCTATCTGGAATTCAACTTGGAATAATTCCAGTAAGCCAATTTTTTCTTTGGACAGCTGAGGGCAATTGCACTCCTTCTCGTTGGGCTTGAATTCGATGAGCATGCCTACATTCGTTGAGCAAGTCGTTCTTTTTGCTCGGGAACATAACATACCCCGGTTCCGCCAAGTCCGCAATAGCCACCCGGATTTTTTGCCAGGTACTGTTGGTGATAATCCTCGGCGTAATAGAACTCAGTTGCTTCTCGAATTTCAGTTGTGACCAACCCATACCCTCTTTTACGCAAAGCATCTTGATAGTTTCGATACGATGCCGAAGCAAGTCGATTCTGTTCGGAATTGTAGGTATAAATCCCAGAACGATATTGGGTACCGATATCATTACCTTGGCGCATACCTTGAGTCGGATCGTGACACTCCCAGAAATTACTGAGTAATTTTCCATAAGTAATTTGGTTGGGATAAAACACTACCCTCACCACTTCGTTGTGCCCCGTTTGACCTGAACAAACTTCCTTATAAGTTGGATTCTTTGTAAACCCCGCTGAGTATCCCGAAGCTGTAACGTATACTCCTTTCAGCATCCAAAATCGCTTCTCGACACCCCAAAAACAACCTGCACCGAACATTGCTAGCTCAGTTCCCTCCGTATAGGGGGCAAACATCGACTTTCCGTTCACATAGTGGATTTCAGATGTCTTGATCGGTCGGCTTCGTCCGGCGATTGCCTCGTCCTGGGTCGGCATTGTTATAGCACGTTGAAAGAAGTTAAACATCATCTATTTCTCTCACCATTTTTCTTAATAATTTCATGTACATAATTTGGAAATAAAACATTAAATGGAAACTTTCTCTGAATCGATTATTCCTTATCTTCAGTTAGTGAACAACCAAATTCTGTGCTCCTGAACCATCATATATGATTGAATCATATTCATATCGTACATAGCCAGTCAGAGTGTGCTCTACGACGAGATGATTCTCCAAAATGTGAAATAAGTTCCAACCTTCCGTCAACAAAAGATAATCAGCTATTAACTTTCGATGACAAAATTCATAGTCCTTTGTTTCCGACACCAGAATTACACGATTGTGTTTTGCTAGGTTTATCAATTGCTTGATTCCCTGCTTAAATACAGGTGTCGACATGTGCTCCGCATAGCCACGTAATGACTTGCGAAGAGCCATGTGGGCTGTATTGCTGGAAGCTTTTTTGCTACATCCTAGCTGGTGACCGGCACGATGAAATTGAATTGATCGCCTCTCCAATGCTTCACGCAATTGATCGGATGCGAATTTCGCACCTTTGTAGGGAATTGGAACAGACCGGATGTCTACGACTATATCGATATGAAAGGCAGTAATTAAGGAGACAAATTCGGCTAAGGTTCGATGACCGTAGCCAGCGGTCCATATTGTGGCACTCGAGTCATACATAACATTGCTCAGGGGCTGGAAATTTTCCGTTCTTGACATCGAACACGTATTCTTGAATTGCAGCCTGAACACTCGAATTTGTTGACAAATAGTTTTTTACAAATTTTGCGGGTTTTCCTGGATACAAACCTAGCAGGTCATGTAGCACCATGATCTGACCATCAGTATGTGGTCCGGCTCCAATTCCGATCACTGGAACTTCCAATTTTTCCGCAATCGCTTTACCTAAGGAAACCGGCACGCATTCCAATAGAACGAAACTTGCACCGGCTTGCTGTAATACAAGTGCTTCATCAATCATAGCCTGCGCTTTTACAGGGTCGCGTCCTTGAACTCGATACCCTCCAAGGTGATTGACCGATTGAGGGGTTAAACCCATGTGAGCACAAACTGGAACACCTCTTTCCACTAGCAACCGAGTAGATTCAGCTAACCATGCACCGCCTTCTAGTTTGACTACATGCGCGCCTTCTCGCATTAGTCGTGCGGCGTTTTCAAGAGTTGCATTTTCGGTGTAATAACTCATAAATGGTAGATCAGCCATGAGTAAGGCACCTTGGTTACCTCTGCGGACACAACGAACATGATAAGCGACGTCTTCAATCGTAACCGGTAGACTGCTGTCATGTCCTTGAATCACCATGCCCAAGGAGTCACCAACGAGTAGAAGTTCAATCCCTACGCTACTGGCTGCATAGGCTTCGCAGTAGCCATAGGCAGTGATACAAGCGAATTTAGAGCTGTTTTTCTTGTGCTCTGTGAATGTATTGATCGTCGCCATCAACTACACGCACCAAGATTCAAAGCATTAGTGATTGATTTCTCTCTTCCAATTCTCAAACTGTGGCCAGTCTCCTCCCATTGGATGATGCGAAAAGATCTCATTGACTTGATGGTGCTCCTCGGCTGACTTTGCCACAATTTCTTCGAGTTTCATCCCACGTACTCGATTCCACATCGTGAGAAGAATTACGAGCATGATGGGATAGAGTAAAAATCCGAGTAATTTCATTTTTCAAAGTCCATTTCAATATCTGGGTGTTCAGCTGATCTAGTTCCAGCAATTGGATGGTTGTCCGATGCATGATATGTGAATACAACAGAAAGTTTTACTCGATCCGAATTGTTTCTTTGTGCACAATGAAGGAGTCGACAGTGAAAGAACAAAACATCACCCGCTGACATTTCAATGTCAACAGCTAATTCTACAAGTTCATTGTTTCGCTCTAAATCCGTTCTAAAGAAGTAAGCCTTGTCAAATTGTCCTCGATCAAAGTGCATCGCATGGGTTCCGGGAATAACCGAAAGACTCCCATTTTCTTTGTGTTCTTTACCTAGGGCCAACCACATCGTAATCAGCTCAGGGCGATCGAATCTCCAATAACGAATGTCCTGATGCCAACCGGTAGAACTTCCGTAACCTGGGTACTTGGTCATGATGCAGTTGTGGTGATTTTGACTAGCCAAAATTCGTGAAGTACCGAGCATGTCTTTGACAAGTGATCCGACTTGTTCTGCCTTCACCCATTGACGAAACACATCGTCCCTAGCCATGGCATTGAGCAGTCGTCGAGGCGTATCGCCACCTGGGGCCTCTCGAGATTCTGGTGCACCTGGATAGTGAACTTCTGCTTCGTACTCAACTGGTGCCAAAGCTGGTTGGAGAGCAGAGTTGATCGCCTTTAACATGTTCTTACATGTTGATTCTTGACATAGATTTCTAACAAGCAGGAAACCATCCCGATTTATTCTCGCTAAATCCTCTTGGGATAATTTAATCTGATGATGATTAGTTATATTTTTGACTAACATATTTAGCAGTTTACAGCGTTACACTTATAAAATTGCATCAAATGAAAGTTGTTGTAATCTTCTCACAGCAATCTCTAACAATATATCCGAATCGTTTGCAATTTTGTAGTCATGCAATTGCGCTAGCTCAGCATTTTTCGACAATATAAGTATTGGTTCGTGTGAAGCTTCAATGCCTCAAAATGGGTTTTTACAAAGCCAATTTGAAGGTTTCGAAGCTTTCTATTGGTCGACAGCTGAAGATTCAAATATCGAACTTTCGCGCAGCTTTCGGAAGATGAAGACAGTTTTGTTTCGCCAGGTTTCAATCACTACAATGATTTGATCTGATCAACTTAAAAAATCGTGAGTATTGCTGCTTTGAACTCTGTACTCAATTTACAAATGATGACTATCGATTAGGAAGTAAATGAAGTGGTTGTTGGTCAAAATGGAGCATTTTTATACAGGTTCTCGATCGATTTATTGTCGAATGAGGAAGTCAATTAGTTTAGTAAAACGAGCTGCCACCATAGATATGAGAAAGATGGATTTAATCACTACGGCAAACCAACAACAAAAGAACAGATATCGGATCTAGAACCTTATGAACAGTTAAGCCAAATTTCTCGTTGGTATTTCTCTGACAACTTTAATCTACTATTGAACAATGAATAGCTTTTGTGAAAGCAGTGATTCATTCGTACTTCGTGTCGCTACTGATCACCTAGAACCGGAACTACCCAAAGATTCGATCATAGTCGTCGATCCTACTCGTTCAATTCGGAATGATGACTTCGTGGTAACGAGAGTCTCCAACAAAATCGAACTTGGACAAATTGCAAAAACCGAAGACAAGTGGATGCTCAACACAAGCAAACACACAAATCAAGAGTGGATAAGAGTTGAATCGACAGATTTTATTGGCCGCGTAGTGAAGTGTTTCGATTCTAAACGAAACCTAATTAGAAATTTCAGTTAACCAACTTTGTACGACTACCTCCGGCAGACTCTCATACTAGTTGACAACGAGCTATTGGAGGATCACTGCATCTCCAATGAGCTGATGCAGGCTTACAATCATATCGTCTCCCAATCCATAGTGCGGCAGAACCGAGCGAAATTGACTCTTACAAATAGCACAGATTGCAGCCATATGAGTGACTCCGTGACTTGAAATGACGTGTTCCAATGCCCGTACTCTTGGTGAGGCTCCATGAATGCGAATTTCCATCAGCTCATCGGTTAACAATCCTCCCCCTCCACCGCAACAAAAGGTTTTTTCGCGTATTGAATCCGCTGCCATATCAACGAAAGTCGCACACGATGCTCGCAATAGGCGGCGAGGTATTTGATAAACATCCTGTGGATATTTACCCATACTTGATGCTCGCGCTACGTTACAAGAATCATGAAAGGTGACTACCTTGTCTTCGTGTACTGACTGATCCAGCTTTAAGCTACCTCTTTCGAGCAATTCATCTGTTAATTCACAAATGTGACGAGGTGAAATAGGGTTGTTTATGTAAGTTTGATTTTGTTGCATCAATTTTTCCCAGTAACTGCTTGCAACTCTCCAGGCGTGACCGCATTCACCGATGACGATTTGGTTCACACCTAATTCAAGTGCGGCAAAGTAGATTCTTTCTGCAAGCTGCTGCATATAGGAATCGTCAGCTACAAATAAACCAAAATTTGATGCCTCCGATGCAACGGTCGATAGAGTCCAAGAAACCCCAGTTTGATGGAAAATTTTGGCACAGCCTATCAAACCATCAACATGAGGTTCAGCGTAGAAGTCAGCAGACGGCACCACAAAAAGCACTTCGGCCCCCGACTCATCTACCGGAAGTCGAACTTTAGTACCAGTATCTTCATAAATCTCTTCTTCTAGCGTCTCTAAAGTATCAATAATCGCCGGCGCAACCATACCCAGATTGTTTCCAAAACGAGTACCTTTGTCCATAACCTGATGAATATATTTTTGAGCCAATCCTACAGAATCAAGAATGCTACGACCAGCCATTGTGATTTCTGCGGTATCGATTCCAAATGGACAAAAAACTGAACAACGTCGGCACTCTGAGCATTGATAGTAATATGTAGCCCATTGTTGTAATAATTCTTCTGTCAGATCAACCGCACCGACTACACTTGGAAACAAACGACCACTCGTTGTGAAATAACGCCGATAAACACCACGAATCAAATCTTGACGGGCGACAGGCATATTTTTGGGATCCTTATTCCCTAGAAAGTAATGGCACTTGTCCGTACAGGCACCACACTTCACGCAGCTATCCAAAAATACTCTGATTGCGCGGTCGGATTGAACGATTTCACCTAGTTTGTCAATGGCAACTTGTTTCCAATTCTCAACCAAAGATGCTTCACCTAAATTGTCCGTTTTGAAAAACGGACGAACTTCGGCAGTAGCTTGATGTTTCAATTTCAAGTTGATGGGTGGCAAAGACTGCACTTTAGTTCCTTTTGATGCTCGCATTGGAGGCGTAAAATTGATTGTGACTTGGACTGAAAAAGTATGCCGGGAAATGAATCAGTTTACTAAATGGGTAAACCAAAAATAGAAGTGCAACACTACTCAAATGGCAATACAGAATCAAGTTTCGAGGCAACTCCGAAGGTGAAAATTTGATGAGTCCGAGAACAAACTCACGCACTGCAAAAATTTCATGATGGGCTGTATAGCGAAGTAACATTCCGGTTACTCCAATTGCCAAAAATAGAAAAAGCATCAAATAGTCCGATAAATTAGAAACATATCGAACACGATCAACAAAAATTCTTCGCACAAGTAATCCAAGCAACCCAATAGCCATTGCCCATGCAGCAATGTCACTCGGGACAAATATCCAAGTCAACCACTGCCATGGGGTTTGTGTAACGAAAAAGAGGTGACGCAACAGCACGATGAGTAATGCATAGTGAAACACCCACCCGAAAATCCAAGTCCATTTGCTGGCTCGAAACAAGCTCTCGAAGAACAATACTTCTCGTAACATCCGAATGACTACGCCGAATCGGGTCGATGGGACAGGTGCGATAGGAATCAAATGTTTTGAAGGAATTCTTAGGTATAGGGCAATTTTCCAAATCATGCCTACACAAAAAATCACAGCAACCAAATAATAGATCGCGGTGAAGATAAACGAGAGTGTCAATGCACTGTCACTGAGATCGAGGAAAAGTAATCTAAATACAGCCTAAATGCAACCTGTCGGCTTTGGCAGCCCTGCGTAGCGACAAGCTTGTTTCGCAGGTCCATAGGGAAATAATTTGTACATATATGGGCTATTGCCTTTTTCCTTACCAAGTCGTTTGCCCATTTGGCGAACCAATACTCTTACTGGTGGAGCAATCTCGAATTTAGCATAGTATTCTCGTAATATTTCAATCGCTACCCAATGTTCTGAACTTAATTGGCAATTATCGTCTGCCGCCATTTGCTCTGCCAATTCGGTCGACCATTCTTCCGGATTTGATAGAAAGCCTTCTTCATCTGTTTGATAAGTTTTTCCATTGAATTCAATTGTCATCTGTTCTTTCTCGCTTACAACCAACAATGTACCGAATCATTCTTAACAGCCAATTGTACAAATCCTTCGTAATTGACTGTTTCGATTCCAGGGATCAATTCCGAATGCTGTATACCTCGACATTGGAGGTCAAGATCTAGCACGTAAAGTTGGAATTTGTCTAAGCACTCGCGAATTTCATCCTCAAATTGGGTGTTCATCATTGCGGCATACACTCCGTCTTCAATCAGCAAAATGTCACTACCTAAGTCAGCGATTCTAAAACAACTAAAGAGAGTTGATTTTTCGAATGGGGACTTATTGATTGTGTGCAACATGGCTAGACTCAAAATTGAAGGATGATGTCTTGCTGCTGAATTAATTGAGTCAGCTCCTGGGTGGATACGATCTTAACTGCATTACTTTGGTCATCAAGTTGAATTTCCAAGAGATCAGTCTTCTTCAAACCGCGAGCATTCATTGATTCTTCTTCGACATAAACTGAATTCACTTCGAAATCCACCAATGCACCGAATGTACGAGTGTAGTGCTTCATCCCTAACACGGATGGCTGTTGACTACGCTTCAATTGATACACACCGTCATCTATAAATGCCAAGCAAACTTCCTGTTCAAACGCCGCACCAGCAAGAACTACGTCAAGTGACTCCAACCCATAGATTGAGCCATAGGGCGCTCGGCGATTGATATACATAAACTTTTTTCGGACGGGAACCATATCCGTTGAGAATCAATCACCGAATACCAGTGTTCGATCCGCTATTATGCTGCCTTCGATAAAGTAACCTACCCCAGCCACCTTAAACCGTGGCTCGATATTGGAAACATCTTTTCCGTAACGACGAGCAGATTCCGTATCAAGGACACCGCGACGCAAGGCAGCAGCGATGCAAATTGCAAGATCAAGATTATGTTGTTCTGCCAATTCCACCCAGCGCTTCGTTATATTTCGGTCATCAACGGGAGGAGCACTCAATCGACTCGCGTTATAGACTCCGTCATGGTAAAAAAACACCCTTACCACTTCGTGCCCTAAACATAATGCTGCTTTTGCAAACTGATATGCAGAATCTGATGCTTGATGAGTGTAGGGTCCTTCCTTGATGAGGAGATTGAATTTCATATTGCGATGGTGCTATTGCCTCGGACTTTCGTCCGAAAAGCGACGTAGATGAGTTCAATAGGTCTAGGTAATGTTCTAATTTTACCGAATCAATGATTTTCCAAACAAATTTGTGCGAGAACATCTACATCTTTTCAATTGTTCTTCTTCGTTATAGGAAAATCGACTTTCTTTCAAACTTGACAGCTTTCTGGATCCCCTTTGGGTAGGTCTATTTTCAGCAGTGTTGTTATTTCAAATACTAGCGAAATGCACTAGCTCGGCGATAGACTATTTCTGCACAAAATTGACAGTCGATGGTGATTTGCATATTGTTAAAATGAAGATATTGCTCAAACAAATCGAACTTTCTCAATCGCCGCTCGTGAAATCTAGTTGATGAACATCAGATTCAAATTCAGTGCAAGAAAATTGAAGCACTACGTCCTGCTTGTCTGTACGGTATTTGCACTTTTGGTATGTCAGTACTCTAGTGCTCAAACCGCTAAGTCGCTCGAAGGAAAGACTCTAGAACGAAAGGGACGACACTTCATCTCACTAGTTTACAAAAATAATCAGTTTTCCGAAGATTTACAGCTGATTACCTATATCAATGCTTTATCGGAAAAACTTGCCAAAGCTGCGAAAATGGACTATGAAGCAATGCGTTACTATGTGTTGGCAGATTCTAGGATCAATGCATTTGCAGCACCAGGTGCTTCATTTTTCGTCAACACTGGAACCATATCACTGGTTAGGCATGAAGGCGAGTTAGCATCCGTTATCGCCCACGAATTGGCACATCACAAACAAAAGCATTTGACGCGTTTACTTGAAGATTCGAAGGCAGCAAACCTAACGTCATTACTTTCGTTCTTGGTTGGAATATCAGTAGGCGGTGAAGAGGGTTTGGCTCTTGCAACCGCGGGTCATGCAGCAGGCGTTGAATCAATTATCGATTACACTCTCGCTTATGAACGAGAAGCGGATGCAGTTGGATTACGAATTCTATTGGCAGCGAACTATCATCCTATGCATGCTGTTGAATTCATGAAGGCCTTGGAGAAATCGATTCGAGAAAGAGGATTACGTCAAACTAATATCCATAATACTCACCCAGTTACACAAGAAAGAATCGCTAGTTTTGAAGCACGCGTGAATCGATATAAACAACATGCAAAGGATCACTCTTCTATCGACTTTCATTTTGCCAAAGCACGGAATCATGTGCTTTATGACTGGCATCCGCTTCGAAGCGAAATAATTATCAAGGATAAAATTTCGAAATCTCAAGGTATTGAAAAAGTTGCGAACCAATATGGATACGCACTGGCTCTTCTAAAACAAAATAAGCTAGACGCTGCTCGCTCCCAATTTAGAGAGCTAATTCAGCAAAATCCCGGCAATCGATGGCTGCTGCTAGCAGCAGCGGAAACAGAAATCAACCATGGTAATGCAAGTCAAGCTGTTCAAATGCTTAGTAGTCTCGCCTCGGCTTCAAATATCGATCCAGCACTTGTTGAAATGTATTCACTAGCTCTGTTAAATTCTGGCCAAAATGAGGAAGCCTATCGTTTCATTCGAAAACACATTCGAAATTTTTCGAAATATGGAACGCTACATCGACTACAGGCTCGAATTGCGCACCTCAATGGAGATATGTTTAATTCTTATATTTCACAAGCCAATTATTACTTTCAATTGGGACATTTGGAAGTCGCTTTAAAACAACTAAAGACTGCAGAAGGACATGCAGTTGATACATATGACGCCGAAATCGCCAGAGCAAAGCAACAAATCGTTCAAAACGAACTCGTTTGGCGAACACTTCAGCTTTAGCTAAATTCAACTGCGACAAAAAGGCGCAAGAAATGCCTCGAAAATACAAACGAGCACGATTTGCATGGGCACTTACGGGTTCAGGGCACGACCTGAAAGAGTGCTTGGATTTTTTACTGGGACTTCAAGGAGTGGATTTATTTTTAAGCCGTGCGGTAGAAGAAGTTCTGATTATGTACAAGTACATTGAGCGACTGCGTAAAGCTGGAATCAGAATGTTCCATGACTCGACTGCAAGCGCTGTACCCGTCGGTCAGCTTTACGGAAGTAACTACCATACTCTTATCGTTGCACCAGCAACATCCAACACCGTGGCGAAGTGTGTAGCCGGTATTTCTGACACTCTTGTCACCAATGTATTTGCGCAAGCAGGGAAATGTCAAATGCCCATCATTGTTTATGCATGTGATACTGAACCGGTTGTCATAACGCCGGCACCAGGACAAATGGTGACTGTCTACCCACGCAAGATCGATCTTGAATGTTCGAGAAAAATCGGTGAATTTGAAAATACAACTTTGGTTACCGATATGGATACACTGCGACAAGCGGTTTCAAATCGTATGGAATGTCTTCACGAATCCTCTTTATAACAGGACGGTTGGCAGAAGCGAGCCTTCGACGCATTCTTGAAACCATTGATTCCAAAGATTTTGATTATGAGATCAAACAATTGGGGGTTAGTGTCGCGGCACTTATCACTGCTAAAATGGTGCAACGTCGACTACCAAATGCCGGTGATTGTAACCAAATCATGCTTCCAGGTCTTTGCGCGGGTAATATAGAAGACCTTAGCAATTTTTACGGAGTCGATGTTGTAAGAGGCCCTATCGATCTTAAAGATTTACCCGAATATTTTGGATCTCCTGCTCAAAGAAACCCTTTGAATCTTTACTCTGTAAAGATATTTGCTGAAATCGTCGATGCACCGGATTTATCAATCGATCGAATTCTTCAAAAAGCAGACGCCTATAAAAATGCAGGTGCGAATGTAATCGACATTGGTTGTTTGCCGGGGAGAGAGTTTCCTCACTTAGAAGAAACCATTCAAACTCTCAACTCGGAAGGTTTTCAAACCAGTGTAGACTCCCTAAATGACCAGGAGTTGTTACGTGGTGGTCAAGCCGGAGCAAACTACTTGCTCAGTCTTTCAGAGAAATCATTGTGGATCGCCGATGAAGTCGAAAGTACACCTGTGTTAATCCCTGAGGATGGTTTGGGCATAGAATCTTTGTATACAACGATCGAGCACATAGCACCGAGCGGTAGGGAATTCTTAGCGGACTCAATACTCAATCCAATTCATTTTGGGCTGACAAAATCGATTGTACAGTACTATGAGTTGCGACAACGCTATCCCGAAGTACCAATTATGATCGGCACTGGGAATTTAACCGAGCTGACTGATTCCGATACGATCGGTATGACTGCGATGCTACTAGGACTGGCCTCTGAATTAGATGCGGCAGCAATTCTTACGACACAAGTTAGTCGTCATGCTTGTACGGCCGTGGCAGAGGCTGACCTTGCTCGTCGAATCATGTTCGCGGCGAAGGCAGATTCAAGTTTACCTAGGGGTTACAGTGATGGATTACTCGCACTACATGAAAAGAAACCTTACCCGTCGACAGCAGATGAAATTCGAGAGCTCGCGAAACAGATTAGAGACCCTAGCTTCAGAATTCAAGTGAGCGAAGAAGGCTTGCACATTTTCAACCGAAATGGACTGTTTGAAGCGACAGATCCTTTTGACTTGTATCCAAACCTAACCTTAGACGATGACGCTTCTCACGCTTTTTATCTCGGAGTCGAGCTGGCTCGCGCTCAAATTGCTTGGCTGCTAGGAAAACGTTATCTACAAGACCGCATGCTAAATTGGGGTTGTCTCACCGAACCCGAGCTTGTGGGAGACGAAGTTGATCCTATTGGTACGACATTGCATAAAGCCAAGTCGTAGGAAGCAAAAAAATGATTTATGAAGTAATCGTTACGACAATCAATCAAAATGGATACGTTCACATCGCTCCTATGGGAATTCGCTATCAAAATGATCGTGTCCTAATCGCACCATTCAAGCCTTCTCAAACTTTGGAAAATTTACAAACGACCGGAACCGCTGTCGTCAACGTAACTGATGATGTTCGCGTCTATGCTGGGTGTCTGACTGGACGCTACAACTGGCCAATGCGAGCGACGCAATCAATCAAAGGCCGACGGTTGGATTCAGCACTTTGGTACCAAGAACTCATTGTCGAAAAAATCGTCGACGACGTATTACGACCAAAAGTATACCTGTCTGAAGTATTTCGCGAAACGATAAGACCCTTTCTAGGTTTCAATCGCTCACAGGCTGCTATACTCGAAGCCGCAATCTTGTACAGTCGAGTACATATGCTACCGGCGAAAAAAATTGATTCAGAGTTGGAATACCTTTCGATTGCTGTTGAAAAAACCGCAGGTAAAAATGAAAAAGAAGCTTGGCAGTGGCTCGTTGATGCAGTTTCAGACTATCGAAGAAGATCGACTGGTTTAGATTCAAACTGATTTTTCATCAGGTGTGCCCAACTTAGGTAGGCACGTAAGTTCGCCTCGATGTTGTGAACCCGCAATATGTCAACCCGCTGAGAGCACATCTGTAGTGAAGCACCAATGGTTTCAAGATCCAATTCTGGGGTTTTAAAATTTGAAAAAGACTTCATGAAGCGTTTTCTGGAGTGGCCGATTAAAACCCGATGTCCAAGCTGACGTAACTGGCGAGTCGAACGCATCAGATGTAAGTTTTGTAGACTGCTTTTACCAAATCCAATTCCAGGATCAATGATGATTTGAGAACGATCCAATTGACTTTCATCCCACAGGATCTGGCTTTTCTTGACCCAATTTTCAAATAATTCAACGGCGTCCGTCGCCGGATCAATACTGATCTTAGGGTCGACCGGCACCGTTACACTATGCATTGCAATGAATAGTTTCTGACTCTCTCGGGCGATTGCACACATTTGTTCAGATTGCAATCCTCCTACATCATTGATGATATCTACTCCTTTCAACAAGGATTTTTTAGCGGTCTCCGGATGATAAGTATCGATACTAATCGACGGGCCGAATTCCACCTGATCAATCATACCTTTTATCAGGTCAATGACTGGCTCCAGTCGTTTCCACTCTTCATCGGCTTCAATTGACGTTGCTTTCGGTCGCGTCGACTCAGCTCCGACATCAATGATATGAACTCCATGTGAAATCATGTTATTTGCAGTTTTTTCAATCGAACGTAAGTCCATGTGCTGACCACCGTCTGAAAAAGAGTCTGGAGTTACATTGATGATTCCCATCCACAAAGGAATGTGAAATTCAACAGACGACGAATTACTAAAATTTAAAGCGGTAATTTCCGGATCGAACGGTAATCGAAACCCTGGATCCAAATGCACAAGTGGAGATAGTACAAAGGGACGTTTGAAGGTTCCCGGATCTGGAATCGATTTCCCATTGCTCTGAACGGGCTCCTGGTCCCAGCAAATAATATCTATATCTAGACTTCTGGGCTCCCATTTGGAGATCTTTCGTCGCCCAAGCTGTCTTTGAATCTCCTTAGTGGTTCGGCAAACCGATTCGAAGTCGAGATATGTCGCTCCTCTAACGATTAAATTTAGGTACGGTTTATTCCAGTCTGAAGGACATCCAAGCGGTAGTTCGGCTGGGGATTCGACTACTGGGGATACTTGAATATCGTGTAGCTCGATTTGCTTCAGGCTAAACAAACCGGAAGCGAGATTCTTACGACGATCGCCGAAATTAGATCCGCAACTTAAAACAATCTCAACTTTCTGAGCCATGTCGAATCGTCGACAAAGCTTAAATTAAGATTTATCGTAACGAATGTAGCGAAAACGTTGATCTGTTGGAGTGCCTTCTAAAGAACCATCTTCTAAACCCGGTTGCCAATGCACAACCTGCTCGATCTTTTTGGCGAGTTCGAAGTCCTTTTCCGTCACACCTTTTGCAGCATGATTTTTCAGTTTGACTATAACAAAGGCATAAGAAGCCGTAAGGTCAGGATGGTGCCATGCTACTTCAGCAAGATGTCCCACCGTGTTTATTACCATCAGGGTACCTTTCCAGCCCATCGTTCGATATCTGCGACGAATCCATCCATTTTCGTAGTACCAGTGTGGTAACTCTTCTTTCAATCGTCGTTCAATCGTTGCTTGATCAAAGGTCTCGTCGAGTCGTCTATCGCTTTGCTTGTTGGACATCATTATTCTCCCCAAGTTCTTGACTTGTTGAACATTCATTGTCTTGCGCTATTATTACACAACTTAAATCCTTCAAACGACATAGCGAACCATTCGAAGTAAATCCGCCAATTTGTCACAAAGAAAAATTCGAACTAGTATTTTATTAAAGAAAGAGTGCGCCCATACTCGTTCCATATATGCGCAGCGCGGGAAATGAAGTGAGTGAAGTACCAGCAAATGTATGCTGGTACTTGGGACTCATAAGAATGACTTAATCGTGGGCGGCAAAGGGATGAGAAGCACCCTTCTGTGCAATAACTTCCTGTGCAGTAGGACTACCGGTCACAGCTCGTTTAATTGCTTCTTTTGTAGCTTCATAGTTGTAGTCTTGAATCTTTGCATCGTCATCGGCTTCCCAATGAATGAATACGCCGACGCAAACGAACAAATCGTCTGCTTCATCAGCTGGAATCGTACCATCTTCAACACTATCAATGACAGCCATAGATACTGCGCGTTGAGCAGGACCAAACATTTGTACAGCTTGTTTAGCACCCTTCATCGTAACCTTGTTAAACATTACAGTGTGTGGCCTCGCAGGTACGTTGGGCGAAGCAACCGCCAAAAGACTTGTAAAACCATCTTTGTTATTACACAAGGTATTACAGAATGCCATTTCCACAGCAGAACCACGCGGTCCCATAATCAAGTCGATGTGTGCGACTTCGTTGCCGTCACCGACAAGAGATTCTCCAACACGTACATTATCAATAGCCATATCATCGCCTCCAGCTTGATTTAGATTAAATAAGTTTTTTAGATATGCTAGCATACTAACAAATTTCCGTTTTTGATTTTATTTACGTAAATTGTCGCGACAGTCAAATCCGCACTAGTACCTGGATTGATATCACGACTCTTCAATACTGTATCACATTTCATAAGAGCTGAACTAAATTTACTATCAGATTCTAGCTCATTGGACTTTGAATATAGATCGCTGGCAATCGATTGTACTTCACTCGCAACTACAGACCCATACTGTCTAGCGATGTGAGAATCAGGGTAGGATGATAAAAAAGCTAGGTAAACTTGGCTTACTACCTCGTCCATACTCTTTTTACTCGCCTGTGCAGTATGCAATACTTTAGTCCCAAATTTGAAGACTTCTTCAAACCCATTTGTGTATTGCTGGGCAACCATGTCTCGAGAGCCAGCAACACTCATAATTTCTTGAATTCGAGTCGTTGCTGGACTAAACACGTCGTGACACTCACTCTCACCTAAACCGGAAGGTGCAGCAAGACAAATTGCATCAAGTATCCGTTGCGAGTCCTCTAAACTCGTTTGACTGATAGTGTCAATCAACGATTTTCTTAGACTAGTTGGTGGCCCGGAAAGAGCGGATTGTGCGATCGGTGCACACAGTAACAAGATACCCAAATTAGTGTTTTTCGCAACTGCTTGTTGAGTGACTCGAACAGATTCAAAAATTCGAACTCCCAGTGTCATTTCAGGATTCGCCAAAACGGGAGCTGTCACATAAGCACTTTTTAAGAAATCTTCGACCGTCATGTCGTGCCCTTGCGCATAACAATGAACATTACCGGGCTTTAGTGCGGTCAAATCGTGCGTACAAGCTTCCCAATACCACAAACTAAGAGGATCAACCAAGCTTCGACGTGCTCGATCAGTCCACTTTCGGACTTGCCTGAAATAGTAGCCCTGCAGCTCAGGTGCTGACATCGAGCCCCCTACTCTATTTCAATTCCACAGCGCTAAGACAAGACATCAATGATCAGATTTTTATTGCAACTTCGATACATATGGGAAATAACGTAATCGAGCTTTCAATCCAGGTTGATTGTCCTCAAATTTCAAATCTATATTGTGGTATTTAGCAACAGTGTTTACCAAACTCAACCCCAAACCATTGCCAGGTTTGGAACGACTTGAATCCAAGCGGAATGATCTACGGCACACCTTTTCATGAAATTTAGTAGGTATACCGGGTCCGTTGTCACTAACTATGATCTCGAATCCTTCATGATGATATATCCCTTCGATTTTCACTTTACCTTTCGGTTTAGTGTACTTGATGGCATTGTCCAACAAATTTGTAATCGCTTGAAAAACCAAATCTTTATCGACGCAAATTTCCTCTCCCGTACTGTCAACAAATCTTTCGAATTGAACATCTTTCTCTTCTGCAGTTGGTTCATAGTAGTCGAAAGCGTCATCAATCAGTGTCTGTGGACTCACCCTTACAAAATTGGCAACTTGAGATTTGGATTCTACTCGAGCGATTCGCAGCAGTGCTTTGAACGTCGACAACATTGAATCTACATCATGAATTGCTGCTTCGACTTTTTCTCGATCTTGCTCACGTATCGAAGATGGTCCACCAATTTCATTCGCTAATTTTTCAAGTCGATTTCTAAGTCGATTGAGTGGAGTCATCAAATCGTGCGCTATATTGTCTGAAACTCTGCCGATCTCCTCCATCAAAACTTCAATCTGGGAAAGCATTTTGTTGAAGATATGCTAGCATACTAACAAATTTCCGTTTTTGATTTTATTTACGTAAATTGTCGCGACAGTCAAATCCGCACTAGTACCTGGATTGATATCATGGCTCTTCAATACTGTATCACATTTCATAAGAGCTGAACTAAATTTACTATCAGATTCTAGCTCATTGGACTTTGAATATAGATCGCTAGCAATCGATTGTACTTCACTCGCAACTACAGACCCATACTGTCTAGCGATGTGAGAATCAGGGTAGGATGATAAAAAAGCTAGGTAAACTTGGCCTACTACCTCGTCCATACTCTTTTTACTCGCCTGTGCAGTATGCAATACTTTAGTCCCAAATTTGAAGACTTCTTCAAACCCATTTGTGTATTGCTGGGCAATCATGTCTCGAGAGCCAGCAACACTCATAATTTCTTGAATTCGAGTCGTTGCTGGACTAAACACGTCGTGACACTCACTCTCACCTAAACCGGAAGGTGCAGCAAGACAAATTGCATCAAGAATCCGTTGCGAGTCCTCTAAACTCGTTTGACTGATAGTGTCAATCAACGATTTTCTTAAACTAGTTGGTGGCCCGGAAAGAGCGGATTGTGCGATCGGTGCACACAGTAACAAGATACCCAAATTAGTGTTTTTCGCAACTGCTTGTTGAGTGACTCGAACAGATTCAAAAATTCGAACTCCCAGTGTCATTTCAGGATTCGCCAAAACGGGAGCTGTCACATAAGCACTTTTTAAGAAATCTTCGACCGTCATGTCGTGCCCTTGCGCATAACAATGAACATTACCGGGCTTTAGTGCGGTCAAATCGTGCGTACAAGCTTCCCAATACCACAAACTAAGAGGATCAACCAAGCTTCGACGTGCTCGATCAGTCCACTTTCGGACTTGCCTGAAATAGTAGCCCTGCAGCTCAGGTGCTGACATCGAGCCCCCTACTCTATTTCAATTCCACAGCGCTAAGACAAGACATCAATGATCAGATTTTTATTGCAACTTCGATACATATGGGAAATAACGTAATCGAGCTTTCAATCCAGGTTGATTGTCCTCAAATTTCAAATCTATATTGTGGTATTTAACAACAGCGTTTACCAAACTCAACCCCAAACCATTGCCAGGTTTGGAACGACTTGAATCCAAGCGGAATAATCTGCGGCACACCTTTTCATGAAATTCAGTAGGTATACCGGGTCCGTTGTCACTAACTATGATCTCGAATCCTTCATGATGATATATCCCTTCGATTTTCACTTTACCTTTCGGTTTAGTGTACTTGATGGCATTGTCCAACAAATTTGTAATCGCTTGAAAAACCAAATCTTTATCGACGTAAATTTCCTCTCCCGTACTGTCAACAAATCTTTCGAATTGAACATCTTTCTCTTCTGCAGTTGGTTCATAGTAGTCGAAAGCGTCATCAATCAGTGTCCGTGGACTCACCCTTACAAAATTGGCAACTCGAGATTTGGATTCTACTCGAGCGATTCGCAGCAATGCTTTGAACGTCGACAACATTGAATCTACATCATGAATTGCTGCTTCGACTTTTTCTCGATCTTGCTCACGTATCGAAGATGTTCCACCAATTTCCATCGCTAATTTTTCAAGTCGATTTCTAAGTCGATTGAGTGGAGTCATCAAATCGTGCGCTATATTGTCTGAAACTCTGCCGATCTCCTCCATCAAAACTTCAATCTGGGAAAGCATTTTGTTGAAGTTGTTGGCTAGCTGATCGAAGCCATCCTGACTCCCATTCGTTTTCATGCGATGTTTGAGATTACCTTCCATCACCAGACTACAAGTCTGATTGATTTTCAAAAGTCGACGGGAAATGACCATAGAAGTTAGAACTGAACCGACGATCGCTAGTACCAGTGTCATAAATGAACTTAAAACAAATGCCCGAATCAACAAAGACTTCGATTCTTCAAAGTCAGTAATATCGCGCCCAACAAACAAAATCACATCCGTCTTAGATTTCAATCCACTCAAAAGTTCCGATTCAATCAAAACGTCCCATCCAACTAAGCCATCTTTTTCAAAAAAGATGGCTTTCCCCCGGCCTGTGTACTGGACTCCATCAGTTTCGTTTGTAGAACTATTCGAGTTTGCCGGGGGTAAGCTGAACGTAAACTCAAAAAATTCATCGTATCGGATCCAATCTTTTGGAAGATCTGACAAGTTTCCAAACAGCCAGCGATTGTCATTCGTCTGCAAAACATAAAGCATTGCGTTGAATGGTGATTCTGCTGACTGTGCAACTATTTCATTGAGCGCTCGAACCAATGCTTCAATAGATACAGGTCGTTCATTGTCTCCACCAAAAATCATTGAAAAATAAATCAATTTGTTAAACTCGTCGGAGATTTGCTGATCAATTTCTGACAGCTGGCGAGCAAGTGATGAATAGTAAATGAAAATTAGGACAACAGTTAGTGATGTGCTAATGACGATAGCGTAAATGATCCCCAAAAGTAGAGAGTAGCTTTTGTGCTTCCATTGAAAAAAACGCCAAACAGCTCGCGTTCGAAATCGGAACATTGAGCGCCGGTTTCCCACCAGGTCGCTCATTCGTTTTGCTCATCTCGACATATTTTGTAACCGCTACCACGAACTGTTTGAATCAACGGATAACTGAAGTCTCGATCAACTTTTCCTCGCAGCCTAGACATATGAGTATCGATGATTCCGGTGTTGGTATCAAAGTTATAGTTCCAAACTTTTTCTCGCAACATGCTACGAGTCACTACCTCACCGGCATTACGCATTAGGTATTCTAAGATCTGAAATTCTCGATTTGACAATCGAATTTTTCTATCTTCACGCGTTACTTCCCTTTTGAGTAAATTTAAGCTCAGTTCATCTACGCATAGTTCGATTTTAGTCTTATCTGGTTCACGACGACGAACGATGGCCTCGACTCTTGCTTGTAATTCCGATATTGCGAACGGCTTAGCCAAATAATCGTCAGCACCAGCTTTGAGGCCATCGACCCGATCATCGACGAGTCCTAATGAACTTAGTATCAAGATAGGCGTATTGTTACTTTCCGATTTAAGAGTCCGAACGATATCTAGACCATCATTGATCTTCGGCAAATACCGGTCTAGCACTATTGCATCAAATTCTTCTGTTCTTGCTACATGAAGCCCAACATCTCCGGATTCGATGGCCTTTACGACATGTCCTGCCTCACTTAAGGCTGTACAAACAATTGACAAAGTTTCTTTGTCGTCTTCAATTACTAAAATTCTCATAAATCGAATAACTTGTTAAATGTGAACATTAGCCTTTTTCAGCTTTGATTTGCTATATATGATAACTTGTTATCTAAAGACTAGAAAAAAGCCGCCACGGAAATTAAGAGATAACATCCGTGACGGAATCAAGTGCAAAATGAGAGAGGATAGAATTGTTGAAAATCGAATTTCTTCTACGATAAATCTGTCGTATCGAATACTAAAAATTGATCGATGCTGTTGCGATGGAGATACATTGGTACCTTTTCCTTGTCTCTTTGTCTTTCACCTAAGTACTGGACTGCATTATTTATGGCGGTAAAGGAACGATTGTCAATTTTTCGAATCACGTCACCTGGTTGGAGACCAGCCGCTTCGGCAGTTCTAGACGGTTCCACATCTAGAACGAGTAATCCATTCACGCTTTTGTCGAGTTGTTGTTCTCGTTGATAATTTTCATCTATCTCTCCAATGTGAAGACCATACCGAGTTGATAGAGTACTAGAACCAGTATCATCCGTCGTCGAACGATTTGCCAACCTATCGAATTTCTTGACGCCGATTCGGACTGTAACAGTTCTCAATTCACCTTCATGCCAAGTATGTAACTGCACTAGTTCACCTGGCCGACTTAACTGCACGAAATTTACAAATTCATCGACTGATCTCACTTCCTTGCCTTCGTATTTCAAAACAATCTCTCCAACGTTTAGAAATGGTTCCGCAGGACTATTTCTTTCGATAGCTGCAATCAAAACACCTGGTTCTTTCGAGGCAGGAAAATTGGACAAGGTTCTGTCGACTCGCTCAACGAGAACTCCAAGATAGCCGTATTCGACTTTGCCGGTTTCCAGTATGCTCGACGTGACGAATTTTATGGTATTGGATGGAATTGCATAGCGAGAGCCAGTTCTTATAACTGCAGTGCTTTCATAAAGGCCATAAAGCTCCATTGGAGCAACTACATAAGGAGCACTTGGTTTGAATACATTGATCCCAATTATCTCACCAGAATAAGTTAGTAGAGGCGCTCCGAAATTTCCTTTGTTTGTCTGTGAACTGTACTTCAACATCGCAGTACCATACTCATTGCTAATGGATACTACTCTAAGCATACTCATACGAGGAGGAAGTCTGAGGCTATCCATACCAGTAACGTCAACGAATTCATCCTCTACTGCAATTACCCAATCTCCGTCGTGTAACCGGTCTGAATCACCAAACTCTGCAAAATCTAGATCTTCATCAACTTCAATTTTTAAGACAGATAAGTCAGTTCGATGGTCTCCGGCAACCAATTTGGCTTCGTACTGAGAACCATCGCTTAGCGTGACCAAGATTTCAATTGCATCTTTAATTACATGCGTATTTGTAACAATGTAACCAGCCGGATCGAAAATTAGACCTTTGTGGGAGGGAGTTTCTAGCCATGGTTGGTAATAAGGGTAGTTCGGCAAAAATTCGTGCGGGACGAAAAAATCTTTCAATGGATCAATGTCATCTAATCTCTCCGAACTAGGAACAACGGTCGATCTTACCTCGATTGATACAATGGCGGGTGACACACGTTTAATGACATCCGATGCGGTTTCCATGCCGTCGATAAATTGTTGATAATGGGGACCCCATCCCAATCTATCATAATTCTCCGTTCCCTTAAAATTCCAATCGTAAGCACCATACTTCGCTGCGTTGACCGGTAACGCGAAGCGAGCCAATTCCAACAATGTGAACAGAAACAAAATGCCAAATACCCAACGATAGTTTGCTTTAGAGCAAATAGCTGCAAATCGATTATTTGATGAGTTGTGCATAAGTTATCCTCTAGATTGTTTTTTAACTGAAACTCATTATGGGTAGACGAATCTTACAGAAAGTTGAACCTATGATTACAATTTTGTTAGTTTCAAGTCAAATTCTCGGTTCGACTCAGGTGCAAATTCAAATCAACATTTTGTACCTACGATTCTTTCATCATGAGCATTGAAATTTAACGGTTCTGTTACGCTGGTCGTAGGCGGAGGGATCATTAGCATCGCGGTCGATTATTTTTGAGCACTCTTTCCGCATGCGACGGTAAGATATACGTCATAGAAAAAGATTTCAGCTAGTATCAGATTTGCTATATATGAAAACTTGTTGTCTAAAGACCAGAAAAAAAGCCGCCACGGAAATTAAGAGATAACATCCGTGGCGGAATCAAGTGCAAAATGAGAGAGGATAAAATTCTTTTAAATAGAATTTCTTCTACGATAAATCTTTCGAATCGAATACTAGAAATTGATCGATGCCGTTACGATGGACATACATTAGTACTCTTTGTTTTTCACCTAAGTACTGCATTGCATCATCTATAGCTGTAAAGGAACGATCGTCAATTTCTCGAATCACGTCACCTGGTTGGAGACCAGCCAACTCTGCAGTACTAGACGGTTCCACATCTAGAACGAGTAATCCATTCACGCTTTCGTCGAGTTGTAGTTCTCGTCGATGGTTTTCGTCTATTTCTCCAACGTGAAGACCTAGCAGATTCGATAAAGAACTAGAATCATCCGTCGTCGAGCTCTTTACCAACATATCGCCTTCCTTGGCGCCAATTCGGACTGTAACAGTTCTCAATTCACCTTCATGCCAAGTTTGTAACTGCACTAGTTCACCTGGGCGACTTGACTGCACGTAATTTACAAGGTCATCAACTGATCTCACTTCGTTGCCTTCGTATTTCAAAACAATCTCTCCAACTTTCAAAATTGATTCCACAGGACTGTTTTCTTCGATTGATGAGATCAAAACACCTGTTGCTTTCGAGTCAGGAAGTTTGAACATTTTGGCCAGGTTTTTGTCAACTGGCTGAATAAATACTCCAAGATATCCATAGTCAACTTTGCCGGATTCCATAATGGTCGAAGTGATAAATCTTACGGTGTTAGAAGGAACTGCAAATCCAAGACCTACATGAGCGCCACTTGGACTGTAGATTAGGGTGGTTATCCCAATAATTTCACCTTTAGTGTTTATTAGAGGTCCTCCGGAATTTCCTTTGTTTATCGCGGCATCGAACTGCAACATCGGAGTATATGGCTCAGCGCTAGTGGACACTACTCTATCCATACCAGAAAGAATTCCGACGCTAGCTGAGCGGATAAAGCCGAAGCCATCCCCCATTGCAATTACCCAATCTCCGACGCGTAACTGGTCTGAATCACCAAATTCTGCAAAAGGTAGATCTTCATCAACTTCAATTTTTAAGGCAGCTATGTCAGTGCGATGGTCTCCGGCAACCAATTTGGCTTCGTACTGAGAACCATCGCTTAGCGTGACCGAGATTTCAGTTGCATCTTTAATTACATGCGTATTTGTAACAATGTAACCAGCCGGATGGAAGATAACACCAGTTCCGCTGCCTTTAACTGGAGGTTTGAATTTAGCTCCATATCCAGAAAATCTATCTTTTTTGAATTTGTCGAAGGGGCTAGGCATTTCAAAGGGTCTGTGCCGGAAGAAAAATTCTTTTAAAGACTCACTATGAGACTGCTTCGAGTCATGATAAGCGGTCGATATAACCTCGATTGAAACGATGGCAGGTGACACATGTTCAATGACATCCGCAAAGCCTTCACTGGGGTGGAAAAAACTATTTTCAGATTCAATTGTCATCGAGTCATCAGCATTGGACATCGCTGCACTCACTGGTAACGCAAAGCGAGCGAATACCAACATTGTGAACAGAAACAAAATGCCAAATACCCAACGATAGTTTGCTTTAGAGCAAATAGCTGCAATTCGATTATTTGATGAGTTGTGCATAAGTTATCCTATAGATTGTTTTTAACTGAAACAAATTATGGATAGTCGACTCTTACAGAAGCTTGAACCTATGATTACAATTTTGTAAGATTTAAATCAAAATCTAGGTTCGATTCAGATCCAATTTGAAATCGACGTTTTGTACCTACAATTCTTTCATCATGAGCATTGAATCTTGAACAGTTCTGTTACGCTGGTTGTAGGTGGAGGGATCATTGGCACCGCGGTCGCTTATTTTTTGCGCACTCTTTCAACATACGACGGCAAAATTTACGTTATTGAAAAAGATTTCAGTTATTCACGGTGTTCAACTACTCGTTCAGTCGGATCGATTCGACAACAATTTTCGACGAAAGAAAACATCCTAATTTCTCAAGTCGGTTTTGAGTTTTTGGAAAACATCGGTCACCATCTTCAAATTGTTGACAGGGTTCCAGATATCGGATTAGTTCATTCTGCATATCTAGTTCTAGCTTCCCCCAATGGTTTTACAAACTTACAGAACAATCACAGCCTTCAGTTAAGTCTAGATGCCGAAGTCGATCTTCTTGACGCAGATTCACTGGCTAAAGAATTTCCGTGGTTAAACACCGACGGAATCGCTGCTGCTGGTTTAGGCAAGAAAAACGAAGGTTGGTTCGACCCCTATAGTCTTCTCATTGAATTGCAACGATCGGCAACGGCATTGGGAGTTACCTTTATTCAAGATGAGGTGGTTGCAGCCCAATGCGTGCGTAACCGGGTGATTAGTGTGAAAACGAAAAACGCAAGACAGGTGACTTGTGATCATTTCGTCAATGCAGCAGGCCCATTCGCAGGAGACTTGGCGAAACAAGCCGGGTTGTTCCTGCCAGTTACTCCTAAACGTAGAAACGTGTTCGTAATTGAAAACCCTGCCAAATTTGAAAATATGCCGCTAGTGATCGACCCTTCGGGATTTTACATCCGTCCGGAAGGAGACTATTTTCTAGTAGGTTGGTCACCCGGCCTAAATGAAGACGATCCCGATGATTATTCCTTAGCTGTCGATCATGAATTATTTGAGGAGGTTATCTGGCCAAAGTTATTTCACAGAATTCCTCTATTTGAGGAATTAAGAGTGAGAAATTCGTGGGCAGGGCATTACGATTACAATTCTTTCGATCAAAATGGAATCATAGGCCGGCATCCAACGGTGTCGAATTATTATTTCGCAAATGGATTCAGCGGACACGGCTTACAGCAAGCGCCTGCGGTGGGGATGGCAATTGCAGAGCTAATCGCTTACGGTGAGTACAGGTCACTGGATTTGGGTAAATTAGGATACGAAAGAATACAGGAAAATCGGGAATACCGGGAAAAAGTGATTATTTGAGATTCACACTTGGTTTTAGCTCGATTAAATGTATCTTCGTTAGATTCGACTGTCGAATCTAACGGTAATACCATTCGATCTTGTACTCATTTGGCACCTCTTATTCCGAAGTTCTCCATCAAGCTTTGGGATAGATCGACGACTAGCGGTGTTTACGGATAAAAAGCTTTGTAAATCAGCGAGAGCGTAATCAAACTAAGTTGGAGATTCTGTTGCTAGTCTTTCGGATCACAACCGAATAATCATGCATCCAAGACGCCATCACTAATCTGCTTCTCGAAAGCTTGGCGAACGAGCTCCATCACATAGGGAAGATCCTCCAAAGTTCCGAGTCGGACTTCCACATCGCCGTTGCCCGGAGAACCCAGGTTCGTTATATCCCTAGCCCATCTTCTGCTGTCATGCAGTTCATGGAACTGCAGATTGAGAATTAACTTCAGCTCACGCTTTTGCGGTACCACATCCACGAAGTTAGTCTCAGCCTTATAGGCGATGTAGGTCTTCAGATTGACCTCGTCTATGTTTGGATCAAGTGCCAACACATTTTTTCGAAATTCATCAAATACCGGTCGCGTGGGACTCTCTGTAGCTAAATACGGGTGGTTGTCAGAAAAATGGCCGACGACAGGGTGAGACTTAGAACGCCGATCGGCTAGTGTCTCTACAGACTCTTCAGGTTTTGCCCAGACTTTCACGGCCCGTTTCGCAAGCCGATTGGCGCGATCTAGAATCGATTCTACGTTCCAGGTATCTTGAAGACCGAGTCCCGAGTTCAGCCGTAATGGACTTTCCTTGAAACCACCTCGCATATCTCGCTTTTCCGAGAAGGGACGATCACTATATTCAGAATTGTATTCAGTCAATGTCAGGTTACCAAGAGTATGCAGCCACTCCTGCTGTACCTTTTGCCAATTCGGGCCGAGTGCGTCACGCCACTTCTCTGAGAGGTTCTTGTTCTGGGGCATGATGTGTTCAACTGTAAACTCATTCACTGGTACTGGCTCCTTACGATTGTAATTCTCTAAGCGTCGTAGCCAATAGCTGCGACGTGGGAAGTTGTACAAATCTCGGCTAAGTAAATGTTTCTTGAACTCATTGTCATTGGGAAAGTTCCTGTAAGACTGTAATTTTAGAAAGTGTGCTTCAACGCTTTGCATGTAGGATTCCTTCTTAACTGCGCGCCCGAATCTCGCGAATGTCCGGTTCAGCGAGTTAGTTGGGATTGCACACACTGCTCGGCGGAACACATAGGATTCAATTAATCGTACGATCTGGACGAAGTCTTCTTTCGAAAGCCGACTGTTTTCGTAATCATCGTAAAGTTCAAGTAAGAAGGGAAAGGCAACATCAACCTTCATCTCGCGCAAATCTCGGAATGCTAGAGCAAGTTCTTTGTCACTTTCCTGGTCAAGAGCCATCGCGCAGTAGTAATTTGCGAAAATATGAACTTCCTCGACAAGGGCATACACATCGGAAGAACGAGCATAGCGTTTAAATGCGTCATATACCGCGTTGACTTTCGGTATCTCACCGGTTTTAAACGTCAAATAGTGCCTAACAAAACCATCGAAGTTTTTGACGTATGCTTCCTGCCCGAAGGCGCGTTCCATGGGCCGCCAGTGATTTTCGTAAAGGTAAGTTTGATGCTCCGAGTCTAGCGCCATCAGAATGAAATTGCGAATCAGGTCGGCTTGGCTCAAATCGCGGCCTGTCGAGTTCATACTTTCGAAGATAAGCTGTGGGTTGTCTTTCGTGCGGTCTAGGGCGATATCCACGATCGTAAGTTTCGCTAGCCCATTACAAAGCGACATAATCCCTATGTTATCTAGTGCCTGTATGCTCTTCTGAAAAAATTCAAAGTTCTTCGAAATCTGGTGGGAGTGCTCGATCGGTAAGGGCTTTTGACTCATTAAGGCAAGCACGCTCTGCCTATCTGTTTCTGTAAGCAAAAGTTTGAAGCCTTGTTCCCCCTCTTCTAACGAGTTGAGTAGGTAGTATTCGCGAATCTTTTTCGCTGAAAATCTATTCACCGACTCAACATTTCGCATGCGTCTCGCCAGAGCTTCAAGTAAGAGCATGACAGTGGTGAGGCGTTGCTGACCGTCAATTACAAGTAATGGCGACCAGTCTGTCACTTGGTAGAGTCCTTTTTCTATGTAGACGATAGATCCAGTGAAATGAGCCGGTATTTTATGATCGCGGCCGGTGCGAAGGATATCCTCCCAGAGCTGCTTGCACTCGCGCGTCGTCCAGCTATAGGTGCGCTGGTATATTGGGATCTCGAACTGCGGAGAATTTTTCAGGAAGTCAAGGAAGTTAGCTTCAGATGCTTTCACGGCATACCCTCTTTTTTGTTGATTCTTGGTGATGAGAGAACTTCCAAAAGCATGCAATCTCAAATTCAACAAAATTAGCTAAAAATCCGCAATTCTTAGAGCTACGTCGCATGTTTTAGTTTCCAATTTTGTTGCATCTATTCATCAATAATTCTGAAAAGCCATTTGTAGTAACAGAGAATGATGGCGTAGCATATCATCAACTTAATGTCTTTAACTTAAAAGTCATATTCATCCGATGCACAAAAATCAAACCTTTCCTGCCGCTCAAGCCTATTGCAGCACCTTACTCGTGCAAATCGTCAACATCTGCCTAAGATCACATGAGATGAACTGACTACGGCAATAAAGAAAAATGTTCGGTTCGTAGTATCAGACGAATCAATTCACAATACCGCTCGATCTTGCAATTATTTGTCACCTCGTACTCCTAAGCTCTCTAGTAAGTTTGGGGGGAGAGGTCGACGACTAGCAGTGTTCCCGGGTAACAAGCTTTCTAAATCAGCGAGAGCGTCCTCAAATTCATCGTTCACGATCCATACATCGTACTCCAAACAATTTCTAATATCATCCAAGGCTAGCGCCAAACGTTTGTTGATCGTCGCCTGAGAATCCTGCGCTCTTGTTCGCAAGCGAACTTCTAGTTCTTGAAGGGACGGTGGCAACAAGAGTACACGAAGCGCAGACGGGTACTGGCGTTTGACTTGTTCTGCTCCCTTCCAATCGATTTCTAATATGACATTGTTGCCCGCGCCAAAGTTTTCCTCGATCATCTTGTGTGAAGTACCGTAATAGCAACCGTAAACTTCTGCATATTCAACGAATTCCTCTTTTTCGATCATTCCTTGAAATTCCTCGAAGCTCGTAAAGAAGTAGTGCTCACCATGCTTCTCTTTGCCACGCTTTTCTCTTGTAGTATGAGAAATGGATAGCACAGTTCGAGTTTCTTTCGCTACCAAAGCCTGACACAAACTGGATTTCCCCGTGCCTGAAGCGGCTGACATAATAAGCAGAATTGGATTGTCGTACCTTGACTTCACAACAGATTTCAAATTTGACTTGACAGCACTCTCGAAATCATCAAAAGCGCGTAGTTTGTATGGTAACCTTGGATTTCAAACGAATGAAGTTTAAGTGGTCTGACTTCTCTAAGCTCTACACTAAGTTTTGAATCTGCTCGCGAATTTTCTCTAACAAAACTTTCAATTCGACCATCACTGAGGTAAATTCGAGCAGCGTAGTTTTGGAGGTACTTGTGTTGACCTCCCGTCCGAGTTCCTGTACCAGAAAATTCATTCGCTTACCCACCTCTTCGTTCGAATTCAGTACTCGAGATAACTCTTCAATATGACAACGAATGCGATCCATTTCCTCACTAACATCCATTTTGACCAAAACTAGCGCAACTTCCTGTTCTAAACGAACGGGATCCACATCAATCTTGAGTTCATCGATTTTTTTCGCTAGCCGAGCATTGACGTTTTCCTTTGCAACGGGTAGTAATTTGATCCCCTGTTCGAAATTGCTCCTGAACTCACGAATGTGTTCGTCAATAACAAGATAAATCGCATTCCCTTCCCGCTTACGATCAGCATCTAAATCTTCAACCGCAGCCGACAACAACTTAAGAATTTGGTCATTGAGTTCAGCAATGTCATAGTCTGGAGACTTAAACATGTCCGGCCATTTCAGAATATCGAGAGCCGAAGGAGGTAACAAATCTGGTATTTGTTCACGAACTGTATCGACGTTCTGTAAGAATTCCGATAGTACAGCCAAGTTCAAAATTTTTGGCGATTGTTGCGATTCTGCGCGATTAAAACGCAATACGGCATCGACCCTTCCTCGCGATAAATTTTCACCAATGATGCGACGACACTCAGGCTCTAGCGTTCGGAATTGCTCTGGCAATTTCACATGTAAGTCCATCGATCGATGATTTAAAGACCGTATGTCCCATTGTAGCTCACACATTTCTGCTTGCAACGAACGGGTAGCAAATCCAGTCATACTTGAAATCTTCGAATTCATAATTTCCTTATAATACTGAACAGATTCGAGTTAAACCGAATCCCGAGAAGAATATTATTTGATAATATGCAATGTCTGAAGAGGTAAACGACTAGATTATGAACATAATGCATGGAAGCAATGGCGAACTGGTTGCCAATTTGTCAGAACTAGAAGATAGGGTACCACATCCGGTCGATGTGAAAGGCGAGGAAGTCGCTCTTGTGCTGATGGATGGAAATGTACACGCAATCAACAATATCTGCACCCACGAATATGCTTGTTTATCAGACGGTTACGTTGAAGAAGACCGAATAGTTTGCCCCCTCCACCTCGCTGAGTTCGAAATTACTACTGGCAAAGTCGTTGAAGATCCCGCAGAAGAAGATTTGCAAACCTACGACGTAACTGTTGTAGGTAATGACATCTTTATACAAATTTAGCCAGATCATTGCTCTACTGCAATCATTGCTCTACTGCAATCCAACTAAAGATTTAGATAGCCATCGATAATTTTTGCTGCTTTGCGTCGTCCATCCGCGGCTTTCATGTGTGCGCTCGTAGCCTGTAATCGCCGATGCATTTCTTTGTCGTTTAGCAAAGTTTCAATGGACTGAGCGAACTCTTCATCGTTCCAATTGGAGCGATGAGACTTCAAACCATGCCCCATTTCCTGTACCCGTGTCGCATTGTCATGTCCGTCCCATACATACGGCATGATTAAGGCAGGCTTTCCGAAGTAGAGGCATTCGGTAAAGCTATTGTTGCCACCGTGATGAATTACGGCATCAACCTTTTCGATTACCGAAGGTTGTGGATACCAAGATTCGATATGAATATTATCTGGAATTGAATCATAGTCATCCTGGTAATCACCAACATTGACCAAGACTCGATAATCCAATCTTCCCAAAACCTCCATCATACGTTTCAAAAGATCCGTATCACCCGATCCTAAACTTCCGAAACTAAGGTAAATAAGCGGTGCATCATTGGCCCGCTTGAAGGTAGGAACTTGATACTCCTTTTCCTGTCGCACACAACCTTCCAAATATTGAAAGCGAGCCGGATCTAACGGATTTTTTCGCTTATACGCCAATGGTTCTGGATATAGAAGTAAATTCATATGCGGAGACGATTCAAAAAATTCACCTAGGGGGTAAGGCTCTTCACCGCAATTCTCAAGAAAACGATTGAAATCATCATGAATGGGGCGAACGACTTCATTAAATCTATTTACGTAAGATTCAAAGCATGCCTCGTCACTCTCTCCGCAACCCGACAGATGGGGTGGAATGGCTGGATCCGGAATTTCGTTTTCGCTGCAGGAAATTATTCTTATCCAAGGTACTCCATATCGCTTGGTCGCTGGAAACAAAACAACATTATCGATACAAATCAAGTCAGGACTTAGCTCGTCTAGGACTCCTGGCAAGTCCTTTTCAGCCCACTTTGATGTGTCAACAATCGCCTCCCAACATTCTTTAACATAATTTCCAATTTGCTCGTACGGAGTCTTGTTGAAATTTGGAATGTGGCCATTTATAAAATCTGACCAATAACGAGCCATCTCTTCCGCTTCCATAGGTTCCGACAAGTTCACGATTCGTTCTTCAAATCCATAATCAACAAACACTCCCGAAAAACCAGGATCAGTCAGAAAAACACACCGATGTCCTAGTTCTTGACATGCTTGTGCGATTCCTACGGAATTCAAAGCAGGTCCAAACGCTCCTTCTGGAAAAAATGCAATCGTTTTTTGCTCATTCATTCTTCATTACTCCAACATTATTGTTGCGAATGGATATTTTAATCGTCAAATTTACCAACGTAAACTTAATGAGTCCCACTTCGGTAATACCAATTTCGATAATCAACCGTTGAAAAATGCAAATTAACCCTTATAACTATCTGTAGCAATTGCTTTTTGGAATTTCACTAAAAAACACGATTGCAAAAGTTATTCACTGTATTGAAATACTGTACCCTACGTATCTTTCATATCAACATATTGTACGAAGTTCCGAGATTTACTGAAAAAGAACCACAATTTACTCCTTGGGAATTCCTTTGAATCCAATCACCAAATTTGATTGTCGTGGTCTCGTTAAATTAGATTTTCTCTTAATTCTGTTCTTAAGGAGCTTACAGATTTCATAAAATTTGATCTAAACTAAGATTCCAAAATGATGACCTAACTGTTTTCGTCTGATTTGACGAATAATCACCTGGTTGGGGCACAGAACTTCGCAATTTCTAGCTCTACACAAATTCTTTTTCAAAATTCGTGAGAAATTTATTTAAAAAAATCATACGCTTTGCCTTACCCATCGCCATTATTGGCGTTAGCTATCTAGGCTTTAAGTTTCTACAAGTGGAATCAGAAGCTGTTCCTCCAAAAATTCCGGAACAACGAACCTGGCTAGTCGAAGTACAACAAATCAAAAAGGAAACCTTGGCACCCGTCGTTGAATTATTCGGAAGAGTGACGACAACTTCACATTCAAAACTGTCCTCCATTTTGGATGCTGATGTTGTAGAAGTTAATTTTTCGATTGGACAACCAGTTCAACAAGGCGATGTATTGATTCGCTTGGACTCACGCGCAATCGAAACCAAAGTACTCCAACTGCAAGCCGATGTCGCTCGAATCAATGCTTCGTTAGATCGAGAATCACAACGCTTGATCACTGATCAAGAACTACTAAATCACGAAATGCGCTTGCAAGAGCTTGCATCCGAATCTTTGAATAGAAATCGGATTCTCAAGGATCGAAACATTATTTCACAAGCTGAGTACGATGCAGCTGAGCGAGCCGAACAGCAGTCTCGTCAAGCTGTAACGGCTAGAAATGCCGCAATCCGTGAACATCCAAGTCGAATGTCTGTTCTCAATGCGGAGTTACAGAGAACGAAAATTACCTTGGATGATGCAAAACGAGATCTGGAAGAAACCGTCATCATCGCACCCTACTCCGGCAGAATAACGAATGTACATGTAGCAGTTGGCAATCACGTTAGAAATGGGAGTCCACTCATCGATTTATACAACTACGCTGACACTGAAATTCGAACCTTAATTCCAAATCGACATTTGCAACAGGTACGAAGTGCTATCTCAAATGAGATGCCGTTAAAAGCCGTTGCTAAATTTGACGGTCAATTATTGGAATTGACCTTAGACCGTCTCGCAGCAATCGTTGATCCAGGTCGAGGCGGTATCGATGGATACTTTCGACTCGCATCCAAATCCTATCCTGAATTAGGTCGTTCAATTACTTTAGCTCTGTCGCTACCTCCTGTTGAGAATGCGATTGCAATTCCTTTTGAAGCAGTCTACGGAAGTAACCAGGTATTTAAGGTGGAATCAGAGTCCATGAAAGCAGTCAGCTTAGAAAGACATGGGCAAGTTAAAGTAGGAGGTCGCCCATTTATTGTCGCGACTAGCGATCAACTTCAAGCCGACGAGTTGATCGTTACTACACAATTGAGTAACGCAAGTGATGGTTTAAAAATAAAACCTTCAAATTTCAATTGAACTAGCGAAGAACCCTAATATTTTCGTCGTTCATCTGATATGGAACAAAAGAACCTTTTAGACATATTCGCGACTCACCCCGTTGCAATGAATATTATGATGATTGTCATCATAATCACGGGGATCTTCGTAATCGATCGAATCAACATTCAGTTTTTCCCCGACCTTCAATTGGACTACGTCGTCGTCACGACTCCATGGGCCGGCGCTGCCGCAGAAGATGTCGAACAATCAATCACCAATCGATTGGAACTAGAACTAAAGAATGTTGATGATTTAAAGACCATGACCTCTGAGTCAAAGTATGGTTCTTCTAGAATTTTTCTCGAATTTAACTCTAACACTAATCTCACTGCAGCAAAGGACGAAGTACAGAGCCTAGTTGAAATTGTAACTCCAGATCTTCCAGAAGATGCTGAAAGACCTATTGTACGTGAAATCAAACGATACGAGTTGATTGCAAATTTGGTTATCGCGGGAAATTCGCTTGATCAATTACGTATTTTGGCCAACGAATTCAAAGATGAATTGCTTGCGCGAGGAGTCAGCAGAATTCAAATTCAAGGTTTACCAGTCGAAGAAATCGCCATTCAAGTGCCCGGCGAAAACATTCGCGATCTTGGACTTCCTTTACACCAAATCGGACAACGTATTCGTTCGCATTCCTCCGATTCATCCGTAGGTATCTCTGGTCGAAATGACGCCGCTCGAGAAATTCGTTTTGTCGATCAACGTCGAAGTGAATTAAGCTTTGAAGACGTACCTGTCGTTGTGGATTCTGACGGTCGTTACATTGCGCTTGGTGAGATCGCGAATATTGAACGTAAACCAAAGTCAGACCAAGTGTACCTTAGCTATCGTGGAAAACCTGCCGTTCAGCTGGTCTTGCAACGGCAAAAAGATACCGATACAGTAAAGAGTGCTGAGATTCTTTACAGTTGGATGGAAGAAGTTCAACCTCGGCTACCCCCTACTGTAGAAATATCAGTCAACTCCGATCAATCCATCGCACTACGTGATCGCATACGAGTTCTAGTCAACAATGGTTTGATGGGATTGATCCTAGTATTGATCGTGCTTTATGTGTTTTTAAATGCTCGTCTCGCTTTTTGGGTGGCCGCGGGAATACCAGTGTCTCTTCTTGGAGCAGTTTCAATTCTGTATCTAATCGGTGGATCACTGAATATGATCACTCTGTTCGGTTTCATCATGACGATTGGAATCATAGTAGATGATGCGATCGTAGTAGGGGAAGACGCATTGACTCGATTTTCAAAGTCGGCATCTCCCGCCGAAGCTGCCTGTGGCGCTTCCAGAAGAATGTTTATACCGATTATTGCCGCTTCGTTAACTACAATTTTCGCCTTTATGCCTGTCATTGTTGTCTCCGGAATCATTGGCATTGTCCTAGGAAATATTGCGATCGTTGTTGTTTGTGTCGTTGCTACATCACTAATCGAAGCATTCTTCATTCTACCGGGGCATCTGCGGCATTCATTCGAAGGAATTTTACGAAGATCCAAAGGTTTACAGACTTCAATCGTTGATCGATTTGTCAGTCAATTTAGAGATATCTGGTTTCGAAAAGCGATAAGATTGGCGATTGCTAATCCCATCACAACAATTTCATTTGGCTTCGCGTTTCTGATTCTAACGGTAGGATTGTTTACTTCTGGACGCCTGAATTACAGCTTTTTTCCAACACCAGAGCTAGATTCCGTTTATGCAAATGTTAGTTTTAGTGCCGGAACTCCGAGAAGTACGGTCGACGAATATCTAAAAACGATCGAGGATGCCCTATATGAAACGAACGCGGAGTTGGGTGGAAACCTAGTTCAAACTTCAATCATTCGGCACGGGTCAACTCACGCAGAGGATGGTGAACGACCAAAGAGTGGACGAAATCATGGAGCTGTCTTTGTAGAGTTAATACGGTCAGACTTGCGGGAGGTACGAACAACGGAATTTCTTCGGCTTTGGAGAGGTAAGATCAAAAGAGTTCCAGGATTGGAGACTGTGTTAGTTTTGTCTCCGAGGGCTGGTCCACCTGGACGTGATGTCGAAATTGAATTAAGCGGAGACACGAATGTCGCGGCGAAAAACGCTGCAATTTCACTGACGGAATACCTGCAAGACTTACCTGGTGTTTACGGTGTTTCAGATAACACAAGTTACGGCAACCAACAGCAAATATTGAAACTTACACCTATGGGTCAAGCCTTAGGTCTTACCGTCGACGAAATCAGTCGGCAACTGAAATCTTCTATCGAAGGAGTCAAAATTCAATCATTTACTACCAAATACCACGATATCGAAGTCAACGTGACTCTACCTGATGACGAAAAGAACCAACTTAGTGAGCTAGACAACATTTACATTGTTTTGCCCACGGGCGAGTCGGTTCCTCTACTCGATGTCGTTGTCATCGAGCCAGCGAGGGGCTTCGACCTTCTGAAACATCGCGATGGAAAATTTTCTATCGAAGTAAGTGCAAGTATTGACGAAACTGCTGCGAACACTAACGAGGTTCTCGAACACTTAGAAACTGAAATTCGCCCACAAATTGAAGAAAAATTTGGTGTAACTTGGGCACAAGGAAAACGCCTAGAGGATCAAAAGCAAACAGAAGAATCAATGAAAACCGGAGCATTAATTGCTCTGATTTTGATTTACCTAACCTTGGCGTGGATATTTGGATCCTATACATGGCCACTATTTGTTATGCTCGCAATTCCATTTGGTATCGTAGGCGCAGCTTGGGGACATTACTTCCTAGGAATCTCAATAACCATTATCACCATGTTAGGATTGATCGGTTTGTCTGGTATTGTTGTGAACAACGCTATTGTTCTAGTAGTCTTTTACAAAAGACTTAGAATTGCTGGCCTCGGAGTGAAGCAAGCAATGGTCGAAGCTGGATGCCGACGATTACGCCCTGTGGTGTTGTCTACGTTAACGACGGTCGCAGGATTACTCCCGCTTCTTTTCGAAAAATCTACCCAGGCCCAGTTTCTCATTCCGATGGCCGTCACTTTGGTGTTTGGACTTGCGTTCTCGACTACGCTAGTACTGTTCTTTATTCCAGCTGTATTGACGCTTTACGAACGCATCGTTGAAAAAGTGAGAAAGTCCCCTGGAACCCGCACCGTTCCAGTTCCAGCAGAATAAGTCAGGTTCGTAGTAGATCTCTAGACTTCATCTGATCTAGAGATCCACCCAAACCGTCAGTGGTTTGTGATCTGAACCCACTGCATCCGAGTCAATTTCAACGGAGCAAATTCGATGACGCAATGAACAGCTAACGAAACAATAATCCAACCGTACATCCTCTCCTCTACGTTCTGAAGTGACTCCAGAAAGCTCGTCGTTTCCACAGTGAACCCAAGCATCAACATGACCTTCAGGATTGATCACACGCCCGCCATAATCAGATTTAGGACCTACGATTAGATCGTATTCCGGTTCATCGGCAGTAAAATTAAAGTCTCCTAGCAGGATTGACTCTCTGGGTAATTCGAATGGCTGGGATTGTCCTTTAAAAACTGTAACATCGAAATCGCCGGATATTGGGCCACCTTCTCGAACTGCATTCCGGTCAATTTCAAGTATGCGTTCGATTTGCCTCAATCGCATCTCCTTGCTAATGTGTGTCAGATGAATCGAATACACTCGAATTTTTCTAGAACCGAACTGAATTACACCTTCTAGAGCACTTCTTTGAATACTAAGAGGTCCGATTGAAGCAGACTTGGGTAACAAGTGATTTCTAGTGGACAGTATGGGTGTTTTGGATAGCAACATGTTCCCAAACTGCTGCCGAGATTTTCGACTATTGAGGTTTTCGGGCTTAAAATCCGCATGCATATCGACTCCAGCACCTCGGACCCAGTAATGAAGGTTTAGACGATTTGCCAACTCTTCAAATTGATCGACATTTTCTGATCGCAAAAAATATCCATCAACCTCTTGCAACGCAATCACATCAGCATCTTCGACTGCCGAGGCAATCCTATCTAGATCAATTTCTCCATCTAGACCTCTCCCAAACTGAATGTTGTACGTTGTAATTTTGATCACGTTACGTCATTTGCAAGAAAGAAATCTACGATTTTGAAAATTCTGTTAGTCCGAACATATTTCCTTCAAAATCAGCAGCAACTGCAAATTGTCCGATCGAAGGTTCTGTAAATATACCAGACACTAGAGACCCATTCCAACGTTCAATTGTTTTCAAACAATCAGAGATGTTATCGACCTGAAAGTACGGCAACCATAATTCATGATTTCCGGTTTCCTCGGTTCTGTCGTGCATCCCTCCAACCCAGCTGTCTTGTTGCGTAAACAACCAGTATTGACAATCATTTACTTTGGTTTCTTCAAGCTTCCAATCGAACACTGAGCTGTAAAAATCAGCAGAAGCGGAGGTATCACTTGTGATCAGCTCAAACCAGCAAAGACTACCGTTCACTCCCTTCAATTGGGTTCCAGAATGGCCAAACTGTTGCCACACCATAAACAATTTACCCGTAGGGTCACCACAAACTGCCATCCGTCCGGCATCCAAGATGTCCATTGGTTCTTTATAAATTGCTCCATTGGCAGATTTAATTTTTTCAACTGCATCGTCAACACTCTCGACAAACACATACGCCAGCCAATGGCTTGGGCCTTCGAAATCACTACCCACTTTAGAAGCCATACCAACAATGCTTGTTGATTCTGGCGGTTCTGCGCTTAAATCTTGACAGGCCATCGTATAGATTAGTTGACCTTCGTAAAACTGATCGACAAAATTCCAACCAAACAGGTCGCTATAAAACTCTTTAGCTTTTTCCCAATCGAGAACATAGGCGTCAGACCACATAAATTGATGAAACATATTTCACCTCCCTAGTCTCTAAAACTGTTTCAATTTGAGTAACAAAAATTTAATCCGAAATCAAGAATAACCCAATTCAAAAGATTCAAATTTGTAACGCAAATCCGCGATTCTTGTTCCTTCAGTCAAAACACGGAATGAACTTCACTTCTGTGGTGCAACAATTTCAACCCAATGTTTGACAGAAACCGAAGAGGCAGATTTGAGGTGCATTAAACAACCGATATTGGAAGTGACAATACAATCGGGTTCTTCGATTTCCAAATCCGAAATTTTCTGTTGGAGCAACTGTTGAGATAATTCTGGTTGTAAAATCGAATACGTTCCCGCTGAACCACAACAAAGGTGGGCATTCTTAGGCGTTACTGTTTCAATTCCATTATTATTCAGAATCTGTTCAACTACGTAATTGATCTCTTGGCCATGCTGCAATGTACAAGGCGAATGAAAAGCTACTTTTTTGGGCAGCGCCCCATTTAATTCTTTCGACTTAGTTTGTTCAATTTCTGCGATATCAAATGTCATTGACGATACTGTATTTGCTTTTTTTGCGTACAGAGGATCTTGACGGAGTAATTCGCCGTACTCTTTGATGGTGACTCCACAACCACTGGCTGTAGAAACAATCCCTTCCGCACCTGCTTCAATATGAGGCCACCATGTGTCAATATTCTTTCTCGCTTGTTTCAAAAATAAGGTCCGATTGCTCAAGTGAAGTCCGATTGCACCACAACAACCGTCCTGTGTACGAATTGCTGTGATCGAACTAGTATTTAAGTAACGCGCAGCTGCACTATTGATATTCGGATTGGTCACTCTCTGCACACAACCCTGATGGATAATCATTTTTCTTTCATGATCTGAACGGACCCAAGGAGTTGCTTTTTCCCTTTGTGGGATTTTGGTTCGTACCGATGCCGGCAATAACCATTTGACACTACGAACGAAACCCAGTAGGACGCGAGTGATCGAAGGCTTAGGAATGACGAACATGATGGTAGATCGCATCACACGTTCCATGAACTTTCGAGGAACGCGCTTGTGAACAACTTCTCTACCAATGTCTAACAACTGACTATACTGCACACCCGACGGACATGTAGTTTCACAAGATCGGCAAGTAAGGCATCGATCAAGGTGCAATTGAGTAAGATGGGTTGGTTCCGCCCCTTCCAAGACTTGTTTCATCAGGTAAATTCGTCCTCGAGGACCATCCAGCTCATTCCCCAAAATTTCGTAGGTTGGACAAGTCGCATTGCAGAATCCACAGTGAACGCACTTTCGAAGAATGGCTTCCGCAACCTGTCCTTGCTCAGTAGCTCGAATGAATTCCGCTAGTTCAGTTTGCATAGAATTAATCTTGATATGTTTTCTTTCGTTACAACAATCAGAGTAACAATATCATTTTTTTTAATAAAATCATATATATAAATAATGAAAGTAGACCCATATTATGTAACAAATTTCTTACACATTTTATTCATTCGGTGCCGCACTTCTTTTCGACTTAGCAAGCCTGCCTTGGAAAAAACAAACGTCTTCGCCGATTCTATAGCTTTGTCTGACTATGTTGCAGCCATGATCAAGCTCACATTCTAACCCGTGATTTTCTCCATCAATTTGAAAACTGCCTGTCTTATTGGCTCGCTACGACTTCCTTGATAGATTCAAACAAAAGCAGTTTATCGACCACTCCGCTGGTGCAGATACTCGACCGCTTTTGGCTCAGAAAGAATCGATGCTACGAAGACTTTGAACGGCCATGCTAAAACGAGATTAAGCGGAATATTGCACATGCTGGTCGAATTCGACGACCGCTTTGAAAAGCAGAAAAAAGCAGGTTAATGCGGACGCAGTGTTTGCGGCAAAACTTCTCTACTACCTGCTATTGAACATCGCTGTTAGACTACTGATTTTCTAGTGGAGACAACAGTCAACAAACATCAAAAAACTCAACGATTAACGAAGTTCCTTAAGATTATCACTTTTCAGCTCTGAACATACCGGCTCAATGCAACAAGAATGAGCGGAACGGTATTTGCCACGATTAAACTCAGTGTAATCGCCAATCATGTAGCCGCTTTTTGTTTGCAATTTATGTGAAAATACGTAGATCCAAATGAATCTTTACAGATTGGCGTACATGATTCCGGGATTCAATATTCTTCTTGGATCAAAGGCTAATTTTAGTTGTTTGTGTAAATTTTCGACCGGTTTAGATAACTCACTAAAGCGTTTTGAGGACCAATTGGACTCAGAACGAAACATCGTTGCATGACCACCAAATTTTCTTGCAAGTTCAAAGATCTCTTGCGGCTGTTTTTTGCTGTACATCCATCGCAATGCACCAGCCCAGTCAATTAAACAAGCTCCGCCGAGATCGAAAGTTTCTGTGGTTGCTGGAAGCGACAACCTCCAGAGCGTATCAGACTTTTGAAAAAATTCATGTTTGTACTCTTTCAATTGATCCCAGTACGTTTCCCCAAATTGATCAAGATCTCCACCAATGAGCGATTGAGCAAACTTCGTTCCATTTTCAGTTCCAGAAAGGCGGATTCTCAACTGTCCACCTAAATAGCTCATCGCGGATATCGGCAGTGACCGACCAGTCCAACGAATCATGTCTTGCAGTGCAGAATGTTCATCGGTTTCATAAACTAAAGTTTTCTCCACTTCAAACATTGGCAGTACTTTCATCGAAATTTCACAGATTACGCCTAGAGTGCCATAGGCACCTACCATCAAACGAGAAACATCATAACCTGCAACATTCTTGATCACCTGTCCACCAAAAGAAAGTAACTCCCCCTTTCCACTGATGCATTTGATTCCTAACACGAAATCTCTTGCTGATCCAGAAAATGGACGTCTTGGACCCGAAAGACCACATGCAATCGTGCCACCAATAGTCGCAATACGACCAAAACTTGGAGGCTCAAACCCTAGCATTTGTCCGGCATCACTCAAGGTGTCGTTGATCTCACCAAGCTGCGTACCCGCCTTGACCGTCAGTACTAGTTCAGAAGGTTCGTAAGACAAAATCCCTGAATTCGAAGAGACATCTAACAGAGTACCTAAAGTCGGACATCCAAGAAAAGCTTTGCTACCCGAACCCATAATCCGAAGAGGTTCGGAATTACGATAGGCCGATTCTACGACTTCAATTTGTCGCGCCGTTTCATTCGTACCCGACAAATTAGAATCTCTCGATATCTGGAAATGGCAGCTCACCACGGTGAACGTGCATCGCATTGAATTCTGCGCAACGGGCGAGAGTAGGAACTGCTTTACCAGGATTCAATAATGTATTTCGATCCCATGCAGCTTTCACTGCATGAAACTGTTCCAGCTCGGAGCTCTCAAACTGGGAACACATCGGGATCAACTTTTCAACTCCCACTCCGTGCTCACCGGTCACCGTTCCACCGACTTCGACACAGAGCTCCAATATACGATTTCCCATCTCTTCCGTGAGCTCCAACTCGCCTTCTACGTTTGCATCGTACAAAATCAAGGGGTGCAAATTACCATCACCAGCGTGAAAAACATTTGCGACTCGCAACCCATAGTGTTCAGATAAATCATTGATTTTATTTAGAACTTTACCAAGTTCTCGACGTGGAATCGTGCCATCAATACAATAGTAATCGGGTGAAATTCGCCCAACGGCAGGAAACGCAGCCTTGCGTCCTGACCAAAATCGTTGACGTGTAATTTCGTCACTTGCAACCCAAGTTTTGGTAGAACCTTCCTCCATGAAAATTTTTTCCACTTTGTGAATTTGATCTTCGACTTCTTCGACGGTACCGTCCAATTCACAGAGCAAAATTGCAGCAGCATCAACTGGATAACCCGCGTGAACGAAAGCCTCAGCAGCTTGAATAGCGTATCGATCCATCATTTCCAAACCAGCCGGTAAAATACCACCGCCGATAACCGCGGCAACAGCTTCACCTGCTTTTTCCACATCGTCGTATGCTGCCATGACCACCTGAGCACAGGGAGGAATTGGAAGTAGCTTGACAATGATTTCTACAATCACAGCTAGCATCCCTTCAGATCCTGTCAAAAGAGCGAGTAAATCGTAACCAGGTGAATCAAGTGCTTGACTGCCGATCGTAATCAATTCACCGTCTACAGTCACAACTTTGAGTTGTAGGATGTTATGAACTGTCAGACCATACTTTAAACAATGTACACCACCGGAATTTTCAGCAACGTTTCCTCCAATCGAACAAGCGATTTGAGAGGAAGGATCTGGTGCATAGTACAGGCCTAGATGTTGAACTGCCTGTGAAATTGCCAAATTTCGGACACCAGGCTGAACACGAGCTATTCTTGCAGCCGCGTTAATATCTAATATTCGGTTCATGCGAGTCAGACTCAATAAAATTCCTTCGGCCAGAGGTAGAGCACCGCCGGACAGTCCAGTTCCAGAACCTCGGGTAACGATTGGGATTGAGTAGTTCGCACAAGTTTTCACTACCCTTTGAACTTCCTCGACCGTGGAGGGAAGTACTACCATCAACGGTAGCTGTCGATAGGCAGTCAATCCATCACACTCAAATGGCCGTAATGCTTCTTCTTTCGTGAGTACAGCTTCTTCACCTACAATTTTTCGCAGTAGGCGCGCAAATTTGGCCTTGCTCATTGTTGTATCTTGGACTGATTTCATCTTTTCTAAAATACTACGTATATCAATTTTCGGTAATCAAGAATTATAGTGAAAATCACCAAGTTCCAAATTTGGTGCGACAATGAAAGAATATTTTCGTTTGAGTTTCCAAATAAAATAAGTTCAATTGTAATATCAGCTTGAACCATCGAATCATTATGCAAAGGCAATATTCTCTATCAGATCAGTTTCTCTCGCATGCCGACACAATGTTACGTACGATTTTCGCTACTGCTGAAGCCGACCGAAAATCTCCAGATGACGAATTGGATGGTCAAACCCTAACAGACTGGGAAGTCGATGAATCCCAAAAATTGATGAGAGTCAATCACACTGGAGAAGTTTGTGCCCAAGCTTTGTATCAAGGACAATCTGCAACTGCTCGCGATTCCAAGCTTCGAGACGCGTTTCAAAAGGCCGCCGAAGAAGAGAACGATCATCTTGCATGGTGCGAGAATCGAGTCAAGACTCTTGGTGGAAGAACCAGTTTGTTAAATCCTTTCTTTTACGTAGGCTCGTTTGCCATCGGTGCAGTGGTTGGATTGCTAGGTGACCGAACCAGTGCGGCATTCTTGGCTGAAACCGAGTACCAAGTTGTCGATCACTTGGACAATCACCTGAATCGATTGCCAGTTTCGGATCAAAAGAGTCACAAAATTCTAAGCCAAATGCGTGAAGACGAACTAAGTCACGCCAAAACTGCTGAGAGCACAGGCGTGACTGAGTTACCCGAATCTATGAAGGGATTAATGAGGATAATGTCAAAGTTTATGACACGCAGCAGCTACTGGATCTAAGCCTTCTTCGCTGAAGAATTTCGATTTCAGAAGAAATTGGTTATTCTTCAGGCACCTCGTGATACTCGCAGTCAATACCGAAATATCGATTGTTTTTTGAATCATAGAAGTTTGACTGCCCACTGGATTGCAGCAATTGGAGCATATGCGGAACCGCTCGTCCTTCTGACTTCAATTTTTCAATTACCTGGGCTGTTCCGAATGAATCCAACATTTGAAAAGGCCCTTGCTTCCAGTTAAAACCCCACCGCATCGCACGATCCACGCTGACGATGTCGTCAGAAATTTCTGGAATCAAATCAGCAGCATAACAAAGGGTTTCAGAAACCAAACTCCAAATAAATTCGCCTTCATTTCCAGTATCAAACATTAAACTAGTTTGGTCTTGTTCGATCAGACTCCTTTTCGCCGGGCTCCAAGATTCGGCGTCAGGATCGTACTTCTGCATCAACTTACTACCGTCTTCGTTTTTTAGCATGCGGTAGAATCCGCCACCTGCTTTCCGTCCTACCTGACCAGCATTGAGCATTGCTTGTTCTTGTGCAGGTAACTCAACGCAGCTACGACCAACGTCATCCTCGGGTAAATTTTCTTTCAGATTTTCAGCGACCAAATTCAAGACATCAAGACCCACTAAATCTATAAGTCCATACAGTCCGGTTGGTGGGACAGCCATGGCAGCACTTAGCAATGAATCCATACGATCGACTGTCAAGCCATTTTTGCGTGCCTGACCACCTTTGTGTAAACCATCCAACATCCAAAAGCAACCGATTCTGTTGCCAATGAAATTTACTGTATCTTTAGCGATTACAACGCCCTTACCCAAGGTATTTCGACAAACATCGACTAAAGATTCAACAACATCAGAAGTCGTATTTTCACCGGGAACAACTTCAAGTAATCTCATGACTTTTACAGGATTGAAAAAATGAGTGACCGCTACATCTTTGTTGAACTGATCTGACATACCTTCACAAATTGAACGCAGTGGAATTCCGGAAGTATTTGTGGAAACAATGGAGCCAGGTTTACGAAATTGCTCACTTCGCGTAAAGATCAATCGCTTCGCTTCTAAGTCCTCAACAATTGCTTCGCAAATCCAGTCTGCTTCGTTAATCAGTCCGAAATCGTCATCAAATGAACCTGTCACTAACAAATCAGCTGCACTAGGATCGTCCAACATTGGATATCGACCTAGTAACATTCTTTCTCGTCCTTTATCCGCAAGCTCCTTCGTAAGATCTAGCATCACTGTCTTACATCCGGCAGAAATAGCCGCTGCGGCAATCCCAGCTCCCATGGTTCCAGCACCCAAAACGGCAATAGAATTAATTTTTCGATTAATCAATTTTCATCCTCATTGATTTAGATATTATTTTTATTAATTATTTTAGTTTGACAATTATGTTGAATCGGTCGCCAATTCTCGATTGCCTATGATTGGCCGCTCATTTATCGGCCAGTGCAGAATTGCAGCAAGTACTCCGAGCGCGACACAAATCCACCACACCACCTCATAGGACTGCGTAGTATCAAACAGCAATCCTCCCAACCAAACTCCCAGAAAACTACCAATTTGATGACTAAAAAAGACAAATCCAAATAAAGTTCCCAAATATCTCGGTCCGAAAATTTGACCTACGATACCAGAGGTTAAGGGTACGGTAGCCAACCACAAAATCCCCATTGATGCAGCAAATATCAATGCGCTGGTAACAGTAATCGGTAGGGTGATAAAAATCGATATCGCAATCGCTCTACCCAGATAAATGATACTCAATACACTCTTTTTCGTGTATTTGCTCCCCAGATAACCTGCAATTAATGTGCCGACTAGGTTGAACAACCCCACCAAAGAGAGAGCCCATGCCCCTACTCCACTTGGAAGACCGACATCAGTCAGGTACGCCGGTAGGTGAATCCCGATAAATGAAACTTGAAAACCACAAACAAAAAAACCGGTTGTAAGGTAAACGTATCCCGAATGTCTTGCAGCTTGGTTCAGTGCTTCTTTTAACGATTGCTCTGGACCTTTAATTTCTGGTTTACCGGATAGAGTCGCCGATAGTGGAATGATGAGCAACATCAGACACGCGAGAAAGAATATCGTCGTAGACCAGCCAAACATGGTTACAATTTGTTGAACGGTTGGTACAAGAACAAACTGACCCAACGAACCGGCAGCTGAACCTACCCCCAAAGCCATTGAGCGATGACGTTCCGGAACTGCACGCGCGATGACTGCTAATACAACTGCAAAAGTAGTTCCTGAAAGCCCAAATCCGATTAGTACACCATTAGAAATATAGAGTCCGGTTGGCGTAGAAGCTACAATCATCAAGCCCAATCCGGCGATATAACACAAACCTCCAACGAGAATCACGCGCCCTGACCCATATCGGTCAGCTATTCCGCCAAATAACGGTTGAGAAAATCCCCAAAAAAGATTTTGCGTTGCAGCAGCAAAAGCAAAAATACTTCGCCCCCACTCATGCTCTACTGAAATAGGTATCAAAAAGATACCCATTGTTGAGCGAATACCAAACCCGATAAAAATGACAGCACATCCACAGATTACGATGATCATTGGATGCTTCCAATTGAATTGAGAACTATTGGCTTCCACTAGCTACAGTCGGATTTTGATACAAAAATATATTTTTCGATTTACTTGAAGTCTTGTATTTTGCCAAAAAACAGAGGCACTATGTTATGGCATGTATACGGCTGGCGAAATTTTGGGCAAATTCTAAAAGAATTATAGTCACACTATTTCAGATAGGTTTCAATTGAATCGAATTCTGAGGGATTTACGCTGTTGGTTTTAGTTGGTAATGTTATTGTATCGAGTGTTTGAAAATATGCTTTTTCTTCGATATATTTGATTTTCTTCAGATATAGAAGTACATCGTCTTCTTGCTTTCTCTGTCGCTTTCATTCTGAAATGAAACTGAAGTACGATCGCGCAAATGGGGTTACCAAACATTCAGCACTTTTTTCTATGGATGTTAAAACTTTGACAGTAGCCTAATCGTTCGATAAACCAAAAAGCTCAAATGATCAAAGTAATACTATGAGCCGTAAAAATGTTATCTAAAATATTTGTTACTTGCGGCGTATCCTGAAACTTCACCCGCTTATTTGATCAGCCACTAATATATCTATGACAGATTCAAAATTCTTGAAATTTGACACGATGTCGTTGCATGCAGGGCAACGTCCCGATCCCACAACTCGAGCTCGCGCAACTCCCATCTACCAAACTGCATCTTATGTATTTCGCGATGTGGAACATGCTGCTTCGATCTTCAACATAGAACGAACCGGCCACGTTTACTCTAGAATTTCCAATCCTACGAATGCTGTTTTGGAGGAGCGAATAGCTGCACTGGAAGGTGGAGTAGGTGCAATTGCAACTGCTAGCGGGCAAGCTGCACTACACTTGGCACTCATGACAATACTGGATTCCGGAAGTCATATCGTGTCATCTCAGTCGATCTACGGTGGATCCCACAATTTGATGTCATATACACTTCCAAGATTCGGTATTGAAACGACTTTTGTTCATCCCCGAGATCATGAAGCGATTCGAAACGCGATTCAGCCAAACACGGGCATAATTTTTGGTGAAGTAGTCGGAAATCCAGGTTGTGAAGTAATGGACGTTCAAATGGTATCTGAAATTGCCCACGAGCACCGAATCCCATTGCTCATTGATTCGACTTTCACGACGCCTTATCTTTGTAAACCATTTGATTTAGGAGCCGATCTCGTTTTTCATTCCGCGACAAAATTTCTTAGTGGGCATGGGGTAGTAATTGGTGGAATCTTGGTGGATGGCGGAAAATTTGACTGGATCGAATCAGGTAAATTTCCAACGCTTACCGAGCCCTATGAAGGGTTCCACAATCTCGTGTTCGCAGAAGAATTTGGGCCTGCTGCCTATATCACACGTGCTCGAAAAGAAGGAGCCAGAGACTTTGGAGCCTGCATGAGTCCAACGACTGCATTTCTAGTTCTGCAAGGCTTAGAGACATTGTCTCTACGAATGGACCGACACGTTGCCAACACTCGCAAACTCATCGATTTTCTCCTATCCCATCCGTTTGTCGAGTGGGTGAATTATCCGGAATTACCCGAACATCCAGACTATGAACTCGCCAAACGGCAATTGCCGAAAGGTGCAGGTGCAGTATTTTCTTTCGGTATCAAAGGAGGTCGCGAGGCAGGACATCGTTTCATCGAAAAACTGAATGTTTTTTCGCACCTTGCCAATGTCGGTGACGCAAAGTCGCTTATCATTCACCCTGCTTCGACGACCCATCATCGCATGGATGCACAAGCCCTGGCCGCGGCAGGTATCTCAGAAGGTTTGGTACGACTTTCAGTTGGCCTAGAAGATCCCGATGATTTAACCGTAGATTTGAATCAAGCACTTAAAGCCTCCCAGAGAACGCGTTGATAAAATACGAGCGAACAAATTCGAATTTTGGTATTACATGAAAATTCCACTTAAGCAGTATTCAGCTTACGCCTTTACCGGTGGGTTAGAAATTGATCCTTCAAAGCCCACTGTCATGTTCGTACATGGTGCTTCTCTTGACCATACGGTTTGGACATTACCTGCTCGTCATTTTGTCCGTCATGGTCGAAACGTACTCGCTATCGATTTACCGGGGCACGGATTGTCGGAAGGCCCCTATCTTTCTGAAATCGGTGAATACTCGGATTGGTTAATTGAAATTTTGGATGCTGTCGGGATTTCAAAGACCATACTAGTAGGACATAGCATGGGCTCTCTCGTAAGCTTAGAATGTGCAGCTCGTCACTCAGATCGTATTCGAGCTCTGGTGATGGTCGGAACTGCTGTACCCATGCCCGTCACTGATTCACTACTCAAGTCTGCTCAAGAAGACCCACAGTCCGCCATCGAAATGCTAACTGCTTGGGGGCATAGTACCGACGCACATTTCGGTGGTAATGAAACACCTGGAATGTGGATGATCGGCGGTCTGTTACGTTTATTCGAACGAGGCAAACCTGGTGCTCTCTTCAATGATCTCGCAGCATGCAATAACTATAAAACTGGAATGGAATCTGCAAAAAAAGTTAAATGCCCGACTATGTTAATTTTAGGTGAACACGATCGATTAACCCCAGCACGAGTTGCTCAAAGGCTTGCAAGTCAGATCAAGAATTCTCGTACCGTGCTGCTAAATCGTACGGGCCACACAATCATGTCAGAAAAACCAGATTCACTCTTAGATGCACTTGTTCAGATTGTTTAGCGAATCGTCAGCAGCCTTTCAATATTATCTAACTCAAACTGGAAGACCAATTCGAAAAATAATAACCTCCACTATAGGATAAAAGCTTGGAACAGCAAAATATATTTGGGTTCGTGATCGACAAGGAGCTTTGGATTCTGATTCAGCTTCCTCTAGCACTTGTCTTCACAACCATTACACACCTAGTCTTTGGTGTTGTCTTTCGCCGACTTGATAAAAAGTTAGTCGCGATGAAAAACATATGGACTAAGTCCCTGATTCCGTCGATTAGATTGCCCGCAAACACACTAATTTGGACTACCGGATTTTTCTACACAGTCGAAATTGTACGAAAAGAATACGATATCCAGTTGCTGGCAGGAATTCCATCACTCACCGAGTTGACACAAGTCACAATTCTCACTTGGTTTGTGCTGCGATTTATCCGCAGTTTTCAAATAAACTACGTAGAAAAATATCGGAAATTGGATCCCAAATTCGATGTGACCACATCAGATTTGGTGTCGAAAATCGTTTTCATTGTTGCCATCGTACTCGGTGGATTGGTTGCACTAGATACACTTGGAGTAAGCATTGCAGGTATCCTCGCCTTTGGTGGTGTTGGTGGAATTGCGATCGGCTTTGCAGCACAAGAATTAATCGCTAATTATTTTGGCGGACTTATGCTGTATCTAGATCGCCCTTTCAAAGTCGGAGAACGAATAAATTCAGCAGAATTGGATATCTATGGAGTAGTGGAATCTATTGGGTGGCGACAGACCAAAATTCGCAGAATTGATATGCGCCTCTTGCACGTTCCAAACTCTACTTTTGTAAAGATTTCAGTTATCAACAATACACGCCGCTCAAATCGTTATATTTATGAATTCGTGGGAATTCGTTACGATGATTCTCATCTTCTGAAAGTTATCGTCGATGATATTGAAAAAATGGTAAGAAACCATCCCGAAATCGATACAACTGAACGACTTGCTGTCAATTTCATGCAATTTGCGGCATCATCCCTAGACATATTTATCTACGCTTATACCAAATCCACCGATTGGAACGATTTTCACGCGATAAAGCAAGATGTTTTGATAAAGGCGATGGACATCATTACCGGTCATGGTGCTGAATTTGCTTTTCCAACTTCCACTCTCCATATCGCAGGCATTGAACAAGAGCAGAAACAACAGCTACTAGAAACTCTAGAACAACAATCTGGACCTTTGAAAATACAACAAGAAACCGAACGCTTAAAATTGCAGGAATCCCTCAAACACTTCAAAGTAGAGGAAGAACCTGAACAACTTAAGCCGTCACGCTAAGCCGACTTGATCTGATTTAGACTTGACTCTTTTCAAGTTAACTTCTAGATTCAAGTTTAAGGAAACTATCGACTGTTACTGAATTTGCAGCGTGCGTTTGTCATTTTTAAATTCCATGCATAAGCATCATTCAATGCTCGACCAGATAAGATTATCAAAGATTTAACGAATTGGGAGAAATTTAAAAGTGGATTTAGGACTCACTGGAAAGAATGCTTTGGTCTGCGCATCTAGCAAAGGACTTGGTAAAGGATGTGCTAAAGCACTCGCAATGGAAGGAGTCAACATCTGGCTAAATGGAAGAAACAAAGCCACTTTGGAAGCAACACAAAAAGAACTTCGTACTTTGGCACTAGGGGATGTAAATAGCATTTGCTGCGATATTACAACGAAAGAAGGACGAAACTTAGCTTTATCCGTCACACCAGACCTTGACATTCTTGTAAATAATGCGGGTGGACCACCAGTAGGCGATTTTAGAAATTGGGGTATGGAGCACTGGCACTCGGCTTTAAACAATAATATGTTGACGCCGATCGAACTTTTTCGACAGGTGATTGATGGCATGATAGAACGAGGTTTCGGGCGAGTTATCAACATCACTTCGTCCTCCGTTAAAGCTCCTATTCAGAATCTTGATCTGTCCAATGGGGCGCGGTCTGGATTGACAGGCTATTTTGCTGGTGCCGCTCGGCAAGTTGCGCAATATGGAATTACAGTCAACGCGATTCTTCCGGGTCGATTTGATACGGATCGACTTCGTTCTAGCATGCATTTCGCGGCGGAAAAATCTGGTCAATCTGTTGATGAATTACTCAGCAACAGTAAACACTCTATTCCATCAAGAAGGTTTGGATCGCCGGACGAATTCGGCTCTCTGTGCGCGTATCTATGCAGCCTACATGCGAGCTACATTACCGGACAAAATATTTTGATTGATGGTGGTCTAGTTCACCTCAATCCGTAACCAAGGTCGTCGGTATTTCAATTTGGACGATTTCGGGTAAAAGACAGGTCTTTTTATCGCATGCTTGCAAATGTATATTCAGTTCTGGAGGCCAATTCAAGTCACCTAATCCTTGTAACTTTAACGGAATCCTAATCTGATTCGACCATACCGAAAGTGGATCATCTTGAAAGGAACTCACTAGCAATTCCGCTGGTGGATACTGAATTTCTGCTATTTCCCATTCTTCAGAATTGATAGAAATTTCGGTTGGATATGCATTCTCACCCATTGACGTGTTCGATTGAACATGCCAACCGTCAGCCAAATCCAGTTCAACAATTATCCTTTTGCCGGAAGCTTCATTCGCGACTACTTTTGAGACTACTCTGACATTACCTGACCCTGCATAATCCAGTCCTCCGATTGAACCATGTCGTAATTCATCTAGTGCAGCCAGAAGATATGGAAAACTGGTTGGGAACTGCAAAATTTCATGTGCAAACGCTCCAACGACATGTTTTAGACGATTCGAGTAAGCTTGTTTGCCGGTACGGTAGTACAGTCCGGCAAGCGAATGAGCTGCAACCGCATTTCCAGACGGTATAGCTTCGTCAAACCGATCTTTAAATCTTGCGAACAAATGTTCCGAATCATCGAGCGCTGTCAAATAAAATCCACCACTTTCATCGTCCCAAAACAATTCAAACATTGTCTCGGTTAGAGCTTCGCTGTGTTCCAACCAGAGGTCATTCTGAGTATGGTCGTAAAGGCTTATCATTGCCTGAAGCATATATGCGTAGTCGCGCAGCTTACCTGATTCTGTAGAAATGCCTTCGAAGTAGATTCGATGCAGATGCCCATTACTTTGTAGATTTCGCTCCAAGATGAACTCCGCAGCTTTCGTTGCCGCCTCTAAATACCGTTCATCCTGTAAGATAAGACTTGCCTCGGACAATGTGGTGATCATGAGCCCGTTCCAAGCGGTTATTGTCTTGCGGTCTAGAAAAGGTTTTTCTCTACGATCTCGATATTCCCGCATCAATTGCAAAGACTCATCCAATCGATGTAGATATTCTTGAACAGTTAATCCAAGTTCAAGGGATCTTGCTTCTGATGTCGCATTGACTGTTAGTACGTTTTTCCCTTCAAAATTCCCTTTTTCAGATATCCCATAATGACTAATCACGAGCTCGGCATTTTCGGGAGTGGCTTCTTTTACGTCGTTAGGCGTCCAAAGAAAATATTCACCCTCAATTCCACCACTATCTGCATCCGTCGCCGAGTAGAAGTTACCCTGTTCACCGGTCATTTCTCGCAGGACATAATCCAAGGTTTGCTTTGCGACGCGACGATATTGATTTATTCCTGTAAATTGATATGCATAAAGATATGCGCGTGCGATAAGAGCTTGGTTATACAGCATCTTTTCAAAATGAGGAATCTGCCATTGACTGTCTATCGTGTATCGATGAAAACCACCACCAACATGATCTCGAATACCGCCATTCGCCATGTCGTCGAGTCGACGAAAAGCCATTGAAGTAGCATCCACATTCCGATATCGAAACGCCGAATCAAGCAACAAAAACAATTCTGCTTCTGATGGAAATCTATTTTCAGGTGCAGCGAATTCGTTGTCTATAGCTTGCTGCTTTGCAACGACCTGATTGATAACTTCCATAACTTGTGGCATTCCAATTGCAACAGGTTCGTCGGATTGGAATCCAAAATCTCGAACGATTTGAGAGACTTGATTTCCAAAATCCTGGACTTGCTGCTTGTTGGTTTTCCGTGAGTAAACAATTTGCCCTAGTGCCTTCACCAAATCTTCAGGAGTTACGTATGTCATTCCTATGACAGGTTTACCGTCAGGTGTCAAAAACATATTCAGTGGCCAACCACCGTTGAAACCGAGCACCTGCATGGCGAGAAGATGAATTTCATCAACGTCAGGATTCACTTCTCGATCGACTTTGATCGCAACAAAATGTTGATTGATAAGCTGAGCGATTTCTATGGAATCAAAGCTTTCTGCCTCCATGACATGACACCAATGACAGGATGAATACCCGATAGAAAGAAAGATTGGCACATCACGTTCTTTTGCTTCGGCAAAAGCATCTTCACCCCATGCGAACCAGTTGATTGGGGTGTGAGCATGTTGATTTAAATATGGAGAGAGCTCCAGTAACAAGCGGTTTGCATAAGTTGGCGTTCCATCATTTCTCAAGTACTTCGTTCTTAGATCGTAGTCTATTGGTTTCTTTAGCCAAACCCTTTGAATTTCCGCTTGCACAGCTGCTGGCAGCTCCTTGCTACCCGGCAATGGCTCAAATTCGACGAAATTTGCCGCGGCCGATCCGATTACATTCAAACATACAAATAAAAAGGAACAAGCTAGAAGAAATATTTTTGTGTGTTTCATCTTGTGTATGACTTAAATTGCTTGTTGAGCCTCTTGGCGTCACTGCGTCCCCAAATTATTCCGACTACCAATCCACCCGTATGTGCGATATTCGCTACATTTGGAACAAGCCCTAACCAACATGCGAAAAACCAGATTAACATTGCATAAATTGCCAACTTTGGGACAACTTTTCCGTAGAAAATCGGATTAATTCTGGACTGCATCCAAACATATCCCAATAGAGCATAGCAGACACCCGACATCCCACCGAAGAATGGGCCGGAATGAAAGAATTGAAGATAGTTGGAAATTGCTCCAGAAACCAAATACAACAGCAGCAAAGTTTGTGACCCCTGAATTTTTTCGATCGGACCACCGAGAATCCCTACCCACATCAGATTGAATACCAAATGAAAAAAACCGAAGTGAACAAACGTTGGTGTCCAAATTTTCCAAATTTCGAGAAATAGAAGTGCTTCCTTTATTTCATAAGGGATCGGAAACTGTAGCATCGAGAACAATTCTCGATCTGTACCGAACTCGGTCAGATAAGTTATTGCTACCGAAACAATAATGAGAATTGTGGTTACTGGTGTTTTCTTCTTAAACAATTAACTTTGCTGCAATTTTCAATCTTTCAGAATTTCAACTCTGTCAGACTCACCAAGAGTAACCAGTCGACCGTCTAGCGTTGTAAACGTACGCCCCTTGATGTCTTTCCGCAGTGCTTTGTAAGTCGTTGCATTTTCTGCTATCCCGCTGATGACACGGATACTGACTATAGTATTGTCGACCTGCCACTTGTAGAAAAATATTGCACTCGATGCGACTGCAATGGCAACAACGCAAGAATAAAGAACCGCACGAGTGACTTTATTTGGTTTTCGGGAATTTGTTTTCGCTTTGTAGACTGTATGGGCCTTCTTCCTAAAGCTTGCAGAATATACCAATAGAACAACGACTATCGCAATTATCGTAAAAAGAAATTTGGTGAGCATCAATCGAATCAAAAATGCACAGGGTGGACGGCTTATCATCAATTGTACGACAATTCTGATTGAAGGATAATTTCCGCTGGTGTTGCACTAGCCTTAGGACGCATGCCCCTCAAACTCCATCGTTTATAGTTTAATCTCGAGTTCAAACCAAGCCATTTGATGACTACAACATTTTGATTGCTAAACAAAGCTCAAATTGGACGCTCGCATTAATCTGTTGCGCGCACATTTTCTCAATGGTTCCCTTTTCGGTTTACCCTACGCTAATTCCCACCCTTCAAATCGAGTGGAATGCGAGTAGTACCGAAATTGGATGGGTTGCTGGTGTTTATTTCGCTGGATACCTGCTCGCCGTGGCTTTTCTTGTGCCATTTACTGACCGAATAGCTGCGCGTACCGTTTATCTCTATTCCATGATATTGACCTTTGTTGTGCCAGTTGCTTTCGCTTTTCTAAGCTTTGGAGTAGGAAGTGCGAGCGTGTGGAGATTTTTTCAGGGCATTGGGTTAGCCGGCACCTATATGCCAGGATTGAAAGCCCTTGTTGATGCGGTTCCAAATCATAGGCAAAGCCGCACTGTTGCTTTCTATACCACTTGTTTCGGATTGGGAGTCGCTTTATCCTTTCTAATTGCAGGTTTTTTGATGCAATTTCTTAGCTGGCAGTGGGTATTTGCATTTTCGTCAATTGGCCCCCTATTCGCGTTCACGATTGCTTTCATTTATTTACCCTTCGTGCAACCTGAAGAAAGAACTGAAAATTTTCGCGTTCTTCCTGACTTTCGTCCCGTTTTTGAAAACAAAAAAGCACTTGGATTTAGCATTGCCTACAGTGTTCACAATGTAGAACTGTTCGTCTTTCGATCTTGGGCAGTCGCTTTTTTGGTCTTCGCAATTAATCAAAAACAGCCAGGAACTTTTGGTTCCGACTGGAACGCACCCTTTATCGTTGCTTGCGCAACTCTTTTTGCTCAACCTTTTAGCATCTTTACCAATGAAATAGCAGAAAAAACCAATCGAGTGAAAGTCATTTTAATTGTGATGGGATTAGCGGCTTTGGTTGGAATCGCGCTAGGGTTTTCGAGCCAGCAGTCCATGTTATTAATAATAGTCTTGATGATTATGTATGCAAGCTTGACAATTGCCGATTCCGCATCAATCTCTTCGGCAGTAATCAAAGCTGCGAAAGAACAAATTCGAGGTACTACGATGGCATTGCACACATTAATAGGCTTCGTCGGCGCTTTTATAGGTCCGATCATTTTCGGCGCTGTTTTGGATTTAGCCGGAGGTAGGTCTCAGACTACCGCTTGGGGATTGGCATTTGTTGTAACAGCGATTGTCGTTTTAGTTGGCCCAATCGCCATCATCAAAACATCTGGTTTAAAAAGTCAATCAAAAGTTAATTGATGACAGCATTGGAATTTTTCATATTGGAAAATATAAAAGAAATTCAACCTAATGCGTATTTACATTGAGCGATCCTTACAGAAGTCAGTCTCGGCGAAAACTTCGATTGAAGCGATATGGACATCTTTGCGATGGTACCTTTATCTTTACTCTAGAAACGAATTAAGATTTGCTATCTTTATATATTTACATTAATATCAATTTTTAGTCATCTATTTCGAAAAAGTAAAAATATTTTCACACTCTTAGTTCGTACTCGGACTGCTGTGTGCCTATAAAATGATCAAATCCAATGTCGTTTAAATCGCGGCAAGTTTTACTCGGCTTATTTGGTACCCATGGGCTTTGGTTTGAGCATCCTGTGTAATTCTTTAACTCAACCAGTTCAAATTGCAATATTCAGAAAATCCCGTCTCGTTATGAAATTCTTAAATCAGTTTGTATTGATTCTGAAAAAACCACATCAATTGGCATCCATCATTCTCTTTATCGGGATCTTCACTTCATTGAGCGTTTCTGCTCTACCTGCGTCTACGAAGAGAGACTGGCGGAACACAGATTTTGAAAATCGGGTTGTTGATCTCGACGAAATTCAATCTGGCGGAGTCCCCAAAGATGGCATACCTTCGATAGACGATCCCCAGTTCGTATCAGTTGATCAGGCGACGAAGTGGTTAAGTGAAAATGAACCTGTCATTGTGTTAGAAATCTTTGGAAAAGCTAAAGCTTATCCCTTACAAATTCTAATTTGGCATGAAATCGTCAATGACGAACTCAGTTCTAGGTTTGTATCTGTAACATTTTGTCCGTTATGCAACGCATCGATCGTATTTGATAGGAATAAGGATGGGGAAATTCTAGAGTTTGGTACTACCGGTCATTTACGAAATAGCGATTTAGTCATGTACGATCGACAGACGGAATCGTGGTGGCAACAAATTACAGGACGAGGAATCGTGGGATCCTACGCTGGTTCCAAACTTTTTCGGCTGCCTTCTCAAATTACGTCATTCAAAGAGTTTGCGAAAGCTTATCCTGAAGGTGAAGTGCTTTCTAGAGACACCGGCTATTCTCGAGAATATGGTAGAAATCCATATCGCGGCTATGACGATATCAACAATTCTCCATTTTTCGGAGTGGATTTAGATGATGTTCGCTTAGCTCCCATGGAACGTGTTTTAAACGTAACCGTAAATGATCGACACCGAGTTTATCCATTTTCTTCTTTTGAACATGAACCAGTCATAAATGACAAATTCAACGGTGTACCGCTCGTTGTTTTTTCCAAACCAGATGCTGCATCTGCGCTTGATGGGGCAAACATATCTCAGTCCCGAATCATCCCATCAGCGACCGCATATCGAAGAGAAATTGACGCCCAAATTTTGAGTTTTGTAAAAGTAGGCGACTCCTTTTTCGATCAGGAGACTGGTTCGGAGTGGAATCTCTTTGGCAAAGCCATTCAAGGTCCGCTAGCAGGCAAAGAACTAGAAAATATTGATAGCGGTTTACATTTTGCTTTTGCTTGGTTAGTTTTTTATCCTAAATCTGAAATTTATTCTAATCCTTAGCGTTCTCAATATTGCGTCCTGCTCCTGTTTCAGTAGTTCGTGTTGCTTTAACTATATCAATTGAAAGAAGTTCCAAAATCGACTACAAACAAGTGAGATCCCACCTGATTCGTGGTCGTGCACAATGGTTTCAATTTAACAAGCCTACTCGGTAGATATAAAGCATCAGCACTAGCCTAAACCACTGTCGGCCCATTCAAATGTATTTTTTATTCTTCATTTCTTAAATCAAGCACGAATACCGACTCGCACTTTTTGCTTAAATTCGGACTATTGGTTCTAGCAATTGAGCGAAGTCAGCGAAGATGCACACCAAGCAACAAATTATCTACCCGAGTTTAACTAATTTGTCTCAGCAGCGAGCAAAATTTGGCTCCTAAGGCATGTATTGAAGCTCTAGCCTTAGCTTAAGAAAACTCCATTTCGAAAACCAAGTAAATTCAATTGATTACGTTTGCTTACCCTAAGAACAGTCCTCTTAATATAGCTTACAATGAGTAAATTTTGTTCACTCCTAGAAAGCTCCGTCAGCCCAATTCTCGAATGATTCACAACCAAGTCTGGCCAATATTCAAACTCGCCGGGCCAGTGTTGCTGAGTCGTGCAGGAGCTATCCTCATCGTTACCGTTGACGTTGCTATGTGTGGATATGCAGGCTCAAACGAGATCGCATTTTATGGCCTTGCAAATGGGCCGCAAGTATCGTTGATACTCATAGGCATTGGTTCAATTCTTCCCATCGCAATTCTAACTGCTAGCGCAGACGGTTCTGGAAGATATCGGCGATGTGGAGAAGTTTGGTTGGTTGGCCTAATCCATGCACTCATTCTTGGGATTGTGCTTGGATTTCTCATGCAATTCGGAGAAATTTTCTTCAAACTGACAGGACAGTCTACTGCCTTGTCTGAAGGAAGTGGTCCAGTGCTTGCGATGCACGGACTAGGATTAGGCGGTCTACTGTGCATGGTAGCAACGTCATTGTTCTTGGAAGGACTGCAACGGCCGGTTCCTGCCATGGTCGTAACGCTTGGTTCTAACGTACTGAATTTTTATCTCAACTGGGTTTTCATTTTTGGTAATCACGGGGTGCCGCCCATGGGGGCCGAAGGAGCTGCGTTGGCTACGAGTATTACGCGCTGGGCTTCTTTTTTTGTGTTAGCAATTTATATATTGCGTACTTTTGATCTCAAAAAGTACGGGATAAATAGCCGATTGAATCGACTGCAACCAATTTCGAAACAATTACGTCGTTTGGGTTATCCGACAGCGATTGCGCACGGAATGGAATCCGCATCATTTTTGATTCTGACGCTGTTCGCTGGATATATGGGAGTTCTGCATACAGCAGCGTGGACGATAGGATTTAACGTGATCACAATCGCGTTCATGGTAGCACTAGGGTTTGCAATGGCCGCCAGTGTTTTAGTAGCCAACCACTTAGGACGCAATGAGTTTGGTCAAGCCGCTAAAGCAGGATGGACAGCTGTCATACTAGCATCCATTTCCCTCATGCTCCTCGCAGTTGTATTTCTAAGCACTCTTGAATTTTTAGCGCGGATTTACACGAATGATCCAGCAGTAATCGTCATAGCGATTCCTGTTCTGTTTGCCGCGTCTTTCATCATGGTACTGGATGGAATTCAAGCGGTGGGGGTAGGAGTTTTGAGGGGTTATCAAAACATGTGGTATATCACGATGACGATGATCGTATCGTTTTGGGGTGTAATGTTGCCACTTGGCTGGTACTTTGGCCTTTATCTCGACGGAGGTCCGGTAGCACTGATGTGGTCAGTCGGAGTCGCTTGTATCGTCGCGATAGGCATACTACTTTGTCGCTTTCGCTATTTGCAAGTCAAAATCTATCGAGCTCGATGAGCTCTCAGTTAGTCGGTTCAAGACATTGAATCACTCTAATCTTAGACTAACCCTTGCCTTTGTTAGAAGACGCTCCCCACAGACGCAACCAGTTGGCGGATTTACTTTTTCTATCCTCAAGAACTTCAAAATTTCGTTGTTCCGGACCGTTGTATAGCTGACGAGGTCGACCAATTCTTTGACTCTCTGGGCTTAGAAACATTTCTTTCCAGTGCGCAATCCAACCTACAGTGCGCGCGACAGCAAACATTGCAGTAAACATTTGAGTCGGAAATCCTATCGCCCTTAGAATTATTCCTGAATAAAAATCGACATTTGGATAAAGTTTCTTTTCAATAAAGTATTCGTCCTGCAGAGCAATTTTTTCCAACTCCAGAGCGATGGGAAGCGTAGGATCATCTACATTGAGTTCATTAAGAACCTCGTGACAGGTTTGACGCATGATTCTCGCACGAGGATCTAAATTCTTATAGACTCGATGCCCAAATCCCATCAATCGAAACGGATTGGATCGGTCTTTCGCTCGTGCGATGTATTTCGGAATATTTTCAACTGTCTCGATTTCGGCCAGCATTTTTAATACGGCTTCGTTTGCACCTCCGTGCGCAGGTCCCCAAAGCGAAGCAATACCGGCGGCGATACAGGCAAAGGGATTTGCTCCGGAAGAACCAGCCAATCGTACTGTGGAAGTCGAAGCATTTTGTTCGTGGTCAGCATGCAAAATTAAAATTCGGTCTATCGCTTTGGCAATAACTGGACTAACTATATACTCCTCAGTTGGTACGCCAAACATTAGGCGCAACAGATTTTCTGCATAGGTCAAATTATTCTTTGGATAAAGGAATGGTTGACCAATGGAATACTTATACGCATATGCAGCGATTGTTGGCATCTTTGCGATCAAACGGTGTGCAGAAAGCATCCGTTGGATTGGATCATGAATGTCTATGTCTTCGTGATAAAACGCCGATAATGCACCAACTACACCTACCATAACTGCCATCGGATGAGCGGATCGTTTAAATCCCCGGTAAAATGACACGAGCTGTTCGTGCAACATCGAGTGGTGTGTAATTGATATATCAAAATCCCTCTTTTCTTGTGTCGAGGGTAATTCTCCATAAAGCAAAAGGTAGCAAACATCCAAATAATCTGTTTTTTCTACCAGCTGTTGGATAGGATATCCTCCGTGCAAAAGAACACCTTCCTCTCCATCAATGTAGGTAATTGAAGATCTACAGGAGCCTGTGGACGTAAATCCAGGATCAAAGGTAAACATACCAGTATCACGATAAAGCGATCCAATTTGTATTAAGCTCGGACCAATTGACCCATCAACAACTGGGAATTCGTAGCGCTTACCGTCTCGATTGTCAATCATAGTGACAGAATTCTTGCTTGTATTCCCAGTCATATTTCGCTTGGCATTCGGCTCTTTTGATCGATTCATTTTTTCTCCAATTCCGTCAAAAATTGTTCATGTCCATTCGTTTACATTGTATATGATGCTATTTTTAGGATAAAAATGAGAGTCATTCGCAAAGGAAAGAAACTAAGGTCGTGCTGGTCTTTTCAACCCTTAAACAGTTGCTCAATTATCATTCACATCTGTTTCAAGAGTGAGGATATTTATGCTTGAAATTACAATACAGACGAAAAATTTGCGGCTCCAAGCACTCACTACCGGAAATGAGTCTGCCCCTCCAGTTATTGCACTACACGGTTGGCTAGACAACGCAGCTAGCTTTATACCCATTGCGCCTTTCTTGAAAAATTTACATCTCATCGCGTTGGACTTACCCGGTCATGGAAAATCCGAACACCGAAGAGGCACAAATGCCTATCACTTTATAGATTACGCAGCAGATATTCTCCTTGCAATCAAACAACTTGGACTAGAAAAATTTGATCTATTGGGACACTCATTGGGAGCGAGTGTCGCTGCTTTGATCGCGTCGGTGATACCCGAAAGAGTAAACCGATTGGCATTGGTTGAAGGCTTAGCACCAATCACAGGGATATTTGATGATACAGTTACTCAGCTTCGCCGGCACCTCGATCAAGCACTCAAATCCCCCAGATCTGCTCCCGTTTACAAGAGCATTGACGAAGCGGCACTTGCACGAAAGGAAGCCGGAGATTTATCTATAGACTCAGCTCGACTTATCGCCGAACGCAACTTAGTACAAAATAATGACGGCGGTTTTATCTGGCGAACTGATGGATGTCTCCGAAAAGCGTCGCCCATTTATCTTGTTGAGGGTCACGTCGCCCATTATCTTTCGGCGATTCAGTGTGATGCTCTGTTGATTCGTTCGTCTCGAGGGATAGTTAAACAATGGCCATCTTTGCGTGGTAGGGAGCGATACATCAGTCATTTGCAAATCATCGACATCGAGGGAGGGCACCACTGCCACATGGATAACCCAGAACTCGTCGCGAAACACCTTTCCCCATTTTTTCGTCAAAGTTGATAATATGTAATAATGAATGACTACTCTTGCGCTTTGTATTCCGTTTTAACCTCATGAAAAAGAAGTTTAATTTCTTCTATAGCGAAAAGTTAGCGAATCGGGTAAAAAAATTAGGATGGATCGCATTCTTATTTTTCCTAATTAAGGGACTACTCTGGTTGATTGTGCCAGCATTGTTAATTTACTTTGGAATCGATTATGATTGGTAGATCTCATTGAAATCATCGCTTGTCGTGTCCAAAACTGATAAAATTTTTCCGTCAGATGCCTTTCTGACTCCAACTCTTCATACGAAATAAAATCTAGCTAGGTAGTTTCTCTGAATGTCATCAAAGAAAAACAACATGTATCGTGTGCTTTTCCACAACCAAGGAAAAGTTTATGAGCTATACGCGCGAAATGTCTATCAAAGCGACATGTACGCTTTTTTGGAAGTGGAAAACCTAGTATTTGGTGACAGCTCCAAGCTCGTAGTCAATCCAGGCGAAGAACAACTGAAAAATCAATTCGGCGGAGTTAGTCGAACTTATATTCCGATCCATTCGGTCGTTCGTGTGGACGTGGTGGAAAAAGAAGGGCCAGCAAAAATGCACTCAGTCGACGGAAAAGGAGTGATCACTCCTTTTCCTCTACCTTACAAATCACCAGGCGGTGCCTCTAGCGACTAAATATCCTGCAATGCATCGAATCCGAGAGATTCGAGTTGTCTAATTTGAACTTTCAGCTAAGCTCTACTCCGAACCCTTCCGATCTGTTTCTTCCTCTATCTTAACCAGGGCTTGAACACTCTGCTCCAGAAAGACGTTATTTTCATCTGACTTGGAAGAAGCCAGATTACCAACACCTGTGGCAACAGATTTATATAGTTGTTTCTGTCTCTCGTCTATCTGACTGAGAAGTGAAACGGTATCGACGAAGTGTTGGCGAACATTCGATCGATACTCGTTATACTCATTTTGTAGCTTCTCATACTTGGACTTGGCTTCTGAATCACCACCTCGGAAATGCCCGAAAATAAATCCAGCGGCACCCCCAATAATCATTCCCACAACGAGCGGGATGAGAAAATTCAAATTATCCAATCATTAACCCGCTATTGAATCATGAAAGGCAAAAATTACCCGCCCTTCTATCGATATTGGAAACTCACACAGGGCACCCAGGATTTGAGATGCCGACAGGTTCATCATCTGTGTATTTGATTAGTTGAACATATTCAGATCGCCACACTTCCCACTCGCCCGAGTCTCTATCATACTTCGAGTTAACAAAACACTTCCAATTCTCATCATCAATGTTTTGAAAATCCATTCTGTAGTAGTAACCGGGATAACGAGTTTCTTGACGAAACTGAATGTGTTTCATATGGGCAAATGCAGCAATCAAGCGATGATAATTCTCCCATGCTCTCAGTAATTCATGCAAGTCTTTGGCACGCATCTTCAAAGAATCTTCACGTAACATGATCAGTTTCTTTTCTGCAATTTCCAACATCTTTTCGTTGGTTTGGTACCAAGTGCTTACACCCGCTACATATTCATCCATCACTTTTTGCAGCCGAAACTGGAACATCTTTGGAGTAATGTAGTAGGGATTGATATCGATTGCCGTCGTATAGTCTTTGTGTTCCAAAAAGTTTGCGACCGGCCGATAGATTTCCTCAGTGATATCTTCAACCGAACGGGACAATTCAGGTTTCCAATCTTTATTGTCTTGTACAAACTGAACCATCGACTTCGCTGCGATTCTTCCTTCAGCGTGTGAGCCGGAAGAAAACTTATGTCCTGAAGCTCCTACACCATCGCCGGAAGTAAACAAGCCTTTGACTGTCGTCATACGGTTGTAGCCCCAGTGATAATGGTCTGGTGTGCCTGGTAAATCGTCCGGCCCAGAGCACCATATACCAGCGCAACCGGCGTGCGAACCAAGTAAATAAGGTTCTGTGGGCATCAATTCGGACATCTCCTTGTCAGGTTCAATATTCTCTCCTGCCCATACACCACATTGACCAATAGTCATATCGAGAAAATCTTCCCATGCCTCCGCTTCTAAGTGTTTGATTTCGCGCGGTGTCATGGTTTCTGCCAATTTTGCCATCGCGGTAGGAGTATCCATAAATATCGGACCTCGACCTTCGCGCATTTCCTTCATCATTAAATGATTTCTTAAGCAAGTTCCCATTTTGGGACCATTGGCGTATTCGTCGTATCCATGATGCGCAAGAATGTCATAATTTCGAACTTGGTAGTCTTCACCGAATGCATTGATAGCTTGCGCTTTAAACAATAGGAACCAAGCTCCAACTGGTCCATATCCGTCTTTAAATCTCGCAGGTACGAATCGATTTTCCATTTGAGTCAAATGTGCACCACATTCAGCCGCCATAGAATAGGTAGAACCTGCATTCCACACTGGATACCAAGCGCGGCCAGTACCTTCACCCACTGAACGTGGGCGAAACACGTTGACTGCACCACCAGCTGCGAGTAAACAAGCCTTAAATTTATAGATATACAGCTTATGATCGCGGACACTAAATCCGGCAGCACCGGCTACTCGGTTTGGATCATTTGCGTCGGTAATTAACCGAACGATGAAAATTCTTTCGTCAATTTTTTCGATCCCAAGTGCTTTTTTTGCTGCTTCGGCCACAATCCATTTGTAGGACTCACCGTTGATCATAATCTGCCATCGGCCGGAACGGACCGGCTTCCCGCCTTCGGTCAATCGCTTGCCCTCATCTCCTTTTTGCTTCCAGATTGGCAAACCCCATTCTTCAAAGTTATGAACCGAATCATCGACATGTCGCCCTACGTCGTACACTAAATCTTCTCGGATGATTCCCATCAAATCTCCGCGAACATAGCGGACATATTCAGCGGGATCATTTTCACCCATGTAGGTGTTGATCGCCGAAAGACCTTGAGCCACTGCACCGGAACGATCCATTGCAGCCTTGTCAACCAACTTAATCTTAATATCTGAACCTTCTGTCCACCGCATAATTTCAAATGCGCAACCGCAGGCCGACATACCGCCACCAATGATGAGGATATCGACTTCTTCTTCGATGATTTCCGGATTGCCAAAATCAAATTCTGCCATCTTATGCTCCTAGCCTAGTTGCTGACAAATTGGTCCATATCGCATGAATGTGTTCCCTTTGTGAAAAGCACACTATGGTCAGTTAGTTCATTCATAACGGCATCTGGCTTGTCTCGATACGGCTCAGCAGAACCTTCCGGCGTTGTTCGAATTGGGAACTTAAACCTCTTACGTTTACCGTTTCGGAACTTGATTGTCCACATAATTGATTCTGTACCACGCAACGGCTGAACGGAAGCGCCAAGTGGAACAACATCCGCATAATGGCGAACTTCAATCGCTTGTTGGGGACAAATTTTGACACACGAATAGCACTCCCAGCACTGTTCAGGCTCCTGATTGAATGCCTTCATCGCATGCCCGGTCATAGAACCGTCTTTGTCCAAAAACATCAAATCATGGGGGCAAATATACATACAGGCTGTCTTGTCTTGCCCCTTACAGCCATCACATTTATCAGTTCTTACATAGGTAGGCATTTAACTAAATCTCTCCTTACAGTACAACAGTCATTTCAAAAATGTATTGCAAATTGTAAATTAAATTCTACTTCTAGTTGTTTTTCTAAAATATCGTTTCTATATCGAATAGTCATGAATACAGAAGTATTATCACGAAGAAACTCCAATCTACAAGTAGCAAGTCATTATAGAGAATTTACTACTCTGAATCGTCAATTCAGAGCAAAAACGAAATTTACAGTATTAGTCGACTGGTGGAAAACTAGGAAAAGTTACACCAAGGCACAGACATGAAATCTATGTAGTTTGAAACAAGAATTCGATCAATTCGGACTTAACTGAAGCTGAGATACCCTAGCTGCTAACGACCCGGCAAATGAACCATTCGCTCATCATCATCCTACAAAATGCCAAAGATGTCGTCTTCATTTGGCAACAAGCTAATCGCAAGAGTTACGACTTATGGCTACCGAAGTCCTGAGTGCATTCAGTTTATCCAAATTTTTTTCGCTAAATCGTACAACAACTCTTGACGATCCTTTAAATTTTCTTCATTCCAAGTTGAATACTGGCGTAGTTTGGCTGCTGCTTTATCAATTTTTGTATTTATTCCTACACTAGTTCTTTTATGTATATTTTTCGTCAACAGTAAACGGGATTCACTATATCTCGCCCCCTTTTCTGAATATGGCAAATTTGAAGCTGAAGCATTTATCGACTTCTCGAGTAAGGTCAAATTGCCAATACGCTGTTCTATATTCTCTAGAGTTGAATCTCCAAATTCTTCCATCGCTTTCTCGCTTGGATTTTGAGGATAAATGTGCTCGATTTCATAACCATCAAGATAATTATTCAAATTGGTGGTCGCATCCTCCCTGCCAAATGCTTCTATTTCTACGCTTTGGCAGAGCTTTGCCAGTATGTACTTCATTCGGTACTTCTGAATTTGAGAAGTCTCTAAATTTCTGAAGTGTTCACCAAACGATTCCTTCTTATTTTCCCTATCATCAGCCATCTTTTTTAGCAATGAATTCAAAGAACAATTGATGTCTGTGTCATTTTTCCAATCTCGAATCTCTGCCGCCCATTGATGGTAGCTGCCTTCAACAGCCTGTGATCTCTCCTTCACCATTAAGGACACGAACATGCATTTCTCCAACTGTTCAGCAACTCTGTTGAAGTCAATTCTGTCTAAACTTGATGCAGCTAATAAGACAATCAAGTGCTGTCTAGCTGCTCCACCACCCAACAATTTTATATTTCGGATGAAGTCGTTATCTTTCCCTAAATTGTCCTCATTTCGGGTAAAGAAAGCCTCGTAATTGTTAACAGCCTTAATTATCGTACTCAGGAATTTCCTCGGGTCTGAATCAAGGATTAGTTGGTTAGAGTTTTTTTCAAACCATTCAAAAACATTTTTTTCGCTTAGGGTATTAAAATTAGCCGTCAATTTATAGTGACTAATGATGAAGTACCTCATAAATCGCAATGGTTTTTCCTGCATGCGAAATATGGTTTCCTGTAGTTCTTCCCACCTTTCTGTAATTTCTGAGAACAAGGATTTATTCGCTTCCATAAATAACTTATTCTTGATCAGATCAAATGAATTCAGTCCAACACCTCTTTGATTGATCGTTTCGAATAACATGAGAGCACTACTAACATTTTCTGTCGATATTTTCACTAGTTTCACTCGGTTGATAAAATACCCGTAAAACTTTTTGTACCTCTCCGGCTTAGAGTCAAATTTTTGCTTTAGAAATTCTCCAATCTGTTCAAATGCATCTTGAATATTTTTGACTGCTGTACTATCTGTGGTGTTATGCAGTGTCTTTTCATCTAAGATCTTAGTCAGAATCGACTCTCCTTTCGAATACTCTAAGATCAGTCTACGCCGGTTTGCGGTATTTCCTGAAAAATCGGTATAAGAATTTGCAAGTAAACCCGTGAGGTCTTGTGGTACATCGTTGTTCAATTCTTTGAGCCGATTTCGAATAAAACAAAGCAACAGTTGAATTGTTGTTAGTCTTTGTTGACCATCAATTACGTCATAAATTTTTCCTTTCGTAGGACACAAGACAATGCTCCCAATGAAATACTCGTCTGCATCTTCACCTTCGAAATTCGCATCTTCGAACGGTGAATAGACATCATTGAGAAATTGTTCAATATTTTTTTTACGCCAAACATATCCGCGCTGGTAGTTTGGAACTCTATAGAAACACGTAAATAGTTCGTTTATGTTGAGGCATGCACTCTCGATAGTATTTCCGTTCAAGTTCTTCTATCCAATTGTTCAATAGTTAACGATTTTCTTTTGTTCTGATCTGCATTAGATCAAACAGTAGTTCAATTGTCAATGAAGCCATTCCGGCACGATTATTGAAGTCCAAGCTATTCGATTTAGCAACATTGGGTTCTATTTCAGACAACAATATTGAGATCTAGAATGATCTAACTTTTTGAATTAGATCGGTTATGATCGTCTACCGTTGAATCAGCGAAAAATCGAATCAAAAGTAAGACGTTCGATAGCTCTAATTTATTGCATTAATACTGTTAGATTTCTTTATTGGAACCAGCCTACTCGGTATGTGCTTAATGAAAAACCTGCCGAACAACAGTTCAGTTTGGCAACATCCTGACAGGATAGCCACGATCATCTCGGGCGACTCTCTAGAGCTACTTCCTCATATTCCTGATAACTCTATAGACTGCATTTGGACTGACCCCCCATATAACTTGTCGAATGATGGCGTAACCTGTGTTGCGGGAAAGATGGTTTCAGTCAATAAGGGGGAATGGGATCGAAGCAAAGGAATTGAAGGTGACTATCAATTCAACTTAGCTTGGACAAAGGAATGTTTTCGCATACTTCGCCACACGGGCACGATATGGGTAACAGGCACGCTTCACGTTCACTCCAGTATCGGTATGGCATTACAACAAAGTGGTTTTCGATTACTTAACGACATTATTTGGGAGAAATTAAATCCTCCGCCAAATCTAGGTTGTCGTACCTTCACTCACTCTACAGAATTGATGTATTGGGCTAGTAAAGCTCAGAAAGGTGAAAAACACAAATACAAATTCAACTATCAATTGATGAAGCAAATGAACGGCGGCAAACAGATGAAATCTGTTTGGAAATTAGGCGCCGCTTCAAAGACTGAACGAAAATTCGGAAGACATCCGACACAAAAACCGATACAGCTGATTCAGCGCTCAATTCTTGCATCAACGGATAAAGGAGAAGTTGTTTTAGATCCATTTTCAGGTTCTGGTAGTACAGGAGTAGCTGCACTATCACTCAAACGAAAATTTATCGGAATTGAGCAAATTCAAGAGTACATAGATCTTTCAATAAAACGAATTGAATCCATCAACTCAGCAGATCACCAAGGCAAATATTCCATCCCCCCCCCCCCCCCTCCTCCGGACAACCATCATCAAAACGATCTTCACAGCAAAATTCACTTCATTTGGATCCGAAGTTCGGTACTTCCACCAAGAGGAAGGAAACCTGAGGCATGGAAAGGACAGACTCCTTCCTTCTCAAGGACTTGGCTAGAAAATATTTATCCAAATTAGTGTTGAATTGCAAAGTAGTCCGTGATTGTGAAAATAGAAATGGTGTAAATCAAAAGAAGACTTGGAAAAGTCAACTGGCAGCGCGAAACCTACCAATCAATTCTGCTCAAAGCCCAAACCTGTTGACTTTGGAACTCAAAGTAGATCCTCATAAGCATACAAAAGGAGAAAAATATGTAACCAAAGAATCAGTGGAAGGTTCTAAGTCAAGAAATGTAATTTTCACCGCCCACCCTCTGCGCTACATTCTAAGGTATCGAAATTTACAGCGTATACATCAATTGGTTTCGAATTGTCTTTTCAGAGCCCTTCATTCACAATTTTTGCGGATAGAGAATTTCCAATGAGTAAAAACGAAAGAACTTGGAAAAGACTCCTAGACGACCAACCAATTGAAAGACACATTCACCGTAATGGTTACTACGACATCCATTCGAAGCAGATCAATCGACTGATGGAGAGTCGATTAGCTTGTAAATTTGATTTCAAGAAACAGGTTCCAAAACCACTTTCAAAAAGAAATTATTCAGTTCTTGCAATCAACAACGGAGTGTATCGTATCGCTCAGACTGATCCGTTCATTAAGCTGCTTCCAGCGTGCACAATTGACACCAAAGATCCATCGTATAGTTTTACTCTACCTAGTCATATTACAACTTTGGACTCGAATCGGATCAACTCCGAATCCAAAGCCTTAGATTGTGCGCTTCACTCCGGCATCCTAAAGCAGGTTTTTGGTGAAGATGTATCTTTGGTTCTCAGAGGTAGGGAACGAGCTGTGGAATTCGAATTCAGCTTGCCTTCATTCGCTGAAAAAACAGAAATTCCGTATCCGATAAACGGCGTTCAAATGGAAGTAGACGGTGGATTTGAAGGCGAAAATGGCATTTATTTGATTGAAGCAAAAATCGGTACCATTGAAGAAAACATAAGCCTTAGACAGCTGATATATCCACAACTACACTACTCAAAAATTCTAAACAAACCAGTCAAATCATTCTATTTGTGCTTCGATCAAATTAACCTGACATATCACTTTCAATACCTTAATTTTGCCAACAACGGAAAGTATAAATTCGACAAATCATGGACTTTCAAGATCGAGGGAAACTCGCCATGTATAGATGAACAACATTTTTCTATAGACCTAATAAATGTTAACAATGAACTTACGAATGTGGAAGTTCCGTTTCCTCAAGCCGACAACTTCAAACGTATCATAAAAACGTTTACAACACTAGCTTTTGATAAATCTGAAGCACTAGAAAAATTTGAACTATTTCCAGCCGCAGATATGAACTTATCTTCTCGACAATTTGATTATTACGCCAACGTACTTTTGTGGTTACGAGTAGCAAAAAGAAACAAGGATGGCACTTTTAGTCTTACGCCCTTGGGCAAAAATTTGGCATTACTTTCCACACCGAAAATAGTCCAAGAATTTGCAAAAATTATTTTTTCTAATGACTTCTTTAACGCAGTTTGGCATGATCCTCAACGGAAAATTCCAGCTACTCGCATCATAGAACGTAACAATCTGAATCCGAAAGCCACAACAGTTCATCGTAGACTACAAACGGTAAAAAGCTGGATAAGGTTTTTCGAAAATAGACCTTGGCTGAATGGTAGAAGCACAGAAAATTTGCTGCTGAAATCCAAGGAGTTGAATCAAGAAGCGCTCTCTTTCTGAACAAACAATTAGAAAGTTCACATGGGAGCTAGCGCATTAATTATTTGTTGGTTGATTTTCTGAGCGTTCGTTACAACGAACGCGCTCATCCAATATACAGAACCCAATTCCCCGATTTCCGATTCGGACATTTTCTTAATACAGTGTTAACCAAACACCAATCTATATAATGCGAACGAATACACGTTTTCGTATGATTTAATCAAAAAGGGGATTTAATCAAAAAGGGGATTTAATCAAAAAGGGGAATGCAATGTTGTTTCGTCTTGCTCGCTGCACGATCGGTGCTCTTCTTTTGGTTCTGGTTTCATTCCCGTCTTTCGCCAAAGATACCCTAGTCATCGGAATTACCCAGTATCCAGCCTCATTTCATCCCAACTTTGAGTCAATGCTAGCCAAATACCTAGCGTTAAATCTCACCATGAGACCGATTACGGTGTACGACCCTGACTGGGAACTTGTATGTTTACTGTGCACCAATATTCCGTCGATTGAAAACGGTGGTGCAGTGCTGACTGATCTAGGCGACGGAAAAAACGGAATTGCTGTGACCTATACCTTGCAAGCTGATGCACGCTGGGGAGACGGCGTTCCAGTCACAACCAAGGATGTCGCATACACTATCGAAGTCGGGAAAAATCCCGAAAGCGGTGTTCTCGGAGCAGAAGCATACCGCAGAATACTATCTGTCGATTTGATTGACGACAAAACATTTACATTGTATTTGGATCGGGTCGAATTCAATTACAACGAATTGTCACTCTACCTGATTCCCGAACATATCGATCGTCCGAAATTTGCGAATCCGAGTGAATACCGGACTCGAAATTCCTACGACAATGATCCGTATGTTCCCGGACTTTATTCTGGTCCATACCGCATCACCAAGATCGAACCAGGTGCATATATCGAATTTGAAAAAAATGAAACTTGGTGGGGAAAAGAGCCACATTTTGAAAAAATCGTGCTCCGGGTAATTGAAAATACCGCTGCCCTAGAAGCCAATCTACTGTCCGGCTCAATTGACTTTATCTCCGGCTCGTTGGGTCTTACGCTGGACCAAGCAATCAATCTTCAACAGCGTTACCCTGATGAATTTGATTACATATTTCGGCCTGGTTTGATCTATGAGCATATAGATTTAAATCTGGACAATCCTATTCTCGCCGACGTTCGAGTTCGCAAAGCTTTACTTCACGCCGTAGATCGACAGCTAATATCGGAACAATTGTTTGGCGGTCATCAGCCTGTTGCTCACGTCTTCGTCAGCCCGCTTAATTCGTACTACAACCCGAATATTCCAAAATATGAGTATGATCCAGGAAAAGCAACCCGTTTACTGGAGGAAGCAGGATGGACTAAATTGGTAGATGGCGTTCGACAAAATGATAAGGGGGAAAGTCTGCGCTTGGAATTTGGGACAACTGCTGGCTCACGTATCCGAGAGACTGTTCAGCAAGTTCTTCATAGTCAATGGCGTGACGTTGGCATCGACGTCGATATCCAGAATCAACCCGCACGTGTGTTTTTCGGCGAGACCGTGGCGAATCGACTTTTCACCGGACTTGCGATGTTTGCTTGGATAAGTTCACCCAATAGCTCACCTCGAACAATGCTCCACTCGACTGAAATTCCAGAAGAGTCGAATAAATGGGTTGGTAGCAATTACATGGGATATCGAAGCGAACAGATGGATCGTTTAATTGATGCCGTCGAAATTACATTAAATGTAAAAGAACGAAATAAAATCTGGGCTGATATTCAGCATCGATATTCCGAAGATCTTCCTGTTCTACCACTGTACTTCCGAGCAAGTCCCTTTGTTATACCGAAGTGGTTAAAGGGAATCGAACCAACGGGAAATTCATCGACTACAACTTTATGGGTTGAAAATTGGTATGTTGAACATTAAAGAATCGTTACATTGGAAAAAAAATAAAATATATTTTTGCATGAATCTCGAAAACCGTTTGTTTAATCGATAAAAAAGGAAATTAAATATGAAGAAATTATTTGTAGCAGTATCCTCTGTATTTCTTGCTACCTTGGTTGCCGGAATTGTTCCCGCTCAAAGTGAACAGCAATTTGTTAGCATTGGTACAGGTGGTGTAACAGGAGTGTACTATCCCACAGGTGGCGCCATCTGTAGGCTCGTAAACAAGGATCGTAAGGAACATGGAATTCGTTGCTCGGCCGAGTCAACGGGTGGTTCGATCTATAACATCAACACGATTCGAAGCGGTGAGCTTGAATTCGGTGTTGCTCAATCCGATTGGCAATTTCACGCCTACAATGGAACTTCCAAGTTCGAGGATCAAGGAAAATTTGAAAATCTCCGAGCCGTTTTCTCCGTTCATCCTGAGCCAGTAACAATCATTGCTCACGATGATTCAGGCATTGAAAACATTACTGATTTGAAAGGGAAAAGAGTAAATATCGGTAACCCTGGATCTGGAACACGTGGCACATGGGAAGTAATAGAAGAAGCCATGGGTTGGGAACGAAGCGACCTAAAACTCGCCGCTGAAATGAAGTCCGCTGAAACAGGACAAGCTGTTTGTGATGGAAAAATTGACGCTTATTTCTGGTTGGTCGGTCATCCATCCGCACTGACTCAAGAATCACTGTCAACTTGCTCGGCTCATCTAGTAAATGCAACTGGATCGGAAATAGAAAAATTGGTTGCTGATAATTCTTATTATCGAGTTGCTACCATTCCAGCTGGAATGTACAACAACGATTCAGACATCACAACATTTGGTGTTGGTGCGACATTTGTTACAAGTGCAGATGTTCCCGATGAAGTTGTGTATGTTGTGGTGAAAGCCGTTTTCGATAATATCGACAACTTCAAGAAGCTTCATCCTGCATTTGCCAATCTGGATCCAAAAGAGATGATTTCTGACTCTTTGTCCGCGCCACTGCATGACGGTGCAGCACGATACTACAAAGAAAAAGGCTGGATGTAAACACTACCCCTCAAAAAAAGGGAGAGCGGTTGCTCTCCCTTTTTTTAACGATTTCCAATAACTAGCAAGAGACCGGACTCAAAAAATGAAAGAACAATCCCAAAAATCAGCCAAAGAGTTAGCACAAGTTGATACGGGTTCACGCAACCCCAATGGCTGGCAAAGTAAGATGATTATAGTGATCGCATTTTTGTGGGCCTTGTTCCAAATTTATATTTCATCGAATGTGCCTTACTTTTTAACGGAAGTACTGGGTATTCCGTTAGTAGTAACAAGTGCGAACGCTCGGTTAATTCATTTGGCCTTCGCCTTTGTTCTTGCCACAATGTCTTTTCCATTGTTCAAATCCAGTCCAAAAGACCATATTCCCTGGTATGACTGGATTCTTGTTGTATTAGGAGTACTGTCTTGTCTATACATTGTAGTCCTGCGAAATGAAATCGCGGTGCGAGCGGGCCTTCCAACCACAGGAGATTTAGTCATCTCGTCCATTGGGATGATCGTTCTCGCCATTACCGTATTCCGAGCACTCGGTTTGCCACTACTAATCGTAGCAACAGTATTTGTGCTTTACGTATTCTTCGGCCACTCTGATTTTCTGCCCGAAACGGTCCAATGGAAAGGTGCATCTTTCGGCAAAGCGATGTGGCACTATTGGATGCAGAACGAAGGTGTATTTGGAGTCGCATTGGGAGTGTCTGCATCACTAATTTTTCTTTTCGTATTATTCGGTTCGATATTGGAAAAATCAGGTGCTGGTAACTTTTTTATCAAGGTGGCCTTCGCGTTACTCGGCCACTTACGAGGTGGTCCTGCAAAGGCGGCAGTTATGGCATCTGCACTAAGCGGCATGTACTCCGGATCTTCGATCGCCAATACAGTAACGACGGGTACATTCACGATTCCTTTGATGAAGCGCACTGGACTCAGTGCTGAAAAAGCAGGCGCCGTTGAAGTGGCTTCATCAACGAATGGGCAGCTAACCCCACCGGTGATGGGAGCAGCAGCATTTTTGATTGCTGAATTCACAGGAATTACCTACACCGATATCATAAAACACGCTTTAGTACCCGCACTAGTTTCTTACATCGCGCTAGTCTATATAGTGCATTTGGAAGCTCTGAAGCTCAATTTAAAAGGGCTACCAAAACCACCATCATCGCTCACCTTCATGATGAAATTGATCAGCTTCTTGGGCGGATTTATTGGTATTGCCCTATTGGGCCTTATCGTATATTTCGGTTTGGGTTGGATAAAAGAAGTAGCACCAAATGCGGCTTTCTTCATCGTCGTTCTTTTGGCTGGTCTGTTCTATTTGTGGCTTCTATGGCTATCTTCCAAACGTCCCGACCTTCGAGTTGATGATCCAGATGCGCCAATCACTGAACTACCTCGAGCCGGTGAAACCACGATCTCGGGACTATATTACGTAATTCCAATTGTAATTCTGATTTGGAGCATAGTGATCGAGCGATTATCACCCGCATATTCCGCATTCTGGGCAATGATGGCCATAACGATAGTCGCTCTTACTCAACACCCACTCAAAGCATTTATGAGAAATTCAGGTAATTTTAAAGATGCTTTTCTAAAGGGAGTGGCAGAATGGAAGGACGGTATGATCGCCGGTTCATCCAATATGGTTGCGATTGCAGTTGCAACAGGTGCCGCTGGAATCATCGTAGGAACGATTTCACTAACAGGAGCACATCAAATCGTCGGAGAATTTGTGGAATTTCTATCCGGAGGTAGCTTAATTGTGATGTTGCTGTTGGTCGCCGTCATGAGTCTGATATTGGGAATGGGACTTCCAACGACGGCGAACTATATCGTGGTGTCATCTCTTATGGCTCCTGTCATTTTGCTACTAGGCGCTCAAAATGGATTGGTAGTACCCGTAATCGCAGTTCACTTGTTTGTCTTTTATTTTGGAATTCTCGCCGACGATACACCACCAGTTGGTCTAGCAGCGTTCGCAGCTGCAGCAATATCGAAGGGTGATCCAATCAAGACAGGTATTCAAGGCTTCGCCTACGACATTCGTACTGCGCTGCTACCGTTCTTGTTTATCTTTAACACCGATTTACTGTTAATCGATGTAGGTCCGGTTAAAGCGATTTTCGTTTTCGTTGTTGCTGTGATCGCAATGATGTTGTTTGCCTCAGCCACTCAAGGGTTTTTACTCACTAGAAACAAAATTTGGGAATCTGTGCTACTGCTACTTGTCGCTTTTACTCTGTTTCGACCTGGCTTTTGGCTAGATCAAATTTATCCACCTCACGAACGCGTCGAAGCAACGAAGGTTTTTCAAATTGTGGACGATATTCCACCCGACGGAGTCATGACAGTTATTGTAAGCGGGCCAGATTTTGATACAGGGGAAATCACCAGTACCACTGTTCTTGTGCCACTCGGAAACTTAGGCAAAGCGGAAAAACGACTGTCTGAAGCAGGCCTCACTGTCTACGAAGAAGATGGTCAGATGAAAATCGAAGAACCTTTTGTCGGTACGACTTTGTTCGAAAAAATAGGTGACATGTTTGACTACTACGCTGACGAACCGGTAGTGGTTGATCATATTAAACAACCCGTAGATCGATTGTCCAAAGAAGTTTTCTATATCCCAGCCTTAGTTGTGCTTGGATTGGTAATCATTATGCAAAGAATTCGCCGAAAGCATGAGGCGGCCGCTGCTTGATCGAAGTTAAGAGAATTCTTTGAAGATCTTCGATCTGACGTGAACGATTTCGAACAGCTGTCCGTACTGAAGAAACTTCGTACATTTCCTCGCAGCATACTCTACAAAGAGCCTACGTCTATAGATTTCCTTGGCAATTTGTCTCAGCGTTACAACTGCACAAAGTTGTACGTCAAACGAGATGATTGCAACGGACTCGCATTTGGTGGCAATAAAGTACGGCAGCTGGAGTTTTACTTTGGGGAAGCTGTCGAAAACGGCGCTGATACCGTTTTAATTACCGGTGCAGTCCAATCCAATTTTGTTCGCCTGACTGCAGCATATGCTGCGCGGTTGGGAATGCAATGCCACATTCAGCTCGAATCCAGAGTAGCCGAACCTTCAGAAAATTACAAATCGTCAGGAAATGTATTACTGGATCGTTTATTCGGCGCAAAGTTGCATTACTTTGCCGAAGGCGAGAGTGAAGTCGAAGCCGACAACCGTCTCCGTCTTCTGGCCGATGAATTGAAAGAAGATGGCCACGTAAGCTATATCATTCCTTTGGCTCCTGGGCACAAACCACTTGGAGCTTTGGGCTACGTGGTTGCTGCATACGAAATCGAGCGACAACTTCAACTGCAAAAGCTTAAGATCGATACGATTTTCGTAGGCTCTGGTAGCGGGAGTACCCACGCTGGTCTTTTGTTTGGGCTTCGCGCGATAAATTCAAGAATTAAAGTAGTGGGTGTATGTGTACGTCGAATTCGAGATCTGCAACTTCCTCGAATACGAACTCGATGTCAGGAATTGAGTGATTTATTGGACGTAAGTTTAAAAATTAACGACGACGACATCATATTGAATGACCAATTTTTTGCCCCTGGCTATGGAATCGCCTCACCGGAAGTATGGCAGAGCATTTTACTTTTCGCTCAACACGAAGCAATTGTCTTAGATCCAACCTATACGGGTAAAACTGCAGCAGCGTTTTTGGATTATCTGCCAAAGGCACCACAAGACGAAAGCATCATGTTAATTCACACAGGTGGTACTCCCGGCATATTCGCCTACCAACAAGAATTGGAAGATGCTCTAAAAACTCAGTCGCTTTGGATCTAGATTGACTCGAGTCAACGATCACGGCGAATTAGTCCTTTCGAAAGAGTACACGAATTTTGAAGAGATCTAATGCTATCAATATTGCACCAATGCTTATGAATGCATCGGCCAGATTGAATGTTGCGTAGTGCCATTCCCCAAAATGGAGGTCAATAAAATCGATAACATGACCTTGAGAAAATCGATCTGTTATGTTGCCTAATGCCCCACCCAAGATCATCCAAATCGCAGTTATTGATTGACTCCGTTCGCCTCGGAGATGCCACAAGACGGCACCCAAAAGAAGTGTAATCACTACATTAATAACAAGAAATATAGTGTTGGTATCCATTTCTGACTCAGAAAACATACCGAAAGCAACACCTTTGTTGTAGACGAGAACAAGATTAAAAAAGCTCGTCACTTTCACCGATCCATAGGGTTCTATCGTCAATAGAATCAATAGCTTAGAAACTTGATCCAGTAGATAAACCACGGCTCCAAGCCCCATATGAATACGAAATAGGCTTTGCCCTGAGAATGCTTTGTGGTCAGCATTCATAGCGAAGTCAATTACTCGTCACTATACAAACTTAGGTCGTTATCCAATTTCTCCTAAACTATGCAACTAGTCGCTGTTCGCCTTCACCAGTAACATTTGTAACGCAACGCATACAAAGCTCAGGATGCGATGAATCCTGTCCGATATCTGATGAATAATGCCAGCATCGAACGCACTTCGAATTTTGGGAACTAACAACCTTGATGTACAAATCTGAAATTTCAGACTTCGGTAAATTTTCGATCATCGACTCCAATGGATGAATTGTTGCACTAGAAGTGATCGTTATAAATTTTAATTCGGTACCTAGTCGGCTCAAAGAGTCATACAACTTACCACCACAGTAGAGCTTGACTTCTGCAGCAAGTGAAGAACCAATTTCATTCTTTGTTCTCGCCATTTCCAAGTGTCTGTTCACTTCTTCACGAACAGCAATGATGTCGTCCCAAAATTTCAAATCAGTTGAAGATTCATCTCCGACATGTACAGGCCAATTTTCATACCAGCCGCTCAGAAATACTGACTTCTCTTTTCGGTGGGGCATAGACTGCCAAATCTCTTCCGCGGTAAAGCTCAGAACAGGAGCGAGCCACCTAACCATTGCCTCGAGAATGTGATTCATTGCAGTTTGCGCGGATCGTCGACCCCGACTGTTGGCCGGCATAGTATAAAGTCGATCCTTGAGAATATCGAGGTAAAATCCCCCCATTTTTACAATACAAAATCGGTGAATCTTCTGGCAAATCAAATGAAACTTGTAAGCATCGTAGGCTTCTACAATTTCTTTATGTAGCTGCTGTGTCAAACCAACCGCCCATCGATCTAACTCAAGCATTTGAGTCCAATCCAGACTTTCTTCGGCATTAAAATCGTTGAGGTTACCGATTAAAAATCGAACTGTGTTTCTTATTCTGCGATAAGAGTCCGTTATCCTACTGATAATTTCCTGAGAAATTCCCATTTCAGCTTCATATTCTGTCGAAGCTACCCACAAACGCAAAACATCGGCACCATATTTATCGATAATTTCCTGTGGGCCAATGACATTGCCGATCGACTTGGACATTTTGCGACCTTCACCATCCACAGTAAATCCATGAGTCAACACGGATTGATATGGAGCATTACCTGTTATTGCAACACTGACAAGCAAACTGGATTGGAACCAACCTCGATGTTGGTCGGACCCTTCCAGATACATACCGGCAGGATTGGTTAACTCCGAGCGATTATTTAATACACTGTAGTGTGTGGCACCCGAATCAAACCACACATCCAAAACATCCGTAATTTTTTGGTAGTCTTGCGCGTCATCACCAATAAATTCGGAATCATCTAAATCAAACCAAGCATCGATTCCGCGCTGCTCTACGTGCTGCGCAACTCGTTCAAAAACATCTTGCGTATCTGGATGTAATTCCCCTGTTTCTTTGTGCACAAACAATGTGATTGGTGTCCCCCAAACTCGTTGACGAGAAAGACACCAGTCTGGTCGGCTATCGACCATACCCGCAATTCTTGCTTCCCCCCACTCCGGCACCCATTGTACCTCACGAATAGCCTTTAGTGCCGTTTCGCGTAAATTTTCGCGATTCATACTAATGAACCACTGAAGTGTCGCGCGATACAAAATAGGGGATTTGTGCCGCCAGCAGTGAGCATAGCTATGTGTAATGTTGTCACTGCATAGTAATTCGCCATTTTCTCGAAGCAATTCAATGACGATTTCCTCACCTTCATCAATAGAGTATCCACCGACATAAGCGGTATGTTTTAAGAACTTGCCATCAGGACCGACAGGATTGAAAATTTCCAGACCATATTCCTTACCCAAGGCAAAGTCTTCGTGTCCATGTCCTGGTGCTGTATGAACTAAGCCGGTACCTGTCTCCAATGTCACATGCTCACTAGGAATCGTTGGGACCGGAAAATCTGTTTGATGAATTGGGTGTCCAAACATCAACTCCACTAGTTCGCGACCACTTACTTCCGCTACTTGCTTGAATTGGCTAATCTTGTAGCGAGACATGCACGATTCAACCAAATCACTAGCAATTATCAAATACTCACATCGCCCCGTAGTCTCTACCTCAACAAGACTGTATTCGAAATTCGAGTGAACAGCAATCGCTCTATTCGCTGGTAAGGTCCACGGCGTAGTCGTCCAAACCACCGCACTCACCTCTGCATCACCTTTTCGATTATTGAACGCGAACGCGGAAAATACCGCGTCTGGTTCAATTGCAATCATTCGCACATCCACAGCTCTCGAAACTTTATCAAAGTATTCAACTTCAGCTTCGGCAAGAGCCGACTGACAGTCTTTACACCAATAAACCGTCATCAAGTCATGCATCATATGCCCATTTTTCATAATGCGTGCAAGAGATCGGATAATGTTCGCTTCCGTGTGAAAATTCATAGTCGAATATGGATTGAACCAGTCTCCGACGACTCCCATTCGAATGAAACCAGCGCGCTGAATATCAATTTGCTTTTCAGCATATTTCCTACAAGCTTCTCTGAACTTCCTCGGATTCTGCCGATAGATATCACGACCTAATTTCTTTTCGACTTCATGTTCAATGGGTAAACCATGACAGTCCCAACCGGGAACATAGGGTGAATCGAAACCAGCGATCGATTTTGATTTGACAATGACGTCCTTCAAAATTTTGTTCACTGCGTGCCCTATGTGTAGTGCTCCATTGGCGTAAGGAGGCCCATCATGCAATATCCATTTTTCTTTCCCACGCCCTACTTCACGCATACACTGATAAAGATCTATATCGTCCCAAAAAGCGAGAATATTTGGCTCTCGTTTTGCTAGATTAGCGCGCATCGGAAACTTAGTCTTAGGTAAATTAATTGTGTCTTTGTAGTCCGTCATGCCTTATGTATCGAATTTCAAATTGATGTTTGAAACACTAGTGAAGTTAACAATGAGTGTAAGAAAGTCGGTTGCTCGTCGATTCAAGTCTTTCAGTCGGTCAATCCCATGAAAAATATTGAGTCATTTCGTCATTGGCAAAGGGAAACTTGAAAATTACTATCTTGGAAATAATCTCTTGTGCGCAAAATATCTATCTGTACCTGTTCGCACATTTTTTCTATCGAAGAAAATTTGAATTCATCACGGAGCTTTTTCAAAAACATTACTTTAATTCTCTCACCGTATAAATCTTCATCAAAATCAATTATATGTACTTCCAGTACCTTGCTAGTACCACCAATTGTCGGGCGAATCCCTAAGCTCGCGACGCCGCTTTGAATAGAGCCATCTTTGCGCTGTACCTTAACTACGAAGATACCACTCAACGCTGGTTTAGCAATTTTCATATTTACATTGGCTGTCGCAAAACCCCATTTTTTACCATTTCCATTTCCTCGCACCACCTTTCCAGAAATACTGAATTCACGACCCAACAAACTATTCGCGTGAGAAAGGTTTCCAATTGCGAGAAAGTGACGAATTCGAGTGCTACTAATTCGGTCATCACCTAACAATTGAGCATCGATTATGTAGGTTTGGACACCATTTTCTACACAAAATTTGTGCAGCATCTGATAATCACCTCGCCGATTTCGACCGAAGCGAAAATCATCACCAACAATGATGCACTTCGCACCCAATTTACCCAGTAAAGTATCCATAATGAACTCTTCTGGTTCTGTATTCGCTAAGCTGTGATTGAATCGCAGGCAACAAAATCGGTCCACTCCCAAATCCCGCATTATTTCGACTTTATCGCGCACCGACATCAGCCGAGGAGGAGCAGCATCACGAACAAAGAATTCTAGTGGGTGAGGTTCAAAGCTAACGATCATTACAGGAAGATTCAGCTCTTTTCCTAAGTCTACCAAGTGTTGAATTACGTACTGATGTCCTGGATGAAGCCCATCGTAATTTCCAACAGAAAGCACGCAACCATGATGTCGCGAACGAATATTATGCGTCCCTCGAATAAATTCCATCGATCGTACTTAGTGATTGAGCCAAAAAATGAGTCAAAAGTCAACTCGCCCAATCTGGACTAGTTTCTGCAATCACTTTAGAAAGTGGTTGTCGAGCCGTAAACCCACCTGTGTAACTATGGTAAAAATCTATACTAGCTTCTGGATATTTCCAACACAAATAACCATCCCCTGTATCGAAATCAACCAACCAAAGTCCTTTTACAACAAGACCTAGTCGCTCCATTTTTGAAATCCAACGATTTACAATTTTTTCGTATTGTTTTTCTGCAACAATGACTCTCGAGTCAATCGAGAGAACTGAATTTAACTGAGTTTTTACCGATTCCAATTCTCTGTAAGCATCCGCAGTGATTTGATGGACCAAAATTAAAGTGTCTTTCGCTTCAGCCAACGTAAAGTGGCGCGGAGAATCTGGGGATCCAATTCGTACGACTTTTGTTGAATTGGATTTCATTTTCGAAGTAATTGACTGTAACGTACGCCAAGGATTGGCATACTAATTCCGTAAATTCCGACACCGACTAAGGTGTAAATTAACAACTTAACTATTCTCTCTATGATACTGAACTGCAGCCAATCAACGAGGGGCGGTATAGCCCATAACAAAAGAAATCCCATTATAGATGAGGCGATTATTACGCGGACTATAAACAGAAACCAGCCCGGTTGAAATCGAAGAGTATTTTCTTGAATCAACCAAATTAGTAGCAATCCAGCATTGGCAAAGGCTGCCAGAGATGTTGCCAACGCCAAACCAACGTGCTGAAGTGGGAAAACAAGTAAACCCGCTAGAACCATGTTCAGAATCATTGAAATCACACCAGCTCGAACCGGAGTTTTTGTATCGTTGCGGGCGAAAAAACCGGGAGACAAGACTCGAATTGCGATCAAAGGTAGCAAGCCTGTCGAATAAGCTATCAGTGCACGCCCCGACATGATCACATCGTTTTCTGTAAATGCTCCATGAAAAAACAAAGTTGCAAGAGTGTGAAAGGATAGTACGATCAATCCAACTGTTGCCGGCACTGCGATTAGAACACACCATCGGAGCCCCCAGTCCAGTAGCTTGCCGAACTCTTCTCGATCCTTGTTCGCATGAACTTCCGATAATTTTGGCAAAATGACTGTTCCCAGAGCAACACCAAAAACGCCAAGTGGAAATTCCAACAAGCGATCTGAGTAATACAACCAGGAAACGCTTCCTGTGATAAGAAACGAAGCGATAAAAGTGTTCACGATCAGATTAATTTGAGCCACGGAAGATCCAAAAATTGCCGGTAACATGAGTTGATAGACCTTTTTGACACTTTCCTTAGCAGAGGTTTGCTTGCGAAACATCAATCGAGGTATCGGAATTTCTTTAATCTGATACAAGAATGGAAATTGAAACAATAGCTGGATAATTCCAGCTACGAATACACCGATTGAAAGAGCGATCGCTGCATTTTCAACAATTCCCGTAATCCAAAGTGCGGCAGCGATTAACGACAAGTTCAACAGTATTGGCGTAGCAGCAGGCGCAGCAAATCGCTGGTGCGTGTTTAGAATTGCCGTACTCAATGCCACAAGACAAATCATCAAGACATACGGAAAAGTAATTCTTAAACTGTCTACTGTTAATTTGAACTTTTCCGGCTCAGCCCGAAACCCTGGAGCCAGAATCGTTACAATCGCCTCAGCAAACAAGATCCCCACAACAGACAAGACGATTAACACCAAAGTTAGGCGACCTGTGACGATGTTTACGAACACTCGAACTTGTTCTGGAGATGAATATATTCTTTGCTGCGTATAAACTGGTATGAACGCTGCTGAAAATGCACCTTCGCCGAAGATCCTACGAAAAAAATTTGGGATTCGAAACGCGACAAAGAAGGCATCTGCAAGTAAAGAACTGCCAATTAACTGCGCTAAAGTAATGTCGCGAATCAGGCCTGTCAATCTAGAAATCGTGGTCATTCCCCCAAACGCGGCCGTCGACTTCAAAAGACTGGAGGTGCCTTTCGCATTTTTATTTTGATTGCTAGTAGAATCTTTCGAGCTCATTAGGGATTCCGATTCTCGTAGTAGGTCTGAAGCAATCTACTTAGTCTTCAAAGAAGTGCAAATGTCGAGTACTTGTCTTTGAAAAATAGACGAGCCACCGTAACTTGGATGGCGAACAGGTTTTACGCGTTTTCTGTCATGTATTCTTAGTGCTGTAGCAGTAGCATCCTTTCCGACTGGGATTAAGAGCCTTGGTTTCAATAAGCAAATAAGTTCTGCGAGAAATTCCTCACCTATGCTAAGTTCCTCTCTACTATGCTTGCGATTAGAGAAGGAGTTGTTTTTTAGGTATGGATGTAAGGGAAAAACGTTCCAAAGAAAAATATTTGAGCTCAACTGATTTAATACCCTCCAAATGAACATCGCAGTCATTTCTTTTACTACCTTCCCTTTAGTCGATCGTTTGAACTCAAGATTCCAACGTTCGCCATGATCGGCAAGATGAATGTCATCTGTGAAGGCCAAGCCGGTTCTTCTTCCTCCACGATATCCCAAATCACGCCCTATCCATAGCATATCAACTTCAATTTTTTCTGCTGCGGTCAATAGCTTCAGTAGTGAATTGGCGCGGTTTTGATGTGCGTTTAATGCATCACAAATCTCACATTGGTCCGAGTAAGGATTAAAGACATTCTCCAACTCGACTGACTCGAGTTGTGAAACAAATTGAAGCGGGGTCATGCGCTAAATTTTATAAGTCGCAACATCAAGTTTCAGAAAAACACGACCTACGATAGATCGTCGCTCTTTGTATCTAGCAAAGAATATTTTCTATAGTCGATAAATTTTCATGCAAAGCAATTTCTGTCATTCAATTGCCTTTACAAATCAAGATCTAAATTATCGATGTCAATTCAAAGAAATAAACTAGACTCTGAATTTTTTGTTAGAAGTTTGATCCAAGTCTGGGTAACGAGCGACAGTAAAAGGAAACTTAGGATGTGAATTTTCAAATTTAGTATTACTGTTTAAAAATGATGCAATCACCTGCAATGCATGAATTATTTCTCACGTCAATGACATAGAAGGGTAATTGCTCAACTACAAACGCAAAGGCCTATGAAAATCGGTGAACGATACCGTATGCTTCTACCAACAAAAAAGAAGATGATTCGCAGCAAGAGAGCATTCCTTTCCCTAGTTTGTATTTTCTCAATGGGAAATAATCACTGCATCAATGCCAATCTGAGCCGGTTTAAATAGACATTAAGGCCTAACCGATTCAACTTCGCTTAGGAAGTTGGGACACGAGTCTTTCTATCTCCGCGCAAGTTCGATTGATGTTTTCATCGAAATTACCATAACGAGAAATCAAACTTTCTGCTCCAGAGTTACCACATTCATTATTGATGAATTTCTCTATGCTATGCGCGTCAGTAATTTGTGGAAGTCCTGAAAATACAGGGAATGGGCTGTCTTCGTTCAAGTAAACTGCAGCTGGTTTCGCCATATAAATCGCATCCAGAATAGCTGTCGATGGAGTTGAAATGACGAAATCACAAATAGAGATGGCATCCGTAATAGACATTCGTTTTAGCGGGCCATGATGCAGATACATCAAAAAAACGTTTGTACATTTTTTGGCAATTTTTCTATCAAAATCAGCGTATTCTTTCCTTCTTTTGCCTCGATGAGAACGCACGATGACGGCAACATGTGGATTATCATTCGCAAATTGCTCTATCATCAAGTAAAAAGATGGAATTTTTTTCCGGCTATGCATAGTGGACCGGAATGATTGGCAAAACAGTAGTCTAATGCCATAATTGGAAAGGCGATTTGCGATACTAGGCTTAAGTGGATTGGGCACAAAACATGGTTTTTTGATGAATCCAGAAACTTTAATTCGAGCAAGAGTATCTTCCGTAAAGTTGCTTTGGTGGATTTTTTTTGGATATTCCATCACAAAAATCTGTGCAGAATAATAATCGAGTTGCTCGCTTTTGAAATAATCATTTATGTAGCCTTGAATAACACCATGTTGTAAGAAGATGGTTGGTAAATTCAGGTCAACCATGTGTTGAATACGCCTTCTATGAGGAGGTCGTCTATCTAGAAATGGATCACTCAATACTAGTACAGCGTCCATACCCTTGAAAAGCCCTCGAGAGAAGTATTTCATGACTTTGCTTGGCAACTTTCGAACTCTTATGCGAGCTTCGTCGTACAGCTGTAAGACACGGGGTTCAGCCCGACACATTCTCGTGGTCACGTAAATCTTCAATTCAAGTTCATGACGCTCATTCAATCGATTCAATAAATGAAAGTAAGTTTCAAATTCTGGAACATCGAAATTGAATACACCAAGAGTCCGGCGGTCAAATTCACCGGCTATGCTACGGTTGTTATTACTTGCTTTATCCATTCTTCAATAAATTAGATTTCGAACTAAAGTGAAAGATTTGCGTCCATAGTGAGCACTATATTTTTTTGTTCAGAGCGGTTGATCGAACTTAGTGTAACCGGATCAAGTCTTGAGCGACTCATTAATGAACGAACACTATGGCGTTCCTGCTAAAACTGACACTGATCTTGTTGCGAGAATTTTCTACCGACTCGATTGAATTTTTACTTGATAAATTCCGGTATTTCAAATCTAATCGTTCCTACATCCCTTCACTCATAATTTGTCGCAAAGTGAAAAATCGATTTTATAACAATAGGTACTAGTAGTGCTGGCAACACACGCAAATGAATTCAGAAAGAAAATATTAAATTTGCAAAGAAGTAGTCTATATATGGATGTTTTAGCCTTGGTGAAAGCATCAGGCGTTTGAAAAAGAATGAAATGAAAATCAATGCATAATCGACTAAATATTGAATTGAGTATAAATTCTTAATGCATAAGCAAACTCAATAGACTCAGCCATGCCGTACTGATAGTCTATAGCTTCATTCTGAGAAAGAATACATCTTCCGAAAGAACACGAAATCTCTCATCAAATTTACTTTTCTAATTTCAGAGCTGATTATAATAATGCGACTTTACGGCATCGATTTTGTGAATTCATGAAACGATATCGCCCCTGCTAAATTAATTCAGACAAAATAAGGGTAGAAATTCATTGGCTAGATCACCTCAATCGCGAAAACGCGCTAGACAAAACACAAAGCGACGCGCTCGAAATATGAGTCACCGCGCCGCAGTAAGAACGTACATCAAGAAATTCTATAAATCACTAGAGACAAAAAATCTAGAGACTGCAAGAGAAGCTTATAGAGTTGCATGCACTAAAATTGATCGAAGTGCCCAAAAAGGTCTGCAACACAAGAATAAAGCCGCTAGATTAAAAAGTCGAATGAACGCTCGACTTAAAAAATTGGCTGAATCAGCAACTGGATAGCTGCACCAAATCCTTTATTCTGGCAGAATGAGTAAAGGTAGCTAGGAGCTAACCTCACCCACCGTATAAGAGAGTTGGTAGCCACAGCACCAATTGTGGGAAAGCGATAATCAAAACCAAACCCACAAGCTGCAGCGCCATAAACTGCATCATTCCATAATAAATATCTTTCAAGTCCCATTCAGGGACTACTCCCTTTAAAAAGTACGCAGAAAGAGCTACGGGTGGGGACAACCAAGCGGTTTGCAAGTTCACAGCGACCAAAATCGCAAACCATGTCAAGTTGAACTCAAGCTGATCCATCAGAGGAATCAAAATTGGTACGATGATTAAAACAATTGGAACCCATTCCAGTGGCCAACCAAGTAGAAAAATCAATGCCATGACAAGGAATAGGATCAAATACCGATTGATTTCTAATTCCAATAGAAATTCGGTCAGCATCAGAGGTGTCCCCAATCTGGAAAACACTGCACCGAAGAAGTTTGACGCCGCAACCAAAAGCATGATCAACGCGGTAATTTCTAAAGTTTTGATCAGCGCGACAAACAGTTTGTTCCAGGTCAAGCGTCGGTATGCAAGAGTAAGCAACAAAGCGCCAAACGCTCCACAGGCTGCTCCTTCTGTAGGGGTAGCCAAACCAAACATGATGCTACCTAACGCTGAAAAGACCAATGCAGAAGGTGGAACCAAACCAAGAAAGAATTCACGCCAGACGAGCTTCATGGATTTGGCTCGTTGTTCAACGGGCAAGACAGGTCCCAAAGATGGATTGAGCGCACACCTCGCTAGAGAATATCCCGTATAAATCAGTGCTAGAATGAAGCCAGGTATAACAGCTGCCGCAAACAAATCAATGACAGGGATTTCCATCACCGGTCCCATGACTACTAGCATGATGCTTGGCGGGATCAAAATCCCCAAAGTTCCGCCAGCCGTTATCGTTCCTGCTGCGAGTTGAACATCATAATTCGAACGATTCATCGACTTCGCTGCCATGATTCCGAGAATTGTGACGGACGCTCCAACAATTCCGGTGGCAGCAGCAAAAATCGTCGACACAAATAAAACAGCGACAAACAGTGCTCCACGAACCCGAGACAACAACAGCTGTACAGCCGCGAATAACCGTTCCATCAGTCCGGCCTGCTCCATCAAAATACCCATAAAAACGAATAAAGGCACAGCTGCTAGAGTCTGCTCCATCATTGTCGAGTAAAACTGGAAAGTCATCAAATAGAAAACGACTTGGCCGAAGCCAATGTAGCCGAATACAAATCCGAGAAATATCAGCGTAAAAGAAATTGGGAATCCCAAAAAGATCGCGAACAGCATGACCGCGATCAGAACAATTCCCAGAATTTCTGGTGCCATTATGCTGGCCACCTACCGCGTGTTGCAGCGTAATAGCTTTTCAATAGCTCTGAAACACCCTGCATGAGTAAGAAGGCTACGCCAATTGGGAGCGCGGTTTTAATCGGGGCTACCAAAGGCATCCATGCAGTATCCATGCCTCTTTCAAGACGCATCCAAGATACACCGGCGAAATCTAAAGATGTCAGAAAGAAGGCTATCATACCCGGGAAATAAAGAAAGAGGTAAAGACAAGTGTCAACCCTACCTTGCATTTTTTCTGAGAAATTTCGATAAAGAAAATCCGCCCGAATGTGAATACCTTTCGACAGTGCGTAACCTGCGCCCAACATAAACATCGCTCCAAAAAGCATTCGACTAGTGTCATAGACCCAAAGGGTTGGAGCAATGAAAACGTAGCGCATAAAGACTTCGTAAACCATGAAGGAAAACAAAGGAACTGTGAGTAAACAAATGATGCGCCCAACCCACAAGCTAGTAGTATCAATCCAACGGATTAAAGACCGTGCAATACTATGCATGTCGTCCGGTAAATTCGACAAATCACCGGTCCGACGCTCAGCGATTAGCTCATCGGTGATGTCTGTGACTTCAGGCTTTTTTTCACTCATTTGAAAAAACCTTCAACAAAGTTTCCTTCGTTGAGCAGATTTAGTACTTGGTGAATTCAAAAGATTTTGCCATTCCTTTCAAAAATATAGAAACGTAGATCCTATATAGGATCTACGTTTCGCAAAAAGTAATTGGCCAAAAAATTAGTACTTACTTCTGTTTCGCGTAAGCCTGACCTAAATTGGCGTTGGTAGTTTGTGCACCTGCCCAGAAAGGAACGGCAATATCTGCAAACTCTTTCATAGAATCCCAAACTTCCTTAAAAAATTCATTTTCCGCTTTGTTTTTGTCCATACTGTTCAAAACGGCGTTCATGTATTCAGTAAAGTAGTCTTCGGGGGTGTCATGCAAAATAACACCATGATTTTCAGTCAAGTCTTTAAGAGCTAAGCCATTTTGATAGATTCGATAGGCTAAAGACTGAATTAATGAAGCATCGGCAGATACTTCCATTGCTTTCTGCTGATGAGGAGTTAGACTATCCCAAACCTCCTTGTTAATGTAAACGTCAGCGTTGACAACTACTTGGTGCAGTCCCTGCAAATAATAGTGTTTCAGCACTTTATGAAAACCAAATACGGAATCAGGTTTCGGGCAACACCATTCTGCAGCATCAATTGTTCCATCATTCAATGCCGGCAAAATATCACCACCACCCATTGCTACAGCAGCAACACCGATGTCATTGTAGGTTTGGCCAGGAATTCCAGGAGGAGCTCTAAATCGATATTTTCGGAAATCATCCATGCTTTCAATTGGTTCCTTGAACCAGCCTAAAGCTTCTGGACCGACAGGTTGCAGCATCAACCCTTTCACATTCATGCCCATTTCGTCCCAAAGCCGATTATAGAGATCTCGCCCCCCCCCTTCCATATACCATGAAATCCAAGCGATATTGTCGATTCCTAAACCTGCACCAGCAGTTGGTGAACCGAATAGCATTGCGGCAGGGTGGTAACCAGACCAATAATGAGTCCAGGCAAATCCGCCTTCAATTAGACCTGCGTTGACTGCTTCTAGTGTTTCCTTTACACCTACAACAGCACCTGCTGGAAGTACTTCGATTTCTACTTCGCCATTGGTCAAAGCAGTAACGTTGTCACCGAATCGTTTCAGCATTACGATTTCATCTGCTGATACCGGTATCACCGATTGGATCCGAATTACAGTTTTCGCAGAAGCTAAACTCGGGATCATCAGTAACGATAATACAGCGAGCAAGCTTGTTAACCTTTTTATTGTTGCCATTGAGCATCCTCCTAAATCAATAGATGGCGATAAATGCCGATAGTATATGAAGTTTTTGCAATATCGCACCACCCATTTGTGATTCAAATTTTACACTAGTTTGAATGAATAGCGTAAAAACAAACAATTGGACATCAGTTCAGAGAATAAATGTTTCGGACGACATTCTCGGTACTACGGGATAGACAACTCTTAATACAAACTACGAATCGACTATGAAAAAATGAGGATCAACCGCAATCATTTGTGCAAGACTGCTATGCTAAAAAAACTACAATTTTCTAAAACTGAAGTAACGGTGCGATGTTAGGCCAATTTAGCCAGTTCCTGTGTTTAAAGCAAATGCACTAGCTGATGTCGTTACAGTAAGTTTTTTGCTGGCGCGATCTGATTGAATGCGATTTAGATTCCGCAAGAATTAATATGTACTTGTTCTTGAATTCAATGAAAACGGCAAATTTACCTCATAGCAAATCAATAAACGACCCTATACATCGACTGTAGTAAACTGGACTATTCCAGAATTCATTAATTTTGAGTAAGAAAACAAAAACTCTTGTGGTGAATATTTGGAGAGGAACCGAATCGGGTTCCTTTCAAGCGTACTCTGTACCCATTCGTCCGAAACAAACAGTCTTGGATGTCGTCACTTACCTACAACGAAGTGTAGACACGAGCTTATCGTATCGATTTTCTTGCAGAGTCGGTATGTGTGGCACTTGTGCGATGATGGTAAATGGAATCCCGCGCTGGACTTGTCGAACTCAGACTTCCAAAGTCCACAAAAATTATCGGATCGAAGTTGCTCCTTTGCACAACTTCCCTATCATTAAAGACTTGGTTGTTGACATGGATGTGTTTTTCGAAAAATGGAAAGCTGCATCAGGCGCCTTTGAGTCTAGATCAACAGATTTGAAACAATTTGTTCAAGTCAAACCAAAGAGTTCGAAACGAGTAGCGGCTAACAAAGCGATTGAGTGCATCGGTTGTGGTGTTTGCTATGCTGCGTGTGATGTGGTTCGGTGGAAACCAAATTACTTTGGGCCGGCAGCCTTAAATCGCGGCTGGTCGCTTTACAACGATGTGCGATATGAAAATCCAGATCGCTTGCTAAAAATTCTAACTTCGAATTCCGGTTGCCTGTCCTGTCATACGACTCAATCTTGTACACGATTTTGCCCGAAGGGACTTGACCCATCTGGTGCGATTGCTGGACTTAAAGCAAAATCTGTAAGAGCATCGTTCTAATAGCACTTTGTTTTTTGTACACCAATCAGTGTAATCAATCCGATTCAATTAAAGAGGCGGCAAAACCTTGCCGGGATTCATGATGTTTTTCACATCAAGAGCCGATTTGATTGATTTCATGATCTTCAATTCAGTTATCGACTTGTACTTTTTCATATCCTCAGTTTTTAGCAAACCGATTCCATGTTCAGCGCTAAATGAACCACCGAGCTTATGCGCTATTTCATGCACGATGCCAGTCACTTCATCCCAACGTTCGAAAAATTCATCACCATCCATCTCATAAGGCTGGCTAATATTGAAATGAATATTTCCGTCTCCGATATGACCGTATACAAAACAACGCGAACCAGGAATTAGACGCTCCAACTGGGCCATTGTTGATAAAACAAAGCTTGAGATCTCAGATAAAGGGACACTTACATCATTTTTGATACTCTTGCCTTCGTAATTCTGTGATTCAACAATTGCTTCTCGCAAACGCCACATTTGCTGTGCTTGTTTTTCACTCTGAGCGAGTACGGCATCTAGAATCAAACCCTCCTCAAATATTTTTTCCAAAAAAGTTTGATTCAATTCGCCGCTAATCCTCTCGTTCGTGCTGTCACTTAGTTCCATTAGGATGTACCAGGGATAAGGGGCCAAAAAGAAATCACGACATTCCGGAATCTTCGAAATTGCCGACTCGACACAAACCATTGACATTAATTCGAAAGATGAGGCGAAGTCAGAAGTTTCTTTTCGCGATTTTGAAAATATTTCTACTGCATCGTCAATGGAATCGACTGCAATTAGAACTGTTGACCGATGCTGAGGAACCGGGAATAGCTTCAATACCGCCGCTGTGATTATTCCAAGTGTCCCTTCGGCACCGATGAATAGATTCTTAAGGTCGTAACCGGTATTGTTTTTTCTCAAAGCATTTAGGCCATTCCAAACACTTCCATTTGGCAACACCACTTCTATCCCTAACGCCAGGTCCCGAACATTTCCGTACCGTAAAACATTTACACCACCGGCATTTGTAGATAAATTTCCTCCAATCTGGCAAGTGCCTTCTGCACCTAAACTCAAAGGAAAGTACAAACCATTGTCTCTCGCTGCTTCCTGCAAGTTTGCAAGAATACATCCCGCTTCAACCTCCATCGTATAAGCAGCTGTATCGATCTTTCGGACATGGTTCATTCGTTTGAGATTGAGGATAATGCTATGAGAATCGGAAACCGCACCACCGCACACACCTGTATTGCCTCCCTGAGGGACAATAGATATATCGTTTTTGTGACAGTACTCTACTACAGCAGATACTTCTCGAGTACTATCAGGAAACACCACAAACATGGCTGCACTATTAAATTTTCCTCGTCGTTCTTTTAGATAGACGGATTCGGGGTCAAAATCTTGAACGACATTGGATTCACCTACGAACGTCTCTAGTCGAGATTTAACTCTAAGTGAACGACTTTGGGTAGAATTTGAGCTCATTGATTTAAAAGTCTAGATCCAATAATTGACTTTGTGCAAAAATTATTATTGCGATATATTTGCAATTCGCAACAAATATATTTGTGAACATGGAGGAATTTATGAGAAAACTTAAGTCTATTGTACTAATGTGCATTTCCGCGTTAATTTTACTTGTCGCGACCAATGTCAACGCCGGTCAGATGCTCAAAATGAGCAGCCAGTGGACCGAAAACACCCCTGGTGGTCAAGTCGATATTTGGTGGGCAGATCAAATTCGAGATCAAACAAACGGTGAAATCGACATAAAGATTTTCTGGGAAGGCGCACTTGGTAAAGCAAAAGAAAATCTCGGATTAATTCAGCAGCGCGCTATCGAACTCGCTGCGATGTCACCTGGCTATTTTCCAGCTGAACTACCTTTTCATGCGGCCCCAAACTCTATACCAATGGCGATGTCCGAAGTTCCTCAAGCAACGGAGTTGATGGAGCGATTGCTTCAAGAAGTCCCAGAGTTCGACTTGGAAGCACAACGAAATGGTATGAAAGCTTTATTTTTCCATCACTTGAATCCGTACAAGCTCGTTTGTAAGGAACCAGTCACGAGCGTCGCGGACATGGAAGGAAAAAAAGTGCGAACTTGGGGCAAGGACATGCCAAGGATGGTCGAAGCTGCTGGTGGTGTACCAGTGACCTTGGGCCTATCAGAACTTTATGAGGGCCTCGAGCGAGGAACCGTCGACTGCATCCCTTTTTCCGTCGATCTCATGATCAGCTACAAAATCTATGAAGTTGCCAAACATGTGCATGACATCACACTTTGGGAAGGCCCGACCAATGCCGTTTGGATTGCCAGAGGGATCTGGGATGGATTTACTGATGAACAACGAAAAATCGTTCAAGATCTTTCATTTGAAGCTGCACGACGTGATCGTGACCAAGTTCTCGCTGCAGGTGAAGCCGCAATCGACGAACTGAAAGCGCATGATGTTCAATTTCATCCTTTTCCTGAAGATGAAGCACAGAAGTGGCGAGATGCAAATCCAGATTTTTTCGCAGACTTTATCGCAAACCAGGAAGCAAAGGGACGCGGCGATGCTGCCCGTAAAACAATTATGATTTGGAATGAAGTTGTGGGTAATTAATCCAACTCAACACTTCTGATTTGATATTTCAATGAGTCCTGTAATATTACAGGACTCATCTCCTTTTTCACTCCTTACATCTTTATGTATCCAGGGTTTTTACTCTTAAAAGTTACTCGTATCTGCGCTATTTTGTCAGGAATCGCGATTTTACTGATGATGCTCGCTGGTGCAGCAGACGTTTTTGGTACCAATCTGGATGTAATCGGACTACAGGCCCGACCGATCCCAGCAACGTTTGAGTTTATGGGAGCTATGATGGTCATAACGGTGTTTCTCGCGGCCTCATTCGCCCAACACGAACGGCGACACATTAGAGTTGAATTACTTGTTCGCAGGCTGCCCCGAGTCTTGCAAAATGCAGCAGAAATTGTGCAATATTCATTTGCAGCGATTGTGTTTGGACTCATTGCGCGATTTACATGGCCTGCCGCAGTCCATGCTTTCAATGTTGGTGAATACGCAACCGGCTTGATTAATTTTCCGCTTTGGCCTGCTCGATTCGTCTTGGCTTTTGGGGTAACGCTGATGACAATACAGTGTATTTTTGACATGCTCGGTGTGTACTTCGAACGATTTCGAACTAATCGAACTTAAGAGAATCAGTTACTGAAATGGATCCTGTATTAATTGGCTATCTAGGAGTGGGGCTTTTGTTTGTGCTTCTAGCTATCGGTATTCCGGTAGGGGTAGCCATGGCATTCATCGGTATCAGCGGAATGCTGCTAGGAGTAGGTGAACTGTTTACATGGGGTCAGTTGAAGGTTTTACCGTTTTGGGTCGTTAACAACTACGCATTCGCAGTGCTTCCCATGTTCGTGTTGATGGGCATTCTAGCTGAATCGTCAGGTATAACCCGAGACGTTTTCTATTCAACGAATCTTTGGTTGCGTCGATTTCGCGGTGGGTTGTATCAAGCCGTAATCGTAGGGTCGGCTGTATTTGCCGCGATTTCAGGATCGACTATTGTAAATGCTGTTGTCTTTACCCGTATTGCATTTCCCGAAATGATGAAACTCGGATATTCAAAGAGCCTATCCATCGGTGCAATCGCAGGTTCTGGTAGTTTTGCGGCGATGATCCCGCCTTCGATCACAATGGTCATTTATGCCATCATTACGGAACAATCTGTTGGTCAATTACTAATCGCGGGTGTAATACCGGGAATACTTACCGCTGCAATCTACCTAGTCGGTGTTTACGTATTCGTTCGTATACGGCCAGCCTTGGCACCTAGCATACAAGAACAAGTATCGCTAGAAGAAAAATTGAAGTCCATGTTGTATGTCTGGCCTGTCATAGTACTCATGTCGATAGTTCTCGGTGGCATCTACACTGGCTTTTTCCCGCCATCCGCAGCTGGCGCAGCTGGTGCCTTTGGTGCATTCTGCTTGGCCGTGGCAAAAAAGAGAACTTTGAAAGGTTGGTTGCCGCCTGTGCTTTATGACGCGGCTTCGATTAGCTGTGTCATTTTCATCATTCTGATCGGCGGGCTTCTGCTTTCAAGGATGCTTGTGGTAGTCGGCATCATTGATGGACTGGTTGAATTTATAACTTCGATCGCTGACACCCCACTGAAGTTTATGATCTTCGCGTCAATTCTCTACATCATCTTGGGATGCTTTCTGGATACGACCTCTATGATGGTCGTCACCCTACCCTTCTTATTTCCAGTAGTCGTAGAACTAAATATCGATCCAATTTGGTTTGGAATCGTTCTCGTCAAATTGATCGAAATTTCAGTCATTACACCGCCTGTCGGTATCAATTTGTTTGCGGTTTTGAGCGCGTTACGAGGACAAGCAGAGTTTCACCATGTTGTCAAAGGGGTTTTACCATTCATTTTTTTTGACATTTTGGTGCTTACATTACTGATCCTATTTCCTGAACTGGCGACATGGTTACCTCAAAAAATGATTTCTGGTTGAGTCATTCGTTAAATTATCCAAAGCCTGTTATTTCAGGTGTTTCGATGATCCCGTTCAATCGTTATCGGGATGGATCAACATTTCGAGACTGGGCGAGAAAAGTTTGTTTAGAAGCCATTGACGATGCAGGTTTAAAACCCCGCGACATTGACTCGGTAATCGTCGCTAGCGAAAGCGACATACTTTCCTTGCAAGTCAGTCCTTCGCCGTTGATTGTCGATGAAATCGGATTACAAGGTCTGCCTACTGTTCATATCGAAGTCGGAGGTGCAACGGGGGCAGCAGCGTTGCGAGAAGGTTTTTTACATGTTCGCTCAGGAGATTCCAAACACTGTTTGGTAATAGGTTATGAACAAACTGCAAGTCGACTGTCAAGGAAAGATGTACAGAAAGTCTACTCGCTTTCGTTTGACGCAGATATAGAAGGATGGACTGGAGTTTCCACAGTCAATCTTAGCGCTCTTTCTTTCCAAATGTATTGTGACCATTTCAATGCAAATATTGAGCAAGCAGCGCTGGTTTCGGTTAAAAATCATGGAAATTCGGTCAAAAACAAGTTCGCACATAAACCAATGGACATTTCGACTATGGATGTCTTGGCGTCGCCAATAATCAGTACTCCGTACCGATTACTTGATTGTTCAATGATTAGCGACGGTGCCGCGGCTGTTGTTGTTTCCAATCCTGAATTCGTTGACCCTAAACCCATTTCGATACGAATATCAGGATCGGGTAGTGCTACCGATTTTGTTCGCCTAGGTGACCGTCCTCACCCCTATAGATTCAGCGCAAAATATCTTGCCGCTAGTCGGGCGTATGCAATGGCTGGAATTGAAAATCCGATTTCGGAAATCGATGTTGCTGAAGTGTACGATCCATTTAGTGGGGTCGAGTTACAGAGTATCGATGCCCTAAGATTGTGCTCGGAAGGAGAAGCGGGACGGGCAATGCAAAACGGCGAATTTCAAGTCGATGGTCGGTTGCCGGTTAATCTTTCCGGAGGCATGATAGGACAAGGTGGTGCACCTGGTGCCACCGGAATTGGTCAAGCAGTCACTATGTATCGACTACTTAACAACGAATATGAACCTGGCTTACAGCCGAGTAAACCCCTTCGGAGAGGTGTAATTGATGCCCATTCAGCGATATGTACTGTCAGTGTTGTACATATATTGGAACGAATAGAAAATTAAGGAAGTATTTCACTGTTCAATTGCTAAGAAAAAAACTTAATACTTCATCTTTGCTAACGACATGACAGTAAATCATATTGATGACTTCTAGTTCGTGTCGATGTAGTTCATCTGTCGCCGCAGCACAGCAATCCTCTACAACTACCACACCGAAACTCTCATCCGCTAAGCTACGTACAGTTGAGGAGACGCATTGGTCGGTGAATATTCCGGTAGCAATTATGTCTTTGATTCCCATATTGTGCAGCATCAATCGAAGATTGGTACCAGTCAGCGCGCTATCCGTCGATTTTATAACAACAATATCTTCTTTCATTGGACACAGTTCGGGGACAATTTGCCCTGTATGCGATCCTTTTGGGATCAACAAATAATTGAATCCTGGCTTCTTTTGGCTAAGCGAACGATCCCTTCCATCTTGTTTGTGACAGGCAATTCTAGCAAAGATAATTTCCACGCCCTGACTTCGGCATTCTCGAATCAAATGTGAAATATTCGGAATGACGGTTTGATTCATACGTCGGTAGAATGGCTGCCAACGTTTTGTTTCCTGCGCGGTTTCTTTCTCCTCCAGGTATGTATTTTGCACATCGATGATCAGTAGTGCAGTTGAATGCGGATCCAAAACTATGTCTTCAGGTTCTTCAGCATTCTGGTAGTAGAACGACCGATAAGCTGATTTCCAATTTTGATTAGATGATTCTGAATTCATTGCTACCGTTTCCATAGTTTACTGTTGTAATGTTGGTGGAATGACCAAAAAATGTTGGTGGAATGACCAAAAAACTACATTTTAACAATTCATCGAATTGTCGTGCGGTGATGATGTAATTCCATAGAATCAGAGGTTGAGAAACTCAGTACATCAATTATTTTTGCAATATATTCCCTCATTGAAAATGTAGAGTGTTTTCCTTTATGTTGGTCTGACACTAGAGTTCGAATGCCGACAAACTTTTCACCAGATGGCCACTTATTTTGACCTTTGAAGTTATCCGATAGCTAAGTCGAATCGACTTGTAAAACATTGTAAAATGCTTTCGTGTAGCCGATTACTTGCGCCTACAATTACCCGGTAAGCTCGTCGATGAGTACTGTATCTTCGTTTGGAAAGAACCAGCTGCGATCGAACTTACCACTAGCCTAACAAGGGCTGTCGTATCAGAAGTCTGTTCTATCGTCTGCACATTTCAGGCTAAATTTTGCTTTGTGTTGCGAAGCACTTGTTTGCATACCAGAGTGCTTCAATGCAAGTTGAATTCAATTTCCTGTTCTTTGCGAAATGACGGGCGCGTCTTTCAAACACCAGTCTAGTACTGTTGTTCGAACTCCGGCTTCGTGTTGAGTTTTCGACGCAGTGCGTCGCGTCTAGCTTCAGTTTCTTCGACCTCACACTTTCAGGAGGCCCTTTGCCAACACCTAGAATTCCTTACGATTCTTTCTATAAACGTATCTTCTCCCACCCGCTAATGGTCTACGAACTGATTCAACTTCTATCAGCGAAGCAGCTGGAGTTGAAGATGGACACTTTACAATTGTTCGGCACCGAGCATGTCTCTAGGGATCTACAAAAGCGTTACCAAGATCTGGTCTACCAGGCAACAAGCATGACAAACGGTGGGGCGGTGTACTTAGCCTTCGAGTTTCAGTCAACGGTGGACAAACATATGCCGTTACGGATGAACAGCTACTGTTCATTGTTGTTGGAGCAATTGGTTCGGTCACAGACTATGGGACTGGATAGTGCTTACCCAAGGATCTATCCAATCGTTATTTATAATGGAAAACGTCGGTGGACTGCTCCACTACAGTTGAGTGAATGGTTCGGTCGACGAAGTTCGTTGCTGAGTAATTATCGGGGACGGTGTCGAATCAATTTAGTGGATTTATCGACGTACAAGGAATGGGCATTGCAATGTGAAGGCAGTCCACTGGCGTTGTTGATTCGATTGGAAGGAGTCGAATCAGTGGAGGAGTTGGCTGAAGTTGCAGAAGAATTTACCGAGTGGTATCAGAGCAGCGGTGTAGATACACTAAAAACGGATTTGACGGGTTTGTTAAAGGCAAATGCAGAGTTAAGGCGGTATCGAATTACGAAACAGGTTAGCAGGAGTACAAGACATGGGAAGGTTAGCGGAGACGATGAAAGAATGGATTGCTGAGAAAGAAGCAGCTGGGATTGCTCTAGGACTGGAGCAAGGATTGGAGCAAGGATTGGAGCAAGGACGAGAACAAGCGGCTTTAGAGTACGTTAAAGGCAAACGTGATGTGTTATTGCGACAAGTGGAGTCAAAGTATGGACTACAGGTACGTGAAGAATTGACCGAGACCTTACAGCGGTGCACAAAGTCAGAAGCGCTGGATCGGTTCGCAGATTGGATCTTTGAGTGCGATACTGTTGACGAACTGTACCAACGCATGCGCTCAAGTAGCAATGGTATGAATTGGCTCGATTAGACGATATTGCCACAACGATGGGTAGGCTAGCAGAGACGATCAAAGAGTGGGTTGCTGAGAAAGAAGCAGCTGGGATAGCTCAAGGACTGAAGCAAGGGTTGGAACAAGGACGGGTACAGAGGCTAGAAGAAGGACTTGAAGAAGGATTGATTCAAGGCAAACGAGATACGTTATTGCGACAAGTGGAGTCAAAGTATGGGTTACAGGTTCGTGAAGAATTTACCGAGACTTTACAGCAGTGCAAAAAGCCAGAAGCGCTAGATTGGTTCGCAGATTGGATCCTTGAGTGCGATACTGCTGCCGAACTGTACCAACGCATGCACTTAAATTCCAGTCGTATCAAAACACACATCCCAGATGAAAAAAGATAGTCTAATCAATCTTCAGTTTTGATTGTTGCAGCTTCTGCAACAGAGATGAATTGACAAATCCTGGACCACGCCAACTACAAACAGTATGATGGAATCACATTAGTAAAAGTCTCTAAGGGCAAATTCTATCCGTACCGTGTAAGCACTGAACATTAGCACCCTGTCAATTAACTAGGACGAGACAAAAGAATTTTTGTCCGTTGGCTTTCATTGATTTCAATAATTTGCACTTCCGGAAAATAGTTAGACTATGTAATCCTAAGGTCTATACACCTGAAATTCAGCGCAAAGATTGGGTTGTGGACATTTGACGCTTGAAGCCGGTGTTGGACAAAATGCCAACTAGAATATCAAAACAAATATCGAAAATATAGACGGCGGCCATAAACACATCTTAAGGTGTTGAGTATGATCATGATTAGTGATCTTATGAAAGAGTTTACTCATAAATTTTGAATTGAAAATGAGTGCATTGTTTGTTTAAGGTGAGGTTCTACAAGGCTAGTAAGCTAATTGCATTGAGAGTCGAAAGACTGCCAGTGAAGACTTTCGAATAATCCGAAACCGAAGACCAAATTACTGACTCAATTTCGCTTATTGATTTTCGCCGTAAATTATCTAGCAACTGTAGCAGATTAACCGAATTGTTGGTCCGAATCGATTCTATTGTCAATTTAGCGCCCCTCTGAGACTGCAAATTAGCTGATACTGACGAGTTCATGGGATATCACCATCTTCAGCAGTCGGATGAACGCATTCCGACTAGATCTTCGATGTTTTCATACACAGGTTCAATATCAAGTGCTTTGCATCGGAGTTGAATTCAAATTAACATCGAATTCTAAATCGGATACAACATTTGGATGTTTAGACAGCATATGTTGTAAAATACTTTTGTGTAGCCGATTACCTGCGCCTGTAATTACCCGGTCAGCTCGTCGATGAGTACTGTATCGTCGTTTGGAAAGAGCCAGCTGCGATCGAACTTACCACTAGCCTAACAAGGGCTGTCGTATCAGAAGTCTGTTCTATCGTCTGCGCATTTCAGGCTAAATTCTGCTTTGTGTTTCGAAGCACTTGTTTGCATACCAAGCAGCTTCAATGCAAGTTGAATTCAACTTCCTGTTCTTTACGAAATGACGAGCGCGTCTTTCAAGCAACAGTCAGTACTGTTGTTCGAACTCCGGCTTCATGTTGAGTCGTCGACGCAGTGCGTCGTGGCTAGCTTCAGTTTCTTCGACCTCACACTTTCAGGAGGCCCTTTGCCAACACCTAGAATTCCTTACGATTCTTTCTATAAACGTATCTTCTCCCACCCGCTAATGGTCTACGAACTGATTCAACTTCTATCAGCGAAGCAGCTGGAGTTGGACACTTTACAATTATTCGCCACCGAACATGTCTCTAGGGATCTACAAAAGCGCTACCAAGATCTGGTCTACCAGGCAACAAGCATGACAAACGGTAGGGCGGTGTACTTAGCCTTCGAGTTTCAGTCAACGGTGGACAAACATATGCCGTTACGGATGAACATCTACTGTTCACTGTTGTTGGAGCAATTGGTTCGGACACAGCCGAAGGGACTGGATAGTGCTTACCCAAGGATCTATCCAATCGTTATCTATAATGGAAAACGTCGGTGGACTGCTCCACTACAGTTGAGTGAATGGTTCGGTCGACGAAGTTCGTTGCTGAGTAATTATCGGGGACGGTGTCGAATCAATTTAGTGGATTTATCGACGTACAAGGAATGGGCATTGCAATGTGAAGGCAGTCCACTGGCGTTGTTGATTCGATTGGAAGGAGCCGAATCAGTGGAGGAGTTGGCTGAAGTTGCAGAAGAATTTACTGAGTGGTATCAGAGCAGCGGTGTAGATACACTAAAAACGGATTTGACGGGTTTGTTAAAGGCAAATGCAGAATTAGTAGGCGGTATCGAATTACGAAACAGGTTAGCAGGAGTACAAGACATGGGAAGGTTAGCGGAGACGATGAAAGAATGGATTGCTGAGAAAGAAGCAGCTGGGATTGCTCTAGGACTGAAACAGGGTTTGGAACAGGGTCTGGAACAAGGACGGGTACAGGGTCTGGAGCAAGGACGGGAACAGGGTCTGGAACAAGGATTGATTCAAGGCAAACGAGATACGTTATTGCGACTAGTGGAGTCAAAGTTTGGGTTACAGGTTCGTGAAGAATTTACCGAGACTTTACAGCAGTGCACAAAGCCAGAAGCGCTAGATCGGTTCGCAGATTGGATCCTTGAGTGCGATACCGTTGGCGATCTGTACCAACGCATACGCTCAAGTAGCAATGGTATGAATTGGCTCGATTAGACAATATTGCCACAACTATGGGAAGGCTAGCAGAGACGATCAAAGAATGGATTGCTGAGAAAGAAGCAGCTGGGATTGCTCAAGGACTGAAACAGGGTCTGGAACAAGGATTGATTCAAGGCAAACGAGATACGTTATTGCGACAAGTGGAGTCAAAGTATGGGTTACAGGTTCGTGAAGAATTTACCGAGACTTTATAGCAGTGCACAAAGCCAGAAGCGCTAGATCGGTTCGCAGATTGGATCCTTGAGTGCGATACTGCTGCCGAACTGTACCAACGCATGCACTTAAATTTCAGTCGTATCAAAACACACATCCCAGATGAAAAAAGATAGTCTAATCAATCTTCAGTTTTGATTGTTGCAGCTTCTGCAACAGAGATGAATTGACAAATCTTGGACCACGCCAACTACAAACAGTATGATGGAATCACATTAGTAAAAGTCTCTAAGGGCAAATTCTATCCGTACCGTGTAAGCACTGAACATTAGCACCCTGTCAATTAACTAGGACGAGACAAAAGAATTTTTGTCCGTTGGCTTTCATTGATTTCAATAATTTGCACTTCCGGAAAATAGTTAGACTATGTAATCCTAAGGTCTATACGCCTGAAATTCAGCGCAAAGATTGGGTTGTGAATTTTTGACTTTTGAAGTCGGTGTTTGACAGGATGCCAACTAGAATATCAAAACAAATATCGAAAATATAGACGGCGGCCATAAACACATCTTAAGGTGTTGAGTATGATCATGATTAGTGATCTTATGAAAGAGTTTCCTCATAAATTTTGAATTGAAAATGAGTGCATTGTTTGTTTAAGGTGAGGTTCTACAAGGCTAGTAAGCTAATTGCATTGAGAGTCGAAAGACTACCAGTGAAGACTTTCGAATAATCCGAAACCGAAGACCAAATTACTGACTCAATTTCGCTTATTGATTTTCGCCGTAAATTATCTAGCAACTGTAGCAGATTAACCGAATTGTTGGTCCGAATCGATTCTATTGTCAATTTAGCGCCCCTCTGAGACTGCAAATTAGCTGATACTGACGAGTTCATGGGATATCACCATCTTCAGCAGTCGGATGAACGCATTCCGACTAGATCTTCGATGTTTTCATACACAGGTTCAATATCAAGTGCTTTGTATCGGAGTTGAATTCAAATTAACATCGAATTCTAAATCGGATACAACATTTGGATGTTTAGACAGCATATGTTGTAAAATACTTTTGTGTAGCCGATTACCTGCGCTTGTAATTACCCGGTCAGCTCGTCGATGAGTACTGTATCGTCGTTTGGAAAGAGCCAGCTGCGATCGAACTTACCACTAGCCTAGCAAGGGCTGTCGTATCAAAAATTCGTTCTATCGTCTGCGCATTTCAGGCTAAATTCTGCTTTGTGTTTCGAAGCACTTGTTTGCATACCAAGCAGCTTCAATGCAAGTTTGAATTCAACTTCCTGTTCTTTGCGAAATGACGGGCGCGTCTTTCAAGCAACAGTCAGTACTGTTGTTCGAAATCCGGCTTCATGTCGAGTCGTCGACGCAGTGCGTCGTGGCTAGCTTCAGTTTCTTCGACCTCACACTTTCAGGAGGCCCTTTGCCAACACCTAGAATTCCTTACGATTCATTCTATAAACGTATCTTCTCCCACCCGCTAATGGTCTACGAACTGATTCAACTTCTATCAGCGAATCAGCTGGAGTTGAAGATGGACACTTTACAATTGTTCGGCACCGAGCATGTCTCTAGGGATCTACAAAAGCGTTACCAAGATCTGGTCTACCAGGCAACAAGCATGACAAACGGTGGGGCGGTGTACTTAGCCTTCGAGTTTCAGTCAACGGTGGACAAACATATGCCGTTACGGATGAACAGCTACTGTTCATTGTTGTTGGAGCAATTGGTTCGGACACAGCCGATGGGACTGGATAGTGCTTACCCAAGGATCTATCCAATCGTTATCTATAATGGAAAACGTCGGTGGACTGCTCCACTACAGTTGAGTGAATGGTTCGGTCGACGAAGTTCGATGCTGAGTAATTATCGGGGACGGTGTCGAATCAATTTAGTGGATTTATCGACGTACAAGGAATGGGCATTGCAATGTGAAGGCAGTCCACTGGCGTTGTTGATTCGATTGGAAGGAGCCGAATCAGTGGAGGAGTTGGCTGAAGTTGCAGAAGAATTTACCGAGTGGTATCAGAGCAGCGGTGTAGATACACTAAAAACGGATTTGACGGGTTTGTTAAAGGCAAATGCAGAGTTAGTAGGCGGTATCGAATTACGAAACAGGTTAGCAGGAGTACAAGACATGGGAAGGTTAGCGGAGACGATGAAAGAATGGATTGCTGAGAAAGAAGCAGCTGGGATTGCTCTAGGACTGGAACAGGGTCTGGAACAGGGATTGGAGCAAGGACGGGAACAGGGTCTGGAACAAGGATTGGAGCAAGGACTGGAACAGGGTCTGGAACAAGGATTGGAGCAAGGACGGGAACAGGGTCTGGAACAGGGATTGGAGCAAGGACGGGAACAGGGTCTGGAACAAGGATTGGAGCAAGGACTGGAACAGGGTCTGGAACAAGGATTGATTCAAGGCAAACGAGATATGTTATTGCGACAAGTGGAGTCAAAGTATGGGTTACAGGTTCGTGAAGAATTTACCGAGACTTTACAACAGTGCACAAAGCCAGAAGCGCTAGATCGGTTCGCAGATTGGATCCTTGAGTGCGATACCGTTGGCGATCTGTACCAACGCATACGCTCAAGTAGCAATGGTATGAATTGGCTCGATTAGACAATATTGCCACAACTATGGGAAGGCTAGCAGAGACGATCAAAGAATGGATTGCTGAGAAAGAAGCAGCTGGGATTGCTCAAGGACTGGAACAGGGTCTGGAACAGGGATTGGAGCAAGGACAAGAACAGGGTCTGAAACAAGGATTGATTCAAGGCAAACGAGATACGTTATTGCGACTAGTGGAGTCAAAGTACGGACTACAAGTTCGTGAAGAACTCACCGAGACTTTAGAGCAGTGCACAAAGCCAGAAGCGCTAGATCGGTTCGCAGATTGGATCCTTGAGTGCGATACTGCTGCCGAACTGCACCAACGCATGCGCTCAAATTCCAATCGTATCAATACACACATCCCAGGTGAAAAAAGATAGTCTAATCAATCTTTAGTTTTGATTGTTGCTGTTTCGCCAACAAAGAATAATTGCCAAATCTTGGTCCACACGAAGCAAAAACAGTGTGATGGCATCACATTAGTAAAAGTCTCTAAGGGCAAATTCTATCCGTACCGTGTAAGCACTGAACATTAGCACCCTGTCAATTAACTAGGACGAGACAAAAGAATCTTCGTCCGTTGACTTTCATTGATTTCAATAACTTGCGCACCTGGAAAAAAGATAGACTATGCAAATTCTAAAGTCCATACGTCTGAAATTCATCGCAAAGATTGGGTTGTGAAAAATTGACTTTTGAAGTCGGTGTTTGACAAGATGCCAACTAGAACATCAAAACAAATATCGAAAATATAGACGGCAGCCATGAACACATCTTTAGGTGTTGAATTTGATCATGATTAGTGATCTTATGAAAGAGTTTCCTCATGAATTTTAAATTAAGAGTCGAAAGACTGTCCGTGACGACTTTCGACTGATCCGAAACATTAGACCAAATTGAGAGGCGACTCAACTGAAGCCTTATGCTCCATACAGTTCGTTTCCTGTTTTTTGATTCGATAAAGTCAATTTCGCGTCTTCTATACATCGACATTTACATTTGGAACTCGATTTTGACAACGAAAGTCTCATATGTTGTAAAATGTTTTCGTGTAGCCGATTACTTGCGCCTACAATTACCCGGTCAACTCGTCGATGAGTACTGTATCGTCGTTTGGAAAGAGCCAGCTGCGATCGAACTTACCACTAGCCTAGCAAGGGCTGTTGTTTCGAAAATCCGTTCTATCGTCTGCGCATTTCAGGCTAAATTCTGCTTTGTGTTGCGAAGCACTTGTTTGCATACCAAGCAGCTTCAATGCAAGTTGAATTCAACTTCCTGTTCTTTACGAAATGACGAGCGCGTCTTTCAAACACCAGTCTAGTACTGTTGTTCGAACTCCGGCTCCGTGTTGAGTCCTCGACGCAGTGCGTCGTGGCTAGCTTCAGTTTCTTCGACCTCACACTTTCAGGAGGCCCTTTGCCAACACCTAGAATTCCTTACGATTCTTTCTATAAACGTATCTTCTCCCACCCGCTAATGGTCTACGAACTGATTCAACTTCTATCAGCGAAGCAGCTGGAGTTGGACACTTTACAATTGTTCGGCACCGAGCATGTCTCTAGGGATCTACAAAAGCGTTACCAAGATCTGGTCTACCAGGCAACAAGCATGGCAGACGGTAGTGCGGTGTACCTAGCCTTCGAGTTTCAGTCAACGGTGGACAAACATATGCCGTTACGGATGAACAGCTACTGTTCATTGTTGTTGGAGCAATTGGTTCGGTCACAGACTATGGGACTGGATAGTGCTTACCCAAGGATCTATCCAATCGTTATTTATAATGGAAAACGTCGGTGGACTGCTCCACTAGAGTTGAATGAATGGTTCGGTCGACGAAGTTCGTTGCTGAGTAATTACCGGGGACGGTGTCGAATCAATTTAGTGGATTTATCGACGTACAAGGAATGGGCATTGCAAATTGAAGGCAGTCCACTGGCGTTGTTGATTCGATTGGAAGGAGCCGAATCAGTGGAGGAGTTGGCTGAAGTTGCAGAAGAATTTACCGAGTGGTATCAGAGCAGCGGTGTAGATACACTAAAAACGGATTTGACGGGTCTGTTAAAGGCAAATGCAGAGTTAGTAGGCGGTATCGAATTACGAAACAGGTTAGCAGGAGTACAAGACATGGGAAGGTTAGCGGAGACGATGAAAGAATGGATTGCTGAGAAAGAAGCAGCTGGGATTGCTCAAGGACTGAAGCAAGGATTGGAGCAAGGACGGGAACAGGGTTTGGAACAAGGATTGATTCAAGGCAAACGAGATACGTTATTGCGACAAGTGGAGTCAAAGTATGGGCTACAAGTTCGTGAAGAATTTACCGAGACTTTACAGCAGTGCACAAAGCCAGAAGCGCTAGATCGGTTCGCAGATTGGATCCTTGAGTGCGATACTGCTGCCGAACTGTACCAACGCATGCGCTCAAGTAGCAATGGTATGAATTGGCTCGATTAGACGATATTGCCACAACGATGGGTAGGCTAGCAGAGACGATCAAAGAGTGGGTTGCTGAGAAAGAAGCAGCTGGGATAGCTCAAGGACTGAAGCAAGGGTTGGAACAAGGACGGGTACAGAGGCTAGAAGAAGGACTTGAAGAAGGATTGATCCAAGGCAAACGTGGTTTGTTATTGCAATTAGTGGAGTCAAAGGACGGACTACAAGTTCGTGAAGAACTCACCGAGACTTTACAGCAGTGCACAAAACCAGAAGCGCTAGATCGGTTCGCAGATTGGATCCTTGAGTGCGATACTGCGGAAGAGCTGCACCAACGCATGCGCTCAAATTCCAATCGTATCAATTCACACATCCCAGGTGAAAAAAGATAGTCTAATCAATCTTTAGTTTTGATTGTTGCTGCTTCGCCAACAGAGATAAATTGACATATCCTGGTCCACGCCAGGTACAAACAGTGTGATGGAATCACATTAGTAAAAGTCTCTAACCGCAATTCTTATCCGTACCATCTACTAAAAATCCATCAGAAGCTATAGCATGAACAGAGGTAAATATATATACTTCTTCGAGTTTATATATTGAGTTTCAAGTTGCCGAATCATGTTTAGATTCAATACTCCACTCCACTAAAAGGCTCTAGGATTCTTAAGCCTGATGTATTTCGCAATCTACTTATCGCTTTAGCTTCGATCTGCCGAACTCGTTCTCGTGTTAAGCCAAACAGTTGACCAATTTCCTCCAAAGTATGGTCAGTTCGTACTGAAATACCGAATCTCAAGCGTAAAATTTGCGCGTCACGTTCTGAAAGTAAATTGAATGCCTGCGCTACCGCGCGATTCAAACCTGATTGAAATACTATATCTATTGGTTTGCGAACAGACTTGTCTTCAATAAATTCGCTAGTTAGAACTTCCATGGACAGTTGCTCGCGAGGAATTTTTAACAACTTTAGAACTTCATTCTGTGTAATATTCATACGTTCAATCAGCTCCATCAATGTGATTTCACAACCTTCTTCCTGCCTAAATTCTCGCTGAATTTTCATTAAAGTATTCAATTTCGGTGTCAAATGAACAGGCACTCGAATCGTTCGCGATTGGTTACTACACGCTCTCATTATCGCTTGTCGAATCCACCAGGTTGCATATGTAGAAAACTTAAACCCTCGTTCGTGTTCAAATTTATCCACTGCTTTCATTAATCCGATATTTCCTTCCTGAATTAAATCCAACAATCCTAATCCAGGATTCATATATTTCTTTGCAATCGATACCACCAATCGAAGATTCGCTTCGATCATTTCTCCTTTGGCAATATTCGCTTTTAATTCACCCTCAGTAATGATGTGGCAAATTTCTTGAAATTCTTCGATCGGCATTCCAATCCGACGCTCAAATTGACTAAGCTGACCTCGAGCTTCTTTCAGTTTTTCTTGATGAATCTCGATCTGCTCCGCTTGCTTCCCGCTACCCAATGCCTTTAACTCGACGATTAAGTTGCGATGCGTAAGTTTAGTCTGAAGCACATCCAGTATATGTTCACGCGGAATTCGCACCTGCTTAATACAAATGTCCTCGATAACTCTAGTAATTGTCTTAAGTTCCCGAACAGCATCATGAGCAACTCTAAACATATCGTCAATCTGCTTTCGAACAAATTTCAGTTCCATGAATAGTTTGGCAAGAATTTCTCGGTAAAGCACCACCGTTTGTGCTCGAACATCATCATCTTCATTTCGCAATGCAAATTTCAACCTTCCATAGCATTTGCACATCGTTTCAAAGTGCTGCCCAAGTTTAGTGTCTACAAAGTTAATCCTTTTACCCTCAGCATTTCTTGTCTCAATGGAATGAACATGTGTATTCTTAATTAGACTAATGACGAGCTCATTCGGTCTTACACTTCCAGCTAGTACCATTTCCATCTGCTTGATCAGTTGACCCACGACAAGAGGACAAAACGCGGCGGCTTGTAAAGCACGTGTCAATTCCGAATCAATTTGTTTGGCTAGTTTGGTTTGTTGGTTAGGAGTCAATAATTTGATCTTAAAGATTTCATGCCAATATAGGTTTAATGGGTTGGTGAGTGCACCAAAATTACACTTTATGGCTTCTACGGCTTCTTCAGCAGCGTACTCCTCCAGGCTTTCCACGAGCTGCCAAACTAGGTGATCAGGATCTGGCTCTTGATCCAAGACCTCGATGCCCATCTCTCGTATCAACACAAGAATATTTTTGAGTTGATTTTTACCGTATTCTTCAGGAAGATAATCAAAGATTCCCTCATGAGTCAAGAAGCCTTGTCGTACTCCCTTCATAAAAAGGCTCTTTAATTCGGTATCCTCACTGTATTCCATATGTAAAATTTCTCGACGGAATATTTTGTAGTTTATCTATAGAAATTGGTGCGACCGACAAACTGTAGTTTGTTGTTTCTATTCATAATAGAGTAAATACTAACCAGAGTACTGAAATTTGTGACTTTTCGCCTATTGAGGGAATATCCAAATCAGATAGTCCAATTGTTTCAACAAAGTTTTTCTTTGAGATTATCTGTTAGTAAATTACAAAGATAAATTGCGGCGCAGCGATGAACTTTAAGTCATATCGGAGAAACACTCTGTTTGATGCAGTTCATTTTCTACGCGCCAGACCTAAAATGGCAAACTGAAACATCATCAATGTCTAAATCCTATAGTTTACTCAGCCTGTATGGCTCTCAGGTTTTTAGGATGTAAGTGAAAAATTTGGAGATTCTCGATAAGTAAGGGCTCAATCTACAACAGATTTTTGTCGAAATTGTCGTCAACGGAAACTAACTTTTGATCTAGTTCACTACTTTATTTGAATTGAAAACTTGAGGATTTGAAATTGTAAAATCAAAAGAATTCTGTTGTAGTTGGTGAACTCATTGTCCTTTTGAATAAAAGAATTTAGTCAATGTTGACTCGCAAAGACCCAAATCCCGTTGAATTCTTTCCTTCATCGAATTCTTCCCAGCTTCTTTTGGTTTGCGACCATGCGGGATGTGAAGTTCCTATTGATCTTAAGCATCAATTGCCTTCTTCAGATGACATGAAACGACATATCGCTTGGGATGTGAATGCGAGATCTGTAGCATTGATTGTTGCACGCCAGTTGAGTGCCCCTCTAGTGGCTCAGCGCTACTCTCGTCTTGTTATAGATGCGAATCGACCTTTGAGTTCGTCCGAATTAATTCCACTAGTCAGTGACGAAACAGTGATTCCATTCAATCAAAATTTGGGCGAGGAGGAAAGAAAAAACAGAATTGAAAGTATCTTTCAGCCATATCACAAAAAAATTCAAGAACAATTGGACAACATCGATTCTTCACCGCAATTTCTAGTCGCAGTTCACAGTTTTACACCGCAACTTAGAAAAGGAAATTTTCGTGAATATCATGTAGATCTCATTTCTCGTACATGTCTGGAATTTGTGAAAACCTTCCAAAACCGTATGCAAAGCAACGATTCTCATCTAAAAATCGGATTCGGTGATGTCTTTGCTATCGATACAAGCCGAGATTTCACAATACCCCATCACGGTGAAAGCAGGAACATTTACAATATGTCAATTGAAATTCGAAATGATCTGTTGAAAAGGCAAAGTGATATCGAATACTGGGGTACCTTAATCGCCGATTGCTTACGCTCTACTATCGCAACATTAACGGTTAATCTCGACTCTGCCCATTCATAATGCAGAATAGAAAGAATTCGTATGCTGCCCTTTTTTTGGCGAAAGCTCATAATTTACCCAATTGCAGCTCGAACTTATCTTAAATTTCAGTTCGCTTATGTTCATAACTTTCGGTTTCGAACGTCGAGCAATTGAACGTTACGTATAAAGTCAAAATTCGTTGCTATGTCTCTGATTGAAAAGTCTCCTTACCAAGCCATCACAGGTCGCACCAATCTTTATGTAGATTCATCCAAAAATCGTTTTCGAATTGGGATGCCCGAAAATGGGAACATCTCGGCAGATACAGTGGGATTATTTGCAAATGGTGAAAAAGCAAACCATCTTGCACTCATTCACGAAAATTTAGACGGTTCAGTCGAAAAATATTCCTTTGCCGAACTTGATCGCTTGGCTTGCAGGTTTGCAAACTACCTGCAAGGAATCGGTATAAAACGCGGAGATCCTGTCGCAATCCACACAGGACAAAGTCCACAGACTGGAATCGCCCACTTAGCGATTTATAAAATCGGTGCGGTGGCAATGACATTGTCTCACTTGTACGGTCCCGCTGCAGTTAGACACGTACTTACCGATTCCCAAACTAAAGTGATCATTACGAATTCACAATACTGGTCGAAACTTCGCGATTTCGCGAACTCGATTTCTACACTGAAGTATAGAATCGTCTGTGGTGATACAGTGAGCAATGAAGTTGAATTTGATCATTGCATCGACAATCAACCGGAATCATTTGAACCAGAGTTGACAAAAACTGAAGATCCGGCACTATTGATGTATACCTCTGGATCCACCGGTATGCCGAAAGGACTTCTTCATTCCCATCGCATAATTCATGCTTATGTCCCTTCTCTAACTCTGATCTACAACATGGAGCTAGATTACCCGGAAGCGATATTTTGGAGCCCAGCAGATTGGGCTTGGGTTGGAGGTTTGCTCGATCTCGTGCTTCCAGCATGGCAACATGGTCAAACTGTCGTATCGACGATGCAGAGATTTTCTGCACAGTGGGCTTTTGAATTTATGGAACGGCATCAAATTACCCACTCATTTATGACGCCCACCGCCCTCAAGCGGCTTGCGGAAGTTCAACAACCGCGACAAAAATGGAAGTTAGCTATGAGAGTAGTCTGTACCGGGGGAGAAAGTCTACCTGGTGAAGTGATGCGTTGGACTAAGAGTGATTTCGGTATCGTGTGCAACGAGTTTTATGGTTTAACGGAATTTAATCATATGGTTGGTTGCTGTGAGGCATTATTCCCCACGATTCCCGGTTCTATGGGCCTTGCTTTTCCGGGAAGAACTGTTGCCATAATTGATGATCAAGGCAAAAAACAACCAGACGGCACAGTTGGTGAGATCGCGTCCTGGTATCCACATGACCCAAGTCTTTTTTTAGGCTACTGGGGAAATTTGGGCGTTCCAGAAAAAATGAAAATGGGAAACTGGCTGCGCTCTGGGGATCTAGCGATAAGAGATGAACAAGGATATTTTTGGTATCACGGACGCAACGACGATTTGATCAAAAGTGCAGGTTACCGCATAGGACCAAATGAAGTTGAGGACACTTTAGTTTCGCACCCGGATGTTGCAGAGGCCGCGGTAGTCGGTAAGCCAGATCGCGATCGAGGTGCCATTGTCATGGCCTACGTGCGATTGATGGAAGGTGTCGAGAAAAGCGAATTAACCAAGAAAATTCTGCAAACGTACGTGAAAGAAAATCTAGCTCTTTATAAATATCCTCGAGAAATCGAATTTGTCGATTCTTTTCCTCTGACGAGCTCCGGAAAAATTCGCCGTAAAGTACTTCGAGCCAGAGCTGCGGATTCATTAGATTGAATGCTGCCAAGACATTTTCACTAGCTTAGACAAGAAATCGAATACTTTTTGGCGTCTGATTAGACTGCGGTCAAAATTCGATTCGATCCCCCACAGTTTGGAAAAAAATTCTGGTGGTTATGCCCATACATCGTATCGACTTGTATAATTTTTGCCTTTGAGTTCATCACCAATTTCATTCTAACGTCGCGACAAAATTAACCAACAATGTCAATGTCCGAAGTGTCTTTATTCCGGGCTCTCATTGGCCAAACTAATCTGTACATCGATACCACCGGTGAACGCCTTAGAGTTGGCATCCCTGTGAATGCCAATATCGCGGCTGACACGGTGGGCTTGTACGCAAAGGGAGAAAAAGCAAACCACGTTGCACTGATTCATGAGCACTTAGACGGTACGACCGACTCCTACACTTTCGCCGAACTCGATCAACTAGCCTGCCAATTGGCCAATTACTTAACCAGTATTGGTGTATCTCGAGGGCAACCAGTTGCAATTCATACTGGACAAAGTCCGCAAACTGGCATAGCTCACTTGGCAATTTACAAAGTTGGTGCCGTTGCTATGACCTTGTCTCATTTGTACGGTCCCGAGACTGTCAAACACGTGCTCGAGGACTCCAAAACTGAAGTAATTATCACGAATTCAGACTTTTGGTCAAAGCTTCGAGGAAGACTGAAATCTCATAAATACCTAAAATTTAAAGTTGTTTATGGGAAACCGGTAGGCGATGAAATCGATTTTGAACGATGCATTGTTAGTCAAAAGGATACATTTGAACCGGTTATTACCGCAACTGAAGAGCCAGCCCTATTGATGTATTCCTCTGGATCCACTGGCCTTCCCAAAGGAATTATTCACTCACATCGTGTTATTCACGCCTATCTCCCTTCATTGACCATGGTTTACAACTTGGAGCTGAATTACACAAACGGTGTATTTTGGAGTCCTGCAGACTGGGCTTGGGTAGGTGGTTTGCTCGATCTGGTTTTTCCTGCCTGGCAACACGGGCAAACTGTGATATCTACAAATCGGAGATTGTCTGCCACCTGGGCCTTTGAATTTATGGAACGGCATCAAGTCACCCACTCATTCATGACCCCTACCGCACTTAAACGTCTTGCTGAGATCCGCCATCCTCGAAAAAAATGGAATTTGGCAATGCGAGTGATCTGCACCGGAGGTGAGAGTTTGGCTAGTGAGGTTTTACGCTGGGCTAATGAGGAACTCGGCATTGTCTGCAATGAATTTTATGGTTTGACGGAATTCACCGACTTGGTTGGTTGTTGCGAAGCATTATTTCCGACAATTCCCGGTTCCATGGGAATTGCCTGCCCGGGGCGAACCGTCTCGATCATTGAAGAAAGTGGGAAGGAACTACCAAGCGGTACGATAGGTGAAATCGCATCCTGGCTCCCCCAAGACCCTAGTTTGTTTATGGGATATTGGGGAAAATTAGGTATTCCGGAAAATATCAAAATCGGCAACTGGCTTCGCTCAGGCGACCTAGCGATGAAAGACGATAATGGATACTTTTGGTACCATGGTCGTAACGATGACCTCATCAAAAGTGCTGGCTATCGTATTGGTCCGAATGAAATTGAAAATTCGATGATGTCACATCCCGATGTCGCAGAAGTCGCTGTCGTAAGTAAACCAGACCAAGAACGCGCTTATATTGTTGTGGCCTTCGTGCGACTGAAAGAGGGAGTTGATAAAAGTGAACGAACCAAAGTCCTGCTGCAACAGCATGTGAAAAACAATCTCGCAGTGTACAAGTATCCGCGGGAAATCGAATTCTTGGACTCCTTTCCACTAACCAGCTCAGGAAAGATTCGACGAAATGTGCTGCGAGCGATGGTTGCAGCGACATCGAAGTGATTCAAAAATGTCTTCGCACCGGAAAAATCCAGAACTGATAGTTTACTTTGTACAGAGACTGACTGGTGTCATTCTGTTTGTGTTGCTTTTGATTCATCTACTTACCATCATAATTGCAGTACAGGGTGAGTTGACTGTCGCAGAAATTGTAAATCGAGTTCGCGGAAATACAGTTTGGTTCTCGTTTTATGGATTGTTCATTGTTACAGCTGTAATTCACGCCGCGATCGGCCTGAGCAATGTCATCTCGGAACTATCGAACTTCGGGGAACGCATTGTCAGATTCATTGTAGGCTTGTATTCGATAAGCTCACTAACTCTAGGCTATTTTGCGCTAAGATCGATTTGGTAACCACCATGAACATGCGCTCACATTCAAGCTATATTGCATTCGTTATCCATCGGATTTCCGGGCTCTGTCTCGCCTTATTCGTACCCGTTCACCTTTATGTAATTTCTTTGCTCTTTTACAATCCGCAGAAACTCGAACAATTCTTGAGTTGGACTTCGACACCTCTCGTTAAACTTTCTGAGACGATCCTGATTCTACTCGCGGCAATTCATCTAACCGGTGGTCTTCGTATTGTCATCTACGAATGGTTCTGGGCACAGCCGAAACAAAATTCTTGGATTGCAGCCACCCTAGTTTTATCCATTGTTATCGGAATTATCTTCCAAATTTCGTCCTCACTATGAATACGAAACGGGAAAGCATTTCTTTACAGAAGTCTAAAACCGATGTTCTAATCCTGGGCAGTGGTGGAGCCGGTTTACTGGCTGCGATTCATGCCTATGACCAAAATCCTCGGTTGTCAATCACTGTAGCTACAAAAGGACTAATTGGAAAATCGGGTTGTACTCGGATGGTGCAAGGAGGATACAACGTTGTTTTGAGCGAAGGTGACTCGGTTGAAGCTCATTTCAGAGATACGATAGAAGGTGGAAAATGGATCAATGATCAGGAACTTGCATGGACATTGGTTACCATGGCGATTCGAAGAGTCTATGAATTGGAAAACAAACACGGCTGTTTTTTTGACCGAAATGCAGACGGTACTATTCACCAGAAGGCGTTTGCCGGTCAAACATTTGATCGTACTGTTCATAAGGGTGATCTAACTGGAATCGAAATTATGAATCGCCTAACTGAACAAGTTCTAGTTCGACCGATTCAACTTTTAGAAGAACACCGTGCCATAGAATTGATCCCCGATTCTACTCATCATCGCGTCGCGGCCGTACTGTTTATCGATATTCGAAGCGGTGAGTTTCATCTTATCCAGGCCAATGCAATCATTATCGCAACAGGCGCTGGTCCGACTATGTACAAATACCACACACCATCGGGAGATAAATCTTGTGACGGCCTGGCATTGGCTCTTCGATTTGGCGCCACACTTCGAGATATGGAAATGGTTCAATTTCATCCGACCGGGCTGTTGGCGGGTGATAATACACGAATTACAGGGACCATCATTGAAGAAGGTTTAAGAGGTGCCGGCGGCTACTTGCTTGATAACAAAGGTCAGCGCTTTATGCTGCAGTATGATTCGAGAGGTGAACGCGCGACACGCGATATCGTAAGCCGAGCGATGTTGGAACAAATGAGAGGTGGTTTCGGAGGCCCCAATGGCGGCGTATTTATTTGTATGAACCACCTAGATCCTGAAATGGTTCGACGACAATTTAAAGGTATGGTGAAACGATGTGCAGATTTAGGTATGGATCTAGTTTCAACTCCGATTGAGGTAACACCAACTGCTCACTATATGATGGGTGGCATTGAAATCAATCCTGATTGTTCTACGTCGATCCCAGGTCTTTTTGCCGCAGGAGAAGATACCGGAGGCGTTCATGGTGCCAATCGTCTCGGAGGAAATGGTGTTGCAAACTCCACAGTATTTGGAGGCATTGCAGGCAAATCTGCAGCAAACTGGGTAAGTGAAAGCTTTGCTACAATGCCAGCAGACGATGAGATTGTGGGCGAAAGTATGGTTCGCGCTCTAACTCCATACAGCAAACCAATAGACGATTTGAATCAAATCCGCGAATCGATATATAAAATCATGTGGGAAGATGCTGGAATTCTACGATCTACGATTAGTTTAGAATCAACGGAAGTTGAACTTAATGCCTTGGAAAATCAACTAGCGACAGCGGGTATTAGCTCGAACGCTCGGGCTTTCGACCTCAGCTGGCATGATTATTTGAACATAGAAAATCAGATACTAGTGAGTAAGTCGATCGTTGCAGCAGCAAAAGCAAGAACTGACTCTCGTGGTGCTCATTTTTTAACCAACAATCCCAATATTGGTTCGCTTCGTGAATCTAGGTACACACGTATCAATCTGAAAGAATCTAAAATGAACGCTACAACGCAGAAGGTTCAATTCACTAGACTGCAACCACCGGCTGACGAAAAGCCAAGCTTTTGACTAGACATACCCTCTACAACGATGATTTCTGAATCAGCGATCTATGATGCAGCACTAGAAATAACTCGACGTGCTGCAATCAAAATTCCGGAGGATTATCGAAACGGAATCCGCGAAATTCGAAGTACCGAACAGGGTTCCCTCAGCTGCTTTGTACTTGACGCCATGATCGATAACTGGGATGCAGCTGTGGAAGATCAACGACCGATGTGTGCTGATACCGGACTTCCGAGATACTATATTAAGTTTGGCAATGAAGCAAACATACAAGGGGGATTTGTCGCAGTAGAAAGGGCATTGCGTCAAGCTACTGCTGAAGCAACAGCAGAAATCCCATTGCGTCCGAACCGAGTGCATCCATTGACTCGTAAGGATCATAACAATAACGTCGGGATTCGAGCGCCTGAAATTGAATATTCTGTGGAGCCTGAAGCCAATTGGCTCGACATTACGACGGTGCACAAAGGCGGGTTATTTGGGACCGATTATCGAATGTTGTTTCCTGGAGATGGTTGGGACGGTATAAAAAAGATGTTCCTGGATACCATGATTCAATTCGGTAGACGAGGTCTTGCTTGTCAACCTGCGATTGTTGGTGTGGGCATTGGAGGCAGTAAAGATACCTGTATGGTTTTGGGAAAACAGGCGGCTTGCCTCAGAGTCGTTGGTGATCACCATCCCGATCCAGAAATTGCAGAACTAGAAGATGAACTTAAAGAATTAGGCAACAGTATCGGTATGGGGCCGATGGGGTTTGTCGGCAGCTCAATGGTTGTAGACTGTCATATTGAAGTGGCACACACCCATACCGGCGGCTTACCTGTTAGCATTCATAGCTTCTGTCTTTCTTCAAGACGAGCAGTGGTCCGAGTTTTCGATGACAACAGAATCGAGTTTCGAACCGACCCAAAGTGGTTTACTCTCTACCATAGACGAGAAGACGTGCGATGACACAAGCGCAGCGAAGCGTTCGTTTACAGACTCCGGTAACCGATTTGGATTTAAAGACTCTTGAAATTGGCGATGTTGTCTTTTTGGATGGCATAATTTATACCGGTCGTGAAGGAGTTTATCGAAAAATACTGGATAAAGGCAAAAATCCAGGCGTCGATCTTCAAACCATTTCCAACGTGAATTTCCACTGTTCGCCGGCGGCCAATGTCAAAGCAGACGGTTCGTACACCGTTGGAGCCGTTACTGCTACGGCCAGCTTTCGTTTTTCAAAGTGGATGGAAAAGTGGTTTGAACAAACCAACTGCAAAGTTGTCATCGGCAAGGGTGGAATGCCACAAACAGACTACGTGGACTACTTTGTTCCTAATAGTGCAGTCTATCTGACTACAATTGGATATGGGACAGGAGCTCTGCTAGGTCGAGGAATTCAACAGGTTAAAAACGTAATCTGGTTGAAAGAACTCGGAATCGCACAAGCGATTTGGGTGCTTCAAGTTAAAAATTTTGGACCTTTTTTGGTCGAAAGTGACGTTATAGGCAACAGTTTATTCGAAAGTTCGAAACTTGAAATCGACAAAAATATAGCTCGATTGTACGAAGGCTTGAAAGAACCAGCACTTCGTCGCTATGGCGAAACCATTGAACGAACAGATGAAGTAATTTGAGAATTGCATTAATATCGATACGAATGGATTGCCGTAGTACAGAAGGTCACGAAATAGTAAAATATGCCACTGAAAGTAGATTTTTATCTACAGTAAATTTCTATTGTTTTGTTCGGCTGTGCGTGACACAGTTCAAACTATACTATTGGTCGCTTATTGGTTTCCAGAGTAGCGATAGTCAGGGTTGCATCCATCAGTCTACCTCGGCTCCCGGGCTTTTTGCCGTCGTTGGCTTCAATTGACGAAAACATTCCATCTGCCCATTTCGACCCGCTAATGTTTTTAAATCGACAAACTATTCTACAAATCGTTGGTATCGCATTTTTTAGGGATTCCCCTTCAAATTTACCTTCATCGGCCTCCTTAGTGGTGGCTACCGCGGTTGCCGCTTTTCTAGTTGCAACAATTCTGGATGCGAGCTATGCTTCTGAACAAGGAATCATTACGCGTGGAGTTATTTTGATCACCGTATACGGCGCGATAGTTTGGAGTACTCTTAGCTTTAAGCGTCGTCAGAAAAGATGGAAACAAACGATGTCTGCCCTGTACGGAACTACCTGTTTCGTACAAATTCTAACTATGATCCCTCATTGGTTAGTCATGACGATGACAAGCGGACCGAGTGAAGAAGCAGTTACCTTGAGTGCTCTTGTTGCCGTGCCATTTGGTATTTGGAATCTTTGTATCACAGCTTACATTTTTAAACAAGCATTGGAAATGTCAGGGAAGGTACGACCTTTTTTGCTGGCACTCGGGATCAGCATTCTGATATCCATCATCACAATGACTTTCTACCTTTTACTTTATGAGGACAAATTCGTAAACCCATTATGATGAAGCATCTACACATCATTGGAATTTGCGGAACTTTTATGGGTAATCTCGCGCTCTTAGCACGAGAATTGGGCTTTAAGGTTACTGGCTCTGACTTAAATGCCTACCCTCCGATGAGTGATCTACTAGAGCATCAGGGTATTTCATTTTCGACGGGGTACCACCCGGATAATTTGAATGAGCACCCAGATTTGGTTGTCGTTGGTAATACTATCAGTCGCTCCAATCCTGAAGTCGATGCGATGTTGGATCTAAACCTAGACTACACCTCCGGCCCCCAGTGGCTTTATCAATTTGTACTTCGAGGAAGAAAAGTTGTAGCAGTCGCTGGCACCCATGGCAAAACAACAACAACAAGTATGTTGGCCTGGATTTTGGAATATGCTGATTTCTCGCCTGGTTACTTAATTGGTGGAGTTGCACAGAACTTTAGCTCTGCAGCCAGCATCGGTAAAGGTGAATGGTTCGTGATTGAAGGTGACGAGTACGACACCGCCTACTTTGACAAGCGTCCAAAATTCATCCACTATCGACCTAAAATCGCGACTTTGTTGAATTTGGAGTTCGATCATGCGGATATATTTAGCTCGATTGAAGAAATCGAAAAACAGTTTGGATACTTCATTCGCACCTTGCCATCGAGTGGCCACATTATTACGAACTTCGATGACACTCGGCTACAAAAAACGGTTACCCGAAGTGCGGTGAGTCCAGTAGTTAATTGCAGTGTTTCAGGAAACCGAGATGCTGATTGGTATACCGATTCACAAACCGAAGATTACTTGCACTCGAAATTTCATTCCAAAGTGCACGGAACAGTCGAGCTTTCTTGGAATGTGCCAGGTAGGCATAATACAGCGAACGCGCTGTCTGCAATTGCTGCGGCATGTCAGATCGGAGTCGAGGCTAGGGTTGCCGTAGAAGCTCTTCATCAGTTTAAACCGGTACAACGTCGTCTGCAGTTTCTAGATCAGGTTGACAATATTCAAGTTTATGACGACTTTGCACACCATCCGACGGCGATACAGGCAAGTCTAGAAGCGATTTATCATTTCGCGCGGCCGAATCGATTGATCGCCGTATATGAACCTCGCTCAAACACGATGCGAATGGGCATACATGGTGAAAAGCTCGTAGATTGTTTTGATCTTGCTGATCAAGTCTATATGTATCGAGCGCCGAATGTTGTCTGGAATATTGAAAATCCTGCCCACGAAAGTTATTTTGTCTTTGATTCCGTCAGTGCGTTATTGCACGAACTTTTGTTAGAACTTTCTGCCGGTGATCTAGTCTTAATTATGAGCAACGGCGGTTTTGACAACCTACAAAGTAGGTTACTCACCGGTCTAAAAAATCAATCTCAGTTAAACCAAACTAAATCAGTATTCAAATATGCATAAATTTATTTTTCGAATTTCAGTACTAACACTACTGAGCACACTAATGCTCAACTCTAACGTTTTCGGACAAGAGTTCGTCGAAGGGCGAGAATATGAAGATCTTGGCACACAGGCGGTTGTTCTACCAGATGGTCGAGTAGAGGTTGCAGAATTTTTTTGGTATGGATGCCCTTCTTGTTTTAATTTTGAACCACATCTTCTAGCTTGGGATATCCCCGCTAACATTCATTTTCAAAACATCCCTGCCACTTCAGCTCGAAATTGGATATTTCACGCTCATGTCTATTATGCTTTTGAGGTATTGGGCTTGAAAGAACAGTTGATGCAAAAGTTTTACGATGCCTTACATGTGGATCGAATCCGAATAAATAATCCGGATCAACTGCATGACTGGGCTGCCCAACAACAAGGGATAGATGCTGAAAGTCTAGTTAAAGCTTTGAATTCATTCGCTGTTATGACGAAAGTGTCACAAGCAGAGCTGCTCGCATCTCAGTATAGAGTTAAAGTCACTCCTACTTTGATCATTGGAAGCAAGTACAAGACTAAGGTAAGCATGGCAGGGTCCCCTCAGCGAACAATCGAAGTCGCTGAATTTCTGGCGAATAAAGTTCTGGCGGAACAGTAAGCTTATTGTTTGGGAAAGCGAAAAAAGTGAGTTTTGAAACTTAGCTCTTTAATGCTGTAACTTCAATTTCCACCTTCATTCTGGAGTCGGCGAGCATTGCAGAAAACATTGTAGATGCAGGTTTCATGTCTTTAAAGTAACTTCTGAGAACAGGCCAACATTTTTTGAAATCTTCAGCTTGCGGAAAAATATAGTTAACACGCACGATGTCCTCGAACCCGCTATCCGCTTCAGCCAAAACTTTGCCGATATTAACCAGAGTTTGCCGGCACTGTTCGACTACGTCATCGGAAATTTCCATAGTGTCATAATTGAAACCGGTCGTACCGGCAACGAAGACCCATCTTCCATCGCATACAGCCCTTGAATAACCGACCTTTTCCTCAAAAATCGAGCCTGTTGCAATGCATCGCCTTTGGGAGTTTTTCTCACTCATTTGTCATTCCTTGCTTACCAGCGAAGTCTTGAATTTTTGTCGATGACATACATATATATATATAATTTTTAGTGGAAAGAAACTTCAGTCAATATTCTAGGAATCGCGCCGATTGATAACACTTCCTGAATTAAAAAAGCCCAACTATCTAGTTTGATCAATTCCGAATTTATCATGAGCAACGAGCGGAAAACAGACGACCCTCGAATAAGCGAGCTAAAAATTCTAGATGCAAAACCGAAGCTGAAAAAGCCTCGCATGTATCACGTTGTGCTTCTCAATGACGATTACACACCAATGGACTTCGTGGTGGTAACTCTCATGAAACTATTTGGAATGCATGCGGAACAAGCGCAGCGAATCATGATAGAGGTACACCATTGTGGACGCGGAATCTGTGGTACATTCACTCGCGAAATTGCCGAGATGAAAGTAAGCGACGTACAAGAACGGGCGAGACAATTTCAGCACCCTCTTCAGTGTGAGATGGAACCCGAATAGCATGTATTCGGAGGAACTTCAAAATTCGTTAAATTTTGCTATCGATTACGCACGACATCGTAATCACGAATTCATTACGATCGAGCATTTGCTTCTTTCTCTCATCAATGACGAATCAGTTCAAAATATTCTAAGATCTTGCGGTGCAACTCTCGACAAACTCCGCCAAGATTTAGAGGAGTTTATTGATCAAAATAATCCCTCGATTGAAAAGCGAAAAATTCGGCCGCGGTTGACACACAGCGTAAAACGAGTATTTCAAAGAGCGCTGCTTCATGTTCAAAACAGCGGCAAACAGGAAGTGAAGTGCCAAAATGTTCTCGTCGCGATTTTCGGTGAGAACGAATCTCAAGCCGTTTATTTTCTCCATTCACAACAAATCGAACGATTCAATGTGATTCGTTATATTGCGCACGGAATTGGTAAAGAAGATTTTCCGCTAGAAGATGAAGAAACAACAACGACAGATTCTGATACTGGTACTGGTACAAAGACTTCGAATTCATTTATCCAGAACCTTAATCAACGCTCAAAAGAAGGCTTAATAGATCCTCTGATTGGTCGAACAAAAGAAGTCGAACGCGTCATTCAAATCTTGATTCGACGCAAAAAAAACAATCCACTTTTGGTGGGGGATCCCGGTGTCGGAAAGACTGCGATTGCAGAAGGTTTAGCAAAGCGTATTGTTGACGGTGAAGTTCCTGAAGTAATTCAAGACTGTACGATTTTTTCACTTGACTCCGGTGAGTTGATTGCCGGCACAAAATATCGCGGCGACTTTGAAAAAAGATTAAAAGAAATAACTAAGCAGTTAAAGAAACAGCCTGATGCCATATTATTCGTCGATGAAATTCACACACTCATCGGCTTGGGTTCAGTGTCAGGTGGGACCATGGATGCATCCAACATTCTCAAACCTCTGTTAGGAGCTGGAAAACTTCGTTGTATTGGCTCAACCACTTACGCGGAATTTCGAGAAGTATTTGAAAAAGATCGAGCATTGGCTCGCAGATTTCAGAAAATCGATGTTGCTGAATCCCCAATAGGAGAGTCGATTTTGATTTTACGAGGTCTTAAATCTCAATATGAAGAGCACCATGGTGTTCGGTATACAAAACCTGCACTGCGCGCTGCAGTCGAACTGTCGAATCGTTACATTACAGACCGAATGCTGCCGGATAAAGCCATTGATGTCATTGACGAAGCAGGAGCAAGGGAAAGATTACGGCCTTCCTCGAAACGGAGAAACACTATTCGAGTAAAGCAAATTGAAAATACTATTTCAGGAATGACAAAAATTCCGGTTCGCTCGGTTTCCAAAGGTGACGTGAAATCGCTTAAGAATTTAGGACGAGATTTGAAAATGGTAGTTTTTGGGCAAGATGAAGCAATCGAAAACCTGGCTTCAGCCGTGAAACTATCTCGTTCTGGAATCAGTAATCCCGAACGTCCGATTTCTTCATTTCTGTTCTGCGGACCGACTGGCGTAGGCAAAACAGAAGTCACTCGGCAGCTAGCACTGACTCTAGGGATTGAATTGATCCGATTTGATATGTCGGAGTACATGGAACGACATACGGTTTCAAGATTAATCGGGTCGCCGCCAGGTTATGTTGGCTTCAACCAAGGCGGGCAACTTACTGAGGCAGTAAACAAAACCCCCTATGCAGTTTTGCTGTTAGACGAAATTGAGAAAGCACATCCAGATGTTTTTAATATTCTGTTACAAGTAATGGACTACGGTACATTGACAGACCAAAAAGGGCGTAAAACTGATTTCCGAAACGTTTTGATGGTGATGACAACAAACGCGGGGGCAACAGAAATTTCAAGATCTTCTGTCGGGTTTACTCAACAAGATCATTCTCAGGATGACATGGAAGTCATCAAACGAACCTTTACCCCAGAATTTCGGAATCGCCTAGATTCGATCATTCGATTCAATTCACTTAGTGAAGAAGTAATTTTACTGATCGTGGATAAATTCTTGGTCGAGCTCGAAGTCCAGCTACGCTCAAAGAAGGTAGAACTGCAAGTAGATCAGGATGCAAGAAATTGGTTGGCGAAAGAAGGCTTTGATAAAACGATGGGTGCTCGACCTCTTGCTCGCGTCATTCAGGAACACATCAAAAAACCACTTGCAGACGAATTGTTATTTGGAAGTTTAGCGAAAGGCGGTCTGTTACGTGTCACTCTAAAGAAAGGAAAGCTGTCTCTCGTTTATCCCTCTTGAGAATTTTTGCTTAGATAGATTCCAGTTAAGCTACTGCTTTCGCCAGCTCGGCTTTTCGAATTTCCCTATATCTTGATTCGAAATCTTCCTTAACCGAGATCGCAGCTTCTTTGGCAGTGCCTTCGACTTCGTATTTTCGGCCTTTGTGCCATTGCATGAGATACTCATCGGTTCCCATCAATTTCATTTTCATTGCAACAAGATCGATCAGCTCCTGAAATCGTTCACTCAGTAGCTCTTTGTGCACTCCATTCTTGTCTCTTGCTTCTACGACCGAAGGAATGTCTTTCCAATATAAAATGTTGACTCTTGCCATGTTTAACCTCAAAAATTCAATATGTCAGCTCTAAAGTAATCAAATTATGTGCTGCAATTTTAACGTTTAAACTAAAACTTCAATGACAAATCTTTATTGTAGTTGAAGTCGAAATTGACTCCAATATCTGAATTCGTTAGTAACTTAAAATTTGGAATTAAATCGTTTACAGACTCACAGAATGCTTACAACGCATTGTATAGTTCTATTTTGTCTAAAGACTGTTTCGTATCAACCGAGTTATGATCTTACCGACACCGAATTTTTCAAAGAATAACTTAGTAGTTTGTTCCGACGAATTCCAGACTCTTTCCGTTGGCCCAACAACTAGTTTTTTTTCAATACTATTTTCATGGTTGGGGCTTCGATGTTTTACCGCTATACTACTCGCTCTTGCAACAGACTAACTTCATTTATCAGCGAAATGGTTTAACTAGTAGTACAAGTTGATTTGTGCAGTCTCCCTTTGCTGTTAATCGCCTTCATCAATGATATGAATGTCTGCAACATCGATAGAATATTTGAATCAAACAAAATGAAAACATTAAAATTAACGAATTGCTAGAATATTCCGGCAAGCTCTAGAGATAAATTAATAATACAAATCATTAGAAAATAAAGAGTATGTGGGCTAAACGATTTCCAGTACCAGAGTTCGACAGATATCCTTTAAAGAATTTAAGTTGGCAACCACCTACAATTCAAGACAGTCTAAGTGCCAAAGAACTCGGCTGTGTCGCGATGAACGCTAGTGCGGAATATTACGACCGTTTTCAATTCCAGGGTGAATCTCTTGTAGCAGTAGCTTGTCGTTTACCTGATCAGGAATTAACAATTTCTGGAAATTCTTTTGCGTGGCCAATTCAGCGTGCAGTGATTACAGATTCTCTTGACGCAAGCTCTTGCAAGATTCTAGCTGACTGGAAAACTCCGCGTCCAATGAATACACGCCTAGGACCAGATGGTGGAATCAAAGAGAGGGTGCGTGAAGCGTATATACTGCTAGGACACCAATTTGCTGACCATTGGATTGGCAACCGTATCATGTTAGACAACGAATGGTCGGGATCTCTCGGTAATGGTTTTCGGATTTTGTCATCGAGTGAAACTCAAATTGACGATTTTCACGATGCGGTCATCTATGTTGAATGGGCGTAATCGCAGCTTACTTTTATTGGCTGTCTTCATTTTTTAACCAAGGAACAAGTTTAGTTGCCAAATTCACAACAACTTGCTCTGGCTCAGTTCATTCGCGGCTGTTCTTATGAGACTACACCTGGTGCTGCTACAAAGATTCCAGACTATCGACTGATCCTTCCACCGGGTACGACTGTTTACGTCACTCTTCTGCCCAGTTCCACGATTGACGATACAATTTCCATTTGTATTCGTTTGGCATCCGAAGGATTTGTTCCAGTGCCTCATTATGCCGCTCGACAAATTCCAGATCGAGCAAAGCTCAGTGCCTCTTTACAGCGATTTCGAGAAGAAGCTGGAGGAACTCAAATTTTGGCTTTGGCAGGCAGTTCACCGACAGCCGTAGGTGAATTCGATAATTCTATGCAACTGCTTGAAACTGGATTTTTCGACAAGTTTGGAATTGAAAGAATTGGTGTAGCAGGTCATCCTGAAGGAAGTCCCGATATAACACCGAATCAAATTAAATCTGCGGTTATTTGGAAGAACCAATTTGCAGAACGAACCGATGCCAAAATGCACATCGTCACCCAGTTTTGTTTTCAATCTCAACCTGTTATTGAATGGGAAAAACAATTGTTGGAATGGGGAATTACATTACCAATTCACATTGGGGTGCCGGGTATTGCGACTATAAAAACTTTGCTTCGACATGCTGTTGCTTGTGGTGTAGGCCCATCGATGATGTTCTTGAAAAAGCAAGCGCGTAGCGCCACTAAATTGCTATCTCGTTCAACACCTGAACGATTGCTCAATGATCTTGTAGTCCATCGTATTGATAATCCTGACTCGCTAATCCAGTCTGTACATGTTTATCCTCTTGGTGGGCTTCGTAAATCTGCAGAGTGGTTTGCTCAATTTCAGCCAGATACCTCCTTAGAGTACATCAGCGTAGCCTGATCAATACTTCTCGTTTTGGGTAGTTAGGATTCTTTATGATATCCCCGCGTTCATTGATTCAATTTTTGAATCGTCCAATTCCAGTAGACTCCAAAAACCAACTCTCAAGTCTAAGAAACGCACTCACAGGTGAGTATCTTGGGACATTCGTCATGGTATTTTTTGGTACGGGAGTTGTGCATGCGGCTGTTATTTCTGGTGCGCAAATGGGTTTGTGGCAAGTTGCTGCCGTTTGGTCGGTTGGGGTTACACTCGGTATCTATACGGCAGCGACCCTATCTGGCGCTCACATCAATCCAGCAATTACTTTAGTCGTCGCAGTTTATGATGGTTTTCCGTGGCGACGAGTATTGCCTTATTGGATTGCTCAAACCGCCGGGGCAGCAACAGCTGGCTTGGTGCTCTTTCTGCTGTATTCAAACGCAATTGTGGAGTTTGAGCAACAGAGGGGACTTGTCCGAGGTCAGGCTGGTAGTCAACTTAGCGCTATGGTATATGGTGAGTACTTTCCGAACCCGGATGTATTTGGAACTACGGAAAAGGCTTTTCAAATCGTGACCACAAAATCTGCTTTCATGGCTGAATTGATCGGAACCGCTATGCTTGCCTTGATCGTGTCTGTCGTTACACATGGTCGAAATTATTCGAGACCTCAATCTGCTGGTGCAGCTGTCGCAATTGGTGTTGGCGTAGCTGCGATCATCTCTGTTCTAGCTCCACTCTCACAAGCGGGTTTAAATCCAGCGCGTGACTTCGGACCACGTTTAATCGCATTTTTTGCTGGTTGGGGAGAAATTGCGATTCCCGGTCCTCGAGGCGGGTTCTTTACCGTCTATATTCTTGGGCCATTTCTTGGCGCGCTAATTGGGGGTGGTCTGTACCGATACGTTGCCTCAAAAATTCCTGAGAAAGATTGAAATCGTTAAAGACCAATTGGGATTAGCAACGAATCCAATCTGGCATTTTTTCAGAATCACGGTAAAGATTTCAAATCATCCTTGAAATTGAAAAAATCACTAATTTAAGGATTCAGATTTTCTTTATTTCTACAAGCTTGCGGTACATTCTGTTGAAAGCTTGTACATACCTTATCCAAACTAGCTGAGCTTCGTTGGTTTCGACTTCTCAATGAAAAATCAAGTGTAGCAGACTTGAACAGTTACCCTAGTTCAGGTCTTCACAAAGAAATCAACAATCACCAATTATTCATTGTCAAGAAACAATATATTTATAATATATTTATGAAGTTTGAAAAATTAAACCGTACACTTACACAATCTTTAGAGGTTAATGAACCAAAGATCGATGCAGTACTGCGCATACAGGGGTACAAGGATTTAACGAAGGTACGTCGCACCATTCGGAAATTGGCAAAACTGTCTATTCGGGTATATACCGAAAAAGCGACTCCAACTGTATCGTATAGAGTCGTAGACATTCAGTCGATACAAGATGAAGAAGTCGTAATGGAGAAGAATGTCAGATTTGTTTCACCAATTTTTAAACAATACTTAAGTGACTCTCAACAAGTAGTCGTATTTGCTTTGACTGTCGGAAAAGGAATTGATGAACAAACCATCGAATGGATGGAAAAAGACCAATTGGTTGAAGCTTTGTTTCTAGAATCTGCCGCTTGGATGGGTGTTGAAAACGCCACTAAACAATTTGTACTGGCCGTTCGAACTTGGGCAGGCAATAACAACATTCGCATCACAAGACGGCTTGGGCCTGGTTACTCCTACCCAATTAACGGCAAACAATTGCAGTGGGATTTGGTTGAGCAACGACCATTGTTTGAATTGCTCGGTGATACTGAAATTCCGATTACCTTGTTGGAGAGTGCAGCAATGCTGCCAAAAATGTCACGTTCCGGTTTATTTGGTCTTATTCCCAAACCAATAAGGTAAATACTCGATTCATGAAAGTCAAAAACGACCGTCTCATTATCATTGGAGAGAACTTCAACGCGACAAGAAAGATTAAAGCGACGAGCCCTCGCGTGTCTCGAGAAGATGGAAAATGGTATATCAATTATGTAGATTTGGCTGGTTCAAAATGCCGTCTAGATGTAACCGCGACAATTCCTGAAGATCCCATCGAACAAAGACTGTTCCCTATTCCTCACATCGCCGAGGCCTGCCGTCAAAAGAATATGGACTACATCAGCTGGGTCATTCGAGCGCAGGAAGCAGCCGGTGCTCATGTAATCGATCTGTGTGTTGACGAATTGTCGGTTTACCCTGAAGAACGTTGGGAATGGATGAGGTGGATTGTAAAGACAGCACAATCCATTACGAAATCTGTCGTTTCCATTGATTCTTCGGAGACAGCAACAATATACGCCGGTCTAGAGGTGCATGACAGTTCCATAAGCCGACCTGCCATAAACTCACTCAACCTTGAAGATGGCAGACAAGAGCTGGTTGGGATGGCGAAAGATCGTAATGCCTATCTATTTGCGAATGCGAGTGGTAACCGAGGAATGCCACAAAACGCCGAGGAACGAGTTAATCATCTAGAAGCTTGCATGACAATGATGGATGAAGGAAACATTCCTTTGGAGGACCGATTTTTAGACCCATTGGTTTTTCCTATCGGTGCCGGCCCTGATTTTGGAAATCACTACTTAGATGCAGTTCGAACTTTACGAGAACGCTATCCGAGCGTACACATTTTCGGAGGACATAGTAATGTGTCTTTTGGGTTACCTCAGCGTAAAATCCTGAACCATGCCTTCGTATCTCTGTCGATTCTTGCCGGTTGTGATGCATTGATGATCGATCCGATCATGAATTCGGTAAAACCCTTCGATGACTTTCGATTCGCTTCTAACTCATTGACTGCAAAAGATGAATTCTCTGTTAAGTACTTGAAGTACATACGCTCTCAGAAAAAAAGAGTGCAGAAACCCCGCAAGTGAAACAGTGATGAAAGCATATATTGGTGAATTGGTGTAGTTCGGGATAAATATTTGAAATTTGCGATTAACTTGACTAGTTGGATTTAAACATATGAAAGAGTTGTTACCTAGAGAAAGATTTGCACGCGCGGTTCGACATGAAAAAGTAGACCGCGTCCCTCTTCTATATCGGATGAAGAGCGAAGCCAAAGAGAAAATCGCTCGTATTTACGACATCCAAGACACCGGAACGGGTCTAAAACACAATCCTGAACTGGAATTACGGCTGGGCAATGATGCAATCATATATCAGATTGGCATCAACGCAGAATTCTCACATCGTCCGATCAAAATCGGCGAAACCTGGTACAACCATTTTGGTGTTGGCTATGGAAAGAGTGGACTCCGAGGCCGTACGGAGGAAGAGCATAAGGAATTTACACAGACTCAAGATTTCTGGGGGCCGGCCAAAGTTGTACCTGAAAACTTCCCCAATTTTCATCCAATTACTTCAATGGAAGATTTAAAAAACTATACCTGGCCTGACCCAGCAGATGAAGAACTAATCGGTCCGATACGAACATTGCTAGAAAATTACCAAGACGATTACTACATCATGGTAGACTTGTCTTCTACCTTGATCGAAGCCGCTTACGCTCATTTGGTCGGTACTCAAAACTTTTTCCTCTTGCTATTTGACCAACCAGAATTGATTCATGGTGTTTTGGATGGGTTGACTGAGTACTACACGGAGCTAGGAAAGAATGTAATTGACATGGGAATCGACATGATTCGCGTAGGCGATGATGTAGGTGCTCAGCGGTCTATGATGATTTCACCTCAACAATGGCGAGAATTGGCAAAACCTAGATTCGACTACATGTTCAGCGAATTTCGTAAAGCAAATGAAGATATCGATATTAAGTTACACTCCTGCGGTGATTATTCTCCGATTATTGGTGACATGATCGAATTAGGTGTTCATCTCTCGGGTTTAATGCAACCAACTGGTGGCAACAGATATCAATCCGATCTGAAACAAAAGTATGGAGATGACATCGCGTTTATCGGTGGATTTGATGTTCAACGCTTGCTGCCAAGAGGTCAAGTAGAACAGATCAGAAATGGCGTTTTGGATGTGATGAAAAACCTAGCGAGAGACGGTGGTTATATATTTTCACCATCACACTACATCCTAGCCGATGTGCCGATTCAAAATATCTTCGCAATGCTTGAAGCCCAGCGAGATTTCGGAACATACGGAAAATATCCATTAAATTAACAACAAGTGAATACAAACCATGTTCGACTTTGAAGAGCAAGAGCCTGAACTAGTTATTCCAGAAGGTTGGGAATCACGCGCACCCAACGAATGGGAATGGGAGTCTCTATGGGAAGCCGTAGAAGAAGGTGATCACCTATATACAGACCAGCGTGTTCGTGAAAGTATTGACGCAGGCATCGATCCAAGAATTATCTTAGATGATGGATTGTTTCCTGGTTTCAACCTACAAGCCGATCGCTTTAGTGCAACGATTATTTTTATACCCGAAATGTTAATTACCGCACGAGCCATGAAAGCAGGTTTGGCATTGATTCGGCCTCTGCTTGCAGCAAAAGCGGAAAAACCTATTGGAACCTTTGTGATTGGAACAGTACTAGGGGATATGCACGACATTGGGCAATCGATTGTAACAATTATGCTTGAAAACGCTGGATTCAATGTAATTAATCTTGGTACTGACGTGCATCCGAACAAGTTTATCGAGGCAGCAAAAGCAGAGAGTGCCGATTTGATCGGATTCTCCGCACTATTGTCAACCACTGTGTATTACCAAAAAGTCACCATTGAAGAATTTCAAAAGGCTGGACATCGTGAGAAAGTAAAAATTCTTATTGGTGGTGCACCGACCACACAAGAGTGGGCGAACGAGTGCAATGCGGATGGATGGGGCAAAGACGCGGTCGATGCTGTTCGACTCGCACTGAGACTAGTTGAGGAGCGACGCGAGTCCTGGGCTTGATATGTCCGGAAGAATTACCGTAACTTTTGCCAACACTGCAGACAAAAATGCAGAACGAAAGGTTCGTATCGCTCGAAATTTAACCATACTCGAAGCTGCACATCAAGCAGGAGTTCACGTTGAGGCCACTTGTGGACTACGAGGACGCTGCCGCAGCTGTCGAATCAAAATACTGAAGGGTGACGCACCACCACCGACTGTACAGGATGCAGTGCAACTTGGACACGACGAAGTATTAGAAGGATTTCGTTTGGCATGCCAGACTAGAATGCTGGGTGATACAACTGTATTACCCATGCCTCCGAAAGAAGAGGAAGGGCATCAAATTCTTCAGTCGAATCAATCTCTCGATGATCATCATTTACATCTTGATTGTGGTGTTTGTAAACATCTTCTAACCGCCGATGCACCGGTTGAGGAACATCACCAAACCTCTGACGCTGAAGAGATTCTAGCGGTCGTACCGAATCTAAAGAAAGACTCTGTTCCACTACACATCATGCGCAAAATTCCACAAATTTTGCGCGAGAAAAAGGGGCAGATTACGGTAACGACTTTCAACGATCGCGTAACGGATGTGGAGGCAGGTGATACCAGAAACCACATCTATGGCATGGCCTTTGACATTGGTACAACTAGCGTAGTTGGTTGCTTGTTGGATTTAACAAACGGTGAACAGCTCGCCACTGCAGGTGGCATGAACGCTCAAGCCGTTTATGGCGGAGACTTGATGTCTCGCATCGCGTATGCTCAGTTTGATGACAAAAAACTATCTACACTCAGAGCGAAAATTTTAAATCAGGTCAACAAATACATCCGACAGTGCAGTGAAGAAGCAAAAATAAATCCGGCTCACATTTACAAGATCGTTGTAGTTGGTAATACATGCATGCATCACATCTTTCTTGGTATCGATGTTTCGTATGTTGGGCTCGCCCCGTACGCACCTGTTGTACGGGAGGGTTTGACTTTGTCTGCCTTAGACTTACCGCTCAAAGCTGCACCGAATGCCGAGGTCTGTACCTTACCTATCATCGCGGGATTTGTGGGTGCCGACACTGTAGGTTGTATTCTTGCCAGCCGTATACACGAAAGTGAAGAAGTTCGCGTTCTAGTAGACATTGGTACAAATGGTGAGGTCGTAATGGGTTCGCGTCATCGCCTAACAGCGTGTTCTGCACCCGCCGGACCTGCATTGGAAGGCGCTCAAATTCGAGACGGTATGAGAGGTGCGCTAGGTGCAATTGAAAAAGTCAGTGTAAACGGCGATTTCGAATGTGCAGTCATTGGCGATGTTCCAGCAATTGGAATCTGTGGGTCAGGCCTTATTGACGCTGCAGCGAATATGATCGATCACAAAGTCATGGACCGCAACGGAAATATTCGAAAACGAGAAATGGAGGTATTGCCAGAACAAATTCGAAGTCGCTTTGCTCGAACCGAGCACGGAACCGCTGAATTTGTACTCGTGTGGCCCGACTGTACCGGGAAAAACCGGCATATTGGAGTAACCCAAAGTGATGTGAGGCAGTTGCAGCTCGCGAAAAGTGCGATTTATTCCGGAATTCGCATGTTACAAGCGGTAATGAACTTGCGTGATGAAGATATTTTTCAACTTCAGCTTTGTGGTGGGTTCGGAAATTACGTCAACATCGAAAGTGCAAAAACGATTCGATTACTTCCCAATCTCCCACACGAAAAAATTACGTATGTCGGAAATGCTGCGCTCCTTGGTGCCCAGATGGCTCTTCTTTCGGAAAGCGAACGCTCACGAGCTGAGCAGATCACGCAGCATATTGAACATGTTGCGCTAGCAGCGAGACCAGATTTTCAAGATATATTTATTGATTCAATGAATTTTTCTGGATCAGTTTTCCCAATGCGCAAGAAAAGGAAGCCTCGGCGAAGGCGTAGAAAGTATCTCAGCCAACAACAGTTATAATCGAAAAAATAGTGCTTTAACTCTAATCTCGGAGATTATTTAATCTTGGGAAATGTGCCCCAAATTCATCTTTTGTTCGGATTTCTGGGTGCCGGTAAAACCACACTAGTCAAAAATCTACTTCAAACAGCCAACTCAGAAATCCCAACTGCAGTTGTCGTTAATGAATTTGGCGATGTCGGCATCGATGGGGAAATCATTCAAGAAAAATCAATCGATACGATTGAGCTTGTATCGGGTTGTATCTGCTGTACACTGCGTGGCTCCTTACTGAATGCAATCGAAGAACTGGCATTTGAAAAAGGTGCTCAACGAATCGTCGTAGAATCGACTGGGGTCGCAGATCCGGAAGACATGCTAGATGATTTAGAAGAACCAGAAGTTGTAGACAAGTTTGAAGTCGCGCCCATAGTTACAGTCGTAGACAGTTCAAAATTTAGAAAAATTCGTTCCATGCTAGGAGAGTTCTACGAATCTCAAATTTGGAATGCGGATATTGTGATTGTCAATAAAATTGACTTGAGTACCGAAGAAGATATTCATGCAATCGTGACACACTTGCAGAATGCTAATCCCGAAGCCGCTGTTCGTTATACTGAACATTGCGATGTAGAATCGAGCTTAATTTTTGAACAGACAAAAAATAAGCCACTCGAAGCACATACTCATCATCATGATCACGGTCACGAACACGAACACCATCATTCACATGACACGATGGAATCGTTGGTCTTTCTGCCTCATAAGGATTTAACAACAACTCAATTTAGTAACTATTGCGATACCTTGCCTGATACTGTCTGGCGTATGAAAGGCCATTTGCATTTGGACGGACAGCCTTCATTGGTACAGTACTGCGCAGGTCAGCTTGATATTACAGCTGCAGAGCCTAGAGACCATTACAGATTGGTTGTAATTGGTCGAGAACTGGACGCGGATAAGCTCGCTCGCGGGTTCGGAACTTCGATCGCTTCAACGCGAGCATGATTCAATTTCAAGTAGGAGGAAAAACGAGAATCTCGCTGGCCGATCGTGCATACAATGCACTTGTAACTGGTATCACACAGCTCAAGTATCCACCAGGTTCTGTACTTGGCGAAAAAGCCCTCGTCGAAGATCTCAATATTGGACGCACACCTATCCGTGAAGCACTGCAGAGGCTTGCGTTGGAAGGTCTTGTCGTTCATCAATTGAATCGTGGAATGTTCGTCTCCGAAATTACCTACAAAGACGTCCAAGAAATCTATGAATTTCGAAGTTTGATCGATGGTTATGCTTGTCGCCTCGCTGCTGAAAGAGCGACAGCTGAGCAAGCGAAAAGCCTTTATCTGAATCACTTAGAGCTTCTAGCTGCGACACAAGACAACGACATTGATCGCTACGTGCTAGCGGATCGCGAATTTTATTCTGTGCTGTCAGAAGCCTGTGGGAACTCATTTATCGCTGAGACAATACCTCGAATTTTCAATTTACACCTTAGGCTGTGGTTTTTCATCTCTTCAAAGCGAGGTAACTGGCATTCAATCGCAGAGTCACATGAAGTGATGACTAAAGCTGTGGCAGAAGCGATTAAACAAAAGGATCCAGATCAAGCTGAGTTCGCAATGAAGAGTTATGTCTCCCAACGAATTGAAGATCTTCAAGGGAAGATTTAGCTAACTTATTCAGCTAAACTTATCACCAATTTCTGTTTTGTAAGCGATTGCTTTTCAATACAATCGTTTGTTCACCCGAATTTCATTCGAACCACCTGCTTAGTACACGGAGTCGACTTGGCGTATTTATGACTCGAGTCACAATTGAACAGTTACGAAAGGTTACAGAAGACCAATTACCGTTGGCAAAAACGCTAGGTTTCGTCGTTGAAAATCTAGAGCAGGGAGTTTGCGTAGTTCGGGCTGTTTACCAGAAAGACTTTCTGCGGCCAGGAAATACAATATCTGGCCCGGTTCAAATGGCTTTAGCAGACTATGCAATGTGGGGTGCCATTATGAGTAAGCGGGAACGCGTTCAGATGGCACTGACAACGAATTTCAATATCAATTTTCTACGTCGCCCAGAACCTGATGATATTATCGCAGTTGCTAAAATCATTAAACTTGGCAGACGACTTGCTGTTGGCACTGTCGATTTATTTGGAAATTCTGAACAAGAATTGGTTGCGCACGTAACTTGCACCTATTCTTTGCCACCTGAGATAGTAAAGGAGATTAGTAAATGAGCGAGACCGCATTTGACAATATTCGAGCTTGTGTGTTCGATGCCTATGGAACATTGTTTGATGTTCACTCAGCTGCTGCCAAATACAGTTCAAAATTGGGCGAGCTAGAAGGTCCAGTTTCCGAATTATGGAGATCGAAGCAATTGCAGTATACCTGGCTTCGAAGTTTGATGGGAGCCTACGATGAATTTTGGACTGTGACTAGCGAATCGCTTGATTATGCTTTGGCTGCCTACAAGGTAAAAGATCAAGGCCTGCGCAATCAGTTGTTGAATGCCTATTTGAACCTCAGCTGCTTTGTGGAAGTTGAAGAAGTGCTTCGTACACTGAAAGAAAACGGAATTGTTGTTGCCGTGCTATCCAACGGCTCTCCAAAGATGTTGAACCCAGTGATTGAAAATTCAGGAATGGCACAATACATCGATGCAAACATTTCAGTCGATGAAGTTAAAATCTTCAAACCTGCCGCTGAGGTCTATCAGTTAGCTTGCGATCGTTTTGGAATTCGTCCACAAGAAATAAGCTTTCAATCCTCCAACTGCTGGGATGCGATTGGGGGAGCACACTTTGGTTATCAAGTAGCATGGTGCAACCGTTACAACCAACAACTTGACAAACTTCCGGCAAAGCCCAAAGTGGAGATCAAAACACTGTTGGAATTACTGCCTCTACTTGGCCTGAAATAGATTTCAATCAGCTACTGATTCCTAACTGCGCAGCTGCTGCAAAGCAAATCCAAAATTGGGTTGGTAATTATTTCTGGATATTGACGCCAGCTTTGAGGAGGTGAAAATCCTCCGCGCCAAATTCCAATGCCGCCCTCTCTAGCCATCTGTTCTTGGACACGGTATTCATCGCTTGATGCTACGGCAATTGCCCAGCCCTCTTGAACGAGCTGTTCAGCAATATCTCCGTGCGAACTCCAGCACCTTGCAAGTGAAATCTGTCCTACACTTGGTACAGCATCGCATTGAATAGATGAACTCTTTAAAATTTTATTAAATCGCAAAGTCGCGGCGGCACCACAAGGCCAGATTGCATCTCCGCCTAGGCATTTTGAGGTGGCGACAGGTATCACCACTCCTTTCAAAATCAATGTCTTTCCATCGACTTCAAGTGCGTTGTCTCGAACAATCCGCACCTCTTCGTTTGCCCATGACGAGTTCACGAATCCAATCGCGAAAAGTAAAATAGAAATTAGATAAGTAATTTGTAGATATCGATAGTTGAGCATGAAGTCAAATGAATTCTTCAAAATTTGCAATTCTTCCCGATCACAATATTCTACAAATTTCAACAGTCAAAGAAACTATCATAAATTCAAAATCACTTAAATGGCTAATTTTTTTAGTTTCACTGCTCAAAAGCAAATCGCCCCGATGAAAATCGGGTTCGCAAAATTCCACGTTTATTCACGAGTGACAATGGCGAATATACTCTTCAAAATTTTATGTTTTAGTCTATTAATGACTAGTTTTTCTGTTTCAGCATCTGAACTTGCAGATTACTTCGATCGATCTTCCGGAGACGAAAGTGTAGAGATCGATCACTCGCTCTGGAACGAATTTTTGTCTTCATACGTTCACGAAGAGGAAGGACTCAATTATTTCGGTTATGAGGAAGTTTCGGATTCAGACAAAGAGCGATTGAACCAATACATCAAAATGCTTGAGTCGATCATTGTAAGGGAGTTAACACCAGAACAGCAATTCGCCTACTGGGTCAATTTTTACAACTCGGTGACAATCAAAGTTGTCCTGGATCACTACCCCGTCGAGAGTATTCGAGAGATTTCCTCCGGTTTACTTCGCCGCGGTCCTTGGAAAGAGAAACTGGTTGAAGTTGAAGGTATGGAACTGAGCTTGGATGACATTGAACATGAAATCTTACGACCAATCTTCGAAGACAATCGAATCCACTATGCTGTAAATTGTGCATCGATTGGGTGCCCAAACTTACAGGATCAAGCATTTACTTCGGATAATCTTGAAAGTCTGCTTGACTTTGCTGCACGACAATACGTCAATCATCCTCGTGGAGTTTTTATTGAAGATGGCGAGCTGTTCTTGTCAAGCATTTATGACTGGTATGCAGAAGATTTCGGTGACAACGATAGAGAAATTATCGGCCATCTATTACAGTACGCGAATGTGGAACTCGCAGTACAGTTAATGACTTTCGATGAAATTAGTGACTATGATTATGATTGGGACCTAAACGAATGAGAGAATGCTTTACTCGAAACACGTGACCGTCATAATTCCAGCTCTAAACGAACAAGAGTCAATTGGAAAGGTAATTCAAGAAATCCCGAGTTTTGTGGACCAAATTTTGGTTGTTGACAACGGTTCAGTAGACAACACAGTAGTTCGGTCGGAAGAAGCAGGCGCTCGGGTAGTCGTTCAAACAAAAAAAGGGTATGGTATCGCTTGTCTAACTGGAATTGAAGCAGCTGGAAAGACGGATGCTCTCGCATTTTGTAATGGCGGCTATAACGACTATCCTGAGGATTTAGTCAAAGTAGTCGAACCAGTCGCAAAAGAAGATTGTGATCTTGCTATCGGTTACAGAAGAAAGGATTCCGAAATCAGCGAAGGGCGACTTCCTCACCAAAAATTCGGCACTCAACTGGCTTGTCGATTCATTCACTGTCTTTATGGTGTTAATTTCAAGGATCTAGGCCCTATGCGCTGTTTTAGTGCGAATTTGTACTCTGCATTGGTAATGTGTGATCATAATTTCGGTTGGACCGCCGAAATGCAGATAAAAGCGATCCAAGTCGGAGCAAAAATTGTAGAAATACCAGTGCGTACTCGCAAAAGAATTGGAAAGTCAAAGATCGCTGGTACTGTTCTTGGTTCACTCATGGCTGGCTATAAAATTTTTTATTGGATTTTTCGTTTGAAGCTTTTTCCACACTCAGTAACATCTCGATAGTTGTTCGATAGAATTTTCTTCCAAACGATTCATACAGGACAACTAAAAATTCAGTTTTTACCCAATTGTTCTCGCAAAGCAGTCGCTGTATGTGAGTTTTGAAATTCTAAAAAATCCTGTTGAAGACCTTGAAATAACACCTGTCCTCCCTGATCACCTCCCTCAGGACCAATATCGATGTTCCAATCTGCTTCAGCGATTACATCAAGATTGTGTTCAACAATAACGATCGTGTTTCCAGCATCTACCAGTGCATGAATTACACCCATCAGTTGTTCGACATCTGCGTTATGCAAGCCAACAGTAGGTTCATCCAAAAGATATAAATTCTTCGCGCCTTTTCCATCCGGTTTCGTATTTTTGCTTAAGCGGCTCGGTAGAGCTTTCGATAACTCCGAAACCAGCTTTATTCTTTGCGCTTCGCCTCCACTCAGCGTGGGGCTTGGTTGTCCTAGTGTCAAGTGCCCTAGCCCGACGTCTACCAATAAATTGAAGATTCTTCGTAGCGAAAAATTTGCAGCGAAAAACCTTTCTGCTTCATCCATACTCATCTTCAAAACATCAGATATCGTCTTGTCTCGGTAGCGCACAGAAAGAGTTTCACTGTTAAATCGAGCTCCATTGCAGCTCTCACATCGCACTTGGACATTCGGTAGAAAATTCATTTCAATTTTCTTTTCACCTTGGCCTTTGCAATCAGAACATCGACCGGATTCGACATTGAAGGAAAATCGACTTGCACTGTAACCCCGAAGTCTAGCTTCAGCAGATTGAGCAAACAAATTTCGGATGATGTGCCAGACCTTTACGTAAGTTGCTGGACAGGATCGCGGGGTTTTGCCAATGGGTGTTTGGTCAACTTGCAAGATTCTGCGAAAGTGCTTCCAACCAGTAATTTCGCGACAGTTCTCCCAATCTATTCTGTTCTTTCTCTTTGGTGAGACAGAGACAAGCTTAGATAAATTCTTATACAGGATGTCCCGAACAAGAGTGCTCTTCCCGCTACCACTGACACCAGATACGCAGACTAGCGATTGAACAGGAATAGTTACATCAATTTCTTTGAGATTGTGCAGCTCAGCACCAATTATCTGAATTACATTCTTGTTCGTCGGTACTGGTCGCTGACGAGGTAAAGGGTGTTGTGAAGTTTTCCGTAGGCTTTTTCCAGTAATGGATTTTGGATTGTTTAGAATTTGACTGACTGTACCACTCGCGACGACTTGACCACCTTGAGTTCCACCGCCAGGCCCTAAATCAACGATGTAATCTGCAGATTTTATCGTTTCGTCGTCATGTTCAACAATCACGACTGTATTTCCGTTGTCTCTTAAGGCTGTCAGTGCTGACAATAAACGTTGATTGTCTCTTCGATGCAGTCCGATTGTTGGCTCGTCTAGTACATAACAGGCACCACATAATCCAGAGCCAAGTTGTGCTGCAAATCGGATTCGTTGAGCCTCTCCACCGCTTAAGGTAGGAGCAGATCGATCCAGAGACAGATAAGTCAAACCAACAGATTCAAGAAACTTTAACCTATAAACTATCTCCTCAAGAATATCACCTATTGCGGTAAACTCCCTATTTGTTAGTTTCAAGTCCTCGAATCGAGCTCGCGCACGATCAATTGGCAGCTTGGTAAATTCGTCGATTGTGTAACTTTTGAATTGAACAGCCAGCGACTCTGGTTTCAATCGCTTTCCCTGACAGGTACCACACTCATTAAAGCTTTCAGGTATTTCGTCTAATTCTTTTTCATCAACGTACTCTCTTCCTCCGGCTAAACCAGTACCTAGACAAGAATTACACCACCCATGCTTTGAGTTATAAGAAAACATTCTCGGATCTAGTTCCGCAAAAGATCGATCGCATCGTGGACAGCTACGCGTGGTCGAATAAGAAGCCAAATTGGTTATGTTTCCGTTCTCGATTTCCGAGTAAAGTGCAACTCGCACTTGTCCGTTGTAAGTGACTCCAGCTTTTTCAATCGCTTCATAAAGTTCAATTGAACTTGAACTATCTATGTCGATTGTCGCTAATGGCAAATCAATATCATGCTCGTGATAGCGACTTAGTCGAGGCCACTGTTTAGTAGACAAAAATTCACCATCCACGAGTAAGTAGTCAATTCCTTTGCTTTGAGCCTGCTGTGCTATTTTTGTGTGATATCCTTTTCTGGCAACGACTATAGGTGTCAATACAACAATTTTTTTGTTTTTGAAATTTTGCTGAATTTGAGCAACGACGGAATCGACTGACTGAGAATTGATTTCCAGATCACAATTCGGACAGAACTGAACACCGAATCGGACAAAGAGCAAACGAATGTAATGATAAATTTCTGTCAAAGTCGCAACAGTACTTCTATTGCCTCCTCGACTCGTACGCTGCTCGATTGCCACGGTGGGTGGCAAACCTGTTACTGAATCAAAGTCCGCTCGCATTGCGGGCTGTACGAATTGTCGAGCGTAAGCATTAACAGTTTCTAGATAACGTTTACGACCTTCGGCAAATAGGATATTAAAAGCTACCGTACTTTTACCACTTCCACTCTTTCCTGTGATTACGGTGATCGAGTTGTAAGGGATCGACAGACTAATATTCTTTAGATTGTGTTCTCGGGCATTTCGCAAGCTAATGTTGTTGCAAGCTACTTTTGGAAATTCCCAAGATATGTGTTTTTCGCTGACAAAAGAGGCGTCAAAGTAGGCTTTGAGGGCTTTCGCGGTATAAGTCGAGTTTTGGTAAGCCAAAGTTTCTGCCGTGCCTTCAGCGACGACTTCACCACCTGCTTCACCTCCCTCAGGACCCAAATCGATAATCCAATCTGAATTGCCAATCAGGTCGAGATTGTGCTCGATCACAACAACCGAGTTTCCTACGTCGATTAGCTGACGTAATGATTGGATCAGCTTCGATACATCCTTCAAGTGAAGCCCAGTAGTAGGTTCATCGAACAAATACAAAGTCTTGGAAGAATTTACACGACTACGACATTTTGCAATATGTGCTGCGAGTTTTAGTCGTTGGGCTTCGCCTCCACTAAGTGTTGGTATGGGCTGCCCAAGTTTTAGGTACTCAAGACCGACATTGATCAAGGGTGTCAAGCGATTTACTATCGTGCGATGATTACCAAAAAACTCTATTGCTTCTGCAGCTGTCAATTCGAAAATATCGACAATTGATCGAGAACGATCAAAAGAACTGTTTTGAGCCGGTGGAATCTTTATGTCGTGAATTTCTGACTTAAATCTTGTGCCATTACAGTCTGGACAGCGTAAATAAACATCGCTTAAAAACTGCATTTCAATGTGTTCAAAACCATTACCGCGACAACTAGGGCAACGCCCCACTTGAACGTTGAAACTGAAATGTCCGGGCGAGTACTTTCGTTCTACGGCGAGTGGTTGTCTGGCAAGTAGATCTCGAATTGGGCTCAGAACGTTCATATAAGTGGCTGGATTGGATCGAGTTGTTTTACCGATTGCGGCCTGAGTCACGATAACAACGTCATTAATAAGCTCTATGCCGTCAATAGTACCGTTTTCACCTAGCTTGTCGACAACATGACTCTTCAGCTTTTGAATTCCGCGAAAAAGAACTTCCTCAACGAGTGTGGACTTTCCGGACCCACTTACCCCCGTAATGCAGACAAATTGATTAAGTGGAATAGATACGTCGAAATTCTTTAAATTATTTTCATTTGCATTTTTGACCCGTAGGCATTGTTTCGGAGCAGTTGAATTTGTGCCCCTTTGGGATGAATTGGTTGACGGATTGGCTCTATATTTTTGTATTGTTTTTTCAGTTCGATCTCGAATGCAATGAGCAGTAACCGATTGATTGGAATTTAGCAATTGATCTACATTTCCATAATGAACGATTTCACCACCACCTTCCCCACCTTCAGGACCTAGTTCTAACACCTGGTCAGAATTCCGGATGATCTGTTCATCATGTTCCACAACTATTAAGGTATTTCCCGTGTCTCGGAGTTTATGCAATATTTCGATCACTCGAGCGACATCTCGAAAATGCAATCCGATAGTTGGTTCATCCAACACAAACAAAGTATTGGTGAGAGTTGTTCCCAAGGCCGTAGTCAAATTTATGCGCTGAACTTCACCGCCACTTAAGGACCTAGATTTTCTGTCTAAATTTAGGTAGCCTAAACCTACTTTGACGAGATAATCCAATCGTGATCGAATTTCATCCAATAGTAAGCTTGTCGCCTCATCAAACTGTGTATTTAGTTTGAGATTAGCAAAGAAATTTGAGCATTGATCCACTTGCATCGACATAAGATCATGAATCGAATATCCGACTAAACGATCGAACTGCAGCTCAGACATCGTGTACGAAGGAAGTCGAATCTTGCGGTAATTCAGGACTTTGTCGCGTTGGTTCCCAATCCGCCAGTTCATCGCACTAGACTTGAGTCGTGATCCTCTACATTTCGGGCACTTAAGGTAAGCTCGATAACGTGACAGCAGTACACGAACGTGCATTTTGTGTTTTTTTCTTTCTAAATAATCAAATACACCCTGCACACCGTACCATTGTCCTTGCCCCTTTAATACCCAAGTTTTCTGCTCAACCGTCAACTCTTTCCATGGCAAATCAAGTGGAATATCGTTTAATTGGCCGTTCCTAATCAGGTCGAGATATGCCTCGTGAAATCTCTTTGTATTGAAAAGCTTTACTGCACCGTCCTTCAACGAAACTGTGCCATCCGGTACTACCTGTTCATAATCTATACCCAGAGTTTGGCCAAATCCGCGACAAGTTTCACAAGCGCCGATCGGGGAATTAAACGAAAACAAGTTAGGTACGGGATCTGAATAATCAATCTTGCACGAAGAACAACGAAGAAGACTCGTGTATTCGCGTACAACCCCGAAACCAACTCGGTCTTCATTTAAATATTGCACAAATACCTGATTCGCGCCCTTTTCTAAGGATGTCTCAATTGCTTCAATCAATCTGGGTCGGTTGTCGACTTCTGCCTTTGTGCGATCTTGCACAACGAATTTCAAATCTTTTGAACGATGCACAATTCTCTTGTAGCCTTGGCGCTGAAGATGATCAGCGACAAATTCGTCAGTAAGGTTCTTTGGAACTTTGATGGAAAAAAGAATTTGAACCAGGTTTCTTCTTTCTGACTTTTGTGATCCGAACTCGTCGATGATCAGATCACAAATTTCATCACTGCTATGTCGCTTTAGCCGATGTCCACAATTCGAACAATACAAGCTAGCGGCACGAGCAAATAGAAGTTTCAAGTGATCATTCAATTCGGTCATCGTACCGACCGTTGATCTCGTCGTTCGAATTGGATTGACCTGATTAATCGCTACTGCCGGTGGAATTCCCTCGATAGATTCAAGCTTCGACCGCTCCATTCGATCTAAAAACTGCCGAGCATATGGAGAAAAGGTTTGGACATAACGTCTTTGCCCTTCTGCGAAAATCGTGTCGAACGCAAGTGATGATTTCCCCGAACCACTTACACCAGTCACGACTGTCAGCTTCTTGAGGGGGATGTCGATGTCGATATTCTTTAAGTTATTTTGTCTAGCACCTCGAACTTTCAAAAATTGATCGAGTTGGTTTCGACTTACTTCCGACAAAACGAATATCTACTAAAGAATGAATTCAAGAATCAATCAAGAACGAAGGAATCAAAGCGTGTTGGAGCTCAAGCGATTTTAAAAAATCGTAACTGCGTCTTTCACCGATGATAAGTGAGTCGCAAGCTTAGCTCAATCTCCCTATATATAATCTCACTCAATATTTTAGAAGAGACTACCGAGTCTCTAACAACTTCGGATTAAACAATAGACTGTACACTTATGACTACCATACCCTTGCAACGACCTCTTTTGACTGGCACTCACTGGGGTGCTTATCAACCAGTAGTTCGAAACGGAAAACTTGTCGAGATGCCGGGAGTTGAATTCGATCCCGACCCTTCTAAAATTTCGGATGGATGGATCGATGCTTATGACCATGCGGTTCGAATTCAGAAACCCTCAATTCGTAGAAGTTATTACGAGAACGGCTTAAATTCCGATCCTTCAGGACGAGGCTGTGAGCCATTTGTAGCCGTATCTTGGGAAAGTGCGGAAAAAATCGTTGCAGACGCGCTTCGACATATTAAATCTGAGTATGGCAACGAAGCGATCTACGCTGGATCTTATGGATGGGCTAGTGCTGGTAAATTTCATCATGCACCGAGTCAATTACATCGTTTTTTAAATTGTCTAGGTGGATTTACTTATTCTGTAAATTCCTACAGTTTTGCGTCAGCAGAAGTGTTAGTTCCACATGTCATGGGAAATTTTTTCATTTTGCTAGTCAATAATACCGCTTGGCCATCCATCATAGAAAACACTGATTTATTTGTTGCTTTTGGGGGACTTCCCTTAAAAAACACACAGGTCGAATATGGTGGGCATGCCCGTCATGTTCAGCGAGACTATATGAAACGAGCTAAGGAAGCCGGAGTCGAATTTGCAAGCATCAGTCCAATCCGAGACGATTCATCCAGTAATCTGAACTGCGATTGGTATCCAATTACTCCAAATACCGATGTTGCCTTTATGCTTGGACTCGCTTACACCTTGTTCGAAAACAATCTGCACAATGAGGAGTTCTTGTCACGATATTGCGTAGGCTTTGAAAAATTTCGTGATTATTTGACCGGTAAATCAGACGATACACCTAAATCAGCGCAGTGGGCGTCATCAGTTTGCGGGATAGACGCGCAAGAAATTCGAAAGTTGGCACTTCGAATGGGCAAACATCGGACAATGGTTACGATCAGTTGGGCACTATCACGCCAAGAACATGGTGAGCAAGCCTATTGGATGACGATCACTTTGGCCGCAATGCTAGGTCAGATCGGTTTGCCGGGAGGAGGCGTTGGATTTGGATATTCTTCAACCAACGGAGTCGGAAATCAGGTCGGTCGCTTAAGGTACGAAAATTTACCTGTTGGCAAGAACTCAGTTTCGAGGTTCATTCCGGTGGCTAGAATTTCGGACATGTTGCTCAACCCTGGACAAGCGTTCGATTACAACGGCGGATCTTATACCTATCAAGAGATAAAGATGATTTATTGGGCTGGTGGGAATCCTTTTCATCATCAACAAAATCTAAATCGCCTAATTAAAGGCTGGCGTATTCCCCAATGCACTGTAATCCATGATACTTTTTGGACAGCAGCAGCTAGGTATTCTGACATTGTATTGCCCGTTTCGAGCATGTTAGAGCGCAATGACGTTTTATCCTCACCGCGCGATTCGCACGCTGTTTACATGGATAAGATTCTGCCTAAATGGGGTGAATCTCGAACGGACTTCGAGATATTTTCTGGAATAGCAAAGCAGTTTGGGGTTGAAGACAAGTTTACAGAACAACGTAGCGCGAATGATTGGATCGAGCTGATGTATGAACAAACAAAGGAGCGAACAGAGCAAGAAGGCACAAATATGCCGAATTTTGAGCAGTTTGTACAAGATGGCTGGTTTCGGGTTAAAAATCCTTCAAAACCGGGAATTTTGCTCGAACCTTTCCGGCACAATCCAGATAAATTTCCTTTGCGTACACCTAGTGGAAAGATAGAAATATTTTCAGAAACAATCGACTCGTTTGAGTATGACGATTGCCCCGGTCATGCGACCTGGATTCCACCTTCAGAGTGGTTGGGTAGCGAAGGCAGAGCTGCCGATTCAATGCACCTTATCTCCAATCAACCAAGTTCGCGACTACACTCCCAGCTAGACCACGGTGCTTTCAGTCAAGCCAATAAAATAAATGGGCGTGAGACTTTACGAATTAATCCCGAAGATGCCGCAAAACGTGACATCGAAAACTGTGACACCGTTCGTGTATTCAATCAGAGAGGAGCGCTGCTAGCGACCGCAATTTTAGATGACAGTATGCGGAATGACGTTGTTCAGATTGCGACTGGTGCATGGTTTGATCCTGAGGACTCACAAGCCGAGATCGCTCTTTGTAAGAATGGAAATCCCAATACAGTCACGCACGATCGAGGAACTTCAAAATTGGCACAAGGTCCAGCTGCAATGTCCTGTTTGGTAATGGTAGAAAAATATCAGGGCGAAACTCCGGCTGTTACGGCCTACGTTCCTCCAGTTCTTCTATCGGAGGTAGAACTTTGATCGCACTTCATGGAATTGGAGTTTATCATCGGCATTTAATTTACCCCCTTCAATCGTAGGAGCCTAAACTTTCCATAATTTCGCAGTCAAAAATCTACGATCCACTGTCATTTACTTCTGATCGATGAATCTAGCTATATGTGTGGAATGAAATGAATAAAATAATTATTTGAGTGTACAGACATAAAGAATTGAGTACTGCATAGGAGCGTTGTATGTCTGAAGTTAAAGTTTATGAAATCCCAACACAAGTCAAATCAGGGGCACATGTTGATGACGCTGATTACAAAGAAATGTACGAAAGGAGTCTGTCAGATCCAGACGGTTTTTGGGCAGAGCAAGCTGACAACTTTGTTCACTGGTTTAAAAAATGGGATAGTGTAAGCGACTATGATTTTGATGTTGGTAGGATTCGGTGGTTTGAAGGAGGAAAGCTAAACGCGGCCTACAACTGTTTGGATCGACACTTAGATGATCGTGGTGACCAAACCGCGTTGATTTGGGAAAGTGACAGTGGTGAGACTGTCAGAACTTTCACTTACCGAGAATTGCATGCCGAAGTTTGCAGACTTTCTAATGTTCTACGAGCTAGAGGTGTAAAAAAAGGGGATCGAATCTGCATTTACATGCCGATGATTCCAGAAGCACCGATTGCAGCACTTGCCTGCGCCAGAATTGGGGCGATCCACTCGATCGTATTTGGCGGATTTTCTCCGGAAGCCCTCAAAGATCGTATTATGGATTCAGATTGTCAAGTTGTCATCACTGCCGACGAAGGACCGCGCGGCGGCAAACCTGTACCACTGAAGAATAACGCAGACGCGGCCATGGAATCTTGTCCGGATGTTCATACTTGCGTTGTAGTTCAACGAACCGGCGGCGAAGTGAAGATGCAATCTGGTAGAGATATCTGGTACCACGAGGCGACTGCTGAACAATCCGAGGATTGTCTTGCTGAAGAGATGGATGCAGAAGACCCGCTTTACATTCTCTATACTTCTGGATCAACCGGAAAACCGAAAGGTGTAGTTCACACAACTGCCGGTTATTTGCTCTTTGTCACGATTACATTTCGATATACATTTGACTACCACGAAGGTGAAGTGTATTGGTGTGGAGCTGATATTGGCTGGGTCACGGGGCATTCTTACATTGTGTATGGCCCACTTTCGAATGGCGCTATCAACGTAATGTATGAAGGAATACCCACCTATCCTGACGCGAGTCGCTTCTGGCAGGTTGTCGATAATTACGAAGTGAATATTTTTTACACAGCTCCTACTGTCATTCGTGCATTGATTGGTGCAGGCGATCAATATGTGGAGCAAACATCGCGCGAGAGCTTACGCATTCTGGGTACTGTTGGAGAACCGATTAATCCTGAAGCTTGGGAGTGGTATCACGAAAAAGTCGGAGAAAGGCGATGTCCTATCGTCGATACTTGGTGGCAGACGGAAACGGGTGGCCATATGATTACTCCGCTTCCTGGAGCGACAAGTTTGAAACCGGGTTCAGCAACCAATCCTTTCTTTGGTGTAGAACCCTGTCTTGTAGACCCTGATGGAAATGAAATTGAGGGAGCGGCCGACGGCGCACTGTGTATCAAGCGATCGTGGCCTGGTCAAATGAGAACCGTTTGGGGAGATCACGAACGATTTATTGAAACTTACTTCAGTATGTTTCCAGGAAAATATATGACTGGGGATGGAGCAAGACGAGACGAAGACGGTTACTACTGGATTACAGGTCGAGTAGATGACGTGATGAATGTATCAGGACACAGACTAGGAACGGCAGAAATCGAAAGCGCACTTGTGCTTCACCCAACTGTGGCTGAAGCAGCAGTTGTGGGTTTCCCACATGCAATTAAAGGTGAAGCAATTTATGCTTACGTCACGACGGTTGTAGGAACGACAGAAAACGAAGATCTTCGCAAAGCACTGTTCAATCTAGTACGTTCTGAAATCAGCCCGATTGCAAAACCGGATGTAATTCAGTTTACACCTGGATTACCGAAAACTCGGTCAGGAAAAATTATGCGGCGTATTCTGCGCAAAGTTGCTAGCAACGATATTGAAGATCTAGGCGATACTTCGACACTAGCCGAACCTGCAGTTGTAGAGGACATCATCGCCAATCGAGCCAACACCTAAAGCCAGAACTTTATCGCAACATTGGCGTCAACCCATTGGATTTGGATGGTGTCTATGAACTTGGTTGATGTCTTTCAGGACTTCTTCGCTTAGAGTCAAATCTGAAGCGGCGATACTGTTAATAAGTTGGTGTTGCTTGGTCGCACCAATAATCGCCGAAGTCATAAATGGGCGCATGCAACAAAATGCAATCGCCATCTGCGACGGATCGAGCCCGTGTTTTTGGGCCACATGCAAGTACTCGTCAACAACTGGAATCGCGTGTTCAGTGTACCGTCCCCCAATGCTAGACGAGAATTTCCTTCTCGAACCCGGAGGAGTTTGATCGCCTTGATATTTACCGCTTAAAATTCCAGCCGCAACGGGAGAAAATGCGAGTAAACCGACTCTTTCGTTGACAGATAGCTCCGCTAAATCCAAATCGTACTTGCGATCCAATAAATTGTATTCATTTTGAATACTAACCACTCTTGGTAGCTGATTGGCTCTAGATATTTCAAGAAATTGTGAGGTTCCCCAACAGGACTCATTAGATAAACCAATCGTTCGAATTTTTCCGACTTCGATCAATTTGTTAAAAGCTGCTAGGGCTTCTTCGATGTACGCTCTTGTATCAGTTACGTTTTGTGACGATGGATCGTACTTCCAAGACTGTCTGAAATGATAGGATCCACGATTCGGCCAATGAATTTGATACAGGTCGATATAGTCTGTTTGTAAACGCTTCAAACTTGCGTGCACTGCTAAATCAATCGACTTTTTTGAGACACCCGAACCGTCTCTAAGTGTCTTAATTCCTGGACCTGCAATCTTTGTAGCGACGATTACGTCACTTCTATTTCGACGGGATCGCATCCAAGTTCCGATAATTTCCTCGCTTCGACCTGCGGTTTTAGGTGACATTGGATTCACTGGATAAATTTCAGCAGTATCGATGAAGTTCACCCCTTGATCGAATGCGTAATCCATCTGTGCGTGACCTTCTGCTTCTGTATTTTGTGTTCCCCAGGTCATGCTACCCAAGCAAATTTCGCTAACTTCGATATCAGATGTACCTAATTTGTTGTATTTCATGCAAGTTTATCCGTTGTAGTGATCTATGGAGTCTACTGAACTAAGAATTTTTGCTCGTACACAGTAAAGTGCGGTGAGCGATTTGGAATATACAATTTAACGCCTACGAAGGGGCAAATTTTATTTGAAAACCATCTGCACCGAAATTTAAAAAAATGAAGATTAGACTTTGTAGTACAGAGTAAATTGTTTGCACGAAGGATTAGGATGGATTCACTTACGTAGCAGGTCATCTAAACCGGTTTCTTTAGGACAGCTGACTTTAGAAAGTTAGAGCCTAAAGAAATTTCGGTGCCCGCAACCCATTGACAATTGGCTTTAGCTTTTGGCGTATGTCAGAAGATCAAGTAAACGATTTTTCATTCAACAATTGTTGTTAATGTTCGCCCTTTAATCTTTCGTTTGCAATTTTGGCATACTTCTCCGACGTATCATAACCAACCCACTTTCGGTTTGCTCTTGCTGCGGCGACAGCAGTCGTGCCACTTCCCATAAACGGATCTAAAACTACATCGTTCTCAAATGTGTAAAGACTAATCGTCCTTTTGGGTAGCTCAATGGGAAATGGTGAAGGATGCTTCACTCGTTTCGCTGATTCAGCAGGAAAGTTCCAAACACTTTTTGTCCAAGCGAGAAAATCATCTCGACCAATTGTTGATTTATGATCAGCTGATTTCTTGCGCCCGAAATTCCCTTTGCTGAAAATCATGATGTATTCATGAACGTCTCTCAAAACTGGATTCGATGCCGATCTCCAACTGCCCCATGCACATGAGACTCCTGCACTTGCGGATTTATTCCAGATTATTTCGCCACGCATGCGAAATCCAATTGATAGCATGTCAGTTGTTATAAGAGCGTTCAATGGAATGTAAGGTTTACGCCCAATATTGGCTACATTAATACAGGCCCTGCCTCCGTCCACTAGAACTCTATAAGTTTCTGTCCAGACATTACAGAGTAAACTCCTATATTCATCGGCAGTTAAGTCGTCGTCATATTCTTTGCCTACATTGTAAGGTGGTGAAGTTACCATCAAATGGACGCTGCTATCAGGCAATTCATGCATATGCTCGCTGGAATGTGTGTAAATCTTATTCAAGTCTTCTATCAGAATTTGATTCTCAATCGAGCATTCTGCCTTTATGGTTGAGTCTTCAAAAACTTTCCTTGAATAAAAGCGATCTGACTTATGGCCAACTCTACTTCCCACACCAAATGTCTTCATTTCACTTTGTGGCATCTTTGCCTCCTCAAATTACTGGTGAGATAGATCAAATATCAATAAGTTCACAAAATATGTAATTTTCAATCTAAGCATTCAATTGATTCCACATATTGCGAGGTTGTTGTTCATGAACGGCTGCACGTGCGTGGGCGAGATATTTTCTGCGCGAAATGTTCTGTGCTCCAAGGCTCATTAGCAGTTCGGTCGAAACTTGGCAATCTATCAGTTTAAATTCAGACTGCCTAAGGTGCTGCACCAGTCGGTATAGTGCTACCTTTGACGCATCTCTTTTTTTGTGAAACATACTCTCACCAGTAAAAAGCTTTCCAATGCAGACACCAAATAATCCACCAACGAGTTCATCATCATGCCATACTTCAATCGAATGTGCATTACCAAGTCGAAATAATTCTACATAGGATTGAGTTAATTCTTCGTCAATCCAAGTCGCATTGGATTCAAATATTCCGAACATTACACGAGTGATTGTTGCACAAGTCCGCACAACCGTTTCAAAATCACGATTGAGTGTTACTTCGTAATTTCGATTCCGCACGCTTTGTCGCAAACTGCGAGACACCTTAAAGTCATCCAAATATAAAACCGTTCGTGGATCAGGCGAAAACCACATCATGATTTCATCTTCAATCATCGGATAGATGCCTTGTTTGTATGCGCTGAACAGACGCTCAACTGACACATCACCTTCAAATGCAACAGGATAGTCTTCATGACAATATTCAGGCGGATAGAAATTTGGGTACATTTGGCCGCGACGCAAGAATAAAGTTGGATATGTAAAAGACATAGACTTTGCAGTTTAAATGCTCATGTGCTGTTGTGGAATCGAAAATGCTTTGCAATTTCTACTAATCCACAACAATTTCGATGAATAGTATTGAATTCCAGACAACATCGTTTAAATGTATTAGAAAACAATTTTTCTTGAATTCACGAGTTCTTTCTGAAACAAGCAAGCATTGCACCCAGTTCTATAGATTCAATCTATAGACAAAGGAGTCTCTTGTATCATTGGTGAACCGAAAGAATGCATATGAAACCTATATTGATCGATCGGGCTTTCGGCTTTTTTTTGGGTGCCCTAAGGTTCTTTTCAGATTATTAAAAACATATTATGTTGTGTTAGCGAAATCAATGTCAAATTTTGACTTGAGGGCGCGACCACCTGGGAAACTACCTTCAATTGGTTAGACCAGAATGGGCAGCTGACATCATATTAGAGAAAAATACGTAAGGTGAGATTGGTACTTAACCGACATTAATTTTCTGAATCAAATTGCTGCACTTTTGATCTAGAAACAGCCTTTGGTATCCATAACGAGCGTGAAGAGAAGAACAGTGTGGGAGATGAATGTAAATTTGAAACCTGTGTTTAGTTGAAGAATAAATTGACTCGCTTATCTCAGAGAATTGAACGGGTTCAAACACCCATTATTCCTGTGGTCGCAGACCTCATCAAAGAGAATCTGGAGACCATCTCACTCGGGCAAGGTGTCGTTTACTACAAACCACCAGCAGCAATTGCAGATGGTCTGAAAGAGTTCACAACTTTAGATTCTCACAAGTACGAAGCAGTAGAAGGAATACCTCAGCTCCGTCAGCTGATGCACGAAAAATTACGCTCGGAAAACGGAATAAACAGCGAACACTATAGAATTGTGGTTTGCGCTGGCAGCAACATGGGATTTTTAAATGCGGTACTAGCAATCTGCGATCCTGGTGACCAAGTCATTCTGCTACGCCCTTGGTACTTCAATCATGAAATGGCGATCCACATTGCGGATTGTCAAGCTGTATCGGTTGACGTTGATCAGAATTTTCAACCCAATGTAGAAGCAATCTTAGATGCAATCACTCCCAGAACTCGAGCAATCGTAACGGTTTCACCAAACAATCCCACGGGAGCAGTGTACGACAGCAAAAGTTTAAGGGAAATCAACCAATTTTGCGCGGAACATGGCATCTATCACATTCATGATGAAGCCTATGAATACTTTTGTTATGAGGACGTAGAACACTTTTCACCGGCCTCTTTAGACTCCGCACATGACCATACAATTTCTTTATTTTCAACTAGCAAAAGTTTTGGACTGGCAAATTGGCGGATCGGCTATATGCTTATCCCGCCTCATCTTTTCATTCCGGTTCGAAAAATTCAAGATACAAACTTAATCTGTCCTCCGGTCGTTAGCCAATACGTAGCCATGGAGTGTTTAAAATTAGGCCGGAAATACTGCGATCCAAAAGTACGAAAGATCGCTGCTGTTCGAGACCATTTTGCACACAGTTTGGGAACAATTCCTTCAGTCGAAAACGGTGCTTTGGATGGTGCTTTTTATGGCTTCTTGAATTTACCTGATATCGCACTATCGGATATGGAAATTATTGAGTTTTTGATCCGTAATCACAAAGTTGCAGTGATCCCTGGTGTCGCCTTTGGAATCGAAAACCGTCGTTGCCTTCGAGTTTCTTACGGCTCACTTCAACCTAGTACCGCGGTTGAAGGAATCAATAGGTTAATTGGCGGGCTAAAGGAATTATTAGACTCTAGCTGAAGAAAAAAGGCGTGACCAGGGTGATTTTCAGTAAATCACCCCAATTCGTTGTCAATCTGTCACTTGCAGCTATCCACCCTTTAGCGGTGGAATTATCTTGATACTATCTGTTCCAGCCAAGGTGTAGCTTTCCCGTTCTGCTACGGGTACTAGACTGTCATTCACTGAGACCAAAAAAGGTGAATTTGCAGGCAATCCAAGCACCTCAACCAAACTGGCAATCGTAATGTTTTCTTGCGCGTCAACTTGCGTTACGTTGCCAATGCTACCTTTTGGTAAATACCTACCCAGAGTCCCAACTAATTTAACGCGATATTGCATGGTGTTTTTAATTTGTCTAATGGATATTCGTTTTTGATCGAAATCAAGTAGTGAGTTTTGGAAAATTAGAGAGCTAGTCTTTGATTACTAAGCGAGTCCCAATCGGTCCATAGTCTCCTTGGTCGGCACGCCTTCAGGTGTCCATCCACGAACTTCGTAATACTCTGGTAGCATCTTGTCTAGTTCATTCACTTTTCCTTTGGCAATTCCTGATTTTGCTGGATCCTTCAAAAGGCGCTCGGGTAAAGAATCATCACTCTTTGTTAACCCAGCTGCCAAATTAAACTGACGCTCCAAATTCCAGATTCTTTCACCAGTCTCATAGAGACGTGGAACTGTCCAATCACCGTCACACGCTGCATCAATTTGTGCTTGAAAATCATCGATTGACCAACCCGCTAGAGTAAACCAACACAATCCAGTAGAGTCAATTATCGATACCTTGTCCTGTGATTTTTTGCAAGGTAGAGCTTTACCACTGCCAGTTTGATCCTCCATGTCGGGACCAAACGTATCATGCTTCATGTGACAAGCGCCTCGGCTGCTGGTTGCATATCCAAGTCCCATTCCTTGAAGAGCCCTAGAATCGTAACCTGCGAACTCTTGTCCCTTTACTGTCATTGATAGTTCGGGATGACCGTACTTTTCACAAAGACGCCTTGACCCCAAACCGAGAATTTTTCCAAAACCCTCATACTTACCGGTTTTTTCAGCCATGATCGTCAAGGCTTCCGCATTTCCGAAATTTAACGCTACCCCATCTGTGTCTTCATCCGTGATTACGCCCATTTCGTAAAGTTCCATCGCAGCGGCTAATGTACCACCAAATGAAATGGGGTCCATGCCATGTTCATTCATTATGAATCCAGCAAAGGTTAGTGCGTCGATGTCATCGATTCCGCAATCAGGCCCGAAAGCGAAGGCAGTTTCATACTCTAGACCACCACTCGCATGCCAGTATTCCGGTCGATTTTTGATGGTAAAGTGATCTTTGTCAATGTGGGATATTCGTCCACAAGCAATGGTACAACCGAAACAGGCCTTATTCGTCAGCAAGTTCTTGTGGCCGCTATCATGAACTTTTGTCATTGCAGAAGGATTGATTTTATCGACACCTTCAAACTGCACTTCATTGAAATTCCGAGTTGGTAAACCTCCAAATTCCTGCATGACGTCAATCATCGCGTTCGTACCAAACTCAGTCAGTTCTCCGACGTCTGTACTGACTGCCAATTTTGCTTTCGCCGTCTTGATTACATCCATAAATAATTTTGGATTATCGACAGTCACACCGACTGTTCCACGTACAGCAATTGCTTTTAGATTTTTCGAGCCCATCACTGCACCGACTCCAGATCTACCGGCAGCACGGTGTAAATCATTGACAATACAAGCGTAACGTACTTCTTTCTCACCAGCGACACCGATAGATGCAACCCTCATCAAGGGATCTTGATGATGGGACTTTAGCCAAGTCTCGGTATCCCAAACCGATTTACCCCAAATCGGATCAGCAGCAAGAATTTCAACCTTGTCGTCATAAATTTTTAAGTAGCTTGGTGCAGGGGATCGACCTTCAAGTAACAGCAAGTCGTAACCAGCAAACTTTAGTTCTGCGCCAAATTTTCCGCCTGAATTTGAGCAAGCAATGGCATCAGTCAACGCACCCTTGGTAACCACTGCATATCTACCAGAAGTAGAAGCCATTGTTCCGGTCAGAGGGCCTGTGGCGAAAATCAGTACATTTCCTGGATCAAGCGCATCAACAGATGGATCCATGTTTTCGTACAGATATTTGGTTCCTAATCCTCGCTCCCCAAGATACTGTTGAGCCCACTCCATATTTAGAGGCTCAATTTGGTGTGTTCCATCAGTTAGGTTAACTCTTAGTATCTTTCGCTGCCATCCCATCGGACTTCACTCCTTATCAGATTTAATCTACTCAGCATCCGGCTGATTTTCAGGCGATGCTTTCTGAAATGCTTCTAGTTCTTTACAATTCTTATCAATTTCAACCAGAATCGGATAATCTCCTAGCGGGCAATCAAATCTTCGGGCATTTGCCATCTGAGGGACCAAACATACATCCGCTATTGTTGGCGAATCGCCGAAAAAATATTTTCCGTATTTTCCGCTCCTAGAAAGTCTAGACTCTAGAGCACTGAATTCTGTCTTGATCCAATGACAATACCACTGCAAACGGAGAGAATTATCAAGATTCAGATCAGTTGTAAGATATTTTAGCACTCGTAAATTGTTCAGTGGGTGTATATCACAAGCGATCGATAGTGCAATCGAACGAACAAACGCTCGGTCACCCACGGACTTTGGAAACAATCGTGGATTTGGGTATTTTTCTTCAAGATACTCAATAATGGCTAAGGACTGCGTCAGAATTTGTCCTTCATCTTTCAATACTGGAACAAGCTGCTGCGGATTTAAGGCCTGAAAACTTTCGCTTCGCTGTTCGCCCTTTAATAAGTGAACACTCTTACTCTCGTACTCAAGGCTCTTCAAATTTAAAGCAATGCGAACTCGGTATGCTGCGGAGCTTCGAAAATAACCATGTAGTTCCATCAATTTAATCTACCAACCAATCAAAAAATAAATCACGTTCAAACATTTACGAGAATCACGACAACATCTCAACAAAGTCTTTGGGCATCTCCCATGCTCGAAGTTTCCCATCCAGCTGCTGATCTTTTACTCCCCAAAATCTAATCTCATATCCAGTCACACTTTTTTCGTCTGAATTAAAAATATTGTGTGCTACTTTAAATGTCTTACGAGAGTGTGCTTCAACGCGACTAATGATGACCAACTCATCACCCCACTTCATTGGTCGAACAAAGCGAGCATGGGTTTCAATAAGCGGAAAACCCACGATACCGTGCCGTTCGATCATTTCTTCTTGTCCAAATCCATGAAACTTCATCATGTTCTGGCTTCCTTTATCAAACCAACGGTAGATATTGGGATAAAACACAATCTTTGCTGGATCACATTCACCCCATTCCACGGTATGCTGCCATTTGTACTCAATCACGCGCTGACCCTTTAACCATACTTTGTAATTCGTGCCTACTAATTTTGCCGTTGTGTGTTCTTGGAAAATCCTCTAGAACGCGAATCCAACTTGGCCTTTTCAGCCGCGGCACTGTCTGCCTGATGTGCTCCGTCATGTCGAGTAAAGCATCTTCTGCTTTGAATCCTGATGTCGGAATAAAGAATAGTGCTGGACGTACCATACCAGAGTCATCATTTGTACTAACGACTGCAACGTCAAACGCAACACCGCTCTTTAGACCAGATTTTTCAATGTCTCGAAGGTATACCCATTGACCCGCTACCTTGATCAATTCATCTTCTCTACCCATGTGATACCAATAACCTTGTGCATCTTTTCGATACAAATCACCGGTAATAAAGTTTTTATTGACCAATCGTTCTTTCGTATCTACTTCCCGATTCGCATAATATGTGAACAAATTAGGATGCTGTAGGTGCAAAACAGCTTTTTCTTCAGAATCTTCGGACAGAACTTCAGAGCCATTTACTAATCTTGGAATAACACCGGAAAGTGGTCTACCGACTGAATTTTCTGGGGTGTCCGAGTGATTTCCTGCAAACGCTAAAAACAAGGTTTCAGAACAACCGTAAACGTTAATCACGGTTCTATTCGTTCGTTGTTTCCACTCCTTTTGTATAGCCGAAGGTAGATGCTCACCAGCGGATACGAAATACTTGATTTTAGAGAAATTAAACTCAACTGAACGATTCAATCGATCGAGTATTCCACGATATATGCTAGGAACCGAGAACAGGACTTTCAGATTTTCCTGTTGCAGTATGTTCTGAACTGATTCTAAGGTTACCCAGTTGGGATGTAAGTAAACAGTGACACCCGACTTCAGAGGCACCAGCAAAGCGTTTGCGAGAGCATATGCAAATGACAGTTTTGAGGTACAGAAAATCGTATCGCCAAGCTTTAGGTTCAGGTTGTTCAAATGAAAATCACAACAGTTAGAAAAATCTTTGTGAGTATGCACTATCCCTTTGGGTTTACTCGTTGAACCTGAAGAGTACACCCACAATGCTTCATGTTGCGCGCTCCTACCGATTGTTTCAAGTTCTTGATTCAGCTCTTGGTCAAATTGAAAGTCATCTAGGTGTACCCCGATCAGACCAGCTTTGTTTCGCTCGATGACCTGCTTGCACAATGCCGCAGAATTTGAATCGAATACGAGGCAGACTGCGTTCGAGTCTTTAATCACGAATTCCAAATCACTTGAATTTAGCCGAGTAGAAACAGCTATCGCCACCGCACCGATGTTAAGGACCGCAAAGTAGAATGCCACAAAATTAGGGGTGTCGGAACACTGTAGAACGACACGTTGACTTGGTTTTATTTCGAGGCGACTTAAGGTAACACTAGCCTGTTGGATTGCATTGCGTAACTGAGCATAAGTCCAAGTCCCAGTTCTCCACTTTAGAGCAATGGTAGAGGCGGGCTGAGATAGGCGATTTGCACCAAATATCTGTGATACGATATTCATCTAGCTTCGTTAGAATTCAGTTGAACTAAATTAGTACTCAGCGGCTATACAACACTCGGGTTTCGGTAGTTTATTTCGGTATTATCAACATACGAAATTGCTTGCACGGTTGAGCAGGTAATTGAACTTGCAAATCAACTTCCGGAATTAGCAGAAAGTATGAATACACTCGTTCCGGATCCAAGAGATTAAGAATTCTTCAAACTCCTTGAATTCAACTCAGATGTCCTTTTGGCTTCTAAGTTCGCTTAGTTGGTTGACACTTGGGACATACCAGTAACTTCCGGTGACTGGAGTTGAATACTCGGTTAGCCGATCATGTAAATTATCATCGCCTGCCCCATACATTCTCTCCAATTGGACTTGAATGCGATTCAGATCACAAGCAAAAGCGACAAAGTGAAGTCCTCTCTTTTCAAGATTGCCATGTGGGACACTTCTGCGTACAATTTTTTGTGTGATACCATCTATCGCAACATCTGTACGACTTACATGAGAATTCTGAGGCATAACATCGTCATCTAGTTCAACGCTATCGCCTTTCGTTCTACCGATTACTTGTTCTTGTTCCGCAAGACTCAATTGGTTGAATGCATTCAGGTCATGAATCCAATGTTGGGTAAAGCCGAAACTAGCACCATTGCCATTTGGAATCAAAGCTGCATCTTCAGCAGCTTCGTCAACGGGGTTTTCTGTGCCATCGATGAATCCCGTGTAATCTCGGTTTTCAAATCGAGAAAATCCCATTACTTCAAAATTTCGCCTGAATCCGATTTCTTGCAATATTCGATCCATGTTGCATGCTGCATCCAAATTCCAGGCGTGAGAATCTCCATGAAACCACAGCCAAAAATCACTCTGTGTCGAGGGAACAACAAGATGATGACCAGAAATTGGTTCAAACGGTCGATAGGTTTTCGGAACAGCTGTTGAGGAAAGTGTGTTCCAGATTTTTTGTCCAAACCCGAATAGTACATGGCGAGAACGAATTTCATCGGACTTTAACTCATACTGAATCAATCGACGAAGATGTTCAACCTGGTCCAATGAGTGTACTGAATATTCGACATGAATATGATAGGGTGCTGCTTCGTTAAGTATTCCTTGTTGAGCGGTCATGATTACAACTTATAGTCCTCGTTTCATTGTTCAAATTTTAGGTTCAAAATTAGTTATCTTGAACTAGGAAGCTTCTCGTGGATTTTTGAATTTTAGGGCCATGATTTCTTATACAGCTTCTTCCACAATAGCCCACTGTGCCAACATGAATCGTTACACGGTTCTTCTCAAAGCCGCTGTCCATGTTCCTAGGCAAACCAGACCGTGGACTTTCCCAAGATTTCATTGAACTCCTTGAGACGTTTGTTCATGCGGTACAAACGCACAAGATCTACCGACGCCTCACGAGACACGGCACAATCCACAGGATCTCGTTTCGACTCCCGAACCCAAACATATATGTCGTCACACTACGACACAAGTGAATTTTCAATTTAGATCTTCGTGGCATATTTACGCTAATCAACCAAATTCTAAACTTTACCACCCACTCCACTCTACATTCGATTGGAAATGGAGTATCAGAATTTACTAGCATCAAATCTCTGATGTCACTCAACTTTACGCCTGTATTTCCTGATAATTTTTACGCTTGTCGGTAGTTTAGCACCACTAATTTTTACACATTTTCAAAAGATGACAAACTTAGGTCCCGAGAGACAAAGCGGCCATCTGCCTATCTTATAGATTTCAAATTTTTTTGTAAATGTGTTTCTATTTTCACGCGCTACTACTTTCTCTAGCGCAAATTGATAACAGACCTCAAGCGCACTACCTGCACCTACTTTCGGTAGATATTGGTCATAATCTCCAAATCGCTCGTCAGCACAATTCATAATTCGATCTGTTGTACGATCAAGAATGTATTTCAGAATTTTTTCTACGTGCTCAGTCAAGCCGTATGAATTAACGCAATCTAGTAAGCTCTGACGATATTCGTTTTCAAGTGAATCCCACCTAGGATCAAATTGGTTCTTGATGCAGTCTTCTGCTTCTTGAACTGTCGCAACATATTGAATCTCACTCGTAGTAACGCCAAGACTATGAAGAAATTTCAATACGTAAGAAGAATCAGAATCTGTTTTGGGTTGACCAATTCTAGAAAACCAATCAATGGATTGAACGCAACCAAGAATTTCAGCTCGCAAGTCGCTTGGCTGTTCTGAGAGTAGCTGACTACGAATGAAGTGTACCTCGAAATTCTCTCCACAAACCTAATTTTTCTTGAACAGGTCGGTCCGAAAAGCTAAATAAAATACATTCGTCATTGGCGAAGTGACGCGTTGGTTTCCAACTCGGAACAACAAAGGTATCACGCTTCTTCCATTGAAAAACGCGATCACCTATTTGGGAACGACCAGCACCTTCAACGACGGAAAAAATCGTAGAATCTGTAGAACGATATTCTACGGTTTCAAACCCTTTTGGCAACAACTGCATGTTTGTCGCCATTGTCGGCATCGCGTAATCGCCGGTAACGGGGTTTACATATCTAGATTTCAGCCCATGGCATTCATCCCACTGCTGCGTATTTTGCATTCTATCCAAGGCTTCTCGAGTTCGCTCATAGGGGTAATTGAAAACAGGCGAGGTATGAGTCACGCTTTCATAGCCAACAGGTAGTAATCCCGAACCATATCTTGCCATTGCATCGCCAACAGGTTTGTTTTGAGGAAAAACTTCATGCGGATATTTCTCGAAAAACGAAGCATCCAACATAGTAACAAGAGGAATATCTAACCCGTCCAACCAGATCATCGGTCGATTGCTTTCGTTCCCATGATCATGCCATGCCCATGAAGGAGTAATCACAAAATCTCCTTCCTCCATGATTGTTTTTTCACCATCAACAGCGGTGAACGCGCCGCTACCTTCCACAATGAACCGAAGAGCTGATTGGGTATGACGATGGGCTGGAGCGATTTCTCCTGGCAAAATCAACTGTAGACCGGCGTACAGTGTTTCCGTGATTCTAGACTCTCCAAGCATACCTGGATTTTCCAAAATCAAAACGCGGCGTTCTGCCTGCTTCGCAGTAATTAGATCCCCGGATTCCATCACCAAGGGTCGAACTTCTTTATATTTCCAAATGGCTGGCTGGCACCTAGTATCAGGAGTCGGTGTGATCAAACTGGAGAGTACTGTCCACAGCGGAGCCAGTCCTTTCTGCGGTAAGCGAGAATAAAATTCTTGTAATTCCGGTGTATCGGGTACTTGAATTGACATAGTATTAACTCAAGCTAGGAAATCGCGGGTAGTTCAAGCTTGAATCGACTGGTAATAACAGCATCGATTCTTTTTGCGTAATCTGCCGCCATCGCTTCATTGGTTCTTTGTTTTATCCCCCACTTCCGATAAATTCGGTTATTTTCAGAATTCGGACGACCAAAAAATTTATGCATCATTGGGTAATAGTGATTCACGACAGCTTGAACTTCACGCTTACCACTGTCAGTTTCGAGTAATTCTTTGGTAAAGTCTAAACCAAATTGAACATGAAACTTTTCTTCCGGCATCGTCATTCTAGCGAGTTTTCTTAGAGGTATGAAACTACAACGAATGAGGTCCTCCACTTGAATTACTTCAGCCATATCTGCCAAAATTTTGATTACACAAAATTCAGTCCAAGTGCTCAAATCAAACTCGAAAATTGACAACGGGCGTTTGAATTCCGGGGTCATGCGCTTTGTCTCGATCCCCATTTGTTGACCTAAATCACTAAAGCGAACATGATGGCCATATTCTTCCATCGCTACGCGGCAAGTTAACCACTTCGCATAAGGTGTCGGTGCCAATGCAACTGCCGGCTCATCGAATACTCGCGCGCCGTGGAGTTCGTTCACAGCATGACTGATAACAATTTTTTCTACCGCTATTCGAAACTCTTCAGGCGCAGCCCGAAACTGCTCGAAGGTAGTAACTTCCGTGCCTGGTTCAATACTCATCACAACATTCGTTCACTTAAGTCAAAGGTTCCGTGTTGAAAAATTCTAAATCTGTAGTCAATTCTGAGTAATGTGATGAAAATTCCTCTTTGGACAGCTGGTCGAGAGTTGATATGTTCCAGCTGTCTTTCTTGATTCTTATCGTAGTCACTGGGCGCGGTAGGGAAAATAAAAAAACTTGCCTTCCTCGAACCCCGAAAAGTTGTCCTGATATCGATCTCGCTAAATCGGAGCTCAACCACGAAGCAACGGTGGCGACATATTTTGGATCAATTTTAAGAGCACGATCTTTATATTTTTTCTGTTCTTCATTTGCTGGAACAATAATTTCCGTGACACGTGAACGTGCAAATGGAGCAATAGCGTTGACCGTGACCTTAGTCCGTGCTAAATCTAAGGCAGCTACTCTTGTTAAACCCATTAAACCACTTTTTGCACTAGCGTAAGCGGACTGCCCGTAATTTCCGTAAAATCCAGCAGTAGAAACTATATTGATAACCCTTCCTGCTAGATAGGGAGTTCCAGCAGGTGCTTGTTTTGATTGCTCTTTCAAAACAGGTGATGCTGCGGCCAAGGTGTAGTAAGCACCAGCAAGATTGACGCGGATCACTTCGTCAAAATCTGAAGGATTTGCTTTAAAAATAAAGTGATCTCGAAGTATGGCTGCATTGTTTATTACGATATCGAGTCGACCCCATTTGTCCAGTGCACTACGAACAACCCTTTGCGCTGAGGCGAAATTTCCGATATCAACAAAACATCCTTCAGCAGCTTTGCCAAGACGATCAAGTGCCTTTTCTAACACAGATTCATCAAAAGATTTGCCGTCTATACTTCCCCCATTGTCGACAATAACAACATTCGCTCCTCGTTGGATCATGTCATTTGCAATTGCAAATCCAATTCCACGGGCTCCACCTGTAATTAGTGCTACTCGTCCCGTTAGCTCCACTGTATCAACCGACATTTTTGTGACTCCGATCGGCTTCGGTGAAAAAAGGATCTGAGTGTATGTTCATTGAGTTAAGTCCAATTTCCGACAAGACTTTAGTACAAGTTTCTACCATTGGTGGCGGGCCTGCTAAGTAGGCTTTATAGCCTTGATCATGTCTAAAATCGGCTGCCAAGGCTTCGGCCAGCATTCCTGTTCTCAATCCAGTTTGAAGATTCTTTGCTGCAGACAAAATAGGTGTGTAGTGAAAATTTGTATACCTTGATTTCAACTTCTCAAAGAGTTCTGAACAATAGATATCTGGCTCATCTCGCACTCCGTGAAACAAGTGAATGGGTTGATTTGATTGACTTTTGAGTGCTTCAAAAACGATGGGTTGGATCGCGGAGAGTCCTGAGCCGCCAGCAATTGCAATGATCTCACCCTTGTGCTGTTGCCGAAAGAACATATTTCCATGTGGACCTTCTATTTCCAGCGATTCACCAAGGTTTAAAGATTTCCAGACGTAATTGCTGACTAATCCACCTTCAATTTTACGTATATAGAACTCTAGCTCGTTTTTATGAAAGCTAGCGATCGAATATTCTCGACGTGGATGTCCAAGAAACTTTAAGTAAACGAATTGACCAGGCGAAAACTGGAAAGGTTGCTCCTCTTGGATTTTAACTTTGATGCCAACGATATCAGGCGTCAGCTTTTCTATAGATGAAATAGTTCCAGTTAGAGTGAGTATTGGATGAATTGCAGTGTCATCCAACTCACACCATGATACTTCACAGTTCGACCAAGGAACTGCGCGGCAAGCCAGAATCAGTCCGTCAGAATACTCAAAGGGAGATAAAGCAAATTCAGAATATGGGGAAAGCTCAACTTCCCCTGAATGAAGATGCGACTTACAACCGCCACAGTTACCTGCTCGACAGCCATGAGGATAATCAATTCCGGCCGCTAGCGCAGTCTCTAAAATGGTAGAACCGACTTCTACATTAATGGTTTGTTCAGTCTGACGGATATATACGCTGAACATATTTTCTCAGAGCTTTACTGCTACCGAAAAAGTCTAAGCTGATTCGCTTGAAGTTTACCTACAAATATTAGGAATTAATACTTATCTTTGTTTGTTTAATTTAAATTTTTCTCGTGCTACTTCAGGTCCAACGACTTTCGCGCCTAGCATTTCTACTATTTTTACCGCTTTTTCGACAAGTTGTCCATTGCTTGCAAATTTGCCACGCTCAAGATACAAATTGTCTTCCAGTCCGACTCGAACATGACCACCAAGCAGAACTGCTTGAGCAACCATCGGCATTTGATAGCGACTGATTCCGAATGCTGTCCAGTTCGCGCCTTCTGGAAGCATATCTCGCATGTTTTTCATGGCTGCAGTAGTAGCAGGTGCTCCATATGGAATTCCCAAGCAAATCTGATAGAGCGGTGGAGATTCGATCAAACCTTCTTCTACCATTTTATTCGCCATCCAAACATGCCCCGTATCGAACACTTCGAGTTCTGGTTTTACATCGAGATTTTTGATATGTTCTGCCGCAACTCTCAAATGAGCTGGAGTATTGATCATCAACAGATTACCTTCACCGAAGTTCATCGTTCCACAGTCTAGAGAGCAAATCTCTGGCAAAATTTTGTCAATGTGTGAAACTCGTTCGGTAGGCATCACAAAATCTGTACCCGGTCCTGGATCCGTTGGAACTTCTTCACCCACAACGTAATCCCCACCCATTCCTGTCGTCAAATTAATGACTACATCAACTCCGGAACTTCGAACTCGATCGACTACCTCGATAAACGAATCATGATCGCGATTTCCGGATCCAGTAACTTCATCACGAACATGGATGTGAGTAATCGCTGCACCGGCATTTGCTGCTTCGATACATGCATCCGCAATTTGTTTTGGTGTAATTGGGATATCCGGATGCCTGTGCTGAGTCTCGCCCGCACCAGTGACTGCACAAGTAATGACAACTTCCAGATTCATTGTTTCCTCATAAAAGAACTTAAATTTCTGTCAAAGATTATTTGTAGTCGATAATTAAAATCGCCCCATCATCTGATCACGTGGCAGTCGAATAGGTAACTGTTCACGCAAAATCATATCAGTCGCATCGTCTATGTAACGCGGATGATGAGTCATCAAAATGTCATGAAGTTTCAATTGGGCTTTTTGGATCACATCGGTTGAACCCTGTTCTGCCCATTCTTTGGGGCTAGTTCGATCACCTACCTCAGGATACACATAATCTTTTTGCATTAGATTCATTGTTTGGTCGTGACCAAGATAATGCTTGGGGCCTCCGATACAAACATCTCGCATCACTTCAAGCGACACCGTATCTTCATTGACTTCAATTCCCCGTACACTTCTATTGACAGCTCCCAACATATCATTGTCAATAATAAAACCCTCTAAACTCACTCCAAGTAAGCTTGCTTGCATTCCAGCGGATTCGTAAACTAAATTTGCACCACTATGACCTGCCAATGAAGTTGTGTAACCCTTTTCGAAGCCTGATTGAGCATCTGGCAACTTTGAATCGGCCATTCCAGCAGCGATTCCTGTCGGTAAATCATAATATCGACCCATTTGCCCACAAGCAGCCATCAATATTGCTTGTTCTCCACTACCTCCACTCATTGCTCCTGTTCTAAGGTCAGATACGAATGGCCAAATGCCCAAAATTGCAGGATGCTTAGCTTGGATTAAATTTACGTAGACAAGCCCAGCCAATGTCTCTGCGACTTCCTGCACTACTGAGCCAGCTAGCGAAGCCGGACTCGTTGCGCCTGCTTGCCCTGCAGCCAAAAGTAAAATTGGCATCCCGGCGCGAACAGTAGTCTCGAGTACTTCACAAGCATCTTCTGCAAAACGCATTGGAGGCACGACAAAGCAACTAGAGCAGCTAACAAATGGACGTTTTCTCCAGGCTTTTTCACCACCAGCAACCAAATGAAGCATATCCATTGTTTTGTCGAGGTGCTCGGGAAGCACCCAACTAGAACCAATGTGTTTAGATGTACCTGCAACGCAGGCATAACAGGTATTGAGATCTAATTCAAAGGGAATTTCCATGTCCCTACATACAATTGGACGCTGAAAGAAATGAATGTGTTCCATCACGTCTACTATTCTCGCGATGTCGTACAGATCCTTTAGTGTTGATTCTCGATATTCACGGGTATCAACATCCACGACGTGAACAGCTGCACCCGCTGTTCCGAAATAAATTCGATTACCACTGAGTTCCATGTCATGTTTTGGATCCTGTCCGTGGAGCACTAAATCTCGACAGGCATTTGCAATTGTGTCTTCAACAAGTGATCGCGGAAAAGTCAATCGGCCTTCGCTTGTATATGTTCCTCCTGCTTGAGTAACAAGTTCAATACAGGATGGAATCGCCTGTGAAAGACCAATATTCTCTAGCGAATCCATGACAGCTTCATTAATCCGTTGAACTTGTAGAGGGTTTAGTGGCTCAAAACGGCCACCAGACATGCCAGGATGTACAGCTTTGTCTTCTTCTTTTAACGGCGCTGCTCGCAATGCTTTGCGCGCTGCTCTCCCACCTAAACGTTTCGCTCGTGCCATAAATCTGTCTCTACAATAATTAACTAATTCAGCAATTTAAACAACAATGAGATCTGATCGATGTTGACTTAGTCGGTCCACTCCATTTTCTGTAACCCGCACCGTCTCACCCAACGTCATTGCAGTTAAATTCTCGGAATCAAAAAGGATAATATGAAGAAAATATATCATGTTCGCTCTAACAATAACGGGATTGCCTGTATAGAACATAGGCCAATCCATCCAGGTTGGGGCATACGTCGTTCCTAGGCTGTATCCACAGGCATTCATTCTCATGTCTTTAAAGCCGTGAGCATCCACGACCTCGGCATGGGCATCAAAAATTGAGCCAACTTGTGTGCCTGGCTTCAAGGTTTCTTGGCAAGCTTGCATCGCTTCAACACAAGCTTGGTGCATTGCCAACTGCTGTGGATCTGGTGTACCGACGATGAAGGTACGCATCAGACAAGCATGATAGTGTCGATAGACTCCAGCAAATTCCAATGTCAGCTGATCTTGCTCAGATAGACATCGTCTACCTGTATGGTAACGACACAACAGTGCGTTTTCACCGGATCCGACAATAAATTCATTTCCTGGGTCATCTCCACCACCTCGATAGATTGCACTGTGCATCGCGGCTAAGATTTCACCTTCATCAACACCCGGGGCAGCTAGTTCAATCGCCTGGTCAAGCGCATCGTCTGCCAATATTGCCGCGCGTTCAACATATTCTAGCTCCGCGGGTGATTTCAAGACACGCTGCTCATTCACAAAATGAGAAATATCCTCCAAATCGCAAAACTTGGAAAGTTTGGGCTCAAGCTGAGTCCAAAGTTGGGCAGTCAATCCATATGCATGTAGTTCAATTCCAAGTCGCTCTGCCTTACAACCGAAGTCGCTCAACATTTCAGTCAAATGGTCTGCTGGCTCATGCCCGGCCTGATCCGTCCATACCCGGATGTCCTTGATGACTGATGTAATTTGCGCTTGCCTCAGATCGGGCAATCGCGTTAGCAATGCAAATTGGCCGTCACTTCCGACATAAAGACATTGAAAAAAACAATAACCAAAAGTGTCATAGCCCGTTAGATAGTACATACTTTCTTGTCGGAAAACCAAGGCGCCGTACAAGTTTTGACTTCTCAAACGGGATGAGAATGCCTCCCTTCTCATTTGCAATTCTCTTTCAGAAAAGTGTATTGCCATGATCGCTAATTAAACAAAAGCTACAAGTTATTCGAAGACGATTACCAAATTACCAAACGTGCACAGTTTTAGGCGAATGATCAAAACTCAATTGGGATAATTTGAAAAAATAATTTCCGATTATAAATTTCCCGAAGTGAATTGATAGAATTTTGGTTTTTAATTCAAAGTACAAAAATTTTAGACGTACTTATAATAGAGTTGAAATTCAGACAATTGCTAAGCAAAATTGAGTGAATTAACTACTACACTGAAGTAATTTTATGGCAACTACACTATCTAAAGAAGCAATTCAACAATACTATGATGATGGATTTACGCCTGCCGTACGGATTATGTCCGAAAACGAAGCGAACCGATTTCGTCACCGTCTGGAAGCCATAGAAGCTGTAGTTGGGGAACTCAAGGGTGGGCGAAGACTGAAGTGCCATTTATTGTACAAATGGATATCGGACCTAATCCGAGAACCTGCAATTGTTGACCGAGTAGAAGATTTGTTGGGTCCGAATCTTATGGTTTGGGGAACCGATATGTGGCTAAAGGAACCTGACGATAACAAATTTGTTTCCTGGCATCAAGACAGTCAGTATTGGGGAGTTAGTGGAAACCAGCTTCTCACTGCTTGGATCGCTCTGTCGCCAGCAAATGTTGAAAGTGGATGTATGCGAATGCTACCCGGAAGCCATAAATGCGATGGGCTTGAACACGTCGACACTTTTCATGAACACAATATGCTTACACGTGGTCAAACAATTTTTGACGTAGATGAAAATCAAGCGGTGAATATTGAAGCCAACACCGGTGAAGCAGTATTTTTCAATTACCGAATCGCTCATGCATCGCATCCGAATTGCAGCAATGATCGTCGAATCGGCATTGCAGTGCGTTACCTTTCACCCGTTTCGCAGCAACTAAAATCTGATTGGGATAGTGCAACTCTCATTCGCGGTATTGACGAGTACAAGCACTTTGAACATGAGCCTGTTCCGAAAATGGATTTTGATCCTGAAGCTGTCGAATTTCATAGAAAGTCAAACGAAAATTATCTAAAAATTGTTTATTCAGGTACTGATTGGAAGACACATCGTACCTAAAGTCGATGATTAATTTTCAGATTTCTGATTCATTTCGCATGCACTTTCTCGGCGCAAGTGTCTAGAGCAAAATGCGATTCATTTCTGCAGACGAAGTTCACCAAGTTTGTTCATATCCTGAACTGGTTCAATCACTCGAAGAATTTCATCGAGATGCGCCAGCCGATTTGAAGGATATGATGATGTCTAACTACCGAGAACGACCAAATTCCGACAATCACATTCTTATTCGAGCAGCTTGGAGCCACGAAATCACACTTGGACTAAAAGCGGTCACAATTTTTCCAGACAACACACGAACCAATAACCGACCTGCAATTCATGCAGTCTACGTGCATTTTGATGGGCAAAGCGGCGAACCAACCGCAGTTATTGATGGTACGGCGATGACATATTACAAAACCGCAGCAGATTCAGCGTTGGGCTCAAAGTATCTCGCAAATCAAAACATATCCCGAATGGCCATGGTCGGCGCTGGCGCAATGGCACCGCACTTGATCCGAGCTCACTGTGAGATTCATCCATCAATAAATCAAGTTTGTATTTGGAATCGAACCTTTGAAAGGGCAGAAAAATTGGCTGCGAATTTGAGTTTGGAAGATGTAGAAATCGAAGTTAGCGATGACCTTGAAGCAACCATTAGAAATGCACAATTGATAAGTTCTGCTACGATGACCATCGATCCAATTATTGATGGTGACTGGATTTCACAAGGTACTCATATTGACTTAATCGGAGCCTATCGAATCGATATGCGGGAAGCAAATGATGCGGCTCTTCTTAAATCGAGAATATTTGTAGATTCGCGTAAGACAACAATCGGTGAGATCGGTGAACTTGATATCCCTCTTCAAGAAGGTACTATCGACGAATCGAATATTTTGGCCGATCTCTATGAACTTTGCTCAGGACATGTGAGAGGGCGTAATACCGAACAAGACATCACATTATTCAAGAATGGCGGTGGTGGACACCTTGATTTGATGACTGCTCAGTATATTCACTCGAAAATCTCAAAAACATCAAGCTAGAGCAACCCCGTACAAAGCTACACCTTTCGTATAACTTTGTTTTCTTAAAACGCAAAGAATACCACACCATCAGCTCCTTCCCAGCTCAAGAACTAGCAGGGTATGTATTGCATTCAATGCCAATTGAGAGCTTGACTACGTAATCAACTTCTCAAGATTTAGTTGGCTAGCAATCAAATATTCACTCCCGACGTATGAGCCGGGAGTGAACTTGAGTTAAATTGTTTATTGCGATTTATTCAACTTTCGATAATTCACAATCTCACCACTCTTAACTCGAGCGAAGTAAGAGTGCATTTCTTTCTTGACAATCGGCGCTAGCAGATACATTCCAATAATATTTGGAATTGCCATCGCAAATATCATGGCGTCAGAAAAATCAAGAACAGAAGTCAATGGAATTGAACATCCGATGATCACAAAAAGACAAAAGATGACTTTAAAAGTAATGTCTGATTTGGCCGATTCTCCAAAACAGTAGGTCCATCCTTTCAGACCGTAGTATGACCATGAAATCATGGTGGAGAATGCAAATAACACGACTGCTATAGCGAGTGGTGTTGGGAACCAAGATACAGTTCTCAACATCGCTTCTGAAGTCAATCCAACACCTGATAGATGTGAAACAGATGGATCTCCGTAAACTGTTGTGAGAATCACAAGTGCTGTAATCGTACAAATCACGACAGTATCGACAAATGGTTCAAGTAATGAAACGAGACCTTCGGTTACCGGTTCTTTCGTCTTTACAGCCGCGTGGGCAATTGCCGCTGAGCCGATTCCTGCTTCATTCGAAAACGCTGCGCGCTGGAATCCTAAAATTAAAACTCCGACAAAACCACCAGCAAATCCTTCAGGGCTGAAGGCCTGGGAGAAAATTAAACCAACAGCATGTGGGATTTTTTCTGCATTCCATATCAATACGATTAGTGCACCGATTAGGTAAAGGATCGCCATCACAGGAACCACTTTCTCGGTAACCTTGGCAATACTTTTGATACCACCAACTATAACCACACCAACGATGGCGGCGAAAACTAAACCGAATAACCAACCTTTACCTTGTAGAAAGCTGTCTTCACCACCCGTTATAAAGACGAATTGCACATAAGCCTGATTTGCTTGAAACATGTTTCCGGCACCTAAGCAACCGAAAACCAATGTGATAGCAAAGAAGACAGCAAGAATTTTACCCAGTGTAGGTTTACCGAGTTCTGCTAGGCCCTTCTTCAAGGAATACATGGGACCACCAGACACTGATCCGTCTGGGTTTTCATTTCGATATTTGACACCTAATGTACATTCGCAGAATTTGCTTGACATACCCAATAGGCCTGCCATGATCATCCAAAATACGGCTCCAGGTCCACCTAGAACTATTAGTACTGGCACTGCACCAATGTTACCAACACCGACAGTCCCTGAAAGTGCTGTCGCTAGGGCTTGGAAATGTGAAACTTCACCATGATCATTTGGGTCTGAATAATCACCGCGAACGAGCCGTAATGCTTGTGCGAATCCCCGGAAATTGACAAACCCGAAATAAATTGTACAGAACACGGCCCCGATAACCAGCCATGCAACAACTAGCTTTAAGTCTGTACCAAAAAACGGTATCGAGAAAAAGACGGCGTTGTATAGTACGGCATTAATGGGCGACATAATCTTGTCAACTATTGCGTCAATGCCGCCTTCTTCTTCCGCTTCTGCTTGTGCTTCCGGTGGTTGAATGCCGGTAACCCAAGAACGATAGCCGAGCCCGGGAACTTCAATTCCCTTTACCCATTCTTGTGCGGCGGAAAATTGTCGTTCCCCGGTCGCTGTGTCCGTTTGTGCTTGTGCTGGTACTGTTGCAAATGCAAATACACCAACAAAGTAAATAATTGCAATTAAGCACTTTTTAATGCGAGATTTCATTTTGCTTTCCTCTCTCTTCGTTTGGTTTCTTCTTCTTTAGTTAAGGTACGACCGTAATAGGTATCTGCGAAGTTTGCACTAAGTTGCTTGCGATACTTCCAAACAGGAGCTTTGACATGCCAGAATGACCTGTACGCCCGATAAATATTTGGGAGGCCCCTCGATCTTGAGCTACTCTATTCAGAGCTCTCGCTGGATGCCCGTGCAACACAAGCCCCTCTACTTCGCAACTACCGTCTTCAGACAAGCTTTCGATTAGTGGAACAGTTACTGTAGATTTTGCAGTAGCTATTTCTTCCTCGCGTCGCTGATGTCGCTTTTCGTTCTCTTCTGGAGTATTGAAGGTATACGGTGACCATTCAATCACATAAACAACGAGTAATTTCGCACCCTTAGCACTCGCTACATTGGCAGCAAACGATGCGGCGCGTCCACCTTGCTCGCTACCGTCAACGCCGACCATCATAATTTTTGACATTCCAGTCTCCTTTCTTGTTGATGTTAATTTGGAGCACAGTCACAGGCTCGACTTCGAAAAGGCAAGAATTTTAGCTATCGAATTCGTTTGGTCATAAAAAAACCAGAGAAAAAATATTTGAAATCATCTGTTTGACTTGTCTTCCAAATTTGACAAATTGTTAATTTACATCATACTAGAATTGACTGATTAAATTTTGATTGGAAAGTAAAAAACTGCAATACGTTTTGGTACGAATCATCCTCAGAAACTTGTCACTTGAGGTCTGTTTGTTTCAGCTACTGACAGCCAGTAAGTGCTTTCGTGTACAGACGGCATGAATGCTAGAGACGAGTTTTGCAATCGAACCATTGATGCCAATGTCGATCTGTGTGTATCGCCCCAAGCTATCGCATAGTTGGTTTGGTTAGAGCGTAAAGCGGGTTAGGGTTGAATGTGAAAATATTTGTCAGACAAATCTCAGTATTATCAACTGATCAACTGACAAGAATCGATTCGTCGCGTAAGTAATAACGTATCACCACGATTTAGCGGTTTAACGATGAAGCGACTGAGATTACGCATGACCGATGCAAAGCCCTTCGAATCGATCAGTAAATTAGATTGGTTCGGGAGGAGCTAGCCTTTTCCTCGCCATGGAATGGTTTTGTCGATTACCCAGCGCATGATCAAATCGAATATCAAGCCCAGTGTTCCCATTACGATAATTGTCATCCAGATGATTTCGTAATCGGATTGTTTCCTCGCGACATTTTCGACGAAGCCAATACCAGTGGTACCAGCCAACATTTCCGCGGCCACTAGCGTACCCCAGCAAACACCAATGGAAATTCGAATCCCTGTCAAAATTTCTGGAAGTGAGTTCGGCAATATTACCTGTCGAATAATCTGAGTATTTGATGCTCCGAGAGAGTGAGCAGCATGAATTTTAGATAACTGTGTTCCAGTTGCTCCGGTGCGAGCGGATATAACCATGATGGCGAATGCTACCATAAAAAGTAGAAATATTTTTCCGTCGTCCTGAATTCCGAAAATCGTTAGAATGAGTGGTGCCCAGGCTAATGGAGGTACCGGTCTGTAAAGCTCGATCATCGGATCAAAATAACCTTTAGCGAATCTAGACAGTCCCATGAATAGGCCTAAAGGTACGCCGAGTAAAATCCCTAAAAATAGACCCGTCAGTACTCTCAAGATTGAATCCCAAATGTGGCCAGTCGGTACCGGTAAAGCAAACGAGTCAAAGTTGCCTGTCGCTATTTTGTAAATCGTATCCTTGAAATTGGTTTCAATATTCGCTGTGTCGTTGTGGCGCGCATGCTCCCCGGGTATCAGTGCGGTAATCCAATCCGGAATAATGAATCCGATCATCTCCGATACGGGTTTCATCTTGAACCAAAATAATGGAAATCCCTTGTAACCTTGATCCGGATCCACCAATGTAATAAAAGTCGCCAGTGTATCGGAAGGTTTCGGTAACCAGCGGCCGGAACCTTGCTCTGAACAAGCCCTGTTTCCTGCTAAAATTGTTCCGCCTGGTAAAGCAAAGGTATCAATCATTCGTAAAGAACCCTGCTTTTCCTTCATGGCCTTATCAAGATTTATCAGCGCTACTTCTACTTCCTCCGTTATTTCAACAGGGAAGATTTTAAAATCATCTACTCGCTTGGAAATCTTCTGGATCCGCTTTAATATATCTTTTCTACTTTCTACAACGTTTTCCGAACCACTTTCGTCAATCTGAAAATTTTCAATTCTGTCATTGAGGTCGTCGATCATTGACACCAGTTGTGGACTGTTGTTTCTTATTTTGGCGTAGTCTGCAGCTATTTCTTCCATGATTGCAGCTGCGGCGTTGAATGCGCGTCCCCGTTCAGTTTCAGGAATAACGGGAATTTCAGTATGGGATTCCCCCCAACCAGGTTGGTCCTGAACTTCTGCCAATAAGGCCGAGTCAATTGGACCCGGGAAGTCAGCCCTCAACAAATCACGTGCGAGTGTATTAATCCGTTCAGCCACATTCAGGAAGGCTTCTTTCGTATCGGGAGCAAGATAAGATGGATCAGCTTGCGCTGCTAAAATATTGCGTAAATCGGTAATGAGCTCAGAGACTTGTTGACGATTCGAATCACTGAAGTTAATGTCAGACAGCGACTCCTCTAACAAATCAATTTGCTTGAAGTCGCGATTCAGTAACTGAGTTCCGAGCAGATAACGATTATCAAGTGGATATGCCGAACGAACCGGATTAAGTGCACGATTTAATTTCGCGACTTGGCAGAGTTCATTTGCGGCTTGCGGAAAGAACGCTTTTCCAGCATCCCACGAAAAGCTGAGCCACACTATTAACAGACTAGAAACGCCGCAAACAACCCAATGCCATCCTCCTAGCGCGCGAATTGGATTACCAAATACGGCGTCGCTCCTCTCCGTCCGAATGAGTCTTCGGCCGTACACAATTGAGCCAATTAAGGCTAAAACCAAAATGATGAAAAGAGTAGCTACAATCATAATAATTAAGTGGCTTCCACCTTACCCATGATCTCTTCTTCCATGTTCCAGATCATTTCGAGAATTTCCTCCTTGGTCTGCACGAAATCCGCAGCATTCTTAATGTCTCGAAAGTCACCGGCCAACCCCATCTGTGAAAAGGGTAGTCGGTATTCCTTATGCAATCTACCCGGTCTCGGTGCCATAACGAACAAACGTTCGCCCAAAAGCATCGCTTCCTCAACAGAATGAGTAATGATCATAATTGTCTTGCCTGTTTCTTCCCAAATTTCCAAAACAAGTGATTGCATTTTCTCACGCGTTAATGCGTCGAGTGCACCAAGAGGTTCGTCCATAAGAATCACATCGGGGTCGTTGATCAAACATCTCGCGAGAGCAACTCGTTGCTGCATTCCGCCTGAGAGTTGATAGGTAGGAGTATCCCCAAAGCCCTGCAGCCCCACGATGTCTAGCCACTCCTCAACCTTTTGCGCGGTATCTTTGGAATCGGCTTGCTTCATGCGAAGTCCAAAATTCACATTATCAGCTACGGTTAGCCATTCGAACAAGGCTCCTTGCTGGAAAATCATGCCACGATCAACGCCGGGGCCTTCGATGATATTCCCACCTAGTTTGATGGTACCACCAGTAGGATGAAGAAATCCAGCGACGATGTTTAACAACGTTGTCTTGCCGCACCCGGATGGTCCAAGCACGGAGAGCAACTCCCCTTCTTTAAGAGTAAATGAGACATCCTTGAGCGCATGCACAACACCACCGTCTGGCAATGGAAACTCCATATTCAGATTGTCTAATACCAGATCGCTCATCTTATTCGGTCATCGAGAATTGTAGTTCATTGTGTTGAAAGTATAGTTTATCAGAAATTTAATTAAAACAGTCGGGGCTTTTTTTCTCAAGCCCCGACCATTTGAGTTTTAAAGTCCTGAGATGATTTGCCTGCCTATTTCAAAAATGAGGTATCGACTACAGTACTGTAGTCATCCAATGCGGGATTTTCTTCTGTAGCAAATGCGCCTCCAACTACGGCAATCGCTACACTTGCAATACCACCTTCATTGAAATATTTTTCCAACTGTTCCATATTGGAAGGGAAATAGAAACCTTCCATCTGATTCTTCGTCATTTCAACAGAAAGACCGGCGTCTTTCGCAATCACGTCGATCTTTGATTGATCCGCTGCGAATGCATTATTCGCTTCTTCAGTAACTTGAAGAAAGACTCGAACCATATCTGGATTTTGCTGAGCAAAACTTTCAGTAACTGAAATTACGTCGAAGCTTATGATCCCTGCTGCTTCTTTGTCTGCGGGAGTCATCAAGACTTCTCCTGCTTCATACATTTTCGCCATTGAATCTGCTCCGAAACCGCAGGCCATGGAGACTGCTCCATCTGCCAGTGACACTGCTGCGTCAGCAGGTACCTGATCGACTACGTTCACTTTGTCAACGTCGACTTCCAGAGCACGCATCATCATTCGGAAACTGTAGTCCGCCATGGTTGCAAGCGGTACCGCAACTGATTTTCCTTCTAACTCATTGGCATTGGTCTTGTCAATTCCTTCACCATTGCGAACGACGCAATCATTTGCTGGATACTGTACAGCGATTGCTATGAGCTTAATGGGTGCATTTGCGTTCACCGCATTAATGAAAGGTGCTAATCCCTGGCTATACGATATATCGATATCACCTGCTAGCATGGCTTCGGTCATCTGAGTTCCAGCATCGAAATTAGTCCAGTTTACGGGTACACCCAAGGCATCGTCGTATAGCTTTTCTACTTTTGCTACCTGGTTAGGTGTCGCCCATTCCAAAAAGAATGCAACGTTGACTTCATCTGCAGATTGAGCAGCACCGGAAACAACAAAGATCGCGGCAAAAGCCAAAATAAGTTTTTTAAATTTCATTCGTAACTCCGAAAATTTAGTATTGATGCAAGTATGGAGATATTGTAAATTCAAAATTGAAAATATTTTAAGAAAAACCACAAATTATTTTGCTTATTTTCGCAAGGAATGACGCTTCGGTGGTTACTTACAAATAAATTACCGAGCTACTCCAAGAAATTGACAAAATTGCGGGCACGATCGCTCTACGCGAATTCTAAAGTAGATGTTCACAATGATGTTGTGTCCAGATTAGGTTGTGCGGTCTAAACAGGCGAAACATCGTGGTTAGAGGACAATTACTTTGGGAAATCTTGGTTGAGAGTCAAAGTGTGGGCAATAAGCGAACTGAATCTAATCAATCTAGAAGGTCGATCGCATAGGATTTGCAAAGATTACATCAATCATACGTACTTTAAGTTGGTCCACTACCAATGAATTGGTTTCAACTGTGAATTCTTCAGCTTAAGCTTATTTCATTGTTCGATTCTTGAAGCTTTCCAGCAAGCATTAAAACCTGGATTTGATCCTTTACTAGATTTTGAAATCCTTTGGTAGATCTTTTATAACCAAACATTCTGGCTACTTGAACAGCACAGGTATTAGCATCGAGTGCGATGTTTTGCTCGACTGCTTGAATCACCGCCGCCTGAATTTCAGCTGGGGGCAGCATTTTAAGTTGCTTGATTTGCATACTAGCATTACTACGATCTCTTACCCGTATGAGCTCAGGTGCATCTATTCGATCGAAAAATTCCGCTGATGATGAATCACTATACTGAATCAATTTTTCTTGCAAGGCCCACATAGCGGTGGCTTCAACTGCTCTCCTTATTGCAGGGCCGGTCGATTTATAGCCCCATGCCAAACTCAATCGTCGAGCGATTTCTTGAATATGTATCGGCCCTTCAACTTCCACTACTTCAACCAGGAATTCCACCAAGTCGTACCGACTGGCATCTCGAAGTTCTGTGGTCGTTGTAATATTATCGGAAATCGTTAAGGAAGCTTCCTGATACGGAACAGTACTAGTTCTAGGTTCAGTGTCAACCTCTACGCGTTCCATTACTTCAGGATTCGGAGGTGGGGAAGATTTAATCTCCCCGTTTTGATCCATGCGAGCTCGGTCGATCGCTTTCAACAGCTTTTTCATTTCTACGTCACGGTTGTATAACCAGTCAGTGCTCCAAATCCTGTGAATCTTCCACCCCTTTTGCTCTAGTACCACCTGTCGTAGGCGATCTCGTTCTCTCGCCCAACTAGAAGAATGATAACGAGCACCGTCACACTCAATTGCGAGCAAAAATCTTCCATCGTCTTCAGGATCATAAACCGCTAAATCGATCAAGAATCCCGCAGATCCGACTTGCCCTTCGACCTTAAATCCGTATTTTTGGAGTGCTCTAGCTACCGCTGTTTCAAAGGGACTGTCCGCAGCAGCCCCAGTAATGATTGGAATGTCAAGATCACCAGTCTCAGCAAACTTCAGAAACCTTCTTAGTACTCTTGGCCCTACGTGCTTTGACACGTCTACGCGAATGTCCGAATGACGAATCGATGAAAATACTTGACATCGCTTTTTGGCTCTCGTAAACAACACATTCAAGCGTCGTTCGCCACCCGAACTTGAAACAGGCCCAAAATTTTGAGAAAAGTAGCCGTTTTCATCTTTTCCATACGCTATAGAAATAAAGATCGTATCTCGTTCATCTCCTTGCACATTTTCGAGATTTTTTACGAAAAATGGGTTGGTTTTCGATTCGTTGCAGAACGCATCAAGTTCGGGATTTTCTGCGCGCAAAATCTCTAGCTTGTTCAAAATAGTCTGACTTTGTACTTTGGAAAGTGCGACAACACCCAAGGATTCATTAGGATGGTTTTTTGCGAACTCTAACACTGCGTCAGCAACTACCTGTGCTTCGTTGATGTTGTTCGCTTGTTTTCCGCGGCCGTAAACTCCGTTTTCAACAAAATTGAACGACAAACCAATATTGTGTCCCGAACTGATTGGACTCGGTGGAAAAATTAAGCTATCGTTGTAGAACTCGTGATTGGACACAGCGATCAGCGAAGGATGTTTAGAGCGATAGTGCCAACGCAACATACCCCTTGACATCGCTCTGGCTTCACAAAGAGACAGAATGCTTTCCATTTCCGCGACTTGTGCCGCAAAAATTTGGCTCTCGTCCTCTAATTCCAAATCGTCACTGCCAACTTGCCGGTCAAAGAAAGAAGTAGGGGGCATTTGTTTTTGATCGCCAACTACTACAATCTGTTTGCTACGCAAAATTGCTCCCATTGCATCGCTTGGACGAACTTGGCTTGCTTCGTCGATCAAGAGTAAATCAAAGGTTATTCTCCCTAATTTTAGAAATTGTGCAATCGAAAGCGGGCTCATCATAAACACTGGTTTGATAGTAAGAACGGCTTCACCGGCTTTATCCAACAGCTTTCGAAGTTGCATGTGTCGGATCTTCTTATTCACCTCACCGCGGACGATACCAATTTGACCAGAAGCACCGGTTGGCAGTGACTCAAAATGTTGAAGCGCGATTTCCTGAGAGGCCAGTCTCTGTAACTCCTGATCTAAGTTCTTGTATTTTTCGATATTCAAAGTACGTTCAGAACCTTTGATCTGTTCCAATTTTGGCTCTACTTCGCACATTCGCTTCCAAAGTGCACGCGCTCGAATATATTCAAATGACTTGTCTGCCCAATCTGTGTCTAACTCGCCATTGCCTATGCGCTTTCTCAGTTCGTCAAGTCCCAGTTCTTCTGCCGACTTTCCCGATTCTCTAAGCTGATACCAAGAATCCAAAGAGCTCATGTTATCCAACCAGCTATACAGTCGCTCAACCAGGATTTCAATGTCAACAAGTTCTACAGAATTTGCACCGAACGCGATTTCAAAATCCAGTTCTGTCTCATTCGCAATACGCCGCCAATATTTCCTCCATTCTTCATAGGTCTTTTGCAGTTCAGTTGCGAGATTCGCGAGATCTTGATTTGGAGGGATTGCTAGGACCTGGTTTCTAAGCTTTTCATGTGAACCAAGTTGCTTTTCTTGCTGTTCAATCCATTCGACTGCTAAATTGATTTCTTGAGACTGAACCTTACTCTCACCTACATTCTGCTTCAAGTACTGTCGAGCTTTTGCAACACTTTTGTCAGCATTTTGCTGGATTCTATTCAAGTCGAGCAAGCGATCAATTAACGCTAACTGATTCTTATACTGACGAGGCGGTTTACTTTGGCAAACTGATGCCAAATCTGCGATTGCTTTCTTGTAGGAACCGGAGAAGAACCGAAATATGGATTTTCCACGTTTCTCGATCTCACCTCGAACTTGAGTCCAAGGAATTTCAAAAGCTTTTTCATTGACTATCTTCAATAACTCCGCTTTGGTTCGCAGTAATTCATTAGATACCTTGCTCAAATTCAAAACAAGTTCTGGTGAATTCACAAGTGAATCGGTCAATGACGGACGTGCCGCTAATACATTCAGCTGGCGAGTTACTTCAAGTGCATCTTGGATTGTGCTTGCATTTGGAAAACTTGCTACTTTTGCCGCGGAGCGGAGTAGGTATTCGAGAGAATCTAAAAGTTCGACAGCATCTTCTATATTTGTTCTAAGACATTCTTTTTCAAACTGAGTCAATCTCTTTTGAGTACCGCGCCAAACATTTTCAAATTCGCTACCATGTTCTGTGGTTAAGCTAGCAAGAGTTGTCACAACGTCAAGGCGCTCTTTATATTCTTGAGCACTCCAACTATCCGCGCCTGAAATCGTAAAGTCGGGCAGCTGGCACTTACTTTCATTTAACTCAGATAATTTTCCAATCACCAAGAAAGGTGTTTGTTCCGTGTTTTTGTCAATTTTGTGAAGAATTGACGACAATTGATTGAGATCATCTCGCAACTGTCTGAGCTGTTCGTAGTTGAAGTCATCGACAACTGGCTGTCCTAGCTCAAGAGTTTTCTTTAGCTGCTCATAAACGTATTTGCGATTTGCTTTTTGGGAATGTAGTTCAAGACATAATTCGCCAAGTCCACACTGTCTTAGACGTTCATATACCACTTCAAGAGCCGCTCGCTTTTCGGCAACGAACAGTACTCGTTTTTTATCCTTCAGTGCAGAAGCAATGATATTAGCGATTGTTTGTGATTTGCCGGTGCCTGGAGGACCTTGAACGACTAGATTCTTACCATTGCGAGCAGCGGAAATGACTTGAGTTTGTGATGAATCCGCGTCAAGAATGTGTACCAAATCCTGAGGGTTTGGGAATCTCTTATCTAGTTTTTCTTCAGGCTTCAACACACTTCCGCCAACTTGAAAACCACCGACAAGCAAATTCGAAAAAATATCACTACCTGCACATGTTTCGCTGTCGATATTTTCTGGAGTAAGATCATTCCACATCAAAAACTTTGCGAACGAATAAAAGCTAAGTTCAATCAAATTGCTGTGAACCCGCCATCTAGGCTTAGAAGAAATACTTTTTTCAACCAGTTTAAAGTACTCAGATGGCAACCATTTTTCGTCGTCCGGCAAATTCGGCAAGGACAAATCAAAATCGTTTTCCAACATAGCACGTAAAGATAGGTTTGGTTCCAAGTCTTTATTTCGGACAACAAGCTTGAATTTGACTCGGGAACTACCTCGCTCCAAGTTCACAGGCAAAAGAACCAAAGGGGCGTAGCGCTTAATATCCGACGAAGTACTCTCGTACCATTCTAGGAATCCAAGAGCCAGAAACAAAACACTGACTCCTTGTTCTTCTTCCATCAAAGATGCTTCTCGAAACAAATTCAAGAGTCTTTTTTGCAATGCATCATCCGTTAATCGAGTTTGTAGCAGCTTATCCACGTGATGCGCTGCGAGTGTCTCCTGTGATTCTTCATCATCGCGTGGGATGTAAACATCATCATCTTCGGCATTCGCTGGTGCAGAGCTTGCTCCTCGATAGGCTTCAAACATCATTTTGTTATTTCGCTGATATAGGATTTTGAAAACCTCATCGGATCGTTCATCCTCGATGTCTAGTGCTTTCATCCTATTTTTGCCAACAGGTGCATTCACCAAAGTGGAGCGTTTACCTATGTCCATCAATCGTGCACGAAGTGCATCGACTGCTAGGCCTAAATCAACGTTCGAATTTTTTTTCATATTCCTTTTAATTTCACCATTGCCAACAGTCTAATACGACAATAAAAGTCGCATAAAAAGTCAACGACGAATTAACATCGCTATTTGCCGCCGCTTCCCGATCGATACACCAAGACTTCCACTTGCGTTCCGCGCTACTATCAACATTAGATTTCATTTACAAATTGTTTGAATGAACCGTCGGTTTTGTTACCAGATAAGTAGATATTGTCCTTCATGTTGTGTTGGTTGAATCAAAATAATGTAATAATTACAATGAATTGAATTAGATTAACCGAGCATCTTTAAACAAAAGTCGGGCAAAATCTGCTAGACAAAAAGCTAAGCTGCTGGGGATAGTTTTCACGCTGTATCAATCGATCCAAGTAAATATTAGTCTAGTTAAGTTATTCGCATAACCGATAGTAGTCAATATAGCAATGAAGGGATGAATTGCTCATAATTATTCGGGTATTCCGACCAATCCCAATCAGCTTGAATTCAAGCTATCGATTGTCGATAGTTTGAATAGAATGAATTGAAAAATAACTGTCGGTTACGAAAATGAAGTTGCAGATTTGCGATGAGATAAATGCTCATGAAAGTGCATAATCAAGTTTGTGGCATCCAAGTCGCATAAACAGATTGTAGGGGCGAGAGATGAATTAGAATTTTGTCGATTCCTTGATTTATGTTCTAATGCAGACTCGCGATAAAGTCTTTCAGTAACCTGAGAATTTCCGATGCGACAACAGCAGGAAGCATGTCTCAAAAGCTAAGCTCGTTCGGTTGAAAACCGTTCAGAAAACAGCTCCCAAGCTTGACGATAATCTTGTTCTCGGTCACATTTCGAAAATGGAGATCGATATTCGATAGTTCGTTCAACTGGCTCGCCTGCAAGAGTGTTATCGATCACCTGTTGAGTCACCACAGCTTCTTCAAGATCTTTGATGTCTTCCCAGCCTAATGCGATATTGATCTTAGTTCCAACATCAGTGTATAGGCTCCAATTATTGTCATTCTTAACCGCTTTGGACGGTGCTGCTCTGTATCCTAATTTGGATGTGTAGACAATACGACCCTTTGCATCATACCAAGTGTCGTTTTCATATTTTTGTATTATCGGAAACTGAATTCGATACATTGCGAGTAGTTCATCTAAAGTAAAGCCAAAGGCCATTGCGACGAGTACATCAATTTCGACTAGAGCTTGTCGGCGCATACGCTCTGAACGTAGCGCCACATTTCTTTGCCAATGCGGGGTCAATTGGGAAAAGAATTCAGCGTCAATTTGCGGGTCTGAAATGGTCCATGCGTCGTGTTGGAATAACTCCAAATAGCTAACGCGATTGGCCGAATATAATGTCTTGGTTCGAGTCATGTCGACCTTGAGCTGACATAGTGACTCCCATAATTCACGAAAGTGTGAGCTAAGACAGCTCAAAATCAATGCTCTTACGATTAAGGCAGAGCGTAGTTGTACATTCGTTTGACTTCCGAGTACGGGTAATCGATCCAATGTACTTTTATTAACAGCTGTTACGCCAGAACATTTGGTGAAATAGTCCAACACAATTGAATTACAAAGGCCTGTAAATTCAACAGCAGCTTTACAGGTTCGAAAGACCACAGTGGTACACGCGTCTATACTCGCTACAGTTTTCGACACCAAACTTGAGATGAGAGTTCTCTCATTTGTGGGGTTAACCATTTTTCGAAACAGCACGCGATAGAATTGAGTCGTTTTGATTCGAATCTCGTTGTCATCGATCCATGGTGTAGTTGGAGTTCGGGTCTCGTACTCGTCAGCATCACAAGCCGGCACATAGTTCGTGCGTGGCAAGTAGTCATCGGGTATATAGGCTAAATCCAAAGCATCGTAGTGAGTATTGACTAGACAGACAGCACGAGGTGTTTTTGCAAATGGATTGCCGACGAAAAAATGTGGGCCAGAGTAGATGAACTGTGCTGGCTCTGCGACGAACTGAGTATATCTACGAATGGTGCCGTCCTTTTGGGCACCTGTTTCATCCCAATGCCGGTAAACGTGAGCTTCTTCGCTTAAATTTCCTAGTCGATTTGGGATCTGTGCAAATTTTTTGATCACTGACAGCAGCTCTGTAGAATGTAATTCCAATATCGGAACTGTGTGCAGCTGCTGGCCGGCTCGATTGACGACTGCCGCGAAATCTTCAAGAATCAATTTATCAATCTTAATTACACGTGCTTTGTGAGGCGAAGTGTTGTATTGGTTGTTTTTGTCTTTGATACCTGGGATGTCACCACTACCACTATGAAGATAGCTAGCGTCAATCGTCTTTGGCAGATAAAGATTCGATATTAGGTCAAAACGTAGATTCTCATTGGGCTTTGAGTAAATGTTGACGGCAAATTGTGCCCTTCCGTCAACGTCATGGAATAGTTTCTTAACATTATGAAAGCGAAATTGGTAGCGTAGTCGAGGATAAGCTTCTTGCCGAAAGCTGTCGCCTTTGACTGTATCAAAAACATCTTTTGGATGGAGCAATCCGTTCGCACCCTGTCTTTTTGACAACCACCAACTCTGAGCGATAAAGGCTTTGTATAAATTGGGTTGCTGGCCTTTGAGGAATGGATAGTTTTGTTCTGAGTTTAGAAATTGTTGGGTACACAGCATATAAGTTCCGTACTCAATTAATTCATTCTTTGCCTGTGGGTGTTTTTGAAACAATGTCGGTCTTAAGGCTGTGACATTGCTTGCTGACATTTTATGAACCCAGATTTTCGGTTCAAACTCTGCCAACACATCTTGTTCTTTGAATGCCAACTTGATCCAGGGTGGATTTCCTATAACAAGATCAAAGCCGCCTCGGCTTTGACCATCGTTCGATTTACTTAGAAAAATATCTGCAAACTCTAGCTCCCAATGAAAAAATCGATACTTCGTAGCAAGTTCATGTGCCATCTTCAATCTTGGAATTTCTATCAATAGGTCCTTGAAAGAAACAAAGCCCTGCTGCGCTTTTAGAAGTCGCAGTTTCTGAGCCAATTCTTTTCCTTCTCTGAATAGAAATAAGTCCTCACATTGAAACTCTAGGTCATCCTTACTTCGAAACGATACCACTGTCATCAGATCTTGAATGTATTCAGCTCTAGTCGGTGGCAATACATCAGCTTGGGCCGGCCAGTACCACATTGCACACCAGTAGTCCATTACCAGTTTGAGTATTTGGTATTCTGTTACAGGATGGTTTTTCTTCGTTGGAATAAAGCTTTCAAGATACCGTTCTTTGTCAGAGTATTCCGTATGATTGTCGCCCTTGACTTCGGCGCCCCAAACTTCCATTTGGTCTTGTGTGCCTTGCCGACTTTGCGCCAATTGCGCGGCCTGTCGTTGCCACAGTACATCCAAAATAGATGAAATTCGTTGCAATTGATTGAGCTCATGGCCAGAGTACGAACTTTTAAACTCCTTCTTTCTTTGGGCAAATAACTGTACGATCGAGGGCTCGAAAAACTGCTTTAACTTTTTGTCTGCTGTCTGGCTCAGCATTTCTGGATGAGGTAAAAGAAAGTGGTAGATTCTATCTTCGGCTAATCCAAGAGCTCGAGAGCTGCCTGAATTAATTCGAAATGAAGTCTTGTTGTACCAATTCTTGCGGGCAAGGTCAGTAGTTTGAAAAAACTCCCGACGCGCCCCTACCAGGGAATTCCCACAATAAACTTGAAAACCAAACCACGGTGACTGTCCATCTTGATACATACAATTAAGACGCATCGATAACTCACCTAACTCGGTGGCGACTGGATTTAAATCGACTCCAAATACGTTTCGGTCGGTGATGTAACGTTTAACTTTCTGTAGTTCATCGACATAGTCTTTGCGCTCGATTTTGAGCCTTCGTTCGCGTTGCCTTCGCTCAAGATAGGCTTCAGCCAATTGATTGACTGCCTCATTGATAAACGCAGCAGAACCCATAGCCGGTTCACAGACCGTCAGCTCCAATATTTCAGCAGCCGTCATGTCCTCGCGAATTACTTCTTTCAAGCTATATTTCACGACACACTGGGTCAGTGATTCAGGAGTATAAAAACTACCACTACTGGTTCTTTCTCTACCGGCTAAGCGATAGATAAATTGCCCTTTTGCATACTTTCTTAAAGTTTCTTTCTTCTGATCTTCATACACACGTTCGGCTTTACCATAGTCTTTTAAATCATCCACATTTACCAAATGCGCGACATCTAAGATGTCAGGAGTGACAATTTTTCGACAGACTTCATACAAGTCCTCCTTGGCGAAAAAACCTCGGTATGGAAGTAAGGTTTCATACACTGACCCCAACTGGTTGATCCCCAAATGCGAATACGAAATGCGACCTCGTTTCTTGTGCACTTTACTTCCAGGGCGCGTCAGCGATAACAGGCGAATGACTCTTTGTAAGATGAAATTGCGAAACTTCACTTCGCTGAGAATTTCTAAGGACTGACGAGCAAATAATTTGTCATCCACCGGGCGAATCTGAAACGATTCGGCATCGACATGTAAATCTTCTTGGTGCTTCGTGCTTGGATGATGTCTTTCACGCACCAAGCGGAACAATTGATTGATACTTTCATGTAGAAAATAGCCGTTGCGAGAACGTTCTGTGGTCAACTGAACCATTTCTAATTCGCGCAAACTTTCTAAACTATAGCCACTGACAAAGGTCTCTGAACTCATCGGCACATAGCCCAAGTTCGGACGAGCTTCTAGATACAACAAAAACAACAAACGATACAAGTAGCGCAAACTTTCACGACTTAAATCCGTGGCGAACCGTTCATCATGTTTAATTGACTTTTGCTTATGCTGCAAATACCAAATCGCTTCATTGCCAATGCATTCAATCGCCTCTCGCATCGCATACTTCAAATCGGTCGACACGCTATAAGCATGACGATGACTGTCCTGTTCCAAATCATCTAGAAAACCACTTGAAGCTTGTCTCAAACCGATTCCCTTCGGGTATAACATTAACACCATCGAAGCCAACGCGAGGCGGATGAACTTGCGAAAATATATGATCATCAATCACACTCTGCCACGACCAAGCAACTGAATCTTCTAAAACTACTGGGCGTGGTTCGAACTGAACTTCATGAGGTCTCAAGGACAATGAATCCTCGTCACTGGCGTCCGCATCGAAGGCCGCTAGAATCAAAAAACGGTCATAGCCGTTTTCGTCAACTTCTTTGTGAAAAATAGGAACTTCAACACCATCAACAGACAAAGTTCGAGGAATGCATTCATATCCCAGCTTGCTGAACAATTCACAATACCAGTCACGCTGCAGTGCCCAACGCTCGGCTTGGCTTCGTTCAGCTTGCTTGAACTTGGTAAGAAACTCACGGTAGCGTGGTGCTAACTTTTTAATTTCATCAACCAGATTCGTTGCCTTAACACCTGTGCCTGTCTGCTCAACCTCTTTGTTCCAGTCGCGAATAGTGGCATCCAGCTTATTCGGAAAGATTACTGAAAAATAGTGATTACTATAAAATTCGTTGGCGTTCGTTAAACCTTGAACTTCTGGCATTAGGATTTGTTACCTCAACTTGTCTTCACATAGATTAACTTTGTCGGCTCCTTGATTTATGGCCTAATGCAGACTCGCGATAAAGTCTTTCAGTGACCTCAAAATTTTCCGAAGCGACAACAGCAGGAAGCATGTCTCAAAAGCTAAGCTCGTTCGCTAGAAAACCGTTCAGAAAACACGTCCCAAGCCTGACGATAATCTTGTACCCGGTCACATTTCGAAAATGGAGCATGATATTCGATAGTTCGTTCAACTGGCTCACCTGGAAGAGTGTTGTCGATCACTTGTTGGGTCACAACACCTCCCTCAAGATCTTTGATGTCTGCCCAGCCTAACGCGATATTGGTCTCAGATCGAACACGAGTGTATAGGCTCCAATTGTTGTCATTCTTAACCGCTTTGGACGGTGCTGCTTTGTATCCTAATTTGGATGTGTAGACAATACGACCCTTTGCATCATACCAAGTGTCGTTTTCATATTTTTGTAATGTCGGAAACTGAATTCGATACATTGCGAGTAGTTCATCCAAAGTAAACCCAAAGGCCATTGCGACGAGTACATCGATTTCGACTAGAGCTTGTCGGCGCATGCGTTCTGAACGTAGCGCGACATTTCTTTGCCAATGCGGTGTCAATTGGGAAAAGAATTCAGCGTCAATTTGCGGGTCTGTAATGGTCCATGCGTCGTGCTGGAATAACTCCAAATAGCTAACGCGATTGGTCGAGTCTAATGTCTTGGATCGAGTCATGTCGACCTTGAGCTGACATAGTGACTCCCATAATTCACCAAAGTGCGAACTAAGACAGCTCAAAATCAATGCTCTTACGATTAAGGCAGAACGTAGCTGTACATTCGTTTTGATTCCGAGTACGGGTAATTGATCCAAAGTACTCTTAATTACGTTGGTTACTCCAGAACATTTGGTGAAATAGTCCAACACGATTGAATTACAAAGGCCAGCAAATTCAACAGCTGCTTTGCAGCTTCGAAAGACCACTGTGGTACACGCAAATATACTCGCTACAGCTTTCGGAACCAAACTTGAGATGAGAGTTCTCTCAGATGCGGGATGAACCATTTTTCGAAACAGCACGCGATAGAATTGAGTCGTTTTGATTCGAATCTCGTTGTCATCAGTCCATGGTGTAGTTGGAGTTCGGGTCTCGTACTCGTCAGCATCACAAGCCGGCACATAGTTCGTGCGTGGCAAGTAGTCATCGGGTATATAGGCTAAATCCAAAGCATCGTAGTGAGTATTGACTAGACAGACAGCACGAGGTGTTTTTGCAAATGGATTGCCGACGAAAAAATGTGGGCCGGAGTAGATGAACTGTGCTGGCTCTGCGACGAACTGAGTATGTCTACGAATGGTGCCGTCCTTTTGGGCACCTGTTTCATCCCAATGCCGGTAAACGTGAGCGTCTTCGCTTAAATTTCCTAGTCGATTTGGGATCTGTGCAAATTTTTTGATCACTGACAGCAGCTCAGTAGAATGTAATTCCAATATCGGAACTGTGTGCAGCTGCTGGCCGGCTCGATTGACGACTGCCGCGAAATCTTGAAGAATCAAATTATCAATCTTGATGACACGTGCTTTATGAGGCGAAGTGTTGTATTGGTTCTTTTTGTCTTTGATACCTGGGATGTCACCACTACCACTATGAAGATAGCTAGCGTCAATCGTCTTTGGCAGATAAAGATTCGAAATTAGGTCAAAACCTAGCTCCTCCTTGGGCTTTGAGTAAATGTTGACGGCAAATTGTCTTGAGGTGCCAACGTCAGGGAATAGTTTCAAAGCATTATGAAAGCGAAATTGGTAGCGTAGTCGAGGATAAGCTTCTTGCCGAAAGCTGTCGCCTTTGACTGTATCAAAAACATCTTTTGGATGGAGCATTCCGCTTGCACCCTTACTTCTTGACAACCACCAACTCTGACCGATAAAGGCTTTGTATAAATTGGTTTGCTGGCCTTTGAGGAATGGATAGTTTTGTTCTGAGTTTAGAAATTGTTGGGTACACAGCATATAAGTTCCGTACTCAATTAATTCATCCTTTGCCTGTGGGTGTTTTTGAAACAATGTCGGTCTTAAAGCTGACACTTGCTTGCTGACATTTTATGAACCCAGATTTTTGGTTCAAACTCTGCCAGCACATCCTGTTCTTTAAAATTCAACTTGATCCAGGGTGGATTTCCTATGACAAGATCAAAGCCTCCTCGGCTCTCACCATCGTTCGATTTACTTAGAAAAATATCTGCAAACTCTAGCTCCCAATGAAAAAATCGATACTTTCTAGCAAGTTTATGCGCCAGCTTCAATCTTGGAATATTTGTCAATAGGTCCTTGAAAGAAACATAGCCCTGTTGTTCTTTGAGAACTTGCAGCCTATAGGTTAATTCTTTTATTTCTGTTGATAGAATTAAATCCTCAGATTGAAGCTCTAGGTCATCCTTACTTCGAAACGATACAACTGTCATCAGAGTCTTGGATATATTCAGCTCTAGTTGGTGGTAATACATCAGCTTGGGCCGGCCAGTACCACATTGCACACCAGTAGTCCATTACCAGTTTGAGTATTTGGTATTCTGTTACAGGATGGTTTTTCTTCGTTGGATTAAAGCTTTCAAAATATCGTTCTTTGTCAGAGTATTCCGTCTGTTTGTTGCCCTTGACTTCGCTGCCCCAAACTTCCATATGGTCTTGTGTGCCTTGCCGACTTTGCGCCAGTTGCGCGGCCTGTCGTTGCCACAGTACATCCAAAATGGATGAAATTCGTTGCAATTGATTCAGCTCATGGCCAGAGCACGCATTTTTAAACTCCTTCTTTCTTTGGGCAAATAACTGTACGATCGAGGGCTCGAGAAACTGCTTCAACTTTTTGTCTGCTGTCTGGCTCAGCATATCTGGATGAGGTAAAAGAAAGTGGTAGATACTATCTTCGGCACGCATGAATTCGGCTGCTACTGCATCTCGAGAGCTACCCGAATCGACTCGAAATGAAGTCTTGTTGTACCAATTCTTCTTTGCAAGTTCAGTCCTTAGAAAAAACTCCCGACGCGCCCCTACCAGGGAATTTCCACAATAAACTTGAAAACCAAACCACGGCGACTGTCCATCTCGATACATACAATTAAGACGCATCGATAACTCACCTAACTCGGTGGCAACTGGATTTAAATCGACTCCAAATACGTTTCGGTCGGTGATGTAACGTTTGACTTTCTGTAGTTCATCCACATAGTCTTTGCGCTCGATTTTGAGCTTTCGTTCGCGTTGGCGTCGCGTAAGATAGGCCTCTGCCAATTGATTGACCGCTTCATTGATAAATGCAGCAGAACCCATGGCCGGTTCACAGACCGTCAGCTTCAATATTTCCGCGGCTGTCATCTCCTCTCGAATTACTTCTTTTAAGCTATATTTAACGACACACTGGGTCAGTGACTCAGGGGTATAAAAACTACCACTACTGGTTCTTTCTCGACCGGCTAGTCGATAGATAAATTGTCCTTTTGCATACTTTCTTAAAGTTTCTTTCTTCTGATCTTCATACACACGTTCGGCTTTACCATAGTCTTTTAAATCATCTACATTGACCAAATGCGCCACCTCTAAAATGTCAGAAGTGGTGTTTTTTCGGCACACTTCATACAAGTCCTCCTTGGCGAAAAAGCCTCGATATGGAAGTAAAGTTTCATACACCGACCCCAACTGGTTGATCCCCAAATGTGAATACGAAATGCGACCTCGTTTCTTGTGCACTTTACTTCCAGGGCGCGTCAGCGATAACAGTCGAATGACTCTTTGTAAGATGAAATTACGAAACTTCACTTGGCTGAGAATGGGTAAGGACTTAAGAGCAAATAATTTGTCATCCACCGGCCGAATCTGAAACGATTCTGCATCGGCATGTAAATCCTCTTGGTGCTCAGTGCTTGGCTCGAGTCCTTCACGCACCAAGCGGAACAATTGCTCGATACTTTCATGCATAAAATAGCCGTTGCGAGAACGTTCTGTGGTCAACTGAACCATTTCTAACTCGCGCAAACTTTCTAAACTATAGCCACTGACAAAGGTTTCTGAATTCATCGGCACATAACCCAAGTTCGGGCGTGCTTCTAGATACAGCAAAAACAACAAACGATACAGGTAGCGCAGACTTTCACGACTTAATTGCCTGGCGAGCTGGTCATCAAGTCTGCCTTGCATTCGATTCTGCTGCAAACACCAAATCGCTTCATTGCCAATGCATTCAATCGCCTCGCGCATCGCATACTTCAAATCGGTTGACACGCTATAAGCATGACGATGACTATCTTGTTCCAATCCATCCAGAAAGCCACTTGAGCCCTGTCTTAACCCGATCCCCTTCGGGTGTAACATTAGCGCTATCGCAGCTAATGCGTATCGGTCTAGTCGATCGAAGATTTCAGTTAGATCAAAGCGTAAATATTGTTGCATTGGCCATTTTGTACGGTCAATCAATATCATCTGCGAGTACGACAAATGCAACACCCACCGAGGCGGATGAACTTGCGAGAATATATGCTCATCGATCACACTCTGCCACGACCAAGCAACTGAATCTTCTAAAACTACTGGGCGTGGTTCGAACTGAACTTCATGAGGTCTCAAGGACAATGAATCCTCGTCACTGGCGTCCGTATCGAAGGCCGCTAGAATCAAAAAACGGTCGTAGCCGTTTTCGTCAACTTCTTTGTGAAAAATAGGAACTTCAACACTGTCAATAGACAAAGTTCTAGCAATGCATTGATATCCCAACTTGCTGAACAATTCACAATACCAGTCACGCTGCAGTGCCCAACGCTCGGCTTGGCTTCGTTCAGCTTGCTTGAACTTGGTAAGAAACTCACGGTAGCGTGGTGCTAACTTTCGAATTTCATCAACCAGATTCGTTGCCTTAACACCCGTCCCTGTCTGCTCAACCTCTTTGTTCCACTCGCGAATATTGGCATCTAGCTTATTCGGAAAGATTACTGAAAAATAGTGATTACTATAAAATTCGTTGGCGTTCGTTAAACCTTGAACTTCTGGCATTGGGATTTGTTACCTCAACTTGTCATTAGACAGACTAACTTTGTCGGCTCCTTGATTTATGGCCTAACGATAAAGTCTTTCAGTAACCTGAGAATTTTCGAAGCGACAACAGAAGGAAGCATGTCTCAATAGCTAAGCTCGTTCGGTTGAAAACCGTTCAGAAAACACCTCCCAAGCCTGACGATAATCTTGTTCTCGGTCACATTTTGAAAATGGAGCTCGATATTCAATGGTTCGCTCAACTGGCTCGCCTGCAAGAGTATTGTCGATCACTTGTTGAGTCACCACAGCTTCTTCAAGATCTTTGATGTCTTCCCAGCCTAATGCGATATTGGCTTCAGTTCGAGCACTCGAATATAGGCTCCAATTATTGTCATTCTTAACCGCTTTGGACGGTACTGCTTTGTAGCCTGATCTAGATGTGTAGACTATGCGACCGTTTGCATCATACCAAGTGTTGTTTTCATATTTTTGTAATACAGGAAACTGGATTCGATACATTGCGAGTAGTTCATCCAAAGTAAAGCCAAATGCCATCGCGACGAGTACATCGATTTCGACTAGAGCTTGTCGGCGCATGAGCTCTGAACGTAGCGCGACATTTCTTTGCCAATGCGGTGTCAATTGGGAAAAGAATTCAGCGTCAATTTGCGCATTTGTGACTGTCCAAGCGTCGAGCTGGAACAATTCAAGCAAGGAAACAGTATGAACCGATTCTAAAGTGTTGGTTCGAGTCATGTCGACCTCGAGCTGACATAGTGACTCCCATAAGTCACGAAAGTGCGAGCTAAGACAGTTCAAGTTCAATGCTCTTACGATCAAGGCAGAACGTAGCTGTACATTCGTTTTATTTGCGAGTACGGGTAATTGATCCAATGTACTTTTTCTTGCGTCGGTTACGCCAGAACATTTGGTGAAATAGTCCAACACAATTGAATTACAAAGTGCAGCAAATTCAACTGCAGCTTGACTGCTTCGAAACACCACTGTGGTACACGCGTCTATACTCGCTACAGCTGTCGGCACCAAACTTGATATGAGAGTTCTCTCAGATGCGGGATGAACTCTTCTTCGAAACAACACGCGATAAAATTGAGTCGTCTTGAGAGGAATTTCGCCGTCGTCAGTCCATGGTGTAGTTGGAGTTTGGGCCTCGTAGTCAATGGCATTACAAGCCGGCACATAATTCGTACGTGGCAAATAGTTGTCGGGAATGTTTGCTAGATCCAAAATATCGTAATGTGATTTGACTAGACAGACAGCACGAGGTGTTTTTGCAAATGGATTGCCGACGAAAAAATGTGGGCCGGAGTAGATGAACTGTGCTGGCTCTGCGACGAACTGAGTTTGTCGACGAATGGTGCTGTCTTTTTGGGCACCGGTTTCATGCCAATGCCAGTAAACGTGAGCATCTTCGCCTAAATTTCCTAGTCGATTTGGGAGCTGTGCGAATTTTTTGATCACCGACAGCAGCTCAGTAGAATGTAATTCCAATATCGGAACTGTGTGCAGCTGCTGGCCGGCTCGATTCACGACTGCCGCGAAATCTTCAAGAACCAAATTATCAATCTTGATGACACGTGCTTTATGAGGCGAAGTGTTGTATTGGTTCTTTTTGTCTTTGATACCTGGGATGTCACCACTACCACTATGAAGATAGCTAGCGTCAATCGTCTTTGGCAGATAAAGATTCGAAATCAGGTCAAATCCTAGCTCCTCCTTGGGCTTTGAGTAAATGTTGACGGCAAATTGTCTTGAGGTGCCAACGTCATGGAATAGTTTCAAAGCATTGTGAAATCGAAAATGGTAGCGTAGTCGAGGATAAGCTACTTGACGAAAGCTGTCGCCCTTGACTGTATCAAAAACATCTTTTGGATGGAGCAATCCGCTTGCCCCCTGTCTGTTTGAAAACCACCAACTCTGACCGATAAAGGCTTTGTATAAATTCGTTGGCTGGCCTTTGAGGAATGGATAGTTTTGTTCTGAATTTAAAAATTGTTGGGTACACAGCATATAAGTTCCGTGTTCAATTAATTCATCCTTTGCCTGTGGGTGCTTTTGAAACAATGTCGGTCTTAGGGCTGAAACATGGCTTGCTGACATTTTACGAACCCAGATTTTCGGCTCAAACTCTGCCAGCACATCTTGTTCTTTGAATTCTAACTTGATCCAGGGTGGATTTCCTATGACTAGATCAAAGCCGCCTCGGACCTGACCATCATTCTTTTTACTTAGAAAAATATCTGCAAACTCTAGCTCCCAATGAAAAAAGCGATACTTTCTAGCAAGTTTATGCGCCATCTTCAATCTTGGAATTTCTGTCACTAGGTCCTTGAAAGAAACATAGCCCTGCTGCGCTTTGAGAAGTCGCAGTTTCTGAGCCAATTCTTTTCCTTCTTCGAATAGAAATAAATCGTCAAATTGAAGATCTTGGTCATCCTTACTTCGAAACGATACCAATGTCATCAAGTCGTGAATATATTCGGCTCTCGTTGGGGGGGGGGGAGAGAGGCAATAGGCGGCCAGTACCACATGGCACACCAGTAGTCCATCACCAGTTTGAGTATCTGGTATTCTGTTATAGAATGGTTTTTCTTCGTTGGATTAAAGCGTTCAAGATACCGATCTTTGTCAGAGTATTCAGTTAGTTTGTTGCCCTTGACTTCAGCGCCCCAAACTTCCATATGGTCTTGTGTGCCTTGCCGACTTTGCGCCAGTTGCGCGGCCTGTCGTTGCCACAGTACATCCAAAATGGATGAAATTCGTTGCAATTGACTGAGCTCATGTGCAGAAAACGCATTCTTAAATTCTTTTTTTCTTTGGGCAAATAACTGTACGATCGAAAGCTCGAAAAACTGCTTCAACTTTTTGTCTGCTGTCTGGCTCAGCATATCTGGATGAGGTAAAAGAAAGTGGTAGATTCTATCTTCGGCTAGTTCAAGAGCTCGAGAGCTGCCTGAATTAATTCGAAATGAAGTCTTGTTGTACCAATTCTTGCAGGCAAGGTCAGTAGTTTGAAAAAACTCCCGACGCGCCCCTACCAGCGAATTCCCACAATAAATTTGAAAACCAAACCACGGTGACTGTCCATCTTGATACATACAATTAAGACGCATCGATAACTCACCTAACTCGGTGGCGACTGGATTTAGATCGACTCCAAATACGTTTCGGTCGGTGATGTAACGTTTGACTTTCTGTAGTTCATCCACATAGTCTTTGCGCTCGATTTTGAGCTTTCGTTCGCGTTGGCGTCGCGTAAGATAGGCCTCTGCCAATTGATTGACCGCTTCATTGAGAAACGCCGCAGAACCCATGGCCGGTTCACAGACCGTCAGCTTCAATATTTCTGCAGCCGTCATGTCCTCGCGAATTAGTTCTTTCAAACTATATTTCACAACACACTGGGTCAGTGATTCAGGAGTATAAAAACTACCACTACTGGTTCTTTCTCGACCAGCTAAGCGATAGATAAATTGCCCTTTTGAATACTTTCGTAAAATTGTTTTCTGCTGATCTTCGTATACACGTTCAGCTTCACCGTAGTCTGCCAATTCATCCACATTCACCAAATGTGCCACATCTAAAATGTCAGGGCTGACGTTTTTTCGGCATACTTCATACAAGTCCTCCTTGGCGAAAAACCCTCGGTATGGAAGTAAGGTTTCATACACTGACCCCAACTGGTTGATCCCCAAATGTGAATACGAAATGCGACCTCGTTTCTTGTGCGCTTTACTTCCAGGGCGCGTCAGCGATAACAGGCGAATGACTCTTTGTAAGATGAAATTGCGAAACTTAACTTCGCTGAGAATTTCTAAGGACTGACGAGCAAATAATTTGTCATCCACCGGCCGAATCTGAAACGATTCTGCATCGGCATGTAAATCCTCTTGGTGCTCAGTGCTTGGCTCGAGTCCTTCACGCACCAAGCGGAACAATTGCTCGATACTTTCATGCATAAAATAGCCGTTGCGAGAACGTTCTGTGGTCAACTGAACCATTTCTAACTCGCGCAAACTTTCTAAACTATAGCCACTGACAAAGGTTTCTGAATTCATCGGCACATAACCCAAGTTCGGGCGTGCTTCTAGATACAGCAAAAACAACAAACGATACAGGTAGCGCAGACTTTCACGACTTAATTGCCTGGCGAGCTGGTCATCAAGTCTGCCTTGCATTCGATTCTGCTGCAAATACCAAATCGCTTCATTGCCAATGCATTCAATCGCCTCGCGCATGGCATACTTCAAATCGGTCGACACGCTATAAGCATGACGATGACTGTCCTGTTCCAAATCATCGAGAAAACCACTTGAGACTTGTCTCAACCCGATCCCCTTCGGGTGCAACATTAACACCATCGCAGCTAATGCGTATCGGTCTCGTCGATCGAAGATTTCACTTAGATCAAATCGCAGATATTGTTGCATCGGCCATTTTGTACGGTCAATCAATATCATCTGCGAGTACGACAAATGCAACACCCACCGAGGCGGATGAACTTGCGAGAATATATGCTCATCGATCACACTCTGCCACGACCAAGCAACTGAATCTTCTAAAACTACTGGGCGTGGTTCGAACTGAACTTCATGAGGTCTCAAGGACAATGAATCCTCGTCACTGGCGTCCGTATCGAAGGCCGCTAGAATCAAAAAACGGTCGTAGCCGTTTTCGTCAACTTCTTTGTGAAAAATAGGAACTTCAACACTGTCAATAGACAAAGTTCTAGCAATGCATTGATATCCCAACTTGCTGAACAATTCACAATACCAGTCACGCTGCAGTGCCCAACGCTCGGCTTGGCTTCGTTCAGCTTGCTTGAACTTGGTAAGAAACTCACGGTAGCGTGGTGCTAACTTTCGAATTTCATCAACCAGATTCGTTGCCTTAACACCCGTCCCTGTCTGCTCAACCTCTTTGTTCCACTCGCGAATATTGGCATCTAGCTTATTCGGAAAGATTACTGAAAAATAGTGATTACTATAAAATTCGTTGGCGTTCGTTAAACCTTGAACTTCTGGCATTGGGATTTGTTACCTCAACTTGTCATTAGACAGACTAACTTTGTCGGGAAGGATTCGAAAGATAGAGCGAAAGTAACCATGAATCAATAGCTTTACACTCAGCTATCTCGTTGACAGTAGGTTTACTTGGTTCCACTGCCAAGTACAGCCCCTCGCGTACTTGCGAATGCGTTTATGTAATCCAGTTTAGATTGTTGTTTAAGCAGTCGTATATGTACCAAGACTTTTACTGCTGGACATCCTATTTTGCGAATGTCTACTTATCACCGTACTGATTAAGCTTGGATATGGCTCAAACTCCAAATACAAATTATTGAAGTGTTCGTCTGATCTAAATCTGGAAAAATAACAAAGGATGGTTTGGAACAAACAATTTGGTGGAGGTGGCGGGAATTGAACCCGCGTCCGTTAGCCCTCTACTCGCCGGCCACTACATGCTTAGTCTATTGAATTTTTTCACACAGTTAGACTGAATAGACAAATCTAAAAGTGGTTGTCTCGTCAAAAGTTCGCTCACAGCTTAACAAGACGCTTACTGTAAACTAGCCTGGCTTATATGACCCCGATTCAAACCACCCAGACAAGGTAATCACGGAGCTTAGCAGCTAAGCCGCTAAGGCGTAGTTGTCGTCGTTGGCAACTATTGTATTGCAGCAAGATTAACGAGGCAGCTGCACCTCGACATGCTCCAACGGCTTTGTAACTCGCGTCGAAACCAAGTCACCCCCAATTGATCATTTTGCTAATATTGTAAGTAGTCTCGCTCGATATTTCAATCAAACTGAGCTGTCGCAGGCTATCAGAAGTAGATTATGTGTCCGATTCTGTCATATATGAGCAATAGATTTTGAATTTGAGGATTTATTTCTTTCCAAAAAAGGAAAGAATAGGCTTAGAAGCTGTGGTTATCGACCGCTGTGTACGACGAACATCCCCCATGACTTCGGTGTAGATTCAGAATATCGTCGTTTTAATTTAGAGGGTTTTGGATTGGAATGTCAGAAATCACTCGCGATAAAGTCTTTCAGTGATCTGAGAATTTCCGAAAAGCGACAACAGAAGGAGGCATGCCTTAAAGAAGCTAGGCTCGTTCGCTAGAATACCGATCAGTAAACTGTTCCCAAGCCTGACGATAATCTTGTTCTCGGTCACATTTCGAAAATGGAGCATGAAATTCGATAGTTCGTTCAACTGGCTCACCTAGAAGAGTGTTGTCGATCACTTGTTGGGGCACAACAACTCCCTCAAAATCTTTGATGTCTGCCCAGCCTAACGCGATATTAGTTTCAGTTCGAGCACTCGTATATAGGCTCCAATTATTGTCATTCTTAACCGCTTTGGACGGTGCTGCTTTGTATCCCGTTCTGGATGTGTAGACAATTCGACCATTTGTATCATACCAAGTGTCATTTTCATGTTTTTGTAATGTCGGAAACTGAATTCGATACATTGCAAGTAGCTCATCCAAAGTAAAACCAAAGGCCATTGCGACTAGTAATTCATTTTCGACTAGGGCTTGTCGGCGCATGCGTTCTGAACGTAGCGCGACATTTCTTTGCCAATGTGGTGTCAGATTGGAAAAGAATTCAGCGTCAATATTTTTGGGTAGGCAATTGCATCAGCTTGGGCCTACCAGTACCACATAGCACACCAGTAGTCCATCACCAGTTTGAGTATCTGGTATTCTGTTATAGGATGGTTTTTCTTCGTTGAATTAAAGCGTTCAAGATACCGATCTTTGTCAGAGTATTCAGTCTGTTTGTTACCCTTGACTTCAGCGCCCCAAACTTCCATATAGTCTTGTGTGCCTTGCCGACTTTGCGCCAGTTGAGCTGCCTGTCGTTGCCACAGTACATCCAAAATCGATGAAATTCGTTGCAATTGATTCAGCTCATGGCTAGAGTACGCATTTTTAAACTCTTTTTTTCTTTGGGAAAATAACTCTACGATCGAAGGCTCGAAATACTGCTTCAGCTTCTTATCTGCTGTATGGCTCAACATGTCTGGGTGAGGTACAAGAAAATGATAGATACTATCTTTGGCACGCCCCAATTCGGTTAGTCCAAGAGCTCGAGAGCTGCCTGAACTTACTCGAAACGGTGTCTTGTTGTACCAATTCTTCTCTGCAAATTCAGTTGTTCGAAAAAACTCTCGACGCGCCCCTACCAGGGAATTTCCACAATAAACTTGAAATCCAAACCACGGTGACTTCCCATCTCGATAAATTCAATTGAGACGCATGGATAACTCACCTAACTCGATGGCGACTGGATTTAGATCGACTCCAAATACGTTTCGGTCCGTGATGTAACGTTTGACTTTCTGTAGTTCATCAACATAGTCTTTGCGCTCAATTTTGAGCTTTCTCTCGCGCTGGCGTCGCGCAAGATGGGCTTCAGCCAACTGATTGACCGCCTCATTGATAAACGCAGCAGAACCCATGGCCGGTTCACACACCGTCAGTTTCAATATTTCTGCAGCCGTCATGTCCTCGCGAATTACTTCTTTTAAGCTATATTTCACGACACACTGGGTTAGTGATTCAGGAGTATAAAAACTACCACTACTGGTTCTTTCTCTACCGGCCAATCGATAGATAAATTGTCCTTTTGAATACTTTCGTAAAACTGTTTTCTTCTTATCTTCATATACACTTTCAGCTTCCTTATAGTCTTGCAAATCATCTTTATTCACCAAGTGCGCAACATCTAAGATGTCAGGGCTGACGTTTTTTCGGCACACTTCATACAAGTCCTCCTTGGCGAAAAAACCTCGGTATGGAAGTAAGGTTTCATACACCGACCTCAACCGGTTGATCCCGAAATGCGACCTCGTTTCTTGTGCACTTTACTGTCCGGTCTCGTCAGCGATAACAGTCGAATAACTCTTTGTAAGATGAAGTTACGAAACTTGACTCGGCTGAGAATGGGCAAAGACTGACGAGCAAATAATTTGTCATCCACCGGACGAATCTGAAACAATTCTGCATCAACATGGAAATCCTCTTGGTGTTCAGTGCTCGGCAGATGTCCTTCACGCACCAAGCGGAACAATTGATTGATACTTTCATGCAGAAAATAGCCGTTGCGAGAACGTTCTGTGGTCAACTGAACCATTTCGAGCTCGCGCAATCTCTCCAAACTTTACCCACTCACAAAAGTCTCTGAATTTATAGGTGCATAGCCCAAGTTGGGGCGGGCTTCTAGATACAGCAAAAACAACAAACTATACAGGTAGCGCAGACTTTCACGACTTAATTTCGTGGCGATTTCGTCATCCGTCATCCTGTCGACCTAGCTTTCCCTAGCGCTCCAAATACCAAATCGCTTCATTGCCAATGCATTCAATTGCCTCTCGCATGGCATACTTCAAATCGGTCGACACACTATAGGCATGACGATTACTGTCTTGCTCCAAACTATCAAGAAAACCACTTGATGCCTGTCTCAAACCTATCCCCTTCGGGTGCAACATGAGCACCATCACAGCCAACGCGTATCGGTCTAGTCGTCGAAGATTTCACTTAAATCAAAGTGCAAATATTGTTCCATCGGGCATTTTGTACGGTCAATCAGTACCATCTGCGAGTACGACATATGTAACACCCACCGCGGCGGATGAACTTGCGAGAATATATGCTCATCGATCACGCGCTGCCAGGACCAATCAACCAAATCCTCTGCAAATAGTGGATCTGGTTCGAACTGAACTCTATGAGATCTCAATGACAATGGATCTTCGTCACTGGCGTCCGCATCGAAGGCCGCTAGAATCAAGAAACGGTCGTAGCCACTGTCGTCAACTTCTTTGTGAAAAATAGGAACTTCGATACCATCAATAGACAAAGTTCGAGGAAAACATCCATAGTCGAGCTTGCTCAACAATTCACAATACCAGTCACGCTGCAGTGCCCAACGCTCAGCTTGGCTTCGTTCAGTTTGCTTGAAATTGGTAAGAAACTCACGGTAACGCGGCGCTAACTTTCGAATCTCATCAACCAATTTCGTTGCTTTGACGCCCGTCCCCGTTTGCACAACTTCTTTGTTCCACTCGCGAATAGTGGCACCCAGTTTATGCGGAAAAATGACCGAAAAGTAGTGAATACTGTAAAACTCGTTGGCGTTCGTTAGACCTGCAATTTCGGGCATTGGGAGTTGTTACCTCAACTTGTCATTTCACAAATTAACTTGATTGTCGGCGAAGGATTCGAAAGATTACGCAAACGAGCCAAGGTAAACATGAATCAATAGCTTTACACTCAGTTATCTCTTTGACAGTTCGGGACTTGATAATCTGTCACACTCACTACCTAATCTAAATTGCGATCAAGGCTCTTCGACAAAGGCTGTTGATCAAAAGGCTATTCGTCATAATTTGGAGTCCAAAGTGCTAAATCCGCCAGAAATGTTCTCTCATCAACATCGGACTCAGATCCCCTACTTAAGAATACCGATGGGCATCTCGAGCTTGATCTCTTTCTATGTCTTTTGCTTTAATCGCGGCTCGCTTGTCATGCTTTTTCTTACCTCGCGCCAATGCGAACAACAATTTAATCCTACCATTACTCCAATGTAGTTGCACCGGAATCATTGAATATCCTTTTTGTTCAACAGCTTTATTCAAGCGATAAATTTCCAATCGATTTAAAAGCAACTTACGTTCCCTGGTTGGATTGGATCGAAAGTGTGTCGACGTAGTTGCTAAAGGTGAAACATGAGAGCCAACTAAAAATAATTCACCCGCGCGCACAGTAATGTAACTCTCTTTCAAATTTACTCTATGCTGACGTATACTCTTGACCTCCCAACCCTCTAAAACCAAACCAGCCTCATACTTATCTTCCAAAAAGTACTCGTACCTAGCTTTACGATTAGAGGCAATTACATTACTTCTGTCTCTTTTTTTCTTCTTTCTAGCCAATTGAATTCACTCTTAATGCCGTCGTCGAGATCGTCGTCTACGACTAGATTGAACCGGTGCTGTTTCGAACACTTTGCCAAGCCTAGTCGAAATATCTTCATTGCTTGGCATCGGACCCGGCTCATATTGATCCAATGCTTCTCTCATTCTTTGTACATGTCGAACCTGAGTACCACAGCAACCTCCAACAATTGTCGCTCCCGAATCACATGCTATTTGAGCATAATCAAACATTTGGTCAGGTGTAGCCGTATAACGAATTTTTGTTCCTTCCCAAACCGGGACTCCACAGTTCGCTTTAGCAACAAAATGAAACTGACCTGAAAATTCTTGGGCCATTTCCAATGCAGCAGCAACTGTCTGAGCAGGGCCAATTCCACAGTTTGAGCCAACTGCAAGCGGTCGAATCGAAAACTGTAAGCAAATTTCCGCAAATCTAGCTGGTGTAATCCCCATCATCGTCCGGCCGTTTGTGTCAAAGCTCCCACAACAAACAAAGGGCAAATTGGTTGCCGTTGCACCAAGTGCCGCCGCAGTGAGTTCTTCTTCAGACGAAATAGTTTCAATCCACAGAATGTCGCAACCCCCTCGCTCAAGAGCCATTGCTTGATCAGTAAAAGCTGTTATCGATTCTTCCATAGTTAAAGGCCCTAACGGCTGAATCAATTCACCCAAGGGACCCATTGAACCGGCCACGTAAACATTCTTGTCAGAACACTCAACGGCTTTTCTGGCTATCTGCGTCGCCTTTTCATTCAATTCGGCTACGCGATCTTCACTTGAATGCAACTTCAATCTCATCGCATTTGCACCAAAAGTATTCGTTAGAATAACGTCAGAACCTGCCTCGACAAACCCTAGATTCAACTTCAAGACTCGCTCAGGATGAATGTCATTCCAAAGCTCGGGAGCGTCTCCAGACACCAATCCCATGTCAAATAAATTGGTTCCAGTAGCACCGTCCATCAAAAGAAACTTCTTTTCCTCTAGTACTTCTTGAAACTTGAGATTCCTTTCTACAGTGTTCATCGCTCTACCTTTATTTTTAATTCAGCTGCGCGACTGGTCATTTGGTTGCAGTTTCTCCTTTTCAATTCGAGCCCATTTCTACATAATTTAAGCTATACAGAAGTGAAAAAATAACAGACGATTTTATCGATTTTAGCTTAGCAACTTGAAAATAACTCGACTCGATATAATCAAATTAACAGATGAATAAATCGAATTAAAATTTGCGATACTTTGCAAATTAATCCTGTAAACTTCGTAGGCAGATACTTGCTTCTCATTCCCTTAATGGCAACACTTATCGCCTTCTTAACACATGCGAAACCACCGAAGGCTGTATACGCAAGCGAATTGATTATGTTCGATGCAGATTATTGTACTTGGTGCGCACAATGGGAAGAACAAATCGGGGTCATCTATGATCTTACGCTGGAATCATGCAACGCATCTCTAAGGAAAATTGATATCGGCGACGATATTCCTGATTCCATTTTGCTTAAAGAAGAAATCCAATACACTCCGACCTTTGTTTTGGTTTTCAAGAATCATGAAGTCGCTCGCATTACCGGGTATCCAGGTGAAGAATTTTTTTGGTCGATGTTGCAGGAAGCGATTGATGAACAAATCCCAAAAGAGGTGCGCCGTTTAAACTTGGAAAACTGCGAAAATACTTAATGAATTCGAAACGACTTTTTTCGGTCGTTCGATTTGATTTTCCTTCTACCTTTGTCTCCTGAATGCCGACTGTCTATAAATCAATAATCGCTCCTTTTGCCTGTGAGCAAATTTATACGCTGGTTTCAGACGTAGATCAATATCCTAGCTTTGTTAAAGGTTGTAGTTCGGCTCAAATAAACCAAAAACACGATGATGGATATACCGCAACACTCGAATTTAAACTAAAGGGATTGAAAAAGTCCTTCACGACTCGGAATGTATCCACTCCTTATTCAGAAATTTCAATGTCACTCGTATCAGGTCCATTTCAGCAACTAAATGGCAAGTGGCGCTTTACACAATTAGGAGAGAAAGCTTGTAAAGTCGAATTCGAATTAGAGTACGAATTTTCTTCAAAGATCATGGAAAAATCATCAACGCCATTTTTAAAATTTATTTCAAAGACCATGGTAAATTCATTCTATGAAGAGGGTCTACGAAAATTTGGGAGGCCTTCATAGCTTCGAGAATGATAAATTGCTTCAATCGATTTCCCAGCAGTTTGGACGTGAAAACAAAATTTACCATTGATATTCCAGTTTAATTGAAGTTGAAATTGAACTTTTTTCGCATAGGTATAAGCAATTGGAAATAACCAAAAATATCAGGGCAAAAACGTTCATTCCCAAATTAATTTTAATGTAATGGAACACATTCAACGATCTAAAGGACTTTCACAGAATAAAGGCGATGAGTCAAGATTTGATTCGGTTTTGGAAATTGAAGTCGTATTCGCAACAGATACTGAACAACGGATCATTCAATTACAGGTGCCAGAGCATACAACAGCGCGACAAGCAATTCAGATTTCCGGACTGCAAAGTGTCTTCCCTACTTTCAATTTTCAGTCGGCAACGATAGGAGTATACGGAATAGTCGTTCCAGATGATTATGTTCTCGCCAATCTCGACCGAGTGGAAATATACCGACCGCTAGTGCAATTGCCTACTGAAGCTCGACGCAAACGAGCGAAGAAAAAGATGCCTGATGCAAAAAAGAGAGTCAATTCGCTACAGTGAATAACTGCTGGATATAAAAAGCAAACTTTATTTCAGCTTTGAAAAGATTAGGACAAGTTTTCTACAAAAGTCTGATTCTAATGACAGCTAGTTGTAAGGCCCGAGTCTAGTGAACATAACTGCGCGCGTGTCGAATGAAACAAGTGCCACCGACTCATTGATTTTGAACTGCTTGTGTAGACTTCCGACTATTCGAGACGATTGAACTCTGCCCCAAATGTGCCTCCCACCTGTGAGTCTTTCAGTTCTTTCAAACAAGCTCACTAAAGCGGAAAATGGTGTACTAATCGCTTGATTGTCTAATGAGATCTTATTGAAGTTAACTATCAATACCCGTGGCGAGATGGTAGGTACACACTCAAAATGGTTTGGTGAAGAAAATTAAGCTTCGGTCTTTTGTTTCTTTAGTTCCCTTCTCCGTAATTCGATCCGCCTTACTTTACCGGTAGTAGTCAGCGGCAACTCACTTATGTATTCAATTGACCTAGGGTACTCGTAAGCTGCAAGACGTTGGCGAACTGAGTTTCGAATATCCTCTGTCAGCTCTTCGGTTGCTTGTTGACCCTCTTTCAATACTACGAACGCTTTAACAGCTTCGCCACGCAACTCATCTGGCACACCGATAATCGCAACTTGCGAAATCGCAGGATGCCTAAGTAGACAGTCTTCGATCTCTCCCGGTCCTATTCGATAACCAGCACTCGAAATGACATCATCCATTCGGCCCACAAACCAAATATATCCATCTTCATCCTTGTAACCCGTGTCTCCGGTGCCCCACCATTTCCCTATAAACTTTTCACGAGTTGCAGCTTCATTCTTCCAATATCCAGATACCATTACAGGATCATTTCGATCTGCTGCCAATTCACCAATTTCACCCACACCTAGGACATTTCCTGCCTCGTCCACTGGTTCTACAATGTGACCGGGATAACTTTTGCCAATTGAACCGGGACGAACTTCCATAGCCTCAGAACAATTTCCACATATGTAATTGAATTCGGTCTGCGCCCACATTTCGTTAATCTCGATTCCAAAAACCTCCTTGCCCCAATGAAAAAGTTCAGCACCGAGAGATTCTCCTGCTGACATAATCGATCTAATTTGTAAATCGTATTGGCCATCCAAGTTTCCTACTAGCCGCAACATCTTCAAAGCGGTTGGGGGTAGGAACGAGTTTCGAACGCGATATTTCTCCATCAAATGAAAAGCTTTTTCCGGATCGAACTTACCTCCATCGTAACCAAGAACTGGAATACCGTAATACAAAGATGGAATTAGTGCATCCATCAATCCACCAGTCCAAGCCCAATCTGCAGGAGTCCAAAATAAGTCATCATCTTGCGGAAAAAAGTTATGAGACATTTCGAATCCGGTTAAATTACCGATCAGGCAACGATGCGGAGCTAGCGCACCCTTTGGCGGTCCGGTAGTGCCTGAAGTGTAAACCAAATAAGCGGGATCTTCTGCCAAAGTATTGACCATGGTAAATTGATCACTTGCGTTCTCGATTATTGACCAGAATCCATTTACTGTGTCACAATCGATCATAGTCTCCAAATCGGGAAGCTGATCACGAATAGATTCTAGTAAGTCAATGTGAGAAGTGTCTGTAATTACTACTTTCGTACCGCTATTGCTCAACCGATAACCAACAGCTTCTGGCCCGAACAAAACAGAAAGTGGTAGAGCGATCGCACCCAATTTGTAAATCGCCATGTGTGAAATGACAGTTTCTGGGCGTTGTGGCAAAATTATTCCTACACGATCGCCTTTTTGTACTCCATGGTGCTTTAGTACATTCGATAGCTGATTCGACAATTTTTTCAGTTGTTTGAACGTATATCGGCTTTCTTTTCCCTCACTGTTTTCGCAGAAAATCGCAACCTGGTTGCCACTGGCATGTCGATCGCACGCGACATCCGCAATGTTCAAATACTTTGGAATATTCCATCGAAATTGATCGTAAATTTGGTCCCAATTCCCCCAACTAGGTTGAACCAATCTCAGTTCGTCTCTTTTCATTTACCAGTATCGAATAGCTTGTGAATACATAGAAATTAGATCATTCTTAGTCACTTCGCAAGCTGCGTTATTCATTAAGCGTTGTTGAACATAGGCACCTTCAACCAAATGCTCTATATCGTCATGACCATATCCAACTCCCGAAATTCCATTTGGCATATCTGTTGACTGCATCATTACTTCCAAATTCTCGCCTAAAGCTTCCCCAACCTCGTTTGTTCCAATATCTCGTACATCGGCACTTAGCAGCTTGGCTCCTTCCAAGTGACGATCAGAACTTGTGCTCGCAGTAAAACGAAATGCATCCGGTGCATTTACCACGACCGAAATACCATGCGATACCAGTGGGTGACCAGGTGGATAACCATCCGGACAATAGTCCTGCACCATACCGGCTACTGAATAGGACATACCGTGAGGAATATGTACGCTGCTGTTCCCAAAGGCAACTCCAGCCAATGTTGCTGCTAACATCATACCGTGCCGAGCATCTTCGTCACTCGCATCCTGAGTAGCTTCTTGATACGAAATATCGGTTGGTTCAACACTGACTTCATCGTAGATTTCAAATTCGATGACAGCGTTCTTTAAGTTACCAATCGCATTGTCAACGGGTTCGAGCATACGTACTTTGTTATCGGTAAATAGCCCTACTCTGGTCATTCCAAGAGATTGAACATCGAAAGGAAGCTCTTCTAACGCTCCCGGAGCATATTTGATTGGATTGAAATCCACCGTAAAGATGGATTCTCTTCCTTCAGCGAATTGATAATGATGACAACAACTCATCTTATTTCAAATGCAGATTTGGCGGCGATAAAAAAAACAAATTGAGTTATTGAAGTGCTTGATCCAAGTCCCAACAAATGTCTTCAATCGATTCAAGTCCAACCGAAATTCTCACCATATTGGGCAATACACCAGCTGCCAGCTGTGCTTGTTCATCCAATTGTCTGTGTGTAGTTGATGCCGGATGTACAACCAATGTCTTTGCATCACCGATATTGGCCAAGTGACTTAGAAATTGAACTGATTCAATAAACTTGACACAAGCTTCTATCCCACCCTTGATCCCAAAACTCATGATTGCCCCTGCTCCTTTCGGAAAATATTTTTGTGCGAGATCGTAGTGAGGACTCGACTCCAGACCCGGATAATTTACCCATTCAATCCCTGAATGTTCATCCAAAAATTTCGCAACAGCGACTGCGTTTTGGCAATGGCGATCCATGCGAGTTGGTAGAGTTTCCAAGCCCTGCAAAAACAAAAACGAATTGAACGGACTCAAGGTTGGACCGAACGTGCGTAAAATTTCGCAGCGAGCTTTCATGGTGTAGCCAAAATCACCAAATGTTTCGTAGAATCGAATTCCGTGATACCCGTCTGAAGGTTCCATCATTGTAGGGAAATTGCCGTTATCCCAAGGAAACTTTCCAGATTCAACCAATACCCCACCAATCGAAGTTCCGTGGCCGCAAATGAACTTCGTTGCTGAGTGTACAGCTATGTCTGCTCCAAATTCAAAGGGGCGACACAGGTAAGGTGTTGCAAAGGTATTGTCAACGATAAAGGGAATCCCATTGGCATGCGCGATTTCGGCGACTGCTTCGAAATCCACAATGTTGTTGGCAGGATTTCCGATGGATTCAGCATAAAGACACTTGGTATTTTTGGAAATTGCTCGCGCAAAGTTTTCTGGATCATCAGCATCTACAAATTTTGCCGAAATTCCCAACTTTTTAAAGTTAAAGGCAAACTGTGTATGTGTTCCACCATACAGAGTTTTCGCTGAAACAATTTCATCACCGGCTTCAAGAATAGTGAGCAAAGCGACCATTTGGGCCGCCATCCCCGAGGATACCGCTACTGCAGCACGCCCTTTTTCCAACGCCGCCATGCGCTGTTCAAACACGGCATTGGTGGGATTCATTAATCTCGAATAAATGTTTCCGAACGTTTGTAGATTAAACAAACTTGCAGCATGATCAGCGGAATCAAAAACATAGGCTGCAGTTTGATAAATTGGCACCGCTCGCGACCCCGTCGCCGGATCCGGCAACTGACCTGCGTGAACACAGAGTGTTTCGAAACCGTATTTTCGATCTGCCATTTGAATTTGCTACACAACCCAGCGCGGTCGCGTTGAGGACACGACGCCGGTATCAACGCCGATAAAATTCAAACCGCCAAAAAAACGCGCATGTTCAATTTTCATGCAACGATTCACTACGACTTCCATTCCCGCTGAATGTGCTATTTTTGCAGCCTCTAAATTTTCTATTCCCAATTGCATCCAAAGTACTTTCGCCCCAATGCTAGCAGCCGACTTAGCAATGGGAGGCAAAAATTCGGTTCGTTGAAAAACATCGACTACATCCACCTCGAAGGGAATTTTTTCCAAGGACGGATAGCAGACTTCTCCTAGAACTTTATCATAGTAGGGATTCACAGGAATCACTCGATATCCGTATTCTTGCAAATATTTGGCAGCGAAAAAACTTGGGCGGTACCACTTCGCAGATAATCCTACGATTGCAATCGTTTTGTAATCCTTTAGAATTCGACACAAAGAAGGAATATCGTCAGCAATCATCGATCTTTAAGCTTCAGCTTCTTCCATTTGACCAAGCACAAAAAATTCACCAGCACTCCACACTCCAAATTTTGTATTCGATTGGTCCTGATAAATCGTTCCAATCTCAATAAGCTGATAATACACATTTCGCGCAATCAATGCCATCAATCCGTTACGAACTTCCACATACGGAGAAGGTTCGCCATCTTCCGCGTACTTGACCGAGATTCGATGTTGGTTATCGACTCGAACGACATCATCAGTCTTAGTACGAAGGTAAAGTTCCTGTTCTTGCTCCTGGCCTTGTTCTTCTAGTTCAACGACAACAAATGGCGCGTCTTCAACTTCAATTCTCAGCTTTTCCACAGGAGTAACCAAATAGTGTTCTCCATCATCTTTGCGTAACACTGTAGAAAAGAGTTTTACCAACCGCCTACGTCCGATGGGAGATCCCATATAAAACCAAGTACCATCTCGCGCAATTCTAATATCGATGTCACCACATAGTTCGGGATTCCATTTATGAACAGGTGGTAGTCCTTTCTTCGAAATCTGAGCAACCAAACTATTCGGATCAAATTGCTCTTTAGACATTTCAATCCCTCAACACGGGTCGAGGGCGGCCGTTTTCATCAATTGCTACAAAGGTGAAACGACCCTCAGTAACTTTTTCGACAGCTCCAAACGCTTTACGCCTCTTCACCCAAGTTTCAACCAAAACGGCGATAGATGTCGTACCTACTTTTATGGTCGAGCAAAAACAACTGACAACATCACCAACATAGACAGGTAAATGAAAACTCATTGCATCAACTGCTACAGTCGCGACTCGCCCTTTTGCGACCTCGTATGCATGAATACCACCCGCAATGTCCATCTGAGACATAATCCAACCTCCAAAAATGTCTCCGCTAGGATTCGAATTTGCAGGCATTGCAACGGTTTGCAAGGCCGCTTCTTTCGATCGTAATTTTTGCTCTTCCAATCTAAAATTTGAGACTGTGAGGAAAAACTTACTATGTAGTGCTCTTAGTCATAAGTGCGGGCATCTTCAATCACGACTCCGTCATTCGCTAAAGTTCCCACTGGATAAAGTTCAACGTCTGATCGGAGTTTCGAAATTTCCCGCGCAACTTTCGCAATGTGTTGCTCGAGACCTTCGGATTTTACTGTTACCTCACAGTGAAGTACCATTTGATCTTGGTGGTCAATGCTTGTCACAACCAAACGCGCGCGACTGACTTGGGGAACTCGTTGAACGATTGAAGCAACCTGAGATGGATGAACAAACATGCCTCGTATTTTGGTAGTCTGGTCTGCTCGCCCCATCCAGCCCTTTATTCTGAAATTGGTTCGACCACAAGGGCTATGACCCTCCATTACCGCTGACAAATCACCTGTTCCGAAACGGATTAATGGATAGTCTGGATTAAATACGGTAACCACGACTTCACCAACCTCCCCGACGGGAACGGGTTCACCAGTACCGGGTCGAACGATTTCTAGAATAACTCCTTCATCCACGATTAAGCCTTCCATTGCAGCTGATTCGTAAGCTATCAACCCAACATCTGCCGTCGCATAAGCTTGCAGGACTTGAACACCATGTTCGGCAAGCTCCGTGCGCAAGGATGGTGGTAATGCTTCACCTGAAACAAGTCCGAACTTCAACGAAGACACATCTATGCTGGCGCGCTCTGCTGACTTCAATATGATATTCAGGAAAGATGGAGTCCCTGTATAGGCCGGCGGTTGCAGGCGATTGATCGTTTGCACCTGTTGTTCAGTTTGCCCGACACCGGCTGGAAAAACTGTGCAGCCTAGAGCATGTGCACCACTTTCGAGCATTGCACCTGCTGGTGTAAAGTGATATGAAAATGTGTTATGAACCAACATTCCTCTTCGAAAATTGGCTGCAAACAGTGCACGCGACAGTCGCCAACTATCTTTGCGCGTGGTTTCTGGTTCGAATATAGGTCCTGGTGACGCAAAAATTCTAATCAAGGAATGCGAATCAAAAGCTGTCAATCCACCAAACGGAGGTGAATTCATTTGCAAATCAAGCAATTCAGATTTTCTGACAACTGGTAATTCTGCAAGAGCTGCTCGAGAATCTATTGCCTCTAAATCAAAGCCACCTAGCTGGTCTCGAAAGTAGCTCGCTTTTGAAGCCGCTCTTTTCAAATGAGCACGGAGTGCGGCAAATTGCTCACTTTCTCGTTGTTCCGGATCACGGATCTCAAGTGTATCGAAGAATGGTGTATCCATCATTTTCCTTGCAAGTCACAGCTTGCGGCTGAGCAGAGATTTAGCAAAGAACTTGCTAGATGACGTAATCCAGTATCTAGCTAAATTATGTATAGGATATGGCTAGGTCAACCAGCGTTTCCGTCGCCGATAATGCTTTACGTCTCTAAAGCTTTTACGCTTCTCACCGCTCACACCTAGATAAAATTCCTTTACATCTTCATTTTGGAGCAATTCTGAAGCCTCACCATCCATTACGACTCTACCGTTTTCTAAAATGTAGCCGTATTGCGAATAGCGAAGTGCCATGTTGGTATTCTGCTCCGCTAACAAAATGGTGACTTGTTCGTTCTGATTCAATTGCTTAATAATATCAAAAATTTCTTCTACCAAAGTTGGTGCGAGACCCATAGAGGGTTCATCCAACAAAATTACAGATGGTTTTGCCATTAGTGCTCGCCCAACCGCAGTCATTTGTTGCTCACCACCGGAAATATAACCCGCGAGCCCGCTTCTTCGTTCTTTTAGTCTAGGAAAGTAGTTGTAGACTAATTCTAGATCTGCTTGAATCGCAGCGCGACCATCACGACGAGTGTAAGCGCCGGTAAGTAGATTCTCTTCCACTGTTAGGTGCTCAAAAACATGGCGACCTTCCATCACTTGGGTTACACCGCGCACGACCAATTCAGAAGGTGTAAGTGCATCCACTCGTTCACCCTTGTAGATGATGGTGCCTTTCGTAACTTCACCACGCTCCGCACGCAATAGATTTGAGATAGCTTTAAGAGTCGTAGTCTTACCAGCACCATTGGCCCCGAGAAGGGCAACAATACCCTTCTCTGGAACCTCAAGTGATACACCTTTCAGAACGAGAATAACGCGATCGTAAATAACTTCGATGTTATTTACAGAAATTAACGCAGCGTTTTGGCTGGCTATCGTGGCTGTACTCTTGTTCATTGTATTGGCCGGTCTAATTCAAGGTATGTTAACCGCAATCAGTACCCAACGACATACCAGAGCGTGGGGTTATTCCCTTCTCTGCTGCGTAAGCCATGGAGGAATCCATGATCATTGGATCCACAATAGACTTATCAGTTTCGATCCAATCACTGACAGGAACCCAAGCCGATCCGTCCCATTGGCTAAATTTAACAGGGCCACCACCTTCATGATCGGCGCATGTAATTTTCAGTGGTGCTACCAAACCCTCGGCACCAAGTTCCGCAATGCGTTCTGCTGAGATGTCTAAGTTTTCGAGACCCCAACGCATTTCCTCACCAGAAATCACCTTTACTCCAAATTTGGCTTGCGCGGTGAGAATGGCTTCCATAGTCACGATTCCAGCAACAACTCCTCTGTTGTAGTAAATCGTGCCGACTCGTTGGGGTGAAATATTACCTTTAGCAGCACCATAAACAATATCTAAGATTTCTTGGATAACCGGAAAATCAGATCCGGATGGGTGAAACCCACCAGCGATAAATCCTACAGCCGCTTTGCCTGCGGGGATAACATCTTCTTCAGCCCCACTCCACCAGACACCAACGATGCGATTCGATGGAAATCCGACTCGAGCTGCTTCTTTTAAAGCTGTTGGATTCATAACTCCCCAACCTCTCAAAATTACCCAATCTGGTTTATATCGTCGAGCGATATCCAACCAAGCGGCTTTCTGATCAAGACCTGGGTGTGCAACTGGATAGTGTTTGACTTCAAATCCATATTTTTCAGCTTGAACTTCAAGAACGGGTTTAGTTTCCTTTCCATAACTACCATCGTGATGAAGGTTGACAATCTTCTTCCCTTTTAGATTTTCCATTCCTCCTTCTTGAGAACCGATGAATCGAATCTTTGCAGTGCTTTGACTCCAGTAGTTTGTGATAAGTGGGAAAATCCAGGGAAAAACTTTACCGTTCGATGCGTCTGTTCTGCCATACCCCATTGAAATTACTGGAATCTTGTCAGTACTTGCACGTTCAATTAATCGATAAGTAATACCGGTACTTAAAGGGTGAACCACTGTCGCACCATGCTCACCTTTATCTTTTAGGCGTTCGTAACACTCAACACCTCGATCAGAGTTGTATGCAGTTTCGCACTCTTCCCAGACTAACTTAACACCGTTGACTCCGCCGTCTCGCAGATTCAATAGTGCCATATAGTCTTCGAATCCTCCAAAAAATCCAGAACCACCTGCGGCATATGGACCTGTTCGATACACCAACGCGGGAATGAACTGTTCCATATCCTCTGCTTTCAATACAGTAAAAGGAACAACTAACATTACTGAAGCGACTATCGACAGTACAATGGCTTTAAATTTCATTTCTATTACCTCTACAAATGTAGTTACAACTATTTTAAATTTATCCAAAAAAGTATATATCAGTGTAATGCTGAAATTGAACAGCGATTTAAGATTGTATTGGCGTTTTTCCTGAGACACTAGTACGGAAAAGGCCACTGACGCAGTTTTTCCTTCAAAATTTGCCACATACGCGCAAATCCAAGCGGTTCAACCGCTAGGAAAAACACAATTGTTCCTCCATAAACGATCAATTCTAAATTGGCTAGCGCAGAACCGGATAAGGTTCCTTCTCCTAAATGTGAAGCGACTATGTTCAAGAACGGTGGTAATAAAACAATGAACGCCGCTCCAAGAAATGATCCCATGATCGATCCAAGACCACCAATAATAATCATGAATAGTATCGTGAATGAACGAATTAGGTCGAATGCCTCCGTATCCGCGTTACCGACATAGGTAAACACATATAGAGCTCCGGCAACACCGCAATAGAACGAACTTACTGCGAAAGCAATGAGCTTCGTACGCAGCGGCCTTATACCAATAATTTCGGCCGCAATATCAAAATCTCGAATCGCCATCCATGCGCGCCCGGTCATACTTCGTACGATATTTTTTGCTAGCAAAGCCAGAATCACTACAACTGTAAGCGTTAGTAAATATTTTGCTTCAGTAGTAGCATTCGGACCGGAAACAATGATATTAATTGGTGCCAAAAATTCGAATATTTGTCCTTCTTCAGCAAGTTTTCCAAATAAGGTGGCACTAGGTGCTGATGCGACTCCAGCGGGATCGTAATTGGTAAACCAACCAATATGATCAAAAATCCACAGCAAGAAGAACTGGGACGCTAAGGTAGCGACTGCTAAATAAAATCCCTTAATTTTTAGCGAAGGAATCCCAAAAATTATGCCGACTGAAGCAGCCATCAAACCGGCGATGATAAAGTCCAAAAACAATGGGATTTCTGGAAGCCGTAGCACAAGGTTATAACAACCAAACGCGCCGACTGCCATAAATCCACCTGTGCCCAAAGAAACTTGGCCAGCATAGCCTGTCAGTAAATTCAAGCCAAGTGCAGCCAATCCAAAAACGAGTAGCTGAGTCAGAATCGGTCCCATTAGGTATTGGCTACCCGACAGTGGCGGAACAACAAATGCAACCACCAGGAGTAACATAATGCCGATTCTATCGTTCGTTATCGGAAAGATCGCTTGATCGGCTGAATAACTCGTCTTGTACTGACCTACTTCCCTATAAATCATTGATCTTGCCTCGATTAAACACGTTCAATAATCTTTTCGCCGAACAAACCCTGTGGCCGAAACATTAAAAAGAACATACCTAGCATGTATGGTGTCCAATTTTCCGTTCCACCACCAAAAAAGGGAATACCTACAAAAACTTCAAAGAGTTTTTCAGTCGCCCCAACGATCAAACCACCTATGATAGCCCCCGGTATGGAAGTGAATCCCCCAATAATAATCACAGGCAATGCTTTAAAGGCCAGTAGGGATATGCTGAACTGCACTCCCAATTTCGAGCCCCACATAAGACCCGCAACCAAAGCTACAATACCTGCTGCAGCCCAAACAACAGCCCAGATGTTCTTTAGCGGAATACCGACACTCAATGCGGCTTGGTGATCATCAGCGACTGCACGCAACGCACGGCCGACCCTCGTTTTTTGGAAAAATATTGCGAGAGCCGTAACTAAAGCGGCCGCGATCAAACCCGCGTATATATCAAATTGACTGAGATAGATTCCATAAAACTCAAACGGAATATCTGGAATTCCAATATCTAATGCGTGGACATCAGCATCCCACACACCTTGCGCGACACCTTCAATAACATAGTTCAAGCCAATAGTTGCCATAAACAAAATTATGGGTTCTTGATTGACCATCGGGCGTAAAACAATGCGCTCAATGGCCATCGCCAAGCCAATCACGATCACGAGGGTAACCGCCAATGAACGTGCAGTCAATAATCCATCAGTAACTAGCGCGACAACAGCGAGTCCTAACAAAACCCCAATCGCCCATTTGGGTGAGCGAACCGCGGTTGTTAGCATCAAAAAGATAAGAAGAGTAACGAATACCGCACGCCACATGTTTTGACCACCGTCGATGAACAATGCTAGTACAACCATTACGACAGCAGCAACATAAAGCGGAATTTTTCCGAGATACTTATCGGTAAACTTATGCAGCGTAGAACCTTCGGTCTTCACTTTCGTTAGCAGATACATTACTCCCGCGCAGCCCGCTAGAATGATTGCTAACCAGCCTGTCCACATCCAAAAATCAGGCGCGACTTCCGTCAACAAAACAAAAGTCAAGGCGCCGAACAATACCAGTGCACCCTGAGCGAAATTAAATATTGAAGAAGCCTTAAAGATCAGAACAAGTCCAAGCGCCACTAGGGAATACATAATTCCTGATAGCAATCCACCAACTAATACTTCAATAAAAAAAATAAAATCTACTAAATCCATCGCTTTGACTAATTTTCCTAGTGATCTCCAAGATAAGCTCTTATCACGTCCTTGTTTGTTCGGACGTCATCCGGCTCCCCATATGCGATTCTTTCCCCGTGGTCAAGTACTAAAACATGATCCGAAATATCCATGACGACACCCATATCGTGCTCAATCAAAATCACGGTAGTACCAAACTCGTCATTCACATCCAAAACGAACCTTGCCATGTCCTCTTTTTCTTCAAGATTCATACCTGCCATTGGTTCATCTAATAGCAATATTTTTGGTTCCATCGCGAGCGCGCGACCCAATTCGACGCGCTTTTGCAAACCGTAGGGTAGTTTACCTACTGGTGTCTTGCGGATGGTCTGGATTTCTAGGAAATCTATGATTTCTTCAACAATTTTGCGCTGTTTAAATTCAGACGCTCGAGCAGGGAAATAGAAAGCTTCCTTCCAAAAACTAGTTTCGACTCTGACTATTCGTCCCGTCATGATGTTATCGAGCGTGGACATACCTTTAAACAACGCAATGTTCTGAAAGGTACGTGCAAAACCAAGGCGTGCTACTTCATCTGGCGACGATTTCGTACGATTCGTTCCTTCAAACCAAATATCGCCAGAATTCGCTTTGTAAAATCCGCTAATGACGTTCAACATCGAAGTTTTGCCAGCTCCGTTCGGACCTATGATCGAAAAAACCTCTCCTTTATATACAGTAAATCCAACATTTTGAAGAGCTTTAACGCCTCCAAAATTTACACTAACCCCTTCTACTTTCAGAATTTCTTCGTCAAAGTTACGATTAAGTTCTGATGGGGTAGTTTGATTTGTTTGTTCTACGGCTACATTCATACTTGTAAATTCTAGCTCGCCATTTTCATAGCTTGAAAAGTCTTAACTTCCTTGATTTCCAAATCCGCCACCATGGTACCCTTTCGACCATCTTCAAAGGTCACTACGTTTTCAATGTGACCCCAATTGGAATTCGAGTAGAGGGCATCGATGAGTGAGTCAAATCGTTCAGAAATAATTCTTCGACGCACTTTTCTCGTTCGAGTCAGTTCACCGTCATCAGCATCTAACTCTTTGTGTAGGATTAAAAACCGCTTAATTTGAGAGCCAGCAATTCTACTGTCATTCGCCAAATCCTGATTCGTTTTTTGAATACACGATTCTATTAGCTCATACACTCTGTCATTCGCAGCAAGTTCTTGATAGCTAGCATAGGCTACATTGTGGCGTTCGGCCCAGTTAGAAATTGCATCAAGATCAATGTTGATAAACGCGCTGACATAGTCTTTCTCGTCACCAAAAGCGACTGCTTCTTGAATCTGAGGAAAGAACTTGAGTTTATTTTCGAGATACTTAGGGGCAAAAAGAGTTCCGTCATTGAGTTTACCGACATCCTTTATCCGATCGATGATTTTTAGGTGCCCATCATCGTCAAAAAATCCCGCGTCACCTGTGTAAACCCAACGTTCTCCGGTACGAGTTGACAAAGTTGCTTCAGGGTTCTTGTAATATCCCTGAAAGACTCCCGGACTTCTGTACATAATTTCGCCAGAATCCGCGATTTTTACCTCGACCCCAGGAAACGGTGTTCCGCAAGTATCGGATTTTACCTCATTGTCTTTCTGTACAGTGATGTAGACTGCTGCTTCGGTTTGACCATAAAGTTGTTTAACGTTAATGCCGAGAGAACGAAAGAAAGCAAACATCTCCTCGCCAATGGCCTCACCCGCAGTGTAAGCCAACCTAATTCGGCTGAACCCCATTGTGTTTTTGAGGGGCCCATAGACGAGTAGGTTCCCCAACGCATATAAAACTCGATCGATAATGTTGACCGAACGTTTTTCTAAAATGTCAATCCCACATCGTTTGGCTACTTCAATGAAATAATCAAACATCTTGCGTTTGATCCAGCTGGCATCTTCCATCCGCACGAGGACTGTAGTCAAGATGCTTTCAAAAATCCTAGGTGGACTAAAAAAATATGTAGGGCCGATTTCTTGCATGTCGTGCATCACGGTATCGGTGCTTTCTGGACAACTCACACAAAAACCCGCAATGTACGATTGTGCATAAGAAAAAATGTGATCACCAACCCATGCCATGGGAAGATACGCCAGACATTCTTCGTTTTCCGTTAGACTGTCAAATTCAATCGAATTGATAACGGTCGTGAGAATGTTATAGTATGTTAGAATCACGCCTTTGGGGAAACCAGTGGTACCGGACGTGTACAAGAAGATCGCTATATCACGACTTGAACCCTTCGCAATTTCCGTTTGAAGAAAATCAGGATTCGCAGCGTCAAACTTCTCTCCGTTGGTTTTTAGCTGCTCGTATTCATAAAGGTTGTCGAGATTGTAATGCTTGAGTCCGCGAGGATCATCATAATAGATTTTCTGCAGTTTCGGACAATTAGGAGAAATTTCCAGCATCTTGTCGACTTGTTCTTGATCTTCCACCAAAGCGAATTTCACATCTGCGTGATTGATCACATATTCCATTTCCTGTGCAACGGAATCTTGGTAGAGTGGTACGGGTATTCCGCCCAAACACTGCGCAGCTGCCATACCCCAATATAGTCTAGGTCGGTTATCGCCGACTATGGCGAGCTTGTCACCTCGACCAAAACCAGCAGCGGCAAGTCCACAAGCAATAACTTGGACCTCTTCGACAACCTGTTGCCAAGTTGAAGTTTGCCATATTCCAAAATCTTTTTCCCGAATCGCAGGTTTGTCGGGAGACAATTCCTTTCGGTTAAATAGTATTTTTGGAAATGTGTTTAATTTGGGATCCAGTTCCATCTTTCGAAATTCATTTTCCGATATTTGAAAGAATTGAATTTTACACAAGTTTTAGTTTTACATGCAAAATTTGTCATTTCATGAACAGCCGATTTTCATTTAGAAATCGATATTGGAACTGCTGAGCGTTACCACAATGAAATTAAATTAATTTTAGCGATGTAAAAGTAACAGTGAAGGCTGTGTAAAGAGTTTTCAGTATCTGTTTTAGCACATCAAAGAATATGCAGGACATCACAATAGTTGTGAGCGGCGCCTTTGAAATTGGTGATTGAGTGACGGTGAACAATCAACGACTGCAGTTATACAAGATAATTTCGTCTGGATCGTGTTCTAAATCTCTTGTGCTTGCATAGTAACGGGGGAGTAGTTCTTTTTTGGATCTGCTCACCCGATGGCATAGAAAGCTGTTGATGCCTTGTGGCAGAATATTATTTGCTGTTTACTTCGGTGTTCCGCCATGTCTAGTCGTCGAAATCTAGACATTTCATTGGCAGCTTCATCCTAAGGATGGCGAATAGCCAAGAAATTCTTCAGTAGTTCTCTGCAATTCACCCAAATCAATGTCTATTTCATTTTCATATTCTTTTCTACGCCGATTTTTGCTTTACCCGATCGTGAAGTCGTTGTTCACAGGTTTTTTTAGATTTTTCCGATTCGACTATTTAATTGTTAGAATTTCCTTGATCAATGAAAGAGACAAACTAGCTTCTCTTCAATATCCAAAAAGCAACGAACTTGATTCTACCGCTACTGTGGAGCCAAAAACATCGCATCACCGTAACTATAAAACCTAAATCCCTCACGAATCGCAAGTCGATAGGCTTCGAGAACTCGCTCCGTACCACCGAATGCACATACAAGCATGATGAGGGAGGAACGTGGAAGATGGAAATTTGTTATTAACGCATCGACTGTTTGAAACTCAAATCCAGGAGTAATAAACAAATCCGTTTCACCAGAACTAGTTTCCAATTTCCCAGACCTTGATGCTGATTCAAGAGCCCTCAACACAGTCGTTCCAACGGCGACGATGCGCGAACCACGTTGCTTCGCTTGCTTAACTGCATTAACTACGCTTTCAGACACGACGTATCGTTCACAGTGCAATACATGATTATCTAGATTTGAACTTCGTATTGGTGCAAATGTGCCTGCACCAACATGGAGTGTGATGTAGCTGATTTCGATACCCTTACTGTCCATTTTTTGGAGTAGATTGGCACTAAAGTGTAAACCCGCAGTCGGAGCTGCCACCGAACCATCGTGCGTCGCATAGACGCACTGGTAACGGTCTGAATCAAATTGAACCGCAGATCTCTTGATGTAAGGTGGTAAGGGTACAGTTCCGCAATTTTGAACTAGTTCCTGGGCTGTTGTTTCACTCACCAAATCCAACACGAAAAAATTGCGATTCCTGCCCTGAACTATTAATTTGAACTGACCATCAACGGTAACCGTATCACTCGTCTTTAGTGGTCTTCTAGCCTTGGCTTGTGCCAATATAGTTCTATCGCCCACAATACGCTCGATCAAGAGCTCGACTCGGCCTCCTGTGGACTTATATCCATATAATCGTGCCGGGATAACCTTCGTATCATTGCAAACTACTAGGTCCCCTTCACATAGCAGATTCAGCAAGTCTGAGAATTCGAGTTGATAAGTAGAACCACGTCCGTCTCCGACGACAAGAAGACGACTTTGAGTTCGAGTCGGAAGTGGATACTGCGCGATTTGACTCGTGGGCAAATCAAAATCGAAGTCTTCTATATTCAGAAGACTCAATGGTTTGTCGCTCAACTGTTAGTGGATTCGATCGGACTTTCCGGATGTAATGCCCATTCGGTCCAAGAGCCATCATACATAGTCAAACCCTTCTGACGAACCTGATAAATTCCTAACAACAATATCGCAGCAGTAACTCCCGAACCACAAGTCGTAACAATTGTCGGACTTGAATCGACCGACAAATCATCCAAGATCTTTTGGATTCGTTCTGCACCGTGCATCATTCCAGCCGAATCCATCACATCGCCATAATACAAATTAAGACTGCCCGGAATGTGCCCACCGCGTAATCCTGGCCGAGGTTCTGGTTCAGTCCCGTCGAACCGACCCTGCGACCGAGCATCTACAATCGCGACGTTCGCACTCGACATGTTGGCTCGAACTCGTTCACGATCGATAATTTGGGAACTGACAGCTCGTCCGGCATAAGAACCCTGTTTAGCGACAACTTCAGCACCACTCGCGACCGAACCTCCAACATTTTTCCATGCTTTCAAACCACCATTTAACACTTTTACGTTTTCGTGACCAAACGAAAGAAACATCCACCACACTCGTGCGGATGCTACGAATGTTGATCGATCATAGACAATGATTTGGTCCGAACTGCCAATTCCCAAGATGCTCATCGAAGATTCGAAATACTGTAGGCTCGGATACATATGGGGTAGATCAATTGAATGATCAGCGACTTTGTCGATATCGAAATGAATCGCACCGGGAATGTGTTCATTCAAATATACGTCATATGCCTTAGTCGGTACATTGGGCATATACCAAGTCGCATCAACAAATTTAACGCCTGGTTGATGCAAAAGGGCTAAGGCATCTACTGCCTCGATTAATGGTTGCTTATTGTTATTCATCCGTGAATTGCTCATTTTGAATTATTGTGGAATTTTGACGATGAGTAGCTATGGTTCAAGTTCAATCAAATAAATACATTGATCATCTGCTCAATTTTAATTCGTTCAAAATTAATTCTCTTTTTATTCTTTGATTCAACTTAAAACTGAATCACTTCCTAGAGTTTGATCTTACGTTCAATACCCACGTACCAAAATGCCAGAGTTAAACCCCGCACTGCCATAAACACCAAAAAACCTAACCAAAGTCCATGAGTACCCAAGGCCCCGATTCCGAGCTGCACGGTAATGAAAAAGACGATCATGGCGATTAACATACTATTTCTCATTTCAACGGTTCTCGTCATACCAATGTAAACACCATCATACAGAAAAGGCCAGACGCAAAAAATAGGAGCCACAATCAACCAAGGAAGATAGAGATTTGCTGTTTCTTGAACACTTTCTATGCTAGTCATCAGACTGACGATGAAAGTACCGCCCAAAGCGTAAACAATGCAAAAGACAAGGGCGACGACAACTGACCAGAGTAATGTAACCACTACTACATTATGTAATCTTTCTCGACTTTTCATACCGTATGCGTTACCGGCCAGTGTTTCTGCCGCGTGAGCAAATCCATCCAATCCAAACGCCAGAAAATGAACCAAATGGAGAAGTATCGCGTTCGCAGCAAGTACCAAGCTACCTTGTTGGGTGCTTACCCACATAAAGTAAACAACGACAATTTCTAGGCACAGAGTGCGTAAAAAAATATTTACATTTACTGTTGCTAGTCGGCTTAATTTTTTACGATTAAACAAATCTAATCTGACTCTCTCGATTTTTTTAGTTCTAAACAACCGATAACAGATCAACAATCCAATGATTGCAGTAGCGGACTCGCTGATTAAAGTTGCAGTTGCGACTCCAGATACACCCCACCCAAATCCGTGCACGAAAATCAGGTCGAGAACGATATTCATACCGTTGAGTATGAGTTGTAATACCAGAGCAGTTCGCATTCGCTGTAGTCCGAACAACAAGCCCATAATCACTAAGTTGGTCAACCCAAACGGAGAGCCCCAAACTCGGATTAGGAAGTAATCAAGTGCGAACTCTTCAACCGTCTCAGCCGCGTCGAAATACCAAAAAATTGCAACAGCTATAGGACTCTGCAAAGCGATAAAGATAATGCTGATGATCAAACCAATGCTAAGAGCTCTAATGAAAGTAGCGACAATTTCACTGTCGATTCTTGCGCCTAAACTCTGAGCTACGAATCCAGTTGTTCCCATTCTCAAGAATCCACACAGGAAATAGAACATCGAGAAAATCAATGCACCTAGCGCGACCGCACCAATGTATTCTGGATTCGGCAAATGCCCTACAACCGCTGTATCCACTGCTCCAGCTAGTGGTAGGCTTAAATTCGCGATGACTACCGGCCAGGATAGACTCAACACTTTCTTGTGCAGCAACCGCTTTTCATGCCAAAGATTTTGCAGATTAATCATTAATTAGTTTGAGGCCTTGAAGGGACTTGAAGTTGAATAAATTCAACATTTTTCACAATCATAGGGTTTCAATTTTTAAAACTCATTGTGGACAAAAGGGAAAATCCGGCATAGAGACGAAATTAGACAGCATCAACTACTTCGCCCATATCGACACTGGACGTATCCAAAAGATTCAGTTGATATGGAAAAATACCGTCGATCAAAATCTAACATTGGGGTAGTCTATAGACTATCTAATTTTTTATCACGCAAAAGAAACCAACCTTTTTCAATAGTTCGCTGTGTTTTCTATCCAATAAGTTGGTTTGAATGAACTCGATCAGCATCGCTCACCGGATGGCTTTTATTGTCAGCATTGGGAGTATGAAAAAGTTCATTTGCTATTGCGTCATTTCTTGCATCAATGTACGAAGTCTCACCATCCGACTACTGGAAGTGAACAGAAACCCAGCAAACTGACGCTGCCGCATTGGTTTGTCACCAATGCGCTAATGATCTGCTTTAGAAAACAAAGCACAAAACGCGTTTCTAAAACTTCAAATACCCAGCTTATACGGGCCCATCAATTACTCGGCTAAATCAAAATCGATGACGCTTTCATCAGCGATAGATCGTTCGGCGTCCGAAGAGCAAATGTATCAATGTCACAGCTGTAAAGTGATCAATTCCAAATGCAAGCTATTGAAACTTCAATCCTTCACTTTTAATTTAACCAATATGAAACTCGACTTAGCTTACCAAAACAGACTATTTGTGGTGCACGATATGTTTGTTGATCTCTAGAGCTCTTTTGTAACTAACTATTGATGGTGTAAGCAACTGATCAATGAATTTGGCGTTTGCTTCAACCGAAACTTTGAGCAAAGCTAACCTGTTCAATATTACCAATCATGCGGTGATTTGAACACATTAGAGTCGAATCTAAATGTAATACAATTACGCTACAAATTTCACCCGCCGGGATGGCGAAATTTGGCAGACGCACCGGATTCAAAATCCGGCGGTGGCGACACCGTGAGAGTTCGAGTCTCTCTCCCGGCACCATTCAATGATATTAAACAAGCCGCTATGAAATTTCTCTATGATCTATTTCCATTAATTCTTTTCTTTGCGGCATACAAAATTTATGACATTTTTGTTGCAACTGGTGTTGCTATCGCATCATCCTTTGTTCAAATCGGCCTGTTTTGGTGGAAGAATCGCCGATTCGAAACCTTACACGTCATAACCTTGGGTGCTTTGGTTGTTTTTGGCGGGTTGACTTTGTTGTTGCGCGACCCAGTCTTCATAAAGTGGAAAACGACAATCGTATACTGGATTATCGGCGGTGCCGTTCTGTATTCTCAGTTCTTCACCAAACAAACGGCATTCGAATGGCTAGCTGGTAACAATGCTAAAGTTCAGCTACCTAGCTCAGTTTGGCGCAATATCAACCTGAACTGGGGTTTGTTTTCGATTTTTATCGGTTTCCTCAATATTTATGTCGCTTTCTACTATGGACTAGATTTACCTGAGGCACAACGAGAAGAAATTTGGGTGAACTTTAAAGTCTTTGGTGTGCTCGCACTCACCCTCATCTTTATGTTGATCGTAATTCCACTTTTTATTTGGCGTTCTACGCGAAATTCGCAGGCCGAGTAGCCATAGGCCGGCCTGCTAGCTGCTGTAACACAAATCTCAAAATTCCACCGCTTTCGTAGTAGTCCCATTCTCTAGCGCTATCGATTCGAACCTGAGCATTGAAATTTTGTCGCTGACCATTGTTTTTGATCGCTGCTACTTGGACTGTTTTCGCACCTTTTCTTATACCTTCTATGTGAAATACTTCTTCGCCTGAAAGTCCCAAACTAGTTCGTGAATCACCTTCTTCAAACTGTAGGGGCAATATTCCCATACCAGCCAAATTGGAACGATGGATCCTCTCGTAGCTTTCTACGATGACTGCTTTTACACCCAACAAAAGCGAACCCTTGGCAGCCCAATCTCGAGACGAACCTGACCCATATTCTCTTCCAGCAATAACAATTAGAGGAGTTTTTTCGTGTTTATAGCGAAGCGAAGCGTCATAAATCGACATAATTTCATTGGTTGGCATATGTTTCGTCCAACCGCCTTCAGTCCCTGGTGCAAGTTCGTTGCGTAAGCGAATGTTCGCAAACGTACCTCGAACCATCACTTCATGATTTCCACGACGAGACCCATATGAATTGAAGTCCCCTCGACGTACTCCTTGATCGATCAAATATTGACCAGCTGGACTATCTGACATAATGGCTCCTGCTGGCGAGATGTGATCAGTTGTAACACTGTCACCCAACATCGCCAAAACTCTGGCACCCATGATGTCCTGAATTCTTTTGCGCGAACTAGCCAAATTGTCAAAAAATGGTGCTCTTCGGATATAGGTTGACTCACTCTGCCATTTGTACCGACTCGACTGAACAACTGGGATCTTCGCCCACATGCTGTCACCCCGAAATACATCCACATATTTTGACTGAAATAATTCTTCGGTTACTACACGATCAATGATTGCACTAACTTCTTGAGTCGTTGGCCAAATATCCTTCAGATAGATTTCCTCATTTTGTTCATTGGTGCCAATGGGTTCATTCGTTATATCGACGTTCATTGAACCGGCCAACGCATATGCCACGACCAATGGCGGCGAGGCTAGGAAGTTCATCTTGACCGCAGCATGAACTCGCCCTTCGAAATTTCGATTACCCGACAAAATGGAGCTAACAATTAGATCTCCTCGCTTTATTCCGTTCGCTACAGCTTCAGCAAGCGGCCCGCTGTTTCCGATACAGGTTGTACATCCATAACCGACGATTGAAAATCCCAACTCCTCTAAGGGACTTAGTAATCCTGCTCGCTCCAAATACCCAGTAACGACTTGCGAACCAGGTGCTAAGGAGGTCTTCACCCAAGGCTTCACTGACAAGCCAGCATCAATAGCTTTCTTTGCTACTAGTCCCGCCGCGACGACTACAGCTGGATTTGAAGTATTTGTACAGCTCGTTATTGCTGCAACAACAATATCCCCATCAGTCAAGTCTTCGGTTTTCGAATCGATTTCAACTTCAACAGATTTTGGATCGTCCTGATTCGAGCGTAGATCTTGAATCGTTGAACGAATAGTAGTCGTTGCGTCTGTTAGCAATAAACGATCCTGCGGTCGTTTCGGGCCGGCAATGCTTGGGGCGATGCTGGACACATCTAGTTCAATTACCTCGTTGTAGCGTGCTTCTTGGGTAGTATTCGCTTCACGGAACATTCCTTGATGTTTTGCGTAAGCTTCCACAAGATCCACTACTCGATCTGGGCGCCCGGTAAGCCGAAGGTAATCTAGTGTATTTGAATCAATTGGAAATACACCGCAAGTGGCTCCATATTCGGGTGCCATATTGGAAATCGTCGCTTGGTCTGAAACAGAAAGATGATCCAACCCGTCACCAAAGAACTCAACGAATTTCCCGACTACTCCATGCTTTCGCAACAGCTGAACAACTGTAAGGACTAAATCAGTTGCCGTTGTTCCTTCAGGCAGGGCGCCGCTTAGTTTACAACCTACGACTCGAGGTAATAGCATCGCAATGGACTCCCCCAACATAGCTGCTTCAGCTTCAATGCCACCTACTCCCCAGCCCAAAACACCGATACCGTTGATCATTGTGGTATGAGAGTCTGTACCAACAACAGTATCGGGAAAAACTAAGATTTTTCCATCCACATGCTTTTCACCTATAACACTGGCCAAATACTCAAGATTCACCTGATGTACGATCCCCGTCGATGGCGGCACTACACTAAATTGGCCAAATGAATTCTGCCCCCAACGTAAGAACGAATAGCGTTCTGTGTTGCGTCGGTATTCCATTACCGCATTCAAATCAATTGCATTCTTAGTACCGAAATGATCAACCATTACGGAATGATCGATGACCAAGTCAGTGCGAATAACTGGATTAATTCCTTTAGGATCATGTCCCATGTCACCGAGAGCATCCCTCATCGACGCCAAGTCAACGACTGCTGGCACCCCTGTGAAATCTTGCATTAGTACCCGAAATGGGGAAAAGCCAATCTCTATTTCGGGCGGTTTATTCTCGTCCCACTCAGCAACTGCCAGTATCTGTTCGCGAGTGACATCCACTGCATTTTCATTTCGTAGTAAATTCTCGAGCAACACTTTGAGGGAATACGGCAGCGAATCGATTTCATAATTATCACGGAGGCGTTGCAATGAAAATATTTCATAAGAACGATATCCAACATCTAGTTGAGTACGGGTGTCAAAGCTGTTTGATTTATTCATGTAAGGTACTACACACTTAGGTAAATATTGGACTTCGCGTTGGTTACTGAGAACAAGACCCTTTGAGCTCTTGAATAGTCTGTTTGGTCCAAATCGGAATACAAGTAAAAAAATAGTCGCACTCTATTTTAAAAATAGAGTGCGACTTAATTGTAGTTAAAATTTTTAGATGTCAGTCGACGCTGATAGAAATCGACTTATCCTTATCTGATGGCTTTGGAATCGTCAACATTAAAATTCCTCTTTCGTAGGTTGCTGAAATATTTTCAGACTCTACATCCGCACGAAAAGCAATACTGCGTACATAGGTACCAGTCCTTCTTTCGTGCTGAACCCAATGCCCATCGCCGTGGTCACTTCTTGAGACAGCAGCATTTATCGTGATATTACCGCCCATGCACGACACGCTGACATCTTTCTTGTCAATCCCAGGCATTTCGATACTAGCATAAAACGCGGAATCATCTTCAAAGATATCAACCGCCGGCGTCAACTCATTACTGCCCTCAGGTTGAGAACGAGGTTTTGAATGTCCAAAAAGAGTTTGAAACAGATTGTTGGGATCGTTTGGGTAAATATAATAGCCTCCGAATGGAGAAGTGATTTTTTCTACCATAATTTCACCTCGGTATTGTCAAAATCATCGGTTAATTTGAGCAACAAGATCTAGTTTTTCATTATCTCAACTGACAGTCGTTTTAACTCTAAATTCTAAAAACTTGCTTCAAATAAAGTAAATTATATGTAACAGATAAGGACACTTTCAGTTTATTCAAGCTAGAAAAAACAACCAAATATCTTTGTATTTATTTAGTTATTTTCGTTTAGCAATTTAATAAATTCAGTCTCGGTCAAAATTCGCACACCCAAATTTTTAGCTTTTACAGATTTACTGCCCGGATTGGCACCTTGTACAAGGTAATTCGTTTTACTCGATACACTTCCAATGACTTTACCACCCAATTGTTGAATCCTTTTTTTTGCAGCAGCTCGGGTCATTGAACTCAAAGTCCCCGTCACTACGAAGCGCATATCCTCCAAAAATACTGATTCTTTGGCTGCTGAAGATTCTACGTCTAAGTCTTGGACCTCAAATTCTAAACCAATGAGTTGTTCAATTGTTTCTTGTACTCTTTGTTGTTGAAAATATTCGTTTACAGATTTTGCCGCAATCGGCCCAATATCTCTCAAGTCACTAAGCTCCCTTTCTGTAGCTTGCATAACTCTCTCCAGAGTTCCAAAATGCTTGGCTAAAGTTAACGCGGTTGTTTGACCTACGTGTGGAATACCTAACGCCACCAAAAATTTTTGTAGCGGTCGACGCTTGCTACGATCAAGTGCTCCTAACAGATTTTGTGCTGATTTTTCACCCATGCGCTCGAGTGCACTTAACTGTTCTAGGCTTAGTTTGTACAAGTCCGCAACATTATGGACAAGAGACTTTTCCACGAGCTGATTGACAATACCGTCACCCAATCCTTCTATATCCAATGCGGTTCTAGAACCAAAATGATAAATAGCTCGCTTTAACTGTGCGGAACAGACTAATGACCCCGTACAACGAGCCACCGCCGCATCTTCGTCGCGTTCGATTGCAGAACCACAATCCGGACAATGGGTAGGAAATTCATAAATTTTGGTTCCAGGCGGTCGATTTTGTTTTACCACCGAAATGATTTGAGGAATGACATCACCTGCTCTTCGGACAATGACGGTGTCTCCGACTCGAACGTCCAATCTTTTGATCTCGTCTTCATTATGCAATGTCGCATTCGAGACGATAACACCAGCTACTTCTACTGGTTTAAGTCTGGCGACTGGCGCTACCGCGCCAGTTCGACCAATCTGAATATCAATATCGCGAACTATAGTTTCACGTTCTTGCGCTGGAAATTTGTGTGCCATCGCCCAACGTGGCGCTTTCGTTATGTAGCTCAATCGCTCTTGATCGGTGATTGAGTTTACTTTGTACACAACCCCATCAATGTCGTAATCGAGTTTATCGCGTTGACTCAACAGCTTTTCTCTAAGCGCGAGGCAATCGTGTATTTGGGTAGCTTGTTTTGACTCTGCAGAAACCTTGAAGCCGTATTCTTTTAATCTTTGTAGTTGCGCGCTTTGGCTCGAGGGCAATGGTTCGCCTTCAATGCGCACGATCGAATAGAAAATCGCATCAAGAGGCCGTTTGCTTGTCAGCTTTGGATCCAATTGGCGCAAACTTCCAGCCGCTGCATTGCGGGGATTCATGTAAATTTTACCCCCCGCCTTTTTTTGCGCTTCATTCATTTTTTCAAATCCAGTTCGAGACATAAACACTTCTCCCCTCACTTCGAGTAATGTAGGGATATTCTGCCCTCGAATCTTAAGCGGCAAACTACGAATCGTTTTAACGTTTCCAGTTAAACATTCACCTATTTCGCCATCGCCTCTAGTTGCACCCAAAACCAATTCCCCGGCTTCGTATAAGACGCTTATGGCTAAACCATCGATTTTAGGTTCAAACATATAGTCTATGGTTTCCACATTCAGTTGTTCCCGAATTCTACGATCAAACTGAATCGCTTCTCCATCGGAAAAAACGTTATTGAGGGACAACATTGGTACAACATGCCGCACCTCTGAAAATGTGTTGTCGGATTTCCCCCCGACCCTCTTGGTTGGAGAATTCTTCGACTGAAATTGAGGGTTTTGCTCTTCCAATTCAACCAATTCCCGATACAACAAGTCATATTTATGATCTGAAATTTGAGGAGCATCATGGATGTAGTAAGCATAATCGTACTCATGAATTAGCTCGCGAAGAGTTTCAATTCGATGTTCAATATCTGTTGCTTCGATCATTATTTCGTTACTTAAACTTTCACGTCTCGAAAATTTTTGTCCTTCTTCCACTATTTTGAGGGACTTCAATTCAAATGTTGAGCAACCACCATTGAAGCTTGAAGCAGGAGCGGTCAATATTTCAGGTTTTTTAACAGCTAGACCAATTCGAACAAATTTATCCTTGTAAATCTATCAATTCGCCATTGCAATCGAATACTCTGTGTCTACCCTTTCCAACTCGAATGAGACTTTTCCTTGGTCGATTCAATCTGCCATTTAATCTTGATTCAAGATGGAAATTGAATTTTATTTCAAGCTTAAGCAGTAAAGTACTCTAGAACTCATTGCAAATTGCATTTTGCCAGTAGCGTTGTCGACCCAGCGGAATTGACCTAGTTTTGTAGTATGAACAGCTAGGCCAATTAAACTGAATTGAAAGCGTTTTTCAACAGCAAGTAGAGTCGTAAATCTTTCGTGTCACAAAGTCAACACGAAAAATTATTTTTAATCAAATGGAGTAGGAAGATGAGATGCCATACAGTGCAATCTTAGCTCGAATTCTTAATGAAGTAACTCTGGAGGTGATGTTTGTTCACTCATAATTTCTCGTAAGTAATCCGAGTGACCAAACGAACGAACTGAAATACTACTGCCAGGTTCAATGCCGAATTCGTTCATATCAGAGACAACGGAATTGATTATTCTTCGAATGGATCGAATTGAATTGAAACTTATGTTTTGATCGTTAAGATCAACAAGAGACATTGACAATCGATCAGCAATACTTTGGGCAACTTCAATCATGCTATCGAAGACTTGCTTGGGATCAGAGCAACCAGACAAACTACTCATAAATACCAATGTTTTTAGATTTGGATCCTGCCCTAATTCTTGCGCCAGAATCGTGCTTGATTCGTTGATAGGTACGATGCTAAATAGCGCTCGTGGTTCTTCAAACGATGTATCTAGTTGTTCATAAATTGGAAAACCAGATTGTTTTTCTAGTTGATATTCTCGAGCCAAATAATTCATGACCTGTTCCGAAATGTGACCCTCGTCATCAGATTTCAGCAATAGAACAACTTGCAAATCCAATTCCGAAAGTCTATCGCCAATTTCGCTAGCTCTTTGAAATACAGTATTGGTTGTCTCGGATATGGAAAACTTCCTATTAAAGGCACTAGCCATATCTTCAACCAAATTAGAAAACAACCACCAATCTCGTTCACTCACTGAGACGCCATGATGGGAAAAGGGAATAGAAAAAACAACATCCGCGAATTCTACGACCTCTTGCTGTCGTCTGGGATCGCACCAATTACCGTGGACAACATCAAATCCTTGAATGGTCAGTGGAGATTTCAACCCTACTCTGAGACTGTTGTACACACTTAGAACTTCATCACTTCCTACCGAATCACCGCCAGGTAGCCATCCGATAATGTCGAAATCGCGATCAATATTCTCAAAGTAGTCAGGGAAGTCAATGTTGATTTCTAGCTCTGCTTGGTTAGCGTCTGCTAACTCAGTTTTTGGTTTATCAAAAATTGATGCGCTGTTGACATCGACTGACGCTCCGTTACCTCCGACTTGAAACTCATTACCTCCCGGTTCGGGTAAGTTCACTGATTCTCCGTCGAAATGAATTGGGCTCATTTGCGGATTATGATTTTTTTCAAATTTGGTTTCTGCTGCAAAATCGAATCGATCGGTGAATTTATAAATCTTTTTTAACGGCGAAGCCCTATTCGATTGTTGCTGCTCCTTTTCTTCGCTCTCTGCATGATTCTGATCCCAATGGAGCGACTCTTCCCCAAACATATCATCATCAAAATTTTCTGGTTGAGCTTGTCCGTTTCCCTCAAATTGGGGGTAAATTTCCACTGCTTCGGTAGACGCGTCATAATCGTCAATTTTTTCTTGCTGCTTACTTGCTCTCGCATCGTAATTCAATTCTTCAAAGCTGGAACCATTGGAGGATTCTACAGGTCCTAATTGAATGTCATCCATATAGTCACCGCCATCGATCGACGCGAATGCAAGCTGCTCATCTTTACGAAACCCGAATAACTTTTCCTTTAGTGCTCCTGGTTGAGTCAAAGTCGAAATTGATACGTTTCGGCTAACCAACCAAAGGATTCCTACTACTAAGATTACAGTGAAAAGAATAAGACTGAATTCCATGATGTTACGTACTCCTGAGTCTCTCAAAAATTAGCGGGCAAAAATTTGTTACAGGTGGTGCTGATAGGATTACTCCAAAAAATAAAATTACGGTGTCCTTCATGTTGGAGTTGTGAAAATAATCATCGGAATTTGACCTATCAAACTCTACAAACGTTTGCATTGGCAGTAAATATTGTCATCAAGCAGCAAAGCTTAAGTTCTTAAACCTGTGTTATCTGGACAGCCGCCGGACTGTCCGAAGTAACCGCTCTCAGCACTGAAAAATTCAGCAGGAACCTTCTGATATGCCTGCTTGGTAGAACGATAAATCTTCATATAACGGGCTGTAGGATTTCTTTAACAAATTTCTCAAATTCTTCTACCAGGAATTGGACTGACCGGTTCAAGTCCGAGATTAGAGCATCCATACTTCCTATGTGCTGAGTCGATTCCGCCGACTTCCCCTCGGCTCCAAAGTCAAGTCGATCTTTGTCGAACTATTTAGACCTTGTATTTAAATTCTGCAAAATTAGAATCTTTTGGACTAATTTTTTGGTTGGATTCGGCGATTTGACTGTATTAATGGCAGATGGGGTTCTTACAACCCTAAAAACCATTCGATTCAATTATTCTTGTGGGACAGTTTGTTGTAGCGACGGACGATTGGCTACAGAGTCATGCCAGTTCGTTAAATTCGGTCGACCATCCCTCCAATTTTCCGCGGAAAATCGAAAATCTAGGTACTCCAAAGCACAAGCAATCGTGATTTGGCCGATATTAAATCCGTTTGCCAAATCTTGCGTATTTTCTTCCAAGTGGTCTAGTGAGCGCTGCACTGTTGTAGCGTTCCGATTCATAAAAGCTGGTGAACGCTCCTGCTCGGGTCGGCGGCTTTCTAAAAGTCTGCCAACCGAGGCATCCATCATCCCATCCCCGAGTGCTTGCAGCATTAAGGCACTCCATCGTTCCTTCGCGTCCACCGGAAATAATTTTGGAACACTACTCAGACTATCAAGGAACTCGCAAATAACGGGTGAATCAAAGAGAGTCAGCCCGTTTTCCAGAGTCAAAGCTGGAACCTTTCCAAGTGGATTGGATACAGGTAAATCCGTGTCAGGCGCCCATGGATTTGTTAGTTCGCGTTCGACTTGATTTTCCAAACCACACTCAATAACTGTGGCCGACACTTTACGAACATAAGGCGAAGTCGTGGAATAACGCAACTTAAGCATAGATTTTATTCACGAAGAGTGAACAGAGCTAACGAAATTCGACTTACTTAATGTGTTGATAAATTGAAAATCGTTGGTTTCTGTGGTATACAACCACTTTCTTGAGAATTACACTTAACACTACACAAACTGTAGCAAGATTACAATTTATTTTATCATATTCTCCTAATTACCGAATTTATAATTTTTGATTTGCTTTTTCCCCTTGGCTTTACCGCATTTTTTACAAAGAGGTAGAAATGGATCTAGAACAACGAGAACATTTCATGAAAATACTAACGTCCTGGCGCCAAGAGCTGCTAGATGAATCTTCTCGTACCGTTCACTCGCTACAGGATGAAACCATCAATCATCCTGATCCGACTGACAGAGCGAGTCAAGAAACTGAAATGTCGATCAAATTACGGAATCGTGATCGAGAACGACGCCTGATTCGAAAAATTGAAGAATCTATTGCTAGGCTCGAGATCGGTAGCTATGGCTTTTGTATTAGCTGTGGGGTCCAAATTGCTGTCAAACGGCTAGAAGCACGACCTACCGCGACACTTTGTATGGATTGTAAAGAGCTCGATGAGCTAAGAGAACGTCGTAGCTTCTAGGAGATTTTCGCCATTTGTTCACCAAGCCTTCATTGAACAAATTAATGAAGAATCTTCAATCTCAGTGAAGTAAATTTCACTATTGTGACATTTTTCAATTTTTCGCTTTGGCATGGACTGCTACGATTTAATTATTCGAGAGGGTCTGATTGCTCAAATAGATGGCACGACATTAGAGCTCGAGATCGCCTGTTCAAAAGGACGAATTGTAAAAATTGATTCATCCATCGATCAAACCGCCCGCCAGGAAATAAGCGCTGCAGGTCACTTGGTCATCCCAGGCGTCATAGATGCCCAGGTTCACTTTCGCGATCCCGGATTGACGTATAAAGAAGATATTGCAAGCGGTTCGCGCGCTGCAGTACGAGGTGGTGTAACCAGCTTTTTGGAAATGCCCAATACGTCACCACCCACAGTCGATCAGGAAGCTTTGAAACGAAAGCTCAAGCGCGCGGCAAAAGTGTCGGTTGCCAACTATGGTTTCTTCATCGGCGCTACACCGACAAATTATCCTGTACTCAATTCTGTAAATCCAGCTTGTGGAATCAAAATTTTCATGGGATCTAGTACTGGAAACTTATTGGTCGATCAGGAGCAAGACCTACGAAATATTTTCCAAAATGGTAGCCGATTGATTGCAGTTCATGCTGAGGACGAAGATCGATTGCGCCGCCGTTCCGAGCAATTCTTGAAATATAGACAAGCTGGTGAGCAAGATCTTCGAATTCATACCGAAATTCGAGACGATCGGTGCGCACTTCTAGCAACCCGTAGAGCAACTGAACTATCTCTAGAGTATTCTCGTCGTTTACATATATTGCATCTGACTTCCGCCCTGGAAGTCGACTACTTGAGTGAACACAAATCCGATCAAATTACAGTAGAGTGCACTCCAAATCACTTATTCCTAACTGACGATGACTACGATAGACTTGGTAGTTTGATACAAATGAATCCACCGATTCGAACCCAGGCTGATCAGGACGCATTGTGGAACGGGTTACACTCTGGAACTATTGATTTTATTGCGACGGATCACGCACCTCATACAAGGGAGGAGAAAAGAGCAAGCTACCCGGCTTCACCATCGGGAATACCAGGGGTTGAAACCTCTCTACCCCTAATGATCACTGCCTGGAAATCTGGTAAGTGCAGTCTCGCTCAACTACTGAAATGGATGTGTTGGGCACCCGCAGATGCTTACAACATGATTGGGAAAGGACAGATTGCAGAAGGAATGGATGCCGATTTGGCGATCGTAGATGTCGACACCTACCGACCAGTACTAAACAAAGAACTGTTCACGAAGGTCCAGTGGAGTCCGTACCAAGGTATGGAATTAACCGGCTGGCCTCAGTGGACGATTGTAGGAGGCAAAATAGCGTTTGCAAACGGTCAGATTCAAGCAAACGTACGGGGTTTACCCATACAATTCGCTTAATCGTCGCGGCAGAGTCCTATCGAAGGCTCTTTCGTCGTTTAACCACTTTGGATGAACTACTTAGCTGCAAACTTCAGACAAAGCTTTTGACGATTTTCATTCCACACCGTCAATCTATTGATTCGATTCCTTCGTTAACATGACTGTAAAAGGACCATCGTTTACCAAAGAAACCTTCATGTACGCACCAAATTTTCCTTGAGCAACTTTTGCAGAAGTTAAAACTGACAATTTCGAAACAAACTGGTCGAACAACTTGCTTGCAGCTTTCGGATGCAACGCCTTTGTAAAATCAGGTCGCCGACCTTTCGAGGTATTTGCATACAACGTGAATTGAGGAATCGCTAAAACGTCACCCGCAACTTCTAGAACCGAGTTTTTCAAGCGCCCGGTTTGATCTGCAAAGACTCTTAGATTGACTGTTTTATTGACGAGATACTGAACCATTGATTCATCATCCCCGTTCGTAAAACCCACGAACAGCAACAGCCCCTCATCAATTTCACCTATTGTCTTTCCCGATACCGTAACCTCTGCACTCAGAACACGTTGAACCAAAACCTTCATGCGCGCTAACAATTAACAAAATTCAACACCTTATGCAGCAACACCAACAGCTTTCATACTGAGTCGGATTCGACCCTGTTTGTCTACATCAAGAACTTTCACTTTTACATTCTTGCCTTCAGTCAAGACATCCGACACTTGCTTTACATGCTTTCGCGAGATTTGTGATATGTGAACCAAGCCGTCTCGCCCAGGCAAAATATTAACAAAAGCACCGAAATCCATCAGTTTTACAACAGTACCATCATAGACTTTCCCAATTTCCACATCTGAAGTGATGTATTTGATGCGTTTTCTTGCGCTTTCCCCTGCAGTTTTGTCAACCGAGGAGATGTTGATCACACCATCGTCAGAAACATCAATCCTTGCACCCGTTTCTTCGGAAAGAGCACGAATCGTCGCGCCACCTTTACCGATGACATCGCGTATTTTCTTCGGATTTATTTTCATGGTAATGATGCGCGGAGCGAACTCGGAAATTTCAGCACGCGGGGCCGCGAGGGCTTTGCTCATTTCGTTAAGCACATGTAGTCTAGCGTCTCGCGCCTGCGCCAAAGCAGCGTGCATAATCTCTTCTGTAATACCTTTGATCTTGATATCCATCTGCAAAGCGGTAATGCCGTTCGCTGTACCCGCGACCTTAAAATCCATATCTCCAAGATGATCTTCATCGCCGAGAATATCAGTCAAAATTTCGAACTTGTCGCCTTCTTTAATAAGGCCCATTGCTACACCAGAAACTGGCGCTGAAATTTCTACTCCTGCATCCATTAACGAAAGACTAGCACCACATACCGTCGCCATCGAACTCGAGCCATTCGATTCGGTAATTTCGGAAACAATTCGAATTACGTACGGACAGTCTTCGCGGTCGGGTAATACTGCAGCAAGTGCTCTTTTGGCGAGCCGACCGTGTCCGATTTCTCGACGTTTGGGGGAGCCAATTCGTCCTGTTTCACCAACACAAAATGGTGGAAAGTTGTAATGAAGCAAAAAGGGATCTCGATGTTCGCCTTCTAGAGCATCAATGATTTGTGCATCTCGTTCGGTACCCAAGGTTGTAATCACAATTGCCTGCGTTTCACCCCGCGTAAAAACCGTCGAACCGTGTGTTCGGGCGAACACACGTGTTTGAATATCAATCGGCCTGACAGTCTTTCCATCTCGACCGTCAATTCTTGGCAATCCATTGATAATTCTTGTTCGAACAATGTTAGATTCGATACCCTTAATTTCAGACTTGATTCGGTTTAACTCGTCGGTGTCATTTTCCTCCGCATCCCACAGGTTTTCAAGCACTTCGTTTCGAATTTTAGCGAGCTCTTCTTGACGGGCGGTTTTTTCAGGGATGTCATACGCACGCTCTAATTCGGTTTTTGCAATTTCTTCAAGCTGCTGGGTTAGACTGGTGTCCGAAACGATTGGTCGCCAATCCCATTTTGGCTTTCCTGCACGTTCAGCCAATCTGTCGATTGCATCAATCGCAGTTTGCAATTGGTCGTGACCAAACATAACCGCCCCAAGCATTTGCCGTTCGGACAAGCAGTTGGCTTCGGATTCAACCATCAAAACTGCGTTGTCCGTACCAGCTACCACCAAATCTAATTTCGAATCTGTTTGTAAAACATCCAAATCAGGATTAAGTACAAACTGACCATTAACGAAACCAACTCTCGCGGCAGCTAATGTACCTTCGAAAGGAATCCCAGAAACTTTTACTGCAGCCGATGCACCTAGCAAGGCAATGACATCTGGATCGATATTTGGGTCCACCGACATAATGGTTGCAATAACTTGAACTTCATGGCAAAAGCCTTTTGGAAAAAGAGGACGTAGGGGACGATCAATCAATCGACAAGTAAGAACCGCTTTTTCTGACGGTCGACCTTCTCGCTTAAAAAAACCGCCGGGTATTCGACCGGCGGCATACGTCCGTTCCTCATATTCGACAGTAAGTGGTAAAAAATTGAGATTTTTCGGCGTTGATCCAGCAACAACTGTAACCAACACCGAAGTGTCCCCCATACTGGCTACAACTGCACCTGTTGCTTGCCTGGCAATACGCCCAGTTTCCAAACGGACTTCATGTGATCCATATTGGAAACATATATCTGCTATTTCGCTCATTCTTTTGAACTCCTAATGTGCAGGCTACTTTCTCAATTTAAGTCTAGTAATAATGGCTTGATACCGAGATGGTTCTTCCGACTTCAAAAAAGTCAACAGCTTGCGCCTACGATTCACCATTCGCAACAATCCCTTTCGAGAATGATGATCGTGTTTGTGCTGCTTGAAATGATCGGTAAGCCCTCGAATTCTCTCCGTGAGCAGAGCAACCTGAACTTCAGGCGAACCTGTATCGTTCTCATTTAGGCGATATTCCTCAATGATTTTGGTCTTTGTGACAACAGACAAAGCCATGTTTCTACTTCCTTCTACTAAGTTTTGAAAAAAAGACGCAACCTTATTTAGAATTTATAGATTGCGGTATAAAAATGTTTGTGGATACTTGGAGCTTCTTTATCATACTCGTTTTTCGTTTTAGCTTGGATGGAAAAGTCGTTTTGGTGCAACTCGGCCATCTCCCAACGAAGTTCCGAATCCTAAAAATCCAACAGTATCTTCGTATAAGCGTACTATCCCGGTAGCGGGCAAATTTTTCGCACGAACTGTTTGACCGCGACACAGATAATAGGCTGCATCAAACGAAAGATCAATTTTGGGTAAGTCCGTCAAAGTTTCATCACAAGGCACTAACAAGTCTAGTCTATCCTGTAAGGAATCCAATTCACGAATAGCGTCAATCGTATAACTGTCGTCCACGTTCAGCTGCCCTACTCCCAATCTTCTTAAAGACTGCACATGGCCACCACAGCCTAGTTGTTCACCAATTTCTTCTGCCAATACTCGAACATAAAATCCTCGAGAGCAAGTTAACTCGATCGAAACAAATTCTTTTCGAATATTCAATACTTGGATATTGTGAATTTTTACCTTACGAGCTTTACGTTGGACTTCCAATCCCTTCCTTGCATATTTATACAAAGGCTTGCCTTTGACCTTCACAGCCGAATACATCGGTGGTACTTGTTCGTATTCTCCGATAAAACTATGTACAACTCTTTCAATTTTGCGATCGGATGCTTTGACTTCGTTGCTTTCGATCAATTCACCTTGGCTATCACCAGTGTCCGTCGTCTCTCCCAACTTTATACAAGCCCAATAGGTTTTATCGGCATGTAAGAAAAAGCCCGCTGCTTTTGTTGCACTGCCAAGACAGATTGGCAACAATCCTGTCGCAATCGGGTCTAGGCTACCAGTGTGTCCCGCTTTGTTTGCACGAAAAAGTTTCTTTACTTGGTTGACTGCTGCAGTAGACGTGATATAGGATGGTTTATCTAGCAACAATACACCTGATACTCCGGGTGATGGATTCTTTTTTTTCATTGACGAAGTAATTCTATTTTGCTGATTTGGAAACGTGCTCAATTAGATTTAAGACTCGAGCACCTCGTTCTGGAGCCAAATCGACTTGGAATGTGATCCTCGGAACATATTTCAAATGAGTCTGCTTTGCCAATTGATGCCGCAGGTAAACCTTCGCATGATTTAGGGCTTCAATTGTATTGTCCAACGATGTGGAAGAGCCGCCACCTACCGTGAATACTGTCGCGTGTTTTAGGTCTTTCGATACCAAAACTTCGGTAATCGTAATAGATTCGATTCGCGGGTCTGCAACTTTGTTTTGCAAAATAGAGCTGAGCTCGCGATGAACTACTGAAGCGATTCTTTTCGTTCGATCAATTCCAGCGGAATCTAACCAGTATCGGTAGTCTGTCAAGAACGTATCCTCACATCGAGGGGATCAATTGGAGAATGACTTGAGACTTATTCCAGACTAGCTAACTAGTCGAGATTGAAAGATTTCAAGCTCGTCGTTGACGTCGACATCGTGGTAGTTGCGGATACTGATTCCACATTCCATACCTGCCTTCACTTCTGCAACATCGCTTCTGTAGCGGCGAAGAGAATCTATGACTCCGTTATGCATTACTATGTTGTTGGTCAACACGCGAACTGACGCGCTGCTTTGAACCGTACCATCTGTAACGAAACAGCCAGCAACTGTTCTCCCTTTGGAGAGTCGAAATACCTCCAATACTTTGGCTCTAGCAATCACTTTTTCTTCATATTCCGGCTCAACTCTTCCGGCGATCACTTCTTGTAACGCGCCCAAGGCATCGTAAATCACTCCACTATAGATAACCGTAAGCTTGTACTCTTCGATCATCTGACGTGCTTTTGTATCGGCCCGAACGTTGAAAGCGATGATAATTGCTTCTGTAGTAATCGCCAAGTTGACATCCGACTGACTGATTCCACCCACCATTTCGTGAATTACTTTCAGCTCGATTTTTTCAGAAGACAAGTTTCTAATCGCATTAGTGATCGCTTCTACCGAGCCCTGAACGTCAGATTTCACCAAAATATTGAGAGTCATAGGCTCATCAAAATTAAAAATATCACCTATTTTTTGCCTAGACTGTTTCGCAGATTGTTTCACACCGAGACGATATTCCGCTAGTTCCTTTGCAGAGTTTTTGTTCGGAACCACTAAAAACTGATCACCAACATCCGGAACTTCTTTCAGACCCTGTATTTCAAGTGGTACGGATGGTCCGCCTCGTCTTACAGTTTTTCCTACATCATTCTTCAGAGCTCGAACTTTTCCAATCTTTGAGCCAGCAACTATATCGTCACTGCGCTTTAGTGTTCCCTTCTGAACCAATACTGTTGCAACAACACCGCGACCGACATCCACACGCGCTTCTATGACTACTCCGCTTGCGGGCCCTGTTACTGGAGCTGTCAACTCAAGAATTTCTGACTGCAGTTGAATGGCCTCCAAAAGATCGTCAATACCAGTCTTTTTCAAAGCGGAAATTTCAACAACTTGGACGTCACCACCCAAATTTTCAGTCAGAATCCCATGTTCTGTCAATTGGCGTAAAACTCGATTGGGGTTAGCTAGACGAGAATCAATTTTGTTGATGGCGACAATGATTGGAACATCCGCATTCTTGGCGTGTTTGATTGATTCGATAGTTTGTGGCATTACACCATCATCTGCAGCAACGACTAGAACCACAATGTCCGTAACTTTAGAACCCCTTACTCGCATCGCAGCAAATGCTTCATGACCGGGAGTATCCAAAAAGGTGATTTTGCCAAGTTGAGTTTTCACCATGTAAGCACCGATATGTTGGGTAATCCCACCTTTTTCGCTTTTTACAACATGAGTCGACCGAATTGCATCCAACAATGTGGTTTTTCCGTGGTCAACGTGTCCCATCACAACGACCACTGGGGTTCGAGGCAACTGCTCTCGGTCATCATCGTCTCGACTCGTTAAATTCGATTCGATATTTTGAACATCGACTTCTCTTGGCTTATGCCCGAGTTCTTCAACGAGAAAGATTGCGGTATCTTTGTCAATTCGATCATTGACTGTAACGGCCTCACCGAGCTCAAACAATTTTTGTATCAAGGTATTTGACTTAACTGACATTGCCTTTGCGAGATCGGTTAATAAATTCGATTCGGAGATTTCTACTTCAAGAGTACGTGGTTCTTGCGGTGCAACGAATTGGTGTTGTTTTTTTCTCTTTTCTCCGTACTTCTTTCGTAATTCTTGCTCACGCTCGATTCTTAGAACACGTTTTGGTAATCGCAATCTTTTACGCGGAACTTCATTTCCCTTCGTTGGCTTGCGTTTTGGCCGTTCAAGCTTCGGCTTTGACTTAGTCTCTTGTTTCTTTGAATCAGAATCGGCTTCTTCTTTCTTGTCTTTTCGCTCTACATCAGCTTTAACCGAGGGTTTAATTGCAGGTTTTGCTTCATCACCCACATCCGCTTGCTCAGGGGCAATCACTTTGGATTTAGATTCGGGCTTAGGCTCGTCAGCAGGCAGAATTACAGCTTCTGTTTTTTCAGTGACTTGAGCGACTTCCTCGGTTTTTGGTTGTATCGGTTCTGGAATCGCTTCTTCAGGAGCAGGCTCGACCTCTTTTGCAACTTCTTTTTGCGGGACCTCGGGTGGCATAATCGGCTTTCGAATTTTTTCAATTACCGAGCGCGTAAGAGATCTAGGAGCTGGAACATGATCGTTCTTGATCTCGACAGAAATTACTCGTTTCGAACCCGATCTACCTCTCGTTTCGAATTTTTGCTTGGATCCTTTCGGGTTTACTTTGGCTTCACCAGATTCAGGATGAACTAATCGAAAAATATGTCTCATTTCATCCTGAGTTATTTCATCCTCGAGTGATTTGCCAGAAACACCGGCAGCATCCAATAACGTGAATAAACTTTGAGGTGAAAGATTTAATTTTCTTGCGAGAGATTTTACAGATACAGCCACACTAAAACTCTAGTCGATTTAATTCTCCAACTCTTCAAACCAGGGTGCTCGAGCACTCATGATCATTTCTTTCGCGCGGTCCTCTGAAATTCCTGGGACTTCAAGTAATTCAAACGTCGAACATTCCGCTAATTCTTCCATGGTACGAATACCGTGTGCCGCCAATTTCCATGCGATCTCGTCATCCATCTCGGCTACTTCATACAAAGATGCATCAGGAACATTTTCTTCTGCTTCCTTGATCAGCTTCATTTCTTCAACCAAATTCGCCATCATTGCTCGATTGTGGATGGTTTTGGCGGTTTCCATATCAAACTGGGTTTTTTTGGCAAGTAATGCGGGATCTTCGTACGCAATTTGGAGTGTACTCGTATATTCGTTTCGCACTAATCTCGCAGCCACTTCTTCATCAACGTCTAGTTGCTCTACTAAACGTTCTTGAATTTCCTTTGCTTCGTCGATGGCTTTCTTTTCTGCTTCTTCTCGTGTCAGTATGTTTAGATCCCAACCTGTCAGTTGCGATGCAAGGCGTACATTTTGACCACCTCGGCCGATTGCTTGTGATAGTTGAGATTCCGCGACCACAACATCCATGCTGGTTTTTGCATTTTCGACAACGATCGACTCTACTTCTGCAGGAGCAAGTGCGTTGATCACAAATTGAACCGCAAGCTTCGACCACTGCACGATATCCACTCTTTCACCGGCTATTTGACTCGTTACGCTCTGCACTCGAGCTCCACGCACACCGACACAAGCTCCAATCGGATCAATCGAATAAGGCTCTTCCGAGCTAACGGCGATTTTGGCACGTAATCCAGGATCACGCGCAGCGTTTCGAATTTCAACAAGTCCTTCTCGTGTTTCCGGCACTTCCAACTTGAACAACTCAACAAGAAGCTCCGGACACACTCGATCAAGAATGAGTTGCTGTCCTCGAGACTCCAGGTTCACATCCTTTAAGATTGCACGAATTTGATCTCCCTTACGCATACCGTCTTTGGGGATACTCAGGTATCGAGGTAGCAAAGCTTCCACCCCATTGATGTCAACAATTGCATCACCTCGATCAATTCGCTTTACGACACCAAACAGCATCGAGCCCTTTTTGGGTTCAAATTCTTTAAACACTCGTTCGCGTTCGGCTTCGTATACTTTTTGCATCACCACTTGCCGAACAGTTTGCGCCGAAATTCGATCTGCTTCAATCGACTTCATAGGTTTCTCAATATACTTACCGACTTCTATTTCAGCATTTTGCTTACGTGCTTCATCGAATAAAATTTGTAGATCGGAAGATTCGTAATCCTCATCAGTCACTACCTCCCAGCGCTGAAATGTATCGAATTCACCAGTATTTTTATCGATGCTCACGCGAGCGTCAATCTCGTGAAAATAATGTTTGCGCGTAGCCGCGGCAAGTGCCAACTCTAAGGCCTCGAAAATCACAGTAGACGGCAGATTCTTCTCAACTGACCATGCTTGAACAACTTGAGGTATCTCTTTCGTATTCACAATTTCCGTATTTTATTCCGTTATTTATCTTTACTGCTCCAGGAGAGGCTTCAATCGAGCCTGTTTAACCTTCTTTAAATCGATCGTGTAAGTCTTTCCATCCACATCCAATTCAATAAAGTTACCTACGACCTTAATCAAATTTCCTAAAAAATTTTTCCTACCTTTACACTTGATCAAGGTTGACAGCTGTATCCGTTCCCCAACAAATTGCTCAAAGTGCTCACGACGAGCAAGCGGCCTTTCTATACCAGGCGATGACACTTCCAAGGTGTAACGATCCGGGAACGGGTCTTCTACGTCAAGTAATCGTCCTACTTGTTGACTCACGAATGAGCAATCGTCAAGCGTAATGCCTCCTGGTGCATCAATATACAAACGAAGTACGCGTGACGTTTCTCGACCTATCAGCTCTAAATGTATCAATTCATAACCATATTTCTCAATATTACCACTAAGCAGATCAAACAACCTTTCCTTTGTCGTCGCGAAACTCATTTTCTCTAATTATTTATGGTCAAGTACCTAGTTTTTCAAGTCCCTTTATCAATAACTTAAAAACCTCGCAAAAGCGAGGTTTACCAATCCCCTTTTGTGGTGTATTTTTTACTGAAGAACAGGATTTCCCAATCAAGGATTACCCCCTTCGTACACAGGAACATACACGTTTGCGATAAAATTATAGCATACAGAATTTGACTGTGCTCACAGGAATCTGGTTATTATTCTTGCGATACTTCAGCTAGCGATTTTTCAAGTTATAACAAAAGAAAAGAACTAAATGAATATTGTGGTTTACTAGAGCGTTCGAGACCGCCGGTAGGACTGTAAATAAGCTTGTTTGCGTAATTGGGTTAAGTAGACTTGATGGATAACAGGACGGTGAATTTCCTTTCTTTCTGTACTGTCGGCAAATCGTTTGCGGAAAATACAAGAATACTGCTAGGGTCTACAAACCTGTTGCCACACAAAGTCACGAAAGTACGAAAATCTTCTAACTTAAGACCACTTTGTAGCTGCCGAACCACAGGAAAAGGCAATGAGCCATTTGAGTAAAGAAAGATGATACGACTCGATAATAGAACTACAGCGTATGGTTAAATGATTGTGAGCAACTTTACGAATAAACAGGAGTCTTAATGTGACTAGCCCAACGATATAAGCAGGACAAAAATCTAGACCCAGGCAATCTAATTAACCCGATCAGAATAGACATAGCCGCATCGGTTCGTCCAAGATTTGAAAATCTGCGATTACTATTAAATAAGAATTGCGTAGATTTCCAATTGAAGCCTTTGAAAATTAATTGATTGGTCTTGATGCACCAAAGAACACTAAGCAAAGTCAGATATGTCATAAGGCCACAAAAACAGGTAGAGAAAATCAAAAATCAGCTTTGTAATGGTTTCAATTAGTTACTAACAATAGCTGTTCATAAGTCTGTGGATAACTTCGTGTAAAACAAAGTTTATTCTTTATTTTTAGCAATTTACAAGTTACGTCATCAGATCTGCATACAGATTTTTTGGTAAGTTGGGCAAAGCAGATAACGAACTCGTACTAGTCGAAAAATAATTTAGTTTTATTAATGAAATAAAACACTTAACGAGTATTACTTGATTCATGACGGAAGGAATTCTTGCTAAATTTTAGATATTACTTCTATTTTCAGTTATAAATTTGGTGGTTTTTCAAGCTTCCAAAGACCCATATTTATTCAAATATGAGGCCAAAAACTGAGCTCGGTGAGGCCAATCTTGTAACCCATAAATGTGTATAACACACTGATTATGATTGAAATACTTCGTTCTTGCCTAAGCTTTCCTAAATAATCGAGTTTTAATTTCATTCGTTGAAAATCCAAAATTGAAGCCACATCAAATTGGATAGCTGTTGAAGAAAATCGATTTAAATCATACTGTTATTTGACATTGGCTAAAATTTCTAGCTGTAACTGGTAATGTAGATTGAACAATTTCCATAAAATATGACAACTAGACTCTACAAATTGATGGAATATCCAATCCTACGCGAATTTACTCTACGCAGCCTCTAGAACCAACAATTCGATTGACAGTGTGCTGGATTAGCTCTGCTGCAGATCAGCACCGACGGTTGTCATTGGCTTGAATTTGTTGAAAAGATCTAAAAATTCGATACTACTTGCTAGCATTGCAGTCGCCGTAGGTGGGGCAATCTGGGGAGTTTACTGGATTCCACTTCGACAGTTGGATGAAAATGGAGTAACCGCGTCCTGGTCTTCATTTATCACCTTTGGTATCACTGGTTTGTTTTTTGTCATGGCCTTTCTAGTACAGTGGCAAAAAACGGCTAGACTGCCTTGGGCGGTACTCTTGACCGGGCTTCTGTCGGGCACTTGTGTGATCTTTTATGCAGTCGCGCTCGTGATAACAGAAGTTGTCAAAACTGTTCTTTTGTTTTACTTAACTCCAGTTTGGAGCACAATATTAGGGCGCATTTTTCTCAGCGAAAAAATTACGCTCTTTCGCATATGTTCGGTTGTTTTGGGACTCGCTGGATTGTTCGTAATTTTAGGACTCGCTGATGGTCTCCCTCGACTTGCCAATCTGGGCGACCTGCTTGCTCTAGCCTCAGGCGTACTTTGGGCTTATGCTACGGTTCGAATTCGTGATGATGAAAATGCTGCAGTATGGGAACAAGTGGGTGGCTTTTATATAGGAGGCGCGATCGCTTCGGTATTCTTTATTTTTCTGCCTGTTCACGGACTAGACCAAGTGCCTAGCATGAATGCGGTACTGGCCTCGTCTTTTTGGCTGATCATCTTTATCGTTGCTTACTTACCGTCTCTATTTCTAGTGTTCTGGGCTGCACAAATCATAAGCCCAGCTCGAGTGGGTATTTTGATGATGAGCGAAATAATTTTTGGAGTAACTTCAGCTGCATGGCTCTCCGGTGAACCATTCGGCTGGACTCAAATTATCGGTATCACACTAATTTTCAGTGCAGCGATAGTTGATATCTCCGACAAAGTGTTCGATAAATCGAAGTTTTAGGTAAGTTCGCAATGAACATTTTGAGCTCAGCCCTGAGTTCTTTGATTTAGGACTCGTTCATAGGCTACACAAATAGAAAATACCAAATCGTCATTGCCATAACCAGCCACTACAAACAGCCCAACTGGCAAACCATCGGAATTCGTTCCACAAGGAAGATGAGCTACCGGAAATCCGCTTATCGCGCCAAAAGAACACCCTGAAGCGTACTGCTGCCAGCTCGTACATTCGTTTCTGCAATCAAGATTGGAAGGAGTTTCACCGTACTTAAAAGGTACACACCCAGTTCCAGCAAATAGGAAAATATCATGTTCGTCAAAAAATCTACGAAGTAAAGCTCGAAGCCCAAAAATTTGCCTTTGCGCCTCAAGATATTCCTTCGCTGTAAGCTCCGCGCCTCGTCGAATCCAGCTCGATACAAAAGGACTGAGCAAACTGCGCTGCTCAAAATAAGCGTTTTCATGCTGTGCAAATAATTCAGCTGAGACAATCGTTTCCCAAGCTTTTGTCGAGTCTCGAATGGGTGGTCGAACTTTCGCAACACGACTTCCCATAGACCGCAAGAATTCCACCATTTCGTCAAGTGCATGTCGATGGTCATCGTCAACGGGGGCATTCCACAAGGACGGATAATGTGCAATATTCAAAGATTTGACAGATCGATTCAAAGAATCTTCGAACTTGGGTGAGCGAGTTTGAAGACAAAACGGATCGACCGCGCTATAACCGCTCATAATTTCCATCATTAAGGCACAATCGTAAACACTTCTTGTAACCGGCACAACATCAGGAAACATCATCCCTTGCGAGTAAATCGGAGTATGTGGTATACGACCGTGCGTCGGTCGGAATGCAAATAAACCTTGAAACGCTGCTGGTAGTAGGACATTACCGCCTACATCTATCCCGATTGACAGTGATGCAAGATTTAGAGCTAAAGAAACACACATTCCACTCGACCCACCACCGCTCACGTACTCATGCCCCAAAGCAGACTTCGATACATACTGATTTAAAGATTCACATTGAATCAAACCAAACTCTGAAGTCTTGGTTTTACCCATGATTATGGCTCCAGATTCTCGCAGTCTTCGTACCGCTAAGGAGTCAACGTTTGGAACATGTTCTCGATAACATTGACTTCCATAACTAGTTCTCAGATTGGCAACATCAAGCAAATCGTCTACCAATACTGGAACACCGTGCAACCGCCCTAATTTCCTTTTGGATTCAACTGACCGGTCTGCTTTTTTCGCAAGTATGCGAATTCCTTCAGTTGGCACGAATTCGATGGATTGATAGTGTGAATTCGATTCAATTCGCTGCAAGTATTCGTCAATAAGAGCCGATACAGCAATTCCTCGATTATGAATTTGACTGCTCAATTCCTGGACAGTCTGTTCGATCACATTGAACCCCTAATGAGGTGTGGACAATCGCTGCTCAGTTTTCCAGGATCTCGCCACGAAAACGGCGGCATTGGAAGCTTCAAGAGGCTCAAGCTTTCGAATTTTATCGGCTAACTTTTCAGCCAGCATGATGGTAGGCGCATTGGTATTTCCACTGACGAGACTCGGCATAATAGACGCATCAATCACTCGAAGATTTTCAGCACCTCGTACTCGTCCTTCAGAATCAACGACTGCCATGTCATCTGTACCCATTTTGCAAGTACTAGTGGGATGGTAAGCACTTTCCGCTTTGGCTCTTACAAACTCTAAAATTTCTTCGTCAGCTTGAACCGATTTTCCAGGAGCCAGTTCCGGACCGCGATAGGGATCGAAGGCCTTTTGACTAAAAATTTCTCGAGTTAGATGGATTGCATCCAACATCTCTTCACGATCACTCTCAGTCTGCAAGTAGTTGAATTGAATCGCGGGTGGCTTTCTCGGATCATTGGATATCGTACGTACAAATCCGCGACTCGTTGGTCGCATTGGTCCAACATGAGCTTGAAAACCATGTCCTTTTGCGGGAGCACGACCATCATAGTTGGCTGCTACTGGAAAAAAATGGTACTGTAAATTCGGATGTTTGATGCCCGCTCGGCTGCGAATAAACCCGCCAGCCTCAAAGTGATTGGAGGTGCCCCAACCTTGTTTTGTAAACTTCCACCGTAGTAAAACCATCGCCTGAACATGGAACTTGAGCGCCGGATACAATGAAACTGGTTGTTTGCACCCGTGCTGTACATAAACCTCAAGATGGTCTTGCAGGTTTTCACCAACTCCTGGCAAATCAATTCGACAAGGAATATCAATTTGTTTGAGTAATTTGGCTGGACCGATTCCCGATAACTGTAACAATTGAGGAGAGTTGATCGAACCACCGCATACAATCACTTCTCGGTCACATTGGATGGTATCGAATTTACCTTTCGCAAAGGTTTCAATTCCAATTGCTCGGTTACCATCAAAAAGGATCCTTGTCACCAAATTCTTTCGTCTAATTTTCAGATTTTTTCGCACCGATGAAATTGGATCCAAGTAAGCCCTAACGGTACTCCACCGTACTCCGTCGTTAACGGTCATAAACATTGGCCCAAAACCTTCCTGACGATAACCGTTCTGATCTTCGGTATAGCCATATCCCGCTTGCACGCCAGCTTCGATAAATGCTTGAAATAATGGATTCTCACAGGGTGCTTTGGTAACTATCAACGGTCCTTTGCCACCATGATATTCATCGGCCCCGTCTTTAAGAGTCTCTGCCTTTCGAAAGTACGGTAGACAGTGTGCGTAGGACCAGCTTGGATCACCAGATTCTACGGCCCAACGATCATAGTCCCTCGCATTGCCTCGAACATAGCACATTCCGTTAATGGATGAAGAGCCTCCCAGAACACGTCCTCGAGGGCAGTCCATTCTGCGTTGATTCAAATACGGCTCAGGTTGTGAACGATAGGCCCAGTTAAAGCGATCGCTCAACAGTGGTCGCGAAAACGCAGCTGGCATATCGAGCATCCAACTACCATCTTTGGGCCCGGTTTCAACCAATTCGACACGTACATCTTCATCTTCTGTCAAACGATTGGCCAGTGTGCTGCCGGCAGAACCAGCCCCGACGATGATGTAATCACAAGCTTGTGTCATGGATCTAGATTTAGAATTTTTTGCAAGCACAACATTATCTTAAAGAACGTATTGAGTGCGATCTTGTTCTTGGCGGCGATTTAGAGCATATTGAATCAAAGTATCAATAAGATCTGCATATTTAATTCCACTCGACTCCCAAAGTTTTGGATACATACTGATGGGTGTAAAGCCCGGCATCGTATTAATTTCATTCAAGTAGACTTGATGGCTTTCCTTATCGACAAAGAAATCGACTCTTGCCAATCCCTGAACTGACATAGCTTTATACGCACAAATTGCGTGATTTTGGATTGTAGCAACTACCCTATCAGGCAATTCTACAGGAATATCGAATTGTGTAAGATTATTGACGTATTTGTCCTCATAATCGTAGAATTCCGCACCCGGAATAATCTCTCCAACCACAGAAGCACTTGGATCATCATTACCGATCACAGAAACTTCAACTTCGTAACAGTTCTCAAAACCTTCTTCTACAACGAGGGCAAGATCAAACTTTGCAGCAAAGTCCATACACGTTTTGAGATTTGTTGAATCGTGAACTTTACTGATACCCACACTCGAACCAAGACTGCAAGGTTTAATGAACAACGGATAGCGTAATGAACTTTCGATTTCTTGAAAAACCTCTTCTTGGTGGGCTTCCCAGCGACTACGATTGATAACCAAATACTTCGCTTGGGGAATCGACTCTGCTTCACAGACAAATTTTGCCACGGCTTTGTTCATCGCAACCGCGGACCCTGTTACACCGGAGCCAATGAATGGAGTTCTCGAAAGTTCTAGTAAACCTTGAATGGTTCCATCTTCCCCGTAGGGGCCGTGTAGTATCGGAAATATCACATCAATTAAATTCAGAGACTCAAAGGAATTGTTTTTCTCATTCAGCGCTAAAACTGTGCCTCGTTTTCGATAATCGAGCATGACTGGTCGATGACCATCTGGCGTTACTTCTTTACTCTCGAATATCGGCTTGGGGTCGGTAATCCAAAACCAGCTACCTAATTTTGTAATGCCGATCAATGTCACGTCAAACCGGTTCGAGTCAAGCGCTTCGTATATGCAACGGGCTGAAGTAACAGACACTTCGTGTTCACACGATTGTCCACCAAAAAGCAAGGCAATTCTAAGCTTTTCCATACCATCTCCTTCCATTTGGTACCCCAAAATTCTTATTCGATCCTAAACTATTTTTTTTCTACAAAAAGGACTCGGCAGCATGCGAATCGATATATTCTTGGATAAATTGTCGATAGGTCGCATGAATTGCTTTGGTTTGTACTCCGCCTCCAATAGGGAAATCGACAATTGTTCCATCCGTCAATTCTAAACAATACACTGGCATAACTTCTCGCGTTGCGCTAGAAATAAAACACTCTGTTGCTTGAGATAACTCTTTCACATGAACGTCTCGTTCCACCATTTTGGGGCCCTTTTCAGCACAGGCTTTGAATATTCCAGCTTTTGTCAACCCTCGTAGGTTGCCAGTGGCTGGCGTAACGACTAAATCGTCGATAACGAACCAGACGTTACTGTTTGACGCCTCAGTTACATAAGCTTCTGAATTCAAAATTAAGCTTTCGTCAGCACCTCTTTTTCGGGCTTGCATCACGGCCATAATGTTGTTTAGATAATTCCCACCCTTGATATTTGGATCAAGTGAATTTACTGGATTGCGATACACGTCTGGAATCGCCATAGACATCCCCACAGCATAGTGCTTTGGATTCCATGACGGTAGAGGCGCGACTAAAATGACAAAACGAGTCGTGGGATTCGCCTTCGGATGAAGTTCAATCGGACCTTCACCTCTGGTTATCTTGAAACGAACATATACATCTTGATCCTTAGCGATGCCCGCGGCTTTTGCAGTTCGTTTAATTTCGTGGGTCAATAGCTCGCGCGATTGAGAGATCTCCATGTGAATAAGACGCGCCGAATTTTCAAGTCGCTCAAAGTGTTCTTCTAACATGAACGGAATTCCACCATAGGTTCGCAACACCTCATAAACGGAATCTCCGTAAAGAAAGCCTCGATCAGTGACTGGTATCATTGCTTTTTCTGTGGGCGTAATCTGACCGTCGATATTGGTCATTCGCCTAATCCAATTACTCATAGAACCAAATAGAGGATTGAATTTGTTGAGATCGGGACTATGCTACGTCGAAAATATTGACTCATAGATTTAATTTGTTTCGATGTAACAGCTTGTATAAATATAAACAATATTTTATTCAGAGATACACTTTCATTCATACTAAATCGATGAAACTGAAAAAACCGTACTTGTTATTTATTGGTGATGCGCGCGACGACTTAGCTGCAAAAACCGCGTTTGGCGTATTGGATTGGTGTAAAGATGAATGCATCGGACAATTCAAGCTACCAGGCTGCGCAGCAAAACTAGATCTACCTGAGTTAACGATGCAGCAGGCGGCCAAGCTAGGGGTTCAAACTGTTTTGATAGGAGTTGCTATTCCTGGAGGTCAAATTCCCCAGACTTGGACTGCTCCTATGGTCGAAGCTCTTGCTCAAAATATGTCTATCGCCAACGGGCTTCATACTTCCTTAGACTCAATTCCAGAAGTTCAAAAAGCCGCCGAATCTAGCTCCGGCAATTTACTTGAAATTCGAAATCCACCAGCTGATCTTTCGGTTGGAAAAGGCAGCTATCGTAGTGGGCATCGAGTGCTTACGGTTGGAAGCGACTGTTCAGTAGGAAAAATGTACACCGCCTTAGCCATTACGAAGGAACTACGCTCGCGCAATGTCGATGTAGACTTCCGAGCCACTGGCCAAACTGGAATTTTCATTGCTGGTTCTGGGATCCCCGTTGATGCCGTTGTTGCTGACTTTATCTCGGGATCTGTTGAGGACTTGTGCCCCGCGAATTCTGAAACACACTGGGACATAGTCGAAGGTCAGGGTGCCCTTCATCATCCGTCCTTTGCTGGAGTCAGTTTAGGCTTGCTGCATGGCGCCCAACCTGAGGCTCTGGTCTTGTGTCACGAACCCACAAGAACTCACATGCGCGGACTACCCACTAGACCGATGCCAGCACTCGAGGACGTCATTGACTTGTACTTGGAATCAGCGAAAATTGTTTGCGACCGAACTCGTTTTGTTGGAATCTCAGTCAATACCAAGCACATCACCGAATCGAAAAGAACAGAACTGCTGGCTCGTTTGGAGCATCATTTCGAGCTTCCAGCTGTTGATCCTTTCGTTACTGGTGTCGAAAAACTAGTTGACAACATGCTTTGATTCTACAAAGCTAGAAGTCTATAGATCATCTAACAGGAAACGGTTTTGCAAGTCAAGGCTAATCACGAAACGTGGCCACTTCGGGATTCATTTTCGATTTCTCGAGGCAGTAAATCCAGTGTCGATGTTGTAGTCGTGGAAATTACTGATCAATCTTGTATCGGTAAAGGCGAGGCGGTTCCATATGCACATTATGGACAAACTGTCGATGAAACCTTGGACTGCATTCGAAGAATCGAGAGTTCATTAAAGTCAGATCTATCTCGAGAAAGACTACTTAAGGAATTTCCAGCAAACGCTGCGCGCAACGCGCTAGATTGTGCACTGTGGGACCTCGAGGCAAAGTCAAGTCGACGCCCCGTTTGGAAAATTGCAAATCTACCCGAACCCGTTGCAGTCGTCGGTGCTTGTTCACTCAGTTTAGCTGAGCCTGAAATACTCGCTGAAGATGCCAAAGCGTGGAGCAATTTCCAACTTCTGAAGCTGAAACTTGGCAGCAGTCAAGTTGTCGAGTCTGTAAGAGCAGTGCGAGATGTTTGCCCAGATTCAAGATTGATTGTAGACGCCAATGAAGCATGGACACCCGAACAATTTGTTCGGGATCTTCCTGAACTCGAAGACTTGGGAGTCGAGATGATTGAACAACCATTTCCTGCTGGCTCAGATGACTTTCTTGAAAACTTTGATTGTTCTATTTTGCTTTGCGCAGATGAGTCGTTTCATCTTTCTCAAGATTTAGACCGCTTGCAGTGTCGATATGATGTTTTTAATATCAAGCTGGACAAAACAGGTGGTTTAACGGAAGCGATTCATTCGTCCCGAAAGATTAAAGATGCCGGTAAAAGGCTGATGATCGGCAGTATGATGTCCACTTCACTGAGCCTCGCACCTGCATTTCTACTATCCCAGGATGCAAGTTACGTTGATCTCGATTCATCCATTTGGCTAAAGCGAGACCGAACGGGCGGGCTAGATTTCCGAGACGGTATACTATCACCGGCTCATCCTTCATTGTGGGGATAATCATATAGACAGCTACAATCTTAGGATATTTTCAAGAGAAATTCGAGTTCGATTTACTTCTAAGAATGAATCAGAAAGATGATCGAGTGGTTGAGCCATCGTTCAATGAGTAATTTTTGATGAGCCGCGATTAGAATATTGGGTTTAGCCGTAGTTAATTGCCTCGAGTTCAGCCAAAAGAGCTCACCTCACTTACGCATTCCTCGTCACTGATTTAGCATTGGCTTGAAGGACTCAATTTAAACAACTTAGCACTCGGATAAAATACATTCCTCGTTCACTGACTTTTTTTGTATTGGATATTTGTTTTCTCGTAGAAGACTAAAGAGTGTGAACAAATTGAATCTTCCTATTTATCTGCATTTTGAAAAGATTTCGAGCTAAACTCGTTGACCTAACCACAACTTATTAATTGAGTTCCATGAATGAACCGCGTCTAAATCGATTCTCCGAATACTCGATTACCCAGCTCGCACAGTTATTGCGAAACGGTCAAATAACGAGTGTTGATTTGACTCGCCAGGCAATTGCACAACACGAATCTGTTGGTGAGAATTTCAATGCATACCTCGAATGGGCACCTCGACGCGCTCTGACTCTGGCCCAACAAGCCGATCATCGATTCAAGCGAGGAATGGATTACGGATGCTTACACGGCATTCCAATTTCAATCAAAGACATCTATGGAATTCCGGGTTATTCAACCTACGCCGGAAGTAAAATCCCGCTGCCGAACCAATGGCGTAAAGCAGGGCCTGTCGTACAAAATCTCCAACAGCAATCGGCGGTGCTGATGGGCAAAACACACACAGTTCAGTTCGCGTACGGAGGACTCGGCGTAAATCATCACTGGGGAACTCCGCGGAATCCGTGGGATCGAAATCAACATCGAGTACCCGGTGGATCCAGTTCCGGTGCAGGAATTTCGCTAGTTGAAGGATCGGCTTTTTTAGCAATGGGTACAGACACGGCCGGTTCGGTGAGAGTACCAGCCAGCTATGCGGGGATGGTCGGTTTAAAAACAACGAAGCACCGCTGGTCTACAGAAGGCATCGTGCCCCTAAGCCCCATTTTGGATACAGCAGGAGTGCTTACTAGAACAGTAGAAGATGCCATCTATGCTTTCCATGCACTAGACAACGCATCATCGTCATCGATGAACTCGGCCATTGAGTTCTTTGAAAAATTGTCGGTAGTGGCAGAAAACAATTTCAGAATTGGGCTTGATGACAACCGAATGTGGCAAACCTGCGAACGTTCGATTCAAAATGTCTGCATGCTTGCATTGCAAGCATTGGAGTCCGATGGCTGCTCCGTCCACAACCTGGATTTTCCTGAAGCTTCGCAAGCAATCCAATTGAGGAACACAGGAAGTACGATTTCAGCAGAACTCACTGAGTTTATGTTATCCGAGCTCCCTGAATGGATTGATTCCTTGGATTTAGTGATTCGGGATCGAGTCCGTAATGGAGACGATATCAGTGCAGTCGAGTTTTTGAGGCGCGCTCGGCGAATTCGAAACCTTGGATCACAAGCCTTGGAACAATTCCAACACTGCGATGTCATTGCTTCGCCCACTGTACCATTGTCACCACCCACCGTCGAAGAAATTGAAATTCCTGGTGCTTATATGCCGAAAAATCTGTTGGCACTGCAAAACACCTCGGTCGGAAGTTATCTCAATTTGTGTTCTCTTACAGTACCGGTAGGGCTCGATCACAATGCAATGCCAGTAGGCTTTCAGCTAATGGCACCACCGAATAATGAAGAAAAACTACTCGCAGCTGGTCTTCGTCTGGAGTCACTCGTAGCTGCCCCTACATTAAACCTACGATAGTTTCGTAACCAAAAATCAAAGATATGATCTCTGATCAAACCTTACAGTTGCACCGTGACCATGTGCGTGCAGAATGGGTAGATGAATACGACCATATGAATCTAGCCTACTACGTACTCGTCTGTGACCAATCAACTTATGCGTTCTGGGAGTTAATCAACGACAATCTATCAATTGAACAAAGACAGGGGGCCGAATACGCGGTAGTCGAAACACACGTAAACTATTTGGCCGAAGTACGACTCGGCGCTCCTTTACTCGTTACCACACAATTGCTGGAATTCGACGATAAGCGTTTTCGAATTTATCATGAACTGTATCAAACCGACGAGCAGTACCTGGCAGCTACGAATGAAGTTTTAGCACTAGGTTTTGACTTGAATGAAAGAGGTGTTATGAATTTTAAGCCCTTGGTTCAACAAGCTCTATATGAACTCGATTGCCAACACAAAAAGCTGCCAAAACCGCGCAATGCGGGTCGTTCCATTCGGATTTCTAAACCGAAATAAGTTGTCAAGCCGGTTCTCGACGCAGCGGTTGCGCCATGCAGTGGACACCTCCACCGGCTTGCGTAAACATAGACATGTCAGGGTCATAGACTTCAAATCCCAACGCTCTGAGTTTACGATTTAAATCCACCGCAGCTTCAGTGGAAATCACACGATCGTTACCAAGTGCGACAACGTTGCAGGCAAGGTCCATCGTATCTCGAAAACTCACAGGAATCATTTCAATATTTCGACTTCGAAGCCAGTCTAGAACATCATCACTTGTCGTATCTAGACAAACTGCAGCACACTTTTCTGCGACCATACACACCATCAAATCAATGTGTACGTAGAATTCATCGATTGGGGCGTATTTCACTTCCCAACCTTCATTTTCCATCCAACCGCCAACTTGAAACGCAGCACGTTCTTCAGTCCGGTGATCGGTATAGCCAATAAGCACTGCTCCAGGTTCGATTAGATTGAAATCGCCGCCTTCAAAATTGCCGGCACTCACCAGGTCATAGATTGGAATACCTTTAGCTAAGTAAAATCTCAAGATTTCAGCGTACTCCCCTCGCCGCCTCGGATTTGCAAGTTGACACACAACCGCACCGAATGGTGTCATAAAGTTGGAATCTCGCGTATACACTTGATAAGGAGTGTGCATATTCGGTTCTAGAATGTGAACATCAACCTCCGCCGACTGATAAGCGTCGACTAGCTCCGCATGTTGCCTTAGCGCTAAGGAGTGATCAAAATTCAATCCAGAACGCTCAGATGCTCTACAAATCGAGCTAAATTCAAGATTCTCTTCGCCCATCCAGCGAAAACACTCAGGGGAACCGAGCAATACATCGTGCAGTACTCCGTATTCGGAATTGACACCCCAATGAAACAATTCATCGGAATTTCCATTCTCATCTCGAGCCTGCAATGGAACTGACCAGTCAAGCTTAGGGGCAAAATCTGGAATTAACTTATTCATAATCGTATTCACTTAAAAGAAATTGAAAACACTCGTTTACAAGGGAAATGTTATCAAAACGAAGAAAGATTTAAGAAATTTCGTTACTCGTCTCTCAACTTCAGACAAGTAAATTGTGATTTCGGAGGATAAACCCGCCTCGAGTAAAGGAATTTCCTCAGAGTTTGCTAAGCGAGGATTGTTCGACCAACAGTTCTACGGCCGGGTGCATTACTTCCAAGAGTGGAAAAGGCCAAATTCCAAGCAGTAACACAAAAATTGCAATCAGTCCTAAGCTTATGATCTCATGAGCTTGTAAGTCCTTTAGAGCGGCAACGGCATCGCTGGTTACTCTTCCATAAATCACTCGTTTATACAATCTAAGAGTGTAAGCAGCACCAAAGATCAAAGTCAAAGCAGCGATTCCGGCGTATACCGCGTTCTCTTGAAATGTACCAATAATGACGAGCAATTCTCCCACAAAACCTGAAGTGCCAGGCAATCCCACATTCGCTAAGGTAAAGACCATCATCAGTGCAGCGAAAACTGGCATGCTGTGCGCGACACCTCCATACGTTTCTATTTTTCTGGAATGCAGTCGATCATACAAGACACCCACACAGAGAAACAGAGCACCCGATACAAATCCATGTGAGATCATCTGCACTATAGCCCCCTCAATGCCGTAGGTATTAAAGACAAAGAACCCGAGTGTCACAAAGCCCATGTGTGAAATCGATGAGTAGGCGATCAACTTCTTCATGTCGGTTTGGGCCAGCGCGACCAAAGCAATGTAGACGATTGCAATCAACGACAAAGCGATCATGACACCAGCGAGTGCCTGGGAGGCATCTGGCAATATCGGCAAACTAAATCGAAGAAATCCGTATGCACCCATTTTTAACATAACCGCAGCCAGAATGACAGAGCCGCCAGTTGGGGCTTCAACATGTGCATCAGGCAACCATGTATGTACGGGCACCATCGGAACCTTGACTGCAAAAGCAGCGAAAAAAGCAATGAATAACAAGATTTGGGGCGTATACCCAATGTGAAGATAGTGCCAATCCAATATGTTGAAAGTGGAATCACTGACGTTGTATAGATACAGAAACGCCACCAACATCAACAAAGATCCGAGTAAGGTGTACAGAAAGAACTTGATCGTTGCATAGATTCGATTCTCTCCTCCCCACATACCAATGAGCAAGAACATGGGAATCAACATCGCTTCCCAAAATATGTAAAAAAGGACTGCGTCTAAGGCTGAAAATACACCAATCATGAAGCCTTCCAATATCAGAAAGGCTCCCATATAACTCCCGACCTTGTATTGAACGACTTTGTAACCTGCAATTACGACAAGCACCGTCAGGAAGGTCGTAAGGAGAATCAGAGGTAGCGATATACCATCAATCCCTATGGTGTAATTGATGTTGAACGCTGGAATCCACTCGCGATGTTCAACAAATTGATGCCCAGCATCCGTCACATCGAATTTGAAATACAGTGGAAGACTAATGACGAAAACCACTAAGGATACGATCAGTGCACTGACTCTGACCCATTCCTGGCGAATGGCGCCGATGACGATTACGGCCACTCCTCCCAATATCGGCAACCAAATCGTCGCAGATAACAGTCCAAATTCACTGAACATTATTGATCTACCTAGCTGCAAGCCATGTCATCAATAGAAATAGCCCGATGATCATTGAAAACGCGTAGTGGTACACAAAACCCGATTGCATATGTCTAATTCGAGCTGAGATTTTCTTCACAGTATTTGCAAGGCCGTTGACAATAAAGCCGTCTATGACTCGATCGTCGATGATGCGCCAGAGGGCATGACCAAGCGATCGAGTATTGCTCGCGATAACGATCTCATTGAAATCGTCAAACCCATATTTTCGATCGAGAATGTACCAGAGTACCCGAACACGAGATTGGATTTTTTCAGGTAAATCTGGATTACGGATGTATAGCAACCAAGCCACAAATATCCCGCCCACCGCCAGCCAAAATGGAAGAGTTACGATAGAGTGACTCATCATCTGAAGCGCAACACCGAAGGCATCTTTAGCTTCAAATCCCTGCGCAAGATAAGCGAGTACGTCATGATGACTCGAAACCATAATCGAACTCGAGAAAAATCCACCAAATAGCATGGGCTCGATAAAGAAAAAACCGAACAAAACAGAAGGAATCGCCAGCGCAACCAAAGGCAGCGTTATCACCCATGGAGATTCATGCGCGTGATCCCATTCATGCTTGCTCATCCGTGTCTTACCATGAAAGACGAGGAACAGCATCCGAAACGAATACAAGGCTGTGATAAAGACAGCTATCGTGACGGCAAAATATGCAAACCCACTGCCTGGCAAATTACTAGCATGAACGGCTTCTATGATCATGTCTTTTGAGAAAAAGCCAGCAAATGGTGGCAACCCAGCCAGTGCTAAGGAACCGAGAACTGCCGTCCAGTAGGTAATTGGCATAAGCTTCCGCAAGCCCCCCATATGACGAATATCCTGTTGATGATGAAGCGCGACAATGACTGACCCAGCAGCCAAAAACAACAGTGCCTTGAAAAACGCATGCGTCATTAGATGAAATATTCCGGCGGCATAGGCAGAGGCTCCAAGTGCAACCGTCATATAACCGAGTTGTGAAAGTGTCGAGTACGCAACAATTCGTTTGATATCGTTTTGTACCAAGCCAATCAAAGCCATAAATAAAGCAGTGATGGCTCCGATGGTGATCACTACGGTCAATGCGACTTCTGATTGCTCAAACAAAGGCGACATTCTTGCTACCATAAAAATACCAGCAGTCACCATTGTCGCGGCATGAATTAAGGCTGATATAGGAGTGGGTCCTTCCATTGAATCAGGTAACCAAACATGCAAGGGTACTTGCGCGGACTTACCCATAGCACCGACAAAGAGTAACAAACAAATGATCGTCAACCAATGCCAATGGGTTCCATGAGACACTTCGACCATCAACGATTTGGCAGCAGGTGCTGCCTCAAAAATATGCGCGTAATCCAATGTACCAAATAGGTAGGCTATCGCCGCGATTGCAAGAATAAATCCGAAGTCTCCTATTCGATTGACCAAAAAGGCTTTCATGTTCGCAAAGATCGCCGAGTCCCGATCGAACCAAAACCCAATCAACAGATAGGACACGACTCCAACACCTTCCCAACCAAAAAATAACTGCAAGAAATTGTTGGCCATAACGAGCATGAGCATTGCAAAGGTAAATAGAGCAATGTAGCTGAAAAACCTCTGATAACCGGGATCATCGCGCATATACCCGATCGTGTAAATATGCACCATAAAGGATACGAATGTGACTATCACAGCCATCGACGAGGACAGTTCATCAACGAGAAAACCGATTTGAAATGTCAAATTGCCGCTACTGCCCCAAATGTATAGGGTTCCATTGAACGTGTTGCCTAGTAGGACATCGATAAGAACATACAGAGAAAGAGCGAAACTGATTGCAACACCACTAATCGCGACTCGGTGCGTTGCAGTACGCCCGATTAGCTTGCCACCCAAACCAGCGATCACAGCAGCAGCAAGACAGCTAAATGGAATCAATGAATAAACGATTAGCATAGAACTTAGTCGATAAAACTAGCCGCTAAGTCGGTTAAGGTCTTCAACGTTAATCGTGCGGCGATTTCGAAATAGTACGATCAAAATGGCAAGTCCTATGGCTGCTTCCGCGGCCGCTACTGTCAGAATAAAAAAGACAAAAACCTGACCCGATAAATCCTGTAGATAGTGTGAAAATGAAACAAAATTGATATTGACTGCAAGTAACAGAAGCTCAATCGCCATCAGCAAAATCACGACATTCTTTCGGTTAAGAAAGATGCCAACAATGGCGATCGAAAAAACGATGGCCGCCAAGATTAAATAATGTGACAGTGGAATCACTTATCTTTATCTTTAGGTGAATTTAGATGATCTGTTTCAGCTTTCATTGAAACGATCCGCAATCGATCTCGTTTTTGAACAGCCACTTGCTTTGCTGGCTTTTGGTAACGCGTTTCAGGCCGTTTTCTCAAGGTCAAGGAAATCGCTGCGACAATTGCGACAAGTAAGATAATGGCAGCAATTTCAAAAGGATATGCATACTGGGTATAGAGAATCTTACCCAACTCCATGGTATTGCTATAGTTTTCTGGTTGTCCTGGAGGCCTTGGCATCGTCTCTGTACTGAACACCTTGGTATTCAATACAACCACCATTTCAATGACAAGCAATACAGCTACGATTCCACCGATCGGTAAATACTCGCCAAATCCTTCTTTCAGTCTAGTCAAATTGATATCAAGCATCATGACAACAAACAGAAACAGTACCATAACGGCACCGACATAGACCAAAACTAGAACAATCGCTAAAAATTCCGCCTCAAGTGTGATCCAAATACAGGCTGCACTAAAAAACGCCAACACCAAAAACAAGGCCGCCTTGACCGGATTTCGGACCGTCACCACCATGGTCGAAGCGAATATCAAGATCGCAGCAAACAAATAGAAAGAGAATTGAAGAAATGTCAAAATTAATCCCTTTATCGATAGGCTGAATCTGCCTGTCTTGCCTCGGCGATGCGCTTTTCATACTCATCTCCGATGGCAAGCAACATTTCTTTGGTTAGAATGTTGTCGCCACGATTTTCAAAGTGAAACTCGTGAATGTCCGTTTCTACGATAGAATCGACAGGACATGCTTCCTCGCAAAATCCGCAGTAAATACATTTGAACATATCGATGTCGTAACGAGTCGTACGCCGAGTACCATCTGGTCTTTCTTCCGAATCGATTGTGATTGCGAGTGCCGGGCAAACCGCTTCACATAATTTGCATGCAATGCAACGTTCTTCACCATTCGGATATCTGCGAAGGGCATGCATGCCACGAAATCGAGGGGACTTCGGTGTTTTTTCTTCAGGGTATTGGACGGTAATTTTTCGTCGAAACAAATGTCGTCCCGTAACCGATAGGCCTCGAACAAGTTCGAGTAGCAAAAATGTTTTAAGATTTCGTTGAATCCAAGTTAACACGAGACAAATCCTATTATTTAAATATGAAGCCGAAAGGAGTTAGATAACGAAACACTCCAATCACAACAATCCAAACAATTGTCACTGGAATAAATACTTTCCAGCCAAGGCGCATAATTTGGTCATAGCGATAGCGAGGAAACGTTGCTCGAAACCAGAGAAAAAAGAACAACATCAATCCAATCTTACCGAACAACCAGAACAAAGGCGGAATCCACGTAAACGGAGCGAAATCAAACGGAGCATGCCAACCACCCAAAAACAGAATCGCGGCAAGAGTCGAGATCAAAACCATATTGGCGTATTCAGCTAGGAAAAACACCATAAACGACATGCCCGAGTATTCAACATGAAAACCGGCGACAATCTCCGATTCGCCTTCCGCAACATCAAACGGAGCGCGATTGGTTTCTGCAACTCCTGAAATGAAATAAACCAGGAACAACGGCAACAAAGGCCATACGAACCACTGGTGAATACCTCCGCCTTGTGCGGTCACGATTTGTACCAAATTCAAGCTACCCGCAACCATGAGCAATCCGACTAGAGCAAATCCCATAGCAATTTCATACGCCACAATCTGCGCGGCTGAACGCATTGCGCCCAAAAATGCATACTTGGAGTTAGATGCCCAACCGGCAATAATTACGCCATAGACCCCAAGCGAAGTAAGTGCCAGAATGTAAAGTAGTCCAGCATCTAAGTTTGCCAAGACGAAAGAATCGGTGAATGGAATGACAGCCCACGCTGCCAATGCGGGAGCCAATGAAAGAATTGGGGCAGAAATAAACAGTGCCCGGTTCGCATTCGAAGGAATGATAATTTCTTTAAGTGCAAGTTTGATTGCATCTGCAAAAGGCTGAAACAAACCCTTAGGGCCAACTCGATTCGGCCCGATACGAACTTGAATGTAACCAATGATTTTTCGTTCCGCGTAGGTAAGGTATGCGACACAAAGAAATAGTGGAATGAGAATGACCAGAATTTTTACTAAGCTTTCGATTCCTGTTTGTACAGTCCAAGGTAGGCTTGCCCATGCAGAAAGTAGCGTATTCATTCACAAACCTCGTGCTCGAGTAAAATCTCGGCACCATATGCAGCAGTCGGACCGTCAGCGTTTCCCGACGGATAATATGCGCATCCCAGGGCAACCCGAGAATCGGGGTAGGCGTGAGTGTGAATGCTAAACAAATCATGATGTAAGGTAACTGCAGAACCGCTCTCTAAGTCCAAGCTTGCCATATCGCTGGGATTGAGACCAACATTGACAGGTGCAGCATCAGCTGTTTGCTGCAATGATTTCGCTCGTCGCACGACAGGATCGACCGCGTAAATTAATGGATCCGTGATCAATTCAAATCGACCAGGTTCTTTTTCTTTTTCCTTTGCTATACAGGGAACCGTGTCATCCTGAACAGAGTCCAAATATGCACAAAGACCCTCTGGCGGAGCGGCTTCCTGCAAAATCTCATCTACCGTCACATAATCAAACCCGTCGATTCCCAGAAAATTGCCGAGTACGCGCAATATCTTCCAGCCAGGTCGAGCTTCTCCGATTGGTTCAGTTGCTGCAACCGCCTTCTGAATGCGACCTTCACAACTAATGAACGTCCCGGCGTTTTCCGTGAACGGAGCGATCGGTAGTGCTACGTCTACATAATCCGGAATCTCATCGAAGGATTGAAAACTGATCACGAACTTCGCGCTATCCATCGCATCGGCAACATGCAACCCATCCGATAAATCCTTCGTAGGCTCCACATTGAAGAGTAAGTACGCCGACTTCGGATTGTGCACCATTTGACGAGCGTTAAAACCCGGTGACGAAACAGCTTGACCATTTTCCGTGCGGTGAGGAATACAACCGGCTAGCCAGCCGGCGGCTGAATTTGCTGGAGGCAATGTTACCAAGGACGATCCTGACAAGTCAGCGGTGTGATTTGCTAGCCGTTCTATACAACTATACATCGGATGCGAAATCACAGATTGTCCTAGAATTAAAACAGATTCAGAACCCTGGTCACACAACAACTGAGCGATTTCTTGACAATTTTCACTATTTGCAAATCGACTCGCTCCACGTAGGAACTCGGTTGATATATCTACTGGATACTCTATACCTTTGATCGAACAAACCCATTGAAGCACATGTGCTAGTGCATAAGGCATCACACGTGGGGCAACCGTGACATCGGAATCAAGCTTGAAGTTGTAGTCCCAAGCCATTGAATTGATGGCTGCGATTTTGGCTCCATTTAAAGATGCCTTGCGTACTCGCAGACTAAGCAGTGGTTGCTCTTTCCGAATATTGGAACCGACAAGCACAATTGCACGAGCTGTCGATAGCTGATCGATGTGAACGCTTGAACCTGGAAATAGTGGCGCATTTTTATCACCTGAAAAATCAATCTGACGCAATCGATGATCGACATTCTGGCAACCAAGGCCACGCATCAATTTTTGCATCAAATAGAATTCTTCGAACGTCGAAGTCGGAGATACCAATGCACCCAACTCGTTCACACTATGTTCTTCAATGACCGACCTTAATTCACTTACGACTTTGTTCAGAGCGTCGTGCCAGCTCACCTCGATCATGCCAGATTCAGTACGCATCATCGGCTGAGTTAACCGGCCGGCGCCGATAACTGCTTCATAGCTATATCGATCTCGATCTGAAATCCAACATTCGTTTACCGCCTCATTGACTCGCGGCAACACTCGTTTGACTTCACCACGTAAAGTTTGGATTTCGAGATTTGTACCGACGCAATCATGTGGACTGACGGAAGAATGGCCAATCAATTCCCATGATCGCGCAGTGAATCGATAGGGTTTTGATGTCAAAGCACCAACCGGACATAGGTCAATGGCGTTTCCCGACACTTCAGAGTGAACAGGACTGTTGAAAAAAGTATCTATCTTTAAGTGTTCACTTCGATGAGTGATACCTAGTTCCATCACACCGGCAATTTCTTCTCCGAAACGCACACACCGGGTGCAGTGAATGCATCGCGTCATTTCAGTCTCGATAAGGGGGCCGATATCATGATCGGAAACCACACGTTTTTTTTCTTCAAATCGCGAAAGGTGTCCCCCGTATCCTACGGCTTGATCTTGTAATGGGCATTCACCACCTTGATCGCAAATTGGACAATCAAGTGGATGATTAATTAGCAAAAATTCGAGTGTATCTTTTTGTGCTTCGACCGCCTTTTTTGAAACGGTCTTCACTTTCATGCCATCCATCACTGGTGTGGCACAGGCCGGTAATGGTTTTGGTGCCCGTTCGACCTCAACTAGACACATCCGACAATTCGCGGCGACCGAAAGCTTCTCGTGATAACAAAATCGAGGAATGTAGATCCCTGCTTCATCAGCGACTTGGATCACCATTTCCCCTGGCGAGCATGTCAGTGTCTGCTCGTCTATTTCAACTGTAATCATATTATCGGTGGCCATTGTCTATTTATGCTGCTCGTTTTGAAGCCAAAATTTTGGCTTCGAATTCATGTCGAAAGTGCTTCAGAAAACTCTGTACGGGCCAAGCTGCCGCGTCCCCCAAAGCGCAAATTGTTCTGCCCTCAATTCGATTGGCAACATCTAATAGCTGATCGATTTCTTCCATTCGGGCACGACCTGTACGAATTTTTTTCACTAGACGGTAGAGCCATCCCGTACCTTCGCGACAAGGAGTACACTGCCCACAGGATTCTTCCCAGTAAAAATATGCGATTCGTTCCAGCACCTGCACCATACAAGTAGTTTGATCCATGATAATGACGGATCCAGCACCCAACATAGAACCAGCAGCCTGCAAGGAATCATAGTCCATGTTAGATTGTATTATGATTTCGGCCGGCAAGACTGGGACGGAGGACCCTCCTGGAATGACGGCCTTCAAGCGTGAACCGTCGAGCATCCCACCTGCAAGCTCCAATAACTCGCGAAACGGTACACCGAGAGGAATTTCATAATTTCCCGGCTTTTTAACATGTCCTGACACCGAAAAGACTTTGGTTCCTGCATTGTTCTTCGGGCCTAGATTTACGAACCATTGTGCGCCTTCTTGCAAAATTCGCGGTACACTGGCTAAGGTCTCAGTGTTATTGATCGTAGTTGGTCGACCGAAAGCACCATACTGTGCTGGGAAAGGAGGTTTGAATCTTGGTTGACCAGATTTACCTTCCAATGACTCTAAAAGACCCGTTTCTTCCCCACAGATATAGGCTCCTGCACCGAGATGAGTATGAATATCAAAATCCACACCACTACCGAAGATATTCGTGCCTAGTAGTCCCGCCTGCCTAGCTTCCGCCAAAGCTTGTTCGAAGCGCTCGTATGGTTTAAAAAATTCTCCTCGAAGGTAGTTGTAGCCGATGGTTGCACCCATGGCATAACCTCCGATCGCCATTCCTTCAATAAGAGCGTGGGGATTGTAGACATGAATGTCTCGATCCTTGAATGTGCCTGGTTCACCTTCATCCGAGTTACAAACCAGATATTTTTGACCAGGTACGTGACGTGGCATAAAGCTCCACTTCAGTCCTGTCGGAAAACCAGCACCGCCTCTGCCTCTGAGTCCGGATGCCTTGACTTCGTTGATGATGTCTACAGGTGGAGTAGAATTTGCCAAAATTTTGCGCCATTGTTCATATCCACCAATACTTTCGTAGGCCTTTAGAGTCCAAGACTCTTTCAGCCCTGGTTGTGGCAAGCAAATTCGAACTTCCTGAACTGTCATGGCAGAGAGTCTAAAATTTTGTCTATTTTTTGCGGGGTAAGGTGCTCGTAATAATCCGTATTGATTAGCGCAACGGGCGCCCAATCACAGGCCGCGAGACATTCTACTTCTTGCAATGTAAAAAGTTGGTCTTTTGTAGTCTCTCCGAAGCCAATACCCAATTTTTCGTTCAGATATTTTGTAATCGTATCCGACCCTCTTAAAGCACAGGTTATATTCGTACAAAGATTAATTTTGTAACGACCAATTGGCTTTAGATCGTACATGGTGTAGAAGGTAGCAACTTCCGCTACCTTGATCGGTTCGATTTCCAGAAAATCCGCGATGTACTCCATGACATCGCGATTCACCCAGCCATGCTCTTGCTGTGCGATTCGAAGTGCTGCCATTACTGCTGCCCGCGCATGACCGGCTGGATACTTTCTAATCTCACTTCGAATTTCGTCTTGTGCCTGAATCGATAACACTAGCGGTCAACTTCTCCAAATACAATGTCCTGTGTCCCGATAATTGCGACGACATCAGCCAACATATGCCCTCTGCACATTTGGTCTAAAGCGGACAAATGAACAAAACCCGGTGCTCTAATCTTTAAGCGATACGGTTTATTCGCACCATCCGATATCAAATAAATTCCAAATTCACCTTTAGGAGCTTCAACTGCTGCGTAAGCCTCTCCTTCTCGTACACAATAACCTTCGGTGAACAGCTTAAAGTGATGAATGAGCGACTCCATATCCCGCTTCATCGTTTCCCGATTGGGAGCGATCAATTTTGCATCATCGATTATGACTGGACCGGGGTTATCGTTTAACCATTTCACGCATTGACGAATGATTCTGTTGGATTGACGCATTTCTTCTACACGACACAGATAACGGTCATAACAATCACCGTTGGTGCCAACGGGAATGTCGAAATCCATCTGATCGTACACTGCGTATGGTTGTTTCTTTCTCAAGTCCCACTCGACTCCAGAACCTCGTAGCATCGGGCCTGTAAATCCTCTCGCTAGACATTCCTCAGGGGATACAACTCCTATATCAACCGTTCGTTGCTTCCAAATTCGATTATCTGACAACAGTGTTTCGTATTCGTCGACCCGTTTCGGAAAGCGGTCGGTAAAGTCCCAAATGAAATCCAGTAGCGAACCTTGACGATTCCTATTGATTTCGGCGAGTTTTCGTTTGCCACGATTTTTTGATGGAGCATATTGGGGCATCGAATCAGGTAAATCGCGATATACGCCACCGGGTCGGTAATAAGTCGCATGCATGCGCGCTCCGGACGCAGCCTCGTAGCAGTCCATGAGATCTTCACGTTCACGAAAACAGTACAAAAAGACGGTCATCGCACCAATGTCGAGTCCATGTGCGCCGAGCCATAGCAAGTGGTTCAAGATACGCGTAATCTCATCGAACATCACTCGAATAAACTGTGCTCGAATCGGCGGTACAACACCCAACAGTTTTTCGATCGCCAGTACATAAGCATGTTCATTGCACATCATCGAAACGTAATCGAGGCGGTCCATATAACCAATGCTTTGGTTAAAGGGTTTGGATTCGGCTAACTTTTCCGTCGCTCGATGGAGTAGTCCAATATGCGGGTCAACGCGTTCGATGACTTCACCATCCATTTCCAAGACGAGTCGCAGTACCCCATGCGCGGCGGGATGCTGCGGGCCGAAATTCATGGTGTAGTTACGAATCTCTGTCACCGAAGCTATCCTCTCGTATTATGCGGGGGACTAAAGTACGGGGCTCTATGGTCACGGGTTCATATACAACACGACCTTTGTCGGCATCGTATCGCATTTCGACATAACCAGACAATGGAAAATCCTTACGAAATGGATGCCCTATGAAACCGTAATCCGTCAATATCCGACGTAGGTCAGGATGACCTTCAAAGACGATGCCAAATAAATCGAATGCTTCGCGTTCGAACCAGTCGGCACAGGGCCAAACCTCGATGACGGATTGGACTGTCGGAAACTCGTCATCAAGAAATGTCTTTACTCGTAATCTATGATTGAGGCTGACGGATAGTAAGTGATAGACCACTGCATAACGGGCCCCACTCCAGGCGCGACCTACCGAATCTTCGTACCCATATTTCGAATAATCGACCCCACAAAGATCACACATTTGCTCAAATTTGGTATCTTCATGGTCTCTCAAGCTAATACAAACCGGTACGATATTTTTACGGTCGACTTCAACCGTCAACTCGTTCCTTGCTTGGACAATTGACTCAAGCTGTGACCCTAGTAAACTCTGAACCGAGTCTGTAAGTTGGGCGAGTGATGACATAACTAGGTCATTTCGCTATAGTGTGTGTTCGCTTGATCTTTCTCTGCAACTGCAAAATTCCGTAGACTAAAGCTTCAGCAGTCGGCGGGCATCCCGGAACATAGACGTCGACGGGAACGATTCGGTCGCAACCTCGAACAACCGAATAGGAATAATGATAGTAACCGCCACCGTTGGCACAAGAACCCATCGAAATTACCCAACGTGGTTCAGCCATTTGATCGTAGACTCTACGCAATGCAGGTGCCATTTTGTTCACTAAGGTACCTGCAACGATCATCACATCGGATTGGCGAGGGCTGGGGCGAAAAATTATTCCGAATCGGTCGAGATCATAGCGAGCTGCACCGGCGTGCATCATTTCGACGGCGCAGCAAGCAAGTCCAAAGGTCATGGGCCACATCGCACCGGTTCTTGCCCAATTCACCAATTTATCGATTGATGTAGTAGCGACACCTTGGTGCATTAAATTTTCAATTGGCATGGTTTACTCCCACTCAAGTGCGCCTTTCATCCATTCGTAAATAAATCCTATTACCAAAACTCCCAAAAAGATCATCATAGCAATGAATCCAAACAGCCCCACGCTGTCCAACGCAATTGCCCAGGGAAAGAGAAAAGCAATTTCTAAATCAAAAATGATGAAGAGGATCGCGACCAAGTAATATCGAACATCAAATTTCATTCGACTATCTTCAAATGCTTCAAAGCCGCATTCATAAGGAGATAATTTTTCCGAGTTTGGATTATGTGGTCCTAGCACTCGCCCAACAAGCAGCATCGCGCCACCGAATATCATCGCTACCAAAATGAATATCAAGACTGGAACATAGTTGGCTAGCATTACGATTCCCTGTTGGTTTATAGCAATTGATTACTATGGTGCCGAAGGCCGGACTCGAACCGGCACGGCCTAAGCCACCGCCCCCTCAAGACGGCGTGTCTTCCATTCCACCACTCCGGCACAAACAAAAATTTCGAATTATTCTGGTACTTTGGGTAATTCACTGGAATCTTGTTCTTCCGAAGATTCAATTTGTGGCAAATCAGATTCAGACACTGTCTCCAATATAGTATCCGTGATACTTTGTGGGGTACGAGACCCTGTGTAGATATAGGCCAAACTTAAAGCGATACCAAAAAAAACGGTGGCGAGTACAGCGGTTATTCTAGAGAGAAAACTGGCAGATCCACGACTTCCGAAGACTGATTGTGAACCACCACCAAAAACAGCCCCCAAATCGGAACCGCGCCCGCGCTGCAACAAGATCAAAACGATTAGACTAATCGCAGTTACGAAAAACAGACCCAATAGAATCTTTGTAATTATTTCCATGGTTTAGACATTTCCTTCATCCTGCTTCATTATATATTTTCAAGAATTCATCTGGCTTCAAGGATGCGCCTCCTATCAAGCATCCGTCAATATCTGGTTGTAGCAAAATACTCGCTGCATTTGCACCGTTCACACTACCGCCGTAGAGGATGGGGCAAGAATCGGAAACGGTGGAATTTTTTGCCTCGAGTCGCTGCCTAATCCAGTCGTGTACTTCCTGTGCTTGCTCTGGCGCGGCAACCTGGCCGGTTCCAATTGCCCACACTGGTTCATAGGCGACACAAAGACTCACTAACTTGTCAACCGGTATCAATGCTAGAATTGAGTCTAACTGCCTTTGGATAACCTCACGAGCCTGGTTATTTTGTCTTTCGATCAGTGTTTCTCCGACACAGGCGATGGGTATCAAGCCTTGATTGATTACCGCCAAGGTCTTTCGAGCTACTTCAGTATCCGTTTCACCATAATACTGCCGTCTTTCGGAGTGACCGGTGATTACAAACTTGCATCCTAATTCCTTGAGCATCGAGGTTGATACTTCGCCAGTAAAAGCACCGCTCGAGTGTTCGTTCGTGTTTTGTGCCCCTAGCGCTATAGCGCTCGAATCGGCAATCATATTGGCTACAAACTGCAAGTATACCGAAGGCGGACAAATGACCAGCTCAGCTGACTGGGATTTATTGGCACCCTGCAACAGTTGTTTTGTCAATGTACGAGCGAAGTCGTAACTCCCATTCATTTTCCAATTTCCAACAATTTTTTTCGATATCATGACTTTCTTACGAATCAAGGTGTACAGCTAAGATGGAGACGGTAAATGACCTAGGCTGGTGAATTCGTTCCATGAATTTTAATTCAGCAAAATGTACATTTTATCCTTTTCGAATATCGCGACACCCTATTTCCTACCGCATTCAGTAATTCGGACTATGCGATTCGAAGGATATTGATCGGATTGTAGAGCTGAGTTGGTGAGTAATTGATTGCTAGTAAAGTTTGAAATTCCGAGTAGCATAAATTGTAAATCGAGAGGCTTATCAGTTGGAACAAATACTTGATTTTCAGCTAAAACAGAAGCACTTTGGTTTCTGTGTGCATCTAACATACTAGTGCTTTCACCTTTAATCACCGTGGCCTAAGCCGATGAGCACGGTAAGTTCAGCCCTATTTCGTTAGCACTACGCCCAGTTGCTTGACTTTGCTTGTTCACAATTCGCAAAACAATGAAAATACCGCTGGAAAGGGGATGAAAATGGGTTTTCGGCTCTGAATTTCTAATTTTCGGTCTCTTTCGATCGGTTGTTTTGGAGTTGATTTCGTCAGCCATTTAATCGGCATTCATCGGGGGAATGAAATTCGTTAACTAGTTTCGATGTAATGGCTGTTGCAAATTCCCTTTGGAAAAGACCAGGTGTGCTTTCGAATCGCAAGTACTGTTTTTCTCACTGATATTTGCATTCAAAAGTTATTTCGACTTAGTATCTAGTTATCAAAGTTTGGCAAACTATGCCTTCAAGTGTTATGATATGGGCCCTTTCGTTAATTCCGCTCACGCAAAGGGTTTAACAGGCAGGCTATTGAACCCTTACCCTCGGAACTTGATATTGATGCGGAATCGAAATTAGTGGGCTTCTATTGTTATTCCACTCGTTGATTCGCTCAATTCAAATTTTGAGCTTGTCGTTGGTTTCGAACCTGGGCAATGTAAATGGAACATCGTTTCCCACATCTGGAATCATTTATATAAAATCTATAATGACTAGAGAGAAATAGACATGAATGAACACCAATATGTTACCCGAGAAGAATTGGATACTCAGTCAAAGCTAGCCAAAGTTATAGGGACGCTAAGTGTCCATGTAACGCTGAGTAGGACAGCAATTGGTTTTTGCTTTTTTCTTGCTGCTGCGATGATTGGTTCCTTCTGGAATCTGACCACAAGAATTGACGACGTAGGAGAAAAACTGACATCTGAAATTACTTCATTAAAAGTTGATGTTGCGACTTTAAAGACTGATGTTGCGACTTTGGCTAGTCGACAGGATCAAATTATTGCTATCCTAAGCACGCTGACAAAGGAAGATAGAATTCAGTAATTCAACAATTCAATTGGTCACAAAATGACAGGCTAACTCCTCTCCTTGACAAGCACCAACACGCTACCCGAGAAGAATTGGATACTCAGTCAAAGCTAGCCAAAGTTATAGGGACGCTAAGTGTCCATGTAACGCTGAGTAGGACAGCAATTGGTTTTTGCTTTTTTCTTGCTGCTGCGATGATTGGTTCCTTCTGGAATCTGACCACAAGAATTGACGACGTAGGAGAAAAACTGACATCTGAAATTACCTCATTAAAAGTTGATGTTGCGACTTTAAAGACTGATGTTGCGGCTTTAAAGACTGATGTTGCGGCTTTGGCTAGTCGACAGGATCAAATTATTGCTATCCTAAGCACGCTGAAAAAGGAAGATAGAATTCAGTAATTCAACAAGTCGATTGGTCACAAAATGACAGGTTAGATCCTCTCCTTGACAAGCACCAACACGCTACCCGAGAAGAATTGGATACTCAGTCAAAGCTAGCCAAAGTTATAGGGACGCTAAGTGTCCATGTAACGCTGAGTAGGACAGCAATTGGTTTTTGCTTTTTTCTTACTGCTGCGATGATTGGTTCCTTCTGGAATCTGACCACAAGAATTGACGACGTAGGAGAAAAACTGACATCTGAAATTACCTCATTAAAAGTTGATGTTGCGACTTTAGTGACTGATGTCCGTGCATTGAAAACCGATTTCCGTGCTATGAAAACTGACCTTGCAACTATGGCTCGTCAACAGGATCAAATTATTGCTACCCTAACTAGGGAATATGGCACGCTGAAAAAGGAAGATAGAACTCAGTAATTCAACAAGTCAATTAGTCACAAAATGACAGGCTAACTCCTCACTTTGACAATCAATTGTAAATCTTGTCAATTGATTTCATAGAACACTCAATTTACTGCCGTTCCTTACCCACCATTTTGGACGTTCGTATGTAGAATCAAGTAGAAATTGAAAAATTTTCTTGGCGTCTTTTTTCAAAATAAATCTTCATTATTTTCGTAAATTCTGAGACTTCCCGAAATATGTTTTCAGAAAGATGACTAAGTCGTCAGCTCTTTCCAACAAGCCTAAAATCTGACAACTTATCGTGCGTCCTGTCAACATCTACAACAATATACAAGGATGCCACACCAAAACATCTCCTAGAAAGTCATCGAAGCGAAAATGGAGTAAAAGAATTGTTCTTTTTGTTCGAATAAGACTTAATATCTTGGTGCTCAATGATTACTGATCCAACCGCCTAATACCTTGCTGCTCGATAACACCTCCGTATTCGTTAAGCGCACAGACCTTAATTTGAACAACCCGGCTACAGCTCGGATTCGATTACAACTTCAAAATCTAGCATAATCTTGTTACTTACCGTCAGCTGCGAAAATTTACTACGACAGCTGGCTAACGTGCGCGTCATGAAATTCCCTAGGTACCATCGATGCTTTTAGGTGCTAAGAAGATGCATCCCAATCGGAAATCGTTTTCAAAAAATGTATGTTTTGTGAAATTATCAAGTACAAATCGCCTTCAAATCCCAGCACTCGGATCAGCGCGTAAAATTTCCTGATTTATTTCAAATTTGATGTCTTATCTAGGGATGGATCTGGAATGACTTTCAAAATCGGATGTGCGCGAAATCCTTGTCTGTTAAAATTTCAAACATATTGTTCGGTACCAAGGACAATTTATCGACTGGAAAAAATCATAATTTTTTAACCATCAACAATTAGTAATAATATGGGATTCTTTAGTCGACTGCTCGGAAAGAATAAGCCAGAAGCAGAACCGAACGTTGAAATGGTGGAACACGAAGGTTTTCTGATAAAACCTGCACCGATGAAACAAAGTAACACTTACGTTACCGCAGGGTATATCTACCAAGATCAAGAAAATGGTGAACGACAAGAACACTATTTTATCCGTGCAGATACTCATCCGGACTTTGACTCTGCTTGCCAACACGCCATCTTTAAAGCGAAGCAAATCATTCGAGAGTCCGGGGCTCGAATCTTCAATCGTTAGATACGATTACCTGTAATTCTCGGATTCAATTTTTTCAGTTAAGCGATGGTTTGGATCCAGTAATTTTCGGGTGCTCTACCGATATATAGCGAATAATTCGCTGGGCAATTAAGTCGGGATCTAGCTCACCCAACTGAATCAATCGAGTCATATCATCTATTTTTGTTTCGCTCGAACTACGAAATGCACGTTCAACGCTTTCTCCCAAAATTCGCGCGACGGACTTTCTATTTTGGGATTTTGCTGACCGATTACGCTCAAACTTGTCGATGATCTCCATGTGATCACACACCTGTTGTACCAACTCATCAATTCCTTGACCTGTCGTCGAAGTAGTCTTGAGCACTTTAGGCGATTTCGTCGAATGCCGTAAGGCAATTGCGCTTTTTATATAACTCATCGTTAAATCCGACTTCGGTAGATCGGCTTTATTCACTACGATGAAATCTGCAACCTCAACTAAACCTGCTTTGATCGATTGAATCTCATCACCGAGTCCTGGCGATTCTAGCACTACTACTGTATCTGCTATTTCCGAGATTTCGATTTCGGACTGCCCCGCCCCCACTGTCTCCACAAGGATCTTGTCCCAGCCTGCAGCATCGAACAGGTCAATTATGTTTTGAGCTGTTGAGGTCAAGCCGCCGAGATGTCCACGCGCTGCCACAGAGCGAATGAATACACCGTCATCCGCGGTATGTTGAGCCATACGTACTCGATCTCCAAGTATTGCGCCACCGCTAATGTGACTACTCGGATCAACCGCGACGACTGCAACAGACTGACCTAGAGCTCGAAACGCTGGAATACATGCATCAATTAAGGTTGACTTCCCAACACCGGGAGGCCCAGTAATTCCAATAACATGTGCACTCCCAAGGTCCGAGCAAATCCCACGGAGAATATCTTGCTTATTGCTAAGATTGTTTTCAATAACCGTGATGGCGCGCGCCAGTGATTTTCGCCCACCACTGATCAGATTGTCAAGAATTGGATTTTGACGCGTAGAGTTACTGGCGTCCACGGACTTGGTCATAAAACGGTTTGAGGCTGCCCGAACCCAAGTTCCTGGCGAAGCACCTCCACGACTTCCCCGTGTGTCATACCGCATGAGACAGCGCCCACAATCGCACCATAAATGTTTTGACTTTCATCTTGTGCCACCGCCCGAAGTCTGGACACAGCGTTCAAATAATCAGTCTGACTTCGGTTGGCTTTGTAATCTGCCAACTTTTGTAGCTGCCTTGCAATTGTAGCTTCGTCTGGTCTTTGCAGAGGTTTTGCGGAAACGTCTTCACTATCATTTTGATATTTGTTTACACCGACGATGGTTTGTTCACCACTTTCGATCTGATCTTGAAACCGTATCGCAGATTGCCCAATCCAATGCTGCACCATGCCTTGTTCAACTGCATTGAACATACCTCCTGCATCATCAATTTGCTTCATCACACTGCGGATCTTCTCCTCCATTTGATCCGTTAGTGATTCAACATAATATGAGCCTGCAAGAGGATCGATAACATCGGAACAACGTGCTTCTTCGCGAATAATATTCTGCGTAGCAACTGCGATTCTTGCGGCTTCTTTCGTTGGTGCGCTGATCACTTCATCATAAGAATCCGTATGCAGCGATTGCAACCCCGTAAATACACCTGCCATGGCCTGAACTGTAACCCGTGCAATATTATTGAGTGGCTCCTGTCTTGTTAGGTCTACACCCGAGGTTTGACCATGAAACTTAAATCTCCATGCTTTCGGATTGTTCACTCCAAAACGCTCACGAACGACTTGTTGCCAGATTCGACGTCCAGCTCGACACTTTGCGATTTCTTCAAAAAAACTTATGGAGATGTCAAAAAAGAAAGTAAACCTTTCTAGAAATTGATTGGGATTGAGTCCTCGAGCAATGCAATCTTCTGCATACTGAATGGCAGTCGCCAAGGTAAACGCCATCGCTTCTGCAGGTGTTGCACCCGCCTGTTGCATGTGTTGACCGACAACCGACAAGGGATTCCACTGTGGAACGTACTGCTGGCAAAAGGCAATGTGATCAACCAACACTCTACGCGAACCAGGTAAAGACAACCGGAAGAACATATGATTCGCAACATAGTGCGAAATATAGTCACTCTGATTCGACGTTCCTGATACGTATTTCCAATCAATTCCTCGTTTTTTTGCAACCGCAAGCAACAATGCCAACAGAGTAAAGGGTAATGGGTCGTTCAATGCAGTCGACAAACCCTTTATATCGACATCCTTGAAGCAACGATGCATATCATCCACTGTATTCACCGTCACACCACAAGTACCAAGTAGCTTCGAGTCGACATCATCGATATCATAACCCCGATAAACTGAGTTGCAAGGGATAAGACTGATCGCAGTATTACCGGCGTCCAACAGAGACTTCAAACGCTGATTGTAATTTTCTGGAACCCCGAACCCAATCAATTGACGTTGGCTCCACACGCGTCCCCTGTGCATCGTTGCATAAATACCACGGGTCATTGGAACTTGGCCAGGGTAACCCAATTTTTCGGAGTATTGTTCTGTGTCCCAATCCTCTGTGGTATACAGTGGCTTGATTGCAATGCCAGATCGATTTTTGATTTCTGATTCGTTTGGCAACATTTCATCATACTCACGTTCCCAAACTGTACGCGACGATTCTAGCCTGGTTACTGGCAATTTGACGATATTGCTTTTTGGCATGGTGTTACATCTCCCACTGCTTTAAACTGTGTTCGCGAACATCTTTCGCGAGTACTTCGATAAATTCAGAAATTTCATTCAATGAGCTACCGGGATGAAACACTCGACTTACTCCTAGCTCGAGCAATGCTATTTCATCGTCTTCAGGAATAATTCCACCGACAACAAGTCCAATATGATCTAAATTAGCATTCTGTAGCTCTTGGATTAATTCCGGAATCAATAAGTGATCAGTCGCTAAACTACTTATGCCGATCACGTCGGGGTCTTCCTCTTCAGCTAGACGAACGACTTCCGTCACGGACTGCCACGGCGGTGTGTACACGACTTCCATTCCAGAATCGCGTAGCTTGGATGCGACTATTCGACTTCCGCGATCATGACCATCCAAACCAATTTTGGTAACAATTACTTTGGGACGATAATGTTCGGGCAACGTCATTGAACTTGATCAACTTTGTTTTCAAATTGACAAAAGCCCTCAGGAGCTCTCGTTTTTTTCGGCGAGCAAATTCGATAGAAGTGATCGTATGTTTTTTGAATCGAAATTACGACCACCGACCGCCTGATATCGAATATTTCCCTCCCGATCCACTACCAAAGTGGTTGGTAAGGGGCGTACTTCCCACCTGTTGAAGATTTCTAGTTCGAGATCGACAATGATTGGAAATTCAAGTTTTGCGCTGAATTTAGCTAAAAATCCAAGGATTGTTTCTTCGTCCTCACTAACATTGACAGCTACGACCTCGAATTCAGCATGAGAATAGGAGTCTCTGAGTCTTTGAAGAGAAGGAAGCTCTTCGATGCAGGGTGGACACCAGGTCGCCCAAAAATTGACCAATACAACTTTACCTTGCAAAAAATCTCCGTTTTGCTGATCCGTATTGATCCAATGGGCACCATCAAACCATGGTGCTTTTTTCGATTCTACAACGTCAAGCTTATCATCCAATCCTTCAACCGTCGCAGCACTTATCACCGTTGGAGATACTAGGCTGCAAATCCATATGAATAGAATTGAAAGCGATTTATAGAAATTTATCATTGGGCTCCAGTCGCCAAATTTTACCGCTAAGAGCACTTTTTTTTCCTTAATACGATGGGTCAAGCTTAAATTTAGACCATCAGCAAACTACGTAATTTCCCCTGCACCGGACAACATATTTTCTAAACTTCCAATCTCCAACTCCTTACTTCGAATGACTTGGGCCAATAGATCGTTAGCCGATACAATCCCAATTAGTTCCCCATCCCTCATGACTGGTAGATGCCGAAAGCCTTTGTTTACGACAATTTTCATGCAATCATCGATATCTTCGTCGTGATTAACCGTTATAACCTTTTGAGTCATCACTTTAGAAATTAGAGTATCTTTGGCTGAACGACCAACAAGCCCCACTCTACGAGCAAAATCTCTCTCGCTGAAAATCCCAACCAAATCTGCTGACTTGACAACCGGAACAACACCGATGTTTCTTTCCGCAAGTACTTGCAAAGCGTCATAGACTGTATCTTCAGGCGAAACCGTCCAAACAACACCTCCACCTCTAATTAGGGTTGAAATCGGCAACATTCTCCACCTCCATAATGCATCAACTAGTGTGTCATCAAGCAGTCTGATCTGAAAATTGCAACAGACCAAACTACTTCAAATTTGCTTCAGAATCGTACACTTACATTCCATTTGCCTGATTCACAAACATTTCGTTGAATACAAAATTGAGCACTTGCTGCTTCAAGTTTCTGGCAAGCGTTGATATACAAGCAAATCCGATAAAACAAATAGACATGATTTACGACATTATAAGCTTGCAAATTAATTCGCTAGTTTGCTGAGTAGTTTGGAGCGCCAGACTAGGTTCGAAAGAATGAAATTGTTCCATAGACCAGTCTAATTTGCCTTTGCAGATATGCATTCACGCACATCGGAATGCATTTAGCACCGTTCATCATAGAAGATTTGGCAAATCTATGCGTTTCAACGCATTTGGCGACAGTGGCAACCATCTTGCAATACAACCTGCATCAATGAGCCTAACTCTTTAACAGACCGTCCTCTTCGAAAGCCGATACCCAAGTTGCAGAGCTTCGATTGATCGTCGCACTTAAACCACATCGATATAGACGTAAATTCAAAAGAACACAGGCAGCAATGACAACTGAGATTGATGCAAATTCGGAATTCGCCAGCCGACCGAAAGGTCAATAGTCAACTAGTAATTTTTCAGCTAGCGGGTCTGTTTGTAGGCTCAATAATTTGGTTTACAAGACACTTTTTATGCTATCTGAAGTACTAAACTCGACGAAGAACAATAATTGCACAGACTAGGAACAACAACAAAGTACCAAATGTCCCAATTATTGGTGCTAGTCCATTTAATATGACGACGTAGCCTGCCGACTGCTGCACCGCAAAGTAAATTAATCCAAAAACTAAACCGATAACAGCAAAGTGCGCTCGACTCAAGCCACGGCGTGTTCGAAAAGTAAAGATGACAGCAAACAAAGCCATTACAAGTACTGAAATGGGTATAGTAAGTCGATTCCAAAAAGCGAGCTCAACAAAATCAGTCTCTAAATTGTTGTCTCGAAGATATTTCATGATTGAGTATAGTTGGCCTATTTTCATCAAAAATGGATCACTTTCTTTCGCAACCAAAAGATTGAATTTTACGGATGACTCAAAATCGATACTATCACTATATTGCCTCTCTACACCGTTATCAGTAAACCGAGTAGTTACAACTTCATGTAATTTCACTAAATCTTCATTGTCTTGTTGAGTAGCAAACCGTGCGTGTATGTAATGTTTAAACTGCCCTTTATCGTCAAATTCATAAATTTGGATACCAGTAATTCTGTCTAGGCTTTGTATACTTTGAAAAAACACAAACTGGTCCCCGTCTCGGGTCCATAAACTCTGGTCATCAAGCTGGCTTTCCGGAGTCACGAATTGACTCTCGGTATGGCGCGCCTTGGCTGATTCGCTGTTCGGAACAACGAGTTCTCCCCAAATGAACATGAGCAAAGCGAAAAAGAGCGAATACACAACTATTGTTGCGGTTATACGAAATTTTGAAACTCCGCCTGCTTGCAAGGCTACAAACCCGAGATCCCTAGAAAACCCAGCTAAAGCAACTGTAGTTCCAATAACGAAAATCATCGGGCTTAATTCGTATAACATTGTCGGTGCCGACAATCCAAGAACGTAAAGATGATGATAAATCGTTTCCCCTTCATTAGAAGTTCGAATCAAATCTAACAGAGCCAAAAAAGTGTAGACCGCCATTAACCAAATCGCCACTATTGTGATTCTCTCTGTAATCAAGCGACTAATCATTCGGTCTACTGTGCGCATAGATCTGTTTACCTCGAACCAACCGAAACTACGGACCTAGAGTTGTAGTTGGCACGAATTCGGTGTCCAAAGTACATCCAAGTGATTATCAGCAGAATCACTAGATGGGGTACATAAAGAACAAATACTGTGTCATGATCTTTGATGTTTTCCGAAAGAAAGCCTAAGATGCTGGCGTAAAGAAAGTAGATTCCAAAAGCGTTAAGCAAATGTAATCCTGCCTTAGATGAGAGTTTTAACGCACCAAAAGCAAAGGCTAGCATGACGACGACAGCGATCGTAATGACCTTGGTAATTCGCCAATGTAATTCTGCACTGTCATCAATTGCGGAAGATTCAGCTAGCGATAAAGTCGATTTCGAACTTGGGCCAATAACAGAAGCTGAAAATGTCTTTATCGGAATCGATTCAAAATATTTCGTGAATGAAGAAGTTTCGTATGTATCAATGTAGTTATTCAGTTTGTATCGTCTTCCATCCAATATCTCTAATTTACCATACCCGTCGTCAGTATCGAATTCATAGCTGCCGTCCTGGGCAACAATGAGTTCTTTTTTTTCAGGAGTGGAGTTCAGGTAGAATAACCGAATAGAGTGTGGAAATGAGTCTTGGCTCTCTCGGCCAAAATAAATTGCACTTGATTGATTCCCGACAACACGAAATTTTCCAGCTTCAAACGGAAGATTACTAAGACTCTGTTGATAAATGTCTAACTGTCGCTCAAACTTCTGTTCCGAATATGGGCTAAGAATACAAGCAAGACACACGACGATTGTTGCAGCCGCGATTGCGATTTGAGTCGCTACAATCAGATATTGCTTCGGTCCGATTCCGGCCGTCGCATAAATTGTGAATTCTTTATCTCGATGCCTTCGAAACAAAACAAGTAATATTGTGATGAATAGAACCGGAGTCAAAACAACATCTAAATATGTAAGGAGCTTGTACATCAAAAGCGACCCTAATCCCTCCACTGGCAATTCGCCCTGAACAGCTCGGCGCAATAGGGCAAGGAACTTCACGATCCCAAATATCCCCATCGTCAACACCATTACAGCGATACACAATAACGAGGTTTCTCGAATTAAATTTTTTTCAAATGTATTCATGTCAGTAAAAATTCAAAGATCTTTTACAATTTATCAAATGACTCGTTGGGCTATTGAACTCTTATGACTTTAGCCTAGAGTAAATTCTAATAACATTTTCTAGTGTACGCTTGTAAACTCGATATCCCAAGCACTTGGATGGAGTTTCAGTACACGCTAAGTTTATGAAACAGCGCCAGATATTTCATCTGATAAAATTTACCTAAAGCGTTTCCACTTTGTCCACAATCACAATGATTCTTGAGATAAACAATGTCTGTAATGTACGAAACCAACAATTTACCCTCTTCCACCTGTTCGAGTAGTTGCGTTATTGTTGGGGTATACGACAATGACGATATGACGTCTTCCGCGAGTGAAATCAATGAAAAAGCGAATGGCGTAATCAAAACAATATTAGAAAATGAGGATCTTTCAGATTCAGTCGGCAGCAATGTCCTGCTTCCTATTGTTTCTGGTATTGATGCGAAGCGACTGTTAGTGTCTCGCTTTGGACCGAGAGACAAATTCAACTCAGCAACATTTGAAAAATCTGTAGGAGGAATTGCGAAACGATTATCGTCTTTACCTGTAGGACGAGTTACGTTTTACATCAACGACGTAGAAGTGAAGGGTCGAGACCTAACATGGGTGGCTCGACGTTCCGTCGAATTGATCGGCCAAAATCTCTACAAATTTGATCAACTTCAAAAAGACCAAGAAAAAAATAAATCAAAGCAACAATGGATTGTAGAGATAGCTTCAGAATCAAGCGAAGACTTAGGTTCAATTCGAGAGGGTATACGAATTGGAAGTGCAATCAGTAAAGGAGTCAATTTGTCACGGGATTTAGGAAATCTACCTGGCAATATTTGTACGCCCACGTATCTTGCTGAAGCCGCTGTTGAGTTGGCAAACAATGAGGATATGTCTGTAGAAGTTCTAGAAGAAAGTGATATGGAAGAGCTCGGCATGGGCGCACTTCTGTCTGTTTCCAGAGGAAGCAGAGAACCAGCCAAATTAATTGTTCTTCAATATTGCGGAGGGCCATCCGACCAAAAGCCAGTTGTACTTGTCGGGAAAGGATTGACATTTGATGCTGGGGGTATTTCCATTAAACCAGCTGCGGCGATGGATGAAATGAAATTTGATATGTGTGGAGCAGCTGGCGTGTTGGGTGCGCTCCTCACCATTGCAATCTTAAAACTTCCGATTAACGTTGTCGGTGCTATCGCGAGTAGTGAGAACTTACCCGATGGAGCAGCAAACAAACCTGGCGATATCGTCAAAAGTATGGCAGGTACCACGATTGAAGTATTGAATACTGACGCTGAAGGTCGACTTATTTTGTGTGATACCTTAACCTATATCGAGAAATACAATCCTGCCGTCGTTATTGACGCTGCAACGCTAACTGGGGCTTGCGTTGTGGCGCTAGGCAATTTTCCAAGTGGCCTATTTAGCAATGATGACGACTTATCGAAAGAACTGATCGAGGCTGGAACTCTAAGTGGCGATCGCGTCTGGCCGCTACCACTGTGGGAAGATTATCAGGCATCACTGGATAGTAATTTTGCTGACGTGGCGAACATTGGCGGCAAATGGGGAGGTGCGATTACCGCGGCTTGTTTCTTGGCTCGATTTACGAAAAAGTATAAATGGGCTCATTTGGATATTGCGGGGACTGCCTGGCATTCTGGAAAAGAGAAAGGATCAACCGGTCGTCCGGTGAGTCTATTCGTGCAGTTTTTACTAAATCGGTGTAAGAATTCAAACTAGTGTCATCCGTGGCTTGACGTATGACGACTAGGGTGACCTTTTATCAGCTCAGAACCCGTCAACCCGACGGAAAATTTCGTTTGGCCTGTCATATTGTAAACACCGCCTTTAAAAACGGTCACAAGGTATACGTCAATGTAGAAAACCAAGCACAATGTGCTTATCTGAATGAATTATTGTGGAAGTTTTCACAGAATAGTTTCATTCCGCATACAGTTTTTTTGGAAACAGTTCCTATTGACACCGAAAAATTTCCAGTTGTCGTAGGTAGTACCCAACCTTCACAAAATTTTAATGATGTTTTGGTTACACTGCTTGATGATGTCCCTGACTTTATTCATCAATTCTCCCGAGTCGTTGAACCCATTGACGCTGATGAGAGAGACATTGAAAAAGCAAAATTACGTTCAAAGAAATATGCTTCTTTGCTCGGTACCACGCCAAGTATTCATATGATTACTCGACGAGTTTAAAGTAGTATTTTCCAAACTTAATACTGATTATTGATCCATGAAGAAAGCAGTTCTTTCCAGTGTCTTCGATCCGCGTGCACTAGAACAACAAATTTATGACCTTTGGGAAGAGCGAGACTATTTTTCTCCTAACGGTGAAGGAGCACCGTATTGCATAATGATTCCGCCTCCCAACGTGACGGGGAGTCTGCATATGGGGCATGCTTTCCAGAACACGCTGATGGATGCGCTGATTCGTTATCATCGAATGAAAGGCCGCAACACACTTTGGCAAGTTGGGACGGATCATGCCGGAATTGCAACGCAGATGGTTGTCGAGCGCTTGCTCAATAGGGAAGGAAAAACTCGACATAGTCTTGGCCGCGACGGCTTCATCGATCGAGTATGGGCTTGGAAAGCCAATTCAGGAGGTACCATTACCAATCAACTCCGTCGCTTGGGGGCTTCCCTAGATTGGTCGAGGGAACGCTTTACGATGGATGAAGATCTTTCGATTGCAGTTCGCGAAGTCTTTATACAGCTTTACCGAGAAGGATTGATTTATCGAGGTAAGCGTTTAGTCAATTGGGATCCAGTTCTATTGACTGCGATATCAGACTTGGAAGTCATATCAGAAGAAGAAAAAGGGTTGCTTTGGCATTTTCGATATCCAATTGCAAACAGCACCAAATTTGTGATCATCGCAACCACTCGACCCGAGACGATGTTAGGCGACACCGCGGTGGCGGTTCACCCTGATGATCGAAGATACTCACACTTAGTTGGAAAAACGGTAATTTTGCCATTGGTAGGGAGACACATTCCCATTATTGCCGACACGTATGTTGATCCTGAGTTTGGTTCAGGTTGTGTGAAAATTACTCCCGCTCACGACTTTAATGACTACGAGGTAGGCAAGCGCAACGACTTAGAGATCATCAATGTCATGACACCTCGAGCGGAAATTGATTTGCCCGGTAGCCCATATCACGGATTTGATCGTTTAGCTGCTCGTAAAAAGATTCTCGAAGACTTGGACAGTTTAGAGTTAATCGAGAAAATCGAAGATCATAGATACATGGTGCCTCGAGGAGATCGAACCGGACAAATTATTGAACCGTACTTGACAGATCAGTGGTTCGTTCGCGCGAAACCATTGGCTGAACCTTCAATTGAAGCGGTGCGAAATGGAACCATTAAATTCATACCGAAGAACTGGGAGCGTACCTACTTTGATTGGATGGAGAATATTGAGGATTGGTGTATTTCTCGGCAGATCTGGTGGGGGCATCGAATACCAGCTTGGTATGATCAAGATGGAAATGTATTTGTCGCAAGTACCGAGGAAGAAGCCAAGGCTCAAGCAAAAGAATTTTGGAACAATGCTGAATTTCAGTTAAAGCAGGACCAGGATGTGTTGGACACATGGTTTTCCTCTGCGCTCTGGCCTTTTTCGACGCTTGGCTGGCCGAAACAAACTGACGATCTAGACACTTTCTACCCAACCAATGTACTCGTTACGGGCTTCGACATAATCTTTTTCTGGGTAGCAAGAATGATCATGTTCGGGTTGAAGTTTGCAAATGATATCCCGTTTCATGAAGTGTACATCCATGGCTTGGTACGAGATTCTGACGGACAAAAAATGTCGAAATCTAAGGGGAATATCCTTGACCCCCTCGACTTGATTGACGGCATTGAACTCGATCGGCTTATAGAGAAACGAACGACTGGCCTAATGCAACCCGAGCTTGCACCTAGAATTGAAGAAGCAACTCGGCAACAATTTTCAAACGGGATTCCCGCCTACGGTACTGACGCGCTGAGATTTACCTTCGCTCGATTAGCAACACAAGGCCGAGACATTCGATTTGAGCTAGGAACAATTGACGGTTATCGAAAGTTTTGTAATAAGTTGTGGAACGCAGCACGATTCGTACTGATGAATACCGAAAACATTGAAACCTGGAACCTTCATGAGTATCGACCCCATTGCATTGCCGAGAAATGGATCATTTCAAAGTTGCAGCATACAACGGAAGCAATTGAAGATTCCTTTTCGATTTACCGATTCGACTTGGCTTCTAAACAGCTATATGAATTTATCTGGAATGAATTTTGCGCGTGGTTTATCGAAATCACAAAAATCATGCTCAGGCAAGAATCAACGAACTCCAAACTCACCACGTCGCTACGACAATCACTATTGGTCGTTTTGGATGCCTCGCTTCGATTACTTCATCCGTTTATGCCCTTCATCACCGAAGCAATATGGCAACAGCTTCACTCAGTGAATCATGATCGATCGATTATGTTTGAGTCCTATAGCACAGATTTTAATTCTGTGGTTGACGACAATTCGACGAAGGAAATCGACTGGCTCAAGTCCATTGTGACCGCTATTCGAAATTTGCGTAGCCAAATGAACATAAATCCAGGACATCGAATATCAGCATTTTTCGAAAATCCCACCCAACTAGATCTGGAACATCTAAACAAACATAACTACCTAATACGAAATTTGGCTCAACTGGACTCGTTAAACAAACTTGATTCAGCAACAGCAGAGTTGAGTGATTCATCAAACACGTTCACAGCACTTGTAGGTGGTTTAAGGCTTTCGCTCGCAACTGATGAATTTGGTGATGTTGAAGAACGAATGAAACGCTTAGAAAAAGACCTGAGAAACACTTTGAGCTCCATTCAGAAATCGGAGTCGAAATTGAGAAATAAACAATTCTTGACTCGTGCACCAGCCCATATTGTCGAAAAAGAACAAATTCGCGTGTCGAATCATCGAAAGTCTCTTTCTGAATTACAATCAAAACGAGCCAAACTAGAGCGATTACTTTCAAATTCTTGACGCGGTATCTTCCAACGCTCAGCTTACATACATTCTCGGCATATTGTTTGCACACTGCGGCGGTATTGAATTGATTTCGCCGAAATATACGTTGGTTCGTTCGACGGGATCCTACTTCAAAAGGAACAAAATATGAATGAAACGATGAAAGCGGTGATCCTTACCGGACATGGCGGTTTGGATAAATTAGAATACCGAAGGAATTGGCCAAAACCGATTGCCGGTTCAAAAGAAGTGCTAATTCGAGTCGAAGCTTGCGGTTTGAACAACACCGATGTGAACACGCGAACAGCTTGGTATTCCAAAAGCGTAACTGGAGCCACCAACTCTGATACCTCTGACACTGCCGATAGCACAGACGGTACTTGGGGTAGTTCCGCACTCAGCTTTCCTCATATTCAAGGTGCAGACGCGGTGGGAATCGTTGAAAAGGCTGGCACAAGCGTCGACACTTCGCTACTAGGAAAACGTGTTTTGATCGATAGCTGGTTACGTGATTGGAGTGATCCAATGAACTTGGATAAATGTGGCTACTTCGGAAGTGAATGCAGCGGGGGATTTGCTCAATTTACGACAGTAGACTACCGCAATGTCTATCCGATCAATAGCTCGTTATCTAGTGCGGAGCTCGCTACTTTTTCGACATCCTATAACACAGCAGAGAACATGCTAAATCGAGCCGCTGTGACGAAAGATGATACAGTTTTGATCACCGGCGCTTCCGGTGGTGTCGGTTCCGCTTTAATTCAGCTCGCACATCGTCGAGGTGCTCAAGTCGTTGCAATGTGTGGCCAGAATAAGTTGGAGCAAATTGCCACTCTTGGTCACAACGCGGTAATTCCACGGACTTCCAGTGAATTGCCAACTGTACTTCAAGATGCAATCGGTACTAAAACTGTCACGGTAGTTGCAGATGTAGTCGGTGGTCCAAGTTTTCCATTCTTCATCAAGGCTTTGGAGCGTGGCGGTCGCTATACTTGTGCTGGTGCCATCGCGGGACCAATGGTAGATTTAGATTTACGGGACCTATACTTACACGACTTAAGTTTTTTTGGATGTACTGTTCCCACCTTAGAGAATTTTGGAAATGTCGTTCGATATATCGAACGAGGTGAAATACGACCGCTTTTGGCTGCTAAATTTCCGTTGGATCAGCTTCAAGAAGCACAGACATTGTTCGTTGCAAAAAGGCACGTTGGCAATATCGTTGTCGAACCATGGTAAGAAAGCTAAGGTAGAAGTCGAAATAGAATCACTTTCTTTGACTCAATCTTCGGGTTTTCTTGCTCTGAAAATAGTTGGACGAAGTTCGCCAGCGTCTACAACTTTCATCTTTAGCGTCGAGCTTTGTAGTCGTTTATTTGCTTGCTCTTCACCAAAAATCTCAATATACCTGTCCCGATTCTCTCCGCTAACTCTATCAATCTCATCTCGAACATGTTTTTGATACCACTGATTTCGATCACTCAGATCAATGGATTCAAATCCAAGCTCGGTCAATAGTTTCCTCATTTCAATGCTAGTCCAAAAGTGAAAATCTAACTTTGCAAAATCAAGCCATTCCTTCACCTTTTCGGACTCATTGGTAGATTTGCTGCCTAACCAGTCACTTCCCACCAAAGAACATCCAGCTCGAAGAATTCGAAATATGTCTTCGTAAATTCTTCTTTTGTCTTCAACATGGACGATTACGTCTTTGGAAAATACAACATCAAACGATTCGGACTTAAAGTCAAGGGGGCCTGGTTCCACCACCTTATACTCAATTTTCTCGGTAGAATACCCTGCCAACTCGGCATCCTTTCTTGCACGAGCGACAAGTCTATCCTCGACATCTATGCCGACCACCATTCTCGCGCCGTAGCTGCCGACTAGTAATTGATCTATACCCCCGATCCCACATCCAATGTCTAGAACTTTTTTTCCGTTGATATTAGTACCTTGCAAGATTTGATGAATTTCTTCTGGTCCTCCAGGCGATAAAAAGCCTTCTCCCCAAAGCCATTCCAAACCTTTTACAAAATGATCACTATAGGCCATACAAAATACTCAATCGGATGGTTGAATCAAGTCATTAGTCACATAAAACATACTCTCAAGCTCCGCAACGATAAGCATCTGAACTGAAGGGCTTTTCAGCTGTGGAATAGAAAATGAAATTGCTCGCTATTTTCAAAAGTTTTCTTCTAGGATCAATTTACTGAACCCACGAATTTCCCCCGACGATAGCTATCAGCCCTATGTACTTGAGTATGGTTAGAAGCGATGGCGATTTACCTATACACCGATTCGAATATTTTTGATAAAAGTGAGCTAGTAGCCTAGCATAGTAACATCTCTGCCAGCGTTAACTTCTATTGTCCTCATTCCTTCGAAACCGAAAGTGTAAAAGCGCTGCTCAATAAAATTCTCAAAATCTAGGCTATAGACGAAATTTGCTAAAGCTAGCCAACTTTTAGTTTTTTTGGCTCTTTCCTTTACCGACACTGTCATTTGAAAAAAAGCGCTTCATATTAATTGTCTATGAATCATTTTACTCAGGTCTAGTCTTTCAACTGTCTTGATTCATACCTTGTCGAAACTCATAAAATCCATTTTTTTACTTTGAACCTTGAGATGTTTTTCACTCGATTTCAACATTCAAAATGAGGGTATCACAGTTCTTCGAAAGCTAGGTTTCTCGTATACTATACTCAACAAATTCGATGAATGAATCAGTTAAGATTTGCACGTCGTTAACGAATCTCAAATTTTGCCATCGACTACTTACAGGAGATTAATTCTGGAGACTTCAAAGTTAAAACAGCGAGTTGAAGCTGGGGAATTTATATTGACATGTGAGCTCACACCACCCAAAGGTATTGAACTTACGCGTCTATTTGCAAAAGCGGAACTGCTTCGCGATTTAGTTGATGCCTTCAATCTGACGGAGTCTCATTCAGCTCGAATGGCGATGGATCCGGTTGCTGTTGCTCACTTACTGTTGGATCGAGGAATTGAGCCGATTGTTCAAATGACTTCTCGTGATAAAAATCGCATAGCGATTCAATCATCCATGTTGGGTGCCGCGGTTCTTGGAATCCAAAATTTAGTGTTCATGGGCGGTGATCCACCAAAAAACGGTGATCATCCAGATGCGAAACCGGTCTTTGATCTTTTTGCATCTCAATTGCTTGATGCAGTGAGCGCTTTGAGGTCAGGTTCGGACTACATGGGAAACCCCTTGTTAGGTACACCAGATTTCTTCGTTGGATCTGTTGTGAATCCTGGTTCTCCAAATCCAGACAACGAAATTGAGAATATGCACCGAAAAATTGATGCTGGAGCAGAATTTTTTCAAACGCAGGCGATCTACGATGTTTCTCAATTTGCGAAATTTATGAAGAAAGTGGGTCGCGTTGATATACCGATATTGGCTGGATTGATTCCGATTAAGTCTGTAAAAATGGCTCAATACATGAACGCTCGAGTGCCAGGTATCGATGTCCCTGACCACTTCATAAAAGAAATTGCTGCCCAAGGTAACGATAAGGAACGAGTAATTGAAACAAGCAATCAAATTTCTATTGAGATTGCGAAAGGTCTACGCCAAGAGGCTAATGGAATTCACCTCATGGCCATCGGATGGGAAGACAAGATTCCTGCTATTTTGAGCGGAGCAGGAATTTCCAAGTAATTTTGCTTGAAAACCTAATTCAGCTTCTTAAAAGATAGTTGGAGTTACGGAAATTAGTGTCGAAATTCGGCTTCTCGTCCTGCATCGACTAACCAGTTCCAGAGGTATTCCGCGTAACTTCGTTTAACAATCAAGTCCATTGTTAGTGTGTCGGATTCTTGTTTCAGTACGGTAACGGGAATTCTCGCCATAATCGTCTGTAAGCAGTTCCCTGGTAAGAAAACACTTGGATGTAAGTCACAATTAATCCCGCGGCTCAATAGATCAATTCCTTTCGGACCAGTCACTCGAATTAGGGTTTGGGAACTCGATACATCCACCCATGTTGCAAACGGATTTGCAACAATCTCATCTAATGATTCTTCAATCTTCTCCAAAAGATGGAGCTGTGACAGGATTAACCATTCGTCCGGACCCAACCACGCGAATAATATATCGTCAGAAATATTGAACGTATTCGGATCAGTTGGTACGTCTGTAGCAAAATTTTTTCGAAATGATTTTCTGGTCATCTGATTTTCGGGATCAAATCGAACGATGTAATGACAAAGAAATCGCAATTCTTTCACACTGACATCATTCAATTTAAATTCCACTGCGTCGCTTCTCGTATATTTCGCCAACGGCGAAATCCTTGATAATCTATTAGACATTCTGACGCTCACCTTTGGCATCATAAAAGACAGAGCTAGTGATCTCAACCTCAACGGGATCGCCATCCAGGATCATCGCAAAGATCTTTCGGCCCATTCGTGAGTGTCCACCCTTCACTACCGCGAGCGCAATCGACCTTCCTAAAGCCGCACTCCAATAGCTCGAGGTAACGTGCCCGATCATTGGAACAGGTAGACTATCCGACATCTCTTCTACCAGCTGAGCGCCTTCGGGTAACACCGTATTTGGATCGTCTGTCAGCAAGCCAACAAATTGTTTTCGATCTCCTCGAGCGCTATCGGTACGGATTAAAGATCTTTTGCCCAAACAGTCTTTATGCTTCGAAACTATCCATTTCATGCCCATATCAATCGGAGTCATAGAACCATCAGTGTCCTGTCCAACAATAATGAACCCTTTTTCAGCGCGAAGAACATGCATGGTTTCAGTCCCATACGGCGTAATTCCATAGTCTTTTCCGGCTTCCATGACTTTCTTCCAAACATTCAATCCATAATTTGCTGGAACGTTGATTTCGTAACTAAGTTCGCCAGTAAAACTAATTCGAAACACTCTCGCATTGACCCCTGACACCAAGCAGTTTTTGAATGACATAAAGGGAAATACTTTATTGGACAGCTCGAGATCAGGAGCAACTCTTCTCAAAACGTCTCGTGCTTTGGGGCCAGCAATGGAAATTACTGCCCACTGTTCGGTAACCGATGTGAAAAACACTTTCATCCATGGCCACTCCGTTTGTCGCCATTGCTCCATCCAGGTTAAAACGTGAGCGGCACCACCGGTAGTCGTTGTCATGTAATAGTGATTCGCCGCAATTTTTGCCGTGACACCATCGTCCATAATCATGCCATCTTCGCCTAACATGAGACCGTACCGACATGAGCCAGTCGTTAATTTTGACCACGAATTGGTATACACATAATCCAAAAATTTAGCTGCATCGGGACCATATATTTCAACCTTTCCAAGAGTCGATGCATCAAGAACAGCCACATCGTTCCGCGCTGCTAGACATTCCCGATCAACTGCCTCTTGCATCGATTCACCATTACGTGGGTAATACCAAGGTCGTTTCCATTGGCCAACATTTTCAAATTCGGCCCCTTCGGCGACATGCCATTCATGAATCGCGGTTCTTCGAACGGGATCGAAAAACTCAGGGCCAATTTCCCTACCTACCAATGCTCCGAAACTAATTGGAGTGTATGGGGGACGAAATGTTGTGGTTCCCGTTTCTTCAATAGCTTGATCCAATGCTTTGGCGACGATCGCCATCCCATTGATGTTGCCTAATTTACCTTGATCTGTACCAAATCCCAAGAGCGTGTATCGCTTTACGTGTTCAATTGAATGATATCCTTCTGATACTGCAAGCAGAATGTCTTCAGCGGTCGTATCATTTTGATAATCAACAAATCTTTTCGAACCCCACCTCGACTCTTGGCACGGAACCAACCAAATTGGAAGCACTTCATATTCGTCCTGGTCTTCAATGACCAAAGGTCTTGGTTCAATTTTTAGCGTCGTGTTCAAACCGAGTGCTTCGGCAGCTTCTTCACCCGCTTGAAATCCCTCCTCAATCGCCAAATCTATTCTAAATTGTGCATTCGCTGCACCTATCGATTTTTCTAGCTGAACAGATTTACCCGGAACGAAGCAGGCTTTGGTTTCGTCATATCTGGGTTTTGCACCCGATTGAGCGTGTAAATGAACTGCCGGGCTCCACCCACCTGATACTGCCAATAGATCACATTCATGGACAACTTTCGAATCCGTTTGAATTTGCTCATCGCTTGATAATTGAGCAATCTCTACGGCATTAAGTTTATTTTTACCTTTTGCGTCGATTACTGCGGCACCCGTGACGACGGATACACCTTTTGCTTCTAATCGTTTCTTTAATTCACTTGAACCTACCAAACGAAAATCCACGACGGCTTTCAGCTTTATTCCTGCGTCAATAAGATCAAACGCGGTCTGGTACGCTGTATTATTATTTGTAAATACGACCGCAGAAGAACCTGGCTTGACCCCGAATCGATTCAAATATTCAGACACAGCTGAAGCCAACATTACACCTGGCAAGTCATTATTTTTGAACACAATTGGGCGTTCTATCGCACCTGTCGCCAGTACCACTTGTTTCGCTCGAACCCTCCAGATTCGCTCCCGGTTTACATTGTCCGGAGGTGACAACATGTGGTCTGACACTCGCTCGTTAATCATGAGGAAATTACTATCATAGAAGCCGGTTACGGTGCTTCGAGTTAAGATTCTCACTTCTGGAGAATCTGACAGTTCGTTTACAATTTCATCAATCCACAACCGAGCTTCTACTGCGGCACTTCTTAATAGCCCACCACCGAGTTCACTTTTTTCATCAGCAATGATGACACGTGCGCCTCTTTTTGACGCACTGTATGCTGCGGCCAAACCAGCAGGACCGCCTCCGACAACCAACACATCACACCAGGTGTTAATCTTGTCGTAACGGTTGCTATCTCGGTGCAAGCTTTCGTCTGTTTCAGTTCCAGCAACTCCAAAACCCGCAGCCTTACGAATTATTCGTTCATAGAGTTTCCAGCCGTTTCGCGGAAACATGAAAGTTTTGTAATAAAACCCGGCTGGAAGTATGGGGGAAGTCCAATTTGCCAAGTAACCAATGTCGGCGTCTAAATTTGGCCAGCAGTTCACACTTGAAGTGACCAAGCCTTCGAAAATCTCGGTTTGTGTCGCTCGAAGGTTGGGAATCGTTTGTTGACCTCGATCGACCTGCAGCAATGCGTTTGGCTCTTCTGCACCGCAAGCGACAATTCCTCTCGGCCGGTGATATTTAAAGCTGCGCGCGACTAAATTGACACCATTGGCGAGCAGAGCTGATGCTACCGTATCACCTTCATAACCGACGTAAGCCTTACCGTTAAATTGGAAGTTAACCGATTTAGATCGGTCAACTCTTCCTCCGTCTTTTCGCCGAAATGGTTGATTCACGATTCTTCTCCTGGAATCGCGTCAGTAGGTTTGTAGCTTGCACCAAACTTATACGTTAGCGTATTTCGTTCCGCATTGAACCAACGTCGGCAGCCCGCACTGTGATACCACTGTTCTGTTTGATCACCCTTCGTATTCTCGCGCATAAATAAGTAGTCAGCCCATTCAGCATCCGTTAAATTATCTGGCTCTTTCGGCCTAACAATGTGTGCTTCCCCGCCATAGGTAAATTCTACTTCTTCACGCAAACCACACCAGGGACAACGAATTAACAACACGGTAATTTCCTCATTTGTTTTCGCTAATGAGCTACCCCAGCTGCACCGTGTTCATCAATCAGTGCACCTGTTATAAAGCGGTCCAACGCAAATGGAGCAGCTAGTTCGTGTGGTTGATCACGTGCGATAGTATTCGCGAAAACCCAACCTGAACCCGGAGTTGCCTTAAAACCACCGGTACCCCAACCGCAATTGAAATAGAGGCCATTTACGGGAGTTTTACCGATGATCGGACAAGCATCAGGACAAACATCTACGATACCTCCCCAGTGTCTGAGCATCCGAACCCGACTGAAAATTGGAAATAGTTCCAGAATCGCTGAAACATTTCCTTCGATTGTTGCAATACTTCCTCTTTGGCCGTAACCCAAATATGAATCGACACCAGCACCGATGACTAGCTCACCTTTGTCGGATTGGCTAATATAACCATGTACAGCATTTGACATAACTACCGTATGTAAAATTGGCTTAATCGGTTCAGAAACAAGAGCTTGTAGTGGATGACTTTCAATCGGCATTCTAAATCCAGCCATCTCTGCGAGCACACTTGAGTGTCCAGCAACCACTACACCCACTTTTGAAGCTTTGATGGAACCTCGCGTCGTTTCTAATCCGGTCACTGCTCCACCTATTCGTTCAATGCCGGTAACCTCGCAGTTTTGGATTATGTCCACGCCTCGCGCATCTGCAGCTCTTGCAAAACCCCATGCAATCGCATCATGTCGTGCTACGCCGCCCCTGGGTTGATACGAAGCGCCCATTATTGGATAACGTGTATTTGATGAGGAATCAATTATGGGTACCATGCGTTTGACTTCTTCTGGAGATAGCACCTCGCTATCAATTCCATTCAATCGATTGGCACATGAACGACGGTAGATATCTCGCATATCCTGTAAGGTATGGCCTAAGTTGAGAACACCTCGCTGACTGAACATCATATTGAAATTCAGTTGTTGCGACAATGACTCCCACAACACCAAAGATTTTTCGTATAAATGTGCTGCTTCATCCCAAAGATAGTTTGAGCGGATTATCGTTGTATTTCGGCCTGTGTTACCACCTCCTATCCATCCTTTTTCCAATACAGCAACATTGGTAATGTTGTGCTCGGTCGCTAAGTAGTAAGCGGTGGCGAGGCCATGTCCACCACCACCTACGATGATCACATCATACGCGGGTTTAGGCTCTGGCTCTCTCCATGCAAGCGGCCACTTTTGGTGCTTATTGACCGCGTGACGTGCTAAACTGAGGATAGAGTATTGTTTCATTTTCCCGCTGATATGAAAGAAGAAAAAACAATGTTTCTATTGATACACGGGGAAATCTGCACAAAGTTCTGTGACTTTATTCTTAATATTTTCAATAGTCTTTTGATTTTCAATGTCATCCAGAATGTCAGCCATCCAGTGTGTCAACATACTCATTTCTTTTTCCTTGAAGCCGCGCGTCGTTGAAGCTGGCGATCCAATACGTAATCCACTGGTAACAAAAGGCGAACATGGGTCATTGGGCACGGTATTCTTATTGACCGTGATATTGGCTTCACCCAAAGCCGCTGCTGCATCTTTTCCTGTAATTTTTTTGTCGATTAAATCCAATAGGAAAAGGTGATTGTCCGTCCCTCCTGAGACAACTTTATAACCACGTTCAATAAACGCCGCAGCCATCGCTCGGGCGTTCGCCAAAACCTGTTCTTGGTACGTAATGAACTCCGTTTCCAGTGCTTCTTTGAATGCAACTGCTTTACCCGCGATGACGTGCATTGCTGGGCCACCTTGACCACCGGGGAATACCGCCGATGCGAGTTTTTTCTGTACTTCAGGGTTTTCTCGCGCTAAAATCAACCCTCCTCTCGGACCTCGTAAGGTCTTATGTGTCGTGGTCGTTGTAACGTCTGCAATGGGAACAGGGTTCGGATAAAGACCTGCAACTATCAATCCAGCGACGTGAGCCATATCGACAAAAAGATAAGCCCCCACTTCATCAGAAATCTCGCGGAATCGCTCCCAGTCCATGACGCGGGAGTACGCTGAAAATCCAGCGATAATCATTTTTGGCCGATGTTCCTTTGCGAGTTCTCGAATCTGTCCATAATCTGCGATGCCTTCAGAATCAACTCCGTACTGTATCGAGTTGTAAACTTTTCCAGAAAAATTAACTTTTGAACCATGTGTAAGATGCCCTCCATGATCAAGGCTCATCCCGAGCACCGTATCATGCGGATTCAACAAAGCCATGAAAACAGCAACATTTGCTTGTGACCCAGAATGCGGTTGGACATTGACATAATCGGCACCAAACAACAGTTTCGCTCGCTCAATCGCAAGCGTTTCGGCTACATCCACAAACTCACAACCACCATAGTAACGTCTACCCGGATAACCTTCCGCGTATTTATTGGTCAATACTGACCCTTGTGCCTGCAGCACTCGAGGGCTCGTGTAATTTTCGGAAGCAATCAGTTCGATATGCTCTTCCTGACGAATTTCCTCATTTTTCATCGCCTCCCACAAGGGCTCATCGTAGTTTTGAATCGTGTCCGATTTTTTGAACATATGTCTCTCCTGTCCCACAAAGGCTCGTGAACTTTTCACCTTAAGTTAAAACTGTACATTTTATTTTGTTAGTCAACAATAATACTTTGAATTGAATAGCGTTCGTCCAATGTTGTAGGCAAATTTAAGTAGTAGTTGATCGACGCCGTAATTAACGACTAGAGTACATTCATTATAATTTCTCGTGAGATATACGTAGAAACGTGACAGAATTACGTTATGTTGCGGTTCAGATACTGAAACAAATAAATTCCATTGCTATGATTATCCAAAACCAAATCGAAGAAACCTTATCTAAAGAACTCAGTCCACTTCATCTTGAAGTGATCAACGAAAGTGGGATGCACAGTGTACCACCCGGCTCTGAAACTCACTTCAAAGTCATTGCAGTTTCGGAGAATTTTGATCGGCAACCCCTGGTATTTCGTCACCGAATTATCAATTCCTTGCTCGCGGATCAATTGGCAGGCCCTGTGCACGCGCTATCACTGCATACACTAACACCTGAAGAATGGGAAAGATCAGAAGGTACTACGGTAGCTTCCCCACTATGTAGAGGTGGTTCAAAGCTAGACAGTAGCTCCTGAATTAAATCATTGATAATTTCTGTCTGACTATTGTTAAGGCGAATTTTCAATCAGAGAAACAACTAATTGGGAAAAATATTTTTTTGTTTTTCTAGGAACTCGCTCGGTTGAACAATAGATTTCAAGTGCCTGGTGCTGACTTTATCTGAGCTTCGAAGTCAAACTGCGTCAAGGTCTAATGCCGAATGTTTAGCCATCCCTTTGAAGATCAATCACTGCAGAGCCTTCGATTAATCCTTCTCGCAGGTCGCTCAAAGCATCATTGACCTGATTTAGTGAATAAGCATGAACATGTGTTCGAATTGGCACTTTCGCGACGATTTTCAAAAATTCTAGGCCATCTGCACGCGTTAGGTTCGCTACAGAACAAAGATTTCGTTCGCCCCACAATATTTCATATGGAAATGATGGTATGTCGCTCATATGAATTCCAGCACAAACAACCGAGCCACCTTTTCGAACCGACTTCATTGCAAGCGGAACAAGTTCACCTGCAGGTGCAAATATGATTGCAGCGTCGACTTCTACCGGTAGCGAACTATCCGTTCCGCCGGCCCATTTTGCCCCAAGATCAAGCGCGAATTTTTGTGATTCAATATCCTTCGGCCGAGTGACCGCATAAACCTCTCGTCCGATGTGATTTGCAACCTGTAGCAAAATATGCGCAGCGGATCCAAAGCCATAGAACGCGATGGATTGTGCGCGACCAACCAGGCGGAAAGCGCGATAGCCAATTAGTCCTGCACATAGTAAAGGGGCTAATTCCGCATTACCAATCGGCGTATTTATACGAAAACAAAATTGAGATTCTGCAGTTGTAAACTCAGCAAATCCACCTGGTAGGTGAAATCCTGTAAAACGAGCTGAATCGCAAAGATTTTCTCGATCAGAAAGGCAATAGTTACAGCAACCGCAAGTCCAACCCAGCCACGGGATCCCCACCCGATCTCCAACTTTTAAATCGATTACTTGGGAACCGGTTTCGACCACTCGTCCAACAATTTGATGTCCAGGGATAGTGGGAAACCTTGCGTTTGGAAGCTCTCCATCTAGGATGTGTAAATCCGTGCGACAGACTCCGCAAACGTAATTTTCCACCAAAACTTGGCTCGCACTCGGAGAAGTGATCTCAACTTCTTGAATACGAAGCGGTTCACCAATCTTTTCGAGGACAGCAGCTCGCACAACTTGACTCAACTTCTAGCTGCTACTGCACTCCAATCAATTGGATCTGATCAAGTTCGTATTTAGAATTAGTTTTTTCGTCGAATGATCTGCGTCACTCGAAAGCTCATTACCTTTTGAGACTTCTGATTGAAAATACTACACAATATTTCGACATAACCACGGTCTGTCTTCGAACTCGAAGCTTTGGTGCTTATTACTTCTGATTCCAAGTGAAGAGTGTCTCCTGGTCGGACAGGTAGCAACCAACGAAGTTCATCCATCCCTGGCGATCCCATTCCTTGCTTTAGCATTCCTTCTTGGATGTACATTCGAAATACCAGAGCCATAGTTTGAAAGCCACTTGCAATCAGTCCATTGAATTGAGATTTCTTTGCAGCTTCAACATCAATATGGAAAGGTTGTGGGTCGTATTGAAGAGCGAATCTGACAATTTCGCTTTCGGTAAATGTAACACCACCACTTTTGAATCTATCTCCAAGCTTATATTCTTCAAAAAACATCTGAATCTAATACTCCTGTACTTTAACTTTCAGAACTGTAATAACGCAAAATGGTCTTTCTAGAACGAAAATAATGATATTCCAACTGCTCCGGGTCATATTGATATTGACTACCCACAGGACAACTTTTACGCGAAAAACACTGCAATGAACAAGGCGAATTTTCCTGAATTCTAAATCGAGCACACTCTTGAAGGCCGAAAGATCCAATATCCCGCACTGCACCAGACGGACAAACCGATTGACAAGGTTTGTCTAAGCAACTCTCACAAGGATGCTGAGCAGAAAGTGGTTCTGATTTTTTCAATTTGGAGTTGACAAAAAACAATGCTCGATAGGCAAACCAAGTACCAAATTTTGGGTGAATACTTATACCCATTGGCGTTGTGTGAGCCCATCCAGCTCTTAAACCGAATTTCTGTAGTGAAATAGGATGAGAGGAAGGATAAAGAATAAAACTCGCCGTGGCTAGAAATTGCTGAGCGAACTGCTCTGCGAGATACACGCTAAAATCATCTACTGGGTCATCACTATCCATGCCATATTCCTGTAGCGAATGCCACAAACTAGCTCCTGCATTTCCTAACAGCACTGTGCTCGGATATTTTTCGAAGTCAAACGGCGAAAGCGCAGGTTCAAGTAGATCCAGTACTTCTTGGGTATCAAATATATGAAATAAATTAATACCCTTTGATTCTAGATATTCCATACCACCATGATGGTCCATAAAATCTGTACCTTTTCATTGTAATGTTAATAAAATCAAAGAATTATTTTACATAAATTCGATGTTCAACATACGATCGAAAAATACTAACACTTAATTTTCAAAAAAATTTATTCACAAGAACGAACTAATTTGTCTATCCAAATTATTGGCCATCGAGGAGCTAGAGGTCTTTTGCCGGAATTGAGTCTGGAGGGCTTTAATAAATGCTTGAAGCTTGGAGTAGATGGGATTGAACTCGACATAGGCATAACTGCCGATCATAAAGTTGTCGCCTATCACGACTACACATTGAACCCCGACATTACTAGAGACAAAAACGGTAGATGGCTAAAACATACTGGCCCCAAAATCTGCGAACTTTTGTTAAAGGATATTCGAACTTATGATATTGGCCGAATTCAGCCAAAGTCAAACTATGCAAAGATGTTTCATCAACAATTGCCCGTCGATGGGTGCAAAATACCGACACTGGAAGAAATTGTTGAGCTTGTGAGACAACACAAAGGAAGTGCGAAATTCTGCATTGAAGCCAAAAGATCAGCTGTTCGACCTCAGCTTACAGTGGAACTAGATGTATTCGCAGAAACCTTGGTCGCTGAAATAGATCGTCTTGAAATCACAAATCAATCGATCGTTCAATCTTTCGACTGGAGTCTACTCAAACAAATCGGCAGCCTTCAAACTAATCTAGAACAATGGCACTTGACATCAGAACTAGCTGAATACAACACAGTATCTGACCACAATCACGGAGTTTGGACTGCTGGATTATTGCTCTCGGACTATGATTGTTCAATTCCTAAAATGATTCAAATGATTGGGGGCAGTGTTTGGAGTTGTAATTTTGAAGCATTAAATGCAACACGAATTGAAGAGGCTCATCGGCTTGGATTAAAAGTGATTTGCTGGACTGCAAATGAAGATTCAGATTTTGAACGTTTAATTGCTTTGGGAGTAAACGGAATTACTACCGATTTCCCAGATCGATTAATCAAATACATCAGATGTAAAAACTAGTAAAAGGCAAGCTAGTTCTCACCAACATGCGTGAGCGTGTTGTTCTCCATTCGTCTCATTATGAACTCTGCAATCCCCTCGTAATCTTCTAAGTTAAGAATCGTTCTATCCAAATCTACTTTATCTGGAGAATCCGTTGCGATGGCAATCACATGCGGGTCTTTTTTTGCGAGCAGAGGACGCTTAATCTTCGAACGATGGACTTCAATCTTGGTGAATGGCGCCTTTTTGAACCCTTCCACAATTACAAGATCTAGCTTCTGCGAGGCAAAAAACTGTAGAGTCTCCATCAATTCCGGCTCCTCTTGTTTTTCTTTCTCTTTAACCCAGGCAATTCTATGTTTGGATGCAATCAGTACTTGCTGCGCTCCAGCTTTTCTGAATTCATGGCTATCCTTTCCTGGCTGGTCAATAACAAAATTGTGATGTGCATGCTTCAAAATTCCAATTTTTAAGCTTCGATTTCGCAGTAAAGGTATGATGTTGCTTACTAAAGTGGTCTTCCCAGTACCACTGAATGCAGCAAATCCGATGACAGGCAGCTTAGTTGAGCACATGGTTCAAAATTCTGTGTTCGGCTGAGATTCGATCAGCTTCGGAATTAATATTCAAGAAACAATCCGGAGAATCAGAAAAATCTGCGACTGCATAGCCGTGCTTAACAAACCAAAGATCAATTTTTCGTCCACCCGACTCCAGAAACTTATTTAAGTCTCGTTTCAATTTTGTGTTGACCAACATAAAAGTCGGTTGCAGTCTTTTTGCATCGGAGGCTACGACTATGTCAATTCCTTTTGTCACTAGCGTCGACATACGAGCGACATAATCTTGGTTCAAAAAGGGTCCATCACAAGGTGCAGTGATAATCCACGGGGTCTTTGTAAAGTTCATTGCGCTAGCCAAACCTGCAAGTGGACCTAAATATCCTTCAATTTGATCTTCAATAACAGGAACACAAAAATTTTCGTATGTCTTACGATTTCGATTGGCGTTCAATAGAACTTCATTAACTTGAGGTCCCAACAGATCTATCACTAATTTACACATTGGTGTTCCGGCCAATTCAACCAAACCTTTGTCGATGCCACCCATTCTCCGCGCGAGTCCTCCAGCGAGGATGACACCTGTGATTTTTGATTTCCCCATCGCCATCAAACTAAATCAATTTTCCTTTATCCATCTCAATCACACGTTGCGGTTTATAAGAATCTGACGACTCGTGAGTTGCAATGTAAATAGAATTTCCACTGTTTGCCAAATCTTGAATCAGAGAAAAGGTTTGTTCCCGTGATCCCTTATCCATCGCCGTAGTTGGTTCGTCCAAAAGTAATAATTTAGGCTTCAAGATACGTGCCCGCGTTAAAGCGACTCGTTGTTTCTCTCCGTGAGATAAATCTTTCGCATTGCGCTTAGCCAATGCCAATAAACCTGACCATTCAAGTGCAGATTCTACTTGCTCACGAATTTGGTTGCGATCCTGTTTTCTAAATTTCAATCCATAAGCGACATTATCCTCCACCGATCGATCAAACAAAAATGGAGCTTGATGCAAATAAACTACATGTCTACGAAATCTTTTAAACGCTTGTCGCCATGACATCACCGTACCGTTTAACGAAAATTCACCCGTATCCGGCGCAACCAAACCTGCAAGAACTTTCAATAAAGTCGTTTTCCCAGAACCGTTCATCCCATAGACAACCACACATTCACTTTTCCGGATAACCATCTGTTCGATATCCAAGACAGTTCGTTTCAACAATGTCTTACGAACATCTTTTAAAGAGATCAGTACTTTCTCGTTGTTCACAATCAATAGCTCGATCGTCAATGGCGTGCCATATCTCGCCCGCGAAAAATCGCAATCGTGAAATTTAGAACCAATGCTAGTAAGATCAAGACTACTCCTAACGCTATTCCTTGTTCGAAGTGACCCTTCGATGTCTCCAGTGCAATCGCAGTGGGTATGTTTCGAGTATGATGCAAAATATTACCACCGACCATGATGGAGCATCCTACCTCGGAGACTACACGTCCGAACGCAGTAACGACTGCTGCAATAAGTCCAAACCGTACTTCCCTCATAATGGTAAACATTGACCACACCTTCCCAGCACCTAAAGTACGAGCGGTTTGCCACGCTCTCAGATCTATGCTCTGTAGAGCGACATGTGACATCGCCACTAGCAAAGGAAATGCGAGAATCATCTGCCCAATGACCATTGCAGTCTGGGTAAATAGTAAACGCCATCCTCCGAATGGGCCCGAACTGTACAGTAACATGTAGAGCAACAACCCGACGACGACAGCAGGCAGCGCGATCATGGAATTCACAATGGTGATAATGTAACGTCGACCAGGAAATTCAGAAAAAGCCAGGACAAACGCCACAACCAATGCGATTGGAACAATAAACAAAATGGCTCGCAACGAAACCAGAAAAGAAATCGCTACAATTTCCCAAATCTCCTGATCGCCTGTTAGGAGCAGTTCGAGAGCCTCGATACTTGCACCGACTAAACTGTCCATAGGCTATGGCGATTAGATAGGAATAACTTGGTTTACAGTCAACAAAAAAACTGAAATTTCTTAAAAATCTCTATTGAAAATAGTTCATTCCAAGACAAAAAAAAGTTGTTCTCCGTTAACTCTGTAATTTGAAATGATGGTTTTGGCTTCGTCCGATGTCAACCAATCTACGAGATATTTAGCGGCTTTGTAATTGACTTGAGAGTGACGTGCTGGATTAACCGCAATGACAGCGTAGACATTTCGACCATCTTCTGCTCCTGCTACATGCATTGGTAGTTCGAGGCGATCTTTCAAGAACAGCCAACTACCTTTATCTGTAAGAATATAACCCTCGAGTTCGTCTGCGATCTGTAGTGCTTTCCCCATTCCTGATCCGACCGATTTGTACCAATCACCGCTAACAGTAGTGTCGAGCTCATCCCACAATTCGAGTTCTTTTTTGTGGGTTCCAGAGTCGTCACCTCTTGAAATAAAAATTGAGCGAGAGTCTGCAATACGTTTAAAGGCATCGCTCAAATCATTTAATCCGTTGATTCCTGCAGGGTCTTCTTCAGGCCCCACAATGATGAACTCGTTATACATAATTTCTTCACGATCGATGCCGAAACCAGAATTAACGAGTTTCATCTCTGCGTCCTTCGAATGAACCAAAATCACGTCTACATCGCCGTTTTTAGCATGATTCAAAGCTCGACCTGATCCTCCAACAATCGTGCGAGCGGATACATCGAATTTCTTTTCAAACACTGGCATCAACATTCGCATTAAACCGGAATTATCGGTACTAGTTGTCGTCGCAAGACGTAATACTTCTGTTGCGCAAGCGGCACTTACGATACCGAACCACAGAGTGAATAACAATCCAGATTTCCGAAAGAAAACCATTTTCAATAAATTTAAAAATATCTCAGAGTTTGATGTTTTGGATTGGTATCGGCATTGAATTGTTTCACTCAAGAAGCAAAGTCCTGTTTTATTCAACAGTCACTGACTTTGCGAGATTTCTTGGGTTATCTACATCAGTGCCTTTGCTGATTGCAACATGATAGGCAAGCAGTTGCAGAGCAACCGTATGCAATACAGGAGAAGTAAATGGTCCGGAGTTTACCATTTCGATAACTTCAATGAGTTCATCACCAGCAATCGGTGTACCCGAGTCAGAAAATACAAACAGTCGGCCTCCGCGAGCTCGAACTTCTTGAATATTTGCTTTCAATTTCGTCAACAAGTGGTTGTTCGGGGCAACGGCAATCGTGGGCACTTTAGAGTCGATCAAGGCCAATGGACCATGTTTCAGCTCACCGGCGGGATACGCCTCCGCGTGTATATACGAAATTTCTTTCAGTTTTAGAGCACCTTCCAAGGCAATGGGATAATGGCTACCACGCCCTAAAAATAGTGTATGTTCCTTGTCGACAAAATTTTCTGCCAGCTTTTGGATCCGATTTTCCATCTGCAAGACTGCGTCGATCCTAGCTGGCAAAGCTCGCAATTCTCGAACTATAGATTGCTCATCAACAGACTTCAGGCCTTTTCTTCTTGCAAGGGCAATCATCAACAATATCAGTGAAACGATTTGAGTGGTAAACGCCTTGGTTGCAGCTACGCAAATTTCAGGCCCGGCTCGAGTATGAAAAACCAAGTCTGTCTCCCGAATCAATGAACTTAAAGGTGAATTACAAATTGCCAATGAGTGCGCAAAACCCAGTCGTTTTGCTTCTTCGAGAGCAGCAAGTGTGTCAGCTGTTTCACCTGATTGGGAAATGGCGACAATCAATGCATTTTTAGGCACGACGGGGCTACGATAACGAAATTCGCTAGCGATTTCGGCATCGCAAGGTATTCCAAAGGATTCCAACCAGAGTTTAGCCAGCATACCTGCATAGTAACTCGAGCCACAAGCGACTATCCGCACCGCTTCCACTTGGTCGAAAATTTCACTAGACTTGGCGCCGAATGCTTCTTCTTCGAGTAATTGACTATCTGATATTCGATTTTCCAAGGTTTTCGATACCGCTGACCCTTGCTCAAACATTTCTTTTCGCATGTAATGAGAATAAGGCCCCAATGAAACTGTTTCGGGACGAACCAAGATGGCCTCACCTTGCCGGTCTACTGAATTTCCAGCAGCATCAATCAACTTCGAAATCGAAGCTCCAGAAATTTCCGCAATATCGCCGTTTTCCATTATGACAATCGACTTCGCAAATCTTGATAAAGCAATAGCATCCGATGCGACAAAGATTTCCTGATCTCCCAGACCAATAAGCAAGGGACTACCGCGCTTGGCTATCACCATTTTGTACGGCTCGCGAATGGAAAGAATTGCAAAAGCAAATGAGCCTGTTAATCTCTTGGAGGTTTCCCTAACGGCATCAATTAAACTCATTCCCTCAGCCAAAAAGGGACTCAATTCATGCAAGATAACTTCTGTGTCGGTCTCTGATTCGTAGACTATCCCTTCGCGAATGTGATTCCGTTTTAAATCCTCATAATTTTCAATGATGCCATTGCAGACAATCGCATGTTGATTATCTACTGCGAGTGGGTGAGCATTGTTATCGGACGCGATTCCATGTGTTGCCCATCGAGTATGCCCGATCGCGATCGTGCCAGACAAATAACTCCCATTGTTTAAGGTTTTTGCCAGTTTCTCAACTCGCCCCGCACATCGAGTCCGAGATAAATTTCCTTCAGAATTGATTACCGCAATACCTGAAGAATCATAGCCTCGGTATTCCATCATCCGCATTCCTTCGACGATATCAGGTACGACGTTCCGATAGGATACGGCTCCGATTATTCCACACATTGTTAAAGATCAATCTCCTTCATAAAACTGTTTAAGATTATAGATATCTCGTAGAGTGGCAAACTCGCCGAGCCCGATGTAAGCACAAGGGACTGACTCTTACATCTTTTGGCTTCGTTGACGAGCACGTAAAGTCTTTGTCTTAGAACGTTCCACAACGAGCTGATTGGAACTTACATTTTTTGAGATAGTCGAACCCGCACCAACCATAGCGTTTTCACCAATTTCAATTGGGGCAATAAGGGAAGCATTCGAACCAATAAACGAATAGTCTCCAATTTTGGTGCGGTGTTTTTTCTTCCCATCGTAGTTGCAGGTTATGACACCAGCACCAATGTTGACACGTTTCCCAATAAGGCTGTCCCCAACATACGCAAGATGATTTACTTTTGTCTGTTCCCCCAAAATTGAATTCTTTATCTCAACAAAATTTCCAACTTTGCAATTTTTTCCTATCACTGTGCCTGGTCGAATTCTAGCAAACGGTCCGATTTCACACCCTTCTTGAATTTCTGCGTTTTCAATTACACAATTGGGCTTGATGATGACACCCTTGCCCAATTTTGAATTTCGAATCACATTGTTCGCTTCAATTTGAACTCTATCGTCCAATGATATTTTGCCCTCAAGAACTACGTTCACATCTATCGAGCAATCTTGACCAGCGTCACATTCACCGCGTAAATCAAAGCGAGCGGGATCTAAAACTCGAACTCCCGCTTCCATCAAATCTCGTGCATTTCTGAGCTGAGCCATACGTTCTAACTTTGCTTGTTGCTCTCGAGTGTTGACTCCAATAATTTCACTTGAATTGGATGAAACTAATGTTGGCACTTCGATTCCACTTTCGATGGCAAAATCGAGGATGCCAGGTAAATAGTATTCATTTTGCTCATTATTGTTGTCTAGACGATGTAACCAGAGTTCTAACAAATTTTTCTTTATCGCGATTGGCCCTGCGTTAACCTCAGTAATCTGAAGCTGATCATCCGTCGCATCTTTTTCCTCCACAACCTGGCGAAAACGACCACCGTGATCACGAACGATACGACCGTAGCTGCGAGGGTTTTCTAGAACAGAAGTCAGTAAACACAGATCTCGCTGCTCCGTAATCTTTATCATACGAGAAACAGTTTCAGATTGAACAAAAGGATTGTCTGAATACAGTACACATACAATGGAATTCGATGCCAAAGCAGGGAGCGCTTGTGCTACTGCATGTCCAGTACCCAGGGGCCGAGCCTGTAACACCCAATTGATGTCATATTCAGCGAACTGGTGCTGAATTTTTTCACCGTCGTTGCCAACTACAACGTGAATTCGATCCACCTTCGCACCCTGAGCAGCCGAAATTATGTGAGAGAGCATAGGACGTCCACTGATTAGCTGCAAAGCTTTTGGTTGGCGGGAACGCATCCTCGTTCCATGCCCCGCAGCTAAGATAACGACTTCATATTTTGTCAATCGGTACTCTACATCGATAATTTAGCCATAAAAATAACCAAAACCGAAAGCTGATGCAAACGATCAGCGGCGCTTTTTCTTTAGCTTTTGAATCGCTTTTAATTGCGCAACCGCTTGAGCTAGCTCAGCTTGCGCTTTGGCCAAATCCATCTGCGAGGATTTGTCTGCGAGATCTTGCTCTGCTTTACGTTGAGCTTCTAGAGCCTGTGCTTCATCCAAATCAGCGGCTCGCACTGCCGTATCCGATAAAACAGTGACTACTTTGGGTTGCACTTCCAATAGCCCACCTGACACAAAGAAAAACTTTTCGTCACCATCTTCTTGTTGCACCCGAACTTCACCAGGCTTCAATCGAGTAAGAAGCGGTGCGTGCTGCGGTGCAATACCGACTTCCCCCATCTCAGCTGGAGCAAACACCATCGACCCCGAACCGAGCCAAATCGCCTCTTCGGCACTCACAATTTCTACACGAATAGTCGCCATAACAATTTCGTTTGACTTTTTACACCCTAAACTTCAATTAAGCCGCCTTTTTATGAACTTCTACAACTTCTTCAATGGTACCAACCATATAGAAGGCTTGTTCCGGAATATGGTCATACTCGCCGTCTACAATACCTTGGAATCCCTTGATGGTGTCAGCCAATGTGACATAACGTCCGGGTGTACCGGTAAAGGTTTCTGCGACAAAAAATGGTTGAGACAGGAATCGTTGAATCTTTCGAGCTCTCGCTACAGTCACTTTGTCTTCTTCAGACAGTTCGTCCATTCCCAAAATAGCAATAATATCTCGCAACTCCTTGTAGCGTTGCAAAGTGCCTTGAACCGCTCTCGCCGTATCGTAATGTTCTTGTCCCACAACCAGTGGATCCAGTTGACGACTCGTTGAATCTAGTGGGTCCACCGCTGGATAAATACCTAATTCCGCAATCTGACGAGACAAAACCAAAGTTGCATCCAAGTGAGCAAATGTTGTCGCTGGTGATGGGTCGGTTAAGTCGTCGGCTGGAACATACACGGCTTGAAACGAAGTAATTGAGCCGGAACGAGTGGAAGTAATTCTTTCTTGCAAGATTCCCATTTCCGCAGCGAGAGTTGGCTGATAACCCACCGCTGATGGCATTCGCCCCAGCAGTGCCGACACTTCCACACCGGCCAAAGTATAGCGATAAATGTTATCGATAAACAACAAAACGTCTCGTCCTTCATCTCTGAAAAACTCCGAGATCGTCAGACCTGCAAGCGCCACTCGGAGTCGGTTGCCTGGTGGCTCGTTCATTTGACCATACACCAGTGCCACTTTATTCAGAACATCGGCTTCTTTCATTTCATGATAGAAATCGTTGCCTTCTCGTGTTCGTTCTCCCACACCTGCAAATACGGAAAATCCTGCGTGCTCAATTGCAATATTACGAATTAACTCGAGAAGCGTCACTGTTTTACCGACACCTGCTCCGCCAAATAAGCCGATCTTTCCTCCTTTGGCGATGGGCATGATAAGGTCAATTACCTTTACTCCGGTCTCGAGAATTTCAACACTTGTTGCTTGATCCGTAAAATTTGGGGCCTTACGATGAATTGGCCAATGAATGTCGGATTCCACTGGACCTGCTTCGTCCACTGGCTCACCTAGCACGTTCATGATTCGACCCAAAGTAGGTTCACCAACAGGTACCTGGATTGGGTTTTCTGTATTCGTTACAGGTAGGCCTCGTTTCAATCCGTCACTCGATCCCATCGCAATCGTTCGAACGACACCGTCACCCATTTGTTGTTGCACTTCAAGTATGAGTCCACTTTGATCGACTTTGAGTGCATTAAAAACTTTTGGCACTTCCGCTCGTGGGAACTCCACGTCAACGACGGCTCCGATAATTTCGACGATTTTTCCTTTTCCCATAATTGCCTCGTGATTACAGAATTCTCTTCGTATTGCTTTACTACTGAGTAATCTTTAGGTTTCTATCCAGCTAAACGGCAGCGGCGCCACCCACAATTTCCGAGATTTCTTGGGTAATGGCAGCCTGTCTAGCTTTGTTGTATGCTAAATTCAATTCATCAATTAAGCTTCCCGCATTTTCCGATGCGGATTTCATTGCAACCATGCGAGCAGATTGCTCACAGGCAAAATTCTCGGCGACTGATTGATAGACAATGGATTCGAAGTATCGAGTCATGAATGTATCGACTACGACTCGAGATTCCGGCTCATACAAATAATCCCAATGATGGGTGAGCTCTAGTTCCGGCGGATCAATGTTGATCGGTAAAATTTGATCCACTAAAGGTTGTTGAGTCATCGTGTTTATAAATCGATTACTGACCAAATACAGTCGGTCAATTTCTCTTTCTTCAAATGCGGTTAGCATTATTTTTACCGCGCCCACCAACTCCAAGACTTGAGGTGAATCTCCTAGGTGGGTTGCTTGGCACAAAATATTCGCCCCAATGCGACGAAAGAACCCCAATCCTTTGTTGCCAATTACCGCGAATCGTGTCTCAATACCTTGTTTTTCCCACTCTACAATGGATGCCAAGGCTGTGCGAAACAAGTTAATATTAAGTCCACCACATAGACCTCGGTCGGTACTAACGACGATAAATCCGACTTTCGAGATTTCCCGCTCAATTGTGTATGGGTGTTTGTATTCCAATTGTGCATGCGTCAAACGGGTTACGACTCGCCGAATGGATTCAGCATAAGGTCGAGCGGCTCGCATTCTTTCCTGCGCGCGACGCATTTTGCTAGCTGCGACCATTTCCATCGCAGACGTAATTTTCTGAGTATTCTCGATACTGCGAATCTTACTTTTGATTTCCTTAGCGCCAGACATCAGCTATCTCAATAATTTATTCGCGAGTCATTTAGCTTAGTAGGTCCCATTTTTGACAAAATCTTCTACCGCTTGCTTCATCCTGTCTGCGACTTCATCGTTATATGTTGGATTTTCGTTAATCTCAGCGATTGTATCGGCGTGATGGGAATTTAGATAATCAAGCATTGCTTGTTCAAACGCAACCACAGACGATACTTCAATGTTATCTAAATAACCTTCATTCCCTGCGAGTAACGCAAATGCCATTTCAGCAACTGAAAGCGGAGCATATTGTGCCTGTTTCATGATTTCCATCACTCGCTGTCCTCGCTCAATTTGCTTTCGCGTCGCTTCATCAAGGTCTGAAGCGAACTGCGAGAATGCAGCCAACTCTCGATATTGTGCCAATGCCAAACGAATACCGCCTCCCAGTTTTTTGATGATAGAGGTTTGAGCGGCTCCGCCTACTCGAGAGACTGATAAACCAGCGTTAATTGCCGGTCGGAAGTTAGCGTTGAAGAGATCACTTTCCAAATAGATTTGACCGTCTGTAATCGAGATCACGTTCGTGGGCACAAATGCAGAGACGTCACCGGCTTGTGTTTCGATAATTGGTAAAGCTGTCAAAGACCCGGTACGTCCTTTTACTTCTCCATCGGTAATCAATTCCACATATTCCGCGTTAATGCGTGATGCTCGTTCAAGCAATCGAGAGTGTAAATAAAAGACATCTCCAGGATAGGCTTCTCGACCTGGAGGTCGGCGCAATAACAAAGATACTTGACGATAGGCCCAAGCTTGCTTAGTCAAATCGTCGTAAATGATTAGCGCGTCTTGTCCGGTATCGCGGAAGTATTCGCCCATAGTGCATCCAGAATACGGCGCGATGTATTGCATAGCAGCACTCTCCGCGGCGGCAGCCGAGACCACAATGGTATGCTTCATTGCATCGTGTTCTTCCAATTTACGAACGACGTTCACAATACTCGAAACTTTTTGCCCGATTGCAACATAGATACATTTAATACCTGTATCTTTTTGATTGATGATAGTATCAATTGCCAGCGCGGTTTTTCCAGTCTGACGATCACCAATAATCAGTTCTCGTTGCCCGCGACCGATGGGAACCATTGAGTCGATCGATTTCAATCCAGTTTGCACAGGCTCCGATACAGATTGACGGGTAATTACGCCAGGAGCAACTTTTTCAATCGGGGCAGATCCAATTGACTCAACTGGCCCCTTGCCATCAATGGGCCGACCAAGCGAATCGACGACTCGTCCTAGCAGACCAGGACCAATGGGCACTTCTAGAATTCTACCGGTACAGCGAACTGTATCTCCCTCGGTAATGTGTTCATAGTCACCCAATATGACGGCGCCTACAGAATCGTGTTCTAAGTTCAGTGCGAGTCCAAAAGTATCGCCTGGAAACTCCAACATTTCTCCTTGAAGTGCATCCGCAAGTCCGTGAATACGAACGATTCCGTCTGTCAACAACACGACTGTTCCCTCACTACTCGCTTGAGCGGTAGCGTCAAAGTCCTCTATACGAGCTTTGATTAGTTCACTAATTTCAGACGGATTCAATTGCATTGCCATTTGTTTCTTCCTCTGATTTCATACACGGCAGTTAGGCATTCATACTATGAAGGCGATTCAAACTCCTAGTGAGCTTGACAACTTGGCGAGTTGTGCGCGGACCGAACCGTCAACGACCCAGTCACCAGCACGGATCACCGCTCCTCCGATTAAATGTTGGTTTCGTTCACATTTCAGTCTGACTCGACGCCCGAGCCGACTTTCAAGAGATTGGGTCAGCATTTGCAGCTGAGTTTCATCAATTGCATAAGCAGTTTGTAATTCTGCTTCAATCACTCCTTCTTCTTTTGCACGTAAAGTTTCATATTGTTCGGCAATCGAAGGCGCAATCAAAAGCCGTCGATAATGACCGAGAATACGAACTAGATTCTTAGTCTGCTCGTCCAGCCCATCGCCGCCGATTTCCAACACAATATCGATGATTTGATCTCTTGAAATTCGCGGGTTCTGAATCAATTCACCCAATCGTGGATGGCTAACGATCTGGGCTAAGGTTTCAAGATTATTCGACCAGGTGTCATAGCGGTCGGAATCTCTTGCGAGCTCAAACACCGCTTGTGCGTAAGGTCTTGCAAAATTGGAAGAATTGCTCACGTTCGTCTATTCACTTACAGGCTTTGCGATAGATCTTTGAGCATTTTCTCATGCGCTTTCTGATCCACTTCTCTCGCTAAAATTTGCGATGCACCCGCAACTGCGAGCTGCGCAACCTGAGAACGAAGTTGTTCCTTTGCTCGATTGACTTCCATATCAATTTCACTACGCGCCGTATTCAGAATACGCTCACCTTCGACACGAGCTTCATCACTGGCTTGCGCGACAACTTCAGCACCCCGCTTTTCCGCTCGGGTGATGATGTTTTTGGCCTGCAATTTCGCTTGTTCAATCAATTGTGCAGCGTCCTGCCGACCCTTTTCTCGTTGTTGCTGGCCTTCCTCTGCTGCAGCTAAACCATCCGCAATTGTTTTGCGCCGTTCATTCAGCGCATTCATGATCGGCGGCCAGATGAATTTCATACAGAACCAGACAAAGATAATGAAAGTGATTGTCTGTCCGATTAACGTCAGATTAATGTTCATTGAAATGTGCTACTTTAGTTGCTAGTCACTGTAGTCCAATTTGTTCTATGCGTGCCTTAAGCCACAGCGAACAAAATATAAAACCCAATACCGACACCAATCATCGGCACCGCGTCAACCAGTCCCATCATAATAAAGAACTGCACACGAAGCATTGGTAGTAGTTCCGGTTGACGTGCAATCGCTTCGATGAATCTAGCAGCAAGAATTCCAATTCCAACCGCTGCTCCGAGTGCACCCATACCGAGCAATACGGCACCGGCAAGATATAACAATGCTGTTTCCATAATGTAATCTCCGATCTAGCAAATCATTGTGTTGAAATACGAATTTAGTGTTTGTGGTGTGCCATATCCATGTAAACGATGGTCAGCACCATGAAAATAAAGGCTTGCAACAGTACGATCAAAACATGAAATACTGCCCATGCCCACTGCAGGAAACCACCAACGATAGCCAGCGTCAATCCAGCGTTGAACAAGAGTGCAATCAAAATGAAAATCATCTCTCCTGCATAAAGGTTGCCAAACAGTCGCAATGAGTGCGACAGCGGCTTCGCCAACAGACTGATTCCTTCCAAGAACAGGTTGACGGGAATCATCCACTTGCCAAAAGGTTGTAACGTCAGTTCGCCTACGAATCCACCGACCCCTTTATTTTTGATACTGAAGTAGATCATCAAAGCAAAGACGGACAGCGACATACCAAACGTGATATTCGGATCCGTAGTTGGGACGACTTTCATATATTCGATGCCAAGTAATTTGGCCAATTCGGGAATCCAATCCACTGGAACCAAGTCCATGATGTTCATCAATAGAACCCAGACGAACAAGGTTAGTGCGAGCGGTGCGATTAGATCGTTTTTACCTGAGAACGAACCACGAACATTGTCCTCGATGAAGTCGAAAATCCACTCGATAAAGTTTTGAAAAGGGCCAGGAGTTCCACTCGTAACCTTCTTTGCGACAGAACGAAACACCAGCAAAAATACTACGCCGAGAAAGATCGACCAAAATAGACTATCCAGGTGAAATGCGATAAATCCCATTTCTGCCGCTTCCGATGCAGAATGCGCAATCGACCACCCATTCTCCGGATGATTACCGAAGGTTAGATTCTGCAGATGGTGCTTGATATAGCCGGATGAAGTAAGTTCGCCGTTCGCTGCCATATTAAATAGTAGAAGGATTGTTAACTACTGAAGCTTCAAACCTGCTTCGACCCAACCAATTAACAATGCAGCTGTAAAAACCGAGAACATCGCGATTGGATCAATGGGATTGATCAACCAAAAAAGTGCTGCAAACACCGCACATGTAATTGCGATTTTAACCAATTCCGTACGGAGCATAATTCCAAACATATTCGGATCAAGTTTATGAATTCTACGATTAATCCCAAATACTCGCCAGATTGAATAAGCATTGGGCACGATGCAAGCAATGCCTCCAAGTAACGCAGAGTAAAACGCCACAAATCCGGAAATGGAAAATAGTGCAGCCCCAACTATCGCTACGACCGCTTGGGTGATGAGAATACGCCCCATCCCGGAATGAAACGGTAAAGAAAAACGCGGTGTGCGCGAGTTTCCGATCAATTCAGCCAATATTTTCCTTTATTTGTTTTTACCATTCGCAAAATATGATAGAAGTTCATAATTCGCGAACCTAATTTCTCCAAAATTATACACTCCAGAATATAACAGCTTATTTGATTTGGGCACAGTGAATATGCCATGACTTGGATGCAAATGGAAAAAATATTCTATCGCATCGGTAAGATTTGAAGCGTTTGGACTACTTTAGGCTTGGTCCTACTGCTAGTAACTCCTGCGCAGCTTGCATCGGCGGCAGATTTTCGAACAAAATTCGATAGACTCGTTCTGTTGCCGGCATAAACACATCGAGTTTTTTTCCAATTTCATAAGTCTCGCGTGTTGAGTGTATTCCTTCAACTTCTTGGCCAATTTCTTGAAGAACTTGGTTGAGCGGTTGGCCGCGTCCTAAACCCAATCCGAGTCGACGATTGCGGGATAAATCACTCGAACAGGTCAAGATCAAATCACCCATACCGGACAGCCCCATTATGGTTTCTGGTTGCCCTCCTAAGGCCAAATTCAGTCTGTTCATTTCGGCGTGACCTCTAGTGATGACTAAAGATCGAGCATTGATGCCGAAGCCGAGTCCATCAGCGATTCCAGCGGCGATAGCGATTACATTTTTGGTCGCGCCTCCAACCTGCACTCCTGTCAAATCCGAAGTTGTATAAACGAGTACTCGTTCATTCCGAAAGAGGTCAGCGATTTGCTCGATGCGGCGATTGGATTTCGATGCTAAATCAATTCCAGCGGGCAAACCACGCACTATTTCATAGGCGAAGCTTGGACCAGAAAGTACAGCGTAGACTGCAGAATTTTGAAGAATTCGGTCTGCTACATCACTTAGAAGCTCACCTGTGTTCTGAAAAAAGCCCTTTGTTCCCGAGACGATGACCGGCTTTTTGTTCGAGTCCATACAATGCAGCTTGCTCGCTACATTGCGTAAAGCATCGTCAAAGACGCGACTTGGAACAGCCAATACAACCATCGAACAACTTTGCATTGCAGATTCCAGAGAATGAAAGCCGCGAATACTTGAGGGTAGTGGGCAGTCTGGAAGATAGTGGCTATTTACGTGATTGTGATTGATTTCTTCGATTACCGAGGCATCGATGCCCCACATTCTGACATCATGACCGTTCATCGCAAGCCAGCCACCGATTGCAGTACCCCAGGAACCAGTTCCTACAACCGCAATTGAAGCTAAACGCCTATTATTACTCATATTTTACTGACATCGTATATGTAGAAAAGTCTTGAGATTTTTCGTATGGCAGAGTTTGATTGATTAAATGGTTTAAACAAACTTCAGCATGTGCTAGCTTAATATGGCTGATCGAATTTACCAAGCTGCCTTCTGTTTGTCTTCAAATTAAAAATAGAGATGCCCTAAGTAAAGCACCTAGCGCTTCACCTAGGGATCTCGATTTATTGCTTTGTTTGTGATATTCGGGGTGCCGAATATCTACAAACCTATAAATTGTTAGCCGCCTTTCGAACGGTAGTGGCTATCCTCTTCTTCGAGTTGAGCAGCTTCGCTCTTCAATTGCGCAATGTGCCAGGCTATCCAGAAAGCGACACCAATTATGAACAGAATAAACTCTGTACCTACAAAAGGATATACAGGGCCGATATCGGCGATGGTCCCTGCCCAATCAGTAAATGATCCTGTTGTCATCTTAATTTTCCTCCAAGATTAATTCAACTACCGCGAGCTGAGGCTTCGGCTTTTTCAACTGCCATAGCTTCGGCTTCGAGCAATTCATTGCTTCTAGTATCCAGGCCCGCAATTTCAACGGATCGCGGAATTCGAAGTAAACCGAATGAATTGAGTGCTTTGGAAATGACGAAACCGGGAATGAAACCCAATACACCAAACATGATAACCGCACCAACGAACTGTCCAATCGGATTGATCGTGGCAAAACTTACATCTGGTGAGGACGGATAACCCCAAAGCATAAATCCAGCGATTACTACACCAAAGAAACCTGCATATCCGTGTACAGCGACTGCTCCGACTGCGTCATCAATCTTAAAGCGTCGTTCTACCCAGTAATGCATTTTGTACATGACGATCACGCCGACAATGGCGATGATCATTGATTGGATCGGGTGGTACAAGTCATTCCCTGCAGAGGCTGCAATCACGCCAGCAAGGCCGGCTGAATAGGTCCAAAATGCATCTCCTTTAGAAACCCAATATCCTGCCAAAAGACCACCAGACAAGGACATCAAGAAATTAACTGTAATTGCACTCAGTGTCGTCGGGGCCAAATAAATATTGGTTGCCGAAAAGAAAACTCCGTCACCATCTTGAACATCCCAAATTGGAACGTTACAAGCGACGTAAAATCCCCAGAATCCGGTATATATCAAGAACAACCCGATCGTAACGAGCCAAGGGTTTCTAGGATTAATGTTTCGTGGTGTGCCATCTGCGGCGAATTTTCCGATCCTAGGCCCTAATACGACCAAAACACCCAGACCGAAACCACCTGCAATTGCGTGAATCACGCCAGAAGCATAAGCATCGTGGTAACCAAGCAACTGAACCATCCAACCACCGGAGTGCCAACCCCAAGAAGCGTCAATAATCCAGAACACCGAACCGATTGCAACTGCCAAAATCCAGAACCCACCGGATTGAATTCGTTCGATAACCGAACCGGAAACGATTGAAGCGGCGGTCCAAGAGAACAAAAGGAAGGCCGCCCAGAACACACCATTGATGCGCTCCCAACCATCAGCACCGGCACCCATATGGGTACCCATCAACTGACTCCAGGGTTCGGCATGTGGGGATTCAACGATTCCACCGGTAATGCCGGGACCGTTGGGAAATGCGAAATAGATCCACCACCCAAAGAAGAAAAATGTAATTGTTACCAGTGGGATCAACATTGTGTTCTTCATTAGTGTATGAACGTGATGTTTGCGGCGCGATGCACCGACTTCATACATACAGAACCCAATGTGAATTAGGAACATGATAACAACTGTAAGCCAATAATAGAACTCGGTAAATATTACTACGAGTGCGGATAATTGGTCATCCATGCTCTAAATCCTCATAGTTATGTGAAATCATGACATAGCAATGTCTCACTTTATTATAAAAGAAGCCAATACATGATTTTAATGTAGAAAAATTTACATATATTCAAGCATTTGACTAGTTTTCAAGTATACAGCAAATCGGAGATTGTTGTAATTGCTGAATTATTGCGGGAATTTCTGTTGCAGTCGATACCACGAACTAAGATGTCGATACATTGCGCATTACAAATAAGTATGATCGGATACGCGGGCGTAGTAGCTTCGCCGAGTTAAATTATTGAGCAGTTTTATCTGTTGAAACTTGCTTGCCGCGCCTGATTCAGGTTTTTTCAGAAATTATAGTCACTGGCATTAAACGAAAACTTCTGTAACTACCTTGAATGCGTGAGAAGGCGATAATGTCAAGAGTGGTTCTTGGAGTGGTAAATCGGGGTTGAAAAAAATGGACTTATGCGGAGTCAAAATAAGCTTGACTAGTTTTAAAGATAAAGTCCAAGTATTGATTGAAGAACTCATCTGGTAGAAAGCAAAACCTTAGATTTGTAGATTAGTCAAATATAGAGCCTCTAGAACAATATTATTCTACCTACCCTGGCCAGAGTACTAGAGCTTGGCAGACTTCGAATTTGGTGCAAATGTTCTAGTTCGACTTCAATAATTGCCTTAGCTTAGGCTTTAGGAGAAAATGAAGTAATTCGTGAATGTTTTCACGAAATCGCGCGAAAAGCCAATTATTGATCTGTGTCACTGTAAGGCATTGTACCCATGCTTAACACAGCAACTTGCAATCTCTTTTATTGGATGAATTTAATTGTGCCAGGTAGTTTTCGAGCAACCAAAAAGGAAACTCCAACACCATAATCAATTTCAGCTAGCAGCACAATCACCGACTTCGATAGTTTGGGTTCTATCTTTAATACAGAGGCAAAAAACTAAACCAATTTAAGTACTTGATCTTTCAAAGTCAGAATTCAAAACGATTCTGATTCTTGATTTGACCAACACAATAGTCCTTTTCTTGATCCTTCCAGACTACCGATTCGGTACAGAGTTTACATATTGTAATTAGCTCGGTTAACGAATCGCCACTAAGGCGCCAACTGTGAACTTCATCCAATATTTCTGCTTTCTGCAATTGGTTCACATATTCTCTGACAACTTTACTAGCCTCAAACCCGATAAGGCCCGCGGAATTGATGATTGACAGGATCCATCCTCTCTAAACGCTTCCAATCTATCTCCCAATCATCACTTTTTCTCGTGCTCTGACCTGTTTTTGTCTGATGGCTTCCAGATTTTCAACGGCGAGATAAATCTTTGTAAACTGTTTCGAGCAGGCTTATCAGGGACTTGGGATTTGCCCATAATTCCATACTCCATATACTATGATGGTTTACTAATTTGTTTAAATTACTCGAGACTCACTATACGCAATTGCGCTTTATACTTCTCTCGTTTGCAAGTCCACTGCCGCAATGAGTTCTTGAGTGTACTCTTGCTGAGGATTTTTAAAAATCTGCTCCGTCTTACCTTGCTCAACAACTTTCCCATCTTGCAAAACTAATATGTAGCTGGCCATCGCGCGCACGACGGCGAGGTCGTGACTGATGAATAAAAATGCAAGTGTATGGTCACGCTGCAAAGTTCGTAACAACTCGATAATTTGCGCTTGTACAGAACGGTCCAGCGCCGATGTAGGCTCGTCCAACACGACAAATTTAGGTTTCAAAATGATTGCTCGTGCAATCGCAATTCTTTGACGTTGCCCACCAGAAAACTCGTGTGGATAGCGATGCCGAGTTTCAGGATCTAACTCGACTTCCTTTAAAACTTGAATCACTTTCGATTCTCGTTCTTCTTTCGACATATTTGAAAAATGAACGCGCAATCCTTCGGCAATAATTTCAGCAATCGTCATGCGCGGACTTAAACTGCCAAAAGGATCTTGAAACACGATTTGCATGCCATTGCGTAAGGACCGCAACTCACTTGACTTTCGACCTTGAATTTCATCACCGAAAAACCGTATTTTTCCTTTACTGCTAATCAATCGTAGCAATGCCAGCGCAAGGGAAGATTTTCCCGATCCGGATTCACCAACTACACCTACAGTTTCACCTTCTCGTACTCGAAAATTTACATCGTCGACTGCCTTAATATGGCCGACTGTTCTGCGTAATACGCCTTTTCGAATGGGGTACCAAACTCGTAAGGACTCAGAATCTAGCACTACAGAAGCGTTGGGAATCGCTTCACCAGAGCGACCGGAAGGCTCAGCATCCAACAACATTTTTGTGTACTCATGTCGCGGTCGATTGAAAATCTGAAAGTTCGAACCGGTTTCCACAAACCGTCCGCGATGCATTACGAATATTCTTTCTGCTAACTTTCGAACGATAGAAAAATCGTGGGTAATTAACAGCAACGACATTCCAAACTTTTGCTGTAAATCCTGAAGTAATTTCAAAATACGAGCTTGAATCGTGACATCTAGAGCGGTTGTCGGTTCATCCGCGATTAACAATCCAGGCTCGTTAGCCAACGCCATTGCAATCATGACTCTTTGTCGTTGGCCACCTGATAATTGATGTGGATACGCGTTCATTCTTTCTTTCGCGTTCTTAATCTGTACCAGTTCGAGCAGTTCCAAAGATCGATCCTTTGCATCAGACTTACTCATTCCTCGATGAATAATCAGAGATTCACTAATCTGTCGAACGATCGTATGTAGTGGATTCAGTGATGTTTGAGGTTCCTGGAAGATCATACTGATTCGGTCGCCCCGAAATTGTTTCAAAGTCTCGGCGGGAGCCCCTAACAGTTGCTGCTGGTCGTAAACGATACTGCCACTTGGGTGAAATGCGGATGGATAGGGTAACAACTGCATAATCGAAAGAGCAGTAACTGATTTTCCTGATCCACTCTCTCCTACAATCGCAACGGTTTCGCCTGCAAAAATATCAAATGAAACTTTTCGAACAGCGTCATTCTGCTCGGCCACCGAACGAAAGGAAACCGATAAATCTCTGACTTGAAGCAATGGTGAATTGCTAACTTCTGTATTCATTCGCTAGTTTTTCGTGGATCAAATGCGTCACGCACGGCTTCACCAATAAACATCAGTAAACTAAGCATGACAAGAAGGACAAAAAAACCAGTCAAGCCAAGCCACGGTGCTTGGATATTCGCCTTTCCTTGCGCTAGTAGTTCGCCGAGTGAGGCAGAACCTGGCGGTAGTCCAATTCCTAAAAAGTCCAAGGATGTGAGAACAGTTACCGAACCGGCCAGAGTAAAGGGTAAGAATGTTAAAGATGCAACCATTGCGTTCGGCAGTACGTGCTGAAACATAATCCTTGAGTTCTTTAACCCCAAAGCTCGAGCAGCTCGCACGTAGTCGAAATTTCTAGCTCGTAAAAATTCAGCTCGAACGACGCCAACAAAACCCATCCAAGAAAATAACAATAGCAGACCAAGCAACCACCAGAAGTTGGGCTCTACCACGCTAGCCAGAATAATAAGAAGATACAGTGTCGGTAAACCCGACCAAACCTCAATAAATCGTTGGAACAACAAATCGAGCCAACCACCGAAATAGCCTTGAAGTGCGCCTGCCGCAACACCAATTACCGCGCTAATTATGGTCAGTGTAAATCCGAACAAAACGGATATTCTAAAACCATACATTAACCGAGCAACGACATCTCTCGCTTTGTCGTCCGTCCCTAGCCAGTGAACCCCTCCTTGAGGAGGCGTAGGTGCGGGAGCATCCAGATTCATGACTATCGTTTGATGGTTATAACGAATTAATGGCCAAAGCATCCATCCTTGTTGCTCAATCTTCTCTAGAATATAAGGGTCGCTAAATACAGCCGCAGTTTCAAACTGACCACCAAAGGTAGTCTCGGGGTAATCCTTAATTATGGGAAAAAAATAGTTACCCTGATAAGAGACGATTAGTGGTTTATCGTTCGCAACGAATTCCGAGAACAAGGTGATCGTGAACAATGCAATAAAAATCCACAGTGACCACCATCCACGTCGATGAGCGCGAAAACTGTCGAGCCTTCGCCGAGTCAAAGGCGAAACTTCCATACCCAAGAATCGATGAACTTGCCTAGCTTGATCTACACTCATATCATCAAACTTCCTGGGATTCAAAATCTATTCTGGGGTCAACTATGGTATACATCAGATCACCAATGAGATTCATAACGAGCCCCAGCAAAGAAAAGAAATACAAAGTTGCGAACATTACTGGGTAGTCCCGTTTGAACGCAGCCTCAAATCCAAGCAGACCCAATCCATCTAGCGAAAATATGATTTCGATCAGAAGTGATCCAGTAAACAAAATACCGATGAAAGCACCCGGAAAACCTGCGATGACGATGAGCATCGCATTTCTGAAAACGTGACCATATAGCACTCGTCGTTCCGTCAAACCTTTGGCACGAGCAGTCAATACGTACTGTTGGTTTATCTGATCCAAAAACGAGTTTTTCGTCAACATGGAAAGCCCAGCAAAACCACCAATGACCATGGCGATGATAGGAAGGGTAAGGTGCCAAAAATAATCAGCAATTTGGCCAAAGAACGAAAGTTCATGCCAATTATCAGAAACCAATCCAGCCAGGGGAAACCAGTTCCAATATTCACCCCCTGCAAACAGTATCAACAAAAAGACTGCAAACAAAAATCCAGGAATTGCTGTACCGATAATGAGTGCTACTGTCGTCCAACCATCAATTGCAGTTCCGTCTCGAGTCGCTTTGAAGATTCCAAGTGGAATTGAAATCAAATAGACAAGCAATGTTGTCCAAACCCCCAAAGAGATGGAAACTGGCATTTTTTCGAGTACTAAATCCGTTACTTTTTGATCTCGAAAAAAGCTTTCACCAAAATCGAACTTCAAATAACTAATCATCGTGTTGATGAAACGCTCGTGTAGGGGTTTATCAAATCCGAAACGAATTTCCAATTTTTCAATCAATTCGGGAGAAAGTCCCTGAGCACCTTGGTACTTACTGGTGTATTTAGTTGTCGCGACCGCGCTTAGTTGTGCCTGTTGCTGGCCAAGAGTCTCGCCGGACCCAGTTTGAGTCACCCTCTCGACTACATCCCCACCAACTCCGGTGAGTTCAGCGATCACTTGCTCTACGGGCCCACCGGGTGCCACATGGATCACGACGAAATTAATTACCATGATGGCAAACAAGGTTGGGATCATCAGCAGAATTCGCCGTATGATGTAAGCACTCATGACGCTATATCGATTTGTCGACGACGGCGGTAAAAATAACCAAACATGCCAATAACGACGAAGATGGCAATTACCGCGATAAATTGATTCAACTTAGCAGGGGCTGATTCCACCTGTATATCACTCAAACCACTTTGAATGTTTTCTGCGAGAACAGCGGCCTTTGCTTCGTCATACCACCAGTGAGAAATCGAAACTCCGTTTTTTAGAAAACCATCCGGTCGAGAAAACTTGTCCCAATACAATGCACGGTGACTTTGGCTATGCCAGTTAGGAATGACGTAGTGACCGTGCAAAAGTACTCGATCAAGAGCTTTCGTACGATTGACCAGAGACTCGCGGTCAGGTGCTTGAACGATTAGCTCGATGATTTCATCGATCACCGGATCTTTGATCCCAAGATAATTTTCTGAGTATGGGACATCTGCCACATATGAGCCCCACTTGCCTCTTTGTTCGTTTCCAGGTGAATCCGACTGACCCCAACCGCTAACAATCATATCGAAATCCCGATTGTGGACTCGATATCCATACTGAGTCGGATCAACCAAACGAATTTGAGTGTCAATGCCCAATCGCTCCAAGTTTCTTGCAAATGGCAACATAACTCTTTCAAACGACTGACTACCTAGCAAAATTTCAATGCTCATCTGCTGTCCCGTTTGTTCATTGACCAACTTCAAGTCCTTGACAACCCAACCAGCTTCAGCCAACAAACGAAATGCTTCCTTGAGGTTTTCGCGCGGCCAACCGCTACCGTCGGTAGTCGGTGCTCGATAGGGCTCTGTGAAGATTTCAGGTGGGATACGATCTTTGTAGCGTTCTAGAATTTCCAGCTCCTCTCCTTGAGGTAAACCTGTCGCAGCTAGCTCGGAGTTTGAAAAATAGCTTTCTGTACGGGTGTATTGACTAAAAAACAGAGTCTTGTTGCTCCATTCGAAATCAAAAGCATAGGCTAGTGCTTTTCTGACTTTGCGGTTTGAGAAAGGTTCGCGTCGAATATTCATTACGAAAGCCTGCATCCCTGAAGGTCTATGATGCTTGATTGTTTCTTTCTTCAACCAACCATGTTCTACGGCCGCGATGTCATAATCTGAGGCCCAGGCTTTGGCTTGATTTTCAAATCTGAGATCGAGTTCCCCCGACTTCAACGCAAGCCGAATTGCAGTATCGTCGCGATAAAAATCAGTTCGCCTCGAATCGAAATTGTTCTTGCCGACATTGACTGGGAGATCGGCACCCCAATAGTCTTCTACACGTTCATAAACAACATAGCGACCTGGCTCAAACTCCTTTACTCGATACGGCCCACTACCTAGTGGCGGCTCCAATGTAGTCTTTTTGAAGTCACGATCAGCCCAGTAATGCTTTGGGAGCACCGGCATCTGACCTACAATTAACGGTAACTCTTGGTTTTTTCCACCCGAAAAGGTGAACTTAACTCGATACTCACTTAGTTCTTCGACCTTCGCTACGTTTTCGTAGTAATTTTGAAAAAAGTTGGCACCCTCAGACACCAACGTTTCGAATGTCCAAACTACATCCTCAGCGGTAATAGGTTCTCCATCATGCCACCGCGCTTGAGGACGTAAATTGAATATGATCCATGATCGATCCTCAGGTACTTCCATAGATTCGGCAATCAATCCATACAGTGAAAATGCTTCATCACTACTACTGACCAACAGTGTTTCCGTTGCAAGCGTGGGAACTGATATCCCTCTATCGATATATTGATGAAAACTGTCGAATGTTCCTGAACTTGCTATTCTCAGGCTACCCCCTTTTGGCGCGTTGGGGTTAGCGTATTCAAAGTGTGTAAAATCGGGGCCATATTTTGGCTTACCATGCATGGCAAGCCCGTGTACTGCGGTGGGCGACTGTGCTAAAGCATGAGACACCAGCATCGTCCAGCTGAGAGTTAATATTGTGAGAACAAAGAAAACGCTATGCCTAAACATCTGTCTTGGCGAATTTTTACTAATTTGTTTCAAGATCAGTGCTAATTTGGAATTTGAACCCATCGATAAAACAATACTATATACGCTAAGTTCATAAATTAACCTCAAAAACTTTTAAGATTGACGTCATCAAACTTTCACAATTGATTAGAACTACTTGGCAAGGATTACTACTCATTTCTTATCGATATAATTCTGCAAAGCTAAACATGTGTATCCCTTTCAATTCGATCTTCTTTGACTTTCCAGCAACTAATCTTTACTCTCAATCAGTATTGGTCTGAAAAAGGGTGTGTAATCCTTCAACCACTAGATATTGAAGTGGGCGCAGGAACATTTCATCCTGCAACTTTTTTGGCTGCAATCGGTCCCGAACCCGCAAAATCCGCTTATGTACAGCCGTCTCGACGGCCAACAGATGGCCGCTACGGAGAAAATCCAAATCGACTTCAGCACTATTTTCAGTATCAAGTGGTTTTAAAACCCTCACCCTCGAATTTTCAAGATCTATATATTGATTCATTGAGGAGGATTGGTGTCGATCCTCTTAAGGATGATATCCGATTCGTTGAAGACGATTGGGAATCTCCCACGCTTGGAGCTTGGGGATTGGGCTGGGAAGTTTGGCTTAACGGAATGGAAGTGACTCAGTTTACGTACTTCCAACAAGTCGGAGGTTTAGAGTGCCGGCCGATCATGGGTGAAATTACCTACGGGTTGGAACGCATTGCGATGTATCTGCAAAGTGTCGACAATGTTTTTGACTTACGCTGGAACAACGAAGTTTGTTACGGGGATCTTTATCTTCAAAACGAACGTGAACAGTCCACTTACAACTTTGACACAGCGGACACCGACTCATTGTTTTCTCAATTCAACCGTTGTGAAGATCAATGTAAAAAACTAATCGAGGCCAATTTACCGTTACCATCGTACGAACAAGTTTTACATGCATCCCATCTGTTTAATTTACTTGACGCGCGACGCGTAATTGGTGTTACAGAACGAGCACGTTACATTGGACGAGTAAGAAATTTAGCGAGGATGGTTGCTGAATGCTATTTTGAAAGTCGCAAGTCGATGAACTTTCCTCTACTTGCTAAGTCAGCTTACGAATCGACTGATTCTAAACCGGCACAAATAGAGTCCGAATCGCTCGATTCAGTAGAAAGCGCATCCCTTCTTTTAGAGTTGGGCACAGAGGAACTGCCTCCCAACTCAATAAATAAACTCGGAGCGACGCTCGAAAGGAACCTTAAATCTGAATTAAACAAATCAGGCTTGATCGATTCGTTGGAACAGGAGTCAAAGTGGTATGCGACACCGCGTCGAATAGCAATAGTTGTTAACCGAGTCAAACAACGGCGAGAGGATGTAAAAAGAGTACGCCGCGGCCCACCTTTACAGCGAGCGTACGACGAACAGGGTATTCCTACGAAAGCCGCCATTGGATTTGCAAGGTCATGTGGGATCAGTGTGGATGAACTACAGCAAATAGAAACAAAAAAAGGGATCTTTGTTGCATGGGAGTATGTAGAACTAGGTGAAAATGCAGACAAAATTATTCCGAGTTGTATCCGAAATGCAATGCAACAGCTACCCATCCCCAAACGGATGCGTTGGGGAAACTTCGACTTCGAGTTTGTACGACCATTACATTGGGTTTTGCTTTTGCACGGGAATCGATTGATCGATTGTGAGCTGTTTGGAGTACGTTCGAATGTTCATACCAAAGGACACCGGTTTCACTTTCCTGCAACTGTCGAGATTCGCGATGTCGATAGCTATGCCGAAATTCTTTATTCCCGGTGCAAAGTGATTGTAGACTCACAAAAGAGGCAAGACACAATTCTAAATCAGATGCATGAGCTAGAGTCCCAAACAGGTGGCATTGCACTTGATGATAAAAATCTCCTAGAACTAGTAACGAATCTAGTTGAATGGCCACATACCTTTTTTGGTCGCTTCGATTCTACATATCTACAATTGCCACCGGAAGTACTCATTTCATCAATGCGTACTCATCAGAAGTATTTTCCAGTTTTTGACCGAAATGGTTCATTGATGCCGATATTCATCGGAGTCGCAAACATCGAACCCAAAAATCAGGAACAAGTACAAGGTATTGTGCAAGGAAATGAGCGAGTATTGCGCGCTAGGTTGTCTGATGCAAACTTTTTTTGGCAACAGGATCACCTTAGCTCCTTGGAAGAAAAGCTGCCGAAGTTAAGGCACCTCGTTTTCCACAACAAACTAGGATCCGCATACGAAAAGACAGTTCGAGTAGTGTATTTGTCTCGCTATATCGGACAGAAGCTAAAAGCTGACGAAAATAAAGTCGAAAAAGCAGCTTCCCTACTTAAGGCTGATCTTGTTTCAGAAATGGTTGGCGAGTTTCCGGATTTACAAGGAATCATGGGGCGATATTACGCGGACAGTCAAAACCTGCCACCAGAAGTGACAATTGCCATCGAAGAACACTATATGCCTCGGTACGCTAACGATGATTTACCGCAATCAAGCATAGGTCAGGTCGTTGCGATCGCAGATCGTATCGATTCAATACTTGGTTTGATAAGTGCCGGTGAGAAAGTAAGGGGTGACCGAGATCCATTTTCAATGCGGCGAATGGCAGTTGCTGTTTTGAGAATCATCATCGAGTGCAAACTCAATCTCGATTTACAGGCTTTACTGTTTGAAAGTGCTGATATTTACGCGCGGCACAAACGATCCGTAAATGGAGAATACGGAGTTGAGCCGGATGACTTGACTGTCGATCAAGTATTTGAGTTTATTTTAGAAAGATTACGTTCCTACTATCTAGACAAAGGCTACGGAGCTGATGAATTCAATGCTGTATATGAATTGCAGCCTTCTAGACCTCTTGAGTTTGATCAGCGTATTGAAGCTGTCAGGCAATTCCGCAGCCTTGAAGAATGTAGTGATTTAATCGCTGCGAATAAGCGGATCAACAATATTTTGCGGCGAAATCCAGTTCCCATCGGTGTGCAAGTTAAAGTCGAATTGTTGTCTGAAACCGCAGAACAACGATTGTTTGAACTAGCGTTGGGGTTGAGCAAAAAAGTTCGGCCACTCGTTCGGGCAGGTGATCACTCAGAAATTTTGCGTGAGCTAGCAATTTTAAGTGACCCAATTGACGAATTTTTTTATACTGTGATGGTGATGCACAAAGACAAGAAAATTCGGCGAAATCGAATTGCTCTTGTTGGTTTTGTAAGTCGATTATTTCGAGAAGTCGCTGACCTTTCCAAACTGTGAACAGGCGTGGTTACCCAATAAATCAAGACTCCTATCAACGAATGCTAGAGGCTGTTCAAGCCTTTCATCTTAAACATGATTTCCAAAATACCGGAGGTCATGAAATGCGCTTTCGAATTGCGCTGATGTGTGAAGAACTTGGTGAAATTTCAGCTGCAGTGACCAAAGGCAAAGGAAAGGAGCAACTAGCAGAAGAATGCGCTGATCTACTCATTTTATTAATTGGCACTTCAATTGCCTCTAATTTCAATTTGAATGAAGCATTTTGGAAGAAAATGAACATCATTTTGGAGAGAAAAGGAAAGATGGTAGATGGGACATTACGTGTCTCTGCGTTTAATGATTAAGCCCTTCACGGTTTGAAGTTAAACCCTTGTCACAATCGAAAGCAACAGCTGTGATTGGATTCATTCAGTCAGCGATATTCTTCGCGGCAATGGTTCTGCTGACACTTATTTTTTGGCCTGTGGCGGTTTCAGTCTATTTTTGCGAACCAAAATTTCGTAGTCGAGTGATCGGAATCTGGGCGCACACTTGTATTTGGCTCTTGAAAAACTTGTGTGGCCTTCATCATCGAGTAGAAGGACTCGAAAACTTGCCTGAGCAACCAAGCGTAATTTTTGCCAAACATCAGTCTGCTTGGGAAACAATTGCGTTTCAGACCATTTTTCCCCCTTTATCCTATGTTCTAAAGCGCTCGCTTTTGTATATCCCTTTTTTCGGATGGGGACTGGCTGCCAGTGGGCCGATCAAGATTGACCGTTCCGAATCATTCAAAGCTTTGAAAGATGTCATTAAACAAGGCAAGGACGTGTTAAATGAAGGGCGATGGGTCGTCGTCTTTCCAGAAGGCACCAGAACTGCACCTGGCGAACATGGCACGTTCTATTCTAGTGCTTCGTCGTTAGCGAAGCGAGCCAATGTGCCATTGGTTCCTGTTGCACTGAATTCAGGTGATTACTGGAGACGACGGGAATTTCGTAAACGACCTGGTGAAATTTGCGTTCGAATTGGAAAACCGATTTTTCCAGCAGGTATCAAAACGAGGGATATGAACAAAATTGCTGAAAATTGGATCAAAAAGACGATGCCAGAAATTAGCTCATCATATCCGAAAGAACCTAGCGCTTAGACGCTCTATATCGATTCGTACTGTGTAACGCGATCGAGTGCCAGCTATTCGGCATTCGGTGTGGTCTGTTCAGCTACCTCAGGCTCCAACTCGATCGCCTCAGCGGACTCTACCTTTCCCGAACACATAGACTCCACCGGGAAAATTACCGTTGCGGGCAAAACAGATTGAACGAAATATTCAATTCCTTCTTGCTCATAAATGATATCTGCGGTTTCGTCATCCACTGCCACCACTGCGGAAGTATCCAAGTCAACTCCCATTCCTGGTGTCAAATAAATCGCATTGCTTCGTATGGGTGCATATCCATCTTCAACACGGCCAAAAATGATCAATTCATCGATGACAAAGGGGGTACGTTCTTCCCAAACATTGTCTTGCCAAAAAAAAATCATTTTCCCATGTAGGTTTGTGTTTGTTTTGAAAGTGCCAATCCCCGCGTTTGTTCGTTCTTTGCGAAGTTTAAATTTACCCAATTGTTGATTTAAAAATTCTCTTCGGGTTATCTTTCCATTCAAAGTGTCTACGTAGCGGTAAGGATGAGACAAGAAATTGGCCATCATCAGTTGATCAAACTCGTCATAAACAACGCTACAGTCAAATTTGCCGGCTTGGGCAAATTGAAACGCTGAGAGCCAGACAACAGCTAGGATAATCAGCGATGAACGTAGCATTCTACGAATACAGCCTATTGTAATTTTTTAAATTTGTGGGGATAGTGAAGAAGTGTAGTTGTTGCCAGTCGCATAAATTGATCTACACTCAAATTCTGTGCTCTTAGTGACTCGTCGATGCCACATTCGCGAAAAACATCCGTACTTACGATACCGGCAAGTGAGTTTTTTAACGTCTTTCTTCGTTTTCCAAACGCCAAGCGTACAATTTGAGTAAACACTTGGACGGTTTTTTCATCAGATATTATCTTATCTTTTGGTTGGAAATAAATTATTGCTGACTGTACCGTCGGTGGCGGAAGAAACGCCTCTGGCGGTATATTAAACACTGTTTCAATATCGAAAGTTTTAGAAACGTTGACGGTAAGTCGCCCATAGTTTCGACAGCCGGGCGAAGCTACAAGTCGGTCAGCCACTTCCTTTTGCACCATAAAGCACATATCGTGGATACACTCGACGTAAGCTGCGAAATTTATAATCAGCTGGGTCGAGATGGAGTACGGTAAATTGCCGACAATTCGAAATTTAGCACCATTGGATTGCAGTGTATCGTAATCGAATTCAAGTGCGTCGCCATGAATCACAGATACAGACAGTAGACTCAATGAACTCTGTAACTTCGAGGCAAGTTCAGGGTCGGTTTCAATCGCAAACAGTTTGCTCGCGCTATGAGCCAGTCGATTCGTTAATGCACCATGACCAGGGCCAATTTCGACAATCGTCTGATCGACTTTGGGGTCAATAAACTCAATGATTTCGTCGATTACTTGAGCATCAATTAAGAAATGCTGACCAAGTCGTTTTCTTCGTTTCGACGTGACCATTTGCGGCTTTCGCGCTAACAGAGCCTTTTGGCCAGGGAAATTGCACTGAGCATACTTCGAATGTCCGCTTTACCCGTACCCGCAATGTCATAGGCCGTTCCATGATCAACAGAAGTACGAACTATGGGGAGGCCTAGTGTGACATTGACAACTTCTCCGAATGCACTGTGCTTAATGACGGGCAGTCCTTGATCATGGTACATTGCGAGCACCACGTCAAAATTTTCAAGCTTGCTTTTTGTGAATATCGTATCTGCTGGATATGGCCCCGATACACCAACACCTTCGTTGCGTAAAATTTCGATGGCTGGAATGATTTGCGCCAGTTCTTCACTACCCAAAGTTCCTCCTTCACCTGCATGTGGATTAAGACCGCAGACTGCGATTCGAGGCGATCGTAGGTGAAATCGCTTCTTTAAATCATGGTCGAGGATCCGAGCAACTTCAACAATCTTTTCTTGACTGATCGCCGCAGGCACGTCAGTAAGTGGCAAATGGGTAGTCACCAATGCGACGCGAAGACTCTCATCCGTCAACAACATCACAGGACGATTGGCCTGTGTTTGTTGCGCAAGAAATTCCGTATGACCTGAAAATTCGATTCCGGATCTTCTAACGGTCTCTTTGTTCACTGGTCCTGTAATCAAAGCGTCAAATTCACCAGTGAGACAACCTTGTACTGCCCGTTTTAGAGTTTCCAGGACATATCTCGCGTGCCTTGGATCGGACTTTCCTGCATTCACGGGGTAATCACACTGCACATGTAGGATTTCAATACCTGAATTTGTGGTGCTATTCTCACTGTAATCGGTGAAAGAAAACTCTTGCTCCAAATCCCGAGCGCGTTGACGAAGGATATTGCGATCAGCAATCATAATGATTTTTTCTTTCAGCTGGGTTGTTGGAAGCATGACCGCAATATCTGGTCCAATCCCCGCGGGATCCCCAGGCGTTATTGCTAAACGCTGAAATCGATTTTTGCTATCGATTTGTATCATTTCAGCTATAGGGAAAGTCTTCGCGGTCGTTGAAAGCTACGCTTTTCCACTACAGTTGGTTATGAGATCCGTCACAGAACGGCTGTTTATTCGTATGCTTACAACCACAGAACCAATATTTTCCTGGTCGTTTAATTTCAACTTTCATCGGTTCGAATTCAGTTACCTGGTGCGAGCCGTCGCAATAGGGTTGCTTTTTTGAAAGACCACATCGACACCAGTAGTAGTTACCTTCTTTTAGATTTACTTCATAAGGTTCGGTTTGTGCTATATGAGGTGTAGCCATTGTTAACTCTCCTTCTGTTTTGATTAGAATCATGATGATTACGAATATCGATTTTGCTGTTTATTCTTGATTTGAAATTATAGTTTTTCGCTTCTCGATAGCTTATGTAATCATCATATAATTATTTGATATTATTATGATTCAGCATTATTTGATCATGAATAATGCAACAATTTTCAAGCGAATTATTTGCTTGATTATTAAAGAATATATCACTCAAATTGTTCGTCTATGAGAATTCGAAGGACACCGTACATCGGGCAGAAAAGACCAACAAGCTTTGATCTGAAATGGTGAAAAGTATTGTTGCGTAATGTGGTGTATCACACCCACTTAGAATGCGACACAGGGTCTATTACTCTGTTTGCTCAAACACAATGATTACATCAAACAAGACTTGATGCTGGTGAGCTGCATTGATGAAGGGAAATTGCGTGTCAAATTAACATGTTTTTTCAGGTGGAAAATGACAGAATTTTGGCAAAGTTATCCAATCAACTAAAATAAAGAGCTCCAAGTTCAATTAATCACAGATTGTGGGAGAAAATGTGACAAAGAAAGACCTTTCGCGAGACTTTGTTCCAGTTTCGATTGCTATTTTGACCATTTCGGATTCGAGAACCAAAGAAAATGACAAGTCTGGAGCTTTACTTGCCGGACGAGTTAAGAAAGCTGGACACAATTGTGTAGATCGAGAAATTGTTCCGGACGATATTCACAAGGTTCGTGCAACCGTGTGCAAATGGATTGTAAATTCCGCTATTCAAGTCATTCTAACGACTGGAGGTACTGGAGTTACTGGAAGAGATGGTACTCCAGAGGCAATTCGACCACTGCTCGATAAAGAGATTGTTGGGTTCGGTGAAATGTTTCGAGTTTTGTCCTACGACAAAATTGCAACTTCAACATTGCAATCTAGGGCATTTGCAGGGGTTGCAAACGCGACATATATTTTTTGTTTGCCCGGTTCAGCCGGTGCCTGTGCAGATGCCTGGGATATGCTGATCAAACATCAATTGGATTATCGTAGCCGACCTTGCAATTTAGTGGAGTTGATGCCTAGGTTACTAGAACACCTCATCAAGAAATAAATGCAGAACCATTTGCCGCTAGCAATTACGGGAATAAGGGATCCATCAAGTAGATTGGATCACCCTCCAACGTACGACATTTCTACCTTTCTGGTGTCTGTAGAAATTTTAGATCTTAGCTCAGAATAGCGATCAGATCGATTGGACCAAATTTTTCGAATCAGAATTGTTAGAGCTTCGACGTCAGCGCCGTTTCTAATGTGTTCTCGAAGATCAAAACCACTGGTTGCAAATAAACATGTAAATATTTTGCCTTCTGCAGTTAGGCGCGCTCGGTTACATGTTCCGCAGAATGGTTGTGTCACCGAGGTAATGACACCGATTTCGCCTTTACCATCTTTATATCTCCAACGTTTCGCAACCTCACCACGATACGTCGGTGAGATGGCTTCCAGGGGATACTCATGATCAATCACGGATAAAATTTCTTTAGCAGAAATCACCTTATCCAGCTGCCAGTCGTTGGTATTACCGACATCCATAAACTCGATAAACCGCAAAATCACGTCTGTTCCCCGAAACTGTTCAACCATAGGCAATATTTCGTTTTCATTCATACCGCGAGCGACCACCATATTCACCTTAATCGGTGACATACCGGCATTACTTGCGTTATCGATACCTGCCAAGACTCGCTCTACCGGAAACCTTACGTCATTAATTGAATGAAAAATTTCGTTGTCAATCGCATCGAGACTGATGGTGATTCTTCGTAGACCTGCTTCTCGTAGAGTACGAGCAGCAGCAAGTGTCAATAGTGACGCATTGGTTGTCATGCTCAAGTCTTGAACACCTGGAATTCTAGAGATAGCGGAGATCAACTCCGGCAAATTGCGGCGAATCATAGGTTCACCGCCAGTAAGCCTGATTTTCTTTACGCCATTTGCCACAAAGGCGCGAGCCACTTGTTCAATTTCCTCGAAGCTAAGCAGTTCTTTGCGATGTAAAAATGAATGATTGGAACCGAAAAATTCCTTGGGCATGCAATACACGCATCGAAAATTACAACGATCCGTTATGGACACTCGCAAATCTCGAATAGGACGCGAGAACTGATCTAAAACGGGTTGCTTACTCACTTCATTGACCTTCTGAAACGCAAATTGAATTGAACTATTTCATATTTTACAGTAATTGAACGATGACGAATTTCACTTAAATAAACGGCAGTTCGTTCGAAACTGCCCTAGCTTATCGCGTCAAATTTAAGCAGGAAACTCGATGAGTTGATCGAGGAATTACATTACTTAAAAATTTTTGCTTAATCTACAGACTTCAAAAAAGCTATGTAAAAAACGGTATGTTAGTCCCCAAATTACTCGAGAATCATTGGCTGCTACACGAATACCGGGAAACGTTCCTGCATAATTTTCAGGTTGGAAAGTAGGTAGAAAATTGTCTCTGTTTATTAAGAAGCTAATCGGAATCCAAATCGTATCGTGCACTTCGAGGTTGGGTTTGATTTCAAACTCTCCAGCGATGGAAAATACAAGGCACGAAACAACAAGACCGCTGGCTGGGCTTGTTGGAGGTGCAATAAGGTCATCTATTCGCCCGATATACCGACTAGATAACAGCTCGACACCAATTTCTTCTAGGGTTTCGCGCCGAGCTGTGGCACAAATACTTTTATCGCTTTGGTCTTTTTTACCTCCGGGAAAAGCCATTTGACCAGACCATGGATCTCCCCGTCGTTTCGCGCGCTCAATAAAAAGTATGTTTGGACCTTCTTGGCTCTCTTTCATTATCAAACTTACTGCAGCTTGGCGACTCTGAATTGGACTTACCACGAACGGTTCGTATCGTTCTATTCGTTTCTCCAGGTAGCTTAATTCAACCATATTTTCAAACTGCCCCTAATCCATCACTACTGTATCGAGTTGAAAGCAAAATTGATAAATATTGTTAGTTTGCTTGAAAATCAACGGAAGATTATTGGGTAATGATCAAAAAGAAGTATCAATTGAAAGAAATTTACTTGAAAACATTACAATAATGTAAGATAAATTATTTTTTTTAAACATTAACGATATTGTTTACGAATATCTATGTAGAAAGTTTTCTGGGAGAGAAATTAATTATGAAATCGCGTAAATTAGTAGCAGCACTGGTTGCTCTTTCTTTCGCTTTCGCGGGATTGGCTTCAGCACCTGTGTCTGCCGACAAAGTTCGGTGGAAAATGGCGAGCTGGTTTCCGAAAAGTCTGACTCAGTTGGGTACTCTCGGAGTGCATGTAACTGAGACTTTAGAGCGTGTATCCGATGGTCAAATCGAACTCAAGTACTTTGAGCCCGGAGCGCTAGTGCCCCCACGTGAGTGTTTTGATGCAGTCGCAGCAGGGTCCGTCGATGCCTGCTGGTCAACACCCGGCTATTGGTATGGTAAAAACTCCGCGCTAGCAATGTTTGCCGCTGTTCCTTTCGGGCCACAAGCCGCCGAATATGGTGCCTGGATGTATTTCGGGGGAGGGCAAGATCTGATGAACGAAATCTACGATCAGCATGGTCTTTATTCACTGATTTGTGGAGTGATTGCACCTGAAGCATCAGGTTGGTTTAGAAACGAAATTAAATCGCTTGACGACCTCAAAGGTCTGAAAATGCGTTTCTTTGGATTAGGCGCTAAAGTTATGGAAAAGATGGGAGTCTCCACCCAACTTATACCAGGTGGAGATATTTATGCGTCTCTTGAACGCGGTAGAATCGACGCAACTGAATATTCAATGCCAGCAATTGATTTGAATCTTGGATTCTATCAAATCGCAAAGCATTACTATTTCCCTGGCTGGCATCAACAATCCACCCTGTTTGAAGTTCTTGTGAATAAAGAAAAATGGGAAAATCTAACGGAAAGTCAGCAGGCTATGTTTGAACTTTCCTGCGGTGACAACTTTCGATATGGGTTGCTAGAAGGAGAAGCCATTCAATCTGCCGCACTCAAAGAACTTCAAGAAAAAGGTGTTACCATTCATCGTTGGCCACAAGACATACTCGATGCACTAGAAGCCGCATGGCTTGAAGTCGTGGACGAAGAAAGTGCCGCAAATCCAGATTTCAAACGAGTATGGGATCATTACACCTCATTTCGTGAAGAGTACAAAATTTGGCGAGATCTTGGATATCTATAATTCAGAAAAACAAAGCTGGTAAAACAAAGCCGAGGGTAAGTTACCTTCGGCTTTGTTTATTCGTTCAATTTAACTCGAAACTAGCAACCTCCGTCCTTATGAGAACCTTACTACGAATCGATGAATTCCTGGAACAGTGGATCGTACGTATCGGTCAAGCGGCCGCGTGGGTGTCAATCGGACTGATTTTCGTGATTGTTTTCGATGTAGTCACTCATCGATTTTTTGTTCTTGGTTCTACTAAACTTCAAGATCTTGAATGGCATTTCCACGCAGTGCTATTTTTGTCGTGTCTTGGATTCGGTTACATCAGAAACACTCATGTTCGAATTGATCTTGTTCGAGAACGACTAAACAAACGTACCCAGTTATGGATCGAACTCATTGGATGTTTGGTGTTTTTGATTCCGTACGCGTTAATTATTATCTTTTTCGGGGTAGACTGGTGGCACCGTTCATTTCTTCAAAATGAGATGTCAGAATCGGCGACGGGTCTTCCTTACCGCTGGATAATCAAAGCGGCTTTACCATTTGGTTTTTTGATCTTGCTACTTAGCGCAGTCGTCGTGGCATTTCGAAAATTCATGCTATTATTCGCTCCACCGGAATTCAGAAAATTAATTGAAGAGCGAGAATACCTAGCAACACTTCCCTTGGACCAACCAGAATTTACTGATTTTTTTGGGTCTAAACAGTAGAAAGAATCATGTTAGATATTTTCATCGATTATTTGCCTTTGTTTATGTTTCTCGTTCTGGCGATTTTGTTATTTACAGGATATCCAGTAGCAGCAGTTTTAGGGGGTATAGGTCTAGGTTTTGGATTTTTAGGTGTTTATCTCGATGTTTTCGCGCCCATCGAGTTCTTCAACATCGTAGGAAGAATTTGGTCCGGAATTGCAGACAATCTTGTTTTGGTCGCAATTCCAATGTTCATATTTATGGGAACGATGCTGGAAAAAAGTGGTGTCGCGCGCGACTTACTGTATTGCCTACAAGTGTTGCTGCGGCGTGTGCCGGGCGGATTAGCTCTAGCTGTTACAGCGATGGGTACCATCATGGCTGCGACCACTGGCATTATCGGTGCATCAGTCGTCATGATGACTCTTATGGCTTTACCTGTCATGATGCAGCGACAATACAATACTTCTCTTGCTACGGGTACTATCGCCGCTTCGGGAACACTCGGAATTTTAATACCGCCTAGCATTATGCTTGTTATCATGGCAGACCTACTCGGAAGATCGGTGGGTAATTTATTTGTTGCGGCAGTATTCCCGGGGTTCTTGTTAGCAGGAATCTACTCAATCTATATCCTCACAATTACATCGCTCAAACCTGAAATTGCACCACCGCTACCGGCTGAACTTGGCCCGCAAACCAGAAAAGATTTCTGGATGATGATTCTACGAGGCTTAGTGCCACCCGTGTTTTTGATCGTTTTGGTGCTCGGTTCAATCGTCCTCGGTTTCGCTTCGCCGACTGAAGCTTCCGGTGTAGGAGCAGCAGGTGCAATTTTACTAGCGGTGATTAATCGTAGACTAAACTGGAAGACTATGCGAGCGGTCGTTGAACGTTCCGCTCTCACTGGTGCAATGTTGTTTTTTATCTTCATTGGGGCAACAGCTTTTTCCTACGTTTTTCGCTCACTTGGTGGAGATGACATTGTCATTGATTTCGTCGAGAGTACTGGCTTCGGTCCATGGGGTGTTCTTTTTATACTTATGACGATCGTGTTCATTTTGGGCTTCTTCTTCGATTGGATTGAGATCACACTCATCGTATTGCCAGTGTTTGCACCAATTATCGAGCTTTTGGATTTCGGTGATCATGTTCCAAAAATTGATTTAGTCTATTGGTTCGCAATTTTGGTTGCAGTTAACTTGCAGACGAGTTTCTTGACACCACCCTTTGGTTTTGCACTCTTTTATATGAAGGGCGTCGCGCCCCCTGAAGTCAAAATCCAACAAATCTACCGAGGAATCGTACCGTTTGTACTCCTTCAGGTCATAGGTCTTGGTTTGGTTATGGCATTCCCACAGATCGCATTGTGGTTGCCATCTAAATTGCTAAACTAGATCACCAATTCATTGCTATTGATCGGCAATTGTGGTCAAGTCCAAAAATCCCGTAATTAAAGTTGGTTTATTTGCTACCTGCCTCGTTGATTTAATTCGACCGGAAATCGGTTTTGCTGCTGCTGAATTGATTGAAAAGGCCGGGTTTAAGGTCGAGGTCCCGAAATCACAAACCTGTTGTGGTCAACCACTATTTAATAGTGGTGATCTTGATAGCACTAGAAAACTCGCTAGGCGGTTTTTAAACGTATTCGAACCTTATCACTACGTTGTCGTTCCCTCTGGTTCCTGCGCAGCAACTGTAATTTTGCATTTTCCTGAAGTGTTCGAGCAAGACTCGACTCAACTCAGTAGAGCAAAGAAGATTGCTGAGCGAACCTTTGAACTGACTCAATTTTTAACTCAAGTTGCTAATTTCGAGAGCGAAACAGAGTTTCAATCTAGTTGCACCTATCACGACTCCTGTTCTGGGTATCGTGAATTGGGTATATATCGAGAACCTAGAACTTTGCTCGCTGGAGTCAAAGGGACTAATCTGACTGAATCCACCGAATCCTCAGCTTGTTGTGGATTCGGTGGAACTTTCTGCGTTAAGTATCCTGAAATTTCGGTTCGCATCGCGGAAGAAAAAGTTCATAACATTGAACAGACCAAGGCAAAAACACTGTTAGGAGGTGATTTGGGTTGTCTGATGAACATTGCGGGCTTACTTCACCGTCGAGGCAGCGATGTTCGTGTACTCCATGTCGCTGAAGTGCTAGCAGGAAGTGGAGATGTAGCTGGAATCGGGCAAGCTAAATAGAAATCGTTTCTATGGAAGTATCCTCACAACAATTTAAAACTAGTGCCAAGACCGCTCTGCTAAATGAAGAGCTTCAGTCTGCTTTAATGAGATCCCGTACGGGATTTGTTGACAAACGTCAACTTGCCGTTGACGACTTGGATGAATTTGAAAAGCTGCGAAATCGAGCAGTTGCTATCAAAAACCATGTTCTTGCACATCTCGATCAATATCTCAATCAGTATGAAAACAGCGTGACTCAAGCTGGAGGAAAAGTTCACTGGGCAAGCACTCCAGAACAGGGAGTCAAGATCATTCAAGAAATTTGTACCGACGCTGGTGCGAAATATGTCGCAAAAGGTAAATCCATGATCGGTGAAGAGATGGATTTAAACCAAGCGCTAGAACAACTCGGAATGCATGTGGTAGAAACTGATCTTGGTGAATACATCATTCAACTCGCGCAGGAACGACCAAGTCACATTATCGCTCCAGCTATCCATAAAACTCGAAGTCAGATAACGGAACTGTTCTACCAACACCATGCGAAACATGGAATGACTGAGAGAGTGAAAGAAGTCGCAACGATTGTAAATGAAGCTCGAACAGTACTACGCGATCAGTTTGTGCGAGCCGATGTTGGAATCACAGGTGCGAATTTTTTGGTGGCAGATTCCGGTTCATCTGTTCTTGTCACGAACGAAGGTAATGGAGATTTAACTAGTACTCTGCCCAAAGTACACATTATTACCGCTTCAATTGAAAAGATCATTCCAACTTATGAGGACTTATCAGTTTTTCTGCGGCTATTGGCTCGAAGTGCGACCGGTCAGGAAATGTCTGCTTATACCAGTATTTACAGCGGTCCCTCCAGACTCAAAGATATAGATGGTCCGGAAGAGTACCATGTAGTCATTCTAGACAACGGTCGTTCCAAAATGCTTGAAGGCGAATTTTGGGAAATGCTGCGATGTATTCGCTGTGGTGCGTGCATGAATCACTGTCCAGTTTATCAGTCGGTTGGAGGACATGCCTACGGTTGGGTCTATCCCGGACCAATGGGATCGGTTTGGACGCCGTTGTTGGTCGGTTTGAAAAATGCTGCGAACTTACCCAACGCCTGTACTTTAAATGGGCGTTGTGAAGAAGTTTGTCCGGTGAAAATTCCCCTACCAAGGCTGTTACGATCTCTTCGCAATCAAATGTTTGAGCGAGGTTTGGTGGACTGGAAGTCCCGGCTTGGTTTGAAAGTCTGGACCTTTTTATCCCAACACCCGCGCTTATTTCGCGTTAGTATGAATGTAGGTGCTTTGTATTTGAGGAGTCTGAGTCGCAAAAAAGGTTCAATTCGACATCTTCCGCTGGGTCGAGCTTGGACTGATTCTCGAGATTTTCCCGCTTCGACGGGTAAGTCTTTCGTTTCCAGATGGCATTTCGAACGAAAACTGTGACTAGTTAAATTGAATATTTTCAGACAAACTTGTACTTCATTCTGAAAGCTGATTGATCTTACTTGGGATTAGGTAAACATGTCCACAGTCAAAAAATTAAATGGATTGTCCTCAGAGATTGTTTTTGGTCTAACAATAGTTTAAATTAATTAATAAAATCAGCGTTTTAGAATACAATAACTAAACCGCTATTGTTTAACCAGATGGCTGATTTTTTGTGTGGCATACCACCTATTCGACTCAGTAAGGCTCACCGGAATAATCCAAACTCATGGCGACAGTCAAATCTCAACTGCGTTGTTGCTGGCCGAGCTTGTCTATTACTAAAGTACGAATTTTCAGTACAATAATTCGCTTAAACATTTGACCTGCCCAAAAACAATATGACGATCAAACGGAAGGCAATCGCACTAATTTCTGGTGGCCTCGATTCTATGCTTGCCGCGAGAATTTTGCTCGAGCAAGGTATTCATGTAGAAGGACTCAATATCTTCACTGGATTCTGTGTGGAAGGTCACACCCACTCGATTCGTAACCGACACAAAAACAAAGCAAAAAGAAACAATGCGTTGTGGGCTGCTGAACAGATCGGGATTAAACTTCACATTGTCGAAGTGATTGATTCGTATAAAGACGTTGTTCTCAATCCCACGCATGGATATGGTGCGAATCTCAATCCATGTCTTGATTGCAAGGGATTTATGGTTACGAAAGCCAGAGAGTGGATGGAAGCCAACAATTTCGATTTTATCCTTACCGGAGAAGTTATTGGTCAAAGACCTAAATCGCAGTTGAAAAAAAATTTCCCGGTAGTCGCTCGAGAGTCTGGCGCATTTGACCGGCTGCTACGTCCATTGAGCGCAAAATTGTTACCACCCACATTACCCGAACGAGCCGGCTGGGTTGACCGAAATCAACTCTACGACATTAGTGGTCGTGGGCGCCGTAAACAGATTCAGCTTGCAGCTGAATTTGAGATTTCCGATTACGCCCAACCTGCAGGTGGCTGCTGTTTTCTGACAGACAAAGCTTATTCTCGCAAATTACAAGATTTTTGGAACCATAAATCCGATCGAAATTACGAACTAGATGACATTATGCTTTTGAAAGTCGGGCGACACCTCAGACCCAGTAAGAATTGGAAATTGATTATCGCTAGAGATGCTGGAGAAACACAGTACTTGAACGGCTATCGCTCAAAATTTGCGCACTTTGTGATAACGAGTCATTCTGGCCCAACATCTATCGTCGACGGGGAGATCCCTTCGGAAGAGCTCGAAACTGCAGCACGCCTCGTCGCTCGCTATAGCAGCTCAAAATATGCAGATCAAGTGAACGTTCGCTATAGACATAGTGATGGCTTAGAAAAAATGCTGACTGTATCACCGATGAAACCTGCCGAAATTCCATCGCCTTGGTATGTCTAGATGCAAGTTTTGGATGCACGAAACCTACTCTGTCCTATGCCTGTAATCCGGACTCAGGAACAGGTATCGAAACTTTCTGATGGCCAACTTTTGGAAGTCATTTTTACTGACCCAGGTGCTCTTGTCGATATTCCAGCTTGGTGCCGCATTCACGGGCACAAAGTTATAGCGACCAAATCTCGCAACGAAGAAACCATCATTCAATTACAAATTCGCTCTGATTCGGGCTAGAGGCTAGACTCCGCTGCTTCAAATTTCGCTGCCGAGCTACTTCCCAAAGTAGTGCATACTGGAAGATTGATCAAGCGGCGACTTCAACAAAGAGCACACCTACGTCACCATCTAAGCCGATTCTATATTATTGTGCGCATTTATGGTGCATGACACTATATACGTTTCACTATAATTGTGAATTTGTTCAAAATTTTTGTCATAATTTATCCGTTTTTGTTGGCATAAATCTTGCTACTAGTTAGTTATCCAATTTCGAATATTTTTTATGGAGGAGAAAAATAAATGTCGGTTGAAAATGTAATGAAAATGATCGAGGACAATGACGTAAAGTTTGTTAGCTTGCGATTCACGGATACCCGAGGAAAAGTACAGCAGCTCGGGGTTCCAATTAGTGCGTTTAACGAAGGGATGTTCGAAGAGGACATCATGTTCGATGGGTCCTCGATTGAAGGTTGGCAGCCGATTAACGCATCTGATATGTCGATGAGAATGGATTCAACTGCATGTGTGATGGATCCATTTGCACAAGAATCAACCTTAATCGTTCGCTGCAGTATTTTTAATCCGATTGAAGATGAGTGGTACCACAAAGACCCTCGTAGTATTGCCCAAAAAGCAGAACTTTATCTGTTGGAAACTGGTATTGCTGACACAGCCTACTTTGGTCCTGAACCGGAATTTTTTATCTTTGATGGAGTACGTTGGGACACTCAAATGCAGAAGTGTTTCTATGAAATTAGTTCCTACGAAGGATCTTGGAGTAGCGGAAACAGCTTCGAGGAAGGCCCAAATTTAGGACATCGACCAGGGGTCAAGGGTGGTTATATCCCGGTATCACCGATTGATTCGCAGACAGATTTGAGAGCCGCAATGTGCTCAGCTATGATCGATATGGGTTTGGAAGTCGAAAAACATCACCATGAAGTCGCAACTGGTGGACAAGCGGAAATAGGTGTCCGCTACAACACTCTCGTGAATATGGCGGACCGGACTCAACTTTACAAATATTGTGTCAAGAATATCGCTGCAGCACATGGTATGACTGCGACCTTTATGCCGAAACCACTTGTAGGGGATAATGGCTCAGGTATGCACGTTCACCAATCTTTGGCAAAGGACGGTAAATCGTTGTTCCCTGGTGATATGCAATGCGGCCTAAGTCAGGAAGCCTTGTGGTACATCGGTGGTATTTTTAAGCATGCAAAAGCTCTAAATGCGTTTACCAATCCATCAACAAACAGTTACAAGCGACTTGTTCCTGGGTTTGAAGCACCCGTATTGTTGCAGTACTCAGCATGTAATCGATCGGCTTCCGTTCGAATTCCGTACTCACCTGCCGAAGGGCGTCGTATTGAAGTTCGATTTCCGGACCCATTGGCAAATCCTTATTTGGCTTTTTCTGCGATGTTAATGGCTGGTCTAGACGGCATCAAAAACCAGATTGATCCCGGACCACCAGTAGAAATTGATCTGTATGAAATTTCTACTGAAGAAGAAAAATCCATTCCGCATGTTTCCAGTTCACTAGATGAAGCACTCGATGCATTAGAGAACGATCGAGAATTTCTGACCGCAGGAGGTGTATTCTCCGATGGCATGATCGACTCATTCATCGAGATGTACACCGAAGACGTGAATGCAATTCATCTTTGCACTCATCCGCTAGAATTTGAAATGTACTATAGTGGATAAAGCTAGCTTGAAACTAAAGAGTGATTTCAACCAACCAATTGCTTGAATGTAGATCTTCGTAGAGCGATGAGGTTTGGGAATATTTCTAAGAAGACCAAACCTCAAACGCTCATTTTTTTAGAACAAAGCATACTTCGCATCTTCCCTTCACTGTAGTCAATCATAGGTTTAGGGCAAACGTGCGAAATATTCACTCTTCCGAACAACTAAAAATCGCTCGGAGTATCCGAAATTCTTCCGATGCACTATTCAAGCTCGGTACGGCTATCATCATCTGTGATGACGCGTATCAAGTCATACTGATCAATCCGTCTGCTCAAGAACTGCTAGACACCGGAATAAATTTGGCGATTGGTCAAAGTATCTTCAGTTTCCTTAAAGATCCAGATAGCCCTAGGCTATTGGAACAAAGCCTATTGTCCAATCAATCTACGACAATTCGTCAAGCTGAATTCATTGATGCACAGCATCGAACAAAACTTGTGGATTGCATACTGACTCCGATGTCATTTCGAAATTCAAAATATTTAATTTTAGAATTCAACGAAGTCGATACAGTTGTCAGTAACGTTAAGAAAAACACGATGGAAGCGAGTCAAAACGCAAATTCAGCTGTTGTCCGAACTGTTGCTCACGAAATCAAAAACCCGTTAGGAGGTATTCGAGGGGCTGCTCAACTACTAGAACGTGAACTTGACCCGCATCCGGATTTGAAGGAATACACACGGATCATTGTTAAAGAAACTGACCGCTTGTGTGGTCTCGTTGACAATATGATGGGACCACAAGTGCCGACACTTTTGAAAAAAGTCAACATTCACGAAGTTTTGGAGTACGTTCGAATGCTAGTTCTGGCTGAAGGGCTTGATGACAATCAATTCATTCGGGATTACGATCCAAGTTTACCGACAATTCAAGGTGACTTCGAACAACTTGTTCAAGTTTTTGTGAACATCTTCCAAAATGCGATTGAAGTAATTGGAAGTTCAGGGAAAGTGACAGTTCGAACCCGAGTTCAACGCAATGTTCACATCGGTAAAATTCGTTATCAGAGTGTCTCTAGAATCGATGTAGTAGACAATGGGCCAGGTGTCCCAAAAGATATTCTCGACAAAATATTTCATCCGATGATTTCCAGTAAAGCACTGAATGAGGGACTAGGGCTATCAATTGTGCATCAAATCATAACTCGACACGGCGGAACAGTAAGTTGCAAAAGTATTCCTGGGCATACCTGTTTTTCTGTTTTCTTGAAGTTCTATAGCGAAACCGGAAGTTATTTGTATAACGGTGGCGAGAAAAAATGAAAAAATCGGTCGAACCCGTTTGGATAGTGGACGACGACGAATCAATTCGTTGGGTGTTGGCCCAAGCACTCAAAAAGGAGCGAATCGATTCCAGGTCTTTCTACGATGCGGATTCAGCATTAGATGAATTCTACAAAGAGCACCCGCAAGTCGTGATAACCGATATCCGGATGCAAGGAATGAATGGTCTTGACTTTCTAGACGAAATTACTAGAGAGTCATCTGATGTCGCTGTCATCATTATGACAGCGTATTCTGACTTGGATACAACCATAGAGTCGTATCAAAGAGGTGCCAGGGAGCATCTACCCAAGCCATTTGATATCGACGATGCGGTCAAATTGATTCGTCGAGTTTTGAACGAGGCAGAGATCGAGCTGGATACTGTGAAAGAAACACAGCAGGAGCAGGCGACTATGATTGGAAAGTCGTCGCACATGCAGGAAGTGTTTCGCGCAATTGGAAGACTTTCAAATTCGGATATCAATGTACTGATAACAGGTGAATCTGGTACTGGCAAGGAACTTGTAGCTCGAGCTCTCTATGAAAGCAGCAGCCGAAGAAGGCAACCCTTGGTTGCAATTAATGCCGCTGCGATTCCAGTAGATCTCTTGGAGTCTGAACTATTTGGCCACGAGCGAGGAGCCTTTACCGGTGCAAACCAACGTCGAATCGGTAGATTTGAACAAGCACATCGAGGTACCCTCTTTCTCGATGAGATTGGTGATATGCCGCACGATTTACAAAGTCGCCTACTTCGAGTTATGTCGGAAGGTAAATTCTTTCGAGTCGGTGGTATCAATCAAATTTCAGTTGATGTGCGTGTCATCGCAGCAACCAATCAAGATCTTGAACAGTTGGTGAAAGAGAATAATTTTCGAACCGATTTGTTTCATCGACTAAACGTTGTAAGAATAGCGCTGGCTCCGCTGCGCAATCGCCGCGAAGACATCCCCTTATTAGTTCGCCATTTTATGACACGAATCGCGAAAGAACTAAGAACTGAAGAAAAAGTCATTGCCGATAATGCAATGAAGTACTTGACTTCGTTCAACTGGCCTGGGAATGTGCGGGAAATTGAAAACTTCTGCCGGTCAGTAACTGTCATGACTCCTGCAAAAACAGTGACGATTCAGGACTTATCGCCTAATATTAGAAACCATCGAGCTATACACCCAGAAGTTAAAAAGGACACCAACTGGGACTCTGAATTGGAAAACGTTATCAATAAGATGTTGATTGACAACCAAAAGTACAACAACTCTGATCTGCGAAAAAGAATCGAACGAATTATGATAAAAGCCGTGTTAAATTTCACGGGTTGGTCAAAGCAAGAATCAGCGAAGATCTTGGGCTGGAGTCGCAATACGATGACTCGGAAGGTAAAGCAACTTTAGCAAGATAGTTAGCCGTTATCGTACATTCGTAAATCATTGGTCAAACGAAACTATCAAGTTTTCCTTGACCACATCAAAAACATGAAACTTGTCGCCTAGACATTTAATCTGTTCACTTCTTATCGAAGCCTAGCTAAAATAACAACAGTGAGGTATTGGCCATTTACCACAACTGATGGTAGAACGAACACGCATATTTGTGTTCGGTCCAATTTCCGATAATCCGACAATGTCTCAATTTGTCTATCACCGGCGAAATATCTAGGTTTCGAAAAATTGTTTTTCACGCATACCAAAACATATCCAACAGTAAAATAAGCCAATCCGATTTCACTGAAGACAGCTTTCCCACTACGTTTCGTCAATTAATTCGATCAATATAGAGGATAGTATTTTCACTAATTCGCCCATCTATGCTTAAACGGATCGGACTTTAAATTGGTAAAATGCAATTTTTATTCTCCACTTTGTTACACTGTAAAAAAGTATGTCTACTGATTTTATTTTTACATCCGAATCTGTCGCTGAAGGTCATCCCGATAAGATGGCGGATCAGATTTCTGACGCCATATTAGATGCACTCCTAAGGTCAGATAAACACAGTCGCGCGGGCTGTGAAACGCTGGTTAAATCGACGAGTTCATCGGGCTCTACAATTCACCATGCGATCATCGCCGGCGAAATTAGTACTAGCGCCAATAACGTAGATTATGAACAGATCGTACGAAATACGATAAAAGACATTGGGTACGACTCCGATAGCAAAGGATACAACTGGGAATCCGTTCGTATTCAAAATTTGCTGAATCAACAATCTCCCGATATCGCGCAAGGTGTGAATGAAGGTGAGGGAGATGACACTCAGCAAGGAGCGGGTGATCAGGGGCTAATGTTCGGCTATGCGTGCAACGAGACCGATGTTTTGATGCCTTTTCCAATCACTTATGCGCATCGGTTAGTCCAGCGTCAATCCATTGTCAGAAAAGAAAATCGGTTGAGTTGGTTGGGACCAGACGCGAAGGCGCAAATTAGCGTTAATTATGTAGATTTCAAACCAAAATCAATTTCGACAGTGGTTGTATCGACTCAACATGCAGAAGAAGTATCAGCTATTGAAGTACGTGAAGGCGTCATCGAGGAGATAATCAAACCCGTGATTCCTCAAGTGATGATGCCAGATAACGAACAAATATTGATTAACCCGACCGGAAAGTTTACGGAAGGTGGACCGAAAGCAGATTGTGGTCTGACTGGACGTAAGATCATCGTAGATACCTACGGCGGATCTGCACATCACGGTGGAGGTGCATTTTCCGGCAAGGATCCATCAAAAGTAGATCGATCAGCTTCCTATGCGACTCGTTACGTTGCAAAAAATATCGTCGCTGCCGGACTAGCAGACCGGTGTGAGGTACAAGTTGCCTATGCAATCGGCGTAGCAAAACCTGTATCACTGATGGTGAACACTTTCGGGACTAGTAACATCGATTTAGATGACGATAAGCTTTCCTTAATTGTTGCCGAGGTTTTCGATCTTCGTCCAAAGCAAATTATCGAGAGTCTAGATTTATTGCGGCCGATTTACCGTAAAACCGCTGCCTACGGTCACTTTGGACGTGAAGAAGAAGATTTTTCCTGGGAAAAAACAGACAAAGTAGACGCATTGAAGCAGGCAGTCGGTTAAGCCGGCCATCTAATCACCAGACTCAATTGGAAGTAATTCCCATGACCGCACTAGTAAAACCTTTTTCCGTAGATTACAAAGTCGCAGACATCAATTTAGCTTCATGGGGTCGAAAGGAAATTGCGATCGCTGAAACTGAAATGCCAGGCCTCATGGCAATCCGGGAGAAGCACTCGGATCAAAAACCGTTGAAAGGCGCTCGTATCGTCGGCTGCCTACATATGACGATTCAGACTGCAGTGTTGATTGAGACTCTCGTAGCACTAGGTGCTGAGATTCGATGGTCATCCTGCAACATTTTTTCAACACAGGATCATGCAGCTGCCGCCATCGCCGCAACCGGCATCCCTGTTTTTGCTTGGAAAGGTGAAACAGAAGATGAATACTGGTGGTGTGTGAAACAATCCATTCTCGGGCCAGGAAATTGGCGCCCGAATATGCTACTGGATGATGGTGGGGATTTAACCCAAGTCATGCATGACGAGTTTCCTGAATTGATGAAGGATATTCGTGGATTGACAGAAGAAACTACGACTGGTGTCCATCGACTTTACGAAATGATGGCTGACGAAGCTCTGATGTGCCCTGCGTTCAACGTCAATGATTCAGTTACGAAAAGCAAGTTTGACAATTTGTACGGGTGCCGAGAATCACTACTAGACGGCATCAAGCGTGCCACTGATGTTATGATTGCCGGCAAAATCGCAGTAGTCTGTGGTTATGGTGATGTCGGTAAAGGTTGTGCGCAGTCTCTAAGAGGTCAAGGTGCTACCGTACTGGTTACAGAAATTGATCCAATTTGTGCATTACAAGCCTCGATGGAAGGTTATCGAGTAACTACCATGGAGGAAGCAGCTCCAATCGCCGATATATTTGTTACGGCCACTGGTAATTGGCACGTGATTACCTTGGATCACATGCAGGTGATGAAAAACAACTCGATCGTCTGTAACATCGGTCATTTCGACGGAGAAATTGACGTTGAATCGCTACGACAATACGAATGGGACAACATCAAGCCTCAAGTCGATCATGTCATATTCCCTAACGGTAATCGATTGATTTTACTCGCAGAAGGAAGGCTTGTGAATCTAGGTTGTGCGACAGGTCATCCGAGTTTTGTAATGTCCAATTCATTTACCAATCAAGTTCTGGCACAGATTGAATTGTGGACGAACACAAAGGAGTACAAAAATGAGGTCTATGTACTACCCAAGAGTCTGGATGAAGAAGTAGCGCGCTTACACCTTAACAAAGTTGGTGCAAAGTTGACCGAGCTTACCGAAGAGCAAGCAAAATATATCGGAGTCCCTCAGGAAGGGCCATTCAAACCGGAGTACTACCGGTATTAACGCCGGCCAAGTTTACCTTCAGGTAAACTCTAGGCGTTTACGCGATTAAGCAGAAATTTTAGTAATTTCAGCGGACGCTTGGTATTCTAGAAAAGCAATTGAATCTTTCAATTGTAATTTTCTCTTTTTGATGCGCTTGATTTGCAACTCATCATAGTTGCGATCTTGGGTAAGGCGTTTTAACACTTCATCAAGATCTCGGTGTTCAATCTTTAGTTCTTCTAATCTCTTGTTGATTTCCTCAAATTTCACTTCAAGCATGTACTACTATCCTAGTATGATGAAAGACGAGTCTTTTGCACGGTAGACTCGTGGTAAGGGCTAAAATTCGCAAAATTCCAGTCAAACTGGTTAATAATTTACGTTGCAAACAACAGCATTCTCGAGCTTGAATTGTACACAAAAAACGAGAATTAGACGGTTTGTTTTTCAAGATTTGTTATGGAAATTACTCAGCGAAGAAAGAACAAACCAAGCTCAGACCTACCTAGGTAGGTCCTTGATTTTATTTTTTGTAGGCCATTGCATTTTTCGACTTCCCATGGCTACAACAGAGCTAAGCGATCAAGCTCATAAATCGAATTTTGGCTTCACTATGCTTAAGAATCAGTAGCCCAAAGTGTTTTCATGCGTCCAATTTGGGTCTTCTAGACTCAATTCACCAATTTCGGCTGTAAAGGCATCTGCTACCAAATCAGCTACATTGCTACCGGTTAAAGATCGGAGAAATTCCAATAGATCCAATTTCTCTTGCTCCTCCAAACCAAGTGACCGAAGCAGCGGTGACAACAATTCGTTAGGAAAACCACCGCGATCATAGAAGTCAATGACTTCTCGCAAGGTTTCAAATTGTCCGTTGTGCATATAAGGGGATGTCAGTTCAATATTCCGTAGGGTCTGAGTCCGAAACTTCCAACGATCATTCGGATCTTCAGTCACTCGATACAAACCCAAATCATTCACATCTGTGACTCGGGATACCTCTCGAATCACTTCAACCGGAATTTCAGTAAATATTCCAGGTGCAAGCTGAACACGTTTCTTTTTGTTTTTTTGATCTTTCATCCGAAAGGATACATCGTAACCGATACCAGTATTATGAAACTGATGATCCACAAACAATGCATACTCATCATGAACCTGGTGACAAACAACACAACCGCCCTTTCCAGAAAATACCTTAAATCCTCGTTTTGCAGATTCGCTTAGAGCGTTCTCTTGATTGCCAAAATACCAGCGATCAAATGGCGAATCGGCAGACAATAGAGTTCTTTGGTAACTTGCCAGTGCAAATCCAATCGTGGAAATATCAGGACCACGACCATTGAATGCGGCCTCAAATAGTCCATCGTAGTCTTTCATTCTGCTGATCTTTCTGATGACATAACCAATCGAAGGTGCCGCCATTTCGTTACGCGCGGTTAGTGGTTGCCATACCTGATTTTCTAGACTGATCTCCCGACCATCTAAGAAAAGATTTCGTTGATAAGCAACGTTATAGATCGTGGGCGAATTTCGAAGAACAAATCGGCCCTCGACGCCGACTGCTGTGCTGATTTCATTATTGGTAAAGCCTTGTTCAGGAATATGACAGACTGCACAAGACACCGTATTGTTGATCGACAATCGTTTGTCAAAAAATAATGTTCGTCCCAAGTCTATTTGTGAACGAGTCGGTATGTTGTTGGCAGGTATCGGTACCGGCGGTAACCCCAGTGGTGGATTTTTTAGAATTAAAATCAAGTCTTGCTTTTTACCGCGCCGATCAAGCAGACTTCTAGACTGTGTTCGATAATCTTTGCTTTTGAAACCTTCTTTTACATCGCCTGGTCCAAATGCTTGATCAATGTCAAAGACTTCGTTTGACTCAAGACTCCCGCTTGTGTTTGCTCCAACTGAGAAAACAACACAAGAACCTATGGCAACAAACAGTAGCCCTAGTGAAATTTGAAAGTACTGATGTGACTTACGCCACATGGTTTGTCAATTGGAGGGGGACTCCAGAAACAGAGTTTCTAAGTCATTCATCAAAATATCAGGATGCAAAAAAGAAACACTATAGATGTTACGAACTTTGCGCTCTCGGTCTATAAGATACACCCTCAATAAATGCATGTAATCTGCGACGGGCTCACCATGTTCGTCATGGGCTCGAACCGCAAATTGTCCGTAGCCATCTAAAATGGGTTGTAATTCACTCTGATCTCGAGTCGTCAAGAATTCCCACTCAACACTGCCATCACTGAAAGCACTGCCTAGTTGATTCGTAACTTCAGGTGTGTCGAATTCCGGGTCAAACGAAACTGACAACATTACAACCTCATCTTTCAAGTCAGATTCTTTGCGTAATCTAGACTGTACTTTGTACAAAACCGCGTTTGCAAGCGGACAGCCATTTACGTCTGAACAGCGTGTAAAAATAAAGCTGAGCAAAGCAAATTTACCTGACATCAATTCGTGTAAATTAACCGTAGAAGAGTCGGTTCTCAAAACCACACCATCTACTGCGGGTTGAATTACAGGTAATTCATAAGTGCCCGGGGCTGGTGGCGTATAAGATAACGCCCCCCAGCCCGGAGCTCTGAATTCTGATTGATCGGAAAGTGCGAATAATGCAGCAGAATAAACCATTGCAACGGAGATAACCGTGATAGATTTCCAATTTAGAAGCTTCTCACAAGAAGTTTTCATACGACTACCTATCTCCCAAGAATTCAACACCTATAAATCAAAAATCCACTCTAGTTTGCAGTTTCACTCGTCGCCATGGACAATTGTGTCATATTTGGATTGACTTTTCCATACAAAGCATATGCACCAAAGCGCATAATGTGAGCTCGACCTAGGCCTTCTTCATAAAAATCAACTTCCCATTCTGGTTCAAGTGTATCGCCATTCCAAGTATACAGTTTTAAGTATTGTTCATCGGCATCACCCGTCTTGTCCCAATTTCCCAATAAAGAGCTCGTGAAGTAGACTCGTTTACCGTCCCAGGACTGTGAAACCATATTGATTTGACTACCAATCTGGCGCTCGTAAACCTGTTTAGGCGCAAAGGGATCGGAGATATCAAAATAGCGAGCTTTTCCATCCAAGAAGGTATCAACCCATAATCCTTTGTCATCCGAAGTAATTGAAATATCAACTGGAAGTGGAATATCAGCTGGTACACCGATATCTGCTACTGCTTTCGACCTCCATTCACCCGTATCACTATCTTCATAAATTAACCAAAGTTGGGATGTCAGTGCGGTTGAAGTTATGCACCAATTGTTGTCTGGGTCCCAAGCACAACGAATTTCCAACGGAGCACCTGGAATATCGTGAACCGCTAATGGCTGTCTGGCATGATAATCCCATACCACCATGGTGGTGCCGAACCGTTGCATCGCTGCCGGATCATTTAGCATGGTACCAAAATCCATCATGTAGTTGGACCAACCGGTAAATGAAGAGGTTAACATAATATTATTTTCAGCTCTGATTCTAACGTCGTAGCCATAACCGTCCGCGAATTGACCAGTCTTGACTGCACCGCGCAAATCACCATCTGTTGGAATCCAATGAGTAGCAATATACTCACCATCATTATTGTATTCTGCTAAGCCTGTTCGACCCCCTTGATCCGCATTGTTGGATAGCGCAGTAATCAACATGCGTCCGGGTAAAGCGTAAAAAGTGTGCGGCCCAACGAGACCACCGGTGGCATCTGGGAAGTCCGAGATGACTTTCACTAAGGCCGGCTTGCTAGGATCAGAATGAACATCAAACACGAAAATCTTGCTTGTATCTAAGCCGCCAGCCCATAAATAACGGCGGTCATCTGTAAATCCAGCATGATGCGCTTCATTACGTCCTCCTACAGAAATTGAGTGCACGACTTTTCCATAGTTACTAGAACTCGGATTCGTGTCAATCGTAACCAATTTATCCTGCTCGTCGCCCATGCCTTCAACACCGAGAGTCCAAACATAGACAAAATCTTCTTGACCTTGAATCTTTGCAATATACGGTGACATGCAAGTTTCATCTGCTTGAATCGAAGTAATTGATGTCAGGGAGAAAAAAACAACCGTAGAAACAAAAGCGAAAACTTTTTTCATTTCATTTTCCTCCTAAGAAAATATAATGACTTAAAAATAAAATTATTAATTCAGCTAGGAATCGAGCTGCAGCATAATAAATACTACTGCTGATTCTTCTTTTCTTTTGCGCTTAATATAGCAGTTATCTGATTAGATTTAGTATAGATATTTGGTGGTATTTGATTAGGAGCAATGCTCATTTTCAGCCGTTTTAAAGTTCAAACATTCTTATGTTTCTTTGTTTGTAAACGCACAAAAAGTTTTCAACAATTTTTATAAAGATAGTCGAAAATTTCAAATGTTTTATAAATTGCTACAGATTGCAAACAATCAGCATTTTTCATACAGGTCAATCTAAATATCGAAAAGTAATAAATTTCCTGAAATGTTCAATGTGTATTCATCAGCACTTCTTTTTTCGGCAAATAAATTAGGGGAAACAAATGGCAATCTCAAGTTCTCAAATGCTGGCTTTAGACCAAAGTCATCTTATTCATCCTTTACATGTGACCGGTGGACACGCCAACGCGAGAATTTGGTCATCAGGATTCGGATCAACACTAGTCGATAGCGACGGAAAACATTACATTGATGGACTCGCTGGCTTGTGGAATAACACTGCGGGACACAGTGCACATGATCTAATCGATGCAGCAGTAAAGCAATATGCAAAATTACCGTACGCTTCAGGATATGTTGGTAGTTCGAACGAGGAAGCAATCGCCCTTGGACAAAAACTAGCCAATATCTGCTACCCACAAATCAATCGCTTTTATTTAACTTCTGGTGGTGGTGAGGCAACCGATTCGTCCATAAAAATGTCCAGATATTACTGGAAACTAAAAGGAAAACCAAATAAAACCAAAGTCATTTCCCGAATGCTTGGTTACCATGGAGTAACTTTTGCGGCTATGTGTGCAACTGGAATTCCTATCTATTGGCCAATGTTCGAACCTAGAATCCCTGGTTTTTCATTCATAAATTCACCCTATCCGTATCGCTACGAATCTTCTGACCCAAGTGTTAGTCAGGGGGTAGCGGCGGCAAATGAATTGGAACAAAGAATCCTGGCTGAAGGTCCAGATACTGTAGCAATGTTTATTGCTGAGCCTGTACAAGGTTCGGGTGGCGTTATCTCACCACAAGAAGATTATTTTCCAAGAATTCGAGAAATTTGTGATAAATACGAAGTGCTGCTCGTTGCAGATGAAGTAATAACTGGATTTGGTCGAACAGGCTTAATGTTTGCTCTCGAGCATTGGGATGTGCAGCCCGATATCATGCAATTTGCAAAAGGAGTTACGTCGGGTTATTTTCCATTTGGAGGTATCGGTGTCAGTGACGATATCGCTGATGCAATGGACAATACAGATCAACCTTTCATGCATGCGTATACCTATAGTGGGCATCCGATCGGTTGTGCAATCGCAAATGCCATGATTGATCTTGTTCAACGAGAAGATTTTCCAGCACAGGCAGAGGCTAAAGGCAAACGATTGATAAATAACATAAAGAGTGCACTTGGAGACCACCCTCACGTGGGTGATGTTCGCGGAATTGGCCTATTGTGCGGAATTGAGTATGTAAAAGACAAGGAAACCAAAGAGCCATTTGAGGCCGGCGATAAGATTGGTGAAAAAGTCCTAAGTGCCGCCATTGAGCGAGGATTGTTCAGTCGTGTTCGAGGCGATGTTTTCTGCTTGGCACCCCCGATTGTCACTGAAGAATCAGAAATCGATCGACTGTCCGCAATTCTAAGAGCCGCAACGATCGATGTTCTAGGCACCTAACCACAGGCTCGCAATCTCTTGCTAAAACCAGGCAAAAGCATAGTTCGAGAAAAGAAGAAGTGGATTTAAAGAGTAGCATTCGAACGATTTCTGACTATCCTGTCGATGGTGTTCAATTTAGAGACATCACTACAATTTTGCAAAATTCGAGCGCGTTTCGATACTGTATCGATCAACTTTACCAAAGGTATCAAAACACTTCATTCGACGCGTTGGCGATGATCGAGTCCCGCGGCTTCGTGTTCGCGTCTACTTTGGCTTATTTATTAGGTATGCCACTAATCGCAATTCGAAAGAAAGGCAAATTACCCGGCCAAACGATAAGTGCGAATTATAAACTTGAATACGGTACGAGTAGTCTGGAAGTGCATGTCGATGCAATCGAAGAATCGGACCGGATCATCCTGATCGATGATTTAGTCGCTACGGGTGGTACTTTCTGTGCTGCTGCTGAACTTGTCAGAAAATTGGGCGGCGTACCTATTGAGTGCGCCACCATTATTGAACTGGTAGATCTAAAGGGCAGAGAAATGATGGCGCCTCTTCAGCTTTTTAGCTTGGTCACGTATCATGAAGACGAGAAGTAACTTCTCGCAGAAGGAGATTTTCTCTCTTACAGTTCTGTACAAGCAGCGAGTCCGTCGAATGCGACTGAGGAGCTGAGTATGCTTAGATTAGCAGATTGGTATCCACAATCCATTGTCAAATTTTCTGTCTGCTTGACCGCTCGTTGAAGCGATAATCTCCCTTGCCAGTTCGATACCGTGAATTTTGTCGATTTCTGAGTTACTCATACTATAGGATTTCGCTGGTTCGATACAATTTTGGCAGCCTTTGATACATGGACAGTTTTCAGCCACTTGAATACCTTTGCCGAGTACTTTGTACCAAACCTTGAAGATTTTTTTTGCAACACCGATTCCTCCCGAGTAGTTTTCATAACAATAAACTGATTCATCTTTCGAAAACGTACTGGTATCGAAACGGTCTGCCGGAACTATGAACATTGTACCGACTCGTAGCATGTGCTCGAGTGCACCGATTCCTCTACTTACATTTTGTCTGTTTCGGAAAGTTATCCAAACTCCATGTAAATCACTTTGGAATTGAGCCAGAGGAGTGTCGCGCTTTTCGACAATATCACCACTTCTTTCATCTCTTTTTTTGAAGCCGGTAAAGTTGAATGCGACCTGTAGAGAACCCAAAAAGATTTCAATGTCGCCAAAACCGTAGCCATCATAAATATTCGATGTAGTCAGTACGGTAAAGAATCCCGGCTCAGTTGTAAAGTGCTGTTCAGTATCTTTAAGAACGACTGCGTTTTCTTCGTGGGCGTGAACACGATATTTGCGCCCCATAAATGTGAAAATTGCACCGATGTACGCCTCTCTAAAACGTCTCGTTGATGAAATTTGCCCCAGTATCTTGTTCCCCTTTTTTAATTCAAAAGACTGCCCAATCCCTCCTCTAAGCTGTAGAAGTGGCTGAGGTCTATACCCTGGAATGGGAGTGGCAGATCTTTGTTTCGCCATTTGAAAAAAGGCACGACCTAAAATTTCTTCATCGTTGAAATTTAGACAATGGCTTCCTCCACATTCTTCGATAAGACTTGGTAAATGCTTATTGATCAATTCTTCATTAGACGGGTCTACGACTAGTTCATCTAATGGCTTGTCTACAAATTCATACAAATTGTTCACAAAGAAGCGATCAATCGGATCGTTCATCGCGAAAAACAAAACAAATGCATCTTGGTCCCAACTTCGTCCTGCGCGGCCAATTTGTTGCCACGCGGACATCAAACTAGGAGGAAATCCAGCAAGGACAACACCGTCAAGTTTACCGATATTTAAACCGAGTTCTAGTGCATTAGTAGTGAAGATTACATTGATTTCCCCTTGTCTCATGCTTTGTTGAATTTCCTGACGCTTATCAGTCGTCATATCCGCATGAAATAATGAAATCCGTTCAGAGTCCCATTCCAGTTCCTTTAAATCTCTTTCGCAACTTCGAAATGCATTTTCTACAAATGTTTTAGCAGGGCAAAACACTAGAGCCTGTAAATCACTTTTAACTAGTGCCTTTGCAGTCTGTACTACCCTACGTTGCAGAATTTCCCGAAATTTAAAATCTCGAATTTTGGGATCGATGAATATAAAGTGTCGCTGCGGACGAAATGCATTTTGAACGGAAATTTCCTTAACTTTTCTACCTATAAGATTTTCCGCATGCTCTTTTGGATTAGCACAGGTAGCAGTGGCCAAAATCACACGTGGATTGACATCAATAGAATGTAAGTAACGAAACAGTCTTCGCAATAAGAGAGCCACGTTACTACCAAAGTAACCGCGATACTCATGCATCTCATCAATCACGATATACCGTAATTTCCTAAGAAATTTATCCCATTGATCTCTCCAGCCTAAAAACGAGGCATTCAAATATTCCACATTGGTAATCAAAATCCCAGGAGGGTTCTGTTTTAACAATTTTTTGTGCTCATGTTCAACATCAGCGTTGAATAACCATGATTCGATCCCCAGTTTTCGACAAAGTGGGTCAATTTGCTGGCGCTGATCGAATGCTAGTGCTTTTGTTGGATTTATCAATAGTGCATGTGCACCGCGTTCACGTACCAGACAATCTAGAATTGGTGCTGTAAATGATAAGGTCTTGCCACTAGCGGTTGGTGATTCCAGAACGATATCCTCACCATCAAGCGAATATGAGACCGCGGCTGCTTGATGCTGGTATGGACGCGGTATTTCGTCCTCCAAGACCCTTCGAACCGCCGGGTGTAGCTGAGTCGGCCACTCAGCTACGTATTGTGGTTGAATCCTGTCGACCGTATCAGTAAGAACACCGTCGTCATCCCTTATCGCATCGTACTGCCTCAATTGATCCATCAATATTTGGATATTTACCATCGCCATTTACATTTTTCCTTCTAAAAAAATATTTGATTCTAAAGTGATTATTGTCAATGAAAATGGTATGGAATTCCAATAGCTGAATAGATTAAGACGACATATTTTGTCATTAATGTCCCAATAAATTGGCCATGAAGTTACGACCTAACCACTGTTTCGATCTGTTTAATCTTAATAACAGACATATGTCTGTTATAATGCTGATTCATTCATCAAACATTATTTCGAATCATGGCATATACAAAACCTGGTGTTACCAGAAATCGAATCTACCAATTCATGCAAAAACGCTTGCTGGAAGGTCGACCTCCAACCATACGGGAGGTCCAAAAGGCGTTTCGGATGCGCGCAGTTCAATCTGCAAAAAATCATCTGGATGCACTCGTTCAAGAAGGACTATTGATCAAACAACCCGGTAAAGCACGTGGGTATCAACTTCCGATAAAACATCAAATGGGCCGCCTCGCACCTATCGTCGGAAAAGTGCCTGCTGGGCCTTTCAACGTTGCAGTGGAAAATATCGAAGGCTATATCCCAGTTCAATCGTATTCATCGGAACAAACCGTTTTTGCCTTGCGCGTCAATGGAGATAGCATGATAGATGCTGGAATTTTCGATGGTGATATCGTGCTCATTCGTCATCAATCGGACGTCCATCAAGGAGACATCGTAGTCGCAATGATCGATGGCGAAACGACTGTAAAAGAATTTCGCCGCGTAGATGATCGTATCGAACTGCACCCGCATAACAGCCATTATGAAGTTCTTTCACCAGAACTTGAATGCCTTCAAATCCTTGGCAAAGTCATTGAAGTGCGGCGTTATATGGAAAACATCGGTTTCATCGAGACGCAATAAATGGCTAAGGTTCAACTACAACCACTTTCAAGGCTTCCTCAACCATTTCTAACCAAAGAACCACAATGGACTCTTGAGGAAATGAAAGGAAGATTAATCGAGATTTCAGAGCCTTATCCGATTGCTGCACTGAGTTTCGCATTTTCACTGGTTCAAGAAGTTCAAACAGTTGGATTTAATGCGGCCTGGATTGGAACTTCCAATAGCGTCTTCTATCCGCCCGACGTTGAAAAAAATGGCATCGACTTGCGTAATTTCCCAGTACTGCGTATGGCCAACACAGCTGATATGGCAAGAGCAGCTGTGACACTGCTACGCTCCAGCGCGTTTCAATTGATTTTGCTTGATCTTGGTCAAAATCATTCCCTACCCTCTGGACATCTAACCCAACTCAACGGCTTGACCCGTAAACACGATGCCTGCGTTCTTTTTCTCACGACAAAACAAATCGCCAATCAATCAGTCGGGCCTCTCGTATCTTTACATGCCCGAGTCTCTCGCGAACGTATCGAGGATGGGAAGTTCTTGTGTCAAATCAATATTCATCGTGATAAACGACGCGGCAAGAAATGGACTTGGTGCAAACTTTTTTCCGGCGTAGATGGATACTGTTGATTGTTAACTTCAATGAACTCTCAACTTTCTCAATCAGCTCAGATTGCATGCGTCAACATCCCTGATTTTCAGCTGCAGCTGGCAGTTCGCGAACTACCTGCAGATTTTGATCAACCCATTGCATTGGTTGACCGCAACGACCACCGATCAACTGTCTGGACGGTCGACCGACGCGCGTCAAATAAAGGAATTTTCCCCGGTTTACGATACGTTAACGCGGTTGCCCTTTGTCCCGAACTGCATGCAGTTTCTTCACAAGCTCAAGTGATTGATCGTGTCCATCAACAATTGATTCGTCATCTTTTGTCATTCAGTCCTGAAGTTGAACCTGTATTTGAACTAGCCGGCACCTATTACCTTGATATCAGAGGAATGGAGCATCTAGAACCTGATCTGAACGCCTGGGCACAACGTTTGCTGGACACTTTATTTGAAAAAGAACAGTTAAATGCCAATATCACGATTGGCTTTACTCGCTTTGGAGTTCTCGCTGCAGTTCACACCGCCCAAGCAATCACTGTATTTGATTCGATCTCTGAAGAACTCGATGCAATATTTGCAACGCCACTAAGCAAGCTAAATTTACCATCGCGACCTACCAAAGAACTCGACAAGCTCGGAATCCGTACAGTAGGTAAATTAAAGTCATTGCCCGAATGGGAAGTCAGAGCCAGATTCTCGGAAGAGCTGTTTGAACTCATCCATAAAGCAAAATCAACGGATGGAAAAGTACATGGAGTTCGTCTTCCCAAAACCTACGTCGCTAGTACCGACTTGGAATATGTAGAAACTGATATAGAACGAATTCTGAAGATTGTTCAACACATCTGGACTCCTTTGCTAGAGCAAATGGATGATCTTTCACAAGGAGTCAACAAGATTCAGCTTCGAATGAAGAAAGACATCTATGGAGCTTGTCATACTGAGTTAAAGACATCAGAACCGACTCTCGATGAACCCACTTTAATGAATCTTCTTCGATTACGGCTCGATTCAATGAATTTGACCGAAGGTATCACCGAACTCGCAATTCGACTAACTCCAGGTACATTACCCGATCCTCAACAAGGTCTTTTCCAAGACCTCACCAAGTCTGAACACGATCTTCGTGTTGCAAATCGAGCACTTGCACGTGTGTGTGCTGAGTTCGGAAGCAACCAAGTTCTAATCGCCAAATGCCAGGATTCTCATTTGCCTGAAGAATCCTATCAATGGAAACCATTGGATTGCTTACGAGAACATATCCCCCAACATCAACGGTCTGTGTCCATTATCCGACGCGTGCTAGATCAGCCCCTGCGTATTGCCACACCTCGCCGGGCTTTACTACGACGAGTTTTGGGGCCATATACCATCTCTGGATTTTGGTGGCGAAAAGCAATGATTCGCCGTGAGAATTATTTTGTAGAAGACCATGCTGGCAGCGTACAGTGGGTCTTCTATGATCATGTCGGCCGACAGTGGTATGCACGAGGATTCATTCAGTAATCGCTCATGTCTAATATGCATCCGTATACACCTTTATGGTGCAAAAGCTATTTCTCGTTTCTGGAAGGCGCGAGTTCACCTGAACAATATGTCAGCAAAGCGGCAGAACTCGGATTGAAGTCCATCGCATTGACAGACCGAGACGGGGTTTATGGTGTCGTAAAAGCTTACGAAGCTACACTTGAAAGCAATATCCATCTGATCATCGGCTCAGAAATTACAGTCAAGGAACCAGCTCTCCCCACATTCAGCATTCTATTACTCGTTCAAAACCAGCGAGGGTACTCAAATCTCTGTAGATTGATTACTTTGGGCCGAAGACGATGTGAAAAAGGCAGCAGTGAAATTCAATTCGAAGAGTGCTGTATGCATTCAGAAGGACTGTATGCGATCTGGCTACCTCAAGAAACATCTACTATTGATGATCAAACTGTCGAAAATATTTTTCAAGGCATGAAATTGGCGTTCAAAGACCGTCTTTACATGATGATTTGTCGGCACTTTCAACCCCAAGAACCTGTGCTTGAAATTCGTACTAGAAGCTACGCCAAACGTTACGGTATTCGTACTGTCGCCGGTATCGAAGTTTTATACCACCAACCATCTCAACAACCGATTCAGGATGTTCTAACTTGTATTCGACACAATCAAACATTGTCAGAAAGCAAAAGTCTGTTAAAACCAAACCCCCAGCACAGCCTTATTGGTCCTGATGAATTTGAGCGGTTATTTGCGGATGACCCAGAATCCATCCAAGCTACCAAGGAAATCGCCGAAGGCTGCAATTTTAGACTGAACGAAGTCAGATACACTTACCCCGACGAAGTACACCCGACAGGGCTATCTGTCAATCAACAGCTACGAAACCTGACACAGAAAGGTGCCTTATACAGGTATTCGGGAGAACCACCACAGAATGTAACAGAGCAACTAGAACGAGAACTACAGCTCATTGAAGAATTAAATTACGGCAGCTACTTTGTGACAATGTCCCAAATCGTACGATGGTGCAGACAAAACAACATTATGTGTCAGGGGCGAGGGTCGGCCGCTAATTCTGCCGTTTGCTACTGTCTCGGAATTACCCAAATTGACCCAGTGAATATGAACTTACTTTTTGAAAGATTCATGTCGCGCGAACGAGCTGAGCCTCCAGACATCGATTTAGACATTGAGCATGAAAGACGCGAAGAAGTGATTCAACATGTGTACAACTCCTATAGTCGAGATCGTGCAGCGATGGTCGCGGTAGTCATTCGTTATCGAATTCGTTCCGCCATAAGAGATGTTGGAGCCGCTCTTGGAATTCCTATCAATGAGCTACAGCGAATTTCAAAGCTGATTGATTCTTACGGGGCAATCGGCGCACAGGACTTAACCAAAGCAAAGCTAGATCCTCAGATTCATACTTATCGCTTACTCATTACCTTAGCGAATGCCATTATCGATTTTCCAAGACATTTGTCCATTCATCCGGGAGGATTCGTGTTTACGACTGGAAGAATTGATGAAATCATTCCGGTCGAAAATGCAACGATGCCGAATCGAACTGTCATTCAATGGGAAAAGGATGATCTGAAAACCATGAAGATTTTCAAAGTAGATCTCTTGGGACTTGGTGCTCTCACTCAACTACATCGATGCTTTGATCTAATTTCGGAACATCGCAATTTTCGTTTGTGCATGAGTTCGATCCCAAAAGATGATCCACAAGTGTACAAAATGCTACAAAAAGCCGATACCACTGGAGTCTTTCAAATCGAAAGTCGGGCACAGATGAGCATGCTGCCGAGATTAAAGCCGAAGCAATGGTACGATCTAGTTGTGCAGATTGCAATTGTGCGTCCGGGACCGATTTCTGGGAACATGGTTCATCCCTATCTTCGTCGTCGTGCTGGTAAAGAACCAGTTGTGTACCCACATCCAGCTCTCGAACCTGTTCTTGGGAAAACTCTGGGCATTCCAATTTTTCAAGAACAAGTCATCAAGCTCGCAATGGTCGCGGCGAATTATCAACCAGGAGAAGCTGACCAGTTACGACGTGATATGGCAGCTTGGCGGCGAGTAGATCGCTTGGAACAACATCGGGAAAAACTAATCTCTCGCATGATCGAAAAAGGAATCCAAGAATCATTTGCTGAACAAGTCTTCAATCAAATCCGAGGATTTGGCGAATACGGTTTTCCCGAGTCGCATTCCGCCAGCTTTGCATTGATTGCCTATTCGGCATCGTATTGTAAGTGCCACTATCCCGCGGAGTTTGCATGTTCCCTTCTTAATTCGCAACCGATGGGTTTTTATTCACCCGCCACCATCATCGAGGACGCACGTAGACATGGAGTACAGATTCTTCCAGTTGACATACGTTTCAGCCAACAAAACTGCACTATCGAACTATGTCATGAAAGCCAAGGGGGCTATGCACTACGAATTGGATATCGGTATATCAAAGGTCTGAATAACAAAGATATGGATGCACTTCAAAAAGCGCGTTGCGACGTTCAATCCATTGAAGAAATAGTGCAGGAAACAGGAATTTCTAAAGCAGGCACTCAAAAACTTGCAGAAGCAGGCGCGTTTCGAGGTTTGGCTATCAATCGCAGAACTGCTTTGTGGCTCGCGCATGGCGTCAGTCAACAAAAAGATATTTTTCCGTCTCTTCGCAGCTGTGCTCAATTCGAAGACTTAGAGGCGGAAGAATCCACTGCTTGGGATTATAAAAATACAGGAGTCAGTAGCTACGGACACATACTTGTGCACTACCGTCATCAACTCAGCGCACAAAACTTACCAGATGCCAAAACCTTAAACAGCTTAAAAGATGGGACTCGCGTGCATTATGTAGGTGCAGTGATTTGTCGGCAACGTCCAGCCAGTGCATCTAGCGTGGTATTCATGACACTTGAAGATGAAACTGGGTATGTGAACGCGGTTTTCTGGCCGCGTTGTTTCGAACGTTATTCAATATTAGCCAAAACACTTTCATTGTTGGGCGTAGAAGGTACTCTTCAAGTCGCAGAAAATGTTGTCCATCTTATTGTGGACCATGTCTGGAAACCAGATGAAAACTTAATGTGGAAAGATATTAAGTCCAGAGATTTTCACTGAACTTTATTCTTGAATTGATTTTTTCAAAACTCTCATTCTTGTTAGATGACCGTCAGTTGGTTTAAGATCACACAAAACACACGAAATTTTAGAATTATTTCACCAATTGAAGTGGTTTTTCATTCGCTTGATAGTCCAAATTAATTGAATCCACGGCGCAAGCTTTGCCTTCAATCAGCGCAATCACAAGGTAGCAGTTCTAGCCCAATTGAATTAGCAGATTGTAAAGAGTCGATTTAACTTAGTGACTGATAACTTTCTTTAGCGTTGACTCCCCAAAATCCAATTCTTACACTTTCAGATGTTGGATTTTGACTACATGTTCGCTTTGGTGCGATTCGATGGTAATTCTGTTTGTTCTGAGTTTGATATCACAAGTAGACGAAAATAAATCACTCCACTAGCAACATCTGCAGCATTCCTACACATTGACTTGTAACTCTTCATGCCATTAAATCGCCCTATAAGTAACTGGAGGCGAAGAAACTTCAAGTGCAAATGCGGCTTTTTTTCTATTTACCAGTTCATAAACCAAATTTTGTTCAACGTGAATATCTTGTTCCTTTATATTGTTTTTGTAAATTCAACTACATACTCTCCCTGCAAATAACCAAGCTTCTAGGGAGTAAGGCTGACCAATTCAACTTCTAAATTTGTCGCTTCTTCCAACTCAGAAGGTAGCTAGACAGAAACTTCGCGATCGGCTTCAACTTTACCTATCAATACGGCCAATCTCTGATCTTCTCTCTGACGATCCCCCGTTTCTTCGGCTTTGCGTCTGTCAACTTCAACACCCTTGTGAACCGGGGCGTAATCACCAGAGATGAGTCTGTCACATGTTCTATCCGAACCTGTACAACGTCTTAAACGAATCTCTACCTGTGCTGAGTTCAAAAGGTAATAGATGAAGAGTAAGCCCACCGGCAATTTTTTAGTTAGGCGAGAATTTAAAAGTGTGCCGTACCGAACGAATTCGTTTTTCTTACCTCGCTTGCCTTTACCGTTAGGCCTAGTGCGACCGCCTAGGGATTGGAGGAAATTCTCGAACTGCTCCGCCAATATTTGATTTGTGCTCTAGTTCATTACCCAAATTCACGGTAAGAAAGTTTTTTTCGATCTGAGTTTTTGATGAATTTATCCCCTTGATACCACAATATAAATGACTAGGACAGAGTTATAAGTTTTGAAGGAGATAGCCAACGACTACCTCTTACCAGTTTCAAAAGCAATTCCCGAATGACGAACCGTGTTTTCAACCTCTGATGAATACTCGTTTTGGTGGAATGCCAATTGAAAGTCCCAGGGGCGGAGAACACAGTAAGTTTTACAGAATGACACGTGAACATGCACATACATTTGCTAACACTGTAAATGCCAAATTCATCCAACTGCTGGAACCTTAATGCATCGTTCCAGAACTTCGTTACACCATTGATTCTATGCAATGTTCAAATCGTTTCCATGCGCTTTCTGGTGGATAGTCATCATTTCTTTTCATTTTCTTTCTTCGCATTCCAGCGGATATGACTGTTCATATCATGTCTGTGATATACATCCAGGATGTCTTCACAGAAATCACGTAACTTGTGATCTTCTTCAATAATAGCCAGTTCTAATAATCGAATGAACTGCTTCTTACCAGTTTCAGTTTGCTTGCAGTTTTTTGCGAGCATGTTATGTTGAGAACAAAGTGTTACCCCATTGATATTTCTGCTTCTCCACCTAATTCCTTCGGCTTGATATTGTCAGCATGTAAATCCATACCTTCTTGTAGTCCTTGCCCATTGTCGATGTCCCCTAACACCGAAATTGAATCCTTTTTCAATTCAACTTGTATGGCTTTCGTAATCGATTCAGCTTGTACTAGCGTTCCCCGACGTTTTTGAGTTTCACAAGCCCATTGAAAGTGATTTTTGTAGTCAATCTATCTCTGGTATTTATTTTGTTGGGATTAAGGTTAAACGAAAGTTTACTCGGGTAATTGAATCATTTGCTTGTCGAGTCGAAATAGTTTTTTGAATTTCTCTTACAATGGCAAATGGTGCAACATTGTTGAAAGTTGAGAGAACGGTACAGCGAAATACTTCGACCATATTCGATTTAATGAATTTGAGGATTCTCTCTTGCCATTGTGAGATCTAACTTAGTCCTGTCTATACCTGATGGACTATTTGGCAAAATTAAATCATCTGCTAGCCTCACATTCGAAAACTAACAAGTACACTAAATATAGAAATGGGCTACATCAGTTCAGCTACAACTTATCAATTCGATTCTATCGTTTATTCGATTTTCTAGCACGAGGATGGGCACGATCATACTCTTTCGATAAGTGACCAAAATCCAAATGAGTATAAATTTGAGTTGTGGAAAGATTTGCATGACCGAGTAATTCTTGCACCGCTCGAATATCACTGCTTGAAGTTAAAACATGTGTCGCACAGGAATGTCGAAGCATATGAGGATGCACACGCATCGGGATGCCCTGTTCAACCGCCCGAACCTCAACCCTATTTTGAACCGTCCGGGCACTCATTCGCTTACCTCGCTTCGATACGAAAAACGCAGTTTCCCCTCGGTTAGCCCAACTATACCGTCTACTCAACCATTTTTTCAGCGCCTCTACCGCTTTAGATCCAAGTGGCACAATTCGTTGTTTCGAACCCTTTCCCCGCACTCGAAGCACTCGTTGAGATAGATCAGCATCTCCTAGATTTAACTCAACCAGCTCCTGCAGTCGAATACCCGAGGAATACAAGAGTTCCAAAATCGCTTGATCCCGCACTGAAATTGTCTCGTCACCTGACAATTCAACTAGTTTCGTAGCCTGTTCAGCGGTAAGAAAATTGGGTAGTTTCTTTGGTGACTTCGGTGCACTGATATTTTCAAAAGGATTAGCCTCGACTTGATTTTCACGAATCAAATATCGATAAAAGGTACGGATTGCAGACAGCATACGGCTGATACTCTTACCCGATAGTCCTCGGCGAAAGCACCGCGCGGTAAATGCTCTAGCGTGTTGCGAGTTAATTTGACTCCAGGCAGCCAAACTCCGTTCGAGACGAAACTCGTTTAAACGTTCCAGGTCTCTTTTGTAGTTGAGGACGGTATGAGGTGATAATCTCCGTTCGAGCTTTAAATGATCGACGAACGCGTTTATGGAAGGATCCTTATGCTGCACGATTGACCTCCATATTAGATGCTGTCAATTCGCCACTAAACACGTAGCTTGTTGGACCACTCAAAATCACAGGATGCTCTGGCCCTTTCCAAGCCACATTGAGCTCGCCATTTTTCATCTTGACCGTCACGGATTCGTCTAGCCGTCCTTGGCATCGTCCTGCCACAACTGCTGCACTTGCACCAGACCCACAAGCATATGTCTCACCAACACCACGTTCAAATACACGCAATCGAATCGACTTGGCTGATGTGATTTCCATAAAGCCTACATTTGTTCTTTCTGGAAATCGAGGATGCGACTCCATATAGCGACCTATTTTCTTGACTTTCGCTTTATTTAGGTCTTGGACCGTAATCACTGCATGTGGATTACCCAAAGATAACGCAAAAAACTCTACCAAATCTGTACCAAACTCGATTGAATAACTTTCCTTTCTTGCTTTGGCGAGCAACGGAACTTCGCGCGGTTCAAATCGTGGAATCGCCAATTGAACCGAAACGTCGGCTTGATTCACCGTACACACCATTTCATCATTTGATGTCTGTAATACAATTTTGTTGCAAATTTCACTACGTACATCATGAAGATATCGAGCTACACATCGGGCGCCGTTGCCACACTGCTCCGACCGCGAGCCATCTTGATTGAAGATTTGAAATTTGAAAAAATTGCTGCCATCATTACTCTTATTCAAAAGTAAAATTTGATCACACCCAATCCCTTTCTTACGATGAGCGATTCTGCGCGCGAAGTCACGAGACATTGACACATGCTTTTCAAATCCATCAATGATCACAAAATCATTGCCCAAGGAATGCATCTTCGTAAATTTCATTGCCAGTTCTTTCTTTAGCTAAAATTCATCAAGATGAAAAAGAATCGAATCGATGAATTCATCGAATCTTTACACTCTTTTCCGCCATGGCTTCGCAAAACAATCGGGTTAACTCTGGTAGTTTTTGGAATTTTTGGATTTCTACCTATCATTGGTTTTTGGATGATCCCTTTGGGATTGGTCGTTTTGTCGGCGGATTACAGGTTCGCTCGGTCTTTCTACGTCCGGGCACGTTTATGCATACGCCGTTTCAAACGCAGAAATACTTCGAAAGTCGCTCGCTGATCTTAGTGCCGAGGTAAAAATTCTCTCCACGAAATATTTCCCTGTCCACAGACCAAAAACGGAGGCACACTCAGATCTCTTTTGTTGTATGTGATCGCGTTGCCATTGAAATCTTCCACTAAGCCTCCAGCCATCTCGACAACACAATGTGCAGCGGCGATGTCCCATTCTGATATTACACCGAAATTGGGAAATAAGTCGAACCTACCTTCTGCAACTCGACAAAATTTGATGGAGCTAGAGGCATTTTCAACAACACATTCAAGGTTCTGTGTTTTTAACGATTTTCTTAGCTTATCGACCTCCAAACTACCTCGAAATTTGGGAGCAATGATTCTCACTGGATTTGCTTCAAACTTACGTACCGAAATTGGTCGAATCGTCTTTGGTCGCTCATCCATACGAAATGCTCCCAAACCTTCAACTGCCCAGTATGTGACTCTATCAACCGGAGAATGTACGACTCCTAGCACAGGTACTGTTCCTTCAATCAGTGCAATATTCACCGTAAACTCGTTATCACGCCGTATAAATGATTTGGTTCCATCAATTGGATCAACCAACCAATAATGACGCCACTTCGATCGAACCGAGAAATGTGGCAACTTCATCTCTTCCGATACAATAGGAAGAGATGGACGCAGTTCCTGTAGGCCATAAACAATAATATCGTTCGCTGCTATATCAGCTTCTGTGACTGGACTATTGTTTGGCTTGTTCGCGATTCGAAAATTTCCTCGATAATAGCGTAGAATTTCTTCACCTGCTACTAGAGAAATTTCGAGAACTTTTTCAATCAGTTGCTGGGGTTCAGGAATATAGGAGGTGGACATGGGAGCTTTGATGTTAGATTATCCTTATTATACTTCTGCTAACCAACTGACTATTTCTGAACTTGTTTTCGGAGATTCACATTTTTTAATATAAAAACTTTAATGACACCATTGTCACTTCTCGAAAAGTTCCAAGACAATAGACAAAAGGCCGGTTTACCACCCGATGCTGGCCAAGAAGAGGTCATTCGGCAATTCTGCGAGTTGCAAGATCAACTCGCGCAACTGAAAAAACCATCTAGGTTGTTACAGAAATTTTTCAAGAAAAAGAACAATTCGAGTCAAGGTTTGTACATTTGGGGTGGCGTCGGACGCGGTAAAACTTACATGATGGATTTATTTTTCGAATCCGTACCGACGTCAGCGAAACAAAGAATTCATTTTCATCGCTTCATGCAATTCATTCATGCTGAACTGAAACACAAAAGAAACCTTCAAGATCCGCTATCGATCATTGGGAAGGAGTATGCCAAAAATGTGCAACTTCTTTGTCTTGATGAATTTTTCGTGCTCGATATTGGCGATGCAGTGATTCTCGCAAATTTAATCGATTCTTTGATTAGCAACGGGGTTTTCCTGGTCATGACTTCTAATACTCAGCCCAATGACTTGTACAAAGGAGGAATACAGCGAGATCGATTTTTACCAGCTATACATTTGATCAATAATCGCCTGAATCTAGTCCAAATTGCGGATGGCATCGACTATCGCTTAAGAGATCTCGCTGGTAGAACTTTATTCTTTGAAAATTTAGGTCAGGATTCACAAAAAGCTTTAGACGAAGAGTTTGAACGCTTAAGTCAAAATCAGGAAACGAGATCCCAACCAATTCAGATTTTAAAAAGAGACATTCCTGTAGTTCGCCGTACCAACCAAGTGGTTTGGTTTGAATTTGAAGATATCTGTGATGGACCGCGGTCAAAAGCAGATTACATTGAACTTGCGAATATCTTTCGTACCGTTATGATTTCCAACATACCCATCCTTACCTGGGAATACGAAAATCAAGCTCGTCGCTTTATCGAATTAGTCGATGAATTTTACGATCATGGTGTTCATCTTTTTGCAAGTGCAGCGGCGGGCATTGACACTCTGTACACTGGAAAACGCCTAACAAAGGAATTTCAAAGAACCTCGAGTCGATTACACGAAATGCAAACAGATCGTTATCTATCTTGCGTCCATTGTGGGTAATCAGTCATTAGTGTATGGGCATTTCATGTATCGAATTGACCAATTGAACTGGAATCTACAAATTTTGGCTTGATGCAGATGATTCATTAATGAGGGTACCGCAAACCATGAAGTCACCCAATATTTTGATCTTGATGGCTGATCAACTCGCGCCTCACTATACCGGTACATACGGGCATCCTGTTGTGAAGACGCCGAACATCGACCGGCTTGCTGAGTATGGTGCTCGCTTTGATGCAGCCTATACAAACTACCCCTTATGCGCACCGAGCCGCTTCTCATTCATGTCTGGGCAACTGCCATTTAAGATTAGAGCATATGACAACGCAGCGGAATTTTCATCGGCAATTCCGACGTTTTGTCACTATCTAAGACAAATGGGTTACCACAGTTGTCTTTCAGGAAAGATGCACTTCATTGGACCAGATCAACTACATGGGTTTTCCGAACGATTGACGACCGAAATTTATCCGTCTGACTTTGCGTTCACACCCGACTGGAAACACGCAGATCAACGTATCGACGAGTGGTACCACAACATGGTTAGCGTTACTGAAGCAGGCACTGCAGACATGACTTTCCAATTGGATTACGACGACGAAGTGGGGTTCTGGGCAATTCGCAAGCTGAACGAATATGCAAGATATTCACGACAAACTCCTTTTCTTATGGTCACTTCGTTTACTCATCCGCATGATCCGTATGTAGCGCGCCCTCAATGGTGGGATCAATACGACCATAATCTCATTGATTTACCCCAGATTGGTCTAAATTCGGTAGAAACCGATCCCCACAGTCAACGAATTATCTCTGGAATTCAAGCTGACGTTGAACAACCGACCGATGAAATGATCTTGAATGCGCGTCACGGCTACTATGCCAATACAACATACTTTGATGACTGGGTGGGTCAGTTCATCGACACACTAAAACGAACCAAACTGATTGACAATACCATCGTGATTGTTACTGCCGACCACGGCGATATGTTGGGTGAAAGAGGGCTGTGGTACAAGATGCACTTTTTTGAGCAATCGGTGCGAATTCCCTTGGTGATCGCTGGTCCAGGAATCAAACACCGTACAATTCCAGATTTATGTTCGAGTGTGGACTTTCTTCCCACTTTATTGGACTTTGCTGCAGATGGCTCAGATCGAATTCCCGAGTTTGAAAATTCAATGGACGGTCACAGCTTGCGCCCCTTACTTACCGATGGTTCGTCTAATAGTAGGAATACGGTGATTAGTCAATATTCTGCAGAATGTACGGCGCATCCGATGGTTATGATTCGACGAGGTAATCTGAAGTACATTCACTGCGCATCGGACCCAACGCTATTATTTGACTTGGAAGCCGACCCACTCGAACAAACGAATTTGGCTCAAAATTCGGATTATCGCGACGAAGTGGCATCCTTTGAAAAAGAAATCGAAGAGCAATGGGACCTCAATATAATTCGTGAAGACGTTATCCGATCTCAACAGTCAAGGCTGTTTATTCACAATGCCATGAAACAAACTCCTTACACCGATTGGGATTTTCAACCGCATACTGCTGCCTCCGAACAATATGTAAGAACCCATCGAGAATTAGACGATATCGCAATCAAGAGTCGCTTTCCGCTTTACTCACCGACCAAATCGTGAAAGACAATCGTCCCGTATATTCATATTTCTGCAAATTTTCATAGCTCTATCAATGCATAGTGATTTCATAGCTGGAGTAACTTTAATTTTTGATTTGGTAGTAGAATTTGAAATTTGATAGAAAATTTAAGCCGCATTTTGGCCACAAAATAGTTAATCGGAAAATAGAATGAGTCAAAGTAAATCTAAGCTCGGCACGCCAGCGCAACTTAGAAATCCAGACTATACACCACCGCTCAGTATGGCGATTCCGCTAGGGATACAGCATGTGCTGGCCATGTTTATCAGTAATGTTACGCCTGCAATCATTATTGCGGGAGCGGCAGGTTTTGGTTTCGGAACTCCAGAAATACCAAATCTTTTGTATATGATCCAGATGTCAATGCTCTTTGCGGGTGTTGCCACCTTATTGCAAACGATTGGTTTCGGGCCCGTTGGTTCTAGGCTACCAATCGTACAAGGTACGAGTTTTGCATTCATACCAATCATGATTCCACTGGTTGCAGGAAAAGGAGTCGATGCCATGGCCGTCATTGCCGGTGGAGTGCTTATCGGTGGAATATTCCATGCCCTGCTCGCACCGTTCGTCGGACGACTTCGATTCGCCTTGCCCCCTCTCATTACCGGTCTTGTCGTAACCATGATCGGTTTGACTCTGCTCAAGGTTGGAATCCAGTACGCCGCTGGCGGAGTACCGGCGATCGGTAAACCGGAATACGGTAGTCTGCTGAATTGGTCCTTGGCTTCCTGCGTAATCGTGGTCACTCTTGTTCTTAAGTTTTTTACTCGTGGAATGTTTTCTGTGGCTGCTGTTTTGTTAGGAATCATTGCTGGTTATGTGGTAGCTCTAATGCTTGGCATGGTAAGTTTCAGCAATGTTGGAAAAGCCGCTTTCTTTACGTTTCCGAATCCTCTGAACTTCGGTATGGAGTTTTCAGTCGCCGCGGTAGTCGGTTATTGCCTAATGGCGATAATCTCAGCAATAGAAACCGTGGGTGATGTTTCGGGAATCACAAAAGGTGGTGCGAATCGTGAAGCGACCGATGACGAGATTAAGGGTGCAACCTTTGCGGACGGAATTGGCTCGGCTGTCTCAGGTCTTTTTGGCGCTCTGCCAAACACATCATTTTCGCAAAATGTCGGTCTAATTGCGATTACAGGGGTTATGAGCCGCCATGTCGTGACTTGCGGTGCGATTTTCCTAATCGTTGCCGGGTTCATACCAAAGTTTGGCGCAATAATTCTAACAATTCCGATCGAAGTTCTCGGTGGAGGTGTCATCGTGATGTTCGGAATGGTTGCTTCAGCAGGTATCAACATGCTCTCGGCTGTCAATTGGAACCGCCGTAATATGGTGATTTTTGGAGTGGCATTTTCGGTCGGATTTGGTCTTCAGCTCGAACCAGGTGCCTTGCAACACTTGCCGCACACAGCTCAGATTCTGATGAGCTCAGGTTTGTTACCGTCTGCCTTTATCGCAATTGTTTTGAATCTGATACTTCCTGAAGAAACTGCCGAAGAATGAGTTAAACGAGCTTGGTACTAGCAATAACTGAGAACAGCTAGAATTTGATAGAAATCTCGAACCGTTGAATCGGTGGAAAAAGTTGTGGTACCAAAAATGCCACGACTTTTTTATTTGTCGATGTCCGCAGCCAGAAAGAGAGGTGTTTGAGACTAGCTTGAATGCTTCCAGTTTCGACTACGTTCGACTGCTTCTTTGAATTTTGCTTTCTCTGCATCTAGTTTTTTCTTTGGAAAGTAACGCGCAGAAAACTCCGATCGATTTAACTCGGCGTTCGAAGTCGTAGAATTCGCACCATTCATTGCCAACATTGCAGTCCCAAACGCAGTAATTTCAGTCGTGCTTGGCACTACTATCTCACGCTGAATTAAATTTGCGAAGAATTGGCAAAAGAAAGGATTTTTCGACAAGCCACCATCCACAGGAATGGTGGAAGGTATTGGAAATTCTTTCGCCAAACTGTCAATCAATTGACTAGAACGAAATGCGACGCCTTCGATAACGGATTGACACAAATCAATCTTACTGGTTTGTTGATCCAAACCGATCCAAAGCGCAGTTGCAGAACGTTCCCAATAGGGGCATCCAAGGCCAGACAGTGCTGGAACAAAAAATTGACCTTTCGCTGCGACCGAATCCTGTTCAAATTGATTTAAGCTCACGACAGTATCCGTCAAGGAGAGATCCAACAACCATTCCACGGCTGATCCTGCGTTGTACAAACCCGCATCGACGGCATAACTGATTTGACCGGGTTCCAGTTCCCATGCAATTGTCGGCAAAAATCCTTGATCCGGGCGGCGAAAGATTTTTACGCCGGTGTTTGTCAACGCAAACGCCCCCGTACCAAAAGTGATTTTCGTATCTCCGACTTCTGTACAACTATGGCCGTATAGTGCTGCTTGTTGATCGACAATATTTGCTGTAATCGCACAATCGAGTGTTTCGTAGACGCCGAAGTCTCCCACAGTATGCTTTACTTCAGGCAAAACTTCGCTAGGTACTCCAAATATTTTGCATAGTTGTTCATCCCATTCAAATTGTTCCAAATTGAGTAAACTAGTACGGGAAGCTGTTGCCGGATCGGTTGCATAAACACCTGTCATACGATCCAAGAAAAATGCATCACTTGTCGCAATCCGTAATCGACTCTTCTTCAAGAGTTCCGATGCGGCTGGAACGTGATCGAGAATCCAACGCATTTTTGATGCGGAAAAGTACGGATCCAAAGGCAAACCAGCACGCTGTAATACTTCCGCTTCTACACCATCGGCCTTCAACTCCTCAATTTTTTGCTGAGTTCTGTCGTCTTGCCAGACAATTGCGTTGTAAATTGGTTCACCCGTTTTTGCATCCCAGGCCACTATGGTTTCACCTTGATTATCAATGCCGATTCCAGCTAAGGAACCTAGGCATTGATTTGCTGCTTCCTCGAGGCCAGATTTAACATTCGCTAAAAGTTCTTCAGGATCATGTTCCACCCATCCCGAGCGTGGATAGATTTGCTTGTGTTTTCGATTGGAAACTAGCCTAAGTTGCCCATCTTCACACAAGAGTACGGACTTGGTTGCCGTAGTACCTTGATCTATTCCAACAACAAAAGCCATTTAATTTAGAAAATTAAGTCTTTATCGACCTGGAACACCGATACGAACATGGCCCGTTCGAATTAATGCGTAGAGAACAATTAAACCCATAAACACCATTGCGTTGACTACGGAAGCCAGCGCGTATAGTTCCGGTTCGATACCATGGCGCAGCGTACCCCAAGCGATGGTCGGCAGGGTCGGGATCGCACCCAAGTTATAGAATGAAATTTCGAAGTTGTTGAACGCCATTAGAAAACTGACCACAAACGCGCCAAATACAGCAGGCCAAATGTTCGGCAAGGTTACCTCTCTAAAGCAAGACAAGGGATTGGCACCAAATACCATAGCGGCTTCGTCAAGTCTCCAATCATATCGAACCAACTGCGCCATCAATACCAAAAATGCAAACGACACACCATATGCAGAATTAGCGAGTATTGCGGAACTAATGCTCCCCGGTAGTCCCAATACTGTCCGATTGAACATCAACGTGGATATCCCAATCAAGACCTGAGCAACAAACAGTGGTGATAGATACAAGCCAATCACCCACTGCCTTCCGCGAAACGGATAACGCAATATTCCGATCGCCGCCAAAGTTGCGCAAAAGGCAGCGAGTGAAGCGCTTCCAATCCCTATGATTAAACTATTCTTGAGACCGGTATGAAAATCACTCATTATGCCTAGACGCTCATACCACTCCACGGTAAAGATCGGTGGGAAAGGCCAAACACTATTCTCTACGAAGGACAGATAGACTATGTAAAAGATCGGAAAGTATAGAAACACGTAGAGCAACAGAAGCATAATTGCTTGAATCGCGATTGTCGTGCGTTCTCGAGTTTGAACTGCGGCCACTTTTTTACCCGTAGCCAGTAAAGCCAGATCGTCGGAAATTTACAGTCTTGGCAATGAGTATGATAATTGTCAAAGCGACAATGAACATCACGACCCCCATAGCCGATCCAAGTGCCCAAGTTCCAGTTGCCCCAAATTGATGATCCAAAATATTTCCGTAAAGTGCTCCATTTACACCACCCAAAAATTTTGGAGTAACCGTTGCTGCAAGCGATGGTATGAACACCAAAACAAAACCGATCATGGTACCAATTCGATTGAGTGGCCAGGTAATTTCAACAAACGCTCGCCAAGGCTTTGCACCGCAAACTTTTGCGACTTCCAAAAGCTCAAAATTAAAATTTAGCAAAGAAAGGTAGATTGATAACAGAATGAATGGAATCCACAGATAGACAAGGCCGATTGCGGTCGCCAAATTCGAATACATCAAAACTTTAATCGGCTCAAAACCAAAATTCATCAAGCCCATGTTGACCAGGCCAATCGGACCTAGAATGTGCTGAATTGATGTCACTCGAAGAATAATTCCGGTAAGAAAAGGTGTTGCCGTCAACAGTATCAGAATTAAACGATACTGACCACCGTGCTTTGCGATAACGTACGCTACCGGATAGGCATAGAGCAAACAGATGACTGAAACGGCGATAGCCATCAATATGGATCTCATCAAAAATTGAAGATAGATGCCTGCTGTAAATATCGTCGAGTAGTTATCGATATTCCAGTCTACTAATAGCTCATATCTTTCCGTTCTCCAAAAGCTAAATATAAAAATGGAGATTAGCGGTACGACCAGAAATATTAAAACCAAAAGCGCACCGGGAAGAATCAGCGCCAAGGGCCCCTGACGCAAAAATTCTCTAAACTGCTGAATCAAAGCCACAATCAATCGTTGGCCAAAAAACAATCAGCAGCTTCGATTGGCCAAGACACTTGAACTTTTGACCCGCGTTTGATTGTATGGGCATCACTTGCTGCAATCACGATAACAATCGAACCATTGGAGATCTCCACAAGATAATCCGAGTAGTGTCCTTTAAAGATTACATCTACGAGATGACCAGATAGACTGGCTTTACCCGGCCTGGAATCGATCATTTCATGTAGAGTAATTTTTTCACCTTTTATAAATACTCCGACATTATCACCAGACTTCGCGTTTGGAGGTAGCTGTACGGGTATCGATTGTTGATGCCATATGATTTCACCACTCTCGGTCAAGCGTCCATCAAAACGATTCGCTGATCCAACGAAAGAAGCGACAAATCGTTTGCTTGGTGATGAATAAAGTTCATGTTTGGGTCCGAGTTGTTCGATTTGACCAAGATTCATTACCGCCATTCGATCACTCATGGTCAGCGCTTCTTCTTGGTTGTGAGTGATATAGATGAACGGAATTTCGAGCTCTTGTTGATATCGCCGAACTTCAATCTCCATTTCTCTCCTTAGCTCTCGGTCGAGATTGGCCAAAGGTTCATCCAATAACAACAAAGCTGGGCGAGCAACCAAGCCACGTGCGAGTGCTACTCTTTGCTTTTGTCCTCCTGAAAGTTGATGAGGGTAACGATCTTGAAGCCCTTGCAAATGAACGAGATTTACAACCCATTCCATTTGTTCTTGCCGTTTGTCTTGGGCGACTTTCTGCATCTTCAATGGGAACTTGATGTTCTCAGCGACTGTGCGATGTGGAAATAGCAAGAAGTCTTGAAAAACCATCCCCAATCCGCGACGGTATGGTGGCTGTTTCGTAATATCTTGGTCACCAATTAGAATGCGCCCAGAGTCAGGGGTTTCCAATCCAGCGATGACGCGAAGCAATGTTGTTTTGCCCGATCCAGATGGTCCGAGCAACGCAAAAAATTCAGCTTCTTGGATTTCGAATCGAACATCTTTGACGGCTTCGACTTCGCCAAAGCGTTTCGAGATTCCGTCAATTACGAGCGCGGAATTGCTCAACTACTAAATCCCTCGAATAGGTGTCGGGGGGGGGGCAATGGAATACCCCCGACAACATAGAAATATTAAAAAGGTCCTGACGTGACGAATCAGGCTGCTTCAACCTCTGACCAAATTCGCTCCCACTTCTCTGGATCAGATGGCGCATCAAATTGATAAAGGCCTTGAATCGCCGAAGTTTCGTTCAAGAACAGTGTTTCGATGTAACGATCTGGAATTCGATCTCGAACGTCAACTGTGGGTGCCCATCCTATTTCTGTAGCGACGGTCGCCATATTGTCTTTTTCTAGGCGAAAATCAACCCACTTGTGTGCGATCTCAAGTTTCTCACTATCCGTCACACCAGATGTGATTGCCCAAGTATCAACCCAACCTAATCCACCTTCGGTGGGTTTCAATACATGTTTCATATTGAGTTCGGTCTTGCCATCCAACCTATCGAAGTGAATGCGACGATAAATTCCAGACCATTCCGGTGAAGCCCAAACCACTTGTGCTCTCAACAAACGTTCTAGCGTGTCTTCATCGTTCCAGCGGTTGACCAACAATCCTTTTTGTTTGATCAACAATCGTTTGCAGTCTTGTAGTTCCTCGTCCGATAAAACATAGGGATTGAAGGATTTACCATCCGGTCGATTTCCACCAATCGTACCCATTGAACTCGCCGCCAATATCCCAGCTAAAGCAATATTTTCTTCAAATCGAGCGCTTGTCGATAGATGGCCGCCGTACTTTTCGTTAAACAGTAAGCCTACAGATTCTGAATCTGCATCATCCACTTTGTCTACGTTGACAGTAAAGCCATATCCTCCCCAGCAGTTCGGTGCAGCGATAGTTTGACCGCCTTCTTCCTCTTGCAAGAGGTTAAATTTCGGCGGTACAAAGTCATCAAAGACGTTTGCCATATTGGCTAGTTGGCCATAGTCGATCGGTTGAACGAGCCCTTGTTTTGCATACAATCTCGGCCAAAAACCATCAGCCATTACAAGATCGAAATCTTGTGTGCCGCCAACCCTCAACTTATTCCAAGCTTCGGAATTTCCATCAAAAAAACCGGCACTAACTTTCACATTGTGAGCAGCTTCGAATTCAGCAGTTAAGCTCTTGACGTTATAGTGTTCCCAACCTAGCCAACGTAGTTCTAAGGTAGCTGCTTGTGCATCACGAATGAAAGGCCCCGTGCTTTTCATCGTAAAACCCGCTACTGCACCAGCGGTTCCAACAGCTGTAGCCTTAAGAAACTTTCTACGAGAAAATTTCTTCCTATCTACTTTTGAGTTATCGTCATTCTTCTTTTCTTCTCCTTTGGACTATTTGATTATTAGTATCTTACAAAATTTCATGGTTTCTCAAAGAGACATGTAAATTCATCGCTCGAGAAATTTAATTTCGAGACTTTGCAGTGTTTTTGTATTGATAAGCTTGGCTGGAAGTCGAATTCTTTGGAGTGGTTTTGCGTCAACTAGTTTCTTCCAAATTATCTTTCCATTGCATGTCACTCGAATCATACCTTTTGCAGCACGCTCCATTCTCGAACGTAGTTGTAAGGAATTTAGCTGAGCACCAGGCGAATAGATCCATTGAGGGTAAACATACTCAAGAGGTGATTCGACCCGAACAGAAATACACTTTCCACTCGAATTGCCATTTTTGAGTAGATTGGCAATCGATTTGGCTGCACTTTGGCCTTCCCGGCCTGCGATGCCGGAGGTTTCCACGGGTCGCAAAACATTTCCAGCGGCAAAATACCTATGATCTGAACAGCGCCAATATTGATCAATTTTGGGACCTAGTGTCCTAGGGTCCCACTTCAAATGACTATCCATTACCAGCGAAGATTCCGGGATGAATTTACCCGTAAAGATCACCGAGTCGCACTCCAACTCGATTCGGTTGCCAAGTTGATTAATCTCAACACCTCTCACCGTATCACTTCCAATGATTTTCGATACATTTGACTGTTTAAAAATAGGAATTCTGAGCCCGAGTGAGCTTGCTTTTTCTACCCAAAAAGGTGTAATTGAACTCGCTTGCTCTTCCACAATCGCAACAGGTTTTCGCTTGGCTTTCTTCAATGTTAGCACAACGGAATAGGACACCCATTCGGAACCGATGATAATTGGACGACGAAATGGCAGCTGCTGATTGAAATGCAAGAACTGCTGAACGGCTCCAGTTGAAAACAAAGCCCCAGGGTCTTTGACTCCTAATCAGCTGCGAGACCCCCGAACTTTCTCGAATGCCAGTCGTAATTAACACTGCTTCGGCTTTGATCGTCGTCATTCCATTTTGATTCGCAATCGTTAGTTCACCCCCTGGATTGAGCTGACAGACCGTAGTTTGCCTTTGAATAGGAACATCTTTACACTCCCTAAGCAAACGGCGAACATATGATGGACCGAAATATGGAATTCCAAATTGACTAAAACCAAAACCTGGGTGATGGGAATGACGCGGCAAACCACCAACTTCTGATTCACGCTCTAAGACCAATATGTCTTCTATTCCGTACTTTTTCAGTACTTTTGCTGCTGATAAGCCAGCGGCACCTGCCCCAACAATAATGACATCACGCGACTTCATACGATTTAATCTGATTTTGGTCAATGGGCCAATGGACTTTTGCGTGTGTGAGTTCCCACAACCGAGATGAACAGTAAAATCCCTGACAATGCCCCATCAAGCATCTAGTACGTCGTTTTAAACCTTCGATGTCGATCGCTGGTAAAGGACTAGTCATAGCATCTTCGATTTCGCCACGCGTAACTCGTTCGCAATGACAAACGATTTCGCCTTTGCATCCTAGCTGATAAGCGCGCGGTAAATGCTCTGCTAAATTGGGCAAAGTAATCGGTTTGACGTTGTTCAATTTGGTTAGCGGTTCGAAATGTTTCTCGTATAGTCGAGCCACATATTTGGCGATTCCCAAAGCCGCTGAAAGTCCGGTAGAACGGATACCAGAAACCGAAATCCACTGCTGGATTGAATAGGGTTGAATTTGGTAATCATCGAATTGAGTCGCTGGTCGAATACCAGCATAAGTCGCTGTTACGGGACAGTTCTTGAGTGCTGGAACTGCAAAGTGAGCGTGCTGAATCAGCTCATTTAGCGTACTTTGATCGACTGACTTGTCGGTTCGACTTTCTTGTTCTTCAGCCGTCGGTCCGACGATGACGTTGCCAAATATCGTAGGAGCCAGTAGCACGCCCTTTGAGATTTTAGTAGGACAAGGCGCAACGATGGTTGTTACGATAGACGACGCGTATTTGTCGAAAACGACGAACTGACCTTTACGCGGCTTGATGGTGAAATTGGATTCACCTCGAATCCTTTCGATGATGTCTCCCGCAACACCACTAGCATTGATAACTGTTTCTGCTTCAATTTTCCCACTTGTCGTTTCCAACTTCCAGAACCCGTTTGCTAGTACGCCGTCTAAAACCGTACAGTCTCGTAGAATTGACGCGCCATTTTCAATCGCATGGCGGGCATAAGCCAATGGTGTCGACCAAGGATCAATAATGTCTTCATCTTGGATCAACAAACCACCCAAGAAATCCTGATTGAGCCACGGATATATTCTTTGAATCTCGGACCGATTCAAAAAGGACACCGATTCAACTTGATTCATCCTTGCCTGATGAAGAATTTGCGGAAGTCGCTCGAGCTCTGATTTTGACTTAGCGACTAGAACCGCGGAAGTCTTCAACAAAGGTAGATTCATTTCGTCTTTAATGCGCAGAAATTCCTGTCTTCCTAAGCGTATACATTGAAGTTCTAAGCTGTCTGACTTTGCATCGAAACCAGTATGAAAAATGGAACTATTGGCCTTACTCGCACCTGAAAGAATATCTTTACCTTTTTCAAGTAGTAGAACTGAGCGACTCGCTAAGGTGAACTCACGCGCAATTGCGCATCCAACCACCCCTCCACCTATAATTACGATTGGCCATCTTTTCGAAAGAAGTTCCTTCATATTTCATTACTTATACAAAATAAAAATTTTTCGCTTATGGTTGACCGCTTCAATAGATTTGTCTATCTGTCGTTGTGACTTTAAATGTCAAGTCACTGAAATGTTGGAAGTTTGTACCTTGCACTCAGCAATTCAGATTTAAGTGAATTTCATCCAATTTTCTGTTGCCAATGCTCATGAATAAAGTGATACTCGTCACTGGTGGTAGTCGTGGCATCGGGGCAGCGACCTCGATTCTGGCTGCGCAAGAAGGTTTTGATGTTGCTGTAAATTATTACCAAGATGAAGCTTCAGCAAACTCTGTTGTCAATAAAATTCGAAAAATTGGGCAAAAAGCACTTGCTGTTCAGGCGGATGTCTCGAAAGAAGACGACGTGATCCGCATGTTTGAACAGATTGACGCGAAATGCGGTCAGCTATCTTCACTGATTAATAACGCCGGAATACTGGCACCATTATCGAAAGTTGAAAACATCACTGTGGAACGCATGAAACGCATCTTCGATGTCAATGTCATTGGTGCTTTTTTATGTGCTCGAGAAGCAATTGGTAGAATGTCGATTCGACACGGTGGCGAAGGCGGCTCCATTGTCAATATTTCATCCGGCGCAGCGCGTCTCGGCGCACCAAATGATTATGTAGACTATGCAGCATCCAAAGGCGCTATTGATACCTTTACCATCGGCTTGGCCAAAGAATTGGCTCCCGATGAGATACGAGTCAATGCGGTCCGCGCCGGCTTTATCGATACAGATATGCATCTATCGGTAGGCGGAAAAGAGAGATTCGAAGCCTTAAAACACACCATGGTTATCAAAAGAGTCGGACTTCCCGAAGAAATCGCACGAGCCATCCTCTGGCTAGTGTCCGATCAAGCTTCTTATTGCACCGGTACAATTCTGGATGTTACGGGTGGACGCTAATCTAACCCAATTGCAGCTAGATCATCTTTTCTAAGCAGTTTTTAGGAGTAACTAAAAAGAAAGATCAACTGAGGCATTCTTGAATGATGCCCTGAAATCGGGCGACGTGTTGCTCCTTTTGCGGTGACAATGGACCAGGTTCGTAAACTCCCGCCCGCATGTTGCGGGTGACTTGAGCACAAATTCCGAAGTCTTCTTGCACAATCTGCTTGGCCCATTGCAAAGAATCATGCCGCTGTTGTTTATCTAAGGTAGAAGAATACCAAGCCCAATTTTTAGAGCGGACGAAGTTCGAGTTTTCCGATTCAACTCGCTCTGCTTTAAATACCTTTTCACCAAGAACTAGTTGAAAGCCAGGAAAGTGATAGATCCAAACTCCTTTTCTACCACGTAAATCTTGACCGCCACCGCCTTTTCCATAGGTCACATCGAATACAACGGAGCGACCATCGTTATACGAATGTAGCTCAACTTTCCCACCTGCCAACGACTGTCCTAAGCGTGGATGAATCAGATTCAAGTGATAAGATTCTACGGTATTGTCACAGTAGGACTTCCAGTTTAGCTCGCCAGTCACAGTGAATTCACCTTCAAATTCAAGATCTGCTGGAGTTGCAAAGGGTCTAACTAAATCATTGATCTCCCCTAACCAGCTGAAAAAATCTTCACTGGCATCTTCACCAACTTTCACGAATACTAAATCGTTCCAGATCTGTACTGCGACTTCTTGCAATCGAATCGGTTCGCCGATGTCTAGTAGATCTTCCTCGAAGAAAGGAGCGTTGAGTAATTTGCCCTGATAATCGTACAACCACCCATGATAAGGACAACGTAGGGCGGAAACAGAGCCTGTTCCATCCTGTAGAAGACTTGCACCTCGATGGCGACACACATTCAAGAAGGCTCGAATACCTCCATCCGACGATCGAATCGCAAAAACAGGCCAACCGCTGACACGATCACAAATGTAATCACCAATTTGGGCTAACTCGAAAGTCGGTCCCAATAACCACCATGCAGGTTTGAAAATACGTTCTCGTTCTCGTTCGTAGATCTTTGGACAAACGTACCACTTCGAGGGAAGATTAAGTGAATTTTTCATTGTCGATACTGAGTAAGAGCGACAGCCTAACAATTGTATTTGGAACGAAAAAGGTTCGCAATTTCAAGAATATATATCATGACTGGCTCAACGAACGAAACTGAACTGCTTTGATTTTCACCATTTTAGAGTCGAGCCGGTCAATTGAATTGCGGGAGAACTTCTTCTGCGATTCGCTGCACACACTCCAAGGTTTCAGTTTGACTGACACCAAAATTAATGTTCAATACCATTCGGTCCACACCCAGATGGGCATAGAAAGAAAGCTTATCCACCATTTCAGAAGTTGAGCAAATCAAAACATTTTGGGCAAGATCTTCAATCGATTGAGCCCGCGGTAAGGGTCGGATCATTCCAGCATCTACAATCCCCGGACCAGTAAACACGTTGTCAAACCGTTTGTAGTAGGCATGAGCAGTTTCAAGCAATTCACGCTGATGCTGTTTGCTTGAAGAAGAGGCGAAAGCAATACGCGACAAGGTTAAAGAAATCGCTTCAGCATCACTACGCTCATCCTGTGCTTTGCGAAACTGACCCACTTGATTTTCAAGTAGCTTCTTGTTACCGGCCAATGGTGTAGTTTGAATGTGCATTCCTTGCCTTGCATAACTGTAAACCTTTGCAGGATCCAGAACTGCAACCATCATGGGTGGACCACCTTCTCGAACCGGTCTCGGCATAATCGTAAGTGGCTCGAACCGGTAATATTTTCCGGCCCAAGACACTTCCTCCTGAGATAACAAAGCTTGTAGTACTGCAAGAGCTTCGTCGAATCTCTGCTGCGTTTCAACAATTGGTACGCCCATTCGTTCCATTTCGAATTTGTATGCTCCGCGTCCTACACCTAGTAGAAGTCTTTGCTCCGTCAGAATATCTGCGACTACGATTTCGCCTGCAAAGACTCTCATATCATGAAGAGGAAGAACTACTACTGAAGTGATAATCTTCAAGCTTGTTGTTTCGGCGGCAATTTTCACTGCAAATTGGAGAGGAGCCGGATTCATCAGAACATTGATCAAATGATGTTCAGTCAAGGAAACAGATTCAAACCCCACTTGATCTGCTAGTCGAGCCTGTTCCAGCATATCTTTGTACACACGATCTCCACCGTACGACTTGTTTGGATAATCAGCTGACAGTTGAATGCAAAAATCCATTCAAATTCAAACTACTTGGATTCGAGCGAGAATCGAGAAATTAAATCGTTCTATTTCCGTAGGCCGAGCTCATCGAAAACATCGATGAGCGCGTGAACGAGTTCCTCAATCATTTCTTCAGTGTGTAATGGTGTTGGTGTAATTCTTAGACGTTCTGTTCCAAATGGAACAGTTGGATGATTGATGTGTTGCACAAAAATTCCGTGTTTTTCCATCAGTAGATTACTGGCTGTACGACAAAGATTTGGATCGCGCACCATCACCGGAATGATATGAGTAGGAGTTTCCATCAACGGGAGTCCGGCCGCTCGAATTTTGGATTTGAGTAGTTTCACGTTGAAATGAAGAGTAATTCGCCGCTGAACATCCTTTTTGACTTGGCGTACACTGGCTACAGCACCCGCAGCTGTAGCGGGCGGCATCGCTGTGGTAAATATAAATCCACTTCCATAACAACGAATGTAATCTATCAATAAGGTACTAGCAGCGATATAGCCTCCGATTAGCCCGAACGCTTTTCCTAATGTGCCTTGAATGACATCCACTCGTTGGCTCTGGTTTTCTCGCTCGGCAACACCGCCTCCGCGTTCGCCGTACAAGCCAACGGCGTGAACTTCATCCAAATAAGTTAATGCGTTGTATTTCTCAGCTAGATCACAAAATTCTTTGATGGGACCAATATCTCCATCCATGGAGTAAACTGACTCAAAAGCAATCACTTTTGGTCGGTTAATATCGACAATGCTCAATAATTCTTCTAGGTGTTCCACATCATTGTGGCGAAATATGTGTCGCTCACACTTGCCGAATCGAACTCCCTCGATCATTGATGCATGATTTAACGAATCAGAAAACAGCACCATATTGGGAATTCGCCCAAGCGTACTGAGCGCCGTCGAATTGGTGACATAACCCGATGTAAATACCAAAGCAGCGTCTTTGTTGTGCAAACTCGCTAGTTCTTCTTCGAGTTCGACCAATGGATGACTAGTACCAGCGATATTTCTAGTACCGCCTGCGCCAGCTCCAATCTCTCGTACCGTTCGACAAATTGCATCTGCAACAGCTGGGTGCTGTCCCATCCCTAGATAGTCGTTGTTACACCAAATCGTGATCTCGCGCCCAATCGAATGATTGGTGGCGCGGGGATATTCACCGGAGTGCCGTTCTAGGTCTGTAAACTCTCGATAGTTGCCTGCGTCTTTTAAACGTCCGACGTATTCTGCAAAGATCGTTTCATAATCCATTGGAATTAATCACTATCAAGTTGTTAAAGTGCAAAGAAATGAATCATTAGGGAGAAAAAATTATACCGAACACTGAAATTCGAGATTAGATCTATAAGCTAACGATCAAAATTCAATTTAGCTAAGCTATACGGCGCATTATGATCGAAGCCCATTCTCCTTCGACACGAACTGAGTGGTTCACCATTGGGCCAAATGCCCGGCGAGTTGCAGCGACTTGATCGCTCAAAATTCCGGATACTACAATCCAACCTCCAAGTCGGGTATGTTGGATCAATTTCCCAGCCAGCTCAATCAGAACTTTCGAAAATAAATTCGCGACGACAACATCAACACACAGACTAGCTTGGTCTTTGCCTGGTAGAGTCGTAAGATAACGCTTGGCAACTCCGTTTCTTTTGGCATTTTCTATACTCTCCGTCACTGCAACCGGATCATTATCGATACCCACAGCTCTTTTCGCGCCAAGGGCTAAGGCTGAAATCGCCAATATTCCGCTCCCACATCCGTAGTCTAGAACAGTGTAATCTTTTTGGTCTAAATCACACAAGAATTCGAGACACATCTGAGTTGTTGGATGATGCCCGGTGCCGAATGACATAGCAGGTTTGATGACGACATTTGTCGCCGAACCGACCTGAATATCGTGCCAAGGGGCTGTAATCCATAGTTTATCTCTGATTTGTAATGGTTGAAATTCTCGCTGGGTTTCGATTACCCAATCGCGATCAGGTAGAAAATCTTGCTTGATGCAGAAATTTGCATCGTTTCCACGCATCGAGTTAAGAACTTGATGAAGCTCAGAGCCATCATCATTTAGCTCGTCAAAAATTGCCGAGACTTGGTAACGTCCTTTCTCAGCTAGTAACAAGGAAGTTGAGTCGGCACCTGCATTATCCATGACTTCCAAAATCGATTCTGCTTTTTCAGCAGAGCAGTCAATTGTGACGCGAACCCACCCCGAACACAGCATTCAGCTAATTAGCGAGAAATCGTTCTAAATAGTTGATGTCGATCGCCCCGCGTTGAAACGTTTTCTCCTGAAGAACTCTTTGGTGAATAGGAATGGTAGTTTCTACCCCTTCAATGACCATTTCTCCCAACGCGCCGCGCATTCTGGCCAGTGCTTCCGCTCTATCACTTCCATAGGTAATTAACTTTGCAATCAAAGAATCATAGTGTAATGGAATCTCATAGCCTGAATAGATATGGGTGTCAACGCGTACTCCTGGGCCGCCGGGGGGATGATATTGAACAATTGTGCCTGGTGATGGCATAAACGACTCAGGATTTTCTGCATTAATTCGACATTCAATTGCGTGTCCCCTCAATTCGATTTCTTCTTGCCGTTTGGATAGGGGTTCACCGGCAGCAATACGAATCTGTTCTTTGATAATATCAAGACCTGTAACAGCTTCGGTGATTGGATGTTCAACCTGTACCCTTGCGTTCATTTCTATAAAGTAAAACTCACTCCCGTCATAGAGAAACTCAAATGTACCGGCTCCCAAGTATCCCAAATTTTTGCAGGCGTCAGCGCACTTCTGCCCTAGCTCTCGGCGTGATCTTTCACTTATTCCAGGTGAAGGAGCTTCTTCTATTATTTTTTGCCAACGCCTTTGTATAGAACAATCCCGATCACCCAAGTGAATCGCATTTCCATAATGATCCGCTAGTACTTGAATTTCGATATGTCTTGGATTGTTAAGAAACTTTTCCATATACAGCGTTGGATCACCAAAGCCGAAGCTAGACTCACTTTGAGCAACAGAAATCGCACTTTTGAGTTCGGACTCGTCTTCAACCAATCGCAAACCTTTGCCACCTCCACCGGCAGCTGCTTTAATCAGTACTGGATAACCGATCCTACTAGCTTGTTCCTTGATTTCGTCGAAATTTTTGCTGAGTTTACCATTAGATCCAGGCACATGCTGTATACCGACCGCAGCCATGGTCTTAATTGCTTCGATCTTGTTGCCCATTCGACGAATCGCTTGCGGTGTAGGACCAATGAAAATAAAACTACTGTTTTCGACCTGTTCTGCAAAACTAGCATTTTCAGATAAAAATCCATAGCCGGGATGAATTGCATTGGCATCTGTGACTTCGGCAGCGGCGATGACAGCTGGAATATTGAGATAACTGTGCGAGGCAGGGGCTGGCCCAATACAGACGGATTCATCTGCGAGTTTTACATACTTGGCTTCGCGGTCAATCTCGGAATGCAGAGCGACAGTAGCGATACCTAAGTCCCGGCACGCGCGCATAATGCGAAGTGCTATTTCACCTCGATTGGCAATAACAATCTTGTCAATCATTCTTTCAAACGAAAGAGAACTTCTCCGAACTCAACCGGATCACCATCTTTTTTCAGAATCTCGACGATCGTACCGCTATGCTCAGATTCGATCTGATTGAAAATTTTCATCGCTTCAATTACACAAATCGGATGCCCTTCAGTTACTTTATCACCAACTTTTACCAAAGGACTATCTTCTGGTGATGTCGCTGCATAGAATGAACCTACCATCGGCGATAGAATTGATAAAGACTCGTCACCGACAACCTCATCGATTTTAAAATTTGGTGCGCTACCTGCTGGTGGAAGAGCAACGGTGGGTTGCTCAGACCCTACTTTAGCGACACGCGACAAGCGGATAGATTCCTCTCCATCACGAATCTCGATTTCGCTTAGATTTGACGAATCAAATATTTCGATCAGATTTCTAATTTTCCGTAAGTCCATTGTTTAGTTCGTCGCAGAAATGCTTGCCAAATGTTGATGCGCGGCACGGAGTGCTAATTCGTAGCCAATAGCACCAAGCCCACTAATTACACCTTGCGCAATATCAGAGAAATATGAATGGTGTCGAAACTCTTCGCGCTGATAAATATTTGAAAGGTGAACTTCAATAAAGGGTATCCGACTTGCCGCCAAAGCGTCTCGAAGCGCAATACTGGAATGAGTATAAGCAGCAGGGTTGATAACAATGAAATCCACATTATCGGTAATTGCATCCTGTACAAACTGGATTAGTTCATGTTCTGCGTTACTCTGCTTACAGAACAACTGATGGCCGAATTCATGCGCTAGCTGCATCATTTGATCATTGATATTGGCTAAAGTTGAAACGCCATAGTAATTTGGCTCTCGAGTACCCAAAAGATTCAAGTTTGGACCATGAATGGCAAGAATTCGAGACATCGCTCCATAGAAGTCATTCAGATAATGAAAATGATTATATAGTCAGAATAGGTATCAATGTCTTAAAGCAGTTGCCTGTCATTCTGGTGAAGATTGTAGCATCATCCGTTTCATAGCTAAATCATTGGTTATTCCCAAACAACGAATCAAATCTACGCCTAGAAGATTGTCAATAAAACCATGTATCTTGGCAAATTTGTGAATGATAGCCGGTCGACATTGGAAAAATAACTTCGGCTGCTCATATAACAGATGATCCTCCTCGTTTGTCATTTCACATACCAAAGGCCAAAAAACTTACTCCCAACATAAACATAAGAAGATAGCCAGATATTATTTCGACATTCTTAAATACTTTCTCATTTTTGATTTCTATAAAAATCAAATGTGACTTGGCATCATTCAATTCGGTGGATGGCAATTCGCATCGGTGAGACTTTTCGTTTTTCCACTTGCTAAGCTGATCGAACGCACTGCCAATTCCGTGTAAGACGGGACAGCTTGCACGACGATGACCATAAATTCCAAGAATTACTGACTTTCTTAGCAAATCAAGCTCCTAATCTTTAGGCTATTTCAAAACAAAATTTCCCATAGTGTCTAGCTTAATTTAATGCGCGTGTGAGTCCGATATTAGCCGACTGTAGTTACTCGAAATGAACTTAGCGAACCTTCGATTCCACGCGAAGCCAGCGGAAAACGTAGAAGTTAGAAATTACTCTACAAATTGCGTAAGCTGTTCACTACTCAGTACACCGAGATGGGTAGTTTCAAGATCACCATTTTCGGAATACAGTACTGAAAGGGGAAGAACCCGTTCTGTATTTCCGTGTAGATCCAAGATCTCTACGAGCGTCGATTCATCTGCGATCAGAGAAGAAAATTGAATTGAATTTTCTTCTAAAAATTGTTTGGCTGCCTCTTCGGAATCGACCGCAAAACCAATCACTTGAAAATTCCGATTTGCGTATTTGGTGTGAAATTCATTGAGTAGAGGCATTTCTTCGACACAGGGAGGACACCAGCTTCCCCAAAAATTGACCAGTGTACGTTTTCCCAATAGATCGTCAACCGAAATTGGAGGTCCGTTTATAGTCTCCCAACTTGTTTCAAAGGGCCGAAGTTCACTGACATTTTCAATACTAGGTCTTATTGACTCCATATAGGACCGCCAAGCCAAACCACCCAAGAACGCAATGATTGAAACTGAAATCAGCGCTACTGTAATCAGTAGATTTCTTTTTCGCGTAGAATTCATAAATTAGGCTTAACCGATTCCTGAAAGCGAAGACAAAGGTTGTAAGATATCTCGATTGCCCATCACACTTCCAATTAGAGCCAAAATTCCCCAAATCAGCATTACCAGACCCGCGCCTTTCCAAAAATGTTTCCAGCCGCTAGCGTTCTCCTCTAGTTGCTGAGTCGCACCCAAGTAAACTCCAGTAATGATTAACAATAAGGCCCACAAAAGTAGAACTGGAACTTCCGGAATTGAACCAAGCAGGTAAATTGCAACTCCGAGCAAAATGACACCGAACCCTTGTTTCAATCGGTCCATCCACACCCCAGCTTTGGGTAAGGCGACAGCAATTCCAAATCCAACTGCAATTAAAATCGCACCCATTCCTAAAGCCATGGATGTCATCATCGCTGCTCCAAGAACTGGGTCCGCTTTGGCTACTGCCACACCCAATATTGAAATAAGTAGCGGCGATACACATGCACTAACGATTAAGGCCGACAAAACTCCAAGTACAAATACAGCACCTATCTTTCCACCACCCAATCTTGTGCTGCTGGATTGAAGCGTGGACTCAAAAGCCGATGGCAATCTAATTTCGTAGAAGCCGAAAAGCGACAAAGCCATGAGGACAAAAACAGCTGTCATCAAACCGATTGCCCAGACATTTTGAAAATAAGCCTGCAACTGGTCTCCAGTCGAGCCAGCGACAGCACCGACAATGGCGTATGCGACAACGGTACCGAGAACGTATGTAATGGAAAGACTACCGCTACGAATTTTGGATTGACTTTGAGCTTCTCCTACAATGATGGAGGAAAGAATTGGAATCAATGGCAAAACACAAGGTGTAAACGTCAATAGAAGCCCAGTGCCAAAAGCTGTAATGATCAGCCACCAAAACGATGAATCTATTGGCTTATCACCATCGGAAATGGAACCACCTGTTGACGATGAACTGGAATCAGCCATTGCCGTATCGATCAAATTTACAAGTGGTATCCTAAAAGTTTTCTGAACTGGTGGATAGCAAATCAAGTCTTTGGCACAGCCTTGATATTCTGCAGTAAGTTCAATTACACTCGCGTTAGGAGTTGAGCGAATGAGTGGGATTTCGAACTCAAAATTTGTAGGGTAGATAAATGTTTCTCCGAAGTATGGATCGTCCATCAGTTGGGCTTCTGGAAGGACCGCCGGCATTAATTTGACATCTTCGGAAGACTCGAAAACGAGCTTGTCTCTGTATATGTAATAACCCTTCGTCACTTCAAACAAAGCTCCAAGACGTTCTCCATCCACAGCCCAAATATCCAGAACGAAGGCGTCATCTACATCAAGCAAATCATCAGCTACAACACTTGGAATATCACTGAACAAACTGCTTAAAGCGTTAGATTTGTCGAGCGGTTGCTCATCCATTGCGGCCTGAGCAGTCGAAATTAGTGCTAGAGGAAAAGAAACTACATTTTTTTGAGGCGGATAACAAACTCCGATTGGCTCATTACAACCTTGCCCCCAAACTTCTAATTCAACGCCAGTCATTGGTTGTTCAGCCGACAGCGGAATTCGAATTGTTGTTTCGTCTGTATAAACTACAACGTTTCCAAATAGGGGATCTTCTTTGTCTTCTCCGAGAGGTAAATCAAGTTTGCCAACTGTTACGCCTTCTGAAAGGGAGACGGCGACAAATTTGTTTTGGTACATATAGTAATCATCAACAATTTTCCAGGTAGCAAACAAATCATTTCCTACTAATTCGCTACTAAAAACAAATGCTTCTTCGGGTGGTAGTAATTCCTCGTCGTCATTCTGAGCAAAACTAATTGAGTGAAAAAAGAATGTTACTAAACACAGAAGTAGAGTTTTCTTCATATCAAAATCTGAAAGCAAAGGTTTTTAACTGAAATGGCATGACCAAGTTTCGTGTAATTAGACTCATTTGACAACTGAAAAGTTCACGTTTTTCCAAACCATAATAAGTGAATTGTGGAATATCCAGTTCCCTTTCACAGTTCATAGTTTTGGATCAAATCGGAAACACGTCACTTATGGAAAATAGTACTGTAATCATAAATGAAAGTCATGGGGAATTTTCCAACGCCGCATCGAGTATTGCGCATAGCAGCTAAGTTTATGACCAAACAAGCGCTTGCAGGCGAAGTTATCTATATTTCAGCAAAGCTGGGCAGAATTGCAAGTTAGAGAAAGATCGTCAATCGGGCGGCGAAGCAGTTATTTACCCGAGTAAAAAAATTACTCAAGGTCATCTTGTACTTTAAAGCTGCCTCTAGGATATCGACTTCAAACTAGTCGCAGCTGAATCAGCAAGTCTAGATCTCGTTTTTGGTATTGGCGATCGGTCTTCCTTGGTCGAAATACAGTCTGATACACAGAAAATATTGAAGTCAGACATCCTTAAAATTATTTGTCAAATCTCCATGGAAAGTATAGAATTACTGCAAAATTCCAATAAACTGTAATAAAATTAATAATGATAATCATTATCATTATTAATGTTTAAAACAATTAGGAGTTTATTACATGAATATTATCAAGGAAAAAGTCAGATTCGTATGCACTGCGATACTATCGATTCTATTCGTCCTTGTGCCAACTCTGAGTTACTCAAGTGATGTCGTTAATATCTATTCAGCCAGAAAAGAAGCTTTAATTCTACCCATACTTGAGAAATTTCGAGATGAAACCGGCATCGAGTTTAATCTACTTACCGGCAAAGCTGATGAGTTACTCAAACGGCTGCAACTCGAAGGAGAAGCGACTCCTGCTGATGTTTTCATCACAGTAGATGCCGGGCGTTTACAAAGAGCAAAAATCGCTCAGGTACTTCAACCTATCGGTAGTGATAAAGTCAAAAATGCAGTCCCAAACAATTTAAGGGATCGAGACGACTACTGGGTCGGCTTGTCGAAGCGAGCTCGAACTATTTTTTATGCGAAAGATCGAGTTAATCCAGATGAGTTATCCACATATGAACAACTGACGGATCCAATGTGGCGAGGGCGCATCTGTATTCGATCTTCTAATAATATCTACAACCAGTCTCTTGTGGCTTCGATGATTGAATCCGACGGCAAAGAGGCCGCTTTAGAATGGGCAAAAGGCATGGTAATGAATTTTGCGCGCGCCCCTGCCGGTGGAGATACAGACCAAATCAAAGCCGTTGCGGCTGGAGAATGTGATATCGCAGTTGCAAATACATACTACTACGGTCGGCTAGCAGCTAGTAGTGATAAGGATAAGCAAGCTATCGCGGCAAAAGTCGGTGTATTTTGGCCCAATCAAGCCGAAGGCGAGCGTGGAGTACATGTTAATGTCAGTGGTGCTGGTATTACTGCCCATTCCAAGAATCGTGACAATGCATTACGACTAATTGAATATCTATTGACTCCAGATTCTCAATCTTGGTACGCAGAAGTTAACCAAGAGTATCCTGTAGTTGCAGGCGTAGATGCCTCATCAACTTTACAAAGCTTGGGTACCTTTAAGTCGGATGCAATAAATCTAACTTTGCTGGGTGAAAGAAATGTCGCAGCTGTGGAAGTTATGGATTTGGCAGTATGGCCTTGATCCGATCAAATTCAAACCATTTAGTGAGTTAGGCTTGCCTCGTAAATCAATAACAAAGATATCTTGCTCTGATGACATCCGTTAGGCTATCACAGTTCAATTGGATAGAACTGTCTGCCCCAGTTCTATCCTTGCTTGTGATGTCTCCGCTCATCATCATTGCATTTTCTGTTTTTGCTACGGATAGCGTCCAAGTTCTAGCTCATTTGTGGAACTCAGTCTTAGATGACTATGTAATCAATTCGCTGCTTTTGATGCTCGGGGTTTGTCTAATCATATTGATCATCGGTGTACCTACGGCCTGGTTGACAAGTATTTTTGATTTTCCTGGGCGAAGAGTTTTCGAGTGTGTTCTACTGTTACCTTTGGCTTTTCCAGCTTACATCATCGCCTATACTTACACTGGTGTACTGGATTATGCCGGTCCAGTCCACAGGCTACTTCGAGAAGTTCTTGAGCCTGAATTGGCCAATCAGCTCTACTTTTCGATTCGATCCTTACCGGGCGCGATTTTGATGCTTGCATTGGTTCTTTACCCTTATGTCTACTTACTGACACGCATCGCATTTGTGGAACAGTCGGTGCGGGTGATTGAAGTCAGTCAGACATTTGGCTATAGCATTCGGGAAGGATTTTATCGGCTCGCCATTCCTTTGGCTAGACCGGCGATCGTAACTGGCGTAGCACTCGCGCTCATGGAGACGTTAGCTGACTACGGAACTGTTCAGTTTTTCAGCATTAGTACATTTACGACGGGTATTTTTAGGGCGTTTTACGGAATGGATAGTTTAACGACAGCTTCACAACTTGCAACAATTCTCATGCTTTTTGTTGCAGTTTTGATCTTTTGTGAACGTTATTCAAGACGCGCGTCAAGTTACGACACGATCAAACAAGGCTCAATGCAAGCAGTGCGAATCCAGCTCAGAGGTAAGCGAGCATTCCTAGCCTGGTTAATTTGCTCGACACCTGTATTACTCGGTTTTTTCATTCCAGCCATCCTCCTTTTGAAGTGGACAGTATTTGACGCAGAATGGCAGTTGTCAAGTTTTGCAAATTTGGTTTGGAATTCATTCTTTTTGGCTTGCCTTGCTGCAGTGATCGCTGTGATACTTTCTACTGTTTTGAGTTATGCAAAGCGTACTAGCAAAAATCGAATCACCCACAATCTAATTGACATATCTGTATTGGGTTATGCGATACCAGGGACAATCGTAGCGATCGCAATAATCGGACCTCTCGTTTGGGTTGATCATCGAATCATTTACTTCGCGAAGGGGGTATTTGAACGTGACTTGGGGTTGATATTATCCGGCTCAATTTTCGCTCTTCTTTTTGCCTATACCGTTCGTTTTTTGGCGATTTCTTCTGGTTCAATTCAAAGGGGTCTAGAAAAAATCACCCCAAATATGGACAATGCAGCTAGAACTATGGGGTATCGCCCACTTGAAATTTTGAAAAAGATCCACGTACCACTCATGAAGTCATCATTGTTAACCGCGTTCTTAATCGTCTTTGTTGATGTTCTTAAAGAATTACCGGCGACTTTGATTTTGCGACCATTTAACTTCAACACATTGGCGGTACGCGCGTACGAACTAGCGTCTGACGAACGATTGGTCGATGCGGCTCTTCCATCTTTAATGATCGTATTAACGGGAATCATTCCAGTCATTCTACTGAGTACATCAATTGCGACGAATCGACGCTATGTAAATTGATTGTTCTCATTCTTGTTCATACTCGCTAGTTTATGTTTTCTTGATTTGGTGTGGTGGCTTGTCCTCACACCAAATTATTTTGCATTCAATGAGAACCGTCTTCACGGCTGGACGGTCGATGATTTCACAAATTGATATGGACTTTACTTAGCCAAAACCGAATGGGTTCGTCGAGCATTGCAAACCAAGTTTAGGCTATCACAGTCTAAAGCGAAACCCAGTGAAAGCATGATGCAATACCCTCCATACAGCCTTGCTTTTGCCAGTTACATGGGCTGCTTTGTACCACTAGCGAGCGATTGATTCTTTCAAATCCAGTAAATTCAAATTAGTTCTCATACTAAAATTCTTTGTGCTGACCATATAAGGACTTATCATTTCTCTCAGTCATGTGACTAATCTGCATTTAATGATTTGAATTAGTTAGCTTAATTTTTTCTGTTTGGGTAATCTGCGAAATAAAAAATGTTTTTACCTTCCTTGGTGAATTCTTATGGCTACCTTTGAAACCGACAAGAAACTACTAAAAATTTCCGGGCTTTCTGCAGCCTACGAAAAAAGTTTAGTCGTGTCGGATGTGAGTATTGATTTAAATCAAGTCGAGATTGGTTCAATCGTCGGACCAAGTGGTTGTGGGAAGTCGACATTATTGAGGTGCATTGCAGGCTTCGAGCAGCCACAAAAAGGCACCATCACGATGAACGGGCAAGTTATAGCGAATCCTCAGTGGTCAGTAGCCCCTGAACAACGCGGGATAGGTATGGTATTTCAGGACGTTACGCTATTCCCCCATCTTTCCATTGCGAAAAATATCGCGTTTGGCTTGCGCAAATGGAACAAACAGAACATTAAGGAACGAGTATCCGAATTGTTGAACATGATCGGATTAGACAACTACGGTGATCGTCACCCCAGTTCCCTATCTGGCGGTGAACAACAAAGGGTCGCCTTAGCGCGCGCCATGGCCCCTAAACCGAAATTGTTGTTAATGGATGAAGCCTTTTCAAGTTTAGATCATGAACGTCGGCAATCTCTAGTACCAGAGGTTCGCAATATTCTTAAAACTGAAAAGATGAGTGCAATTCTGGTTACGCATGATCACAACGAGGCGTTCGCGATTGCAGACCGGGTGGGTGTTATGCAAAATGGAAATATTCATCAGTGGGATACTCCGTACAATCTTTATCACCACCCGTGCAACAAATTCACGGCTCGTTATATTGGTGAAGGTACTTTCATTTTCGCGAAAGTAATTGACGACTCAACAGTAGAATCAGTCTTTGGAACTCACAGAGCAACAAATTTTCACAAATTGCCATCTGCTAAGGATGGGCATATGCTCGTTCGCCCTGATGACATTCTTCATGATGACGACAGTCCGCTTCAAGCAAAAGTAGTAAAAAAATCTTTTCGTGGCTCTCACTTCCTGTATCGAGTTCGCTTGGAAAACGGTGAACATGCTGACTGCCTCGCTGATTCCCACCACAATCACAGTATCGGAGAACGGATTGGCATTCGGCCCAATATTGAACACTTGGTGATTTTCGGTGATGAATAAACTTCCGTTTTTTAGCTAACCCTATTTTTTCCGTCAATTGAGTTCAATCGAATCACATACAAGAACGAATGAAACGCTGAAAGATCAGTCACTGCACACCGAAATTTTTTGAACATTGCTCGTAGAATCTTGAATTCAGCGACTTCAGAACTATATTGAAGACTATGACAATCACAGACACAAACTTTTCGATAAAGGCTTCGGACGGACAATCGATTCGCGGCTTCTACCGTGATACCGGTGAAGGTCCAGTCGGAGTATTCTTACACGGATTGCTATCTGATTGTGAAGGTTCAAAATCAATGAATCTCTGGGACCAAGCAGTTCAAAAGCACCGTTCTTGGGTTCGATTTGACATGCGAGGACATGGACAATCAGACGGTAAATTTGAAGAATTCAAAATCGCTCGAGCGATCGAAGATCTAAAACTTGTTCTTTCACAGTTTCCTAACCGAAAAAAGGTACTTGTCGGTTCTAGCATGGGAGGCTGGACCGCTGCTCAAGCAGCTCTAGATGATTCTTTGAATATAGGCGGTCTCGTTTTGCTAGCTCCTGCGTTTGGATTTATTCATAGGATTTTCGATTCTTTGGAGCCCGCAGAACAAAAAGATTGGAAAGACAACCAGATCAAACAATTTGAAAGTCCGGTAATGGAAGATGATATTTGGATCTCCTATGCGGCAGTGTCTGATTCTAGATTGCACGACAATTTCACAAATTCAGTCCACTACAACCATCCTGTTCACATTATCCATGGTAAGTTAGATGACGTGGTTCCAGTCGAACAAAGTATCGCATTCAAAAAACATGCTTCTTCGGAGATTCAACTTACTATCATTGAAGATGGTGACCATCGCTTGACTGACAAAATTGATTGGATTACGCAAGCCGTAGACAAAGTTTGGCCTATGGACTGATGCTATGAAAACAGTCGGAATTCTTTTTGTACTTTTCACAACTGTTTCATTAATTGAAATTTATGTTTTCATAGTCGCCGGAGAATTCATTGGTGTAGGCTGGACCCTATTCGCTATTGTCTTAACCGCTTTCATCGGAGCCTGGTTAGTCAGAATACAAGGCATTTTGACCTTTAATCGTGGTCTCTCTGTTTTATCTAGCGGAACTTTGCCTGCAATAGAGTTAATCGAAGGATTGTTCCTGTTGGTAGCGGCGGCATTACTTATTACACCGGGCTTTGTTACGGACGCAATCGGCTTTTTGTGCTTATCACCTCAGCTACGTCGACAATTCGCTAAACTTCTAATACCTCAATTATCTAGATATTTCAAAAATCGTACTCAAAAGAAGAAAGGCCAACCAAATTCCCCAAACTCAGACACATTTGAAACGGATTTCCGTAACTTGAATGATGCCGTTTCCCGAAAATCCAAAGACTAGTCTTTTTTCCCTCGAATTAAAAAATATTTTTAAATTCTATTGACAAAATAGAATTAACGTTAGATAATGATAATCATTATCATTATCACAACAGAAAAAAACAAAATTACTTGTGAGCCTTGCAACCCAAGTGGTTTAAGAAAAAATTTTAGTTTGATCAATTTCAAGAAATAGAATAACGAACTGATGCTAACGAGCCGCCCGAATTCCGAATCAACATCCAGCGGGGCTCGACCGGATCGTGTTGTATCTATGAGACAGCACATGAAAGATTTATAGCTGAAAACTCTCCTCTTGCAGCAAATGGCAGAGCTAGATTTCTGGCTCTGCCACTTTTTTTGCTGCGATTCTCAGTCGCCTCTGAAATCAAGTTTGTGAAATCAATGAACTTCAGGTTCATCTTGGAGACACTTCAGTTATCCTCAATCACATGACTTCCGATTTATCTATCAGCTCAACGTAATTCATAGAATCGGTACAATGTAAGAAGTAACTTCAACTATTGAGAGGAAAAGAACATGACAGGATCAATGATCGATATCACTGCTTCAGACGGAGGACAATTTCAAGGATATTTGACTTTACCCGAGCAAGGTTCAGGCCCTGGCTTGATACTACTCCAAGAAATATTTGGGATCAATACGTTTCTACGCAATATGTCCGAAATCTTTGCCAGTGAAGGTTATGTTGTACTTGTACCTGACCTCTTCTGGCGTATGCAGCCCGGTGTCAGTCTTGGATACGAAGATGAAGATTTTGCGCAAGCTTTTGATTACTATGGGAGATTTGATGTTGATCAAGGTATCAAAGATGTTGCAGATACTATCGGTGCTATGCGATCAATGCCTGAGGTTACGGGTAAGGTAGGTGCTCTTGGTTACTGTCTAGGTGGAAAATTAGCATACTTGACAGCCACTCGTACTGATGTTGATTGCTCTGTTTCCTACTACGGTGTCGCGATTGAGGCATCTTTGGATGAAGCTGACAATATTGATTGTCCAATGGTTATGCACTTCGCGGGCGAGGACGGTTTTGTACCTCCCGAGGCCGTAAGACAAATTCGCGAAACATTTTCAGGTAATTCCGAAATTGAAATTTATGACTATGCGGGTTTAGACCACGCATTCGCGACTCCGGGGCGAGACAGTTTTGATCAAGCTGCAACCGACTTGGCATATAGCCGAAGTATGTCGCTGCTGCGAAAAATTCTTGGTTGAATCAACATTCACGGCTTTGGTTAATGTTAGCTAAAGGTAGGACCGGTATTACCTAAACTCATTTTCTATTCCATGAACTTATGGAAGATTTTGTCTATCGACGTGATCTGTTAAACGCAAAGGAGATGCTACAACTTAGCGAACGTAGCAATCATCAAGGAATCTTGCAGCTAGTCGTCCACCTGCTAGCCATTGTAGGTGGCGCGATGTTTGTCTGGGCTAGCTACGGTACTTGGTGGGTTATTCTAGCGTGGTTGGTTTACGGAATCTTTCTAGCCTTTGTATTTGCGCCTCTACACGAATGCATTCACGGTACTGCATTCCGTAGCCGTTTTTTGAACAATGTCTGTGCAAGCTTTGCAGGATTCTTACTGTTCCTACCCGCCAACTACTTTCGACTGTTTCATTTTGCCCATCATCGATATACCAACGATCCTAATTTAGACCCTGAGCTGAAGACCTCGAAACCTGACACGATTTGGAAATATTTATGGGCAATGACGGGGATTGGATCGTATTGGTGGCCTCAACTGCGTACGATTGCGCTGCATAGTTGCGGCAAAGTTAATGAATCCTTCATTCCAAAATCTCGAATTCCGAAAATCGTTAGAGAATCTAGATTTCATGCCATCGCTTACATTTCGATAGCGATAGTATCAATATTAACTCAAAATACATGGGTACTGATTTTTTGGATCATTCCTGCACTGATGGGAATGGTAGGCTTGCGACTATTTTTGCTTGCGGAGCATACTGGATGCGAAATATCATCAAATATGTTCCGAAACACTCGTACTACCCTAACCAATTTAGTGTTAAATCGACTGGCTTGGAATATGCCGTATCACAGTGAACACCATCTTTTTCCATCCGTGCCCTTTCATCGATTACCTGCTCTGCACGTTCACGTAAAACATCGCATACAAACCATTTCGCCCGGATATAGTAAATTTCACAAGGAATTTGTTCAATCGCTCTGAAAAAAATCTAGACCTAAAACAAAAGCTGAACCTTATCGACTTAATTTAGGCAAAAATCGGTATTAATCTAATCCCGTGCTTCATGTTTGAGCCAACCCCTTCGTCAACGGCTGGTTTGCATCTGTAGTTCAGCTTCGCTATACTTTTTACCCAGTAATGGTTCTCTTCTTTGGAGAAGTAATAAGGAACAAGGTAAGAACTAGCGTTTAGTTGTAAGCCTTGGCTGCCCCCGCAACTGTGTGCGGTTAGCGATTACTCAAACGATGCCACTGGGAAACTGGGAAGGCTGAGTAAGAGCGTAGACCCGCGAGCCAGGAAACCTGCCATAACCAGCGTTACCCAACCGCTGATCGGGGTGATCTGGCGGGACGAAATACCGTTGGTGGTGACGCACCTAATTTTGCACAAGCAAGAGGTCACCACTGTGTTGGGTACACTTCCCGTACATAGAACTTCTATGTCAGAATGCCATATTTTTGGCAGACCTAATCACACCCGTGGTTTTGGCAATTTCGATTGCTTCCTCCTAGCGAGTCAAGTTATTCTAAATTATTAGCTGCTGCAATGGGGTAGTCGGATGTCATTAAACAAACTCAGTCTAATCATCTCTGATTTACTAAAAAAACTAGGAATTCTTGTTGTCATTACAATTTTCTCAGCAACACCTTCAATTTTGTTCGCTCAGACGAAAACTGAAGATGACTTAAATTCTGAGAATAACGTCGATTCAAGTGAGTCGATTCAAAGACTTCCAGAAGTTGTCATTTCAGCTAGCCGTACTCCTGTACCAGAGAATCAGATTGGGACAAGTGTTTCGGTGATAGATCAAGAGGAAATAGAGCAACGAAAGGTTAAATTCGTTGATGAACTACTGCGAGAAGTGCCCGGACTTGCTGTCAGCCAAACTGGTGGTCGCGGTGGGCTAACTGATATTCGAATTCGTGGTTCGGAATCAAACCATACACTCTATATGTTTGAAGGCATAGAGCTAAACGATCCAGCCCCATTTAGTGTGTTTCAACCAGAACTCTTACCTACCGGTCTAATCGATCGCGTCGAAGTTCTGCGAGGTGCTCAAAGCTCACTTTATGGTAGCGAATCGATAGGTGGCGTCATATCGATGACGACACTTCCTCCACCAGACGGTACCGAAGCTTCAGCACATATCGAAATGGGTTCGAACGAAACAACAGAATTAAATGTCAAATTTGCTCATGGTACAGATTCTGGGCATGCCTCTTTCTCACACAGCAGATTTGGCACTGATGGGTTTACAAAAAAGGACTCTGAACCTGATCCGGATCCTTATTCAAATTCGTCTAGTTTGTTAAAAGCCGGTGCGAGTCTCTCAGACGATCTGAGCTTTTCTGTCACAGGATTACTTATCAATGCCGAAAGTGATGTAGACGGTTTTATCAAAAAGCATGAATACAAAAAATCATTCTACAAGGCCTCAGCAAAATATCAACCTATCGATAGTCTTCTTTCGCACACACTGAGTGTTACGGACACGAAGCACAGAAGAGATGACTTCAATGAGGACTCGAAGTACGGACAAGTAACGGGAGGATTGCGAAAGTATGAATATGAAGGAGAAATGAGTTTTCCAGACTCGGACAACACTTTGGTCTTTGCCATTGAATCAGAGTCGGGTGACTACGACAGAAACGATCAATGGGCAACAGTGAAACATAAAATTCAACCGTCAACTAGTTATATCGTGGAACTTCAATCCAGCTTAGGGGACAACTTGTTCCTTTCCCTCAGTGGTCGCCATGACGATAACAGCAAAAATCAGTTTGAAGACATCAACACGTATCGAGCCGCAATGGCTTATTTGTTAGGTGACGGTTACTCGCGAATTCACTCGAGTATTGGTACTGGAATCAAAAATCCAAACGCTGTCGAATTGTACGGCTATGGCGAGTCTTTCGTAGGAAATCCAAATTTACTACCTGAAACAAGCAAAAGTTGGGATATTGGATACGAATTTTCACCATTTTCACCAGATTCCAGCATTGACATCACATATTTTCGCAACGACATAACCAATTTCATCGAAACAATTTGGGGATATACGGATTCTTATCAACCTATTGGTGCCGAAAATGAGTCTCTCGTCAACCGAATTAGAGGTCTCGAGATTTCGTATCGGGATGTCATTGCCGATATATACGAGACAACATTTGCCCTAACGAAGACGAAAGCACACGACGCCGATGGTAATGATCTGATAAGGAGGCCCTCAACACAACTCAGTCTCAATATAAATCGCCCCTTTACATTCAGTTCGTATTCTGGCTCTATCAATTTCAATATTCAACATACTAGCAAATTTATTGATACTAACTTTGACGAGTGGCCAGCGGTGCCGGTTACCCTTCCAAGCCGCACACTTTTTAACATTGCAGGTTCGTTCAATACGAGTGAAAACTCGCAAGCCATTTTTAGAATCGAGAATTTGTTTGACAAAGAAGACTATCAAGAGGTCTACGGTTTCAATGTACCTGGACGTTCTGCTTTTGTCGGTATGAAGTTCTACTTTTATTGAGCAAAGTGGTCTTTTGGGGTACGAAATTGAAATAGTAAGCATGAAATTGCTTCGAATAGCACTGGTAAACATTTTCACCGTATGTCTAGTATGGCATGAACCCACTACTGCTACTGAACAACCACAACGAATTGTATCTACGCATTTGTGTACGGATCAATACCTGCTATTACTTGCAGACTACGACCGTATCGTCTCAATCAGCAGCTTTTCCACAAATCCGAATCTCTCGGTTCTGGCAGAAGAAGCTATGCAATTTCCTCTTAATCTAGGACAAGCCGAAGAAATTGTTCAATTTCAGCCTGACTTAATTCTAACCATTCAATTTGGCAACCCGCATGTAGCATTACTTCGCAAACTCGGTTATCAGGTCATTGAAATACCAATTGCGCAATCGGTCGAAGACATTCGATCCAACATTCTGACTATCTCAGAGGTAATTGGAGAAAAACAACGTGGCGTGCGAATGCTGAAGGAGTTTGACAGAAAACTCAACTTACTGCGGAATCGAAAATCCGACATCCAGCCACTAATTGCTATCTATCGAGCTAATGGCTATACGAGTGGTCGCCAAACATTGATTGCGGAGATCGTTCAATATGCAGGTTTGCGTAATCTCGCGACAGAACTTGGTATGGAACATACCCGCCACTTACCACTTGAAGTTCTTGTTACACAAAAACCTCATGGATTGATTCTCGACATTGACACCAAACCTCGTTCTTTGGCCTACGAATTACCCAGTCATCCTGCGATTCGTCGAGCTTTTGCCGAACTGCCTCGCATCAACATTCCAGCGAAATACTGGACCTGTGGAACACCATTTGTGAGTGACGCACTTGAGCAATTGGTGGATTTTAGACAACTAATCGAAAAGAGTAGCCGACAATGAAATTGATTCGGCGCAAAACTCAAATTCGCTATCGAAATCTCATCCTACTGTTGACAGGAATTACAACGCTCGCGTTCTTTTTGTCCTTGTCAGTAGGGCCGGCTGGAATCGATGTACTGACTGTTCTTTCTACTTTATTCTCGACTCAAGCTAGCGCCACTCAAATTATTGTGCAAGAAATTCGCTTACCACGTGCAATCTTGGGACTTTTAATCGGTGCAACCCTCGGACTTTGTGGGGCAGCACTACAAGGTTATGTACGCAATCCGCTGGCTGAACCTGGCTTGATCGGTGTTTCATCATCGGCCGCATTGGGTGCAGTTTTGACAATTTACTACGGACTGGCTGCAATTCATATCTGGGCATTGCCACTAGGTGGCATGATAGGAGCAAGTGTCGGCGTTGCAGTCATGCTTTTAGTTGCCGGAAGAGAAAATTCTACCTTGAGTTTAATTCTAGCTGGCGTTGCAATTTCCACTTTGGCTGGTGCACTAACGGCCTTAGCGCTGAATTTAGCGCCTGACCCATTTTCTTCTCTTGAAATCGTTTTTTGGCTACTTGGATCACTCGCGAACCGTAGTTTCGATCACGTTTGGTTGGCTGGTCCCTTTATTATCATCGGAATTTTGCTAGTTTTAACACTAGGGCGAGCACTCGATTCACTTACATTGGGAGAAGATTCCGCATCGACCCTTGGAGTCAATTTACGTTCAGTTCGGTTGCGCCTGATTTTTGGAGTAACGGCATCCGTAGGAGCCGCTACTGCGATTGCGGGAGCGATTGGATTTGTCGGGTTGGTAGTCCCTCACCTACTTCGGCCCTTTGTAGAACACCGGCCTAGTTTGCTGTTGCCCGCAAGTGCACTTGGAGGTGCTGCCCTACTCATGTTGTCGGATGTTGCCGTCCGATTATTGTCATTCAATGTCGAGTTGAAACTTGGGGTATTTACCGCGCTAATCGGGACTCCGATCTTCTTATGGGTTGTCCTGCGAATGCGGAGCCAATACTTATGAGTACACTGAGTGCAACTCAAATCGCAGTTGTTAGAGGGAATCACACAATTCTTTCGAATGCATCATTTTCGGTTGAAAGTGGAGAACTTGTTGGGCTAATTGGTCCAAACGGCGCCGGTAAGACTACATTACTTCGTACTTTGATTGGTTTGCTGCCGGTTACACGGGGGAAAGTGCAATTTGACAATGTGGAATTAACCACCACGAATCGATTTCAATTTGCCAACAAGATCGCTTATCTCGAACAGAATAGTCGAAGTTTTTGGCCCCTTGCAGTCGAACATCTAGTGATGTTGGGTAGAATGCCACACCTTGGCCAATGGCAACGACCTTCTAAACGCGATTGGGAAATCGTCGATAAAGCGATGAAAGCTTGTGATGTGGAAAAATTTTATTCAAGACCGGTAACGACTCTATCGGGTGGCGAGCAAGCACGAGTAATGTTGGCTAGAACACTTGCAACTGAACCTGAGATATTGATAGCCGATGAGCCGGTAGCCGGGCTAGACCCTGCGCACCAATTGGATGTCATGGAAAAACTACGCAATATGGTTAATCGAAAGGCAGGCGTCGTAGTGGTTATGCATGATTTGACTTTGGCTGCGCGATATTGTGATCGCCTTTTTTTGTTGTATCAAGGTGAAGTAGCAGCGGAAGGACCTGTTTCGACTGTATTGACCGAAGAAACGCTTGGACGATGCTATGGAATTGAAGCTTTTTTTGGGGAGTCAGAAGACTCTCTTTTTGTCATTCCTACCAAGCGGACAAAGCAAAAGTGAAAATGCTTCACGTCAATAAGCCCATATTGTGTCTTGCGTATTCGCTTGTGATACATGCTGGCATTGTGGCGTGGTTAATCTATGGCTATAAACCTGCAGAGCCAGTAAATTGGTTCCCCGTGCAACCGATTCAAGTCAGATTGGTTGACGATTATCTACAAAACGTCGGTAACATGGCGAAGCCTGCCGAGTCCAATAGCTTAGGGAGCTCCTCGGATGGCACCACTCCCGAGCATGAACTCGAATCTCTTCAGACTACAACTCAATCCATTGAGCACAATTCCTATGAAGAAGATCGCGAAAGCCTCGAAGAGAGTATAGAAGTTGAACCTATTGAAGGCGCCATAGTCACAACGAGCACGCCAGCTGAATTGGCGATAAATAGCGATCAAAGGATAAAACCAGCGATCGATAGCATAGAAGACAGACTTCAACTTGAGAGCGAAGAAATCGAACTCGCCACTGAGATTCCTAACTCAGTCAAACCGCTTATCCCAAGCATTGAGAAAAATGTCGACACTGAAGCAACAGTACCAGAATTGGTGGAAGCAGAAACGAAGGAAGCAGTCAAAGAAGTACAGGAACAATCTAAATCAGAGAAACAATTGGAATCATCAGTAATACCTGAGATTGCCAAAGAAAATATAAATTCCGTCCCTAATGAGATTTGGGAAACCAACCCATCCTTAAATTCAGTCGACGAATTAGCGAAAAACGCCAATTCACCCACCATCAACTTAGATGCTCAATTGGTTAGATCGACTTCAAATCAAGTTAATCAAACACCGGTGCTTGACCCTAATACTGACATTACTTCTATCGAGCGACTTACGACTGACACAAATAATTCTTCCTCTTCGAAAGATGTAATTCAGCAATCGAAAAAGGTCACCGAAAACGAATTTGATGAGTTTAATCGACTGAATTCAACAATTAACGAGCTGGCTGCAAATGAAATCAATCTAGAACCAAAAACTAACAATTTGACCGTAGATCTCGAAATAGATGACATAGATCATCAGTTTTCAAACTTGAACGAAATTGAATTCGAACAACAAGCTCCGCCTTCAAATAAATTGAGGCCCGAAGTCGAATTCGATACACCAGAAGTAAATTCAAGTAGCATTGTTGGCGAAACGATTGACGTTGACGACGCTCCCCAAATTGTTGATCTAGCACAAACTGTAGAGTTCGAAGATTTCAATTCTGAAATATCTTCAATGGAAGATCCAGGTGAATTCAATGATGTTGCATCTGCAAAACTTGCAAGTATGTCTAAGGTTGAGGATTTCGACCGCTTCGCTAAGTTACCGTACATAAGCCAGTTGACCGATATGTCAGAGGACACATTTGCGGAAACTGTCGAATCAGTACAAAAAGAAACGAATCAGCAGATTGCGAGTTTGAATGTAGTGGACTTTGAACACGCTCGTTTAATTTGGAATACTCCCGAATTCGAAGAAAAAGCGGACGCAGATGTCGATCAGCAAGTCCAACATTTGGACCAACTGACATCCGAAATCGCTCTTTTGAGCCAAAAAAATGATTCGAAGAACATTCCTGAGGAAATTACAGAACCAAAAGAACTCTTGGCAGATGTAGACAAGGAAGAAGAAAATTTAGCACAACAAGCTGATTCTGAGGTGTACGAAACGATCGATTTACAAGTTGCTCGCTCCGCACCAATGGTTCTACCAAGGTCTGATAATTTATCATCAAAGGAAAAGAAAACGAAAAAAGTGCTCACCAGTCAGCAGCCGGTTCAAGAAACTAAACCAGTTGAACTAGCCTCCAATTCCTTGGTTCGACAAGAAAAAAAACAAAAATCGACTCAAACTTTAGACGACGTTAGCAATGTTCAGCAAACAAGTCTAAAGAAAGAATCTAAATTCGATGGTGTTCCCTCACAGAATGAATTGAATAAAAATACATCGGCTCAGAAAAACCAATTGACTTCTGAAACTAGTAATCATATTCAACAAATTGCGGCACATAGTTCGAATTCGATTACCACGATTCCAGCACAATTTTTCCAACAAGGATATTCTAATCCTCTACCAAGATACCCTCGTCTATCCAGGGCTAGGGGAGAAGAAGGAGAAGTCGTATTGCAAGCTACAGTCAATCCATTTGGAGAAGTAACAAAAGTCACTATCGTGAGCTCAAGTGGATATTCTCGACTAGATAAAGCTGCGGTTAAAGCTGTAAGGAAATGGAAAGCTGTACCAGCACAACAAGGGGACAGAGTAGTGATGTCAGTTGTTGAAATCCCGTTGTCTTTTGTTCTCAAAAACTAGGGATAGAATCCACACACTTGAACACTATTTCGTAGAAATCAATGACCTCCTAGATTGATTACTTACCAATTTCTAGAATTCCTGATGTGTGTTCATCGCCCAAAGAACATTTGCCATTCTCATTCATGCCTTCACAGACTCCGTAAAGCTGAAGTGAGTGATCCTGGAGAACAAATCCGGCGATAGTAGCAATTTCCTTTTGTTTCTTTTCAATTTCCGGATCTACGAATTCGTAAACTTTGCCACATTCGACACAAACCATGTGATCATGATGAGTCTCATCATTTAATTCGAAAAAAGCCTTATGCGATGCAAATCGGTGGCGTAATACGAGTCCCGCTTGTTGAAATTGCGTTAAAACGCGATATACAGTAGCAATCCCAACTTCTTCACCCGACTCTTGCAGTTTACGATAAATGTCTTCCGCACCTAAATGCCGTTCTGGTGATTTTTCTAGTACCTCGAGAATTAATCTACGAGGTAAGGTTGTACGCAATCCTGCTCGCCCTAAAGTGGTTGAATCCACAGGTCTCCTCTCCTTTTTGTGAATAGTCTCTTTATTGTAGTCGAATGAATCTAGATAACGAAAATAGCGACTTTTCGTGATTGTCTCAATGCCAATTATTTGAGCTAAATTAGTTAATAAAAGTCCCTAAAATTGACAGAAACAATCAATATTCGAACGTACAAAATCTAAGAGGATCAATCTAGTGCTGAAACTTTAGCATTTTGGGGTAAATCACCCGAAATACCACATGCAAGTTGAGTCATTAGTCGTTTGGCAAACTTCACTTGATTTGTCAAAGTAAGTCCGGTGCCTAAGAATCCCCGAATAGCACCAGAAGAACTACCAAATCCGGAATTTAAAGCGTTCATTAAGGTAATGACTGGATCGTTCGAGGATTTTCGCCATCTCTCATATTTACGAAGCATTCGATGACTGCAAAGACCTCTGCCGTTTTGCTCATTCAAAATTTCGGACAAGACTGCAGCGTCCATCAAGCCAAGATTTGCTCCCATACCTGCCAATGGATGAATCACATGCGCAGCGTCTCCCACTAGCACAGTGCGTCCATTGAAATAAGTATGCGCTCTCAGTTTTCTTAAATCAATACAAACCCTTTGACTAAGCAACTTGAATTCACCCAGACGAAAATCGAACGCCTTGGACAACTCCAAACCAAACGCACTGTCATCCAAGGCTTTCAGTTCGCTTGCGCGGTGCTCGGAACAGGTCCAAACGATCGAATATGAACCATCGTTCAAAGGCAGAAGTGCCAAAGGACCTGTAGGCAAGAACGTTTGATACGCTATTTCGTGAATCGGTTCGGATGCATTGATTTGAGCGACAATCGCTTGTTGTCCATAAAATTCCTCACTGACTGGAATCTTAGCAAGTTGACGAACGAATGAATCGCCGCCGTCAGCTCCCACGATCAATTGACAACAGACTTCTCGCCCATCTTCTAAGCGCAAATTGATGTGATCCGTTTGTTCACAAATGGACTCCAACGGGGTATTAAATTCAACTTCAAGGTTAGAGACGTCCTCGATTCTGCTAACAAGAGAAGTCGTCAACACATTATTTTCAACAATATGACCTAATTGAGTCTGGTGAACATCTTGTGCAGTAAATTCAATAAATCCACCAGTTGAATTCCTTACCTGAATCGTATGAAACGGACAAACTCGCTTCGAAGTCACAATCTCCCACACTCCCAATGAAGTCAAAAATGCTTGGGATGCCAAGTGTATGGAATTGACTCTAAGATCGGTGTCATCTGGGTCATACCGAGGCCGGTCACCGGAATCAATCGCTAGAACGCGATATCCAGAATCCTGCATTGCACAAGCAAACGCGAGTCCAACCAAACCAGCACCGACAACTACGATATCGAAATCAGCTTGCTCTTTAAAATTCATTTATTTTTGTATGTCAGTGGTTTGACATCAAACGAGACTGCTTACCAAAAAGCCCCATCGTCCTTGTCAATAAAGCCTTTCTTAAAATTGGTGAGGAGCCGATCATGTTCAAACAAAAATTTCTTGTAGCCGAAAAAGCTCTAGACTGATCCGAAAATACTTCAATCATATGATCGGTAAACCATGCAACTGCTTTGCTTTCGCGCGTTCGCCATCTCTCATAGTGAGCAAGTACATCATAGCTACCAATGTCCCAGCCCCAACGATAGTGATTATCAAGAACCTCAGCAAGAGCAGCAATATCACGAAGAGCTAGATTAAATCCTTGTCCCGCCACCGGGTGAACAGTATGCGAGGCATTTCCTACAACTACCACACGAGGACAGACAAATTTCTTTAGATGACTGAGTCTTAGCGGATAACTAACTCGAGGTGAAACCAATTTAATGAATTGTCCAGCGCGTGAACCAAATTTTCGTTGAATCTCTGTTAAAAACTGTTGTTCTGGGACTTCCATCGAGTGTCCAATTTCATCCTTTTCGAGAGTCCATACGATGGAAAAACATGATTTTCCGACTGGGAGTAAGGCCATAGGGCCTGAGTCTAAAAAATGCTCGTAGGCCATTCCTCGGTGATTTTTATCAGATTCTACTCGACAAATTAATGCTTGCTGCGAGTAAGGCTTATGATGAACTTTAAACTTAAACTTTTCTCGAAGTCCAGAACCACCACCGTCTGCGATAACCAGTAACTTGGTTCTAATCGAACGTGTATCAGTCGAATCTACTGTTTGAACATTTAAATCAAGAAATTCTCGTTTTGAATAAGTATCACTTATCTTTGAACAACTAAAAACTTTTACACAATCTAACTGCCGAATACGTCGAACTATGGCGTTTCCAAGCGCACTTGCAGCTACGTTCCAACCTAAAACTTCAACACCTACGTCATTTGATTTCAAATGCGCAAGGCCGCGACGATCTTCATTCGTAACTTCGATCTGTTTGATGTCGGTTACCGCACCACCTTCCAACTCTTGCCATAAGCCTAAGCCACGAAATACCAATCCCGTTCCATAGGTCAAGGCTAAATACCTAGTGTCGAAACTTGGCTGTTCTACCCGATCAAAATCTTTCGCTTCAATGAGGGCTATCTTGAGCCCTATTGAGGAGAGAGCGACAGCCAGACTAGCACCGGCTAACCCACCTCCATTGACTACAACGTCAAAATCCATTGCTTTGACCGGCAACCTCCACAGAGATAAATTGAGCGTGCCTTGTCAAACGGACATCACCTGCTCAATGTCGGAAATGGACTTGGGGACTCCTTTAGTCATCACAATGTGACTGTTTTCAGTGACCAAAACGTCATCTTCAATGCGAATTCCAATTCCGTGCCATCTTTCATCTAAATCTTCCGAAGCCGAAAGATAGAGTCCAGGCTCCACGGTCATATACATCCCTGGCTGCAATTGACGAGATCCATCGGAATCGTAATACTCACCCACATCATGTACGTCAAGTCCCAGCCAATGGCCAATTTTGTGCATGTAGTACGGAAGAAAGGCTTTGGATTCCAATGCTTCATCCGCACTCATTTTCAAGATATCCAGATCGATCAGACCATCGACCAATGTAAGCTTCGCTGCGCGATCTACGTCATTGTAACGGTTGCCTGGGTGGACACAATCTATTGCACTTTTTTGGGCTTCTAATACAACTTCGTACACTAATTTTTGTTCGCTTGTAAATTTGCCGTTCACGGGGAAAGTACGCGTTATATCTGCAGCATAACAATCAAATTCTGCACCAGCATCAATCAGCAATAAATCGCCATCTTGCATTTTGCGTGAATTTTGGACGTAGTGTAGAACGCATGCGTTCGCACCTGATGCAACAATACTCGGATAAGCAAAGTCGCATCCATTTTCACGAAAACAGCTTTCGAGATTCGCTTGAATTTCATACTCCATCATACCTGGCTCGCAAGTCTGCATCGCACGTAAATGAGCTTGGACCGACACATCCGCTGCATGTTCTAGACTCTTAAACTCTGCGTGTTGTTTAAACAAACGTTGTTCGTGAATTGTGCGACTGATGTCTACAATCGAATTTGGTGTAGCAATTCCAGAACGAATTTGGCGTCTCGCAGTATTCAACCATTTGATCACGCTTTGATCGAAATCAGGATATCGTCCGATACAGTAGTGAATTTTTTCTCGATTCTTAAGCAATTTCGGGATGACGTGATCTATTTCGGAGATGGAATATGCAAGGTCAGCATGATATGTGTCCTCAGCACCATTCAATCCGGCTCTATGTCCTTCCCAACGCTCTTGATCCGGATTGTTCTCACGACAAAATAGTATGTATTCGCCATCCACATTTCCTGGAGCGAGTACAGCCACAGAGTGAGGTTCTGGAAAGTGAGTCAGATAATAAAAATCACTATCCGGGCGATAAGGGTAGTGAACATCGGAGTTACGTTGCCGAATTGGAGCATTCGGAATGATGGCAATTCCGTTGCCAATTTGCTGCATAAGCTTCTGCCGACGAGTTGCATATACCATAAGAAATTAATTTGGCCAATAATTTGGGGGTTCTTCTTTGAAATTAATTGTTTCGAAAAGGAGCTGCACTCCAATACTCAAATGATGTTCGAGCGTAAAGAACTCCATGTCTAGCTCGTCTTCTAAGTCTTCGTCATCCAGTTCAATTTGGGAAATGAGTTGGACATCTTCGACAAAATCAGTGCAATCTTCCGGCAAGTCATTGAAAGATAATTCGCCATGGAGAAATAGTACTTCCAGAAACCCGTCACACCATGAAATTAGTGAGCGAACACGCAACTCAAATTCATGATCTTCGTCAGGTAAAATCACCGTAAAGTCGAATCCTTCACCAATTAGCTCGTCTCCTACTGCTCGAAACAATTCCAAAGCATCTTGCTTTAGCGGTTGATATTCGGCTTCGGTTAGGAACCGATCTCCCACCAATACCGGGAGCCAATCATCGCTTTCATTTTCTTCGAAGCCAGCGCAAATCAATCCAGTTAACATACCGTGGAATTGCGAAACTTTCGAATCTAACGAATGTTGACGCAGAATATTTTCTACATTTTGAAATTCCAAATTCATTTCAGTTGATTGGTATAAGGAACTCGTGAATTTACTTAGACTTAGGCTCTAGTTTTTTTCTGTACCCGATCGACTATGAAGGCAAACAATAAGCCAACAAGTGTACCATCGACTACAAACCAAAACGGCGACAACAATGAACCTCCACTTAGATGAAACAATATAGCGCAATCAATCATTGCTTCAGTTGCGAACAGAACAAGTAATGTGTTCATCCAGGTGCCGAGCAATACTCCTCTTAGCCACCAGCTGATTTTTATATTAAAAAATGGTTCCTCTGTAACCAAGGCGGCTGCTCCGATCAAACCTGCAACGGTAGGATACCAAAGCAAAATACCCCAGCGCGTCAATTGACTAATATTTTTATCGAATAGCGGCAACAAAAGAAACAATATGATTCCGATTACAAGCGCGGTAAATTTCGAAATTGCTGTCCCTAGTATGATTGGGGAGATGTTTCGAATTAAAGACGAAGACATGACGCAAAAGGTAGAAAAGAGCTAATTAAATCGTCAGCGGAAGTTATCAGTCTAGTTAACTTACTCAAAATCATTGTTTGGGATGTCAACTGTATCGATATTACTGATTCGATCATTTTCATTATATTCGTGCAGGTTACCAACAAGCATCGACTGAGCATTTGATCAACAATCATGATTAAGGAGAACTTAAGTATGAAAAAAGAGAAATCCCTGTTTCAAACTCACCTTAGGCTCAATGTTACTAAATAGCCATAATCTGTCGTAGAACAGACTGTATTTCGTCCAGTTAGTTATTTTGTTTACCAACTAGAGTAGAATTGATCAATATTCCAACTCAGGTACGAGTATTTAACAAAACATGGACTCATCTACAAAATTATCGAATTCTAAATCAGTGGGCTGGGTGCTCAATTCTCCGTATGAGGAACCCGTTCAACATTGGCGTTTAGATGAATACGGAAGAGCTACCGAGACGGTAACGCCACAGCGCCGGCTGAGCGCAGAATTAGTTCCGGTACCTACTGCTGCAGGTGTACGAAAAGCAGAATCAAACATAGAGCCCCACGCAAAGATTAATCGAATTCGATCATTGGTTCGTGAATGGCGAAACAGTGGATACCAAACCCCTAAGGTAAGTGGAGAAACAGAAGACTTATTGGAGTATTTCTCGTCAGATGAATCTGGTAGACCCAGTCAAGGAAATTCCGACGAGCAGAATTGGCAAAGACCTTTTTTCTGCCAGCGTGAATGCATTGAAACTCTCGTTTGGCTGCGCGAAGTGGGTGATTACCTCAAAGAAAAAGAAGATAGTGAATGGTTTGCAATCAAGGAGAAAATTAACTCTGTTAGTGAACAATTTAATGATGGTATCCACCGTTTGGCATTCAAAATGGCTACCGGTACGGGCAAGACCAAAGTGATGGCTATGATGATTGCTTGGTTTGCAATTGTGGAAAAACATAGAAATTTTTTGGTAATTGCACCAAATTTAACCATACGTAAGCAACTTCAAAACTTGCGTGAAGAGGCTGAAAAAGTAGTTCCCACCAAATACGTTAATCAAGTACGTCAAACTAAAATCACTGTCCTCAACTTCCACAAGTTTCAAGAAAAGTCTACCTCTGGTTTTCCAGATGAACCCCACAAAAATGTTAAGTCATTACTTGGAATAGAAAGCGAAGATTGGCAAGAAACACCCCAGCAGATGCTCGACAGATTATTGGGAGCGCATGGGGCAGGTGCTAAGTTTGTTGTCATAAATGATGAGGCTCATCACTGTCGCAATCTTCCTCGGAGTGAAGGAGTTGACGATTGGGATGACAGAAATCAAACGAAACGAATGATGTGGTTCAATGCTATCCATACTCTACACGATACAGACCACCTTAAACTAGTTTTGGATTTTTCGGCAACACCAATGTACTTGAAAGTCCAGAAAAACCTGGAGTCGGTGATATTTCCATGGACAGTTACGGATTTTCCGTTATTGGAAGCCATAGAAACTGGGCTAGTGAAAATCCCGCGTGTCCCCACACTAAAGCATGATCAAGATATAGCTAGAAATATCTATATTAACACTCCAAACAAAAAGCTTTCAGCTGAAAATCTTCAAGAACCCATTCGATCGCTCCTGGATGCTTTGGTCAGTAATCACGAATCGAATAGGCAGTTATGGAACCAAAATTACGGTGTCGAGCCGGTTTTGATCATAGTGGTTAACACAATCGCAAACGCGCTTGAACTTTATAAAAGGATTGGCGGGTCCAAAAACGGAGGGAATTGGAAACCTGGACGATACCCTGAGCTATCGAATATCAAAATCGATTGCAGCGGACCAAAGACCAATCCCCCAACCCTGGTAGTAGCTTCTCGTTTAGAAAAATTGGGGATAGGTAACACTTTTATGCTGGATGAACAGGTTGAAGTTCACGCACCGGACTTGGCTGATCAAAAAGGCGCAAAAACAAAGTTTAAAAACGAAATCTTACCCGAAAAATTTCTCACTGTCGGACAAAAAGGAAAACCTGGCGAACATATTCGGTGTGTAATATCGGTTAGCATGCTTACCGAGGGATGGGATGCCCGTACCGTAACTAGTATTTTTGGGTTCCGAAAATTTGGCAGCGCGTTACTTTGCGAACAAATCGCTGGTCGAGCCCTTCGACGAACTGAACACATCCTCTCAAGTGAGGGTAAGTTATCGGAGTGTTATGCAGATATTTTGGGCATTCCGTTTGAATTTCTCCCTAGTCGCGAAGTAAATATTTCTCCATCTGAGGTTCATAGAGTGTTCACGGTAGAAATCCGAGAACCTCGCTACCATTTAAAATTCCCGAATTTAAAAGGCTATCGTATAAACTTACCTTCCTTCGAAGATTTAAAATTCGATCGGGAAAAGGTTCAGCCTTTCAAAATGCAAGGGGTTGAATTGGAGGAAATAGAAATTGCAGGTGCAATCGGAGAAGTAACAAAAATAAAGATCCTAACTACGGCTCGCTCTTCCGCCGAATTTCGACTAGCCTCTGTTTGTACCCGACAATATATCCAACAATTCGAAGATCGCATTCCGCCGTTAAACCGACGAGCACTTTTTCGAAGATTTCTTTCGATTGTTCGAGAGTGGTTAGATCATCCTTTAGTGAATTGCAGCACATCTCAGATTTCTGGTGATTCACTTAGACCGTCTGTAGAAACCCTTGCCGCTGTCAGAGCAATTCTCAAGGTCTTAACTCAGCCGCGCGATAAAGTAGTGTCGGTAGAACCAATTTTTGACGATCCAGATTCTCTATCAACCAAAGGTACTCGATTCCGTACTTCAAAGAATCTGATCCATAAAACCGAAAATTCTGTGCTCAATCTAGCAGTGTGTGACTCAAATTCAGAGCTAGAAGTGTGTCGAATACTAGATGAACACAAGAAAGTTGTTCGATGGGTACGCAACGAGCAGTTGGGTTGGACGATACCCTGGTATGACAAACAACGACTGCGATGGCGCAAGTATGTTCCGGATTTTGTTGCGGATGTCAATCTAAAGACTGGACAAATGCTCCACTTGGTCATTGAATTTAAGGGGCTTGAAGAAGTAGGTGCAATTGAAAAGCGCGATACGGCTGAAAATGTTTGGGTTTCGGCGGTAAATAATTCAGACGCTGAGGCTTGTTCGGGAATATGGGCCTATGTATATATTCAATCGGACCAATCCGGCATAAGACTCCGGCGAACAATAAAAAGACATATAGACGAAAAGATAATTGAAATTGAGAGAGGTTTATAGGAATGGTACGCAAACACAAGTCTTTCAGTGCTCATAAACATCGCTCACAAGAGCGGACCAATGTACCAACTCCACAGACAGAAGCCTTGCTTCCCGAGGAAATTCGTGATGCTGAATCTTACAAACCGAATGTTCGACATCGTGAGGGGCCTGTTCTAGCTTGGGATAGAGAGCTAGATCTAGAGCGTGTTGCTTCCGACGCTTACCCTCTGTATATCCACGAAAAAATTCATCCCGAAGCCTGGATTAAACGTCTATCAGGCTCGGTTACCAATGAATTTCAAACTGATTTGTTTGCCGACCTCAACGGATTTCCGAAAGAGGCTAGCTATCAGTGGTTCCAGCATACTGGCAATTGGCAAAATCGAATCATTAGAGGAGATTCTATTTCGGTGATGGCTTCTCTCGCCAAAAAAGAAGGGATGAATTCCGAAAACAAAGGCGTTCAGATGTTCTTTTTTGATCCCCCATTCGGCATCAAATTCAATTCTAATTTCCAAACCAAATCAACTTCTCGTGCTGTAACCGACGGAAAAAGCTCATTCCCTAGCGAACCTGGTGCAACAAAGGTTTTTCGAGATACCTACAAAAATGGAATTCACTCGTACTTAGATACGATCTACCGAATCGCAGTCTATGCAAGGGAACTGCTAAGAGAAAGCGGTAGTTTTTTTATGCAAATTGGCGATGCGAATGTGAATCGATGTGCCGTAGTGCTAGACGAAATATTTGGCTTTGAAAATCGTGTGGCCATGATTCCGTTCAGAAAAACGGGTGCTACCGCATCAAAGCACCTTCCCCTGACTGGCGACTACTTACTTTGGTATTCCAACAACAAGGAAGAGCTCAAATTTAATCAGCTTTATGAGAAATTGCAAAGTCGCAAGGATGTCATCAGACACTTTAGTTCTTATGTAATGATCGAAGAAGAAAATGGGAATTGCCGACCATTGACAAAAGAAGAAAAAAGAGACCCTGATAGCAAAACATTGAAAGGCAGAATCTTTGGTACATACAGTTTAAGCTCTCAAGGACAAGGAGAAGGTGAAAGATTTGAACCGTTTCGTTGGAACGGAAAAGACTGGAAGATTCCCACAAATTCTCACTGGAGCGTGTCACGTACCGGATTAGAAGAGCTTAACCGTCAGCATAGAATAGTCGCTGCACCAAGCGGCAAAACCATAAGATGGAAATGGTACGAAGACGAAGTACCCGGCAGGAAAATTAACAATTATTGGAGTAAAGTGAGGAGTGCAAACGATCTCCATTATGTGGTTGAAACTGCTGAGTCAGTGATAGAACGCTGCATTTTGATGTCTACCGATCCCGGTGATTTGGTTATGGACATTACTTGTGGTTCAGGCACGACAGCTTTCGTAGCTGAGAAATGGGGTAGAAGATGGATTACATGTGATTCATCACCCGTGCCCATTCAACTCGCGCGTCAACGTCTTTTGACTGCTACTTTTGATTGGTTTCAACTCAAGGAAACCAGTAGTGTTGATCCTTCATGTGGATTCGAATACGAAAGTGTTCCAAGGGTCTCTGCTGGGATTCTTGCCTACAATCAAAAAAGGGATCCGATTCAACTAGTCAATCAACCAAAAAAAGTAAGAGGAAAAAAACGCTGTGCAGGTCCCTTTACTGTGGAAAGCATTTCGCCTCACCAATTCGTTCCATTGTCCAATGTGGCATGGAGAGAAGAGTCAAGACGATCGGTGAGTGCAGTAATTGCCGCACTTGAGAAATCTGGCATAAAAATTGGAAATAAGCGAATTCATTTTGAATCAATTGAGCCAGGGCCTCCAGGTACATTAGTCACTCACACCGCACGGCTCGTACGAGAAGATGATTCAAAATCTTATGCGGGGTTGGTGATTTTGTCAGACGATCAAATTGCCTCAAATGAGCTAATCTCTCGAGCTGCTATTCAAGCAGGAAGGTTTCGCGAATTGACCGATTTAGTCGTAATTGCATTCGGTTTTACGGCAGATGTCAGAAGCAAGGATTCATGGACATTAGGGAGACTAAACATTTTAAAAGCTCAAGCCAATAGAGATCTGACAATCAATCAGCTCGCTCATCAAGCAAGTGACGACTCGATCGTAGCGATAGGTGAGCCAGACATAGAGATTTTCAGTGTTGGCAATGATCAATTTTGTGTTGAGGTATTAGGTTGGGATACGTACGATCCGGCTACGGGAAATGTTCGACGAGGAGTTCCAAATAGTATTGACACTTGGATGATTGATACTAATTTCAATGATCGGGCTTTTATCGCAAACCGAATTCACTTTCCTGGAAAAGAAAAAGATAGACAAATCAAACGGCTTAAAACTAGAATTGCAAATTCCTTAAATCAAGAAGAATGGAAAGCAGTTTTATCACTAAAGTCATTGCGGTGCGTATTATTACTACGACAGGTGTTGAGATGACTAGCTCCTTTAATCTACTCAAATAAATTTGATTAATTTTCCATCTCAAAATATTGGCTAGAGGGCTGACGGAGTAATGATTTTTCTAAGATTAAAAATTACGGTACATTCCCAAGACTATCGTGCATTACCTGAATTTCTCGGAAAGCTACCAAAAACCGATGGGCTGAGAAACGGTAACTGTGGAGAAAATTTGACTTCCAATATCGCAATTAAGTGAATTTTTTATCAGTTCTACCAGACACAAATTTTCCCGAAATACTAACAATAGAAGGACATCTTTTCATGTCATCCGTGTTTCTTTCGATCAATTTTTCACTTGTTGAATCTGTCTTGTTGTCAAGGATTCCAATGACGGATTCAGTTTCCTGATCCGAGAATACTTATCTAATATTATCTTCGGCTGTAATTTGAAAAGTAGATCAACAACATCATTGAAGACTAAGATAGTAGCTT
>CBDAUA010000003.1:0-11155 GCA_965200425.1 Arenicellales bacterium | reverse complement strand
TCCAAATTGCTTATCGATTTGATCGCTAGTGCTTGATATTCCTCGGAACTATACATGTCGACCCATTCCTGATAGGGGTTGTCTTTGACATGAGTGTAATCAAGTGCAAGCCTATTCCCGATTTCAGCATAACCGACAACGCAGGGAAGCAGAGCGGCGTACAGGTCAAGTAAATCCCCCGCAGATCCACAATCCAGCACAAATCGTGTATAGGCAAGATTGGGCTGCTCTTCAGCAGCTGATTCTAGTTGTTCTTGGCCGACACCGTATCGAGCAGAGAATTCAACATGCATTGACATCTCAGTATTCAGTGTTGAATGAAGGATTTCCGATGCCCACTGCATGTCCGAGACTCGTTCTGATTTGTATACTGCAAGGGCCCAAGCACGAGAGAAGTGAATAAGAAACAGATAATCTTGTACCAGATAGTGTTGAAACGATTTGAGGGGAAGTGATCCATCTCCAATTCTTGCTACAAAATCATGATGACAATATTCGTTCCAATGCTCAGAACAGGATTGCTTTAGTTGATCAAAAAGCGAAACGGCGTAGGTGGTTTTACGAGACATGATTACTCACTAATACGAAATTATTTAGTTCATGGCGCATCGCATCAGAACTGCTTGGGCGAACAACATAAATGAAGAACTATGAATTGAGGCGGAAGTATACGAGGTTTATTTAGGTAGCAAAAAAAGCTTCACTTAAAAAGAGTTCTAGTGGTTTGAACATAACTATGATACCGGTATGTTGAAGCCGATTTAGACTCTAGAGGTGCAAAAGGAATTGTGTTCCCTGCTGACGCGTGTGCTGGTAAGTGAAATCGGACTAATGCTCGATAATGCCTAATTTTGTAGAAAGACTAATTAATCTGTCGATATTCGGCTGAATATCGTGAATCTAAATTCTATTCTCCTTGGGAATTTCAGGTGGGGTACTCGTAGTTCGTACACAATTAATTCTCAATCAGTTGTGTATGCTGTGCAGGTTATATGACAAACTAACTTATGCACATGAAGTTTTGAGCACGGCGTGTCGGAATATCCGTGGTTATGCGTACCCCAAGTACGTGGAGTTATTTTGAAGCCTAATGAAGTAGCGATATTTCGGCATTTATCACAAAATACCCCTAAGTGCCTTGACTAGAATGTAGGCAAATTCCAGCATCGGTACAATGTCCGCTAGTCCAACACAGTGGATCAGATGATACATGTTGAGCTTGGAATAGCTGGGAAGTGTCAATCATATAAGTCCCCGACCAAAGAAAACGGACTAGACTCCGGTGCTAAGTTGTTTGGGCGAGCTAATTGACGATCAGGAGATTCATTATGAGCAACTCCAATCCAAACGGAGAAGACGAACAAGCTAAGACCAAATTGACGCCTTCCCAAATAAGGGAACAGATGGCATCGTATATTGCATCAGAGATGGATGATTATCCACGTGAGAAGATTGACGAATACCTGCTAAAGAATTATGGGGAGATTTCTTCGTGATTCTGTCTGAGTACTTTGGAGGAGAATTTCATCAGATAAACCAATATGTCAGGCGTTAATTCTGGATAGACAGTTTTATTTCCAGAAATCAATTGCACTCACTGCATTGAAGGCAAATCGATCAATCCTGTCTAGATAATTAATCAAGGCCATTAATTTTTTCGATCACGTGTCAACACTATTCAGACTGGGCTAGGGCACCACTAATTTCGCTGATTTTGACTATCCAAAAAATGGCCAATCACAAACTGGACAATGCACTGCCAGACTTGCGAGAGTGCAAAGAAACAGTGCAAGTAGCCAAACGACTCTTACAGAATAACTGAGTCTTCTTTATTCACCAATATGGTGTATTATGGTGCAGAATCATGTAAGTCATTTATAAAGAAGTCGCAAGTGAGAGGGATGACATATGAGATACGAAGGCACAGAGTCGATCCGAGCATCAATCAGTTTCCCACCTAGCGTCTACGCGACCCTGAAAGAAATTGCTAGGATGAAGAAAGTGTCATTGGCTTGGGTTGTTCGAGATGCGGTTGAACGATACGTTGCTGAGCAACAGAAACCATTAGAAAACGAATGAGAACTAGCGGAATCCGTTATCCGGGAAATGGCGTATGAGCGACCCTGAAAGAAATTCAACTTCTGTCATGTCGAAACACATGGAAACTGCAATGAAACTCCCTAGTGGAGCACGTTTTTTTCGTTGTGCTCTACAGGTTAACCCTTTCGAATATCTTCTCAGGCAGAGCAAGAACACCGCCTTCAAGTCGGAAGCCGAGTATAACAAGGCGATCGTAGAGAATTGTAAAGAAGTCGGGATCGAGGTGATCGGTGTCACTGATCACTATCGCGTGGAAAGTTCCATGAATCTGGTGCATACCGCCCGTAAAGAGGGCTTGTGGGCCTTCAGTGGCTTTGAAGCCAAGTCCAAGGATGGTGTTCATTTCCTGTGCCTGTTTGATCCCGAAAACGACGACAACTTGGAGAGATTCTTAGGAGAGTGTGGTATCCACAAGCAGCATGAGTGCTCGCCGACTGGAAAACTGGACTGCCTTGAACTTCTGGAGCGTTCAAAGGAATGGGGAGGCACGTGTATTGCAGCACATGTAGCTTCCTCGGGCGGTGTTCTTGAGACCCTCTTTCGGGACAGTCACGAATAAACGTCTGGAAATCGCCGAATCTGTTTGCCTGTGCGCTTCCCGGACCAGTCGACCAAGCGCCAAATCGCTATCGGAATATTCTCCAGAACAAGGATCCCGAATACAAGAGAACACGTGCAGTGACCGTAATCAATGCGTCGGATGTAAACGATCCCAAGGACCTAAAGAAAGATTGTGCATCCTGTTTTTTAAAAATGTCGACTGTTTCAGTCGAGGGGCTTCGTCAGGCATTCCTTGATCCGCAATCTCGCATACGACTACATAGTGATCCGCAACCGGAATCTCAAGTTGAGTTTCTCGCAATTACATGGGAAGGTGGATTTCTGCGAGATACTTCCGTGCATTTCAATAGCAATCTGAATGCGATAATTGGCGGACGCGGTACTGGTAAGTCAACTATGATTGAGAGTATACGTTATGTGCTTGGCCTCGACCCGCTAACTGATGAGGCGCGAAAGGCGCATGAGGGAATACTCTGTTGCGTACTGAAGTCGGGAACGAAGATTTCGCTTCTAGCACGCTCATGTAGACCGACTGAATGCTACTATCTCATTGAACGTTCGGTGCCGAATCCACCGACTGTCAAAGATGATACTGGTAAAGTGCTGAATATTTCACCACGAGATGTGTTGCCAGGTGTGGAAGTATTCGGTCAGCATGAAATATCCGAACTCACAAAGAGCCCGGAAAAGTTAACTTCATTGTTGGAACGTTTTATGGATCGCGACCTATCAATTTCCGATCGAAAGACCCAACTCCAATTGGAACTTCAGAGGTCGCGTGGCCGAATTATGGATATTCACTGTGAGTTGAATGCGCTTGACGAGCGGCTTACCATTCTCCCCAATTTCGAAGAAACTGAGAAGCGATTTCAGGACGCTGGACTGGATAAGATTCTCGAAGAAAAAAGCCTCCTTATCAAGGAAGAGCGTCTGTTTTCAAATCTCGACGAACAATTGGAACCATTTCGAAAGCTTCGTACAGAATTAATCGAAGAACTCCCAGTCGACGCTGCGTTTTTGTCTAGAAAGGCCCTCAAAGGCTTGCCGAACGCTGATGTACTCACAGATATGGAAGACATTCTAAGAGACTTGAACACACACCTTGAAGGAATTGGAATACAGTTGGCGAAAGCTTTGTCCGTAGCCGACACCGAGATAGGGAATATCCGAGATCGATGGGACGTGCACCGTAAAAAAATTAATGAAACCTACGAGAAAATATTACGAAAACTTCAGAAGTCAAACATTGATGGCGCAGAATTCATTCAAATCCGCCGGCAAATCGAAAATCTGCGACCGCTGACGGTAAAGGTAAATACCTTTAAGCGTGAATTAGCTGCGCTTGAGCGGAGGCGTCATGAGTTGCTGTCGGAATGGGAAGATCTCAAGGCAAGCGAATATCGCCAAATAGAGAACGCGGCTAAGAAAGTAACCAAAAAGCTTCAAAACCGAGTTCGAGTGAAAGTTACGATGGCCGGGAACAGAGGTCCATTTGAACAGGAATTGCGTAAAGTTAGTGGGCTACGTGCTACTACTATCGATCTGTTACGCAAGATTGATCAATTGTCCCTGTCTGAGTTTGCCCAGTGTTGCCGTGAGGGCAAAGAATGCCTGATGGAAAAATATAATCTTACCGCTAGTGCAGCAGAACGGATTGCGCATGCTGACCCCGGTCTTTTCATGGATATCGAAAATCTGGAACTGCCTGCAACGACCCAGATTGAATTAAACACCGCCGCTGAACGCAAGCAGGCGATGTGGCAGACATTCGACAATCTTTCCACCGGGCAAAAAGCCACAGCTGTATTGTTATTGCTGCTGTTAGAATCCGAAGCACCGCTTGTCGTCGATCAGCCTGAAGATGATCTTGACAATCGCTTCATTACCGAAGCTATTGTACCGATCATGCGGGTCGAAAAACAGCAGCGGCAATTCGTCTTGTCGACACACAATGCCAACATTCCAGTCCTAGGTGATGCTGAACTCATCCTTGGTCTCACTGCTTCCGGTGATGGTAGTGAAGGTCAAGCAAAGATAGCAGATGAACATATGGGGTCAATCGACTCACGGCCCGTCCGGGAGCTAGTTGAAGAAATTCTAGAAGGTGGCGAGCATGCCTTCGAAATCCGCCGTTCGAAGTATGGATTCTGAATATGATTACGCGAACGGAACTTCTAGAGATTATCTCGAATGGCGAAAATTCCAATGTCGAGTTTAAGCGCGACATTTTGCACAACCACGAACTTGCTAAAGAGCTTGTCGCATTCTCCAATATTGAGGGAGGAATGGTGCTACTGGGAGTGGATGACGATGGGACTATCGCTGGGTTAGCACGTGACCGATTGGAGGAGTGGGTAATGACCACGTGCCGGGACAAGATTCGGCCAGCCATAATCCCGACTTTCGAGACAATCAGGGACATCCACAAGGGCGAGGATGTAGCGGTCGTTCGAGTTGGGCAAGGATACGATGTGCATTGTCTGTGGCACAGCAATGAACAGACGTATTATGTCCGGGTAGGCACACAGAGCCGGGAGGCGACGCCGCAAGAACTAAGTCGATTGTTCCAGCAGCGTGGTATGTTTAGGGCCGATCTACGACCCATATCAAGCTCAAAGTTCAAAGACTTGGATCAACACCGACTCAAGGATTACTTTGAAAGGATTCGCCAGCAAGACATTCCAAAGGATAACGATAGCGCGGGATGGCAGACTCTACTGGTCAACACGGAGATCATGGTTGAAGAGTGTGTGACACTTTCTGGACTGCTACTCTTCGGAGAAGTACCGAACCGGTTACTGCCGCAAGCAGGAATTGATGCGGCAGCATTTGCGGGATTGGAAAAAGACTATGCGGCGAAAGAGCGTAAAACTCTGCGCGGACCAATGACTCCGCTGATAGGTCAGAATGGTAATGTACTGGAAACGGGGCTTGTCGAACAGGCACTGGAATTCGTTCGGCGCAACACCCTCACAACCGCTAGCTTGGAGGGTGGCGGACGCCGCGTTGAGAGAACAACATATCCGGTACAGGCGGTCCGCGAGGCAGTGGTCAATGCCCTTATCCACAGGGATTACCTCCTAGCGTATTCCGATATCGAGTTGGTGATATACCAGAATCGGCTGGAAATTATCTCACCGGGTAGGCTTCCGAATGGCATAACGCCGGAACGCATGCTTGCAGGAGTGAGGGCTGCACGAAACCAACTATTGAAGGATGTCATGAGAGACTACGGCTACTTGGAACACATGGGTATGGGCGTGCCTCGAAAAATCGTCCGCGGCATGATGGAGCACAACCAGACATATCCAGGTCTGGTCGAGGAAGAAGACCGATTTATCGTACGGCTTTATTCAGGGATGCGTGCAGAAAACGCGTAGCCAAACCTCACTTAAGTTCCGACATTTTAATTTAGGGGATAATAACCAATCCTAACCAACATACTTGTTTGCGATTGATTTCGTTGGGTTTTCAAAATTTGATTAAGACTGGGATTTCTTATCGAAATCCTTTTAAGTATTTCCAGTCTTCTTTCTTCTTGGGCGGGGTGTTCAGTATTGCCTTAGCAACTACCTCTGGCGGTGCATTTATTCTATCAAAATGCTCGTAGTACTTTGATTGTTTGGATTTGTTATGTTTGTCTTTCATTTTTCAATCAACTCCTTAGTCAATCGTCCTTGAAAAAGAAATCGCATAGCGCTTTCGCACTGACTTGCCATAACTTGTAAATATCATCATCTACTTTAACTTCGCATTTTGATTCCAAAATGTTCCATTTTGGAACGACACTAAATAGGTTTTTGTTGTTTTTGATAATACTGATGTAGTCATCATGTAGACCAAAAGATATTTCACCACAGTCATTATTTTTGCTATCGAATCTTTCAACTCCAATTCTTGCTACAAAATCATGATGACAATATTCGTTCCAATGCTCAGAACAGGATTGCTTTAGTTGATCAAAAAGCGAAACGGCGTAGGTGGTTTTACGAGACATGGATACTGTTGAAAAAGATATTCGGATTAATTTTGCTGGGGGTGCTCCATCAGATGTTGGAACGCCTTTACTTTACATAAATACCTATGAATATGTCGCTCTAGCATCAAGGCAAAAGATCCTCGTACCGTTTCAATAGTTCAGTTTTTTCAAGTGCATCTTGTTGTGGGCCGAATTTATAGTGACAAACAACACTATTCATATACATAACACTTTTGTGCTCGAATAATTTGCTTATTTCATAAGAAAAGTAAGGCTCATCAGCATAATTATTTTTAAATTTTCCCATGTAATTTCTAAAATCCTTTCCTTTAACAGCAAATACATTTATGGAAACTCTTTGAGGAGTTGACCAGTCACATACTATATCTTTCACAAATTTTGCAGGGTCACTAAGAAATTCTGCGTGAATCCATTTCGCCATCTTCGGATTTTTGTACCAAAGTGATAACGGTTCACCCTTTGCTACACCCCATTCGAGGAAGTAATCTAAATTACCAGAAACCATTCCTGTCTTAATTTGAAAGTATGCTCCAACATCATTGTTAACGATATTTGGATAGTAAATTCCATAGTTGCTTTGGTTAACGAAATCAATAAGCCTATCCAAGTGTCCCAAGTACACCACATCGTCGTCACACTTAATCAAGATGTCATTGTCTTTGAGATTCCTTGCGTAATATCGGTAGAATGAATAAAAGTGCTCACGCCAACGTTCTCTAGTAATTGTTTTTCGAATAGACCAATAAAGTGAGCGAATGGGACGACGAGAAAATTCGATTTTTCTTGATCGTTTACCAAATGGAGGATCAAGTTCAGGAGTCATCAGGATGATCTTATTTGATGTTTTAGAGATTTCATACATCCATTCTCTATCACTCTCAGAAATTGCAAAATCCCATAAGTGAACTTCATCTATGATTCCATTTTTGAGATAAAAATTTAAATGGCGCATCAAAAATTGGAGATATTTTTTCGACCCACCTAGCACACCAATAATGACCTGACCATTCTCCTGTTTGAATCGGTTGCTAAGTGAAAGTGATGACTTCAGTAACCTTTCTTCTTTTCGATAATGAAAGAGAGGTAAGTTGAGCAACTGATGTGCAGACGAAACTGGGGAAAATATCCAGGATCGTAAGAGCCATTTGCTTTGCAATTTGTCACCAGACCTTTTAAATGCATGGTAGCGCATAATGTCATATTTCGATTTTCTCTTTAAACGAATTTGTGTCGCTTTTGGATCTTCTTCAATGTTGATAATGTTGGACAAGTGAGTCTTGCTTACCCTAAATATTTCCGCAGGATTGATTTGAATGTTCTGGGCATACTCAGCTAACACTTTCGACAATTCTGTTTTAGGCTCAACATCTGATGCTTGATATAAGGGGCCTGAACCAATCGGACGATTATGTTTGACACACACAGCATCGATAATTGCAACATTTCTGAAGTTTTTTTGATGTTCCTCATGACTCCAAATGTAATCAAGCCCCCATCCAAACTTCAATCCTGCAAAACGTTTATAGATCGCCTTCAAGACTGAGTTGAGAAATATTGGAGCCATAATTTCTACAAAATTTGTGTAGCGAAGTACACAATCCAATTGCTGAACGACAATCGGAAAAGCTACGTAGGAATCATTGGATAAGGACGGTTGTGCAATTGTTAGAGAGTATTGTTCAAAAGTACTGAACATTTTGTTGATGTCATCAACCGTAGTTTGTAGATCATCATCAGGCAACCAAATGTTTCGATAGTCAAATAGTTGCGGATTTTCTTCAAGAAGCGAGAATATTGAAGACCATTTCCCCCCCCCCCCTCACTTCATAGAATTCACCATCCGATGCGAATTTACCCGAACTACTTCCATAGTAACTAATGAACAAATCGAATTCCTTTGACTCACCAAGCCACTGTGAGTGCAGAGATTCGTCGCCAGCTCGTACTATTACCAAGTTTTTTTTATTGTGATCCAATTTAATAATTCCTCTGTGAAGAGTTTAGGGTGTTGAAATTCAGACTAAAGGTCTGCGTTAGTTTTAGAGTGTACGTTCAAAAATTTTGATCTGAAGAAAGAGGTGGGAGACGTCGCTGACTAATAGATGATAAGAATTCCATTCCGAATGCAAGTGCTTCACCAATAACTTTGTCCATATCAAGATAGCGATAAGTCCCTAGTCTTCCAATAAAACTTACACCTTTGACTGCCGATTTATGCTGGGAATTTGCTAACTTTGAATATTTTCTATAGATCGTCATATCTTTAGCGAGACGCATGGGGTAATAAGGAACGTCAAGCTTGCCAGTTGCTTTACTGAATTCAGTGTAGATGACAGTTTGCTCATGTGTTTCCCAAGGTGCAAAGTGTTTGTGCTCGTGAATTCGAGTCCATGGAGTGGCAATGTCGGTGTAGTTAATCACAGCATTGCCCTGATAATCGCCTTGTTCCACTGTTTGTTCCCAATATACAGTCCGGTAACCTAACTGCCCATAACAATGTTCATAGTAGGCATCTAGAGGTCCACTCCAAACCAACCAGTCAAATTCTTTATTAGCGTCTTGAGTCAGTTTTGAACTTAACTTAACTTCAATTTGGGGATGATCGAGTATGGATTGAACGACACTTGTATAACCGTCGACCGGAATACCTTGAAATTGGCTGTTATAGTAATTGTCGTTGTAATCGAAACGCACTGGTAGGCGCTTCAAAATGGAGGCTGGCAGGTTCTTTGGCTCGCATCCCCACTGTTTTTTTGTATAACCATAAAAGAAAGTTTCATACAGATCGCGACCCAACATTTGCAGAGCCTGTTCTTCGAAATTGCGGGGGGCTGACATTGAATGATCACCTAAATTCGCAATAAATCGTTTGGCTTCAATGGGTGTCATGCGTTTTCCAAACAATTGATTGATCGTATGAAGATTGACGGGTAAACTAAATATCCCTTGATTTGTATGTGCCTTAACTCGATTAACGAAAGCTCCAAATCGACCATGCTCATTGACATACCGCCAAACAGTCTCGTTATTCGTATTGAAAATGTGTGGGCCATATTTATGGCACATTACGCCAGTTTCTAAATGCCTTTCAGTATGACAATTTCCTGCTACATGAGGACGTTCGTCAAATAAAATGCACCGAATATTACTTCGTTCGACAATTGTACGTGCAGCAACAGCACAAGAAAATCCAGCTCCGGCGAAGCCAATCACATTAATGTTGGAATTTAGTTTGTCGAGACTCATGTAAGAGAGGGTTTCGGTTGCTGTAGTGTGTTGATTTAACTGTTGTTTTCAATGGGTTAATTTTTCGTTTACCGCACAAAATGGGCTTTTGACCATGTTTTAGGCGCTGCCCCGCAAAAACCACCCCACAACCTCCAAAGGCGCCACTATCAAACACTTAAGCGATTGATATGGCTTAATCAAATGCCGCATCCTCAGGGCGTTTCGAGTAGCATGGGCACTCGAATGAAAAAACAACAACCAATCCGGTGCGGCAATGAACAATGATACGCTGTTTTCCTGCCACCTGCTCGATGAGCACTGTGACCTGACACGCTACTGGCCTAATCACTGTAGTCGCCCGAAAGGAGCGACACCGCCAAGCGATATGTTTTCTGCACAGGGTCGCCCACCGGCACTGTTCGACGACCCATCAGCACCGGACCCGCCAATGCCCACTAAAATCGCACGAATGACCTGCCGGTACAAAAGCTCGAAGACCGGCCCAACTATGTTCAATCCTTTTAACTTCGGCAGTTGTCAATTCTTCAATTCTCGCAATACCAATAACAACGTCCAGTTCTTCCTTAAGTTCCGACATTTTATTTTAAGTCTTTGCAATCAATGGGTTACAAAACCCGATGATGCGGGTTTTGTAAAACTATCCTTGTAGTGTCTCCATATAATCATGGGGCATATATTCCCCTCTTTTTCCTCACCGGTTCATTCGCGCCAAATACAACTCCGACTGTCACCGTTATCTGGTCCGACAAAAGATTATCCGACATGTCGGTATCGTCAAAAGCCAAACCGAACTGGATCCTTTACGTCAACTCGGCGAGCTGATTCTTGCTGAAATTCAACACACCAGTTCCCCGCAACTAGAACTGTTCAGTGTGCAAGAATATGCCCGGCATGCTAAAAGATCTGAGAAACTGCGAGTAGATGTGGGCGAGTGTCGTGAGTATCTTACGTCGCCCGGGAACCTCTGACCAATAGGTCATGCCAAGTCGGGCGACAGCAGAAGCCAAACGCATCTATCGGTGTTGAGGGTTGAACTGGCACACCGTCCCCTTTGCACTCCCCAAAGGACGATCATCTCCACCGAGTCGTTAGATCTTCTTTTTTCTGTCTGGCATCGGAAGTTCCGATGTAGTGCCCCATTTCGAACTGTGGTTCTTTTAAATCAATGACTCACAAGTGAAAATGTCGGAAGTCAAGCAATATGTCTTTGCCTTGCGTCAATCATATCGAACTAACTATTCAAAA
>CBDAUA010000002.1:0-196467 GCA_965200425.1 Arenicellales bacterium | reverse complement strand
CGGAAGGGGCGACTCCAAAAGATGGCCCGAGCGCGGGAGTTGCTATGTCAGTAGCCATTATTTCTGCGCTTACGAAGATACCTGTTTTCTCAAATGTCGCAATGACAGGTGAAATTACATTGCGAGGCGAGGTTTTGCCGATTGGTGGACTCAAGGAAAAACTCCTGGCTGCTCACAGAGGACGCATCACGACTGTTTTGATTCCTGAAGAAAACAAGAAAGATCTTCCAGAAATGCCAAAAATGATCATACAAGACTTGAACATCGTAACTGTTCGGTGGATAGATGACATCATAAAGTTATCCTTAGAATCTATACCGGAACCTCGTGAAGATTTACCTACTTTGCCGCTAGATATTAAATCCGATGTAAGCCCTAGTGAAGGTGTAAGTGTTGTAAACCATTAATCGCTACGCTAGCGTTTCTAGATCGATTCTAATTTCCTTTATCCCGAGTCGGTTTAAATCTGATAGCAATAATTTCAATTCAAAAAATACTTTCACAATTTCTTGATAGCTGAGACTATATCTTTTGTTTAACTCATCGCAAAAGTGTTCAATGTTGGTCTATCAACAAAAATTTCCGCTAGCACGACGTAATTTATTTGAAAAGAGAACAATAGAACATTGCTAGTTTAATTTGAGGTAATATTTTTATAACCTCTTCATAGAATTGAATTTAAAATACACCGTGCTTAAGTAATCACTCAGAATCTACTAAACTTTGGAACTGGTGGAATTTGGAATCGGATTTCAGCGGTGATATCGCTTATCATGGCAACAGATCAACAATGTTTTTGAATGCAAATGTAGCAAATCTCAAGCAAAGTTAGTATGGTTCGTTCTTTTCAACCCAATGGAATGGGTGCTTAGCTCAGTTGGTAGAGCGTCGCCCTTACAAGGCGAAGGTCGTAGGTTCAAATCCTGCAGTACCCACCAGGCAACTCGGAGTGGTAGTTCAGTGGTTTAGAATTCCGGCCTGTCAAGCCGGGGGTCGCGGGTTCGAGTCCCGTCCACTCCGCCAAATTCTCTTTCTTTAGTTCGTTTCAAATCTACAATTCTAGGTAATAGAGGCTCTCTCCTGTGTGATCAAAGTATTTGCTTAAGCCTTCGAATCATCGATTTCTTGCAGTATGTTTCTTACATTTAGTCAAGATTTTTGAAACAATCTGTTGTGTTAAAATGCATAAATCCTGGTGATTGAACAGGATATTCTCGAAGGAGAATTTTGTGAACTAGCTCTTCATGAGAATGATCAGCGAAGTCTACCGAAATAACTCGGAGTGGTAGTTCAGTGGTTTAGAATTCCGGCCTGTCAAGCCGGGGGTCGCGGGTTCGAGTCCCGTCCACTCCGCCAAATCAATTCCAATGGGAAAATTATCTAGAATTGAAAATTTCAATTTAGTATTGACTAAAAAATGATGACTGAATTAGTACGATGTTAACTGCCATTAAAGCAAAAGCGACTGGTTGGATTGCCTGGGCAATCGTTATTCTTATTACGATTCCATTTGCTTTGTGGGGAGTCAATTCTTACTTTACTCAAGGTGCATTCGTCAACGTTGCGGAGTTTGATGGTGGTGAAATCGACTATCAGACCTTTCAGAATGCGCTATACCAAGAGCGAGATCGGCTTCGACAAAGATTTGGATCGAGTATCGACCCAGTTCTACTATCGAGTGGTGTATTGGGGCGTCAGGTGATCAATGCTTTGGTTGGTGATAGACTACTGGTGCAGGATGTTATTCAACAAGGTTATCGCGTTAGCGACGAGCAATTGCTCGAAGCAATTCTAGCTGAAGAAGCTTTTCACGACGAAAATGGTTTCAATCAGGATTTGTACGAACGAATGTTACGACTTTCTGGTTTTTCGACTATCGAGTTTGAAGCAATTCAGAGAAACAGTGCAGCGCTCCAACAGCTACAAACTGGATATATAGAAACCTCTTTGGGGCTTGATGCCGAAATCGACTATGTGCTTAGTCTAATCTATCAAGGGAGAATTGGCGAATATGCCGTGATCGATTCGACGCGACTAGTTCCCGAGATTGACATCACTGACGCAGAACTTCAATCACAATACGAGAATAACCTTTCTTCTTATCAGCAGCCTGAACAGATCAAGGTCCAATATATCGAAATCGTTCCAACTGATTTTGCTCAGGGGTATCGTCCGTCAGAGGATACATTAAGGAATCTTTATGATACACAGTCGACTGAGTTTAGAGGGCAAGAACAAAGAAGTGTTAGCCACATTCTATTAGAAACTCAAGAGCGCGGGGCGGAGAAAGTTGAGGCGGAAGCAAACGAGCTGGTTGAACGTATTCGAGATGGTGAAGACTTTGCAGATTTGGCGCGACAACATTCAGCCGATTTCGGATCTGCAGAAGGCGGAGGCAGCATCGGATGGATCAGTAAAGGTGCGACAGAACCAGAATTTGATGCCACTGCCTTTTCTTTAGAAAAAGGACAAATCAGTGATCCAATACATACAAGTTTTGGTGTTCACATTCTTAGAGTAGACGAAATCCGCGCAGGTGAAATAAAAGAATTTGAAGAAGTGCGAGATGAGTTGATTGAAAGAGCAGTTCGAATACAAGCAGAAGAAGAAATGTTTGAACTTTCGGAAGAATTGGCCAATTTGGCGTATGAAGAGCCCGAAAGCTTAGAACCTGTTGCAAGTCAGCTTGGATTGAGTCTAAAAGTCTCGGATTGGTTTGGCCCAATGGAAGGAACAGGTCTAGGGGACAATGCTGCAGTTCGGACTGCTGCGTTCAGTGAAGATGTGCTAGAAAACCAATTTAACAGTGGAGTATTAGACTTGGGAGATGGACGACAAGTCGTTATTAGAATGCTTGATTACCAAGAATCGAATCAGCTGCCACTCGAGGATGTCAAGGCTCAGATTACCGAACAACTTCTTGTTGCCAAGAGTATAGAAGAAACTGAAATTTTTGCCAAAGAGTTAATCGATCAACTAGAAAGTGGTCGCGATTGGAATGAAGTACTCACTGAAAACGGACTGAGGTCTTCACCACTTCCTAATTCAAACGTAGAAACCATTAGCCAACTTGAACAACGGCTTATGGAGGACGTATTTAGTGCAGGTAAACCTCGTGCCGGAGGTACAGTCTTTGGGTATGGGTTTGACGGGATTAGTCAGTACTCTATTTTCAAAGTTACAGGGGTAACTGACGGCTATGCTTCGGATGCGACTGATGAAGAACGTCAAAGTATTCGACAAAGTCTCCAGTATCGATTTGGGGATAGTCTGTACGAAAACTACTTAACAAATCTTGCCGCAGGTGTCGAAATTACGATCAACGAAGAACTTATTGAATTCTCCGATGAAGGACTACGTTGATTTACTCAGAAGTCGTTCACTAAATCCTACGGTGTGGAATCCACCGTCCACATAGAGAATTTCTCCAGTTATTCCCGAAGCTAGGTCAGAACATAGGAATGCCGCTGCATTGCCTACTTCTTCGGTAGTTACACTTCGTCCCAAAGGTGCGAACTTGTCATAATGGTCCATCATGGCTTTCATGCCTTTGATTCCCGCTGCGGCGAGTGTCCGAATCGGGCCTGCAGAGACAGCGTTGACTCGAATTCCTTTTTCTCCCAATGATTGGGCGCAATAGCGAACATTCGCTTCTAAGCTAGCTTTGGCTAAGCCCATTACGTTGTATCCTGGCATAGAACGAACCGAACCAATATAAGAAAGTGTCAAAAATGAGCCTTTTCCCGCTTCCATGAGAGGAGCAAATTCAGCTACTAGCGCAGTGAAACTGTATGAACTAATATCATGTGCTGTCAAAAAGCCTTTTCTCGATACAGAATCTAAAAACAGCCCTTGTAGTTCTTCACGAGGTGCAAAAGCGATTGAGTGAATCACAATATCTACGCTACTCCAATGTTGCTCGACTATTTCGCGTAGTTGACTTATTGAAGAATCTGAAGATACGTCGCATGGCGCTGTGAAGCTTGCATTCAACATAGTTGCGAATTTTCGCACACGTTTTTTTAGTTTTTCATTTTGATAAGTGAGTGCTAATTCTGCTCCTTGTTCAGACATCGAACGGGCAATACCCCACGCGATAGATCGATTGCTAGCTATTCCAGTGATCAAAGCTTTTTTGCCGACAAGAAATCCCATAACTACTTACCCAAATCAAATTATTATTTTAAAGAGGTTTCATCGTTTTTGACGAGCAATCATTATAGAAACAAGACGATTTCGAATTATGAATTGAATCGCGAAATGTTTGAATTTACAAGTGTCTGATTTTGGATAAGGATTTCAAGTTATGAGTCTACCAATTGTCTGTATCCAAAGCTCTAAAGAATATGAACTGCAATGCAAGCGAATTAGCAGAAAGTATTCGTTACCTCTTGTTCAAGATACTAGTGAAATTCCGGCAAGGTATAGTTTGCGTTACCACAATGGAGTGCTGAAGCTTTGGGATCTGGCAAATCCTAAGTTTCGAGCCATTTTTGTGAAGGTTTGGCAAACACATCCTATTGCAAAAAATAGCCTGCTAGGAAAGGCTGTGGGACGAAAGACTAGATCGGTTGTAGATGCCACTGCGGGATTAGGGGGTGACACACTGCTGCTCGCAAGAATGGGTTTCGATGTCACTGCTATTGAACGCGTACCCACGATTTCAGCTCTGTTGGAGGACGGGATAAATAGAGCGAAGTTAGCTGACCTTCGTTTGCAAATTCAGTGCCAACACCTCGATGCAAAATCTGTGCTTCCCAATCTAGAAAACCGTCTCGATACGATTTATTTGGATCCAATGTACCCTCCTAGGCGAAAAAAATCCGTCAAAATCGCTCGTGCATTGAATGTAGTAAGGGAATTGGCCGGAGATAATCATGACTTCCTTGAGTTGCTGCGAATTGCACTTGCTTCAACGGCAAAAAGAGTAGTAGTGAAACGTCCACCTTATGCTGATCCAATTCGTTTGAACGAACTAGTGAGTAGTTTGAAGGGGAAATTGGTTCGTTATGACATTTACATCAATTAAGCTTCGAGAGATAGATTTGGACTTAGAATTTTGTTTTAGTCCGCGAAATTGTGCTTAAAATCTAACCAATGGATTGGCGCTGTTGTTATCAAAACAAAGGCAATTCCCGACTTTTTGAGCCTGTGTATTTTGTGAGATCTTGAGAAATCTTGGGTTTCTAGGTTTAGAGCAAGCTTACAATCGCTACGGCCTCATTCTTCACCTGACTATGTACGGATGATTCAACCTTGCTCGCAGTTCATATCTTTGCAGGTCAGTGTCTACACGCAAAATGATGAACAAACATCGGTTTCAAAGGTGGGCCACTCGATAGAGGTCAACTTGACTTACCAGGTTCTATGTAGAGAGCTTTTAAATGCGTTTAGCACACCAAAGTGTCATCAAGATGTGAGACTTAAATCTGAATTCTTGTACGATATGGCTGATGCACTACGATTGAACAAGTATCAGGCATGGTCTCAATTGTTCTTTCCGATAGACCAAAAGATGAAAAGATGGATCTCTGCCCGATTGGCTAGTGCCGCTGGTTCAGGGCTCAGCTTATATTGATGTTCAATTTTAACGAATCAAAATCTAAAATTATTCGGTAAATTTTCGAGTCTAATATTGCAAATTGCTGTAGAGGCTCAAATTACATGAAGCGTATAAAACTCGGTGTATATAATTCAGTATCTTTAATTTGGCTTTAACTTCGCATACACTTGCTTTGGGATGAACTCGTCAAATTAATGAAAATATCCCTTATGAAGATGGTTTAATTTTTCTTATTGACATTTCCATATAAATATTTTGAGTCAATGCACATTCTATTCGCAGACAAATTTCCTGAAAAGCAGTTGAAATTACTACGGGCAGCTGGCCACGAAATTGAATTCCAGCCAGACTTGAAAGCTTCAGATTTACAGCATACCGTACCCGAAAAGAATGCACTTGTCGTTCGGAGTACAAAAATTGATCAGACGACCATTGACGTTGCAAATCGGCTAAAAATCATAATCCGTGCAGGTGCAGGAACCAACACGATAGATAAAGAAGCAGCGGCTAAAAAGGGCATAGCCGTTTGTAATGTACCAGGGCAAAATGCTGCTGCAGTTGCAGAATTGACAATTGGACTGCTGCTTTCTATCGATCGAAAAATTCCCGACAATGTACGTGAAATTCGCGATGGCATTTGGAATAAAAAAAAGTTTTCAGTTGCGCACGGCGTAATGGGTAAAACCTTGGGAATTGTAGGTGCTGGTTCCATCGGAATGTCTGTAGCGCAACGTGCTCGAGCTTTTGAAATGAATGTGTTGATGGTGAAAAAAGCGAGTCGTCCCAAATCCATTTTAAATAGAATGAGTGAGCTAGGAGTTAGAGAAGTCGGCGACTTAAAAGAACTAGCGATGAACAGCGATGTTGTAACGGTACATGTACCGTCAGTACCGGCGACCCAGAATCTGATTAATCAAGAATTCTTATATTGGATGAAGGAAGGGTCGATCTTTTTAAATACTTCTCGAGGAGAAATTGTAGATGAAGATGCTTTGTTGGATGCTCTGAATAACAAATTTATGCGCGCTGGAATTGATGTCTATGTCAATGAACCCGCCGCTGCCACTGGAGAATTCAAATCAAAATTAGCGCAACACCCAAGCGTCTATGGAACTCATCATATCGGAGCATCAACATCCCAAGCACAATCTGCCGTAGCTAATGGCGTTATCGAAATTCTTGAAGCTTTTGAGAATGGTGAAGTTCTCAATCGTGTCAATTAAACCTTTTTTCTTGTTTAGTTTTTCTTCGGAGGTGTATTTTGCCCGAACGTGTTTACAATTTTAGTCCCGGTCCCTGTACTTTACCATATGAAGTTTTGGTAGAAACCCAATCCGAATTGGTGAACTATCAGGATTCTGGAATGTCGCTAATTGAAAGTAGTCATCGAGGCAAAAACTTCGATGATGTCCACAATGAAGCCATCAACTTAGTTCGAGAACTTCTGGATGTTCCGAATGAATTTGCCATTTTGTTTATCCAAGGTGGTGCAACTTTGCAATTTGCGATGACTGCAATGAACTTGCTAGCACCGTCACAAAAGGCTGGATATTTGATGTCTGGGCACTGGGCAAGACTAGCTAGGCAAGATGCTGAGCATTACGGAGATCTTTATACAGCGTGGGACGGGTCGAATGAAAACTATATTCGAGCTCCGAATGCTCACGAAATTGAAATTCAACCTGATACTCGATATCTTCATGTGACGACGAATGAAACCATCGGTGGAGTGCGTCTTCATGAGTGGCCGGATTTAGGAGTGCCGTTGGTTTGTGATATGTCATCCGATTATTTTTCAAGAAAAATTCGTTGGGACTTGATCGATGTAGCTTATGGAGGTGCTCAAAAGAATTTGGGGCCGTCCGGAGTCGCTCTCGTGATTGTCCGAAAGTCAATCTTGGAAAGCACTCCGCGTCGTCTTGCAACTTACCTAGACTATCGAGTCCATCAAAAAAGTAATTCACTATTCAATACACCAGCAGTTTTCCCAATTTATGTTTCTGGTAAGGTATTGAAATATTACATGCGCAACGGTGGTGTTAGTGAATATAAAAAGATATCCATCACAAAGTCGAACTACTTGTATGATGTAATTGATAGTAGTGAAGGCTTTTATGATTGTCCAATTCAGGGTGAGAGTCGCTCTCGAATGAATGTCGTTTTTCGTGTTCCTTCAGAAGAGTTAGAAGCCAAATTTTTGAAAGAGGCAGAACGAGAGGGATTTGTCAATTTGAAAGGACATCGAAGTGTAGGTGGTATGCGTGCCAGCATTTACAATTCGATGCCAATGGATGGCGCAATCAATCTAGCTGATTTTATGGATCGCTTCAGGTCAAAAAACTCATAACGCAGTGATTTTGGTTACGTTCGGAGGATTTTTGTGCCAAAAATCAAAAAATTTGATGGGTATCTTGTAAATCCTGCAAATGCTGAACGCGTAGTCACGCCAGCATACGATGGCATGACGCCATCCGAGCGGCGTGAATTCGCCGGAAACCATCCCGGTAACTACGTAAACGTGATGCGCACACTTGAAGAATTTGATTCGGATGGTCCAACTCTCGAGGAAGTTTTAGAATTTAACCGATCCAATTTAAATCGATTGTTGGCTGATGGCTCTTTCGTAAAAGCAAAAAGTCCAGCCTATTACTTGTACAGTTTGCAGCAAGGGGATCATGAGCAAACAGGAGTGATTGCGGAAATCCCAGTCTCGGATTACGAGAGTGGGCGATTGAAGAAGCATGAGGACACTCAGCTGGAAAAGGAAAAAATGCTTACGCGTTACCACGAATCCGTAGGTGTAACCTCAAGTCCGATATGCGTAACATATTCAGACCGAGAAGATCTTTCTGCTGCGATTGTTCAAGCCAAGGAGGAAAAACCGTATCTGTGCATCAGAACATGGGATGATGTACAGCAAACTGTCTGGCCAATCGCAGATTCTAAAGTTTCAGCGCAAATTGAACAAATTTTCGAAGAAATTGAAACAACCTATTTGACCGATGGACATCATCGTTGCGCTTCCGGAGCTAGATATGCTGAGATCATGAATTCTTCTGAATCCAGTGACGAACTAGATCCCAATAGGAATTATCTATTAGTCGCGATGTTTCCTCAAAGTCAAATGCGAATTTATTCGTATTTTCGTTGCGTTAAAGATTTGAATGGGATGAATTCTGATGAACTTGTATCGGCGATTCAAAATACTGGATTTCAGGTAGAACCCGTTGACAAGACAGATATGGAAGACTTGTCGACAAGTCGTTCAGCTGAAGTCACAATGATCATTGAGCAATCGGTTTACAGGTTACGTATCCCTAAAGAGATGAAAGATACAAAAAATCCCGTCGAGGCATTGGACGTATCTATTCTACAAAATATGATCTTGGCACCTATTCTGGGGATTAAAGATGCTCGTTCAGATAGTCGACTCAGTTACACACCAGGAGTAGAAGGGATTTCTGGCTTAATGTTGCGCTGTAGTCAGGGTTGGCCCGTTGGTTTTGCGTGTGCTGACACAAAGATTGAGGAAGTCATTCAAGTTGCCGATGCCGGGCAAGTGATGCCGCCAAAGTCGACTTGGTTTGACCCCAAGCTTAGAGCTGGTATTTTTCTCCGAACTGTCTAGTTAGATCAAACTAACTGCAAATTCAAGATTACTTTGCTGTGCGAGTCTTGCATTTGGCACAGCTCCAGAACTATCTATAGAGATTAGCTTGCGTTCAACGCGAACTGAATTTGTTTTAGCTGGGAATCTTAAAGACACCAACCATAATTTAGGAAATCATATGTTTGTTTAACCCTTAACCAATAATGATTATCATTATTGGTTCACAAATCAACTAAAAACTTTTCTTGCAAGCGAAACAATCGCCCCAATGATAGAATATATGACTAATTGGTTAAACAAATTTTTGATGACTTTGAGATCTTCATTTGAGAACACGAGGGATTTTATTGTTACTGCTTTTTTTTGAAAGTAACTGGTTTGGAACAAGAAATTAAAGCTACCGAAACTACCGAAAAAAAACAAAAACTAATAGGACAAGGGTAAGACCGCGTGTGCGTGTAACTTATATTTTGCTCTATATATAACATAGCCTTTTTGTTTATTACTCTTGGTTTGTTGGTATTCAATGAAGATTTAAAGATTACCAACGGATACTTAGCCATAGTAATTGGATTTACAACCTTAGTAACTTCAATTTTTAGCTATTGGTTAGGTTCAAGAACAAAAAAATATCCGAGCAAAGAAGGACCAGAAACATCGGCAACGTAATTTTTATTCCCTCAATGAGTTCAGGAATGATTTTTTCTCCTTTTCATTTTTCTTCTAACATTTAATTCATATTCGATTAGTAGATTGTGTAAGCACTCAACGAGATTGGCAAAATTTTCGCCATTTTCGTAGGCTGTTGTTTACTTTCTTGAATCTCATTTGCAAGTATTTATACGTTCGATTCTGACAGGTTTAGGATTTATTTCGACCTGACTTCTGCTGCAAAAGAATTTACTTACTTTAACAATATCATATAGTTAAAGTGAATAAATTGAATAGTATAAGAAAGAAAGTGCCGCGAAATCCTATCGAAAAGGAATAACACTCCTTGAGTTGTTTAACCTGTTTCCTGATGAGGATTCAGCCTAGAGATTCGTAAAATCAATCCGTTGGCCGCATGATCGCTTCTGCCTCAAGTGTGGAAGTACGAACACTTAAGTGAAAGCCAACAAAAGCCGTAAGCTTGGGGTTGTCGTACCTGCAAACACTTCTTTTCGGTGAATGTCGGAACTGTTTTTGGGGTGTCAGATATTTCACTTCGCAAATGGGTGGTTGCGATTTGCTTTCAACTTACAAATTTGAAGGGAGTTGCAAGTATGAAACTGAATAGAGACTTGGGCGTTACCCAAGAAACAGCATGGTTAATGGTGCATAAAATCCATGAAGCATTTATGGGTGCTGAAGGTTTTTTTGAAGGTGTCGTAGAAGTTGATGAAACCTATGTTGGCGGACTTGAAGGAAACAAACAAAAATCCAAAAGATTTCCGGGCGTGATGGAGTTGGTAAGAGTGTAGTCATTGGAGTGAAAGAACGAGAATCGAAAGATGTTAAAGCGAAGATCATTGAAAATACAAAGCGACCGACTCTACACGGATTTAGTGAAGAAACTGTAGTAACTGATGGCTTCAGGAGTCATGAAATGCTGGATACAATTCAAAAGATGGAAGTTATCGTTGCGTGAATGGTCGGTTGAAGAATTATGTATTGATACTTGGCGTCTGGAATTGACGGAAGCTTGTATTGAAGTGTCAGAAGAAGATCAGTGGACAATATTTGACCCAGCTAAACGATTGAAAAACGAAGAAGATCGGTTACTTTAAGATGCAAATGATAACAATTATCATTATTTTGTAGTAATTTCCTTGTTTTAACCAGTTCGATTTTTCTAAAGGCCAAACATCAATTACAGTAGGTAGAATTGAGGTGACTCGATGTACAGCCTGATTTGCTCTTAATTTCAGGGTGAAATTATTGAAAATGATCAGAACAAAGAAGACTTAATTTCTTACCATGAAGGATTAGTGTTGGCGTGCAGGATCAATTCATAGCCAACCATACTACAACTGTAGCATTTTGAGATTTGAGATTCCACACTGGATGCAGTTGACGATAAAAGTTGTAGGCTTCTCTCTACGGTACCACTATTGTACCAACCATGGCTTACACAAGCATCTAGGAACAACTACAATTCGGATATCCTCAATATGACACGGTTCTTTCATACTCTATTTTTTAGTGGCGCTTACCATTGTTCCTGCAATTTATCGGTTTTGTAAACCACGCGCTTGAAGGCGGTACTTAAGTGATCAACCTAATTTTATTCTTTCCAAGTTAAGATCCAACAGGAACTTGGAACCACCGATCACTATAAATTAGTGGTCGGAATCCTCATCCAAAGTGGATGGGCCTTTGCCTCGAAACGCAAACATGATGACGATGGTAATCGGAATAGGTAGGATGATTAGGGTGGTTAACAAAGTTTCACTCATCTTTGATACTAGTCAGTTATAGAAATATTTCTAGAAATTCGTTATTTTTGTTCCTATGATACTTTACGAAATCGTTTCGGTTCTGCATCAACAACTTCAAAGTATTCTCGGTCATGTTCAAGGGCAGGAATCATTTGTCTTGCTTTTACGACTTCTACCATATTAACTTGCGCCATTATATAACCGCGTGATTCACCGCCGTCCTCCAGAATTCTACCCCAAGGGTCAATGATTAATGAATGACCGAAGGTTTTTGCTTTACCATGATCGCCGTACTGACAAGGTGCAACCACGTAAGATCCGGTTTCTATTGCACGACTTCTCAGCAGAACATGCCAGTGAGCTTTACCCGTTGTTCGAGTAAACGCTGCAGGTACGGTGAGTATGCCTGCTCCTGCGTGTGCAAGAGAACGGTAAAGGTACGCGAATCGAAGATCGTAACAGACAGTTAGGCCTAATTTTCCCCAAGGAAGATCCGCAACAACTGCGTGATTTCCTGGTGAGAAAACGTCTGATTCACGATAGATTTCTCCATTGGGGAGATTCACGTCGAACAAGTGAATCTTGTCATAACGTACAGCGATTTTCCCATTCGGATTAAGAAGAATGGAACGGTTTTTCGTCTTCGACTGATAATCTAGTACTGCGATTGAGCCGAGTAAGATCCACGTTTTCAATTGTTCGGACAAATCTTGAAATGTACCCAGAGCGGGGTGTTCACTTTCCTTGTACGGGGCAACATCAAGACCATTGTCATCCAAGTGTAAAAACGAAAAAAACTCTGGTAAACAAATAAGATCGGCTCCGGCGGCGTGCGCTTCTCGAGTCAAGACGACCGCATCTTGAATCGTTTCATTTAAATTTGCAATAGCGCAGTTTTGAATACAGGCGACATTAAACTTCATAGAATCTATTCTCCAACGATTTTTCGTTTACATCGTACTGACTTTAACAAACCCATTGATTTACCGTTCAATCGGTGCGGTATGGTTGTCAAACAAAGGTGTTACAGAGTGCTGATTTGGGCGAGTCAATTCAATCAATGACTCAACGCAATTAACAGCTGTGAAAATGAAAAATGCGAGTTTGTGGCCTTTAGCGAAAATCAATATAAACCAATGAAATTATGTAAAAATTGATGTCAGGATTTATTCGATGTGAGCAATTGTGAGTATATAATTTTATCTCCATCTTATCTGTATTGATTAATCTGCAATAAGCACTGTACCAGCGGAAAAAGATCCATTTTTTGGCCTTTTGTACTGTCCTGTACTGTTGACTCGCACCTTTATGATTCGCGCCTAGCTAAATTTTTGTGCAACGTTTGCCATGACTTCATTGGCTGAACAATCGGTTGAGTTGATTCCGCTCTCTCCTCAGATGATTGCCGTTCTGGGGCTTTTACTATTCACCATGATTTTGTTCGCGTTCGAAGTATTTCGCGTTGATGTCATTGCAATTCTCATTCTAGTCATTATCGGACTGTCAAGCTTAATTCCAGGGTATGAAGGCTTGATCGCTCCGAGTGAATTGTTTACCGGATTTTCCAGTAACGCGGTGATGTCGATCATAGCAGTAATGGTTTTAGGGGCCGGTCTTGACAAGACGGGAGCACTCGACCGCCTCGCAGGACAAATATTGAAGATCGCAGGTGATACCGAGCGAACCATTCTCATCATGGTTACAGGTACCGTAGGTTGGATGTCTGGCTTCATACAAAACATCGGTGCAGCTGCACTTTTTCTTCCCGTAACAGACCGTATCTCAAAACGATCAGGTGTATCTTCAAACCGGTTACTAATGCCGATGGGCTTTTGTGCAATCATGGGTGGAACATTAACAATGGTTGGTTCAAGTCCATTGATTCTTTTGAATGACTTGATCACTGCCTCAGCGTCAAACTTACCTTCTCATGTTGAGAAACTGCAAACTTTTTCGCTTTTTGATGTAACTCCCGTAGGAATTACCCTACTAGTCACCGGAATTAGTTTATTTTTCTTGTTTGGTCGATTCATACTGCCTTCAGGTCCTTACAAAGCACTGGAAACCGGTGCTGCTGCAAATTATTTCCAAGATACCTACGGAATCACAGGGCAGGTGTATGAACTTTATGTCCCGAGTGAGAGTTCTATCGTTGGATCTACTGTTGAACAAGTTGAAGATGAAAGTGGCTACGAAGAGAGAATTATTGCCATTTATGCTAATGGCAAAATCGTTGTTGAGCCGGAAATGGGACAGCAGATTGAGGCGAATAGTCACATTGCAATGATGGGACGTCACGATCAAATCAAAAAGAATGCTTGGTCATTCGGCCTCAAAATGAAAGAGAAAATTAACATTTTTCAGGAAACTTTCGATCCAATTTCGTCCGGGGTCGCTGAAGTTGTGATTCCTCCTTCGTCCTCAGCAATTGGAAAGTCAATGAGTCAGCTTCAATCCCGTAAAAACTACGGTGTAACGATTGTTGCAATTTACCGTAACGAAGAGCCGATTCGAAGAAATGTAGCAAATGTTGAAGTTCGAGCAGGTGATAGTCTTATCGTCTATTGCCTGTGGCGAGATTTGCAAAAATTCGCTAGAACTTTCGAGATCGTGGTTGTGACCGATTTCCCCCGAGAGGACCACAACCCTGATAAGTTTTTTCATGCTTTGGCAATTTTTGGAGTGGCATTGAGCCTCGTGATGTTTACTAATCTTCAATTGTCTATTGCTTTGATGACTGGTGCAGTTTTAATGATCTTGGCGGGCGTGATTAAGATCGAAGAAGCTTATCAATCGATTGGATGGCAGAGTGTTTTTTTGCTCGCTTCTCTAATACCCTTGGGTTTAGCGGTTGAACAAACACAAACTGCTCTATGGATTGCCCAACATGTGGTAGAGCTTCTAGAAGGCGTACCTGCGACGGTTTTCATGATCGCACTGGGGGTGATCGCTAGCATATTTAGTTTGTTGATTTCGAACGTCGGCGCAACAGTGCTGCTGGTGCCAATCGCAATTAACGTAGCCTTGGAAGTCGGTGCTAACCCCTCAATTTTTGCACTTGTTGTAGCCTTATGTTGTTCAAATTCATTCATTATTCCAACTCACCAAGTCAATGCAATGATTCATGGTCCAGGCGGATACCGAGTAACAGATTTCATGCGAGCAGGAAGCATAATGTCGATATTATTTTTGGTGGTGGTAATTACAATGGCCAATGTGTTCTACACCTAAGGTCTTAAGGAATAATTGCGCGTATTTTTATCAGTAGCTCTAAATTTGATTTGCAGGAAAAATTAAATTTTGGTTATCGGTACTCATTAGTGAATCGCTTGCAAGTCACAGTGAACAGACTTGGTCGAGGAAAATGAACAATCGAACCTCTAGTTGAGAAGAATTCAGGACGCCAAAACTTATCGAGACGGCTCTTGCAGGTAAGTATGCAGGAAGCAAAGCAAATGGTGCTAGATCAGTTGTGGTGCTCGTATGGTTCTGTGGCTAGTGAATTTTGGTATGAGGAGATGATGTGAGAAGAAAGCTCTAAGCAGTTGGACAAAATAGGTAGTTAAGTTCGATCGGTTACAAGAGCAAAAAGAAGTACTCTAATTCTCATCAACCAATCAGTATAGCTTTGGTATAGCTTATCAAAAGTAAATTGCTAAAATTAGATCGGCTGCATTCTTATAGACAACCTTGAATTGTTCGCCAAATTAACTGTATAGTACAATCAAATTTTTTAGTGAAAAAAGTTTGTAGATTCTTCAACAGCGATCCGGAACCTTTAATTTTTCTCTCGTCAATACTACTCAGATTTGATCAATGACACCTCGCAGACAGAGACGTTTGTATATGGTCGGTTTTATCGTTGTAGGGGCAGCGATTACTCTCGTGTTGGTATTGAATGCCTTTCAAAGTAATCTCCTGTACTTTGTAACCCCGAGCGAAGTGGAAGCTGGCGAAGTCCCGTTGCATAAGCCATTTCGCATAGGTGGCTTGGTGGTTGAAGGCAGTATAAATCGACCAGGCGACGATTTGCTGGTTGTGTTCGACCTTACCGATTCAGCTCATTCTGTACGGGTTCATTATTCCGGGATTCTACCCGATTTATTTCGCGACGGGCAAGGAGTCGTGGTCAAAGGGCGGCTAAATCCTCACGGCGTATTCGTAGCATCGGAAGTTTTAGCGAAACATGATGAGAATTACATGCCTCCAGAAGTTGCGGAGGCACTAGAGGCAGCAAGTACGCTTGTAACGGAGTAATTTGGACAATTAGAGTTATGGTTCCCGAAATCGGTCAATTTTGTTTGATTCTCGCGTTATGCTTAGCGGTGGCTCAGACTTTGCTTCCCGTTTCCAGCGTAGTTTTGAAAACATCATCGCTAGCGACCAGTGCAAAATTTGCTGCTCGAGCTCAGTTTTTGTTCCTGCTCCTCGCTTTCATATGCCTTACATATTCATTCGTGGTGCATGATTTTTCTGTCTATTATGTTGTTCAAAATTCAAACACTGAACTTCCACTTATGTATAGGTTTGCCGCCGTTTGGGGTGCACATGAAGGCTCGTTATTGTTGTGGGTCCTTATGCTTGCTGGGTGGACTGCACTCGTATCGGTGTGGAGTCGAGACGTGCCAGACGTCTTTTTGTCTAGAGTGTTGGCTGTTTTAGGCGCGGTCAGTATCGGATTTTTGTTATTTTTGATTTTAACTTCTAACCCTTTCGCTCGACTAATTCCCGCTGCGCCAGAAGGTCGGGACTTAAATCCATTGCTGCAAGACCCTGGTCTTGTATTTCATCCGCCTATGTTGTACATGGGCTATGTTGGATTTTCCGTTGCTTTCGCATTCGCAGTTGCTGCATTGATCAGTGGGCGATTAGATTCTGCATGGGCGCGCTGGGCTAAACCTTGGACCAACATTGCGTGGATATTTTTGACCCTCGGTATCGCCCTGGGTAGCTGGTGGGCATACTACGAGCTGGGATGGGGTGGTTGGTGGTTTTGGGACCCGGTAGAAAACGCCTCATTTATGCCATGGTTGGTAGGAACTGCACTCATACATTCGCTAGCAGCGACTGAAAAACGCGGATTATTCAAGTCTTGGACTGTGTTGCTCGCGATGCTTGCTTTTTCACTATCCTTGATCGGAGCATTTCTCGTGCGCTCAGGGGTGCTAACGTCTGTACACACTTTTGCTACAGACCCGTCGCGCGGCGTGTTTTTACTGATTTTGATTTGCATTGTGATTGGCAGTTCTTTGGCCATTTATGCATATCGAGCTCCAAGCATTCGCTCGACTGGAACATATACATTGGTGTCTCGGGAAGCTGGAATTTTATTGAATAATGTGTTTTTGGTGACTGCTGCCGCGAGTATCTTGCTTGGTACTTTGTATCCACTGTTCTTGGATGCATTGGGCTTAGCCAAAGTCTCTGTAGGCCCACCTTATTTTAATTCCGTGTTCATTCCTTTAACGATGCCCCTTGCCGCTTTGGCCAGTCTCGGCGCAATTGCTCGTTGGAAACGCGATGAATTTGTACGATTGATGAAACGTCTTTGGATCGTACTTGCTGTTTGTATGGTGCTTGGACTCGGGTTACCTCTACTCAGTGATGGGCCCTATCAGTGGTTGGCGGCTGTGGGTTTGACTCTTGCAGCATGGACTGCGTCGTCAACTGTATATGGTTTGCTTGACAGAGTAAAGTATCGCCAAAGCAAAATTAGAGCATTGATAAATCAACCAAGGAGTATTTGGGGAATGTCGATTGCTCATTTCGGTATCGCTGTTTTTGTCGTTGGCGTAACCATGGTGAGCTTATACGAGCAAGAGAAAGATATAAAGATGAATTCAGGTGATACCTACGAGCTAGGTGGCTATCAGTTCGTCTTCAGTGGAGTGAGTCGAGGCGCAGTAGACAACTACATTACAGATATGGGTAAATTCGACGCATTTCGAAATGGAAAACATGTCGCTACAATTTATCCTGAAAAACGCCACTACCCAATACAGTCAGATCCATTGACTGAGGCTGGAATCAGTCCAGGATTATTTCGAGATCTTTATGTCTCATTGGGTGAACCGCTAGATGAAAATGGAGCATGGAGTGTACGCGTTCACGTAAAACCGTTTATTCGTTGGATTTGGCTTGGCGCAATATTTATGGCAATCGGAGCCTTTATTGCCGCATCGGATAAACGATATAGAAAGCTGGCTAGGAGAAGAGAGCCGTACGCATCGAACCTAACTCAAGCGACTTGAATTCGATGACAAAACGTTCTATTTTGAGGCAACCAAAGTTTTTGATTCCTTTGGTTGTTTTCATATCTGTTGCCGGATTTTTTGCACTAGGTCTGCGGTTGGATTCTACATTGGTGCCTTCGCCTCTCGTTGGCAAATCTGCACCTTCATTTAAACTGCCTCTCCTCCATTTGGAATCCGCATCTTTCAGCCCAGAGCAATTGAAAGGTGGACCTTGGTTGCTCAATGTTTGGGCTAGCTGGTGCGTTGCATGCCGAGATGAACATGAGATACTCGTGGACTTAGCAAATCAAGGGGTTGTAGTCATTGGCTTGAACTATAAAGACGAAGCCGGACAAGCGAGACAGTGGCTGAGAAATCTTGGTAACCCTTATCTCGTTACTGCTGTTGATCAAGAAGGTAGTGTAGCGATTGATTGGGGAGTTTATGGTGTACCTGAAACGTTCTTAATTGATCAGACAGGCGTCATTCGATACAAACACATTGGCCCTCTTTCTGCTGAAATCGTTACTGAAGAGATACTTCCTTTGTTGAAGGAGTCAACGTGATTCGCATCTACGCTGCAATTCTTGTTCTGGTGTTTTCTTTGCCGTTATCTGCAGCAGAAGTCATTCTTCCTTTTTCGAGCTCCGAACAAGAACAACGTTACAATTCTCTCATTGACGAAATTCGTTGCATGGTTTGCCAAAACCAAAATCTCGCTGACTCAAATGCGGAACTTGCACAAGATTTACGTAGCCGCACCTACGACATGATTCGTCGAGGTAGTTCAGACGAAGAAATTTTAAATTACATGGTTGAAAGGTACGGAGATTTCGTTCTTTATCGTCCTCCGGTAAGAACGACGACCTTGTTGTTGTGGTATGGACCAGCAATACTTCTCACCATAGCGATTTTTGCAGTGTGGAGAAATGCTCGCCGTAAAGCTAAATTGTCATCCAATCAGCTAAGCGAAACTGAACGAAAAAAAGTTCAGCAGCTGCTAAATCAATAGATTTTTCCTTTGATGGTGATTCTTTTTTTTCTTTGTATCACTGTACTTGCAATAATTGCAATATTGTTTCTTGTTCCCGTAATTCTAAAGGGTTCCAAGATCGAAAATCTAGAACGAGATCAACAGAACATAGAGATTGCCAAACAACGATTGTCGGAACTAAAACTAAGACGTGTGGCAGGCGATGTTCAAGAAACTGATGCTGATCAGATACAAGAAGAGATCGAAAAGGAACTTCTAGTTGATCTCGAGTTGATGGGAGATAACGCCGATGAATCAATCGGCTCGTCGTCTCCCAAAGTTCGGCAGTGGGTTGCCGTTATTGTGGGAGCATTGATTCCAATTAGTGCTGGATTACTTTACCTGAGTTTGGGAGAGCCGAAAGTCATTGGAAACCCGGCTCTACTCGCACCAAAAACCGAGAACGTAACTCAATCGAACGAATTGCCTGAATCCTTCGACCTTATGATAGAGACTTTAGAGGAACATCTTGCAAGTCAACCCACGGACGCAGAAGGGTGGCTAACACTTGCACGTTTGTATTTGGCTGAGAGTCGTTTCGCTGAGGCGTCGTTCGCTTTTTCAAAAATTAGGGAATTAACTGGCGATAGTGCCGATGTCCTCGTTCGTCAAGCCGATGCTATGGCGATGTCGCAGAATGGTGACTTACGTGGAGAGCCCGAACAACTTATTGCCACGGCGCTGCAACTTGATCCAAATCATGCCAGTGGGTTGTGGTTAGCTGGATTGGCAGCTGCTGCTAAGGAAGACTACCAAAGTGCCGTTGATTTATGGACACGCGCCGAAGCCAATCTAGAAAATCAGGAAAGTCGTCGCGAAATCGGGCGATTGATCAACGAAGCAAGAGCGAATTTGGGACAACAACCTAGGTTTGATCAAGAATCGACTCAATCAGTGTCCGAGGGTCCATTCGTCCGAGTTAAAGTGACGATCGATTCTTCTATTCAAGCTCAGGTGGATCCAGACGATGCGCTTTTCGTGTTTGCCCGAGCAATCGGTGGACCTGCTGTACCTCTCGCAGTTGTAAAACGTACAGTTCAAGATCTTCCTCTAGAAGTTGTATTGGACGACTCTTTGGCAATGATTCCGAACATGAAAATCTCAAATTTTTCGGAGGTTTCCATCGTCGCCCGGATTTCTCGTTCAGACAATCCACAAGCAATCAGCGGAGATTTTTTCGGGCAGACTGATCCCATTCAGCCTGAAGTGAACCCCGTGGTATCGGTTGTGATATCAGAGAAAGTCGAGTGATTCTGCCAATAGATACCTGCTATCAAAATTTAACGGCGTTGCCAACTCGATCAATTGATGTCGTTTGAAATTTGAATCCATAAGTGTGCTTCAGGCAAATTTGGATTCGGTGCGTGCATATAAGCTGATTTTCGATTTTTTGCCAACCTACCTCAGGTTTGTTGTAGTTTGGCGCGACTGAAGTTTGTTCTATTCTCTAAAAGGATTTGTTCGACAAACATCTTCTGTTTCCTTATGTTTCAAAAATAACGTATTGGATATAGAAGCGACTTAAATTACCCAACTCCGAAAGAAAGAGCGAATCGAAATGTGCTAAACTGTTGAGTGAACCCACTGGATTTTTGAAAGAAAGATTATGTAGGAGAAACGAATGAAGTTATTTTTGGCCTCAATGAAGGGAATCTGTATCGCAGCTGTTTTAACGTTTAGTTCAGTATCTAGTGCAATTGATGACAGTACACACATAGTAGTTGAAGTCCCTGTACTGCATACAGAAGTCGCTTACGGAAATGTTGTTGAACGAGAACCGGTTAAATCATGTAAAGAAGTTGTAACAAGTAGGAAAGGTGATACGTCGTCAGATACTGCCGAAATTTTAGGTGCGTTACTCGGTGGAGCTATAGGTAAGGAAATTGACAGTAACGACGGAAGTGGTAAAGAAGGTGCAATCCTAGGAGCGCTTTTGGGTGCGTCTATCGCGAGTGATATGGAAAAAGAAAATGCTAGAAAGAAAGCTGGTTATAAAACTGAAGTTCAGTGTACAACAGAGTATCGCGAAGTTAAAGTCTTAAAGGAAATAGGGTACAAAGTCGCTTATGAATTCGGCGGATATCTATTTCAGTCTACTGTTTCAACCTTGCCAGGTGAAACTATGGAAGTTCGTGTTTCCGCGTTGCCAGTCGGTGCCCTCGCTTACTAGTCAAAGAAAGATTTTTTATTCTAACGTGCCAATTTGAGATTCAAATCATATAGGAGAAACGAATGAAGTTATTTTTGGCCTCAATGAAGGGAATCTGTATCGCAGCTGTTTTAACGTTTAGTTCAGTATCTAGTGCAATAGATGACAGTACACACATAGTAGTTGAAGTCCCTGTACTGCATACAGAAGTCGCTTACGGAAATGTTGTTGAACGAGAACCGCGTGCAACTTGTATAAAAGTTGTAATGAACAAGGAGCTGCCGCCAATTAATCAATTTGGGCGTTGCCAGTCGAAGCCCTTACCAATAACTATAACTATTGGAGGAATAGAAGGAATAACACTTTGCTTCTAATTTGACTGCTCCGAAAACATGAAATTAGTTGTAGCTAAAAGTTTACCCTTTAGCAGGAGTTATCTCCTGCAAACCCTTTGCATTTTTTCAAGGCAAACTTCGTTACGGTAAAGATTAACCTTTGCCTTGAGTGTCTCTCACAAATTGGCTAAAGACTTAGCGAGATTTTCCTACCTTCGTAGATCGCAGCAGGAGCTTGTCGCGGCGAAAGACAATCTCCAATCACATGATGACTTGAAGCCAGCGGCATGTCCGCTAGTTCCTGCTCTAGCTCGTCATTCGCCACATTGACTGTTGCAAGTACTAAACTATCAAATTTCTTTATTGATGAACTTCCATTCAAAAAGTCCGTAATTACGGCTGAATCTCCTAACCATCGAGTGACGATGGATTCAGTGTAAAACTGAGTGTTTCTTGCTCTCAAGCGTTCTCGAAGGGCCAAATCTGCACCTGTGCGAACAATCTCCTTTCCGACTACTGGATAGGGAGTGACAATGGAAAGATCATATCCTTTCTCGACTAGATATAGTGCAGTCCCACCGGCTTTCCAAGTTCCGACGTCGTCTAAAAACAAAATCGATTGTCCGAGTTTGGCCGAACGATTCATAACGTCTTCAACATGCCAGACGTTTCTGTCGTCGACACCAGGCAAGCTATCTCGAGAAGGAATACCTCTTTGATAGCCAGTTTCTGACGGTAGTGAACCAGTGGCCAAAATTACGATGTCTGCTCCAAACTCTACAACATCATCCGCAAAGAATGGTGTATGTAGTTTTACCTCTACACCAAGCCGATCAAGCTGTCTCCGCTGCCATCTGAGGTAGTCGGAAATTTGTGACCGTCGAGGTTGCAAACCGGCAAGTCGAAACTGACCACCTAGCTCTCCCGAAGCTTCAACCAACGTAACTTGATGCCCGCGTTCCGCTGCGACTCGGGCTGCCTCACAACCTGCGGGTCCACCGCCGACAATCAAAATTGAACGATTGAGCTTTGATCGCGTGAAGCGGTCTCCACCCCATTCGAACTCACGTCCAGCAGATGGATTGACTAAGCAGCTAATCCAATAATCCTTGAATCGCCGTCCCCAACACATTTGGTTACAGGATAAGCAGGGTCGAATCTCCTCACTTCGACCTTCCATCGCTTTATTCGCGAGATGTGGATCTGCAATTTGTCCGCGTACGATACTTACCATGTCTGCGTTACCCGAGGCAATTGCGTAATTTGCTGATTCGGGAGTCCGAATATGACTTTCAGCTTGCACTTTCGCATTGCTGACGCTTTCTCGAATTTTGCCAGCATACTCCACGCCCAATTGGTCAGGATGTAGAGCGTTAGGTATTATCATCGTGTGGTTGTAATATCCACCGGTTCCTATGGTGACATAGTCGAGCAGACCGCGTTCATCGTGGTAACGAAAAGTTTCTTGCATTTCTTCCAACGGGAAAATACTCGACTCTACTGGATCGTAACTACTGCAAATTCCAATAATGAAGTCGGGTCCAACTGCATTTCGCATCGCTGTCAGCAGTTCAACGGAAAAATTCATTCGATTTTGAAAAGATCCGCCGTATTTGTCCTCCCGACGATTGGTAAAACGCGACCAAAACTGTTCGATTATCGCGTTGTATGCAGCCATCAGTTCACATCCATCAAATCCCGACTCTTTTGCCCGAACCGTAGCTTGAACAAAACCATCGATGACGTCTTGAATTTGGACGTCTGACATCGCCACACTTCCATCATGGTCGTGCATGGATGGCAACCCTGATGGAGACCAGTTCGGAGCAAAGGAGTTGTCCCATTCACCGTGAGCACCGACGTGATAAAGTTGCTGAATCATCACCGTTCCATGTTCATGGCATGCATCGGTTATTTTTCGAAAATGGGGAATGATTGAATCATCTCCATGACGAAAGTTACCTCGGGTTAGAATTGCGGTCTGGTGAACGGGTATAGGTTCAACCACGATCATTGCAGCACCACCAATTGCGCGTTCGAGGTAGTAGCTAAAATGACGTTCTAGCGGTAGTCCATCCACCGACATATTGGCAGTGTGTGCGCCAAAATTAAGTCGGTGCTTTAATGTTTTGTGCCCTAAGGTAATAGGACGAAAGAGGTGTTTAAATGGTCGGTCTGTCAAGATACCAGCTATTACGGCTTATCTCAGCAAGTAATTTATTTTTGCTTCTTCGAGGAAATTAATTTGAAAAGCGGTAATAACAATAAAATTAGGGCGCAAATCATAATCGCCGCAGAGATGGGACGCTCGAAGAAAATAGACATGGATCCATGTCCGATAATTAAGGACTGTCGCATCGAGGTTTCAGCCAAGGGCCCTAAGACGATCGCCAACACTGCTGGTGCCATTGGATAGTCGAGCTTTCGCATCAAGTAACCCACTATACCGAACAGCAACATAAGCCAAACGTCGTGCATGTCTTGTGTTGGTGCATAGCCACCGACGATACAGAGAATAAAAATTGTTGGTGCTAGAATCGTGAAGGGTATTCGTAGAATCCAAATAAACGCTGGAATGAATGCGAGATTGACAATCAGCGAAAGAAGATTGGCAGCGTATAAACTCGCGATTAATGCCCATACGAATTCGGTTTGATCTGTAAATAATCGTGGCCCGGGTTCTAGTCCCCAAATGACCATGCCACCTAGCAAGATTGCGGTGGTGGGTGAACCTGGAATTCCTAATGTAAGCATGGGTAACATTGAACCTGTACTAGCAGCGTTGTTTGCAGATTCTGGTGCAGTTACCCCCTTTAAGTTTCCTTTTCCAAAAGTCTCGGGTTCATTGTCCATTGATTTTGCAACACCGTAGGCCATCAATGAGCCAGGTGTTGCCCCTGCAGCGGGTAAAATTCCTACAAAAAATCCCAAGAACGATCCCATTAACATGGTGTTGATTGCTTCTTTGAGACGAATAATTCCATTTACGAACTTCTTAAAGCTTACTTGGATCGCAGAAACTCGAACTTCGCCTTTATTTGTCTCGAGCGTCCATAATATTTCACCGATTCCGTAGATTCCAATGGCTAAGACCAAGAAATTTACGCCATGAAAGAATCCAGGAATGTTGAAGAAAATGAGTCTTGGTTCACCACTAACGATATCGAGTCCGATTGCACTAAGTACCAAGCCAATAAAAATAGAAAAGAACGTTTTCGGAATATCGTCTCCACCGAGTCCGATAAAAGTCGCGAATGCAAGTAGCATAAGTGCAAACTCTTCAGGAGCTCCGAATGTAAGTGCAACATGAGCGAGCGGTGGAGCAAACATTGTGAACAAGATGACCGAAATCGTACCGCCGACGAATGATGCAGTAGCCGCGGCAATCAAAGCTTGGTCAGCTAGTCCCGAGTTGGCCATAGGACGACCATCAAAGGTTGTCGCTACAGCTGTAGAAGCCCCTGGAATCCCCAACATTATGGAGCTAATTGCACCTCCGTACATCGCACCGTAATAGATTGCACCTAAAAATATCACCGCTGACGTAGGTGGCACCAAAAACGTCATTGGAAGTAGGATTGCAACTCCGTTTACTGATCCTAGACCGGGCATTGCTCCGATAAACAAGCCCACGATCACTCCAATTAGAATCAAAGCAAGATTCAGCGGCTCGAAAGCAATCGAGAATCCATCTAATAAATGACCGAGAATTTCCATAAAAGACTAGAGAAAAATGTCGTAAAGTGGATAAAACAGTGGCTCTGTAAGCCCTTTCGGTAGGGTAATCGTAAGAGCAATCTCAAAAAAGAAAAAAGTCGCAATCGGAAAACTGATTGCCAACAATGCAGTGAGAGGCCAGGGATGCTTGCCGATGAATCTCATATAAAAGATGAGTAATAATGGCACTGCACCATAAACACCAACCAAGTAAATTGATCCAACCATCACCGTCAACGAAAGTGCGCCCGTGAGAAAGATCATCAAGGTTTCTCGGTCCATGTAAGGAACTGCACCGTGAGAGTCGAAATACCCTCGAAACCAGCGAACGATGATCCAAATGCAGCAGACTAGCATTCCAGCAGAAAGCCAGAATGGAAACGCCCCACCACCAGGCCCCTCTCCGGGTAACCAGCCGATGGGGAGTTCCGTACTCTTCCACATCAGTGAGATTGAAACGATGGCCATAACAACGGCCATCACTAATTCAGCTTTACGCATCCCCCTGAATCAAACTGATATGTTGATCAAATCAAAATTTAGATTTCACCGATCTCTTTAAGCATGCCTTCATGGATTGAACGTTCCGTCAACCAGTAGTCTTTGAGGGCATCACCAGTCAAGAAATCGCCGTACAAGCTCTTCTTCGTTCGGTATTCTTGCCACTCATCGGTCTGGAATACTTTAGAAAATAGATCCTGATAGTACGCCGCCGCTTCGTCTGACATACCAGGAGCACCTACAACACTTCTTTGCATGTAATAAACGAATTCGTTACCGAGTTCACCAAAAGTTGGTGCATCTGGGAACATTTGGAGCCGGTTGTCAGTAAAAGCACCAAGTGGAATTGTATTTCCAGCTTCATAGAAACCAAGTTGTTCAGACGGATTGTTGACTGTTGAATTCGCATTGTTTCCAGCCAATTCCTTTGCAACGCGACCGCCACCCTTAAATGGCACGTAGGTCATATCGAGACCGTACGTACGATTCAAAAAGTCGGTGATCAACTGGTCTTCTTGACCCTTACCTGTGCCTGCCATGATCCAGTCTTTACCTGCTGCTTTTGCTGCTGCTACAAACTCTGCGACGTTGTTAATTCCACTGTCCTTGTTTACCCACAGCAGAAAAGTATCTTCTGCCATTCGCCCAATCGGAGTAAAAGTGGAGATATCGATACCGAGATTCGGTTGACGTAACGGTGTCGTATAGAAGCTATTCAGGGTAACCATGACCGTATGATCTTTTGACACACCTGAGGTATTGTTCAAATGAATGAGAGCTTCAGCACCAGAACCACCGGGTTTGTTAATTGGTACAAATGGTTTTCCTGACAGATTATGCTTTTCGATAATTGACTGCATCAAGCGAGCCATTTTGTCAGCACCACCACCTTTACCCGCCATAATTACAAAATCAACAGGCTTTTTCGGTTCGAAATCCGCTGCTGCGATTTGAACTTGCGTCAAGGAGAACGCGGCCATTAATAATGTGCCGAGGCCTATTATTAATTTATTCTTTAATTGAGTCATGGTTTTTATCTCCACAAAATTTAGTTACAGTTGTACAAAACCCGAGTGCTGAAATGAGTCTGTTGGACATGCACTCATTTACACTCTGAACAGAATTGAACAAAATATTATAGATTAACATTTATAAATGGAAAATTGTAAATTTTAAATTGTGGGTCTTGTAAATGATGGTTGAATTTAAAGACAAATCGTTGAACTTCCTTAAATTGACACAATGAATAACTTTCGAATTTACCGCTTTAGTTGTTGTTCATTTCAAGATGAATGTGCGTAACATAGTCGGCTCATTCAGTTACAATGATAATGACTGAATGCCTCGTTTTTGTGCAATAGACGGTACCAAGCATGTTTCTACATGAATATCAAGCCAAGAATCTGCTAAGTCGATTTGATTTCCCGTTTCCAGCTGGAAAAATTGCACTGTCAGCTGAAAATGTAGGTGCGATTGCAAGCCAAATTCAAACCGATAGCTGGGTCGTAAAAGCGCAAATTCTTGCCGGAGACAGAGGCCGATTCGGCGGTATCAAAATGGCTCACAATATCGCAGAAGTGAGTAAGCACGTCCGTGCATTGTTCGGAACAACTTTATTTACGCCCCAGACCGGCGACGAAGGCCAAGAAGTGACATCCGTTTATATTGAGCAGGGTTTGGAAATTGAACGCGAGCTATATCTCGCAATATTGGTGGATCGCTTTGAAGGAGAGCTTGTCTTGCTCGCATCCGACCATGGTGGTTCCGGAGTCGAATCTTTTGTCAATCAATCCGGTCGCTTGCAACGCTTGCAACTGGAAGTTGATCAATCGCCCAGCGTCAGAGAGTTAACCCCGGTCGCGAAAAGTTTGGGCTTGTCCGAAAATCATTGCTCCAAGTTCATAAAGATTTGCCAAGAAATGCATCGAGCCATCAATGTTTTCGATGCTCTCATGATCGAGTTAAACCCTCTGGCAATTACCGACGATGATCAACTTACGATCTTAGACGTCAAAATGGAAATTGACGACAATGCTATGTTCCGCCATTCCGAAGTCGAGGACATTCGTACCAATAATCTCGAAACCAATCGGAAAATGCGCGCACAAAGTGGATTCAACTACGTGCGATTGAAAGGAGATGTCGGTCTGTTGGTGGGAGGAGCAGGATTGGCGCTAGCCACGATGGATTTGTTGCATCAGCATGGATGTAAATGCGCGAATTTTTTGGATTTGCCACCGATCGCTACCCGAACTGATGTTGAAAATTCGTGCTATACAATTCTTCAGGATCGATCGATAAAAACTCTATTTGTCAATATCGTAGGCGGAGGGCTTACACATTGCGATACAGTAGCTGAAGGCCTCATTACTGTAGAAAGACAGTCTCCCCTACCATTTCCAGTTATCGTTAGATTCGCAGGTACAAAAAAGGAACACGGGATTACTTTGTTGAAGAATTCAAGAATGCCCTTTCATATCGTGGATTCAATGACTGACGCCGTCAAGCTTGCAATGAAAATTGTTTCGTAGCTGTAGAGATGAGTATTTTAGTCGACGCACGCACGCGAGTGATTTGTCAAGGGATTACTGGATATACAGGGAGTTTTTTCTCTCATCGAGCGATTGAATTCGGAACCAAAGTTGTTGGTGGTGTTGTACCAGGAAAGGGCGGTCAAAGACATTTGAACCTACCAGTATTTGATACGGTCAAAGCAGCGATTGAAACGACCGGTGCAACTGCCACAGTTTTATTCGTACCTCCTAAGAATGCTTCGACTGCCGTAATCGAAGCGGTCGATGCGGGCATGGAGTTGATTGTTTGCATTACTGAGGGCATTCCAATTCTCGATATGATCCGGATAAAAAACAAGTTGAAGGGGTCGAACTCTCGCTTAATCGGACCAAATTGTCCCGGAATAATTGCGCCTGGCAAATGCAATATTGGCATCATTCCGAGTTCGATTGTGCAACGAGGCAGAATCGGAGTTGTATCGCGATCTGGAACACTTCTTTACGAAGCAGTGTCTCAATTGTGTCGGGACGGCTTGGGGCAATCTACATGTATTGGTCTAGGCGCAGACGTTATTCAAGGAATGTCCTTCGCCGATGCTTTGGAACTGTTCCGAGACGACGATGACACCGATGCCGTTTTACTAATTGGTGAAATTGGCGGCGGTGCAGAAGAGAAAGCGGCAGAGTATTTGTCATCGGTAAATTATCCCAAACCGATTATTGCATACGTAGCAGGTCGAAACGCACCTTCCCATCGTCGTATGGGGCACTCCGCTGCTATCGTATCAGCTGGAATGGGTGGTACTGAAGGGAAAATTGAAGCACTACGAAAATCTGGAGTCGTCATCGTTGAATCTCCCGTCGAATTCGGATCTACAGTTCGTAACGCACTAAGATAAACTTACACTTTAACAGCATTTAGGCACATTATTGAAACATTTGGATGAAAGTTCACGAATATCAAGCTAAAGAAGTACTACGCAATTACGGCGTTCAAACGCCGCTCGGAATCGTTTGCCAGGAGGTGAATGAGGTTGAATTGGCGGCAGCCGAATTGGGTGGTGAACTTTGGGTAGTAAAAGCACAGATTCACGCAGGTGGTCGCGGGAAAGGCGGCGGAGTTCGAGTCGTCCATTCGCCAAAGGAGGCAGTTCAAGCAGCTAGCCAAATTTTCGGAAAACCTTTGGTGACTCCTCAAACAGGTAATGACGGACAAATAGTTCGTCGACTTCTAGTTGAAGAAGGCTTGCCTATAGAGACGGAAATTTATGCAGGGATGGTGGTAGATCGACAAACTCAACAGGTTGTGTTGATGATCAGCCCGGAAGGTGGCATGGAAATTGAAGAGGTTGCGGCCGAGTCACCAGAAAAAATACATAAGACATACATAGAGCCGAACGTCGGACTCACAAGTGAATCGGCCGAGCAAGCCGCTAAATTCGCAGGTGTGCCAGACTCACTGATCGATCAAGCCAAGGATCTCTTACAAGGTTTGTATCGAGCATTTTGGGATCATGATGCATCACTTGCAGAAATCAATCCTCTTGTGATCACGAAAGATGATCGGGTGGTTGCACTCGATGCAAAGATAAATTTTGACGATAGTGGTCTTTTTCGTCAAACCAGTATCATCAACTATCGTGATCTTGATGAAGAACTTCCCGCAGAAATAGAGGCCTCCAATGTTGGTCTTTCCTATATAGAGCTAGATGGTAACATCGGATGCTTGGTCAATGGAGCCGGACTAGCGATGGCAACCATGGATATCATCAAGCTGTACGGTGGTGAACCGGCGAATTTTTTGGATGTAGGTGGAAGCGCAAACATCGGACAGGTGACTACTGCGTTCAAAATCATGTTGGAAAACGAAAACGTTCAAGCAATTTTGGTTAATATTTTTGGTGGAATAATGCGCTGTGACGTAATCGCGGAAGGTTTGGTAACTGCATTGAGCAAGATTGAGTCGGAGGTTCCGGTCGTCGTGCGTTTGGAAGGTACCAACGTAGAGATTGGAAGGCGGTTATTAAATGATTCAGGCTTGCAATTGATTACTGCTAGCACCTTGGATGATGCAGCTCAAAAAGTCGTTGAAGCGGCGGGATTACGATAGATGTCTATTTTAATTGATCGAAACAAGCGGGTGATGACGCAGGGAATAACGGGTAAAACTGGTCGATTTCATACTCGAAATTGCCTGGATTATGCGTTTGGTAAGAATACATTTGTTGCTGGAGTTACACCGCGTAAAGGTGGGCAAACGGTTGAAGGAATTCCGGTGTTCAATACCGTTGCTGAAGCGAAAGAACAGACAGGAGCCACAGTTTCTGTAGTGTATGTTCCGCCGCCATTTGCCGCGGCTGCCATTGATGAGGCTGTGTCAGCTCAGTTGGACCTAGTAATTTGTGTTACGGAGGGAATTCCCGTAAAAGACATGATTCTCACTCGGCACAAAATGAAGGGGTCCAATACCATTCTGATCGGGCCAAATTGTCCTGGTGTAATTACACCGGATGAAATAAAAATCGGCATTATGCCCGGTTATATTCACAAAAAAGGTTCGGTGGGTGTAGTTTCTAGATCGGGAACGCTGACTTACGAAGTTGTCGATCAATTGACAAAATTAGGCATTGGTCAATCGACTTGTGTTGGAATCGGTGGAGACCCTATCAATGGCACTAAGCATTTAGATGTCGTAAAGTGGTTTAACGAAGATCCCGATACAGAAGCAATCGTGATGTGCGGTGAAATCGGTGGCACCGATGAAGAAGATTGTGGACTTTGGATTCGAGACCATTGCACGAAGCCAGTTGCGGCTTTTATCGCAGGTGTTACCGCACCACCAGGAAAGAGAATGGGACACGCCGGGGCGATTATTGCCGGTGGCAAAGGAACCGCTTCGGAGAAGATTTCCGTACTAAGAGACTGCGGTGTTCACGTAACTGAAAACCCTGCCGGAATCGGAAAAATCGTACAGGAAATCCTATAACGAAGTTAATTCTTAGTGCCAAATATCTGGCATTTCGCTTTTTCTTCGTTGGATAAATGCCTGGAGCTCTTCGTCCTTCGCCGCATCGAGATCAGGTTTTTCATATTCCTTTAACATCGATTTCCATTTCGCGTTCGCTCTCTGCACGATGTTCAAACTCCCTTCTTCTTCCCATTGTTCATAGGCCGGGGTGTTGAATAGTTCAGATTCGTAAAAAGCACTTTGATAGTGATCGAGTGTGTGTGCACAACCAAAGAAGTGGCCGCCAAAACCGACTTCCGAAAAAGAGTTTGTCGTGAACTGATCACTCTCGAGTGAAACACCCTTCACAAATTTGTGGAGAGAGCCCAAATAATCCGCGTCAATGACAAGTTTTTCATAGCTTATCGTTAGTGCACTTTCCAACCAGCCCGCCGCGTGTAAGACGAAATGCGATCCGCACAGAATGGCGGCGTTTAGTGCATTGACACTTTCATTGGTGGAATGAGCGTCGACGCAAGGAGAACTAGTAAATCCGCCACTACAACGAAGAGGAATGTCGAATCGTCGAGCGAGCTGACCGACGACATACGAAGCAGCAGTCGACTCCGGTGTACCAAAAGTTGGAGAACCTGCACGTAAATTTACGGTTGTGATGAAATTCCCAAAAATCGCAGGGGAACCGGGACGTATCAGTTGCCCGAGTGCAACACCAACCATGACTTCGGCTAAGGATTGAGCGATAGCAGCGGCGATCGTCACAGGCCCTGTTGCGCCGCTAAGTACGAACGGAACGACTACCGGACACTGATTGGCTTCGGAATAAGCACGCAACGAACCTGACATGGCTTCATCGTAAACAAGTGGCGAATTCATATTGATGTTGCCACTGATCACACAATGTTCATCAACATATTTTTCTCCAAAGAGAATGCGTGCCATCTCGATGGAGTCGAGTGCGCGTTCTCTTGTGGTTACAGAACCCATAAACGGCATATCCGAATAGTTCATATGAGCATAAACCATATCGAGATGACGTTTATTGACAGGCAAATCGACTGGTTCGCACACTGTGCCGCCCGAATGATGAAGCCACGGCGACATGTAAGCCAGTTTAATCAGGTTTTGAAAGTGTTCGATTGTTCCATATCGACGACCTTCATCTAGATCGGATACAAAAGGGGAACCGTAGGCAGGACTGAAAACAATATGATTGCCTCCGACTCGAACTGAACGCGCGGGATTTCGCCCGTGCATCACAAAATCGGACGGCGCGGTTGAAATTAGTTTCCTCACGTGACCTTTGTCGAATCGAACACGAGCACCTTTTACGTCTGCACCTGCATTTTTCCAAATCCTTAAAGCTTCGTTATCTCCACGAAACTCGATTCCTACTTCCTGTAGGATTTCGTCCGTTTTTTCTTCGATGAGATCCAGCCCCTCTTCACTCATCATTTCATAGGGCGGAATATCTCGTTTTAGTCCCGCGATTATGATCGGTCCTGTTGATTGACGTGCTCGCCGTCGAATGTGTCCTCTGCCAGTTTCCATAGACTTCTCTGCTAATCTTTTGCCAAACTTAGTTTTAGAAATTGTACATTGAATCGGTGCATTTACATTTGAATGACGAATCGAGAACAAGGAATTTGCACTGTTAAAGTTTAATCAACGAAACATGCCAGGAATTGTTTGACCTGAAATTAAACGGAGCGCTCGTAGCTGTTCGCGATAGACCTTATTCATAAACCGAGCCATGATTTGCTTGAGATTTTCAAATATCGCCAACTTCGTCGAAGTTTCTGCCCTAACTATGGTTTTTATTCGGTGATAACCTAGGCGAATTTGTTGAGTCGGTGAGTTTAGATTATGAATGTGAAAAATTCACTGTGTTGGATTAGGAATCAATTGGATCATTGAGAGCGCTGTAGAGCGAAGACAAATAAAAAACTCGTAGTCAAATCTAGAAGCAGCGGTGCATGAGGTATGGTGAATAGCTGTGGTTGAAATTTTTACTTATCGGAAGCTGACTATAATGCAGCATGGTTATGATTAACGCACTACCAGTTGTATGTCTGAGAAATCGATTTTTTGGTGTAATGTTTCCGGAGGATGGAAAAGCTTAGAAATCCTGAAATTACTTCGGAAAGTCAAGAATTTATGGCAGCGCGTCTCTCAATTTTGCTTGAATTGTAGAACACAAAGTACTAGTCAGTGATCAGGCTTCTTGCTATTGTTTGATTCGATATCACTTAATGATTGATAAATTAACCGAAATCGATTCGCGTAAAATAATTGCGAAATCCATTTCATTTCAGTCTGTAACGGAGAAGTAGCACAATCAATACCATCGTTTCCATTTATAAATTTCGATTCGCTTATTGTGGGCAAAGACTACTTGAAGATTAACGAGTACGTCAAGCGACGATAATTATGACTGATGTAGTACGACGGCCCTCTCATCCAGGACGCGGTTTATTGCGGCGTTCTTACGCGCCAAAAGGCCGTCAAGTCGACCCTGATAGTGTGAGTGAAGTTCGGCAGCTTTTGGGAGATTCTCCGCTAAGAAGAGATCTTTTGATTGAATATCTGCATGTAATTCAAGATGAGTTTCGATGCCTTTATGCCAATCACTTGGTTGCCTTGGCACATATTATGGGCTTGGCGCTATCCGAAGTGTATGAAACAGCGACGTTTTATGCTCATTTCGATGTTGTTGATGATGATGAAAACCCGCCACCGCCGATTACTGTACGCGTGTGCGACAGTGTCACTTGCGAGATGAATGGCGCGCAGCAATTGATCGAACAGTTGCAAAGTATGCTTGAACCTCGAGTACGCGTCGTACGTGCCCCATGCATGGGGCGATGCAACACAGCTCCCGCTGCCGAAGTTGGTCATAATCATGTGGATTTTGCGAAGCCCGATTCCATCTGTAGTGCGATCGATAATCGCAGGATTGAACCTGTAATTCCGAAATATGAAAACTTCAATTCCTATGTTAATGATGGCGGGTATGCATTTCTTCGAAAATGTTTGGCTGGTGAGCAAAGTCCAGAAAAATTGATTTCCACACTTCAAAGTTCCCCACTTCGAGGTCTTGGTGGTGCTGGATTTCCAACGGGTCTGAAATGGAAGTTTGTACGCGGTTATCCCGGTCCCAGACTTATGGCGGTTAATGCTGATGAAGGCGAACCCGGCACTTTCAAAGATCGATACTATATGGAGCGAGAACCTCATCGCTTTCTTGAAGGAATGCTGATTGCAGCTTGGGTGGTGGAAGCGGAAACTGTCTATATCTACCTTCGAGATGAGTACCCAGCTGTTCGTAAAATTTTGTTAGCAGAGATCGAGTGTCTGCGCGAAGCAGCTTTATGCAACACTGTAAATTTGGAATTGCGGCGGGGAGCCGGTGCTTATATCTGTGGTGAAGAATCCTCCATGATCGAATCGATCGAAGGCAAACGAGGTTTACCCCGACATCGACCCCCTTACGTTGCTGAAAATGGCATTTTCGGGCAGCCCACACTGGTTCAAAATGTCGAGACCTTATATTGGCTTCGAGATATTTTCGAGAAGGGACCAGATTGGTTTGGCAGTTACGGTAGAAATGGTGGCAAAGGCCTTCGTAGTTATTCTGTGTCGGGTCGGGTCGCTCAACCCGGAGTCAAACTCGCTCCAGCAGGAATTACGGTACGGGAACTTATCGACGAATTTTGTGGTGGCATGCAAGACGGCCATAAGTTTAAAGCGTATTTGCCCGGTGGTGCATCGGGGGGAATATTGCCTGCTTCGATGGACGATTTACCACTAGACTTCGGACAACTAGAAAAACATGGGTGCTTTGTAGGCTCTCATGCAGTTGTTATTCTTAGTCAGCAAGACAATACCAAAGACATTGCATTGAATTTGATGCGATTCTTCGAGGACGAGAGCTGTGGACAGTGTACTCCCTGTAGAGTCGGCACAGAAAAAGCGGTGAAACTGATGGAACGTGATCAGTGGAATCAACACTTGCTGAATGATCTTGCACAAGCGATGACGGATGCATCTATTTGTGGTTTAGGCCAAGCCGCTGCGAACCCACTTTTATCAGTAATGAAATTCTTTCCGGAAGATGTAATATGCAAAACAACATGAGTTTTAGCTTCGAATTGGACGGTCGTGAGGTGGAGGCTTTTCCAGATGAAACGATTTGGCAAATTGCAGATCGGGAAAATACGACACTTCCACATTTGTGTTTTTCCCATGAACCAGGCTATCGAGCCGATGGCAATTGTCGCGCCTGTATGGTGGAAATTGAAGGTGAAAGAACTTTGGCAGCTTCTTGCATTCGTAAACCGACTCCGGGGATGAAAGTAAGTACCGAGAGCGATCGTGCAAGATTTAGCCGCAAGCTGGTTTTTGAAATGCTGGCGGCAGACCAACCGGAAAAGAATACTGCACATGACCCCAATTCCCGTTTTTGGCAATGGAACGACTTAGTTCAACCTGAAAGCAACCGATTGCCCCAACGATCTACACCGATACCGGATCACAGTCATGCCGCGATGCGAGTCTATCTCGACGCGTGTATTCACTGCAATCTGTGTGTGCGTGCCTGCCGCGAAGTACAAGTCAATGATGTAATTGGTATGGCCTATCGAGGCAATGAGTCTAAAATCGTTTTCGATTTTGACGATCCCATGGGAAACAGTACTTGTGTCGCGTGTGGTGAATGTGTACAAGCCTGTCCGACCGGCGCGCTAGTCGAAGAAACATTGGTAAACGAAGATGGAGTAAACCGACATTTAGATTTGGATGAAGTAGAAAGTGTGTGTCCATATTGCGGTGTCGGCTGTCAAATTACTTATCAAATAAACGACAACAAAATTCATGCGGTGCAAGGTCGCGAAGGACCTGCAAATCAAAACCGACTTTGTGTGAAAGGGCGATTTGGTTTTGATTATGTCGCCCACAAGCATCGTTTGACAAAGCCGCTTATCCGGCTCGAAGCTGCGAAAAAAGACGCTCACAGTGAAGTTGATCCTATGAATCCGTACACTCATTTCCGAGAAGCGGAATGGGATGAAGCTTTAGATCTTGCAGCGGCTGGTTTTAGAAAAATTCTCGATCAAGTCGGGTCGACAGGATTGGCTGGATTTGGCTCAGCCAAAGGCTCAAATGAAGAGGCGTACTTGGTTCAAAAATTGATTCGCACTGGATTTGGGACGAATAATGTTGACCACTGTACACGATTGTGTCATGCATCCAGTGTTGTCGCGTTATTGGATGGCATTGGTTCTGGTGCAGTCACTGCTCCGTTTACAGCTTGCTTGGATTCTGACGTCATCATTGTTATTGGCGCGAATCCCACTGAAAATCATCCAGTTGCAGCGACGTATTTTAAGCAGGCTCGAAGACTAGGGAAAGATCTGATCGTAATAGATCCTCGCAAAACTTCCTTAGCTCGACAGGCAAGCTATCCAATTCAGTTTAAATCTGGAACCGATGTTGCGCTTTTGAATGCGTTCTTGCATGTCATCATTGATGAAAATCTTTATGACCACGACTACGTAAACAAGTTTACCGAAGGTTTTGAAAACTTAAAACGCCATATTCGTGAGTTTACCCCCGAAGAAATGTCGAAAATTTGCGGTGTAGACGCGAACACCATAAGAGTTGTGGCTCGCAAATTTGCAAACTGCGAACGAGGAATAATTTTTTGGGGTATGGGTATTTCTCAACATACTCACGGCACCGATAATGCGCGCTGTTTGATTGCTTTGGCCACCATAACCGGACATGTAGGACGCCCTGGTACCGGACTACACCCTCTGCGTGGTCAAAATAATGTTCAAGGAGCATCCGATGCAGGTTTAATCCCAATGGTTTTCCCAGATTATCAGGCAGTTGATTCGGAGAACATTCGCGCTAGATTTGAGGATGCTTGGGGAACTTCATTGGATCCAAATCGAGGATTGACCGTTGTAGAGATTATGGATGCCGTTCACGACGGACAGATTCGTGGAATGTATGTAATGGGTGAAAATCCTGCGATGTCGGATCCCGATGTACACCATGCTCGTGAGGCTTTGACAACGCTGGATCATTTGGTTGTACAAGACTTATTTATGACCGAAACAGCTTTTCACGCGGACGTAGTCTTACCCGCATCTGCTTGGCCAGAGAAAGATGGTACGGTAACCAATACAAATCGTCAGGTACAGATGGGGCGTCAAGCACTTCAGCTGCACGGAGATGCGAGACAAGATTGGTGGATCATTCAAGAAATTGCTCAACGGCTTGGACTTGACTGGAACTACTCTGGTCCCGCAGATGTCTACGCTGAAATGGCGAGCCTTATGCCATCTCTTGACAATATTACTTGGGATCGGCTACGAACTGAGAGTGCCGTCACGTATCCTTGTGAAGGCCCCGATGTTGCCGGACAGGATATAGTTTTTAGTGATGGATTTCCCACAGCAAACAATCGAGCGAAATTGGTGCCAGCCCACATCGTTCCACCTGATGAAGAGCCTGATCAAGACTTTCCAATGATCCTTACAACTGGACGCCAGCTTGAGCACTGGCATACGGGTGCAATGACGAGAAGGGCTAGAGTATTAGATGAAATTCAGCCGGAAGCAGTCGCAAGTATGTCTCCAAGTCAGATGAAGAGTCTAGATATCCAACCCGGTGAGATGGTTCATATCTTTACTCGTCGAGGCAAAATAGAATTGAAAACTAGAGGTGATATGGCAGTTCCCAATGGTGTCGTGTTCGTACCTTTTTGCTATGCAGAAGCAGCGGCCAACAAATTAACGAATCCCGCACTTGATCCACTCGGAAAAATTCCGGAGTTTAAATTTTGTGCTGCTCGAGTCGAGAGATTGGCAGTCATCTAGTTTTGATCCAACGGATTTCGAGTTGGATTCTTACTTGGTTCTTTTACCGACCTAGGCACATAACGTCAGTGAATTGGTCGGGGTGAGTGGATTTGAACCACCGGCCCCTGCCTCCCGAAGGCAGTGCTCTGCCAGGCTGAGCTACACCCCGTACTCTAATGGTTTCTCAAATAGGAAAATTCCACGAGTTTCACTAACAAATCTCGATAAATCGACTGTGAAAGAAAATCAAGGCATTGAACGGCGCAATCACCGTATTCTCGAGCGAGTTTGGCTGTATATTCAATTGCACCACTTTGCGCGACGATTTGACAAATGTTCTCAATGTTACAATCGCCTGGATGTTCCAATGCAGCGTTAATTTCTTTTTGCTCTTGAGCGCTGCAGTTTTGACGTGCATAAATCAGAGGTAATGTAAGCTTCCCTTCGCTCAGATCATCTCCGACTCTTTTGCCAATTTTATTCGTGTCTCCTGTGTAATCAAGCAGGTCATCGATAAGTTGGAATGCTATACCCAAATTCTTACCGTAGTGTGCCATGTACTGCTGATTTTGTTTAGACTGATCAGCGATTATTGAGCCAAGTTGTGCTCCGGCACAAAATAATGTAGCGGTTTTTCGGTTTATCGTTCGGAAATATTCCTTTTCAGTCGTGCTCATAGACTCCAATTGAGTGAGCTGCATAATTTCACCTTCTGATATTCTTCGAGTGGCTTGAGCCATCACTTTAAAAATAGGAACTTGGTTGACTTCAGTTAGCAACTCAAAAGAACGGGAGTACAGAAAATCACCGACTAACACACTTGCTGGGTTGCCCCAGATAGAATTCGCACTGGCTCGACCCCGACGCATAAACGATTGATCGACGACATCGTCATGCAAAAGGGTCGCGACATGAATGAACTCCAGCATTACAGAGAGGATAATGTGATCTTTACCTTCATAGCCTTGCGCTCGAGCGCTCAAGGCCAGGGTGATGGGGCGCAATTTCTTACCCCCATGTTGCAGAATGTGATTTCCAATTGCTTGAATTAATGGTATGTTGGTATCCAGTGCATGCAGCATGTAGTCATCGATCGCCTCCAAATCTTGTTCAAGATTCGCTCTAATTGCTTGGAGAGAATCAGCATTGGAACTAAGTCTCGAAGCAGATACGGCTCCGTCTTTAGTTTGATTGCTCACGATTCGATGGATGATGGAGGATCAATCGTATAGATCATCTAAACAGGCAATGCCAATCATTTAGTTCATTTTCTGGGAAATCGAAACCCTACGCTGAAAGGCTTCTACCAAGGTCCCTTTGTCCATGTATTCTAGTTCACCACCGACAGGAATACCTCGAGCGAGTTGAGTTGTTTTCAAATCGTATTTGGACAGCAGCTTCATCAGATATTCGGCCGTAGCATCTCCTTCAATCGTAATGTTGGTAGCGAGTATGATTTCTTTCACTGGATTAGAATCTAAGGTTTTGATTAACGCTTTGATACCAAGTTCATTAGGACCGATTCCGTTGATGGGCGAAATTCTTCCCATCAACACGAAATACAATCCTACATAGGTGCCGGTAGATTCAAAAGTCGCAAGATCGGCGGGAGTTTCTATGATGCAGAGCTTTGATCGATCTCGAGTGGGAGAGGAGCAAATGCTACAAGATTCAGATTCACTGAAATTATTACACTGATTGCAATGCCTGACATTTTCTGCGGCGAATAGGAGTGAATCCGCTATCCGAAAAGCACTAGGTCGATCTCGGGCTAATAAATGAAACACAAATCGCTGAGCGGTTTTCGGACCTACACCTGGCAACCGACGAAATGCATCGTGCAAATTTTCTACAGCCTTGGAGATGCTCATCGAATACGAATCGAAGAAAAACCTTAAAGACTAGCGCATATTCTTGAGGAAAGGTACATTTAAACCCTGAGTTAGAGAGGACATTTTTTCTTGATTTAGGTTATCGACTCTTCGAACAGCATCGTTGACAGCACCAGCGATTAAGTCCTCCAAAACTTCTCGATCGTCCATTACACAGTCGTCGATTAAAACTCTTATCACATCATGGTGTCCGTTCATCTCCACTTGGACAAGTCCACCACCGGAGACTCCCTTAACAATTTGGCGGTTTAATTCCCCTTGCATTTCCGCCATTTTCTCTTGTAGGTCGCTTGCACGTTTTAAAATTTCGCTCAAACTTTCCATTATTGACCTTCCCTTCTTTTTCGTGGCTTTGGATAACGTATTGAACTGATATCAATTTTTGCACCAAATTCTTCTTCAAGTCTTTTTGGTACATCTTCGCGTTCAATTTGTTGTCGGACTCTTGCTAATTTTTCTTGGCGTTCACGCGCCATACGTTTTTCTGGTGTTCTAGCTCCTTGTACTCTTGGGGTGAAATTAATTTTAATGTTATTCCCCAAAACTTTCCGTAGCACGTTGAGAAGATTTGTCTTGTTTTCTTCTCGCTCCATGGATGGAGAACGAACGTTCGGTGGGTGGAAAAAGAGAGTATTTCCTGATCGTTTTTGGAAAGCTATATTGCTTGCAAAAAGTTTGGTAAAACCATCTAAGTGATTCGAATGATTTACAAACCGAATCCAATCTTCTGAGTTGTTTAGGATCAGGGCTTTCTGAGCACTTGTTGGACTTGAGTGTTGCGCTGTTCGTCGCGGAGTTGCATTCTTCCTCGTTGAAGCAGCGGGGCGTAGGGTTCTTGGTTGCTTTGTATCAATATTTTTGCGTGATGGCGGAGGCGTCGACCGAAGACCTCCACTGTTGTCTTGAGTCTGGCTAGAATGTTGAGCCTGCTGTAAGCTTGGATGGAAGGCAAGCATACGCATCAGTACCATTTCAAATCCTTGCTGCGCTTCGGGTGCGAGTGCTAAATCACGTTTGCCGATTAAACCGATCTGATAATACAGTTGTATATCTTCTTTCGACATCAATTTCTCAATACGCTTGAGCTCTTCTAGATTTTCCGAGCGCGCCTCGAGAGCGGAGGGAGCAATTTTCAATAGGCTTAGAGAGTGCAACTTTAGCAGGATGTCGTCTAAGGTTGCTTCAAAATTAATTGATCGTTCGCACATGCGTTTTACAGTTCGCAAAGCTTCACTCGCGTTCTTGGTCGCAATCGCTTCCAATAGTGCATAGATGTAATCGTCAGACACCATGCCCAACATGTCTCGCACCAACCCCACACGAACATTGCCATTCGTATAAGAGATTGCTTGATCAAGCAAGCTCAGTCCATCGCGCATACTTCCGTGGGACTGTCGAGCGATTCCAGTCAGGGCTTTGGTTTGAAAATCAATCTTTTCGGCAATTAGAATTCTTTCTAGTTGTTCACTGATTTCACGCTCTTCCATTGCACGCAGGTTGAATTGAATACAGCGTGATAAAACAGTAACTGGAAGCTTTTGAGGATCAGTTGTTGCCATCAAGAACTTAACATGAGATGGGGGTTCTTCCAGAGTCTTCAAAAGGGCGTTAAAACTATGTCCGGTCAACATATGAATTTCGTCAATTAGATAGACTTTGTAGCGTCCGATCGTTGCTTTATACGGCACGTTTTCCAGTAAAGACCGAGTATCTTCGACTTTGGTTCGAGAAGCCGCGTCAACCTCTATCAAATCAATGAACCGACCTTCATCGATTTGAGTGCAAGCATTGCACTCGTTGCATGGCTCGGAGCTGACACCTTGTTCACAGTTCAAGGCTTTGGCAAGAATTCTAGCAAGTGTTGTTTTTCCTACACCACGGGTTCCGGAAAATAGATAGGCATGATGTAGTCGATCATTTTCTAAAGCATGTCGTAGCGTGCGAACGACGTGCTCTTGTCCCACTACTTCACTAAATATTTTTGGACGCCACTTTCTGGCAAGAACGAGATAACTCACGTCATTCTTGATAGGTACTTAGAGTGGTTTAATTCAAAGGTAGTTGAATTGGAGGCGGTTTCAACCCGCTGAAATACTGTACCCGCATCAGCTGCTACGGCTGCTTCCTTCCGGACCTGACCGGGTTCACAACCTATCGTCACAGCATAAGCGAACTGTCCCCGCCAAAAATTAATTTCAGGTGCCGAGCAAATTCTAACTTACCAATCAATTATAAGTAATATTACTTGCTTAACAGGAATCGTCGAATTTCAAGATAGTGAAGAAGCTATTTTCTACACTTCGCGTAACTTTGGAGTTTATAAGTGAAGAATGCCACTGATTGTACTCTTCATTTCAACTATGATGTCTGTAAGCGTCTCCTGTTCCTGTTCGGACAGCGTCTGCAGTGGGGGTCGAACTGAACCGGCTGGAAGCCCAGCGATTTGGCAAGCAAATTTAACGCACTGAGTATACTTCCCGAAATTCTCCAAAAACTCTAGGAGTGGCAACATTGTTAGCATAATTGCTCGACCCGTTTCGATGTCATCGTTTAGCACAATGCTTTTGTAGAGTGCCAAATGTTCCCTGGGAAAAGCGGTTCCGGCCCCACAAACCCAACCGCGAGCGCCCCAGGCAAAATGTTCCAGAGCTTGATCATCAGTACCACACAATAGAGTCAACTGAGGGAAGTTCTGCACCAGCATGTGTACCAAATGTGGTTGCCCACTGGATTCTTTGATCGCCCGAAAATTTGAGCGTTTCGAAATTCGCTCGTAAAATTCAAACTCCATACAGGTTCCGGTTCGACCGGGATAGTTATAAAGCACGATAGGAAGATCAACTTTCTCTTCGATTTCGAGGGCGTGTGTCGCTAACTCCTTCTGCGTTGGAAGTGCATAATAGGGTGCACTAACCATTAAGCCATCGACTCCAATATTTTTTGCTGCCAAGCCAAGGGAAATGCAGTCAGTCGTTCGAATTCCTCCGACACCAGCGATTAGCGGGATTCGACCTCCTGAGACTTGATGCGCGGTTCGAATTAGCTCTACACGTTCCTCCATCGTATGCAAAAAATATTCGCCTGTTGTTCCGCCAACGATTATGCTATCTGCGCCTTGGTCAATCAGGTGTTCGATTAATACAGAAAAACCTTTGTAATCAATGGATAGATCATCGTTGTATGGAGTTATTACGGGTGGAATGAGACCGTTCATAAGGATACCTAATTGAGAATGATTCTAGTTGTTCGCTCAGTATCAATTGTGGAAGAGAATTACAGCGATACTGAATTGAAATTTATGATTTGTTTCATACAGTATAACAATGACAAGGCAATTAAAATTTAATTTGATGACGGACACGAAAGTGTTCGTACATGACTAATATGACAATCAGTAAAATTACACTGAAATTAGTCTCTATAGATACTTCGTAGAGGAAAAGTTGAATGAATTATGAACAAATGAAATTTGACTATGAACGTGATGGTTACTTGCTCATTGAAGATTTTGTTGATTCTGAATTTTTGCAAAGTTTGTCGGAAACAACGATGGAGTACTTAAAACTCGCTACTCAGGGTGAACTCAAGGGTATTCACTTCGATACCATTAAAAAAAAGGATGGTTCCACTGCTCTTCGCCGTATTGCAGATCCTGAACAAGTAGCACCGGTATATCGCCAAGCGATGTGCTATCCACCACTAATCGAATTGGTACAACACTTGCTCGGTGGCACGGTTCGTTTTGACCATGCGAAATTGAACAATAAACCTCCACGAGAAGGTGGTCGAATCCAGTGGCACCAGGATTTTGCTTTCTATCCTCAAACGAACGATGACATGTTAGCGGTTGGAATCATGTTGGGAGACTGCACCCGTAAGAATGGTGCGATGATGGTGATTCCTGGTTCTCACAAGTTACCGGTCTTTGATCATCATTTGAATAATAAGTTTGTAGGAGGAATCCCGCCTACCGAGTTAAACGGGGTTACGGAAAATCCTCTACTGCTGGAAGGTAAGGCCGGGTCTCTGACAGTTCATCATGCACGAACTTTACATGCGTCAACAACAAATTACTCCGATGGTCAGCGGCCTTTCTTAGTACTAAATTATTTTGCAGTTGATGCTTTCCCGATTTTCTTTAGTTACGATTGGGATGAATTTAATTCTAGGATTCTTCTGGGAGAACCAACAAACATACCGCGCTACGAGCCAGTTCGCTGCAAATTGCCATTTCCAACAAAAGTTGAGGACGAATTGGGCGATTACATAACCGGCTCTATTTTCGACCTACAAGATGAGATGGATGCAGTTTCAGTGATGTGAAAAATCGGCTTGCAGTTCAAAGGCAAGTAGCCCAATGTACTGAATTAAAATAAATTTGTTGAAAGTAAGGAGTCATTATCCAGCCCATTGAACTGCATTGGGAATTTATTGACTAGCTTTGTGATTAATAGACGATTGTTAACCGCCGTCCTGAGTCAGCTGCAGGCGCAAGATTCAATTGACGATTCAAGACTTAGGCTGATCAAGACGTACATAGATTACGCTCGGAATTTCAGGTTCAGGAACTTGTGGATTGACAAATCGCAAATCAGACAACCCGCACTTAGCTCAGAAAGACGTAATTGTGATTATCGGAATTGGGCAAAAGCCACCAACAAGGGCTGATATTGAAAACTGCGCCAAACGCATCTTCAGCGTAGGTAGAAGACAGGAGTTGTTTTGAATCTCTGACTTCTTCAGTCTTGACTAGTTGGGTAGTGGTGATAGGGGATGAGCAAAGATAGCCTCGTGATCGTGATCCAGATCGAATGGTTCAAGGTGGTGGTCGTGGATGTTCTCAAAGTCTTCTAAGCGATCTCCTTTTTTAGTACCGAGTCCCATGGAGTTCTGTTCCTTCGATCTGTCATTGAGTAATCCTTCGCGGTATGTATTCCTGTTGCACTTCCGTCAAAGCAATTTGGAATCTAACGAGAAGACAGCCTATTGAGGCTACCTTTCTTTTTGAAACCTAAACCTCGAGTAGTCTGCCATCTTTGTTTTGGTGAGATCGGAACTCCCAGAACAACGATTCTCTCCAACTTCGTCTCAATAGACATCATCACTATCGAATAGCTCGACTAGCACGATTTTGTGCTATTTTTTGCAAAGTTATTTTTGTCTTCCCGGCTCGGAGTTTGAGGTGCAGATTGAGTGTGTCAAAAGGAGTTAGTTCAAATTCGGCGTATTCGGTCGCTCTATATTGATCAATCGCTTAGTCGACACCGTACTCAATTGCTTTTCATATCAATTCGCTACTCGTAAACCATATTCATTCGCCTTTTCAAAGAGCACTCGAATTACTGATCTGGGGATAGAAAGTGAGACTTGAATACCTTTAATTCTTCTTATGTTTCTTTTTCCCGACTTGTTGATATTCGTGCTTTTTAGGGGATTCTAAACTTAACTGACCAAAACTATGAATGATAACGATTATCGTCTACTATTTTAGACCGAGTTTCGATTCCAGTATTTTTACACCCATTGATCTTAAAATTTCAAGTGGTGCGCTTCCAAATTCATCCTTCAATTTCTTTCTAATTCTTTCAAGGCGTCCCTTTACCGACGTTGTCAAGGAAATCATGTCCTAAATCAGTCATGCGATACCCAAGTCTTACTCTAACTAAGTACCCCTTATCACAAAGAAGTTTGAGGTGGTAAATATCTTTATCGGATAATCCGATCTGTGAAATCATAATTCCGGAATCGCTTTCTTCAATACTACGCAATAATTTGACTAAGTGATCTTTGTCTCGTTTCATTTCACACACCTCTACATAATCATATTCATATGGTTTCTAATAAAGACTCTATACGAACCACTTATGAATCTTGTACTTCCCGATTGAGAAAAAAGAATTCTTGCTCATAAGAATTTCACCGTCCGTTCCTTTTTATTCTTCTTATATTTTATTCAGCTTCAATCAGCAGGTCATTGAAAACACTCTGCGAGATCAGCTACAATTTCTTCGCATTCGTTTTCGAGCTGAACGTTATCAGTAATCTAAGTCTTACCCTCATTCTCGAAATTGTTTCTTTTCCGATTCAGTTACGAGTTGTTCTTGTTTTAACAACTCATCAATGAAAAAATCGGGTCTGAGGCCTTGTTGGACTAGTTCTCTTTCTGATTGAAGGATAGGTAAACGCCCTCTTGGGTCATTCCATGCTTTCATGAATTTCAGCATAATCGATTCGTTTGCATCTTTCATAATTCAGCACTCTTTCTTCTATTCCGCACTATTTGCTTTTCATTTCTTGGTATTTTTCGACTTTGTTTTTTATAAAAAACGTAGTAAATCAATGATTCCTCGATTTCTGTTTGATACATAAAATGCTCGAGCAGACCGAGATCGAAAATACTAAATGTCAGCTTCGAATATTTTCACTGTAGGATTTGGGCTTTGAACGTTAAATGGTCAAAGAAAGAATGGCACTTGCGGATACCCGGCAGCATTCCCAATCGAGTTACTGTGTCGATGGATAAACTTGTTCAATTTTGTAGGGGATACCATTCTGGCTCCCTTTCTTGGAAGTGGTTCGACATAAATTACTGCGCATTTGATTCGAGGAGAGGTAGTGGGTGTCGAACTGGATCGGACAATACTGTGAAATTGCACTACAACGACTTGAAAAATGAGGAAAAATATATAATCCAGATCTACTGTACAGAGCACACCTAAATTTCATTAAGTTTATTCAGCTAAGCATCGATTGAGACTGGGAATATTTACGAATTCGAATTGACGAGACTTCGAATTCCGTTTATACTTTCGACTTTCTTTTTTTCCTTAACTATCAAAAAGCGAATCTCTAATGTACGCAATTATTGAAACCGGCGGGAAGCAAGTTCGGGTCGAACCCGGCAAACGAATTCGTGTAGAAAAACTCAAAGCAGAAGTTGGTACGCATTATCAATTTGATAACGTACTGCTTGTCGCGAATGGAAACAAACCCTTGATCGGTACTCCTCGCGTAGAAGGTGTTCCCGTTATTGGAAAAATAGTGGATCACGGTCGAGGTAAAAAAATTCGTGTAATCAAAATGAAGCGTCGTAAAAATTACCGCCGTACCCAAGGGCATCGTCAAAGCTATACTGAACTAGAAATCGTCAGTATTGGTGACCAGGCGAGCTGAATAGGTGACCGAAATAACGGTAACGATATAAAGTCATAAAACTACAAGTAAATAAATTGGAGTAAATAGTTTATGGCACACAAGAAAGCAGGAGGTAGTTCTCGCAACGGGCGGGATTCGGTCTCTAAACGATTGGGTGTGAAGAAATTTGGCGGTCAAGCTGTTCGCGCCGGAAACATTATCGTTCGCCAACGAGGAACTAAGTTTCATCCAGGTCCAAACGTGGGTATGGGTAAAGACTACACGCTGTTTGCTATTGCAGAGGGCTATGTGAAATTTGAAGTAAAAGGTCCATTGCGTAAAAAAACAGTCACAGTCGTCGCAGCTTAAATTTTCCAATTGACCGTTAATCTTTCGGTCACAGTCAACATCACTAATGAACGCCTCACAATGTAGAGTGTCGGTATGTTCATTGATCAAGCTAGAATTAAGGTTCACGCAGGGCGCGGTGGTGCCGGCTGCCTATCATTTCGGCGGGAAAAATATATACCGAGAGGTGGACCAGACGGAGGTGATGGTGGCCACGGCGGCAGCATCTATCTAGTTGGAAATCTTGACCTCAATACGCTGGTAGATTTTCAATACAACCGCCTCTACAAAGCAGAAAACGGTCAACCAGGTGCAGGAAAACTGTGCTCTGGTGCTTCTGGGAAAGATTTACACATTGCTACCCCACTCGGTACTGTAATTGTTGATGCAAACACCAAGGAAGTGATCGGGGAGTTGACGACTGCTGGTCAAAGTATCATCGTTGCTAGAGGCGGTAAACGAGGTCTTGGCAACGCGAGATACAAATCAAGTGTCAATCGATCTCCCAAAAAAACAACGCCTGGCACCTCGGGTGAATCAAGAACCTTAGACCTCGAATTGAGATTATTGGCAGATGTCGGATTGGTTGGTATGCCAAATTCTGGAAAATCGACCTTAATTCGAACAGTGACCAATGCGAGGCCGAAGACAGCAGCCTATCCCTTTACCACACTCACTCCTAAGCTTGGGGTGGTTTCACTGGATCTTGGTCGAAGCTACACCATTGCAGACATACCAGGATTGATTGAAGGAGCGTCTGAAGGAGTTGGACTTGGTATTCAATTTTTGAAACATCTCCGACATACTCGACTATTGTTTCACATGGTCGACATTGTTGACTCAAACAAGCTGGATCAAATCGCTAAATCTATTGCCACCATAGAGCGAGAACTCGCTCAGTTTGATAAAGAGTTAATTACACGTGAACGTTGGTTGGTTCTAAATAAAATTGATCTCCTACAACCAGAAGAAGAGTGTAATGTCGAAAGATTGGTTGAATTAATCGATTGGAAAGGAAATTGGTTTTCAATATCTGCTTTAACAGGTAAAGGTTGCCGAAGCTTAGTAGGAAAAGCGATGAATTGGCTTGAAGAAAATCCAGGTTCGGTGAAATTACCATCCGATTTCGATATTGAGGTGATTTAGTCGTGAAATTTGATTGCAGTACTGCGAATCGTTGGGTTGTTAAAATCGGTAGTTCTCTAATTACTGATGTTCGAATGGGAATCAACATCGAGAGAGTTCAGTCCTGGGCGCGTCAAATTTCATCCTTAAAAAAGGATGATGTCGAACTCGTATTGGTCTCTTCCGGTTCAATTGTTGAGGGCATGAAGCGATTGGGGTGGGAAAAACGGCCTCACGAAGTACATCTGCTACAGGTTGCAGCTGCAGTTGGTCAAATGGGTCTAGTGCGAACCTACGAAGTAGCATTCGAAAAATATGGGTACCAGACGGCTCAAATACTTTTGACGAATGGTGATCTTTCCAATCGCGGACGATATTTGAACGCTCGAAATACTTTGCGAACTTTGCTGGAGATCGGAATTGTCCCTGTTGTTAATGAAAACGATACGGTAACGACAGAAGAGATAAAGTTCGGCGATAACGATAATCTTGCTGGTTTGGTTGCAAACCTGGTTGGTGCTGATTTGATGGTTATTCTTACCGATCAAAAGGGAATGTATGAATCTGATCCTCGGCAGGACCAGAATGCAAAATTAATTCAGGTAGCAGAATCGAACGATAAAAGACTGGATCAATTCGCTGGCCCAAGTTTTGCATTCGGAAGAGGGGGGATGCAAACAAAACTTGAAGCAGCTCGAAAAGCCGCGCGGTCGGGTGCGGCCACCGTCATTGCGTCTGGTTTGAAACCCAATCAACTCCAAGACATTCGTTACAACCAGATCGATGGGACCTTGTTGTATTCTCAAGATGGTGGTATCACAGCACTAAAACAGTGGTTGGCAGGTCCACTGAAGGCTGCAGGTAAATTGTATCTGGACGAAGGCGCAGTCAATGCTCTCTTAGAGCAAGGACGAAGTCTGTTACCGGTCGGGGTCGATAAGGTGGAGGGTACATTCGACCGTGGTGATTTAGTCGTTTGTATGAACCTAGATGGTAAAGAAATCGCTCGAGGTCTTATCAATTACGATGTAACAGAAGCCCGGCAGATTCAGGGTTGCAGAACTGACCAGATAGAGTTGGTCTTAGGCTATATAAGGAATCACGAATTGATTCATCGAAACAATTTAGTGATTATGTAGTTCATTTATTATCCTTAACCTGCTTTGAAAATTAAATTTTTGAAGTTCAGCTAGGTATTCGGCAGTGCGAATCATCGATATCGAAGTAACCCGACACAGAACCAATATTCAACCAGTGTTTCGTTCATCCTGGGATCCACGTCCTCTGGAAACTTTTAAAACGACCATGGTACGAGTCACTTTGGAAGATGGTACCCAAGGTTTTGGTTCGGGTGACCATATGATAGGTTTTGAAAGTTACAAAGATTTATTCATTGGTACGGACGCTTTCGATTTTGAACGACACAATAAATTACTCGATGGTATTTCGCTTTTTTACGCTCGCCCATGGCCTTTAGATCTTGCTCTGTGGGATTTAAAAGGTAAAGTAGAAAACAAACCTGTGTACCAGCTGCTGGGAGGAAGCAGTGGCAAAATCCCATTGTATGCATCAACTGGTGTTGTTCGACCGCCAATGGAAATGGCAAATCAAGCATGTGTACTGCGAGATATGGGCTTCAAGGCCATCAAGTTTCGTATCGCTAGACGTCCGGTTGATGATGATATTGCAGCACTATGCGCTGTTCGAGCTGCGGTGGGTGACGAAATTGAAATCATGGTGGATGCCAACCAAGCGTGGAGGATGCCTTGGGATTTATCTCCGATTTGGACAGCTGAACATGCAGAATCGGTTATTGAAAAGATGATTGATTTGGACATTTATTGGGTAGAAGAACCTCTTCATCGAGGAGATTTCGAAGGTCTACGCCAATTGCGATCAATTGAAAATGGTCCCCGAATTGCTAGTGGAGAAATGAATACTGAATACCATGAATTACGGCATCTTATGAAGAGTGGTTGTGTTGATGTTCTACAAACTGATTGCGTCTATTTTGGTGGTATCACAGGTCTCTCGAAAATTGCACATGAAGCGGTTGAACACTGTGTAACATTTAGTCCTCACACTTGGGGAAATGGGATTGGATTTTTAGCGAATGCGCATCTAGCGGCAGGGACCGTTCCTCCACCCTATCTGGAATATGCGATTGATCCACCAGAATGGACGATTGAAGAACGAGATTTCATGCTGATGAATCTTGTACAGCATGATGGCAATGGTTATATCGAGCTAGGTGATCGCCCAGGTTTAGGGTTTGAAATTAACGAAGAAATTCTGGCTCAAACGCGGGTTGAGTAGAGTCCTTTCCGTACACCATTTCTCACAAACTCGATATCAGCTGTTATTGCAACTGCGGTAGATCTCGATACAGTTCCAATGCTTCTGGATTGTCGAGAGCTTCCAAGTTATCCACACTTTCACCGTGGACAATTTTACTAACGGCGATTTCAGTGATTTTTCCGTTTTTGGTTCTTGGAATATCCGCAACCTGAATTATCTTTGCAGGCACATGCCGGGGGGACGCATTAATGCGAATGGTCTTCTTAATTTTGTCGGTCAAATCAGCGTCCAATGTCGAGTCTTCGCGTAATCGAACAAACAACACAATTCGAGTGTCGCCCTCCCAACGTTGTCCAATGACGAGACTTTCGATGACTGCATCGACTTGTTCAGCTTGTCGGTAAATTTCAGCCGTTCCGATTCGGACACCGCTTGGATTTAACACTGTGTCTGAACGACCGTATACGATCATTCCGCCATGTTCAGTGATTTCGACGTAGTCACCATGATGCCAATTTCCTGGAAAAGTCTCAAAATAGGCAGATCGATATTTTGCACCATCTGGATCGTTCCAGAATTCAATCGGCATGGACGGAAATGATTTTTGGCACACAAGCTCTCCTTTAGTACCCACTTCTACCTCATTTCCATAGTCATCGAATACTCCAACATCCATCCCGAGCCCCTTGCACTGAATTTCACCTCGCCAAACGGGAAGGGTAGGATTACCTAAAACGAAACAGGAAATCAAATCGGTACCGCCTGATATGGATGATAAACATACGTCTTGCTTTACCGCATCGTAGACATAATCAAATCCTTCTGGATTCAGTGGTGACCCCGTGGACATGATCGTTTGCAGGGATGATAGCCTATGGGTGTCGATAGGGCGAATTCCGGACTTCGAAATAAAATCGATGTACTTTGCAGAAATTCCGAAGTGATTGATTTTATAGTGATCGATGTAGTCGAAGAAGGAGTGTTGCTTGGGAGCGAAAGGCGAGCCTTCATATACTACGATCGTAACTTCGGATGCGAGAGCGGTTACGAGCCAATTCCACATCATCCAACCACAGGTTGTGAAGAAAAAGAGTATGTCATCTTTTTTCAGATTTACATGAAGTCTATGTTCTTTCAGATGTTGTAGAAGCGTGCCTCCCACGCCATGCACGATACACTTCGGTGCCCCTGTTGTACCCGACGAAAATAGGATGAAGAGTGGATGATTGAAGGGAAGTTGAATGTAATCGATAGGTTCCGAGGAATGCTTTCCGGCAAAATCGGTTAGTTTTTCAGCATTAGCGATAGTACTCGCAGCCGAGGCATCCAAATAAGGCAACATTAGACATTTTTCGACGCTGGGCAAGTTTTGAAGAATTACTGTGAGTTTGTCTTGAATATCGAACGGTTTACCGCCATAGGTATATCCGTCGACGGAAATGATAATTCTCGGATTGACCTGTCCGAAGCGATCAATCACAGCTTGTGCTCCAAAATCAGGAGAGCAAGAGGACCAAGTTGCGCCACAAGCTACTGCTGCCAGCATACAGATGATTGTTTCTGGAATATTCGGCATATAGGCTACGATACGGTCTCCAGGCTGTATTCCAAATGCTTGAAAGGAGCGAGCAAGTTGAAATACTCTGCGATTTAGTTCGGCGTAGCTGGTTATTCGATCTTCTTTCCCTTCACCTCTGGAAATAATCGCTGGGCTGTCGTCATTACGACGCAGTAAATTTTCGGTAAAGTTCAATCTTGCATCTGGAAACCAGGTTGCACCTGGCATGTGCGATGCGTTTTGTACCGTGGTCGAACTTAACTTAGAGGCTTTGACATCGCAATATTGCCAAATTGAATTCCAAAAGTCAGTTTGACTTTCCACTGACCATGTATGCAGAGATTCAAAATCATTAATTTGATTATTGAAGTTTTTCTCGATATATTTTGCGAATTGTGTAATATTTGCAGTTTCGATGATTTCGGAATTCGGTTTCCAGAGAGGCTGATCCATTTCTAGTTAAACATTGGGAGTTAGCGTAATAAATTCTAGGTACTAATCTTGCTTGTAACGACAAAAATACAGTCTAATCCGTTGCTACATATTGCAAAGGTAAAGCTGTCGTATATTTCAGGCGTTCCATAGCGAAACTAGAGCTGACGTCATAGATGTCCGCTGACGAAATGAGTCTTCGATAGAACTTGTCAAACTCGTGAATGTTTGGAACGACCACACGCATCAAGTAGTCGATTTGCCCACTCATTCGGTAAAATTCCACCACTTCGGGAAATTCGGTAACTGCTTTTGCAAATGAGTCTAGCCAAGCTGCATTGTGTTGATTGGTGCGAATGGTGACGAAAACATCGATCCCAAGATTGAGTTCATCTCGATTTAATAGCCCAACTTTTTTGAGAATCACGTTACCCTCTTCTAGCTTCCTGATGCGGCGCCAGCAGGGAGTCGTACTCAAATCCACTTCTTCTGCAATTTGACTGGCGGACAGATTGGCGTCGTTTTGAATACAATCTAGAATTTTAAGATCAATTTTATCCATAGTAAAATTATCCTATATTTTCAAATTATTTAGAAAATATTACCACTAAATTACAATAATCGCAAAAATAATTTTTCTTAGCTGAATTTGAGTCTAATTCTGGAACTCAAATCTTGATACTTAGTCTGCTGGCAATCAAGAATTTGGATGGCGAAAACTTGAGCGATAGATTTCTTATTGTCGCTGAAGGAATCATGAAACTTTCTTCGATTTAGTGTAATCGAGAAAAAGCTGAAGGTGCTGTTATTGCAGGCCGCGGAATAAACTAAGCGATAGTAGATTCGGACGTAAGTCAATTCATTGACAGTGACGAGTTGGAGCAGAGACTGAATTATTTGGTCTCGGTGCGGTCATTTTGGTGGCAGATTAGGTGATGGTACGTTTTCATTTCGTCAAGGTTTGTGCCGAGGGCGGCACTTCACACTGGAATCATTGAGTTTCCGTGAAAAAAGTTTTATTATTATCAATTGGTTATGAATATTGTTTTGGCAGCTGTAAAAGTCTCAGCATATAACTAAAATTAATTACTAATCGAATAGTTCTTGTTCTTTCACAAAGACACTTCTATAATTATGTTATTAATTCATACTCGTGAATAGAATCTATTCGATTTTAGAAAACAAGTACTTAATATTTAGGAGAAACAATTCCAATATGCCTAGTGTCCGCGTCAAAAGCGATGAACCTTTTGACATCAATCTTCGGCGATTCCGCCGTTCCTGTGAGAAGGCCGGAATATTTAGCGAAATTCGTAAACGAGAGTATTACGAAAAACCAACTGCAATTCGTAAACGAAAAGCAGCGGCAGCAGTGAAACGAGAAAAGAAGCGCATGAGCCGCCAGCGTGGTTATTACACACGCTCTTATTAGATTTCTAAGTTTAGTTCGATCACGAATTTACAGATTGCCTATCTGAATTGCCTAGACCAATCTATAAAACTAGTTATTTAGAATTTCGTTCCTTCTAGATACTAGAATTGGTACATGCCTGGTAGATTACCTTCAGAATTTATCTCCGAGCTTCTCAATCGAGTTTATATCGTACAAGTCGTTCAAAGCCACGTTCCATTAAAGAAGTATGGTCGTGATTTTCGAGCAAGCTGTTCGTTTCATACAGAACGGACACCTTCTTTCTACGTTAGCCCAGCGAAGCAGTGCTACTCACTGTTTCGAGCGCGGTGAAAGTGGTACTGCTATTTCATTTTTGATGGAATACAGTAATCTCGGCTTTATGAATGCAGTTGAAGAATTAGCTTCCCTGGCCGGCATGCAATTCCCCACGAACCAAAGTACCAATTCCAATTATGGGGATACTACGCGGCTAATTGAGTTGATGGAACAAGTTCAGGCTGCTTTCAAGGAGGAACTGTTAAGTAGTGAATCTGAGTCCGTAGTCAAAAGTTACATCAGGAGTCGGCAGTTTACGCCGCAAACCATAATGCACTTTGGGGTTGGATTCGCACCAGACCGGTGGGATTATGTTTTGAAAAAGTTCGGCCGCTCGAAATCAGGTCTGAGCTTGTTACATAAGGCAGGGCTAGTAATTCGAAACGAAAAGGATCGAGAATACGATCGATTTCGAAATTGACTAATGTTCCCGATTTATGATCGTCGTGGGCGGGTCATTGGATTTGGTGGACGTATCTTGGATTCTAGCGAACCGAAGTACTTGAACTCTCCAGAAACAGTTCTTTTTAAAAAAAGTAACGAGTTATTCGGTCTGTATCATGCTGCGAAGGCGAGATCAAAGACGCAGGTAAAGTAATTCTAGTCGAAGATTATACCGATGTATTGGCCTTACATCAATTTGGCATTGAGAACTCGGTTGCTGCCTTGGGTACAGCTACGACCTCTTACCACATTCGAGAGTTGTTTAAAGCTACTTCGCAAATTGTATTTTGTTTCGACGGCGATTTTGCCGGACGAAAGGCAGCCTGGCGAGCCATGCAGTCTTCATTGGCTATGATGCATGTTGGGAGACTTGCGAGTTTTGTTTTTTTACCTAATGGTCAGGATCCCGATTCATTCGGGAATATGGAGCCGAAGAGTTTCAAAATCTCATTGAAAACAGCGAACCGATCGCACAGTTTATTTTTAGAATGTTAATGGACAATGTTGACATGGACAGGCTCGACGGCAAGGCAAAATTTGTAAAAGAATTTGCCTCGATCTGTATAAAGATGCCGGATGCTACTTTGCGCGAGCTAATGAAGAACGAACTTCATGCCAGAACTGGTTTGAGTGATGCATATCTTCAATCGATACTGCAACCGAAAAGATCGTACCAAAGAAATGTGCAAACGGATTTGGATGTTACCGATCTAACCAATCGAAAAGACACTTCTATAATTATTCGATTAATTCATGCTCATGAATAGAATCTATTCGATTTTAGAAAACAAGTACTTAATATTTAGGAGAAACAATTCCAATATGCCTAGTGTCCGCGTCAAAAGCGATAAACCTTTTGACATCAATCTTCGACGATTCCGCCGTTCCTGTGAGAAGGCCGGAATATTTAGCGAAATTCGTAAACGAGAGTATTACGAAAAACCAACTGCAATTCGTAAGCGAAAAGCAGCGGCAGCAGTGAAACGAGAAAAGAAGCGCATGAGCCGCCAGCGTGGTTATTACACACGCTCTTATTAGATTTCTAAGTTTTATTCGATCACGAATTGACAGATTGCCTATCTAAATTGCCTAGACCAATCTATAAAACTAGTTATTTAGAATTTCGTTCCTTCTAGATACTAGAATTGGTACAATTTTTATGAGTGCGACAATTTAATTGTTTTACCGAGTCCTGCTACATACATCCAATGCCTGGTAGATTACCTTCAGAATTTATCTCCGAGCTTCTCAATCGAGTTGATATCGTACAAGTCGTTCAAAGCCACGTTCCATTGAAGAAGTATGGTCGTGAATTTCGAGCAAGCTGTCCGTTTCATACAGAACGGACACCTTCTTTCTACGTTAGCCCAGCGAAGCAGTTCTACCATTGTTTCGGGTGCGGTAAAAGTGGTACTGCTATTTCATTTTTGATGGAATACAGTAATCTCGGCTTTATGAATGCAGTTGAAGAATTAGCTTCCCTGGCCGGCATGCAAGTCCCCACGAACCAAAGTACCAATTCCAATTATGGGGATTCTACCCGGCTAATTGAGTTGATGGAACAAGTTCAGGCTGCTTTCAAGGAGGAACTGTTAAGTAGTGAATCTGAGTCCGTAGTCAAAAGTTACATCAGGAGTCGGCAGTTTACGCCGCAAACCATAATGCACTTTGGGGTTGGATTCGCACCAGACCGGTGGGATTATGTTTTGAAAAAGTTCGGCCGTTCGAAATCAGGTCTGAGCTTGTTACATAAGGCAGGGCTAGTAATTCGAAACGAAAAGGATCGAGAATACGATCGATTTCGAAATAGACTAATGTTCCCGATTTATGATCGTCGTGGGCGGGTCATTGGATTTGGTGGACGTATCTTGGATTCTAGCGAACCGAAGTACTTGAATTCTCCGGAAACAGTTCTCTTTAAAAAGAGTAACGAGTTATTCGGTCTGTATCATGCTGCGAAGGCGATCAAAGACGCAGGTAAAGTGATTCTAGTCGAAGGTTATACCGATGTATTGGCCTTACATCAATTTGGTATTGAGAACTCGGTTGCTACCTTGGGGACAGCTACGACCTCTTACCACATTCGAGAGTTGTTTAAAGCTACTTCGCAAATTGTATTTTGTTTCGACGGCGATTTTGCCGGACGAAAGGCGGCCTGGCGAGCCATGCAGTCTTCATTGGCTATGATGCATGATGGGAGACTTGCGAGTTTTGTTTTTTTACCTAATGGTCAGGATCCCGATTCGTTCATTCGGGAATATGGAGCCGAAGAGTTTCAAAATCTCATTGAAAACAGCGAACCGATCGCAGAGTTTATTTTTAGAATGTTAATGGACAATGTTGACATGGACAGGCTCGACGGCAAGGCAAAATTTGTTAAAGAATTTGCCTCGATCTATATAAAGATGCCGGATGCTACTTTGCGCGAGCTAATGAAGAACGAACTTCATGCGAGAACTGGTTTGAGTGATGCATATCTTCAATCGATACTGCAACCGAAAAGATCGTACCAAAGAAATGTGCAAACGGATTTGGATGTTACCGATCTAACCAATCGAGCACTAGCTCTTTTGGTGCAAAATCCAGAACTGAGTCGCTCGGTGAAAAAAGTAGAAAACTTAATCGATTTTCGACGAGGCCAGAACACTCGGTTACTTGTTGAAGTACTCAGTAGACTGAAAGCGAATCCGGATATGTCTACAGCGGCGCTCATTGAAGAATATCGCGACTCCAAATCTTTCGCATTGGTTCGCAGACTCACAAATACTGATCATCGTGCACAGAATGGGGGCTACCAGGAAGAATTTTTAGGAATGATTTCAAAAATTCAATCACTGGGTTACCAGCAAAAGGTGAAGTTAGAGATTTCCGATCTTACGAGGCAAAGTCATTCGGAATCGCAAGAAGAAGCTGCCGCTAGGTTACAAAAATTACTTGTTGAATCTCGAAAGGCTTTTCCAGGATATCGAAGCTCGAGTTAGTTTCATTGTTATTCAGCTATCGAAACCGATGTCATTTGGAAATTGAAAATTAGTTTCTACACTAGTGACGTTTTTTGGTTCTCTTTCGACAAATGCAAAATATTTTGAATGATCTACTTTAGCTTCCTTTAGTCTGAGATTTCGATTAAGATATCCGACCACAAATCGTTCGAATCGATTAGCACCAGCTCTACTAAGAACTTGATACTTCCATCGCGCAAATAATTCAAGAACAACGAACTTTGCGATATTAACAACTAGAATATGGAACTCTGAAATTAGATGTGAGGAATTTAGAAACCTTTACGATAGTGGTTGCGAAGAAAGTATGTGAACAAGCTCTGGTTAGTCGTCAAAACCCATAATGCAAATTATCAAAAGAAGTTTAACAAATTCAAGTGTTATTCACAGTCTAAGGTAAAATATTTCGTCATTGGCTGTTCTTCAAATTTCTATCGGGCCTGTAGCTCAGTCGGTCAGAGCAGTGGACTCATAATCCATGGGTCGAAGGTTCGAATCCTTCCGGGCCCACCAGAATTTCGCATGCGCCAAACTTTGAATTACGCGAAATTCTTTGGTCAATTGTAAATCTCAGAATTCTCTATTTTCGACATAGAAATTCGCCGCTATGGTCTGATTAATGTATCAACGTGACTCCCAATCGCCAGGCAGCAGTACTAGGTCAAATGTGCACCGGACTAGCTTTCATTACATAGTCGCGAAAACTTGTCAAAAAAGAAAGAATTAATCTGGATTTCAGTTTAAATCAACAAAACTGAACTTATATTGAAAGAGAAGGCGTGGAAAAGCGAAAAGATGTTGGAGTTGACTAGTCGAAAGCAGTCTACTTCGCTCGACTTTTGATATTGATCAATCCAAGAGTTTACTCCACCTAGAAAGCCGTTAAATTCTCAAAATTCGGTTCAAAAATAGAGTATATTTTAGCGATTGTACATTGATAACCCGAGTGGGTTCTACCAAAAAATACTGAACAATGTAACCAAGTCGAATTGTTTTGTTGTTTCCTACAATAAAGTAATTCTCACAAAAAATAAGTTTGACGGTTAATTCAACACGGTTTAGTTGCTACTGTTTGCCGACGATTTCATCTAGCAGGCACTAATTTCAAATTATTAATTGTAGGACGATAGCGCATGGAATACAAAAAGGACTCTGAACTGAAGAGCCTCATTATGAAAGGAAGACGCCAAGGATTCCTGACCTATGAGGAAATCAATGATCATCTTCCAGATTCGTTAAGTGACGTTGATCACATCGAAAAAATTATCAAATTGATTGGTGAGATGTTAATTGATGTCTTGGATGAGGCGCCAGATCCTGATAACCTGATTATGCAGGTCGAGGAGAGTCCAGAAGATGAGGATGCTGCTGAGGAAGCTGAAGAAGTACTAAAGAGCGAATTTGGTAGCACCACCGATCCGGTACGCATGTACATGCGTGAGATGGGTGCAATCAATTTATTGACGCGAGAGAAAGAAATTGAACTAGCCAAACGTATTCAATCGGGCCTGAATCAAGCTTTGGAAGCAGCGGCAACTTGTCCACTTATCTTGGATTTTTTGAACCAGCAATTGGAAAAGGTGTTGGCAGAAAAAATGCGGCCAAACGAACTCACAACTGGCCTCGTCAAAAATTCACAAGTCTATCCAATTCAGATCAGAAACGCCGAGGGTGAAAGGATTCCCTTTGTAGAAACTAAACTTGGGCAGCACTTTGAAACGATGTGTAAAAGACACAGGTGGTTGAAAGTTGCATTGGAAAATGAAGGAGGCGATGTTCGAGCACAGAAAGTATTGTTTCATCGAGAAATTCTTGCCAATCGATTCATGGAGCTGAAATTTGTTCGAAAGGAGATTGACGATTTGTTTAGAGTTGCCCATGATGCTGTTCGGGAGCTCAGGAAAATGATTAACGTTATCACGGATATTTGTATTAGACAGGTGCGAATTCCGAGCGATCAAGTATCGGATTTGCTTCAGACAAAACTTACGCATCGAAACTTCATCGCGTATTTGAAGGCATTGTGTAACGACAGGCAAGCAGAGCAGATTGAGTTTCATCGGCAAGAACTGAAAGAGGCTCGAGATCAGCTTCGTCAATTTGAATGTCGAGTTGGAATGCCAATCGAAGATTTTCGAGAAGTATGTCGCATCATTACTATGGGTGAATCACGAGCGAACATTGCCAAGAAAGAAATGATTGAAGCGAATCTTCGTCTTGTTGTATCAATCGCTAAAAAATACAACAATCGAGGTTTAGGATTTCAGGATCTGATTCAAGAGGGCAACATCGGATTGATGAAAGCAGTGGATAAGTTTGAACACGAACGAGGGTTTAAGTTTTCTACATATGCAACTTGGTGGATTCGGCAAGCGATAACGAGAGCCTGTGCTGACCAATCTCGAACGATTCGAGTACCTGTTCACATGACGCAGACTCTGGCTACGTTAACTCGCATTCAGCGTGAGATTAGACAGGAAGAGGGTCGTGAAGCGACAGTCGAAGAACTGGCTGAACGAATGGAAGTTACCGAAGATAAAGTTCGAAAAGTGTTGAAAATTCCCAAAGAGCCTTTGTCTATGGAGGCCCCGACTGGTGAAGACGAAGATTCACAAGTCGGTGATTTTATTGAAGATAAAACTGTTCGTGCACCACTTGACGTAGCAACCGAAGCAGGTTTGAAAAGCGCAACCGTGCAAGCACTCGCTTCGCTTTCTGACCGAGAGGCGAAGGTATTGTGTATGAGATTTGGGATTGCAATGCCAACCGATCACACCTTAGAGGAAGTAGGTCAGCAGTTTGATGTTACTCGTGAAAGAATTAGACAAATCGAAGCCAAAGCGATACGTAAATTGCGACATCCATCACGCTCTGAAAACCTAAAGTCGTTTGTTGATTACTAATTAGTTTTACATTCTTTATTCCGAAGAGTTCTGAACGTTGGTTCAGAACTCTTTTTTTGAGCTACTGTGTACCACATCAAGTCATAGGCAGTTGAAGCTTTGAATTTTTCTGCTTTTCGTAGCCTGGAATATCCAAATCACAGCGGATAAATTTAAATTCTCGGCATAACCAAATCTACTTCAAGAATCGCTTACATCAATTGAAGTAAGCTGATTCTCACTCAATTAATCTAATTTCACTTGAAATCTCTACTAAAGATCACTATATAGATTGTCATATATGACAATCTATATTACAATTATTTACAATTGGATCTTCTGTTAGGGTGTTTACTGTGCCTCGAACCAGTTTAAAAGAAATTAGATCAGAAGAAATATTGACAGCGTTCGCTGACTGTATCGTACGTTTTGGGTTAAATGGAGCTACACAAGATCGTATTGCTGAGGCAGCGGGTGTGAAACGAACAATTCTACGTCACTATCTTGGCAATCGAGATGACATGATTCAAGCATTACTGAACCATGTCGCTCAACAATTTATGGCAGATACAAACGAGTTGATCGCTTCGCTACCGAATGAGGACCGTGTGTGTGCGCTTTTGAAGCTTCTGTTCGACTATGAATACGCGCAACAAGATAACTATGCTTTAGTAATACAAGCTTTGACAAATGTGTCGGAGCAGTATCCTGAAATAAATGAAAAATTAATGAAAATTGTTGATTATTTTGTTGAAGTTTTGACCCGAGAACTTCAGCAGGCTTATCCAATCGCTCAAGAAAACGACTTATTTGAAGTGGCAATCGGGATCATGGGAATCTATTTTTCCATCGATTCTTTAGTGCCACTGGATGTCCCAACCAAGTGGTGGTCTGCTTCTGAACGAGCAGCACACCGACTTGTCAACTCACTAAAGGAAAAATAATGGAATTTTTACAATCGACTCTTGACTCGTACGAAGTGTACAACTGGAGCGTTGTATTAGATTATTGGATGTATTTCGTCGCATTGGCTTTCCTAGGATTGGAAGTAGTGCGTTTATGCATCAAAAAGGCTATGACCTGGAACATTCTTGGTGATGGAATCACAAATTTCATCACTCTTTATGTGTTCATAGGCATTTACTACATTGTGCTGGCGTCGACGTTTGTCGCTATCTATTATTTCTTTTATGAATTTCGATTGATTACGATACCAACGAACGTATGGACCGTCGCAATATGCGTAGTTTTAGCAGATTTCGCGTATTACTGGGAACACCGATTTACTCATCGTACTGGAATTGGTTGGTCAAGCCATACCGTTCACCATAGTTCTCCGTACTTTAATATTTCTGTTGCATTTCGTTTTGGACCACTAGATGGAATCTTCCCAATTTTCTTTGCATTACCACTTGTTCTTATGGGTTTCAATCCTCTCGTGCTGTTCTTCTCTGAAGCACTGGTACAAACATACCAGACTCTATTGCACACTGAATTGATCAAAAAGTTACCAAAACCAATTGAAAGTATTTTTAATACTCCTTCTCATCATCGCGTGCATCATGGAGCTAATGCACAGTATCTCGACAAAAACTATGGAGGGATTTTTATTGTTTGGGACAGGTTGTTCGGTACCTTCGCAGAAGAAAAAGAACGAGTGATTTACGGAATTCGAACGCCAATACACTCCGTTAACCCTTTTATCGTTGTTTTTCATGGGTTGTGGAGACTTGGAAGAAAAATCAAATCTGTGAAGAACTTAACGGATCTATTCGGCTATTTCTTTCGACCACCGGATTGGAGTCCCCAACAGATTGACTCTACTAGAGCTGGGGCCATAAGGAACGCATCGCCAGCGAAGTCAGAATAAGATTGGTTTCTCGATGGTTTTGGAGATTTGAGGTGGCCAGGAGTGGAATCGAACCACCGACACGAGGATTTTCAGTCCTCTGCTCTGCCGACTGAGCTACCTGGCCAAGGGTATTGGAAACTGAGGCAAAGAAGAAGCCAATTTCAGTTGTCCAATTGTGAAAATAGAAAGCAAATATTATACATAGAAATTACGTATTTGACCGTCGGTTTTGGTACCACTTATGTAGAATTCGTCCTTCATGTTTGTTTTTCTGGATCAAAATAATGTAATAATTACAATGAATTGAATTAATTTAACCGAGCATCTTTAAACAAAAGTCGAGCGAAATCTGTTTGTTAAAAATCTAAGCTGTAGGGATGGTCTTCACTCTGTATCATTCGATCCAAGTACATATTGTCTAGTTAAGTTATTCGCATAACCGATAGTAGTCAATATACCAATGAAGGGATGAATTGCTCATAATTATTCGGGTATTCCGACCAATCCCAAAAAGCTTGAAATGAAGCTATCGATTGTCAATAGTTTGAATAGAATGAATTGAAATAAAAATCTTTGGTTAGGAAAATGAAGTTGCAGATTTGCCATGAGATAAATACTCATGAAAGTGCATAATCAAGTTTGTGGCATCCAAGTCGCATAAACAGATTGTAGGGACGAGAGATGAATTAGAATTTTGTCGACTCCTTGATTTATGTTCTAATGCAGACTCGCGATAAAGTCTTTGAGTAACCTGAGAATTTCCGAAAAGCGACAACAGAAGGAGGAATGCCTTAAAGAAGCTAGGCTCGTTCGCTGGAAAACCGATCAGAAAACAGCTCCCAAGCCTGAAGATAATCTTGTTCCCGGTCACATTTCGAAAATGGAGCATGATATTCAATGGTTCGCTCAACAGGCTCGCCTGCAAGAGTGTTGTCGATCACTTGTTGAGTCACCACAGCTTCTTCAAGATCTTTGATGTCTTCCCAGCCTAATGCGATATTGGCTTCAGTTCGATCACTCGAATATAGGCTCCAATTATTGTCATTTTTAACCGCTTTGGACGGTACTGCTTTGTATCCTAATTTGGATGTGTAGACTATACGACCCTTTGCATCATACCAAGTGTCGTTTTCATATTTTTGTACTATCGGAAACTGAATTCGATACATTGCGAGTAGCTCATCTAAAGTAACCCCAAAGGCCATTGCGACTAGGACATCGGTTTCAACTAGAGCTTGGCGGCGCATGCGTTCTGAACGTAGCGCGACATTTCTTTGCCAATGCGGTGTCAGCTGGGAAAAGAATTCAGCGTCAATTTGCGGGTCTGTAATGGTCCATGCGTCGTGCTGGAACGATTCAAACAAGGGTACAGGATGAACCGAATTGAATGTCTTGGTTCGAGTCATGTCGACTTCGAGCTGACATAGTGACTCCCATAATTCACGAAAGTGCGAGCTAAGACAGCTCAAAATCAATGTTCTTAGGATTAAGGCAGAGCGTAACTGTACATTCGTTTGACTTCCGAGTACGGGTAATAGCTCTAATGTACTTTTATTTGCGTGGGTTACACCAGAACACTTGGTGAAATAGTCCAACACAATTGAATTACAAAGTGCAGCAAATTCAACTGCAGCTTTACTGCTTCGAAAGACTACTGTGGTACACGTGCCTATACTCGCTACAGCTTTCGGAATCAAACATGAGATGAGAGTTCTCTCAGATGCGGGATGAACCATTTCTCGAAACAACACGCGATAGTATTGAGTCGTTTTGATTCGAATCTCGTCGTCATCGGTCCATGGTGTAGTTGGAGTTCGGGTCTCGTAGTCAATGGTATTACAAGCCGGCACATAGTTCGTGCGTGGCAAGTAGTCATCGGGTATATAGGTTAAATCCAAAGCATCGTAGTGAGAATTGACTCGACAGACAGCACGAGGTGTTTTTGCAAATGGATTGCCGACGAAAAAATGTGGGCCGGAGTAGATGAACTTCGTTGATTCTTCTACGAACTGAGTTTGTCGACGAATGGTGCCGTCCTTTTGGGCACCTGTTTCATTCCAATGCCAGTAAACGTGAGCGTCTTCGCTTAAATTTCCGAGTCGATTTGGGATCTGTGCAAATTTTTTGATCACTGACAGCAGTTCAGTAGAATGTAATTCCAATATCGGAACTGTGTGCAGCTGCTGGCCAGCTTGATTGACGACTGCGGCGAAATCTTCAAGAATCAATTTCTCAATCTTAATTACACGTGCTTTATGAGGCGAAGTGTTGTATTGGTTCTTTTTGTCTTTGATACCTGGGATGTCACCACTACCACTATGAAGATAGCAAGTGTCAATCGTCTTTGGCAGATAAAGATTCGAAATTAGGTCAAAACCTAGATCCTTATTGGGTTTTGAATAAATGTTGACGGCAAATTGTCTTGAGGTGCCAACGTCAGGGAATAGTTTCAAAGCATTATGAAAGCGAAAATGGTAGCGTAGTCGAGGATAAGCTTCTTGCCGAAAGCTGTCGCCCTTGACTGTATCAAAAACATCTTTTGGATGGAGCAATCCGCTCACCCCCCCCCCCCTTTTTGAAAACCACCAACTTTGACCGATAAAGGCTTTGTATAAATTGGTTTGCTGGCCTTTGAGGAATGGATAGTTTTGCTCTGAGTTTAAAAATTGTTGGGTACACAGCATATAAGTTCCGTGTTCAATTAATTCATCCTTTGCCTGTGGGTGTTTTTGAAACAATGTCGGTCTTAGGGCTGAAACATGGCTTGCTGACATTTTATGAACCCAGATTTTCGGTTCAAACTCTGCCAGCACATCTTGTTCTTTGAATTCTAACTTGATCCAGGGTGGATTTCCTATGACAAGATCAAAGCCTCCACGGCTCTCACCATCGTTCGATTTACTTAGAAAAATATCTGCAAACTCTAGCTCCCAATGAAAAAATCGATACTTTTTGGCAAATTTATGCGCCAGTTTCAATCTTGGAATATTTGTCAATAGGTCTTTGAAAGAAACATAGCCCTGTTGTTCTTTGAGAACGGTTAATTCTTTTATTTCTGTTGATAGAATTAAATCCTCAGATTGAAGCGCTCGGTCATCCTTACTTCGAATCGACACCACTGTCATCAAGTCGTGAATATATTCGGCTCTCGTTGGGGGGGGGGGGAGAGGCAATAGGCGGCCAGTACCACATCGCACACCAGTAGTCCATCACCAGTTTGAGTATTTGGTATTCTGTTACAGGATGGTTTTCCTTCGTTGGACTAAAGCTTTCGACGTACCGATCTTTGTCAGAGTATTCCGTATGATTGTCGCCCTTGACTTCGGCGCCCCAAACTTCCATATGGTCTTGTGTGCCTTGCCGACTTTGCGCCAGTTGCTCTGTCTGTTGTTGCCACAGTACATCCAAAATCGATGAAATTCGTTGCAATTGATTCAGCTCATGGCCAGAGCACGCATTTTTAAACTCCTTCTTTCTTTGGGCAAATAACTGTACGATCGAGGGCTCGAAAAACTGCTTCAACTTCTTATCTGCTGTAGAGCTCAGCATATCTGGATGAGGTACAAGAAAGTGGTAGATTCTATCTTCGGCTAGTCCAAGAGCTCGAGAGCTACCTGAATTAATTCGAATTGAAGTCTTGTTGTACCAATTCTTGCGGGCAAGTTCAGTCGTTCGAAAAAACTCCCGACGCGCCCCGACCAGGGAATTTCCACAATAAACTTGAAAACCAAACCACGGTGACTGTCCATCTTGATACATACAATTAAGACGCATCGATAACTCACCTAACTCGGTGGCGACTGGATTTAAATCGACTCCAAATACGTTTCGGTCGGTGATGTAACGTTTGACTTTCTGTAGTTCATCCACATAGTCTTTGCGCTCGATTTTGAGCTTTCGTTCGCGTTGGCGTCGCGTAAGATAGGCCTCTGCCAATTGATTGACCGCTTCATTGATAAATGCAGCAGAACCCATGGCCGGTTCACAGACCGTCAGCTTCAATATTTCAGCAGCCGTCATGTCCTCGCGAATTACTTCTTTTAAGCTATATTTCACAACACACTGGGTCAGTGACTCAGGGGTATAAAAACTACCACTACTGGTTCTTTCTCTACCGGCCAGTCGATAGATAAATTGTCTTTTTGAATACTTTCGTAATATCGTTTTCTGCGGATCTTCATATACACGTTCAGCTTCACCGTAGTCTGCCAATTCACCCACATTCACCAAATGCGCAACATCTAAAATGTCAGGGCTGACGTTTTTTCGGCACACTTCATACAAGTCCTCCTTGGCGAAAAAACCTCGGTATGGAAGTAAGGTTTCATACACTGACCCCAACTGGTTGATCCCCAAATGTGAATACGAAATGCGACCTCGTTTCTTGTGCACTTTACTTCCAGGGCGCGTCAGCGATAACAGTCGAATGACTCTTTGTAAGATGAAATTGCGAAACTTCACTTCGCTGAGAATGGGCAAAGACTGACGAGCAAATAATTTGTCATCTACAGCACGAATCTGGAACGATTCTGCATCGGCATGTAAATCCTCTTGGTGCTCAGTACTTGGCTGAAGTCCTTCACGCACCAAGCGGAACAATTGCTCGATACTTTCATGTAGAAAATAGCCGTTGCGAGAACGTTCTGTGGTCAACTGAACCATTTCTAACTCGCGCAAACTCTCCAAGCTATAACCACTGACAAAGGTCTCTGAATTCATCGGCACATAACCCAAGTTCGGGCGTGCTTCTAGATACAGCAAAAACAACAAACGATAAAGGTAGCGCAAACTTTCAAGACTTAATTGCCTGGCGAGCTGGTCATCAAGTCTGCCTTGCATTCGATTCTGCTGCAAATACCAAATCGCTTCATTGCCAATGCATTCAATCGCCTCTCGCATCGCATACTTCAAATCGGTCGACACACTATAGGCATGACGATGACTATCTTGTTCCAAACCATCCAGAAAACCACTTGAAGCCTGTCTCAAACCAATCCCTTTCGGGTGCAACATTAACACCATCGCAGCCAACGCGTATCGTTCTAGTCGATCGAAGATTTCAGTTAGATCAAATCTCAGATATTGCTGCATCGGCCACTTTGTGCGGTCAATCAATATCATCTGCGAGTACGACAAATGTAACACCCACCGCGGCGGATGAACTTGCGAAAATATATGATCATCAATCACACTCTGCCACGACCAAGCAACTGAATCTTCTAAAACTACTGGGCGTGGTTCGAACTGAACTTCATGAGGTCTCAAGGACAATGGATCCTCGTCACTGGCGTCCGTATCGAAGGCTGCTAAAATCAAAAAACGGTCATAACCATTTTCGTCAACTTCTTTATGAAAAATAGGAACTTCAACACTGTCAACAGACAAAGTTCGAGGAATGCATTGATATCCCAACTTGCTGAACAATTCACAATACCAGTCACGCTGCAGTGCCCAACGCTCAGTTTGGCTTCGTTCAGTTTGCATGAACTTGGTAAGAAACTCACGGTAGCGTGGTGCTAACTTTCTAATTTCATCAACCAGCTGCCTTGCCTTGACACCTGTGCCTGTCTGCTCAACTTCTTTGTTCCACTCGCGAATAGTGGCATCCAGCTTATTCGGAAAGATTACTGAAAAATAGTGATTACTATAAAATTCGTTGGCGTTCGTTAAACCTTGAACTTCTGGCATTGGGATTTGTTACCTCAACTTGTCTTCACATAGATTAACTTTGTCGGCTCCTTGATTTATGGCCTAATGCAGACTCGCTATAAAGTCTTTCAGTGATCTGAGAATTTCCCAAAAGCGACAACAGAAGGAGGCATGCCTTAAAGAAGCTAGGCTCGTTCGCTAGAATACCGATCAGTAAACTGTTCCCAAGCCTGACGATAATCTTGTTCTCGGTCACATTTCGAAAATGGAGCATGATATTCAATGGTGCGCTCTACTGGCTCGCCTGCAAGAGTGTTGTCGAGCACTTTTTGAGTAACCACCCCCCCCCTAAGATCTTTAATGTCTTGCCAGCCTAATGCGATATTGTTCTCGGTTCGAACATTTGTGCATATGCTCCAATTGTTGTCATTCTTAACCGCTTTGGATGGTGCTGCTTTGTAGCCTGATCTAGATGTGTAAACAATACGACCGTTTGAATCATACCAAGTGTTGTTTTCATATTTTTGTAATGTCGGAAATTGAATTCGATACATTGCGAGTAGTTCATCCAAAGTAAAGCCAAATGCCATTGCGACTAGGACATCGATTTCAACTAGAGCTTGGCGGCGCATGCGTTCTGAACGTAGCGCGACATTTCTTTGCCAATGCGGTGTCAGCTGGGAAAAGAATTCAGCGTCAATTTTCGGGTCTGTAATGGTCCATGCGTCGTGCTGGAAAAACTCCAAATAGCTAACGCGATTGGCCGAATCTAATGTGTTCGTTCGAACTAAGTCGACCTTAAGCTGACATAGTGACTCCCATAATTCACGAAAGTGCGAGCTAAGACAGCTCAAAATCAATGCTCTTACGATTAAGGCCAAACGTAGCTGTACATTCGTTTTAATTCCGAATACGGGTAATTGATCCAAAGTACTCTTAATTACGTTGGTTACGCCAGAACATTTGGTGAAATAGTCCAACACAATTGAATTACAAAGTACAGCAAATTCAACAGCTGCTTTGTAGCTTCGAAAGACCACAGTGGTACACGCGTTTATACTCGCTACAGCTTTCGGAACCAAACTTGAGATGAGAGTTCTCTCATTTGCGGGACTAATCATTTTTCGAAACAACACGCGATAGAATTGAGTCGTTTTGAGAGGAAGTTCGTCGTCATCAGTCCATGGTGAATTTGGAGTTCGGGTCTCGTACTCGATGGCATTACAAGCCGGTACATAGTTCGTACGTGGCAAATAGTTGTCGGGAATAATGGATAGCTCCAAAGTATCGTAGTGGCCATTGGCTAGACAGACCGCGCGAGGTGTTTTTGCAAATGGATTGCCGACGAAAAAATGTGGGCCGGAGTAGATGAACTTTGTTGGCTCTGTGACAAACTGAGTTTGTCGACGAATGGTGCCGTCCTTTTGGGCATTCGTTTCATGCCAATGCTCGTAAACGTGAACGTCTTCGTAAAAATTTCCGAGTCGATTTGGGAGCTGTGCGAATTTTTTGATCACTGACAGCAGCGCAGTAGAATGTAATTCCAATATCGGAACTTTGTGCAGCGCCTGTCCGGCTCGATTGACGACTGCCGCGAAATCTTCAAGAATCAATTTATCAATCTTGATGACACGTGCTTTATGAGGCGAAGTGTTGTATTGGTTGTTTTTGTCTTTGATACCTGGGATGTCACCACTACCACTATGAAGATAGCTAGCGTCAATCGTCTTTGGCAGATAAAGATTCGAAATTAGATCAAAACCTAGCTCCTCATTGAGCTGTGAATAAATATTGACGGCAAATTGAGTTGCGGTATGAACGTCATGGAATAGTTTCTTAACATTATGAAATCGAAATTGGTAGCGTAGTCGAGGATAAGCTTGTTGCCGAAAGCTGTCGCCTTTGACTGTATCAAAAACATCTTTTGGATGGAGCAACCCGCTTGCACCCTTACTTCTTGACAACCACCAACTCTGAGCGATAAAGGCTTTGTATAAATTGGTTTGCTGGCCTTTGAGGAATGGATAGTTTTGTTCTGAGTTTAGAAATTGTTGGGTACACAGCATATAAGTTCCGTACTCAATTAATTCATCCTTTGCCTGTGGGTGTTTTTGAAACAATGTCGGTCTTAAGGCTGTGACATTGCTTGCTGACATTTTATGAACCCAGATTTTCGGTTCAAACTCTGCCAACACATCTTGTTCTTTGAAATTCAACTTGATCCAGGGTGGATTTCCTATGACAAGATCAAAGCCTCCTCGGCTCTCACCATCGTTCGTTTTGCTTAGAAAAATATCTGCAAATTCTAGCTCCCAATGAAAAAAGCGATACTTTCTAGAAAGTTTATGCGCCAGCTTCAATCTTGGAATATTTGTCACTAGGTCCTTGAAAGAAACATAGCCCTGCTGCGCTTTGAGAAGTCGCAGTTTCTGAGCTAATTCTTTTCCTTCTTCGAATAGAAATAAATCGTCAAATTGAAGATCTCGGTCATCCTTAGTTCGAAACGATACCACTGTCATCAGGTCTTGAATGTATTCAGCTCTAGTCGGTGGCAATACCTCAGCTTGGGCCGGCCAGTACCACATTGCACACCAGTAGTCCATCACCAGTTTGAGTATTTGGTATTCTGTTACAGGATGGTTTTTCTTCGTTGGACTAAAGCTTTCAAGATAGCGTTCTTTGTCAGAGTATTCAGTTAATTTGTCGCCTTTGACTTCGCTGCCCCAAACTTCCATATGGTCTTGTGTATCTTGCCGACTTTGCGCCAGTTTCGCGGCCTGTCGTTGCCACAGCACATCCAAAATGGATGTAATTCGTTGCAATTGATTCAGCTCATGGCCAGGGCACGAACTTTTAAACTCCTTCTTTCTTTGGGCAAATAACTGTACGATCGAGGGTTCGAAAAACTGCTTCAACTTCTTATCTGCTGTAGAGCTCAGCATGTCTGGATGGGGTACAAGAAAATGGTAGATACTGTCTTCGGTTTGTTCAAGAGCTTCAGAGCGGCCTGCATCGACTCGAAATGAAGTCTTGTTGTACCAATTCTTCTTTGCAAGTTCAGTTGTTCGAAAAAACTCCCGACGCGCCCCTACCAGGGAATTTCCACAATAAACTTGAAAACCAAACCACGGTGACTGTCCATCTTGATACATACAATTAAGACGCATCGATAACTCACCTAACTCGGTGGCGACTGGATTTAAATCGACTCCAAATACGTTTCGGTCGGTGATGTAACGTTTGACTTTCTGTAGTTCATCAACATAGTCTTTGCGCTCGATTTTGAGCTTTCGTTCGCGTTGGCGTCGCGTAAGATAGGCTTCAGCCAATTGATTGACCGCTTCATTGAGAAACGCCGCAGAACCCATGGCCGGTTCACATACCGTCAGCTTCAATATTTCCGCAGCCGTCATGTCCTCGCGAATTACTTCTTTCAAGCTATATTTCACGACACACTGGGCCAGTGATTCAGGAGTATAAAAACTACCACTACTGGTTCTTTCTCGACCGGCCAATCGATAGATAAATTGTCCTTTTGAATACTTTCGTAAAACTGTTTTCTTCTTATCTTCATATACACGTTCGTCTTCCTCATAGTCTTTTAAATCATCCACATTTACCAAGTGCGCAACATCTAAGATGTCAGGGCTGACGTTTTTTCGGCACACTTCATACAAGTGCTCCTTGGCGAAAAACCCTCGGTATGGAAGTAAGGTTTCATACACTGACCCCAACTGGTTGATCCCCAAATGTGAATACGAAATGCGACCTCGTTTCTTGTGCACTTTACTTCCAGGGCGCGTCAGCGATAACAGGCGAATGACTCTTTGTAAGATGAAATTGCGAAACTTCACTTCGCTGAGAATTTCTAAGGACTGACGAGCAAATAATTTGTCATCCACAGCACGAATCTGGAACGATTCTGCATCGGCATGTAAATCCTCTTGGTGCTCAGTACTTGGCTGAAGTCCTTCACGCACCAAGCGGAACAATTGCTCGATACTTTCATGTAGAAAATAGCCGTTGCGAGAACGTTCTGTGGTCAACTGAACCATTTCTAACTCGCGCAAACTTTCTAAACTATACCCACTGACAAAAGTTTCTGAATTCATCGGCACATAGCCTAAGTTCGGGCGGGCTTCTAGATACAGCAAAAACAACAAACGATACAGGTAGCGCAGACTTTCACGACTTAGTTCCGTGGCGAGCCGATCATCCTGTTGACCTAGCTTTCCCTCGCGTTGCAAATACCAAATCGCTTCATTGCCAATCAATTCAATTGCCTCGCGCATGGCATACTTCAAATCGGTCGACACGCTATAAGCATGACGATGACTATCTTGTTCCAAACCATCCAGAAAACCACTTGAAGCCTGTCTCAAACCAATCCCTTTCGGGTGCAACATTAACACCATCGCAGCCAACGCGTATCGTTCTAGTCGATCGAAGATTTCAGTTAGATCAAATCTCAGATATTGCTGCATCGGCCATTTTGTACGGTCAATCAATATCATCTGCGAGTACGACAAATGTAACACCCATCGCGGCGGATGAACTTGCGAGAAAATATGCTCATCGATCACGCGCTGCCAGGACCAATCAAGCAAATCCTCTGCAAATAGTGGATCTGGTTCGAACTGAACTTCATGAGGTCTCAAGGACAATGGATCCTCGTCACTGGCGTCCGTATCGAAGGTCGCTAGAATTAAAAAACGGTCATAACCATTTTCGTCAACTTCTTTATGAAAAATAGGAACTTCAACACCGTCAACAGACAAAGTTTGAGGAAAACATCCATAGCCGAACTTGCTCAACAATTCACAATACCAATCACGCTGCAGTGCCCAACGCTCAGTTTGGCTTCGTTCAGTTTGCATGAACTTGTGTAGAAATTTTCGGTAAGCTGGCGCTAACTTTCGAATTTCTTCAACCAGTTGCGTTGCCTTGACACCCGTCTCTGTTTGTTCAACTTCTTTGTTCCACTTTCGAATAGTCGCATCCAGCTTATTCGGAAAGATGACTGAGAAATAGTGACTACTATAAAACTCGTTGGTGTTCGTTAGACCTTGAACTTCGGGCATTGGGATTTAATACCTCAACTTGTCATCACACAGATTAACTTGATTACTCACAAAGTTAGCGAAATTTATATTTGAAATCTGTTCTTTGTTGGATAATGATTCAAACTTTTCAACACTAAATTTTAATGGTGGATACAAATGATTAAAAAGTTTATGTTGTCTTTAGTTGTGGCACTAAGTTTGGTTGCAAACACTGCTTACGCTGAAAAATGGGACATGCCACTTGCTTACTCTGCTACGAATTACCACTCCGAAAATGCCGCTGCTTTTGCAGAAGCTGTTACGAAAGCGACTGGTGGTGCGTTAGAAGTGGTCACTCACCCGAGTGGTTCACTCTATAAAGGGGGTGAAATCTTTCGAGCGGTTCGAACAGGCCAAGCACCAATTGGCGAAAGACTAATTTCTGCATTGGGAAATGAACACCCGATTTTCGAGATCGATGCATTACCATTTCTAGCGACGAGCTTCGAAAACGCAATGAAGCTCTATCAAGCTTCCAAGCCCGCCATGCAAGAAGTCCTAAATCAAAAGGGCGTCACTTTGTTATATGCTATACCGTGGCCACCTCAAGGTTTATATAACAAGACTCCAGTCAACAGCGCTGCCGATTTGAACGATGTTAAGTTTCGTGCTTACAATGCAGCAACAGCGAGACTCGCCGAGTTGATTGGCGCGATCCCGACAAAAATTGAAGCCGCCGAACTGTCTCAAGCCTTCGCTACAGGACAAGCTGAGAGTATGATTTCTTCGGGTTCAACCGGATATGACAGAAAACTTTGGGAGTATGTAGATTATTGGTACGATGTACAAGCCTGGCTGCCTAAGAATATGGTCATTGTTAACAACGAATCCTGGGCAAGTCTTGATGCCGCGACCCAACAAATTGTCATGGATGCAGCGGCTAACGCTGAAGCGGCTGGTTGGGCAAAAGCGGAAAGCCTAGCCAATTGGTATAAAGAGCAGTTGGCTGCAAACGGGATGAGCGTAGATCTTCCAAGTGCACAACTCTCTGCTGATTTCAAAAGAATCGGTGAAGTCATGATGAAAGAATGGCTAGATCGTGCTGGAGCAGAAGGTCAAGCTGTAATCGACGCTTATCACGCGATGTAAATCTGAGATTTGGGTACGCAAGCTAATCTTGCCTACCTTCTTTTCTTATGACGCATATTTTGCATCGAGTAGACCAAACACTTAACACAATCTATCGTTATTGCGGTTACGCGGCTGCGGTTTGCATGATTCTGATTGCAGTGCTCGTAACCCTTAGTATTGTTGCTCGTCTGTCCTCTGTGTATGTGCCAGGTTTGGCTGAATACTCAGGCTACAGCATGGCTGCCGCAAGTTTTTTAGCTCTTGCTTATACTTTCCATGAAAGTGGACATATTCGAGTTGAAATTCTAATCAGTAGATTAGCTCCCAATGCGCGTCAGTTCGCTGAGTATTGGTGCTTGGGTATAGCTACGATAGTTTCAATTTTTCTAGCCTGGTATATGGCTAGACTGACTTATTTCTCCTGGAAATTCGAGGAGTACAGCGAGGGAGCAGATGCTATTTTGCTGTGGAAGCCGCAATTACTAGTATTGATTGGCTCCATTTTGCTAGCAATCGCAGTATTTCATCACTTTTTGAAGTGCATCCTTACCAAAGACTACAAACCTCGCTAATTTTGTTGTGGACGAGATTGCTTTAACTCTTATTTTCTTATTCATTCTGTTTTTGTTTCTTGGGACGGGAGTTTGGGTTGCCATTAGCTTGATCGGTGTCGCTGCAATTGGAATGATGTTGTTTACCACTCGACCGGTAGGAGATGCAATGGCAACGACGATGTGGGGAGCAGCGTCCAGCTGGACCTTGACTGCATTGCCGTTGTTCATATGGATGGGAGAAATTTTATTTCGTACTAAAATGTCCGAAAATCTATTTCGTGGTCTGTCGCCAATTTTGCGTCGATTTCCCGGTGGTCTACTGCATGTCAATATCGCTGGTTGTACTATTTTCGCAGCGATTTCAGGTTCTTCCGCAGCTACAGTTGCAACTGTTGGGAAAATGTCGATTCCCCAACTTCGTCAACGAGAATATCCGGAAAAAATGATTATCGGAACTTTGGCGGGCGCCGGCACCTTGGGGTTGCTGATTCCACCTTCTATAACCTTGATTATCTACGGGATAACTGTCAATGAATCAATCGCCCAACTGTTTGTCGCTGGTGTTTTACCAGGCCTAATGCTAGCCTGTTTATTTATGGGCTATGTTGCGATCTGGGGCCTAGTCAAAGGCAAACGAGAAAAAAGCAGTACCAGCGCAGAGACTGGTACCATTTCTGATGTGTTTCAGCTTATCCCTGTTGTACTTCTAATATCAGGAGTTATGGGTTCGATATACATGGGAATCGCAACCGCGACTGAAGCCGCTGTACTAGGTGTTCTTGGGGCATTGCTCATATCTGGAATTCAAGGTTCTCTGACTTTGGAATCTTTCCGCGAATCATTGTTGGGGGCTACGCGCACCTCTGCGATGATTGCATTTATTTTGGCTGGTTCCACCTTTCTTTCTTTAGCCATGGGATTTACTGGACTTCCTAGAACTCTGGCGGAGTGGATTGGCACCTTGGAACTAACTCCTTGGATATTGATTTTAGCCCTCATGGTCTTCTACATCATTCTTGGTTGCTTTTTAGATGGGATTTCATCGGTTGTTTTGACGATGGCAGTCATTGAACCTTTGGTCAGACAAGCAGGCTTTGACATGATTTGGTTTGGAGTATTCTTGATGATTGTCGTAGAAATGGCACAAATCACACCGCCGGTCGGATTCAATCTTTTTGTATTGCAGAGCATGACGGATAAAGATATGGCATTTATTGCGCGTGCTGCGATCCCTATGTTTCTCATTATGATTCTGGCGATCGTGATTCTTTCACTATTTCCTGAAATCGCGACCTACTTACCAGAGGTGATGAGAGCGCGAAACTAGAGACGCTCTAGCCTGAACTGCGTTAACTTAAATTGAATCAAGAAACTCCAATGAGTTTTGATCCGAAACGGGGAATCAGTCAAGCGTACACGCGCGATCCACCCATTCTAGAGCGTCAACTAAATCAAAAATAGGTAAACTGAATTCACTTTTCATCCGATTTTTCCACGGTGAAAGGTTGGTACACTCCAAAAGCAAGACTTCAACATCCGGGTTTGCTCGGATACAACGCTCAGCAACAGCTATTGCATCTTTTTCTGCCAGTGATTTGTTCATTTCCATACGATTGCTCGCCACACAGTTGAACAGTTCTCCGTCTGGATCCAATCCATGAACAAAAAGTTGGCTTCTTGATTCACTGTTAAGGTGCGAAGATCCCAATTTTCTTTCATCGAAAGTCAGTACGCCAATCTTGGCATCTGTCCCGAATATGGTTTTCAGAAATGGTATCAAGATCAAAGAAGAGCTAATAAATGGTACGGAAATGGCCTCCTGAACTTGTTTTTGGATTGAGGAAAAAAATCCACAGCTCGTGCCGATTACATCGACATTGTCTTCTTGCAAAAGCTGAGCCGCTTGAATGGTCGATTGCACTAAACTGTCTTCCACTGTGGCTGAGGTGACGATAGTATCTACGGTCGCTCCACAGACGCAAAGATATTTAGGAGGATCACGAAATGATGCAGGATTACCGATATCCCCGAAAAACCGAGGAAACTTTGTATCCAGCATGATGATTCCGATCATTTCAGAGTTTTGAGTGCAGAATCAACAAAATGTGGTGGCAGGAACTTTGATACTCGGGTACTTTCTTTTGGTGTATCTGTTTTGACAGATAGGAAATGAAATTGGATAAATCATGAACTAGGGGGTGTATATCCTTGAGGTTGTTCAACCTCACCGCCAAATAGATAATTTTCCATCTGTTCGGTTAAATATTTTCTATCTTCTGCTTTCCCTAAACTTAGTCGTTTCTCGTTGATCAACATCGTTTGATGTCCTAGCCAATTTTTCCAAGCCTCTAGTGATACATTCTCGACGATTTTAACTCCAAGTTTACCTGGAATGGGTTGCATTGGCAAAGCCGGCAATTCCTTGCCTAAAACAATGCAGTGAACGGTTTTTGACATGAGATTTCAATTATGTTGTTACTGAATTTCTGAGATTTTACATTGTTCAACTTCATAGTCAGCAACAAATGAAAGACAGGCTCAGCATACGCCTTTTTATTTCGTTAAACCTCTTATTTTGCCGAGTAGAGTAGACACTGGTGCTGGCAGTCCTAGACCCAATGCCTCATCGATAGTGAAAAATCGGCCATGGTTTTGATCTTCCAAATTCTTATTTAGCTGCCTTACATTTATAAGAATCGGGGTAATAACCATTGTAAAGTGAGTCAATGCATGCCGAATGGGTGACCAAGAATCTAGACTTATTACACGAAATGAAAAATTATTTTCTAACCAAGCTGCGAGCTCATTGAGCTGGCCCGAGTACTCTGGAAAGCTCCATAGTCCTCCCCAAATTCCTTGCTCAGGTCGACGTTCTAATAGAACCTCACCATTTGCGTTCAATATGATCAACATCGATATAGTTTTTGAATTGCGAACTATTTTTCTATTTTTCAGCGGTAAAACCTTGACAAGCTTTTTTCTACGTGCGCAACACATTGAATTGACTGGACATAAATTGCAAGTTGGATTCTTGGGTAAACAAATGGTTGCCCCGAGATCCATAATTGATTGAGTGTATTTTTTACACTCATGGCGCGGCGTGTGTAGGTCCGCGAGTTGCCATAGTTTACGTTTTCTTGCGGAATCTGAAAGATCATCAATACAGTGAAATCTACAATATACGCGACTTGCGTTACCGTCTAATATCGGAGTTCTCAAACCATAAGCAAGTGCACAGATAGCGCCAGCAGTAGACTTACCGATTCCGGGTAAAGCATGGATGTCTTTGAAATTTGTTGGTAGAATTCCGTTATGTTCTTGCTGAATCATTTTTGCTGCTCGGTGGAGATTTCTGGCTCGAGCGTAATATCCGAGTCCAGACCATAAAGAAAGTACCTGATCTACTGACGCGTTAGCCAAACTTTGGATATCGGGTAGCTTCTGAATGAAACGGTGGTAGTACGGTATGACGGTTTGTGCACGTGTTTGTTGTAGCATGACTTCTGAAACCCAAATCCGATAGGGGTCCGTTTCAAAAACCCACGGCAGCTGACGACTCGAGTCGATTTGATCCCATCTCAGCAGATTGAGAGTAAAATCATGAATTCTCTGTTTTAAGTCTTTATTATTCTTCATAGATGGAGTCAAATTTCTAGAACCGATTAATCATTCTTGTTGAAATATGAAAGTAGTGACATTCAATGCAAATGGGATTCGAGCGGCCGCACGCAAAGGATTTTATGACTGGCTATCTCAAAAAGACGCCGACTTTGTCTGTATACAGGAGCTGAAGGCTCAAGCTGGCCAGCTGACAAAGCGAATGACCGAGCCAGATAATTTTCAAACATACTTTCATTTCGCTGAAAAGAAAGGATATAGCGGAACCGCAATCTATTCAAGGCATAAGCCGAAGCAAAGTTTTTTAGGACTAGGCTGGGAGGATTTTGATTCAGAAGGGCGGTGTGTTCGGATTGATTTCAACAACATTTCAATCATTTCAGTTTATCTTCCGTCAGGCAGTAGCTCTGAAAAACGTCAAAATTTCAAAGAGATGATTCTGGGGCGATTGAAACCAGTGTTGAAGGGGTTCTTAGAAGAGGATCGAGATTACATCATTTGTGGTGATATTAACATCGCACACAAGCCGGTTGATCTTCGAAATTGGAAAAGCAATCGTAAATCATCCGGATTCTTGCCACAGGAACGTGAATGGATGGATTGGTTGATTGAAAAAGCGGGTTTTGTTGATGCCTTTCGTGTTTTGGATACTCGACCAGGTCAGTACACCTGGTGGTCATATCGAGCCGCTGCTTTTGAAAGGAATGTAGGATGGCGTCTAGATTACCAACTAGTCACCGAAAATTTAAGAAATACAATTACTTCAGTGGAAATTTATCGGGAAGAAAAATTTTCCGATCATGCACCTCTAATCATTGAATACGATTATTCAATCCACTAAAAGATGCTGTAATTGTCTTCTTTATGTTCCAGCTGTGATGTGACGCTCGGTTTATTGGTCATGTAAGCTAAGTCGTTGCACCCAAAATACGACAGCGATAACAGGGATACCGATAGCAGCAGTGATCACGAAGAATATTTCGTACCCCAAACCGTCAACGATCGTACCCGAATATCCAGCGATGAGTTTCGGAAACAACAACATAATCGATGTAAAGATTGCGTATTGCATTGCGGTAAATCGGATGTTGGTGAGGCTTGATAAATACGCTACAAATGCCGCTGAAGCCACTCCTGCACTTAAACTATCTAGAACCACGACAAAGAGCAACATTTGAGTTACGGGATTACCAACCAACATTAAAAATAGAAGATTGGATAAAGGAGCGAGAATTGCGCCAAGCAGTAGAGCACGAATAACGCCGTATCGAAGCGCGAGTACGCCCCCTAGTAGTCCGCCCGCGATAGAAGCCATTAATCCCCAAAATTTTGAGTACTGTGCAATCTGAGATTTCGTAAATCCCATATCAAGATAGAACACGTTCGCGACGATTCCGAGCACAATATCAGAAATTCGGTAAATGCACACTAGTAGAAGAATAATCAGAGCGACTCGCCCGTAGCGAACAAAGAACTCCGCAACTGGATTTACATATGTTTCTCGAATGTGATCAGCGTGCACTAGTTTTAGTGAAACCAAAGCCCAAGCGACCAAAGCTGCGAGTGAAATCGAACACAAAGTTCGTAGGGATTCTGTAAAAAAGCCCGAAGCAACTTTGTTGAATCCCATGTAGTTGATTAGCGTAGACTTCAAAGAAGCTGCGATATCGGCGGTAAGCAAAAATCCAGATGCAAAAGCAATGACTGCTAACGCAAATACCAAGAAGAATCGTAAGTAGTCCGATGTAGTGGAAAAAGAACTATGAGAATTCTCTTCGGTTTTCGGCTCTGGATTAAGTAGTGTAGTTACCACACCGACCAGCATAAAGCAGGCCATCAGCTGATAGACCAAAGACCACGCACGATAACTATAGTGGTTACCACCGATAAACTCCGCTAACCATAGTGCTCCGGCACCGGCGACAACCATACCAATGCGGTAACCTATGATATAGGTCGCCGATAGCATGCCTTGTAGTTCGGGAGGTGCTGACTCGATGCGATAAGCGTCTATGACAATATCCTGTGTCGCGGATGTAAAACCAATCAAAATTGCCCCGACCACAGTCAATGTAAGCAAATCGGTCTGTGGATCAAATAAGGATGTCCACATCAACGCGAACATGACGGCAAATTGTGAAACCAACAGCCAGGCCCGGCGACGTCCAAATCTTCCTGTCAAGTACGGGACAGGAAGCCTATCAACAATGGGTGCCCAGACGAACTTGAACGAATAGCCCAAAGCAGCCCAACTAACGAAGGTTACTGTAGCGCGCTCAATTCCTGCTTCTCGTAACCAAACCGATAGGGTACCAAACACCAATAACAAGGGCAATCCTGCTGAAAATCCCAAGAACAACATACATATCGCCCTTGGATTGGTGATTCCTTTAAAAGATTGAATCCAACTGGAGTTGGTTGAAGTTTGCGTTGCAGAAGACATCTGTATCAGTTTTGTGCGATGATTGAAGACTTGATTGCAGGAGTAGTCAGAGAATCATACCATACCCGACAGATTCCAATATACCAACAGCGATCCATTCCGTCAGTTCAAGTAGCAAAAGAGCAATAATGGGCGTGAAGTCCAACCCTCCAAACTGGGCTGGGAAAAAGCGGCCGATCGGTACCATAAGTGGTTGTGTCAGCGTTATCACTAACCGATAAATTCCGGTGAATCGACTTGAAGTCGATATCCAACTAAATATTACGACACCTATAATTGCAACGACCATCAGCCCGAGTGCATACTCGATAACCTTCGAAAAAGTTAGCACGATCAAGCCGAGCACTTGAGCGTCAGTACCGATTCCCTTGAAATAAAGGTATCTCTCAAGGCTCGTAATTAAAAGAGCCAAGACCAGAGGTGACAATAGGTCCTTGCCTCCAACACGCGGAACAAACACTCGTAAGACTTTGATGGGAAGAACAGTAACACGAAAAATGAACTGTGAAACAACATTGTTGAAATCTGCATTAAGATACTGCAGCAGTGCGCGCGCGACCGCGAGCACAGCAAATAATTTGACTATAGTGTGGAGATATTGCACGGAAATGGGTATTGTCAATTTAGAAAGTATTTGTTGGCATCTTATGATTTGGACATTTCAACCGAACGTTGTTGCGCGGCGATGATCGCTTCTACCAAATAATGCTTCACGTTCGCATTTTCAAGTACACGTAATGCTGCTTCTGTTGTTCCACCAGGTGAAGTAACGCGCGCCCGAAGTTCGGCGGCTGACTCTCTGCTTTGAGCAGCAAGTAACGTCGATCCTACGGCAGTTTCGGTAACTAGAACATTGGCGATATTGCTGTCGATTCCCAGCTTCTGAGCGGCTTGCTCCATCGCTTCGATAAAGTAAAATACATAAGCTGGACCGCTTCCGGACAAAGCGGTGACTGAATCCAAATCCGATTCGCAACTAACTAGCACAGTTTGCCCAACAGCGGATAATACATCTTCAGCAAATCGTAGTTGCTGTTTTGAAACAATTGAATTTGGATAAAGTGCAGAAACCCCTTTTTGTATCAGAGAGGGAGTATTCGGCATAACTCGAATAATGCTCAAATTGCCGCCTGACCAATGATCCAAGTCTTTTATTTGTACGCCTGCTGCAATGGAAATAAGTAAAGGTCGAAACTCTTGAAGAACAGCGATTTCGGGTTCAAGGACCTTGCGCATCACCTGAGGTTTCACTGCAAGCACCACGTTTTTTGACTTGGAGATAGTTTCTTCATTGCTACTGGTGACCTGTACGCCAAAGTGATCCACCATATAGTTTGTCGCTTCGTGTAGTGGGTCGTAGACTAGTATCGACGACGGTGAAAAGCCGTTCGAAACCAAGCCTCCGACTAAGCTCTTCGCCATATTTCCACCTCCGATGAATCCAATAGATTCGCAAGAGTTATCAATATAGTCAGACGGAGGCATCAGTAAAACGGAAGAAAGTAGCTTTGATTTGGAATTTTTCTATTTTACTTTGTCTGACGACTCAATTTCTGCAATGAATTGAAATAGCTAGAAAAAAATTAGAAATTCTTCTTGGGTCTTGGCCCAAAAAGTGCAGTTCCAATTCGAACATGTGTCGAACCCTCGGCGATAGCCGGCCCCATATCATCTGTCATACCCATCGACAACGTATCCATCGAATAGCCTCGTGCATTCAGATCTTCGAAAATATTCCGAAGTCGTGCGAAGGTAGGACGCTGATCTTCAGGGTTTGTTACTGGCTTTGGCACAATCATCAGTCCGCGAACCCTGATTCCTGCCAATTCGATAATTTGCTCTAATAGAGGTAAAATTTCGCACTCTGGAATTCCAGATTTGGTTTGTTCTTGCTGTAAATTAACTTGAAGACAAATATTGAGTGGATCGAATTGTGTGGGCCGCTGATCGCTCAGACGTTTTGCAATTTTGTAGCGTTCAACACTGTGTACCCAAGAAAAATTATTGGCAATCAAGCGTGACTTATTGCTTTGAATGCTTCCTATAAAATGCCAATCGATATCTAAATTATTGAGATTATTTTGTTTTTGAATCGCCTCTTGTACGAAATTTTCGGCAAAAGCCAATTGGCCTAGTCCTGCAAGAGAGCGAATGGAAGTTGCAGGATGGAGTTTGCCAACGGCAACGAGTTCTACTGATCCAGGGCTACGTCCTGCGCTGATCTCCGCTTGTCGGATTCGTGTCATTACATTTTGGTAATTTGCGCTTAAATCAACTGTATTCATTTTTTTAACTTAATGACAAAAGTCGAAAATTTTGTGTATTCTAACAGCAATTTTGTTTGAATGGTAAATTCGTAGATGCTCAAAAGAATCAAACTATGAAAATGAAAACAACAAATATGCGAGTCTTTGCTGCACTAGCGAAGATAGACATTCAATGTGACATTAAATTCTTGGATCACGAAACAAGGACATCGGCACAAGCTGCAGCTACACTCGATTGTTCGCTGTCTCAAATTGCAAAATCAATTGTCTTCAAAACCGCCAATGAACGTCCAATTTTGGCAGTTACAAGTGGTAGTAATCGTGTACGCATCGATCGAGTTTCAGAAATTATTGGTGAAAAAATCAACATAGCAAATGCAAATTTTGTACGAGAAAAAACTGGCTTTTCGATTGGTGGAGTTGCACCTGCTGGATTAGCTTCGGATGTACAAGTCATTTTCGACGCTGACCTTTTCAAGCATGATCAGGTTTGGGCGGCGGCCGGAACACCGAATACCTTATTTCCATTAAATCGAGTCGATTTACAGAAGCTCGCAGAGGATCGAATTTACGACTTTGCCGAGCCTCTAAGTTGAACGAGAATGAATGACTCCATCAACAATTGTATACATTACTTTTCCGCGTAATTGCCAACCACCGAAAGGATTGTTTTTTCCATCGCTTAGCATTTTTTTTGGTCTAAAGTTCCAACTTTGATTCGGATCGAAGATGCAAATGTCGGCGGGTGAGCCGCCTTTTAGAGTCCCGCCATTAACTTGCAAAACTCGTGCTGGATTACGAGTTAGGCAAGCAATCGCTTGTGGAAGTTCCAGCACTCCTTCATCGACCAATTTTAAGCTTAGAGGCAGTAGTGTCTCGAGCCCAGAGATTCCCGCTGCAGTTTCTGAAAAAGGCGCAAGTTTATCGTCAATTCCGCAAGGCGAATGGTCCGAGCAAATGACGGAAATGGTCTGATCTAGGAGACCTCGTCGTAGTCCTTCCCGGTCAAGCTTACTTCTTAGAGGAGGCAAGACATGACACAAAGCATTAAAATCGTCAACAGCAAATTCAGTGAGTAAAAGATTGTGTATGGCGACATCTGCAGTCACCTTCAAGCCTCGAGTTCTCATTTCCCTAATCATGTCGACGGAACGTGCACAAGACAGCTGATTGAAGTGAGCACGGACACCAGTAGTTTCAACCAAAGCCAAATCGCGTGCCACCGCAACCGTTTCTGCGGCTTCAGGAATGGCTGGTAGACCAAGGCGAGTGCTTAACTCACCTTCGTGGACACAGCCATTACCGGTTAGCCATGGATCATGGGATTGAATAAAAACGGTGATATCGAAAGTCGCTGCGTACTGCATGGCTCGACGCATCAAGAGTGTGTTACTGATCGCTGTTCTAGCATTACTTACACCCACACAGCCCGCCTCTTTCAGCGCCGCCATATCCGTCAGTGAATCACCGGCCAAGCCCTGTGTTAAAGCACCAATTGGAACAATTCGAATGCCACTGTGTTGCTGAGCGTTTCTACGGATCATATGTGCCATCGCAGCTGTATCGACAACTGGCTCAGTGTCAGGCTGTATGCAGGCTGTCGTTACGCCACCAGCAATCGCAGCTTTCGACTCGGTTTTCATCGTAGATTTCTGTTCAGAACTAGGTTCACCCATTTTCGTATTGATATCAATCAATCCTGGGCAAACGATAAGGCCAGTTGCATCAATTTCTTTCGTTACATGTAAATCAACAGCCGTTCCTGAAGGTAGTATTTTATTATCAGAAAAGAAAAGATCAGTGACTTCGTCTCGGCCAACCGAGGGGTCGATTACCCTGCCACCACGAATTACTGTAGTTATGATTGATTCACCCTTCGTTGTTTTCGATGACTACCCATGATTCTTGCAATGACAGCCATTCGCACAGCTATGCCATTCGATACCTGCGGCAGAATTACTGAATGCCTCCCGTCAGCAACGGATGTCGCAATTTCGAGCCCTCGGTTCATTGGCCCAGGGTGCATGACTAGTACGTCTGATTTGGCTAAAGAAACGCGTTTTGGGGTCAAACCATAACACTGAAAATATTCACGTCGGCTGGGAATGAGTTGACCATCCATTCTTTCGATTTGTAGACGTAACATAATGATGATGTCCACGTCTTTCAGCCCCTTGTCCATATCGGTGAAAATTTTCACACCTAGAGTTTCAATCCCGGTCGGGATCAATGTTTTTGGTGAAATTAATCGAATTTCTCTCGCCCCTAATTTTCGTAAGGCAGTAATGTCTGATCGTGCAACTCGAGAATGCAGCATGTCGCCGACGATGGCCACGGTCAAACTGCTGAAATCTTTCTTATATTGACGAATGGTTAGCATATCTAGAAGAGCTTGCGTTGGATGAGAATGCCGACCATCTCCAGCGTTGACGATATGAATTGGCTTTGGTGCGTGATGAGCAAGTAACGTGGCCGCTCCACTGCATGAATGACGTACGACGAACAGGTCCACGTGCATTGCTTGCAGTGTTTTAACCGTGTCTAAAATCGTTTCGCCCTTCGACGTTGACAACGAGCTAGATCGCATGTTGATTACATCTGCGGATAACCGTTTTGCAGCGATTTCAAATGTTGTCTGGGTTCTTGTACTCGGTTCAAAGAACAAATTAACGATCGTCTTTCCTCTTAGCAATGGAACTTTCTGAATGTCACGAGTTGCGAAATCAATATAGGACTCGGCTTCCTCGAGAAGTTCGAGGATTAAATTTCGAGTTAGTGGTTCTAGCGAGATAAGGTGTTGTAGATTTCCATTCTCATCAATTTGAATGTCCGAACTCATAAGAACAAGAACTAATTCGGTGAGAAGTTAGAGTATGTAATCTGGCCATTCGCCGTAACTTTCACGAATCGATCATTTTCAAGTGACATACGATGACCGACAATGTCAGCGCAAAGCGGCAACTGCCGATTCCCGCGATCCAACAAGACAGCCAATCCGACTGAAGCAGGTCTGCCCCAAGCGAACAATTCATTTAGTGCTGCTCGAGCAGTTCGGCCAGTATGTAAAACATCATCGACGACAATGATGTGGCGATCATCAATTTCAACCGGTAAGACGGAACCATGAACCTGTGGATGTACTGCGATTTGGCTGAAATCATCGCGGTAAAAGGAAATATCTAAAGTGCCGAAGGGCTCCTCCATCTTGAGTGATTCATGTAGTTTTTCCGTAATCCACACCCCTCCAGTCTGAATTGCAACCATTATTGGATTTTTCTTGAGCAATGGCTGCATGAGTTCTGTCATCTTTTGCAGAACAGCTTCGATTGGCAGAACTTCTGGAGTATCCAGAGGAATACATTGGGCCTTGTCGTCGCTCATCCTACTCGCAATCGGAAGAAAAATAGGTTTCTAAAATTATTTCAGCAGCCAACTGATTACGCATGTTCTTCTTATCTTTTCTCTTGATTGTGGTGTCAGCACTGGCCATGCGATAGTCGGCTTCGATCGAGCTGAAGCTCTCGTTGACGAATTCGACGGGTATTTCAAATTTGTTGTTTAGCCATCTACTGAAATTTTTGATCTTACGATGTAGGAGTATTTCATTCATGTCCGCTGTAACCGGCATCCCTACAACAAACTTGGTGGGTTGCCAGCTGTCGACATACTCCTCAATCTGGTGTTCATTGGGACGGCCATCAAAAGCCTCGACTACCCCGAGACCTTGAGCGGATTTAAAGAATGAATTGCCCACCGCGATGCCAATGCGGCGGAGTCCATAATCAATGCCAATTACGACTTCCTCATCTTTGGGGCTGGGAATAGACATTCAAACTTAATCAATGCCAAACTAGGGCTAATCTCAAATCTATGCGTTCCCTGTAAAACCTGACATCGAGGTGATATCAATTCCGACGATAGAAGCAGCTTTTTGCCACCTTTCATTGATCGGAGTGTCAAATATTATGGAATTATCGACAGGAGTTGAAAGCCAGTAGTTGTCGCGCATTTCTTGTTCTAGTTGTTGACTTCCCCATCCAGAAAAACCAAGCACTGGCAAGCACAATTCCGGTCCTCTGTTGACAGAAATATCTTCTAGCACGTCTTTTGACATCGTCAAGCCCAAATGATTGCCAATTGGAATGGTCGCCGCCCAAGACCTTTTCGAATCGTGAAGAATCAATCCTCTTTGCATCTGAACCGGTCCACCGTAAAACACAGGAGATCTCAAACTGGGTACGGATTCGTATTGCAAATTCAGTTCTGTCAAGATATCTTCCAGAAAAAGCCCAGTTGTTTTGTTAACAACGATCCCCAATGCACCATCTTCGTCGTGTTGACAAACCAAAACAACTGTTTTTTCAAACAGAGAATCGGTCAAAAATGGCATTGCGATCAAAAACTGATTGGTTAACCAAGTCATATTTCGAGAAACAGAAATTTAGTTTGATATCAGTTTAAATTATATTGATGAAAAAAATTTTTGTATTTGCTCGAATAGCCTGCGACTCATCTATCGATAAATCGCGCTCGGATGGAACTCTGCAGAATGCAATCCTCTATACTCAATTGAATGAAGGGGTATTCCTTACATCAAACTTGATGAATGGTGCCTAGCAAACGCAAATGAAGCTACTTATCTATTCCGATCTACACCTTGAATTTTCGGCGCTTGAGGTGCCGAAAACTGGTTACGACGCAGTTATTCTCGCAGGTGACATTCACCTCGGATGTGAAGGAATCAAATGGGCGAAGAGAGTGTTTTCTCAGCTTCCCGTTATCTATATTTGCGGTAACCATGAGTTTTATCACGGTGAAATCGAGGCCGTATTTCAAAGTCTTCGACACGAAGCAAATGGTTCGAACGTTCATTTTTGTGAAAATCAGTCCGTTCAATTGAATCAGGTGCGTTTTTTGTGTTCAACACTTTGGACCGATTTTGCTCTAAACGGAGATGCAAATCTCGCTATTCGTCGATTTGCTAGATTGATGAATGACTACCGTTTGATTTATTGGAACAAAAAAAAGTTGCGACCGCGTGATACATTCAATTTTCATCTCGAATCGCGCGCATACCTTGAAACGCAATTCAGTGAACCGGTGGCGGATAAAACGAAGACTATCGTGGTGACTCATCACGCACCGTCTCGTGCTTCTTTAAAGTATGAACGCATCAGACACGAGTGGTCTGCCGCCTACGCCTCAGCAATGGATGAATTGATTGAACGAAGTGGCGCAAAACTCTGGATCCACGGACACACTCACGAATCCGTCGATTACTGGATTGGTTCCACGCGCGTAATTTCTAATCCAAGAGGCTATTCATACCAAAACAATGGGCATGGAAACCCAAATTTTCAGGTAAACTATATACTTGAAGTGTAGAAGTTTTGCGAAAGAATCTTGGACCAGCATTGAGCTGGTTTTTGTTGTTATAAATCCTTCAATTTCTTGAAATAATTTTAATTTGGAATCAAACTAAGCGCCAATAAAGCCTATGCACCAATCAAGCTCGCCTACTCGACGAGAAAAAGCAAATGCGATTCGAGTACTTTCGATGGACGCTGTTCAAGAAGCAAATTCCGGGCATCCCGGAATGCCGATGGGCATGGCCGATATCGCAGAAGTGTTGTGGAATGATTTTTTAAAGCACAATCCCAAAAACCCAAATTGGATTGATCGAGACCGATTCGTTTTGTCAAACGGTCATGGTTCGATGCTGATTTATGCCATGTTACATCTTTCAGGATACGATCTTCCTCTCGATGAAATACGACAATTTCGACAACTACACTCTAAAACGCCTGGTCATCCAGAATACGGTGTAACACCTGGAGTTGAGACTACGACAGGGCCGCTGGCTCAAGGTTTAGCAAATGCAGTCGGTTTTGCGCTTGCAGAAAAGGTCTTGGCGGCTCAATTCAATCGACCTGGGCACGAGATAGTGGATCACTATACCTATGTATTTACCGGTGACGGTTGTTTGATGGAGGGTATCTCCCATGAAGCAGCTTCGTTTGCAGGAACTCACCAACTGAATAAATTGATCGTGATTTACGATGACAATAACATCTCCATAGATGGGGAGGTATCGGGCTGGTTTACTGAAGACATTCCTCAAAGATTTCTTTCCTACGGTTGGCATGTCGTTCCCGATGTAGATGGGCATGATCCTCAACAAATTCGAGAGGCAATAGAAGCTGCACAACACGAATCCAATAAGCCTAGTCTGATCTGTTGTAAGACATTAATTGGATGGGGGGCTCCAAACAAGCAAGCTACTGCTTCAGTACACGGTACGCCACTTGGTTTCGCAGAAATTCAACTAGTGCGGGAAAATCTCGGTTGGAAATACGAAAAATTTGAAATTCCTAAGTTCATTTATGATGCTTTCGATGGGAGTTCCAAAGGTGCTCGAGCGGAAGTGGAGTGGGAACAACGATTTCAAGCGTATCGGCTAGAGTATCCGGAATTGGCAGAGGAATTCATGCGTCGGGTCGAAGGGCGGCTGCCTTCGAACTGGGAAGAACATAGTTCTCAGATGATCCATGAGATTGGTAAGAACGCAAAACCACTTGCGACCCGTCAGTCATCGAAAGTTGCATTAAATTCGTTTGGCTCAGAACTTCCAGAATTGATCGGAGGATCAGCTGACCTGACAGGATCTAACTTGACCTACTTTAATCGTTCGAAGGCAATTACAGGTAGTGACGCCAACGGAAATTATCTGTACTTCGGGGTTCGAGAGTTCGGCATGACAGCGATCTCCAACGGAATCGCATTGCATGGAGGTTTAATCCCCTATGCCGCAACTTTTTTGATGTTCTCCGAATACGCCAGAAATGCTGTTCGGATGGCAGCATTGATGGGAATTCAAGCAATTTTTGTTTACACACACGATTCGATCGGATTGGGCGAAGACGGGCCCACACATCAAGCCGTTGAGCAAGCTGCAACCCTTCGTTTGATTCCAAATATGTCGGTTTGGAGACCTTGCGATACTCAAGAGTCACTTGTCGCATGGAAAGCAGCGATTGAAAGAAAATCGGGGCCAACGAGTCTACTGTTTTCGAGACAGGGTGTTCCGCCGCAGCCACGCACTTCTAGTCAAGTCGAACAGATCGCAAAGGGTGGTTATGTGTTAATACACTGTGATGAGCCACCGCAGGCTTTGATCATCGCAACTGGAACAGAGGTTGCATTGGCGGTTGCAGCTGCCCAGTCACTTCAAGCAAAGAACGTCCGTGTACAAGTGGTTTCCATGCCATCAGTGGATGTATTTGAATCTCAGCCATCCGATTATCAGGATTCGGTTGTGTCACCCGATGTTCAGGCCAGAGTAGTGGTTGAGGCGGGAGTAACTGCACTTTGGGCAAAATATGCAGGTCCATTGGGAAAAATTATGGGGGTAGATTCATTCGGCGAATCAGCACCTGGTAACGAATTGTATAAACTATTCAACTTAACGGCCGAGGCGGTGGAGCAAGCAGTTCTACAACAAATCAACACTTAGCTGAAATTTGCATAGACTAACACAAATTTACAAAAGAGGGAATCAGAAAATTTATGTCAATTAATGTTGCGATTAACGGATTTGGACGAATCGGGCGCAACGTCATGCGTGCGCTTTACGAATCACAATATCGAAATGATTTAAATTTCGTTGCTATCAATGATTTAGCGGACCGAAATACCAATGCACATTTGTTGCAGTATGACACTGTACATGGAAGATTTGCAGCTGATGTCAAGGTTGTCGAAGATGGGTTTACTGTTGATGGTGCATTGGTACGTACTCTGTCAGAACGAGTGCCAGCGAATTTACCCTGGGGTGAATTAGATGTAGACGTGGTACTGGAGTGTACCGGATTTTTTTCGAGCAAAGAAAAGGCGTCCGGACATCTCGAAGCAGGTGCATCGAAGGTCGTGTTGTCGGCACCAGGGCAAGGGGTGGATGCGACAATTGTTTACGGTGTAAATCATGATGTTTTGAGTTCTGACCATCAAGTGATTTCCAATGCATCTTGCACAACGAATTGTCTCGCGCCGATAGCAAAAGTTTTGAACAACTCATTTGGTATTAAGTCAGGACTGATGACTACGGTACATGCCTTCACCAATGATCAAGTTCTAACCGATGTATTTCATAAGGATCTAAGGCGTGCTCGTTCTGCCACTCAATCGATGATTCCAACAAGCACTGGTGCTGCCAAAGCTATTGGCTTGGTTCTACCGGAACTTGAGGGCAAACTGGATGGATTTGCGATTCGAGTGCCGACGACCAATGTCTCGTTGGTAGATTTGACAGTTCATACCGAATCGGAAGTAACAGTTGATGCAATTCATGATGCAGTGAAGCAAGCCGCAAATGGTGAAATGGAAGGCGTTTTGGCCTTCAACGATACACCTTTGGTTTCGATAGATTTCAATCATTGTTCGATTTCTTCGGTATTCGAAGCTGCAACAACTAGAGTGGTAGGTCAGCGCACAGCGAAAGTTTGCTGTTGGTATGACAACGAGTGGGCGTTTTCAAATCGTATGTTGGATACGACCATGGCATTAATGAGTGCGAAATGAGGTAGTTTTGCATCGAAAATGATCAAGCTTCAGCAGGTCGATCTTTACGAAAAGCGAGTTCTTATTCGAGCAGACTTGAATGTTTCGGGCGAAGCAAGCAATATTCGTTCCGACAACAGAATAAGAGCTTCCATCGATACCATAAAATACGTACGCGAAGCCAATGGTGCCGCTCTCGTCATTTCGCATTTTGGACGTCCCAAAGAAGGGTGTTTTGAAGAACGATTTTCACTCGAGCCCATCGCTCGAAGAATTGAAGAACTGCTAGACTGCAAGATTTTATTTTTGACTGATTGGTTGAGCCACTCGGAAGTTCCTCCGGGGCAAATCGCGGTATGTGAAAATGTCCGATTTTTGAACGGTGAAACTAGCTGCAGTGAATCTTTGAGTCGGCAGATGGCCGACATTTGTGATGTATTTGTACTAGACGCATTCGGCACAGCCCATCGCGATCATGCATCACTGACAAGAGTCGTCGATTTTGTGGACACTGCATGTTTGGGTCTTCTTTGCCAGTATGAACTGGATTCGCTACAACTGGCACTGGATAATCCAATTCAACCTGTCACTGCTATCGTGGGTGGTTCGAAAATTGATGGAAAACTACAGGCTTTACGTCGATTGTCTCAGTTATCGAGTAGTTTGATCGTAGGCGGTGGGATCGCGAATACATTTCTAGCATCTCAAGGATTTAAAGTAGGTAATTCGTTATACGAGCCTGAATTATTAGAGGTCGCAGCTGAGGTGATCAATTTCGCCCAACAAAACAACTGCGAAATACCATTGCCATTGGATGTAGTGGTTGCACCGTCCTTGTCAGATGGAGAGAATTCCTGTGTCAAGAAAATCGATCAAGTAACTGAAAACGATATGATATTCGATATAGGGCCGCTTACTCGCCAGCTCTATTGTGAGATGATCAAAAAGTCCAAGACGATTATCTGGAATGGGCCTGTCGGAGTATTCGAAGTGCCTCATTTTGAAGCTGGCACGCGAGCACTAGCCGACTGCGTCACGAATCAATCAGTCTTTTCAGCGGTTGGTGGCGGTGATACCTTAGCCGCCTTAGAACAATTTGGAGTGGTGGATCAGATTTCATATGCTTCCACTGGTGGCGGTGCATTCCTGGAATATGTTCAAGGCAATGAATTACCTGCGATTGCAGCTTTGAAGCGCCACGCAGAAAGAGCCGCGAGACAAAAACTTAGGGCAGGTTAAGTTATGGATCATCGCCAAACAAAAATTGTAGCCACCTTGGGACCAGCGACAGATTCTGATAAAGAGATGTCGGAACTCATTGCATGCGGACTCGATGTAGCAAGACTTAATTTTTCGCATGGAGCAATTGAAGATCAGCGTAAGAGAATCGACTTAGCGCGTAAACACGCGGCATTACAGAACAAGCCCTTGGCCATTTTGGCTGACTTACAAGGCCCCAAAATTCGAATTACAAAATTTCGAGATGGTTTTGTCACGCTAAAAGAAGGCGACATGTTTCAGCTCGATGTTGAAATGAATCATGATGAAGGTACTCAGGAGCGCGTCGGAGTAACCTACAAAGAGCTACCAAGGGATGTGAAATTAGGTGACATTCTAATCTTGGATGACGGCAATATCGTACTAGAGGTTACCCAAGTTTTAGATCCTGTCATACATACGGAAGTGATCGTCGGTGGCAAATTATCCAATTCGAAGGGAATCAATCAGCAAGGAGGTGGCCTGACGGCGGCTTCACTTACACCCAAAGATCATCAGGATATTCGCTTTGCAGGAGAATTAGATGTCGACTATCTTGCCGTTTCCTTTGTTCGTAGCGAAATCGATGTACGGTTGGCGCGTGCCTTGTTGAAAGCTTCAGGTTGTGACGGTGGCATTATCGCAAAGATAGAACGCGTAGAAGCGGTGACAAATATTGAATCAATCGTCGATGCTAGCGATGGAATTATGATTGCGCGTGGAGATTTAGCAGTAGAGATTGGTGATGCACAACTGCCGGGAGTGCAGAAAATGTTGGTCAAGGCCGCCAGAGAGCGTAATCGAACAGTAATTACAGCGACGCAGATGATGACTTCTATGGTCACAAGTCCAAGTCCAACTCGGGCCGAGGTGTTGGATGTTGCCAATGCGGTGTTGGACGGTACTGACGCCATAATGTTGTCTCAAGAATCCGCAATTGGAAAGCATCCTGCGCGGGTAGTTGCAACTGCAGACCGCATCTGTAGAGGGTCAGAGTCAACAGATTCACAAGTGAATCGAGTGGAGCGTGGTGTCAAAAAATATTCGAGTACCGAAGAAGCAGTCGCTATGGCGACAATGCACACAGCTCGCCACTACGAAATTACAGCAATTTTGGCATTGACTGAATCTGGCTCCACTTCAAAGTTGTTGTCACGTACGATTTCTGGAATTCCGGTTTATGCGGTTACACCCCATGCGTCCACCGCACGCAGAGTCGCCCTATATCGAGGAGTTCATCCCATTCAATTTCAGTATGACGAAGACTCTCCTATAGAAATCGAATTCCAAGTGATCAAAGGCTGTCTTGAACGTAATATCATCAAAAATGGTGACATATTACTCTTAACTCGGGGAGAGTTAGCTGGGATTCCCGGCGGTACGAATACGATGAAAATTCTTGTAGTATAGAGTAAGGTTTATTAAACCAATAATTTAAGGAGCAATATTGACATGCTTGACCAGCTTCAAAGAACTGCCAAAGCGATGGTAGCGTCGGGGCGAGGTATACTCGCTATGGATGAAAGTACCGGAACTTGCACTTCTCGGTTTGAGAATTTAGGTGTGGATTCAACACCTGAAACGCGAGTGAGTTACCGAAGTTTACTCGTCACTACACCGAAAATTTCCAACTACATCAGTGGGGCGATACTCTTTGACGAAACACTTCGGCAAAAGGTGGATGGGAGGACTCCATTTGCCGACTACCTGAATGAGCGAGGTATCGTACCTGGTATTAAAGTCGACAAAGGCGCAAAGCCTCTCGCGGGTCATCCTGGCGAGAAAGTCACTGAAGGTCTTGATGGATTGCGAGAACGATTGGCAGAATATGTCGAACTAGGGGCAAAATTTTCCAAATGGCGAGCCGTTATCACAATCGGTGATGGCTTTCCAACGAACGCTTGTATCATGGCGAACGCGCATGGTCTTGCTCGTTACGCAGCCCTGTGTCAAGAAGCAGGTTTGGTTCCGATCGTTGAGCCTGAAGTTTTGATGGATGGTACTCATACGATCGAAACTTGTAGAGAAGTGTCTGAAAGAACTTTTGCTGTGGTATTTGAGCAACTTGAGGAACAAAAAGTAATTCCGAGTGGTATAGTTCTAAAACCCAATATGGTCCTGTCTGGAAAAGACTGTCCACAACAAGCTAGCGTGGATGAAGTGGCCGAACAAACGGTCGAGTGCCTATTGGCGACTGTTCCACCTGAAGTACCTGGCATAGCATTTTTGTCTGGTGGTCAGACTGATGAACAGGCTACTGTGCATCTAAACAGGATGAACCAACTCAATGTTGAAGTTCCATGGCGAATGACATTTTCTTACGGGCGAGCTTTACAACAAGCTCCGATGCGTGCATGGAGTGGTAACAACGCTAATAAAGAAAAAGTACATCGATCTGCATTAGAACGCGCTTTGGTGAACGCATATGCATCCATGGGAGAATACACTGATGGTATGGAAGCAACGATCTAGTTGGCGCGATTAATCATGAGTATTCAAGTCCGTTTTTTTGCGAGTTTGGCTGATCATGTTGGGAAGCGATATGAAGTTCTAGACTCCGATGGAATTCATACAGTACAAGATGTCTGGACTAAAAGCGTTCAGAATCAAGCAGCACCGGATAATGCGCTGGTCGCAATTAATCAACAGTATGCAAAATTCGACGCAGTCGTCGGAGATGGTGATGAAATAGCTTTTTTTCCACCAGTAACTGGAGGTTAATCATGAAGATTGAAATTCGTGAAACTCCATTTGATGTCTGGGTTGAATTGAAGAGTCATCAAAATCAATTGATTTCAGGTTCATTTGGTGCAACCGCGATGTTTGTTGGAAGTATGCGTGATTTCAACGAAGGTGACAACGTATCCAAAATGCTTCTCGAACACTATCCGGGAATGACTGAACAGCATTTGTCTTCATTTGCCGAGAGAGTATCCAGTAAAAACGATGTAGATGAGATTTTGGTGTTGCATCGGGTTGGTGACATTAATCCTGGTGAAGCCATTGTTCTTGTTGCTGTTTGGTCAGCGCATCGAGCGGACGCTTTTGAAGTCTGTGAAAAGTTAGTTGAAGAACTAAAATCAAAAGCACCATTCTGGAAAAAAGAGTACCTAACTGACGGGCAGAGCCGTTGGGTAGAACACAATACCGCGGGCCCTTGGGCAAAATTAAACTAAGGATATGAGAGATGGATAGTCAAACACAATTGGAAGTAGAGGCAGCAGCATTTCGACGTTTGGTCGAACACTTTCGGACGCACACAGAAGTGCAGAATATTGATTTAATGAACTTAGCAAATTTTTGTCGAAATTGCCTTTCGAAATGGTATAGAGCAGCTGCTGACGAAAGAGGGCATGAACTAAGTTATGAAGATTGTCGAGAAATAGTTTACGGCATGCCTTATTCAGAATGGAAGGATAAATTTCAACTAGAGGCGACAGCTGAACAGAAAGCGGCTTATCGAGCTCGACAAGAAAAATCGCTTCATCACTAAATATGAAGCTCGAGCTCCCATAAAATTATGAAATCGGTTTGCGGGCTACGAGGTGACTTTTTGTGATGTTCTTTTTACCACCATCGAGTAAAGATATCATCCGAAGCGACCCGAACATCTCGGCTAAGTCGCCAGGTGCTAGTACATAATTTCGATTGAATTTGGGGTTTACCTGCAAAAAGTTCTTGTTAAAGGTTTTCATCACAAGCAAACCACCGGGTTTGAGTGCCTCGTGAATGTTCTTTGCAAAACCTCGATTTAGGTAATTGAAGCAAACGACTGCATCCAAAGTACTCGGTGCAAATCGGTACATGTTTAGATCGGCGATTACAGGATAAACAGTCACGTCTGACTTTTTAGCAAAATCTACACATTTTTCTATTGCGATTCGACTGACATCTATGGCGACGACAAAGCAACCCAATTTCGCCATATAGATCGCATGACGTCCAGTGCCACAGGCTAAGTCAACGACGACTTGTGAAGTCGAAAATAGCTGGGAGTATTCAACTAAGAGAGGATCAGGGTTTAGGCTATTGCCATGCTCTTTCGTTTTATATTTGCGATTCCAGCGATCTGAGTCACTAGCTTCTTTTGCTGGCATTTATATCGAAGTGGCAAACGGTTCAACCATGACCATTGAACCCTCTTTCAAATTTGCAGTTTCGACCGGTAAAACAATGTAACAATTTGCTCGGCTCATTGAAGAAAGGACACCTGAGCTTTGGTTGCCAGTTGATTCGACAATGGCTTGACCATCGCCATTGAATGACAGAATACCACGTTGAAACTCAAGTCGGCCGGGCCTTTTGAAAATTGGTTTTGAGCACTGAGCTTTGATTTGTAACGTTGAATTGGGTTGTTGCAGACCGCGCAGTTTTTGTAGGGCTGGTTTGACGAACTTATCGAAAGTTACCATCACAGAAACTGGATTTCCAGGTAGACCAAAAAACCAGGTGTTCTTGAAGTGGCCAAAAGCCAGGGGTCGTCCCGGCTTCATTGCAACCTTCCACAGTTTCAATTCACCGATGGATTCAATCGCTTGTTTGACAAAGTCAGCGTCACCGACTGAAGCACCAGCTGAGCTTACAACCACATCCGCTTGCAGTGCACCAGTAATTAAAGCAGCGATTGTTTGATCTAGATCATCACGAACAACCCCTAAATCGATGGAATCTACATGTGAAGCTTCAAGCAATGCGAAAAGCGAATACCGATTACTATCATAGACATCTCCGGGCCCCAAAGTTTCCCCAACTGCCCGCAGCTCGTCACCGGTGGAGAAAAAAGCAACTGTAGGTTTTTTTCGAACAACGATTTCGGAATGACCAACAGATGCCAACAAACCGAGTTCAGAAGTGCCAATTAGTTGACCCTTGGGTATTGCAATTTCACCGATCGCGATGTCTTCTCCCGCGTTTCGAATGTGTTGATTTTTTCGGTGTGAATTTTGGGTATAGATCCAGTCGTTTTTGGTTTCACAATCTTCCTGCATGATGACTGTATCCAACTCATCTGGAACCACACTACCGGTAAATATACGAATACATTCTTTTTCGTTAACTTTACCGAAAAACGGGTGCCCAGCAGAAGAAGTCCCGACAGCTTTAAGGCGAGATTTTTCCCCCGATTGTGCTAAGTCTTTGTAGCGACATGCATAACCATCCATCGCTGAACATCGATTCCCGGGAATGTTCTGAGCAGCACAAATGTTTTCCGCTGAAACACGGTACAAAGCGTCTCGAATAGGGAGCCGATCGGTGCCAGCCACCGGCTTGATTTGACTCAAAATTTCATCGAGAGCTTGTTCATAGGGTGTAGACCCTGTATCACAAGGATCCATACAGCTAGAAGGCGAACTAAGACTAATCTTGTTCACGTATCCACTCTCCCGATCGCCCACCAGATTTCTTGAGCAATCGCACTGACTCGATAGACATATTGCGATCTGCGGCTTTACACATATCGTAAACGGTTAGTAGGGCGACTTGGACTGCGTTTAAGGCTTCCATTTCAACTCCAGTTCTGTCCCGAGTCTCAACGGTTGCAGTACAGATAACGATAGAAGACTGCTGTTTACATTGAAAATCTAACGAAACGTGGGTTAAAGAAAGTGGGTGACAAAGGGGAACGAGATCTGAAGTTCTTTTTGCCGCCATGATGCCTGCTAAACGAGCAACTGCGATGACATCACCTTTTTTGTTTGTTCCAGAAATGATCTTTTCAAGAGTGGTCGGCAACATTTTGATGTAGCCTTCTGCAACCGCGCAACGAGATGTGATGTCTTTTGCACCAACATCAACCATACGAGCATCGCCGTGCTCGTCAAAGTGTGTGAGATCAGTCAATTGCCTAAAGTAATGCTAGAAGCTAGTTTGAAACCGAAGAATCAAATTAAATATATCTTACTTCTTTGCGATCAACCATGCACCCATCGCGGGTAACAGAATGATCGCACCAAGCATATTGACTAAGAACATAAAGGTAAGCATCGTTCCCATATCTGCTTGAAATGCCAAAGGCGCAAAGATCCAAGTACCAACACCGGTGCCCAAGGTTAGGCCGGTAAGAGCGACACCAGTACCCGTCGAAGCGAGAGTCTTTTCAAATGCCTCTGCAAAGTTCAGTCCTTCTTTCAAAAAGTAACGTATTCTACCGTAGATATAAATTCCGTAGTCAACACCTATTCCTACACCGAGCGCTACAACCGGCAAGGTAGAAATCTTTAAACCAATTTGTAAATGAGACATCAAAGCGTAGGCGAACACAGATACGATGCTGAGTGGAACAATGATACAGATAGTTGCCGCTAGAGAACGAAACGATATAAAACACAAAGCAGCGATAGATAGGAATACATACCCTAAAATCTGAAATTGTGATTCTTTCACTTCTTCATTTGTTGCTGCCATAACACCTACATTGCCGCCTGCCAGAAAAAAATCGATTTCACCGGTTGTAGAATTTTTTTGAAATTCTTTGACAGCGCCAATGATTCGCTCGATGGTGGAAGCTTTGTGATCGGTTGTGTAAATTATGACTGGCATGACGCTACAATCACTGTTCAATAAACCACTCGTTGTTGGAACGAAGGATACCGACTGAGCAAGCACATATTGGTTTTTAGAAAGTTCTTTCCACTTGAGGTTGCCCTCGTTCAGTCCAGCGGTAACAGTTCTTGCGACACCAGCCATTCCGCTGACAGATTGAACACCTTCTATATTCTGTATTTTCCACTCGAATTGATTCATCGTGTCCATGATGTTCCAGTCAATACAACCATCCGGTTTTGTTTCTGTATAAACCGACAAAGTATCAATGCCAGTATCGAAATGCTTAATGATTTCTGCGGAATCGATATTGTATTTGGAAGAAGGTCTTAATTCGGGTACTCCTTGATGTTGATCCCCAATTTTTACTTGAGTAGCAAGTGGATAAGCAAATATCAACAAGACCAAAGTGATTACCATTATTACGATCGCAGCTGGTCGACGATGCGCTAGACGAGCTAGAATAGCCCAAAAAGGTTGTAAACTGCGTTCTAACCGACTAGCATATTGCGTTCGCATCGATTTGGTGTCGAGAAAAGAAAGCAAAACCGGCAGCAAAATCAAATTTGTAAGTATGATTGATGCAACACCTAAGCTTGCGGTTAGTGCAATCTCTTGAATAACCTTAACTTCAATGAATGCAATCGTCAAAAAGCCGATAGTGTCAGAGACTAGTGCGACTGCACCAGGAATCAGTAGGCGCCGAAAACTCCCGCGGGCGGCATTAAATGTAGTTGCCCCATCTGAAACTTCCAATCGCATGGTACCGATCATCTGTACACCATGGCTAACTCCAATTGCGAAAATTAGGAACGGCACTAGCAATGACATTGGATCGATACCAAACCCAAGTGCAGTAGTAGCGCCTAATTGCCAGATAACAGCAACGATAGAACACAATAAGGGAAATACAGTTAGACGAAGAGAATTGGTGTATAGGAACAGAAAAAATGCGGTAATCAGGAAGGCGATCCCAAAAAATAAAACTACTCGAGTTGCACCTGATTTGATTTCTCCAACGACCATCGGAAATCCGATGATGTGAACATCAATGTTGTCATCCTCTGCAGTAGCTCGAATCTTTTCGAGTTCACTTGCAACTTCAAAATAATCTAGTCGTTCCCGGGTATCGGGATGAAATTCCTGAAGACGCGCACTGATCAGCGTGCCACTAAAATCATTCGCAACAAGCCGTCCAACAATTCCTGCCTTGATAGCGTTCTCACGTACCAAATCGAACCCTTCTGAATTCAGCTCAAGACTAGCTGGAACAACACTACCACCGATTAAACCGTCCTCGACAATTTCGGTATAGCGGGTATTGGGAGTAACAAGGGAGTAAACCTGTGTTCTGTCAACACCTGGCAGAAAAAATACCGCATCCGTTACTTGGCGTAATTTGGCGAAATACTCTGGAGTGAACATATTGTCATCCTTTGCTAAAAGGGCAATGGCAATTCGGTCTGCACTCCCGAACTCTTCCAGATATTTCAAATAATTTTGCATATAGGGGTGCTGCAGGGGTACGAGCTTAGTGAAACTTGTATCCACTCTTAGCTGACTCGCATAAAAAGCAAAACCTGAGGTTAGCACGGTGAACGATATGAGAATGAATGTTCGATTCGAGAACAGCAGATTTTCAATGCGGCTAGCTAAATTCATCGTCTAAATATTCTCTTTAGTTGGAATATGAAGTATCGAGCAAAGCTATTCGAACTTCGCAAGCTGACGAATTCCAAACTCGCCGACTAACAAGACTGATTCATCTTCTAACGGTAAAATCGTTGTTATTCCTGAGCGAGTCGACAAGCTTTTCTCAACAACGCTTTTTCCCTGGTCGTCGCTTACTAAAATGGTACCTTCCATTCCCGAAATTAGCAATCGACCGGAGGGAAGTTGAATGATATCGGTCAATAAAGATCGAGAGTTGGTAGAAACTTGAGACCAATTATTGCCACCATCTTCTGTCCGATACAACTTGCCTCGTAGCCCCCCAATCAATATTACATCTTCATTAAGTGCATGGATTGCGAACCATGAGCCGATATAAGGAGAGTCAAGAGAGTGCCAAGTTAAGCCTCGATCGTCAGATCGATAGATTGCACCTGCTTCTGCCGCTATGAACCAACGATCGCTAGAAGCTACAGTAATTGAATTCAGATGAAAATCATCTTCTTCTGAAATGTATCGATCAGACCAGGTGTCGCCGCCATCGTCAGTTTCTAGATAGAAGCCAAAAGCACCAATCGCTACACCTTCATTTTTGTTTAGAAAGTAAACGTCTAGGAGGGGACGCTCTTCATCTACAGCTTCGTGTATTACTTCCCAGCTGTTGCCTCCATCGACGGTGCGGAGGATTATTGCATCATGTCCAACTGCCCAACCTAAGCGATCATCGAGCATATACAGTGCTGTAAGTAAATTGCAGGTTGGAACCTGACTCTGTTTCCAACTCTCTGCATTGTCAACAGACACCAAAATGTGTCCACGTTCACCGACTGCGACAGAACGGGAAGCGACTGATTGACCGTCGGTCAACAGAGAGCTTTGTGCAAGTGGAGATTCCACTGCCCACTGTGGACACGCGTAGCTAGTGGGCAAGTAGATGATGCTAACTAAAAGAACCCAGGCAAACCGATATACGTAAACCATTTGGGTAGTGTAGGGTATTCAAAGCCTGTGATTTATCTTTTACCTTGTCTACGTAAAGCGGCCGGAGTAAATTGATTTGGTGAAAGATCTACCTGAAACTCAACTGCTTCATATTCATTACCAAGGTTATTGGCAACATAGCGGCCAGCTTGTAAATCATAATGCACGAGTAATACGGTCCACATTAAAGGATTTTCATAGTAATTTATCGGATGCCCCTCTGATAGACGCCAAAACTCATTTCGATTGTCATATAAGTCGACAACCAAAATTTGCCACGAGTCCTCATCAATATAGAAAGTTCGACGTTGGTAAACATGTTCAGCACCTTCTTTCAGCGTAGCTTCAACAACCCATACACGGTGTAATTCATAACGCATATGTTCTGGATTGGGATGAAGTGGAGTCAAAATGTCGCTAAATTTCAGTGAATCGCTTTGTAGTCTGTAACTGTTATAAGGTACGTAGATCTCTTTTTTTCCTACTAGCTCCCAGTTGTAGCGATCGACTGCACCATTGAACATATCAAATTGATCGTAAGTTCGTAAGTTGTCAGCACTTGTTGCCGGGGTATCATACCCTACGTCCGGTGCTCTGCGTACACGTCTTTGACCAGGATTGTAAAACCATGCTCTACGAGGTTCTGCAACTCGATTTAGAGTTTCATGTGCCAAAATAATACCACCGGCCAATCTAGGTGGTGCCAACGCTTCCTGTTTATAAAGCACCATAATGTTGTTTAGATTATCTTCCGTCATGTCTGGCAACGCATAATTGAAGATTGCTTCGTCTCTCGCCTTGACAACGGTATATGACCCAGCTCGCGTTACTGCTGCTTGACCGAAAGTTCTTCTCAACGAAGTCCCTCGAAAGCGCAACAAGTGGTTCCATATTGCTTCTAGTCCATTTTTAGGGATGGGAAATGGTGTACCGATAACTGCGCCTGCAACCCCGTTACCATCATCGACCAATTCAGCTGTTGTTGCATTTCGCTTTGTTGCATCATAAATTCGCTGCGGTGCAGAAGCACTTCGTCTGGTTGAATAGATCGGCATCGTATACGACGGATACGTACGTAGCAGGTTCTGATGTCCAACTGACAATTTGTCTTGATGTTGATCGAGATTGTCTGCTGATATTACAAAAAGTGGCTTATCTCCCGAAAAAGGGTCGATATGGTGTTGTCCAAGTTGATAACCTGCAGGAGCTTCGGTGATACCGCCATTCCATTCTGGAATCGTCCCATCAGCATTGCCAGCTTTCTCACCACCTAAGGGAGTAAGATCGGCGCCCAATCGCGAAGCTTCTTCTTCACTAACACCGGCATAAGCCGAGCCTGCAATCGCGAAAAAACTGGATAATAAAACCGTTGCGATAAGTCGTTTTTTTAAAATCTGCATCGATTACCTCAGAAGGAGTATTTGACATTTAGCGACCAAAAATCCCGATCACGTAGGGTGTTTAAATCGCCTGAATAGTATGTATAACTCATGTTTCCGCTCCAATTTTGCAGATAATCGGCTCCCACCCCAACCGTGTAAGTTTGTCTACCTTTCACGAAGTTGTTTATCGGTGCTGGGGTAATTCCTTCTAAGTCTAATTGCACTTGTAGGTAAGGAGAAAGATTAACTGCCCCTATAGCGTTATAGAAATCTAGTCTTGTAGCCGCTCGAAGTCCAGCAGAAAGAGCGGTGGCTTCGGTTCCGAGAGGCCCTTCCAGAGGAGTCACATCAGAATCCGGCATATCGTGTACCACAGTTGTAGCTGCTTCGACGACAAAGACGCCGCCATCCGAACCCAAAGCAGGACCGAAAAGCTTGGTCGCGGTGACCTGTGCTTGGGATACTGGTCGTCGAACAAACCCGTCAATTGTCGTACCGTCACCTAGGCCTGCGGCGATACCATTGATGCAGTTAGTGACGAGGTTGTCGTCGCCCAGGCTTGGACATCCCTGGCGGGTATCAATTGCACCGATGATCGGTGCCAATCCTTCTTCAAGAATTGATCCATCTTCTCTTTGTAGGGGGGCGTTATTACGGTGAGATACTTCACCTTGAAGCGCCCATCCCGAATTACCCAGCAATGTATTAAAACTAAGTCCTACGACCGAGATGTCCTCGGGATAAATGACTTGATAACTAGTGCCTTTAGAATAACGGTCTATGGCAATCTGTGCTCCGTACCCCCCTAAGAAGGGATCAATGTACTTCATCTTCAGCTGTTCAGGTGAAACACCTGCATTTGCGGCGGCTTGAGCTACAGCGATCATTTGGCCACTTAGTTGTTGTTTCTCAGTCGGGGAAAGTCCAATTAATCCATTTAAATCCGGTAATGAATTTACAAACTCGACGATTGCTTGAGGTTCATTTTTACCTATTTCTTGACCAATTCTTTCTTTGACTTTCGCAATTTCTCCGGCTCCTGCTACGCCATTCATCAAATCCGATCCGCTACCCCCATTCGCGATAACAAGCGGTCGCCGACTATGGTATCTGGAGAAGAAAATACCGAATTCGGTATTGTGAAAAGACTCAGACAAATATCGCATTGCGACACCATACTGCCCAGAATCTTTTGGATTTATGTCGGGACCTCGATTCACTTTCAACCAATCATCTAGATCATTCGGAGGCAGATCGATATTTTGCTCTCTCAAATCGAGTTCGGCAAAACTTCCACCTTCGCCAACATAGTCGTTATCAGAAAAATAAGTGCCGACCGGATCAATCTCAGTTTTCTTCCACTTTGTCTGAACATATGCTTCAAAAGATAGACGGTCATTTGGAGATATTGAACCGGCGACTAATGGAACTGGAACAAGTGCTTCACGAAGTTCTGAGCCGGGTGTACGCAAACGATTAACATCGACTGGATTGACGACATTTATTCCGTTTTGAATGAAGGTACTTTCACCCCAATTCAACACCTGTTGACCCAATCGAATATCACCGAATACTTGATCTTGCTCAAAATCCCTGTAGTAATAAAAATCGAGTAATTTGACATCCGAACCAATTAATTCTTTGGCTCTGTCTGTCAAAACTGTACGTTCACGATCATCAGCTAAATTCAAGTGATCGAAATAGCCGGTTATTCGAGCGAATAAGCCGCTATTAACACCCCGGAAACTAAAATCTGAAGTAAGTTTGGTGGTATTGCTAACTAGACCTTTATCGTAGTTTCGGTTCCCATCATCTCCATTTGGATTGTCGAGTAAGTCTTCGTCAGGATCCGAAGCACGTAAATTTATGCCGTGAGAGATTGTTGTGCCAATCGAAAAATCTAAAGCGTTTTCATCATGTTCTTCTGCGTATAGGGCAGCAGAAAACAAAACAAGAAGTAACGCAAGAAAAATTACCTGAATTAGTCGAAATTCAAGAAAATTTTTGATTGACAAGAATAATTCAAAACGAGAACAAAAAGAATTGTTTGGTACAGAAGGGAATAAAGGCATTGGAATTCTCACGTATAAAAATTATTTCGCTCACAAAGCATTCTGAGCACTAAGTATATTAAAATTTCTTGTCTACCACTAAGGATGATGTTGAGCTAGTTTTGCAGTCTCGGTCAATAGACAAGTTCACAAAAGCACAGAAATTAAGCCTGTATACATTATAAAGATACTTTAATTTCTGTTCAGAAATGTGCACGAAAGTACCACACTTTTTGTACCGCATAAACCTAGTTACTACCAATTGACCTGAACAAGCAAATTAGGTACTGTTTAAATTTGTTGCTTGCGACTAAAAACAAGTCTCCAAAAGTAAAGTTCCATTTATCCTTGGGCGGACAACGCAAGAGTGAAGTAGCTACGTTTTCATAATACCGAGGCCTCACATCAATTTTCTTGATCGATTTACGGTTTTATTCAATTGTCGAAAAGGTGGCGATGACAACCGCTTTAGGCTCCGCTCAATGTCCACCACCCGTTTGGTCAGTATGCCCATTAAGTCACCTTAATTGATATATCTCTGTCAGGGATTTTCAGTTCAATTTTTCTACCATCGCAAAACGTGCTGAAAATGAACCAGTCAGAACACTAGTTGCTGGAAGAGATTCGAATTTCACTGACAATGAGTTGTCTTGTCAGTGCATACAAGACTTGGGAGAATTTCGTTGAATTTAGAGTTTTTGGTACGTTTAGGTGCGTCGTAGATAGGACAGAGTCGATTCAGCCACTCGATGTTTTCCAAAAAGGAGTGTCTATAAATTAATGAATCAGACCTTTTTTGCTATTCTTCTTTTGTGGTCGTGATAAGACCATTCCCCTATGATTTTGTAAGATCGACAGAAATTAACTTAGTAAAAAGTTCTGAATGTAAGTTTAACTTTGTTCAACTCTCAGTATTAACGGCTCTCCAAGGTTCTTGATTGATTGCGATTATGTTATAAGAATAAAAATTGTTTTTAATTTGTAGCCTAAAGAAGTTAACGGAGAATAATTTATGAATTTACGCATATTTAAAGTTTCGGCTTTCGTTTGTGTGCTTTCTTTCACACTTATTGGGACCGCAGTAGCTGAAACCACGATAAACATTGCTGGTTGGGGTGCGAAATCGGGTCCTCTTCGGTCTTTCGGTGTGAACTCGGAAGCTGTAATGACAGCTGCCGTTAAACGAGTGAATGATACAGGCGGCATAAAGCTTGCCGACGGTAGTGCGGCAAAGCTGGCTTTTCAATACCATGATAGTGCCTGCAATGCAGAACAGGCAATCGCAGTTGCTCGGAAAGTAGCGTCAGACCCCAGCGTGCTAGTTGGAATTGGACCAACCTGTTCCGGAGCAGCAGCTGCTATGTTTGGAGTTTTTCAGAAGAGTGTCGGTGATGATACAGATACTGGTCTTCGCTTTCCAATTTTAACTGATACAGCTGTTCGCAATGGCTTAGCCAAAATATCACAATGGACCTTCCGCAATACTCCGAATGAGCCGGACATGTATGACAAGCTCTGGGCCTGGGTTGCTGCAAATTACCCAGATTTGAAAACAATTTTTGGTGGTACCGAAACGGATCAAGGTCATTCAAACGGGACTTATTCAAAAGTAATTGTTCAAGCTGCAACTCGACATGGATTCACTTGGTCTGCAGGTGAAATCGAGGGTTTAACCGGCGATCTCGGTAGCGGTTTTGAAGCAGTTCGAGATGCTTCTTCCAATTGGCTACAAGCGGACACAAATTTCTCCGTACAAGCACGTGCATTCAAACGGTCTGGAGCGGATATCTACATCATTTCGTCGCACCCCTTTACAACCTGCGGCATGCTTAAGGAACTGAGTAGGCAGCGAGCAGAGCCAAAATTGATTATTGGCCTAACTTCATCATCCTCGCAAGAAGTTATGAAAGGATGTGCCGAAGAAGCTGAAGGTATGATTATCCCCACTAGTTTTGCACCGATAACCGAAGCGGCAAAAGAAGTGGCAATGTTAGCGAATGAGAACGGTGGCGATGCCGATCTTCATTCAGCTGCTGCCTGGGAAAACGTGATGATCATCAAACAAGTCATCGAATCGGTTGGTGTCAGTGGTGATCCGGCGATGGTTGACGTTGATCGTGCGAAAATTCGAGACGGCTTGCAAGCATTGATGACAACCGAAGGTCTAATTGGTAAGGTGACTCGAGTACAGGACGAAGGCGAAGCGCTTAAACCCTACGTCTTCGTACAGGCACAACAAGGTCAATGGGCCGTCATACACGATCCGCGCTAAGTGAGAATTCATTGAAATGACAGTTTACAGCGATTTAGTTATAAGCCTAGTCGCTGTAAACGATGACTCAAACAAGACGAGTGATATTCAAAAGTTACGATGAAACATATCAACTAGACCTCACCATTGACAATTCTGTAAAGCTTTCCCGCCATGAATTTTGACCACATCGATATAGTCCAGTCGTTGATTGACGGGGTTTTATACGGCTCAACCTACGCCTTGATTGGTCTCGGTTTTACTTTGATTTTTGGGGCCATGGAAAAGTTAAACCTAGCCTACGCTGCATCTGCAATCGCTGGTGCCTACGCAGGGCTCGCTGGTATTACGCTTGTTGCTGTACCGATCGTTACGGCATTCATCATCGGCCCGGCCGTAGCAGGCATTTTGGGATTGATCATCTACATTACATGTTTTCGGTTCATGCCTAGGGGAAATCACTTAGCGCCATTGATGGCTTCGATCGGGGCTCTGTTTTTTATTGATGAAATAATCATACACGAAACAGCGGGATCTCCAATTTCGTTTCCAACCGCTTTGCCAGACACATATTTCAGTCTTGGCGAATTCGGTATTCGCGGAGATTTGTTGTTCGTGATGTTTATTAGCATAGTGCTAATGGGAGTCATAATTTACCTCCTCTATCGCACAAAGCTAGGTCTCGCGGCGCGCGCGACCTCGCAACAACCCGTCGCGGCGTTACTTTGCGGGATCGCCACTCATCGAACCAATTCGATTACTTTCATTCTTGCGGGCGTATTGGGTGGTTTTGCCGGCTGTCTAGCAGTATCGGCAGTTGGTGTGATTTCACCACTTTTGACTTTGCCACTAACGGTCAAAGGATTGATCGTAACAGTCATTGGCGGACTTGGAAGCATTCGTGGCGCGATTTTGGCAGGCTTTATGATTGGTGCCTTAGAGAACATTTTTCTACTTGTACGTGGTGTGAATGAACGTGACATTTATGTATTTTTGCTGCTGTTTCTGTTCCTTGTTTTTCGTCCCAATGGATTATTCGGAACAAAAATCGATAGAGATTGATCTCGGATGGCCTACTATTTAAGTATCCTTCAGACAATTGGAGTTCATACACTTTTGGGTCTGTCAGCCTATCTGCTGTTGCTGACAGGGCAACTAAGCCTCGCACAGGTTGGTTTTTTCGCTATCGGCGCCTATACATCGGGGATACTTACAGTAATTTTTTCGATGCATATACTTCCAGCTTTGGTAATTGGTGCACTCGTCGCTGGGTTCTTTGCATTCGTTGTCGGATTTCCGGCGTTGCGCGTAAAGGGTTTGATGCTTGTTGTTGCCACAATTGCATTTTCCGAGATCGTACGCCTCTTCTTCTTTAATTTGAACTGGCGAGTTCAAGTCAACGGGCTTGAAGTCGGTCCAGACAGCACGCAAGGCTTTCGGGAGATTCGATATTTCGCGGCAAACGGTTGGGAGCAATATCACGTTGTTTTGTTAATTTGGTTCGTTGTTGTAATCGTCATGTTGGGGCTTTGGTGGTTGGACCGCGTGAGAACGGGAGCCGTTTTGCGAGCAGTTGGTGAAGACGAATTAGCGGCGCAGAGTTCGGGGGTTAATTTGACAACAGTCAAGGTGGCGGCAATGACTGGAGGTGGTGTAATTGCCGGAGTAGCAGGTGGCCTCTTTGGGCATTCGACGACCTATGTAGATCATCACACCTTTACTATTTTACTTGCCACATTTGCGGTGGCTTACCCTATTCTCGGTGGAGTGAAGAACGTTTTTGGTACACTTTTGGCGGTAATTTTCATTCAAGGAGTTATTATTGAAGGACTTCGATTTATGGGTGATTACCGAAATATTCTTTTTGGCCTTTTGATTATCTTGGCTATGAATCTTCGACCACAAGGTTTGGTTGATGGTAACTTTCTTTCTGATATGCGAAAACTGCTAGGTATTCGGGAGCGAGGTACGCGAGCCGATGCTTAAGTTGTCGGATCTCGCCAAGCATTTCGGCGGCGTACGCGCCGTCGATGGACTAAACATTGAAGTTGACAAGGGCGAAGTCTTCGGTTTAATCGGTCCGAATGGTTCGGGCAAAAGCACTACAGTAAATCTAATCTGTGGAATTTATCCGCAAACCACCGGAACCATTGAATTCGAAGGCGATGACCTTGGACGAAAGGCACCTCACCAAAGAATTGAAGCAGGTATATCTCGTACTTTTCAAAACATTCGCTTATTTGGATCACTAACAGTCTGGCAAAACCTTTGGGTTGCGTGGCGCGATACACCAGGTCAAGAAAAAGGATTTATCTCAAATTGGTTTGGTAGTTCAACTGAAAGAAGACAGGAAATACAGAGTTTGCTGAATTTTTCCGATCTCGGCGACAAATCAGACCATTTGGCTAGCAATCTTTCTTTTGGCGAACAGCGCCGGCTAGAGTTGGCACGTGCCATGGCTTCAAAACCGAAACTTATTTTGCTTGATGAACCAGCAGCAGGTATGAGTTCAGCAGAAGTCGATGATTTAAAAAAACGTATCCTTACGCTTAAACAGAACGGATTGACGGTCGTTCTAGTTGAGCATGTGATGGAGTTAGTGATGAATGTTACTGACCGAATTGCGGTTTTGAACTTTGGCAAACAAATTGCAGAGGGTACGCCCGCGGAAATTCAAGACAACAAGTTAGTGCAGGAAGCTTACTTCGGATCTAGCACTGACGATAGTTCTCAATAATGTTAGTCGTACGCGATTTAACTACTTCTTACGGTTTGATAAAAGCCCTAAAGTCAGTTTCACTTGAAGCTGAAGATGGACGTGTGACCTGTATATTGGGTCCAAACGGAGCCGGTAAAACTACTTTGATGTTCACGATTGCAGGCATACTTAATCCTGACAGCGGATCGGTGCAGTTGCAAGGTAACGAACTAGCTGGAGTCGGTGCACCTAAAGTACTAAGAAGTGGTCTTGCACTCATCCCTGAAAATCGGCTTGTTTTCCCAGAATTGACTGTTCGAGAGAATTTATTGGCAGGAGCTTATTCTCGACACAAATCAGAGCAAGGCCAAGTAATGCAAGACATTGAGGCGATGTATAAACGCTTTCCGTTACTCGAGCAAAGAGATAGTCAAAATGCGGGCACTTTATCCGGTGGCGAACAACAGATGCTAGCGGTTGCACGCGCGCTAATCTCTAAGCCCAAGATGCTGTTGATGGATGAACCGTCTGTCGGTCTCGCGCCAAAAATTGTTGATGAAATCTTCGCAATCATTCGCGAAGTAAATCAAGAAGGTATGCCAATTGTTTTGGTAGAGCAAAATGCTGTTAAAGCCCTGGAAGTTGCAGATCACTTCTATCTGCTAGACCAAGGAAAAGTTGCATTCGATGGTACACCCGGCGAAATGGAAAATGACGACGTAATCAAACGCGCCTATCTGGGCGGGAAATCCGCGTAAGTTAGAAGTATGCATCCTATGGATGTGTTGCAGACCACAATCGATGGTTTGTTGTTTGGTTCAGCCTACGGATTGCTTGCACTAGGATTTTCGCTAATTTTCGGAATCATGCGGCGAATCAACCTGGCCTATGGTTCAAGTTTGCTGATTGGTGCAGCTCTTGCAGTTTGGTTAGAGCCGATACTCGGATGGGGCGCTGTTGGTCTATTTCTGATAACAGCACTGGGTAGTGGTCTTGCCGGAGTCTACGTGGAGCGATTGTGTTTTGCACCACACTCTGGTCGAACTGGTGCGATTGCTTCAATGATCGCTAGTTTCGCAATCTGGATGCAGTTGGACGAAATTTCTTCACAACTGCTACCCCAACGGACCCACGATTACCCGGGTCTCGAAATGGGCTCAGTTGAAATGTTCGACCTTTTCATTCGAAGTGATCATCTGCTCCATCTAGTGATTGCATTTGCCGCCATGGGATTGCTTTACCTATTCTTGAAAAAAACACGTATCGGTTTGTTGCTACGCGCCGCATCTGATAATCCGACAGCAGCATATTTGCTCGGAGCGCGAGTTGGGTTGATCGGTGTCGCCACTTTCGCATTGGCTGGTCTGCTGGGTGGTACAGCAGCGTTTCTGATTTTATCCGGAGATAGTCAAGTCACGCCATTGTTCGGTTTGTGGAGCACCTTCAAGGGATTAGTCGCAATGATGCTAGGAGGCGTAGGATCGTTGCCAGGTGCTGTTTTGGGCGGCTTGTTATTGGGGCTCGTCGAAGCATTCGTTACCTACAGTCTTGGGGCCGAGTATCGCGATATCTCCACCTTTGGTTTACTGTTTCTAATTCTCATTCTGAGACCAGGGGGATTAATGGGAGTTCGTCTGTATCGCATTGGACGGATGTCTGAAGAACGGATTTAAATGATGAGCATCTACTATGCGTCAATTCTGACCAACATGATGCTGATTACCTTCCTAGCTTTGTCAGCGTATCTGGTGTTGATCGTTGGGGAGATTTCATTTGGTCAACAAGCATTTTTTGGCATCGGAGCGTACGTAATCGCTACTGCGACTACCTTACTCGAAATGAATATCGTGATAGCACTCATACTGAGCGTTGTCGCTGGGGGTATAGCAGCTTTAATTCTTGCTGTGCTGACAGTTCGATTGTCCGGGCTTTACTTTGCCATCGCATCATTGGCGTTTGCAGAATTGTTTCGGTTGGTGATGTTGCGCGTACGGGCACCAATAGAAGTTGAAGGTCGTATTACGGGACCAGACGGCCCCGAAGGGTTTAGGAATATTCGCTGGATGTTTGAAAACAATTACGAAGTAACGGATTTTCTGCTCCTAACCGTAGTATTTGTTTTCATTCTATTGTGTTTGCTGTTATTGGCCGAACGGACCCGACCAATGCGTCATGCCCGTCTTGTAGGGAAAGATAGCATTCTTGCGCAATCCTTAGGAATTTGTCCGACAGTTTATCGCATCACTTTTATCGGTCTTTCAGGTATGGTTGCTGCTTTCGGAGGTGCGTTGTTTGCATTGTTCAGCACGTATATCGAACCTTCCATGTTCGGCGTGATGCTAGGCGTTCATGCACTTGCATATTCGATAATTGGTGGACTTGGAACTCCAATTGGACCTCTTATAGGTGTGGCGATCGACATTGGTCTTTTGGAAAGTATTCGTGCTTTGTCTTCTTACCGGATGATCGTGTTTGGTGGCTTAGTCGCTGTTTTGCTCATTGTTTTTCCAGAAGGTCTTATTGGTCCCCGTACCGCAGCACGAATCAAGGCACGATTGACACGGCCAAATGCTTGAAATGTTGAATATTTCCATGTCCTTTGGTGGCATTCAAGTTCTGAGAGATATATCTTTGACATTGGAGTCCGGTGCTAGAATCGGATTGACCGGTGGTAATGGAACAGGTAAATCAACTTTGGTCAACATTGCTACGGGTTTCTTGAGACCTACTTCCGGGCATATCAAACTGGATGGGAAGCGGATAGATACAGAACCGGCCTGGAAATTTGCTCGAAAAGGAATTCGAAGAAGTTTTCAGACGTCCCGAATGCAACCTTCGGTTCCACTGCGTGAGCAGTTCATGGGTGCCGGTAGAAAACCGGCAAACCTAACCAAGATGCTTGAAGCAAGCAAATTGACTCAGTATTTGAGTAAGTTTCCTTCGGAAATTCCTTTACCTGCTTTGCGAAAAGCAGAGGTTATTCGAGCGCTCATCAGCTCACCGAAAGTTTTGTTTCTTGATGAACCTTCAGCTGGTTTATCGCAATCTGAGCTAAATCAATTTGCCGAATTTTTGCATCGATTCGTAGACGACAGAACTGCTTTGGTGATTGTAGAACACCGCATTGACCTGATGATGAAGCTTGTACTAGTAGTTTACTGCTTAGAAAACCAACAGTTATTTTTACGAGAAGAATTTGCTTAAAATCAAAAGAATATCGGTTCGTTACCAAGCCGTCCTTGCAGTAATCGAAGTGAGTTTGAACCTTTCACCTGGCGAACTAGTCGTAATTGACGGTCATCATGGTGCTGGAAAATCGAGTTTTCTAAAAGCCATAATCGGTGCTGTACCCAGTACCGGGAGTCTATCGTTACGAGAAACTGATCTGCGCCGTCGGACACCGGCATCTATGTTGAAAGAAGGGATTGTGTTGGTACCTGAAGGAAGAAATTTGTTTTCTGGGATGACAACTCGTGAAAATTTGGAGTTTGGTGCTTCGGTTGCTGGGCAGAGGCTAGATTTGGACCGAGCTCTAAGCTTGTTTCCTGAATTGTCGTGTATGATGTCAAAACCTGCCTATTCTCTAAGTGGAGGACAAGCACAAATGTTATCGTTTGCGCGTGGATTGATGTCAAAACCGGAATTATTGCTACTTGACGAGCCCTTGCTCGGTTTGGCAAAAGGGCCTTCTCATAGAGTTTGGGAAACAATTAGTTCTCTTCGTGACGAAGGCGTTGGAATTCTTATGACAGGACAGCACAATGTGCCTGACCCTACAGTGGCTAACCATTACATTGAGCTAGAAAACGGACGTATTTTGAGAGAAGTTGCCAATGTCGAATAAATGCATGCAAATTCTAATGTCAATATTTGCAGTAATTCTTAGTGCATTATCTATTAGCAAAGCGGTTGGGCAGATAGTTGAAACTTCGACGACATGTGCTAAAACTGCGGTGCAATTGGTGTACAAGTGTGATGTTCAATTGAGTCAAGACGGCAAACCTGTCAGTGGTGCTCGATTCCTCGCAGGTGCGGACATGCCAACCATGCCGTTAGCTCACAATATTCGGCCAGTTGAAGCTGTGGAGAATGCAGACACTGTTGGTCAGTATGAGTTTGACATCGAACTTGAGATGTTTGGAGAATGGCGCTTGATTTATGATATTTTTGAGCCATTTCGCGATCGCTTGCAAGAAAATCTGTTCTTCCTGAAACAGGAAGAATAACTAGATTCTTCAGTTTTGACTTTGTCTTTGAGCTTCGGTTTGTCTAGCGACTGTAAATTTGAGATTTAAGCTATGAACAACAAGAGATCGAGTGGATTTTCGAGCGATTGAACTGGGTAAACGACAAATTTATCGTATTGTTGCACCCATTTGAATAGATGTCTTTATGGATGACTCACTTCTACTGAGATACAACCGGCAAATTATGATGTCGGAAATCGACATCACCGGTCAGCAAAAAATTATTGATTCTACGGTTGCAATCGTTGGTATGGGAGGTCTAGGCTCACCAATTGCCATGTATCTTGCAGCGAGCGGAGTTGGTCACTTAATTTTGAACGATTTTGATCTGGTGGATTTATCTAATCTTCAGAGGCAGATTTTGTTTAAGAGCGAAGAGGTTGATGAATCAAAAGTATTCGCAGCCGAGCGCACGCTAAACGCGTTGAATCCTGAGGTTCGTGTTACCACCATCAACAAAGTCTTGAAAGATTCTGAAATAGCAGAAGTAGTGAAAAAGGCTGATGTAGTCGTGGATGCGACTGACAATTTTGATATTCGCTTTGCACTTAATCAAGCCTGTGTAAAAATGAAGACACCGCTAGTTTCTGGTGCCGCGATACGGATGGAAGGGCAGATGATCGTTTATCGTCCAGAAAAAGAGGATAGCCCTTGCTTTCGTTGCTTATATCGTCCGGAAGATGAACCTGAGGAACGATGTAGTGAAACTGGTGTGCTGGGTTCACTTTGTGGTACGATAGGTTCAATGCAGGCAACTGAAGTCATCAAAATTCTTACAGATATTGACGATAATCAGTATGGAATGTTAGTTCTGTACGATGCTGCACGATCCGAATGGCAGCAAATCCGAGTTCCGAAAGACAAGCACTGTCCGGTTTGCAGTACAATCAAATCAAAGGTTTGACAGTTAAAATTATTGATATCCGATTGAGAAAGACTAATGGTAGCGACCAAATCGAACATGTTAAAGCTGGGAACAGTCGCACCTGATTTTTCCCTTCCAAATACCAATCCGGGTTTTCCGGCGCCTCAAGTTTCTTTGTCAGAGTTTAGTGGCTCTGAAGGCATTGTGATTGCTTTTATCTGCAACCATTGTCCTTTCGTGGCTAATATCAAAGTTGCATTTACCGAATTCGCGGATGAGTATCAAAGCAAAGGAATAACAACAATCGCGATTAGCGCGAATGATGTCTCAACTTACCCCGCTGACAGCCCTGCAATGATGGCGAAGGACGCGGTCCGATTCGGATACTCCTTTCCTTATCTATACGATGAATCTCAAAGTGTCGCAAAGGCTTACGAAGCGGCATGTACTCCTGATTTTTATTTTTTCGATTCCCAACAAACACTTGTATATCGTGGTCAATTCGATAACAGCCGACCTAGTAACGGTATTACTCCAACAGGTTCAGATCTTCGAAAGGCAGCAGAAGCGCTGCTAGCGGGAATTCAAATTTCACAAAACCAGCGACCTAGCTTTGGTTGTAATATCAAGTGGAAAAATATTTCGTAGTTCATAAAACACGAAAATTTCTATAACGCGTTTTACCACCTACAGCCGATTTAGTCGCGAATCGGGCGGCACTGCTAATCTATCAATATGGAAGAAATCAATTTCTACATTTTTGCGATCTATGTTGGAGCCGCATTATTAGCTACCTTGGCTCTTTATGCGCGTCAGGTTCTACCCGTGGTTTATATCATTCTGGGAGCTATATTCGGACCTGCAGGTGTAAATCTCTTACCCGATTTGGAGTTAATAGAAGGACTGTCTCACATCGGCATCGTTTTTTTACTTTTTCTGCTTGGCTTAGACCTGTATCCGCAAAAGTTAATCAAATTATTCCAATCTGTAACTTGGATTACAGTGATCGCGTCCACAATCTTTTTTTCATTGGGTTTTGGAATTGCTTTTGTTTTTGGATTTACAAAAGTCGAAGCAATTGTCACCGGTATTGCCACCGCATTTTCCAGTACGATAATTGGCATCAAACTTCTACCTACCACGGCACTACATCACAAGCATATCGGTGAACTCGTCATTGGATTATTGTTGATGCAAGATCTGCTCGCGATTATCGCTTTGGTCGTAGTTGCTCAAATGGGTGGTGCCGAGTTTGGTGTTTCCGCTTTGCTACCGATAATTAGCTTACCCATCTTTGTCGCGATTGCTTTTTTGCTTGAATATTTTGTGATTAGAAAGGTGATCACAAAGTTCCAAACCATTCAGGAGTACATTTTCTTGGTCGCGATCGCATGGTGTCTCGGTATGGGGCAACTGGCCCATGTTTTCGGGTTGGTCAGTGAAGTAGGTGCCTTCGTCGCGGGTGTTTCGATGGCAGCTTCCCCGATTGCGAGGTATATGGCCGAACATTTACGACCATTGCGTGACTTTTTTCTGGTGCTATTTTTTGTCACTGTCGGTGCCTATTTCGATCCGATTGCTTTCCCAGCAGTATTTTTGGCTGCGACAATTTTGACAGTATTGGTATTAGTTGTCAAACCGTTCACGTATAAGTCTTTGCTTGTAGCTTTTGGTGAAAAGTCTAAAACCGGTTGGGAAACCGGAATTCGACTCGGGCAGCTGAGTGAATTTTCCATTCTGCTTGTATTTTTAGCAATTGAATCAAAGATTATTGGAAGTATGGCCCTGAACTTTTTGTTGATTTCAACGGTTTTGACTTTGATTGGTTCTTCCTATCTTATCGTGTTCCGTTATCCGACACCTGTCGCGGTATCGGATAAGCTACGAAGAGACTAATCAGTTCGATGATGTTAAGGATTCTGGGAAAACAATTTGACTGGGTTTTTCAAATAACGAATCTGCATCGAAGATCATAATTGTTTCTATTGCTAACTTAGAAAGGCGTGTGGCAGACTTGTTACTGGTGTACCGCTCGCATTCTAAGTGTATTACGCGGCTAAGGTCGAAGAGCACAAGAAAATTGGAATCAGCGATACATTCAATACTAAACGATTGCAGAAAGAATCCCGCTTAAGAATTTTTTGAATACTCGGCAGAAAATATTGTTCCCTGCCTTTGATTTGCTCAAAGCGAAGTTGAAGTGAAAAAATTGAAGATGAAAAAGCCTATCAATGGTCGTTATTCAGAGACTTTTATTGTTGGCTGTGGTTACACTGGGAAAAGCTTAGCTCAATCCATTCGACCCAAGATTGAAAAAGTAACAGCAGTTACAAATCAATCCAAAATTCATATTCAAGGCGTAAAATCAGTTCGAATAAATCTGGATCAAGTGGCAACTAGCTGCTTGTCAATCGGAAAAAAGTCTCTAATTTTCTACTTAGTTCCTCCACCAAATCAAGGATCGATTGACACTAGAATTCGAAATTTTTTAGACAGAGTCATATTAGGATTGCCTAGACGACTCGTTTTAATCAGTACAACCGGTGTCTATGGGAACTGTAGCGGAAATTGGATCGATGAGTCGACCCGTGTAAATCCAGATTCCAGTCGCGCCATTAGACGACTAAATAGTGAACGATTTGCTCAGAAATGGGCAGAGAGCTTAGGAGTTGAACTAACGATTATTCGAGTGGCAGGAATTTACGGACCCCAAAGAATTCCTGTTCAACGAATAAAGCAAGGTTTTGTGCTCCCACCCAAAGAAGATGTGGGTTATACAAATAGAATCCACGTCGATGATTTAGTCCAAGTTTGTTTGGCAGCCGCGCGTTATGAAGCATGTGGTTTATTCAATGCTGCCGATGGCACCCCAATGCGAATGAATGATTACTACAAGCTTGTTGCTGAAATTTGGGGATTGCCGGCAATCGTTGAATCATCTAAACCCAGAGATTTAGAACATATCAGTAGTATGATGTGGTCGTTTCTCCGATCCTCAAAGCGAATTGACAATCGGCGAATACGACTAGAATTAGGTGTTGATTTGCTCTATCCACACCCTAGATTGGGTTTAGAGGCCATCCATTTCAATCAATCTAAATGTTGAACTGGAAGATTTGACAAAGCTACTGTTGATTCAGGAGTCAACGAAACGATTGCTACTGGGAACTTAGTGTGAGAGCAGTTTCTTAGTATTCTTTATGGAAAATTGCGATCACTCAAATAGTTCGTCGATCTCCTTTTCGACAATGATTAAAGGTGGCGCTAGCACTACCGAGTCGCCAAGTGCTCTCACAAACAAACCATGTTCTTCTGCCAAATTCATCGAAATAGTACCGACTCCTAGTTCGACTGGAAATTTAGTTTGATGCTTCTTATCCTGAATCAAATCGAATCCAGCCATAAGTCCAACGCCGCTCGTATTCTTGACAATATCGAAGTTGTTTAATTGATGAATCACTTTTAGAAATTTCTTGCTAACTCGTCGAACATGAGAAACAATGCTTCGTTCTTGCAAAATTGCTAAGGTCTCAAGTGCAACGGCTGCTCCGACAGGGTAACCAGAATATGTAAATCCGTGACTAAAAACACCAGCTTCTACACTGGATTCGACCAATGCGCGATAGATGGAATCCGTCACAAAAGTTGCAGAGATAGGAAAGTACGCTGATGAAATCCCTTTTGCGACAGTCAAAATATCAGGTTTTAGGTCATAGGTAGTAGAACCAAAAATTTCTCCAGTGCGACCAAAGCCACAAATAATTTCATCCGCAATAAACAAATTATCGTACTTGTCTTAAGATGGATTGAACATTTACAAAATAGGTTTTTAGAGGAAGAATCACTCCACCGACCCCCATTACAGGCTCAGCAATAAATGTAGCGATCGATTCTGGGTCATTCGCAACAATAAGTTGTTCTAGTTGATTTTCCAATCGTTCTGCAAACTCGACTTCAGATTCACCTTCGTGTGCTTCGGTCAAAAATTTGGAAAATCTCTTCGACCCAATTCTTTCAGCGCGCTCAAAGTAGCTTGGATCACTTTTTTCTTAACACTTAGAAAACTTTTGCTCACTTATAATGTATTGACATCTGTTACGATTCTTTGTTTTGATCCGTCGGTTTCGATAGTGAGCCGAGCGATTTCAGAACCAACACCTATTTCGATAAGTTTTTTACAATGAAGCGTTCGAATCAACGCAGATCCGATCAAATACGGACTCATCGGATAATCCGCTCATTTACTGAGAATCCAGCTGGTTCTGTGCTAATACAAGCAGGAAGAACACATGTTTTGTGTACAGCTAGTATCGACAGAAGAGTTCCATTTCATAAAAGAGGCACCAATGAGGGTTGGGTAACGGCTGAATACAGTATGCTACCGGGTTCAACGAAAGTTCGTAGTTCTCGTGAAGCTGCTCGAGGTAGACAAGGTGGTCGTACCCTTGAAATCCAACGTCTGATTGGCCGAAGTCTGCGCGCATGTATCGACCTCAAGAAATTGGGTGAGCGATCAATTGTGGTTGATTGTGATGTACTACAAGCCGACGGAGGCACGAGATGTGCTTCGATAACGGGTGGCTATGTCGCTCTCGTCGATGCTATTCGTTCTTTGTTGAGAAACAAAGTTATTGAGGACAATCCAATTCACTCGAAAGTCGCTGCAATATCAGTTGGAATTGTGGACGGTAAACCTGTGCTCGATTTGAACTACGTTCAAGATTCGAGCGCAGAAACGGACATGAATGTGGTGATGAATGAATCGGGCAAATTCATCGAAATTCAAGGAACAGCGGAAGGAGATACGTTTACGATCGATCAACTCATGGTAATGACTTCCATGGCTCAAGCCGGCATTTTGGAATTGATCGATCTTCAGGACGCGGCGTTTTCTTCATGAAAGATCTCTCGAAAATTGTGTTGGCGACAGGTAATCCTGGCAAGATCATGGAAATTGGTCGGATGTTGGAGCCGACGTCTATCCAGGTGATTGCCCAATCACAGTTCAATGTCTCGGAAGCTGTAGAAGATCAGCCCACGTTCGTAGAAAATGCACTGATCAAAGCGCGTCATGCGAGCCTTCATACTGGATTACCAGCAATTGCAGATGACTCAGGATTGGTCGTAGATGCGATAAATGGCGAGCCCGGTGTAACTTCTTCTCGTTACTCCGACCCAGGAGCCAACGACGAAAGAAACATTCGAAAATTGCTTGGAAAGCTAGAAGGAGCGGAAGATCGCAGTTGTAGGTTTCGCTGCGTAATGGTGTTTTTACGAAATGCAAAGGACCCTTCCCCCGTCATTTCAGAAGGCACTTTGTATGGGACTGTTCATCATCAACCACAGGGATATTTTGGTTTTGGCTACGATCCCATCGTTTGGCTTCCAACTAGAAACTGTACTTTGGCAGAGTTGGACACTGCACAGAAAAACGAGATTAGTCATCGCGGCCAAGCCTTGCGAGGTTTGGTTCAACAGCTTACTGAAATGGTGAATCGAAATGACAATTGAATTGGTGTTGCTCCGCCATGGCCAAAGTGAGTGGAATTTACAAAACCGCTTTACCGGCTGGGTTGATGTTGACTTGTCTCCGCGAGGGATCGAAGAAGCAAGAAATGCCGGTAAACTGTTGAAGGAAAACGGTTACGTTTTCGACCTGGCCTTAACCTCTCTGCTCAAACGTTCGATTCGTACTTTATGGCTTGCATTGGATGAGCTAGACCAAATGTGGCTACCGGTACGCACCAATTGGGAACTCAATGAACGACACTACGGCGCACTTCAGGGACTGAATAAACGTGAAATGTCAAAAATACACGGTGAGGAACAAGTGCACATTTGGCGGCGAAGTTATTCGACGCGCCCTCCCGCGATGTCAAAGGAACAAACCAGTGAGCTACAGGACAATCTGCAATATGCAAATGTAATCGCCGTGCCAGCGGCGGAATCACTCGAAGACACCTACCTAAGAGTAGTTCGATACTGGGAAAATGTAATCGCGGCGGAAATTTCTTCAGGCAAACGACTGTTCATTGTGGCACACGGTAATAGCCTAAGAGCACTCGTAAAGTATCTGGACAATTTGTCTGAGGATGAAATCACATCCTTGAATATCCCAACAGGTATTCCGTTGGTTTATCAACTAAATAATGATCTAAAACCCATCAGAAATTTTTATTTGGCAGATGACGAAGAACTAGCTAAAGCTGCGTTGGAAGTGGAGAATCAGAGTTCCGCGAAAGGGTAGACTTCTATAAAATTTCAATCAAACACTTCGTTTAAGAATAAAGGCTTGGCTGCACTTTAGTCGTTCGAGAATAACCATTTGAATTTGCTAAAATAAATTTTTTTGACTTATGCAGGAATGTTTTAAGGGAGAAATGAAATGGATCGTCGAACCGCAATAAAAAAGATTGGAGCTGTACCCTTGGTAATGACTGCTGTCAATTCCAAGAACGCATTCGCGAATCTAAAGGAAAGTATGGTCGAGGCAGAAATTTGGTCAGCCGATGAAAAGGTATCTGCATATTTTGTCGAACCTGAAAATTCTCCAACGGGTGCTGTATTGTTGATTCATGAATGGTGGGGGTTGAATCGTCAAATCAAGGAAGTGGCTTTGCAATTGGCAGAATTGGGGTATCTCGCTCTCGCCGTAGATTTGTATGGTGGAAAAGTGGCAGACTCACCTGATCTGGCTAGAAATCTTATGAATTCGGTTCACCTGGATACAGCCACAGAAACACTCGTGAATTGGGTTCAGTATTTGCGAAATCATCCAAATAGCAATGGTAAAGTCGGAACGATTGGTTGGTGTTTTGGTGGTGGATGGTCGCTCAATACATCGATTGCAACGCCAGTAGATGCGACAGTAATTTACTATGGTCGTTGTGCGAAAAGTGCCGAGGAAGTAAGCGGCCTTAAAGGACCTGTACAAGGTCATTTTGCGACACGAGATCAGTGGATCAATGAAGAAATGGTAAATGGCTTTGAAAAGTCTATGGATCAAGCAGGTAAATCGTACGAGAATCATTGGTATATCGCAGACCATGCATTTGCGAATCCTACCTCAAATCAGCATGATTCAGAAGATGCTAAACTGGCTTGGTCTCGAACATTAGATTTCTTTCATCAGCACCTGAGTTGATTTTTTCGACATTGTGAGGGTGTGGCAGTGCCAGCTAGTTCAGAAGATGTAATTTGGAAAGCTAAGACCAAGGAGATTTCATCATCTGAAATTCGTAAAATCCCGGATTTTCTCTCTAAGGAGATTGTCGGGCAGAAGCATCTTATCAATCGGTTGGTGATCGCGGTATTGTGTGGTGGACACTTGCTTCTCGAAGGATTTCCTGGTCTTGCGAAAACTCGTTCTGTAAAACATTTGGCAAACTACATCGATGGTGAATTTCATCGAATTCAATTTACACCAGATTTGCTGCCGGCAGATCTAACCGGTACAGATGTCTATCGACCAGAATCCGGTAATTTCGAGTTTCGAAAAGGCCCGCTTTTTCACGAAGTCATACTAGCAGACGAGATCAATCGAGCTCCAGCCAAGGTTCAGTCGGCTCTTTTGGAAGCAATGGAAGAACGGCAAATAACTGTTGGTAGCCAGACCTATCCATTGCCTTCTTTATTTCTGGTTATGGCTACTCAAAACCCCATTGAACATGAGGGAACTTACCCATTGCCGGAAGCGCAAAGAGACCGGTTTTTGATGTTGGTGCGTGTACTTTATCCTGAAAAATCTCAGGAACTAAAGATTCTCAATATCGCGAGAGCAGAAGCGATAGGAGGCGAAAAGCCACTATTTCCCGATTATGGGAAAGTTTCATACGAATCCATTCTTGCGGCTCGAAAAGAAGTCTATGCTGTTCACATGGAGCATACTGTTGAGCAATATCTTCTCGAGTTGATCGATGCATCCCGAAACAGTGGTCGCTATAGCTCCCAGCTTGAAAAATGGATAGAGATAGGTGCGAGCCCACGTGGGACTATTGCGTTGGACGTTTGTTCACGTGCACATGCTTGGTTGGACGAACGAGATTATGTGTCACCCGCTGATATTCAGAATGTGGCTTTTGACGTACTTCGACATCGACTATTGCTTTCTTACGAAGCAGACGCGGATGGCATCGATGTCGATGACATCATTCGGGAAATTATTTCCATCGTTTCAGTTCCTTAAGTCTTCCTATACTCATGCTAGAAGGCACGAGCGTATCAATTGAGAATTTGCTGCGATTGCGTGGCAAGATTCACGGATTACGTTTGCCACAAAATCAATCCTTCTACTTTGCCGGTAAAACTCGTTCTGCGATTTTGGGCCGAGGTATGGAATATGAGGAGTCTCGAAAATATGCGACTGGTGATGACGCGCGGATGATCGACTGGCGCGTGACTGCACGTACTGGAGTTGCTTACACCAAAGTATTTCGAGAAGACAAACAACGCACCGTCTATCTCATTGTCGATCTATCGTCAACGATGCGTTTCGGAACTCGCGTGGCATTTAAATCTGTTATCGCAGCACAAACGGCTGCACTTTTCGCATGGACAGCCATTCAGCAAGGTGATTTAGTCTATACCGTTTGTTACAACGATTCCAATTTGAAGCAAGCGCCATCGACTTCAAGTTCCAGAGGTTTGTTACGACATTTTTCCATGCTAAGCGAACTCAGTCGCGAGTCCGCTGAAGAAAGTCAAGAAACCCTAAGTTTAAGTGATGCATGTGGCGCGATTAAGAAAAAAGTACGATCAGGTGATCTCATTGTTTTAATCAGTGATTTTGCATCATTGTCGGAACAAGCTTTGCACAGCTTAGAGTTGTTAAGTCGCCGGAAATTTTTAACTACTTGTTGGATATTGGACCGAATTGAACGCGAAGCCCTACCTCGGGGATTTTACCCGGTTACGGATAGTATTCGATTTTCTGTACTGCATTTGTTTACCAAGGGAAACAGGAACAATTTACAGAGCTTACTTGATACGCGCAATCAGAATACTAAAAGTGCACTACGCAAACTAAGAGCATCAATAATCGAATTAGAGCCAGGCGACGATGTAGTGCAAAAAATTTTTCAAGCCTTTCACAGTAAATCTGGGTGGAAACTGCGAATGTCCCGTCATCAACGTCTACATCAACGCACTAGATAGCATCCTTCTGTATCTACATGTCCCACACTAGTTATGAATCCAGGTATTGACCCGCTCGCCGAACTTCGGGACATTATTTTGCCACCGGATCCATCGTTCTGGCCACCCGCATTTGGGTGGTGGGTATTAACACTATTGATAATTCTTTCGGTAGTACTTTTAATCTATAGTTTCCGACGCCTCTATACACGATTCGCTCGCAATTCCGTTGTACAGATAGTGACAGATCTACAAAATAAAGACTCACAAACCGCAGTGGCTGAATTGTCGATTTTGCTTCGGAGAGTCGCGCTCACAAAATTTCCTCGCGCCCAAGTGGCTGGCTTGACAGGGAAAAAGTGGTTGGAATTTCTAGATCAAAGTGGAGAAACCGATCAATTTACCCAAGGACCAGGCCAACTTCTTGTGACTGCACCATACGCGAGACAAAAAGTGGAAGATGTTCAACCTTTAATTGATCTATGTCGAGCATGGGTCAAGAAAGTTTTGTAGGGATTCATCAAATGCTTCGTTTTGCTTGGATATGGATGCTGCTTGCTTTTCCACTGCCGTTAATCGTCAGATTCGCTCTTCCAAAATACACCCAAAAGGAAGCCTCTATGAAAGTTCCATTTTTTCAAGAGGTTTCTCACCAATTTTTAAAAGCTCAAACCAAATCAATTGTCTGGATCGGATTCGCGATTTTGGCTTGGATTGCACTGATTCTCGCGGCCGCGAGACCACAGTGGATTGATGAAACAGTAAACGTACCAGTTACAGGACGTGACCTCTTAGTCGCACTCGATATATCGGGAAGCATGCGACAAATGGATTTTTCCGTCTCAAATGTATCTAGATTTGAAGCAGTTCGATACATCGCAGGTAATTTCTTGAAGCGTAGAGCAGGAGATCGAGTTGGGCTGATTCTTTTCGGAAGCAAGCCGTATTTGTATGCTCCACTTACTTTTGATGTTGAGACTTTGGTGGAATTCTTAAAAGGGTCGAAAGTCGGTTTCGCTGGTCAGCGTACAGCCATTGGGGACACGATTGGTTTTGCCGTAAAGGTTCTACGGGAGAGACCCGCCGAAAATCGCATTTTAATCTTGTTGACGGATGGTGAAAATTCAGCAGGATCACTTGAACCGCTGCAAGCACTGCAGTTAGCGTTACAGCACGGGATTCGAATTTTCGTCATCGGAATAGGACCAAGCTATGGACTTTCTTCAGCTGAACAGTCGGCTTCGCGCTCTCGTCATGATTTAGAGCAAATCGCTGAATTGACGGGAGGACTCTTCTTTCATGCATCCAATCCTCAAATGCTAGAAGAGGTGTACCATAAAATCGATCAATATGAACCGATTGAAGGTGATGAAACGACTAGAACTTCAGTGAGCGAGCTTTATCCATGGCTACTTGGTTTTTCGATGCTTCTACTTACAGCTCTTATTTTGCGTAGTAATCTGCCTTCGTTGAATTCCATTTCGGTGCCAAATTTCAGAAATAATGCTAGAACTACCTGACATTGTATTTCTGCGACCGTGGTGGTTGCTGTTACTTCCATTGGGATTGTTTATGGCATATATCACGACTCGCGGAAATAGTGAGAGTTGGTCACAAATTTGCGACGCATCATTACTGCCCCACTTGATGGTAGGTCGCTCAACTTCTTCATCAATTTTCAGCCGGTTTTTAGCAGCGTTTGGTTGGACATGCGCAGTTGTAGCACTGGCTGGTCCAGCCTGGGACAAGGAAGAAACTAGTCTTTACGAAAGTCTAGAAGCAGCCGTTTTCGTGTTTGATTTGTCTTTGTCCATGCAGTCGATCGATTTGAAGCCAAACCGCCTAGAACAAGCTCGATACAAAGCCATCGAAATCATCGAGCAAAACGATGACCGAGCGATAGGATTGGTTGTTTTTGCGGGTAGTGCGTTTGATGTAACACCAGTTTCCGACGATATTGCAACTGTGACTCATTTGCTGCAATCACTTCAGGTGAGCATGATGCCGATTCAAGGAAGTCTAGCGAGTGAAGGATTGAGTCGCGCTGTTAATTTGTTGCAAAACTCTGGGTACAAGACTGGGTCAATCGTGCTGATCACAGATGGTGTAGATCGTGCCGCAGCTTCCGAGGCTGAACGTATCAAGAATATGGGCTACCGTGTATCGGTCATTGGAGTAGGTACTACAAGTGGTGGGCCTATTGAGGTTGAGGCTGGAGAGTTTCTCAAAGATAATGACGGAGAGATTATTTTGGTGCACGTAGACCAGGGCTCTCTCACTGATGTAGCAACAGCAGGTGGTGGTAAGTTTTTTTTGATCTCAATGCAGGATTCTGAGCAAAAGGGTTTGATAAAAAATTTAGGTCGCGATAAATTTAAATTGGATGAAAATGTTCAGGCTACAACAGTGAACTGGAAAGATCGCGGTCCGATATTTTTATTGATCTTGGTGCCAATGGTTGCATTGCTGTTTCGTCGCGGTTGGTTGTTTGGATTCGGCTTCTTGTTAATTGGCACTCCAAATCAATCGGAAGCGATTGAATGGGGGAAATTATGGCAAAGATCAGACCAAAGAGCACAGTATGCAGTAGTGAACGAAGAATTTGATGATCCATCATTGCTCGAAAATTCGCAGTGGAATGGGATCGCAAATTATCGTCAAGAAAGGTATGATGAAGCTGGTTTAGAATTTCGTAAACACGATGATAAGGTCAGTTTATATAACTTTGGAAATACCCTTGCCAAGCTGGGGAATTTAGAGGGTGCGATAGAAAAATACGAAGAAGCGATTGAGATTGATTCCGAATTTGAAGATGCCTTATTTAATTTAGACTTGATCAAACGCATTCTTGAGAATCGACAAAGTAAAGGTGAACAAGGACAAGATGAAGGAAAGGACCAAGGTGCACCTCGCAATGACCAGAGTCTGAATGACGCGCTAGAAGGAATGCCTCCGAACGTTGGTGAAAAGGAAAAGCAGGGTCTTCAGAAAGAAGGAGATGTCAATTCAAGTTCAGGGCAGCAAAGGATGGGAAATGAACGTTCGAAAGATGAAAACTTTAAGCTAGCCCAGGCAAGTTCTGAGGATAAAACAAAGATTCAGTCAGAAATAGATGAAGAGCTGTCTCAAGTCATGGAACAATGGATGCGTCAAATTCCCGACGATCCCGGTGGTCTCTTACGTCGAAAATTCCATTACGAATTTTCAGAACGAATGCAGCGACTACCACCTTCACAACAGTGGTAAGCCTAAGTTAGAATTCTAATGATAAATCGGATAATTTTGCTCTTTGTATGGGTGTTTTCGGCTTATTCGCCGACAAGCTGGGCCATATCCAATGCGTGGTCTCCTGGCATAGATTCTCGCACCAAATTTGAGATGATGAAGGATTTCGAGGTAACTGCGGAACTTGACCGAACTCCTATTTTTTTTGACGAATCTGTAAATTTGATTATCACCGCGACAGGTACGGTTCCAGTTGATGACGCGCCTGACTTGACTTCCCTTAGAAAGAACTTTGAGATTCTTGGTCAAACCTCCCAGACTAGTATCTTTGTTACTAACGGCGTTCACCAGTTTAGACACAGTTGGATTATCGAAATCAAACCCCTACAACTCGGTATTACTCATATTCCAGCAATATCAATTCAAAGCAAAAGGACGCTACCGATTGATCTAGAAGTTAAGCATTTCTCGGGCAATGTGTTAACGGTGGGAGACGAAATCTATCTTGAAACACAAATAGAACCCGAGAATCCATACGTGCAGTCGCAAGTAACTTTTACTGTTCGTTTGTATATTTCGAATGATGTAGCAGTTCCAGAAGGATCAGTCTCCGATCCTACGCTTGAACATAGTCAAATTGAGAAGATTGGACAGGATCGAAGGTATGGTATGCAGCTCGCCAATCTCGATTATCGGGTAATTGAAAAACGATTTGCTATCTTTCCAGAACATAGTGGAGATATGGAGATTTCTGCGGTTGAATTTAATGGTGTTGTCGGCAGAAACGGTAAAGACGGAATGAAGTATACAAGAGAACGGATTAGTTCAAATCCAACTGAATTTTCAGTTCGCCCGAAGCCAATCACATTTAGTGGTACCACCTGGCTTCCCGCTCGAAACTTAGAGCTTAAAGACTCATGGGAAAACAATTTACCAAATTTCCAATTAAACACGCCTGAAACTAGAAAAATTTCAATTCAAGCAGAGGGATTGAGAGCATTGCAGCTACCTTCATTGACATTCGAAGAAAACTCATCTACTCGAATCTATAGAAACGCTCCGGAATTGAAAACGAAACAGTCCTCGGCATGGATTTTGGGGGAGCGATTGGAGGAGTATGTAGTTATGCCCCAAAGGGCTGACAATGTTGTAGTTCCCGAGTTCAAAATTGTTTGGTGGGATGTCGATGAAGACCGCGAAAAAGTAGCAAGTTTACCTTCAATTTCAAGTTTAGGAATTCCAAGTTTATCTTTAGACGATGGGGTTTTCGGTACGGAAGACGAACCTTTAAGTCAGCAAAATTTGAATCAATTTGTTGAAAGTGGTAGTCAACAAATTTGGAAATGGTTGAGTTTCGGACTCTTGATTTTGTGGTTGTTGACAATATTAATTTGGTATTACAACCGAGGACGTGTCAATGCACAAAATCAGTTTGAATCCGCTGATCGGGAACGTAGGACGCAGAGGAAGAAAAAACTCTTGCGAGAATTGCGTCTCGCTTGTAAAGACTGCAGCGCAGAAACTGCTAGTGCGGTACTTTTGGATTGGGCGCAACAGCAGTGGACACACAGCCCACCCAGAAATTTGCCTGAAATCGGTAGGCGTTTACAAAGTGAATCATTGACAACGCAGTTGAGGTCATTGGATCAGATTCGCTATTCCAATCAACTTGAAACCTGGGATGGGGAGTCGCTCTGGCTTTCATTTCAGCGAGCTTGGACTCGAGCGAACCAAAAGTCGAGACGGAAACAAAAATTCTATCTCTGGCGAAAATCAGAGAACACTTTGGAAAATCTGTGGCCTGAAAGCGAACTTCTTTAGCAAAGAATCCTTGAAACTCGTCAAACTCTTTTCAGTTTTCGAATTTGGACGAACGAAGCGACTGTAAATGCGGCAAACGCGATTAGCGTCCAACCTGGAATACTGATTCCAAGGAAAGTCCACAACGTTTCTGCACACTCGCCTGTTCCGGTGAATATGATCCTTAATGCATCCATGATTGGAAAATTGCTAACAATGAATTCAATTCCCGGGAAACACTCAGGAATTTCGTTTTTTGGTAGATTTTGCAAATAAACGTGACGACCGGCGACAGCAGTCCCCACCAAAGAAAAAAACAGTATAAAAATCAAGTAAACGAGACGTCCGCGGTTACTTGGATGATGAATAAATGCCGCAAGCCCTAACACTCCAATAATGATCATGTCATACCTTTGAACCATGCAAAGAGGACAAGGATCTAAGTAGAGGACATATTGGAAATATAAAGCAATCCCAACCATTACTGTGCAAACCAAAGCAATCCCCATCGTCGTGATCCGAAAGCTTGGCTGAAAGATTTTTAATATGGTTGAATTCAATGTCAGAATCCCTTATGCAAGTAGCTAATCTTAAAATATTGCTATTTTACTCAAAGTAATTATCCCCTTGATACAACATACAAGGAAGGTTTATTAGATGAAACTATGAACTACAAAGACGTTGCGAAAAATGTATTTAAAGAAACTTGTCGTTGGGTTTTTGACAATTACGGACTTAGCCTATTGTCAGTTATATCGACTTTAGTCATAGGATATGTCAAGGAAGTGCCGATCTTTCATATATATGTTGGAGCATTCATTGTAGGTGCTTGCACAATGCTGATGCTCAATAGTTATTTTGACTACAAGCAAAAAAGACTAATTAGAGACAAGATTACTTTTAGTCGGATAACAAGGGCAATTAAATCTGGTGATGGCACAACGAAGGCAATCCAGTTTGGAATTGAGGTAATCAATACTTCAAATTATCAACTCGAATCCGAACTTTCAAAAATATCAAGTAATCTTGGCGACTGTTATTCACCAAAAAAAGAACTCCCTTCTCAGAATTTTAAGTTGCAACCAAAACAAAAGGTTATATTTCAGGACCATGCTATCGAATTTCATGAGGCACAATCAAATTTTATTGTTGGCAAGGTAGCATGTAGCATCAAATATGGAAAACCAGGTAAGATGAAGTACGACTCTGCATTCAGTAAAGAAGTGGTGGCGAACTTTCAAGAAGGAAATTTTTTCGATTTGCATTACACTGACACTATAGTGTTGGACTCGAGTTAGTGTTGGAGATATTTCAATGAGAAATGAGCGCCTGCAAAGAATTTAGATGGGAGTAAATTCTAACGTGCCGACATCAAGGGTGAACACAATTAAGTTGTTTCAAACTGCTTTATTGAATTTGCCATTGTCGTGGGATGGAAAGAAGAGTGTCCTTGAACTTAAAGCAGCAAATTACAATTGGAGGCAAATGGAATGATGGGCATTCTACTTTGAGTTCAAAGCAAAACAGATGTTACAACATTGCTGCAAAATACCAGGAGATAAGTACGGCGGACGAGTTGAATTTGATTTAAAGACTGATATCAATTGGGATTTGAAGGCAAAGGCGATTAAGACTGATGCGCAAAGAGTAATTCTGAATGATAAGTCCGCGATGGGCCATTCAATTGAAGATCATGGGTGCCATGGTGAAATCTTCGCACTGTGTGATGTCGAATATAACGATGAAGACCGAAGTTTCCAGAAGTGGCATACGGAACTCAAAGGAGGATTATCAAATTATGAAATGAGGAGAAGGAAGAACGCTAACTCTACATCGAGATATAGAAAGACATGTGCCGAATTAGTGGAAATTTACTATGTATGTCTTGGAGAAAGTGACCTTGAACTATTAGATGTGATGAATCAAGGAAGGAACTCAAATGATAAACCCAGGCCACCAAAGTACATGTTAAATTTAGAGAGGATTGATGAGTTTTCGCATGAAAAACAAGTATTCACTCAAGTTTGAGTTTTATAACGAAGACTGCATATCTGGGTGCCGTAACCGCATACAAGATGGTAGTGTTGATTTAATCATCACCGACCCACCATATGGCATTGACGGGGATAAACTCGACAGACATTACAACCGAAATGAAAACCACGTTATTGACGGCTATGTTGAAGTACCTAAGTTGGAGTATCCCGAGTTCTCTGCTAATTGGATAGCAGAAGCAGAACGTATACTGAAGCCAGGCGGTTCAATCTATATTGTTTCAGGATATACGAATCTGCTCCACATACTGAACGCACTGCATAAGACGCGACTACAAGAAGTTAATCACATCATTTGGAAGTACAACTTCGGTGTTTATACGAAGACTAAGTATGTGTCTTCTCATTATCACATTTTGTTCTATACCAAAGAAGGTAAAAAACATACATTCAACACTTATTCAAGGTATGCAGACCATGAAAGAAGTGATGTTGGTGGATCATCAAATTACTCTGACAGAGAAGATGTTTGGCGTATTAACCGAGAATACAAGCCTGGTAAGACAAAGAACAAAAATGAACTACCCACCCAACTACTCATTAAGATGATCCAGTACTCCAGCAATGAGGGAGATACTGTTTGTGACTTGTTTCATGGTAGTTTCTCTACAGCTAAAGTTGCCAAAGGATTAATCCGACAAGCAATCGGTTTTGAACTCAATAAAACTGCATTTGATTATCAAACGCAAGAAATCAATAAACTCGAACCAGGATTTCTTATGGAATTAATTCGTAACCCACCAAAGAATAAATTTGTAATTGGCGGTACACCGATCAGTAATCAAGAAAGAAGTGAATTCTCGAACCCTATACAAGATACATCGGGAGTCAAATGACCAAGAAAGACGCTATTTCAAGTTTATCTGACAATTTTAGTAGAGATTATTAGTCTATTATGAAGGTTATTAACGGAACAACTAATATGAGCATTTTGAAATCTGACAATAATAAGCAAGAACAAACAACACTATTTGAGTGAGTAGAATTTCAATGCACAGAAGAGATGACTACCCACCAGAAGTTGCATGGAAGCGATTTGATAAGTTGTTGGATAACATGATTGAAAGCGCGAAACCATATCAACGAACATTGAAGCGGGAGGCATCCTACGGTTATAGCGATACTCAAACTCCTTCGTATACTTCCAAAGGCGTTTCCCAGAGACATGGAGATAAGTCCCACGAATAGGTAGATTTAATTTAACCAAGACCAAAATCCTTCGACACTGTTAACATGAGAAATGCCACGAACTTACTCACCAATGCCATGGAAGTATCCAAATGCCTGTTCCTGCGTCATTCTGTAAAACTTGCTGTGTTCTCCACACTTAGGACATTCGGTTTGCAGCCCACCAAAACGTGTATTCATCAGGTCTTCGAGACACGCATTTTCATTAGGGAATTGTTTTTGAAATTGGTAAAAAGTAGTCAATGGTTATCTCTTTCAAAACCTATAACTGTTTTTTAGTCATTTATATTGTTGTGTTAAGGGGATAATCGCGTAGCTCAATTTGACTAAAAGTTCGTCAATTTATTTCGCACATTTTACGATTGTACGGGCGTACTGATCGTCGTGTTTTTAGGTTAAGATTCAGATTCGGTATTCTTTCGAAAATGTACCTCTAGGCATAATTTCTTTCCAAGTTAAGTACTTGTTGCATATAAACTAACTTAATTCAACATCATTTCGAATCCAATTGAACATACTGTTTATTAATCCAAACACCTCTGAGTTTGTGACATTAAGAGCCGTTGAAGCAGCAAAATCGGTAGCTCAACCGGCAACAAAAATAGAAGGCGTAACCGGGTCATTTGGGGCCGCGATCATCAATAGCGAAACTGATATGGTGATTGGAGCCTTTTCAGCGATTGATCTCGCTGCAAAATTTTCGGCCGGGTATGACGCCATTGGCTTGTCTGTTTCATTTGATGTCGGACTTCGTGCATTGCGAGAAATGCTTCAAATTCCAGTAGTTGGGATGGCTGAAGCGTCAATCTACCGCGCTTTAGAGCTCGGGGAAAGAATCGTACTTGTGTCGTTTGGTGCACGCACCAAAGCTTTGTACGAGCAACTTGCTTTGCAGTATATGACCGAAAAGCAGTTGGCCGGTGTGTATTGTCTTGATGCCCTTAGCAAAACAGAATTAGAAGATCTACATCTTCTGCAACGAATCGTAGCTAATGTTGTGGAGAAAGTCAGGTTTAGCTACGATTGCGATGTCATCGTGTTACTGGCAACTGCATTTGCAGGTTTGGGGTTAGATCGCTCGATTGAATTCCCGCTAGTGGATCCCGTCGCTGCAATGATCAAATTGCTAGAAGAATCAGCTCGCAACCAAGATCTTGTCAGTTTATTGACTGATGACCGTTGGCCGGAAAATAAAGTAATGAGAGGCGTATCCCCAGAGTTGTCCAGTCTTTACCTCAATTTTCCAGTTTACAGATAGACAACAAAGTTTTGACTAGTTGATTTTGTTGCTTCCAAGTAAATAAGAACGTTAATTTTGACGAGATAACCAGGTTTTTAGCTAACTTTTGTTCCGCAAAGATGCGACCATTGATCTTCTAGATTGCATTCCTTACATTGGCTGTAAGCTAATGTCAATTTTTGGAATATTCAACCGAAGTCAAGCTCTATAGATGCAGCGAGGTTTGAAAATCTCTTGTCTCAAATTGATTCACTTGATTCATTTTCGCCCTAGATTTTGCCTACAACGCGAGTCCTGCCAACTGAGTTCTAAATCATGCACTTGAATCTGTCTGTTATAATTTTTTCCGTTAGTAGCCCTAAACTGAGCAGGTACTGATTACATTAAAAATTAGCAGTGATTACACAGGGGCTTTTTCTTTTTGAAAATCGGAAGGACAATGAATGGCTGAATATGAAGTCGATAAGGAACGTAGACGATTTCTGACTGGGGTGACAACAGGTGTTGGGGCCGTAGGGGCCGCAGTAGCAGTTGTACCTTTTGCTGCAAGTATGACACCAAGTGCCAAAGCACGCGCGGCTGGTGCACCAGTTCAAGTTAACATTGCTGATCTGCAACCTGGAAAACTTCTCAAAGTTGAGTGGAGAGGCAAACCAGTTTGGATTGTTAAACGCACTGAAGAGATGCTGGCTAGCCTTGATGAAGTTACGGATGAACTTGCAGATCCAAACTCTGATCGGGAACAACAGCCAGCATATGCAAAAAATATATCCCGATCGATCGATCCACAAGTACTTGTACTAGTCGGACTGTGTACACACTTAGGCTGTTCTCCGCTAGAGAAGATGAAGCCTGGTGAGCTCGACGATGAGTGGCTAGGAGGGTTCTTCTGTCCGTGCCACGGTTCTAAATTCGATCTTGCAGGTCGAGTCTACAAAGGAGTGCCAGCACCGACGAATCTCGAAGTGCCTCCACATCGATTTTTGTCTGAATCCACAGTAGAAATCGGTGTCGATTCAGAGGAGGAAGCAATAGCGTGATATCGAAACTCCGAAATTGGATAGATCAACGTTATCCCATGACGAAAGTATGGGAAGAACATCTATCTAAATACTATGCACCGAAAAATTTTAATTTTTGGTATTTCTTCGGTTCATTGGCCATCGTTGTATTGGTAATTCAGATCGTAACAGGCATCTTTCTTACCATGCATTACAAACCCGACACTGAGCTAGCATTTGCTTCTGTGGAGCATATTATGCGGGATGTGTCCTGGGGTTGGCTAATGCGTTACATGCATTCCACCGGAGCATCGTTGTTCTTCGTGGTGATTTATTTGCACATGTTCCGTGCACTTTTATATGGGTCTTATCGCCAACCACGTGAACTTCTGTGGATTATCGGAATGCTACTCTACTTGGTGTTAATGGCCGAAGCCTTTTTTGGATATTTGTTGCCATGGGGCAACATGTCTTACTGGGGTGCACAAGTCATAATTTCACTATTCGGCGCAATTCCCTATATAGGTGAAGGCTTGTCCCAATGGATTCGAGGTGACTTTGTCGTATCGGATGCTACTCTAACAAGATTTTTTGCTTTCCACGTAATTCTAGTCCCACTGTTTATTCTAGGCCTAGTCTTTCTACACCTCGTAGCTTTGCACCACACCGGGTCCAACAACCCTGATGGAATTGAAATTAAAAAGAAAAAAGACGCTACTGGCAAACCGAAAGATGGCATTCCATTTCATCCTTATTACACAGTCAAAGATCTTTTCGGGGTAGGTGTCTTTCTCTTTATATTCTTTGGGATTACCTTCATCGTTCCGGAAATGGACGGTTGGTTTTTGGAAAGAGCGAATTTCGAACCTGCGAATGCTCTACAAACGCCACCTGACATCATTCCGCTTTGGTATTTGACGCCTTACTATTCGATTTTACGCGCAGTCACGTATCCATTGTTTGGGATTGACGCAAAGCTGTGGGGCGTAATATCCATGGGATTTGCGATCTTTTTGTTCTTCCTACTGCCGTGGTTGGATCGCTCACCCGTAAAATCCATTCGCTATCGCGGGTGGATGTTCAAGGTAGCATTGACAGTCTTTACCATTGCTTTCGTGCTTTTGGGATATTTAGGAACCAAGAACCCACAAGCTGTGGATTTGTTTCTGTTTACCAACGTTCGTTGGGCGCAGATTTGTTACTTTTTGTATTTTGCATTTTTTCTGCTTATGCCCATCTATACAAGATTAGATTCAACTAAACCAGTTCCAGACCGCGTGACGTTCAAATGATTCGAACCATACTTGCAACAATTACTTTTTTGCTTGCCGTCAATGTCTATGCGGCTTCCGGTGGTAACGAGAATTTAGATTCTGCTTTTGTTAAGTTAGATGATCAAGAATCACTGCAAAGTGGAGCAACGACTTTTGCGAATTATTGCCTTTCTTGCCACGGTATAAAATTTATGCGCTACAACCGTATGGCTTCTGATTTAGCTATCAGCGAAGAAACTCTGCGAACTAATTTTCTTCAACCAAGCCAGAAACCTGGTGATTTGATGACTGTAAATATGTCAGGTGAAGATGCAAAACGATGGTTTGGTACTGCGCCTCCTGATTTAAGCTTGACTTCTCGTTCTCGAGGGCCAGATTGGCTATACACGTTTTTACGAAGTTTTCATGCCGATGAAAACTCTGTTACAGGCTGGAATAATGATTTATTTCAAGATGTTGCAATGCCGCATGTCTTGTATCAGCAACAAGAGGCTATGTCTCCGGAAGAGTATGATCAAGTTGTACGAGATGTCGTGAATTTTCTTGTATACGTTGGTGAACCAGCACGATTGGTTCGCTATCGCATCGGCATTTGGACAATGATATTTGTCTTAATCTTTACGATGTTCGCTTATTTCCTGAAGAAAGAATATTGGAAGGACATTCACTAAATAAGCTAAGCTGCTCTTCTAAAGCCGTGTATTTAAATTCTTGTCTGATTGATATTGAGGCACGTCCTATCAACTAATGAATGATTTTTTGCTAAGTCGACGGTCAGGCATGACTCTATTTTCGACGGAATCCTGCATAGAAGGGCATGCGTGTCGAATGGTGTTGAACGAGAAAGAGGTGGAATGCGCTGTCGAGTTTGTAGAACTAAATAAGACCCCCAATCCGATTCTTGAATGGAATCCCTATGGTGAAAGCCCTACCTTGGTAGACCGAGACATTACCTTGTACGGGTCTCATATCATCGCAGAATATCTAGACGATCGACTACCACATCCCCCTTTGATGCCACCGGATCCAGCTAGCCGAGGACGAATTCGCTTGATGCTTTACCGCTGTCAGCGTGATTGGCTGCGTCAGCTGAGAGAGCTAGACGAACGGAATCGAAAACCTGGCAAAGTACTTCGTTACACAATTAGTCAATATTTGGTATCAATAGCGCAATATCTTGGTGAGCGGGAGTATTGGTTGGGGAGAGAATTTACTCTTGTAGATTGTTTTTTGGCGCCACTGTTATGGCGCTTGGAACTTTATGAAATTGAGGTGCCGCCGCAGTTGAAAGCCATTCCACAGTATGCAAATCGATTGTTCGCAAGGGAATCTTTCGGCAATAGCTTGAGCCAATTCGAACGTGAGATGAATTTGTCTTAAGCACCATAGCGAATGCTCAATCTGTCGAAAATTCCCTATTTAATCGAAGCAATACGCAGTTGGGCTATGGATATCCATAGTACCCCTGAACTAGTGATCGAAACTAGTTTCCCAGGTGTTCAGATACCAAAAACGGCGATGAAACATGTTAAAAATGACATCATCGTTTTGAATGTGCATGATCGTGCAATCGATAATTTTGACATGAGTAATGATCACATACAGTTTGCCACACGGTTTTCAGGGCAAATTCATCATGTACAAGTTCCAATTCAAGCGATAATTGCGATAATTTCACGAGAGCAACATGACGGCATTGTGTTTCGCTCTAGTAAAGTTAACCAACATCAAAAGCAAGAATCTCAAAAAGAATCTCATTCCAAAGAAATTTCGCTTGAAAAGAGAGTTGGAAAACCCCATTTACAACTTGTCAAATAATTCCACTACTTTACACAATTCAGTGAATCACGGCGAGTTTGCAAAAGTCCGCAGTACTACAATTTTGTCTGTTCGACGCGGAAATTCCGTAGTATTGGGCGGGGATGGACAGGTATCTCTCGGCGATACTGTCGTCAAGTCCAACACAAAAAAGATTCGTAAATTGTTTAAAGAGCAGGTGCTGGTGGGATTTGCGGGTGGTACAGCGGATGCTTTTACCTTGTGTGAGCGATTTGAAGGAAAGCTTCAAGAGCATCAAGGTAACCTAGTCCGCTCCGCTGTTGAACTTGCGAAGGATTGGCGTACTGATCGTTATTTACGCCGACTAGAAGCAATTCTATTGGTATGCGACAAGAAATCTTCATTAATGATCACTGGAAATGGAGACGTTATTGAACCGGAGTCAGGATTGATGGCCATCGGTTCTGGCGGAAACTACGCCAAAGCGGCTGCACAAGCCTTGTTGGCTTCAACCAACTTAAGTGCAAGAGACATTGTTGAAAATAGTTTAGGTATCGCAGCAGATATTTGTGTGTACACAAATCATACTCTCATAATTGAAGAACTAGAGGTGACTTAGCCCGTGTCCGAGATGACACCCAGAGAAATCGTTCAGGAACTCGACAAGCACATAATCGGGCAAGTTGACGCGAAGCGCGCGGTTGCCATTGCGCTACGGAATCGCTGGCGTCGAATGAACGTCGAAAATGAAGAACTTCAAGCGGAAATTTACCCCAAAAACATCCTGATGATCGGTCCGACCGGTGTTGGAAAAACTGAGATTGCTCGACGTTTGGCAAAACTTGCTAGAGCACCTTTCATAAAAGTTGAAGCTTCCAAATTTACAGAAGTGGGATATGTTGGGCGTGAAGTCGATTCCATAATACGCGATCTTCTAGACGTTGCCATCAAGCTGGTTCGTGAAGAGCGCGTGGAAAAGGTGCGCACGCGTGCAGAAGATCTCGCAGTAGAACGAATACTCGACGCATTAATTCGACCGCCGAGAAGTTCAAAGGATGACAATCTTAGCAAATCCCGAGACCCAAACATGATCGATATCGATGTGGAAACCAGTATTGGTCCGGATCTGGAAAGTCCAGGTCGACAGCGATTTAGAAAAATGTTGCGCGACGGACAGCTTGATCACAGAGAAATTGAAATCGAAGTCAATAATTCCGTGGGAGTTGAAATTTTCGGCCCACCGGGGCTAGAAGAGATGACGAGTCAGCTGCAAGGTATGATTCAAAATATGGGCCAACGCAAAACTCGCATGCGTCGAATGACGGTTAAGAAGGCAATGAAGCAGATAACCGACGAAGAAGCAGAGCGTATGATCAATGAAGAAGACCTCAAGTCGGAAGCAATTCGAAGTGTAGAGCAAAACGGTATCGTTTTCCTTGACGAAATTGACAAAATAGTAGGTCGTTCGCACAGTCAAGGGCCTGATGTCTCGCGTGAAGGAGTACAACGAGATCTGTTGCCTTTGGTTGAAGGTTCAACCATATCCACTCGCCACGGTATGGTGAAGACTGATCACATTTTGTTTATCGCATCTGGCGCTTTTCAGTTGGCGAAACCATCCGATTTAATCCCAGAGCTACAAGGTCGATTGCCGATCCGAGTTGAATTAAGAGCATTAAATGCACATGATTTTGTCCGAATTTTGACCGAAACGGATAGTTCATTGACAGAGCAGTATTTTCATCTCATGAAAACCGAAGGATTGAACTTAAGATTCGAATCTTCCGGTGTCGAAAACATTGCCAAGTACGCCTGGCTAGTAAATGAGAGTACAGAAAATATCGGTGCTCGTCGCTTACACACAGTGATGGAAAAACTTCTTGAACGACTTTCGTTCGAAGCAGCCGATCTCTCTGGAGAACATATTCGAGTTGACGAAAGCTTCGTTGAAAAAGAACTTGGCGGAATTGTCGAAGATCAGGAATTATCTCGCTACATCCTGTAGCTAGTTTCGCAGCTCCATCGGGATTTACCCGATAAGCAAAGTTTGACATTCAAGATCTTTGAACTCTGCTTGTATCGCTTGCTCGTTCAGTAGTAGAGCAACATCGCCTGGCATTCGATGAATCTCATCGGATAATTCCCTACGACTTTCAAATTCAATTACTGTACCGCCAATCATAGCTGTCGTACTTTTCTTGATTCATAGCGTTTCATCCTAAGCTCCCTTCATTTCGTCATAAGAAATCCTGCTGACGAAGAACACAAAAAAGATTTGTCAGCTTACTAGGATACCGCTGTGCTTGAAACATTCAAATCACCCAAAAATTACCTTCTTGGTTTTGTTGAATTGGTAAAAATGTAGAAGTAATTGATTTAAATTCATACAGTTAAGAGTTACCGCAGATGCATAAAGCGGCAACCGAAGTTTTGAAAAATAAAAAATGTTTGACTTTAGCTCTTGGATTTTTCGAGGGAAACACTAACTTGTATAGCAGTGATTCAGAAAAAATGATTCTGAATAAAACCAAATTTTGAGGATTAATCAATGAACCATTTGTCAAAATTTAACTCTATACATCCATGGAATCGATTTCCACTTTCAAATTTGTGGAACGAATTTTCTGGTTTTCCAGTAAAGTCAATTCACCGGAACTTTCATGCTTCCCTAGTTCCCGCAGTCGATATTAAGGAAACTGATACCGAGTATCAAGTAGTTGCTGATTTTCCCGGAGCATCCAAAGAAAGTCTTGAAGTATCGCTAAAAAACAATGTTTTGAACATCATGTTCAATGTGCAGGAAGTCAATGAAGAAAAATCTGAAGACCGCATTTTGCGAAGAGAAAGATTTCGAGGGAAAGTTTCACGATCCTTTCGCTTGGATAATTCTGTAGATAACGACAACATCCAAGCAAACTACAAGAACGGTGTATTGACAGTGATTGTTCCCAAGAAGGAATCGCTTCAGGCTAGAAAGATTGAAGTCACTGTTCATTAAACCTTAGCAATTATTCTTTCCTCCAATCTTTGCTACTAGCGTTAAGCGGCCACTCCAGCAGTGGTCGCTTTTTTCTTTACGTACGAGAATTTTCCCTACTCCGAAATAAACGAGATTTCAGTAAAATTGCGAGATGAATTTAATTTCGTCAAAATCCCTCTTTCGTTATGAAAAAAACAACTGCTAGAAGGTCTGCTTCAGTCTTAATTGAAGGCCTGCCATATATACAACAGTTCCATGGTAAGTCTATTGTCGTAAAGTACGGTGGTAACGCTATGAACTCTGTCGAGTTACAGCGAGATTTTTGTCATGACATCGTTTTCATGAAAAGTGTCGGACTTGAACCCTTAGTTGTACACGGTGGTGGTCCACAGATCAGTCGAGATATTCAAGCCGCAGGACTGAAGTCTAGGTTTGTAGATGGATTGAGAATCACAGATCGACAAACAATGGATATTGTCGAGAACGTCATGACCAATGAAATCAATCGAGATTTGGTCAATATGATCATAGGGGCTGGATGGGATGCATTCGGACTCGGAGGTGTTTTAGAAGGCACTCGATTGATACTAGCTGAAAAATTAAAGTCTTCAACTATTGATCCGGAAACTGGAAAGCGTGTCGAATTCGGATTCGTTGGCCAAGTAAAGAAAATTGAAACAAGTCTGCTGAATCTAAATTCCCACGACTCCGCGATTCCTGTGGTTGCACCAGTCGGGGTGGACGAACTAGGCTACACCTACAACATCAATGCGGATACTGTCGCAGCTGCGATCGCTGAATCGGTCAAAGCTGAAAAATTAGTGATATTGACCAATACACCTGGAATTCTAGATGCTCGCGGAAAACTAATTTCTTCTTTGACTTCAGAAGAATTAGATGAATTGATTGATCTTCAAGTCATCGCTGGGGGCATGTTGCCAAAAGTACGGTGCGCCAAACATGCACTTGACGCCGGAGTACATTCGGTTCAAATTATTGATGGGCGTTTACCGCACTCTGCACTACTTGAGATCTTTACAGACAAAGGTGTAGGAACCATGATTACGAGTAATGGCACATGACAGATGCAATATTGTTCAGTCAGCGCGTTCGCATCTCTCGCGGACTCAATGGTTTGGGTAACTTTTTCCTAGCCACTCGAGCTTAGTTTTCGTTTGTCAAAAATCTAGCTCGCTGAATAAATCCAACACCCGCGAACATCAAAACTGCCGCAACCCATACCAAAAGTGGGAGCACTTCATTGTGCACAACTGCTCCGATTCCAACGCCGATAATTGTAACGGTATAGGTCACTTGACTAGAAAATAAGGCTCCTGCGTATTTAACCAATGTATAGAAAAGACAAAATGCTGTTGCGGTTATTGTCCCCTGAAGGAGCATAAGCAAAGCGATATGGGGTTCGGCATTCCAAAGTGGATATAGAGGCTCGACTGCAATCGTTACAACGAAAAGAGAAATAGCTGCTGCAATTAACATACCCACCGATAAATCGAAAACATGCAAATTTTTAGGCCGTCGTCGAGCGGTATAAACAATATTGATCGCGTAGAATAACGGAGTTACCAATCCAAGCAAAACTCCACTAACCGGAGATTTCATTTTTGTGATTGAATCTGGCATTAGGATTAGCATAACGCCAATCAAAGCAAACAATAGACCTAGGGTTTTCAAGGGGTGGTATTTTTCTGCTTTGTACACTACTGCGATTACATAAGTCAAAACTGGTGTTGCGGTCAACAATAGGACCATTAGGCTCGCTGGAATCCACAGCAATGAATAGTACATGATGGTTGTGGGCAATGCGGTTCCAGTTAATCCGCAGATCAAATAAAATCGAAAATGTCGTGGCGGAAGTCTAGATCCACGCAAAAAATTGAAGAGGATCAGAACAGACGAGGCGATACTGACCACCCAAAAAGAATAACTTATCGGCGAAACATCCTGTTGGGTGATGTACTTTGCGATACTTGGCACTCCGCCCCACATGATTCCCAAAAGAATCAGAATTCCTAGAGGCAATAGGCGCGTAGAAGACTTGGGCCAGTTCATATTCAACAGCTGGATTGCACCTAATTTCCGGTCAAAGTAACGCGAGAGTTGAGAAAAAATTTAGGCCAGAAATCTACTTTAAATTCTAACCAAAAAGGAAGATTTATGAAGCCTTCGTTCGGCTAACTCTGATCTTCGTCTGGTATAAACTGCAACGCGATGCCGTTACTACAATACCTTTTGCCGGTAGGTTTTGGACCGTCACCAAACACATGGCCATGATGCCCACCACATCGAACACAGTGATACTCAGTTCTAGGATAAATTAGTTTGAAATCCCTTCGTGTTTCCAAGCTTCCTTCTTCTGCAGAATGAAAGCTTGGCCAACCGGTACCACTGTCGAATTTAGATTCGGACCTGAACAAATCGAGTCCGCAACCTCGACACTGATAAACTCCCTTTCTCTTTTCTAGATTTAGCGAACTGCTATAAGGGTGTTCCGTTCCTTCCTTTCGCAGAACATTGTATGCAGCCGGACTTAGTTGTACTTGCCATTCGGCGTCTGATTTTCGAATTCTTTCCATGACTTCATAAATTATTTCAAATATGCGACTATTGTACCCAACTTCAGTGACGAATAACCCGAGCCCAAATGTAGAGATTCAGTTGAATGAAGATACCAAACAAAAACGAAAGCACAAGAGTCATAAGTACATCACTGTTTGACAATTAAAATAAAATTTCATTTTTCTAGACTTTGACCTTCATCCAAATCCTTCAAGAAATTCGGTAGATTAGTTGGATTCCGCATATACACCAACGTACAACAATCGTTCCAAAGGTATCTTTTTGGTACTGGCTGCCGGTTGTTTTTGGAGTTTTGCCGGTCTTGCAGTACGGCTTATCGAATTCGCCACTCAATGGCAGATCGTGTTTTTTCGTTCTCTTATGTTGTTAGCGTTTCTCACCTGTTATTTGCTCATATCTCGTCGTAGTCGTGTCCTTTCGGCGTTTAAAGATTGTGGCTGGGTAGGTTTTGCCGCTGGCGCTGTCTTGAGTCTGGCCTTTTGTACCTGGATTTGGGCATTGACCCATCAGACAGTCGCCAATTCTTTGTTTTTATTGTCGACTGCGCCATTTATTGCCGCGGTTGCGGGTTGGTGGATACTAGGAGAGCGAGTGACGAAGTCACTCGCTTGGGCGATGTTGATCGCGATTATTGGGGTTGGAATAATGGTTGGCGAAAGCTACCAGTTCGGTACACTGTTTGGCACTCTTATGGGGTTACTATCGGCGACAGGATTTGCTCTATTCGCGGTTTTGTTGCGCAAAGGTCGGAATACCGATTTGGTACCAGCTGTGTTTTGGGCAGGCTTATGTGCATCCATCATAGCCGGAGGCATGATTTTCATATCGAACGCCGGATTTGAAATTAGCTCACGTGACTTTCTTCTTTGTTCAATGATGGGTGTTCTTCAAATCGGACTAGGATTGGTAATTTTTACTCATGGTTCAAGATATCTACCGGCTGGAGAAATCACACTTCTATCATTGACTGAAATAGTGCTGGGTCCGATTTGGGTTTGGATAGTGATTCAAGAAGTACCGAGTTTACTTACCTTAGTCGGCGGGTCGATAGTGCTTTCAGCCATTGCTGGCCAAGCATTCTTTACATTGCACAACGCACGCAGGTAACACATAATTTAACCTGTAACGTGTATAACCAAATATGACGGATGATGTGTAGTCTGAATCTTTACCAAACTTCGACGAAGTTGATGTCAGCTTATAATCATCTTCAGAAAAATTTTTTTAGCGAAATTTATAAATAAATCAAACTTAATATCGTAGGAATAGTTATATGGGTTGGTGGGGGTCAATTGCTGGAGGAACACTAGGGTTCATGGTGGGTGGCCCACTTGGTGCGGTAGTTGGTGCTGCGATCGGGCATTCGACGCAAAGACGTGCAAGAAAGCAAATTGATTTTGATAGCCAAGCTGATTTTGGTGGAGAAGATGCACTGAACGAAAGGCGTCAATTAGCAGTCTTCAGTGCAACTTTTTCCGTTCTAGGTTACGTCTCTAAAGCCGACGGCCGCGTGAGTGTCGAAGAAGTTGAATACGCGAAAGCCGCGATGGACCGAATGGAATTGAATTCTGAACAAAAAAAATTCGCGATAGAATCTTTTCGTCACGGCAAAAGCTCAAATTTCAATTTTGACGGTGTAATGAGGCAGCTGAACTTTGAATTGGGTCGTGACAAAAATCTCAAAAGGGTATTCTTAGGATTTCAGATTGAAGTTGCATTTGCTGATGGGATTTTAGGAGCAGAAGAGAAATCTATAATTCACAAAATTGGTGATTATCTCGGTATAACTCGGTTTGAAGTAGAGCATCTGATTGTTCAATATGAAGACCTCACAAACCAAGGCCAGTACAACGGCGACCAATACAGACAGGACAATTATCAGAAAAGTTCCAGATCAAATATTGCTTCAGATGAGGATTACAATTTGTTGGGGTTAAAGCGTAACGCGAGTCTAGCCGAGGTCAAGCGCGCCTATCATTCCAAAATTAGACAATATCACCCCGACAAGTTGATCTCTAAAGGCTTGCCCGAAGAAATGATGAAATTCGCAAATGAAAAGTCGGAAAAGTTGAATGGTGCCTATCAAAGAATTCGGAAAGAGAAGAGCGCGAGAAACTGAAAATTCAGTTAGATGACCAATTATTAATCTAGAAATAGTGTCAAATTTATGCCGAAGGCGATAAAAGTTTACAACACCGGTGACCCGGACGTAATGAAGTGGGAAGATATCGAATCTGGTACTCCGGCCGCGAATGAGATTATGATTCGCCATACCGCTGTTGGCTTGAACTTTATCGACGTGTATTTTCGAAAGGGTGTGTATCCTGCCCCTGAATTTCCATTCGTGCCGGGTTTAGAAGGAGCTGGGATCGTTGAACAAACAGGCTCAAACGTGGAATCTTTAGAGCTTGGAGACAGAGTGGCCTATGCTTCTCCACCTTTGGGTGCTTACGCTGAAGAGCGAGTGATCGCAGCCGACCGTGTAGTCAAAATACCTGCAGAAATCAGTAACACCACTGCCGCCGCGATGATGCTACAAGGAATGACGGTCCAATATTTGCTGCGCCAAGTGTTCAAGGTAAAAGAAGGCGATACAATCTTGTTTCATGCTGCTGCAGGGGGTGTAGGTCTCATTGCTTGTCAATGGGCGAAACATTTGGGAGCAACGGTCATCGGCACCGTTAGTAGTGCGCAGAAAGCCGATATCGCTCGTCAGCATGGATGTGATCATCCAATCATCTATACCCAAGAAGACTTTTTGGACCGAGTCCGGGATATCACCGATGGCAAAGGTGTTCCAGTCGTGTACGATTCAGTTGGCGCGACGACATTTGAAAAATCACTGGATTGTCTCCAGCCCAAAGGATATATGGTTAGCTTTGGTCAATCCTCTGGAGAAGTGAAAGCCTTTAATCCGGTTCTGTTGAGCACAAAAGGTTCTTTGTTTCTAACTCGACCTACACTAATGACGTACACCGCTGATCCTGCAGATCTTGTGAGTATGGCTGAAGAATTATGCTCGATGGTAGTTTCTGGCGCCATAACAATCCCTGTCAAACAAAAGTATGCACTATCCGATGCAGTACAAGCACATCGAGACCTAGAAGGCAGAAAAACACACGGATCGACGGTTTTAGTAGTTTAACTTAGTTGCTAGTTAAACCAGAAAACAGCTGTACATTGACTATATCTCCCGGATAGATTGTTTCGTCGTCATCATCGAGTAATACGAAACAGTTTGCGTAGGACATACTGCGAAGTAGTCCTGAGCCCTGGTGTCCGGTAATGGATACCACCGGATTTTGATTTTCGTCGTGTGACAGCACCGCGCGATAAATCTCCGAACGATTTGGTTTCTTTCTGAATTTTGTAGCGGCGCGTGCCTGGACAATTGGCACCGGATAACTTTCCGAAGCACCCATCAGTTTACGTAGTGCGGGTTGGACAAGTCGATAAAACGTGACCATTACTGCGACAGGATTACCCGGTAATCCGAAAAAATAGGCCTTGTCAATTTTTCCGAAAGCGAATGGTCGCCCGGGTCGAAGCGCAATGCGCCATAGCCTTAGCTTTCCAAGCTCAAGCAACGCGTTGATAACATAGTCCGCACTTCCAGTTGAGACTCCGCCTGATGTAATGATGATGTCAGCATCTTCACTTGCCTTTCGAAGTAACTCAACGGTTTTCCGTTCTTCGTCTGGAATAATTCCCAAATTCCGAACTTCCATACCAGTTTTTTCCAGCAATCCCATTAGCACATAGCGATTACTATCGTAAATTGCACCAGGACGCAGCTGTTCACCTGCATTCGCCAATTCATCGCCTGTCGAGAAAATGGCAGCGACTGGTTTTCGAATCACTTCGACTCGTCCGATTCCGGTCGATGCTAATACACCCATCTCCGCCGCACCTATACGGATTCCCTCCTGCAACGCAGGTTCATTGCATTTTAGGTCTTCGCCTGCGAGTCGCACATTCTGATAGGGCTTGTGACCTGCTCTGATTAATGCGACTTCGTTGGCAACATCGACATCTTCTTGAATGATGACTGTGTCAGTATTTTGGGGCATCACTGCCCCCGTCATGACTCGAACAACTTCATTCTCCGAACAGGGTTTTGTCCAAGGTTTTCCAGCCAACGCAGTTCCGGCAACTCTAAAGCGTTTTGTTCCAATTTCCGGCAATGATTGTGCGGCTATTGCATAACCATCCATCGCCGAATTTGCGTGAGGTGGTACGTCGATATTTGATTTAACAGTATGCGCTAAAATTCTTCCAACTGAATTCGCTAACAACACAACTTCGGTTTCTTGAATCGGAATCACCGCTTCATTGATGCTTTGCTCTGCTACAGCTAAGGGAATCAGACCGCTATGTGGGTCGAAACAATCAAATTGATGTTGTGATTTGAAGTTCATGAACGATCAAGAGCTTGTGTATGAATGTTTAATACGAGTATATCTATTCACAATCAATTCAAATAAAATTGTAGACAATTCAAACCATGCAAGAGAAATATCTATGAATGAAGACGTTTTCAAAATACAGATTCGTAAATATTTGAAAAAAGTAGGAATACACTCTCAACGAGAAATCGAACGAGCAGTGCGTGAAAGTCTTGATGTCGGGCAACTATCCGGCTCGGAAACGTTAAACGCAACAGTTGAACTCAAAATTCCAGAGGCGGGCATTGACTACACCATTTCGGACACGATTAAACTCAAGTAATTGAATCTTTACTCAAGTTCAATTGCATAAGCGCTCAATTTAGGTTTTTGCTGAATTAAATTCCGCTGATATAGAAATTCAGCGAATCTCTTGTAGCGCGCTTGGTCGAGTGCACCAGGCCTTAGCGCGAATCGTCTTAGGGTATCTTTCCACGCTCGCTTGTTCAGTTCATTGTCCAACGATTTATCAAAGCTGATGAAGTTTTCCCAGGCTTGTTGTGGGTGATTGATCATAAACTGAACTGCGCGTTCCAAACTATCAATGAACTTTCGCATTTTGATGTCGCTAGCGCGATCTTTGTGAGTAACAACAATGAGCTCATCATATGCTGGAATTCCTTCCTCTTCGAGAAAGAAAGCTCGCCCAGGAACTCCGTTAATGTCCATTTGATTTAGTTCAAAATTTCGATACGCCCCAATGACTGCGTCGACCTGCTTTGCCATGATGGCTGGGGATAACGAAAAGTTTACATTGATTAGCGTAACGTCGCTAAGGGTCAATCCATTGGCTTCCAACACAGCTGCCAATAATACATCTTCAAAACCAGCTACTGAATAACCTACTTTTTTTCCTTTCAGATCTTCGATACTTTTGATATCCGAATCTTCAAGAACTACGATGCAATTCAGAGGTGTTGCAATTAAAGTGCCAATACGAACCAGCGGTAAGCCTTCAGTCACTTGCAAATGTAGCTGGGGTTGATAAGAAATAGCGACGTCTGCTTGTTTAGCAGCAACGAGTTTGGGTGGGTCATTTGGGTTGGCTGGCGCGATCAATTCGACCTCTAGGCCTGCGTCTTCGAAATATCCTTGGGCTTGAGCAACATAAAGAGGACCGTGATCTGGATTCACATACCAATCAAGTAGAACTGTAAAGGGTTCGCTCGCATAGGCACAGTGAAACACAAAAATAAAAGGTGTGACGAAGAACGTGACGAAAAATTTACGCATAGTCAGATTTCCTACATTACTTGATTAGATTGCCAAAAAATTACTCGCTTGACCCCAAAGTCAATCGTGAAATACAAAATTATTGCAAACGATGCCAAGACAATTAGAGCTGCAAACATCAGGTCGACCTGAGTTCGCGCATTGGCGTGCAGCATCAAAAAACCGAGTCCCGAACTTGAGCCAACCCATTCACCAACCACCGCACCAATGGGCGAAATTGCTGCTGCAATTCGTAATCCTGAACCAAAAGAAGGCAGAGCAGATGGCAATCGAATGTACTTCAATGTGGTATGTTTGGAAGCACCCATAACTCTTGCCATATCGAGCCAACCTGGATCAGTATTTCGTAGACCATCATAAAGTGCAGCGGTTACCGGAAAATATATGATCAATGTGGTCATTGCAATTTTCGATGCCATACCAAATCCAAGCCAAAGCATCAGTACGGGTGCAATCGCGAACACAGGCAAAGCTTGGCTAGCAACGAGTAAAGGTAAGAACCAGGTACGAACGGAGTGAAACTGTAGGATGGCCCAGGCGGTAACCATCCCGATCAAACATCCTAAGAGCAGGCCGACAACAATTTCGAATATGGTAACGGAAGCGTGAAATAGGATTAAACTTCCATTGTTGAACAAGGCGATTGCAATGTCGATTGGAGCAGGCAAAATGAAAGGAGGTGCATTGGTCAACCAAACAATGATTTGCCAAATCCCAGTCAATGCAATAAGGATGACAATGAATTTACGAATCATCGATGCCGGGCTCTGATTGGCTTAGTTGATTCATCAGCTCTGCATATGCCTCTGCAATCGATAGGTCCGTCAATTCTCGAGGAGAGTTATTCGGTAAACTCACCGATGAACCCACCTTCGCTGGACATCCATGTAACACATAAATTTGATCAGCCATGCGTAAAGCCTCTAACGGATCATGTGTTACAAGCAATGTCGTTTGTTGATGGCTGAGTAAATTGCAAGTTAGATTTTGCAATTGTGCTCGTGTGATCGCATCCAATCCGGAAAAAGGCTCATCAAGTAGATTCAGAGGACATTCCTCGATAAGCGTCCTTGCCAGCGCGACTCTTTGCCGCATACCACCCGATAATTCATGTGGATAGCGATGCTCAATATTTTTCAACTCCACTTTAGCCAACAGATCTCGAGCTATTTTCTGATCTTTCTTGGTTCGTTCCCCACGCAGCAGTGCGCCAATGTTGACGTTGTCGATGACGGTTAGCCAAGGAAGAAGGAGATCTTGCTGAGCCATCCATGCGATTCTTCCCTGCAAGGGTAGCTTGTCGCTGGGAATTACAGTCCCGTTCGCAGATTGCGGTGGTAAGAGCCCAGCGATAAATCGCAACAAAGTAGATTTACCAGTACCACTTTTTCCTAATAAACAAATTAATTTACCTGCTTCCAATCGCAAATGAAAGTTATCAAATAGTAAATCATCTCCATAATTCACACTGAGTTCGATGTCGACTGCAACCATGATCGAAATTAGGCGACGCGTGCCCTCAAAAACGGCAATTGAGAAACTTTTGACCACTCAATTTGAGAGTCTCGAACTTCAGTGTAGGATTGAGTAATTCGAGCGGTTATGTCATCAATTTTTGCTAGATCTTCTAGTACTTCCTCGCTGGCCTTTCGCGCGGCTACGATAAAGTCATCTGGAAATTGACGAACTATTGTTCCGTGCTCCGAGACTAAGGTTTTCAATGCTGCAGGATTCCACCAATCCACTTCGGTGAGCGCATATACATGTTCAGCCATACACGCAATTTGAATAATTTGTTTTAAATCCTCGGGTAACTCATTCCACAGATCAAGATTCACCTGTAGCTCAGCTGCCCCATTTGGTTCATGGAATCCGGGTCCATAGTAGTAGGGGGTTGATTTGTAAAACCCCATAGCCAAGTCCGACCAAGGGCCGAGCCACTCTGCGGCATCCACGAGCTTCGAATTCAACGACGGTAGAATTTCGAGAGGAGACAATGTGATCGGTATAGCGCCCATTCTTTGAACAACTTCGCCACCTAGTCCGGGCATTCGATACCTCATGCCCAGCAGATCTTCTAGTGAATTTATTGGCTTCTGAAACCATCCACCCATTCCGATACTTGTGTTGGAGGCAAGAAATGGTTTCACATTAAATTTTGAGTATAGCTCGTCCCAAAGTTCTTGACCGTTTCCGTGATAAATCCAGACCATGTGCTCTTGAGGAATCAATCCAAATGGAACTGCTGTAAAAAAAGCACTTGCTCTCATTTTCCCTTGCCAAAAGAATGCTGCTGAGTGTCCTAAGTCGGCTGTACCAGCACCAACGGCTTCCAGCACGTCGAATGGCCCAACAAGTTCGCCCGCACCAAATAGTTTGACCTTAATCCTTCCACCGCTAAGTAATTCAATTCGTTTCGCGAGCCGAGCAGCTGTTGAGCCTGTGCCTGGACTGTTCTTTATCCAGGACATTGCCAGTTTCAGCTCTAAAACATCAGACGCTTGGATTGTTGTAGGTGCCATTGTTGCAGCTGCTAAACCAGCTGCAGTAGTTCGCAAGAAGTTTCGTCTTTCCATAGTATTTCCCCAATTACCAATATTTGTGAAAGTGGTGAACAGGGCCATGACCAGTTCCAACTTTGAGCTGGTCAGCTGCTGAAATCGCTGAAGTAATGTAATTCTTGGCTTGCAATACTGCTCGATTCAAGCCGTTCTTTTTCGCTAGAGTTGCGCAAATTGCAGACGATAAGGTACAACCAGTTCCATGAGTATTTTGTGTGTAAATTCTTGTACTTTCGAGGTGCTGGAAGCGATTGCCATCGAAAAATACATCGGTACTAAAGTCTGACTTTAAGTGTCCACCTTTCAATAGAACTGAACCACAACCCAGCGAAAGAAGTCGTTCTGCCGATTGTTCCATGTTGGATTGAACGGTTGAAAATTTTCGACGAAGAAGTTTCCCCGCCTCGTGAATGTTGGGTGTTATGATTGACGCTTTCGGAATCAGTATGGATTTAAGTGCATCAACAGCTTCGTCGATCAACAATGCATGGCCACTTTTGGCAACCATCACCGGGTCGAGGACGATGTGGCCAATTGGGTTTTGATCGAGTGAGTCTGAAACTGCTTCGATAATTTCAGGTCGATGTAACATACCAATTTTGACGGCAGATACATCTAAATCGGAACAAACTGTTGAAATTTGTTCGATGATGAATTCCGCCGAAACTTCATAAACACTCGTTACACCTTGGGTATTTTGAGCGGTTAGAGCAGTCAATACACTCGCTCCATAGACACCCAATGCTGAAAAGGTTTTCAAGTCAGCTTGAATGCCTGCACCACCACCGCTGTCGGAACCAGCAATCGTTAAAGCGATTGGAATACTCAATGTGATACTCTCTGATTTTTTGCTGATTTGATCAAATTCTTTAGTCGCTCCGTAATCAATTTAGGATGTTTGTTTTCGCAAATCGCTGAAACCACAGCAACACCGTCAACACCAGTTTGCATAACAGTGCCAACACTGCTTTCGTTGATTCCACTAATTGCAATCAACGGTAACGTTTTGTTTTGTGTTCGAATGTATTTCACAATATCTCGCAATTTCTGGGTACCAATGGGTGGATCTGGATTCGATTTACTTTGAGTCAAATAAATTCCACCGATACTAAGATAGTCAATTATTTCCAGTGGCGCGCGTCTTGCTTCCTCCATTGAGCGTACGGTCAAGCCGATAAAAAAAGTTTTGCCGAGCGTTTTACGAGCCTCGGTGACTGAAATATCATCTTGTCCCAAATGAACACCGTCAATTTGTGCAGTTTTTGCTAGCGCAACATGATCGTTGATAAACAAAGGAACATTGAATGGTGCAAGAGCTTGTTCAATTTCTTGTGTTAAATTCAATTGTTGTGATAATTCCATACTTTTACTTCGAAGCTGTACCGCGTCAATACCACCCTTCGCCGCGCAAATTGCGATGTCAACGGGGTGGTGATGAACACACTGATGAGGATTCAGCACCAGATATAAATCAAAGCCAAGAGTAGTTTTCTTCCTATTAGCTGAAGAAAAAGTTCGTTTCCGCGTTTGCTCAGCGCTTAGATTCATTGTGTAATAAATCGATAAATGAGCTAGGAAATGTGCCTGGTCCACCTGAGTGCTTTCCAGCCATTTGACCTATTTTCCCATAGATTTTGAGAATTTCGATGGTGGCTTCGACCACATTTTGATGGACCGCGATAAAAGCAGCGATCAAAGCCGACAATGCACAACCCATCCCCGTTGTTTCGCTCATCCACGGGTGGCCTGTTTCAATTTCTGTTGTCTGTCCAGAAGAAATTACCAAGTCAGTTTCTCCAGTGATCACAAAGACGTTGTCGAACTGTGAATTCCATTCGTCTTTAGCCCCCGGCAATTGCTGGTAAAGAGTGTCGATTTCCGTGTAATTTCCTCGAATGACCGTAGGAGGATGCATATCGATCAGAGAAAGACAATATTGCAGTCGCTTTTCTGAACGATCGATCATCGTTGGATCGAGCACCCAAGGTATTTTTTTAACTGAAGCGCTTAATACCGCCTGTTGTGCCGCGCGTAATTTGTATGCTGAAAACATCCCTAAATTGATACAGATCACATCGGCTTTATCGACAAAATAATTGATTTCATCAGGGTTATAGGTGAGTGACGGTTGTGCACCAGCAGCAAGCAGTACATTTGCTGTTATTGTTGCCGCAGCTTCATTGACAATACAGTGAACAAAAGGATTACGAGCGCGAACTTTCCTCAACGAATAGTCGGGATTGATTGGCAAATCATGTTGTTCGCTACCGGTCATTAGTCTGCTTCGCAATTGTTTCCTAGTTGACTTGGCGACAGCGAAAGCATGACCGGACTAGAAAGGCCGGGACATATCCTGAATCCCTACGCCAGTCCGAACTGGATCAGGTTCAACGGGTTATCACAAATTCGCTTCTCAGCCCAAAGGCACCCCGTCAAGACATTGGCTGTTATTTTAACAGTACGAGTATGTTTTCCTAGAACTTAATTGAAGGAAGTAAAAATCTAGATAGAGATTAAGCATGGCTTTCTAACATTAAGTTTGTATCAAGGAATGCATCTATAAAGTAGAGTGAAGTGACCCTAAGAATCAAAATTACGGATCCATGCACATTAACCAAAAGCCTTCCTCTAGCAGTGTAGCTTTGCGGAAAGTCTCAGTGAGTTCTTCAAATCGATAATTTCCGCCCCTTCGTTGACTTAAGCCCTCCAGTTTACTAATTGATTGAATTGCTAAAGCTTGGTAGTCCTCCGAACTATACATTTCAATCCACTCCCGATAAGGATTGGTGCCTAAGCTAGACTCATAGTTGAGCGAAAGTCGAAGACCAATTTCTGCATAGCCAACGACACATGGCATTAATGCGACATACAGATCCAAAATGTCACCAGACAAACCCTGGTCCAAAACAAAGCGGGTATAGGACAAGTTTTCCAATTCTTCTTCCGCGTTTTCGAGATCAGACTGCGTTACACCAAATCGTTCGCTGAACTGTACATGCAATTCCATCTCCATGTTTAGAGTTGAGTGAAGAATTTCCGACGCCCACTTCATGTCATCCACAGTCGGAGACTTGTAGACAGCAAGAGCCCAAGCGCGAGAAAAGTGAATTAAAAATACATAGTCTTGTGCCAGGTAATTTCGAAAAGACTCGATTGGGAGAGTGCCTAATCCAATTTGTTCAACAAATTCGTGATGACAGTAGAGATGCCACTCAGCTTTACAGGCTTGTTTCAAACGGTCGAAAATGGATGACGCATATAGGTGTTTGTTCATTTCAAATAGTTCCCTTTGGAGTTTAATGCTGATTGCAAATTTATGTCCAATGCTCTCAAATGTAAATTTGTTGAATTTTGGAACACTAGTTCAAGATCGCGCCTTGTGAATTCTCCATTGCTATAGTTTCACGTTGATATATTATTGACTTTAATTCAGGTAATGGCCAACAACGCAATTTCAGACAGAAATCCAAATTAGCTAAGCACCTGAACTCTGATATAGCTTGCCGTTTGAGACCTTCAATTTTAGTGAGGAACCTCTCAAGCTAGCGAATTAATTTAGCATTTATCCGAAACCTATTCATGACCATCAATGTAGAAAAAGCCCGACTGGATACCCCTGGTTGTTTTGCTTCAGTTTATCTCCATCACTCAGGAGCTTCGCTCATGCCTGCTCCTGTTATTGAAGCAGTCCGTAATCATTTGGAGCTAGAGTTGATGAGAGGGGGTTATGAAGCGGAAGAGGAATCTAAGCAGAAATTGGATGCGACATATTCATCAATTGCTCGAATGTTAGATTGCCAACCGAATGAAATTGCATTGACTGAAAGTGCTACTGCAGCTTGGAGTGCAGCGTTTTACGGTATTGCTCAAACCTTCAAAAAAGGTGACAAAATTTTGACTGTACGCTCGGAATATGTTTCCAACATGATCGCATACTTGCAAGTGGCGGCGCGAACAGGTGTTGAAATTTTGATTGTTCCAGATGATGAGCAGGGGCAAATTGACATTAAAGCACTAGAAAATATGATCGATATAAATGTGAAACTCATTTCTGTAACACATGTACCGACACATAATGGACTTGTCAATCCAATAAATCAGATCGGAAGCATAGCCAACGACTATCGCATTCCTTATCTTGTAGACGCATGTCAATCGGTTGGTCAAATGCCATTGGATGTCGATCAAATCGGATGTGATGCCTTGTCTGCAACTGGTAGAAAATTTTTACGAGGGCCACGCGGCACAGGTTTTTTGTATATCCGAGAAAATTCGTTGGACAGATTTCCACCGAGTGTTCTGGACTTACACTCCGCAACTTGGACAGAGAACGACCAATATGAGCTACAAGCTGGTGCTCGTAGGTATGAAGCTTTCGAGTCAAATATTGCTGCACGAATTGGTCTAGGAGCCGCGGTAGAGTACGCACTTTCCTGGGGATTGACGGACATCTACGCTAGAGTTCGCTTTTTGGCTGACAAAATGCGATATTTACTTGGAGATATCGAAGCTGTCGTTTTACGTGACAAAGGAACAGAAAAGTGTGGCATCGTAACCTTTTCGATTGACGGGATCGACGCTGGTGAATTTCAATCACTCATGCGACAGAAGAACATCAGCTGTGGCGTTTCAAAACGCAGCATCGCCCTGATTGATTTAGACGACTGGGGATTAGATTCCTTGATTCGCAGCCCGGTCCACTACTATAACACTGAAGAAGAAATCAAGTATTTCGTTCGACAAGTGCGCAATGCGATCGCTGATCTTAGCTGACAGAAGAGTGAATTGTATCTCTCTGAGCAGATTCCCATGCTAGCAGAGCTCGTTTTCGAGTCAGGCCCCAACGGTAGCCTCCCAAGGCCCCTGACTTACGAATGACTCGATGACAGGGGATGAGATAGGAGATCGAGTTTCGCCCAATCGCTGAAGCTACAGCTCGAACTGCAAGAGGCCGATTGACTAACTCCGCTAGTTGACTGTAAGACAATACCTCTCCAGTAGTCAGCGACAATAACGCTTCCCAGACGCGAATCTGTAGGTTCGTGCCCTTCAAATGTAGTGTGACTAAATCTGCTGAATGCCGCCGGTCGCCAAAAATTTGTTGTATGACAATTCGTGTGGCATCTTCATTGTCTTCGAACTGCGCTCCCCTCCATTCTTGTTGCAGTTCTTCGAGGCCAATCTTATCAGGATGGAAACTAAGCCAGCAAAGCCCTCTATTCGTCATCCCAACCAAGCAAAATCCGAATGGACTGGTATGCCAGGCATACTTGATCGTGAGATTTTTACCTAAGTTACGATACTCAAGAGGAGTCATTGCATAGACATTTATCATCAGATCATGTAGACGACTGCTGCTGGATAAACCGGCTTCTAAAGATGTATCCAACACCGAATTTGACTGGCGTAGTAATGAACCACAAAACTGTGCCGTCAAATACTGCAAAAAACGCTTGGGAGACACTCCCGCCCATCGCTTAAACAACCTTTGAAAGTGAAACTCACTTAATCCAATATGGTCTGCAATTTCCTTTAAAGATGGCTGTCTAGAAAAGTTATCTGCAAGAAAACGGATTGATTGCTCTATTTTTTGATAATCGTTCATATCGTGGAGTCGTTCGTGTACCCTGTCGTAAAAAATCATCTTATATTGTCGACTCATAGTGATGAACTTACAATCCGTTTCTTGCTATAAAATTGCAATTTATTAAAAATCAATATACAAACGCGGGATTTATCGGATGAACAAACCATTACCAGCACGAGCGAACGCTGTCATCATCGGCGGTGGAGTGATTGGAAGTAGTGTTCTTTATCATTTAGCAAAATTAGGCATGGAAGATATTGTCCTTCTGGAACGGAAGGAATTGGGTTGTGGAACGACCTGGCATGCTGCTGGATTAGTAGGACAATTGCGTTCGAGCTATAACATGACACAGCTCGCCAAATACACCACTGACTTGTTTGAAGACCTCGCTCATGAGACTGGACAAGAAACTGGATTTCGTCAAGATGGGTCAATTTCAGTCGCTCCGAATGAATCACGATTTGAAGAGTTGAAGCGTCAAGTCTCAAGTTGTACATCATTTGGACTGGAAGCACATGTAATCTCCCCTAATGATGCCTTGGAACTGTATCCGATCCTAAACATTGAGGATATAGTCGGCGCGGTTTTTATCCCGAAAGATGGTCAAATCAATCCGCTTGACGTAGTTCAAGCTTATGCAAAAGGTGCCAGATCACGAGGAGCATCTATATTTAATAATGTCAAAGTTACAGATGTCATCGTTGAGCGAGGTAAAGTACGCGGGGTTTGTACAGAACAAGGTGATATTTCTACTGATATTGTTGTCAATTGTGCAGGAATGTGGGCCCGAGAAGTCGGACTCATGTGTGGTGTTGAAGTACCTCTCCATGCCGCCGAGCATTTTTATATCGTGACAGAACCCATCGCTGGTTTGCCAACCAATTTACCGATATTGCGGGATCCAAGTAACTATACCTACGTTAAAGAAGATGCAGGTAAGTTGCTAGTAGGTGCGTTTGAACCGGAGGCAAAGCCTTGGGGAATGGACGGCATTCCAGAAGATTTTTCATTTGATCAATTACCTGAAGATTGGGATCATTTTGACGAGGTACTACAAAATGCACTACAGCGAGTCCCGATTCTAGCTGAAGCAGGAATTCATACCTTCTTCTGCGGTCCAGAAAGTTTTACCCCAGATAATCTCTATTACCTCGGTGAGGCGCCAGCGGTGAAAGGTTTCTATGTCGCAGCAGGTTTCAATTCTATAGGAATTCAGTCTTCGGGCGGCGCTGGCAAAGTAATATCGGAATGGATCATGAATGGTTATCCATCAAAAGATTATTGGGATGTAGACATTCGAAGAATCGCTCAATTTCAAAATAACAGTCTTTATTTGCAAGATCGTATCTCGGAATCATTAGGCCTGCTATATGCAATGCATTGGCCATTTCGACAAAAGGAGTCCTCTCGAAATGTGCGCAAGTCTCCATTACACGACCGTCTAGCGAAGCAGGGAGCATGCTTTGGTGAGGTGTACGGTTGGGAGCGTACCGACTGGTATGCACCAGGAGAATCTTCTCCTCAGTATGAATATTCGTATGGGAGACAGAATTGGTTTGAATATACGCGAGCGGAACATGAGGCAGTTCGGAACAATGTGGGTATATTCGATCAAACCTCTTTTGCTAAATTGATGGTGGAAGGTAAAGACGCTGAAACCTTTTTGAATCGGATCTGTGCCAATAATATCGCGGTAGAACCCGGTCGAGTGGTTTATACACAGTGGCTCAATGAACGTGGCGGAATTGAAGCGGACTTAACAGTTACTCGTATTGCTGAAAATCGATTTATGGTTGTCACAGGTGCAGCTGTTCATTTACGAGATTCATCTTGGCTACAACGTCATCTATCCGAAGATCAACATGTTTTCGTGACTGATGTGACATCGGGCTATTCTGTACTTTCGATTATGGGGCCTGAGTCTCGAAGTCTTTTGTCTAAAGTAACCTCAGCCAATCTCTCGAATGAAGCATTTCCGTTTTTACAGTCACGCGAAATCGAACTAGGCTATGCCTACGGACGTGCATCGAGAATCACATATGTCGGTGAACTTGGTTGGGAAATCTATGTTTCCACAGATTTTGTTCAGCACGTTTACGACGAAATCGTGGCTGCAGGATCCGAATTTGGCTTGACTCACTGCGGTTATCTTGCACTAAATTCTCTTAGGATCGAGAAAGCGTATCGACACTTTGGCCATGATATATCCGAAGAAGACAATCCACTTGAAGCAGGCTTGGGTTTTGCCGTTGCTTGGGATAAACCCGGAGGATTTATTGGAAGAGAAGCGATTATTGACCAACGCGGAAAGGTTCAAAACAGAAGATTGGTGCAGTTTCTATTCGAAGATTCCGAACCTTTAATCTATCACGAAGAACCAATCTACAAAAGTGGAGATTTGGTAGGCCGTGTTACCTCTGGTATGTACGGCTACACTTTGGGTTCTTGTGTCGGGCTTGGTTATGTAAGTTGTAAAGACGGAGTGACTGAAGAATATATCAATTCAGGTGACTTTGAAATAGAAGTTGCTGGAGAACGATGCCCCGTAAAAGCATCGCTGCGTCCTATGTATGATCCTCGGTACACGCGTCCCAGATCATAATCAGCATACCCTGCGCATATTCGTCTGTACAAAAATCAACCACGTTATGACACTTGAGTTATTTCAAGAGGATCCATATCGTAAGCAGTGTTTTGCGAGGGTAAATTTCGTAAATGCAGCACTGAAATGTTTCGGTGTGAATCAGACGGTCTTCTACCCGACAGGTGGCGAGCAACCTGGCGATATTGGCTTCGCTCATTATGTAGAAGATTCATCTCGCTCCATTGAAGTCATCGACACACGAAGAGATCGCACTACAGGGGAAATCCAGCATTTTGTAGCGGTTGATTCATTGCTACCTGCTGTCGGTGATGAGCTTCTCCTGTCATTAGATTGGCAACGTCGTTATCAGCTTATGCGAATGCACAGTTGTCTACATCTACTTTGCGCGATCATCCCAAGTCGAGTCACCGGTTGTCAGGTTTATGTCGGTCGAGGTCGGGTTGATTTCGATGTTTCTGAACCTCTCGATAAAGATCAAATAAGCTATCGATTGAAGTTGCTGATTGAAGAAAATGCCAATCGAAAAAATCTAGTAGTGACACCAGCCGAACTAAAGTCCAATACGGAATTGGCAAATTCTTTATCTGTGCCAGCTCCCAAAAACGTAGATAGAATCAATCTTGTTCATTTCGAAGGCATTGATCTTCAACCGTGTGGCGGCACGCATGTTGCAAATACAAATGAAATTGGACATGCGCGTATCCAAAAAATTGCGAATAAAGGCAAACATAACCGGCGCATTACCGTGACTTTTGAATAGATAAGTTGCAAATGTCCTAACGAAATTTTGGAGAAAACAGTATGCATATTGGTAGCTGTCTATGTGGATCAGTGAAATTTGAGTTTGACTCTGCAATCCGACGATTTCATCATTGTCACTGCAAGACCTGTCGCAAAGCTCACGCTACAGTATTCGGATCTAGTGCTTTGGTCGACGCATCTTCTTTTCGAGTACGAAGTGGTGAGAGTAAGATTTCGGAATACAGTTCCTCACCTGGCAAAGTTCGATATTTTTGCAGCAATTGTGGGACTCACGTATTTGCGCGATGCGACCGGGATCCAAACGATGTAATTTTACGAATTGGAGCCTTGGACAGTGATCCAGGATTAAAAGCATATGGTCACATCTGGGTGGAGGACAAGCCAGATTGGTACGATATCGGTGATGACTTACCTCATTATGCCAAATGGGCTCCAGCTAGCGAGTAAAACCAAGTGAAAAATCGCAGTAGTTTTTGAGAATACAAGCTTAGACTTCTACTTAATCGCCCGTCGATCAATGCACATCGTCATAAGAGGCGTTATTTCGAAACTTTTAATTTGGTCTTTTCCGAGACCCAATTGAACGCGACTTTAGTCCGAATTAAATTTAAAGATCGAAAATTAGTTCAGACTTAAGCGTCGTTAAGCGTTGCCAGCAGAACTACAGTTGTATTGAAAATATCTTCGGTCGAAGCACTTCGGGAGAGATCACTGATAGGAAAAGCAAATCCTTGCAAAATCGGGCCAATCGCTTGTATGTTTCCCCAAAACCGAGCGATTTTGTAACCGATGTTTCCAGAGTTTAAATCTGGAAAAATCAGAATATTTGCAGCTCCTGCTACTAGACTTGGTTCAGACAACTTGTGTTTCGCAGTGTTAGCATCAACTGCCGCATCAAATTGCAGCTCTCCGTCAATCATCATATCTGGATGCTGATCTTTGACCAAAGAAAGTGCCTGTGTGACTTTTTTGACGATTGGATGATTTGCACTTCCTTTGGATGAGAACGAAAGCATCGCCACCTTTGGCTCGTCTTTGAGTAATGAGCGCGCGTTCCTTTCAGTGGCAATTGCGATTTCTGCTAGTTGCTGCGCCGACGGCTCAACGTTGACTGCACAGTCAGCGAAAATCAGCGTCCTTTCGAGTTGATCCGCTGTTTTTGGCACCAACATCAGAAAATAGCTGGACGCAGTGTTTGTGTTGGAATCAGTACCAAAGATTTTCAAAGCTGCTCTGATGACATCACCCGTCGTAACTGTCGCACCCGCAACCAATGCATCTGCGTGTCTCAACCGAACCATCATTGCGCCAAACATCAAAGCTTGACGCATTTGCTCTTCAGCCAAATTGTCATTCAAAGGGCGAGGAATTTCTGAACGAGCTTCAACTATGAACTGCTGTATATACTTAGAATCGAACTCAGGATCAATGACTTCAATTCCATGTAACGAAAGATTGGCATCATGCGCGATCGCTCGAATGGCTTGTTCACAGCCGGTGAGAATGACTTTGGTAACTTTTTGTTGTACCAGTTTATGCGCTGCACGAATCATACGCACGTCCGCCGCCTCGGCAAAGACGACGGTACGTGTAAATTTTTGAGCCAGACTCGTTAGCTCATCAGGAAAAGCCATACACTATACGTAGGATTTATACTTCTCTAGATGACGAACTGGCATGCTCAATGCATCTCGACGGAAAGGATCGCCTAACTCTCGAGTGCACATAATTTCAATGACAGTGGTTTTCCCGTTTTTCTGTGCATCACTCGCTGTACGTAGAGCGTCGCCAACCATGTCTAAGTGTTCGACCACGATGCCTTCGGCTCCCATCGCTTTTGCGACGCCCGCCCAACTTGGGTTGTCGAGATTTACACCTTCGAATCGGTGACCATAAAAATCTACCTGATTTTTCTTTTCGGCTCCCCATTGTCGGTTGTTAAACACAATAGGCGTTACTGCAATGTTTTCTCGAACACAAGTAAGAATTTCTTGCATGCTCATTGCCCATGCGCCATCACCAACATAGGCAATCGCTGCTCTATCTGGCGCAGCAGTTTTGACCCCCATAATTGTCGGGAATGCGTAACCACAGTTCCCAAAACTCATTGCGGCGAAAAAACTTCTAGGATTTTTAAATCGAAGATAGCTATTGGATACTGAACAAATATTTCCTATATCCGTAGAAATCGCAGCGTTAGAAGGTGTTGCTTTTTCAAGTTCACGTAATACTTGTCGAGGATGCAACATGCCTTCATCTTCAGCCGAGACAACTTGACTCCAGTCATCAACTTCCTGACTCCAGTTATCGAGTTCGGATTCCCAGTCGTTCTTTGCGCTAGAGATCTGAGAGAGGCGAGAATCACGATTTTCGATTGCTGTGATCTGCTCTTGACTTTTTAACCGTTCTAAAATTGCAGACGCTGACTCACCAGCGTCACCACAGATTCCGACTGCGATTGGCTTGACTAGGCCCAATTTACGATAGTCGACGTCGATTTGAATAATTTTTGCATCCTTCGGCCAATAGTCCATTCCGTATTGAGGTAATGTTCCGAAAGGCCCTAAACGGGTGCCTAATGCAAGTACTACATCGGCCTTCGAGATCAATCTCATTCCAGCTTTCGAACCTTGATAACCAAGGGGACCACACCAAAGTTTATGGCTAGAGGGGAAAGAATCATTGTGCAAGTAGCTGTTGACGACAGGTGCTGACAGATATTCTGCTAGTTCAACACAGCTGTCAACAGCATCGGCCATGATGACACCACCTCCGGAAAGAATAACAGGAAATTCTGCTTGCGCTAGCAAGCGCGTTGCATCATTAAGTGAATTGCTCCCGCCAGCTCCTCTTTCAATAATCCTCGGTTGAGGAATATCGACGTTGATATCGCCGTAAAAATGGTCGCGTGGAATATTGAGCTGCGTAGGGCCGCGTTCCGCCATCGCCATATCTAAACTACGACCTGTCAATTCAGCCATTCGCGCAGGCCCGTTAACATGTGCTTGATACTTGGTGATCTTGGAAAAGATAGGAAGTTGTTCCGTTTCCTGAAATCCACCCAGTCCAATGGTATTACTTCCTGTTTCGGGTGTAATCGCAACGACTGGCGAATGTGCCCAGTACGCGGCCGCAATTGCAGTAACGAAATTCGTGATGCCTGGGCCATTTTGCCCGATGCAGACTCCGTGACGACCACTGACTCGAGCATAACCGTCGGCCATATGCGCCGCACCTTGTTCATGTACAGTCGGTATAAAACGAATTCCAGCAGCAGGGAAAATATCTAGAGCGTCCATGTACGCGGAACCAACGATTCCGAATACATCCGTTACTCCATAAGATGAAAGAGTTTCAACAAAAGCTTCACTCGGTGTCATTCGAGTCATAGGTACATTTCCTTGAGTATTTGGTAGGTGAAATTAATGGATACTTAATGCTTGTTCAGGTGGTGTGTAGTCATAACCTAAACTAGCAGCAACTTCTTTATAGGTAACTTTACCTCGGCAAACATTCAAGCCATTCATCAGGTTTTGATCACGTCGAAGTGCTTCTTCACAACCTAAATTGGCAATCTGAATTGCAAAAGGTAATACAACATTATTTAAAGCATAGGTAGATGTCTTCGGTACTGCCCCTGGCATGTTTGCTACACAGTAATGCGTGACATCGTGTACGGTGTAGGTTGGGTTGGAGTGAGTTGTTACTCGGGATGTTTCAAAGCAACCACCTTGATCGATTGCGACGTCGACGACTACCGAATGCGGTCGCATCGCTCTGATCATTTCGTCTGTAACGAGTCTCGGCGCAGTCGCACCTGGAATCAAAACCGCGCCGATTACAAGATCGGCATCAACGACGTACTTTTCTAGCGTACTTCTGGTTGAATAAATTCCGTTGGTAGTTCTGCCGAATTGTTTCCAGTGAGCATCCAAAACAGCGGCCTTGCGATCCAATAGCCAAACATCAGCACCCATTCCAACCGCAATATGAGTCGCATGAGTCCCTACGACACCACCACCGATAATCACGACTTTCGCGGATTCAACGCCTGGCACTCCCCCTAACAGCATACCGGCACCGCCGTGAGGACGTTCTAAGCACCACGCGCCTTCTTGCACAGCCATACGACCCGCAACTTTTGACATAGGGGCTAAAATCGGTAATGTTCCGTGATCATCTGTGACGGTTTCATAGGCGATGCAAACCGCACCACAGTCAACGAGATCTTTAGTCTGGGCTGGATCCGGAGCTAAATGCAGATAGGTAAATAAAATTTGGTTTTCTCGTAGCATTTTTCGCTCTGGTGCAAGCGGTTCTTTGACCTTAATTATCATTTCAGCTACATCAAAAACTTCCTTAGCCGTACCCAAAATAGTTGCTCCAACCGCGCGATAGTCTTCATCACTCGCACCTATTCCGTGCCCTGCCCCCGATTGAACAAAAATGGCATGGCCTGCATCAGTGAACTCTAGAACGCTCCCCGGCACGAGACCTACTCGGTATTCGTCAACTTTGGTTTCCGTTGGAACCCCAATTTTCATTTTTTGTTAACCTTTTTTCTTTCAGTTAAATCCATAGATTAAGTAGCGATAATGATAATCTATCGAGGGGAATTTGAGTCGAATTTTCGGAATTTTACGACAAAATATTTCACAATTTGAACGAATGGAAAAGACAGCTAAATTGAAAACGAAATCGGGTGGGTATCAATGTCAAGTGGGTCATTCAGTGTAAAATAAGTAAATAAAGATTCGCTACAAATTTTTCGACTGAAAGCCGAATGAATTTTCACAATCACTGAGGGTTGCCGTTATGCGTATTGACTTCGAATCTTTAGAAAATCTGTGGATGCCCTTCACGAGTAATCGAGATTTCAAATCTACACCGAGGTTAATTTCTCGAGGTGAAGGAGTTTATTTATTTACCTCCGAAGGACACAAAATTATTGATGCTTCATCTGGATTATTTTGCTGTTCTGCTGGACACAGTCGGCCCGAAATTGCCGATGCGGTGCATAAACAATTGCGCGAACTTACTTATACTGCTCCGTTTCAGCTGGGCCATGAGCATTCCTTTGAATTGGCTCGGAGAATTGCAGAACTTACCCCGGTAGGATTGGATCGGATCTTTTTTGTTAATTCGGGCTCTGAATCCGTCGATACCGCCATAAAAATTGCGTTTGCCTATCACTATGTACGAGGAGAAGGACAAAGACAAAGACTAGTTTCTCGAGAAAGGGCGTATCACGGTGTGAATATGGGCGGTACGGCCTTAAGCGGTATGGTGAAAAATCGTCAAGCATTCGGTATAGGTTTGGCAGCAGTTTCTCACATGCGCCATACTTGGTTGCCCGAAAATCGATTTGTTTGTGGTCAGCCACAGCACGGTGTCGAACTGGCCGAAGATTTACAGCGAGTTGTCGACAATTTCGGTGCTGATTCAATCGCAGCATGTGTAGTCGAGCCAATTGCTGGTTCAACCGGCTGTATCGTTCCGCCCGTAGGCTATCTCAAAAGACTTCGCGAAATTTGTGACGAAAACGAAATATTGCTGATTTTCGATGAAGTAATCTGTGGCTATGGAAGAACGGGTGAACCGTTCGCAGCACAGAGTTTTGGAGTGAAGCCTGACATGATGACGATGGCTAAAGCCTTAACGAACGCGGCCCAACCGATGGGTGCCATTGCGGTCGATCGAAAAGTTTATGACACAATTGTTAACGCTGCTCCTGAAAGGGCGATCGAACTGTTTCATGGTTACACCTATTCGGGACATCCTGCAGCGTGTGCAGCAGGAATTGCGACCTTAGATATTTTTAAAAACGAAAACTTATTTGAAAGAGGCAAACAGCTTTCGAAATATTTTTTGAAGTCGATTTTTTCGCTACGCGATTGTAAACAGGTTACGGATATTCGAGGTTACGGAATGATTGCGGGGCTAGACTTGGCGGCTTCAGGACCTGCCGGAAACGCTGGTATTATGACTCAAAAAAGATTATTTCAAGAAGGCTTGCACGTCAAGTCAACCGGTGACTCCTTAATCGTTGCACCGCCGTTGATTTCAACGCAAGAGCATGTCGATGAAATTTGTGAAAAACTACGAAGGATAATTGACTGAATTTGATGGTAACCAAGTCAGTTGAGCTCATTTAATTTGTTCGATTCTTTTGTGAAAAAATTTAAAATCTTTTGTATAAAGGTTGTATTGTAAAAATCACTAGTAATGGAGGGATTTCTCGTTATGGCAATGAAAACTCCAGGCAACGTAAGTCGCCGAAAATTTCTTAAATCGACCGGTGCTGTCGCTGCAGCTGCAGCAATCGGACCTTGGGTCATTAGCTCAAAAGTTTTGGCTTCAAACGGAGAAGTCAATGTGCTAATGTGGTCTGATTATCTGCCACCCGACTATTTGGCTGAGTTTACAGCTGCAACGGGTATTACCATCAACTATACAGGCATTGGTTCGAATGAAGAAATCATCAATAAGATGAAAGCCACGAAAGGGAAGGGCGTAGATATTTGCAGCCCAACCAATGTACGATCTGGTCAATGGGTAGAACTAGATCTACTTCAACCTTGGGATTACAGCAAAATTCCGAATATTGGTAATGTTAATCCCGCTATGTTGAGAGTGGGTGATAGCGAATGGAATTTTGGCGGTGCGGGATCGCATTGGCTCCCACAAATTTGGGGTACTGAAGCAGTCTCCTGGCGAACCGACCTGTATTCACCTGCCGGCGGTCAACCCAGTTATGGAAATATTTGGGACGGATCAGCTGAAGGAAAGACGATGATTCGGCCACACTCTGGAATGTTGGGTGCTGGTTTGTATATGGAAACTATTGGTGAATTGAAGGCGGGCGATGTTTGGCGGGCTTACCAAAGCGAAGATGCTATGCGCCCGGTTTGGGAGAAAATTACTGCTTTTTGTATCAGTAATAAGCATCAAATTAAATTGTTTTGGAATGACGCTGATTCGCAAAAAAATGGGTTCCTAAACGACGGTGTTGTCGTAGGACAGACTTGGGATGGCCCACCGCTAGCTATGAAGACTGCTGGTGAGCCTGTGCAATATCAGGCCCCGAAAGAAGGCGCACTTGCGTGGGTGGATGGTATGTCGCTTTCGAAATCAGCAGCCAACATTGAACAAGCATATGCGTTCGTTGAATTCGCATTTCGCCAAGAACCAGCAGGTAAAGCAATCGATAAGCACGGTTATAACTCAGCCATAATCGGTGCAGATGCGCATGCCGGTAATACCTACAGACAAAACTTTGCGGATTCTTATCCAGGTTCAGCTTTGGCGAACCTAAATCCGTGGCCTGCTGAGCCACAATGGTACGCAAATGTTCGAACTGAGTATCGAAATAAATTTGTAAACGCGTAGAGAATAAATTTGGCAAAAAGACGATACTCGCAATTACGATTGCGAGTATCTGCCTTTAGAAATAGTTTTTCGAAAGTTTCTCACTGTTGATTGGGAGGGGTAAGTAACGAATGAGTGCAGATGTGAGACTTGAGGATGTCTGGATCAGATTTGGAGACTTCGTCGCCGCTCGCGAAGTCAATCTTCACATTCAAGGCGGGGAGTTTTTTACTATTCTCGGCCCTTCAGGTTGTGGGAAAACTACTCTTCTTCGAGCGGTATCCGGTTTTTTGACTCCGTCGGAAGGACGGGTGTTGATCGGTGGTGAAGACATGGCGGGTATTGGCCCAAATCATCGCCCAACCGCACTTATTTTTCAGAATCTTGCTTTATTTCCGCTAATGACGATTTGGGAGAACATTGCGTTTTCTCTAGAAGTAAATGGGGTAGGTAAGCAAGAAAGAAGAAAACGAGCAGATGAATTGTTGGAATTAATTGCCTTGCCTGGTCAAGGCGATAAGATGGTCAACGAGCTGTCGGGCGGACAAAAGCAAAGGGTTGCAATTGCACGTGCATTGGCTGCACAACCAAAGGTCCTTCTGCTAGATGAGCCGCTGAGCGCATTGGACTTAAAACTTCGGCAGCATATGCGGACTGAATTGCGCTCGATCCAACAACAAGTTGGAATTACATTTATATATATCACACATGATCAGGGCGAAGCACTGACGATGTCCGACAATGTTGCAGTCATGCGCGAAGGCATCATTGAGCAAGTAACGGATAGTACTTCGATCTACGATCATCCCGATACTGCTTTTGTCGCATCGTTCGTCGGAGAAAACAATCGATTTGAAGGCAAAGTTATCCATTGCGATGCCAACGCTGCTGTCGTTGAAACTCCAGAGGGGAGAATTAACGCAAAACGCGATGCGAGAAGCAATACATCTTTGAAAAGTGGGGACGATGTTTTCGTATTTGTTCGCCCAGAGTCGGTGCAATACATAAATGGACGTTCGGACGTAGATAACGTCATGTCGGCCAATGTTTTCCACAGAGAGTTCGAGGGGCAATTCTGGCAAGTGTTCTTGGATGTCGGTCCGAAAAAGAAACGAGTGAAGATGTCTTTCATCAATGATGGATCCGCGTACTTGGACGACTCGAGTTCGGAAGTGTCGATTGGATTTTCATCTAGCGCGGCAATTGCTTTACCGCAAGGCCCATTAGCCGCAGAGTAAACAATAGGAGAAGAACGACTTGGCTTCCTATTGGCAAGAATTTTTTCGGAAGAACGGAGCAGCTGTAGCGCTCTTTTTGATCATTACAGTCGGGTTCTGGCTGTTCATGATGATCATTCTTCCGCAATTATTTATGTTCGACTTTTCCATCCGGGCGAATGTACCGCCGCCCAAGTACGGAACAGAGGAGCACTTTTATACTTTAGAGCACTATAAATACATGGTGTTTGGGAGTGCGCAGTCTACTGATTCATACAACATCATAGACTTAACTGTATTTTTCAGAACCATTGCCGCCGCGATTTTCGTAACGTTGATCGATGTCGCCTTGTGTTATCCCATCGCCTACTATTTGGCACATGTAGCGACAGGAGGATGGAGCCGATTAATGGTACTTTCTCTAATTGTGCCGTTTTGGGTCAACGAGATTTTACGAGCATTTGCGTTTAAAATCATTTTCGGCTCTACAGGTGTAATTAATAATACCTTAGTAGCCATTGGAATCTTAGATCAACCGTACGATTTCATACGCAACGACATTGCTTTGTGGTCAGGTTTGAGCTACGCTTTTATCTTGCTCATGATTTTTCCGATTTACAACGCTGTTGAAAGTTTAGATAAAAATCAAATTGAAGCGGCTAGAGATCTAGGGTCTCCGTGGTGGCGAATTCATTGGCGCATTGTGATGCCTCACGCAAAACCAGGAATAACTTCTGGTTGCACAATGGTTTTCATGTTGACAGCGGGTGCATTGGCCGCACCACAAATTTTGGGAGGACCGAGTAGTCTGTGGTTTACCCAAATTATCTATCAGGGTTTCAATCAGGCGGGTAATTGGGCGAGAGGATCGGCATATGCAATTATTTTATTGATCTTCTGTATCGTCCTGGTATTAATGATGATGAAGTTCTTCAAGGTCAAATTCGGTGAAATGATGAAATGATTAAGGATCGAATTTCAAAGTTTCTGGTCCTCGCCTTCGTGTTGTTCTTTTTCTTATACCTGTTCGGTCCATTGATCGTAATGGGTATTTCTGCGTTCAATACATCATCTTTCCCGAGGATGTCGCCTTTTGATTGCTTTTCCATTGAGTGGTTTGATGTTTTAATCAATGACACTCGATTGATGGAAGGCCTTCGTAATAGCGTGTTTATCGGTATCGGTGTGGTTATTGTTGCCGTGCCGATTGGTCTAGCCGGTGCGCTTATGCTAATGCAAGCTAAACCTCGTGTTAGACCCTGGTACTACACGATTACGATTGCACCGATATTGGTGCCGGGTGTGGTATTGGGAATCTCCACACTTCTGTTTTGGGATCGAATCGGATTGATGTTGGGGTTTGGTGAAGGATCAATTTTTTATGATGGCATCTTTCTGACGATTATTGGACAGTCGACATTTATTTCAGCGTACGCGATGTTGATCTTTATCGCTCGTCTCCAACGGTTTGATCCGGTACTTGAGGAAGCGGCTTTAGATCTTGGAGCTACCCATGTTCAAGTATTTCGAAAAGTTTTACTGCCGTTTCTGAAACCTGCTGTCGGGTCAGCCGCAGTACTCGCTTTTCTAGCATCTTTTGAAAACTATAACACAACGATATTTACAATCGTCTCTAGTAGCACCCTAACCACTGTACTAGCAAGTAAAGTACGATACGGAATCGACCCTTCCATTAGTGCCCTAGCTGTTTCAATTGTGGTACTCACTTTGATTGGAGCAGTAATCTTTGAAATTTCACAACGACGTGAAGCAAAGAAGCTGAAGGCCCAAGCCGCAGTTGCGAAAGGGCGAGCAACTAAAATAGCAAAACAGAGATCATTTTTTGCTGAACCCGCTTTTATTATGGCAGCCGCGATTACTGTTGCTGGTTTTGGAATCGTATATTTTGCGGGAACAATTGGCGTTGAAGAGTGTAAAGTTGCCGTAAAAGCCGAGCGGCAAGCTGAAATTAAAAGACGAGTTGAACGTCGGCAAGCTATAGATATGTTTCAACAATCTGTCGACTTGCAAGGCCAACAACCTGAAACCAAAGAAGAAACCGAACCAAAAGTGAAAGCGAAAGGTCAAGAGGGCTACCAAGGTATCTTTGCTCCCCAAAACCTGCAAGGACAAGTCGGTGACGATCAACCAGCTGAGCAAGAGTCTACAGGTTCGAGTGCTTATCAGGGATTGTTTTCTCCCGAAAATCTACAAGAGCAAATTGATTCTTCCGAAAGTACTCAATAAAGATCGACCACTTTCTACAGGGTAGAGATTTATTTCATGTTAACCACCTGTATTGGTGCGTATCCAAAACCATCGTTTTTAGACTTGCCGGACTGGTTTAATCTGCCCGACGGCCCAGATTCTGCAAATCCTACTAAAAGTTGGGAAGCAGCCCTTAAGGCGATGGGTGATTCCGCTGACGAAGTCATAGCGAGAGCTAGTAAACAAGTCATGGCGGACCAAGTAGAAGCGGGAATTGACATTCCAACGGATGGTGAAGTAAAGCGAGAGAATTACATTCATTACCATTGTCGATACTTAAGTGGAATCGATTTTTCCAGACTTACCGTACGTGAATTACGCGGTGGTACATATTCAGCTGAACTTCCTACCATTACCAAGCGCGTCAAAGCTAGGGAAGTAGGTTTTTTGGTGGAAGACTGGAAACTCGCAAAATCATTTACTGACCGTCCTGTCAAAATGACGATGCCGGGTCCGATGACTGTGACGGACACAAATGCGAACGCATATTACTCTTCCGAAGCCGAATTAGGAGCGGATATCGCTGATGCACTGAATAAAGAAGTCCGGGCTTTAGCCGAAGCCGGATGTGTTCATATTCAAGTGGATGAACCAGTCTTTGCACGAAAGCCCGACCTCGCACTTCAATATGGAGTGGAAAATCTTGAAAGAGTCTTTCATGGAGTTCCTAGTCATATTGTGAAAACCATGCATATGTGTTGTGGTTATCCGGATCAATTGGATCGTCTAGACTACCCCAAAGCGGATCGAAACGCGTATTTTCAAATCATTGATGCAGTGGACAATTGCTGTATTGATGTAGTTTCCATTGAGGATGCCCATCAGCATAATGATTTGATGTTGCTTGATAAAGTCCAGAATAAAAAAGTAATATTCGGTGTAGTTGCGATTGCAATGAGTCGTGTCGAATCGGAAGAGAAAATACGTTTTCGGCTGAAACAAGCACTGGGCCATATTGACAAAGATCGACTTCTCGCTGCTCCCGATTGTGGTCTAGGTTTATTGAGTCGTGATCTTACTCGAACCAAACTAGAAAATTTATGCAAGGCCGCGCACAGTCTCTAAATGACTGTTATTGTCTTTGCGACTTGATCGCTGAGAAGTCGCTGCGCGGCATCTGCGGCTTCGTTTCTGCACCATGCTTTAAAACCACCGAGCCCGCGATTTTCCCATTCCCAATGAGCTTCATTCCACGCCTGCATTCAAGCTTTTTCAATTTCGGATTGAGTGAATTGATTGGATTCTCGCTCCTGTGCAAGTAGTATCTTGAATCCCTGATAGACTTGTTCATTCACGAGCCCACAGTAGCTCGCAATTTCAAGATCGTAGTGTAATTGAACTAAATCCGAATCTGCTCTAGCGGTTGCCGCAATGATGGAAATCGACAAGATTGCGAGTAAGTAGCGCATTTGATTGAGGGAATGATAAGACGTTATTGCTATACTAAATGAAAATAGCAGAGAGCGATTTTACTATCAAAAATGAAGAGGTCGAATTTACTATTATGGATGCGCAAGTAAAGAGATTACTATATCACTACGTCAATGGACAGCGAGTCGAGGGCCGAAGTGGCCGCTTCGGAAACGTCTACAATCCAGCTTTAGGCACTGTAATAAAGCAGGCACCGTACGCAAATGAAGCAGAAGTAAGTGCTGTAATTGATGTAGCCGCCGCCGCATTGCCGGGCTGGTCCGCAACACCACCAGCGACCCGAGCTCAGGTCATGTTTGCATTTCGTGAACTCGTGCGAAAAAACATGGATCAATTGGCCGCAACACTTTCACAAGAGCATGGTAAAACCATCGAAGATGCTAAGGGTTCGATTGGTCGAGGCCTTGAAGTCGTAGAGTTTGCCTGTGGTATTCCACAATTACTAAAAGGTGAAATGTCAGAGCGCGTTGCAAAAGGAGTCGAGAGTTACTCTATTCGACAACCGGTTGGAGTTTGTGCTGGAATTACTCCTTTTAATTTTCCAGCGATGGTTCCGATGTGGATGTTTCCAGTTTCAATTGCTTGTGGTAATACCTTTGTGCTCAAGCCATCCGAAAAAGATCCATCATGCCCGCTTATGTTAGCTGAATTAATGAAAGAGGCTGGATTGCCAAATGGTGTACTTAATGTAGTTATCGGCGACAAAGAAGCAGTCGATACGATTTTGATGCATCCTGATGTTGCTGCAGTTAGCTTTGTGGGATCTACAGCGGTTGGCGAATATATCTACCAAACTGGTTGTAAACATGGTAAGCGCGTGCAAGCTCTGTGTGGTGCAAAAAATCATATGGTTGTAATGCCTGATGCAGATATGGATCAAGTTGTGGATGCAGCAATTGGAGCAGGCTACGGTTCTGCAGGCGAACGTTGCATGGCGGTAGCACTTGTCGTTGCAGTGGGAGACGATACAGCCGACGAGTTGGTCGAACGTCTAAAACCCCGAATTAAAGAACTTTCCATTGGTCCGTATACGGACGACAGTGTCGAGATGGGGCCCTTGGTTACTCAGGAGCACTACAACAAAGTTAAATCCTATGTAGATCTAGGAATCGAAGAAGGAGCTGATCTCGTGGTGGATGGACGAGATTTTTCGTTGAAAGGATATGAAGATGGGGCATTTCTAGGTGGTTGTCTGTTTGACAAAGTCACACCGGAGATGAAGATTTACAAAGACGAAATTTTTGGGCCTGTGCTTGGTGTCGTACGAGCAGACTCTTATGAAGAAGCCGTACGATTGGTTAGTGAGCACGAGTATGGAAACGGCGCTGCGATATTTACCCGCGATGGTGGATATGCACAAGATTTCACATCCAATGTAAGGATAGGAATGGTCGGAGTAAACGTACCGATTCCGGTTCCTGTGGCATACCATAGTTTTGGTGGTTGGAAACGATCACTTTTCGGAGATCACTATATGCATGGTCCCGAAGGCGTGCGATTTTACACACGAATGAAGACAATTACGGCGCGTTGGCCAGATGCCATCGACGCTGGTGCCAAGTTCCACTTCAAACGCGGTAGCGAAGACAACTAAATTTCTATCGAATAAGACTCGATCAAAGCAATTTAGGTTTGATCGAGTCTTAAATTATCTATTAGTCGAACATCGCTGATTCGAGCGGCAATTAACGCGATTGTTTGTTGAATTTCCCCTGTCGGTGACGCAGCTTGCCAGTTCAACGGATCCCGAACATCAGCATAATCTAAATCGAGGCTGGCCGCAGAAAGAACTCGATGCATAATTGCTCTTAAGGCATCACAGTCTCGATTCCCGGACTTCCAAGCTTTTCTTGTTGCATGCAAAGCACGATAAATATGGCCTGCAATGTTCATATCTAAGGGCTTCAATAGCCGATTGCGCGAGGACAATGCCAAGCCATTTTTGTCTCTGATCGTAGGGCAAGGAATTACTTCTGGATATCCCAAACGTTTTGCTAAGTCCTGAACCACCAGCAGCTGTTGAAAATCCTTGAGACCGAAGTATGCGCGGCACGGTCCAACGAAACGAAATAGACGATCTACAACGGTGCAGACTCCTTCGAGATGACCTGGTCGATATTCCCCTTCCAAGCCTTGCGCAGCAGGACCTGGATTTAGAAGATTCACTTCTTGAATCGAAGTCGCTTCTGGAAACATCTCATGATTTCCACCACTAAAAACCATGTCACATCCGATGTTTCGAAGAATGAGATAGTCGGAATCAAGGTCGCGAGGGTAACTCAAGTAATCATTCTGATCATTGAACTGTAGCGGATTTACAAAAATACTCACGCAACAGACATCATTTTCGACAATTGCTCGATCAATCAATGACAGATGTCCCGCATGAAGCGAACCCATCGTAGGAACATACCCGATTGAGTGATTCTTAAGCCGATGGTGGTTGCACCAAGCGGAAGCATCGATCGGGTTAGTCAAGATGTCTAACATCGGAAAACATTTTCGTTAGGAGCCCTCCATCTTTAATAGCACTTTACCGATATGAGAACCTGATTCGAGTCTCTGATGCGCTTCTCGGACTTGATACATTGGATAAACAGAATCGACTATAGGGGAAATTGTTCCATTTTCCAGCATGGGCCAGGCAAATTCGTTGAGCTCTTGGGCAATCTCTGCTTTTTGCGTAACTGTACGAGGTCTCAGTGTTGAACCGGTAATTGTCAATCGCTTAAACATAATGGATAGAGCATTCAACTGCGTTCTAAACCCACCTTGTGTCGCGATGATTACCATCCTGCCTTCAACTGCTAAACACTTAATGTTTCTTGGGAGATAACTTCCGGCGATGATATCCAAAATGACGTCGACACCTCTACCATTTGTGTGTTGACGAACTTCTTCGACAAAATCTTGCTTTCGATAATTTATTGCATGAATGGCACCTAGCGCTAGGCATGCTTTACATTTTTCTACAGTTCTTGCAGTAGTAAACACTTTGGCGCCGAATGCTTTCGCAAGTTGAATTGCAGTGGTTCCGATTCCACTTGTTCCACCATGTATCAGCACCGATTCACCGCGCTTTAGGCATCCTCGCATGAACACGTTAGTCCAAACTGTAAAGAATGCCTCTGGTACAGCAGCTGCGGAAACCAAATCGAGGGGACTAGGAATTGGCAGACACAAAGATGCGGCTGCTACACAGTATTGTGCATATCCACCGCCGGTAAGCAATGCACAGACTTTATCGCCAACTTTTAAGCTACTGACATCTGAACCGACGGACACGATGGTACCAGATACTTCTAGGCCTAGTAAGTCCGATGCACCAGGTGGAGGCGGATAATTTCCTTCGCGCTGCATGATGTCTGCTCTATTCAATCCTGTGGCAGCCACTTGAATTAACACCTCACCCTTACTTGGCTGTGGAATGGGGCGATCCCCAATCGCAAGTGCTTCAGTGCCACCGGGTTCTTTCACTTCGACCACTGTCATAGTGGAATCAGACATTTTTGACTTCCTTGAAACTGCTTTTGTAGCGGGCGATTTTCTTGATATATGACTTATTGAATCGAGCCAGCATATCAATTTCCTTTTGATTTAGCTGCCGAACTACTCTGCCGGGTGCTCCGACGACCAGACTATTTGGAGGAAATTCTTTGCCATCGGTAATCAACGAGTTTGCCCCGATGAGACAAGACTTACCAATGTGAGCGTTGTTTAAAATTACCGCGTTTATTCCAATAAGGCAACCATCCGATACAGTGCAGCCATGAAGTACCGCTTTATGTCCTATGGTAACTTTAGCTCCGATGTTTAGAGGGCACCCTGGATCTGTATGTAGTACGCAACAGTCTTGAACATTCGTTCCGTCTCCCAGGGTAATACGTTCTTCGTCGCCGCGAATAACGGCGCCAAACCATACACCAACGTTGCTTCCCAAAACGACATCACCTACTACAGTCGCAGTGGGTGCAATGTACACGTTTGCCCCAATTTTCGGGGTCCCGTTGTCAAGCTTGTAAATCATAGAACTAGTATCGATAATATTTGTCGGTCAGTTGATCATCATTTTTTCGTAGTACGGTTTCAATAAAGGCAGCTGCCGCCTTACCAAAACGTTCGGAAACTTTTTGCTTACGAATGTATTTCACTTCATAAATATCCGAATTTTTGCTGGCTTCGAGCAAATAATCATCACTAGTTCGAATTTCGTCAACTAAGTTCAGATCTAGTGCTCGTGTTCCGTACCAGTGTTCACCGGTTGCAACCTTATCGATATCGATTTGAGGTCGATTAGTCTTCACAAAATCCTTAAAAAGTTCATGCACGTCTTCAATTTCTTCAAGAAATTTTGCCTTACCTCTTTCAGTTGGTTCGGTGAACATGCCCACGGTACGCTTGTATTCTCCTGCAGTATATTCGTGATAATCGATGTCTCGTTTTTTCAGTGCTCGATGAAAGTTCGGCATTTGGGCGAGCACACCAACTGAACCCACTATGGCAAAGGGCGCTGCAATAATCTTATCAGCAACACAGGCCATCAAGTAACCACCACTAGCCGCTACTTTATCAACAGAAATTGTCAGTGGTATCTTTTTGTCTTTAATACGGGTTAGCTGTGAAGCTGCTAGTCCATATCCATGGACAACTCCGCCCCGACTTTCTACTTTGACGAGTACTTCGTCGGGAAGTTCATCCAAAGCCAAGACAGCCGTTAACTCTTCACGCAAACGGTCGATTTCTGTAGCTTCCATATCGCCTTGAAATTTACATACATAAATACGTTTTCGTTCAGGTTTTTCCGAATTCTTTTTTGATTCAGATTTGCTATCCTTTTTTTTCTTTTTCAGCTTTTCTTTAAACACTTTTTTCGGTAGATGTACAGAATCAATTGTGTTTGACATCGATTCAAATCGGCGATTTAAATGATTTACATCCAAGTGTTCCTTTTGATGCTGGCGTTGCTTTGCCGCCATGGCCATCAATGCGATTAGTGGGATCAAAAACGCTATGACGATGGTGATTGTTTTCAACAAAAAGAATAGGTATTCAAATAGGTAATCCATTTAATTTTCTAAAGAGTAGTTAAGAATTGAATCTGTAAAAAACAGAAGCTGATAACCCTGAAAGAAAACCTTAGGTGTCCTTACACGGTATGTCCGGTATCCACATGTAACCATCTGGGTCAATCAAATATGATTCTCTCAAGCCATGACCTTTGTCGGTGGCTTCAGCGAAAACAACGTAACCAAATTGTTTCGCTCGTTGCGCTGCTTGGTCAGGGTCACAATGATGAAGTCGTAATTCGATACCAACTCCCCTGGGTTCGTCTGAGAGCAATTCGTTCAAAGGGTTTGAATCGTAGGTATGGTCAGAGTGTAGCATCCACTCTGCGCCGTAGCCTTGAATGACTGCTATATCCGGATCTGAATAAACCACTTTGGTTTGCAAAACCTTTGTTTGAAACTGAAGAGAGTCTTCTATGTTGTTGACCAATAAATTTAGTGATAGTCCCTTGAGTGAATGACTATATTCTGGTACAGGCATCCAGGGATCATGAGTGCGCAATTTCAATTTTTATCTCCAGTCTATCTTTTCTTCTTTTTCCAAGAATCACGAAGCGAAACAGTTCGGTGGAATACTGGAAGCTTGTCACTATCTGCTGCAGATACCAAGAAATAATATCCGTTTCTCTCGAATTGAAATCGACTTCCAACGGGCGAGCTTGCCGCTTCTGCTTCAACGAATGCTTGTTTTGTAAAGACCAACGATTCTGGATTGATCAATGACGAAAATCCCTGTTCTTTCATGGATGCTGGATTTTGCACTGTAAATAAACGATCGTACTTTTTTATGTGGCAACGAACACTATGATCCTGTGATACCCAGTGAATAGTTCCTCGGACTTTACGTCCATCCGGCGAAATACCTCCACGGCTTTGTGGGTCGTACCGACATTTGATTTCAGTGATGTTTCCTTCTAAATCTTTAATTACATCAGTACAAGTAACCAGATAAGCATATCTGAGTCTGACTTCCGAGCCGGGCGAAAGCCTGAAAAATTTCCTGGGGGGATTTTCCAGAAAATCACTTCGTTCGACAAAAATCTTTTTTGTGAATGGTACTTTACGCGTTCCAAGCTCGGGGCGTTTCGGGTGATTCTGTGCTTCCATCCAATCCGTTTGATCTTCAGGATAATTTTCGATGGTAACTGGAAGAGGGTCTATAACACCCATTGTTCGAGGAGCATTGTAGTCAAGGTCAGTTCGGATGCAATTTTCCAATACACCCATTTCAACTGTGTTGAAATTTTTAGTGATGCCGATACGACTACAAAAATCTCGAATAGAGTTTGGTGTATATCCTCGATTTCTCAAACCAGAGATTGTGGGCATTCTTGGATCATCCCAGCCGTCAACCAATCCTTCATCCACTAATTTAGTTAACCACCGTTTACTTAGAACTGTGAATTCGAGAGACAGTCGCGAAAATTCCGTTTGTTCAGGTCTGTGTGGAGCCGATACATTTTCTATACACCAATCATAAAGGGGGCGATGATCTTCAAACTCCATCGTACATAGTGAGTGTGTAACACCTTCAATCGCATCTGAAAGGGCGTGAGCAAAATCGTATAGTGGATAGATACACCACTTTGTTCCTGTAATCGGATGGGACTCATGTTTGATTCTGTAGAGCACGGGATCTCGCATGTTGATATTTCCGGATGACATATCAATTTTTGCGCGTAAGACATGTGCATTTTCCGGAAACTCGCGATTTCGCATGCGGGCGAACAAGTCTAAATTTTCCTCAATTGATCTATTTCGAAATGGGCTGTTCGTACCGGGCTGAGTCAGCGTGCCTCTGTACTCCCGAATCTGTGTTGGTGTTAAGCTGTCAACATATGCTTTGCCACTTTGAATTAGTTCAACTGCAAATTCGTGGAGCCTATCGAAGTAATCGGAAGCATGTAGTGGTTTGGAGTCCAACGCATAACCAAGCCAACGTACATCATTGATAATTGAATTTACATAATCCAAGTTTTCTTTACTAGGGTTGGTATCGTCGAAACGGAAATTACAAATTCCGTCATAGTCTTCTGCGATTCCGAAATTTAAGCAAATCGACTTCGCGTGTCCGATGTGGAGATATCCGTTTGGTTCGGGTGGAAAACGTGTGACAACACGACCACCGTGCTTACGATTGGCGATATCTCGGTCAATAATTTGACGGATAAAATTAGTACTCAAAATAAAATTCGGTAACTATCGGGAGTGGATTCGGAGTGCCGGGAATAGAAGTAGTATATTGAGTTGCTTTATTTGAAGATACTGGAATGATCAACCAATTATCGGGAATTAAAAAATGAAAATAGCATTCTTGATGGATCCTTTAGGGACTGTCAAAGCGTATAAAGATACTAGCTACTACCTTATGTTGGCTGCTCACCAACTTGGCCATGAAGTATTTTATTTTAATCAATTCACTATGCAAGCAGGAAATAATACCGTCAGTGCGACAACTTCCGAAGTGAGTGTGCATGAATCGATACAGCAGCCCTTCACTGTCTTGGCAACCAAAAGTACCGATTTGTCAATTATGGATGTGATTTTTGTTCGTACCGATCCGCCTTTCGATAGGTCGTACATGTATTGTACATTGCTGCTCGACCTTGTCGGCACGAGTACGTTGATTGTTAATCGACCTTCTGGGATTAGAAACTGGAATGAAAAATTAGCGGCCCTGTTATACCCCGATCTCACACCTAAGACTCTGATTACAAGCCAGGGCGATGAAATCATCGAGTTCATGCAAGAACTTGATCGAGTAACGATAAAACCAATTGATGGTCATGGGGGTAAAGGAATTTTCTTCCTAGACAGCGATGATAAACGCAGTCGTGACAAAATCAATCAAGTCACGTGTAGTGGTAATCACTGGGTCATTGCACAGGAATATTTACCCGATGCGAAGATTGGGGACAAGCGAATTTTATTGGTTGAAGGTAAGCCGATAGGTGCAGTATTACGAGTGCATGCAGAAGGAGAAGAACTCAATAACCTTGACCAGGGTGCTCAAGCAGTTCCGTCTCAACTGGATACGCGAGATCTAGAAATCTGTGAGGCAATCGCTCCTGGTTTATATCGGGAAGGAATATTTTTCTGTGGAATTGACGTCATTGGAGGGATGCTGATTGAAGTCAACGTAACAAGTCCTACTTGTTTGCAGGAATTGTGTAGATTTTCGGGTATCGATCATCATTACAATATCATCAATCATCTCGAAACAAAGATTCATTCGAGAGTATGAGCACAGAATTCGATGCTTTCCTTGTAGTCGTTAAACAACATTCAAGAATTTTCTTAGTGTTTACACGAATCAGCTTCTGTTGCACGACTATACATGTCGTATTAAAGGAGTCTGACTCCTATTTTTTCTAGAAATTTAGTTTAGAAATAGTATAAGTGATCGTTAGCGCGCGTTTTGATTTGGGAAGGCGAAGGATGAATCTTGATCGACTAAAGCAAAACAAAGTGATCAATATATTGTCATGTCAACAGTAGTTACCAGATTTGCACCGAGTCCCACTGGGTTATTACACATCGGTACAGCGCGTACCGCGTTATTTTCTTGGTTGTATTCACGAAAACATCAAGGGAAATTTAGATTGCGTATCGAAGACACGGACCGAAAGCGATCAACTACTGAAGCCACCAACCAAATTTTGGAAAGTTTAGAGTGGTTAGGTCTCCATCACGATGGGGATGTTGTGTTTCAGTCAGATCGAATGGAATTGTATCGGGAAAACGCACAGCAGTTATTAAAGTCCGGGAAGGCCTATTACTGTAATTGTAGTCGCGAACGCTTGAATGCGCTTAGATTGACTCAAATGAAGCAGGGATTAAAACCGAGGTATGACCGAAAATGTAGAAGTCGAGAAGTTCGTCCAAGCTTAGGTTCGAGTGCGGTAGTCCGATTCAAAAATCCAATCGACGGGACGGTGAAGGTTGAAGATATCGTCCAAGGTGAAGTGGTTTACAGAAACGAAGAATTGGACGATCTCATTATTTTGCGTGGAGATAATTCACCAACTTACAACTTTTCAGTCGTAGTCGACGAAATCGATATGGGAATCACGCATGTTTTGCGTGGTGACGACCATTTGAACAACACTCCTCGTCAAATCAACTTGTTTAAGGCTTTTGGCCAGCCTTTACCAAAATTTGGCCATATTCCTCTGATTCTTTCTCCACAAGGCAAAAAATTATCGAAGCGCGAAAACGTGGATGGCGTACTTGAATTGAGAGATTCAGGATACTTGCCAGATGCAGTGATTAATTATTTAGTTCGACTTGGATGGTCGCATAAGGATCAAGAAATCTTCGAAATAGATGAGTTAGTCAATCTATTCGATGCAAAAAATATAGGTCGATCACCTAGTTCACTGAATCCCAAGAAAATGCAATGGATAAATCATCAACATTTGATGAATTTACGACCGGAGGAAGCTGCCCAACTTGCAAAACCTTTCTTTCTCGCTAAAGGAATTAATTGTGATTCTCCAAAGATCGAAAATGTCTTTGAGGTGCAAAAAACCCGGTGTAAAACATTTTTGGAATTTGTTGAAAAGAGTGAATATTTTTACAAGGATTTTGATGGCTATGATACGAAAGCAGCGAAAAAATTTATTAACTCGAATTTAGTTGAACCACTACAGGACTTGAAGCAGGAATTGAAAGTCCTTGGGCGATGGGAACGGGAATTGATACATTCTGCTTTTAAGAAGATATTGCGTCAATACAACCTAAAGTTTGGGACACTGGCACAAGCAGTACGAGTTGCACTAACCGGAAACACTGTTTCCCCAGGGATAGATTTGACGATTGAGTTGATTGGGAGAGCAACAGTTTTAGAAAGGTTGCAATTGGCTGTTGAATGGGCAAAAGCTACGAAATGAAAAAGCGGCCCGTAGGCCGCTTTTCTAATGTTGTGAATTCTCACTTATTAATCCTGATGAATTCAGATCTGAATTCACACCGCCATTTCCTCTTGCGAGATTAATATAGCAGGTTATGATTGTAAAATTCAAGAAATTTGAGGTTGAAAAAATGAAATATAGACTCGGATTAGATGTTGGAACGAATTCTTTAGGTTGGAGCGTGCTCCAGCTCGATGAAAATACAAAAAAACCTCATAGTATTGAGTCGGCAGGAGTACGAATTTTCTCGGATGGGCGAAACAGGAAAAACAATACGACCTTGAAAGCAGAGAGACGAGCGGCTAGATCTGCGAGAAGGCGTAGAGATCGATTTGTTCAAAGAAGAAAATATTTGATAAAAGAATTAATTCATCATGGTCTGTTTCCAGCAGATGAAGCTGAAAGAAAGTCTTTGCAGATACTTAATCCTCTTGAGTTAAGAGCACTAGCAATCAAACAAAAATTACCTCTTTACCATATCGGACGTGCGCTTTTCCACTTAAACCAGCGCAGGGGGTTTAAAAGTAATAGAAAAGACAGAAGCCAGGAGTCGAGGGGTGTTGTTGCAGATTCTACTCGACTGGTATTCGAAGAAATGAACTTGATTGGCCCCAAATTCAGTGATGAAGAATACAAAAGTCTGAAACGCGATGAAAAAAGGTCTGTAAGACAAAAAGAGGCGAAAGATCGTCTGAATGCAATCGATATTTTGCGTTCGCGAAAAGAGTTAACGTACGGGACATTTCTATGGAAACGGCAACAACAAGGGTTGTCGACTAGATCAAGGCCAGATTCAAGTGGAAAACTATATGAAATTTATCCGACTCGTGAGCTCTATATTGATGAGTTCGAGAAGATTTGGGAAAAACAAAATTCGTACTATCCTGAATTATTGACTGATGAATTGAAAAGTCACTTTAAGCAAATCATTTACTGGCAGCGTCCTTTACGACCTCAACCACTAGGAAAGTGTATGTACTTTCCAAATGAGGATAGAACTTTTAGGGCAATGCCAAGTTTTCAGAACTATAGGATTTTTCAAGAAGTAAACAACATTCAATGGGGCACCATTCATGGTGCACGCAAAGTTATCGAAGATCGAACTGATCGAGATTATGTAGTTGATTTATTGCAAAGGCCCTCGACTAAAAACGCCCGTGTTACTTTCAACAAAATTCGCAATGGATTGATCAAGAGGGAAGTGATGGAGAGATTTTCATTATTCAATCTTGAATCTGAAAATCGTAAATTTCTAGATGGGAATCAGACATCGAAGATTATGGAACATGAAGACCGTATCGGCACTCAGTGGCACTCATGGTCAACGAAAAAACAAGACCGACTTGTAGAAATCATACTTAATGACGAATTAGACGATGAGAGTGTATGTGAAAAACTCATGCAAGAATTTGATTTAAGCGAATTTTCAGCTCGAAACTGCTCCTCAGCTCAACTCGTTGAAGGCACAGCTAATTTATCGCTTAAAGCAGCTAGAGAATTGACTGAATTAATGAAGCGAGAAATGCTCATTCAATCAGATGCTGTTATAGAAGCTGCTCAACGAATTGATGGATTCAAAAATCCATATACTCATAGTAAAGACCAACAATTATTACCTAATTTACCATACTATGGTAAAGCAGTGCGAGGTCACATTATTCCAGGAACTGGACTTGAGTCAGACGAGCAAGCCCGAATTGGCATGGTCTCGAACCCAACTGTACATATTGCTATGAATCAGATTCGGCGGGTAGTCAATGAATTAATTGCTCGTTTTGGACATCCGTATTCTATAGCCATCGAGTTGGCGCGAGATTTACCGGAAGGCCAGGAAGGGCGAGCAAGAATCGCAAGAGGGCAAAATCAATATCGGAAAGAAAACGACGAATATAACAATAGATTAAAGGAGTTTGGAATAAAACCGAACCGGAATGATCGTCTAAAAATTAGACTATGGGAGGAGCAAAAACAGAAATGCGTGTTTACAGGCGGCGCAATCGGATGTTCGGATCTATTTTCTCATAGAGTAGAGATAGAGCATCTAATTCCTTACAGTCAATCTCTCGATGATAGTCGAGCCAATAAAGTCATTTGTTTGAGTAAGGCGAATCGGTATAAGAAAAATCGTACACCATACGAAGCCTTTGGTAATAGTGAAGATGGTTATGACTGGGAGGCCATTTATAAGCGTGTACAGGACCTTCCAAAGTCCAAACAATGGCGGTTTTATCCTGATGCAAGAGACAGGTGGGAGTCGGACGGCGATTTTATGCCTAGGCATCTCAATGATACCCGTTACATCGCTAGATTGGCGAGAGAGTATCTAGAAAACATATGTAAATTCAATAAGATTGATGTAGTCACTGGGCGGCTAACTTCCGAGTTGCGTCATCAGTGGGGTCTTAATTCTATCCTTGACGAAATACGAGACCCAAATTACTCAGTTTCTTCTGAACGTAAATTTAAAAATAGAGATGATCATAGACACCATGCGATTGATTCAATTGTGATTGGGATGACAACTAGATCATTAATTCAGCAATTTTCTACGGAGGTTAAAAATCAAGATGAACTAAATGGATACAGTAGCTGGAAACTAAAGCTAGGATTACCTTGGGAAAGTTTTAGGAAAGATGTTAGGTCAAAAATTGAGAAGAATTATTGTTTCTCATGCAGTGCGTCGAAAGCAGCTGGCGAGCGGTGTTACCGATGGTCAATTGCACAACGAAACTGCATACGGATTGGTAGAGCCGCCAGCTAAAGACGGTGGTAGAGCACTAGTGGTGACTCGATACCCTATAGATTATTTTGATCGAGAAATAAGAATTAGAAAAATTCGAAATCCTTTGCTTCGTAATCAGTTTCAGGTGAGATTTTCTAAAGATGGAAAAAATGGCCTAAAGAATTTGGCTAAGAAAAGGAATATACGGAAAATAAGGTGTGTTGAACGTCTTTCTGTAATTCCAATAACCGACTCTAAACGAATGATCTATAAATTTTTTAAAGGTGATTCGAATTGGGGTATGGAAATTTATGCTTATCCGAAAGGACATCCTAGGCATGGAAAATGGGATGGAGTGACCATTAAAAGATTCGATGCCAACAAGCAAAATTTTCAGCCCGGAACCACTTATCGCCCACACCCTACCGCTAGATTAGTAGTGAGGCTTCATATCGATGATTGCGTAGAAGCTGAGATTGACGGAAACAAACGAATCTTTAGAGTACAAAAGATTTCGATTAATGCTGCTATATTTTTTGCTGAACACTATGAAGCCAATGTCGATTCTAGGAGTCGAAATAAGCAGGACTCGTTCAAATACTTTCAAAAAAGTCCAAATGCACTTAGAGCACATAATCCTAGAAAAGTTAATATTTCTCCAACGGGAATAGTTAGTTGAAGGCGATAAAAGTTTTGGGGGAGTGAAAAAGCAATTTGGTAAGGGCGAGTGGGTCAAATTGTTGAAATTTCAAATTCCGGATTATTGTTACGTAAGTATCGCGGGTTTCTAACTGTTCACACGAAGCAGCAAGAAATTGGAAAAGTCCCGCTAGATGACATATTGACGTTAATAGTTTCTAAACCCGGATGCACTATTTCTACATCGCTAATCGATCAACTTTGTAATCGGAATGTTCCGATAGTCATCTGCGGAGAAAACTACTTACCCTCGAGTGTTATTCTACCGGCTAGTGGTAATGGTCGGCAGTTTCAGATAATGAATTCCCAAACTCGATTGACGTTACCTCAAAGAAAGAGAACTTGGCAAACAATAGTACGTGCAAAGATAAGCAATCAAGCGAGAGTTTTGGAGCAGGTAGGTCAGAATAGCGTTCAACTAAAGCGATTAGTTAAACAGGTCAAATCTGGTGATACGAACAATTGTGAGGCTCAGGCGGCTCGAGCTTATTGGTTGAAGTTATTTGGAACTAAATTTAGACGCAAAAAAAAGTCAATTGGTTTGAATTCAGCTCTAAATTACGCATACACATTACTTAGAGGTTGTATTGCACGCGGTGTAGTAGGTAGCGGGCTTCACCCAACCTTCAGTCTTCATCACAAGAATCCTCGGAATCCTCTCAATTTAGTAGACGATTTGATGGAGCCGTTAAGACCAGTCGCAGACTACCTTATTTGGTCAATTGGAGTGCACAATTTTGACAAATTGGGACCTCAAAACAAATCCAAACTAGTGTCCTTAGTCAATGTAAGTGTGCCGCTAGTTGACAACGGAGAGTTCGTTGGCTCGTCACCACTATCATTTGCTGCTGTAAAAATTTGTCGATCCTTTGCGAGTTTCTGTCTAGGCGAAAAAACTGGAATCCTGACACCAGAAATTCCTACAGCGATTGAAATCGGTTCAATTTGTGAGTAAGCGAGAATATCTCAGTCCATATCGAATTATGTGGCTATTTGTGATGTTTGATCTCCCGGTCAAAACAAAACAAGAACGAAAGGACGCTACTTCTTTTCGCAAAAAACTGTTGGATTTAGGATTTGAAATGTCCCAATTCTCAGTTTATCTAAAATATTGCTATTCAACAGAAAAAGCAGAAACAGTCTCTGGAAATGTGGAAAATATTTTACCTTCCGGGGGAAAAGTTGATTTACTTACTGTGACAGATCACCAATTTTCAAATATGAAAAGATATTTCGCAAAAAAACAAGTAAAAATTGAGCGTAGACCAAAGCAACTTCACCTATTTTAAGAGTTATTTCCGCTACCTTATAACGGAAATAACTTCTCAAAATCAACCCCTTCGAGTTGGTCTGATTATACCGAGAGGAATAAAGATGTCCTTGATTATACCGAGAGGATTTGGCGGTATCAGGACAACAGAATCCTTTCTACATCTCCAAAAGCAGGTCGCGATTATACCGAGAGGATTTGGCGGTATCAGGACAACTGGAAATTCGCCTTTGCATCAACTCGAACGTCTCTGATTATACCGAGAGGATTTGGCGGTATCAGGACAACGTTTTAGATACGTAACTCGCTCTATTTCGTTAGATTATACCGAGAGGATTTGGCGGTATCAGGACAACGCGATATGCATCCTGACCTGGTGTCGAATGCAACTAGCAGATTATACCGAGAGGATTTGGCGGTATCAGGACAACGTGCATCGACAATTGAAAAGTCCACATGAGTGTTTTTATCCGTATAGATTATACCGAGAGGATTTGGCGGTATCAGGACAACTTCGGTTCGTAACGTCTGAACTTCGATAGATTATACCGAGAGGATTTGGCGGTATCAGGACAACTGCAGTAATCGGAAGGTTCCACGTTGTCGGAATAGATTATACCGAGAGGATTTGGCGGTATCAGGACAACAGTCGCGGCGACTTTGTGTTTGCCATACTTTGATTATACCGAGAGGATTTGGCGGTATCAGGACAACTGAGACCAATTGCGTTCATGAACCTGTGATTATACCGAGAGGATTTGGCGGTATCAGGACAACTAAAATTGACAAAAGAAGTGAGTCGCCGCCATCAGATTATACCGAGAGGATTTGGCGGTATCAGGACAACAGAGCTCATTCACACGGCGAAGCCTGTTGTCGACAGATTATACCGAGAGGATTTGGCGGTATCAGGACAACTGGGAGCCATACTCCAACACGAAACCTCGGATTATACCGAGAGGATTTGGCGGTATCAGGACAACCACATTGGGATTAAACTTCCTGCGATCAGAGCAGATTATACCGAGAGGATTTGGCGGTATCAGGACAACTCAAATCCATAAGACACGCATAGTCGATTAAGATTATACCGAGAGGATTTGGCGGTATCAGGACAACACGAAAATGTCTTTCAAGTACAAATAAGTTCGAATGATTATACCGAGAGGATTTGGCGGTATCAGGACAACGTTATAAAGTTCTAGGCACTCATGCGGCTCGAGATTATACCGAGAGGATTTGGCGGTATCAGGACAACTGTCGATACAACATTGCAACTGCAACTGCAAAGATTATACCGAGAGGATTTGGCGGTATCAGGACAACACGACTAAATCTCGCTCTTATTCGGTTATGAGGATTATACCGAGAGGATTTGGCGGTATCAGGACAACAATCAAGTAATTATCAACAGAGAAGTGAGAGATTATACCGAGAGGATTTGGCGGTATCAGGACAACCGATCGTAGGCTTCCATGAGGAAAAATCCTTGCGATTATACCGAGAGGATTTGGCGGTATCAGGACAACGTGAGATCGCCTATGGAGGAAAATTCGAATCTAGAGATTATACCGAGAGGATTTGGCGGTATCAGGACAACTGAGTCATTCCATCGCCTTCACGACGCATCTGATTATACCGAGAGGATTTGGCGGTATCAGGACAACCGAAATCTGTCATAGGGTGAAAGAGGAGCAAAGATTATACCGAGAGGATTTGGCGGTATCAGGACAACGTTTGAAATTTCAAACTTGAATTCCTGATTATACCGAGAGGATTTGGCGGTATCAGGACAACGGAGCGCTTTGTAAGCGCGATAAGTTGGAACGATTATACCGAGAGGATTTGGCGGTATCAGGACAACTTTGGAATCAATCCGCAATATTGACGTTGGATTATACCGAGAGGATTTGGCGGTATCAGGACAACACAAATTAACGATTGCGCCCGCTACTCACATCTGATTATACCGAGAGGATTTGGCGGTATCAGGACAACCACCTTCGACGTTATTCAAAATGTTCTCGAGATTATACCGAGAGGATTTGGCGGTATCAGGACAACACGAATATTCCGAACAGCGGTTTCTTCTCTTTTGATTATACCGAGAGGATTTGGCGGTATCAGGACAACTGACGGCGTCATACCACGAGTGAATTCATCACTCGATTATACCGAGAGGATTTGGCGGTATCAGGACAACGACTAGTATTTTGGAACTGACTTCCCTGCAAGATTATACCGAGAGGATTTGGCGGTATCAGGACAACAAGTTCCGTAACCATAATCAGAAATCTGGTTAGGTCGATTATACCGAGAGGATTTGGCGGTATCAGGACAACTGGATCGTCATTGCGACAAGTCATCTTCCCGGATTATACCGAGAGGATTTGGCGGTATCAGGACAACTCATACGCTGGTCCGTTGGAAAGTATTGATCGAGGATTATACCGAGAGGATTTGGCGGTATCAGGACAACTAGCCAGTCGCATTCGGATATTTCGCATCCGACTAATTAGATTATACCGAGAGGATTTGGCGGTATCAGGACAACACATCACGATCAATGTTGCTGGCGGAGAAGGATTATACCGAGAGGATTTGGCGGTATCAGGACAACTGAAGCCTGGTCCAATGACACCTGGAAAATCGAACACCGATTATACCGAGAGGATTTGGCGGTATCAGGACAACTGGAGAACTCGTATTACCTACACCAGTTTTTACCTGTGATTATACCGAGAGGATTTGGCGGTATCAGGACAACCTGTAGTGTTCAGATTCGTATCTAAATCTCGAAACGATTATACCGAGAGGATTTGGCGGTATCAGGACAACTCGAACAAGCGAATGATTTAATCGTCGACCGTGAGAGATTATACCGAGAGGATTTGGCGGTATCAGGACAACGCCACTTGAAATCTATCTATGACAATCCAGACGGCGATTATACCGAGAGGATTTGGCGGTATCAGGACAACTGAATCGGTCGAAATACTGCAGAATGTTTTTGGGATTATACCGAGAGGATTTGGCGGTATCAGGACAACATACGCCCAGATACGACGAGCTCTACGCGAGCAAAGATTATACCGAGAGGATTTGGCGGTATCAGGACAACAGAATGTCGTTGTCTGGTCACAACACTGTATGCGGATTATACCGAGAGGATTTGGCGGTATCAGGACAACTGGCAGTTCAGTACTAAAGACATCATCTTCGATTATACCGAGAGGATTTGGCGGTATCAGGACAACTTCCGCCCAATTCATTTGCTCTCGCGAGATGATTATACCGAGAGGATTTGGCGGTATCAGGACAACAGAATTCGTTGTTGGTGATCACTGTAAGTTGATTATACCGAGAGGATTTGGCGGTATCAGGACAACCTGCCAGTAGAAAGGCCGATCTACTTTTGTGATTATACCGAGAGGATTTGGCGGTATCAGGACAACAAGTGAGAGACAGTTGCTAGCCCGCCATAGGATTATACCGAGAGGATTTGGCGGTATCAGGACAACGTGTATGGACTCGGCAGAATTCCGTCCCAAGATTATACCGAGAGGATTTGGCGGTATCAGGACAACTGTAACTTACTGGTCTTTGCTTTTCGTCTCGATTATACCGAGAGGATTTGGCGGTATCAGGACAACTACAAGGCCATGGTAGAACGCTACAACACGGATTATACCGAGAGGATTTGGCGGTATCAGGACAACTGGGAGGAAAATCAGTCAATCCGATAAAACTCGATTATACCGAGAGGATTTGGCGGTATCAGGACAACGCAATTTAACGCCTGCCCAAAAGGCTATCGATTATACCGAGAGGATTTGGCGGTATCAGGACAACGAGAAACAAAGAATAATGAGTTCTCACTTCGATTATACCGAGAGGATTTGGCGGTATCAGGACAACTAGTAACCATGACGTGTATCAGCGCCTCCTGATTATACCGAGAGGATTTGGCGGTATCAGGACAACAATTTTGATAGTTAATTCTCTATTTCGTTAGGATTATACCGAGAGGATTTGGCGGTATCAGGACAACACGCCAATAAAATGGGGCGTCTTACGTTTGCGATTATACCGAGAGGATTTGGCGGTATCAGGACAACAATGATCAACTCGTCCTCGACTTCATCCCAGATTATACCGAGAGGATTTGGCGGTATCAGGACAACACTGACGACTAGCTCTACAATTTCGAGCGGGATTATACCGAGAGGATTTGGCGGTATCAGGACAACGGGCGGGCGTATACGTATACGTTGTGAGGAGATTATACCGAGAGGATTTGGCGGTATCAGGACAACACTGTTCCTTCGATTTGCATACCTTCGCAAGATTATACCGAGAGGATTTGGCGGTATCAGGACAACTGCTTGCTCTTCATCTTTAATTTTTTACTTGATTATACCGAGAGGATTTGGCGGTATCAGGACAACTCACCATTCGACTGCCAGACAGTCTGGGTCGATTATACCGAGAGGATTTGGCGGTATCAGGACAACAATATTCTTTTGCTTTACTTTACAGTAGTAGATTATACCGAGAGGATTTGGCGGTATCAGGACAACGTGAGGCGCTTCGACTCGGATATCAACCTCGATTATACCGAGAGGATTTGGCGGTATCAGGACAACCGGAGAGAGGAAAGGTGATCTTATGGAAAAGATTATACCGAGAGGATTTGGCGGTATCAGGACAACTTGCATCAATCCCTTGGTACGTGATGGCACGATTATACCGAGAGGATTTGGCGGTATCAGGACAACTAAGTTTCTCTTTTGGACTAAATATCATTAGGATTATACCGAGAGGATTTGGCGGTATCAGGACAACATCGTCGTCTTCATAGTATTCAAAAAATTCGATTATACCGAGAGGATTTGGCGGTATCAGGACAACTGCAAGGTCATATAGGGCTAGGTGAGAATCGATTATACCGAGAGGATTTGGCGGTATCAGGACAACCCTGACACCTGGTTTGAATCACAACAGCGAGATTATACCGAGAGGATTTGGCGGTATCAGGACAACTATATATGGCTATTGGGCGTTTACCCGTCTGATTATACCGAGAGGATTTGGCGGTATCAGGACAACAGAATCACCGAGCGAGAATTGGGTTGATTTGATTATACCGAGAGGATTTGGCGGTATCAGGACAACGCTGTGAGCGCGCCGATGTTACCCCAAGTCGATTATACCGAGAGGATTTGGCGGTATCAGGACAACAGTTGCTCTCGAACCAACGCCTCCGCTCGTGATTATACCGAGAGGATTTGGCGGTATCAGGACAACCACAGTGGGAAAACTATGCTATCAGAGCAAGATTATACCGAGAGGATTTGGCGGTATCAGGACAACAGCGATTCTTTCATACAGAATAAACCAACAGATTATACCGAGAGGATTTGGCGGTATCAGGACAACTCAGCGAGAGTTACAAGCGCTGTCGGAAGAGATTATACCGAGAGGATTTGGCGGTATCAGGACAACCACTTTTTGAGCCGTTGCAAGTCTTTTTTCGATTATACCGAGAGGATTTGGCGGTATCAGGACAACCCAGACTTAACTGGGGGGCAGTATCAAACGGATTATACCGAGAGGATTTGGCGGTATCAGGACAACTTTCCAGAAAATCTAGCGCTCGACCACATAGATTATACCGAGAGGATTTGGCGGTATCAGGACAACTTACAGTGAGAACCACCGAATCGATGGAAGGATTATACCGAGAGGATTTGGCGGTATCAGGACAACGTAATCAAACAAGACAAGTTGAACTGTCTTGATTATACCGAGAGGATTTGGCGGTATCAGGACAACAGAACACTATTTTCCATCATACTCATCTTCGATTATACCGAGAGGATTTGGCGGTATCAGGACAACTCGAGAGTTGACGTTGTGAGACCTCTAGGAGATTATACCGAGAGGATTTGGCGGTATCAGGACAACGAGCAAGCACAGTTTCTCGAAACTAGACTGGATTATACCGAGAGGATTTGGCGGTATCAGGACAACGAAAAATGGGCTTGTTGTAACTACAACAGCAGATTATACCGAGAGGATTAGGCGGTATCAGGACAACCAAAAGGGGTGACCTTATGGAAAAAATTTACGATTATACCGAGAGGATTTGGCGGTATCAGGACAACCCAAGAGTTTGAAGAGCATAAATCGCACTCGATTATACCGAGAGGATTTGGCGGTATCAGGACAACTCTAGTTTCGTCTTGTCGGAGGAGGACATTGATTATACCGAGAGGATTTGGCGGTATCAGGACAACCAGTATCCATAAAATCAGTTAACTTACCAGATTATACCGAGAGGATTTGGCGGTATCAGGACAACGGTGAGTATCGGATTGAAAATGATATTCCTGATTATACCGAGAGGATTTGGCGGTATCAGGACAACAAGCAATCATTCCATCGATTCGACGAGTGCGATTATACCGAGAGATTTGGCGGTATCAGGACAACGTTATATTGATAGATCTTCTCTGCTAGACTGATTATACCGAGAGGATTTGGCGGTATCAGGACAACTCGTTGTGAACTACATCTCTGATTGAATACGATTATACCGAGAGGATTTGGCGGTATCAGGACAACCGAACGATTGTAGGCCCGTGATAGACGAGAGATTATACCGAGAGGATTTGGCGGTATCAGGACAACCGATTTCCCTTTTCGTGGGCGGTTTTTAAGATTATACCGAGAGGATTTGGCGGTATCAGGACAACAATAATCCAATTGACGAATCGGGCGGGCGGGATTATACCGAGAGGATTTGGCGGTATCAGGACAACAATTTTGCAGTCGCGTAATTCGGAAATTGAGATTATACCGAGAGGATTTGGCGGTATCAGGACAACCAAATGGGCGCGGGATGGATACTTGGAGTTGATTATACCGAGAGGATTTGGCCGGTATCAGGACAACCAACAGTAAGTGCGGTATTGAGAAATCGTGGATTATACCGAGAGGATTTGGCGGTATCAGGACAACGAAACGAAAAGCAACGCCCAGTAACCTTCAGATTATACCGAGAGGATTTGGCGGTATCAGGACAACAACCGATCACTTTTATACAGCAGTCGACCAGATTATACCGAGAGGATTTGGCGGTATCAGGACAACTTAAATTTATTTCAAAAAAAATTTTGACATGATTATACCGAGAGGATTTGGCGGTATCAGGACAACCTGGATGCCAATTGGCCGAGATGCCTGGTTCGATTATACCGAGAGGATTTGGCGGTATCAGGACAACTGTTGACTGTTTAGGACTACATCAGCCTGTGATTATACCGAGAGGATTTGGCGGTATCAGGACAACTATAACTCCGATCAATGAAGGTGGTGAAGTGATTATACCGAGAGGATTTGGCGGTATCAGGACAACTTGCGAGCGCAGGCGCTCGAAGAGGCGCGCGATTATACCGAGAGGATTTGGCGGTATCAGGACAACGAAGGATAGACAGATGCTGATAATTAGATTTGATTATACCGAGAGGATTTGGCGGTATCAGGACAACGTTTACCTTCGTCGACAAGAAGTAAATCCTGATTATACCGAGAGGATTTGGCGGTATCAGGACAACAAGCGTCTTGAGAGTTAGAAACTCCGCCTAGATTATACCGAGAGGATTTGGCGGTATCAGGACAACACACCAGACAGGTGTTACCTTACCTATCATGATTATACCGAGAGGATTTGGCGGTATCAGGACAACAGGGCTCCAGGTGATGAGTTTGGAACAGGCGATTATACCGAGAGGATTTGGCGGTATCAGGACAACTAAACTCCAGTATTAGACTTACCACCAAAAGGATTATACCGAGAGGATTTGGCGGTATCAGGACAACCTGCCAAGCAAAATCGAAATCGGAGATTACGATTATACCGAGAGGAATTTGGCGGTATCAGGACAACGGAACACTGGTTTTTCTTGAGTTGATTCAAGATTATACCGAGAGGATTTGGCGGTATCAGGACAACGAATGTCTCGGATTGTAGCCGATGTAAATCGATTATACCGAGAGGATTTGGCGGTATCAGGACAACTAGAGAAGGCGTACTAAACTCACTCCAGTTGATTATACCGAGAGGATTTGGCGGTATCAGGACAACCAGTGCTGGACTTACCGCGCACATCTACAAGATTATACCGAGAGGATTTGGCGGTATCAGGACAACAGCAGGTAAGAATCCACCTGACTTCAC
>CBDAUA010000001.1:445000-606801 GCA_965200425.1 Arenicellales bacterium | reverse complement strand
CGTCAAATCCGTTTTTAGTGTATCTACACCGCTGCTCTGATACCACTCGGTAAATTCTTCTGCAACTTCAGCCAACTCCTCCACTGATTCGGCTCCTTCCAATCGAATCAACAACGCCAGTGGACTGCCTTCAATTTGCAATGCCCATTCCTTGTACGTCGATAAATCCACTAAATTGATTCGACACCGTCCCCGGTAATTACTCAGCAACGAACTTCGTCGACCGAACCATTCATTCAACTCTAGTGGAGCAGTCCACCGACGTTTTCCATTATAAATAACGATTGGATAGATCCTTGGGTAAGCACTATCCAGTCCCATAGTCTGTGACCGAACCAATTGCTCCAACAACAATGAACAGTAGCTGTTCATCCGTAACGGCATATGTTTGTCCACCGTTGACTGAAACTCGAAGGCTAGGTACACCGCACTACCGTCTGCCATGCTTGTTGCCTGGTAGACCAGATCTTGGTAACGCTTTTGTAGATCCCTAGAGACATGCTCGGTGCCGAACAATTGTAAAGTGTCCAACTCCAGCTGCTTCGCTGATAGAAGTTGAATCAGTTCGTAGACCATTAGCGGGTGGGAGAAGATACGTTTATAGAAAGAATCGTAAGGAATTCTAGGTGTTGGCAAAGGGCCTCCTGAAAGTGTGAGGTCGAAGAAACTGAAGCTAGCCACGACGCACTGCGTCGAGGACTCAACACGGAGCCGGAGTTCGAACAACAGTACTAGACTGGTGTTTGAAAGACGCGCTCGTCATTTCGTAAAGAACAGGAAGTTGAATTCAACTTGCATTGAAGCTGCTTGGTATGCAAACAAGTGCTTCGCAACACAAAGCAGAATTTAGCCTGAAATGCGCAGACGATAGAACGGATTTTCGAAACAACAGCCCTTGCTAGGCTAGTGGTAAGTTCGATCGCAGCTGGCTCTTTCCAAACGACGATACAGTACTCATCGACGAGTTGACCGGGTAATTGTAGGCGCAAGTAATCGGCTACACGAAAACATTTTACAACATATGAGACTTTCGTTGTCAAAATCGAGTTCCAAATGTAAATGTCGATGTATAGAAGACGCGAAATTGACTTTATCGAATCAAAAAACAGGAAACGAACTGTATGGAGCATAAGGCTTCAGTTGAGTCGCCTCTCAATTTGGTCTAATGTTTCGGATCAGTCGAAAGTCGTCACGGACAGTCTTTCGACTCTTAATTTAAAATTCATGAGGAAACTCTTTCATAAGATCACTAATCATGATCATACTCAACACCTTAAGATGTGTTTATGGCCGCCGTCTATATTTTCGATATTTGTTTTGATATTCTAGTTGGCATTTTGTCCAACACCGGCTTCAAGCGTCAAATGTCCACAACCCAATCTTTGCGCTGAATTTCAGGCGTATAGACCTTAGGATTACATAGTCTAACTATTTTCCGGAAGTGCAAATTATTGAAATCAATGAAAGCCAACGGACAAAAATTCTTTTGTCGCGTCCTAGTTAATTGACAGGGTGTTAATGTTCAGTGCTTACACGGTACAGATAGAATTTGCCCTTAGAGACTTTTACTAATGTGATTCCATCATACTGTTTGTAGTTGGCGTGGTCCAGGATTTGTCAATTCATCTCTGTTGCAGAAGCTGCAACAATCAAAACTGAAGATTGATTAGACTATCTTTTTTCATCTGGGATGTGTGTTTTGATACGACTGGAATTTAAGTGCATGCGTTGGTACAGTTCGGCAGCAGTATCGCACTCAAGGATCCAATCTGCGAACCGATCTAGCGCTTCTGGCTTTGTGCACTGCTGTAAAGTCTCGGTAAATTCTTCACGAACCTGTAACCCATACTTTGACTCCACTTGTCGCAATAACGTATCTCGTTTGCCTTGAATCAATCCTTGTTCCAGACCCTGTTCCCGTCCTTGTTCCAGTTCCAGACCCTGTTTCAGTCCTTGAGCAATCCCAGCTGCTTCTTTCTCAGCAATCCATTCTTTGATCGTCTCTGCTAGCCTTCCCATAGTTGTGGCAATATTGTCTAATCGAGCCAATTCATACCATTGCTACTTGAGCGTATGCGTTGGTACAGATCGCCAACGGTATCGCACTCAAGGATCCAATCTGCGAACCGATCTAGCGCTTCTGGCTTTGTGCACTGTTGTAAAGTCTCGGTAAATTCTTCACGAACCTGTAACCCATACTTCGACTCCACTTGTCGCAATAACATATCTCGTTTGCCTTGAATCAATCCTTGTTCCAGACCCTGTTCCCCTTGCTCCAATCCTGTTCCAGACCCTGTTCCAGTCCTTGCTCCAATCCCTGTTCCAGACCCTGTTCCCGTCCTTGCTCCAATCCTTGTTCCAGACCCTGTTCCAGTCCTTGCTCCAATCCTTGTTCCAAAATCCCTGTTCCAGTGTTCCAGTCCTAGAGCAATCCCAGCTGCTTCTTTCTCAGCAATCCATTCTTTCATCGTCTCCGCTAACCTTCCCATGTCTTGTACTCCTGCTAACCTGTTTCGTAATTCGATACCGCCTACTAACTCTGCATTTGCCTTTAACAAACCCGTCAAATCCGTTTTTAGTGTATCTACACCGCTGCTCTGATACCACTCGGTAAATTCTTCTGCAACTTCAGCCAACTCCTCCACTGATTCGGCTCCTTCCAATCGAATCAACAACGCCAGTGGACTGCCTTCACATTGCAATGCCCATTCCTTGTACGTCGATAAATCCACTAAATTGATTCGACACCGTCCCCGATAATTACTCAGCATCGAACTTCGTCGACCGAACCATTCACTCAACTGTAGTGGAGCAGTCCACCGACGTTTTCCATTATAGATAACGATTGGATAGATCCTTGGGTAAGCACTATCCAGTCCCTTCGGCTGTGTCCGAACCAATTGCTCCAACAACAATGAACAGTAGCTGTTCATCCGTAACGGCATATGTTTGTCCACCGTTGACTGAAACTCGAAGGCTAAGTACACCGCCCCACCGTTTGTCATGCTTGTTGCCTGGTAGACCAGATCTTGGTAACGCTTTTGTAGATCCCTAGAGACATGTTCGGTGGCGAATAATTGTAAAGTGTCCATCTTCAACTCCAGCTGATTCGCTGATAGAAGTTGAATCAGTTCGTAGACCATTAGCGGGTGGGAGAAGATACGTTTATAGAATGAATCGTAAGGAATTCTAGGTGTTGGCAAAGGGCCTCCTGAAAGTGTGAGGTCGAAGAAACTGAAGCTAGCCACGACGCACTGCGTCGACGACTCAACATGAAGCCGGATTTCGAACAACAGTACTGACTGTTGCTTGAAAGACGCGCTCGTCATTTCGTAAAGAACAGGAAGTTGAATTCAAACTTGCATTGAAGCTGCTTGGTATGCAAACAAGTGCTTCGCAACAAAAAGCAGAATTTAGCCTGAAATGCGCAGACGATAGAACGAATTTTTGATACGACAGCCCTTGCTAGGCTAGTGGTAAGTTCGATCGCAGCTGGCTCTTTCCAAACGACGATACAGTACTCATCGACGAGCTGACCGGGTAATTACAGGCGCAGGTAATCGGCTACACAAAAGTATTTTACAACATATGCTGTCTAAACATCCAAATGTTGTATCCGATTTAGAATTCGATGTTAATTTGAATTCAACTCCGATGCAAAGCACTTGATATTGAACCTGTGTATGAAAACATCGAAAATCTAGTCGGAATGCGTTCATCCGACTGCTAAAGATGATATTCCATGAACTCGTCAGTATCAGCTAATTTGCAGTCTCAGAGGGGCACTAAATTGACAATAGAGAATCGATTCGGACCAACAATTCGGTTAATCTGCTACAGTTGCTAGATAATTTACGGCGAAAATCAATAAGCGAAATTGAGTCAGTAATTTGGTCTTCGGTTTCGGATTATTCGAAAGTCTTCACTGGCAGTCTTTCGACTCTCAATGCAATTAGCTTACTAGCCTTGTAGAACCTCACCTTAAACAAACAATGCACTCATTTTCAATTCAAAATTTATGAGGAAACTCTTTCATAAGATCACTAATCATGATCATACTCAACACCTTAAGATGTGTTTATGGCCGCCGTCTATATTTTCGATATTTGTTTTGATATTCTAGTTGGCATTTTGTCCAACACCGGCTTCAAGGGTCAAATATACACAACCCAATCTTTGCGCTGAATTTCAGGCGTATAGACCTTAGGATTACATAGTCTAACTATTTTCCGGAAGTGCAAATTATTGAAATCAATCAAAGCCAACGGACAGAAATTCTTTTGTCGCGTCCTAGTTAATTGACAGTGTGTTAATGTTCAGTGCTTACACGGTACAGATAGAATTTGCCCTTAGAGACTTTTACTAATGTGATTCCATCATACTGTTTGTAGTTGGCGTGGTCCAGGATTTGTCAATTCATCTCTGTTGCAGAAGCTGCAACAATCAAAACTGAAGATTGATTAGACTATCTTTTTTCATCTGGGATGTGTGTTTTGATACGACTGAAATTTAAGTGCATGCGTTGGTACAGTTCGGCAGCAGTATCGCACTCAAGGATCCAATCTGCGAACCGATCTAGCGCTTCTGGCTTTGTGCACTGCTGTAAAGTCTCGGTAAATTCTTCACGAACCTGTAACCCATACTTTGACTCCACTAGTCGCAATAACGTATCTCGTTTGCCTTGAATCAATCCTTGTTCCAGACCCTGTTCCAGTCCTAGAGCAATCCCAGCTGCTTCTTTCTCAGCAATCCATTCTTTGATCGTCTCTGCTAGCCTTCCCATAGTTGTGGCAATATTGTCTAATCGAGCCAATTCATACCATTGCTACTTGAGCGTATGCGTTGGTACAGATCGCCAACGGTATCGCACTCAAGGATCCAATCTGCGAACCGATCTAGCGCTTCTGGCTTTGTGCACTGTTGTAAAGTCTCGGTAAATTCTTCACGTACCTGTAACCCAAACTTTGACTCCACTTGTCGCAATAACATATCTCGTTTACCTTGAATCAATCCTTGTTCCAGTCCTTGCTCCAATCCTTGTTCCAATCCTTGTTCCAGACCCTGTTCCAGACCTTGTTCCAATCCCTGTTCTCGTCCTTGCTCCAATCCTTGTTCTCGTCCTTGCTCCAATCCTTGCTTCAGTCCTTGAGCAATCCCAGCTGCTTCTTTCTCAGCAATCCATTCTTTCATCGTCTCCGCTAACCTTCCCATGTCTTGTACTCCTGCTAACCTGTTTCGTAATTCGATACCGCCTACTAACTCTGCATTTGCCTTTAACAAACCCGTCAAATCCGTTTTTAGTGTATCTACACCGCTGCTCTGATACCACTCGGTAAATTCTTCTGCAACTTCCGCCAACTCCTCCACTGATTCGGCTCCTTCCAATCGAATCAACAACGCCAGTGGACTGCCTTCACATTGCAATGCCCATTCCTTGTACGTCGATAAATCCACTAAATTGATTCGACACCGTCCCCGATAATTACTCAGCATCGAACTTCGTCGACCGAACCATTCACTCAACTGTAGTGGAGCAGTCCACCGACGTTTTCCATTATAAATAACGATTGGATAGATCCTTGGGTAAGCACTATCCAGTCCCTTCGGCTGTGTCCGAACCAATTGCTCCAACAACAGTGAACAGTAGCTGTTCATCCGTAACGGCATATGTTTGTCCACCGTTGACTGAAACTCGAAGGCTAAGTACACCGCCCCACCGTTTGTCATGCTTGTTGCCTGGTAGACCAGATCTTGGTAACGCTTTTGTAGATCCCTAGAGACATGTTCGGTGGCGAATAATTGTAAAGTGTCCAACTCCAGCTGCTTCGCTGATAGAAGTTGAATCAGTTCGTAGACCATTAGCGGGTGGGAGAAGATACGTTTATAGAATGAATCGTAAGGAATTCTAGGTGTTGGCAAAGGGCCTCCTGAAAGTGTGAGGTCGAAGAAACTGAAGCTAGCCACGACGCACTGCGTCGACGACTCAACATGAAGCCGGATTTCGAACAACAGTACTGACTGTTGCTTGAAAGACGCGCTCGTCATTTCGTAAAGAACAGGAAGTTGAATTCAAACTTGCATTGAAGCTGCTTGGTATGCAAACAAGTGCTTCGCAACAAAAAGCAGAATTTAGCCTGAAATGCGCAGACGATAGAACGAATTTTTGATACGACAGCCCTTGCTAGGCTAGTGGTAAGTTCGATCGCAGCTGGCTCTTTCCAAACGACGATACAGTACTCATCGACGAGCTGACCGGGTAATTACAGGCGCAGGTAATCGGCTACACAAAAGTATTTTACAACATATGCTGTCTAAACATCCAAATGTTGTATCCGATTTAGAATTCGATGTTAATTTGAATTCAACTCCGATGCAAAGCACTTGATATTGAACCTGTGTATGAAAACATCGAAGATCTAGTCGGAATGCGTTCATCCGACTGCTAAAGATGATATTCCATGAACTCGTCAGTATCAGCTAATTTGCAGTCTCAGAGGGGCGCTAAATTGACAATAGAATCGATTCGGACCAACAATTCGGTTAATCTGCTACAGTTGCTAGATAATTTACGGCGAAAATCAATAAGCGAAATTGAGTCAGTAATTTGGTCTTCGGTTTCGGATTATTCGAAAGTCTTCACTGGCAGTCTTTCGACTCTCAATGCAATTAGCTTACTAGCCTTGTAGAACCTCACCTTAAACAAACAATGCACTCATTTTCAATTCAAAATTTATGAGGAAACTCTTTCATAAGATCACTAATCATGATCATACTCAACACCTTAAGATGTGTTTATGGCCGCCGTCTATATTTTCGATATTTGTTTTGATATTCTAGTTGGCATTTTGTCCAACACCGGCTTCAAGGGTCAAATGTCCACAACCCAATCTTTGCGCTGAATTTCAGGCGTATAGACCTTAGGATTACATAGTCTAACTATTTTCCGGAAGTGCAAATTATTGAAATCAATGAAAGCCAACGGACAAAAATTCTTTTGTCGCGTCCTAGTTAATTGACAGGGTGTTAATGTTCAGTGCTTACACGGTACAGATAGAATTTGCCCTTAGAGACTTTTACTAATGTGATTCCATCATACTGTTTGTAGTTGGCGTGGTCCAGGATTTGTCAATTCATCTCTGTTGCAGAAGCTGCAACAATCAAAACTGAAGATTGATTAGACTATCTTTTTTCATCTGGGATGTGTGTTTTGATACGACTGGAATTTAAGTGCATGCGTTGGTACAGTTCGGCAGCAGTATCGCACTCAAGGATCCAATCTGCGAACCGATCTAGCGCTTCTGGCTTTGTGCACTGCTGTAAAGTCTCGGTAAATTCTTCACGAACCTGTAACCCATACTTTGACTCCACTTGTCGCAATAACGTATCTCGTTTGCCTTGAATCAATCCTTGTTCCAAACCCTGTTCCCGTCCTTGTTCCAGACCCTGTTCCAAACCCTGTTTCAGTCCTTGAGCAATCCCAGCTGCTTCTTTCTCAGCAATCCATTCTTTCATCGTCTCTGCTAGCCTTCCCATAGTTGTGGCAATATTGTCTAATCGAGCCAATTCATACCATTGCTACTTGAGCGTATGCGTTGGTACAGATCGCCAACAGTATCGCACTCAAGGATCCAATCTGCGAACCGATCTAGCGCTTCTGGCTTTGTGCACTGCTGTAAAGTCTCGGTAAATTCTTCACGAACTTGTAACCCATACTTTGACTCCACTAGTCGCAATAACGTATCTCGTTTGCCTTGAATCAATCCTTGTTCCAGACCCTGTTCCCGTCCTTGCTCCAATCCCTGTTCCCGTCCTTGCTCCAGACCCTGTTCCCGTCCTTGTTCCAGACCCTGTTCCAGACCCTGTTTCAGTCCTAGAGCAATCCCAGCTGCTTCTTTCTCAGCAATCCATTCTTTCATCGTCTCCGCTAACCTTCCCATGTCTTGTACTCCTGCTAACCTGTTTCGTAATTCGATACCGCCTACTAACTCTGCATTTACCTTTAACAAACCCGTCAAATCCGTTTTTAGTGTATCTACACCGCTGCTCTGATACCACTCGGTAAATTCTTCTGCAACTTCCGCCAACTCCTCCACTGATTCGGCTCCTTCCAATCGAATCAACAACGCCAGTGGACTGCCTTCACATTGCAATGCCCATTCCTTGTACGTCGATAAATCCACTAAATTGATTCGACACCGTCCCCGATAATTACTCAGCATCGAACTTCGTCGACCGAACCATTCACTCAACTGTAGTGGAGCAGTCCACCGACGTTTTCCATTATAAATAACGATTGGATAGATCCTTGGGTAAGCACTATCCAGTCCCTTCGGCTGTGTCCGAACCAATTGCTCCAACAACAATGAACAGTAGCTGTTCATCCGTAACGGCATATGTTTGTCCACCGTTGACTGAAACTCGAAGGCTAAGTACACCGCCCCACCGTTTGTCATGCTTGTTGCCTGGTAGACCAGATCTTGGTAACGCTTTTGTAGATCCCTAGAGACATGCTCGGTGGCGAATAATTGTAAAGTGTCTATCTTCAACTCCAGCTGATTCGCTGATAGAAGTTGAATCAGTTCGTAGACCATTAGCGGGTGGGAGAAGATACGTTTATAGAATGAATCGTAAGGAATTCTAGGTGTTGGCAAAGGGCCTCCTGAAAGTGTGAGGTCGAAGAAACTGAAGCTAGCCACGACGCACTGCGTCGACGACTCGACATGAAGCCGGATTTCGAACAACAGTACTGACTGTTGCTTGAAAGACGCGCTCGTCATTTCGTGAAGAACAGGAAGTTGAATTCAAACTTGCATTGAAGCTGCTTGGTATGCAAACAAGTGCTTCGCAACAAAAAGCAGAATTTAGCCTGAAATGCGCAGACGATAGAACGAATTTTTGATACGACAGCCCTTGCTAGGCTAGTGGTAAGTTCGATCGCAGCTGGCTCTTTCCAAACGACGATACAGTACTCATCGACGAGCTGACCGGGTAATTACAGGCGCAGGTAATCGGCTACACAAAAGTATTTTACAACATATGCTGTCTAAACATCCAAATGTTGTATCCGATTTAGAATTCGATGTTAATTTGAATTCAACTCCGATGCAAAGCACTTGATATTGAACCTGTGTATGAAAACATCGAAGATCTAGTCGGAATGCGTTCATCCGACTGCTGAAGATGATATTCCATTCAGTCTCTATCTTGCAATCAGTTCAGCGAAACGTATCAAATTCAAACCGACAAGAAGACATTTTTTGTAAAAATTAGTCCCGTCTTCGACAGTTTAGAATCAGAATATAAGGGACTACAAGCTCTTATCAATTCTAAATCTATTCGCGTTCCGAAACCAATCAAAATCGGTTATGTTGCCAATCGAGGGTTTCTTGTCACTGAGTTTTTGAATTTACAGAATTCGGCATCAGCCCATTCTCAGCTCGCCGCAGGATTGATCAAACTGCACCGCACGATAGGACCAAAGTATCGCTGGCATCGAGATAATTTTACCGGTTCTAGCAAGCAGCTTAATTCGTCTTGTGAATCATGGTTGGAATTCTTTAAAGAGCATCGATTGCGTTATCAATTGAATGTAGCATACAACAAGGGATACAGAGGCAATGTTTACTCCAATGGCATTGAAGTAATTGAAAATATTTCGAAATTCCTCGAAATCCACCAACCTCCACCATCCCTTTTGCACGGAGACTTATGGGCTGGCAACTATGGGTTTTGTGATGGTGTACCAGTCGTTTTCGACCCCGCGGTGTACTATGGAGATCGAGAAACCGATTTAGCGATGATGAAACTTTTCGGTGGATTTTCAGAACAAGTCTTTCGCCAGTAATTGCGAGCTTGGGAACTTCCCGAAGGTTGGGAAATGCGACGAAAGGTCTATACTCTATATCATATTCTCAATCACCTGAATCTGTTCGGTGGAACATACCTTCAGGCTGCAGAATCTCTAATGCACCAAATCAATCATAGTTTGGCGTAAATTACGTCGGAATGAGCTTGGTATTTGCCTCTTTTACGAGCACGAAAGTAATTGATTAAGGCCAGCTCCACCGAGCGAAAAGCCACATCTTGCCAAGGGATTTTGTTTTCAGCGAAAAGTGCGACTTCCAGGCTTTCTTCGCCTGGCGCAAATTCTCGCTTTTTTAGATGCCCACGAAAAAATATGTGGACTTGGTTAACTGCCGGAATACTATAGACGCAAAACAACTTATCAATTTCCACATCCGCCAAGGCTTCTTCCATAGTTTCTCGAGCGGCAGCAGCTTCAACGGACTCACCGAGTTCCATAAATCCTGCCGGTATCGTCCATAGTCCTCGACGCGGATTGATCGCTCTACGGCACAACAAGACTTTGTCTTTGTAGCTGACTATACAACCGGCTACGATTTTAGGATTTTGGTAGTGAATGAGACCACAGTCTAGACAAACATAACGTAGCAGATTATCACCTTGGGGAATTTTCTTGGAAACATGACCACCGCAACTACTACAGAATTTCATATTGAATACCTTTAAATTGTTTTTTGGTCGTCACAGTTTCTTTATATAAACTATCCGCTATTGATTGCATTCTACTCTGTTCCATGACCACGATACTTATCACGATCCCATTTTTTGCAGTAATTGCTTGTGGATACTTTGCAACTCGACGTAAAATCATCAATTCCTCAGGGAGAGCTGGTCTAAATCACTTCGTATACTATTTTGCGCTCCCAGTTTTAATTTTCTCTTTAATGGCTCAAGCGGACTTGCGCGGAGAATTTCAATGGATCTTCGTTGCCGCGTACGGTTGTGTCGCTATTTTTCTCTTTATCACGTCGTTGCTTGTAGCTCGCTGGATGTTGCAAATGAATTCCAGGTCAGGCATAGTTTTCGCTACTGCATGTATTTATGGCAACACAGGCTATTTCGGTTTGCCTTTCGTGATCACAGCCTTCGGTCAACAAGCCAGTGTTCCGGTTGTTATTTGTACCACGTTTGACCTTGCGATTATGTTTCCGCTCGCCGCCGTGTTACTGGAAAAATCAGACACTTCGAACAGCGGCCATACTTTAATGGAAATCTCTAAAAAATCGATGTTTTCAGTCGTAAAAAATCCGCTGATCAATGCCACTTTCCTCGGAGCCCTGTTTTCTGTTTCCGGATTTGAACTGCCAGAAGTCGCCGATCGATTTATCTTGCTCTTGGGTTCTGCTGCCGCCCCATGCGCGCTGTTTGCATTGGGTTCAAGCATGGATGAAGAACGTGCAAATTTCTTTCAACCCGCGCTTTGGGTAATTAGCTCGATGAAATTGGTTCTTCATCCTCTGTTGATGTGGGTCGCCATGTTTCATCTTTTCCCAGTCGAGCCTACTTGGGGAAAAAGTGCAATTATTGCCGCATCCATGCCCGTAGCGGTCACCGCCTATATTCTCGCTCAACAATACAATACCTACATCGGGCGAACTTCAGCATCTATTCTACTGTCGACCGTCATTTCGGTAGGCACACTAAGCTTTATATTGAACTGGCTCGTAGGAACATAAAAGTTCGTGAACTTACTCATTGACATCGGTAATCAAAACATCAAGTGGTCCTGCGGTGAAAAAAATGACAGCTTCTCTGCGGAGCCACAAGTATTTGAAACCAATGTCAAACGACATTGGTCTGAGCTTGACGATGTTACAGCAGCGTTTATGGTCAATGTATCCGGCACTGAAATCGTTAACAAAGTTAGTACCTTTATTCTCGAGCGATTCAATGTAAGACTGACAGAAATCATCACGAGTGCTGAATGTTGTGGTGTAAAAAATAGTTACCACAATGTGAGTGAACTAGGCGCGGACCGCTGGGTTGCTCTGATTGGAGCGCGAGCCCTATACTCACAGTCTATGATTGTAGTGGACTGTGGCACCGCGATTACCGTGGATGCATTGGCAGAGGATGGGGCCTTTGTAGGGGGCTCCATTCTACCTGGATTTCGCCTATCCCAAACAATACTGTGGAGTAAAGCATCGAAAATCGACGAGTTTGAAGCGCTTCAACCGACAATTCCGGCTCGATCGACAGTGCAAGCCGTGTCAAGTGGGATCTCATTTGGAATCGTGGGTGGTATTGAGCGATTGATTGACGAGTATCGTCAGAACATAGGTTTTTCTTCCAAACTGATGATTACAGGGGGTGATGCCGCACTAGTTCTAGAAAACACAAAATATGATTTTGAACACGTGCCACAGCTTGTGTTGCAGGGCCTAGCGACCATCGCCGAAAGCAAAGCAGCTAAACAGCCGAACGACTTTTAATAAAACGAAAATGTCTAACTCGAACTAACTTGTTCGGCGGTCTTTTATGAAGGCAGCTATGCCAAATTACTGTAAAATGCGGCTAGCAAACAATTACCTTTTTGCGACTTGGCTTCAATTGAAGATCATTACTCGAAACAGGGGATTTTTCACAATCGTGCCAAAATACGTCTAATTGCATTCGAGCTTAAACCCTAGATTAAACGTAACGAGGAGAAAAATTTGCCAGATAGTCAAACACTCGTTAGTCCTCTACATGAACTCCATTTAGAACTCGGTGCCAAAATGGGACCATTTGCTGGCTACTCTATGCCACTTTGGTACCCGGATAAAATCCTCGCTGAACACAAGCACACCAGAACCCAAGCCAGTTTGTTCGATATTTCCCACATGGGTCAAGCCAGCATTGTTGGATTTAATGCAGCCAGTGCCCTCGAAAGTTTGATCCCAACTGACTTCAAGCAGCTTCCGTACAACAAAATGCACTACTGCTGCTTCACAAACGACGAGGGCGGAATTTTAGACGACTTGATTGTCGCAAATTTAGGGCTGGAATATTTCGTAGTGATGAATGCGGCATGCAAAAAACAAGACCTAAAACATTTACAAGACAACATTCAAACTGCAGCAGTCGTCGAACATACCGAAAACGCACTGTTGGCACTACAAGGCCCCAAGGCAAGTGAAGTAATGAAAAGATTTCATCCGGAAGTTTGCAATCTTGACTTTATGACAATTGACAATTTCAATCTACGTAATGTACCGTGCATCGTAAGTCGTTCTGGTTATACGGGAGAAGATGGATTTGAAATCTCGATGCCAGTACAAAATGCCCAAGTTCTGGCGAGAGAATTATTGAAGCAAGCAGAAGTCAAGCCTGCTGGTCTTGGTGCTAGAGACTCCTTAAGGCTGGAAGCAGGATTGCGTTTATACGGTCAAGACATGAATCATACAACGACTCCAGTTGAAGCTGGCATTGCGTGGACAATTTCCAAATCTCGCCGATTTGGTGGTGAAAGGGAAGGAGGATTTCCAGGTGCCGATGTCATTTTGTCTCAAATTGCCAATGGTCCGAGTCGCCGTATCGGTGGAATTCTGCTAAAAACAAAAGCACCTGCAAGGACCGGTACAAAAATATTTTCGGAAGATGGAACCGAAATTGGAACTGTCACGAGTGGTATGTTCGCACCGACTGTAAAAGCGCCGATTGCGATGGGTTACATCGATCACCACTATTGCAAGCTGGGAACTGTCGTTCAACTTCAATTGCGAAAAAAATTGATTGCAGCGGAAATCGTTCGTTTACCATTCGTCGAACATCAATATCACAACATCGCAAAGCTGCCAGCCTAACTCAGTGGAGGGAATCAGAATGAGTGAAATGCGTTATACACACGATCATGAATGGGTACGAAGCGTGTCCGAGGATGTTGTCGAAATTGGGATAACCGATTTTGCTCAAGATCAGCTCGGCGACATCGTATTCATTGAACTACCTGAAATCGATAGCAGCTTTGAAGCTTTTGACGAAGTTGCAGTAATTGAATCTGTCAAAGCCGCGGCAGAACTGAAAACACCTGTTTCAGGTACGATTCTGGAAATCAATGAAGACCTAGAAGATGAACCCGAACTTGTCAATAGCAGCCCACTTGAAGACGGTTGGTTTTGCCAAATGCAGTTATCTAGCCCAGAAGAGCTAGATGATCTTTTGAGTGAAGAAGAATATAGCGATTACGTTGACAGTCTAACTTAAATCACCAAGGAATGTGAATTTCAATGTCCAATAAATCGACTGAGAATCAAGTCACTGAATTACCGACTCTAAACAAATTGGAAGTCGAAAATGATTTTGTTCGTAGGCACATTGGGCCCGGACCAAGCCAGATCAAGCATATGCTTGGAGTACTGGGTCTCGATTCACTGGAAGAGTTGATTGATCAGACTGTTTCACCGCAGATTCGATTCAACGGTACTCTGGATTTGCCTAAGCCTGAAGGCGAAAACGAAACAATCAGCTACATCCGACGGATGCGAGAACGTAATCTCGTAATGACGTCAATGATTGGAATGGGTTACCACGCCACAGTACTGCCAGGCGTCATTCGAAGAAACATTTTGGAAGATCCAGGCTGGTATACAGCTTACACGCCTTATCAGGCCGAAGTCAGTCAGGGTCGATTACAAGCCTTGCTGATCTTCCAAGAAATGGTAACCGATTTAACGGGAATGGAATTGGCAAACGCTTCATTGCTAGATGAAGCGACTGCCGCTGCAGAAGCCATGTCCATGGCAAAACGTATCGCGAAAATTAAATCGTGGAAATTCTTGGTCTCAGAAGACTGTCATCCACAAACAGTCGCTGTGGTCCAAACTAGAGCAAATTCACTTGGTTTCGAAATCGTTGTTGGCGACATCGAAGAGCTGGTTGAACAGGAACAAAATTATTTTGGAATCCTGTTGCAATATCCTGCGTCTAGCGGAAGAATTTTCGACATTACGAAAGTAGTGAAACGCGCTCACTCGGTCAAAGCGATTGTGACTGTAGCCACCGACTTGCTGTCACTCTGCTTACTTAAACCGCCAGGTGAATTTGGTGCAGACATTGTTGTTGGGAGCAGTCAACGATTCGGGGTTCCAATGTCTTACGGTGGCCCTCATGCGGCATTTCTTTCTACGCGTCACCAGTATCGTAGAACGATACCAGGTCGACTCATTGGTGTGTCTGTTGACGCCCAAGGTAGAACAGCACTACGTATGGCTTTGCAAACTAGGGAGCAGCATATTCGACGAGATAAAGCAACGAGTAATATTTGCACCTCACAGGTTTTGTTGGCTGTTGTCGCTGGCATGTATGCTGTTTATCACGGTCCAGATGGTTTAACTGCTATCGCATCAAAAGTCCATCGATTTGCTCAAATTGCGGCTGAAGGCATTCGTCGACTTGGATATGAAACAATACACGATGCTTTCTTTGATACTCTAACGATCAGTGCACACGGACAAGCCCGTCGAATCGCAGCACGAGCGCGAGAAATCCGAATCAATTTGCGTGTCGTAAATGCTGACCAACTAGGAATTGCATTTGACGAAACAACGAAACGCGTACATTTAGAACGCTTATGGAGCATTTTTGACACTCGAGCGAATTCAAAATTTACGATAGATGAAATTGATGCGGCCGTTGAATATTCCATCCCGGAAGCAATCAAGCGAACCAGTTCTTTCCTGACTCATCCGTCGTTCAGCTTGTACCAATCAGAAACACTTATGCTTCGCTTTATTCGTCAGCTGGGACAAAAAGATATTTCGTTGAACCGATCCATGATTCCACTGGGGTCATGCACAATGAAATTGAACTCAACGACGGAAATGACACCCGTGACATTCCACAAATTCAGTGCGATTCATCCGTTTGCACCTCTCGACCAAACTCAGGGATATCATCAATTGGTCGAAGAATTGGAAACTATGTTGTGTGAAATCACTGGCTTTAGTGCTTTTTCCTTTCAACCCAACGCCGGGTCGCAAGGTGAATACACTGGCTTACTTTGCATTAAACGATACCTGGAAAAGAAAAAACAAGGACATCGAAACATTTGTTTGATCCCACAGTCAGCACATGGAACAAATCCAGCAAGTGCCGCATTGGCAGGCATGCGTGTTGTTGTCGTGAGATGCGACGATCAAGGCAATGTAGATGTAAGCGACTTAAAAGCGAAACTTGAAAGATTTAGCGATGAAGTAGCAGCCTTGATGATTACCTATCCTTCAACTCATGGAGTATTTGAAGAGGCCATCGTGGACATATGTGACATGGTTCATGAACACGGTGCACAGGTCTATATCGATGGCGCAAACATGAACGCCATGGTAGGAATAGCGCGTCCTGCAGACATCGGTGGCGACGTTGCTCACTTGAACTTGCATAAGACTTTCTGCATACCACATGGCGGCGGCGGACCAGGTGTAGGACCGATCGGAGTCAAAGCACATCTCGCGCCGTATCTTCCGGATCATGTTGTCGTTGAAGGTGTCAATCCTTATGCCGGACATGAGCGAACCGTCGGTACTGTAGCTGCAGCGCCCTGGGGATCCGCTGGGATCTTGCCAATTTCTTGGGCCTATATATCGATGATGGGAGCACAAGGACTGCGTTTCGCCACTCAAGTGGCGATTCTCAGCGCCAACTACATCGCGCAAAAATTAGACCCGCACTTTCCAATTCTATACAAGGGACGAAATGACCGAGTCGCACATGAATGCATTGTAGATTTACGACATATCAAGAAATCAACAGGCATCACGGTCGAAGACGTCGCAAAACGATTGGTTGATTTCGGTTTTCATGCACCGACAGTATCGTTTCCTGTGGTCGATACCATGATGATTGAGCCAACCGAAAGTGAAGCCATGCGTGAAATAGATCGTTTTTGTGAAGCTTTGATAACGATTCGAAAAGAAATTGCAGATGTTGAATCGGGTAAATTAGATGCAAAGAACAATCCTCTCAAGAACGCACCGCACACCTTTGATTTACTCGTCCAAGATGACTGGGACTTGCCTTATTCTAGACAACAAGCGTTTTTCCCACTTGAGTGGGTGTGGCATGATAAATATTGGCCACCAATCGGTAGAATCGATAACGTTTATGGCGATCGTCAGTTGGTTTGCAGCTGCCCACCAATTTCTAGCTGGATGGAAGACGACAAACAACAATCTCAGGCAGCTTAGTTCAATTTCTTCGATTGACCAAGCAGTTCACAGAGCAGTTTTACATTCTTTATCAGCTCACGATCTCGGAGCGCGGCATCATTTACGGTTACAGCTTCTAGTAGATTGATATAGAAACACTGTTCCGGTAACCGAACTTCGTAAAATTTGAAGTGCATCCGGCAGTATCTCCGTAATTCTTCGATATCGCTAGCGGGTGTGTTGAGCAACTTTCGACGACTGCGGACATCGAGAAGAAGTATGTCGGGAATCGGGCAGTGATCATCGACCATCCCGCTTCTCACATGAAATGAAGTCACTCCTGACCGAGATTTAAACCTCGATTCGAATTGCTCGGATAAATCCTTTCCCGAGCAATAAACACCGGCTCCCAGGAGTAGCATTTGAGATTGCTCAAAAAACTCAGTAGCAAGACTAATCGCGTTGGTTACGCTAGTGTCTTCTTGAGTCAGTAAATACGAGATATCTGCTTTCCAGTCAGTTCGGTCAACAATCGAGTGAATTTTGGCGGCAACTTTTGGAGTAGAACAAATTAAGATTTTTTTGATGCCAAGCAGGACCAGCGAATGCAGTGCAAACAATATGACCGGAATCCCTGAGAAGGGTTGATTTGATAGTGGTTGATCGGCTCTAGACCAACGACCAAGAGCAAATATAAAACCCTTTATTTTCAAGCCGTTTGTACTTACTGAAAACCTATATAGACAAAAGCTTCGTCGTCGTCTGACAATCCATCATAAACCACTCGAAGCCGTGTTAGCTCGTCTACAGAAAAATCCTCCGTAAGGGGCCCAATTGCTAGTATTTCATTCGGTAGGAGGTGGATACCGCGCTGATGTAGGGCATCTCGCGTTTTCAATACAGCATCGAGAGGATGAACTGCATTCGGTTCGTTATTTACTGCGATTTCGTTTTTGTTCTGATCAAACATCGACAATGAAAAATTATCAAGCTTTTTTATCCAGTCATGCTTTGATGTGATCGGTATTTCACCACCAAGTACACAAAATCGAACCTCCAAATTCATCGCTGAATTGAACGATTGCGAAACTGGATGGGTACGAGCGGCTAACTTATCCGACAACCGAACACCTGGAATCACAGAAGCAAGTGCAGCCAAGGCTTCTTCTCTGGTACTGGCATTGTTGATTCCTTGATCCCCCACGCGAAACATTATTTCGGCCGCTGCATGCATGTGTACTCCATACGAACGATGGATGACTGCTCGCGTACCAGTAAACATATTCTCCAACAAAATCGCAGTCGGTGGTGTCTCCCAATCTGGATTCTTCCGCATCGCCAGGGATGCGTAACCAACATCCATTCCCCAGGTAGGTCGTAATAATGCGATGTAATAATTTTGAACGTCGACGACATACTCAGTTTCGACTTCAAGCGGTGTATCAATTTGATGATTCTTGGTAAATGCTTTGAAGATAGTACTGGCTTGCGATTCAATCATTGCTGCCTGATCTTCAGCATGGACTACCCCAGTACAAATAAGAAAGCTTGCTAACACAAGATTGAGAAGACAACAGCAGTAATGCTTTAAAGTGAAAAGATACAAATTTAATCCAAAAATTTATAATTTATTGATATTATTTAAACTGGGCCTGTGCTCATCTAGTTCGGCCAAATTCAATTGAATAATACTCGCTCCAATTGTTTAACGCAAACAATTTTTAATACTCTTCAAAATTTCAATCGAGTTTTTTTGATACTAGAGGAGATAGTCTTGCTACGAATTTCGAGTTGTAAAATATGGTTGTCGGTTTGTCTGTTCGCTGCCGTGTTTACTTCGAGTTGCACAACAAAGTACTCGATTCCAGGCTGTGAGCAGCTCAATGATCCCGAACTATACACCGAAACCTCAGACCCATTCGAGTCAATAAACCGATCGGTTTTTAGGTTTAACACTGTAGTTGATGAACTGCTGTTTGAAAAAACTGCTAGGAAGTATCATGAGATCACACCAGACTCTGTAGAAAAAGGCGTCTCGAACTTCTTTAAAAATCTTAAAGAGCCACGTAATATTGTTGCAAGCACACTTGCGCTGAACTTCGATGTCGCAGCTCAATCGTCTCTTCGCTTCATGATGAATTCCACATTCGGTTTGGTTGGTTGGATTGACTTGGCTGGCGAAGCTGGTATGAAATACAGGAATTTCGGGTTTGGACACACTTTTGGTTCTTGGGGAATAGGACCAGGACCTTATCTTGTAGTACCATTCTTGGGTCCATCAAGTGTACGCGACAGCGTCGGTTCTTTGCTGCACAAACGACACACTTATGTCGTTAAACACATCAAAAAATCAGAAACCCAATTGCTCGTGCAACAAATATCGCTCCTTGACACGAGAGCTCGTCTACTCAATTTTACTGATTTGCTTAAGATTCAACCCGATCAATACCTGTTCGCCCGGGAAAGTTATACGCAAACTCAGTTGAACGAAATTTGTAGCCCCTAAAGCTCTTATTTCAAATTCGGGATAAGGTATTTTCGTGGCAACTTACGCGATTGGAGACATTCAAGGCTGCTATCGCGAATTTCGACACTTGTTAGACGAAATCTTCTTTGACCCATCGAAAGATCGATTGATTCTACTCGGTGATTTGGTCAATCGCGGTAATGGTTCCCTTTCAGTCATTCGATTTGCAATGAAGTACGAGAAGTCAGTGGACATTGTATTGGGCAACCACGATTTGAGCATGCTATCGGTGATCGAGGGTCTTAGACCGATGCGAGCAAGAGATACTTTCAACGACGTTTTACAGGCTCTAGAACGCGACGAAATAGGGAATTGGTTGAGCAATCAACCGCTTCTGATTCATGATCGAGAATTGAACGTTTTAGCAGTGCATGCTGGAATTCACCCTCAATGGAGTCTGATGGAAGCGCTGCAATACGCTGGAGAGATCGAGGATTTACTCAAAAGCGAAAAAAGAAAAGACTTGCTCGCCAATATGTATGGGAACAAGCCGCGTCGCTGGTCTGAATCAAGATCAGGATGGAAACGTGCACGAATTATCCTAAACACCTTGACTCGCATGCGATTTATATCCATTAAAGGACACTTGGATTTCACTGAGTTAGGAAACAAAGCCAGCAACAAAAAAAAGCTCTTTCGGTGGTTTGAATTTCCAGGGCGAGTACCGATTGAACCTACGATTGTATTCGGACATTGGTCTACCTTAGGTGTATTTCAAAGTCCTGGCCTACTCGCAATGGATTCAGGCTGTTGTTGGGGACGTTGTTTGAGTGCTGCCCGCCTTGACACAGATAAGTTCGAAATAACTCAAGTGCCTCATGAATCGCAAACTACATACACAATAGTGTGATAAAGTTTAAACTATTCGTATTCATCTACGTAACTGTTCTCTAACTGAGTCAATCTGGATCCAGCAAGCAATGGATAAAGAAAAACACGACATTCATGTAAGTGTGAAAACGCGCTATATTTCGGAACGTTCGAGTCCAGTAAATCGAAGGTTTGTGTTTGCATATACGATCACGATATCCAATCGAGGTACGCTAGGTGCACAACTGATGACTCGACACTGGATTGTAAAAGACGGTGATGAACGAGAGCAGCACGTTCACGGTGAAGGAGTAGTTGGAGAGCAGCCTTATTTGAATCCCGGTGATTGGTATCAATATACGAGCGGTACGGTTATAGAAACTCCGGTCGGAACAATGGAAGGCAGTTATCAAATGGTGGCAGATGACGGCACGGTATTCAATGCCCAAATCCCGATGTTCATTCTTACCGCAAGTGCGGTTCTGCACTGATCGAAATTCAGACTAAATATCTAAATTTATAACTGAAAGAGCTTCTGCTTCAATAAATTTACGACGCAACCAAACCTCATGTCCCATCAGTATGTGGACTGCATCGTTTGTTCTGAGCTCGTCTTGAATCTTGACTTGTTTTAACAATCGCTTGTTCACATCCATCGTTGTTTCCCGAAGCTGATCTGCATTCATCTCTCCGAGACCCTTGTATCGTTGTAGATTGATACCTTTACGAGTGTCATCAAGCAACCAATCAACTGCGTCATGCAAATCTCTGGGCTCTGCGGCGTGTGAACCTCTATGCACTTTGATGGAAGTCGGGTTGTATAGATTCATCACTTGACTAAGTTCTGTCAGTGTTTGGTACTTGTGCGATTCTGCGAAATCCTTGTCCAATTTGAACTCACGCTCTTCACCCATATAGTTTTTTGTGACTTTAATTTCGTAACTTGAGTCAGAGGACACCACATCAATTGAGTACCTGGCACCGATACTTACCGTATTGGATAATGCTTCATTGAGTTTTTTGGTGAAATCTTCCAAGTAACTAGAATCCTCAAAACGAACGGGATCTAGTCTTGGTAGCCGACTGAGTTGACTCAGCAGCTGTTCTTCAAAGCGTTTGTTTAGTTGAGCTGCCACTTTCCTCGCTGTTTCTCGCCGAACACACAATTCATGCAGTTCCTCGCCTTCGATCAATTCCGGAGCCGCTGCTCCATTGCTCAGCTCGATTCTGGCATTCTTAATGGCTGTTTCTAAAACATATTCGTTTAGTTCTTTATCGTCGCTCAAGTATTTCTCGAACTTTCCATTTTTTGCTTTGTATAGTGGAGGCTGGGCGATGTAAAGATTGCCTGCTTCGATCACCTTGCGCATCTTGTTGAAAAAGAATGTCAACAACAAGGTACGAATATGTGACCCGTCTACATCCGCATCGGTCATGATTATGATTCGGTGATATCGCAATTTTTCAATATCGAAATCACTATCGTAGCCGGTGCCGAGAGCTTGGATTAAAATTTGAATTTCTTCTGAGCTAACAACTTTGTCGATCGTAGCCTTTTGTACGTTCAGAATCTTACCTTTCAGTGGCAAAATGGCTTGAAATTTACGATCTCTAGCTTGTTTTGCTGAGCCTCCTGCAGATTCTCCCTCAACTAGAAACAATTCACTTTCAGCAGGATCAGATGTTTGGCAATCAGCAAGTTTTCCAGGTAGGGTGGTTGAACCTAAATTCGATTTACGCTCAATTTGTTTCTGCTTTTGAATTTTTTCACGGAGTGCTGCAGCATTGACAATCTTTTTGCAAATTTCTTTCGCAATCTTTGGATTTTCATCCAAAAATTCTTTCAAACCGTCCCCAACAACACTGGATACTGCACCCTCTGCTTGCGAGGAAACCAACTTACTTTTGGTTTGCGAGGAAAATTTTGGTTTCGCCATGCGTACTACCAAAACGGATGTAAGTCCACCTCGTGTATCATCGCCTTCGATGTTTTTCAAGTTTTTTGCGAGGCCCTCTTTATCTATATAAGCATTGATTTTGTTCGTTAGAGCCTTGCGAAATCCTGTTTTGTGTTTGCCGCCTTCATTTTGGTGGATGTTGTTTGTGTAGCAATACGAAGTCTCGCTGTAGTAATTGTCACTCCACTGCAGTGCGAGCTCAGATTTGATATTGTTTTTCACACCTGTTATGTAAATGACTTCATTCAAAGGAGTACGAAAGTGATTCAGGTAAGAAATGTATTCAACGATACCTCCTTTGTGTTCTAAGACTTCCCTTCTTCCGGTTCCTCTCTGATCGTACAACTCAATTCGCACATTCGCGTTCAAAAAGGACAATTCTCGTAAACGACTTAGTAGAGTCTCATAGCGAAAGTTTGTATCGGAGAACGTTTCATCCGAAGGTAAGAATCGGATTGTCGTTCCAGTTCGCTCCGAAGGCCCAATTTCTTTGAGATCATTAAGGGGCTTACCATCTTTAAATTTCTGAAAATATTCAAAGCCATCTCGATAAATGGTCATTGACAACCATTCTGAAAGCGCGTTTACAACTGATACACCGACACCGTGCAATCCACCATACGCTTCATCGGAATCAGGATCAAACTTCCCGCCCGCATGCAAAGTCGTCATAACCACCGTCGCTGCAGGCTTACCTTCTTTTGCTAGGATCGCAGTGGGGATACCACGTCCATTGTCTTCCACCGATACGGATTCATCGTCATGAATAGTGACAACGATTCGCGTACAGTGCCCGGCCGAAGCTTCATCGATCGAATTATCGACAACTTCAGTAACCATGTGATGCAAACCCGTACCGTCATCTGTATCACCAATATACATACCCGGTACTTGGCGTACCGGTTCCAAACCTCTTAGTACCTTGATACGATTTTGGTCGTTACTTTCGTTAGTCTTATTCGTTTCGGCCATACTTGGAATTAAGGTGAAGAAATTTAGAAAAGTGTGACTTTACCGCATATGAGTTTTTTCGCGACTCATAAGCGTAATAATAGAAAGAGATATTACCGATCTCTAAGCAGCATGATTACAAACAATGAGGATTTCTCCTCAGGAAATTGGACAATGCATGCTCCTTGATCATCTCGATAGTGAATATCGACTAATTCACAATCCGGCATTGCTTCTAGAACGTCCAGGAGGTAACGACAGTTGATCTGAACTTTGAAAGGATGTTCGGAAGGTTCATCAAATTCCAGTCTTTCATCAATGATTTGTTCATATCCCATTTTGGATTCGGCATAGATGTGAAGAACATTCCCCTTTTTTTCTAATGACACACTTATCGGCCTTTTGTCCAATTCAGGGACTAAGGTTCCATTAACTCTGCGTAGAATAGTAGTTAAATCTCGACGGTTTACTGTCAACACAAGTGGCAGATTGGCTGGGACCGCACCTCTCCAATCAGGGTAGGATCCCTCCAATAGTTTGGAGGTAAACGAAAATAAGGGAGTCCTTAATCGAACATGACGGTTATTGAACTCAATGGTGACTGTGCCGCTAATCTCCGAAAGCAATTTGTTGATGTCCAATACAGTTTGACGAGGAACAATCGAATGATGCCTTTCGCTGTCTAAATTTGTAGGCACAGCACTCAGACTTGTGGCCATTCGGTGACCATCGGTTGCTACAGTACGAAATTCGTTTTGGCCGATTTCAAACAACATCGCGTTAAGAAAATACCTAGTGTCGTCTCGCCCCATCGCATGTCGTGTGCGTCGAATTAGGCTGTGCAGATCAGATCGAGAGACTTCAAATCCAACACTCATTTCTCCTGGCTCTAGAATCGGAAAATCACGAGGTTGATCTTCATAACCGGGCATTTCTTCTTGAAGTTGGTCTTGAATCGCCGTCTTGAATCGACTCTGCGCAGGATCACTAGCATCGCCTTTTTCAGTAGTAGCGCTATCTAGTTTCGTAATGGTCATTGAATCTTGTTCAATCTCAATTTCCAATTTACATCGTGGTGGCAACCTACGACAAAATCCCAACACGGTGCGACCTGCAAACGCAAACATGTGAGATCCTGTCAATTGGATTTCTGGAATGACTTCGCTAATTTCCATTTGAATATTCGATCCCGTTAATCGAATTCCGCCTTCTACGCTCTGTAAAAGTACTTGTGAGAGAATCGGCAATGGCGGATTTTTTTCCACCACCGTGCTAACACGACTTAAAGGTTCCAGGAAATGATCTCGGTCAACAATAAATTTCATAACTTAGCCAAAGGCATAGTAGTAAAAAGATTAATTAGCTATTACTCTTATTAGTATTGTGCATAACTACAATAAGCAGTTTAAAGTCTATTAATTCAAACATTTCTAATGAAAAGTATTTGTAGATGACACGTGAAATTCTGCTTGCAAAATTGTTCATGATTGAAAGCAAGAACAGCAATAAAGTTGAGTTATGCACACAGAAAAAATCATTATACACATAACTGAAATGCGCTTCAATTGGATAAATTCTCTTTCCTATTTTAACTATTGGAGGAAACTGAATCGATGAATTATGTATTTGTATTTATTGAAAATTTTATGTTTTGTCAGTTCACGGTAGTGTCCATTCCCATCGTAAATTTTTTGACACATAAATTATCGTTGAAAGACAGGCTAACAGGTTCCGAAACAAAGCCAAAAATTTGCTATAGACATACCCAAGTGTCCAATGGTGATTTGCCTTCGTTCAGAGTCGATGATTCCTTAATTTGACGTGTGGACACGAGATCGTGAATTCATTGCAATTCGTCGCTAGTAATAAATTCTTACGATGGCTATGCGCAACTTAACCCAGAATCGAATCGGTTGGCAAAGCATCGAAAAGATGTAGAAGTCGTTGTTTCGAAATTCTCCTCAACATTGGGCTACGACTAGCCAGTTCGAGATGAACGACGATGTACAGTCAGGGAACTGATGATCGTTTTCGTTCAAACGTGGCGGAACGAATCTTGAAACTCTAGTTTTGTTTGTGTTGCACCGTAATTCAAGATCAGCTACTCTTCGAGAATGGTCATCGTCAACGAGTCATGCTGTTGGTGATCCAAAGACGACAAAATCTTAGTTTTTCAAGAGTTGACGATACTAGGATTGTTACGGTGATAATTTTTCTTTTAAGGTGTTGTATTCGCGGCGGTCTTTGGGATTATCTTGGATTCGATTCTGAATCCGATTGCGTGCGTGCATCACTGTTGTGTGTTCGCGCCCAAAAGCTTCTCCGATATTGATAAGACTTTCATTGGTCAATTGACAACACAGCGCCATTGCGACGTGTCGAGCCTTTACGCAACGTTTGACACGAGATTTAGACAGAATATCGCTAAGGCGAATTCCATAAAACCGAGCTACTTCCTTCTGAACGATCGATATGTCTACTTGTTGCTGGTTCGATTCAAGTAAATCTACAAGTTTTTGTTTGACAAATTTAACTGTCATTTCAGATTCACAAAATCGTTGACTAACTGTAAGTCGGTTTATCGCTCCTTCAAGTTCTCTGACACTCGATTTAATGTGATTTGCTAAGTAGTGTGAAACATCATGAGGTAAGACCAAATTCTTTTGTTTTGCTTTAAATTCTAAAATAGCAACTCTAGTTTCAAACTCTGGTGGATTAATCTTAACTGTCATACCTTGCCCTATTCGGGAAGTTAAACGATCTTCCATGCCTTTTAGTTCCTTAAAGAAGCGATCACTGGTAATTACGATTTGCTTCTGACCATCAAGCAGCGAATTAAAGGTGTGAAAAAATTCCTCTTGTGACGCATTTGCACCTGCAAACAGGTGAACATCGTCAATGAGCAGTGCGTCGAGAGATCGGTATCTGGATTTAAATTTTTCGATGAGGTCGTTGTCTCTCTTTTTGAACAAGGTGACCAAGTGTTGGACAAAACTGGACGAGCGTACATATCCAACTTGCGCAGCTGAATTGTTTTTCCGCAGCGAGTGACCGATAGCCTGCATCAGATGTGTTTTTCCATTACCTACTTTACCGTAAATGAAAAGTGGGTTGTATGCCCTCTGACCAGGCTCCGAGCTAACGGCTTCGGCTACATTCCGCGCTAGTTGATTGGAGGCACCAACAATAAATTCGTCAAATGTAAAGCGAGAGTCTAATCTCCCGAAACCGTATTTGTGTAGACCTTCCTTCGCTGCTTTTTTTTGATTCGGTCGTTTGCTAATTGGATTATCTGTTGAGCTTTGAAACTGAAGCTTAGATTTGTTCGGCGAAAATAACTTCAGTGAGACGTCAGTATTTTCGCCACTGAGTGAATTAACGATTTCGTGTATTCTCGCTTGAAATCGAACTCTTACGATCTGTATAGCATGTTCATTGGGTGCTCTAAGAACCAGGGCGTCTCTATGCATTTCGGCCACAAGCGGTCTTAGCCAGGTGTTAAATTCAGTTTCGTTGACTTCCGCAGAAATCGCAGATAGACACTGATTCCAAATTTTAGGATCATTCATTTTTGTAATTTTCTTCGGTGGTGTACTGTCGAACTCATAAACTTCCTCCTAGAGCAATTGCAATTGGATAACACAAAATCGTTTATCCATTTTGAAGCATAAATTTTCAATCAACAAAAAAAATTTTTTTAAACCAGATCAATAATCACTATACAACACCAAAAAGCGAATTAATTGAATAAACGAATCTGTGTATGCAATTTATTGATATCGCTTAAATTTTTTCGCGATTCTAGTTCACTGTCGAATTGCGAACACCAATTTACCCTCGCTTCAAGTGAACTTCTAGACAACAAGAAAGTCGATAAATTTTGAGTAAGGCAGAAATGAAAGTGATTTGCCAAGGCTTTAAAGTCACTGATTTTATTTAAGAAATTGACGATTCAGGTTAGTTTCCATAAAAGTATCAATGATAAAAAGTCAATAAATTCAAGTACAAGATTCATTACCTATTGCTATCATACGATTGCTATAATTTGGTTTTTGCAAAACCATCGGGTTTTGGGCACTCGGCTCCCAAACACTAGCATCTAAGCACAACAAATTTTTGATCAATGGTTCATTTATGAAACGCACATTTCAACCAAGTAATATAAAGCGAAAACGCAAACACGGATTTCGAGCGCGTATGCGAACGCGCAGTGGTCGAGCGATTATCAATGCGCGTCGGTCTAAAGGTCGTACACGTCTGAGTGCATGAAAAAAGTAACTCTCGATATCGACTGCGAGGAAGCTACCGACTAAAGCGATCCGTAGAGTTTCGAACTGTATTTGGCCGCCACAAAAAAGTGCAAAACCGGTTGTTTCGGATTCTTGTGCATTACAAAGATCAACCAACCGCACGCCTAGGAATTATCGTTTCTAAACGTGTATCTCGCAGAGCAGTTGACCGTAATCGAATCAAGCGGCAAGTTCGCGAATGTTTCAGAATCAATCGCAAGACCTTGAGAAAAGCTAATTTGGTTATTGTCGCGAATAAGGGGTGTGCGTCAGCAACGAATGCAGAGTTACAGAACGCGTTAAGTCAACTGTTCAAACGATTGAATAAATGAAAAAAGTAATTCTTGGATTGATTCACGTCTATCGGTATGTAGTGAGCCCATTACTTGGACCTTGCTGCCGATTCCATCCGACCTGCTCCAGCTACGCACTTCAGGCCGTAGAGAAACATGGAGCAGTAAAGGGAACTTGGTTGACAATTTGTCGCATTTGTCGTTGTCATCCATGGCATCCTGGTGGCTATGATCCCGTTCCGGGAAAATCGGAAAATATCTGATGGATTTTCGTCGCGCGGTTCTTTCAATTTGCTTAGGCTTAATCTTGCTGTTAATTTGGCAGGCCTGGGTCGACTACAAGGAACAGAAAAAATTAGGAACTGAGCTAAGCGAGCTGATTGAGTCAGGCTCTGACTTAACGACCCCATCGATAACTCAGACTCAGGATTTACCAGATGTACCAAAAGCACCTGTTTCTAATTCGACTGTACCGGCAGATACAACAGTTGTGCCGAGTGCAGGTTCAGATTTGGCATCTGTTTCTAGCATAAACGTTGAAACCGATGTTTTTAAAGTCACGATCGATACTTATGGCGGTGAACTTAGAGTTGCACGATTATTGCAATATCCTGTCGAAGTTGAAATGCCTGATGTACCCTATCGCTTACTCAGGAATCGCAGCCCAGGTCTATTGGTGGCACAATCAGGTTTGATCGGAAACGAAAGTGAATTCCCCAATCATAAGACAACGTATACCGCAGATCAGTCTTCATACACTTTATCTGAAACACAGGATTCCTTGCAAGTGCCACTACGTTGGACTTCTCCAAGTGGCGTTGAATATGTAAAGGTTTACACCTTTCATCGGGATAGTTATCTGGTGGATGTTGAATTTCAGGTTGTAAATCGTAACCCACAAGCTTGGCAGGGATATCAATATGGGCAATTTTTGAGCACCGAACAGGTAGTCGAGAGTGAAGGGTTTTTGTTCTTCAGGACTCTACCGAGTTATAGAGGCGCTGCCATTTACACTCCCGAAAATAAGTATGACAAAATCGACAACGACGAAATTCAGTCGGAGAGCCCAACTTTTGAAACTGAATCAGGCTGGGTTGCGATGTTGGAACACTACTTTGTCACTGCCTGGTTGCCGCAAGAGAATTCTCCCTATCGCTTTTACACAAAACCCTTACCTACGGATTTTGGTCCAACTCGATATCAAGTCGGTTACGTAAGCTTGACTCCAACGATTGTCAATCCCCATTCAACCGGAGTTTTGCGTAGTCAGATCTATGTTGGTCCGAAAGAACAAAGTCGAATTAAAGAGCCTGCGGAAGGTTTAATTTTGACCGTTGATTACGGTTGGTTGACGCCGGTTTCCTCTCCCCTGTTTTGGCTTCTTGACAAAATAAACAGCGTTGTCAACAACTGGGGATGGTCCATCATTCTACTCACTCTGCTTGTAAAAATTGTGTTTTACCCACTTTCAGCAGCTAGTTATAAGTCGATGGCGAAGATGAAAAAATTGCAACCTCGCCTGAAAACACTGAAAGAACGATACGGTAGTGATAAGCAGAAAATGAATCAGGCCATGATGGAAATCTACAAGAAAGAAAAGATCAATCCATTAGGCGGTTGTTTGCCGATATTGATTCAAATTCCTGTCTTCATTGCTTTATATTGGGTATTGTTAGAAAGTGTTGAATTACGCCAAGCAAGCTTTATTTTTTGGTTGACAGACCTTTCAAGATCCGATCCATATTATGTGCTGCCGGTTCTTATGGGAGCATCCATGTTTGCACAACAGCTTCTGAATCCCACCCCACTCGATGCTCTGCAAAGAAACATCATGATGTCCTTACCTATCGTATTTACGGTATTTTTCTTGTGGTTCCCGTCTGGTTTAGTCCTTTACTGGTTGGTGAACAACGTACTTTCAATCGCACAACAGTGGTACATAACCCGAAAGTTAATCGGTACTTAGCTCATAGCACTGATACGATAGCAGCCATTGCTACTCCCGCTGGTACAGGCGGAATTGGAATTGTTCGAGTTTCTGGGTCTCAAGCACTCGAGTTGGCGGAGTGTGTAACAGGAATCCGACCTACGCCGAGGAAGGCGTTTTATCGTAAATTTTTAGACAAACAAGGTCGGATTCTTGATGAAGGTGTTCTACTGCATTTTTCGAAGCCAAGCTCTTACACAGGAGAAGATCTTTGCGAGTTTCAATGCCACGGTAGTCCTGTCGTTCTAAATTTACTACTTGAACGACTGCAGCAACTGGGGGCGCGAGCAGCGGAGCCAGGTGAATTTACCAAGCGAGCTTTTTTGAATGATAAGATTGATTTAGCGCAAGCAGAAGCTGTTGCCGACCTAATTAATAGTACGACTGCAGCGGCAGCTCAATCGGCATTAAATTCTTTGCGCGGTGAATTTTCAGAAAGAATTCAAAACATTCAGGACCAGTTGTTACAAACTCGTATATTTGTCGAAGCCGCCATTGACTTCCCAGAAGAAGAGATCGACTTTTTGAGTGATTCACAGATCTTGAATTCCATAGAAAAGGTTCGTGTCGAATTGGCTGATTTGCTAGCGCACTCGACTCAAGGTTGCATTTTGAGGGAGGGAATTTCCGTTGTTATCGCGGGCCTGCCCAATGCCGGAAAGTCGAGCTTGTTAAATCGATTTTCTGGTGAGGATCGCGTCATCGTAGCACCGGTTGCCGGTACTACAAGAGACACAGTGGATGTTACGATTGACGTTGAAGGTCTAGCAGTGAGCTTAGTTGATACCGCAGGTCTTCGAAATAGCGAAGATTATGCCGAAAAAGAAGGGGTTCGTCGTTCTTGGAAAGCAATAGATCAAGCAGATGTCGTTCTTTATGTCATCGATTGTCTATTGGGGATGCAAAGTGACGACCAATTCAATCTTCAGAAGCTCGATAAAACAAAGTTGGTGATCGTGTGGAACAAAACTGACTTAAACGAGAACTTTTTTCCTTCATCAATAGATGATTTTAGGAGAGCGTCTGTGTCTGCTTTAACTGGCAGTGGAATGAAAGGTCTTCGTAAGCAGATTTTCCAGATTGTAGGTTATGACAATAGCGAAGAAGGAGTGATTTTCGCGCGTAGAAGACATTTAGAAGCGATTCGTAAATCCAGCCAGTATGTGGATCGAGCTCGCAATGCATTGGTAATAGAATATGCCGGTGAACTTGCTGCTCAAGACCTAAGAGATGCTATGGACGCTCTCGGCGAAATCCTAGGATTTGTTTCCGCAGACGACTTACTAGGTGAAATTTTTGCCAACTTTTGCATTGGTAAGTAAGTCTAGCGTATATGATTGATTAGAACTGTAATTTCAAGATACACCAAAGAGCAATGCGACTACTAACCACAAAATTTCGATCCACCAAAGTCCTCATTCAAATGTTTATAGTTCTGCTGGTGGTCTTAGGGATTGTCCTCTGGCAGTCTGAATATTTAGTCACACTCTACTTACAAAATCAAATTACTGCAATCGGATGGATCGTCAATGGAGCCATACTGGCTCTATTTTCTTTGGGGATCGTGCAATTGGTTAGGCTGTTTTTGCTGTACTACAAAGAGGAAAAGGCACTAGCGACGCTTACTGCAGCGATAAAAGACAGAGATGTCGAAAGGGGCATCACTCAAATATCAAAAAAATCTATTATCGGACAGCGTGTTCAGACCATTCTCGAATTTTTCAGTGCTCGCACAGAAATCAACCACAACGCATTGGCTGCAACTTTACTCGCACAAGAATCAAGTCGTACAAGTTTTGTTAAATTTATCAATAACATACTAATTCTGACAGGTGTGTTCGGAACCATTGTTTCGTTGACGGTGGCATTGTTGGGTGCATCCACTGCAATCTCCGAAACTGAGAGTATGCGCGGCATTGATGTTGTATTTCATGGAATGTCAACAGCACTGTCTACTACCATGACTGCCATCTTGGCATATTTTTTATTTGGCTATTTTTACCTTAAATTATTGGACACACAGTCCTACGTCTTAGGCTTGATTGAGCATGTTACAGCGACTACATTGATTCCACAGTATCAAGCTGCAACAAGATCACCAGATCGAATTCTGCAAGAAATGTTAGCGGAATCAACGGAAACCTTTGCACAATTCAATTCAGTTTTTCAAGAGTTTCAGGAATTAACGCAAACTCAAGCTCAGACTTTGGAAAAGTTCACAAACGTAATGGACCAAAACATGCAACTCCTAAGTGATATTCGCTCGATTTTGAGAGCTGGTTTTCGGTTGCGAGACGAAAACGAAGAAGAGGAATTTTAGTTCTAGGTGAGTTAAGTCATGTCCAACCGCAATGATGGATTTGTTGATCTACGCGTTCATCGCGCCTTAGACGGAAGTCACTCCGACGAAAGTATATGGCCGTCCTTTACGGACATCATGATGGTTGTTGTAATGATTTTTCTTATTTCTTCGGTCGTGTTTATGCTGCGAAACGTCGAACTGAGTCGGGAAATCAGTTCTGCTGAGATATCTGAAGAAGAAGCATTGGATGCGGCTGAATCTATTCGGCAAAAATCTTTATATCTTGCTGAGATTATAGAGGAAACAAGAAAAAAGTTAGCAGTCGCTGAAGAACGCAACGATGAGCTAAGGAATTTGAACATTCAGCGCGAAGCTCGAATTCAAGATTTGGAGTACGAGACGATTGGGCTGTACGAAGCACACGCCCTATTGTTAGATGAAATCAAAACACTCAACCAAGGGTTGGACGAAATTCGAGGTGAAAGACTTGAGTTGACGAGTCGGATAGAGTCTATGAACACTACGGTTGCAGATTTAGAACAGTTGATAGTTAATAAAAACTCTGAACTGGTACAACTGCAGGAGAACTACAAACAAAAACTGCTAGAGATAGCCGCTATCGAACAAACGCTAGAAAAGAAGATCAATGAGCTCAATTCCTTACAAACTAGTTTCGAAAATCTTCAAGAAGTAGAAGACCAGCAAAAAGTTGAAATCGCAGAGTTGAAATCGCAACAAGAGCTGAGTGAGCAGCAGACTTTCGACTTAGAAGCTAAAGCTAGAAAACAAGCTGAACAGATAGAAGAACTTAGATTGAGTCAAACGATCGAGCAAACAAAAAATGAGCAACTTGCTGCCTTGGTCCAAGACAGGGATGCTGAAATTCAACGCTTGTTACAGTCTGAACTATTTGTTTCAGCTCAGCTGGAAGGTCAAAAGCAAGTGGCATATTTACTAGATCAGGAAAAGAAAAAAGCAGAATTGGAAATAGAACGTGTAAGGCTGAATTTGGAGACACTTGAACAACAGTTGTTTGAGCTTTCAAAGAAGAGTAGTGTACTTTCTACTACGGATGAACAGCAGAAATTAACGATCAAGTTACAGGAGCAGGAGCAGGCTCAGTTGCGCGAAGAATTGGCAGTACGTCTGGAGCAGCTCTTTGCAAGTAAAGAACAGCAAATCGAAACCGAGCTGAAACTGCAACAATTGACTACGATGGTGGCCAATTTGGAACAAAATCTCGTTGAATCACAGGAGACTAGCAGCCATCAAGTTGCCACGATTGAGAGTCAGCGAGCAGTAATTGTTGAGTTACGCGCTGAAATGGCTGAAAAGCTACAGGAACTTTCTAGCAACTTGGCAGTGCAGGAATCGAAGTTAGAATCAGCACAAGAATCAGAACTAAGACAACAGGATATTATTGATGAACAGAGTCAAGAATTGGCCAATTTGCGAGCACTCGAAATAAAGTTCAATCAAGAAATTCAGGATAAAGAGCTACAGCTAAGCGAAGCATCAGGTCGCAATGTTCAAATTCAGCAAGTTGTCACAGAGACGAAATCAGAACTAGAACAATTGAGAAAGGCGTATCAGGAACGTATCGCAGAGTTGGCCGAACTTCAAGAATTGTACGCTGATCAAAGCGAGGATCAAAAATCGTTAAGAGAGCAAATTGTTGTTCTCGAAGACGAGAAGCAAATGATGTTTAAACCTGCTAGAAGCCCAGCCAATCGATATGTTGTAGAAATTACCTACCACAAAGATGCTAGCGGAAATGCAATTTATCAATATAAATTACCACAGCAAGACAAGGCTGTTCAAGTCGACTTTGCACGATTGAATGAGGTTTTGACTGATCTAATATCAGAACGACCAGAAGGTTTATACACGAAGATTATTTTTCCAAATCAAGGTAATCTAAGCTATAACGAAGCTTGGGAATTTACACAAAAAATTCAACATAAATACGATTACTACTTCCAATGAAACGAATAGCTTAGACTGTGAAGCACCCACTTGAATACGATGTGATTGTGGTTGGCGGGGGGCACGCCGGAGTAGAAGCAGCGACTGCTTCAGCTCGCACAGGTGGCCGTACCTTACTACTTACTCAAAGCATTGAAACGATTGGACAAATGTCCTGTAATCCAGCGATTGGCGGCATTGGCAAAGGTCATATCGTAAAGGAAGTTGACGCTTTGGGCGGATTGATGGCAAAAGCGATTGACCGAAGTGGTATTCACTTTCGACGGCTGAACGTGAGAAAAGGACCAGCAGTTCGAGCAACGCGTGCGCAAGCCGACCGAACCCTGTACAAAATAGCAATTCGAAAGCTGTTGGAAAACCAATCTAGACTGATGATGTTCCAACAGGAGGTCGAGGACCTGATTGTTGAAAACGGTATTGTGGCGGGAGTTTTAACTCGTTTCGGCCTAAAAATCAGAGCACAAACTGTCGTACTTGCGACAGGGACTTTTTTGGGCGGTAAGATTTTCATCGGCTTAGATAATCAACGTGGAGGTCGTGCAGGTGATCCTCCATCGAATCGTTTGGCTGCAAGGTTGAGAGAGATGACGTTCCGCGTGGAACGTCTAAAAACCGGAACCCCGCCTAGAATCGACGGGCGAACGATAAATTACTCACAATTGCAAGAACAACCAGGAGATGAGGAAAATCTAGTTTTTTCCTTTCTGGGTAGCTTTGAAGAGCATCCGAGCCAAGTGTACTGCCACATTGCCCAAACAAATGAGAATACTCACGAAATTATTCGAAAGTCTCTGGGGCAATCCGCTATGTATGGTGGTGTTATCGATGGAGTCGGGCCACGATATTGCCCTTCAATCGAAGACAAAATCGTTAAGTTTGCCGATCGTACTTCGCATCAAATTTTTGTTGAACCAGAGGGCCTTAATACCGTAGAAATATATCCAAACGGGATTTCAACTAGTTTACCGTTTGAAGTACAGTATGCCTTCGTTCGATCGATACGCGGATTTGAAAAAGCAGTGTTGACACGACCTGGCTATGCAATCGAATACGACTTTCTAGACCCGAGGCAATTGAAAGCTAGCTTGGAAGTCAAAGCCATGCCTGGATTGTTCATGGCTGGGCAAATTAACGGAACAACCGGTTACGAGGAAGCGGCAGGTCAGGGACTTATAGCCGGGTTGAACGCATCAAGATACTGTCAGTCAAAAGAAGCTTGGTGGCCAAGGCGAGATGAAGCCTATATTGGTGTTCTAATTGACGATCTTGTTACTAGGGGTGTGGATGAACCGTATCGAATGTTTACTTCACGAGCGGAACATCGTCTAATTTTGCGAGAAGATAACGCTGATTTGCGGCTTACTGCTATCGGTCGTAAACTTAAGCTAGTTGATGACGATCGCTGGGAAAAGTTCTGCTTGAAAAAGAATTGCATTGAAAAAGAGCGATCTCGGCTTGAGTCCTTGAAGATTACTCCTTCCAAGACTACTCAACAACGGTGCGAAGAAGTATTGGGCAGGAAACTCACAGGTCAAACGACACTTTATGATTTGTTACGAGATTCGAATATCAGCTATGGCATGATTATGCAGTTACCTGACGCAGGCGTTCCGGTGGTCGATGAAGCGGTGAAAGAGCAACTGGAAATCGAAGCGCGCTACAGCGGATACATAAGACGTCAAAAACGAGCCGCGGAGAAAGTACGACATTACGAAAATATAGAACTTCCACAAACAATGAATTATTCCGAAGTTCACGGATTATCAAACGAAGTGCGGCAAAAATTACAGGAATACCAACCTCAAACTCTTGGCTTGGCATCTCGTATACCAGGAATGACGCCAGCAGCAATCTCAGTTCTGTCAATCTATCTGAAAAAGCAGTCTTTCAGCAAGATCGCTTGATTGGCTCAGCTAATCCTCAAATTCTTTTTCGCTGGAATTTGGGCGTTACAGTGAGCCAATTCTAAAAATACGATTGTGGTATAGAGTCTCGATGAAAGACAAGGCTAAAAAGATGATGATGCGGGATATTCAGCTTGGTCTTCATTTTCTTCGCCTTCCTGTCTCAAGTGAGTTGGTTCAACAACTAGCTGACCACGTCGAACTACTACTAAAGTGGAACCAGGTGTGCAACTTGACTGCGATAACCGAACCAAGAGAAATCGTAAGGAAGCATATTTTGGATAGCCTTTCGGTAGCCCAATATGTTCGTGGAATTAAAGTTGTCGATATAGGAAGTGGAGGTGGTTATCCAGGGATACCACTTTCTCTTGTTCATCCATATCGAAGATATCAGTTGGTAGATTCAAGCGCAAAGAAAATTCAGTTTCTCCGACATGTCGTTGCAGCTCTAAAACTCTCTAATGTTGAAGTATTACATCGTAGGTCACAAGAATTGTCCGAGCAAACTAAATTTGACACGATCATTGTACGAGCGGTAGCGTCCTTAGAGTTGATCACCAAAATGGTTGATCACATTTTGTCTCCAAGCGGTTGTGTGCTCGCGATGAAAGGGCAATATCCCAAAGATGAGTTAGAGCAATTAGATGACAGATTCTTATTTACGGTTAAGAAGATATCTTTTGACAAGTATCAAATGGAACGTCATTTGGTACTATTGACTCGAAAAGTCGATTGTCTATCCGGTGACGGATCCATCTAGGAACTCAATTTAAAATAACACAAATTCACACTAGAGGAAGTAAAAAAACCATGTTCAATAATTTGTGATGTTTTGGATTGAATGCAGAGCTTTTCTCGTCTGTGAAGCCAATGATCAATCGGCACTTGCGATATCGATAGTCGAAAGCATACAAAGTGAGGAATTGAGATCATTTGAAACAGTCAAGTTTTAGTACGAGACAATTACGGTACAGTGCTTCTACAGATTGACCGCTGTCGCTTGGATAAACCTAACCGAATCATGGAAGCAGTGTTCTGACTTTCAAAAAATGAGCCTCGAATTGTTTAAAATTGATAATCTCAATTGAGTATTACTGAGTATCAATTTAAATTTTTAGCATCAAAAAAATTTTAGCTACCCAGAAAGAGTCTAGGCCCGCGGAGGCAAAAAAATGTCATCGATAAATCCATCCGAAAATAGTTTCAAAAAAGAGCCGGGAAAACAAAGGTTCAGGAAGGCTTTTGCAATCATAATTGCGACCTCCTTCACGATAGGAGGATGCGCTGAATTTGGAGGAAGAGATTTGACATTGTTGACTTCTTCTGCGGTGCTTGACCCTCTCGAAGTACCGCCTGGTTTAAGCTCGTTACCAGAAACATCACAATTTCGGGTTCCTAGAGAATTAGATCCTAGTGAACGGCTTATCGATGAAATTCCACGTGAACAGTTTCGAAATTATGAAAGTTGGGTTAAGTTTGAACAGTTTTACGAGTTTTATGCGAAGGATCAAGGCTTTGATGTTTCTGCAGAAGAATATAACGAGGCACGACGAAAAGGTAGTGGAATCTTTAAAGTCGTGACCAAACGTACGGATGAAGGAACCGCTCGGATGCGTGTTTTTGACGACATTAATTCGGTGTGGAACAATTTATCTGTCGTTCTTCTGGATATGGGCGTCGAAATTGAGGACACCGACCGAGAGGATTGGACTTTCGACGTCAAGAACATAGAAATCGAAGAACTTCCCACCCTCTTTGAGAGAATGGGTTTGAGAGAATATACAGGAGCAATCGAGCGCTTACGACTTGTTGCTGTAGGCGATTCGACCACTGAAGTCCTTGGTTTAACTGTTGATGATGACGAAGTCAATTTTACGGCTGGTGAACCATTCTTTAAGCGGCTACGTCTTTATTTGCTAACCCAGTATGAAGCCGATGACAGCCCATTCGCTCAAGAGCCTGCCCTCGCAGGAGCACCAGCAAAGAAAGAGCTGGTGAACGATCAAGGAGGGAAAAAAATTGTCGTGCGCGAAAGATTTGATTTCACTTGGGAACGAGTGGGAAAGACTCTAAGAGCATCCGGTATGGATATTGTGGACATAAATCGAAACAAAGGTATCTTTTATGTGTCGTTCCATTCATCTAAACCAAAAAAGAAAAAGAGATGGAAATTTTGGAAAAAAGATGCTTCCATTAGAATTGAGGAACAATATCAAGTCGTGATAAAGGGTACGGGAAATCATTCCGAGATTTATGTTGTCACGGCTTCGAGTAGCGAAGGCGGGATTTTGGAGCCTGACGACGTGCTTGCTCTACTGTATGAAAGGTTAACAATCTAAAGCACAAATTTAATCGTATCTTTAAATCAGATTCTATTCCTGTCACCAATTCATTTCGAGCTAATGGGAGTTAGCAAGCTTTTTTGAGGGCCTAAAGCCAAGCAAATGATAAATTCGCTACGCTGTGGATTTAGTTAAATCGGTCGATTCTAACAGCTAGAACAGTATCTTTGAAGCAACTCAAGAAGCACTTCATTCAAAAATAGAAACCAAAAGTTCACTCAAATTGTGCTCGATTGAGAGAAGAGATTAAGGTGAACTAAGTACTACTGGCTTTCGTCCGTTTGTTGATTGGTCGCTGGCGCGGAACTTTGCTCTTGTTGTTTAACCCAGGATTTGTATTTTCTATATTGTTGCCACTCTCTCCAGATCAAGTAATCGATATATTCTTGATCATGCTCCCACGGGCGGTCTCGGTCACGTCCACCGAATAGCAATAACGGTGAGCCTTTACCTGAGTGTTCTCGAGGGGTATCGGCTTGGGGTGGATGTTTCGCGATGTCGTCACTAGACTTCTTGTTGCGACCACAGGAAGAAGTAAAAGTCAGTACGATGGCTGTTAATCCGACTAAAAGAATTTTACCGATGCTGGATCGAGTTGTAACCATTTCAATTGTCCATTTGGATTGAGCGTTGAACGAACAAAGATGCATATGCAGTTACCTGCGTAACTGACTACATCTAGCACATTATTTTACAATTATCGAGGAACTTTCTCAATCAGTTCTTCAACAAAAGGTAGAAATTGTTCAACGATTCGTGTAACTCCTTCTGCATTTGGATGAATTCCATCGCTCTGATTCAAGTTAGGGTCTGTAGCGACACCTTCTAAGAAAAATGGATAGAAAACGACATCGAATTCTTTGGCCAATTCGAGATAGATCGAATCAAATGATTCGACATATTCTGCACCAAGATTACGAGGCGCTCTTGCTCCGACAAGGAGCAACGGGAGCTGTTTTGATTGTATGTTGTTTACAATTCCGATTAGGTTATCCCGTACAAATTCGGTGGGTATGGCTCGAAGTGCATCATTGAAGCCCAGCAGTAAAATCACAGCTGAGTAAGGGTCCGAAAGAACCCAGTCAATGCGTGCAAGACCACCACTTGTAGTGTCGCCTGAGACGCCCGAGTTTGCAATTTCAATCGCATGTCCACGTTGTTGTAAGGCTCGTTCAAGTTGCGCTGTAAAGCCGTCTTTAAGTTCAAGGCCGTAGCCCGCGATCAAACTGTCACCAATTGCTACGATTCGGATAGATTGTTGTGAGTGGGCTTGAAGACCAATCAATAACAAAAAACAGGTCAATAACAAACTCAGGACATAGTTATGAGACTGATTTTGGTATTTGTGGATTGATCTCATATTCTATTCATATGAACAGAGGACTATAAATTTGCGACAAAAAAATGCCAAACTAGAATCCCTTTGAACAAGACTCCAGTTTGGCAAGTAATAATTTTGAATTATCTTTTTCAACACAGTTATTATCGTGTTAAAAAAGATTCAGCTAATTTTTCTCTACCACGACTGTATCCGGTTGTTCAATTCCATCGCCGTAGTCTTCGATCAGCCAATTATTAAACGATAGAACCATAATTGCAAGTACAGCCATCAGCGGTAAGGCTACCACGATTGATGCTGTTTGAAGAGGTTTTAACCCTCCCAAATACATCAGACTCAGCGAAACTCCCGCCAGCATGAACGCCCAAAACAAGCGGTGCCATCGAGCTGGTTCTTGCATTTCACCTTTTTGCTCTTTGGTGGCAACGGCTGCCAACGTAAATGCAGATGAGTCTAGAGTCGTAGCACCGAATATAAAAGCGAGAACTACGAAAATCACCAGGATCACTGTGCCAATAGGCAAGGCGACTATGGTAGCAACAATGGCTTCAGGTGCACCAACATTGGCCAGAATATCGGAGATCGGAACGATACCCATTAAATCAAAGTACATGCTCGTATTGCCAAGAATCGCGAAGAATATCCAGCACCCCATCGTGCCTCCGATGACTTCTGCGACGATCAGCTGCCGAATAGTACGACCTCTGGAGATTCGCGCTACGAACAACCCCATAAATGGCGCATAGGCAATCCACCAAGCCCAATAGAAAATTGTCCAGCCTTCTGGAAAACCACCTTTAGTAACTGGATCCATCCAAAAACTCATTTGGACAAAGTTTTGGATAAGGAGCCCTACACTATTGGTAAATGTACTAATCATGAAGACAGTTGGGCCGAAAAGGAAGGTAAATCCTAACACCACGATAATCAGTATCAGGTTGACATCACTAAGTCGCTTGATGCCTTTTTCCAAACCAGAATAAACACTTGCACCGAAAATAATCGCCCATATGATTACAACGATTACGTCTAAGAAAAAGCCTCGAGCAACACCGAAAAGTTCAGCAATTCCGGCTGAAAGCATGGGTGTTCCAAGTCCCATGGATGTACCAACGCCACCGATTAAACCGAACATAAACAAAATGTCGATAACTTTACCGATCAATCCATCGGCTGCTTTTTTGCCTATAACACCTTCACAGGCAGCAGAAAGTCGTAGCACTGATCGTTTTCTATTCCATAGGAGATAGGCAAGCGGTAGGGTCGGTATACAGTAAACTGCCCAAGCCGTGAATCCCCAGTGAAACATTCCATACATCGCTGCAAACTCAGCGGCTTTAGCAGTCTCAGCTTCGATTCCTAGCGGTGGGCCTTTATAGTAGTATGCCCATTCGATTGTGCCCCAATATAGTACGGCAGCACCGATACCCGCACAGAACAACATTGCAACCCAACTAGGTAATGAGAATTCTGGTTTTGCGTCCGGGCCTCCGAACCTAACATGTGCAAATCGCCCGGTGGCGAAATACACGAGTACACCAAAAGCCACGATCGTGAACCACAGATAGGACCAACCCAATTTACCTGTAGTAATACTGAGTAATCCTCCAAGAAATTCTTGACCTGCTTCGGGTGCGATGAGTAATGGTATGACTAGGCCTCCAACAACGATTAAAGAGACCCAGAATATAGTTTTGTCAATTTGTGGACCATTCATTTGTTTTTATCCTCTCAGCTTTAGAAGCGATCCGCTTGAGCGACTTCACTATGTTTTGGCGTCGACCATTCTGTGAATAGCTCGCCGACACTCACCATGTTTTCCGCCCACCATTCTGAATCAACCTGTATTGCACTTTCCAGGTTGGAAGTGGGGAGATATGGGATCATGTCATCACTAATTAATTTCTGCGATGACTTACGTACTGGACCGTACGGAATGTATTTCGTCTGGGCTGCCATATTCTCAGTTTGCAGCGCAAAACGAACAAAGTCTTTGGCATTCGCCATCCGAGGTGACCCTTTCAGAATTGCCCAATATTCAATTTCGACCATTTGAGCGTCCCAAATAATTTTTATCGGTTGCTCAGCTTTAATCGAATCGTAGAGCCGCCCGTTCCAAGCAGTAGCCATTACAGCAGTGCCTTCGTTGAGCATTTCCACTGGTTCGTGCCCAGCACTCCACCAGACGATGTTTGATTTAATTGACTCTGCCACACCAAACGCGCGTTCTAATCCTTCTGGGGTAGAAAGCGTAGAATAAATGTCGCTAGGAGCAACGCCGTCCGCGAGCAATGCCCACTCTAGTAAGCCCCGAGCTTCCCGACGAACAGCTCTCGGCCCCGGAAATTTTTCAACGTTGAAAAAGTCAGCGACACTAGAAGGCTTTTCGTTCGGAAAGGCATTATCGTTGTAAGCGAAAACTGTCGACCAAACGACACTAGGGTAACCACATTCTGTTAAATATTCTTGCGGAATATCTTCACTCATTGGTGTACCGTCGGCGCCTCTTTTGATCAATGCACTATCGACTGGTTCAAGATAACCATCCTGACAAGCTGCAATCACATTGGACCGCTCCATGTCAACAACATCCCATTTCACATTGGCCGAACTGACTTGAGCCTTGATAGGGCTCAGACTGCCATCGTAGTCATGCATATTTGCAACCTTCCCAGTCTCGGCCTCCCAAGGACGTACGTATGCTAGCATTTGGCTACGGGTATAACTACCCCCAAAACTAGCGATATTTACGGTTTGGTCATATGGGTTGGTTGATTCACCTGAATTGTCTTGCGCCAGCGCGGAATTGCCCATGCCCCCGAAAACAAATAATATTGCAGCGGGTATGAGGATTCGACACTGGGCAAGTATAGTTGGGCGAGTAGCCATATATATTACCCCCTTACGCAGATGCGTAAATCATTGAAGAACGAACTACTTGACACGTTGTAACTTGTCGGCACAGTGTATTGATGACTTGCTGACTTCAAGAAAATGCTAAACGTGTGCTGTAATTTCATAGATATTAGAGTTTTTGTTGCCTCATTTATACCAAAATTTCAGATTGTAAATTCAAAATTTGACCCCACTATTTGTTTTTAATCAATATTATTTCGTTTCTCCTTTAATTCAGGATTGCAAAAGTCAGTGCTAAATTCCTCAGAAAAAATAATTGCCCTCCAAAATCTATGGTTAGTTTTGGAGAGTCAAGCTGGACCGGTTGAAATTCTCAGAGGCATAGACCTAGAAGTTGCACGGGGTGAAAGTGTAAGTATTTCCGGACCCTCTGGTGCGGGTAAGACGAGCTTGATGATGATCATCGGTGGTATGGAACAACCAACACGTGGTAGCGTTCAGGTCGCGGGTTTTGAGTTAAACTCACTAAACGAAGAGGGCTTGGCTCGATATCGTAGAAACAAAGTCGGAATCATATTTCAGTCTTTTCACCTTATTCCCACAATGACTGCGCTAGAAAATGTCGCGATTCCACTAGAACTTTCCGGAACTCCAGGTGCATTTCGTAGAGCGGAAGAAGAGCTCGCAACGGTAAGTTTGAGTGAACGACTAAACCATTATCCGAGTCAACTGTCCGGCGGTGAGCAGCAACGTGTAGCAATTGCTCGAGCTCTAATTACCGATCCAGATGTCATACTTGCTGATGAACCGACGGGTAACCTAGACCAGACGAACAGCGTGAAAATCATGGAGTTGTTATTTGAAAAGTGTAAAGAGAAAAATGCGACCCTGATTCTTATTACCCATCAAACAGAACTGACGCAGGGTTATCAAAGGCATATCGAATTATCTGACGGCCAAATTGTCGCGAATTGGGTGTAGAGCGAGATGTTGAATAAAGCGATCACAATTGCACTACGCGACCTACGGCGTGGTTATGGTGGATTCTGGGTGTTTTTTAGTTGTCTCGCTTTGGGCGTCGCGGCAATCACTGCGGTTACAACCATTTCTACGAGCATGCTCAACGGAATGGACCGTGATGGTAGAATTCTTCTTGGCGGTGATCTTGCGATTAGTCAGCAATTCAAAGATCTTACAGATGAGCAAGTACAGCTACTAAACCAAAATACTGAATCACTCACAAAATTTATCGAGCTTCGAACGCTTATGCGTACGACCGATTTACAGAGCAGTATTTTGGTCTCTCTCAAAGCGATTGATGATGTATATCCGTTGTATGGTCAGCTCGAACTTTTTGACGGTGTATCGTTTTTCGACGCCTTGGCTAGTTTAGATAACATGTCCGGGGCAGTTGTAGACGAATCACTTATTGAGTCAAAAAAGGTATCACTCGACGATGTCATAACACTCGGCAATTCTCAATTTCAAGTCCGAGGAATCATAAAAAATGAACCTGATCGAATAAGTAGTCAGGGCGATTACGAATTGTGGCCTCGGGTTATCATTCATCGAGACGCTTTGGCCGAAACTGGATTGGTTGCTTTTGGCAGTCGAAGTTACTTCGAATACCGCATGAAGTTAGCCGACTCTGCAGCAATTACCGACTTGTACAACTTGATTCAAGAAGAGCATCCTCGCTTAGATGTACGGGATTTTCACAATGCATCACCGGATTTAACCGAAGTAATTGAACGCCTTGGAGTGCTATTATCACTTGCTGGTCTTGCCACCTTATTGATTGGGGGCGTAGGTGCGAGCAATGCGGTGCGCGCCTATATGAACACTCGCTTACCCACAATAGCGATTTTGAAATGTGTCGGCGCATCGACTCGCTTTGTGTTGAGAGTTTATATCGTTCAGCTGACGATATTGTCAGCAATTGGAGTAGGAATTGGCATTGTAGCTGGACTTGGAATCACCTTTCTAAGTGCAGCAAGTATTGAAACTCTGTTATCGGTTCCAATTTCCATCACGTTTACACCGCAAATTGCAGTTTTAGTCATACTCTACGGCATGCTTACAGCATTCCTATTTACACTGTGGCCACTTGCTTGCTCCTTGGAAACTCGCCCAGCTGCGTTATTTCGCAATGTGATCACGAACGAATCTCAACGAGCATCATGGATCTACATGGTCATCACTCTTGGCATTGGCGTACTACTTGCCACAATCGTGATCTTGAACGCTTATGAGAAGTCGTTTTCAGTGTGGTTTGTGGTGGGAGTGACTATTGCATGGATCGTTTGCCGAGGAATGAGTGCTGTAATCATCCAAATTGCACGGAAGATTCCTCGACTGCGCTCTCCCGCAGCCCGCTTAGCCATTGCAAACCTACATCGACCTGGCGCAGCAACATCGGACATCGTGCTTGCTGTTGGTCTGGGGCTGTCCGTGTTGGTCGCAACAGCAATGGTTTCGATGAATCTCGACCGACAAATGACAACACTGATTCCCGAGAAAGCACCTTCATTTTTCTTCGTCGGAATCCAGTCTGCTCAACTCGAAGAATTTAATCAGTTGGTTGAAAACACCGCTAAAATCGAAGACTTAAATATCCTTCCCTATATTCCAGGCAGAATCACCAAAATAAAGGGTATGGACCCCGTCGCTGCAATGGTAGACGAAGAAGGAGAGTGGATTGTTGATGATGATGGGCAGCGAACATTTTCATATACGGCAGAAGCTCTCGAAAGTGGGACCATAGTCGAAGGTGATTGGTGGCCTGAAAATTATGAAGGTCCTCCGTTGTTGTCGATTCACCTCGATGTTGCCACTAGCTTTGATTTAAAAGTTGGTGACACGATCACAATGAACATTTTGGGACGAGAAATAATTGGTAAAGTCCACAATGTGCGTGATTTACCCTGGCGATCCATGCAACTCAATTTTGCAATTATGTTGTCCCCAGAACCTCTTCGTAGCATTCCCCATTCCAGTGTCGGCACAGTCCGGGTGATTGGTGATGGTGAATTTCAATTACAGGAAGCTGTTGCGAGCACGTTTCCAAACATTACAGTGATTCGAATAAAAGACGTATTGAATCGAGTCAATACGCTGATACTACGCGGTCGAAATGCAGCTCGAGGAATTAGCGGAATAACGATCATCGCCGGAATATTAGTTCTTACAGGGATCGTTATATCTGAAAATCGACGACGGGCCTATGAAGGTGTTTTGTTGAAAACAATCGGTGCTTCTCGCCGATATATCCTGGCTGCATTCTCGCTCGAATACCTAATTCAAGGAAGCGTAGCCGCTTTGATCGCGGTTATACTCGGATCAATTGCGTCTTGGTCAATCGTGACTGCTCTGATGGGCTGGGAGTGGTCTTTTATTGGTTCGTCAGCGCTTTACACGGTCATCATTGGTTTGGTGATCTCCAGTACTTTAGGAATTACTGGGATTTGGCGGGCCTTGCAACATCGTCCACTACAGTACTTGCGCAACGATTAAATTGGCATGAGTACAATATGATATATAGTTTTGATATAATTGAAATATATTAAACTCTAGACTAGTTCAGAGTTAGCCGCACTAAAAGTCCACAGCCAATGACTATCAACAAGCATATGCACTCCAAATGAAGCGAAAGTCTATCGAATTAATGGTAGGTTTATTTGTTCTCGGTGGAATTTTTGCTGCTACCGTACTTGCCTTTCGTGTAGATAGCGCGGGTGTATTTGAATTCGACCGAAGTTACAAGGTTTATGCCCAATTCGCAAACATCGGCGGTCTTACCATCAAAGCACCTGTGACGATTGCCGGCGTCAACATCGGTCGAGTGTCGGGGATTACCATTGACATGAATAGCTTCTATGCGCGCGTTGAGATGTCGATAATGGAAGAATATTCCAATATTCCAATCGACAGTAGTGTGCGAATCTTGACTGCTGGATTGCTCGGTGCACAATACATCGGTTTCGATATAGGCGGTGAAGACATCTACCTTAAGGCTGGTGACGAAATCGAGTTTACACAATCAGCTTTGAATTTTGAAGACCTCGTCGGAGGGTTTCTGTTTAGCGAAACAACTGGTGGATGAAAACATCATCTGATGCTGCTAGAGTCGGATTTGAAGTCACCGTCGACGGTACCATTTTGATACAAGGATCAGTGATCTTTGATACCGTAGGAACACTCTATGCGCAAATGAATCGAGTTGAAGCAGCAGCTTCGACGGTGCGGATGGATTGGTCCAAAGTGGAAATGGTCGATAGCTCTGGTATTGCTTTGTGCTTGAATTGGATTGAACAAGCACAAAAGGAAAACGTCAAGATCGTTTTCGTGAACGTTCCAGAGCAAATGAAGAGACTCATTCGCATCAATCAAGTTCGTGATTTATTTCAATTGGAATAAATTTTAAAGTACTGTCGTGATCATACTTGTTTGTTCCTAAAAGATAATTCAACATCATCTGGGTAGCGCTGAAGCGCGTATGGAACTGGCAGGTAAATCAAGCCTGCGGTGACGCAGTAGAGCATTTTTCTCTCGCGACTTTAAAACCTTGATACTGCTACCTGCGATTGTCAACTTGGACTAGTCGATGGTAGAGCTTGTGGAAGTCGACATATTCCTGTTGAAATCAGATAACGATGACACCATATACAGTCGATAGAAACCGACTTGTATGTTTAGATTGGAAGGTTCCTGTCGCGCAACATGGGTGATGGCGTCAATTCTTAAGGGTGCAATCCAATACAATATATTTATCGTTATAGAAACTAGAATGCTCGCTGAATTTTTGGATGTTCTCGAGAATTGTCCGAGCTCAGTGCCTGCATAGTCATGATATAATTTTAGAACTTATTGTTTTTGCTGAAAATATTGAAAAATGGTAACATCCGCCAACTTAAAACAATGGATAGAGGAAAGCCTAGCCGGTTCTTTAGCAGAAGTTACCGGAGATGATGGCCAGCACTTTGAAGCGATTGTGGTTTGTTCGCAATTCGCCGGCAAATCGATGATCGAACAACATCGACTTGTCTACGGGAGCTTAGGTGACAAAATGAAATCTACGATACATGCGCTTTCCCTACGGACATATACTCCCGAACAGTGGCAAAATATTGTTTCATAAGGTCTTGTTCTTGAACATTCATCCGATATAGGAAAATACAAAAATTATGGATACGGAAGTTAGAGATTACATTCACGGTGCTGTGACTAATCACCGAGTTGTCTTGTTTATGAAAGGAACCCCTCAGTTCCCACAATGTGGATTTTCTAGTCGTGCTATACAAATTCTCGAACACTGTGGTGCTGAATATGCAACCATTAACGTACTCGCCGATCATAGAGTGCGCGAAGGTATCAAAGAATATTCAAATTGGCCAACCATTCCTCAGTGCTACATTGATGGAGAGTTTGTAGGCGGTAGCGATATCATGCTTGCGATGCATCAAAACGGAGAACTTCAAACCAAGCTCAGCGAAAGCAATTGATCATCCAACTGGTTGGCTAACCAGTTTTTTCACTCCCCCTCACCTGCATTCGATTATGGATAAGTTAATCGTAGATGGCGGTGTACCTTTAGAGGGCACAATCAAAATTTCAGGAGCCAAAAACTCAGGGCTTCCTATCCTCATATCCTCTCTGCTTTCTGAATACCCGCTTAAAGTGAGTAAGATTCCTCACTTGCAAGACGTTACTACTGCACTAGATCTATTAGGGCGTCTTGGTGCTGCAGTAGAACTTGACGAAACGATGTCAGTCAAAGTTAACGCGGCACCAGTTAAGAATTTTTGTGCGATTTACGAAATCGTCAAAACAATGAGAGCTTCCATCTTGGTGTTGGGGCCCTTGTTATCTCGTTTTGGGCAAGCTAAAGTTTCTATGCCGGGTGGCTGTTCAATCGGTTCACGACCGATCGACCTTCACATCAAAGGCCTAAGAGCGATGGGTGCTGAGATTGAAATATCTGACGGTTACATTCAAGCGCATGCGAAAAGATTACACGGTGCGCATATATTCTTGGATACAGTGTCGGTTACAGGCACCGAGAACTTAATGATGGCCGCTACCTTAGCACGCGGAGTCACAGTGATAGAAAATGCCGCGCAGGAGCCAGAAGTAGTGGATTTGGCGAATTGCCTGATCGGTATGGGAGCCCATATTGAAGGTGCCGGCACCAGCAAAGTGTATATCGAAGGCGTGGATAGTCTTCGTGAGCACACTCATCACATCATTGCAGACCGCATTGAAGCCGGTACTTATCTTGTAGCCGGAGCAGTGACGGGTGGTGCGATTCGGTTAAATGAATTACAGCCACAAAATTTGGTCGCCATTTTGAACAAACTGAACGAAGCAGGTGCACAAATCAATGTCGGGAATGATTGGGTCGAGCTGAACATGAGCGGTAGACGTCCCAAAGCTCTGCACATCCGAACAGCTCCATTTCCAGGTTTTCCAACCGATATGCAAGCACAGTTTCTGATGATGAACTGTATCGCCGAAGGCACTGGATCGATAAACGAAACGATTTTTGAAAACCGATTTCAGCATGTCCACGAACTTGGCCGAATGGGGGCGTCGATCACAATGAGCGGAAGTACCGCAATGGTTAAAGGAGTGAATTTCCTAAAAGGAGCTCGAGTTACCGCCACTGACTTACGCGCTTCAGCCTGTTTGGCTTTAGCAGGCTTGGTGGCTAAATCTACAACCGTGATCGAACAAATTCACCATATTGATCGTGGATATCAATGTATTGAGGAAAAGTTGTCGCAGTTGGGAGCGACAATCACTCGAGTCCACGAGAACGGTCATCAGCTCAGTGCCGTTGCTCGAGAGCAACAGTCTATTCATCGCTAAATTTAGTATATCCGCATACTTTTGCTAGATTGTGATGGAACAATCTAACAGGCGAATTGCTATCGCTATTTCCAAAGGACGTGTCACGAAAGCAGTACTGCCACTGCTTAGGCACGCAGATATTAGTCCCTTGGGCGACCTACAAAATTCTCGCAAACTTGTATTAGAAACCGGGACTTCTGATGTTCAGCTCATCATTGTTCGTAGCTCGGACATACCCACTTATGTTCGTTTGGGGGGTGCGGATCTGGGCATCGTCGGCAAAGATATTCTTCTGGAAGAATTAAACACAAGCTTTTATGAATTGGTAGACTTAGGTATTTCACGTTGTGAGTTGGTGCTTGCAGGCATCAAACATTCCAACGCAGCTGCGACTTCCCACCATCGAAAACATCGAGTCGCAACAAAATATGTGAATACAACCCGAAAATACTTTTCTGCAAAGGGAATTTATGTTGATGTGATGAAGTTAACCGGTTCTATGGAACTGGCTCCATTGCGAGGCATCGCCGACCGAATAGTCGATCTTTCACAGACTGGTGAAACCCTTCGTAGCAACGGGCTCGAAAAGCTCGATACGATCGCTCAAATTAGCACTCGCCTTATTGCCAACCGAGCATCGATGCGGCTAAAGGAAAAAGCGATGAAAGGGATTGCCGGGCGACTTAAGGAAGCCTCGGAGATCTGTTCCCAAAATGATTAAAATTCGTCAGTTTTCAACCGCGGACGAGACATTCGAGGCAGAACTACATCAAACCTTATCACGTGGGACCGAATTCGATCCAGAAGTTGATCGAGTGGTGCGAAAGATCATTTCACAGGTCAGACGTGAAGGCGATGCGGCGATAGTTGAGCTAACGAGAAAATTTGATCATCTTCAAATCGATCATGCAGAGGACTTGGAGATTTCTTCTGCCGAGCTTGAGGCGGCATCGAAACGATTGTCCTGTAGTGTACTAGACGCGATTCGTACTGCTCATAGACGCATTGCAGAATTTCATGAGCATCAAAAGGAAGAGTCTTGGATTTATAGCGAAGAAGATGGATCGCGCTACGGACAGCAAATTAATCCTATCAAACGGGTAGGGATATACGTACCAGGTGGCATGGCTGCCTATCCTTCTTCTGTGCTGATGACTGCGGTGCCGGCAACCGTAGCCGGCGTAGACCAAATCATCATGACCGTTCCTGCGCCGAAAGGGAAAATTAAAGATGCAGTGTTGGCAGCAGTACATGTTGCGGGCGTAGATCGGGTGTTTAAAGTAGGCGGCGCTCAAGCAGTGGCAGCATTAGCGTTCGGAACTCGAACCATTCCTAAGGTAGACAAAATTGTAGGCCCCGGAAATGCTTGGGTGTCAGCTGCAAAGCGACAAGTGTTTGGCCATGTTGGGATTGACTTGATCGCAGGGCCGTCCGAAGTTGTTGTGGTTTGTGACCAAACCAGTAACGCAGATTGGGCGGCGATGGATCTATTCGCACAAGCTGAACATGATTATGATGCGCAGTCCATACTCGTTTCGACGTGTTTGAATAAGTTGGAAGAAGTTAAGCTTGCGATTGAAAACATGTTGCCGAATATGGCGCGAAAAGAAATCATAGCACACGCGCTTACTCATCAAGGTGCCTTAATTTACGTTCCAAATCGCCAGGATCTTGTCGCGTTGATTGATCGACTTGCGCCTGAACATTTGGAATTGATGGTTGAAAGTCCAATGCAGTTGGCTAAACAAATTCGCAACGCAGGTGCGATTTTTGTTGGTTCTCATAGCGCGGAAGTCTTGGGTGATTACTGTGCAGGTCCCAATCATGTTCTGCCAACTTCAGGTTCTGCACGATTTGCATCCCCATTGGGAGTCTATGATTTCATCAAACGAACATCAATTGTTGCTTGTTCTGTCGAGGGTTCAAAGAAACTCGCAACAACTGCAAGCGTGCTTGCTCGCGAAGAGGGGCTTACAGCGCATAGTCAATCGGCGGAGTTCAGGGCGAAATGACGAACATCAAAAAAAATAAGGTTACCGACCTGTTTCATCAACCAATTCGTAAGCTGAAAGCTTATCAGGTGCAAGCTGCGGAAGACCTGATCAAGTTGGACGCGATGGAAAGTCCTTTTGGTTTCGATCCTAGTCTCTTGCAGCAATGGACCGAACGACTACGTACAGTTGAAGTTAATTTATATCCAGACCCGCACGCGCAACGACTAAAAGAACGATTACGAAAGGTTTTTGAAATTCCGAATAACTTAGAGATTGTCGTCGGCAATGGTTCTGATGAGCTATTGCAACTAATTCAACTTGCTGTCGGTGGTGTAGCTAGAACGGTGATGGCACCCCAACCGTCTTTTGTTATGTATCAAATCATCGCTCAGTACACTCGGGGATCATTCATCGGAATTTCGCTTGATCTAGACTTTCAGTTACCAGAAGATCATTGGTTGTCGACAGTTCAGTCTGAACAGCCAGACTGCGTATTTTTCTCACATCCAAATAATCCCACCGGGGATTTTTTTGATCCATCGCTTATAGAAAAGACCGCACAAATGACCAACGCACTGGTAGTTGTGGACGAAGCCTACTATGCTTATTCAAAAAAAAGCATGCTGTCGGCAGTTGATCAAATGGAGAATTTGATTGTCGTTAGAACTCTCTCAAAGAGTTCGTTAGCTGGTTTAAGGATTGGATACATGATCTGCCAGCCAAGTTTGGCAGCTGAATTCGAAAAAGTACGACTTCCATACAACATCGGTGTTCTTGCTCAGGAAAGCGCTGTGTTCGCGCTTGATCATTGGGATCAAATGAGTCGTGGTGTTCAACTGGTTTTGAACGAAAGGCGGCGAATGGAGGCGTTTTTTCGATCTTTGGATAGTCTCAAGGTATTTCCTTCTGAAACGAATTTTGTCACAGTAAGACTTTTAGATCAAAGTGCAAATGATGTACATCAATGTCTCAAAGCGAACGGAGTGCTGGTAAAAAATTTAGATGGATCTCACTCAGTTCTAGCCAACTGCTTGCGTTTTACTGTTGGTAGTGAGGAGCAAAACTCGGCATTGTTCGAAGCTTTGAGTAAATGCTTGGGCTAATTAACAAGAAAGATTGAGCAATTTAAAACCAAGCTCTTGAATGATCTACATCGAAGGCTTACCTTATTTTTGTATCCAGTGGCTGCAAGAAATAGTTGTTGTTACAAATTTAATTCGATACCCTTAAAGCTCACAGATCAAAGTATTTGTTTTTTCAGTTACAAAGTTTTTCAAATACAATTTTCAGATTCTAGTGAAAAACCCCTACTACGAAAGTATTGAATGATGGCAAGTGATTCGACATTAATGGCACAGCAATCCAATCGCATTGCGACGATCCACAGAAAGACCAAAGAAACTGATATTACCGTGAACTTAGATCTAGATGGTTCTGGATCCCATGAGTTAACAACGGGAGTACCCTTTTTTGAGCATATGTTGGAACAGGTTGCTCGGCACGCAATGGTGGATCTAAATATTGAAGCGAGCGGAGATCTCCACATTGATGCTCACCATACTGTTGAAGACGTTGGCATTACACTCGGACAGGCTATTACCCAAGCCATCGGAGATAAATCTGGAATCACCCGATATGGACATTCTTATGTACCTTTAGATGAAGCCCTTTCGAGATCAGTAATTGATTTTTCTGGGCGGCCGTCTCTAGAATTTGATGTGACTTTTCCACGTGCTAGAGTCGGAGATTTTGATGTTGATCTTGTTCGAGAGTTTTTCCAAGCTCTGTGTAATCATGCTAGCATTACTTTGCATTTGACTAATTTATATGGACGCAATACCCATCACATCATCGAATCTTTGTTTAAGGCATTCAGTCGCTCGTTTCGAATGGCGATCTCCTATGACCCGAGATCAAGTGGAATCATTCCATCCACAAAAGGAAGCCTTTAAGCCGACCAAATAGATTGAGATTTGATAAAGCATGTCAAAGCTTGTAATCACTGATTTGGGTACTGGAAATCTGTTTTCAGTTATCAACGCAATCAAAAAGATTGCGAACACCGCTGAAGTAGTATCCACTCGATCACCGACAGAGATTCGAGCTGCAGATCGTTTGGTTCTTCCTGGCCAAGGCGCAATTGGTACTTGGATGAAGGCACTACAGAACGATGAAATACGTTCTGCGATTGAAGACGCATTACAGAATAAACCTGTACTTGGCATTTGCCTTGGTTTGCAAGCTCTGTATTCCAGAAGTGATGAGGATGGAGGTACAGACGGTTTGGGAGTATTGTCTGGACGGGTCGTTCGCTTCAAAGGTGATTTATTAGATTCGGGCCGTCCTATCAAGGTTCCGCACATGGGGTGGAGCCAGGTTTACCAAGAACAAGAGCACCCTCTTTGGTCAGGAATTCCACAGCACACGAGGTTTTACTTCGTTCACAGCTACTACGCAGAAACGAAGGTGCAAGCCGAGATCGCAGCGACCACACAATATGGTTTGAAGTTTGTTTGTGCGGCTGCATCTGAAAATTTGTTCGCAGTTCAATTTCACCCCGAAAAAAGTCGTCGTCAAGGTCTACAACTTCTAGAGAACTTCATTCAATGGAATGGTGAAGTATAGATCTTCGAATCAGAAACCGTGAATTGAATACTCATGCTGTTAATTCCAGCTGTTGACATAAAGGATGGTCGCTGTGTTCGCCTTGTACAAGGAAATTTGCACGATGAGACAGTCTATTCCGAAAGTCCGTTTAGTCAAGTCAAACGGTGGATTGAGGCGGGTGCTAAAAGAATACACATCGTCGATTTAAACGGCGCGGTGGAAGGTCGCCCAATCAACGCCAGACTAATTGGCGAAATATGCGGTCATTTCCCGGACATTGTGTTTCAGGTAGGAGGGGGGATTCGAGAACTTGAAACTGCAAAAACTTACCTAGAAGCCGGTGTGAGCTTTGTGATTCTGGGTACTCGAGCTGTCAAAGAACCTTCATTCCTTGGTGAGATAGACAATGATTTTCCTGGGCAAGTCATAGCAGGACTAGACGTAAAGCGTGGAGTTGTAGCTACTGACGGTTGGCTAGGTGAAGCCAAGACAAATCTATTTGAACTGGCATCAGAGCTAGAAAAACATGGTGCAGCAGCGATTGTTTATACTGATATCCAAAGAGACGGTATGTTAAGTGGCGTGAACGTTGAAGCGACAGCATCACTCGCATCCCAAGTTTCTATTCCGGTTATAGCGTCGGGTGGAATTCGAGATCTTGACGACATAAAGAATTTATTGGCTGTGTGCCATACTGGAATTTTGGGAGCAATCGCGGGTAAGTCATTGTATGAAGGGAGCTTAAACTATCGCGAAGCTACGAATTTAATTCAAGAGTCTTCGGATTTTGTTAACGAAGGTTAAGAGCAAATGCCGCTAGCCAAAAGAATCATCCCCTGTTTAGATGTTGATGAGGGTCGAGTTGTCAAAGGAATTCGATTTGTTGAGATACGAGATGCAGGAGATCCGGTAGAAGCGGCGCGAGCCTATGATTTACAGGGCGCTGATGAACTGACATTTTTGGATATCACGGCAAGCTCGAGCAACCGAGACACGATTTTTCATATCGTGGAGTCCGTTGCAAAAGAAGTACATATTCCTTTGACTGTAGGCGGCGGGGTTCGTAACGTAGGCAATATCCGTAGTTTGCTCAATGTTGGGGCAGACAAGATCTCAATCAACACTGCGGCTGTAGAGCACCCTGAATTTATTGAGGAAGCGGCGAGTCGATTCGGTTCTCAGTGCATTGTTGTCGCCATTGACGCGCGTCGTGTGCGAGGCTCTAGCCCTCCAAAGTGGGAAGTTTACACACACGGTGGTCGAAAAGCGAGAGGCTTAGATGCAGTAGATTGGGCAGTGAAAATGTGTGAACTGGGCGCTGGTGAAATATTATTGACGAGCATGGACCGAGATGGCACCAAACAGGGCTTCGACCTTGAACTTACACGCACGGTGTCACAAGCGATCCCAGTTCCTGTCATCGCGTCAGGGGGTGTTGGAAAATTGTCGCACTTGGCGGATGGAATTGAGCTAGGTTTTGCCGATGCTGTACTAGCCGCTAGCATATTTCATTTTGGTGAATATACGATCGCAGAGGCCAAAGAACACATGCGACAGCGTGGCATTGAAGTATGCGAGATAATTTAAAAAATGTCTAAGTCTTGGTGGGATGAACTGAAATGGCCTGAAAGCGGACTTCTTCCTGCTATTGCTCAAGATGTTAAAACTGGAAAAGTTTTGATGATGGCTTGGATGACAGCTGAGTCCTTACAGGCAACGGTCGCTGAGGGGCATGCTGTGTACTGGTCTAGATCTCGAAGAAAACTTTGGCGAAAGGGTGAAGAATCTGGCAATGTACAATTGATTCAAGACATCCGAACTGATTGTGACGCGGATACAATTTTGCTTCAGGTGGAGCAAATCGGAGGAATTGCATGTCACACAGGCAGACACAATTGTTTCTTTAAGCAACTAAAAAAAGGAGAGTGGTCGAACGTCGAACCAGTTCTAAAATCTCCAAATGAGCTGTACGGCAAGTCGAATTGAAGGATTTTAGGAATGCCAGCTGACATACTCTCTGCTTTAACAGAAGTAATTGACGCTCGAAAGAGCGCAGACTCAAATCGTTCTTATGTGGCATCTTTGCATGCGAAGGGATTAAGAACAATATGTGACAAGGTTCTAGAGGAGGCGGATGAAACTGTAGCAGCCGCAGATAAGGGAAATTTGGATCAAATTGTGTATGAAACAGCTGATTTATGGTTTCATAGTATGGTTTTATTGTCGCATTTTGATTTAAATTATGAGCAGGTTCTGGATGAATTGGATAGACGATTTGGAGTATCCGGAATCACGGAAAAGAATTTACGTAACTGATTTGTTGACAGTGCAAAAAGAGTAAATTAATGTTTTTAAAGGATTAGGAGGGAGAATGTTTGGTCCCGGTGGAATAAGTGTTTGGCAGTTACTGATCATACTTGTTATCGTTGTACTGGTGTTCGGTACAAAAAAATTGAGAAGTACTGGTGGTGATTTAGGTGCTGCCATTCGAAGCTTTCGTAAATCCGTTAAAGAAGGTTCAGATGATGAACCAGAAACGTCAGATGCAGAAACTGAAGCAAATTTAGAAGAAGATGGGGATTTTAAGAAGCAGAAAGAATAATTTTCATATGAGTCTGAGAGTTTAGCTAGGAATTCTAATTCGATGTTCGGTTTCGATTTAAGGAAATCAGATATCTCATTGTGATCAACTTGCTGACTATGATTTTTATATGAATCTGAGAGTCTAGCTCAGAGTTCCAAAACGATGTTTGATTTAGGATTTTGGGAACTCGCAATAATTGTTGTGATTGGCTTGCTGGTATTGGGTCCTGAGAGGCTGCCGCGCGCAGCACGTAGTGTAGGACTATGGGTCGGTAAGGCTCGGCGCACTTTGGCTGAGGTTAAGCGCGACATTGATCGCGAGTTAGATGCAACGGAGCTAAAGCGACTTAGCGATGTCAAGGAGGAATTGAAGGATACCAAGAATATCTTCGAGGATACTGCAAATCAGATTAACAAGGAAGCGAACGAGCTCAACAAGCAAGTTGAAAAAGATTACGAGACTGTCGCTGTAAAGCCTGAACCTGCTGTAAAGGAAACTGCCTCCGTAACAAAATCGCCGTCAGCGAATCCAAAATAGCTACTTTAAGGTATGGCTAAAGACTCTAAAAATCCGCAGGATCAAGGCACAACATTTATTTCACATTTGGTGGAATTGCGTCAGCGTTTAATGCGGGGGATATTCGCAATTCTGATCATATTTGTCATCTGTGCCCCGTTTGCCAACACCTTATACGAATATCTAGCCTCCCCACTCATGTCGGCATTGCCAGAAGGCAATACGATGATTTCAACTGAGCCCCACGGTCCGTTTTTTGTTCCCTTCAAATTTGCATTCGCTTTTGCAGTCGCGGTTGCCATGCCCTATCTGCTCTATCAAATTTGGGCATTCGTAGCGCCCGGGCTCTATTCTCATGAAAAGAAAGCGGTTATTCCTTTACTAGTTTCAAGCAGTGTTCTTTTTTATCTCGGTGTTCTGTTTGCTTACTTCATCGTTTTCCCAATAATATTCGCTTTTTTTACCGGAACAGCTCCAGAAGGTGTCGCAGTAATGACAGACATCAATGCCTATCTGTCATTTGTGCTGAAACTGTTTTTTGCATTTGGGATTGCTTTTGAAGTACCGATCGCTACAGTTTTGCTTGTGAAAGTAGGAGTGACTACACCTGAAAATTTATCAGCAAAGCGACCTTACATCATTGTTGCGGCATTTGTTGTTGGAATGTTTTTGACGCCTCCGGATGTATTTTCACAAACCATGCTCGCTGTACCGGTTTGGGTTTTGTTTGAGATCGGGCTTTACTTTGCTAAGATTACGCAGCGTAAAAAGATAGAAAAAGAGAAGAAAGAAGAAGCCGAATTCGATCCTACAGGCTAAACTTCCTATCTGTGAAAACGTAAATTTTTAGAGTACTCGCTGGTTTCTGCTGTCGACATGTGGGTCATTACGCAGTGGTCGTTATTGACTCAGAAAGACGCAGCATAAAGAATTATTCGTGCCTTTAAGTTGCGGTTTGAAGTACTAATTTAGAGCAGTGATCAAATTAGTGGTTGATGTCACAGTCGAGACATTTTGCAGGGCGTATTCGATAGAGGCTTTGTGCCAGTCTGCATTCATAGTAGAACACGCGTCTTCTGGCACAAAAACACGAAATCCTTTGTCCGCCGCGGTGCGTGCAGTGTGTTCAACGCTCATATTCGTCCAAGCACCGGTGTTAATGATCGTGTCAATCTCAGCACCTCGAAGGTAACTTTCCAGCCGACTGGACTCCCATGCACTCATGCTCATTTTTTCAACAACTAAATCGCCAGATTGTGGTTCCAAGCCGGCTACTGGTGAAACTCCCCAAGAACCCCGTACCAACGCGTTGGCGGCTTTGACTCCTTGGTACAGTGGAGCGTTCTGTGAAAGTGCCGGATGACCTTGTTCACAAACAAACCAAACATGAATGACGAGAATGCCTTTTCTTCTACAGGCTTCAGCGAGTCTGCGAGAATTTTCAATAACGTTTTGAGCTTTTGCATGGGTAGGAGCACCTGAATCTGCAAAGGCACCATCATCCATAATTACATCGTTTTGCATGTCTTGAATAATTAATGCAGTTCGATTCGGTGTGATCCGCAATTCGCTGACGGTTGAAGAAGAACTGTGGTACGTCGATTGCATAAAGGGTTCCATGTGAGAACGCACTTTTGTTTTAACCGAATAAAGAGAGGTCTCTGCACAAACAAACAAAATATCCCAATGATCACCGCCCCAGTGCAAATTCGCTGCCATCTCGGGAATGGAAATCTTTCCAATAAGATCGCCTTCGAAAGAGTAAACCCATAATCCTCCAGGTGCAGTTACCCAAACGTTTCCATTTGCGTCTGTTTTCATACCATCTGGAACCCCTGCTAGAGTGTCATCCTTAATTCCAGAAGCAAATATTCGGCTATTGATCAAGCTGCCGTCTGAAGCGACATCAAACAAACGTATATTTGTTTGCACGGTGTCATTGACCCACATATATTGCTCACATGGGCTCAAGCAAAGACCGTTCGGTTGCGTGAACATGTAACGATCTACGACAAGTTCGGGTTCTTGCCCAGGAGTGTGATTCGGCCTCATCATATACACTCCTCGAAACCCCAATTGTGTAGGGCGTGGTACACCATAGTGTTCCATTCGGCCATAGGTAGGATCTGTAAAGTAAATCGAGCCATCGGATTTCACACAAATATCATTCGGCGAGTTAAGTTCCTTGCCTTGAAAGTGAGAGCACATGACTTCACGACGGCCATCAGGCGTAAAGCGAACGACCGAACTTGTCGAATGCTCACACACCAACAAATTCAAATTCGCATCGTAGGTCATGCCGTTAGCTTTATTGGAGGGGCGCATGACTTCTGCAATATGTCCATCGGGTGTCCATCGTCGACGAACATCGCCCGGCATGTCCGAAAACAACAAATGTCTTTCTTTCGGATGCCAAATTGGCCCTTCCGTGAATACAAATCCAGAACCGAGTTGAGCTACCGATCCATTAATATCGATTAACTCGTGAAATCTATGATCGATCGCAGTGTGTGACATAGTCGTCTCCGCGTTACTTCTTTTCGTCTACTTTAAAAATAATTTCTACTTTGAATCGCTAAATCTTATAAATATTTTTTGCTGTTCCTCGAAAGATCGAGTACCGGTCACTTTCACTGAAGTTCGTCGTTGCGGACTGAAATGATTGAAATAACGTACCAAAATCAGTCCAAATTTTCTCGATTGGAAAATTTGACCCGAACATGCAGCGATCTGCTCCAAATACCTCAACTGTTTTTTCAATCATTTCTTGGATGAATTCTGCATCATTTCGGTGTAGAAATGTTCCGAATGCAGACAATTTGGTCATGACATTTTCGTACTCGGCCAGTTTTTCGATCCCATCTAGCCACTTTTCCTTACCCGTTGATGAGCGATCTTCCAACATGCCAGCATGTTCCAGTATGAAGATTACATCCGGACATTTTTCAATCAAATTTCGGGCGTGCCCGAATTGTTCCACGAATACTTGTAAATCGAAACACCATCCATAATCCGCTAACTGCGCTACGTTTTGTTGCACAGTCTTGTCAGCAGCTAGATCAGGTCTGGTTGCAAATCGGTATTGAGGGTTTTTGTGCCAATGCAGTTGTTGTCTGATTCCCCGCATCAGAGGATAATCTGCGAGTTGATCCAGTTGGTGCCTAACGTCTCCTTTGGTAAAGTCGGCATATCCTACGATCGCATGTGGCCACCCATGTTCACTTGCGATTGATTGTACCCATGCAACTTCGTTTTCATACAGTTTAGGCGACCAATTCGCTTGAACATAGACCGATTGAGTAATACCCGTTTCTCTGATGTCATCAAGATAATCTTCAATCAAATAATCGCAACGAATTGAGCTGTACTCCCCAAAAATTCGAGGTTGCTCTGGCCCCAATAACCAAGGCAAATCGTTTTGTTTCCAAATATGATGGTGAGCGTCGATCAATTAGCAGTCCTGAAGTTTAAAAATGCATCGACGATTTCCGAAGTAGAACTACCATTGCCTAAAGAATCAATGTATTTCAGTGATGCAGCCAATGCAGATGTTTCTGGGATGAAGTTTTCATTTTGAGCGAGAGGAGTCAACCATGATAAATGCCATGCTACTAAGGATAGGCGTTTTAAACTCTCCACCATTAAGCTGGGATCACCTCGCTCCAAACCGTCAGAGATTATGACGACGATTGCACCGCGAGCTAGTCCGACGAAACGCGGTATGTTTAGGAACGCATGTAATCCTTCGCCGATTCTAGTGCCTCCATCAATATCGGTGACTAGTGCTGCGACTCTTTGTAGCGAAAGATCAATATTTTGAATTCGAAGGGCGGAAGTAAGCCGTGTCAATCGGGTACCCAAAGAGAACACCTCAGCACGATTTCTCATGCCAACTAGAGTGTGTGCGAATCGCATCGTAGCATCTGTGCCATCTTTCATCGAACCGGAAACGTCAATCATTAATACGATTGCTCGTTGCCGCATCTTTCTCGTCTTAAGTGCTAGCTTTAAGATCTCACCATCAGATTGCATCGTCAATCGCAAGGTTTTCCTCGCATCGAGTAATTTTCCACGCGAAGAAGATGTAAATCGGTAAGACAAACGTGTTGGTAAGCGTTTAGGTGCCAATCGCTCAAATTGACGTAATTGGGCGTCTTCTGAAGAAATCAATTCTCGGTGCCGCAGTGTTTCCAATTCCGTAGCAGCTTGACCTGCTTCCTCCGCTAACTCTGCATCTTGTAGCTCGAGTTGTCCACCTCGGTCTTCATGTGCTTCAAAGTCTTCATCCGTATCAACTGATTCAGGCACGGCAATTGCCATTCCTAAAAAATGTGCGCGGAATAAATCATCGAACTGTTCTTCACGGTCTTTTGGAATTGCGAACAAAGCAATGGCTGCTAGTCGAATCTCTTCGATGCCGCGAGGTCCAAGTAGTTGAATCGCTTTCAGAAATCCGATGGTTTGATCCGAAGAAACGACGAAATTGTTGTTTCTGAGCAAAGTAGCGAAAGAAATGAAGGATTGAACCGCGATTGGTACCTTCATGCCGCTTCTGAGGGTAACAGCGAATCGAATCGAGTCTCTAAAAAAGCGTAGTCGTCCTGATCTTTGAGGGCGACTCCAATCGCTCGCCGAAAAGCTTGTGGCCAGCTTGCTCCCTGACTAGCAAGCAGAGTAGCTGCTTCGGCCCACTCTACGGTCTCTGATACACCAGGTGGTTTTGCAAGAGGTTCAGCGCGCATTCGGGTGACTGACTCGACAACCGCGCGGGCAGTTTCATAGGCTACGCTACTCGCTCTGATCATTACGATTCGAGCCTCGAGCGCCGGATCTGGGTAATCGATCCAGTGATACACACAACGCCGTCGCAATGCTTCATGCAGTTCTCTAGTCCGATTGGAAGTAAGCACTACAACAGGATGTCTGGATGAATGTATCGTACCGGTTTCAGGAATCGAAATCGAAAAATCAGACAGATATTCCAGTAAAAATGCTTCAAATTCATGATCGGAACGGTCAATTTCGTCGATTAGTAACATATTACTTAATGGATCAAGTAGAGACTCAAGCAATGGTCGTTTCAGCAGAAATTGATCGGAGTAAATATTCACATAATTGTCTCCTGCTTGTCGGATTGCTAGCATTTGACGCGGAAAGTTCCACTCATATAGAGCGGCTGATGCGTCAATTCCTTCGTAACATTGCAGTCGAACCACGTGGCGTGCAAGAACAGATCCAATGGCTTTGGCAGCTTCAGTCTTTCCTACCCCTGGAACACCTTCTAGCAACAAAGGTTTTTCAAGTGCTAACGCGAGATACACGGCTGTAGCGAGTTCACTACTAGCGAGGTACTGAGCGCCCTCTAAAGCATGACGGAGTTCATCCGGAGATCGAATGCCGGCAATTTCGGATCGAACGGACATGAAAAATTGTGATCTTTGTTAAGGGAGAAGTACCCAATAATCGAATTCTAGTTATGAGCCAGGTCTGCCCTGAGGTCGAGCACCTCCATTTTCTCTGATACCTCGTAAAATCCGCTCTGGTGTGATCGGCAATGTATCGCAACGAACCCCCACAGCATTGAATACAGCGTTTGCAACTGCTGGTAACACTGGATTTGCACACATTTCACCAGGCCCCTTTCCCCCATAGGGTGCGTCCTCAGCGGGGCGTTCCAATATTGCAATATTGTGCTGCGCGATGTTGCCGGGGCCAGGCATGACATACGAGTTAAAATCGACTGGTAGGTGTTCTCGTTGTGGGTAATAAGGTTCGGTGGTCTCATATAACGCGTGTGAAAGCCCCATCCAGGCTCCGCCTACCAACTGCTGTTCTACGAGTTTAGGGTTTAAGGCTCGACCGACTTCATACGCGGAATTGATTTCAAGAACTGTTACTTCCCCGGTTTCGTCGTCGACTTCTAAGTCAACGACCAACGCGGCATGGGCGAAACAGGATACGGGTGACATTTCCCCGGTTTCGGAGTCGCAATCTGAGGGTGGAATCAGAAAGATGCCTCTACCAGCTAGTGTTCTTCCCTGACGAAACTGAGCTGCGATCGACGTATCGGCAACGCTAATAGATCTGTGTGGTGCGCCTTTTACATGAATGTTGCCTTTTCCGTCTAATTGAAGGTCTCTCGCGTCAACTTCCAGCTCTTCAGCCGCCGCTTCCAATAATTGCGAGCGAGCCTCCGTCGCAGCGCGAATAACAGCGTTGCCAACTCGGTGTGTCCCTCTTGAAGCGAAACTCCCCATACAATGTGGACCGGTATCACTATCTGCAGTGTCCACGTATACGTCACTTACCGGAACGCCTAAAGCTTCTGCTGCAATTTGTCGAGTGACGGATTTCATACCTTGTCCTAAGTCGATAGAAGACAGCGAGACCATAAACTTGCCGTCTGGGGTCGCGTGTACTAAAGCCTGCGAAGGGTCGCCTCCCAAGTTCATTCCGATCGGATAGTTGATACTTGCGAACCCACGTCCTTTGTGTACTGCCATGTCATCGTCTCCGCGTACCCGAAATGAATCGAGAAATATTGGTTCTACGTTTTCTGGGTGTAGCTCTAGTAGGTCTTCGTTTCGGCGTGCTAACCACCGATTTTTTGGGCTGCTGTAACTCGGAGTACGCTGGAATTCGAGGAGGTGAAGCTGGTGCAGGTGCTGGCGGTACACTCGGTGGTTTTTCAACCGAAAATGAGTCTGAGGTTAAGTCTGCCATCTCCGGATGTTGTACAGGTGCAGCTTTCGTTTCTTCCCCTTTCGCTGTTCCTGCAGGTATACGAGTTCGTTTGCCCGATCCTGACAAAGGTTCGGGTGCTAAATTGCTTTGCCTTCGTTCGCCAATTTTTCCTTCTTCGTCAATTTCTGTTTCTGGGATTTGAGCTCGAGTACCGCCCCCTCCAGTTAGGCTTGACTGCCTTCTTGCTTCGAAACTAAGTCGCCAATTTGCTTTTTCAGCAGCGACTTGGCAGCATTCGATTAATGCTGTGTTCTTTGCAAGTCGTCGATGCGCTTTCATATCACCATCACGATACGCGTTCAGGATTCGAAGTTCTATCGGGTCAATGCCAACTGCTGTCGCTACTCGATCCATTTGACATTCAATTGCGAAATCAACGCCAGTGATCCCGAATCCGCGCATCGCAGTCGTCGGTGTTCGGTTGGTAAATACACAATATACGTTCGAAGCCACATTGGGAATGGAGTACGGACCCGGCAAATGTCCGGTACTTTTAACTACGGCATAGGACGAGAGTCGCGTGTAAGCTCCTGAGTCGAAATAACCTGTAAATCGACGTGCCATGATGCTGCCATTTCTGTTTACGGCGTCTTTAATTTTCCAAAGCTCGGCCCCTCTCGGCGCACCAACCTGCATTTCTTCCGAACGGTCCCACATAAATTTCACAGGGCGTCCTGTCAGCATTGCACCCAGTACTGACATAGGTTCGACAATACTGTCGACCTTGCCACCGAATCCTCCTCCTACGGTACCTCCTATAAAGTGCAGCCTTGCACTTGGTAGATCCAGCAGTTTCGAGGTTGTTGCCAATGAGAAAAACAATGCTTGTGTGGAAGTGTGACACACATATCTATCGTTCGTTTCTGGCACTGCGATAGCTCCGCAAGTTTCCATCGGAGCTTGCTCAATCGGCGACATTTGGTAGCTGCCTTCGACAACGAGTTCAGCATTCGCGAATGCTTGATTTACATCTCCGTAGCGAAGCTTTTGGTGATCGTATTTTTCGTAATAATCGAAGGTGTTGTTGGGATAGGTTTCGTTTACGATCGGAGCATTTGGCGCTAATGCTTCTTCCACATTATGTACGTACGGAAGCGGCTCCCAATCGACTCTTACTGCATCGACCGCAGCCCGAGCTTGCCGTTCGGTATCGGCGATGATGGCGAGAATAGGTTCGCCTTGGTAACCAACTTTATGCGGCGTTAAAAGTGCTTCATCGTTTTTTCCAAATCCAATCAAGGACAACAAGGTGTTGAGGTTGACTGGTACGTCTTGCGGTCGCACGATCTTGCGAACGCCTTGCATACTCTCCGCCTCACGCGTATCGATAGATCGAATTTTTGCGTGATGATAAGGAGAGCGCACGCAGCGCATGTGCAATAAGCCTTCGAACAAATGATCGTCATAGAATTTCGATCGTCCAGTAACATGTCCCAAAATATCCTGTCGAATCGTGGGGCGCCCAATTTCATTGAGATCTTCCCTTCGTTCGTCGGCAAACAAATCCTTTCTGAATTCAACTGTAGTCATCGAATGTATGCTCCTCTCATTCGAGTGCTCGCTTCCATTACGGCGACGATGATTGGTTCGTATCCTGTACAACGACACAAATTACCGGAAATCGCATCGACTACTTCTTCACGAGTCGGCCGGGAATTTTTATCGAGCAGCGCTCTTGCAGCCATTAACATACCTGGTGTGCAGTAACCGCATTGCGCTGCAAAGTTTTCAATAAACGCGGTTTGTAGGGGATGTAAATCGGGACCGCTTGCCAATCCAGCAGCTGTTTCTATATGTTTACCCGCTACAGATTCGGCCAGAGTAATGCAAGCCAAAATCGGCGCGCCGTCGATTAGTACTGTACAAGTGCCGCAAGTACCTTGTCCGCAGCCGTACTTAGGTGACAAATCGCCGACTCCGCGTCGCAACACGTCGAGAAGATTTTGGCCACCGTCAACAAATACCGACGTCTCGGTGCCGTTCAACTGAAATGTTACAGGAGTTTTCATCGAATTATGACCAACGTTCTTGCAATAACCGACGTAAGTGTACCCGCGCGATTTCGTTGCGATACCAAGCAGATGCCAAGGCATCGTCTTGTGGATTTAAATCACCAAGGACTACTTCAACTGCATTGGAGATAGTGGTTTGATTGAGTGATGAATTTTCAAGGGCAGCTTCTGCTGCTTTTGCACGAAGTGGAGTTTCTCCCATGGCTCCAAATGCGATTCTCGCATTTCGAACTCGACCTGCCCGCCGCGGTAGCACCGCCGCGATTGCCATAACCGAAACTCCTTTTGGCTTGATGCGCGTGACCTTCTTGTAGCGAAATGTCTTTCTTTCAGGTTCTTGGAACCGGACTGAAACGACGATTTCAGGTTTGGCTCTCGCCCGAGCAGCAAAAAACTGTTCAACAGCTTCGGTTCGACCAGACGCATACTCGAGCTTTGCGTCTAGCGCGAGTAGTGCTGTGGCAAAGTCTCCGAATGGGGACGGTGCGAACAAATTACCACCCACAGTCGCCATATTTCTGATCGCCGGACCACCGATAGATCGAGCGACAGGCGCTAAATATGCTAGATTTCGATTGTCCATAATTTCGGACATTGTGATACTTGCTCCAATCGTAACCGAATTTAGCTGGACATCAATCTTTTGCAAAGCAGGATCTAGACTACGAATGATTCTGTCGAAGCTTGCATCACGATAATTGATGTCGCGCATGACGAGCGTCCCGCCACCCATGTATTTGCAGCGGTGGTTCAAATTGGAGCTTGCGACAGCTGCATTTTCGAAGGTTTCAACCGTAATCATGTTTCGCTGATTGTTCCCAAATGATTTCGAATCGCTTCGAATCCAGCTTGATAAATATCATTCCCCACCAAAGCCGCAAGTGCTTTTTCTTGTCCGGCAGGAGTACTAAATTGACTTTCCCACTCCCAGAATGTTCTGTCGCCATCGGTAACGGGAGCGAGCCGGACATGGGCGACATAATTGAACAGCGGTACCGGTGTATCTAGTAAGCAATAACTGAATGTCTGTTCGATGTCGGACAATGCCAACAGCTGTTCTCGTAGTTCACTTCCGTCTTTTAACTTGAATTTACGTACGCAGCCTACTTCGTCAGAATCTCTGTGCCTTTCAATAAAACTAGTCGCAACCACTGGGTGCCAACGGTCGTGGCCGTTAAAGTCTCTTATGACTTCCCAAACCTCTTCAATGGGAGCATCCAAGATCGTACTACGTCGAACTTTAACCATTACCGCAAGCTATCTTCCAAAGTGTCGTTTTAGGGCATCGAATCCTGTTTGAAACACGTCGTCACTGATTCCAGTCACCAAGTCGTTTTCAAGGTCTGGCTCGCAACTAAATTCTGCGGACCATTCTATGAAACAACGAGAACCATCTGTAATAGGTGTCAGGCGTAGCGTAGCCACATAATCTTCCAGTGGCATCGGGCTTTCTAAAATTTCGTACGTACAGTACATGTCGTAGTCGGATAGTCCAAGTAACTTTTCACGAATTAGATCGCCATTTTGCAGGTGAAAATTACGAATGCAACCAACTTTATCTGAAGGCAATGCATCCTCGATCCGACTGTCTCGAATTCTCGGATGCCATTTTGGTAAAGCATTGAAGTCGCGCACTCGTTCCCAAACTTTTTCCGCCGATGTGCCAATGACGGAAGAGACATAGATTCTAGCCATTTACTCCTCGTCTCCTTCTGCCGTGGGATTGTCATCGTTTTTGGTGTCTTGAGTTTGTTTTTTCGCACCTCGTTCAAGCTGTGCCTGGACTCGACTTATATTGGATGCTTCTCGCAACAGACTTTCGCGTGAAATGTTGGAACCATCAATACCGATGTCCGACAATAGGCTGTCTACCATGGGGGCCTGGACGCGGTATCTCAAAGCTGAATTAATCACTTCATCGGTCGGACTCGTGGGGCTTGTAGCCTGCGCGTCAGAACTCGCGCCTCCAGCTCCGCGCGCACCATCACCACCAAGATGCACTATTTTGAAATCATTGATGTTTTCTAATGGTCGCACCGAGGCAGCAACAATTCCTTCAACATGCTCTAGCAATTTGCGTCTGAATATCGAATAGCGTGCTTCGTCAGTCAATATATTTTCTGCTTCGTTGATGAGTTTGCGGGCCTGAGCCTCTACAGTTACTCTGATGTGTTCCGCTTCAGCTGCAATTCGTTTTTCTTCCGCTTCTTTTTCCGCTAGGGTGACGTCAATAAACTTGCGGCGATTTGCTTCTTCAGATTCTCGAGCAGTTTTCACTTTTTCAGCAACTTCGGCTGCTCGCGCGCGTGCTAGATCGGCTTTAACAGCCGCCGCACTTTCATCCAGAGATTTTGTAAACAATGCTATGGCTTTTTCCATTGCAGCTGCTTCGACTTGATGCTCGTGGGCAATCTCTAGTTTGCGGCGTATCGTTTGATGCTCGATTCTCGAATCGTCCAATCCGAGTTCGGAGATGATTCGGTCTCGTTCAATTCGCTCTTCACTCGCAATTTCTGCCTGGCGAATGGTTTGATTGCGAGCGATTTCAGCCTGTTCCAGTGCTTTCTTTCGAGCAACTTGTGCAGCATCCAAAGCTTCTTGCCTAGCGATTTCTCGTGCACGAACTTCCTGTTCAAAGGCGATTCGTTCGGTTGCGATCTTTTTCTCTTTTGCGATTTGAGCGGCTTCTAAGGCTTCAGACTTTTGAATTTCAGCGGTCTCAATGCTCGTTTCTCGTGCTACATCTCGAGCTCTTGTGGCTTCGTCCTTATCGATTGTTTCAACTTCGACAACTCGTTCTTGGGCAATTCTCGCCAATTCAATCGATTTGAGGGAGACAATTTCTGCCTGCTGCAATGCTTGCTGCTGTTTGATTTCTAGTTCACGTGTTTTCTGCTCTGACAGTATTCGTTCAGCGTTCAGCACTTGCTCTTGTGCGATTCTGTCCATTTCAGCTTCTTCGCGAGCCGCAATCTCAGCTTGTTCAATGGCCAAATCCCGCGCGGTCTCCCGTTCTCGTGTACTACGTTCATACTCGATTCGAGCCTCGGTAACGATTCTTTCTTGTTCGATACGCGCTTGCTCAACTTGAATCTTTGTCTCAATTTCTGCTTCGTCAATTCGTTGTTGACTGCCAATTTCACGTTGACGGATTTGGCTATCTGATGCAATTTTCGCTTGAGCGATTTGGTTTTCGTTGGAGATGCGTGCAGTTTCGATAGATTCACGTGATCCCAGCACCGCTAATTCTGCTTGTTTTTCTCGTTCCGAACGTTCGCCGGCGAGCTCGGCCCGTTGCTGTGCGCGTCGAAATTCAATTTCCCGTTCTTGTTCAAGTCTGGCTTGTTCCGATTGCTTTTCTATCTCCAGTGATTGTTTCTCTGCCTGCAGATTACGCTCTCGGATTCGAATCATCGTGTCTTGTTCAATCTCGTTTCGTAGGCGACGTTTATCTTCGATTTCTTGGATGACCGCCGTTAAACCTACCGCATCAAATCGGTTCGACGGGTTAAAGAACTCAATGTCAGTTTGATCCACATCAGTAATCGAAACGTTTTCCAACTCTAAACCATTTTTGTCTAGGCCTTGTTGTGCAGCTTCCAGTACTCGATCCACATAGATATTTCTGTTTTCGTGTAATTCTTCCATTGTCATCGTTGAAGCTACGGTGCGAAGAGCCGATACAAACTTACCTTCGAGTAAAGCGTGAATTCGTTCGGGTTCTAGTGTTCGTTTACCGAGAGTGGATGCGGCTAGACTGAGTGCTTCTTTTGTTTGTCGAACGCGAATATAGAATACTGCGTCCACATCGATGCGCATTCTATCCTTGGAGATCAGTGCGTCTTGCCGTTGCCTGGTAACCGACAATTGCAAGGAGTTCATATTTACTGGCGTGATGTCGTGAACAATGGGCCAAACGAATGCACCACCGTCAATAACAACCTTTTCACCTAGAAATCCAGTTCGAACAAAGGCGATTTCTTTGGTTGAGCGGCGATAAAGCCAATGCATCAACCAATACAGGATAAAGATAACAATGACAGCGAATATCAGCCATAAGATCAGTTGTCCAATAAATTCTCCGGTCATGTTCAATTCCTCTCGCGATTACTCTGATCAAGCATTGTGAATTCTCTAGTGCGTTGCGTCATCGCGACTTCAGTTGGCAGTCTTTCCATCGAGGATGCGCCATAAAATCCATCGCAAACTGGACTGTGGCTCAGCACATACTGCGCGTCGGCGGGCATTGCTACAGGTCCACCGTGCACTAGGATTATTGTTTCGGCATTCATTTCGCGGGCGGCTTCACCCCATTCGTTGACTAGTTCGGGGCTGGCTTCGAGCGTAAGTGCGGTTTCGGCTCCAATCGAACCACCTGTCGTCAGGCCGAGATGACAGACGATAATATCGGCTCCAGCTTCAGCCATGGCACGCGCATCATCGGCAGAAAATACATATGGTGTCGTAAGCAGGTTCTTTTGGCGTGCTAACGCGATCATATCGATCTCGCTTTGGTAGGACATGCCAGTTTCTTCAAGGCACGCGCGGAAGTTTCCGTCAATCAGACCTACAGTAGGAAAGTTCTGGACCCCGGCGAAACCCGCCGCCTTCACTTGGTCAAGAAACTTATCCATAATGCGAAATGGATCTGTTGCGCAAACACCGGCGAGTACCGGTACCTGTTTCACTACAGGTAAGACTTCGCTTGCCATCTCCATCACAATCGCATTGGCGTCGCCATACGGCATGAGGCCGGCGAGACTACCTCGACCCGCCATCCTGTACCGTCCGGAGTTATAGATTACGATCAAGTCGATACCGCCGGCTTCCTCGCACTTAGCCGATAGTCCAGTACCAGCTCCACCGCCAATAATCGGCAAGCCGGCTGCAATTTTTGAATTTAAGTTATTTAGTATCTCTTTGCGAGTAACCATAATTTAGTGTAGTATCCTAGATTTCTGTACTGGAAGTGCATGCAGATCTCTAAACGAACGCACGACTAGATCCGTAAATTCAACATCATTTACGTTATACGGTGTTCGTATCAATTTGCGCGATTCAGTTTGTCGTACTGTTTCTTCAAGTGCTTGAAACAGAGTTCGATCTGCCAGTGGATCCCAAAACTGTTTGTCGGGTGAGTCAAGAAGGGAAACGCCGCCTTCTGGGAGAAAGAAACGCACTGGCCCGGTCATTTCGTTTAATCTATGACCGATCCAATTTCCCATCGCAGCATTTTCCTCTGGAGTTGTTCGCATTAGTGTGATTTGCGGGTTATGCTCGTATAGATTTCGATTTCGAAACTTTTCTGGAACTGTTTCAGGGGCTCCAAAATTAACCATGTCAAGAGCCCCGCAGGCACCAATATACGGTAGTCGGGATCTGATCGACGCACCAAATCGATCCTCATCCGCAGCAAATATACCCCCTGCGATCATGTCACAGATTTCCGTTGTACTAATATCGATTATTGCGTTCAATTTCCCGGAGTCCATGAGACTTTCCATACAGCGACCACCGGTACCCGTCGCGTGAAATATGAGGCAATCGTAGTCATCTTGTAGTGCTGCGGATATTTGTTTCACACAAGGTGTGGTGACACCGAACATGGTAATGCCAACCGTTGGGCGTTGAACGTCTTGTGGCGTCGAGTTTTTTCGATTATGAACCATTCCGCTTAGTGCCCAAGCTGCGTTGGAGAAAACCTCTTTGGTAATCGAATTGATACCTTGCACGTCTGCAACGGAATGAAACATAAGCATATCGGAAGCTACCACATATTGGGACACATCTCCGCTAGCTACTGTGGAGACCATCACTTTCGGAACTCCCATTGGAAGAGTGCGCATCCCGGGTGCAATCATCGCTGTTCCACCAGATCCACCTGCGCCGATCATACCAATAATGTTTGATTGGTGTTTCGCCCATCGTTCAAAGGCAACAGTCATACCGGCAACAGCCGTTCCGCGGTCGTCGGTGAATACACCAGAAGAGCCTCGTGGATGAAACCCAGCAACGACACTTGGTGGGACATCTGCGGTTGAAGGTTTACCACTTGTAGAGAGATCAACGATACGCACGGGCAGTCCTTGAGCACGTATGACTTCTCGAATGAAGAGAATCTCATCTTTTTTCGTATCGAGTGTCCCTGCAACGTAAATCGTTTCAGCGACGCGCTGACTACGAATGACTTTGCGATTAGAGCGAGTTGATAAAACAGAATCAATGTTCGTGGTAGTTCTGGCTGAACCTTCAATGACATGTACGGGAATAGGACGGGACCAACGAGAGGGTATCTTTGGGTTGGAAAGATAGATTCGAACGGTTCCGTTTTTCGCTGCTTGAGCTTCAGGTTTTGGTTCGAAATCGTCTTCTCCCAAATTTTCGTGCGCGTGACGCCCGACTCCTAATAAATTTTGTTGAAGAGTTCTATCACTCACAAGAGTGGTTGACTCCATAATGCGATTGATGCGTCCGTTGACCATGATTGCGACTTGATTTGATACTGCGCAAGCAACTCCAATATTTTGTTCAATTACGAGAATGTCAACATCGCCTTCACTTTCTAGTTGCAGCAACATGTCTGTCAGTTGGTGAACGATCATTGGTGCGAGCCCTTCGGTTGGTTCATCCATCACCAGAAGCCTAGGATTCATCAAGAGAGCTCTGCCAATTGCGAGCATTTGCTGTTCGCCTCCAGAAAGATGCTGTCCTAGATGGGTTCGTCGTTCAGCCAATTTAGGAAAAGTCGAGTACACCCGATCAATGGTCCATTGTGCATCTGCTTTCGAAACGACACGAAAATGCTCTTCCACTGTCAGAGATGGCCAAATGCGTCGCCCTTGTGGCACGTAGCCAACACCCAACCGCGCAATTTCTGCGGCAGGAACACCGACCAAAGAACGATCATTGAACTCGATTGAACCAGAGGTTATTGGAACCAAGCCCATCATTGCATTACAGAGTGTAGTTTTACCCATGCCGTTGCGACCGACAACCGACAGGGTTCCTTGTTCGAGCGTAAGATTGACTCCCTGTAGTGCATGACTATGCCCGTAAAGGACATTTAGATCACGGATGACGAGTACTCCTTTATTCGATTCAGCCATCCATTTCACCTAAGTAGAGAGATTGGACATCCGGATCATTTTCGATTTCTGCCGGCTTACCTTCCTTAAAGATTCGGCCGTTGTGCATCATCGTTACGTATTCAGACACCTGTAAGGCCACATCCATGTCATGTTCAATGATGATATAGCCGATGTGAGAAGGAAGTTCGCCGAGGATTTCGATTAGATCCTGGCGTTCTGTTGGAGATAGCCCGGCGGCTGGTTCGTCAAGCAACATCAAACGTGGGGCACCGGCCAATGCCATGGCGATTTCCAATTGGCGTTGTTGCCCGTAGGACAATTGAGAAACTGGGGTGTCGGCAACCGAATCTAAATGCACTAAACTCACCAGTGCTTTGGTGCTTTCGATAATTGATTCATTGGCGCTCGCTCGAATCAATGAGAAACGACGACGAAGAACTCCCTGGCATGCCAAGTAAACATTGTCGAATACAGTTAGGCCAGTCAATAACAAGGAAATTTGATATGTTCGGCGAAGTCCACGTCGAATTCGTTCATGAGTTGGAAAGTCGGTAATGTCTTCCCCATAAAAGCGGATCGCTCCTGCGGTCGCAGAGTAGTCTCCGGATATACAATTAAATAGCGTTGTTTTCCCAGCACCGTTGGAGCCGAGAACTGCGCGTCGTTCACCAGGTTTTAAGGTGATATTTATGTCGTGCAAAGCCACCAACGCGCCAAATGTACGAGTTAAACCGCGTAGCTCCAAGGCATTCGCCGTCCCAGTTACGGATAATCGATCGGTAAAGCTGGTTGTTTCAATCATGGATTGATTCCTTTCCCAGCCAACAGTGGCACTCTTTTTCGAGCGTTCTGCAATTGATCCCACAGTCCAATCAAGCCGTCTCGGGACCAGAACACCATCACCAAAAATCCAAGTCCGATCAGTAAATTGAAACGTTCACTACCCAAACCCGCTGCTTCTAGAATATCGATCGCGAAAGTCTTTAGTAGCACATAAGTAAAGGCACCGACAAATGGGCCAATTGGATGTCGTAATCCACCGATCACCGCTATGACCAAAATATCAATTACCGGTCCAATTCCCACTGCACCGGGCGAAATTTGACTAGTTTGCCAGGTCAAAAGGATGCCACCTATTGCAGCTGGAATAGCGGCGAAGGTATACGCGAATACTCGATGAGCAATCACATCATACCCTAAAGCAGCCATCCGTCGTGGGTTGTCACGTATTCCTTGCAAGGCTAGGCCCATCGGTGCACGCGATACGTACAGCACTACAAAATACCAAAATGCAGCCCAGAATAAGGTCAAGTAGTAAAAGGCAATGGGATGTCGCCAATCAACACCAAACAATTCCGGCGGTAAAACCCCGTTAAATCCTGAAAACCCGTTAAAGATTACGTAGTTTTGTCGCACAAAGTAAAAGAATCCAGAGGCAATCGCTAAGGTAATCATGATGGTATAGATTCCTTCGGTGCGAACGGCTAGCCAACCAGTCAAAGTCGCGAACAGCATAGCAATAAGAATCGCGAGCGGGATACTGACGTACCAGGGCCAGCCCTGACTAATTTCGGTTATTGAGCTATCTCCGCAAATCGCGACTACATAAGCTGCGACACCGGCTACCGAGATTTGAGCCAAGCTCACCATTCCGCCATAACCAGCCAAAAACATCAAGCTCAACGCGATCAATCCAAGAATCAGGGTCCAACCAAAGATTTGATATAGCACGAAGTCACTGGCGAATGTCGGCATGATTAACAACAATCCGCCGATATACCAGTATGCGGCAGGCACCTTTGAAAGCCTACTAGTCCACCAGCTGCGCTCACTTTGTAAGTTGGAGAGTGCCACGAATTATTTCTTCCCTAATAGTCCCTGCGGCCGAAATGCAAGTACTAAAACCATAATTAAAAATGTGAATACAACCGCATAGGTCGGAAAGTAAACAGAGCCAAATTGCTCGGCGGTGCCAATTAAAAGAGCCCCAATTGCTGCACCGGGAATGGAGCCCATTCCACCTACGATCACAACCACGAGCGAAGCAAGAAGAAATCGTATGTCTTCACCGGGAGCAATCGACTGGAAGGTTCCACCAACCACACCTGCAACACCTGCCAAACCGGCACCTAACGCGAAAACGGTAACGAATATGAGATGAACCCGAATGCCTGTGGCAGATAACATATCGCGATCGTCGACACCTGCTCGAATCAGCATACCGATTTTGGTTCGATTGAGCATTAGCCACATCAGAATTCCGACTGCAACGGAAGCAGCAAAAATCACGATACGTACGAATGGATATTTCAGGTAGATTAGCTCACCGGAGGAGCGTTTCACTCCCGTTACGAAAAATGTTTCTATCGGTCCGGACAACCAGTTGGGTGGATGTATATTGTAAAAATCTCCACCGACGGCCCACAGCATCAGATCCGCTAGAACGATGGAAATTCCGATAGTTACTAGGGTTTGACGTAATTCTTCTCCTTCCATGCGTCTGAATACGAACATTTGCAGGAGAATACCGATGCATCCGACCAGTATAAAAACTACTGGAAATGCCAACAGCCAGTAGCCGGTCCAATCGACGATGAAGTAGCCGACATAGCCACCCAATAAATATAAAGAGCCATGCGCAAGATTGACGTTACGCATTAGACCGAAGATGAGTGTAAAACCGCTTGCTACCAAGAAGTATAGGCCACCCAAAGTTATGCCGTTAAAAAGCGCGTTAAGAAAAACCTTTTTCTTGCCGATTAACGAGATTAGCCAACTCGGCCAAATCGCAAAAATCAGATACAGCAATATCGCTGTTACGACTACGTAAATCGACAGTTGCCAAGGATGGCGTTCAGCGAAGTTTCTCAATGTGCGCTTCTTGTGTTACACATTTGCGATGCAAGAACCACGGTTGACTAGGAAGCAATCACAAGCACCAACGATACTCCTGCTGGAATGTAATCTGACCACCGAGTGTGTAGACTTACACTCGGTGGCCCAAATCTAGTGGTTTAGTTGATTTAGTTGTACTCTTTTTTGCATTCGGGAACTTCTCTGCTCGGCAAACCAATTTTGGCGAATACAGCAGGATCGATTCCCAAGGTTTGGTTAACGTTTTCCTTAATGCTCACGAGTTGGGTAGCGAGGGTGCCGTCATCAAGTTCAACAACTTCAGAAACGAAATTGGTGCCGATTGCTTGGCGGTTACTGTCCAATCTTATTTTTCCATTCGGTGCATTTAGTTCCAAACCGCGTAGACATGCACGAAATGCTGACTGATCGTCGGTTAGGTCGCCACCAACTTGATTTAGACACATTAACGTGGCGTTGGTTGCGTTGTAGTATCCTGTCGCTAACAATGAGGGGGATGGAAATCGTTTATCAGGTGGAAAAGTATCTTGATAGGCTTTCACAAACGCTTGCCAATTCGGATCATCCCAGGTATCAGCTTGGGGACCGGAAGATGGGACACCGATTAGTGCATTCTTGGCACTTCCCTTTGAACTTAGTACGGTGCCGTCGACCATAATCGTTCCGCCAACCAAATTGGCGTCCCCGCCAGCCTGTTGGTATTGATTGAGGAAGTTGACCGCATCGCCGCCGCCGAGGCCAAGATAAATGGCGTCAACGTCGTCTGGCAGTGCTGCAATAATCGAACTGAAATCCTTTGTTCCTAAAGGAACCCATAGACGTTCGGTGACTTCACCTCCGGCTTGGCAATATTCAACAATGAGACCGAAAACTTGCGTGTAGACGAAAGAGTAATCTTCACCGATGGTGGCGAGTGTTTTATATCCTTTAACGTTATAGATATAGTCGCCTAAACCAGCGGACCACTGAGCACCATCCATATTGAATCTAAAGAAGTTCTCCGATGGGTCGACGTAGGTTGTCTCTTGCGCACCCGAAATTCCATTGATAAACGTAATTTGTGGCTGAGTTTTCGAATAATCTCGCATTGCGATTCCTTCCGAACCAGACAAGGGACCGATAATGATATCCACTTGATCATGTTCCGCTAACTTAAGTGCGGCTCGAATTGCGCTTTCCGGACTTGCATCTGTCGGGCCAATAACTAGTTCAATTTCTCGACCGCCGGCCATGTTATTGGCTTGCGCGAGAGCAGTTTTCAATCCGCGAACACCGTCTTCACCCAATACGGTATATGTTCCTTCTAAAGTTGCTAGGACACCTACTTTTATCGGTTCTGCAGCGCTAGTCGTTGAATAGGTAGTAATGCCAAGCAGAAACGCGATTGCCAATCCTATCGATTTAAATACATTTTTTGTCATAAATATCCTCCTAATTTGAAGTGGCATCTATAAATGGTTAAATTTAATAATTTCAAGAATAAAATTAGTATCTTATTGAAATTACTTATTTTAACCAACACAAATATCATTCGATTCATTTAATTTTCTTTTTGTTTTGAGTCTAGCTCATCAGATTCGAACAAATTTTGCTTCTTCGTTGTTGATTATTTTACGTGGTTCTAAACGTCAACAGAGCATAACTTGATTGAATCTGCTTTCGAGGCCTCCGTACTCGCTCGGCTCAAACGATGATTGATTAGGATGCAGTGGTGAGTAGATTGTGAGTGAAACCTGTAAGTTTTTAGGTCAACTTCTGGTTGTTGGTCGTCACTGCTCGGTATAGCAGCCGTAACCACTTCCTATTTTTAGGAAGCAGATTTAGATATTCACAATAAATACATAAAGTTAATGGCAAGATTGACAACATAAATCGATGCCGAGTCGTTTATTAGATGGTTTTTGAAAGCATTCGAGATAATCAACAGAGGTAAACATTGACTTGCAGTGGAATGCTAAGGGGAGTTAGTCCATAACTTTAGATCGGTACACTGAACTAATCGAGAAATCGGATTAGTGTTCTTGTGTCAATCGGTATGATGATATTGACACCGAAAGCTCATAGGCTCAGCACAATCAAAATGGAGGATGTTTTTTGTGATCTGCTGTCTTGCTTCGCAGAACCGGAAATTGGAAATGACTTTTAGGTTCAGAAACTTAGGGATTTAACAGATCAAATGCATCTCCCCAACAGTCTGCAACCATATAACCCCTGGGATAAGGATCCGACGGGTCAACTCCAATTTGGTGTAAACCATGAATCCAAGCTCTCCCCGAGATTGAGGGAACAATCGCGGGCCGATTGTGAAACTCTGTTGTTCTAAGTAGACTCACCTGAAAATGACTGTCAATGATCGAGAATGCAGACAATGAATCACCTACCCGGACTTCATTTTTTGCATACATGAGCGCCATTCTGGCGGAATTTCCAGTACCACAAGGCGAACGGTCGATGCGTCCAGGAGGTAGGATGGTTGCTCCTTTTAGGTTGCCATCATTTGTTTGGCTAATGAACATTACATAATTCAAACCGTTTAGTTCAGGATTTTCTGGATGAATGATGGACAGTTGTTGATTTGCAGCACGCTGAATTCGTGAGCCAACATCAGCTAGTGTACGAGCGGATTTTGGATCAATCTCCAAATCCAACTGAGCAGGATCGACCAACGCGTAAAAAATACCCCCAAAAGCGACACTTAGGGTTACCAATCCAAGACCGTCAACTTCAATTTCTTGGTCCATTTGATCTACAAAGCTTGGAGTCATTTCAAGCTCCACCCGTTCACATTTTCCGTCTGCACATGTGGCTCGCGCCACAACCAAACCGGCGGGTGTGTCGAGTACGACTTTGGTCTCCGGTTCCTTCATGGCTACAATTCCTGTTTCCAATAGTACGGTGACGGTACAAATACAGTTAGACCCTGACATTGCGTGTGCTTTATCGCCTTGCAAAACAATCATGCCAGCATCTGCGTCAGAACGAGTAGGTGGCACCAACAAATTGGTGCTCATTTGTGCATATCCTCTGGGTTCACATACCAGGAATCGGCGCAGTGAATCTCCCTCACCGTTCATATAGGCTAGCTTGTCAACCATAGATTCGCCGGGAATATTGATAAGACCACTCGTGATGACTCGCCCGACCTCACCTTCAGCATGAGCTTCGACCATCGTGACAGTTTTGGACCAACGCATTTTATAAACCTATATTCCTCTTAATTTTTTCCAGTATAGGCAGCTCATAACAAAGCCGCATGATTAGCAGTTACGTTAAGCAGCCGAGTAGGTAGTTAATTATCCCACCAGCGGCGATTGAAGCGGTAGACAAATTCATGGATATATTCTTGTAAATATTTGCCACTCACGCCGTGGAAGGTAGCGAGCGCTTCAAATACCGATAATGATTTGACCATGGCATCGTCGGTTTCGATTAGTTCATGCAATAAATAGCTGTGCTCGCAATCACCGAGGCCTTTGGCATTGCGCACATTGATGAAGCTAATGTCGCGTTAAGAAGTGGGCGCGCTCGTGTCCATAACGCGGACATTCAAAGCAATTTGACCAGCGATTATCCTTGATGGCTTGAATTAGTTTTGCTCCACTCGATGAAGCTAGTTTCCCTTTGTTACACATCTTTATCTTAGGACAAAAACCTAATTAGATGATACAATCAAACTCCTTTCATAAATTTATCACCAAAAATTGAAACAAGTTTAGAGGCATACTAAATTTTGAAGACTATCTTTCTGGTCAGCTCTCTTTGTTTAAGCGCCTTGTTCGCAATTTTGATTTAGCAGTGAGTACGACAGTATTGCAAGTGCCGGACTGTCAACGAGATTGCTGAGTCTCAATGCCCGAAATTGCAGGTCTTACGAACGCCAACGAATTCTATAGTAGTCACTATTTCTCAGTCATTTTTCCGCACAAATTAGATGCCACGATTCGCGAGTGGAACAAAGAAGTTGCGCAGACGGGGACGGGTTTCAAGGCAACGGATCTGGTTGATGAGATTCGAAAGTTAGCGCCGCGTTACCGTGAGTTTCTAAACAAAGTTCAAGCAAGCCGAACGAAGCCAAGCTGAGCGTTGGGCACTACAGCGTGACTGGTATTGTGAATTGTTCAGCAAGTTGGGATATCAATGCATTGCTAGAACTTTGTCTACTGACAGTGTTGAAGTTCCTATTTTTCACAAAGAAGTTGACGAAAACGGCTACGACCGTTTTTTGATTCTAGCAGCCTTCGATACGGACGCCAGTGACGAAGATCCATTGTCATTGAGATCTCATAAAGTTCAGTTCGAACCAGATCCACTATTTGCAGAGGATTTGCTTGATTGGTCCTGGCAGCGCGTGATCGATGAGCATATTTTTTCGCAAGTTCATCCCCCTCGGTGGGTGTTGCATTTGTCGTACTCGCAGATGATATTGATTGACCGTACAAAATGGCCAATGCAAAAATATTTACGGTTTGATCTAACTGAAATCTTCGATCGACTAGACCGATACGCATTAGCTGCGATAGCGCTAATGTTACACCCGAAAGGGATCGGGTTAAGACAGGGCTCAAGTGGCTTTCTGGATGGATTGGAACAAGATAGTCATCGTCATGCTTATAGCGTGTCAACCGATTTGAAGTATGCGATGCGCGAGGCGATTGAATTGATTGGCAATGAAGCGATTTGGTATTTGCAACGCGAGGGAAAGCTAGGTCAACAGGATGATCGGCTCGCCACGGAACTAAGTCGTGAAAGTCTGCGCTACCTGTATCGTTTGTTGTTTTTGCTGTATCTAGAAGCACGCCCGAACTTAGGCTATGTGCCGATGAATTCAGAAACTTTTGTCAGTGGCTATAGTTTAGAAAGTTTGCGCGAGTTGGAAATGGTTCAGTTGACCACAGAACGTTCTCGCAACGGCTGTTTCCTACATGAAAGTATCGAGCAATTGTTCCGCTTGGTGCGTGAAGGACTTCAGCCAAGCACTGAGCACCAAGAGGATTTACATGCCGATGCAGAATCGTTTCAGATTCGTGCGGTGGATGACAAATTATTTGCTCGTCAGTCCTTAGAAATTCTCAGCGAAGTGAAGTTTCGCAATTTCATCTTACAAAGAGTCATTCGACTGTTATCGCTGACGCGCCCTGGAAGTAAAGTGCACAAGAAACGAGGTCGCATTTCGTATTCACATTTGGGGATCAACCAGTTGGGGTCAGTGTATGAAACCTTACTTCCATACCGAGGTTTTTTCGCCAAGGAAGACTTGTATGAAGTCTGTCGAAAAAACGTCAGCCCTGACATTTTAGATGTTGCGCACTTGGTAAATGTGGATGATTTGCAAGACTATGATGAAGCCGAACGAGTATACGAAGATCCGCAGAAAACGATATTACGAAAGTATTCAAAAGGACAATTTATCTATCGATTGGCCGGTAGAGAAAGAACCAGTAGTGGTAGTTTTTATACTCCTGAATCACTGACCCAGTGTGTCGTGAAATATAGCTTGAAAGAAGTAATTCGCGAGGACATGACGGCTGCTGAAATATTGGAGCTGACGGTCTGTGAACCGGCCATGGGTTCTGCTGCGTTTATCAATGAAGCGGTCAATCAATTGGCAGAGGCCTATCTTGCGCGACGCCAACGCGAACGAAAGCTCAAAATCGAGCGCAAAGACTATGTGGATGAACTACAGAAAGTCAAACGTTACATCACAGACCGAAACGTATTTGGAGTCGATCTAAATCCAGTCGCCACCGAGTTAGGTGAGTTATCGATGCGTCTTAATTGTATGTATCGAGATGGACTGTCACCGTGGTTTGGTTTTCAAGTTTATTGTGGGAATTCCCTGGTAGGGGCGCGTCGGGAGTTTTTTCTAAGGACTGAACTTGCACGCAAGAACTGGTACAACAAGACTTCATTTCGAATTAATTCAGGCAGCTCTCGAGCTCTTGGACTAGCCGAAGATAGAATCTACCACTTTCTTGTACCCCATCCAGATATGCTAAGCCATGCAGCAGATAAAAAGTTGAAGCAGTTTTTCGAGCCCTCGATCGTACAGTTATTTGCCCAAAGAAAGAAGGAGTTTAAAAATGCGTGCTCTGGCCATGAGCTGAATCAATTGCAACGAATTTCATCCATTTTGGATGTACTGTGGCAACGACAGGCCGCGCAACTGGCGCAAAGTCGGCAAGGCACACAAGACCATATGGAAGTTTGGGGCACCGAAGTCAAGGGCGACAAATTAACTGAATACTCTGACAAAGAACGCTATCTTGAAAGCTTTAATCCAACGAAGAAAAACCATCCTGTAACAGAATACCAAATACTCAAACTGGTAATGGACTACTGGTGTGCCATGTGGTACTGGCCGCCTATTGCCTCCCCCCCCCCCCAACGAGAGCCGAATACATTCAAGACTTGATGACAGTGGTGTCGTTTCGAAGTAAGGATGACCGAGAGCTTCAATCTGAGGATTTAATTCTATCAACAGAAATAAAAGAATTAACCTATAGGCTGCAAGTTCTCAAAGAACAACAGGGCTATGTTTCTTTCAAGGACCTATTGACAGAAATTCCAAGATTGAAGACTGGCGCATAAACTTGCCAAAAAGTATCGATTTTTTCATTGGGAGCTAGAGTTTGCAGACATTTTTCTAAGCAAATCGAACGATGGTGAGAGCCGAGGAGGCTTTGATCTTGTCATAGGAAATCCACCCTGGATCAAGTTAGAATTCAAAGAACAAGATGTGCTGGCAGAGTTTGAACCGAAAATCTGGGTTCATAAAATGTCAGCAAGCCATGTTTCAGCCTTAAGACCGACATTGTTTCAAAAACACCCACACGCGAAGGATGAATTAATTGAGTACGGAACTTATATGCTGTGTTACCAACAATTTCTAAATTCAGAACAAAACTATCCATCCCTCAAAGGCCAGCAAACCAATTTATACAAAGCCTTTATCGGTCAGAGTTGGTGGTTGTTTAAAGACGGGGGGGGGCCGGATTGCTCCATCCAAAAGATGTTTTTGATACAGTCAAAGGCGACAGCTTTCGGCAAGAAGCTTATCCTCGACTACGCTACCAATTTCGCTTTCATAATGTTAAGAAACTATTCCATGACGTTAACGGAAGGGCACAATTTGCCGTCAACATTTACTCAAAGCCCAATGAGGAGCTAGGATTTGACCTGATTTCGAATCTTTATCTGCCAAAGACGATTGACGCTAGCTATCTTCATAGTGGTAGTGGTGACATCCCAGGTATCAAAGACAAAAAGAACCAATACAACACTTCGCCTCATAAAGCACGTGTAATTAAGATTGATAATTTGATTCTTAAAGATTTCGCCGCAGTCGTCAATCGAGCCGGCCAGCAGCTGCACAAAGTTCCGATATTGGAATTACATTCTACTGAGCTGCTGTCAGTGATCAAAAAATTTGCACAGATCCCAAATCGACTCGGAAATTTAGGCGAAGACGCTCACGTTTACTCGCATTGGAATGAAACAGGTGCCCAAAAGGACGGCACCATTCGTAGACAAACTCAGTTCGTCGCAGAGCCAGCACAGTTCATCTACTCTGGCCCACATTTTTTCGTCGGCAATCCATTTGCAAAAACACCTCGCGCGGTCTGTCTAGTCAATACTCACTACGATGCTTTGGATTTAACCTATATACCCGATGACTACTTGCCACGCACGAACTATGTGCCGGCTTGTGATGCTGACGAGTACGAGACCCGAACTCCAATACACCATGGACTCGATGACAACGAGATTCGAATCAAAACGACTCAATACTATCGCGTGCTGTTTCGAAGAATGGTTAATCCCGCAAATGAGAGAACTCTCATCTCATGTTTGATTCCGAAAGCTGTAGCGAGTATAAACACCTGTACTACAGTAGTCTTTCGAAGCAGTAAAGCTGCAGTTGAATTTGCTGCACTTTGTAATTCAATTGTGTTGGACTATTTCACTAAATGTTCTGGCGTAAGGGAAGTAAATAAAAGTACATTGGATCAATTACCCGTACTCGGAATTAAAATGAATGTACAGTTACGCTCTGCCTTAATCCTAAGAGCATTGATTTTGAGCTGTCTTAGCTCGCACTTTCGTGAATTATGGGAGTCACTATGTAAGCTCGAGGTCGACATGACTCGAACTAACCCATCAAATTCGGTGCATCGTGTACCCCTGTTTGAATTTTTCCAGCTCGACGATTGGACGGTCACAGATGCGCAAATTGACGCTGAATTCTTTTCCAATTTGACACCGCATTGGCAAAGAAATGTCGCGCTACGTTCAGAACGCATGCGCCGACAAGCTCTAGTCGAAACCGATGTACTAGTCGCAATGGCATTTGGGTTTACTTTGGATGAACTACTCGCAATGTATCGAATTCAATTTCCGACATTACAAAAATATGAAAACGACACTTGGTACGATACAAAGGGTCGTATTGTCTACACATCCAGATTAGGATACAGAACAGTACCAGCCAAAGCAGCGAAGACTGACAACAATTGGAGCCTATACACTCGTGTTCGATCTGAGACCAATATCGCATTAGGCTGGCAAGATATCAAAGATCTTGAGGGAGGTGTGGTGACTCAAAAAGTTCTCGACAATACTCTTCCGGGTGAGCCAGCTGAACGAACCATTGAATATCATGCTCCATTTTCGAAATGTGACCGGGAACAAGATTATCGTCAGGCTTGGGATCTGTTTTCTGAACGGTTTTCAACCGAACGAGCTTAGCTTTTGAGACATGCTTCCTTCTGTTGTCGCTTCGGAAAATTTTGAGGTCACTGAAAGACTTTATCGCGAGTCTGCATTAGGCCATAAATCAAGGAGCCGACAAAGTTAATCTATGTGATGACAAGTTGAGGAAATCAAATTCCAATGTCTGAAGTTCAAGGTCTAACGAACGCCAACGAATTTTATAGTAGTCACTACTTTTCAGTCATCTTTCCGCATAAACTCGATACCACTATTCGCGAGTGGAACAAAGAAGTTGCGCAAACGGGGACAGGTGTCAAGGCAAGGCAGCTGGTTGATGAAATTCGAAAGTTAGCACCGCGTTACCGTGAGTTTCTAAGCAAGTTCAAGCAAGCTGAACGAAGCCAAGCTGAGCGTTGGGCACTGCAACGTGACTGGTATTGTGAATTGTTAAGCAAGCTCGACTATGGATGTTTTCCTAAAACTTTGTCTGTTGATGGTATCGAAGTTCCTATTTTTCACAAAGAAGTTGACGACAGTGGCTACGACCGTTTCTTGATTCTAGCGGCCTTCGATGCGGACGCCAGTGACGAAGATCCATTGTCATTGCGACCTCATAAAGTTCAGTTCGAACCAGATCCACTATTTGCAGAGGATGTGGTTGATTGGTCCTGGCAGCGCGTGATCGATGAGCATATTTTTTCGCAAATTCATCCCCCTCGGTGGGTGTTGCATTTGTCGTACTCGCAGATGATATTGATTGACCGTACAAAATGGCCAATGCAAAAATATTTACGCTTTGATCTAAGTGAAATCTTCGATCGACTAGAACGATACGCGTTGGCTGCGATGGTGTTAATGTTGCACCCGAAGGGGATCGGTTTGAAGCAGGTTTCAACTGGTTTTCTGGATGGTTTGGAACAAGACAGTCATCGTCATGCCTATAGTGTGTCGACCGATTTGAAGTATGCCATGCGAGAAGCAATTGAACGCATTGGCAATGAAGCGATTTGGTATTTGCAACGCGAGGGAAAGCTAGGTCAACAGGATGATCGGCTCGCCACGGAACTAAGTCGTGAAAGTCTGCGCTACCTGTATCGTTTGTTGTTTTTGCTGTATCTAGAAGCACGCCCGAACTTAGGCTATGTACCGATGAATTCAGAAACTTTTGTCAGTGGCTATAGTTTGGAGAGTTTGCGCGAGTTGGAAATGGTTCAGTTGACCACAGCGCGTTCTCGCAACGGCTATTTTCTGCATGAAAGTATCGAGCAATTGTTCCGCTTGGTGCGTGAAGGACTCGAGCCAAGTACTGAGCACCAAGAGGATTTGCATGCCGATGCAGAATCGTTTCAGATTCGTCCGGTGGACAACGAATTATTCGATCACCAGTCCTTACCCATACTGAACCAAGTTAAGTTTCGTAACGTCACCTTACAAAGAGTCATTCGCCTGTTATCGCTGACGCGCCCTGGAAGTAAAGTGCACAAGAAACGAGGTCGCATTTCGTATTCGCATTTGGGGATCAACCAGTTGGGGTCGGTCTATGAAACCTTACTTCCATACCGAGGGTTTTTCGCCAAGGAGGACTTGTATGAAGTCTGTCGAAAAAACGCCACTCCTGACATCTTAGATGTCGCGCATTTGGTGAATGTGGATGAATTGGCAGACTACGGTGAAGCTGAACGTGTATACGAAGATCCGCAGAAAACAGTTTTACGAAAGTATTCAAAAGGACAATTTATCTATCGATTAGCCGGTAGAGAAAGAACCAGTAGTGGTAGTTTTTATACTCCTGAATCACTGACCCAGTGTGTCGTTAAATTTAGCTTAAAAGAAGTAATTCGCGAGGACATGACGGCTGCTGAAATATTGAAGCTGACGGTCTGTGAACCGGCCATGGGTTCTGCGGCGTTTCTCAATGAAGCGGTCAATCAATTGGCAGAGGCCTATCTTACGCGACGCCAACGCGAACGAAAGCTCAAAATCGAGCGCAAAGACTATGTGGATGAACTACAGAAAGTCAAACGTTACATCACCGACCGAAACGTATTTGGAGTCGATTTAAATCCAGTCGCCACCGAGTTAGGTGAGTTATCGATGCGTCTTAATTGTATGTATCGAGATGGACTGTCACCGTGGTTTGGTTTTCAAGTTTATTGTGGGAATTCCCTGGTAGGGGCGCGTCGGGAGTTTTTTCTAAGGACTGAACTTGCACGCAAGAACTGGTACAACAAGACTTCATTTCGAATTAATTCATGCAGCTCTCGAGCTCTTGGACTAGCCGAAGATAGAATCTACCACTTTCTTGTACCCCATCCAGATATGCTAAGCCATGCAGCAGATAAAAAGTTGAAGCAGTTTTTCGAGCCCTCGATCGTGCAGTTATTTGCCCAAAGAAAGAAGGAGTTTAAAAATTCGTGCTCTGGCCATGAGCTGAATCAATTGCAACGAATTACATCCATTTTGGATGTGCTGTGGCAACGACAGACCGCGAAACTGGCGCAAAGTCGACAACGTACACAAGACCAAATGGAAGTTTGGGGTACCGAAGTCAAGGGCAACAAACAGACTGATTACTCTGACAAAGAACGCTATCTTGAAAAGTTTAATCCAACTGCGAAAAACCATCCTGTAACAGAATACCAGATACTCAAACTGGTGATGGACTACTGGTGTGCCATGTGGTACTGGCCGGCCCAAGCTGAGGTATTGCCACCGACTAGAGTCGAATACATTCAAGACTTGATGACAGTGGTGTCGTTTCGAAGAAACGATGACAGAGAGCTTCAATTTGAGGATTTATTTCTATCTACAGAAAAAAAAGAACTGACGCAGAAACTGCGTTCTCTCAAACAGCAGCAGGGCTATGTTTCTTTGAAGAACCTATTGTCAGCAGTTCCAAGATTGGAGATGGTGCATGAACTTGCGACAAAGTATCGATTTTTTCATTGGGAGATAGAGTTTGCAGACATTTTTCTAAGCGAAACGAACGATGGTGAGAGCCGAGGAGGCTTTGATCTTGTCATAGGAAATGTGCCCTGGATCAAGTTAGAATTCAAAGAACAAGATGTGCTGGCAGAGTTTGAACCGAAAATCTGGGTTCGTAAAATGTCAGCAAGCCATGTTTCAGCTCTAAGACCGACATTGTTTCAAAAACACCCAGACGCGAAGGATGAGTTAATTGAACACGGAACTTATATGCTGTGTTACCAACAATTTTTAAATTCAGAACAAAACTATTCATCCCTCAAAGGCCAGCAACCCAATTTATACAAAGCCTTTATCTGTCAAAGTTGGTGGTTTTTAAGAAGGGGGGGGGGTGCGAGCGGAATGCTCCATCCAAAAGATGTTTTTGATACAGTCCAAGGTGACAGCTTTCGTCAAGAAGCTTATCCTCGACTACGCTACCAATTTCGCTTTCATAATGTTAAGAAACTATTCCATGACGTTGACGGAAGGGCACAGTTTGCTGTCAACATTTATTCAAAGCCCAAGGAGGAGCTAGGTTTTGATCTAATTTCGAATCTTTATCTGCCAAAGACGATTGACGCTAGCTATCTTCATAGTGGTAGTGGTGACATCCCAGGTATCAAAGACAAAAAGAACCAATACAACACTTCGCCTCATAAAGCACGTGTAATCAAGATTGATAAATTGATTCTTGAAGATTTCGCGGCAGTCGTCAATCGAGCCGGCCAGCAGCTGCACAAAGTTCCGATATTGGAATTACATTCTACTGAGCTGCTGTCAGTGATCAATAAATTTGCACAGATCCCAAATCGACTAGGAAATTTAGACGAAGACGTTCACGTTTACTCGCATTGGCATGAAACAGGTGCCCAAAGGGACGGCACCATTCGTCGACAAACTCAGTTCGTCACAGAGCCAACACAGTTCATCTACTCCGGCCCACATTTTTTCGTCGGCAATCCATTTGCAAAAACACCTCGTGCTGTCTGCCTAGCCAATAGCCACTACGATGCTTTGGATCTATCCATAATTCCCGATGACTATTTGCCACGTTCGAACTATGTGCCGGCTTGTAACGAAATCGACTACGATGCCCGAACTCCAACTACACCATGGATCGATGACGACGAGAATCCTATTGAAACGACTCAATACTATCGTGTGTTGTTTCGACAAATGGTTAACCCCACAAATGAGAGAACTCTCATATCAAGTTTGGTGCCGAAAGCTGTAGCGAGTATAAACGCGTGTACCACTGTGGTCTTTCGAACCTGTAAAGCTGCAGTTGAATTTGCTGGCCTTTGTAATTCAATTGTGTTGGACTATTTCACCAAATGTTCTGGCGTAACCAACGCAAATAAAAAAACATTGGATAAATTACCCGTACTCGGAGGGGGGGGGGGGAAATACGGATTTATTGAATTTACAGCTGCGTTCTGCCTTAATCGTTAGAGCATTGATGTTGAGCTGCGTTAGTTCGCACTTTCGTGAATTATGGGAGTCACTTAGTCAGCTTAAGGTCGACTTAGTTCGAACGAACACATTAGATTCGATCAATCGCGTTAGCTATTTGGAGTTATTCCAGCACGACGCATGGACCATTACAGACCCGCAAATTGACGCTGAATTCTTTTCCAATTTGACACCGCATTGGCAAAGAAATGTCGCGCTACGTTCAGAGCGCATGCGCCGACAAGCACTAGTCGAAATCGATGTCCTAGTCGCAATGGCATTTGGCTTTACTTTGGATGAACTACTAGCAATGTATCGAATTCAATTTCCGACATTACAAAAATATGAAAACGACACTTGGTACGATACAAATGGTCGTATTGTCTACACATCCAGATTAGGATACAGAACAGTACCAGCCAAAGCAGCGAAGACTGACAACAATTGGAGCCTATACACTCGTGTTCGATCTGAGACCAATATCGCATTAGGCTGGCAAGATATCAAAGATCTTGAGGGAGGTGTGGTGACTCAACAAGTGATCGACAACACTCTTCCAGGCGAGCCTGTTGAGCGAACCATTGAATATCGAGCTCCATTTTCAAAATGTGACCGAGAACAAGATTATCGTCAGGCTTGGGAGGTGTTTTCTGATCGGTTTTCCAGCCAACGAGCGTAGCGAAGTCATGGCAATGTTCGTCGTGCACAGCGGTAGATAACCACAGTTTCTCAGCCTATTCTTTCCCTTTTTTGGAAAGAAATAAATCCTCAAATTCAAAATCTATTGCTCATATATGACAGAATCAGACACATAATCTACTTCTGATAGATTACGACACCTTAATTTGATTGAAACTGTGAACAAGACTACTTACAATATTAGCAAAATGATCAATTGGGGGTGACTTGGTTTCGACGCGAGTTACAAAGCCGTTGGAGCATGTCGAGGTGCAGCTGCCTCGTTAATCTTGCTGCAATTCAATAGTTGCCAACGACGACAACTACGCCTTAGCGGCTTAGCTGCTAAGCTCCGTGATTACCTTGTCTGGGTGGTTTGAAGCGGGGTCATATAAGCCAGGCTAGTTTACAGTAAGCGTCTTGTTAAGCTGTGAGCGAACTTTTGACGAGACAACCACTTTTAGATTTGTCTATTCAGTCTAACTGTGTAAAAAAATTTCGATAGACTAAGCATGTAGTGGCCGGCGAGTAGAGGGCTAACGGACGCGGGTTCAATTCCCGCCACCTCCACCAAATCATCTTCATGATTTAGAGCTCCGCATGTTAATTTACTTCAAATGATTACTCTTATCCCAAATCGTAAAATTCTCCCACATCTTCCATAAATAACGAACTAGTTTTTTGTTCGTTTCTTTGTTCAAATTCTTTTTTTGCGGAATCAAATCCGTAGGCTAAAGCTACTCGTAAGAATTCCGCGGTCGATACATTTTCTTTCTTGCTTTCCTTAGCAATAACCTTAGCCTCTCTTCGGTCAACGCAAGTGTACTAAGTATTTCTTTTTCTTTATAGGTTTTGTCAAGTCTATCATTCATTATCTCCATATGTTATTTGTTCCAATCCATCCTTTGTTATTTTTCCAGATTTAGATCTGACGAACACGTGTATAGATTGCATTTGGAGTTTGAGTAATATCCAAGCTTGATCAGTACTGTGATAAGTGGACGTTCGCAAAATTGGATGTCCAGTAAAAAAAAGTCTTGGTACATATACGACTGCATAAACAGCAATCTAAACTGGATTATCTAAGCGCATTCGCAAGTACGCCTAGAGCTGAACTTGATAGTGGAATTGGGTCAGATGTTGATGAAAGAACATTTCTGGCAGGTTCACCACTATGAACTCTAGTGTTTTATTTAAGACTAGGCTTCTGATCAACTCTCTTTGTCGAAGAGCCTTGATCGCATTTTAGATTCAGCAGTAGGTGCGATAGTATTTCAAGTGCCGGACTGTCAGCGGGATAACTAAGTGTATATTGATTCATGGTTACCTTTGCCCGTTTGTGTAGTCTTTCGAATCCTTACCTGACAATCAAGTTTATCTGTGTGATAACAAGTTAAGGAAACAAATCCTGATGCCCGAAGTTCAAGGTCTAACGATCACCAACGAATTTTATAGTAGTCACTATTTTTCAGTCATCTTCCCGCATAAACTGGATGCCACTATTCGCGAGTGGAACAAAGAAGTTGCGCAAAAGGGAACGGGAGTCAATGCAACGCAACTGATTGATGAAATTCGAAAGTTAGCGCCAGCTTACCGAGAATTTCTACAAAAGTTCAAGCAAACTGAACGAAAACAAGCTCAGCGTTGGGCACTGCAACGTGACTGGTATTGTGAATTGTTAAGTAAGTTTGGATATAGATGCTCTCCTGGAACTTTGTCTATTGACGGTGTTGAAGTTCCTCTTTTTCACAAAGAAGTTGACGAAAACGGCTACGACCGTTTTTTGATTCTAGCAGCCTACGATACGGACGCCAGTGACGAGGATCCATTGTCATTGCGACCTCATAAAGTTCAGTTCGAACCAGGTCCAGTAGTCGCAGAGGATTTGCTTGATTGGTCGTGGCAGAGCGTACTTGATGAGCATATATTCTCGCAAGTTCATCCGCCGCGGTGGGTGTTACAGCTGTCGTACTCGCAGATGGTATTGATTGACCGTACAAAATGGCCGATGCAACAATATTTGCGTTTTGATTTAAGTGAAATCTTCGATCGACTAGACCGATTCGGATTAGCTGCGATGGTGCTCATGTTGCACCCGAAGGGGATCGGTTTGAGACAGGGTACTAGTGGTTTTCTGGATGGTTTGGAACAAGACAGTCATCGTCATGCCTATAGTGTGTCGACCGATTTGAAGTATGCCATGCGAGAAGCAATTGAATGCATTGGCAATGAAGCGATTTGGTTTTTGCAGCGCGAGGGAAAGCTGGGTCAACAGGATGATCGGCTCGCCACGAAATTAAGTCGTGAAAGTCTACGCTACCTGTATCGTTTGTTGTTTTTGCTATATCTAGAAGCGCGCCCTAACTTGGGCTATGTGCCGATGAATTCAGAGACCTTTGTCAGTGGCTATAGTTTGGAGAGTTTACGCGAGTTGGAAATGGTTCAGTTGACCACAGAACGTTCTCGCAACGGCTATTTTCTGCATGAAAGTATCAATCAATTGTTCCGCTTGGTGCGTGAAGGGCTTCAGCCAAGCACTGAGCACCAAGAGGATCTACATGTTGATGCAGAATCGTTCCAGATTCGTCCAGTGGATGACAAATTATTTGCTCGGAAGTCCTTACCCATACTGAAAGAAGTGAAGTTTCGTAACTTCACCTTACAAAGGGTCATTCGACTGTTATCTTTAACGAGACCGGATAGTAAAGCACACAAGAAACGAGGTCGCATTTCGTATTCGCATTTGGGAATCAACCAGTTAGGGTCGGTGTATGAAACCTTACTACCATACCGAGGTTCTTTCGCCAAGGAGGACTTGTATGAAGTGTGTCGAAAAAATACTACTCCTGACATTTTAGATGTCGCGCATTTGGTGAATGCGGATGATTTGGAAGACTATGATGCAGCCGAACGTGTATATGAAGATAAGAAGAAAACAATATTACGAAAGTATTCAAAAGGACAATTTGTCTATCGTCTAGCAGGTAGAGAAAGAACGAGTAGTGGTAGTTTCTATACCCCTGAATCACTGACCCAGTGTGTCGTGAAATATAGTTTGAAAGAGCGAATTGGTGAAGATATGACAGCCGCGGAAATATTGAAACTGACGGTGTGTGAACCGGCCATGGGCTCTGCTGCGTTTATCAATGAGGCGGTCAATCAATTGGCGGAGGCCTATCTTGTACGAAGACAACGCGAGCGAAAGCTAAAAATTGAGCGCAAAGACTATGTCGATGAACTACAGAAAGTCAAACGTTACATCACCGACCGAAACGTATTTGGAGTCGATCTAAATCCAGTCGCCATCGAGTTAGGTGAGTTATCCATGCGTCTTAATTGTATGTATCGAGATGGACAGTCGCCGTGGTTTGGATTTCAAGTTTATTGTGGGAATTCCCTGGTAGGGGCGCTTCGGGAGTTTTTTCAAACTACTGACCTTGCCCGCAAGAATTGGTACAACAAGACTTCATTTCGAATTAATTCATGCAGCTCTCGAGCTCTTGGACTAGCCAAAGATAGAATCTACCACTTTCTTGTACCCCATCCAGATATGCTAAGCCATGCAGCAGATAAGAAGTTGAAGCAGTTTCTCGAGCCCTCGATCGTACAGTTATTTGCCCAAAGAAAAAATCAGTTTAAAAATTCGTACTCCGGCCATGAGCTGAATCAATTGCAACGAATTTCATCCATTTTGGATGTACTGTGGCAACGACAGACAGAGCAACTGGCGCAAAGTCGGCAAGGCACACAAAACCATATGGAAGTTTGGGGCACTGAAGTCAAGGGCAATAAACAGACGGAATACTCTGACAAAGATCGGTATCTTGAACGCTTTAATCCAAAGAAGAAAAACCATCCTATAACAGAATACCAGATACTCAAACTGGTGATGGACTACTGGTGTGCTATGTGGTACTGGCCGGCCCAGGCTGATGCATTGCCACCGACTAGAGCCGAATACATTCAAGACCTGATGACAGTGGTATCGTTTCGAAGTAAGGACGACCTAGAGCTTCAATTTGATGACTTATTTCTATCCAAAAAAGCGAAAGAATTGGCTCAGAAACTGCGAGCTCTCAAAGCGCAGCAGGGCTATGTTTCTTTCAACGACCTATTGACAGAAATTCCAAGATTGAAGATGGCGCATGAACTTGCTGAAAAGTATCGCTATTTTCATTGGGAGCTAGAGTTTGCAGATATTTTTCTTAGCAAAACGAACGATGGTAAGATTCGAGGAGGCTTTGACCTTGTCATAGGAAATCCTCCCTGGATCCGGTTAGAATTCAAAGAACAAGACGTGCTGGCAGAGTTTGAGCCGAAAATCTGGGTTCGTAAAATGTCAGCGAGCCATGTTTCTGCCTTAAGGCCGAGTTTGTTTCAAAAGCACCCACAGGCGAGGGATGAGTTAATAGAGCGCGGAACCGACATGCTGTGTTACCAACAATTTTTGAGTTCAAATCAAAACTATCCATTCCTCAAAGACCAGAAAAACAATTTATACAAAGCCTTTATCGGTCAGAGTTGGTGGTTTTCAAAAAAACAGGGGGTGAGCGGATTGCTCCATCCAAAAGGTGTTTTTGATTCAGTCAAAGGCGACTCGTTTCGTCAAGAAGCTTATCCTCGACTACGTTACCATTTTCGATTTCATAATGCTTTGAAACTATTCCCTGAAGTTAACTCCTCAAGACAATTTGCCGTCAACATTTACTCAAAACCCAAAGAGGAGCTAGGTTTTGACCTAATTTCGAATCTTTATCTGCCAAAGACGGTTGACGGTAGCTATCTTCATAGTGGTAGTGGTGACATCCCAGGTATCAAAGATAAAAAGAACCAACACGACAGCTCAGCTCACAAAGCGCGTGTAATCAAGATTGATAAATTGATCCTTAAAGATTTCGCAGCATTCGTGAATCGAGCCGGACAGGAGCTGCACAAAGTTCCTATATTGGAATTACATTCTACTGAGCTGCTGTCAGTGATCAAAACATTTGCACAGATCCCAAATCGACTAGGAAATTTAAGCGAAGATGTTCACGTTTACGGGCATTGGAATGAAACGAAAGCCCAAAGGGATGACACCATTCGTAGACAAACTCAGTTCGTGTCAGAGCCAACAAAGTTCATCTACTCCGGCCCACATTTTTTCGTCGGCAATCCATTTGCAAAAACACCTCGTGCTGTCTGTCTAGCTAAAGCCCATTACGATACTTTGGATCTATCAATGATTCCCGACAACTACTTACCCCGCACGAACTATGTGCCGGCTGCCATCGACTACAACACCCGAACTCCAAATACACCATGGACCGATGACGATGAAATTCCTCTCAAAACGACTCAATTTTATCGCGTGTTGTTTCGAAGAATGATTCATCCCGCATCTGAGAGAACTCTCATCTCAAGTTTGGTTCCGAAAGCTGTAGCGAGTATAGGCACGTGTACCACAGTGGTCTTTCGAAGCTGTAAAGCTGCTGTTGAATTTGCTGCACTTTGTAATTCAATTGTGTTGGACTATTTCACCAAATGTTCTGGCGTAAACGACGTAATTAAAAGTACATTGGATCAATTGCCCGTACTCGGAAGTGAAACGAATCTACAGCTACGCTCTGCCTTGATCGTAAGAGCATTGATTTTGAGCTGTCTTAGCTCGCACTTTCGTGAATTATGGGAAACACTATGTCAGCTCAAGGTCGACATGACTCGAACCAAGACATTCAATTCAGTTCATCGTGTACCTTTATTTGAATTGTTTCAGATCGACGCTTGGACGGTCATAGATGTGCAAATTGACGCTGAATTCTTTTTCCAGCTGACACCGCATTGGCAAAGAAATGTCGCGCTACGTTCAGAGCGCATGCGCCGACAAGCTCTAGTCGAAATCGATGTACTAGTAGCAATGGCATTTGGCTTTACTTTGGATGAACTACTCGCAATGTATCGAATTCAGTTTCCGTTGTTACAAAAATATGAAAACGACACTTGGTATGACGCCAAGGGTTGTATTGTCTACACATCCAGACTAGGATACGGAGCAGTACCATCCAAAGCGACTAAGACTGACACCAATTGGAGCGTATACACGAATGTTCGAACTGAGAACAATATCGCAATAGGTTGGGAAGACATCAAAGAGCTTGAAGAAGGTCTGGTGACTCAACAAGTCATCGATAACACTCTTCCAGGCGAGCCAGTTGAACGAACCATTGAATATCGAGCTCCATTTTCGAAATGTGACCGGGAACAAGATTATCGTCAGGCTTGGGACGTATTTTCTGATCGGTTTTCTAGCGAGCGTAGCGAAGTCATGATCGATGTTTGTCGTGCGACAGCGGTGAATGATCACAGCTTGTGAGCCAATCCTTCCCCTTATTTTGGATAGAAGTAAATCCTCAAATTCAAAATCTGTTGCTCATATATGACAGAATCGGACACATAATCTACTTCTGATAGACTGCGACAGCTCAGTTTGATTGAAATATCGAGCGAGACTACTTACAATATTAGCAAAATGATCAATTGGGGGTGACTTGGTTTCGACGCGAGTTACAAAGCCGTTGGAGCATGTCGAGGTGCAGCTGCCTCGTTAATCTTGCTGCAATACAATAGTTGCCAACGACGACAACTACGCCTTAGCGGCTTAGCTGCTAAGCTCCGTGATTACCTTGTCTGGGTGGTTTGAATCGGGGTCATATAAGCCAGGCTAGTTTACAGTAAGCGTCTTGTTAAGCTGTGAGCGAACTTTTGACGAGACAACCACTTTTAGATTTGTCTATTCAGTCTAACTGTGTAAAAAAATTTCGATAGACTAAGCATGTAGTGGCCGGCGAGTAGAGGGCTAACGGACGCGGGTTCAATTCCCGCCACCTCCACCAAATCATTTGTTCCAAACCATCCTCTGTTATTTTTCCAGAATTAGATTAGACGAACACGCCAATGATTTGCCTTTGGAGTTTGAGCCATATCCAAGCTTAATCAGTACGGTGATAAGTAGACGTTCGCAAAATAGGATGTCCAGTAGTAAAAGTCTTGGTACATATACGACTGCTTAAACAACAATCTAAACTGGATTACATAAGCGCGTTCGCAAGTACGCGTAGGGCTGTACTTGGTAGTAGAACTGAGTCAGATGTTGATGTAAGAACATTTCTGGCAGGTTCAGCGCTATGAACTCTAAATTTTGACGACTAGCCTTCTGATTAACTCGATTAGTCGAAGAGCCTTGATCACATTTTATATAAGGCAGTGAGTGTGACAGTATTTCAAGTGCCGAACTGTCACCGAGATCGCTAATTGTAAAGCTATCGATTCATGGTTCCCTTTACCCGTTTGCGCAAGCTTTCGAATCCTTAGTCGACAATCAAGTTAATCTGTGTGATGTCAAGTTGAGGGGATCAAATTCCAATGTCTGAAGTTCAAGGTCTAACGAATGCCAACGAATTTTATAGTAGTCACTACTTTTCAGTCATATTTCCGCACAAACTGGATGCCACGATTCGCGAGTGGAACAAAGAAGCTGCACAAACGGGGACAGGTGTCAACGTAACGCAGCTAGTTGTTAATATTAGAAAGTTAGCGCCATCTTACCGTGAGTTTCTAAGCAAGTTCAAGCAAGCTGAACGAAGCCAAGCTGAGCGTTGGGCACTGCAGCGTGATTGGTATTGTGAATTGTTCAGCAAGCTCAGCTATGAATGTTTTCCTCGAACTTTGTCTGTTGATGGTGTTGAAGTTCCTATTTTCCACAAAGAAGTTGACGAAAGTGGTTATGACCGTTTTTTGATTCTAGCGGCCTTCGATGCGGACGCGAGTGACGAAGATCCATTGTCCTTGAGACCTCATAAAGTTCAGTTCGAACCAAATCCACTATTTGCAGAGGATTTGCTTGATTGGTCCTGGCAGCGCGTGATCGATGAGCATATTTTTTCGCAAGTTCATCCGCCTCGGTGGGTGTTGCATTTGTCGTACTCGCAGATGATATTGATTGACCGTACAAAATGGCCGATGCAACAATATCTGCGATTTGATCTAACTGAAATCTTCGATCGACTAAACCGATACGCGTTGTCTGCGATGGTGTTAATGTTGCACCCGAAGGGGATCGGGTTGAGACAGGCTTCCAGTGGTTTTCTTGATGATTTGGAACAAGACAGTCATCGTCATGCCTATAGTGTGTCGACCGATTTGAAGTATGCGATGCGAGAGGCGATTGAATTGATTGGCAATGAAGCGATTTGGTATTTGCAACGCGAAGGAAAGCTAGGTCAACAGGATGATCGGCTCGCCACGGAACTAAGTCGTGAAAGTCTGCGCTACCTGTATCGTTTGTTGTTTTTGCTGTATCTAGAAGCACGCCCGAACTTAGGCTATGTGCCGATGAATTCAGAGACTTTTGTCAGTGGCTATAGTTTAGAAAGTTTGCGCGAGTTAGAAATGGTTCAGTTGACCACAGAACGTTCTCGCAACGGATATTTTATGCATGAAAGCATCAATCTATTGTTCCGCTTGGTGCGTGAAGGACATCTGCCGAGCACTGAACACCAAGAGGATTTACATCTTGATGCAGAATCGTTTCAGATTCGGCCGGTGGATGACAAATTATTTGCTCGTCAGTCCTTAGAAATTCTCAGCCAAGTGAAGTTTCGTAACTTCATCTTACAAAGAGTTATTCGACTCTTATCGCTGACGCGCCCTGGAAGTAAAACGCACAAGAAACGAGGTCGCATTTCGTATTCACATTTGGGGATCAACCAGTTGGGGTCGGTCTATGAAACCTTACTTCCATACCGAGGTTTTTTCGCCAAGGAGGACTTGTATGAAGTGTGCCGAAAAAACGCCACTCCTGACATCTTAGATGTCGCGCATTTGGTAAATGTGGATGATTTGCAAGACTATGAGGAAGCTGAACGTGTATATGAAGATAAGAAGAAAACAGTTTTACGAAAGTATTCAAAAGGACAATTTATCTATCGATTGGCCGGTAGAGAAAGAACCAGTAGTGGTAGTTTTTATACTCCTGAATCACTGACCCAGTGTGTCGTGAAATATAGCTTAAAAGAAGTAATTCGCGAGGAGATGACGGCTGCTGAAATATTGGAGCTGACGGTCTGTGAACCGGCTATGGGTTCTGCAGCGTTTATCAATGAGGCAGTCAATCAATTGGCTGAAGTCTATCTTGAGCGAAGGCAACGCGAACGAAGGCTCAAAATCGAGCGCAAAAACTATGTGGATGAACTACAGAAAGTCAAACGTTACATCACCGACCGAAACGTATTTGGAGTCGATCTGAATCCAGTCGCCACCGAGTTAGGTGAGTTATCGATGCGTCTTAATTGTATGTATCAAGATGGACAGTCACCGTGGTTTGGTTTTCAAGTTTATTGTGGAAATTCCCTGGTAGGGGCGCGTCGGGAGTTTTTTCTAAGGACTGAACTTGCACGCAAGAACTGGTACAACAAGACTTCATTTCGAGTCAATACAGATAGATCTCGAGATTTTGTAGTAGCCGAATTCATGCGTGCCGAAGAAAGTATCTATCACTTTCTTGCGCCTCATCCAGATATGCTGAGCTATACAGCGAATAAAAAGTTAAAGCAGTTTCTCGAGCCCTCGATCGTACAGTTATTTACCCAAAGAAAAATAGAGTTCAAAAAAGCATTTTCTGCACATGAGCTGAATCAATTGCAACGAATTACATCCATTTTGGAGGTACTGTGGCAACAACAGGCCGCGCAACTGGCGCAAAGTCGGCAAGGCACACAAGACCATATGGAAGTTTGGGGCGCTGAAGTCAAGGGCAACAAACTAACTGAATACTCTGACAAAGATCGGTATCTTGAACGCTTTAATCTAACGAAGAAAAACCATCCTATAACAGAATACCAGATACTCAAACTGGTGATGGACTACTGGTGTGCTATGTGGTACTGGCCGGCCCAGGCTGATGCATTGCCACCCACTAGAGCCGAATACATTCAAGACTTGATGACAGTGGTATCGTTTCGAAGTAAGGACGACCTAGAGCTTCAATTTGAGGATTTAATTGTATCCGGAGAGGGCAAAGATTTAGAGCAAAAACTACGAGCTCTCAAACAGCAGCAAGACTATGTTTCTTTCAACGACCTATTGACAGCAGTTCCAAGATTGAAACTGGCGCATAAACTTGCCAAAAAGTATCGCTATTTTCATTGGGAGCTAGAGTTTGCAGATATTTTTCTTAGCAAAACGAACGATGGTAAGATTCGAGGAGGCTTTGACCTTGTCATAGGAAATCCTCCCTGGATCCGGTTAGAATTCAAAGAACAAGATATGCTGGCAGAGTTTGAACCGAAAATCCTGGTTCGTAAATTGTCAGCAAGTAATGTTACAGCCTTAAGACCGAGTTTGTTTCAAAAGCACCCACAGGCGAGGGATGAGTTAATAGAGTATGGAACTTATATGCTTTGTTACCAACAATTCTTAAATTCAAAACACAATTGTCCACTCCTCAAAGGCCAAATGACCAACTTATACAAAGCCTTTATCGTTCATAGTTGGTGGCTGTCGAAAAGACAGGGGGTGAGCGGATTGCTCCATCCAAAAGATGTTTTTGATACAGTCAAAGGCGACAGCTTTCGGCAAGAAGCTTATCCTCGACTACGCTACCATTTTCGATTTCATAATGCTTTGAAACTATTCCTTGACGTTGGCAACTCAAGACAATTTGCCGTCAACATTTATTCAAAGCCCAAGGAGGAGCTAGGTTTTGACCTAATTTCAAATCTTTATCTGCCAAAGACGATTGACGCTAGCTATCTTCATAGTGGTAGTGGTGATATCCCAGGCCTCAAAGATAAAAACAACCAATACGACAGCTCAGCTCATAAAGCACGTGTAATCAAGATTGATAAATTGATCCTTAAAGATTTCGCAGCATTCGTGAATCGAGCCGGACAGCAGCTGCACAAAGTACCGATCTTGGAATTACATTCTACTGAGCTGCTATCGGTGATCAAAACATTTGCACAGATCCCAAATCGACTAGGAAATTTAGGTGAAGATGTTCACTTTTACTCGCATTGGCATGAAACGGGTGCCCAAAAAGACGGCACCATTCGTAGACAAACTCAGTTCGTCTCAGAGCCAACTAAGTTCATCTACTCCGGCCCACATTTTTTCGTCGGCAATCCATTTGCAAAAACACCTCGTGCTGTCTGTCTAGCCAAATCACATTACGATATTTTGGATCTAGCAAACATTCCTGACAACTATTTGCCACGTACGAATTATGTGCCGGCTTGTAATGCCATTGACTACGAGGCCCGAACTCCAACTACACCATGGACTGACGACGGCGAAATTCCTCTCAAGACGACTCAATTTTATCGCGTGTTGTTTCGTAGCAGGGTTCATCCTGCATCTGAGAGAACTCTCATATCAAGTTTGGTGCCGAAAGCTGTAGCGAATATAGAAGCGTGCACCACAGTGGTCTTTAGAAGCTGTAAAGCAGCTGTTGAATTTGCTGTACTTTGTAATTCAATTGTGTTGGACTATTTCACTAAATGTTCTGGCGTAACCCACGTAATTAAAAGTACAGTGGAGCAATTACCCGTACTCGGAAGTGAAACGAATGTACAGTTACGCTCTGCCTTAATCGTAAGAGCATTGATTTTGAGCTGTCTTAGCTCGCACTTTCGTCAATTATGGGAGTCACTATGTCAGCTCGAGGTCGACATGACTCGAACTAACCCATCAAATTCGGTGCATCGTGTACCCCTGTTTGAAATTTTCCAGCTCGACGATTGGACGGTCACAGATGCGCAAATTGACGCTGAATTCTTTTCCAAACTGACACCGCATTGGCAAAGAAATGTCGCGCTACGCTCAGAACGCATGCGCCGCCAAGCACTAGTCGAAATCGATGTACTAGTCGCAATGGTATTTGGCTTTACTTTAGATGAACTACTCGCAATGTATCGAATTCAGTTTCCGACATTACAAAAATATGAAAACAACACTTGGTATGATTCAAACGGTCGCATAGTCTACACATCTAGATCAGGCTACAAAGCAGTACCGTCCAAAGCGGTTAAGAATGACAATAATTGGAGCCTATATTCGAGTGCTCGAACTGAAGCCAATATCGCATTAGGCTGGGAAGACATCAAAGATCTTGAGGAAGCTGTGGTGACTCAACAAGTGATCGACAATACTCTTGCAGGCGAGCCAGTTGAGCGAACCATTGAATATCGAGCTCCATTTTCGAAATGTGACCGGGAACAAGATTATCGTCAGGCCTGGGAGCTGTTTACTGATCGATTTTTTAGCCAACGAACCTAGCTCTTAAGGCATGCTTCCTTCTGTTGTCGCCTCGGAAAATTTTGAGGTCACTGAAAGACTTTATCGCGAGTCTGCATTAGTAGGCCATAAATCAAGGAGCCGACAAAGTTAATCTATGTGAAGACAAGTTGAGGTAACAAATCCTAATGCCAGAAGTTCAAGGTTTAACGAACGCCAACGAATTTTATAGTAATCACTATTTTTCAGTAATCTTTCCGAATAAGCTGGATGCCACTATTCGCGAGTGGAACAAAGAGGTTGAGCAGACAGGGACGGGTGTTAAGGCAACGAATTTGGTTGATGAAATTAGAAAGTTAGCACCACGCTACCGTGAGTTTCTTACCAAGTTCAAGCAAGCTGAACGAAGCCAAGCCGAGCGTTGGGCACTGCAGCGTGACTGGTATTGTGAATTGTTCAGCAAGTTGGGATATCAATGCATTGCTAGAACTTTGTCTATTGACAGTGTTGAAGTTCCTATTTTTCACAAAGAAGTTGACGAAAACGGCTATGACCGTTTCTTGATTCTAGTGGCCTTCGATGCGGACGCCAGTGACGAGGATTCATTGTCCTTGCGACCTCATGAAGTTCAGTTCGAACCACTCCCAGTAGTTTTAGAAGATTCAGTTGCTTGGTCGTGGCAGAGTGTGATTGATGATCATATATTTTCGCAAGTTCATCCGCCTCGGTGGGTGTTACATTTGTCGTACTCGCAGATGGTATTGATTGATCGTACAAAATGGCCGATGCAACAATATCTGCGATTTGATCTAACTGAAATCTTCGATCGACTAAACCGATACGCGTTAGCTGCGATGGTGTTAATGTTGCACCCGAAAGGGATCGGGTTGAAACAAGTCTCAAGTGGTTTTCTCGATGATTTGGAACAGGACAGTCATCGTCATGCTTATAGCGTGTCGACCGATTTGAAGTATGCGATGCGAGAGGCGATTGAATTGATTGGCAATGAAGCGATTTGGTTTTTGCAGCAGAATCGAATGCAAGGCAGACTTGATGACCAGCTCGCCAGTCAATTAAGTCGTGAAAGTCTGCGCTACCTGTATCGTTTGTTGTTTTTGCTGTATCTAGAAGCACGCCCGAACTTGGGTTATGTGCCGATGAATTCAGAGACCTTTGTCAGTGGCTATAGTTTAGAAAGTTTGCGCGAGTTAGAAATGGTTCAGTTGACCACAGAACGTTCTCGCAACGGCTATTTTCTACATGAAAGTATCGAGCAATTGTTCCGCTTGGTGCGTGAAGGACTTCAGCCAAGCACTGAGCACCAAGAGGATTTGCATGCTGATGCAGAATCGTTTCAGATTCGTGCTGTGGATGACAAATTATTTGCTCGTCAGTCCTTAGAAATTCTCAGCGAAGTGAAGTTTCGCAATTTCATCTTACAAAGAGTCATTCGACTGTTATCGCTGACGCGCCCTGGAAGTAAAGTGCACAAAAAACGAGGTCGCATTTCGTATTCACATTTGGGGATCAACCAGTTGGGGTCGGTCTATGAAACCTTACTTCCGTACCGAGGTTTTTTCGCCAAGGAGGACTTGTATGAAGTGTGCCGAAAGAAAACCACTCCAGACATTTTAGATGTCGCGCATTTGGTAAATGTAGATGATTTAAAAGACTATGATGAAGCCGAACGAGTATACGAAGATCCGCAGAAAACGATATTACGAAAGTATTCGAAAGGACAATTTATCTATCGACTGGCCGGTCGAGAAAGAACCAGTAGTGGTAGTTTTTATACTCCAGAATCACTGACCCAGTGTGTTGTGAAATATAGCTTAAAAGAAGTAATTCGCGAGGAGATGACAGCCGCGGAGATATTGAAGCTGACGGTCTGTGAACCGGCCATGGGTTCTGCGGCGTTTCTCAATGAAGCGGTCAATCAATTGTCAGAGGCCTATCTTGCGCGACGCCAGCGCGAACGAAAGCTCAAAATCGAGCGCAAAGACTATGTTGGTGAACTACAGAAAGTCAAACGTTACATCACAGACCGAAACGTATTTGGAGTTGATCTAAATCCAGTTGCCACCGAATTAGGCGAGTTATCGATGCGTCTTAATTGTATGTATCAAGATGGACTGGCACCGTGGTTTGGATTTCAAGTTTATTGTGGAAATTCTCTGGTCGGAGCGCGTCGGGAGTTTTTTCGCACTACTGACCTTGCACGCAAGAATTGGTACAACAAGACTTCATTTCGAATTAATTCAGGCCGCTCTCGAGCTCTTGGACTAGCTGAAGATAGAATCTACCACTTTCTTTTACCTCATCCAGATATGCTGAGCCAGACAGCAGACAAAAAGTTAAAGCAGTTTTTCGAACCCTCGATCGTACAGTTATTTACCCAAAGAAAAAAAGAGTTTAAAAATTCGTGTTCTGGACATGAGCTGAATCAATTGCAACGAATTTCATCCATTTTGGATGTACTGTGGCAACGACAGGCCGCGCAACTGGCGCAAAGTAGGCAACTCACACAAGACCATATGGAAGTTTGGGGCGCCGAAGTCAAGGGCGACAATCATACGGAATACTCTGCCAAAGATCGGTATCTTGAAAGCTTTAATCCAACGAAGGAAAACCATCCTGTAACAGAATACCAAATACTCAAACTGGTGATGGACTACTGGTGTGCCATGTGGTATTGGCCGCCTATTGCCCCCCCCCCGACGAGAGCCGAATATATTCACGACTTGATGACAGTGGTGTCGTTTCGAATTAAGGATGACCGAGAGCTTCAATTTGACGATTTATTTCTATTCGAAGAAGGAAAAGAATTGGCTCAGAAACTGCGACTTCTCAAAGCGCAGCAGGGCTTTGTTTCTTTCAAGGACCTATTGACAGAAATTCCAAGATTGAAGATGGCGCATAAACTTGCTAGAAAGTATCGCTTTTTTCATTGGGAGCTAGAGTTTGCAGATATTTTTCTAAGTAAATCGAACGATGGTGAGAGCAGAGGAGGCTTTGATCTTGTAATCGGAAATCCTCCTTGGATCAAGTTAGAATTCAAAGAACAAGATGTGCTGGCAGAGTTTGAACCGAAAATCTGGGTTCATAAAATGTCAGCAAGCAATGTCACAGCCTTAAGACCGACATTGTTTCAAAAACATCCACAGGCAAAGGATAAATTAATTGAGTACGGAACTTATATGCTGTGTACCCAACAATTTCTAAATTCAGAACAAAACTATCCATTCCTCAAAGGCCAGCAACCCAATTTATACAAAGCCTTTATCGCTCAGAGTTGGTGGTTGTTTAAGAGACGTAAGGGTGCAAGCGGGTTGCTCCATCCAAAAGATGTTTTTGATACAGTCAAAGGCGACAGCTTTCGGCAAGAAGCTTATCCTCGACTACGCTACCAATTTCGCTTTCATAATGTTAAGAAACTATTCCATGACGTTGACGGAAGGGCACAATTTGCCGTCAACATTTATTCAAAGCCCAAGGAGGAGCTAGGTTTTGATCTAATTTCGAATCTTTATCTGCCAAAGACGATTGACGCTAGCTATCTTCATAGTGGTAGTGGTGACATCCCAGGTATCAAAGACAAAAAGAACCAATACAACACTTCGCCTCATAAAGCACGTGTCATCAAGATTGATAAATTGATTCTTGAAGATTTCGCGGCAGTCGTCAATCGAGCCGGCCAGCAGCTGCACACAGTTCCGATATTGGAATTACATTCTACTGAGCTGCTGTCAGTGATCAAAAAATTTGCACAGATCCCAAATCGACTAGGAAATTTAGACGAAGACGCTCACGTTTACCGGCATTGGGATGAAACAGGTGCCCAAAAGGACGGCACCATTCGTAGATATACTCAGTTCGTAGAAGAGCCAGCACAGTTCATCTACTCCGGCCCACATTTTTTCGTCGGCAATCCATTTGCAAAAACACCTCGTGCTGTCTGTCTAGTCAATTCTCACTACGATGCTTTGGATTTAACCTATATACCCGATGACTATTTGCCACGCACGAACTATGTGCCGGCTTGTAATACCATCGAATACGACACTCGAACTCCAACTACACCATGGACCGATGACGACGAGATTCGAATCAAAACTACTCAATACTATCGCGTGTTGTTTCGAGAAATGGTTAATCCCGCAAATGAGAGAACTCTCATCTCATGTTTGGTGCCGAAAGCTGTAGCGAGTATAAACACCTGTAATACAGTAGTCTTTCGAAGCAGTCAAGCTGCAGTTGAATTTGCTGCACTTTGTAATTCAATTGTGTTGGACTATTTCACCAAGTGTTCTGGCGTAACCCACGTAACTAAAAGTACATTAGAGATATTACCCGTACTCGGAATTAAAATGAATGTACAGCTACGCTCTGCCTTAATCGTAAGAGCATTGATTTTGAGCTGTCTTAGCTCGCACTTTCGTGAATTATGGGAGTCACTATGTCAGCTCAAGGTCGACATGACTCGAACCAAGACATTAGACTCGACCAATCGCGTTAGCTATTTGGAGTTATTCCAGCACGACGCATGGACCATTACAGACCCGCAAATTGACGGCGAATTCTTTTCCAATTTGACACCGCATTGGCAAAGAAATGTGGCGCTACGTTCAGAACGCATGCGCCGACAAGCTCTAGTCGAAATTGATGTACTCGTCGCAATGGTATTTGGCTTTACTTTGGATGAACTACTCGCAATGTATCGAATTCAGTTTCCGACATTACAAAAATATGAAAACGACACTTGGTATGATGCAAAGGGCCGTATTGTCTACACATCCAAATTAGGATACAAAGCAGCACCGTCCAAAGCGGTTAAGAATGACAATAATTGGAGCCTATATTCGAGTGCTCGAACTGAAGCCAATATCGCATTAGGCTGGGAAGACATCAAAGATCTTGAAGAAGCTGTGGTGACTCAACAGGTGATCGATAACACTCTTGCAGGCGAGCCAGTTGAACGAACCATTGAATATCGAGCTCCATTTTCCAAATGTGACCGGGAACAAGATTATCGTCAAGCTTGGGAGCTGTTTTCTGAACGGTTTTCAACCGAACGAGCTTAGCTTTTGAGACATGCTTCCTGCTGTTGTCGCTTTTCGGAAAATCTCAGGTTACTGAAAGACTTTATCGCGAGTCTGCATTAGAACATAAATCAAGGAATCGACAAAATTCTAATTCATCTCTCGCCCGTACATTCTGTTGACGCGACTTGGATGCGCATTTTTTTCATGGCAAATATGCAACTTCATCTTTCTAACCGACGGCTTTTCTTTCAATTCATTCTATTCAAACTATCCACAATCGATAGCTAGGATTCAAGCTTATTGGAATCGGGAGGAAAACCCGAACAACTATGAGAAATTATTCCCTTTGTTGCTATATTCAAATGTTCAGTAATATTATTGAGCATTAGTGTAACAATAAGAAATTTCGATCAGTTTGAGTGGAGGATTTGAATGGATCGACTAACTGGGAAAACTGTATTTATCACCGCTGCTGGTGCAGGAATTGGTCGCGCAAGCGCGCTCGCGATGGCGCAACAAGGGGCGACTGTGTATGCTTCGGATATCAATCAAGCCTCTTTAGACAGCTTAAGTGAAGAGGATCGCAACATACGCTGCTTACAACTCGATGTTCGGGATGCGGCCGCAATTTCACAACTACCTGAAATTGTTCCGACGCCAGATGTGGTTTTTAATTGTGCCGGGTATGTTTTTCATGGTACGGTGATGGATGGGGATGACGATATTTGGCAGCAATCGTTCGAAATAAATGTTCGAAGCCATGCTCGAGTCATTGCAGCATTCTTACCATCAATGATCAACAAAGGTGGTGGTTCGATCATCAACATGGCAAGTGTGGCATCTGCATTGACTGGAGCGACCGACCGATGTGTGTACGGAGCGACAAAAGGCGCAGTTCTTGGATTAACCAAATCGATCGCTCGAGATTACCTTACTCAAGGTATACGGTGCAATGCAGTATGTCCAGGAACGGTGTTAACCCCATCCCTGCAAGAGCGACTTCACGCTCGCGGTGATTATGAAAAGGCTTACAAAGAAATGTTGACTAGACAACCAAGTGGAGAATTTGCGGAAGCAGAGGATATCGCACCCATTGTGGTATATCTCGCCTCGGATGAATCAAAGATGGCAACCGGTCAGTTTTTTGTCGTTGATGGTGGCTGGAGTCTCTAAGTTCAGATTATGAACGAACGAATAGCTTTTTTCGGTTTGGGCGCAATTGGCTGCGGGATGGCATCCAATTTGCTTCAAGCAGGGTATGCAGTAAACGTAACACTTCACCGCAAGAGAAAAAACATCGACGAGTTACAAGAAAGTGGAGCCACAGTTTGTGCGTCAAGCTATTCTGCTGTTGAATCAAGTGATCTTGTAATAATGTGTTTGCCAAGCTCCCGTGAAGTATCGCTAGTCATAGACGAAGTCTGGTCAGCTCTAAATAGTCGACACCTCGTTTTAGACACGGGGACTTCATCTGTCTCAGAGACTCTAAAGCTGTCAAAACGACTTGAGTCTCGAAATGTAATGTTTGCTGAAGCTCCAGTAGCTGGAGGCACGGTTCAAGCGCAGATGGGAATATTGGGTGCTTTTGTTGGAGCCAGCGACGAAGCTTTTCAACGAGTAAGACCGGTACTTGAACAATTTTGCAAGTCAGTTGAGCACTATGGGCCTGTCGGGAGAGGTGGGAAAGCGAAATTGATCAGTAATTACCTAGTCCTTAGCATGGTTCGACTCATCATTGAAACCTTTCATGCAGCCAGCGAATTGAATATTGATTGGAATCAGTTTTATCAAACAATTTCCATGGGTTCAAGCAATTCAGGTGCGCTACAGCGAATGATCGGAAGTATTGTTGAAGATGATAATTTCGCTGGATACGTTTTCAGTGTGAAAAACGCTCGAAAAGACCTTCGATATATCGCGGAGCTTAGTAGCAGCGAAGGATTGCAACACATTTTGACTGAAGATGCTTTACATCTATTTGAAGTTGCTGATGAAAACGGTTATGGCGATCTTCAGGTGTCAGAGCTATTGAGAGATCCAATTCGTCAATTCATAGACTCACAGTTGCGACTCAGTCACTGATGTTGACCAGGCACGATTTTCTTGTAAAGATTCTTTCACTTTGGAAAATCTGAGCGGATATGCTGTGGCAGCTAGTTGGTCGCTTTATAAGCTGAAATTGATTTTTCACGCTTTGGAATAGTTGACTTTTCGGGCGGTTCGCAACCTGTATCGCAACATTGTCCGGGTTGTGAACCTTCGCTACTAGAGCTCGCATGAAAACCTCGTTCAATCAAACGTTGAACAAATTCTGCTTTTTCTTCAATTGGATATTTCCTGAATATCTCGCGCTTCATGGCTTCAGGTGATCCACCACCATGAACACTAATTACTGAATACCAAGCTCCTGAATGAGAAGCAGTCAAGTCTTCGATTAATCGAGATACTTGTGCGCGTCGACGGGGTGGAATGTCCGAACTGGTAGACATGAGTGTGTCTAATTTATCCTGAATATCGGGGTTGTGGTCATCGTCGGGATGAGGCAATGTAACGATAATTCCCCCGGAAACCGTATTTGCAATGCGATGCATATCAAATATCGAGTTGGCTAGCATCAGCTTTCCTAGATTCGAGTAAACCGGGTCTGGTTCAACATTACCGGCTTCAGTGCTTGTACAGTACGCCGAGGCTGAAACTCCGCATGCGTAGAAACTCTCCACGACTTTTATCAGTTCGACCATCGATTCACGTAAATGAGGTTCAGCATTGATATCAAGACCATTTGTTTCGATCATCATGCTCGATGCCCCGATCAGAAGATCCCCAAATCCCGCGCGTGCACCAATACAGGTGTGCCGATGATGGTTTGCGTACGTTTTTGTTAAATGTTCCGAGTATTCCCATTCCCCGCACATATAGACGCGCTCATAAGGTACAAAAACATTTTCAAAAATGCACACCCCTGTTGACTGTCCAAAACGACCGCTAAATTCCGCAGTTGGATCACCTGGGCGTCCGGCCGGTCGAGCGACAATAGTCAAACCAGGTGCATCAATTGGAACTTGGCACGCCACAGCAAAATCCTTGTCAGCCCAAGTCATGTTGCGTCCAGGTAAGACAAACAATTCGTGAACGTAGGGAGCTGCTGTAACGATTGCTTTTACACCCGAAATTTCAATTCCGTCAGGACGTTTGTTGACAATGCGAACGTGGCTATCTAGTTTGGGTTGTTCATTTGGTCTTAATGATCGATCGCCTTTGGCGTCGGTCATCGCAATTCCAACTGTTAAGTCTCGGTCTTGAATTCGGTGCATTTGTTCTACCAGGCGTGAACTGTATTCTGTACCTAGTTCTGTATCCATACGGTAAGTTGATTGATACAGTGCATTAAGTCCATCCATCGACAAGTATCGCATTGCACATCCAGTCAGTTGGCACAGTGCTCGTACGTATTCCAGTTTGGATAGCAAATCATCTGAATTGCGATTGATGTGAACAAATCGATTGACCGTCTTGCCGGACGTATGTTGTTGGGCAAGAGCGTAGTCTTTATGAGCCGGCAAACGAGCAAAATCATATGATGCGCCGACCGCATTGACTCCTGGACGCAATTGAGGATGAGTGACTACACTATCTACTTTGGAGCCACGGAGATAAACATTCGGATTGTACTCACGCAATGATTCGCAGTAATCTTGAGACGACATTAAGTTCATAGAATTTTTTACCTACAAAGTTTTCTTAAAGTAATTTTGGACTTATGTATTCAAGATCCAAACTCAGGTGACTTCAATTCAGTTCTGGCTAAGATAAAGATAGACCTTGTGGTGCCTCATTGTCAGAACGTCATTTCAACGAATGAATTTCTCAGTTCGAAACTTCAACCCACAATTCCTTTAGTCCGCGCAGTGCTACCCGTTCCCTTCGCTTCGGTTCCGTCTGTAGCCGAATGTTTGGGAATCGAGCAAGCAAGCCCTTAAAGACTGCACGCGCTTCCACCATGGCCAAGACAGAACCAAGACAATAGTGAATACCACGTCCAAATGCCAAATGGGCTTTTTTGGGGCGAGAAAAATCAAGTTGATTCGAATTGACAAATACGTCCGGATCGCGATTCGCCGCACCAATCACACAAATTATCATATCTCCAGCACGAATTTGTTTTCCATGAAGCTCGAAATCCTCTTTGACCATCCGACTGTCAAGTTGAACCGGACTATCGTAGCGTAACATTTCTGTTACAGCGACATCAATTTTGTTGGGATTGTCTCTCAGCCACTGCATCTGGTCTGGATGTTTCAGCAGAGCATGCATCCCGTTACCAATTAGATTACGGGTTGTCTCGTTACCGGCGACTAACAGTAAAATTAAAGTCCCCAAAAGTTCGTCGCGGCTCAATCTATCCCCATCTTCTTCAGCTTTAATGAGAGCGCTGAGAATATCGTTTCGAGGTTTGCTTCGGCGTTCTTCGATTTTTTCTTCAAAGTATTCGAGAAGTTCATTCATGCCTTGATTCAGTATCAAAATGTTCGCGTCATCCAAAATCGGTTCTACTTGCATCGCAACGATATCTGACCATGATTTGAAGCGGTCCATATCCTCAGTCGGCACTCCTAACATTTTGGCAATTACAATCACAGGTAACGGATGAGCGATTTCATCAATTAAATCGAAGGACTTCCGATCACCGATTTCATCTATCAACGATTCACTGGCTTTTAGGATAGCTGGTTCTAGCTCAGCTAGCCTTCGTGCAGTAAATGCCTTCGAAACTAGCGAACGAATTCTCGTGTGCTGCGGCGGATCAAAGTCAAGCATCGAGCGTACCTCGGTATAGCCTTCGTTACGATGTTCGCACAAGAATTGTTTATGATTACGCAGTACTGTATCTACGTCCTCGTAGCGTACTAGAGTCCACGCTCTCATTAACCTCATACGATGCACCGGATCCTTTAATCGAAGTTTTTCGTAGGTGTCGTAGGGATTTTGCTGGACTGATTTTGAATTTGGGTTGTATGTGACTCCCGACTCAAGATACTCCCATGCAAGCAAAGAATTAATCGCCACCGGCTTTACAAGGTTTTTGATGGTCGTGGAAATATTAGCCATTACTTCATCTCTCTACATGTAAATTCTACTTACTGTACCCAAAATAAACTATGAAAACGTGATCGAGCTAATCATAGCCAAAAAGAGCCTTAATGTTGAGCTCTATGACTAATCTAAGTTTCCTGTCTGCTTGATGATTTTCATTGTGAAATCATTTGGATTGGTCTTCAAATTTGCTTCTTTAGCAGGCTCAACCTAAAACCGATCTTCAACGATTTTGAATTCTTCTGAACCAAGAATCTTGGTTGTGAAAATTCAATGCGAAAACAGTACCTCGCTTAAAGTTCCAAAAGAAGCATAGTTGTCAATTTGAAAAGAAAGGAACACTTGTAGAGCCGCCAAATGTATCCTTTCGCCAGGCTAATCCGTAGACGATTTCATAGCTCATTTGGTAATTGTTTTGTTCATTTGTTGATTCAGATTGCGACTTCTCTAGGCCTTTGGCTAAAGTATCGTTTATGTTTTCAAACAACAAGCCGGAAGCTTCCAAGTCATACATAAGTGACTGCCAATCTGTAAATTCGTTTGTGAATTTCTCAACGTCAACGACTGAATCTGAAAAACCAGTTGACATTAACAGATCACCGATTGTATGCATATCATAAAAATCGTACTGAACATTTAATTCCTTGAAGCTGCCTAGACCGAGCATAGTAAACATAAGAACGCCATCATGTTTTAAAAGTCGACGACATTCATTCAGGAAATCTTCAGGAGCATAATATGAGGACGATAAGTTTGAGACGATCAAATCAAATGATTCCGAAGCAATCGGCAGGGTATCACAATCCGCTACTGCAAAGCATATACACTTCTGCGATAACTTCCGATTCGCTACTGAAACCATATTCTTCGATTCATCAATTGCCACGAATAGAGCTGTTGGAATTTGTTCGCAAAGGTACGCACTTAAAGCTCCAGTTCGACAGCCAATTTCTAGAATTGACTCAGGTAGGATGCGAATGTCCTTCAAACGATCCTGAAGTTCCCAAGCACTATCGCTAAAAATCTTTGAATTCTGCTCAAATTTGTTGGCAATCTCATCCAACTTAAATCGCAGATCCGAACGCTTCATAAACCGGATTTACTCTTTGAATGCCTAGCTAGTTCAAGGTATCGTAAGTGCAGGGCATCAACTTGTTCGTACAAATTGTCCAACGAACCAGAATTGTCTATGATGTCGTCAGCAATAGCAATTCGTTCCTCACGTGTTGCTTGCGCCTTGAGAATACGCTTGACTTGAGACCCCGATTGTCGGTCGCGGACCGTAACTCTGTTCTGCTGTAGTTCGGGCGGTACATCAATTACTAAGACCTGGTCGAGTTTGTAATTTCGCTTTCCTTCGACGAGCAAAGGGATAACGACAATAGCGTAAGCTGCGGAAATTTGATCCAACTGACTATGAATTTCTTCGTGAATCCGTGGATGCACAATGTTTTCAAGTTTTCTTTTTAGTTCGGAGTCCGAAAATACGATTTGTCGTAGTGCACTTCGATCTAAATGGCCTTCCACGTCGATGACTTTATCCCCGAACGTTTCAATGATTTGCTGAAGTGCTGGTTTGCAAGGCTCTACAACTTGACGAGCAACAATATCGGCGTCAATTACCGGAACTCCTAACTCTTTAAATCGGTTCGTAGCAGTTGTTTTACCACTACCTATTCCTCCCGTAATTCCAATTACCAACATGGCCTGGCTTTATGGTTGAGTGCTGTCAATTACTGCACCGCCCATACAAATATCGTCATTGTAAAAAACCATGGATTGACCTGGTGTAACGGCTCGCACTGGTTGTTCAAATTCGACTTTGATTCCGTTGCGTTCAGATTGCATTATTTGGCAGGGCTCCTCTTGTCCGAGATATCGAATTCTTGCATTTGCTTGAATTGGTAATTCATATGAATGTGAGATCCAGTTCGGGTCCGCAATAATCGAAGTACAGCTATACAACAGTGGGTGGTCATGTCCTTGCACTGCTACGACTGTATTGGTGCGAACGTCTTTTTTGGCGACGTACCAAGCTTCACCCGGTCCTCCAATGCCTAGCCCAGTACGCTGGCCAATCGTGTACAAGAATGCGCCATTGTGTTCACCTACTACTATTCCAAATTCGTTGACAATTTTTCCTTTCTGTAACGGCAGGTAGCGACTTACAAAACTTCGAAAATTTCTTCGCCCAATAAAACAGATTCCGGCACTACCACGTTTATCGTAATTTTTGAACCCTAGTTTTTTTGCTCTGGTACGAACTTCTTCTTTTGTCAGATTTGCGAGTGGAAATATAAAATTTTTAAGAGCTTCTGCATTGAGCCCATGTAAAAAGTATGTTTGATCCTTTTTCGAATCTTTCGGTTTAGTTAAATAAAGACTGCCGTTTTCTCGTCTAGTGCGTGCATAGTGTCCGGTCGCGACAAAATCGGCTCCAAAATTCGATGCCCATTGAGGAAACTCGCGAAATTTGATTTCTACGTTACAGATAATGTCCGGATTGGGTGTGCGACCCGCTTTCAATTCTTCTAAAAATCCGACAAAAACGCGTTCCCAATACTCATAGGAAAAATTGACAGTCTTCAGTGGGATCTGCAGTTGATCGCACACGGATTGCGCATCTTTTAGATCCTGAACGGCATTACATTCGTCGAAGTCATCATCTTCCCAATTTTTCATGAATAGTCCGGTAACGCGATATCCTTGTTCCTGCAATAATGCAGCGGAAACAGAGGAGTCCACACCACCTGACATTCCAACAACGACGTGGCTAGTAGAGGGGCTTGACATAAAACCAATTGCAGCTGAACAATTTCCAAAACAACTGCAATATTATGCTATTAGAAAGCGGTTGATTTTGTGAATTCAGTTAGTTCCGAGTTTGAGAGCAATTCTTGCAAGACGTTCTCCCAATGCGATGCAAAGTAACTTTTCGTCAGCGCTGATTTCAGCACTACCATCAAACCCTGAAACGTGCGAAGCCCCGTATGGGGTTCCACCAGAGACAGTTCGAGTTAAAGCAGATTCCGTATACGGGATGCCTACAATAACCATGCCGTGATGAAGCAGGGGTAGCATCATGGAAGTAAGGGTGGTTTCTTGCCCTCCGTGCATGGATGATGTCGATGTAAAAACACAGGCTGGTTTGCCTTCTAGTTTACCCGACAACCAAAGGCCACCGGTGGTGTCCAAGAAGTATTTCAGAGCTGCTGCTATATTTCCGAATCGAGTTGGACTGCCCAATGCGAGTCCGTCACATTCTTGAAGATCATCTAGAGTGACATATTGATGTCCCGTGGATGGTATTTCGTCGTCAGTTGCTTCTGTTGTCGTAGAAACAGGTGGAACGCAACGCACTATAGCTTGGCACCCATCAACTTTATTTATACCACGAGCAATCAATTTTGCTAGCTGAGTCACGCTTCCATCACGACTGTAATATAGAACCAAAAGTGTTTTCATCGATTATTAAACTTTGAACGAATAAAGATTACTTGGCGGCGCTGTATTGATTTAAGTGTAATCTCAATGAAAATCAATTGGTTTCTAGCGCAAGTTGTTAGTAACGAGTTGTTTATGATACATGTTAAGGATTGAAAATCGTCGTTGCCCATCGACTCAAAAGTACCTAGATTACAAACAAATCTCAAACCAAGATGTCCGCCATCGAATCTACAAAGCAAGTCCGCAATGATTTCTTCTAATCATCTAATGGAAAACCACAATTGATCTTCCTAGCACTGATTGAAAGACTTCGCTGTAAAGTATTCCTACTTTCACCTACGCGATTTGGATTAATTCTCTAGCTTCAGAATCAAACAATGCGAACAATTTTCTGTATTAAAAGGCAGCTGAACCTGGTACTGTTCCTTATTACTCGATATTTCGTACCCAAGTATAAAGCTTGATTGGCAAGCCTCTTACCAATCAAGCTTCAATACAGTTCTGTCAATAAAGTTGTCAACTACCTCCGTTTAAATTCGTGTTTTTCTTAGATATAAAAATTTATGGTGTTGACAGGAGTACCGCTGTTTTATAAATTTGCTGTTGTTAAGCGATTTACTAATCAAGCCCTTATATCTGTTCATTAATTGAAGTAAAGTTGCTCCATTTCGTGATAGAAGTTTGGCAAGGGAAGGAGCACCTTTTCGGCTGCATTGCCAAGGCAGCTCGCAGCTTGAACACGAAAGTAAGTGAAATAATCGTACGCTTTTTCTGTTTCAATCTCAATCATAACATTTCTGGAGGCATCAAAGCCACGATTCGTATAGACTGCTGAACCAAAAAAAGCAACGATAGGTTTTTGATTCCGCATCCAGATGTAGATGTTTGATTTCACAGGATCGCCCTCGGTGATGTAACTACATTTCAATCGGCTCCCATATAATCCGGAAGCACAAAGTTCCATAAATCGATTATGTTGTTCAATGTGAATTCCAGTTTCAAAGGTCCGGCCGATAATCAAATCGAGCTCAATTGGGCGATCGATTTGTTGCAGTCTGCGAAAATGATTAAGCACCATCTCCACAGTTGCCTTTCCACTTAAGATCAGTAGTCGATTGGCTTTTAATTGATTTGCGGGTTCGATCAAGATGCGTTCAAATAAATTCTCTTCAATCATAAATAATTTTCTCCAGTTATTTGAATGATCATATTCTAAGTGATGCATTTCTGTAATCCGTCAATATCAGACATAATCATCGAGATCGATTCTACACAATAGTTTGTTACCCAATGTCTTAGTGAATACCTCGACGGTCTGACGTTAGTGATATTATTTCGTACATAGACGAAACAATGCCTCCAAACAAAAAACAAGACTTATGCTTATCAAGTGAGGAAGTGAATGGAAACAATCAAGTATCTTTTGAACGAATCTGATACCCCAAGATTTTGGTACAACATCGCGGCAGATCTCCCGCAGCCACCACCCGCCGTTTTGCATCCTGGTACAGGTCAACCTATCGGCCCTGCTGATCTTGCGCCATTGTTTCCGATGAACATCATATTGCAAGAGGTTAGCGCCGAACGCTACATTGAGATTCCTGAACCGGTAAGAGATATTTTGCGTCAATGGCGTCCTAGTCCACTTTTCCGGGCACGACGATTGGAAAAAGCCTTAGATACTCCTGCAAAAATCTACTACAAGTACGAAGGTGTAAGCCCCGTCGGGTCACATAAACCGAACACCGCTGTAGCACAAGCGTTTTATTCCAAGGAGGAAGGAGTAAAACGCATTACGACTGAAACTGGCGCCGGTCAATGGGGGTCGGCACTTTCCTTAGCAGGTTCTTTCTTCGGTCTTGAGATTGAAGTGTATATGGTCCGAGTTAGCTATGACCAAAAACCATATCGTCGAGCCTTTATGGAAAGTTTTGGTGCAACTTGTGTGGCAAGTCCAAGCGAACTGACCAATTCCGGTCGAAATATTCTGCAAGAATCTCCTGATAGCACAGGTAGCTTGGGAATTGCAATTAGTGAAGCAGTAGAAGCCGCTACTCAGCGTGAAGACACAAAATATGCTTTGGGAAGTGTGTTAAATCATGTGCTTCTGCACCAGACAGTAGTTGGGCAGGAAGCGATGAAGCAAATGGAAATCGCGAACGACTATCCAGACATCATCATTGGATGTACTGGCGGTGGTAGTAATTTTGCAGGGCTCACGTTTCCATTCTTGGGTGAGCAATTTCGTAATGGAAAACAAATCGAAGTTATCGCTGTCGAGCCTGCAAATTGTCCAACGCTAACCAAAGGTAAATACGCTTATGATTTCGGTGACACCGCGTACTTGACACCTTTGGTGAAGATGCATACTCTCGGCTCACAATTTGTTCCGCCAGGTTTTCACGCTGGAGGCCTGCGCTATCACGGCATGTCTCCTCTTGTGAGTCTGCTCGCCGAGTTAGGGGTGATTCGAGCACGCGCATATCCACAACTTCATTGTTTCGAGGCAGGTGTCCAATTTGCCCGAAGCGAAGGCATTGTACCAGCACCCGAAGCCAATCACGCAGTGGCGGCGGCGATCGAAGAAGCCAATCGATGTAAAGAAGCAGGAACAGAACGAACAATTCTGTTCAATCTATGCGGACATGGCTACTTTGATATGCAAGCCTATACGGATTATTTTTTAGGAACGATGCACGATCAGGAATATTCTGAGGATGAAGTTGCAATGGCACTTTCAGGTTTACCATCCGTAGCCTAGCTAATTTGAATGCGACTCGATCGACAACGCGCTTATATATAATGTACTACCCACTTTTTTTCATATTACCAACTATTCACCGACTTACCGTCTTTAGAGGCGCAATATGGCACGAATCACAGTAGAAGATTGTCTCCAAAAAATAGATAACCGATTTCAATTGGTTTTGATCGCTACCAAGCGAGCGCGACAGCTTGATGATGGAGAGGAACCACTTGTCGAGAGAGACAATGACAAACATACCGTCATTGCATTACGGGAGATTGCGGATGGACTGATCGATGCGAGTATTTTGGATGAAGACGAAAATCCAACCAATGCAATACCGTTTGACTTTGAAGCGGCTGATTTAGCACAGTCACGAGTCGACGAGGAGCGACAAGCATTTAATGCAGTTAGTAACAAAACGGAAAACACTAAAAACGAGAACGACAAACTATAACCGGATTACATCCTTCTTTGCCAAATGGACGCCGGAACGGGAAAAGAAGCAATTTAGCGAGCTTATCGATTCGCTAGAAACCTACCTCGACACAGAACAAATCGACGATGTTCGCAAAGCCTATGAGGTCGGTGCAAAAGCCCATGAAGGGCAACGTCGTAAACGAGGCGAAAAATACATCAATCATCCTCTAGCTGTAGCGCGGCTACTGGCTGCCTTACATCTTGATAGTCGCTCAATTATCGCAGCGATCCTGCATGATACTATCGAAGACACAGAGCTGACGCGCGATGATTTGAGCCAAACCTTTGGCGAAGACATCGCTCAAATGGTCGAAGGAGTGAGTAAAGTTAGTCACTTCGAATTTGAATCCCCAGAACACGCAGAAGTCGCGAACCTCAGACGCATGTTTCTCGCCATGTCAAACGATGTGCGAGTGATTTTGATCAAAATGGCTGACCGACTGCACAATCTCGAATCTCTCGATGTACACAGATTGGAGAAAAGAAAACGAATCGTTCGCCAAACAGAAGATGTCTACATTCCGATCGCCAATTTGCTAGGAATGCAAGAATGGCAACGAACGATGCAGGATCTGTGCTTCAAAGCCATCTATCCTAGACGCTTCAAGACGCTTCAGAAGGCCATAAAAAAAGAATACAAAGGCAAAATTGACGAAACCGTCAAGAAACACATGGCTGCAATCGAGTCATTGATAGACAATCAGGGTATAGATGCTTTAGTCACAGGACGCTTCAAACACATCTCCGCGATTCATAACAAAATGAGGCGAAAAGGCAATTCGCTAAAAGCAGTACAAGATATGATGGCTCTTCGAGTGGTGGTTAATACGGTTGATGAATGCTATCGAACACTAGGTATCATTCATCAGCGCTACAAACCGATATCTAGTGAATTTAATGATTACATCGCAATTCCGAAGAGAAACGGCTACCAATCTCTACATACAACTGTAAACGCAGAGTTTGGACAAGCCATTGAAGTACAAATTCGAACGAAGGATATGCATCGACTCGCTGAAACAGGTATCGCGTCTCATTTAAGTTACAAAAATGGGAGTCGAAATAATCTCCACTCCGATTTAAAGAGTGCCGATTGGTTGTCCGACTTAATACAAAATTTGGAAAACAATCAGACGCCTAGTGACTATCTCGAACATCTGAAGTTGAGCTTATTTTTCGATGACGTTTATGTGTTTACTCGTGATGGTGAAATCAAGCGACTGCGAAAGGGCGCGACGGTGATTGATTTCGCTTATTCGATTCACACCGAAGTGGGCAACAAAGCAAAATCGGCAACAATAAACAATCAACGAGTTCCTTTTCATACCGTTCTATCCAATGGCGATAGAGTAGAAATCAAAAAGAGTGAATTCAGTAGCCCCGGTCCAGATTGGTTGCAATTTGCAGCCACTAGTCGTGCCAGAATGGGAATTCGCAATGCCTTGAAAGTTAAAGCAAGAAACGAAATGATCCAAATGGGTGATCGCTTGCTGAAAAAAGCCTTCAGAAAAAACCAAATTAAGTATTCGAGGGTGACCGAAGAAAAGAAACAGCGAATTGTAAAAAAATTACAAGTGGAATCCTGGGACCAAATCTTGCACGATATTTGTAATGGAAATCGTATGGCATCGGTTGTAGTGAATCAAATGTTTCCAGAACATTTACAAAATGTAAACCTACAGTCGATGGATAACACTCCGGTATCAATTCAAGGAACGGAGGGTTTGGCTGTAAGTTATGCGAAGTGTTGTAGTCCTATACCGCCAGAGCCGCTTATCGGCTTTTTTAGTTTGGGACGTGGTATTGTCGTGCATACTGAAGACTGCAAAAATGTCCAACATTCCAAACATGGGTCTGAGCATTGGTCCAAATTCCAATGGACGAATGATCCGAAGGGGTTATTTCGAGTTTCAATTCGCGTCAATGCGATCAACAAAAGTGGGGTGCTTGCCAGTATTGCGACCCGAATCGCTGCTGAAAAAGCCAACATCAGTGCATGTGATCTCGATGTTACCGATAAAGAAAACGCAACAATAGAATTTGAAATCGAGGTGAATGATTTGTCTCATCTGGATGCGATTATGAGACGAATTCAGCGCGACCCATCTGTCTTCAGTCTAAAGCGACTTAAATTGAAAGGTTAATCAAAACCTCGCCGCTTAGACTTTTTCCACTACTTCACCATGGGAGAATCTACTTTAATGCCCGGCAAAACAGTGATTTCGACTTCAAACGCGCCAAGTGCAATTGGTGCCTATTCTCAAGCCGTGCGACACGATAACGTCGTATACATTTCTGGCCAAATTCCTTTGAGTCCAGTCACACAGGAAGTGATTGGAAATGATCCAAGACAGCAAATTGAGCAGGTTTTCGAGAACCTAAAAGGAGTTGCCGAAGCCGCCGGAGGCTCGCTGGACGACATCATAAAATTAACTGTTTATTTGGTTGATTTAAATAACTTTCCAATTGTGAACGAGGTGATGGGTGATTTATTCAATGAACCATTTCCAGCGCGCGCAGCCATTGGTGTCGCGGCACTACCAAAAGGCGTTGGAGTAGAAGTAGAAGCAATTTTGATATTGAATGCTTAGGTGGATGCCCAGCAACACAATAGTGTTGAAGAGCTGCCAGTTACCGAAGTACCAGGTGTCAGTCTCCAACTTGCTTCTCGTCTGGAAAAAATCGGCGTTTTCCAGATTAAAGACCTTATTTTTCACTTTCCATTTCGTTTTCAAGACAGAACACAGCTCATTCCACTAGGCTCTCTTGAGCCTGGTCAGACCGCCGCAATTGTCGGAAAAATTACGAGTTGCAAAGTTCAATATTCGGGACGCCGAAATTTGATAGTCCGCATTGTCGATGATACAGGTCACCTATCGATGCGACTGTTTCACTTCAATATGCGGCAAAAAGAAAACTTAGTCCCCGGTCGGTGGATTCGATGTTTCGGTGAAGTTCGAAACTACCGTAGAGAAAACCAAATGATTCATCCCGAGTACTCTGTATTTCTTCAACCTCCGCCTCAGTTAGCGGGCGACTTGTTGACGCCGGTCTACCGACGAACTGAGGGAATCACACACCACAAAATCCGTTCAATCGTGGCTTCCGCTCTCAAGTTCTGTGCTGATCATCAGATGCCAGATCTGTTGCCTCGAGAGACCTTAGAAAAATTTGACTTTCCTGAGTTGTTCGAATCTCTTCAATTTGTGCACACGCCGCCGAGTGAGAGTTTAACGCTCACTTCTGATCGGGAGGATACTCCAGCCGTTCGCCGCTTCGTTTATGAGGAGCTCTTATCGCATCAAGTTGCACGTCGACAACGTCGGAATTTACGTCAGTCAGAATCGGCCCCTTCGATGAATCCGAAAGGTGATCTATCAAATAGATTGAGAAACTCGTTGCCATTTCATCCGACAAATTCCCAGCGACAGGTTATCCGCGAAGTATTGCGGGACCTAATGAAAGAAATGTCGATGTTGCGTTTGGTGCAAGGAGATGTAGGCTCAGGTAAGACACTAGTCGCCGCGGCCGCGGCAGCTTGGGCAGTCGATGCAGGTTATCAAGTAGCGATCATGGCTCCGACTGAGTTACTTGCAGAACAGCACCTTCAATCGTTTGCAAATTGGTTTGAACCCTTAGGAATAAGAGTCAGTCTACTCACGGGGCGACTTCGTGTCAAAGAGCGTAAGGATGTCCTATCTGATATACGCTGGGGAGTTACCAATATCGTTATCGGTACGCATGCGCTATTCCAAGAAAGCGTTGAGTACAAGAATCTAGGACTGATTGTAATAGACGAACAACATCGATTTGGTGTAGGTCAAAGATTTGCATTGCGAGAAAAAGGGATTGCGAAGCAGCAAGTACCTCATCAGTTGATCATGACTGCTACACCGATTCCAAGAACACTTTCGATGACCATGCTGGCTGACCTGGATGTGTCAAACATAACAGAGTTGCCACCTGGGAGAGTCCCCGTCAATACAGTGGTGTTTTCTGCTAAAGATCGCCATCGCGTAACAGAAAGTATCCAGGCGATCTGTAGTGCCGGGCAGCAAGCGTACTGGGTTTGCCCCATCATCGACAAGTCTGAAATTCTAAATGTCGAATCTGCAACCGAAGCGGAAAAATTCGTAAAGAATGCTCTGCCGGAGCTTAAAGTCGCCTTGGTTCATGGTCGTATCAAGAGTCGCGAGCGGGACCGGATAATGGATCGATTTAGGAAAGGGGAAATCAATGTGCTCGTAGCAACGACTGTGATCGAAGTAGGTGTTGATGTCCCGAATGCAAGTTTCATGGTGATTGAAAGTGCTGAGCGCTTGGGGCTTGCTCAGCTCCATCAATTGCGTGGACGTGTAGGGCGCGGTGCTGCCCAAGCACATTGTGTGTTGCTATACAAAGGCCCTTTATCGTCGTTTGCTAAAAAGCGGCTCTCGGTCATGCGAACGACAAATGATGGCTTTAAAATTGCGGAGACTGATCTAAGACTTCGAGGAGCAGGCGAACTTCTCGGAACTCGACAGACGGGTGCTCAAATCTACCGAATTGCAGAAATACCAAGAGACATCGATTTGCTAGACAGTGTAAATGAGTCAGTTGATATTATTCAGGAGCGGTATCCTCAGCTGATTTCTCCGTTAATCCGTCGTTGGACTGTTAGAGAAGGACATTACAGTGCTGTTTGAGCGTTTATCCGCTTACGCGCGTCTAATGCGATTGGATAAGCCAATCGGCAGTTTGCTTTTACTTTGGCCGACCTTATGGGCATTATGGATTGCCGGTAAAGGCAATCCAGAGCCGAAAATCATTATGATATTGGTGATCGGAGTCTTTGTCATGCGTTCGGCCGGTTGTGTAATCAATGATTTCGCTGATAGAAACTTTGATCCTCATGTCAAGCGTACAAAAGACAGGCCTTTAGCAACTGGGGAAGTGTCAGTTCTAGAAGCCATGATTCTCTTCGTAATACTGGCGTTGATCGGCTTGTTCTTGGTGCTGCTGCTAAATCGGCTTTCGCTTATTTTGGCCTGTGTTGGCCTATTTCTCGCGGTGTCCTACCCTTTTTTGAAGCGATTTACTCATCTTCCACAGTTTTATCTCGGCATAGCCTTTGGTTGGGGGATACCAATCGCGTTTGCAGCGCATCAAGATACAGTACCTTTGCTCGGATGGTTACTATTACTCGCAAACATTGCTTGGTCTGGTGCATACGACACCTTCTATGCGATGGTCGATCGAGACGATGATCTTAGAATCGGAGTCAAATCCCTGGCTGTAATTTCAGCGAACAAAGACCGGTTGGTAATCGGAGTCTGTCAAGTCGCAACCTTGTCGTTACTAGGACTTGTCGGTTTGATGGATGGATTGAGTGGTTACTACTATCTTGGATTATTTGGAGCTGCTTTAGTCGCGGCTTGGCATCAATATTATTGCCGTGAAGTAAATAGACAGAAGTACTTTGAGGCCTTTTTGGGCAATAGCTGGTTTGGTGCTATCGTGTTCGGTGGAATAGTCTTGGCTTACCTGTAAATGTTGTGCAGAGGAACAGCTTAAAATCAAATGTCTTTAATGAAGGATTTCCAACCAATTGAAACTCCCACTTTGAATTTGTGTTAATTAAGTGAGCTCAGTTTAGTATGACACCCATGATTGCTCTTCACATTGTCGCAGCTGTTAGTGCTTTGTGTCTTGGTACTGTTGTACTGGCTTCGCCCAAAGGTACGCCTCGACACAAGTTGATGGGGCGGATTTGGGTAACGCTAATGGTCTTTGTTGCCGTTGGTTCTTTTAGTATTCGGAGCCTTGATCATGCTGGTGGCTTAAGTTGGATTCACCTTTTGTCGGTGCTTACGCTCATCTCTTTGGTTTACGCAATAATCATGATTCGTCGTGGCAATCGACGCGCACACTTTTCAGCAATGCTCGGTAGCTTTATCGGAATTTTGGTTGCTGGAATCTTTACATTAAACCCAGGCCGAATAATCGGATCTTTCTTTTTCGGCAGTTAGTTAAATTTGCTCGCTGCAAGAAACTAATGGTACAAACTCGTTCAAATTTGTTGTAGATCAGTCACTTACATCCGCAATTACTGCCATAAAATCGCCAGGTTTAATTAAACCTGGAAAATGTCGTCCTGCGAGCAATCCATCTCGAAATACTTGATATTCCACAGCTTTGACGCCAGTTCGATCGAGTGGCCAAACACGGGCGATGGTTTGCCCTTTTCGAACATTGCTACCGAGATCGACCATCGGCTCAATCAAACCTTCATGCTCACTAATCACGAAGCATGAATCATCTGGTGTGTCCAAGTTGATCGAAGTGTTTAGACAAAGCTCGCCGTCTACGATTCCAGCATGAATCAGTACATTACGCAATCCCTTTTTGGCAATGGCATTTGTTTTCGCAGTCGTTGTACCGCCACCACCGAGCTCTGTGGAGACAAACACCTTACCCTGCTCTTCTACAGCCGAATCGTACATGCCAGTGTCATCAATTTCGAGTAGCACCATGGAATGAGGCGCATTGAACGCTTGCATTGCTGCAACACATTTTTCTTGTTGCTTTTTGTTGTCGAGCACGTGCACTGCAGCCAAAGGGAGAAATTCAAGCGTTTTCCCACCTGAATGAATATCGACGACCAAATCGGCTTGTGGCACCAAAGTACGCATAAAATAATCTGCAATTTTTTCAGTTACGGAGCCAGCAGGATCACCCGGAAAGACTCGGTTCATGTTCCCGTCATCTATCGGTGAGTTTCTGCAACCTGCTCGGAAGGCTGGATAATTGAATGCAGGAACCATAATGACTCGCCCTGAAATTTCTTCGGGATCGAGAGTAAGAGCTAAATTCTGCAGAGCAACAACACCTTCATATTCGTCCCCATGATTTGCTCCTGTAAACAATGCTGTCGGACCTGATCCGTTACACACGACACAGATGGGGATCATGACCGCGCCCCATGCCGAATCGTTGCGACTATACGGTAATTTCAAGAAGCCGTGATGAGTGCCATTTTTGTCTAGGGGAATTGTCGATGAAATTGGATTGTCTCTCATATATGCACCATAGTAAAGCTTAGTTTACAAGTCTAAAACACTGTCCCATCTAGAGCCAACTGAATCGGGGAACTGTAGTCACCTCTTTTTTGAAATGCGATTTTGCGCCCCGCTGACCAAGTGCCGCCCTGTAGAATTTGACCCAGTGGCATTTCTGATGGACTCTGTTTCAATATTCTACGAACGTTTGCCGCGACTTCGTCCAACAAACTGACGGTCAATGCTCGCCACTCTATGACAAATTCGGAGTCTAGTGGCAAAATTTGTCTTAGAATTCTTGGTTGCTTAACCCGAAGTACACCGGAATCGAGCAATAGCCCTCCATTTCTGTATTCGGGAAGCCCAGTAAGTCCATCTAGATTGGTAATTGTCACACCAGCTCGTTCTAAGGGTTCGACAATAGAATAACTCAACCACTGGGATAACTTGTGGAAAGGAACAATTTTTCCTACATCATCGATACTTTCAACGAGAGGATGAAATCCGGCATCCCCGTAGCAGCTGTCACCCACCCACAATCCGTTTGGCCAAATCGAATTGAAATTCATGAGTAGGCCGTTTAAGATTTCAGTTGCATCTATTTCATGATTTAAAGATTCATCCGCTAAGAAATAAAGAAAATCATTGGGCCTTTGCAAGGATTCTGACTTGTCGAGTAGAGCTCCCAAACGATTTAGCAAACTCACTCGACCATCAATTCCAAGCAACAGATTATCAGTACGGGACTGAAACGCCTCACTGAAGTCTTGTTTACGAACTCGCTTTAAATTTTCAGATGATATAGAAAATCCTCCACTATCATTTCGAACAGCCAATTGATCAAAGAAAAAATGTAGCGAAGCAGCAGCAAGACCTTCGGAGCGAGTTAGTGTAATTCCTGATACAGGTTCCGTATAACTCCACTCGCTTCCAGCACCGGCATCTAGCAGTACGCTTACAAAAACGAGATCGATCGCTGTACGGCAAAGGGCGATAGGATCAATTTGGTGAAGACCATACTCTTCGATAAGATGTTGCCACAAGTCGTACCCGTTTACCGAAAAGTGTCGCCAACGACTGTGTAGTGGAATGTCTAGTGCAGGATAGTTTTCCTGGCATACGCTAGCAACGTATCCAGCGCAAGGCAGAATCGCGAGTTCGTCAATTTCAAAGTAAAGACCGCGCTGATCTTGAACCGCGGAAGTTATCTCGCGACATCGCGATCTTACGGCTTCAGCACTGAGAAGGTATTTTGACGTACGATCAGTTTCGGAACCGATTAGTAATCCTCCAAGGCGCGGCCGTGAGGTTCACTCAAATCGATTTGAGTGAAAGTATTGTCATCTACAAAATAACCAGCCGCAATCTTGGCTTCCATTTCGACTTTTGCATCTTCTGGAACGCGATCTTCCGGCAGTGCGATTCTATTCGTAATTTCGATACCTTGGCTGACTAGTGCATCAAATTTCAAGTTACTCATGGATACGAAGCGGTCAATTCGTTTAATTCCGAGCCAGTGCAGTGCATCTGGCATTAAGTCCTGAAATCGAACATCCTGAACACCGGCAATGCACTCGGTACGTTCAAAGTAGTGTTCCGCAGAATCACCGCCTTCATGACGTTTTCGAGCGTTGTAGGCCAAAAACTTTGTGACTTCACCGAGTGCGCGTCCTTCTTTTCTGTTGTAAACGATGACACCGGTACCATTTGCTTGCGCGGTTCGAATACAGTCTTCGATTCCGTGGATAAGATAAGGGCGACAGGTACAAATATCCGATCCAAAAACATCCGATCCATTACATTCATCATGCACTCGACAGGAAAGCTGATGATTTTCACTGGCTACAGCATCTAGGTTTCCAAATATGTAAAGGGTGATTCCACCAATAGGAGGTAAGAACAACTTTAAATCAGGGCGAGTCACGAGCTCCGAAAACATGTTGCCTGTTTGTTCATAGAGGGCGCGGCGCAGTTCATGCTCTTCGATTTCGAACCGTTTTGCAATTCCCTCAAGAAACCAAACAGGCTCGATTGCGACTTTTGTAACACTAACATCACCTGATTCCAAAAGAATCTCTCCATCTGGAACGAGGTCAGTTTGGACTGTACCAGAAGCAAATTCAGGTATGGTCAAATGAGCTCGAGTTACTGCGATTGTTGGTCGAATGTTTTCTCCACTGTCGATCAATTCTTGAAAGGTACTTCCGACAAGATGCCCCCACGGATCAATAGAAACGATGCGTTCTGGATCGAACCACTGTGAATGAGGACCAATTTGAACTGCCGGTGCCGTATCGGTCAAATCCGGTTTGTGCAGAGGATCCAATTCTCCTGATGCGACCGCAAGTGCGCGATAAACGGCATAAGAACCTGTGTGAGTTCCAATTGCATTTCGCTTCTGAAAATTACCAGGCAAACCGATAACGGCGCCTCGTTCTTGTGGAGTACTTGCACCCCATACAATCGGATCGAGCAGCGATTCTCGGTTTGGATGTGACGTTAGTGATATATGAGTCGAGACTCTAGAACTCATTGTGCACACTCCTTATTTTTTTGCTTTCAAAGAAAGCAAATATGCACTGTCCGGTTTCCAACTAAACCAAAGAGGCTTATCGTCGTTTAAGTTCAATCGCTCAAGCTCGTGATGTGGCTTTTGAATTTTTATTTCAAAGCCGCCTTTTGTTTCAACTAGTAATCCGATAATCGATCCAATGAACTCCTCACTAATTAGATTACATGGGAATTCATTAACACTATCATCTGAAAAAGATTTCAATTCTATCATATCCGCGCTCACAACTAGTTCGACAGGATCGCCGACATTGAAGCGTTTGTTCTTTGAGGCTTTCGTAGTGACCACTCCAAGGTTTGTATCTAAAAATAAGTAGTCGCCTTCGATTTTGTTGATTTTTCCATCCAAAATATTATTCGAACCGACAAATTCAGCCACAAATCGATTCGCTGGCTGACGAAATATTTCTTTCGCTGTTGCGATTTGTTCGATTTTCCCCTTACTCATGATGACAACCCGGTCAGTCATAGCGAATGCTTCTGACTGACTGTGAGTGACATAAATAAAGGTGATACCCAACTCTTTCTGCAAGCGAGTTAAAACCCCCTGCATTCGAATAACCAAATTCGCATCAAGTGCACTGAGTGGTTCATCAAGTAACAACACAGGTGGTTCGGTAACAAGTGCTCGGGCCAAAGCAACGCGCTGCTTTTGTCCACCTGAAAGTTGATCAATTCGCCGTTCTGATAATTCAGCGATTTCCATACGTTCTAGCCACTGCATAGCTTTATTTTTACGATCTTCAGCGGAGAACCCTCGTGTTTTCAACCCAAATTCGACGTTTTGACGAACTGAAAGAAAGGGAAACAACGCTAGAGTTTGCCAGACCATCGGCGTGTTTCGTTCTGATGGTTTCAATTCATTGATGCGCTTGCCATTCAACCGAATTTCACCTTCTGTTGGTGTTTCAAGTCCGGCGAGCATACGCAATATGGTGGTTTTGCCACAACCACTTGATCCCATGATGCCCAAAAACTCACCGGCATGGATTTCAAGTGTTACACGTTCAACTGCCAAAACTTGACCAAAACGTTTGACGACGTTGTCGAATACGATTTGTGCTTCACTCATCTTTGATATCCGTTCTAGAATTGACTTCTCTTTGTTGAACGCAGTGTAAAAAAGAGCTGAGCGGTAACGACCAAAGTCATAGAAGTGACAAAAACGAAAGTACCAATTGCGTTAATTTGAGGATCTATGTTACCCTGAAGAATTTCTAGAATAATGACTGGAATGGTTTTATTCAAGCCCGATACGAACCATGCCACGAGAAACTCATCGAAAGAAACCGCCATAGTCAGGCACATGGCCGAAATAATAGCTGGTTGACAGAACGGTATAACAACATAACGCATTGCAGCCCATTCGCTAGCACCGAGATTCCACGCGGCAGCTTCCAAGTCTCGGTCCATTTGCTGAAGTCTAAGCCGAATTACAGCCATCGCGAATGGTGAACACAATACGGTGTGGGCAATCACAATTGACCACAATTGACCTGAAGCGCCGATTTTAGAGAACCAAGCCAACATTGCCAACGCCATGATGATCAAAGGAATAGTCGGCGGCAGCAAAGCTAGAATAAGATAACCGTTTTTGAAACGAAATGAATAACGAAAATCGGTATATGCAGTGCAAAAACCGATCAAAGTTGACAAGATAGAAACCAAAACCGAGACAATGATGCTAGTTCTTGCTGCGTCCCACACATCTGGGTCGTTGTAGATCGTTTCATACCAATGGAGTGTGAAATGCCCCAGTGGAATGGAAGCAAATCGATCCGAATTAAACGAAAAAATCATACTAGTGATAATGGGCGTAAACACAAATATGAACAATACGACGATGTACGCGTTTAGTAGAGTCGAGGTAATCCGATCGATTCGGTTGTTCATGACTTTTTGCGATAAGCGAGAAGAACCGCAGTGAAAGCCACAGTCATAAGCGTTACCATCATCATAACTGCGACAACAGCGGCTCGGGGCCATTGCTGTCCAGATTTGGTAGTATCGATAATTAAAATCGAGAGAGTGGGAGGTTTTGAGCCACCGAGGTAATAAGGAGCAACAAAATCGCCATAAGAAAGTATGAAGCAAATCACAGCTCCAATAATCAAACCCACTTTTGCAAGTGGAACGATTACAGTAAACACGGTACGAAACCAATTCGCTCCTAGATTCCAGGCTGCTTCTATGAGGTTTCTGTCGACGTTCGCCAGTGATAAAGTTTGTAGAACTACAACCAACGGTAGACACAGGGTCATATATCCTATGATGGTTGCAAAAGGGGTATTCAACATTGTGAACGGGCCGATGCCAAACCAGCTAAACACCGCGTTAACTGCGCCGTGTTCCGCTAAGATCACATACCAGGAAAATGTTCGGACCAAGTAGCTTGTAAAAAAAGGAATGATTAAAAAGAAAATTGCCCATCTTCGGATGGTGGCACTAGTTTTGAAAGCCAATGCATAGGATGCAGGAAAGGCCAGGATAGTTGCTGTGACCGTCGATGTTGTTGCCAGCCAAAAAGTTAGGAAATACGAATCCCAAAAATAGTTGCGACTTAACATCTTGATCCAGTTTTTCATCTCGAATGCTTCCGTCATTCGGTAGTTTTTTACGAGAAAAAACGTAATCACTACCATGAATATGAGGGGACCGATGAAAAACAGGAATTGCCATACCAGCATCGGTACACGCCATGTCAGCGCATAAGCATCAAATTTTAATGATGTTTCTTGCTGCATGAGGAGTGGCGGCAATCCATACTGATCGATTCAACCAACAGTAAAAATTCGAAAGCAGAGAAACATGTGTTCCTCTGCCACGAAATAGTAGAATTTTGAATTGGTGTATTGAATCTTCAGTTAAGCATTTTTATATTCTGACCAGAAGTCATTCCAGTCTTCCAATGTCTGTTGACGAGGTATATCCCGGAAATGAATTCTACCTTGCTCAATCAATGTCACTGGATTGTTTGGAGCCCCGTCAATTTGACCGGTTCTCTTCGCCTCTTCCATGTTAACCTTTCGTAGTTCAGCCATTCCGGAACTGGTTACGCAGAATCCAGGATAAGCCACCATTTGTGCAGAACGAGCCTGTCCAGCTGGGCTCAGCATGTATTGCATGAATTTCTTGACTAGATCACCATGTTTGGATCCTACACCTAAGCAGTACGATTCTGTCCATTGGATTCCACCTTCTTCAGGTACAACAGAATCAACGGGTGCACCATCCCTTCGTAGCACACCAGTGATCCAATCACCGATGCCGCAGGTCGCAAGCATTTCTTGGTTTTTCAATGAATTGAATGTACCACCGTAGTCAAAAAATCCACCAACTTGAGGGCGTAGTGTCAAAGTGGTTGCTTGGACTTTATCCCAGGCCTCGCCTGAAATATCGAATGGACTAGGATCGTTATTGCCGTTATACAAACTCATCATTCCTAGATTGGGTAAATGCCAGTCAAAATGACCGACTTTGCCTTCTAACTCAGGTTTCCAAAAGCACGAATAGCTCATAGCTTCCGTTTCGGTTACTGCGTTGGTATTGTAGGAAACGCCAAGATGACCGTATCGAACCATCACGGAGTACAGTTTTCCGTCTTTCCAATGTCCGGGAAATTTGGTGAATTTTTCGGTAGTAAAGTCGTCAAAAGGGTAGTCTGCTGGATCAAGTTCCACGATATATCCTGCATCGTTTAGTTGTTGAACAAACTCTGCGTCTGACAAAATGACATCGTACGTGCCCGGAGGTGACTGAGAAATCAGCGCCAACATGTTGTCTCCACCAGCGTAGTATTTTGGCTTGAATTTGACATTATTCATTGCTTCGAATTCTTCGACCATGTCTGGTTCACCGTGTCCATACCAAGCCAACATATTGAGTTCGACTGGATCGGCCCATGCCTTTCGACTCGTGATCAGCATAGGTGCCGCGAAAACGCCTGCAGCCGCTGCAGATTTTTTCAAAAAATCTCTTCTATTAGCTTGAAATTTATGCTTCATTAACAATCTCCTTTCTTCAATCTTTGCATCATTCAAATTTACAAACAATTTTAATTTTTTTCATCGAATGTGGGGAAACACATCGATGGTGTGAAATCCGAAAAACTCTCCAATGTTTGTTTGTTGCACTGACTTTGTAGTTTGGTCTCCGGAAGAATACAACTGGATAAAACGTAATTCGAACGCATGATCCGCGTCGCTTCATTATCTTCGACGCATATCGAAGCGATACCAACGACTATGCCATCCTGACGCTCCACTAGTTGAATCGCTGCATTCATAGTGCCACCGGTTTCGATCCACTGGTCAACAATCAAAACCCGCGTGCCGGGTGCGAACGCTGGTTTTCTCATTTCCAATTCTTGAGTTCTACCTGAGTAATTGACCATAGAAACAGTGTCGAAGTCAACCGGAACCTTACCTCCTTTTCGCATCGTTAGGACACCTTTGTTCAGGCGAACAGCAATTGCGCCGGCTAACACGAACCCCGCCGCATCAATGCCTGCAACTACATCGACAGATAGCGACGTAAATGGCTCGAGGAGGTCGTCTACAATCGCAGAGAATGACTTAGCATTGATATATGCTGAGCTAGGGTCGAGCCAGGCATACTGCTCACCTCTTGAACGAGGAGCCATCAATTGTGAATACCACCGATGATCTCGGTCATCACTCGTGTTTGAAGGTGAGCGATTATGCATTACGCAACAGTGCACGAAGTCGTGGTGGGTCGATGTTGTAGAAATCGCCGGGCCGATTAATTCCCGTCGCAACCAATGTAGTGTCAATATAATCTCGATAGGTTTCTATATTGTCGGGTGTGACTCCCGAGGCGAGCCCCACCGCTTGCTTTTCGCCAACTCCTTGACGAATTTCCTGAATTTTTTGAATCGGTGCGGATACACCCGTAGCCCATCCAGAGGTAACAACGACATCCATATAACCACATGCCTTTTCTGCTGCCATATGCAAATCTTTAAAATCAACTTCGCGCTGCTTTTTAAATGCGACACCACCGAAGTAGAGGCCATCCCAGGAACTCTCGGTTTTAGTGTCTTTGATTAATTTCGCCATAACTTGATCATTGTAATTAAGATGCTCTTCAATACCAGCGTCGTCGGCCCAATAAGCATCTACGTACCAGCCTTTCGCAGCTAGCTTACCGAGAACTGGAAAGGCTTTATGCCCCTTTTGACCCAAGAAGTTCACCCCAAACCATAGTGACGGGTAGTTTTCTCTTACTTCCATTATCAGTGGCAGAAATTTTGCAACACCAAAATCATGGTTTATCAGGAAGCAACCAGGCGCTCCTTCATCGAGGAGAGCATCAATGTTGTAGCAAATTTGATCGTAGTCTAAAACGTGAATGACTGGAAGTATCGCCACTCCCGAACAGTTGAATTTGCGCCGAACGTCGGCTCGATGCATTATTTATGCCCCGGTATAGTTGCCTTAAGTATGCTCTCGCCCGGCAATATCTTCAAACCAAATATCTGGACGTTCTTGAATAAATTGTGCCATCAAACCTTTACATTGAGCGTCATCGGCGAGTACCGTAACTACTTCGTAATCGTTTAGTACGTCGAGATTACCCTCAAAATTGACATTTTCACCAACGACTACACGTCGAATGCCAAAGTGTAAAATCGCACCCGTACACATCATACATGGACTTAAGGTTGTGTACAAATCGACGTCTTGATAGCTCTCCTGCAATCCAGCATTTCGAAGGCAGTCTGTTTCACCATGCATTACAGGATCATTTTCTTGGACTCTTTTATTACGACCACGCGCAATGACTTCACCGTTTTTTACCATGACGGCACCTACCGGTACACCGCCTTGTTGGTAGCCTACCTTAGCTTCCGCGAATGCTTCGCCGAGGAACAACCAATCGGCCTGTGTCATTTTCGTGTCTAGTGATTTTGGCATGAATAATACCGTTTATTCATCAATCCTGTTATTGGCAAGATAGTACGGTTACGGGAACATGCTTTGACAACAAAAGTTTAGCAATTGATTCACTGTAGTGCCCCTGCTTACCGACAATCAATTGACCAATCCCAAACTGAATGATAACACCTGCTACTAGCATCGTTGGAAAATGGGTACTATACAAAGTCAGTCGCGAATAATCGTTTCGGCGTCCAGCAGAACGAAGACAGTCGAGTTCAGCGACCGCGATGGGATCATTAAGTTGCTGTGTTCTGTCATGTCCGCGACCCACAATTTCTTCACCCTTTGTCAACACCGCTCCCACCGAAATTCCTCCCTCTGATTTTCCGATTTCGGCTTGTTCTTTTGCTAAACGTAAAAATTCTTTATGACCCATGGGATGTAGAATACCAAGCTGCGATTTTGCTAGTTTACAATAAATAAAATTATCCTCATAATCTAGCGTGATTGAGAAATAAAAAAATTGATCCTGTATTTGAACGGCCATAAAGGGTGTCGCAGAAGCGAAAAAGGAGAGAACGCATGACAGTTAACGTTGTCGAACATCCCCTCATTGATCACAAGCTTAGTTTGATGCGAGACAAAAACACAAAGCCTGAACTTTTTCGCCAACTCGTTAGTGAGGTCGCGATGTTGTTGGCATACGAAGTAACACGTGATTTGCCTTTAAAACTCAATACAATCGTCACACCACTCGAAACGATGCAGGCGCCATTTATCGCCGGAAAGAAACCATGCCTTATTTCAATTCTTCGAGCAGGCAATGGGCTTTTAGATGGAGTGCTTCAGCTGATTCCAACTGCCCGTGTTGGGCACGTGGGACTGTATCGCGATCCTGAGACATTGATTGCGATTGAGTACTATTTTAAAGTGCCGCCCGACTTGGGCAGCCGCCTGTGTATTGTGGTTGATCCGATGCTTGCCACCGCAAATACCGCGATTGCCGCGGTTGAGCGATTGAAGCAATCAGGTGCAAGAAAGATTAAGTTTCTCTGTCTGCTCACGGCTCCTGAAGGAATCGAAGCATTTGCAAAAGCTCATCCAGATGTCGAGATGTATACCGCTGCAATTGATAGAGAATTGAACGATCACGGCTACCTTTTACCGGGTCTCGGTGATGCAGGTGACCGAATTTATGGTACTCAATAGAGTCTAACTTCAACTGCAATTCGTTTCATTTCTTTCGCGCTAACCAAATCTAATTGTTTGGCAAATGGAAGATCTATTTGATTTCAGGCCCAAAAAACTGTTGTATGCAGTTTTCGGCAATCCCATTTCTCACAGTAAGTCCCCTCTTGTTCACAGTTTGTTCGCTAAGCAGTTTGGCATCAATTTGGACTATCGAGCGATTCAAGTTGATGTTGGTGGATTTGAACAAGCAGTCAGTGGATTTCAAGCAAGTGGTGGCAAGGGTTTAAACGTTACCATTCCGTTTAAATCGAACGCTTTCAAGTTTGTCGATCAAGTAAGCGAGCGCGCCAAATTAGCAGCTGTGGTCAATACCATCGTGCTGGGTGAGGTCGTCAAAGGCGACAATACAGATGGTATGGGTCTAGTGACCGATATTGAAGTCAATTGTGGAGTTCAACTACAAGGTCAAAATATATTGGTTGTAGGTGCGGGAGGTGCGGCACGAGGCATTATGGGGCCAATTCTAGAACGAAGCCCACGAGCTATAACCGTAGCGAATCGCACAAAAGACAATGCTCTAGATTTAGTCCGTACATTTTCCCAATTCGGTTGCGTTAAGGGATGTGGGCTTGATGAAATTGAAGAACGTTCATTTGACATCGTAATCAATTCAACATCAACAGAGTTAGCAGGAAGTGTTCCTTCAATTTCGCCGAGTGTTTTTCAAGATTCTCAGCTAGTCTATGATCTTATGTACAGTGCAAATCAAACCTTATTTACAAAATGGGCGGATAGCAACGGTGCTCAGCGAACTTCAGATGGACTCGGCATGCTGGTAGAACAAGCAGCTGGTTCGTTTTTCATTTGGCATGGTGAAAAGCCAGAAACCAAATCGGTCATCGACTTGATACGAAAGAAGTTGTGATTGATGCTCGATTGGCTTAGATCTGAGTAGACTCATAAGGGCCGAGTCATAGCTTTCTATGCTGTAAATCGATTTATGTCATCCACTATTTCAACCATTATAACTGCGCAAAGCAGGGACACAATCTTGAACTACGAATTCAGCTAGCAGTGAAGGTTTTGAAGATAGTCAAGGTGCTAAATGGTTCAAAAATTTGGTTAGATAAATTATCGCATTGTGACCATCTCTTCAGCCACAGTTGGATGAATGGCAACTGTGTTGTCAAAATCTCTTTTGAGAGCTCCCATTTTTACTGCAACCGAGAAGCCCTGTATGATTTCATCTGCAAAATCGCCGATCAGATGGCAGCCTACAACTTTTTCTCTTTTACCAACCGTAATTAATTTAAGCAAAGTGGGTGAGCTTCGTTCTGTTACTTGATAGTACATATTCTTGAATTGACTCGAATAAACCTTCACCGCTTCACCATAGATTTTACGTGCCTCGTCTTCTCCAAGTCCAACCGTACCAATAGGTGGATGACTAAAGATAACGGTAGGAATATTTTCATATTCCAGATAAGAATTTTCTTTTCCTCCAAACACACGATCTGACAATCTTCGACCTGCTGCAATAGCAACAGGTGTAAGGGGTGCCCTTCCAGTTATATCTCCGACCGCATAAACGCCCTCAACAGAAGTATTTTGAAATTTGTCGGTTTCAATATGGCCGCGCCGGTTCATAGAAACTCCAGCTCTCTCCAGGTTTAGAGAATCCGAATTAGGTTTACGGCCGATGGCGACAATGTACTCATCCACGTCTTCGATAGACGTATTGTCGGTTAGCTTTAGAGACAACTTTGAATTGGAGCTTTGTTTAATCTCTGTGACTGAAGTATGCATCCGAAATTCAACGCCTACGCGCTCCATTTCCGACATCAAAACTGAAGTGAGTGAAGCATCAAATCCTCGTAGTAGCTGATCTTTTCTCAGCACCATAATGACATGACTTCCTAGCCCATGTAACATACCCGCAAATTCAGTTGCAATATATCCCGCCCCTGTAATGACAACCTTCTTCGGACATCGCTCCATCTCAAAAAATCCATCACTGGTAATCGCCATCTCGGATCCTAATATTTTGGGCACGAAAGGACGACTTCCAGTTGCAATAAGAATATGTGGTGCCTCATAACTTGTGCCATTCACATCAACAATGTGACTGTCAATGAATGTAGCAGTGCCCTCGATTGTAGTTACACCTGCCTTACTAAGATTTGTACCGTAAATTCCGTTAAGGCGATGAATGTATTCGTCGCGAGCCTTTTTTATGTTTGACCAATTAAATCCTTGATTGATAATGGAAAACCCATAATTCGGAGCATCGTGTAACATCTCTGCAATTCTTGAAGTTGTCCACATTACTTTCTTGGGGACACATCCGACGTTTACACAGGTTCCCCCAAGTTTATTGTTTTCGATGAGCGCACATTTTGCACCGTACTCGCTGGCGCGTCTCGCAGCAGCAATCCCACCACTGCCACCGCCAATGACGATGAAATCAAATTTTTTGGTCATGGTATTTCCTCGCTCGTCTGACTTCGTTTTCGAAATCATTTTAGTTGCTGAACGGACACTGAATGCATGTAGTTTGGTTGAGGAACAAAATTACAAGGAGGGTTCTATCGAGCCGATTGAAACATTATCCATATAAATATTAATGGTTCGATTAAGCTTGAATTTATTCATGCCATCAGATTGTTTTTCCGATGTTTATGTCAGTTCGATCTGCTCGCTTCAGTTTAATGGCAATGCGATCATGCATGAAATCGAATCCGAATAATATCGCCTTCTCTAGGCAAATAAGTTTTCGCTTCAAATCGTAGACAACCAGCATTCTTTAATGCTTGCTCGTCTTGATAATGTACGAAGTCTTCGAATGACATCACTTCAGCACGAATGAATCCTTTTTCCATATCAGTATGAATTTTTCCAGCAGCCTGTTGTGCAGTCATCCCCTTCGAAATCGTCCATGCGCGGACTTCAGTATCGTTGAATGTGAAAAATGTCTGAAGCCCCAAAATTGAATAGCCAGTTTGAATGAGATTGCTAAGAGCTGAATGCGTGACTCCCAACTCCTCGCGAAAGAAAACCTGATCTTCTTCCGACAATTGACCAATCTCCGCTTCAATTTCGGCACAAATCGAAACGAATGGAGCATCCAGTTCTAGATTCTCCAAGCGGGATGTATCGCCCAACTGGGACTCATTGATATTGAAAACGTACAATTTGGGTTTGCAAGATAACAAATGAAGATCCTGTACTAACTCTTGTTCATACAATTCAAGCTCACTTGGATTGAAACTTTGACCCATCTCCAACTGCTCTTCGAACCAGTTCAACGTCCTAAGTGCCTTGATTTTTGCTTTGTCGCCAGTTCGAGCCCGCCGCAGTACTCGATCTTTCGATTTCTGTATGGTTTCCAAGTCGGCGAAAATTAGCTCGATGTTAACGGTTTGAATTTCTGACAAAAAATCGATTGATTCGTCAAATGCACGCACTACGTGTACGATAAGATCCATTTCTCGGATATGAGCAAGAAACCGATTTCCAAGTCCCTCCCCCTTGGCTGCACCTTTGACGAGTCCCGCAATGTCAACAAATTTAAGAACGGTAGGGACTTTTTTGTTTACACCAATGATCTTAGCAATGCAATCGAGTCGATCGTCAGTGACAGCAACTACGCCGACGTTGGGTTCAATTGTGCAAAATGGGTAGTTTTCCGTGGCTACCTTAGATTGGGTTAGCGCGTTAAATAAAGTGGATTTCCCGACGTTTGGAACCCCAACAATGCCACACTGAATACCCATGTCTACGAGATTATTCGAAGGCTCGTCGTTGGCTTGTTAGGTTTGAGAATTTGCAGCATTCTCTCGGCTATGTAAATGAGTGAGAGCTAACTCGAGTTTGCCAGTTATCATTTCTGGAATCCAGTCAACTGCCGCAGCTGATGCTTCGTCAATTCGGGTTTGTTCAGCCACTGATGCTTTATTGAGGACGTAGGAGATTATCAATTTTTTTGATCTCGGGCGCCCGACACCAATCCGAATTCTCAAAAAGTTACGATTATTTGTTTTTTCAATGATGTCCCTTACCCCATTATGACCTCCATGGCCACCTTTGGTTTTGAGCCTTACTACTCCTACGGGTAAATCAATTTCATCGTAAACAACAATAGTGTTTTCCAAAGGAATCTTGTAATATTGAGTTACTAGCCGCACCGATGTACCGCTATTGTTCATAAAATTGAGTGGCTTTACAAGCCATACACGCACACCAGCAATCATAGTTCGGACCATGCTCGCTTGTAGTCGAGGAACTACCTCAAGCTGGGTTTGACATTGAGTCGCCAATTTATCGACAAAGCGGTATCCGCAGTTATGTCGAGTCGGTCGATATGGTTCGCCAGGATTACCGAGGCCGAAAATTGCGTACACGGAATTCAATCGCTACGCACTGAAGAGTCGCAGATTTTAGCGCAATTACAGCAATTTATGTATTGAGCTGCGAGTAATAATCTTTTCGATGGTTTGATTCGAGTATTAATCACCAACTGAGAAAGGATCTCCAATTTCGAGGCCATATTCGCCATCTTCGTCTTCGGTTTCATCCGAGTCCGAGCCAACTCTCGGCTGCACAACAGAAGCGATTGCATAATCGTCACTAATTTGATAAGCCGAGCCAAATTCGACACCATCTGGTAAATCAATGTCTGAAATATGCACAGCCTGACCGATTTCGAGGTGACTTACATCTACTTCTAGGTATTCCGGTAAATCTTTTGGCAGACACTGCACTTCAACATCGGAAATCAACCGTGAAAAAACTCCACCGTGGGTCCTTACTCCTGGTGCGGATTCGTCTCCCACGAAATGTAACGGAATGCGAAGGCTTATCACTTCCGAGGCCTTTACTCGTTGTAGATCGATATGCAGCACTTGATGTTTGAAAGGGTGCATTTGAACTTCACGCAATATGACACCTTGATTACGTCCATTTTCTTTCGTTTCGATGATTGCAGAATGAAACGACTCAACGTCAAGCTTGTGTACGAGGCTATTGTGGTTTGTCGAGTAGTGAGCAATTTTTCGCCCAGCACCATATACAACGACTGGGACGTTTCCTTCTCGAAGAAGTCTACGACTAGCTGTGGTTCCGAATGTTTCTCTGGGTGTAAGTTCTATACTGAAATTCGTACTCATGGGTCTATATTCTCTTCTACAAAGTCTCGTATTCGTTAATCGACAAAGATGGAGCTAACCGAATCTCCAATTGCAATTCGACGCATCGCTTCTCCAATTAGCTGCGAAACATCAAGTTGACGAATTTTATTGCATTTTTTTGCTTTTTTGGTGAGTTTTATTGTATTGCACACCACCAATTCATCCATGAAGGAGTCCTCAATTCGATGAATCGCATCACCTGATAAAACAGGGTGAGTGCAATATGCTTTTACAGCCATAGCACCTCGTTCCTCGAGTGCATTCGCAGCTTGACACAAAGTGTTGGCTGTATCGACGATATCGTCGATAAACACACAAGTTCGATTTTTTACGTCCCCGATAATGTTCATCACTTCGGCTACATTTGGGCGCGGTCGACGTTTGTCTACAATTGCGAAATGAGCCTCCAACTGTTCAGCAATCGATCGCGATCGCACAACAGAACCCACATCGGGTGAAACAATCGTCAAGTTTTCGGGGCGAAATTTCCATATATCGCCAACGATGACTGGGCGTGAATAAATGTTGTCCGTAGGAATGTCAAAAAATCCTTGTATCTGATCTGCATGTAAATCCATCGTCAGAACTCGATCTGCACCTGCTGTTCCAATTAATGAGGCGACCAACTTTGCGGTAATCGGTACACGCGAATTTCGTGGTCGTCGATCTTGGCGTGCATAGCCGAAATAGGGAATGACGGAAGTAATTCGGCCGGCTGAAGATCGACGAGCTGCGTCGATCATGATCAACAATTCCATTAAGTTGGCATCGGTTGGGTAACTAGTCGATTGAATGATAAAAACATTCATATTTCGAATGTTTTCACCAATTTCAATAGAGATTTCACCATCACTAAATCGACCAACAGCTGCACTTCCCATCGGTACCCCGAGATATTTGGCGATTCGCTTAGCCAGTCTACGATGTGCGTTCCCGGTCAGGAGCATCAAATTATCAACGGTCATATTCGTACTCTTACGTGAAAATCATTCCAAATTAGTTTTGGTAGGATTAGTTCTAATTCGAAATGACTGGGGTGCCAGGATTCGAACCTGGGATGCCGGAATCAAAATCCGGTGCCTTGCCGCTTGGCTACACCCCAACAACTAGGATTCAAAATCAGAAGATTGAAATGAAATGTTTTCTCAGTGTAGTCAACAAACACAATTCGGTTAATGTTTACGGAAGATATCTGATCGATAAACCGCAATTCTTCAACAAGAATGTGTGCATATTGTACTCACATTGATATGCAATTCACGCTTGAGTGAATCGAAAGACTTCATTCTTAGAATGATTCTGTAAAAATTTTAATGGTTACCAAGATGCAGAAATGAGTAAATTTGCACGGAAGTGACTCGGATACAACTATTCAGAGCCAAAAGGTCGATGTATCGGGCTCCAACACCTACGGTGTCCATTAGTTTAAACATGCTCTGACTGGTGAATTACAAAGAGACTATATCAGCGTACGTAACGTAAATCGGTTCTGTTGCTATTGGATGTAGACTGTCGTCATCGTCATTGGGTGGAATTTCTTTAACGACAATTTGCCCAGGCTTTACTGGGATCGGTGAACTGAACATCGGTCCATCCACAACACATGTGTGAAATTCACCATTTTCCCCCAGAGGATCAACTCCTTCTGGCAATGCGGCAAGGAAGTCTCGATCAAACCAGCTTCCAACCAGCTCTGTTGGTATTCTGGAATCCCCTGCGGTTATGATGGCTCGAATTCCAGACTCTATCATCTGTTCCGCTAGTTCTGAAGTGTTGCTTCCCCAAACTGGAAATACAGGGCTAAAGCCAGTACCGCTTAGTTTTTCTTCCCGATAACCTCGAATATTCTCCAAATACAAGTCCCCGAAAGCGAGGTGCTCTACCGTTTCATTTTCGGGTAGAGATCGCACTCGATCCAAAAACGCGCGCATTGCAGATTCGTAATCATCGTTGGTGCAAGGTGCTGGGATAGGTATCTCAAACAAAGGCTGTCCAAGTCGTTCAGCTTGCAAATTCAAAACCCAACGAGGTGTTGAGTGAATCGAAATACGATCGTACGGTGCAGTAACTGTCGTAAAAATTCCGCGAAGATCGTATTTTTCGGGTTGTTGCTGGAGCAGATAAAGTGACCAAGCAGAGTCTTTTCCTGAAGACCAGGCAACCATTATGGGCAAAGGATTCGATTTCATCATTTATCAGTTGTTGAAAAAAGTGCTAAGAGTCGGGTGTTCCTTATAAAAAATGTCTGGCGTCTACAGAATCGAATTCTGTTTTCTTTGTTTCGTCAGATTCAGGTTCAACACTATGTAGATTCTTTATTCAATGACGATTAGCCCGCGCTCTACTTCACACAATCTTTCTCCTCCTTGCTCACCTACGACAAAAGGTTCAGATACCGCGCAGCCTAGATCGTCTAACCACACGCCCGATTGAAAGTGAAAACACATACCGACTTGTAACTCGGTTTGGTCGGCGGGTCGTAGACTACAAGTTCTTTCACCCCAATCAGGAGGGTATCCGACACCAATGGAGTAACCGACTCGGCTATCTTTCGTTATTCCATAACGATTTAAAACCGATTGCCACCCAGCTTCAACCATTTCACAGCTGTTGCCTGGCTTTGCTAACTCAAGCCCTACATTTACGCCTTCAACGATGATTTCAGCTAAATTTTGAATGTTTCTGGGAGGGTTGCCGAGATAAATCGTACGAGTTAAAGGAACATTGTACCGCCTTCGAACCCCTGCCATTTCAATCATGATTAGTGTATCGTCTGGTAACGGTAGATCTGACCAAGTCAGGTGTGGTGTACTCGTACCATCGCCTACTTGAATGAGTGGACAAAATGAAGAGTAGTCACCGCCACAACCGTCTACACCAGCAATTTGAGATCGATAAATTTCGGCAATTACTTCGTTTTGAGGTACGCCGACTTTAATTTTGGAAACACCTGATTTCATAGCATTGGAACAAATTCTTCCGGCGCCCCGCATTAGTTCCACTTCAGTCTCTGACTTGACCAATCGAGCCCAGTTGACGAGATCGTAGTTATTTCGAATTTGAGCCTTAGGTAAAGCTTTGACCAAAGTGTCATGGCACCGTGCAGTGTAGTAGTGAGCATCCATTTCTACACCGATGTTTGAGTTTCCCCAGTTCTTAGACAAAATTAAATCAGCCAGCTCGTCATAAGGGTGATTGGTCGGATGTTGAACTAAGTGTTCTGAGTAAGGAACAACATTGTCCAGTGGCAGGTCCGTAGTAACTTGTGCAGCTTTTGCATCTTGAGCTCGACCAAACCAAATTGGCCAATTCTCCTCGAGGTGAACCAATACGCACTGAGGGACGTAAAAGGACCATCCATCGTACCCTGTCAGCCAGTACATGTTGCTTGGGTCTTGACAGATGATCATGTCAAAGCCGTGGTGTTGCATTCGTTGTTTTACGTCAAGCAGACGGCGGGAATACTCTTCAATACTAAACAATTTTTCGAACATCACCTAATTTTCCGATAAGCTTACGATTCAATCCAAGTTCCAGTACCAGCTGCATCTGCGCGCGAATTTGCAAAATTCGCGATCGCTGTATCTTGCACACCAGTACCCGTCAAGTCGCAGATTGTAATGCAATCATTCGATTTACGACTCTGTTTTGTGCCTGCAGCGATTTCGCCGAGTTCTGCAAATGAATCAGTCGGTACGGCTGTTTTTGCGACCAAGGCGTGATGTAGTTCACCCAGCTTTTCCGTTTGTGCACGTCGATCAGGTACGTACAAATCCGCTTTGAGAAAACATTTCGGGTCTAGTTCTATCTTATGATGTTGGTCGGAACCCATCGCGGTAATATGTTGACCGGATTGTAACCAATCACTCATAACAAGCGGAGATGTCGATGGTGTTGTGGTTACGATAATGTCAGAAGTTCGAACTGCTGCCTCCAAGTCATTCTCGCCATTGACAGAAATTCCCAACTTTTCGGTAAGCATAGTACTGAGGGAGTTGGCTTTATCTCGATTTCGAGCCCAAATCGTTGCCGATTTAATGGGCCGCACCAAGCAGAGAGCTTCGAGCTGGAGTCGAGATTGCTGTCCGGCGCCGACGATACATACTCGTTCCGAATCTGTACGCGAAAGAAGTCGAGCTGCTAGTGCTCCTGCAGCTGCCGTTCGGATGTCTGTCAGATAACCATTGTCCAACAATATGGCTTTGAGTAGCCCAGTCTCTACTGCAAATAAAACCATTAGCCCTGTAGTGCTTGGCAAACCGAGTTTTGGGTTGTCAAAAAACCCAGGTGACATCTTGATTGCAAAACTATCAAATCCGGGTACATAGGCAGTTTTAACGTCCACCTCACCATTAAAATTTTCGATAGACATAGACAAGATTGGTGGCATCACTACACTTCCTCCTGCTAGTGCAATAAATGCCTTCTCAATGCAATCAACCGTTTCTAAATCCAAAGCCACTATCTCACGCAACTGTGGTTCGGTAAGAATTTTTGAACTAATAGGCATGATCTACTTCTTTTTCTTCTTGGTGTTCGAAAATTGATGTGTAGCCACCTGACCAATCCGGAGGTAGTGGAATGACCATCTCTTCGTGATGGGCGACACCAGGAGACTTACCTCTTACCAGCTGTCTATAGCGAGAACTTGGGTAAGCAGGCGCGGTGTATGGGATCGCGTCAGCAGCAGTATAAGTGACAACAAATGCAGGTCTGTTTTGATCGCTAAAGTTGGGTGCTGACCCATGGATTGTTTGACTATGATGAACTGAAACCGTGCCAGCTGGGCCAGTGATGGCTTTGGCTCGATCTAATGGAATATTTGACAGTTCATGCTCAGAAATTGCTCCGGTCCAATTGCCCTGGCTATCGTAATGTGCAAAAACCGTATTCTTATGGCTGCCGGGTACGACTTGTAGAGGCCCTTGCTCGAGTCGCGTGTCCTCAAGCATCAGAAGAAACTGTAAAGATCCAGAATGCGTATGCGGATAGAAAGCGATATCCTGATGCCACTTTACTTCGGCTCCTCCGTCTGCCCATTTGAAATTCACCAAAATTTCCCGAAAGCAAACATTCGGCCCTAGTAGATCAGCCGCAATGTCAGGAATTATCGAGTCTGAACACAGCTTCCAAAAAATCGGAGATATGTCATCAAGATATGCGACTCGGCGTAGACGAGGCACTGCATAAGAATGATTTGGTTCCAAGTCGACTTTGCGAGTTGACTTTTTATATTCCCGTGACTTTTCCACAATTTCATCTAGAGCAAGTCGAAGAGGTTCGAGCCAGTCATTCCCAATAAGTCCAGGCAATGCCAAGTAACCTTGTTCGTAATAAAGCAATCGGTCTTGTGAACCTAAAACTGAAGGCGGCCTAGAAATTATTTTCTCTAGCTTCATATTGCTTCACCCGCTACTGTGATCGTAGGTTTACTGGCAATCTGCGGAATCTGTCGCAACAAGTTTCCGTACCCTGTAATCGCCGATGTATAGCCCGCTGAACGAACGGATTGCCAAAACAGGGCTTGATTTGCGGTTACAACGGGTTTCCCTACCCTTTTTTCAATTGAATCGACAACATCGACTGCACGAATTGCAGTGCAGGAAATAAATATCGCTTCAGCCTGAGGGCAGTCTACTTCTAATGCTGCATTATAAATTGCTTTCGGTGGTACTTTTGCCATTGCTTCGTTATTGGCAAGCTTGAAACTGGAAAACGCGACGACTTCAAATCCGTGTTCTGCCAAGTAGTTTGCAATCGGTCGGTTAACATCATCGGTATAAGGAGTCAGTACAGCGATCTTGCGAGATCTTGTTTGATTTAATGCCGAAGTAGCTGCGGTAATCGGCGTAGCAACTGGAATTCCAGGTCGTACTGCATGAATGCGTCGAGCGATTGCATCATAACCGAGTACTACAGTTCCTGAAGTGCAGCTATAAGCTATGGCATCCAATCGATATCCTGGAATCAATAGCGAAGCACTATTTGTTAGCTCTGGTTCCATCGCCTTAAGATTTTCCACGGAACAAATTTCTGCATTTTGAATTCGCGAAACCAAGATGCTAATGTCATTATTGCCTGCCATGTTGACAAAATCATGCTCTGTTGCCAAATCATTAGATAACACGATCAATCCAATCCGATACTTCCCAGGCCCATTGTCAAATTCAAATTTATGTTGAACTGGTTCAGAAAAAAACTGGCCATTCATTGGGGGCACTAATTTCATAGCTAAATCTCCATGTTATTTTTTACGTATTTGAAGCGACTACGATACAGTCGCTAGGTCGAAACGCGAGGCGAAGAGTCTTCCTGTAGTCCTCTAGTGATTGGCCAGTAAACTGTTCGCTAACGGTAACCTGATCGCCATTTCTGAGTTCTACGACAAGATGAATATCTGCTCCCAAGTGTGCAACATTGCGAACCGCACCTTCAATTTGATTGACATAATCGGATTCGAGCTTGGAATCGATACCTGTTCTGATTCGTTCTGGCCGAATGCCGACTTCGTACTTTATCGAATCAAATTCTGGGCTTGGAACTAAAATTGACAGATTTTCCGCTAGCGTAAATTCACACAATCCGACACCGTTTACTTGTCCCAAGCGACCTGATAACCAGTTAGAACGCCCGATGAATTCAGCCACAAATTTTGTTCTTGGGTTTTTGTAAATTTCGGTTGGAGACCCTGATTGCATAATCTGCCCTTCACTCATTACGATTAATGAGTCTCCTAAACTCATCGCTTCTTCCTGATCGTGAGTTACGAGAATCGTCGTCGCATTGACTGTTGATAAAATTTGCTTCAGCTCGATACGAAGTTCTTGTCTCAGCTTTGCGTCAAGCGCCGAAAGAGGTTCATCGAGCAGTACTACTTCTGGTTGAGTTGCGAGCGCACGTGCTAGTGCGACTCTTTGTTGCTGACCACCTGAAAGCTGCAAAGGACGTCGATCTTCAAAGCCACCTAGCTGCACTAGATTTAGCATAACCGACACCCGATCTTCTATCTCACTGCGCGCATAGTTACGACGTTTTAGACCATATGCAATATTCTGGGCAACGCTCATATGTGGGAACAAAGCATAATCTTGAAATAGCAAACCTACGTTTCGCTCGTAGGGCCGCTTGCCGAGCATACTATGTCCAGAAATTAGAATATCACCCCCATTAGGTTCTTCAAAACCTGCAATCATACGCAGAGTCGTCGTTTTGCCGCAGCCTGAGGGACCCAGTAGAGATAGAATTTCGCCTTTTTCTACTCCAAAACTTGCTCGGTCAACCGCGACGATATTACCAAAGGTTTTGGTGACTTGTTCTAATTTAACGACAGTCATGAGTGGTTCTACGATCTGTACACTCCACCACCAACGACACGTTCTAGCCCCACAATCCAATCAAGAACTAGAATCAAGCCAATCGTAAACAGCATTAGAACTACAGAAGCAGCTGCGATCGTAAGGTCAAAATTCGTACGCATCATGCTTACCATGGCAACCGGCAGAGTGTAGGTGTCTGGAGATGTCAGGAACAAGCTAACAGCGACATCATCCATGGAGAACGCAAAAGCAAAGACTGCTCCAGCAACAATACCGGTTCTCGCCAACGGAAAAGTCACATCCCAAAACGCTTGGCGCTCATTTGCACCTAAGGTCATGGCGGCTTCAGTCAAAGTTTTACGAATTCCAGTCAGTCCTGCAAGCGTAGTGCGCACTACATAGGGGAAAGTGATAATAATGTGTCCGCCAAGTAAGCGTGTGTAGCCGTGAAACACGCCAATCAGCGCAAAAAACAAAAGCAGTGCAAAACCGATAACAACAGCCGGAATGATCAATGGCGAAAGAAACACAGTTTCTAAAATTTGTTTGCCGGGAAATTCATAGCGGTCGATGACGATGGCTGCACAGCCCCCCGAAACGGTAGAGACACAAGCCGTAACCACTGCCAGAATTAGACTAGTTTTCAATCCATTCAGATAATAAGTGTCTGAAAAAAATCTTGCATACCACTGTAATGAGAATTCTTTTGGTGGAAATTTACCTAAATACCCGCGCGCATCAAACGACATCAAAATGGAAACTACGATGGGCGCTATAAGAAATACCAGGGTAAGAATGATGACAGCTATCACCGCATACCAACCATAGTTATCAATATAGCGATTCAGCATCTTTTTTGGCTATTGTTGGGACCATCTTGAATTTACGAAATAGGTAATTCCGTAAATAATCGCTAGAGATAGCACTAGCATAATGATTGAAATCGCAGATCCACTTGGATAGTTGGCAATTTCACTAAACCGGGAGTAGATTAGATTGGATACAAAGAGAATTTTGCCTTTGCCCAGTATCATCGGCACCACGAAAGCAGATAAGCACAGTGTAAAAGTAAGTAAGAAGGCCGAAAGTAGTCCTGGCATTGCCAGCGGTACGGTAATCGATAAATGAGCCATCCATTTCGGCGCTCCAAGTGCTTGAGCGGCTTCAGTCAATCGTGGATTGATATTTTGGATGGTGCCGAGAAGCGTCAGAGTGGCAATTGGAATCATATAGTGCAATAAGCCGAGAATAACCACTAGCTCCGTATAGAATCGACCATTCATCGATACGCCGAGTAGGCCAGACAGAAATTTAGCAATTCCGGTCGGTCCGAACGTAAGTTGCAGCGCATACACTCTGACAAGAGTGCTTAGAAACATGATACCAATCAAAAACCCAATCGCGATTTTTCGCCACATTTGCGGCAACACTCGAGTTATGACGTATGCGATTGGAAATCCGAATAGTAATCCAACGATGGATGCGATAAATCCGATGCGGGCTGTCTCAACAAAATAGAACAGATAGGTTTTGTTAAATAGCTCCGAATAATTGAACAGCGTATAGGGGGCGTCCTTTGCAGCTCCAATTCGACCTGGCACGAAAAGTCGAAAGCTCTCCTCAACAACGTTCGCAAGAGGCAGCACCAAAAACGCTAACAGCAAGCCGACACTGGGCACCAAAAGCAGCGCTGCATTGCGGTTGAATTTCATGGTTGTAGCTTACAGGCGTAGAACTCGAGTTTGTTTACGAACGAATATATCGAATTCTTGCGATATCGAGGTTCTCAAATCTCGAAAATTAAATCGCGGGTGCCGGCAATCAATCTTGTTTCAAAAAACTAAGATCAATCGAAGCCCGGCACCTTTACGAGGGGTACAAAAATTCCAACTTACAGCAAAGGAACAATATCAGTTTCAAATCGTTTGTTCCAATTGTCGAGTTCGACTCCCAAGTGATCCCAATCGGGAATGACGGAAAACATTTCAGCTTCTGCATTGGTAAATCGAAGGTGTTCAATGTCGTGTTCGGCTCTTCCATGCACTGGGACTTCCCCGACATCCTGATAGTAAAGCTCACTATTTTCCTTCGAAATAGTAAAGTTGGCAAAATCGAATGCAAGCTCCTTGTTTGTCGAACTCGACAATACCACCCATCCACTTACGAATAGAAATGTCTTCAACGAGGGGTCGGTTTTGGTCAGGTGCATCAGCTGTGTGCCTTTTACACCTCCCAATGTGCCTTGGTCAACGAAGGTGACTGATGTTTCACCTGTTTCCAAGGATGTGATCACATCCGATGTATTGGCGGAAACTCGACCAATGTTTCCACTTTTTGCCAGCTCGATCAAAAATTCCCAGCCGGGTTCCATGTTGTATTCATCGCCACCGCGTGCCTTTGCAAGTGCCACAACCTGTAAATTTGTATTCAGTGTAGGATTTGGCCAGAGGATTTGACCTTGCAGCTTCGGATCAAGGAGATCATCTACTGTTTTTATTTCAATTGGACAATTATCTGGTGCATAGGTGAAGAAAACACCACTAGTACCACGAGGAATGTTTTTCCAATTGCCATCTTTATCCTTTGTAATCAGACTTTCGGGAATATCCGCCATATTAGGGCAATTGTCGAGGGTTACAGTTTCAGCCCATCCTTCTCGCAACATAGATAGGAAAACTGGGCTCCAGTTATCCACAAGATCGTAGGGCGGATTTGGCCAAGAGGCTTTAATTTTCGGCAAAATCGATGCTGCACCACCGGAATGAAGAGTCCAATTGATGGGTGATTTGCCCCAAGCTTCTGCAATCTTTTTCGAGTTATCAATCCAAGGTGGACCCCAATCGACAACAGAGAGAGGTGTATTCGCGTATGCATTTTGAAAGAAGGGAGTAGACATCGCCGTTGTCACAACCCCACTGGCAGCTGCCGCTTTCAGAAATTGACGCCGATTGAGTTTCGTGTTCATGTTTCAAGCCTCCGACTTTTGGTTTCTCTTGCACAGCTTCGAGTAATAGCGAAGCAATAAGGATTTTTACTATGAACCTTAGTTGTTCTAATGGAACTCAGGTGTTGAGCAAAATTTATCTTTCTCTATACAGTATACCGATTAGCTGTATACAGTTCGCATACACATGAAAATTACGATGGCAATCAATCACAAGGCAAATTAGGAAAAAGTTGCACCTAGAAAAAGCATCCGAAAAATTGTTGTACGCGTGGCAGAAAGTACCTAACAAAGCAGTCCTTAAGTTACGGATTTTTAATCATAAATCAGTTAGAAGAGTGTTCAGTTGCATCAATTCAGTTAGCTACCGAAGTTGTTCGAAGGAATCTAAACAGCAGATTCCATTATTCTTTAATCGTCGCGCTGTACTTCGAATGAACAAAATCATAGGAAAGTCACCAAAAAACGCTGTTTTCTTAAACGTAGTAGTGTTCTCGAACTTAAATTTATTTTCTAAGTTCGAGTCTCTTGAAGCAGCGAAAATACTGCATGTTAAAATTTTGTGATCAAGCAATCACATCAAAATTCTGAGCCAGTAACCACCTTATTCGAGACATTCCAGAAATGGTTAACTCTATTCAAAACGAAGTAACAACTTCCAAGGAATTCAATTCGGTTGGATCCAGGCTACACAAACGCGAATCTGCTAGCGATCGACATAGACGGATCTACGAAGTGATACGAGAACGTATTTCTTTGCTTCACTACCCTCCCAATAAGGTAATCGGCGAAATCGAGCTAGCAAATGAATTCGAAGTTAGTCGTACACCTATTCGACGGGTCCTCCAAAGATTGCACTACGAAGGTTTAGTAGATATTCGCAATGGAATCGGTACCGTCGTGACCGATATCGATTTAAAAACAATGAACGAAGTCTATGATTTGAGGATGCGATTAACAGAATTGATTGCCGAATTGTCGCCTCGTCAGATTTCCAAAGAGCAAATCTACGCCATGGAACAGTTGCTTGAGAAAACAAAGACGATGTATGACAAACCAGACAGTGAGGGCTATGCTCGCTTATGTAATGAGCTGCATGAAGTCATGATCGTTCTGATCGGGAGTGCACCCTTACGTGATATTACCGACAATTTGTACTACCGATCTGCGCGCATTTGGATTACCTTTCTTCCGTATCTTGACTGGAATCTAGTCATTGCCGACCAAGAACTTGAAACATCAGAAATTCTCGCTGCAATGAAGCGAAATGACATTCGCGGAGTAGTTCAGGTACGCAGGTTTTATTTGCACACCATTCTTACACGGATTAGAGACTACCTTGAAAATGGCTCACCGGTTCCCAATCACTCGGTTCAGCGCCAAAGGAGCATCCCTTAAATCACGATTGTAATATTCAGTTGAGCTTACCTGCTTATTCAAAAATTGTAATTTGTGGTGGTGGAATCGCGGGTGCGAGCGTCGCATACCATCTTACTCAGCTAGGAAATTGGGACATTACACTGTTGGAGCGTCATCAGCTCACGTCCGGAACGACCTGGCACGCAGCAGGTTTGATCATGCAGCTGAGATCTTCACACGCTCTGACAGAACTTGCTAAGTACAACGTGGAACTTTATCGCAAACTCGAATCTGAAACTGACCGAGCAACTGGATTCAAGCAAAACGGAACGCTTGGAATCTGTCGCACAAAGGAACGATTTTTCGAAACAAAAAGAACAGCATCTATCGCAAAAAGCTTCGGAATTGAAGCACATATCATCAGTCCCTACGAGGCGAAACAGATTTATCCGCCGCTAGATGTAACACAAATTCAAGGCGCGATTTACTTAGTTCAAGGTCGAGATTCTTGTGAATTCTTACAGAAGTTGTGCACGAGTGATATCAATGTACCAATTGGCAAAATTGTCTACACACATATGTTAAACAACGACGGTGGGATTGAGGTGGACGCGACGGTAAATCGGCTCGATGAATGTCGTTTTCTTATTGTTACATCTGCTACTTCAGCACCACGCGAATTTAAGTGGATTCAGAAACACATCACAGATGACAAGCGTGTTCACATCATGGATCTGACGGCGAGCTATGCTGTTTTGTCGATTCAGGGGCCTAATTCGAGAAAACTTATGTCTAGGCTAACGGCCGCTGATGTAAGTGAAGAAAATTTTCCGTATACAAAGTCCAAGACAATTGAGCTGGGCTATGGATTGGCGATCTGTAACCGTTTGACCTTTATTGGTGAAATGGGTTGGGAGATATTCATAGCAACTGAATTTGCTCAACATATATTAGATTTGATTTTGGACGTCGGTTCTACTCTTGGCTTGAAACCTGCAGGTTATCATGCGCTTGAACACCTACGTTGCGAGGCCGGTTATCGAGAATTTGATCTAGATCTTACACCGCAAGATACTCCCTTCGAAGCTGGATTGGGATTCACTGTCGACTTCAGTAAGTCTATTAATTTTTTTGGTAGAGAAGCTCTGGAATTGAAGCGCAAGAAGCGCTCTCTAACCAAACGTCTTGTGCAGTTTCAGTTACTTGAAAGCGAAGTAACTCTTTTTGGTGAAGAAATAATCTGGTTGAATAACAAAATTGTTGGTTACCTCTCCTCCGGTGCATTTAGTTTCACTTTGGGCACCTCGGTGGGGATGGGTTATGTATTCTGGGCTGAGGGATTGACAAATGAGATCATTCAGCAAGCCAATTGGGAAATCGAAGTCGCGTGTTTACGGCATCCAGCGAAAGCATCTCTACGACCATTTGTTAAGAACAGGAGTAGGTCTTGCTGATGCTTACTTCTTTCGATTTTGCTGTCGGAACTGAGCTTCAAAATCAACATGATCTCTTGCTTCGCCGTCTGAAGCAAGTTTAAGTATTTACAAGAAGAAGTCCCGAAAAGATCCTCTAGTTCTCAGAGTTTCTACGAATCTCAATACGCGACCTCTACATCTACCCTCGCGTCGTTATAACAGGCTCCTTCAGCAATATCAGCTTTGTCTAATGGCGCGAGAGCGGATACCGTTTGCCCGTTTTCGCTGGTCTTAAACCACGCTCCTTTTTCAGAGCTGAGCACACCCGGTCGAATCGCATCAGTAATTTTTAGCGGTAAAAATACTTCGCCCAAATCGTTCCATACCCTTACTTTACAACCATCCTTCAAACTTTTTGCCGCGGCGTCCGTTGGATGAATTTCCAGCACCGGCGTCACATTTCCAGCTTTTACGCCTCCAAATGTGGAATTTGTCTTCTGGTTCGACCCTGGAGAAATAATGGTAAAGGGGTAATTTGAAGATAGTGGCCGAAATTCTGGTAGAGGATGATTAAATTGCTTTTGCAAATAACTAGATTCTATTTCAACCTTGCCACTTGGAGTATTTGGAAATACCGATTCAAACAAAATTGGTTCGACACCATCAAATTCCATTTTCAGTGCTTCATCTAGAGGTAAGCGACTGGGTTGAATTCCTTTCATGCGGCTATCGTTGGCATCAAAAGCATCGTCCATCAGTTCCTGATCAGTGGCAGTAAAGGCCGCTTCCGTAAACCCGAATCTTGCAGCCAAACGCCGGAATATCTCCGTATTAGGTAGACTTTCTCCAACTGGAGGAATCACTCTATCAGCACGCTGCAAATATTGTTGACCATAGGCGGCATAGATGTCATCGTGTTCAAAGTGTGTACAGGCTGGTAGTATCACATCGGCGTAAGCCATGCTATCCGTCATTGCTACGTCAATTCCGACAATAAACAAATCCTTCTTTGTAAGGGCTTTTTTCATTTTGTTCTGATCCGGGTGCACGATAACCGGATTATGGTTGTAGATGACCAATGCCTTTAGAGGTGGGTCGAAATCTTCATCCAAGATACGTTGACTAATATCCAAGACATTGATAGTACGCGTGCCCGATGGAATAAATTCTGGACACGTCAATTTGGAGCTGGTTCTTGGAAACGCGTTGCTAGCGCTAGCGACTAAACCACCACCTACTACTCCCAATTTTCCACCAATCGCTGGTAATGCCCCAATGGCCATAAGTCCCGAACCGCCATTTCGATTGCGTTCAAGACCATTTCCCCATGCAATCGCTGCTGGTGAGCACTCTTTGTACCACTGAGCTAGTGTTTTGATGTCGGACTCAGCCAAACCGCAGATCTCTGCTGCATCTGCGATAGAAAATTGTCGCGCTTGTTCCATAAATGCCTTATAGCCCAAGACGTGCTCTTTTATGAACTTATGATCAACTCCACCTATCCGCTCCAACTCAGCAGCTATCGCTAGTGCTAGCACAACATCGGTACCGGGTTGTAGCGCTAGATGCAGGTGTGCTTGTTGCGCTACTTTTATACGCTTGGGATCAATCACAACTACTTTGGCATTATGTGTCCGTTTGGCACTGTTAACGTAACGTAAGAGATGAAGGTTTGAGACGCTGGCATTGTTACCCCAAATGATGATCAGTTTAGCTTCACTGATCTGCTGAATTGGGATGCCGGCAACAGAGCCATAGAGTCCCTTATATGCTTGTGCTCGAATTCCGCCACAGAGCGGGGGTCGATTTACAAGTGAAGCGCCTAATCGATGAAAAAATCGAAGAGACATAGAGTCGCAAGATAGTTCGCCATGAGGCCCAGCATAATTAAATGGGATTACCGCTTGAGGGCCATGACGATCAATCACCTTGCTTACACCTTCGTAAACCAAGTCAATTGCTCGGTCCCAACTGATGGGAGCAAAACGGTACTCACTTTTCGCACCAACTCGTCGCAGCGGTGTTCTAATTCGATCGGTTCCATGCACGAATTCCGGATAATATTTCACTACTTTTGAGCAAACTGCACCAGATGTAATCGGATTGACGCGAGAACCACGTACAGCTGTCACTTTTTCAGATTCGACAGTGACAGTTAGACTGCAAGTATCTGGACAATCTAATGGACAGACACTTGGTTTTTTTTGAATATCGAATTTTGGTGCGAGCATTTTCAGCCTCATCAAATCAGACTAAACTATGCCGTTAATGATACTTAAATTAGCGAATGTTTCGAAGATGCAATTCAACGAGAAGTCGGTATTAGGCAATTTCTTTTTAGAAAAATGCCTAGAGATAAACTTCGAATTTGCGTTAATAACTGTGTAACTTGAATTTCAAATCAGGTCGATGTGACGCGAAAAAATTATCGTAATTTTAGGTGTTTATCGTTAGCTATGAACTGATAGGAAAGTCGGATTCAGGATAATCGTCACGCAATCTCCAATCTCATTCAAATTCTGTTGGTTTTTTTCATGTTAGCCACTGCACAGTATTTACATTTAATTATTTGAAATATTATTCATGGACTTTAACACCGATGTATGCAGGATAAATGTAGATCAACTACTAGGGCGATGGCAAATCGAAACTTTTTCATTTTTTTGTATTGCGCAACCAATACGTGTAAACTTTTAAATTATGCATAGGCGTTCATTCCTCAAACTCGGTGCTGTCGGATTGGCCTCCATGTCCGCGGCATCCCCCGTTTTGTCTTCCTTCGAACCACGAATTCAGCGTTATGTACCTTTAGGAAATACCGGCCTGCAAGTTTCAGATGTTTCCTTTGGTGGGAGTCGCCTTAGCGATGCTTCACTGGTTCGTTATGCGTACGAAAGAGGCGTGACATATTTTGACACCGCTGAAAGCTATCGGGGTGGAGATTCTGAAATCGCGATGGGGCAAGCGCTGTCAAAAGTGCGTGACAAAGTCGTCATAGCTTCAAAAACAAAAGCGTGGGAAAGTAATCACCGGGGACATATGATGGAGTCCCTCGAAAAGAGTTTGCGGAGGCTCAAAACAGACTATGTTGACATTTACTACAACCACGCTGTCAATGATCGATCTCGCATGGAAAATCCCGAATGGGCAGAATTTACGGAACTTGCCAAAAGGCAAGGAAAAATCAGGTTTCGGGGCATGTCCGGCCATGGCTCAAAATTAGCGCAGTGTTTGGAGTATTCCATCGACCAAGAATTGGTTGACGTGGTTTTGGTTTCGTACAATTTTGCACAGGATCCTAGTTTTGTCGATCAGGCGCGCCATTTGTTTCACTTTGTTGCACTGCAATCGGATTTACTTCGCAACTTGAAAAAAGCCCAAGAAAGGGGAGTCGGTGTCGTCGCCATGAAAACCTTGATGGGGGCTCGTCTGAATGATATCCGTCCCTATGAGACTCAAGGAATTACTTTTGCTCAAGCCGCTTTGAGGTGGGTTTTAACAAGTAATTTTGTTGATGTCGCGCTGATTTCGATGACGGAACATGACGAAATTGACGAATATATTCACGCTTCTGGCCCGAATGAAATCTCGGCAACTGATCTTTCATTGCTGACACAATACGCCGCATTACAAGGAAACCTATATTGTCAGCAAGGATGTGGAGTTTGTTTGGATTCTTGCCCCCAATCTGTACCAATTTCTGAAGTGTTGCGAGCGCGCATGTATGATGTCGATTACCACGATAGAAGCTTAGCAAAGCTCAGCTACAACCAATTGGGAGAAGGCGCTAGTCCTTGTTTGCAGTGCGCTGATCAACCTTGTCTAGGGCAGTGCCCCAACCAGCTACCAATTGCCACTTTGACCCGAGACGCGGCGCTTCGATTCGTCTAAGCGTGAAAAGATTTATCGCGCATTTTTTGTTCGTACTGGCCGCTTGGACTATTACGATCAAGTTTATTTTGCCTGTGATTTGGGCACTTGTTTACCAGCAGGCTTTAACGTCTTTCATCTACTGGGATTTTTGGTGGGTAGTTCACATTTGGCTCGGCTGGGCCTTGCTCAAATCCCCACCTTATTTGTTGTGGTTGGCTTGGATTACTTCGATCGCTGAAATTGTGATCATATGTTCAAAATTCACCCTATTTTTGATCGAGCCACACTGGACTGTATGGTCAATGAACTGGTTTGTGAATAAAGTGTTTGTATTGGCGTGCTTTTTTCTCTTGGTAGGCCATTTGATAACTCCATACATTCGTAAGAACACATCCGAAGAAAAAGGCTGAAATTGAGTTTCTCGCCAGTGTCGGTGGATAATCTCAAAATAACAAGAGTTCAGCGAACTATGCCTGCTCAGTCAAGATTGTCGCGAGATAGAACCGACTAATCGATGGTCGATTCGTGCGATGTCTTCATCCACGTTTCGTTAAGGAGTGAACGAATCCAATCGATCAACCTCATTTCATAAAATTTTAAGCATGAGAATGAAAATAGCTGCCGCTGGTTTCCAGCATGAAACAAACCGATTTTCACCCGTTGAGACAAGCTACGAAGATTTTCTTCAAGAAGATGGCTGGCCGGGATTGACAAGAGGAAACGATCTATGGAACGTGTTTCTTCATTCGAATATACCTCTGGGGGGATTTTTGAGCTACGCAAAAGATCATATCCACGTGGTTCCGATTCTATGGGTGAGTGCCGAACCTGCCGGATTGGTTCATGATGACGCATTCGATCGAATATCGAATATGATTCTGGATGATTTGGAACTTGCATTACCTCTCGACGGCATCTACCTGGACCTGCACGGTGCTATGGTGTGTCAGTCCTTTGATGATGGTGAAGGCGAGTTTATGAAACGTCTTCGGAATCGATTTGGGAATGATATTCCAGTCGCGATTAGCCTCGATTTGCATGCCAATATCACACCGGAACTGGCTGAACTCGCAGATGTCATGACAATTTATCGAACCTATCCTCACATCGACATGGCAGAAACGGGATTTCGAGCCGGCATACTTCTGCATGAAATAATCACTACTGGAAAAAAACCTCACTGTGTCCTCAAAAAACCACCTTTTGTTATTCCTTTACCAGCTCAATGTACAGATTTGGAGCCAACTCGTTCGCTGTATGAGATGCTACCAGCACAACACTCACTAAGAAATGGTACAGCCGATATCGCACTTGGATTTCCTGCTTCAGATATTGCTGAGATCGGGCCTGCGATCCTTGCTTACGACTTTACCGAGGAACGAGCACTGCAGCGCATTGAGCAACTGGAGCGAGCTTTTCTTGAAGCGGAATCGTCTTTCGGAATTCCTATCTATCGCCCTCAGGATGCAGTGCAAATTGCTTTGAACTTGAATTCTCGAGAACGGCCAATCATCTTGGCGGATGCACAAGATGTATCCGGTGCTGGATCGATGTCCGATTCAACGGAGTTGTTGGCAGAGTTGGCACGTGTTGGTATCCGCAACTGTGCAGTAGGCGCAATTTATGACAAAGAAGTTGTACAAAAGGCACATGAGTTGGGTGTTGACGCAGAATTTAGTTGTGAATTGGGGGACAATTTCAGTGGACCTGAAGTTTCAGGGTATCGCGGAAGATTCAAAGTAGCAGCACTCAGTGACGGTAAATTCGAATACCATGGCGAAATGATGGGTGGAATTACTGCCAATATTGGTCCGACAGCCATGCTTGAATTAATTCATGAAACAGCAGATATTCAAATCGTCGTAACCAGCGAGCGGATTCAGCTTCTCGATCAAGCCATTCTCTCGCACATAGGAATCAATCCTAGTGAAAAATCTTATCTAGCGATAAAGAGCGTCGTTCATTTTCGAGCAGATTTCGATTCTATTGCAGATGAAATTATCATTGTTGAAGCACGCGGCTCTAGTCCCTGTAGATTAGAACGAGGAATTTTTTCACGTCTCAGGGAAGGAGTACGACTTTTATAGAGAGGTTTCGATCAAGTTTCAAAGATTCGCTTAGACTTGATTCGCTTCATCAGCCATTGATTGGCAAAAAAACACTAGAAACAACCAACTAGTTGGTTCGAAGTCGCTTTTTTTCGACACAAAGGGAAATTAAAGTAAGGAATGAACAAAACGAAAGTTTATTCAGACAAGTTTGCGCTTAAAGGATCGTTTTAGATTTATTGTGTGAGCAGGTTTCTCGCCTACCAATGCTGAAAGCTGCGCTTCCAACATGAAGTTTTCCGCTGTCGAAGTCACAATTGTCCGAGTACGGGAAGATACATTCCATTCCGCTCTAGAAAACTTCTCCGTCCAAGTGATATCGCATTTTGCTGAATTTGGATCGTCAGGATGAATTTTGAAAAATTCTTCATGTGTTGATTCGACCGTCCATCCGTCATAATCGTTGTACACTGTTATCCCTTCGTCATAGAAATTTCGACGAACAACTTCGCCAGTCAGAATGTTTTCGGTAATCGTATATTTTGAGCTCGGTTCACGTAACATTGTTTTGTTCAGTGGAGTAGCAGCTTCAGGCACCGGAAACTGCGACAACTGACGATCGGAGTCTTTTGGTTCACGTACCGGAATTGAAAGTCTAGAACCGAAAGTTGATAAGGTAAGTTCGGTGCGTTCTGGAGATGGCCAAATTATTGGCCAGTACGCATTAGAAATCGACAACCTGATTTTGCTTCCGACACCAAAGCAATGTGCAATCTCGTTCAATTGGATTCGGATGCTGTAGGTTTTCCCCACGACGAGTGGTTGAGGGTTCAAGTGACTTTCGCGATGCGTTAAGTTCAATACACCATAAGTAATGCGTGTGATCGCCCCATCAGGCAATACTTCATTCAAGCAGACTGCAATTTGACCAAATGATTGATTGCATGCAATTTGCAATTCGGCCACAGGTGCGCCTAAGATTTCGATGTTTTCGCTAATCACAGCGGTGTCAAAATTTACGCAACCGCCGGATTCGACTCGTTGATCGCCGGCCTGGTCCGGGTCGACGCCATATGAGCACCACAAACCACTAGCTCGACCTACGCTTTGTGGAGACTGGATTGACAATTTCGCTGCTGGTTCTGTGGAATTGGATAGCTCGTTTTCATTAATAGAAAAAAAGTGAGATTTGATACTTGATGATGGCCATTGTTGCTCAGCGATCCATCGTCCAGCACGATTTTCGTACTGTGTATGTGGTGGTACAGATTCCGGCATCCAGAAGCGCAGCTGCGGCTCATCTAGAATTCCAGTGTCTATATTCTTCAGCCAATAATCCCACCACCGAAGACATTCCTGCAAAAATCCTATCGCAGGCCCGGGAGATCCGAAGTGTGGATAAAGATGTGCCCAGGGGCCAATAAGTCCTTTGCAAGGTGCACTTAGGTTTTGTACTAGTCGAAATACGGAGTTGGAATACCCATCGGCCCAACCACCCACAGCATACACTGCACATTCGATGTCGTCGTAGTTCTCACACACTGAACCATGTTGGTAAAATTCATCACGATGTTGGTGCTCCAACCATTTTTCGAGCCACACTCCGCTTTGACGTAGACGCTTGTTCCAAACATCTCTCCACGATTCACCGTACAGTTTTGGGTCAGGTGGTGTCGTGTTCAATGAAAACATAAACGTTGACCAAGCAATGTTATCTAGCAACATGGACCCACCCATGTAATGGATATCATCTGCATATCGATCATCAGTTGAACAGATAGAGACAATTGCTTTGAGTCCCGTTGGTCGACGCGCAGCGATTTGTAATCCGTTAAAACCACCCCAAGAAATACCAATTATTCCGACGGAGCCACTGCACCATGTTTGACTAATGACCCAATCGATTATTTCAAGCGCATCATCTTGTTCTTGTTTTAAGTATTCACCCAAAAGTACACCTTCAGAATTGCCTGTACCACGCATGTCAACTCGCAACGAGGCATAGCCATGACCTGCAAAGTACGGGTGCGTCAAAGCATCACGAATTGCAGTTCCGTCCTGATAACGATACGGAAGATATTCGATGATCGCTGGAACTGGATCAATCTGAGCATTTTCCGGTAGCCAAATTTTTATAGCGAGGTTTGTGCCGTCACTCAGTGTAATGAACTTACTATCAATTATTGTGGTTTGTATTGGAAACTGTTCTACGATTTTCACTCACGCTCTCCAAATTGCGTGTTGGTGGGAATTTTGCCCAAAGGTGTTTTTTTGGT
>CBDAUA010000001.1:0-440000 GCA_965200425.1 Arenicellales bacterium | reverse complement strand
AGATAAGTTCCGTGGTCGAGAGGGAAACAGCCCAGACCGCCAGCTAAGGTCCTTAAATCATTGCTCAGTGGGAAACGATGTGGGAAGGCCAAGACAGCCAGGAGGTTGGCTTAGAAGCAGCCATCCTTTAAAGAAAGCGTAACAGCTCACTGGTCAAGTCGGCCTGCGCGGAAGATTCAACGGGGCTCAAGCAATGTACCGAAGCTGCGGATGCATGTGTATACATGCATGGTAGGGGAGCGTTCCGTAAGCTGTCGAAGGTGTGCTGTAAGGCATGCTGGAGGTATCGGAAGTGCGAATGCTGACATGAGTAGCGATAAAGGGGGTGAAAAACCCCCTCGCCGGAAGCCCAAGGTTTCCTGCGCCACGTTAATCGGCGCAGGGTGAGTCGGCCCCTAAGGCGAGGTCGAAAGACGTAGTCGATGGGAATCAGGTTAATATTCCTGAACCGAGTGTAACTGTGATGGGGGGACGAAGAAGGCTAGATCAGCCGGGTGTTGGATATCCCGGTTCAAGCAAGTAGGGAGTGGTCTTAGGAAAATCCGGGATCATATATTCTGAGATGTAATGTCGAGCGCATTGTGTCGCGAAGTGATTGATGCCATGCTTCCAGGAAAAGCCTCTAAACTTCAGGTTACACCGACCGTACCGCAAACCGACACAGGTGGGCAGGGCGAGAAGCCCAAGGCGCTTGAGAGAACTCGGGTGAAGGAACTCGGCAAAATGACACCGTAACTTCGGGAGAAGGTGTGCCTCTGGTACGTGAAGGCCCTTGCGGCTGGAGCGGAAGGAGGTTGCAACAAAGAGGTGGCTGCGACTGTTTATTAAAAACATAGCACTCTGCAAACTCGTAAGAGGACGTATAGGGTGTGACGCCTGCCCGGTGCCGTAAGGTTAAATGCGGAGGTTAGCTCTAGGGCGAAGCTTCCAATTGAAGCTCCGGTAAACGGCGGCCGTAACTATAACGGTCCTAAGGTAGCGAAATTCCTTGTCGGGTAAGTTCCGACCTGCACGAATGGCGTAACGATGGCCACACTGTCTCCACCCGGGACTCAGCGAAATTGAACTCGCTGTGAAGATGCAGCGTACCCGCAGCTAGACGGAAAGACCCCGTGAACCTTTACTACAGCTTCATACTGGATTTTGAACATACTTGTACTGAATAGGTGGGAGGCGACGAAGCTAGAACGCTAGTTTTAGTGGAGCCAACAAGAGGAATACCACCCTAGTATTTTCGGAGTTCTAACCGAGATCCGTTATCCGGGTCCGGGACAGTGTGTGGTGGGTAGTTTAACTGGGGCGGTTTCCTCCTAAAGAGTAACGGAGGAGCGCAAAGGTATCCTAAGTACGGTCGGAAATCGTGCGGATAGTGTAAAGGCATAAGGATGCTTGACTGCGAGACAGACACGTCGAGCAGGTGCGAAAGCAGGTCTTAGTGATCCGGTGGTTCTGTATGGAAAGGCCATCGCTAATCGGATAAAAGGTACTCCGGGGATAACAGGCTGATACCCCCCAAGAGTCCATATCGACGGGGGTGTTTGGCACCTCGATGTCGGCTCATCTCATCCTGGGGCTGGAGTCGGTCCCAAGGGTATGGCTGTTCGCCATTTAAAGAGGTACGCGAGCTGGGTTTAGAACGTCGTGAGACAGTTTGGTCCCTATCTGCTGTGGGCGCTGGAGACTTGAGAGGAGCTGCTCCTAGTACGAAAGGACCGGAGTGGACATACCTCTGGTGTTCCAGTTGTCACGCCAGTGGCATTGCTGGGTAGCTATGTATGGACAGGATAACCGCTGAAAGCATCTAAGCGGGAAGCCTCCCTCGAGATTAGGTCTCCCTGGATCCATGAGATCCCTGAAGGGTCGTTGAAGACTACAACATTGATAGGCGGGATGTGGAAGTACAGTAATGTATTGAGCTAACCCGTACTAATAGCCCGTGAGGCTTGACTATATAACGCTCGAACTGTTTGAGCGTTATGTCAATGCGTATACCTTGTATTTGACTACCAATTTATTTTTTGATCCAAGGCTTCTGCACGAAGTCGGATCGTGCGATTTGCCCGGCGGCCATAGCGAACGGGTACCACCTGAATCCATCCCGAACTCAGTAGTGAAAACGTTTTGCGCCGATGATAGTGCGGAGTATTTCCGTGTGAAAGTAGGTACTGCCGGGCATTGTTTTGTACTATTGGATCAAATTCTATTTCTTCATTTTTCATCACTGCGGTTTAAGTTTCCTTTACTTGTAATCCTATCGATTCAAGCGAAGTTCGAGTCGACTGAAGCTATGCATGCTTGAACTTGGTCAATGTATTTGATGTATTTTCGATCTAAATTTGTGCAATGTTTCATCATGGCCGCAGCTTTGTTGATTTTTCCAATGGCTATCACTGAAATTCAAGCTACTTCTACTTCTAATATTCGCGTGCCTGCCGAATGGGAACCACAAGAGGCGATTTGGCTGCAATGGCCTGGTAGATATGAAAAATCCTTAGAAGATGGCTTTGCAAAGATGGCGGCAGTAATCATTCAGTACCAGAAACTTCACGTTATATGTAATTCGAAGCGCATTCTACAAGATGCGAAAAGCGCTCTTTTATTTCAGGGTGCTGATCCAAATCATCCAAATTTGATTTGGCACATCATCGAAAACGATAATGCCTGGATGCGGGATAACGGGCCGGTATATGTTATTGTCAATGGTGAAATGAGAATTCAAAATTGGGAATTCAATGCTTGGGGTGGCGCATTTGGAGCTGATATTCCGTACAACCTAGACAACAGAATTCCCTATGAAGTAGGAAAGTATTTGAAACTCCCCGTGGACGATGTCGATATAGTACACGAACGCGGAAATTTAGAATTTAACGGAATTGATGCTGTTATAGCCAATTGGAGCACACTTGGAGATATCAACCGAAACCCTGGCTATACCAAAATGCAGGCAGTTGCTGACTTTAAGCGTTACTTTGGAGTCTCCAAGCTTGTACTAATTGAAGGCATTCCTAAGAATGATCTAACTAAGGGGCACGTCGATGGTATTGCGCGCTTCATTTCGGCAGATACTGTAGTCGTCGGTCAGTGCACCGAAGGTTCGAGCTGTAAACCAGGCGATGGTGAGGATGATGCGGTGTACGAACAAGCTGCGAAGACGATTGCAGCGGCGGGATTTCATGTAATTCGAGAACCAATGGAAGCAACAGTCCGATTTCAGAGTCAAACGTTTGATACCAATTATTTGAACTGGATTGTTGGAAACGGCTTTGTAATTGTAGTCGGATTCAGTCATGCTGAAGCTGACGAAGCAGCGAAAAAACGGATCCAAGCTTATTTTCCAGATCACGAAATTCATGTCGTCGAAATGCTCAAATCTTGGGCTTCCGGTGGCGGTGCACATTGCCACACAAACGACCAACCCGCACTTACAATGGTAAAGACAAGTTCAGCGCCGCCACAGTGACACTAAGTTGAATGACGGGAATGCATTTGTTTCCAAAACAAGATCATCGATTTGAGGCATTGCTTACCGTAGTTGTCCGTGAGATATTTTCCCACTAATTTTGGATTCAAAGTACTCACAGTTGATCAATAATTTGGCATTCGTGAAATTATTGATCTTTTCTGGTACTTGGTAGTGCTGTAACGTCAGTCGGTCGTCAGCCACAATGCTTGCTGTAATTGCTAAAAGTAATTGAGCCGGCTTCGCGAGAAGCAAAACCGGCTTCAATATTTCAAATGAACAAAGTTTTAGGCGTAGTTCTTAACCATAACGATACGGTGGGCCCGCTTTACGCATTTTATCAACGTAGTCTTTCAAAATCGCGACAACACGTCCATTACGCTCACTAGTTTGAGCAATCTCATCCCAGAACGTTTTAGCTTCAGCTTCTACTGTACTCCACTCGGATTCTGGAATTGACGTCAACTCGAGTTTCGGCCCAGTTGTACGATAATGTGCTTCACCCCACCAATACCAGTGTTGACGATAGTAATGAGAACTATCCATGCAAACTTTGAACAGAGTCTTTAGGTGATCCGGTAATTCCGCCCAGCGTTCGGAATTGACGAAGTAGGAACCAGCCCATGCACCAGAAATGTTATTAGTCAGATAATATTTTGTAACATCCGCCCAACCGACAGTATAGACTTCTGTAATTCCGGACCAGGCGACACCATCCAGTTCACCTGTTTGAATGGCTACCTCGATATCTTCCCAAGGGAGCTGAACAGGTACTACGCCGAATCTTTGAAGAAATTTTCCACCCGTTGGGAAGGTGAACACTCGCAACCCCTCTAGATCCGCTAGACTGCGAATTGGTTTTATCGTTGCAAAGTTGCATGGATCCCAAGCACCAGTACCTAGCCATTCCACGCCTTCTACTTCAGCGTAAGCTTCTTCCCAAATTTCTCTTAACCCATACCATTCCCATAAAGAGGGCACATCTAGTCCATAGCGAGTAGCGAATGGGAAATAAGCCCCAAAAATGGATACATCGACAGGTGCGGCAATCGAATCATCGTCACTTTGCACAGCGTCAATCGTACCACTTTGTAGTGCTCGAAATAGTTCACCATGAGGTACAAGTTGATCTGCGGTGTATAAATCGATCTCCATCTGACCATTTGCAATTTGATTGAACTGCTCAATTGATGGTTTGATTACATGTTCTGCGAGTGCGCCGCCAGCGTAGGTTTGTAGTCGCCACCGAATTTTGTCTTGAGACTTTACATAGGGAGCTGCGACTGCACTAGCTGCGACCGTTCCGGCAGCGGCACTTGTCTTTAAAAACGTCCTTCTATCTGTCATATTGAATTTCCTTTATGAATTATTTATTTTTCGACCAGCCTAATCATTGTCTTACAAACTAGGCTCAGTTTTAAGATTATTCTTTTGTTCAAGCTTTTGCAAAATGATGTGAGTTGGAGTGAAAACATCGGATATGCAGATTTGAGGATTTCATGAAGAAATTCCCGATGTTCTGAGCAAGGCGAGGGTTTGTGTTTGACTGAAATGAACTTTTTAGTTGTTCGGTCAAGATTCTTGTTTCAATTTTTTTTAGAAATTGTGCAGTTTACCCAACGCTCATAATTTGTACTTGACAGATGTATTATCTTAAATAGTAGGGAACGAATAGTATCGCTGGAATTTATTGAAATAATGCATTTGGAGGAAATAAATGAGCAATCTTTTGAAATTATTCGGTGTAAATTTGATCGCATTTGTATTTTGTACGCAGGTTTACAGTTCAGATTTTCGTGTTGTTACAACCATAAATCCAATCCACAGTTTGGCCGCCGGGATATTGGATGGGATAGCTACCCCGAGTTTACTAGTCAAAGGCTTAGATTCGGTACACGGCTTTCAAGTGAAGCCATCGGATGCGAGAGAAGTTGAGCAAGCAGATGTTTTTATCTGGGTCGGGCCAAATCTAGAATCTTCGATGAGAGCATTGATTTCAAATCTAAGTGACCAAGCACAATTGATCGAGCTCAGCAAAGTAAGTGGATTGACGCTGTTAGAGAACCGCGAAAGTGTTCATGCTCATGGCGAACAAGGACACCGTGACCATGACGAGGAAGAACATCATGAGCACGAAGATGAAGATCATCATGGACATGAAGACGAAGCGCGTAATGGGCATGACGAAGATCATCATGGACATGGTGAGGGAGAATTCGATATGCATATCTGGTTGGATACCAACAATGCAAAACTCATGGCAACAGAAATGGCATCTTCTTTTTCGAATTTTCTCCCGGACAAAGGAGAAATGCTCGAGTCAAATTTAAATAATGTTTTGGCAAGACTGAATGCGCTGGACACTGAGTTACTAGAGGCAGTGAAGCCGATAGCTGATAGCACCTATTTAGTGTTCCATGATGCGTACCAGTATTTGGAAAAAAAATTTGATTTGAGGAATGTAGGTGCAGTCACCGTTAACCCCGAACGTAATCCAGGAGCCAAAAAAATTACTGAGTTGCGTGAAACGATAACTGAAACAGGAGCACAGTGTATTTTCAGTGAACCGCAATTCAATTCGGATATTCTCAACACAATCGCTGAAGGAACGGGAATCAAGTTTGGTGTGCTAGATCCTCTAGGTTCAAATCTTGAGCCAGGAGCTGATGCATATTTTGAATTAATGCGCGATTTAGTTCAGTCCCTACGAGATTGTCTCAGCTAGTGGCAAAGAATTCTGACATTGAGGTAGGTTTGACAAAAGGAGTGATTCGCAGTCAATTGTTTTCAAATAACAACAGTTTGCTGCGAAATCTCTCACCGGCCACACAAGAGCACAGACGACTGTAAGGTCCAGTATTGTGGTACTCTTTAGGGCCTCAATTGAGGGTTTTTACAGGTGTTCATTTGATGGTTTTGGTTTAGGAGAGCATCCTCAAACCAAACCTCGATTCGTTGCCATCTGCAGTGCTTGTAATGTCAATCCAGAGTAACTTGGCACAGTCCAGAATTAGCCGGAAACAGTCCCCAAACAGGAAGATGAAAAGCCAATTCATCTTATGTACCGATAGGTACCGGCTGTCTTCAACCCCAAATTATTTGTGGAACAAATTACCGCCGAAAATAGACTTTTGCTTGACCTCAGTCAATTGTCCGACAACAGAGCTGTCGTTAGAAGCCATGATGTCCGTGGCGACAAGTAGCTATAGCGCTTGTTGCCACGGAGTCGATTCCGCTGGCCGATAGCATAAAGGATGACAACAAATCTTTGTCTTCATATGAGCAAGTCTAGTTTTGAATTGTCGTACCATTGATTTCTTGTTTTAAGGCAATCGATGACGAAATAAACTGCTTTACACTCTCACTTCCCTACCAAGCCACTGACTCTCGATGAAACGACTCGGTTCAGTGGCACTACTAATATTCAATGTTACTGCTGAAACTTTTGCATCGAAAAAGTAAAAGGCGGAAGGTAGTGTTCGGTATTGCCGCTTATGACTAAATCACAGCTTCAATAGCTCATATATACAATGCTAGTGCTAAAGTCATTTCTTTGACTTTGCATTAGCTGTGCGTCGCGCGAGGCGAGCTGTGATTTGAAACGCAGACATTGCCAACAAAAAGATAATAAATGCACTGATCACGATACTTGGACCGGGTGGTGTATCAAATTCAAGCGAACCATTCAGTCCACCTACGACTGCAATGACACCAAATATGGACGCGATCACAGCCATTTGCTCTGGTGTTTTGGCAAATTGCCTAGAGGCTGATGCTGGAATGATCAGTAAGGAAACGGTTAAAACGATTCCAACGATTTTCATCGAAAACGCCACAATGGTTGCTAACAAAATCATCATCAGATATTGAGTTTGCTGTGGATTAGAACCTTCGACAGCGGCAATTTGCTTGTCCACTGCAAGACTGATTAGTGCGTGCCATTTCCACCAAAGCACTGCCATAATGACTATACCTCCGGCATAGATGACGAAGATTTCAACCCATGTCACGGCAAGAATGTTGCCAAAAAGAAAATGCAAAATATCTACCCGTACCCAGTACATCAGTGAGAGAATGACGAGCCCAATCGCTAATGTGGAGTGAGACATAATACCGAGCGCGGAGTCTCCTGATAGATTGGAGCGGCCTCTAACCCGAGCAAGTACGGAAGCAACCAACAAACAGCTCGCGAAAACACCAATCATCAAATGGATATCGAAAGCCAGTGACAACGCGATGCCCAACAGTGCGGAATGGGCCATGGCATCGCCCAAATAGGAAAGCCGTTGCCAGACTACAAAGCAACCTAGAGGTCCAGCGATGCACGCAACGCCGATCCCTGCAATTAATGCACGAGTAAAAAAATCATCCGCAAAAGGCATCGAAAATTAGATCAGTGTATTCACCACAATACTGTGTTTTTTTGTTTTGTACATTATTGAATGGTAGTGATACTACCGTCTAAATTATGACTATGATCATGGTCGTGTAAATATACAGCATGAGAGTCTGCGACTTCCTGACCATAAAGCTGGATAAATGCCTCATCCCCGACGATTTTTTTTGGTTTGCCTGAACAGCAAACATGTACGTTTAAGCACACCACTCTGTTTGTATTTGCGAGAACTATATGCAAGTCGTGACAAATGAGAAGAACTCCACAATTGTAGCTGTCTCGAACGTCTTCAATGTGCTGATATAAATTTGCTTCACCAGCAAAATCAAGTCCGGTTGTTGGTTCGTCTAGAATCAATAAGTCCGGTTTTGTAAGCAAAACACGCGCGAGTAGCGCGCGCTGAAACTCACCGCCAGATAGATCTTGTACAGGAGAATCAACTAGACTCAATATGCGCAATTGCGACAGCATCTCGTCGATTTCCTGAGACTGTTTGACCCGCGACATTTGCACCAGGCGGCGGACTGTCATCGGTAGTGTCGAATCGATGTGCACTTTCTGCGGTACGTAACCGACTCGAATTCCTTTCGCTCTTTCAACGGTTCCAACATCGGGAAGCATCGATCCAGCTACAATTTTGCCAACCGTTGATTTTCCAGCTCCGTTCGGCCCGATCACAGACACGATTTCTCCTCGGTTGACAGTTAGATTTATGTTGTGAATCAGCCAGCGTTTGTTTCGCTGGACTCCTACTGATTTTAGCTTCGTTAAAATAGAACTCATTATCAAACTCTTTAACTCAATTCATTTGATTATAAATGCTGATGTTTTGAGATATTCTCTACAAAAAATACGCTTAGAAGTCTATTTTCAGTGTTTTCATGAAGTTAGATTACTACTGGCACGAAGCAAGTTTGGGGCTAACTTGTTTTAAGGAGGTAGTCGAGTGTTGACACTTTGAAGTATGGCTCTTTATAGAAATTACAGTTAATCGCAGACAGAATGATGGACGAAACTTGAACTTCAAACCGAGACTTTGGCTTAGCTTATGTCGGTTATCCGGCGGTTTGACACAGCGAGCGCTTCGACTGATTTCAATTAAGTCAAACTAGACTTGCTGCTTCTCCTCGATTCGCAACGACAGCTTTTGATCTTTAGGCATTTGGAAGTCACTTAATCACCATAATGAAGACTTGGTAACCAAAGAGCAATTTCTGGAAAGATGATGACAAGAATTAGCCCTAATATCATTACTAGTACAAATGGTGTAATGGAGCGATAAATGTCGAATAGACTAATCTCCTTAGGCGCCATAGCTCGCATAAGAAAGAGGTTGTAGCCGAACGGAGGTGTCATATAGGCAATTTGGCAGGTGATGGTGTAGAGAACACCGTACCATATTGGGTCAAATCCTAGAGCAATGACAAGGGGGACATACAGGGGTGCTACGATGATCAACATCGCTGTGTCATCCAAAAATGTACCTAACAATAGATAGGACAGCTGCATCATGATCAGCACTTCCCAAGGGCTCAAATCCCACCGTTCGATAAATAATGACTCGATTGCGTGAACAGCCCCCAAACCGTCAAACACAGCCCCAAAACTTAGTGCTGCCAAAATAATCCACAAGAACATGCAACTTATGGATAAAGTCTTTCTAGTGGTATCTTCAAATACCTTTCGTGTTAAGCGACGTTTAACTGCAGCTGCAATCAAAGAAGCAGTTGCACCTACGGCTGAACTCTCGACAAGGCTTGTGACTCCCAATAGAAATAAACCAGTCATCGTAAAAAAGATAAAAAACGGTATTATGCCGGCTCGTAGCAACTTCAATTTTTCCGACAGGGGAATTTGTCGTTCTTCAACGGGGAGAGGGGGTCCAAGATTCGGTTGTAACCAGCACCGAATTACAATATATGTGACGAATAAGCCGGCCAACAAAAGTCCGGGAAGCACACCAGCGAGCCACAGCTGCCCAACGGGTTGTCGAGCGATCATGCCGTAGAGAACTAAAACAACACTAGGTGGTACCAAGATACCTAACGAGCTACCTGCTTGAATGACACCGGTTACCATGACTTTGTCATAGCCTCGACGCAGCATTTCAGGTAACGCGATACTTGCACCTATCGCCATTCCAGCAACGCTCAATCCATTCATCGCCGAGATCACCACCATTAGTCCAATCGTACCGACCGCGAGTCCTCCTTTAAGCGGGCCAGCCCAAACGTGAAACATTCTATAGAGGTCATCTGCAATGCCGGACTCCGACATCATATACCCCATGAAAATGAATAGCGGAAGCGTCAGCAGCGGATACCAATTCAGCAGTTTAAAGCTAGCTGAAAACGGCATTTCTACAGCCCCCTCACCCCACAATAGGAGTGCACAAACTGCAGCAACGAATCCGATTGCACCAAATACCCTTTGCCCTGTTAGAAGCATCAGCATCATCAGGGAAAACATTAGCAGTGCGATTAGTTCATAGTTCACTCAATCGAATCCCGCGGGCGTGTGCGAAGTCTTTCAGAAAAGTGGAAATAGCTTGCAGCAGCATCAACACTATTCCGAATGTCATGATGATTTTGATCGGTGCTAAAGGAGGTGCCCAACTTGAGTAGTTCTTCTGGCCATACTCTATCGCATATTCGGTACTTGAAATGCCACCCATCAAAAGGACAGTGAGGTAAAAGATCAAGAAACACGAAGTAATTGCATCAACTAGGGACTTTCTTTTTGGTGTCCACCTACCGTAGAGTAAGTCCATGCGAACATGCGAATCCAACTGTAGCGAATAAGCACCTCCGAGTAGGTAGTAAGCAGCGAGCACAAATTGTGCGATTTCCACAACCCATATAAAAGATACGTCAAAGAATGTTCTAGAGATCGAAGATAACAACAGAACGCCAATCATGACATAGATCAAGAACATCGCGAGACGACCGACTCTCTTGTTGAAGGCGTCTACGTACCTGACATAGTAGAGCAGTAACTTTGGCATCGTTATTGGTTTTAAGACTTAACTCTTTCTGAATTTAGCCTTCAAACATTATTGTTTTATTTGAAGGAACGTGACTTTTTTACCGCACGATGGTGGAAAATTCAAAATTGTTATATCAGAAAAACCGATATGCAATAAATTCAAGAATTGGTTGAGGCTAGAATTTAAATTTACTTCGATTGAATGTAAGTCGGCAAAATTCCAACATGCTTGCAATTTGAGGAAGTAGAAACAGAATCAGTGAATTCAATCACTGATAGAATCAAAAAATGATAATTGGAACTTGATGAAGCAACTCAATTACAATCAATTCATTTCACACTGCAGGATTGGAGTTCAAACCTGCAGCGTGTCTCAATGGCTAATCTAAGTTTCGTTCATGCTAATCGATTCAGAATCCAAAGCAATTGTAGTCGCTTAATCAGTGGCTCGATTCACAATCATTTTTGAATACAAATCGGCCACTCGACGACTTCCCGATCGCTCAAATATGAATGGAAATATTGCATGAATGGTGCAGACGATGGCTGCAACCAGCAAATTAAAAGCAAAATACATCGCATGCCCTAGATGCTGAAAATATGTTTCATTTACGTCTGTCAAATGTTTGGTTAAAATTTTCACTTGAATACACCAGTAATCTCAAATTTAGACTAGAAATGAATTAACAGAAAATACAGAGAATAGTAGTTAAATTAAATCAAATATTCCTATATATTGATAATGAATTGTTAATTATATTTCATATTATAGAAAATAATTCCAATTACTATCTGTACAAAATAAGCGAATCCAGTAACACAGAAAAAATTCTTACTATATAAATATGTCGGCATGAATAAAGTATCAAACCAATATATAGCCGTAGGTGGCTTACAAGTCACTCAGTGTCTTTATGACTTGGTGAAAGATGAAATTTCACCCGGCACGGGTATTAATCATGAGTATGTTTGGAGTTCACTTGCGAAAATTGTCGCTGACTTTGGGCCACGCAATCGGCAACTGTTAGCTGAACGAGACGAGCTTCAAAAGAAAATAGATGACTGGAATTCTTCAGATCATGCGAAAGATTATTCTTACGCAGAAAATCTAGAGTTTCTCCAAAGAATCGGGTATTTGTTAACGGAAGGCCCTTCATTCAAAGTGGAAGTAGAAAATGTAGATCGAGAAATTTCGGATGTTAGTGCACCACAGCTCGTAGTTCCCGTTGACAATGCTCGTTATGCTTTAAATGCTGCCAACGCAAGATGGGGTAGTCTTTACGATGCTCTGTACACTTCCGGCGTAGCAGAGCCGGAAGAAACTCCGCCTAGCCCCCCTGCTCATTTTGACAAGAAACGAGCAGGACGAGTGATTCAGTGGACACGCGATTTCTTGGATCGGGTTGTTCCACTGCAAAGCGGTAGCCATGCTGATGCTGTGCTGTATTCTGTTGCACCTGCCGCTAGAAGAACTCTGGAACTCCGGGTGACTCTGCAAAACGGGCGAGTTACTACCTTGAAATCACCGGGGAAGTTTGCAGGTTTTCTGGGCCTGATGTTTGAACCATCGGAGATCTTGCTCTACAACAACGGCTTATTTTTCCGATTACTGATCGACCGCAACAAAAGAATTGGTAAAACGGACTCGGCTGGAATTCATGATGTGATGATGGAAGCAGCAGTTACTACTATTCAAGATCTTGAAGATGCTGTTGCTGTGGTGGATGCTGAAGACAAAGCGCATGCGTATCGAAATTGGTTACATCTAATGAAGGGCGACCTTACTGCCAAGTTTGTAAAAAATGGTAAGAAAATAAATCGCTCGCTGAATCCTGACATGGAATTCACCAATCCCTACGGTTTGTCGATGACAGTTTCTGCAAGAAGCATGATGTTAGTTCGCCACGTCGGTATTCACATGTATACAGATGCAGTGTTGACGGAGTCAGGGGACGAGATCCCAGAAGGCTTTTTGGATGCGATGTTGGTGACCTTGAGTGCGATGCACAATTTGTCCGGAGTAGGTGCGAAATCGTTTCCGAACAGTCGTAGTGGCAGCGTTTACGTTGTTAAACCCAAACTTCATGGTCCAGACGAGGTTGCTGCTACAGTCGCACTGTTTGCACGGATAGAAGATGTACTGGGTCTGAAGCGCAATACGCTGAAAATTGGAATTATGGATGAAGAACGGCGTACTACTGCGAACTTGAAGGAGTGTATCCGAGAAGCTCGAAATCGAGTCATCTTCATTAACACTGGGTTCTTGGATCGAACGGGCGATGAAATTCATACCATGATGAGTCTTGGCCCAACTTTAACGAAAGATAGGATGAAGAAAGTTAAGTGGCTTTCTGCCTACGAGGACTGGAATGTCAATGTCGGTATCGATACAGGAGTTTACAGTGTCGGTCAAATCGGAAAGGGTATGTGGACGATGCCCGACCTTATGAAAGAAATGTACTTGACTAAAACGAATCATCCACAAGCAGGTGCGAATACCGCATGGGTACCTTCACCAACACTGGCCGTCATTCATGCCCTGCACTATCACGAAATCGATGTATTACAAATTCAGAGAACATCTGATCATGGTGGTGAGCGAGTCAAGCTGGAAGACATTTTGACGCCCCCGCTGTTGCGTGAAGAACTATCGCATGAAGAAGTACGTAAGGAATTGGAAAACAATGCACAAAGTATTTTGGGTTACGTTGTACATTGGGTAGAAGAAGGGATTGGTTGTTCTAAAATTCCAGACATTAACGAAATCAATCTTATGGAAGATCGAGCGACACTAAGAATTTCTAGCCAGCTCATCACCAATTGGCTTAAGCATGGTCTGACAACTAGAGACGAGATCATCGAAATATTCAAACGAATTGCACTGATAGTCGACCGTCAAAATCAAGGCGATCCAAACTACAAACCCATGGAATCAGATTATGAAAAGAGTGTTGGTTTCCAAGCGGCGTTGGACTTAGTTTTCCAAGGTGTAGAGTCTCCCAACGGTTACACGGAATCAATTCTACATTCTAGAAGAAGAGAAGCTAAAGCTCAGAATTAGAAGCGTCTTTTTGGTTTGAGTTGCTTTTTGGATTAAGGTTGCTTTCATGGGAAGAATCCTTATCCGAAAATAGATTTGAACCCTGAATCACTGATTCGACGGTGCTTTCCAAAGTCTTAATCAGTTTCTTGGGTTTGATTACTTCTACAAGTTTTCCCCATGTCATCAGATGCCAAGCCATCTCTTGTAAGCCGCCTGCCTTAAACGAAACATCCAACCGACCGTCCTCTCGATGGTGCATTTTTTGTGTGTGATGAAAATTCCAAGCAGATACCACATCTGCCACTGATTTATCGAATCGCCAAAGAATGTTGTAGGTTCTTCTTTCGTGATAGATGCCAAAACTGTCTCTTAAGTATTCTTTCACTGAAAATTCTTTGTCACGCAAAAAAGGTTCGTTTTCGAGTATTTCAAGATTTGTCATTTGCTTTATGCTGTAGGTGCGAAAATCTTTAATTTCTTCCTGTGGATTGAAGCCGATAAGGTATTGTCGTTGTTTGGTAAGAAATCCATAGGGATGGACTGTCAGATTGAACTGATGATTTTTGCGAGTTGTGTAATCAAAGCGCACCTTATGATTTGCTAGCATTGCATATCGAAGTAAATTTAAAGTTTTAGCTTCGATTTGTTCAACGGGACCTGGTCGAAATACAAACGCTTCCGATTCATTCAATACGTCTACATCTACGTCTATCTTTCCTAGTTGTTGGCGAGTCATCCCAGCGCGCAGATGTTTTGACAAGTTTTCGACTTCCGCACTATAGGTATCCATACCCATTTCTCGAAATACTTTCGATGCTGAATTTAAAACCGAAACCTGTTGGTAATTTAGTCCCGGGGGGATTATTCCCGATACGATTCGCCATGTTTTGGGGCGTTTCGTTATCACTTGAACGTCTGAACCAAAGTCCGAGTCCAATATTGCCTTTATCATCCGCTCCGCAGTTCGACGGGAAACCGAGTACTTTTTTTCAATATATTTATAGGAAACACCGTCAATTGAAGCCTGCATTTCAAGCACCAAGTCCAGTATGTCCAGATATTTTTTGTACATTTTGACATTACCGTTTTATTGATCGAAGCTTCGAATAGAAATATAATCGTAAGAAAATATAACTTGCTCTTCTAAAATGAGAATTTGAAGTTGAAAACACTTAAACTAATATGCTTTCCTATTTTATTCATTCTATTGGTTTATACCAGCGTTGCGCGAGCGGACATTGAAGAAGCCAGAGAAGTACTCGTTGCCACAATCGATCGGATTTACAGTGATTTGGGCGTTGGTTACTCTGACGAATCCGAATGGAACCAAGCAGCGGAAGACGTCATTCGCCGGGAAGTGCTACCTGTTCTCAATGTTAATTTGTTCTCCAAATTAATTCTTGCTTCTCACTGGAAAACTTCATCAGCAGCACAGCGAGAAAAATTCACAGATGTTTTGAGTGAGTTTTTGGTGCGCACTTTCGTCAAAGCAATTGCGGCTGATCGAGATCTTTTTGAAAGCTTTTCGGAGCGTATAAACTTCGACGAACCCACTCCAGGTCGAAACGAGAATCGTGCCGTTGTGAACATGACCATAGATTCACCAAATGGAGACATTACCATCGCATATAGAATGGCGCGTAGTGATTCAGGATGGCAACTTTATGATGTAGTATTCCAAGGTGTCAGTTTTGCTATCAACTACCGTTCAATTTTGAAAGCCGAAATCAAACGACACGGTATAGATTCAGTTACGAATGATCTAGAAGATAAGCTGAAATTAATGGTTACGACTTAATTTCTAGTTTCCTTCTACAAAAAATTCTCTGCAAGCCGAATCAATTTCTGCGCGGGTGTCAAAAACAAAGTGCTTCGGGCAAAAGCCGGCCAAGCTCGAAATCGAAGATGATCTATTGGTGTATTTCCTTCGGCTGTGCCCAAGAGTTTTTGGCCAATTCTCATTCCGAAATAGCTAGAAAGCGTAATTCCAGATCCACAAAATCCCATCGAATAATATAGCTCGTCTTGGACTCCAATGTGAGGAGTGGAATCGGTCGTGTAGGCTATAAAGCCAACCCAACTATAAGCTGTAAGAGTATTCGAAAGATGAGGGAACATTGCTGTCATTTGTTTATGCACGAGTTTGCTGCCGGTTCTCGCACTAGTCTCGCCAAAGGTAACACGTCCCCCGACAAGTAGTCTTTTGTGATCCGGTGACAACCGTGAATAATTTCCTACCAATCGGGTATCATTCAAAACTCTTGCCTTGGGAAGCAGGCTAGAAATTACGTCTTCCGGCAGAACTTCAGTTGCAATCTGGAAACTACCAATTGGCAATACCCGATTCCTGTGCCATTTAAATTGTTTGTCCGTGTATCCATTGGTTGCAAGAATTACCTTTGTGGCATCGACACTACCGCGTGGTGTGTGTAGACGAAATCCGTTAGTTGTTCGGTCAATTCTTTCTACTGGACACTCGTCCACCACCATAGCCCCCGACTGCAGCACGCGATCGAGTAGTTCTAAATGATACTTGCCAGGATGAATGGAACCATGATTCGGTAAAACAACTCCTCCGTAGAACATGTCAGAGTTCACTTCCTTCTGAACTTCAGATTTCAGAACTGCGTGAAACTCCTCAGCAATATCACTCGGTACACTCTCACGCGTTTTGATTTCTCGTTTTAGTGCCTTACTCGTATGTGCACCAATAAAGCGGCCACACTTGTGCCAATCGCAGTCAATATTCTCTTCACGGACAAAGTTTTCCAGGTAGTCTAGAGCACGTTGCCCTTCTAGGAACATATCGGTCGCTTGTGCTCGCCCATATTTCTTCTCAAGCTGAGCATACCTTAGTTTCAGACTTGTACCGACCTGTCCGCCATTACGGCTACTACACCCGTATCCCGTCAGGTCCTTTTCTAATACAAGGGTCGATCGACCAGCGCGTGCGGTTTGCAAGGCTGCATGTAATCCTGTATAGCCAGATCCGATGACAGTGACATCCACGGCGCGTACTAAGTCAGTTTCGGTTAACTTTTGCCGAGGGGCGTTTTCCCACCAGTAAGGATTGTCTTGGTAATCTGGTGCAAAAATGTTTTGCAATGCCATTGACTTATTTTGATTGATGCGAAGTGATCAGGTTCACAAGTAAGAATAAATCGATAGGATTATTATAAGGTTGACCGAAGCGAGTCAAGCACATAAACCAAAGGAATGAAGCGGGCGATACACTCCGAATGGTTTCAGTTGATTTACTATGAAAGATAAGCACAAATTGAGTAAACTAAACGCATTCAAATGTACATAGGAAATGTGTTATGAGACGAACGCTAGGTAGTACCGAGTTAAATATTTTTCCAGTTGGCCTCGGGGCGATGCCACTTGGAATACGAGGAACGATTCCTCTGCAAAATGCGAACGCAGTGATTCATGCTGCGATCGATGCAGGAATGGAATTCATCGATACTGCCAATGTCTACTGCACAGACAATCAAGATATCGGACTCAATGAGAGGACCATTGCGAATGCCTTGAATTCGATAGATAGTAGCCACGTGGTCGTTGCTACCAAAGGTGGTTTGGTACGACCGCAAGGTCGCTGGGAACGACGAGCTTCGCCTCAGGACCTACGACGTGCATGCGAACAGAGTCTTCGTGATCTAACGACTGATGTAATTCAGCTTTATCAGTTGCATGCTCCCGACCCTATGGTTCCGTTTGTAGATTCAGTCGGCGAACTGTCTCGTTTACAGCATGAAGGAAAAATTCTACATATTGGTTTATCCAATGTGGGTCAAGCTATGGTCGAGGAGGCGATGGAAATTGCAACTATCTCTTCTGTTCAGAATCGTTGTAATGTCTATCATCAAGTTGATCTACGAAATGGCTTTGTAGATTTCTGTGCCGAGAATTCGATCACGTATATCGCATACAGTCCGGTCGGCGGTGGAAGTCGCTACGATTCGCTTAGAAACGAGCCAATATTGGCACAACTCGCTGCGATTCACGAAGCGACAGTTTATCAAGTTGTGCTCGCGTGGCTATTGCAAATGGGAGATAACATCCTTCCGATTCCAGGAGCAAGTCGGATTTCTAGCGCGGTGAGTAGTGCTCACGCTGTCAATATATCATTATCAGCAGAAGAGATAGAACGGGTTAGTTCAATCGGAAGTGCTTGAAGGCCATGTTTCGATATCTCCTCTTTGCAGGCTCCAGTCCTGTATACCACCCGAGGCATTGTAAACCTCTGTGAATCCTAATTGTTGATACAAAAACGAGGCAATCACTGCTGATCGATTACCAACTTGGCAAATAATAACCACACGGTTTGTTGGATCTGCGAATTCTTTAAATTTGGAAAGCCAAGCGTCAAGGTTGTAATTTCCTTTGTAGTCAAAAAAGGTCAGCAACTTACTGTTGGGAATGACCCCTGTTGCACGCCACTCACTGGGCGTACGTACATCTACCACCGCAACCCCTTCTTCGACAAACTGTTTTAGTTGTACTGTGTTAACTGCCTTCACTTGTGCCATTGCTACACTCGCATACATCCAACTCGAAATCACGAGTAAGATACCTAACCTGATTGATTTATTTACAAAGTACTGATTTATCATAGAGATTTAGAAACTTTCCCTGCGGATCATATCTTTTTTTCAGTCGCTCAAATTCTTTACCATTGTATGTGCCCCAAAATGCATCTGGGTTATAGTAGGAATCCGAATACAAAGACTTAATTCCACCTAATTCACTTGTTTTCGCTTCAATTTTCTTGTTTAGAAACCCAGGTTCTTTAGATTCTCGGCTTCGAACTGGCCCCCAAAATCCAAAATTCACATACATAGAATCTGGACTCAGTGAGAATAATGGAAAGCGACTAGATGCCTCGTTGGTACCAATTGGACAGATCCATATTGGTAGAAGATCGATTTCACGAAACAAAAAATCCAAAAATTCTGGTGCTTTTTTTATTGGAATATCGATGTCTTGGATCACTGATTCAGCATGAAGTCCAAAGAGCCTATCCAGACTTTTGGTGATGCCCCACTTCGAATTCCAGCGCATGACTTTGGTATATGTCGTCGAGTTCAGTCGTTTTTTCCCAACTAGCCTGCGCATCATTCGATTCTGAACATAAAGATTCTTCGAGCACCAGAACCAATCCGTGTCCCATCGCCAGATATAGTCCTTTACCGATAGATAGTCGGTTACTTTTTCACGAATCGATTTGTAGTAAATATCTAGGTAAGTGTAATCACTAACATGAGGCGCAGTGGAAGTGAATTTTCCGGTAGTTAGGTAGTATTCCCCTGGCTGAAACACAGTACCGTCTAGAAAATCAAATTCAGAGTTCTGATAATTTTCAATTTCACCAAAAAATTCATCAGCATCGTGAAAACGTATGTGATGAATTTCAACATAAGGTTGCACACGTAGAGCCGGAGTTTTCAACTTCAATACATAGCCTAAAGTTCCGTAAGAATTGGGTATTCCGTAAAACAAGTCAGAATATTGATTGTCGGGTGTACAGACTACAACAGATCCATCGGCGAGTAGAACATCCATCTCCAACATTGTTTCATGAGGTAAGCCATGACGGAAACTTGTGGATTCGATCCCTATACCAGCGATGGCCCCACCAATCGTAATCGACTTTAGTTGTGGAACAACCATAGGCATAAAGCCATGGACCAAGGTAGCGTCTACTAAGTCGGCATAGGTCATCATTCCTTCGACTTCCAAAGTTCCTTCATCTGAATCAATTGAAAGCAGGTGATTGAAGTTTTTGACGGTCAAAGACTTAGTTTGCTCTGTCTCTCGATCGCGAAACAAATTGGATGTTGCCTTTGCTAGACGAACAGGATGGGAAACCGAACCTTGAATTTCTTGAGACAAACGGTCTCTACGTTCAGGGTAAGTAAGTGCAGCCTCAATTGCCATTACTAGGAATTTTCCGAAATTACGCCACTCGTTATTTGAAGCATTTGTTGAACAACGCTAGACACCCGTGCGATCGCGATTTCATTCTGAAGTTCGCCGTTCTCGTCAAAGGATTTAAACGCCCTTGCTAGTGCATATTGTTTTGGAATGACGATCATGCCCAAATTGACCAATATTGTACGTACACTAACCAAAGTTCTCAATCCACCGAGTGCTCCAGGAGAAGCTGCCAAAATTGCCGCAGTTTTTCCTGTAAACGCCGCAAGTGAAGGTTCATTCGGTACAGGTCTTGAAACCCAATCAATCGAGTTTTTTAAAACCGCGCTGATTGCACTGTTATATTCCGGACAACTTAGTATTACACCGTGATGTGATTTCATCAATTCTCGCAATTTCAGCGCATTTTGTGGAATGCCGGACTCTTCCTCAAGATCGCCGTCATAAATGGGCATGGAAAAATCTCTTAGGTCGATCAAAGTGACATTAGCCCCAGAAGATCTAGCAACATTTGCTGCATGTCGCACGAGTAACTTGTTAAATGAAGCGGTTCTGGTACTTCCCGCAAAACCGAGCAATTTTGGAGTCATTTCACCTAATTTAGTTTAAGAAACCATGAATTTCAGACTGATGATAAACGAAATCTGAATGGAAATAAATTGTAGGACAAAAAAGTATCAGGCCCGGCAGTTTGAGGTGAGGTTGCTAGGCCTGATAAGAAACATCAAGAACTCGGTTCCATAAGAGAAGGAGAATTAAGTTATTTTTAGAAGTGATAGCCTCTTTCATCGTGTGTAGAAACGTCTAGTCCTTGTACCTCACTTTCCTCATCTACGCGTAAACCATTCAAAAGAAGTCCGGTCACTTTGAAGATGATGAACGTGACGATGACGGTATAAACGATTGTTGCAGCCACTCCAACAATCTGAATAAAGACCTGATTTAAGATTGTGTTATCCATGCCCTGTCCACTAAATACCCCTAGCTCGGATGATGCAAAAATACCAGTTAAAATCGTGCCCACCACACCTGCTACTCCATGTACTGGAAATACATCCAATGAGTCATCCAACCGCAAGCGCTGTTTTATGATCAGTACTGCGTAAAACGATAAGGGGCCTGTCACAACTCCGATAGCTAGTGCTCCGGCGGGCCCAACGAAGCCAGATGCGGGTGTAATTGCGACAAGACCGGCAACCATTCCTGTTGCCGCCGCCAGGGCCGTAGTTGTTTTACGGAAATAATACTCCGTGACCATGAAGGACATTGCTGTAGTGGCGGCACAGATGTGTGTGACAAGCATCGCCATGGCTGCGTCTTGATTCGCAGCAACAGCACTGCCGCCGTTAAAGCCAAACCATCCGACCCAGAGCAAACCTGCGCCAATCATGGTTATTGTCATATTGTGTGGAATCATTGTGCCACTTGGAAAACCTTTTCGATTGCCGAGGACGATGGCACCGATCAGAGCGGAAACTCCTGCGGTTATATGAACAACATTCCCACCCGCGAAGTCGAGTACGCCGAGCGAGCCAAGCCAGCCACCGCCCCAAACCCAATGTGCAATCGGCACATAGACGAAAATGATCCACAAGACGGTGAAAACCACAACGGCTCCAAATTTGATTCGCTCAGCAAAGCCACCAACGATTAACGCGACTGTGATGATAGCGAAGGTTACTTGAAACAAAGCGAATGCTGATTCAGGGACATCGCCCACCATACTTTCTTCCAGTACACCAGCAAAAAGCACTTTTCCGAAGCCACCGATTACCCCGTTTCCAAGATCGTCAAAGGCCAAGGAGTATCCTGCAACCAACCAAACAATACTGACGACGCAGGCGATCGTGAAACATTGCATCAAAATAGAAAGTACATTTTTGCTGCGCACTAATCCAGCGTAAAACAATGACAGACCTGGAATTGTCATCATCAGCACAAGTGCTGTTGATGTTAACAACCAGGATGTGTTTCCAGAATTTAGTGTATCTTGTGCATACACATTTGAAGATAAGATTAGACTCAAAAATGGTATAAGCGTTAATTTAGCAATGGTTTTCACAGTATTCCCTTCCTTATCGAATTAAGGTTTAAATTGCACTCTCATCCATCTCGCCCGTCCGAATACGAATGACGTGTTCTAGCTCAGATACGAAAATCTTTCCATCCCCAATTTGCCCTGTAAGAGCGATTCTCCGAATCGTATCTATGGCGTCGTCGACTTGGCTTTCCGTTACTGCGACTTCAACCTTTATTTTCGGTACGAAGTCAACTACATATTCAGCGCCGCGATAAAGTTCCGTATGCCCCTTTTGACGACCGAAGCCCTTTACTTCTGTAACGGTCATCCCTTGAACCCCGATTTCAGACAAGGCTTCGCGAATATCGTCCAATTTAAACGGTTTAATGATTGCAGTTACAAGTTTCATCATTCACCTCCTGTTAATGATGTAATTAATATGTAGCAAGAATCGTGCCAACATAATTTTGGGTTATTTAGCTATTCTACGAATAGTTTTGCGCAAATTTTGTGAAAACTTCGAAAGTTATGCAAAATTGGTGAATCTGAATCCACTTGTACAAGTAGCTAGTGAAGTAATTAAGATGAGCGAATTTGAGTTACACTTCGAATACTAGTGTTAACTAGTTGTATTTAAATTAATACTAGCCGTATCTGATATACAAAAAAACAATTCCCTGCTTCTGACTCTTTCGAGAGGCGGATGCCTTTCAACCGAGTTGTGAGTCAAGAAACTTCATCAAGGAGTGATTGAAGGAATCTGCACACTCAATATTGCATAAATGAGCGCCACCCGAAATGAGAGCCATGGTTGAACCAGCAATTCTTTTGTGCATCGCTTCAGATTCTGTGATGGGAGTGGCTAAATCTTGATCGCCAACGATAATGTGGGTGGGTAGTTGTATTTCATTTAGTTGATCTAAATAGTTCATGTCATAGATTGCGTGACAACAACCAATGTAGCCATCGATAGCGGTGTTTAAGAATTGTTCTCGAATTTGGGTGTACGCAGTCGGTTCGGAACTACGATAAGGATCGGTAAACCAACGCTCCATCGTGAAATCCACCAAGTGGTGCATACCGAAGCGTTGTCCGGACTTGATTCTGTGTTTCCACACATCCTTCATTTCTTCTCGAACAATTGGCATCGTATCACAAAGGCATAAACTGAGAAGGCGTTCCGGAGCATTGATTGCGAGCCCTTGACCAATCATTCCACCCATAGATAGACCAACCCAATGTACTTGATCAATTTCAAGTGAGTTGAGCAATACTATGGCATCGTTTACGAGCAGATCCATCGAATAAGGTGGTGGTGATGCACTAGATCCACCATGCCCTCTTGTATCAATTCTCAAAATTCGAAAATTTTTACTCAATAGTTTCATTTGAGGTTCCCACATAATCATGCTGGAACCGAGTGAATGACTTAGAGCTACAACGGGCAATTCTTTGTTGCCAGATAGCTCGAAGTTAATGTGAACATTAGTTTTGGTCTTCATTTTCAAATATTGTCAGTTAAGATTGCAGGTAAATCTTTTGGTGAACGAGTCGATCATCTTCTTGAGATCTAATTTTGGGCCCGTGGTGCCAACGACTCCAATCGATTGAAGGAAAGTAGACGCAGTTTTGGCTTGCTATTTGATCTGGAACGTAGGTAATATCCATAAAATTGCAATAGTCTACTGAAAGTGCGAAGAGTTCAGCGCCACCGATAAACCACATCTCCTCGCGCGTCGCATGTTCGATCGCTAGTTCTAGTGAAGAATAATGTTCACACTTTGGTTTTGAATTCCGAGTGACAACAATATTTTGTCGTTTTGGCAGCGGTCGAATGGGAAGAGAGTCCCAGGTTTTTCGCCCCATGATGACAGATGAATTTAACGTGAGTCTTTTGAAACGTTTCAGGTCGGCAGTGTAGTGCCATGGCATAGTTCCATTCAAACCAATAACACCGTCGGTAGTCATAGCAACAATGATTTTCCCGAACCGTTGCATGTGAGAAGCTTACACTACCACATTGAAATTGATCGCGCTGTGCGGGTTGTAGTTGGTCAATTCAAAGGTTTTGAGAATTGTATCTAGATCGGCGGCGAGAAGATTTTCAATGTCATCGAGTGATTGAACAGCTGGTCCAATCGTCAATTTTGGTAGCGCTCTTGGTTTTCTTTGAATTTGTCTTTTCAAGCCGATGATTTGATCGTATTCGGCTTGAGCGCCATCAGGTTTTGACGTGTAGATATGAGCATCCACAAGAGTGTGCGCAAATATACCGGCACGTAATCCGGTTAGATGTGCAAATAGCTCAAGCAGAAATGCGTATCCAGCAATGTTATATGGAACACCTATCGCGACATCGGCACTTCGTTGAGTGAGATGTAAGCATAGTATGTATTCACCATTTTGGTCCACTTGAACATTAAATATCCAAAGTAAATGACAAGGCGGTAGTTGACTGTTCAGAGCATTGGAAGGTGACCAAGCGGAAATCACATGGCGGCGACTCATTGGGTTCTTCTTGATTTGCTCTAATACATGAGCTACCTGATCGATAGTATTCTCACCATCGGGGAAGTTTCGCCAGAAATTGCCATATGCGCTTTGTACAAATCCCTGTTCATCAACCCAAGGATCCCAAAACTGAATCCCATGTTTCTGCAGTAGCTCTATGTTCGTTTTACCTGACAAAAACCATAGGTTTTCCAGAACGATATTTTTCCAGGTGATTTTTTTGGTGGTGAGTAAAGGGAACCCTTGTCGAAGATCAATCGTGAAATTGTAATTGAAGACAGAAAGAGTATCTACACCCGTACGATTAGACTTACGAATTCCTTGTCGAAGCACGTATTCAGCTAGATCGAGGTACTCCTTCATTCTTGTAGTAACTCAAAATAAATTAATGCGTTATCAAATAAATTAACACAATACAAATTGTATGAAGAAACTCTGTTTGTTTTCTTAACGTTCCGTGAGTTAGACGGCAAAAATGCTGCACTTTTCTAGGCACAGAATTTTGATTCATAATTAACTTTCTCAAGATGAGAATAAAGAATTAGCTGAAGGCAAAAGGAGATGATCGCCCTTTGGTTAGACGATGTTCAATCGAATAACTGATAGAAAATCAGACAAGTGGAAAGTTTCGATAGTACTTGGATTAACCTTGAGAGGAAGGAGATTTAAAGTAATCCTCAATTACTTTCTTCGCCAAATACGAAGATTTCACTCGCCATTTCTCTTTGTTAACAACAACGGCTGCGACGGTAATTTGATCGGAACCAGAGTCGCCATAACCTACGAACCATTCAGTTCGCCCTTTTGGATTTTCTCCAGTCAGTGAACCAGTCTTTCCACCAACGTCTAGGTTCTCATACTGCCCTTTAAAAAATCCTTTGAATACCTTTCTGGCAGAACCTGACTCTACTGTCTGACGCATCAATACTCGCATTTCTTGGGCAGTTTCTGGGCTAATCGCTCGGTGTGTTCCGGGAGTAGCTTCGTAAACTAACGGACCATTTGGAAAGTGAGCATATTCAATGATTCTCGGTTCAATCATAAGCCCGTCGTTTACAACCGCTGACGCCAACATAACCGCGTGTAGCGGGCTAATTGTGGTCTTGCGTGTATACCCAGACGCTGCTTCAGCAATAGACCACTCATCTGCTGGATCGAATGCTGTTTTACTCGAATCAAGAGGAATATCTGTGACAATTGGACTATTGAATCCAAATCTATTTGCATATTGAGCCAATGTTTCACCACCCACATCATAGATTCCCAAACGCCCGAATACAGTATTGATCGATCGTGCAAACGCTTTAGTCAAACTTACAATTTGGGTCCATTTGGTTTTTTTGTGATGCAGAACATTGGATTTGTAAAGTGATGTAAATTTACCATTGAATTCAAATTGAGTACTTGGAGATGCGATATCCTGGTCAAGAGCAGCAGCAGCTGTAATCATTTTGAATATCGATGCGGCTGGAAACCCGGAATGTACTGATAGATTGCCAACATCCTCTCCGTCTCTCACGAAACTTGACATCGCCAGTATGCGACCAGTTTTAGGATTTGCGACAACGACTGCAGCATAGTCTGGACCATAGTGATTGAGTAAGTTATCTATGTTTGCTTTGATTTTGGAGTCAAAGTTGTAGTGAAGTGTCGCATCCAGCAATTCGTCTTCAACTTTCAATTGCACTGTGGTAGGAAATTCATTATTTTGAACGCTAGAACTAAGAGACTCTGAAATCTCCTCAATTCCTACTCCCCAATCATGCTCGTGGACTCGGTCGGTTTCAGCTGCAGGCGGTAGGTACAGAAGAAATCCAGCTCCCAAAACTAAGCAAATCGAAAGTCTTACTACATGAAAGACGAATGAATCCAGCCAAGAGACTAAACCGCTGTATCTCGGCGACGAATGGTTTACGGACCTGCGGTCTGAGTTTCGATTTGAATAGTTCTTGTAGGTTATCTGTTTAGGAGTAGAGGAATGAGTACTGACTGAGTCTTGCGAAGGAGTTAACTCGCTTTCTGTAGGTGTGTGTGAACTAAACTTGTTTGTGGAAACTTTACATTTCGACCCCATTCGGAATTTAGGCCGAAGTGCTTCATTCCTGGATCTTTCTGAGGTTTTTCTTAAAGGTGATCTGTTGCTGGATGGCAGAGATTCCTTTCTGTTATTTGATTGTTCAGTAGCTTGTTTCGAACGTCGATTCTTGTTGAGTGTTTTGGGATCAACTCGGCGACCGTGTTCAATTCGTTTACGCGGAATAAATCTATGGTCCATCGGAGAAAGTGGAATTTAGAGTTTTTGGAGAGAAAACTTGAGGGATCTCAAGCCAATGTGTATATTTTAATTCTATTCTTCTTCAAATTCAACATTTATCTTCAGTCTGAATAGCAATTTGCCCGTTTGAAAAATTTAGAATTAATACGTTCTGCGCTTGATTTTGTAGAGAAGTTTCTGATTTAAGATTTTCGCGTGAGGCATCAACTGCTCGATGGAACTGAGCACCATCTCTAATCACAATGGGTCTACTCGATTTCGCATATGCACGAATGAAATTAAAAGCAGTTTCGACATCGCAATCAGTACCTAACGTAAAGTCGTTATCGCAAGGAGGTGGAAACCAAGTCGAGAGTTCAGCCTCCTGTTTGACGGGAAGCCACTCGCTCGATGATGTTCCGATCAATTCTTCGAGAATCTCGACTGCAGTTTTAACAAATTCTTGTTCTATGTTCGCCAATCGGGAGCCACGATCATAGTTGACCAATTTGAATGCTAGAATGTCACCAGCATCAATTTGTTCGCTTACGCTATGCAGAGTAACGCCCGTGTCCAATTCACCGTACTTCAGTTGCCAAAAGATTGGATTTGATCCTCTGTATTTCGGTAGTTTTGAAGGGTGAATGTTGATGCATGCCACACGTGCGAGATTCACAATTTGTTTGGGCAAGCGTTTGGGATAGCATGACAGGAGAAATATGTCCCCTTTTATCTCTGTTTGAAAAGAAGGAAGGAGCTCTAGTGGTCTTCTACAAATATAAAATGGAATGTTGTGATTTCTACAAATTTCTAAAATGACATTTGGCCGCGAAGAATGAATCACTGATTGTGTCTGATGAAAACTTTCAAAGGAGGGTCCATAACCATCAAGTACTACACTTCGGACTGAAAATTTTCGCTTAATCAGCTGTTTCAGTGTGCATTCAGTAAAACGACTCATACCGCCGAAAAGGACGATGTTGTCAAATTTTATTTTCAACTTCTTAAAATCGTTAAGGCAATGAAATGTCTTTAGGAATGTCAACTTCCATTATCAATGAAACTTGAAGATTTGGCGATGGACAAAAAAGTGTGTTCAAATGATTTCAATTAGTTATTCTTTCAGATTTTCTGACTTTCATCCTAGATATGTACGCACCCGGGACTTTGGCGCAGTGATGAAATTGTTTCGGCAACCAGCGAACCTTGTCTTGTTTACCATCAAGTTTTAACTAGCCAGCTCGTTCAGTTTCGAAGTCGGGCCACTACCCATAAAAAGTGTTGAGGTCTAATCACGACTAGCTTAAGGCTGGGCATTTTATGGTTAGATTAAATGAGTTTGGACAAATTGATTAACGTCATAAAATGACGGCAAAGGAATTGGTTAAACTGATCAAATAATGTACTCTCCAGTACAATTAGGGCTCGATCTTTTAGAGCTGGATAGATTCCTTAGGCTTGAAATTTATTCTGCAAATCGAATGGCCAAGTCGAGTCCAAAAAATCTTCTTGAGAACGTCGAATCGATTTGATCGTTTGGGATTCGATGACAGGCCAAGATTTTGGAGATCGTATCAAGAACTGAAAGAATGTGAGTTTTGTTAGCTGTAAAAAAAGAGGACATTTTTTCGAGAATGTCGACTATTGTATGAAAACACGGTGAGCACTAGAGCTAGCCAATTTTGTGATACGGATACTGTAGTACTGATCTAAATTGCAATAAATGTAACAATATAAATAATAACAGTAATTTATAAATAATATAGCCCCTTGAATAGTTCACTCAAAATGGTTGACAATTTATCTCAGCTTCACATGTCGGAAAAATTATGACAGACGCAAGAACGACGGAAGCTGTGTTCAATAGTCTGTTGGCAGCTGAACTTCGTCGTTTAAGTCCTCGTTGGCGTGCCGAGAACATCATAACAGCGGAGGCAACCAATGTAGTTGAAAACAAGAAGTTACGTCTAGATATTCTTATTTTGCTAGGAGATAGCGTGCCGGTTAGTATCGAAACGGAATGGTATCCTGCAACCGGGGTTGATCAAGATGCACGTGATAGACTCGGTCTAAAACTAAGAGGACCGAGCTTCAAGATCGAAACAGCGCTAGCAGTTAGATTGGATGACAATCTCAGGACTCTCCCTCAAGAGTTTTTAGGGAAAGCCATCCGAAAGGCAAAATACGAATATTGCCTATACACACTAAATCTTGATGATAAACCGGTTCGCTGGCCGGTATATGGTTGGATCTCCGTATCATTAGCGCAACTATCAGATGCCATCGAGTACTCAGCGCTTTCGGAGCGTAAGTTAACGGAGGCCACAGATTTAGTGGAATTCTCCATTGAGCAGGCAGCGGGCGACATTCGTCATGCGACTAGACGAGCACCAGACTTGTTGTCTGATTTAGCTTCACTGCTGCATCAGGAGGAAGCTGAGCAGACGACGAAAATGGCCGTTGCTATTGTTGCGAACGCTTTTATGCAGCACGCTTCCTTAGCCGGACTAAAAGACCCCAACACAGGTCGTGCAATACGCGCCTTAGCTGAATGTGATGACTCTTATAGTTTAATCAAAGAATGGAGACACATACTTAGCATTAACTTTTGGCCCATCTTTAATATCGCGTCTGAATTGATCAGAGTTTTCGCAGTTCGCCTAGAAGTATTTCAACGGATTATTCTAAACTTCCAGGAATTGACTTCGAAGTTGATTAAGCTCGGCGCAACGACCATGCATGATATGGCAGGACAAGTTTTTCAGCGAATGATTAGTGACCGAAAGTATCTCGCGACCTTTTACACACTGCCGACAAGTGCAGTGTTTTTAGCCGAACTTTCAGTCGAACCTATTGCTGTAGATTGGAGTGATACAGAGGCAGTTAAAGAAGTACAAATTGTGGATTTTGCTTGTGGAACTGGTACTCTGATCTCATCTGCTTATCAAGCAATTCAGAGGAAAGTTCGTCGAGCCGGTCTAGATGACAGCCCGTTACACCGACACATGTTAGAGCATTCGCTGGTAGCGGCCGACATCATGCCCGCCGCAGTGCATCTTACGGCATCAATCCTCAGTGCCAGCCATCCGACGGAATTTTTTGACAAAACTAGAGTCATGCTATTGCCTTACGGCGAGTACTCTCTTGATGGAGTTCCCAAAACCGCGATTGGTTCGCTGGATCTGATTTTGGAAAATGCAGCACGAGATCTATTCGGAGTTGGCTACACAGTTAGTGGTGTTGCGAATAATACCGTTACAACAGATACTGAAATTGGATCCGAAAGCTTTGATCTTATCATCATGAATCCCCCTTTTACTCGACCAACAGGTAACGAAGCGAAAAAAATTGGTGTTCCTGTTCCTTGCTTTGCCGGTTTCAATACTACTGAACAAGAACAACGAGCGATGTCTGTTCAACTGGCAAGAATCAATAGAGAATTGAGAAAAATTCGTCGATCATGGCGATTTACTGATGGTTCTAAACATCCAGGAATCGTTGCTGGCGACGGTAGAGCGGGGCTTGCTTCAAATTTCATTGATTTAGCGCATGAGAAATTAGTACTCGGCGGTGTTCTAGCTTTGGTTCTACCTTTTACCTTTGTACAAGGTGTGGCTTGGCAAAAATCCAGGGAACTACTACACACACATTATCGCGACATAAAGGTTTTGGCAATTGCAACATTGGGATCACATGATCGCGCCTTTTCAGCTGATACAGGTATGGCGGAAGTCTTAGTTATCGCGAAGAAAACGAATGAAAAATTGATCGACAACAAGGTTACGTATATCAATCTACACGCTCGGCCTAAACACCCCTTGGAAGCAACTCTACTCGCTAGCCGGATCCGTGCGGCGATTGAAAGCAACGTCAAAGTTCTTCGGTATTCGGATGATCCTAACAGCGATGCCGTCGGTAACCTTATAACCGGTGATATTACTACAGGATCTTGTGCAGGTATTCGGTCTGCTGCGATCGCCGATTCGATGCTTGCGTTTACCCAAAAAGGCCAACTTCGTCTTCCGAGACTTACTCGAAAGTTTAAGTTACCAATGGTTCAACTCGGTCAAATAGGTGAACGAGGAATCTATCATGCGAGTATATCGTGGCATCAACCGCCAAGACCATTTGCAAGAGTTCCATGGTCAGACTCAACCTACGCCGAGTACCCCTCGCTTTGGGCACATGATGCTAAACTTGAGTCTCGCTTAGTTGTGTCGCCAGACACTCAATTGATCCCCAATCCAGATTTTTATGAAATGGCAATCGATTTGTGGAAGCAATATTCTTCACATTTACATCTCAATCGAGATTTTCGAGTGAATTCACAGCCGCTAGCAGCATGTATGACAAAAGATAAAACACTCGGGGGTACAGCTTGGCCAAATTTTTGTTTAGATGATGAGAAGTGGGAGAGCTTGATAGCACTTTGGCTTAATACGAGTCTTGGATTGATGATATTTTGGTGGCTAGGCACCAGACAGCAACAAGGTCGAAGTCGTTTATCAATTTCTAAGAATCCAGATTTGATGGTTATCGACCCACGTCAATTGAGCGATGGACAGCTCGAGTTAACCCAACAAATCTATCAGGAAACACTGGACAAGGATTTCCTTCCCGCAAACGAAGTATACCGAGATCACACTCGAAAAGAATTAGATCGTGCGATGCTTATCGACGTACTAGGACTACCAGATTCAGTAATTGAAGCCTTGGAAACTCTTCGATATCTATGGTGTCATGAACCATCCGTTCATGGAGGTAAATACACGCGTCCTAATTAAAATTAGTCGACATCGACTTCGTGAAATTATTAATTTCAAATTCTGGAGTGAAAACTCTAAGCGGCATATTTAGCTCAGCTGCCTGGACTTGGCTCGTTTTCTGATGGCCTATCGAATTCTTGCTCTTTCTGCCAACCGATCTAATTCAAAAATGGAACTTTCATTCCCTTCACAACAGCAGGTCGAGAAGAAATTGTGTTGAACCATCGGTTTACGTTCGGATAGGTTGCCAAGTCAATTTCTTGCCACTCATAACGAGCTGCCCAAGGAAAAATTGCCATATCTGCAATAGAGTATTGATCAGCAACATATTCCCGACTTGCAAGTCTCTTGTCCAATACTCGATAAGCGCCGTCCGCTAAACTATCAAACCGGTTGATCCCGTATTCCACTTTAACTTTAGCGAATTTCCGAAAATGGTGCAGCTGCCCCAAAATCGGCCCGAATCCAGCCATTTGCCACATCAGCCACTGCAAAATTGTGCTTCGATCAGAACAGCTTTTTCCAAAGAACTGTTTTGATTTTTCTGCAAGATAAATCAAAATTGCTCCGGATTCGAAAACCGAATGAGACCTCCCGTCAATTCCGCATGGGTCAACGATGGCGGGAATCTTGTTGCTAGGACTGATGTCGAGAAATTTTGGATCGAATTGTTCGCCTTTCATCAAGTTCACTGAATGGACATCATAGTCAATACCCATTTCTTCGAGTGCGATGGAGACCTTTCGACCGTTAGGCGTGCCCCAAGTGTAAAGTTGAATATTCGTGTTCGCCATAATAGGAGATATTCACGTTTTGATTAGTCTTTGACGAAGAGTTTTCTCGGATAGTTGGCTAGTAGTTCCGGCCCATTTTTTCCAATCTTTAAACTTTCGGTGATCTCAAATCCCCAGTCATCGGCCCACAGTGCAGTCATGAAGTGAAATGTCATATTCTCTTTCAGCACAGTTTTGTCTCCTGGACGCAAGCTGATCGTACGTTCTCCCCAATCTGGCGGATAGCTCAAACCAATTGGATACCCCGACCGACCGTCTTTGGTGATGCCGTATTTTTTCAAGACTTTGTTAAAAGCCAGCACTATATCTTCCGCAAGATTGCCTTCTTTGGCGGCATCGAGTCCTGCTGCCATTCCTTCTTGCACTGCTTTTTCGGCATTTAGAAATTTTTTTGGTGGTTTCCCCAAATAAATTGTTCGGCAAAGTGGGCAGTGGTAACGTCGGTGACAGCCAGCAACTTCAAAAAATGTTCCTTCATCAATTTTCAGAGGTAAATCATTCCACGTCAAATGAGCAGCTGACGCATCTGCACCTGAGGGTGCCATCGGTACGATGGCAGGATAATCACCTCCGTGGCCATCGGCACCGATAATTGCAGTTCGATAAACTTCAGCGATAAGATCGTTTTTTCGCAATCCGGGCTTGATCAACTCAAAAATTCTTTTGTGTATCTCTTCTACAATTCGACCTGCTCGTTTCATGTAAACGAGTTCCTGCTCAGACTTTACTGTACGCTGCCAATTTACGAGCGTATTGGCATCCACAAAGCTTGCGTTAGGTAAACCCTTTTTCAACGCTGCCAAAGTAGCCGCGGAAAAGTAGTAGTTATCCATTTCAACACCAATTCGGAGACCGCCCCAGCCCTTGTCAGTTATGATCGAAGCCAATAAATCCATTGCATGCCGTTCTGGTGTCATTACGTAGTGATCGGTGTAGAAAAAAACAGACTCCTCTGGCATAAAAACAGTACGCAGTGCTCCTTTGGCATCCATCTCCCTTCCATACCAAAGAGGCCCATCCGATAGAGTCAACAGAACGCACTGCGGAGTGTAAAAAGACCAACCATCGTAACCCGTCAACCAAGCCATATTTGATGGATCAACCGTAATCAGTAGCTCAACACCAGTAGACTCCATTGCGGTACGTGTCTTTTGAATACGCTGTTGATATTCTTCTATAGTGAAATTTAGTTGCATAGATTTTTTTGGTCCAAATTTTCGAATTAGATTTATCGATTCACTTTTCTTAAACGCATAACGCCTTCGAAGTATCCGCCATCACTGGAAATGTAGAGCCAACCATCCGGTCCGATTCCGACACCAGCAGGTCTCGCCCATCGTTCTCCGTCTTCTAGTTGGAATCCCGTGATAAGTGATTCTACTCCGATTGCTTCACCATCTTGAAAGCGAACCATAACGATGGCGGGAGGACGACGAGTTTCCTTCTCTCCAGTAAATAAACCGTCAGGTTCAGTTGCCCACGACCCATGCAAAGCAACGATAGCGTTGTGTTCAAACTGCTCGCTCATCGCGCTCGTTGGTACGAAGGTCATTCCGAGTGGGGCGTTTCGAGACGGGAAACTAGCAACGGGAATCTGTACATCACCAATTGGGAATGGAGGATCAGCTTGGATACAGGGATCTCGCAATACTTGTTGCCCATCGTATTGATACCAAGGCATACCATGAAATGAATTGGGAGTGATTTTCGAAAAATATTCAGGTGGATTTTCGAATCCAAGATGATCCGGGCCGTTATTACTCGCATACATAATGTTTGTTATTGGATGCCAGTCAAAGCCGACTGGATTTCGAAGTCCCGATGCGAAAGGTACAAGTTTGGCAGGAGTGGTAGATTCGTCTAATACCAACATTCCACCTCGTCGATCTCTGAAAGGAAAGTCACTTGAAATCATCTCGTGACTACAATTCCCACTGACGCCCAAGCTAACGTAGACCAATTCATCTGGCCCAACCCCTACCGTTCTTGAGTTATGCCCATAACCGCCGGGTAGTTTCGCCACCAATTCAAGTTGCCGTGGACTCACATGGTTTGCGCTAGGTTCATACGGTACTTTGTACAAGCCGTGAGTAGTAGCGATAAACATTTCACTGTTTCGGATTGCAATACTGTGTGGATAGTCGTCAATCTTTACATAGGTTTGTGCAGTTGTGTAAGGTGGTCTTAGCAAATATACTCGGTTCCGAGAACCAATGAACATCTCACCTGTCGGAGCAAATTCAATCATTCTCGGTTTACGTAATCGGGTGTTTAGAATTTCTAGTTCGTATCCCTTTGGAACCTGTACCTCGACATTTCCGACTTGCCAAAGTTGAAGTGATTGTTCTTCCAGTATTAGGTCTGACCCAGCGAAGCAAATGGCAATCGATAAGGGAAGTATTATCAAGCTAGTTGATAGAAATTGGAAAAGTCGAAAATTCATGATAACAATAAGTCCTTTGCTCGATTGATTTGACTCGCTAGCCGCGCGGAACCACCACGGTCAGGGTGATTTTTTTGCATCAATGTTCGATGTGCCTGGATTATTTCATTCCGGGTTGCTCCGGGTTCTAAACCCAATATTTCGAGTGCGTCTTCCTGCGTCATTTGATCTGATGAATAGCCGGAAGAAGCTCCGCCTTGCTGGTTTCTAATGAATTCTTGCCATTCGTCATAGCGCATTCGGTCGAGATATTTTTCAAGTACGGGCACGGACTGTTGATCTTTACTTCTGCATAGGTCCAGAAGATCGATTAACTCTTGAAACTCTAGGTCTTCGAGCTTGCTGCCTTGGAACGGGCCAGCGCGAACTGTTCCGGTAATTTCACCCGTATCATGATTCAATGTCATTTGTAGAAACTTGGTTTTTACATCGGATGTTTGTCCAGGTTTCGAGCCTTGATTCGGGCCGTTCCATGCATTGAAGGTTTGATATGCGCTTCGAATCATGATCATTCGTTGCAGCCAAGGCAGCGCTGCGAACAACATCGCAAAGAGCGCGCTTAGTTTGCCAGTTAGAACCAATGCGAGCAGTAATCCAGCGCCGCCATACAGAAAGGCCAATTTCAAGAGTCTTGCGCGGTCCTGTGGAGTTGCTTTTCCCAGCCTCCCAGCAAACCACATAATGGCCACTAGTACCAACAGAGCAAGAAAAATACGTGCCATGACTAATTTCTTACGACTTGGTGCGTCAACCGAGCGACGACACCACGTTTTCTACTACTAAAATTCTCCAATGCGATGCGCCCACCGGAAGCGTAGACCGCAACCGCTGCTAGTAAATCCTTGAGTTGTTGCGCGCTTGATGCATCAAATGGACAATAAGCACCACCACTCAAAGACGCAATCTCCCGAAACGTTCTAGCCGCGATTGGATTAAATCCCTCCTGAAAAACAAATGCCGGAACACCATTCAAGCCCAGTTGCCCTGCTTTGTCTGCAAGAACATCAATGTTCTCTTCGACTGCATCTCCTACGAAGACTAAGGCATTGACTTGCTTCACCTTGGTTTCTTTGATTGCGTGGTTCAAAATTCGCCCAATCTGAGTGAGCCCACCTACACAGCGAGCCTTATTCATCATTCTTTGAATCTCGCTAGCAGTACTTACCCATCGACTCGCATAGAGTTCACGGAAGCCACGGTAAAAGACAAGTTGAACATCCAATCCGCCATATACTGATGTGGAGGCGAACATTTCTGATTGGATATGACAAGCTTGATCCCACATAGGTTCCCGACTTGCAGTCGCGTCCATACCGAATATCAGTCGACCTCGGTGAACCCTGTCGGCTGGTCTAGGAGTCAGTTCGACTTTGCGTAAAAATTGATCGATTTCGTTGGTTTTCGATCGAGCTAAATTCTTCTTGTCGTTGGGTTTTGGCATATCGTGCCGATTATTTTAAAAATAGCTGTTGTAACAATTTGGTTATACTCAAAACTTCGTTAAACTGAGAATTTTCTCAATTTTTTTATTCAGAGCCTCTGAAATTCCTTTCGTGGATGCAATTTTCTGCAGACATTGAAGCATCGCGGCTTGTCGTTCTTCAGTGTGTTTTCGAATACCAGAAAACGCAGTTACAAGAGATGCCGATGTGGCGGGAGAAAATTTGTCGGCTTTCAAGGCATAGACCATCAGTAGCTCATATCCAGCCCCGTTTTTTGCGTGAAAACAGTAGGGATTTTGTTTGGAGAACGCCCCAATTAAAGATGAGATACGACTCGGCATCCGAAGTGTAAACGATTGGTGATTTGTCAATGCTTGGACTCTATAAATAGTATCACTTCGAGCTGCTGTAGCCTGAATACGTAGCCATTTCTCAACAATTCCTGATTCACTAGACCAATCTGAATAAAACGTTCGCAGTGCGGATTCTTTGGCTGGACTGTTTGAATTAACTAGAGCTGTTAAGGCCGCAGTTATATCTGTCATCTTCGAACTGGAGCCAAACTGATCTAATGCAATCCAGTGTACTGTTGAGTTATCCAGTGTAATCAAATAACTGAGGCAGAGGTTGCGAAGATTGCGTTTGCCCATCTCTTCAGGGGAGCCACCCCTGCTCCCAGTAAGTTGATCATATAGCTCGATGAATTGACTATAGAATTTCGATGCAATCTCTCGAACGAGGAAGTTTCTTGCTTTGTGGACTGTTGCTGGTGCAAAGACATCCATAGATTTCGCGATTGAAATTTCGGACGGAAAATTCAGTGCCAACGCTGCAAAATCAGGATCATCGTTGGCTCTGGACAATACAGAGCCAAAGGCTTCTAGATATGCTTGCTGTATGGATATAGGCTGATCAGTTTGCAAACTTTTAATAAGTCGATGAATTTGGAGTTGTGACGCCAGTTGGCAAGCATTCCAAATTCGATATGGATCATCGTCGTGTGCCATCGTGAAATGAACTTCGGCTGCCTCACGGGGATCATCAATTATTACGGGTGCACTAAAACCGCGCAAAATGGAAGGAACGGGTTCAGACGAAATGTCAAAAAATTCAAACGATTGCTTGTTATCTGTTAGTTCTAACAATATTTCTTTCTTGGCAGATTTTTGATTGGGATTTAATTTAAGCGGTAGCCGTTGTCCGTTTTTATCAAGTAAAGCGAATTGAATCGGAATGTGCAAGCACGGGTTCATCGCATTACCGTTCCATCTGTTTGACGGGTCTTGACATAAGGTGAGTGTGTACGTGAGGCGTTCTGAGTTGTAATGTCTTTCCACACTGACTTTCGGAACACCAACTCGACAATACCACCGCCGAAATGAAATTAGGTCAAAACCGCTGACTTGTTCGAAGCAGTCGACGAATTCGTCAAGCGTCGCCGATTTGCCATCAAATTTATCAAAATAAAAGTCTGTTGATTCACGAAATAGACTAGCGCCCAACAAAATGTACAGCATGCGAATGAGTTCGGCGCCTTTGTTATAGACGGTTACCGAGTAGAGGTTTTGAGGTGAAAGATACGTATCCAATTGGACTGGGTGTCCTTCCGAGCTGTCTTCCTCTCGAAACTGATGTAATTTCACCATATTCACATCCCGAATCCGTTGGCCTGCTTCTGATCCCATGTCAGCACTAAATTGCTGTTCTCGAAAAAGAGTGAAGCCCTCTTTCAAGCTTAACTGAAACCAATCTCTTAACGTAACTCGATTCCCTGACCAATTGTGAAAATATTCGTGCGCGACCATGTTTTCTACTTCTCTGAAATCAAAGTCGGTCGCAGTATTTGGATTGGCATATAGAAATTTGGAGTTGAAGATGTTTAAGCCTTTGCATTCCACAGCACCCACGATGAAATGAAAATTATCAACTGCGACGATCATGTAGCAATTCAGGTCGTACTGTCTACCGTAATTTTCTTCATCCCATCGCATGGCGCGCTTCAAGCTGTTCATCGCATGGACGCATGCATCCAAATGATTGCCATCAGCGTAAATTCTAAGGTCAATACGTTTTCCTGTACGGGTAGTGAATTGATCCTCTAATACCGAAAATGAGCCGGCGACGAGCGCAAACAAATACGACGGTTTGGGATGTGGATCGTGCCAAATTGTGAAGTGCCTGGATTCCGATAGGTCACCAGCTTCAAGTAGGTTCCCGTTAGACAGCAATACCGGGTGTTGTTGTTTAGATGCAATAATCTTTACAAAAAATTCACTCAGTACGTCAGGGCGATCTGGAAAAAACGTTATATTTCGAAATCCCTCAGGTTCACAATGGGTATATAGGATGTTCTTGGAAAATTTCAAACCCCTAGTTTCGGGATTCTTTAATGGTTTGACTTTGGTGCAGACATCAAGTTTGAACTCATCAGGTGGGTCTTTCAAAGTTAGCCCATTAAAATCGAGCTGGTATTTAACGAGAGCACCGTTCAAATGAATCGATACTAGTTGTGAACCTTTTCCATTTAGAAAAAATGGCTGATTCTTACCGTATTTGGTTCTTTTGACAAAAAGTTCGGAGTGAACAACGATATTGTATTGACTTATTTCGAAAACCAAATTTATCTTGGGTACTGAAAATGGGCATGGTTGATAATCCTCAAGACGAGTTTCTTTTTCAGATAGGGGTTGGTACGCCATAAGACTCTGTGCTCTTGCCAAAGGAAGTCTTTACCAGAGCCTGTACCAGTCCTGTAAGAAATCCTTGATCCAATTTTCCATTCTCGTACCGTATTGCGTTTCGTCTTGTAACTGTCGCTGAGCGCAGTGTGCGCCGTGACGATTAAGCATGTAGCTGCCACCAACAAGCCAGCTGCTCATTACTGTTCTTGACACTTCCGGATGGAATTGAAATCCGTAGACGTTGGACTTGTGACGAAACGCTTGATTTGGAAAATCTTCCCCCTTTGCTAGAAGCTCGCAGTTTTCAGGAAGATCGAAGCCTTCCTGATGCCACTGATAAAAGTAGGTGTCTGATTTTAAAAATTCACGGGAGTTTTCAGTTTGCTTTACTTTACGGAATCCGATTTCAACGATTCCATCCTGATGGTGTGCAACATTAGCGCCCAAAGACTTTGCAATAAGTTGAGCACCTAAGCAGATCCCGAGCGCTGCTCTACCCGAATCTATCCATTTCGAGATCCAATCAATTTCTTCGGCGATGTAGCGTTTTTCTTTACCATCATTAGCACTCTGGACACCGCCATAAATGATTACCGCATCATAGGGCATTGTGTCTCGAGGTAACGGAATTCCATGTGCCGGATTGACATGCAATTGTTCAACTTGGTTATCATTTAAAAATTTTGCGACATGATCATCGCGTTTTTCTTCCATATGACGAATGATGACAACTTTTTTAGCCATAGTTCTTTTCATTTGGTTTGGTGTTGTAGCTAAGCTTAAGATATGCCAGCAAACTTATACAACTGCTATAAGGAATATTACAAAGAGGACGACGGCACCCAGTGGCAATAAAACTCCTTTCCAGTCTTTCTCCGCTTTTCTACTTTCTTCTTGAATTTTTTTAATTCCAGGAACAATCAAAAAAATTAGCACAATTGCCAACCCACCTAGTGCAATCATTTCCCAAGTTGCTAAACTACCATCCAAATCTTGCCTCCATATCATTCGCTCATGTTGGTTTGATTTTCAATCACGCTCGTCTTTCAAACGATTACCTTTTGAAACAACTGAACTTAAACAGTTATTTCGTCGACGAAAGACAAGCTTGAAGCCATTGGGCTCTACGATGAATTATAGACATTGAAATAAATGTGCTAGCTTAGTGTCATGATTTCAAGTTCAGCGGAAAATTTCCATAGCGATTTCAAAATCGCAATTGAATTCTCCGAAAATCATTTTTACTTGCGAGAATTGATCAAATTGGCCTTGATTGAAAGATAGGGAAATCAGGACGAGATTTATGTAAGTACCGATTTGGTTACGAGTCTTGCTAGCTTTAGCCGTAACTCGCACTAATTTGGGATTTGCCTTCCATTTGATGTGTTTTATCAAATGAATATTCGAGTGGTGGATATCGTTTTTAATTAGACTGAAATTCGTCGAGTAAAAAAATTATTCGTTAACCATTTGGGATACCCAATTGAATTGCTTCCCGATTTTTCAACAGCGCAAATCCCGCTCTTCGATTAAGTCGTTAAATATTCTCCGAGTCATCTCTTATAATTCGGCATTTCAATTCTATCCTCCACCACTAGCTATTCCATTTCATGCTTTGAAACAATCGGATTGGTTTTGATTGGACGATAGGAATTGAAATCAATGCCAAGCTTGTATATTTCTTGCATGTTTGATTGATTAATTCGAAATCGAAATCGTTTCATAATTGTCACCGGAATGCTGCTCTTGAGTATGGATTCACATCGATATTCAGCAAACCGGTGTTAGTTTATTGATAGGAAATCAGGGAGAGATTCATGATTGTAACTGGGTGGATTCCAGTAACCCTCGGTATTTTAGGCTTAATTGCTGCTTGGATCATTTTTAGTCTCGTAAAACGCTACCCAGAAGGAGAAAGTAGAGTCGTAGAAATTTCTCGCTCTATCCACCGAGGAGCGATGAGATTTATGCAACAGGAATACAAGATTCTCGCCTATTTCGTGGTAATCGTAGCCGTTCTTATTATGTTGACTGACTTAGGTTTGTACACGACCCTAGCTTTCTTGCTTGGTGCTTTTTGTTCAGCCAGTGCAGGTTTTATCGGAATGTATACTGCGACAAAGTCAAATGTCAGAACAACGACAGCAGCGCACACTGCTGGTGCTTCACCAGCACTTACAGTGGCTTTCTTCGGCGGATCAATAATGGGCATGGCCGTAGCAGCCATGGGCTTGTTTGGTTTAGGCTTACTTTATCTATTTTTTGGCTCCGATCCACAGCACGCACATGCAATCCATGGTTTTGGAATGGGTGCTTCGTGTGTCGCTCTATTTTCTCGAGTAGGTGGGGGAATCTTCACAAAGAGCGCCGATGTCGGCGCCGATTTGGTTGGGAAGGTCGAAGCTGGAATTCCGGAAGACGATCCTCGTAATCCCGGAGTGATTGCCGATAACGTTGGTGACAATGTTGGAGACGTAGCAGGAATGGGCTCTGACATTTTCGAGTCCTACTGTGGCGCGATGATTGCTAGTATCGCAATTGCTGCAACCTTAAGTCAATCGAGTTTAGGCGCTCAAGATAGCCTGATGTTTTTACCACTTGCATTGTCTTCGGCAGGAATCGTGTGCTCTCTGCTTGGCATCATTTTAGTCCGAATTTTTTGCACTAAATCAGCAGAAGCGGCACTTCGAATTGGGACTGTAGGTGCTTCAGTGATTTTTATTGCGGCAGCTGCCATAGTAGTTTCTTGGGTTGGTGTCGATCTAAGAGTTTGGGGCTCGGTTCTCGTCGGCGCTGTGGGAGGAATTGTAATTGGCGTAGTCACGGATTACTACACGAGCGGCAAGCCGGTCCGGAAAATTGCCAAAGGTGGTGAAACCGGTCCAGCAACTGTGATGATTAACGGACTTTCGGTTGGAATGCAATCAGTTGTTGTTCCAGTATTGATGCTTTGTGTCATAATTTACGTTTCGAGCTCCTTGGCGGGCCTTTATGGTGTTGGAATCGCCGCCGTCGGTATGTTAGCCACAGTTGGTATGACCATGGCAATCGACGCCTACGGACCTGTAGCAGATAACGCTGGTGGGATTGCTGAAATGGCCGGTTTGGGTGAAGAGACCCGCAAAATTACTGATTCTCTAGATGCGATTGGAAATACGACTGCTGCAGTCGGAAAGGGTTTCGCCATCGGTGCGGCAGCATTGGCAGCGCTGGCCATCATCACCGCGTACATAGAAACGATAGAACTTAAATACCCGGACTTTTCTCTACAGATCAACGATCCCGTTGTTTTAGCGGGAATGTTTTTGGGTGGAATTTTTCCATTTTTGGTCAGTAGTATGACGATGACGGCTGTGGGTGACGCTGCGTTCGATATGATTAAAGAAATCCGTCGTCAGTTTAGAGAAATTCCTGGATTGCTAGAAGGCAAAGCTGAACCTGATACTGAACGTTGTATCGATATCGCCACCACGGCCGCGCTAAAGCGGATGATTGCACCAGGAGTGTTAGCTGTAGCAGCCCCTGTTGTAGTCGGATTTTCGCCCCTAGGTCCCGAAGCTCTCGGCGGTATGCTTGGTGGAGCTTTGATTGGTTGTGTGTTGTTGGCCCTAACGATGGCCAATGCCGGTGGTGCTTGGGACAATGCCAAAAAACATGTGGAAAGTGGAAATTTTGGTGGAAAAGGTTCGGATGTTCACAAGGCCGTAGTCGTTGGTGATACGGTAGGCGACCCCTTCAAAGACACATCTGGTCCTTCGATGAATATTTTGATTAACGTGATGGCGATCGTGAGTTTGGTGATAGCACCCTTGCTCTAGGAAAAAAGTCTTCAATCCGAAAGCAAATTTGAATCAAGCAAGTATTCCAACTGCTACCAAATCACGAATATAAGAAGTCTTTAGTTGCCGGGCGTGCTGAATTTAACGCCCGGTTTAATGCCAAAATTTTCAGCAAGATCCAATTCTGCAATGAGGGCGTCTGCCGCGGGTATACCGTGTTCTCGTTGAACATCTGCAAGAATCATTCGCATTGAATTGCGGTTGTAGTAGCCACCAAAACTAACTTGAGTTTCTAGTAGTTGCCGCGCTTTGTCAACGGTCATTACCATATTTCTTACTCCTAGTTTTTCCAATTTTCGGGCAATTGTTTTTGAACAAGTTGGTTCTTAAGTCGAATATATCGAGGTAAGCCGTTTGCGAAGGGTGGATAGTCTTCCCCTTCGATTAATGGCTGAAGGTACCTTCGAGCTTCTTCAGTAATTCCGTAACCATCTTCAGAAATAAAGCTACGCGGTAACATTTTTTCTCGATTGGCGATATCTTTTAGGTCAGCAGCGACAATATCCCACTCATACGGTTCGTCTGATAATCGACGGATTGCCGGCATTACTCCAGATTTCCCACTCATTGCGTACTCGACTCCTGCTCGGCCTACTGCATACGCTTGATCTACATCCGTTTTTGATGAAATGTGTCGAGCGGATCTTTGCAGGTAATCTGCAATCGCATAGTGATATTTGAGTCCTAAGTCCTCTTTGACCATCAGTGCTACAGTGGACGCGACCCCTCCCAACTGTGCATGCCCAAAGGCATCTCTAGTTCCTTGTTCCGTTAGGAACCTTCCGTTTTCATCGCGTACTCCTTCCGATACGACAATCGAAACATAGCCGTTCATTTGTACTTTATTTTTTACTTGTTGAATAAATACCTGACGATCAAAAGGGATTTCGGGAAACAGAATGAGCAATGGAATGTCGTTCTCGGAATCAGCGGCCAGTCCACCCGCAGCTGCGATCCAACCAGCATGACGCCCCATAACCTCAATGATGAACACTTTGGTCGAAGTTCTGGCCATTGAAGCAACGTCGAAACTTGCTTCTCGAGTCGAAGTCGCAATGTATTTTGCGACTGAGCCAAAGCCCGGACAGCAATCGGTAATGGCTAGGTCATTGTCAACTGTTTTTGGGATATGATTCACGGTGACACTGCCCATACGCTGCGTTAGTTGTTGAGCTAACTTCAAACAAGTGTCGGCAGAATCTCCACCACCGTTGTAGAGAACGTGACGGATATCATACCGCTCGCATACATCTACGACCCGCTTGAATTCCCGTTCTTGTTTTTCGGGATCACGCAATTTGTAGCGACAAGTGCCGAATGCACCAGAGGGCGTGTGCTTTAGTGCATGAATTGCCTCCATAGACTCGAAACTAGTGTCGATTAATTCTTCATTGAGCACACCGAGAATTCCGTCTTTGCCCGCATAGACTTTTCCAATCTTATCGGGATATTTGCGCGCTGTCTCGATTACAGCTGCTGCAGTGATGTTGATGACGGAAGTAACTCCACCAGATTGAGCGTAAAGTAAATTTCCAGTTGCAGTCATTTTAATAAGTTTAGTATGCGTAAATTAATCGAGGTCTGCTCCGGTTGATCCGGAGTAGACACCCTGTGATTGTCGAGAGTGGTCGGCTTCATCTCTTAGCAGTGCTGACACGCAGTTCACTACATCCGAGTACTCGCTTTGACTAAGGCTATATTGCTCGTGTGGATCATAGAAAAATAAGCCTTCGAATCGATTGTGATCTTTTTTGAAAACAACGAAATTACATCCCAAGGCATTCCAAAATATAGCTGGTTGTTCAACAATTTGAGCTGAATTTTTATCGGGCTGTACTTCAACATCTGCCAAATGTAGCTCAATTTCGTCTTTATAACGACGAAACAAAGATTCTTGAACAGCGTTCAATTCCTGTTTGGTAAAGTCTAGCATATGCAATGAATTATAAAACCGAGATAACCGCTATCAATGTTTCATGTAAATTTTGAATTACGTTTAAAATAAATTGTAAATTAGCGCAGTTGCGTCTAGTTTCATACAACATATGAGAAATTAGGAGTCAAAGCCATCAGTAAACTTCGAGTCGTGTTTTTGGGAGCCCCTGGCTCAGGAAAAGGTAGTCAAGCCACGTTCGTGGAAGATCGACATGGTATTGCCCATATATCGACCGGTGATTTGTTGCGAGAAGCGGTTAAATCTGGTTCTAGGCTTGGCTGGCAAGTCGCGGAATTAATGGAGCAAGGTAGTTTGGTGCCCGACAATTTGGTGCTGAGGTTGATTGCCGAACATCTCGATGAGCATGACATTTCACAAGGATTTCTGCTTGATGGATTTCCGCGAAGCCTCACTCAAGCCGAAAGTTTAAATGAAATATTGCTGGAAAGGCGAATGCCTCTTACTTTTGTGTTGCATTTGGAAATTAAAAGTGAGGATGTCCTAAAACGATTGTCTGGACGAAGGACTTGCCTTAACTGTAGCAGAATTTATAACATTTATTTCAAGCCGCCCGAAGTTGAAGGAATTTGTGACGACTGTGGTGACGATTCTGATTTGATGCAACGTAGTGATGACAATGAGGAATCCATACAGCATCGCTTAAAGGTGTATGAACAACAAACTACACCGCTGTTAAACCACTACAAGTCTGCAGGCTTACTTCGAACAGTTGACGCATCAGGGAGCGTACAGCAGATTGCACAGAATGTTGAACGTCTAATCCAAGAAGAATTAGATTCTCCTAGCTAGCCATCTATAGATGCGGACCTTTACTGTTCTTCGAGTGCCGAAATATGTCGTCTAACCCTACTCCGAGTTTTCCGTATACGCGGATGCGTCGTATGCGCGCACGAGATTTCTCTCGAAGAATGATGCAGGAATCGGTGCTAACTACCAACGACCTGATTCAACCGGTGTTTGTGTGTGAAGGAAGCAACCATCGAGAAGCAGTGTCCTCGATGCCTCGAATTGAGCGCTTGAGTATTGATTTGCTCCTCGATAAAGCTAGCTTACTTCGTGATCTTGGTATCCCTGTAATGGCAATTTTTCCTGTTGTACCCGCAAACAAGAAATCAGCTGGTGCTGAGGAATCCTACAATAGTGATGGTTTGGTTCAAAGGGCAATCGCACAAGTGCGCGAAGCCGTACCCGATCTTGGGGTAATGGCAGATGTCGCTCTAGATCCATTTACAGCAGATGGTCATGATGGAATTTCCAATGATGAAGGATACGTAGACAACGACGTAACGCTCGAAGTGATTGTCAAACAAGCCTTGTCACAAGCTCGCGCTGGAGTATCGATCATCGCGCCATCTGAAATGATGGATGGTCGAGTAGCCGCGATTCGAAATGCATTGGAGCAAGAAGGTTTTCACAATGTACTGATACTTTCTTATGCTGCCAAATACGCTTCATCATTTTACGGGCCGTTTCGAAATGCAGTTGGCTCGGCTCCACAGTTTGGCGGACAGAACAAAAAAACGTATCAAATGGATCCGGCCAACACCGACGAAGCGATACGTGAAATATCTCTAGACATTGCGGAAGGTGCGGATATGGTGATTATCAAACCTGGGATGCCTTATCTGGATGTGCTCTATCGAGTGAAAACCGAATTGCGAATTCCAACATTCGCCTATCAAGTTAGTGGTGAGTATTCAATGTTGATGGCTGCAGCTCAGCAAGGATGGTTGAACGAAAAAGCAGTGATTTTAGAGTCTCTAAAATGTTTCAAAAGAGCGGGTGCAGATGGTGTTCTTAGTTACTTTTCAGAGCGCGTAGCAAAGTGGCTTCAATAGCTAGAACTGACCCGAATTGAGTGTGCTAACGTGGAACGTTTAAGACCTACAGAAATCAAACTACATAAACAATCCCGGGTATTGGAAATATTGTTCAATGATGGGAATTCATTTCATTTGAGCTGCGAATACCTCCGTGTTTACTCTCCGTCAGCAGAAGTTCAAGGACATGGGCCTGGTCAAGAAGTTCTTCAATACGGTAAAGAAAGAGTCAACGTTTGGGCGATTGAACCGGTGGGGAACTATGCGATTGTTTTGAAATTCGATGATGGTCACGATACCGGGATTTATTCTTGGGATTTACTCTATGAGCTTGGGGTGAACCAGAATCGATACTGGAAAGCATATCTCGATCGTTTAGAACAGGCAGGTTATAAGCGCCAAGATCAGTCGCATTGACTTCGATATGACTGCCAACGATAAGCGCAGAAATTCGACACACTTCGGATTTAGTACCGTAAGCGAATCCGAAAAGGATCAACTTGTGTCGCAAGTTTTTCGCTCAGTTTCCAATCGATACGATTTGATGAACGACTTGATGTCGTTTGGAGTCCATCGAATTTGGAAGCGTTTGGCGATTGCTTATGGTGGTATTCGACACAACAGCCAGGTACTGGACGTGGCGGCTGGTACCGGTGATTTGAGCCTAGCCATTGCAAAAAAATTGAGCACGAAGGGAAAGCTCGTTTTAGCAGATATCAACGACTCGATGTTGCGTTTAGGCCAAGATCGTTTGATTGATCATGGCTATCTAGACCAACTTCTTTGTGTGCAGTGCGATGCCGAGAATTTAGCGTTTGAAGAAGACAGTTTTGATTGTGTGATGATTTCCTTCGGTTTGCGTAATGTGACACGAATGGATCGGGCCTTGTCTTCGATGTATCGTGTAACTTGTGTCGGTGGTCGACTGGTGATTCTCGAGTTTTCCAAGCCAATAATTCCTTTGCTAGAAAAAATCTACGATCGATACTCCTTTGAGGTCATTCCTCGCTTGGGTCAACTGGTTACAGGTGATCGTCAAAGTTATCAATATTTGGTTGAATCGATTCGAAAACACCCGAGTCAAGAGAAACTCGCGGATCTGATGGCTGACGCCGGTTTTGAACGAATACAGTTCCACAATTTGACGGGAGGTATTGTCGCACTACATGTAGGTTGGAAGCTGTAGTTCGACGTTTCCTATGTCAAATCCATACACGAACTTCGCCAAAGTCAGCTTCGGAGAAGTATTAACCAAAGCGATCAATTCTGCTGCTGAATCAAATCCAAATCTGAAGCGTTGTTTGGTTGAACTTGACGGAAAAAAACTCGGAATAGAAGTCGTCGATCTACGTTTTACTGTGTGTTTGAGGGTCAGTGACAACATAGTATTTTTCGACGACTCCTTTGAGCAGGAACAGCTTGATCTACTGTTTCGGGGAACTATTTCTGAATTCCTGAAAGTTATGGCATCAAGAGACATGGCTCCTCAAGTTCTCGATCCTATTGAGATTGTGGGCGATATTCGGTTGGCGCAAAGACTTTACAAAATATTAAAAAATATTGATTTCGATTGGGAAGAGGAAGTTGCCAAGCGAGTTGGAGACGTACCAGCGCGGCAAATCGGTAATTTAGTTCGATGGTGCTCTCAAAAGATATTTGCTGAGAAATCACCGTTCAAAAAGAAAGTACGAAATCATCTTGTGGATGAAGTCTACATTCTGCCTGAATCGTCCCGAGTTGAACACTTTCTTGACGAAGTCGATACTCTCCAAGAGGACATTGATCGATTGGAAAAACGCGTAGACCGACTTTCAAAAGGCTGATGATTTGACATGATGTCTACATTTCGAAGAATTTGGACAATTTTGCGTACCATACGGCGCTACGGTCTTGATGTGGAGCTTGACCCCTACCTACGATATCCAATGGTGAAAGTCATCTTCCGGCTACTGTTTCGCCAATCTAAATACGATGCTGCAAGTCCTTTAGCAGTTCGATTGCGACAGACTTTGCAAGAATTAGGACCAATATTTGTCAAGTTTGGTCAAAGTCTATCAACTCGAGCCGATTTGTTTCCAAGTGAACTCATTGAAGAAATGAGCATTCTTCAAGACCAAGTGCCACCATTCGATAGTAGCAAAGCGCGTGAAATAATTGAAAAATCATTGGATAACTCAATCGATGCTCTTTTTCGTGAGTTTGATGATATTTCAGTGGCATCTGCTTCTGTAGCTCAAGTTCATCATGCAAAGTTGATAAACGGTGATGAAGTTGTGGTCAAAATTCTGCGGCCGGGGATTGCGGAACAAATTCATCTTGATATTAAGGTGATGCTAATGCTAGCAACTGCAGTGGAGGTTCTGTGGCCGCATTGCAAACGCTATCGCATAAAAGAAGTGATTCTGTCGTATCAGGATACGCTATCAAGTGGATTAGATCTCATGGTAGAAGCGGCTAACGCCAATTTTTTCAGAAAACGATTCGAGAATGATGAATTTCTACGAGTTCCAAGAATTTACTGGAGCTTTACTCGAACTGACGTGATGGTCATGGAGCGAGTAGGAGGAATACCGATTCGAAATGTGGAAGAAATGAAAGCAGCATCGATCGATTTAAACACGGTAGTTCAAAATCTTGTAAGTTCCTTTTTTGTACAAGCGTTCTACGATGGATTCTTCCATGCTGACCTTCATCCGGGGAATTTGTTCGTAACTCGAACTGGTCAACTTAACGTCGTCGATTTTGGAATTATGGGGAGCTTGACTGAACTCGATCGAGGATATCTCGCAGAAAATATTACTGCTATTTTGCGTCGAGATTACAAAACCGTCGGTGACGCACATATTCGTTCTGGATGGACTCCGCCCGATATTTCAATCGAAAAGTTCGAAGTCAGCATACGAACAGTATGTGAGCCTTTTGTTGGTCAACCGATCGGTGAAGTTTCGTTCGGTGCACTAATGGGCAGACTGTTTCGTATCGCAAGGGATTTCAATATCAACATTCAACCACAGTTATTGATGTTTCAACAAACTTATGTGAACCTAGAAGGCTTGGCGAGATCCTTAGATCCCTCTGTCGACATATCTAGTACGGTGCGTCCGGTTTTGGAAAGTTGGGTTCGCCGTCGTAGTGGTGTATCGAATTTGAGTTCCAAAATTCAAGCGGAAGCTCCACACTGGATTTCAGTTGCCCCCGAAATTCCTCGACTAGTACACAGCATCCTGTCGAACATGCAGAAAAATCAAATGGAAAATTCAGCAGGTCACCGAAACAGTAGTTTAAATGGGTTCAAATTACTTTATCGAAATCTATTTCTTGGGATGCTAGGCGCTGTATTTTTGGTTGGAGCGGTTGTTGATTGGAATTTAGGAGGTTTTGGGTTTCTGACATTCTTTCTAGGAGCTTTATCTGCTGTGTGCTTGGTGCTAGCTCGACCGAAAGACTAGTTTTAAGGCATGTCAATTTTCATTTTTTGAAGACGTAAGGCGTTTCCAATTACGGACACAGATGAAAGACTCATCGCCGCAGCAGCGAAAACTGGCGATAGCAGGATGCCGAAAAATGGATACAAGACTCCAGCTGCTATTGGGACACCAGCCAGATTGTAGATAAAGGCGAAGAATAGATTTTGCCGAATATTTTTCATAGTTACTTCAGCGATTGCTCTAGCTCGAACGATATTCTGTAAATCTCCGTTTGGTATCGTAAGGTCAGCGCATTCAAGTGAAACGTCTGATCCGCTTCCCATCGCGAATCCGACCCCGGCTTGCGCAAGTGCAGGAGCATCATTAATGCCGTCTCCCGCCATTGCGATAGGATTCTTGCGTTGTAGTTCTTTTACAATTTTCAGTTTGTCGCCAGGCAAGGCGGATGCATATACATCATCAATCCCACATTTCGCAGCAATTGCGTTGGCTGTTTCGAGTTGATCACCGGTGACCATGATGACTTTAATCCCCCGCTCTTTTAAGGCGCGTATTGCATTGCGAGTGGTTTCTTTTACAGGGTCTGCAATTTCAAACAAAGCTCGTAATTTGTCTTCAATCGCGAGATAGACCAAGCTGCTTTCATCATTTTGCTTTTGAACGGATGACGAAAACGATTCAAAATTATTCACTCCAGATTGTTTTATGAATTGAGCATTACCAAGTGTGATTCGTTTGTCGTTTACTCTAGCCGTAATACCCAAACCTGGGATTGCTTCGAATTCATTTACCTGAAAATTTGTCAGGTTTTGTTTTTGTGCCTCGTTCACAATGGCTTGAGCGAGCGGGTGTTCACTTGCCCGTGAAATTGCCGCCGCGTACGCTAAGACTTCTTTTTTAGTCGCACTCTTCGTTCCGATGCGCATGAGCTTTGGTTTTCCGACTGTAAGGGTGCCTGTTTTATCAACGACGAGAGTTTCAACTTTTGATAACACTTCCAAAGCCGCGGCATCTTTTACCAGTACACCTGCTCGTACCGCACGACCGACAGCGACTGTAACTGACATCGGGGTAGCTAGTCCTAAGGCACAGGGGCAAGCGATAATCAAAATCGACACGAATGCCACGAGAGCAAAATTAGGTGCTGGCTCGGGGCCGAAGCTCAACCAAAGTATGAAACTAATTACAGCGACAAGAATAACGACCGGGACGAATCGAGCCGCAACGTAATCAGCGAGTCGTTGAATTGGGGCTTGACTGAGCTGTGCTTTGTTGACCATTTTTATCATCTGCGATAACATCGTATCGGATTGCGATCGCTGAACTTCCAGGACAAAAGAACCGGTCCCGTTTATCGTACCTGTATGTACAGGATCTCCTGCGAGTTTTTCCACTGGAATGGATTCGCCACTAAGTAGAGATTCATCGATACTAGATGATCCTCGATCAATAATGCCGTCTGCAGGGACTATCTCACCTGGTCGTACTTGTAGCAAATCTCCAATTGAAATATGAGAGACTTCTATTTCTTCCAATTCTCCGTCTGCTTTTAATCTCAACGCTGTCTTTGGTGTCAATTTCAAAAGAGATTGCATTGCTTTCTTGGTTCGTTCACGCCCCTTCAGCTCCAATATTTGTCCCAATAGTACAAGCACGATGATTGCTGCAGAGACTTCGAAATAAACGCCAACATGACCGTTAGCGATACCAAAAACAGGAAGAAATAATTCTGGAAACAATACAATCGCTATACTCGCTAAATATGCCGTTCCGGTTCCCATTGCAATGAGCGTAAACATATTCAAAGAACGATTGCGGACCGATGCCCACCCTCGTTGGAAAAATGGTAATCCGCACCAAAGTACGATGGGAGTGGAAAGTAGCAACTGTAACCAGTTAGAAACGGACTCGGAAATCAATGCTGGTAAAGGCAATCCGAAATGTGGCCCCATCGCCACGATCAACAGTGGAAATCCGAATATTACACCCAATCTAAATCGCTTTGTAAAGTCAATCAGTTCTGGATTTGGTTGATCGGTTTCAAGTGTCGGTTCCATAGGTTCCAGTGCCATGCCACACTTTGGACAGTCAGTCTGCTCGCTCTCGACGATTTCAGGATGCATTGGGCAGGTAAATTTCGTGCCAGGAACAGTTGTAGCGGGTTTGGTTTTGTGATCGGAATGTTTTGCGTGATCACATTTATTGAGGAACTTTTCGGGACTTTGTTCAAACTTCGTACGACAACCGCCGCAGCAAAACCAGAAAGTTTCATCTTTGTAAGTGAAGGAGTGGGTGGATGTCTCGGGATTTACGGACATTCCACACACTGGGTCTTTAGGACTCTGAATTTTTGACGTAGTGTTTTCAGGCATGGTTGTCAGGTATTCATGAGGAAGGAAACAATTTTGTTAAATTGTGCGATAAACTCCTTTAAATATACGGCAAATTATTATCAAATTCTGACCATAAATTTGCTTCTTTGTGTTCATTACCAACATTTCCACAGCTGACTTTTCTTTGAATTTATAATCAAACACTTCCCTTTAAAATTCTTTCTCAATAATCAACAATCAAGAGTAGACTTTCGGTCGCGAAGGTCAAGAGTTAGTAGCCGATGTGATTCATGTCCCTAAATATTTATATTTATTAATTATTTTCGAACGATGACAGAAACAAAATACGCTAGAAAATTTCTGAAAATCGAAACAAATTTGACAATCTTGAAATAACCAAGTAAATTACTATGTTATTCAATTAGAATGAAGTTAAAGCGACAATGAGATTGACGACCAAAGGCCGATACGCAGTAACCGCAATGATGAATTTGGCGTTACAGCAGTCTGCCCAAAATCGAGTTACGTTGAAGAGTATTGCGGAACATCAAGGAATTTCAGTGGCGTATTTGGAACAGCTGTTCGCAAAGCTTAGAGATACAGGTCTAGTGAAGGGTTTTCGCGGCCCGGGTGGAGGCTACCGTTTGGCTCGACCATCCAGTGAAATTTCTGTTTATCAAATAATTAATGCAGTGGATGAATCTGTCGATGTTACTCGATGCCATGGGAAAGAAAACTGTCAAGAAGGCGAGATTTGTTTGACTCATGAATTGTGGACTCAGTTAAGCCATCAGATTTCAAATTTTCTGGACAATCTTACATTGGGTGACATTGTGCAAACAGAGCGTGTACGAAAAATTTCTGAACGACAATCGATAGTTTGTTATGAATCCAATGCAGAAGAATCACAGAGAGTCGTTTTTACATAACCAATAATTAGGTAACAAAAGTGAGTTCAACTACTGCTACAGATATCAGTGAATTTGTAAAACGAGAATACAAGGAAGGATTCGTAACGGATATCGAGTCGGATACGTTTCCACCAGGTTTGGATGAAGACGTAGTGATCGCGCTGTCGGCAAAAAAAGAAGAACCTGAATTTATGCTAGATTGGCGTTTGAAAGCCTACGCGCGTTGGAAAAAAATGGATGAACCAGTTTGGGCTCATGTTGATTACACTCCGATTGACTATCAATCGATCAGTTATTATTCCGCACCAAAATCAGATAAAGATCGACCCAAGAGCCTAGATGAAGTGGATCCCAAATTGTTGGAGACTTACGAAAAACTTGGAATTCCTTTATCCGAGCAAAAAATGTTGGCCGGTGTTGCCGTAGATGCAGTTTTCGACAGTGTTTCTGTGGCGACGACGTTCAAGAAAACTCTCGCCGATGCTGGTGTTATTTTCTGTTCTTTCTCCGAAGCAGTGAAAGATCATCCAGATTTGGTAAAGAAATATTTAGGTTGTGTGGTGCCTTCAGGCGACAACTTTTTCGCAGCACTAAATTCTGCAGTATTCAGTGATGGGTCATTTGTGTATGTCCCCAAGGGAGTACGCTGCCCGATGGAACTATCCACTTATTTCCGCATCAATGCAATGAATACGGGGCAGTTTGAGCGAACCTTGATTGTTGCAGATGAAGGTAGTTATGTGAGCTACTTGGAGGGCTGTACTGCACCCATGCGTGATGAAAATCAACTGCACGCGGCCGTAGTCGAGTTAATTGCAATGGAAGACGCAGAAATCAAGTATTCAACGGTGCAGAATTGGTATCCGGGAGATGAAGAAGGTCGAGGCGGAATCTACAATTTCGTTACAAAGCGAGGTGCTTGTCGCGGAGAAAATGCAAAGATTTCGTGGACACAAGTTGAAACTGGGTCTGCAATAACTTGGAAATATCCAAGTGTAATGTTAGAGGCTGACAATTCCACCGGCGAATTCTATTCTGTTGCTTTGACGAACAATTACCAGCAAGCTGACACAGGTACTAAAATGGTGCACATCGGTCGAGATACGTCGAGCACCATTATTTCAAAGGGTGTTTCCGCGGGCTACGGACAGAACTCTTATCGAGGATTGGTGCGTATTCTAAAAGGTGCGCAGAATGCCAGAAATTACTCTCAATGCGATTCTCTTCTCATGGGTGACCGTTGCGGAGCACATACATTCCCCTACATTGAGGTAAAAAATCCGTCTGCCAAAGTTGAGCATGAGGCAACAACGTCGCGTATTAGTGAAGATCAGTTGTTCTATTGTCGACAACGGGGACTTTCGGAAGAAGATTCAGTGTCAATGATTGTGAATGGATTCTGTAAGGAAGTGTTCAAAGAGCTACCAATGGAATTTGCTGTCGAAGCTCAAAAACTACTAGGTATCAGTTTAGAAGGCGCAGTCGGCTAAATTCGCTACCGAATTTCATAAACCACTACATAGAATTAAGGACGAGCATATATGCTGTCAATTCGAGATTTGCACGTAGAAATAGCAGGTAAGAAGGTCTTGAACGGGATTAACCTGAACATTCAACGCGGAGAAGTTCATGCCATCATGGGCAGAAACGGTTCAGGCAAGAGTACTCTAGCAAATGTGTTAACTGGGAAACTGGTAGACCAAGTTCGCGGCGACGTTCAGTACAACGGCCTTGATTTGCTCGAAATGGAACCTGAAGAGCGTGCTCTCGAAGGTGTGTTTTTAGCTTTTCAACACCCGATTGAGATTCCTGGCGTAAACAATATTTATCTCATCAAAGCTTCAGTCAATGCAATTCGCAAACATCGTGGCGAACCAGAAGTCGATGCACTGGACTTTTTGAAATTGGTGCGAGCGAAAATGAAACTCCTGGACATTCCAGAGTCGTTTTTGTATCGCTCAGTGAATGATGGTTTTTCTGGTGGTGAGAAAAAACGTAATGAAATTTTACAGTTACTGATGCTTGAACCCAAGTTGTTGGTATTGGATGAAACAGATTCAGGGCTCGATATTGATGCCCTCAAAATTGTTTCGAAAGCAGTAAATTCACTCGATCAAAGGGATCGATCCACCATTTTAGTGACTCATTTTCCTCGGATTCTCAATTACATCGTTCCGAATTACGTTCATGTATTGGCCGATGGAAAAATTGTGTTATCTGGTGACAAGTCTCTCGCGCATGAACTCGAAGCGCATGGATATTCGTGGGTGATTGGGCAGCGAACGGAAGCAGTTGCATGAGGCCCAGCATTTTATCTGATCATCTGATTGAGCGAAGCTCAACTCTGTTGCAGCACTTGCCAGGTGCTGCGACCGATGAAATTCAGAACATCCGAAGCTCCGGGCTTGCACGCTTTATTGAAATTGGGTTACCGACGCTTAGACATGAAGCTTGGAGATATACCAATATTCAGCCACTTTCGAGATTGGCGTTTGAACCTGTAGAAAAACCTAAAACAAAGCTTACTGTAGCAGACATAGATCAACTCGGTTTGGATACGATGGATACCACCCGTATCGTTTTGCTCGACGGTTGGTTGATCGAGCATCTTTCCAATACTGATGCTGCAAATGATCAAATTCAAATCGTATCACTCGCACAGGTTCTAAGTGGAGAACAAGATATTTCACCAACGCTTTACGAGTTTGTCACTAGTAGGTTGCAAGAACGCGCCAATCGTGGGAGCGACGGATTCGCCACATTGAATTCTGCTCTAGTCGCAGATGGAGTCATTGTTTACGTCAAAGAAGGCGCTCAATTGGCAAAGCCACTCGAAATTCTCTGCATCAGCACGGGGAGCGCTAGCCACCGACTCAACAACATCAATAATTTTGTGCTGGCAGAATCGGGTTCCAAATTGAGCATTGTGGAACGCTATGTCTCTATCGTTGAATCAGATCACCTAACGAACTCTTCATTAACTTTTCGCCTCGGCTCGAATTCTATTGTTGATCACTATCGAATCCAAAATGAAAGTGAACGCGCGTTTCATGTTGGTTCCTCGAAAATCAATCAAGCTGAAAAAAGCCAATATCGAATTTACTCACTGTCATTTGGTGCCTTATTGGATCGCCATGAAGTCGTTGAATCTTTAGATGGAGAACAATCACACTGTGAGCTGAAAGGTTTGTATCTTGGAAGTGGCAAACAGCATATCGACAACTACACTACGGTCGCTCATGCGAGCCCAAATTGTACGAGTGATGAGTTTTACAAAGGCATTCTAAATGACAGATCTCGTTCAGTATTTCACGGTCGTATCAGAGTCGATATTGATTCACAAAACACCGATGCCCAACAGCAAAATAAAAATCTTTTGCTTTCAAAATACGCAGAAGCGAACACAAAACCACAGTTAGAAATTTATGCGGATGATGTGAAGTGTTCACATGGCGCGACTGTTGGCCAGCTTGACGAAAATGCGGTGTTTTATATTCGAACGAGAGGAATGAGTGAAAGACAAGCTAGAGCGATACTCACGCGAGCATTTGCAACAGAAATTGTGCAGAAAATTGAAATTGACGCTCTGCAAGATTACATCGAAAATCTTGTTCAAGAAAAGCTAGGTTTTGGTTTACAGAGAAGGAAAGTCGCATGAATAATTTAGCAGTCCATATGACATCGCCTGAAATTACAAGGGCTACCGAATTCGATGTCGCAGCAATTCGGGAACAGTTTCCTATTCTTCAAGAAAAAGTTTATGGTCGAAAATTAGCTTATCTTGACAATGCAGCCAGTACTCAAAAACCCCTGGCAGTTACGAATGCATTGACAGATTATTATGCGACCAAGCACGCCAATGTTCATCGAGGAGTTCATGCGCTCAGCGATCGTGCGACAGAAGCGTTCGAAAACGCACGTGAATATGCCAAGCAATTTGTCAATGCAAAACGTGCGCGAGAAATCATATTCGTTCGTGGCACGACAGAAGGATTAAATTTAGTCGCTAACTCCTATGGTCGACAACGACTAAAGCCAGGTGACGAAATTTTAGTCAGTGAAATGGAGCATCACTCCAACATTGTTCCTTGGCAGCTCATTGCGGAACAGACAGGTAGTATTGTTCGAATGATACCGATGGATGATCAAGGAGAGATTATTCAAGAAGAGTATCATAATTTATTGAGTGAAAAAACAGCGATCGTAGCGATAACTTATGTGGCAAATTCTCTAGGCACTGTCAATCCAATTCGGCAGATGACATCGCAAGCACATGATGTCGGAGCCATTGTTGTGGTTGATGCTGCGCAGGCCGCACCACATCTAAAAGTAGATGTTCAAAATCTAGATTGTGATTTTCTAACTTTGTCGGGGCACAAAATGTATGGCCCAACAGGTATTGGAATTCTTTATGGAAAGGAACAGCTTCTTGCAGCAATGCCGCCCTACCAAGGTGGTGGGGAGATGATCAAAAGGGTCACATTTGAAGGCTCGGAATACGCAGAAATTCCACACAAGTTTGAAGCAGGAACACCCAATATCGCGGATTCTGTTGGGTTTGGTGCTGCTGTTCAGTTCATGCAGGATGTCGGCATAGATGAAATCGCCGCCCACGAAAATCAGCTACTGAATTATGCTCATCTGAAAGCTGCTGACATAGAAGATATGAGAATTTTCGGTCAAGCAAAGAATAAATCAAGCGTATTTGCATTTGAATTGGAAGATATTCATCCCCATGATATTGGTACGATTGTCGATCGAGATGGAATCGCAGTTCGCGTCGGGCACCACTGTGCAATGCCTGTTATGCTTCACTTTGATGTCGCTGCGACAGTACGAGCTTCATTTGCTGTCTACAATACCACTGAAGAAATCGATCGCTTGTTTGAATCACTGCACGGTGCACGGAGAATATTCGGAAGATGATGGATGACTTAAGATCGCTCTATCAGGAAGTAATTATCGATCATAGTCGAAGTCCGAGGAATTTCGGTCCCTTAGACTCGGCAAATCGCTCAGCTGACGGTGTCAATCCACTGTGCGGCGATGAGCTTACTTTGCATTGCTACGTAGACGAAGCGGACATCATTCAAGATATTCGTTTTGTCGGTCGCGGTTGTGCAATTTCCTTAGCTTCTGCGTCAATTATGACTGAAATGCTAAAGGGAATATCGAAACAAGAAGCGGAGTCTATATTTGAACAATTTCGAGCTTCCGTCACAGAGGACACATCGAATTCGAGTTTTGAAATTGGCAAATTGGAAGTGTTGAGTGGTGTTCGACATTTTCCATCTCGCGTAAAGTGTGCAACTCTCGCCTGGCATACGGCAATTGCTGCAATCAACAATAAGAACGACATCGTTACAACGGAATAATTGAAAATGGCCAATCGAGTATTCGTCCAATCTCCACGACCGAGAGACAGATTTGTGTCAGATTTTTTTGACTCTGCCCAAAGTAGTGCTGAGCCTAAAGAATCTTCTACCGAGGACAATGTTCCTCAGGTGACGGATGTGGTTCTGGAACAACAAATTATCGATGCTTTAAGAAATGTTTATGATCCGGAGATCCCAGTAAACATCTATGATTTGGGACTCATTTATTCAGTTGACGTAGATGAAGAAAGGGTCGTTCAGATCGAGATGACTTTGACTACACCGGGTTGTCCTGTCGCACAAACATTTCCGGGCACAGTAGAGTGCGAAGTCAAGTGCGTTGAAGGAGTCGCGGACGCTCATGTCAATTTGGTTTGGGATCCACCATGGACAAAGGACAAGATGTCAGAAGATGCACTGCTGATTTTAGGGTTACTCTAGTTGACTCTATGCTGTGAAGGTAACACTAATCAGCCTATATGAAATAGGTCGTCAACCCTTCGCACTTGCTCAACCTTTAGCATGGTTAAAAAACGCGGGATTTGATGCTGAGTGCATCGATTTTTCGGTTGATCCTTTCGATTATTCTCGCGTTCAAGATTCCAAAGTCGTCGCAGTTCATTTGGCGATGCATGCAGGTGCTCGTCTGGCATCGCAAATCATTCCAAAAATTTCTGAAATTAGTTCCGTTCAGGCAATTTGCGTTTACGGACTGTATGCACCTGTAAATGATGAGTATTTTCGATCTTTAGGTTGTGAGTATGTATTTGGAGGTGAATTTGAAGCGGACATATTGTCTCTATGTGAAGCCATAAGACGAAATTCATCAACCGAATTCTTGAAACCAACGCGAAATTCAGTAGAGAAGTTGAATTTCGTCAAACCTGATCGGTCTCAGTTACCTAATCTCGAACGATACTCACGTCTTCTACTCGCGGATGGTCAAGTCAAAACAGTAGGTTTTGTTGAAGCAACTCGAGGTTGCAAGCACTTATGTAAGCATTGTCCGGTCGTGCCGGTTTATGAAGGCCGATTTCGCGTCATCCCCGCGGACGTAGTGCTCGGTGATATACGACAGCAAGTCGAAATAGGTGCCGAGCACATCTCATTCGGAGACCCGGATTTTCTGAACGGTCCCGGTCATGCACGTAGAATCATAAAGCAGTTTCGAATGCAGTTTCCCGACCTTACTTGGGATGCGACGATCAAAGTTGAGCATCTAGTTAAATATCCCCAATTACTTCAATATTTTGCTGACTCAGGATGTCTCTTTATTACAACGGCAGTCGAATCAATTGAGGACGATGTATTGCGGAGATTGGATAAAGGGCATACCGCAGAGGATTTCAGACAGTCGTTGTCCTTGCTGAGAAAGTTGGGTATTTCTATGAGCCCGACATTTGTTCCATTTACCCCTTGGACAAGCTTGGAGGGCTACATAAAATTACTCGAAGAGATCGTTAAACTTCAGTTGATGAACAGTATTTCACCGGTTCAGTTGAGCATTCGATTGTTGTTACCTCAGGGTTCTAAATTGCTGCAATCCGCTGATCGAGCTTCGTGGTTGAACGGCTTTAACCCTGAAATGCTTGGCTTCGATTGGACTCATCCTGACGCTCGGGTAGACTCCCTGCAAGAATCTATACAGCAGTGGGTAATGGACGCCGAAAGCGACGGGCGAGAGCGCCACGAAATATTCAATGGAATTTGGGAACGGGCACACGAAGCAATCGAAATTTCCGTTCCTAAGCTAGAAATCAGCAATAGTTCGAGGGTACCAACGATGACGGAGAACTGGTATTGTTGCGCAGAGCCTACAAGCTACCAACAAATCGATGTGATGGATAACGCTTGTTCGAACATATGAAAAAATTAATTCAGCCTTGCCTTCTATTTTGGTGAAATATCCAATTCGAATTCAACAAATTTAATTGACAATCAGCTGAATCTGCCTTTTGTTGCAGCGAATCTAGCTTTTCTCGTAATCAATTTAGTTGGCAGATTTGATAAAGATTGTTGTGGGATTCCGTTCTAGTTCGATAATGGCTTCCATCTTGCGAAGCTAAGCTATATTTGCTTCGCCATCAACTCTGAATTATGATCGAATGTCAATTCATACAAGCACTGCACTGACAAAGTGTGATGTGGCAGTGCAATTGCTGTCCTTGAGCAAGAGAAATTCGTTTAACCGGTGATTTCCCGAATGATTTGCAAACCCTTTAATAAATTCAAAGCTTCTTGCAACTGATAGTCATTGCCGACTGAAGGGTTGATAGAAGGACTACTGCTATCATCAACATTTGGATCGGAACCGTCTTCAGATTCGTTTTCGAGTGCTCCTTTGAGATCTGATTCCCGTATAAAGTTTTCAACTTCTTGCGGAGTTTGTGAAGTATCCGCAAACTCTCGCCGATCAATAACAATGTCTGGTATGATGCCACGCCCTTGTATAGAACGATCAGCGGGGGTGTAATATCGATGAGTCGTTAGTTTTACTGAAGTGTCGGTATCAACAGTCAAAACAGATTGAACCGAGCCTTTTCCAAAAGTCTTTTTCCCCATAATGATTGCTCGTTTATGATCTTGTAGTGCACCAGCAACAATTTCTGAGGCAGAAGCGGAACCTTCGTTAACAAGAACAACGAGGGGGATATCTCGCAGTATGTCCCCTGGTGACGCTTTGAATTCGTGTACACTCATACCATCGCGATTCCGGGTTGTAACAATCACACCGCGGTCTAGGAACATATCAGATATTCCAATCGCGCTTTGTAACTCTCCTCCTGGATTGTTACGAAGATCTAAAATCATGCCTTGAACCGAACCAGATTCTTCAAACAGATTCAGAATTTTTTCACGAGCTAGTTCTGGTGTTATGGACTGGAATTGAGTAATGCGAAGATAGCCAAAATTCGGTTCAAGTAGACGGCCTCGAACACTACGGATTTTGATGACAGCTCGAGTAAGAGTGATTGTCAGTGGTTGATCGACACCTGCTCGAATTATGGTCAATGTGATGTCTGTGCCTGGTTCCCCACGCATTAAATTAACTGCCTCATCTAAACTCATGCTATCAACGGGGCGATTGTTCAGCTGAACGATTAAGTCACCAGGTAAAACACCCGCTTTATGCGCTGGGGTGTCATCAATGGGTGAAATTACACGAAGATAACCCCCTTCGTTGTTAACTTCTACACCCAAGCCGCCGTATTTCCCGATTGTATCGATTCGCAATGCGTTTGTACTCGAACTATCCAAATAAACTGAATGAGGATCTAGACCACTGATCATTCCACGAATTGCGTCATTCAACAATTTCTCATCCGAGACGTGTTCGACATAATGAGTTTTTATGGTTTCAAAAACTCTCGCAAAATTACTTATTTGCTCGAGTGGTAAAGGAGAGCTAAAAACATTTTCCGTTGATTGAGCCTGAGATGACACTGAAAAGAACAGTGTGAATGTCAAAATAGTGCAAACTGCGACATAAAATTTGAATCGTGAAATCATTTATTCATGGCCTTTTTTTCTAAAAATTTTGGTCTCGATTTGAGTGCTGAGCTCTAGAATTTCTACCCGTCGGTTAGTACATGGTCATCGTAGTCTGACGACAATTTAGGAAATATCGAAATATTTCAATCATATAAGTTTAGGAATAATGTACATCAACAATGTGTTCTAGTTGCATTCGAACAAGTTGATACATCTTTACTACGCTTTTAACCCTAGTTTCCTAAAGATGTTGATGTTTACGTTATTGTATTATGCTAGTTTACTCTTAACAAAACAGATTCGAATTAAGCAAATTTTTAATTTATTATCACAACCATTCGAAAATACCAGAAAATCGTCAGTAGAATTTAAGCGCGTAACCAAATTGAGGGGTTGATGGGGACTCCATTTTTTCGAAGTTCAAAATAAAGACTAGGTTGTGATCGATTTTGCGGTTGTCCTACACTAGAAATATTCTGCTGGGTATCTACCCAGTCTCCAACTTGAACATTTAGGTTTTGGTTGTGGGCATAAAGACTCAGAAACCCTTCACCATGATCAATGATTACGAGGTTTCCGTACCCTTGAAAGTCGCTAGCGTACACTACTTGGCCGGTAAATACCGATCGAACCGGTTGCCCAAGTTTACCCGCAAACAGTAATCCGTCCCAATAGGTTCCTGCTATTGATTTAGGTTGCCGAAACTTTGCCACGATTTCCGAGTCGACTGGTTTTTTCAAGGCTCCTTTCATACTCGTAAATTTACCGCTGAAAGTTTTTAGTTTGTTTGAAGTCTGTTCCGGCAACGCTTGAATTAGCGCCAAAAGGCGCAATTCTTCATCTTTCATCTTTTGAATATCTATTCGGTCATCCTCAATCTGTTTTTCGAGATTTTGGAGCAGCGCCAAAGTTGATTTTCGTTTTTCTTCAAACTTCTGTTCTTGTTGATAAAGCTTATCAGTCAATTCGGTTAGAATTGTTCGCCCTGTCTGTAAATCTGATTCAGTTTTCGCTAGATTCTGTCCGATCACTTGTAGTGAATTCAGTTCTTTCAGACGTGACTGGCTTAGATATCGATAATACGCAAGAGTTCGTGCAAGCTGGCGAGCGTCATTTTCAGACAGCAGTATTTTGATGTAGTCAAGTCTCGAGACCACAAACGAAGCGCGCACGAGTGATTCTAGATCCTGTGTATGTACATCGAATTCAGCCAAATTCTGGTTTCTCTGCTCTCTTAGCTGTTGCAACTTTTTGTTTTGAGCATTAACTCGATTCGATGCTTCGATTCTGTCGATTTCGATTATTGTAATTTCTCGTTCCAAATTCGATAATTTCTCTGCAAAGTTTGACTTTTGTTCTTCAGAAGCAGCGACACTAGCTTTTAGATTTTTAATTTGGGCGCGAACTTCATTGAGGTCTTGACTATAATTTTCTTGCCTTGTTGCCAACGCAAGATTTTCGCTTTGGAACATGCTGATAACAAAAATACTAAGGCCAAAAGCAGTGAGTTGGTGCACATAGTTCTTTCTTAACTTTGTGTAAAAAAGAATTCTGTGTAACAACCGCAGTAGAAGAGGTCTGTCAAAATCACGATTAACCACTTGAATTTCCATGGATTTTGAATTTGTCAAATTAAACTGGCATTTATTCGTTGCGCTAGTTGCAGTCATCGGTTTGCTCGCTTTCGAACCGCTACGCAGACGTAGCGGAGGGGTTCGTTCGGTTGATGTCTTGGATTTACCCCGCGTTATGAAAAGTGAAAAAGCCATCGTGTTGGATGTTTCGGAGCCACCCGAGTTTAAGAGTGGGCGTATTCCCAAAGCTCGTAATATCCCACTGAGTCGAGTTCAGGCTGACATCAATCAATTGAGTAAGTTCAAATCTCGTCCCATCGTAGTTGTCTGCCGTGTGGGTAATCGAAGTTCCAAAGCGGCCAACATTCTGACGAAAAATCAATTTAGTGACGTACGGACTTTGCAAGGTGGATTTGCAGCTTGGACGAAAGAAAATCTCCCAATTGAAAAATAGGCGAGGTGGAATCAGACAAATTCCAGCTTCCTCTTATTATAGTTAGCAGCAGTAGATTTCTCGCTGAAACCTAACTGTGATGAAACTCTATCCTCGCTGTATGAACTAAAGCCAGTTTTCCGGATGAGACTAAGACTTTATTTTCAAAGTCGCTTTCAGCTATACTAGAGTTCATCACAAGCATTAAGGTACAACAATATGATCGGTGTTTATTAGAGAAACCACAGGATAAGTGGGTATTACACTGGGACTTCAGATTTATTTTTGAAAGCTTGCTGCCGCCATGCTTCGTAAACTGCAATTGCAACTGCGTTCGACAAATTTAGACTGCGATTGTTGGGGAACATCGGTATCATAACTCGATGCTCTGGAATTACACTGTTACGAATTTCCTGTGGAAGACCACTCGTTTCAGATCCAAAGATCAACACATCTGCTGGTTGGTAGTTAACTTCAGAGTATAGCTTGGTATGCCATTTGGAAAAGGTGAAACTATGTCCAGCTTCATTTGCTATGTAAAAGTTAGACATAGAACTATAGCTTTGAATGTTCACGGTTTCAGCATAATCCAATCCTGCTCTTTTCAGTTTTGAATCGCAGAGCTCAAATCCCATGGGTTCGATAATATGCAATGTACAACCGGTATTAGAACACAGACGAATGATATTGCCGGTGTTCGGTGGAATTTGTGGTGAAACGAGGACGACTTTGAACAAAATTTAATCCATCATTTATATTTTGAAATAAGGAACAGGCAAAATGATGAAATTTCAAAAACGAATCTATCAAATTCTAATTGCATTTTGCGCTCTGGTTGGGTTGTCGATGAGTTCCGTAGTTAACGCCGAAATCAAACATGTATTTGAACTTTTTACATCTCAATCCTGCTATTCTTGTCCGCCGGCTGAAAAACTGCTTGGCAAAATAATAAAGAAAAATAAGGATGTACTATGTCTGGAGTTTCATGTCGATTATTGGGACACGCTTCACTATGGTTCACACGGGCAATGGAAAGACCCCTACTCATCAGCCGCTTATACAAAAAGACAACGCGACTATAACAGTTTGTCGCTGGAAGGACGAACGGGGGTTTATACACCGCAAATGGTTGTAGACGGCAGGTATGCTTTCGTTGGAAGCCAAACACCTAGGGCTCAAATGCAGATAATGAAAAAATCGAAGTTTGAGCTGACAGCTACTGCTGAAATAAACGACGCAGGCGAAGTAACTGTTCAAGTTGACGGCGAACATGAAAATCCCGCCGATGTTTGGTTGATCACATACGACAAGAAGAACACAACTCTCGTTTCTACTGGGGAAAATCATGGTAAATTACTCGATAACTACAATGTAGTTCGGGAAATGAAGTCGATTGGCATGTGGAACGGCAAAAAACTGGAAATTTCCGCAGAACTTGGAGAGCTAACGGACAATCAAAACTGTGCGGTGATTGTGCAGCAGTTCAATTCTTCTCGACAGACCATCAAGGGGCCAATTTTAGGTGCTGCAAATTGCAACAAAATTTGATTAGAAAGGTTTAATCACAACCAATGCTACGATCGCGACCAAAAATAGAACCGGAACTTCATTAAAGAATCGATAGTAGGTATGGGACTTCGTATTATTGTCCCTTTTAAAATCGACCAGATATTTGAAACACAATATGTGATAGAGCACCAAGAAAGCGACAAGTAAGATTTTGTAGCTTAACCAACTACCGCTAAACCCATACTCTAACCATAGTATTGACCCCGTGATTAGGGTGAATACTGCGCTTGGTGTTGAAATTCCAAAATAGAGTTTGCGCTCCATCACCTTGAATGTTTCTACGGTGTTTTTGTCATTCGATTGAGCGTGGTAAACAAATATCCTAGGTAAATAAAACATCCCTGCAAACCAAGAAACTACGAAAACAATGTGAAATGTTTTCCACCAAAGCATCTGAACGGCTCGTATTCTTGTAAAAATTAAGTTGGCGTGGGTATCAGGTAGTTAAGATATACATACTTGTTTTTATACTTCGAAGACACAAGCTACCACGAAATTCGACCTGGGTTGCGAACTGTTTACGTTTATACTTAATTTCTATTGTAATTAGCTAGCAGGAGAAAAACTACAGAACGTGCCAAAAGAAGATCAAATCGAAATGAACGGTACTGTTATTGAAACGCTACCAAATACCAACTTTAGAGTAAAACTAGACAATAACCACGTTGTAATTGGACACATATCCGGAAAGATGCGAAAGAATTACATCCGGATACTGCGGGGTGACAGAGTTCTTGTACAACTTACGCCCTATGATCTTACCAAAGGACGAATCGTTTATCGGGAACGTTAATTGAAAGCACTTCACCAAACATTTGAGCTCGAAATAGGTAGCTAATTGAGGATGTCTTTTGGTCACTTATTCTCACTACCCGAGATTCAGAATGTGACTCTCGTCACCTGACTGTCCTTGGTAACTATTTCGAATGATTGATCCTATTTTCCAGCTTCCATGGTGGGGATACCTTCTTGTCTGCTTAGGTCTGACGCACATAACAATCGTTTCTGTGACGATTTTTTTGCATCGTCACCAAGCTCACTCAGCACTACACTTACACCCATTTCTTAGTCATTTCTTTCGGTTTTGGTTGTGGCTTACAACTGGAATTGTTACCAAACAGTGGGTAGCAGTACATCGAAAACATCACGCTAACGTAGAAACGGAAGACGATCCCCATAGTCCCCAAAATAACGGGATTAATTCCGTCCTGTGGGGTGGCTTAATTCTGTACCGACGGGCTGCACGATTACCTGGAATCTTAGAACAGTATGGTAAAGGTACTCCAGACGATTGGTTAGAAAATAAAGTTTATGCAGTCTATCCGAACATCGGTTTGGTGATCCTTTTGTTGTTGGACCTGGTTTTATTTGGTGTTGTCGCTGGTTCGTTGATCTGGATCGTACAAATGGTCTGGATTCCATTCTGGGCGGCTGGGGTTATCAACGGAATCGGCCACTACTTCGGTTATCGAAACTTTGAATTGAATGACACAAGCCGTAACATTGTGCCTTGGGGTTTGTTGATTGGGGGTGAAGAGCTACATAATAATCATCATGCTTACGCAAGCTCCGCACAGTTTTCTACGCGCAAGTGGGAAATTGATCTAGGTTGGTGGTATGTACGCTTGTTTAGCGCAGTCAAGCTCCTAACAATTCGTCGCAAAATACCTGTTCTAAGCTATCACGCGGGCAAGCACCGTTGTGACATGGATACAGTACGAGCGTTTGTAACGAATCGAGTGCAAGTTTTTTCGAACTATGCTCAGGATGTCGTTCACCATGTCTATCGTGAAGAAATCCGATTGTCTTCGGGAGAGACAAAAAAAATGCTAAAAAGGGCGAAGCACTTATTATCGACAGAACGCGCCAAGCTAAGCGCAAACAATCAAATTCGATTGCATAAATTTCTTGAGTCCAATCAGAGGCTTAAAAAGGTCTACTTGATGAAAGAATCATTACACAAGATCTCGGCTAAATCTTCGACTTCCTATGAACATGTGCGTAAATCATTAGATGATTGGTGCCGAAATGCGGAAGAATCTGGAATCGAAGCTCTGATGAACTTCTCGATCAAACTAAAAGGAACCGTCAGTAACTAGAGCAAAGAAAAAAACCGACGTGAGGCCACGACAGCTTTGAGTGGGAAAAGGCAGCGTTTGGTTATTTGGGATTCTGTCTAAATCTCTGCCGGAAATTACCTTAGCTTTTTTTCTTTATAGATCACGTGCTTTTTGACTACGGGGTCAAACTTTCGCAGCTGAAGCTTGCCAGTGGTATTTCGTTTGTTCTTACTCGTGGTGTAAAAATGCCCAGTGCCTGCGCTAGATTCTAATTTGATTTTTTCCCTCATTTGCCTTCATTCCCAAATTGACTCAAACCTTGACACCGTTAGCGCGTAGATCGGCTAGTACCGCATCGATTCCTTTTTTGTCGATCGTGCGCAATGCCTTTTGGGTCAACCGTAACTTTACCCATCTTTTTTCGCTCTCGACCCAAAGCCTCCGATAATGAAGGTTCGGATGAAACTGTCGTTTCGTCTTGTTATTAGCATGAGAGACATTGTTACCCGAAACGGTTTTTTTACCGGTAATATTGCAAACTCTTGGCATCGTAGTATCGGTCAAACTTTGTTGGATTGTTAAAATAAAGCGAGAAATTCTACACTATCTCACTGGAGAAATCAAATGGGTTCTACTCTATAGTTGTTTAATTTCGTTGATTTGGTAGTGGCCAACGAAAAATTTAAATCCGAATAACTTGGTCATGTTTATTCTTCTTTTTTGAATTTATGAGGATTATGGATAGTGTTGATTCAAGTTTGAATTGATAAAATTTAAGCAAGAAATCACCAGCACAGAGTGCCTAAATCGACGAAGAGGATTCATCCAAATTAACTTTGTGTTGATTAAATGATCTTCCATGAGACAACGCACCATCAGCCGAAACAGCAACTGACGACAAATTTAAAATCAAGCATCACGAATCATCATGCAGCTGAAAGATAAACGAATTTTGTTAGGCGTGACGGGAGGTATTGCGGCGTATCGAGCTGCAGAGCTAATTCGGCGTCTTCGCGAGCAAGCTGCAGAAGTGCGAGTTGTAATGACTCCCAATGCTACACAGTTCATCTCAGCACTAACAATGCAAGCTTTGAGCGGTTATGGCGTTAGAACTGAGTTATTTGATGAAGCGGCAGAAACTGGAATGAGCCATATCGAGCTAGCGCGTTGGGCTGATGTAATTCTGGTTGCCCCAGCGAGCGCGAGTTTTATGGCTCGATTAGCCCATGGAATCGCGGACGACTTACTTTCCACGCTTTGTCTTGCGACTTCAGCAAAAGTTGTAGTTGTACCCGCGATGAATCGATTGATGTGGTCGAACCCAGCGACGAAAACTAATTCCGGAATTCTAAAGAGCCGTGATATTAAAATTCTGGGCCCTGGAACTGGTAGCCAGGCTTGCGGTGAAGTAGGCCCTGGTAGAATGCTCGAACCTGATGAAATTGTCGAGTCTATCATCTCGTTGTTTTCAAACCAAAAACTTCTAGCCAATGCCAATATTTTGATTACTGCTGGTTCGACTTGGGAAGCAATTGATCCCGTTCGGGGGATTTCCAATCTGAGTTCTGGAAAAATGGGGTACTCCGTAGCAAATGCAGCAGCTAGAGCCGGGGCGAATGTGACTTTGGTGTCAGGCCTCGTTACTGTCACCAACCACATTGCAGTCGATCAGCTGATTCGAGTAAAAAGTGCCCGAGACATGTACAAGGCAGTTATGCGTAAGATAGGCATTGCAGACATATTTATTGCGGTTGCAGCGGTTGCGGATTACCGACCGTCGAACTCGATGCTTTCCAAAATCAAACGAAGCAGCGATGCAATGCTACTTGAGCTCGTACCAAACCCAGATATTCTGTCAGAAGTAAAGTCTAGATTTCCGGATATTTTTGCCGTCGGTTTTGCGGCGGAAACCGGTAATCTTCTCGAAGAAGGGTATCGAAAGTTAAAGAAAAAGGGAGTCGATTTGATTGCGGCGAACCTCGTTAGCGGACAAAATGGAGCACTCGGATCAGATCGGAACACCTTGGAAGTAATTGATAACGATGGTGTAGTTACCTTAGGCCCGGCCTTGAAAACAGAAGTTGCCGAGCAATTGATCGAACAAATTGCAATTCGATTTCATGCAAAAAGTACAGTTTAAAATACTCGATAGTCGACTTGGAAAGTCGATTGAAATTCCCAGGTATTCTACTAAAGGCTCAGCAGGCATAGATCTAAGAGCTTGTATTGATTCAGAAATTTCAATCGGCCCTGGAAAGTGTGAATTAATCCCTACCGGCATGGCGATTTATATTGAAAACCCAGACAGCTTCGCTCTACTGCTACCCCGTTCAGGTCTTGGACACAAACATGGAATTGTGCTCGGAAACTTAGTGGGTCTGATTGATTCGGATTATCAAGGTCAAGTATTTGTTTCATGCTGGAATCGAAGTGACAAAGCGTATACTGTTGGTCCTGGAGATAGAATCGCACAAATGGTTTTTGTGCCTCTAATTCGAGCTGAACTTGTAGAAGTTCAGGAGTTTGCGCCTAGTGAACGTGCTGCTGGGGGCTTTGGGCACACGGGAATTCGTTAGCGATACGATGGCAGTTATCGAAATCTACACGAGTCCACTTTGCGGATATTGTTACGCCGCCAAGCGATTGTTCGATCAAAAGGGTGTTCAATATACAGAGTACGATGTTCTCTTCGATAGGTCTCGAAAAAAAGAGATGTTGGATCGTAGTGAAGGTCGTCGCACTGTACCTCAAATCTTCATTGATTCGGTAGGAATAGGTGGCTTTGATCAATTGAATTTACTCGATCGAAAAAATCAGTTAGATCATTTGCTTCAGATCTCCAAATAAAGCTTGAGGAGTTAAATTTTTGATTCCCACTCGCCAGCAATTTAAAAAAATGCCGCGAAAAGCGGTCACACTGATCGGTATGTCAGGTGTAGGTAAGACTACTTTGGCACGAATACTGCCCAAAAACTCTTGGTATCACTTTTCAGCCGATTATCGAATTGGAACACGCTATCTGAAAGAACCAATTCTAGACAACATTAAATTGCAAGCCATGCAAGTTCCTTTTCTCCGAAATTTGTTACGAAGTGATTCGATTTACATCGGTAGTGCGATGACATTCGACAATTTGGAGCTTTTATCGAAATATGTGGGAAAGTTGGGTGATGAAAGTAAAGGAGGCCTCACTTTAACGGAATTCAAAAAGCGACAAAAACTGCATCATCATGCTGAAGTCGAAGCTATGTTGGATGTCGGTGAATTCATATGGAAAGCACGTGAAATTTACGGCTATGATAATTTTGTCAACGATTCAAGCGGTAGCATATGCGAGCTCGGTAACAAATGCGTGCTGGAGCATTTAGCGAAGCACACCTTAATTGTCTATCTTGAGATGAGCGTAGAACTTGAAGCAGAAATCATACGACGTCAAGTTGCCCATCCGAAGCCTCTTTACTATGAATCTACTTTTTTGGATGTCAAACTACATGAATATTTGGAAATCGAAAACCTAGACTACTCGAATGAAATTGATCCAGATAGTTTTGTCAGTTGGATATTTCCAGATTTGGTGAAAATTCGGCGTCCCAAATACGAACAAATTGCCAAACAATATGGCTGCACAGTTTCAGGTGATCATCTAGGCGATGTGTGTGATGAAAAGGATGTTGTTGAGCTGATCTGTTCGGGACTATCAAACCGTTGATCTAAGGCCTAGTACAAGTCAATGCCATTTGTGCGACATAGAGAACTTCACTCTTGGGATCGGTTGGCCAATGAAGGTATAGAAGTTGTCGATGCAAACTGTGTTGAAAATCCACAAGGTCGAGAAATTCACATAGGTTTTTTGAACATGATGCCAGACCGGGCTCTTCTAGCAACGGAAAGGCAGTTCTTAAGACTAATCGCCGCCGCCTCAGATGAGTACCTGATCTACATCCATCCATTTACCGTGAATGGGCTTCAACGTGAAGATCCTGCATTGGCTTACGTTGAAGAGTTTTATGATTCTTTCGAAAAAGCTAGAGTTAGGCATTTGGATGGCTTGTTGTTAACAGGTGCAAATCCTGGAAAGTCGGATCTACAAGATGAAAGTTTTTGGCCTTACTTCGAGCAAGTCATCCACTGGGCACAGTCAGATGTACCATCGGTGATGTGTTCCTGCCTTGCTTCTCACGCGATCCTAGATGTTTTACATGGCATTCGACGCACGCGATGTAATCCGAGTAAACGATGGGGTGTATATGTGCACGACATTACTCAGTTTGAGCATCCTTTGGTTGCAGGAATTGATACGCAGTTTGATGCGCCTCGTTCACATGTATTCGAAGTGACTACCGAACAACTCGAACATTGTGGAGCGAAAGTACTCGCGAGTAGTCGAGAAGCAGATTTTCACATCGCAGTCAGCTCAAATGGATTTAAGTGGATTTATTTACAAGGTCACCCAGAGTACGATAGCTTTAGTTTGTTGAAAGAATACAATCGAGAAATTCGAAGATTCATTGCAGGCACGCGCAACGAATATCCAGAGTACCCGAAATATTACCTTTCTGATATTGCGAAAGGTATTTTGAATCGCTATCGTATTGCTCTACTAAACGCCGTAAAGCAAGGTGAAACATTACCAACATTTCCGGAAAAGGAAGTGCTTCCCTATATTGAAAATACTTGGGGTAATGCTGGAAAGATTTTGTTTAGGAATTGGATTGATTTAATTGCTCAAGGCTCAGGAAACCGCGGTTAGCTGTAGGCTACTCAAACAAGAGATCTGCTCAATTTGTTCCATCAAGAACCGCACATTCATGACCGTTTTCGATTTCATGTTTCCGTCGAACAATGAATGCTCTTAGTTCTTCTAGAGTATCCAGATCGATTTCTGGTTTCGAATATCGACGCAGTAGAGTCTTCCAGATTCGATTTGCTCTTTGAAAGGAATGTTCGGCGCCATCTGCGAACCAGGTTTCAAAATTTCGCCAATCTGAAAGTAGAGGTTTATAAAACACATCTTTATACCGCTCCATCGTATGAGGCGAGCCGAAAAAATGTCCACCAGGCGGAATGTCTGCGATTGCATCAACTGCAAGAGTGTCTTTGTTGACAGGAATCGGTTCTAGCGATTTGGTCATGATCTGTAAAATTTCTGCATCGATGATCAGCTTTTCGAACGATGCGACGAGACCACCTTCCAACCATCCACCTCCATGTAGCAACAGATTTGTGTGTGCTAAAGTCGCTGCCCAAACTGACATACAGCTTTCGTAAGTAGACTGCCCATCCGGTGCGTTCGAAGCATTCGTATTACTAGAGCGATACGGAAGTCGATATCGGCGTGCTAGCTGCCCACTGGCCAAGGTCGTACGGACATATTCAGGAGTCCCAAATGCAGGTGCGCCTAGTTTCATATCGACGTTGCTTGAAAAACTACCGTACATTACAGGTGTACCGGGTCGTACAATCTGCGTTAAGGCAATACAAGCCAATGCCTCGGCATTCTGTTGAACCAATGACCCCGCCATTGTTGTTGGCGCCATCGCACCTAGCAATGTAAAGGGTGTTACCAAAACCGGTTGACTAAATCGAGCAAATTCGATGGCTGCATCTGACATGGCTTGATCAACCTGGCGTGGTGAATTGACATTGATATTACCGATAGTCAACGGTCGAGAATTGATTTCATCGTCACTTAGCCGATGTACGATCTTGAGCATTTCGATTCCGTCTCTAGCCCGGTACGCCCCTAGCATACTTGTCATCCAAATGCGATCATGGTGGGTAATCGCAGCAAAGTATTTGTCGAGATGACGAGATTCTGCCGGCAGGTCTTGAGGTTCGAAGGGCGAGGCGCCGCATAGGTGAAAGATTTCAAGTTGACTGGTAACCTTAAAAAAATTCTCCAGATCTTGCATCGTTCCCGCTCTTCGCCCTTTATCGAGATCCGAAACAAATGCAGGGCCTCCTACAGTCGCAAAGTTTAAAGTGTTTCCGCCGAACTCGGTTGACCGGAGTGGATTCCTCGCCGCCAGCTTGAATTTTGATGGTGGTAAAGCGATTAATTCCTCGATTTGAGCAGGATCGAACCGTACCATTTCGGAATCATGGTCGACTTCTGCACCTGCATCGATAAAGACATTACGGGCGATTGGACTCAGAAATTTAATCCCGAAATCGCGCAGAACAGTTAAAGAAGCTCGATGGACTTCTTCGACTTGGTCGTCAGAAAGAATGTTAAACGGTGGGTAAGGATTGACGACCTTACGCCATTTAAGGGTTTCAATGGAATTAGCTTGGCGTTTGCGACGTTTTCGGCGAGAAGGATAAGCCATCGAAAATGACTACTGACAAGACAGTGAACAGCTCACGCGGAAAGTTTGTCGTCAGAGGCCATAATCCGTCGAAATAATTCCTTGTCGATGTTACCGCCGGAAGCGATTACCGCGACTCGTTTACCTTTCATGCGTTCCTTCTCTTTTAGTAATGCAGCCAAGCTCGCAGCACCTGCGCCTTCAATTAATTGATGTGTGTCGTCAAAATAACCATGAACTGCGCCTGTAATCTCCGAGTCGGAGACTTTAACGACACGAGAAACATGTTGAAGAATAATGTCAAGAGATTCGGCATTTGGAATTCGAACGGCAATACCATCAGCGAGTGTATTCGCAGACGATGTTGTTACGACTCGACGCAAATTAAACGACAAAAAATAAGCGGGCGCATTTTCAGCAACGACACCAATTATTTCTGTCTTTAAGCCCAATGCTTCACGAACTGCAATCACAGCACAAATTTCGGAGCCTAAACCGATCGGAATGTAGACTGCGTCCAATTGTGACACCGCTTGAAATAATTCCAATCCCATAGTTGCGACGCCGACCACGAGCTTTCTGTCGAAAGAAGGAACAAAATGCAAGCCCTGCTCTTTGGCTCTTTGGTGCGCATACTCGTGAGCTTCGGAAAAATCTTGACCATGTTCAATAATTTCCGCACCCAGCGCACGCATCGATGCATTTTTTGACTTGCTATTGTTGTGAGGCACGACTACTGTGGTCTTTTTCCCACGAATTCGAGTTGCAAAGGCCACGGATTGGCCGTGATTTCCTCGTGTTGCCGTTATTACATCAGAGGCAGGAATTTGAGACAGGTAGTAAATTCCACCTCGCACTTTGAACGAGCCGATCGGAGTCATGTTTTCATGTTTAACCCAAACGTCAGTTTCACAACGCTCACAAAGCAAAGGCCACCTGTATTGTGGACTCGGTTGCATATGTTCACTGATGATCGTGGCAGCCGATTGAATTTCTTTGAGTGTTGGTAGTCGCATCGTTTAGCTGAAGCGAGCTATAGATATGAAGAAAGCAATGGGGTGGACGATGGGTCTTGAACCCACAACCACTGGAACCACAATCCAGGGCTCTACCAGTTGAGCTACGCCCACCATGACTCGTTTGCGTTTATATATTACTATACCAATTGAGCTGAATTCAATTGAGCACGCCTGACAGGACTCGAACCTGTAACCTACGGCTTAGCTTACTACTACAATTTTCATTGCCTGGTCGAGAAACTGGTTTTGTATGCTCTGCCAGTTTGTAGTCTGGACTATATCTTCACCATCTCAGGTGGGACACGTATAGCCTCTACGGATCCCAAATGAATAATTCACTTGGTTTCCTCGGTATTGCCATCTCCGCTACGAGTTAAGGTTTCACCGATACAGTGCCCTTCACTTTACAAGTTCCCTACTTCCCTGTAAAGGCTCCTATTTGAAGGCCGTTGCTCTATCCAATTGAGCTACAGGCGCATATTTAATTTAATGGTCGGGGTAGAGGGATTTGAACCCCCGGCCCCCTGCTCCCAAAGCAGGTGCGCTACCAGACTGCGCTATACCCCGATTAACTTGTCAGGGGTGCATATCTGACAGTCCCGACAGTGTCACAAAATTATAAAGACTATAGTTGATCAATGTACAAGTCAGAATGTTCAAACAGATTAAGGTGCAATAATGATGGGGCTTTGTTCGCTAAAGGTATCGGTGAGTAGCAAATTAATTCGTCGAACATAATCCGCCGGTTTCTCCAAAGGTGCACCCTCACTCAGAATTGCTTGGTCAAACAAAACATGTGCCCAGTCATCTAAATTGTCATCGGTTTTGACCATGTGCTGAATCAGGGGATGATCCGGGTTAACCTCTAATATAGGTTTCATATCGGCAGGTCCTTTTTGCCCGGTCGATTCTAAAATTCTAGACATATTTCGGCTCATACCAAATTCATTGACTACCAAACACGCCGGGGAGTCAGTCAATCGATTGGTTGTTCGAACATCGTTCGCTCGATCCACCAATGAGGATTTCAGCTTGTCCAACAATGAATCAACCGTCGAGTCAGTTAGTTCTTCCGTTTGGTCCCCTTCCAACCAATCAAGATTTAGATCTCCTTTTGCAATTGATTTAAGGTGTTTCCCACCGAACTCATGAAGATGCATGAGGACCCACTCATCAATAGGATCACTTAGGAGCAGAACTTCAATACCATGTTTGTCGAAAACCTCAAGATGAGGTGAGCCTTTCGCTGATTTATAAGTATCCGCTGTAATATAGTAGATGGATTCTTGCTTCTCTTGCATACCATCCACATATTGTTGAAGCGAGACGGTCTGTTGCGATCCTTCGCTCTGTGATGTAGAAAACCGGAGTAATTCAGCAATTTTTTTACTATTGTCGTGATCTTCTGTCATACCTTCTTTGAATGTTTTTCCAAATTCATCCCAAAAGGTTTGATACTTGTCCGCATCATTTTTAGCGAGTTTGCTTAGTTCACCTAGCAATTTTCGTGCGGAACCGGAGCGAATTCTATTGACTTGATTGTTCTTCTGTAAAAATTCACGAGAAACATTTAGAGGCAAGTCATCAGAATCAATGACGCCCTTTACGAAGCGCAGATAACCTGGCATTAGGTTTTCGGAGTCATCCATGATGAAGATGCGCCGCACATAGAGTTTGATCCCCTTTCGTCGACGGACATCCCAAAGGTCAAATGGTGCTTTGGATGGAATGTACAACAGTGTTACGTACTCAAGATTTCCCTCAACTCGATTGTGCAACCGCAATAGGGGCTCATCTGAGTCAAAGGAGAGAGATTGGTAGAAATCGTTGTATTCTTCATCGGTAATCTCGTTTTTGTTACGCATCCACAACGCTGAAGCAGAATTGAGCGTTTCCCATTCAATGCCCGATTCTTCTTCCGATTCAACTTGCAAACGAATTGGAATCGAAATGTGATTGGAATACTTTTTTATCACTTGTTTCACGGTATCTACATTCAGGAAATCCTCTGCATCCTCTCTCAACTTGAGAGTAATTGTAGTACCGTGCTGGTCTACGGTGGCTCCTGATAAGTTGTATCCACTCACGCCATCGGATACCCAAAGAATTCCACTGTCAGGTGCTTGGCCAGCGGCTCTAGTCAAAATTTTCACCTGTTCAGCAACCATAAATGCGGAATAAAAACCAACTCCGAATTGACCAATCAAGCGCGAGTCAACTGACTCGTCTCCGGACAGTGATTCGACAAATTCTTTTGTGCCTGATCGAGCGATAGTACCGATGTTTTCTACAACCTCTTCGCGAGTCATACCGATACCGTTATCACTTATCTTTATGATTTTAGCTGCTTCATTGACTTCGATATCGATGGATGGGCTAAATTCACCTTCCCTCATATCGGGGTTAAGAATTGATTCAAATCGCAGTCTTCCGCATGCATCAGACGCGTTGGAAATTAGTTCCCTCAAAAAGATTTCTCTCTCTGAGTACAGAGAATGAATGACAAGATTCAGTAACTGTTGTATCTCAGCTTTGAAAGAGACTTTCTCGTTAAGCTCTTTTTCTGACATTGAGTAGCTCCAGATTTATTATTCCAATAGGCATTAGTTTGATTGGTAATCAATAATAAGATTTATCTTCAAGGTTTCAAGCTAATTTCGAATAAATCTCAAAAGAAATTTATTCTAGATCATGCGAATTTTACAAAAGTGCGTAAATTCACTAGTATCCATTGACTTGTGAGACAAAATTGCCGCTTTACAAATCAAATAGGAGCGTATTAATACACTCCTATTTTCAATGGTTTTCAGAATATGTTAAGTGGTTCCTACAACCAGGAATCTACGATGCTAGAATTTGCAGTCACCCACTCTTTGGCATAGTCAGCGGTATCCTTTTTATCGACGAGCACAGCATAAGTCATGTCGGATAGATCTTCCACGGTGAATTGGATTTTTAACAGCATTGATGTCACTTCAGGATGTCTCTCTTCAAGTGTAGTGCTGAACATGATGTGAATCGTAGGAACACTCCAGGCTACGGGGGCCATCGACTTTTCTAACCAATCCGGGTCGTCAGTTGGATGCACGATCACCCATTTTGCTGGATCATGGGCAGGTTCTTCTAGAGGAACTAAGTCAAATAATGTAAACATGGAATGTGGGGTATAGCACATGAAAACGACATTCTCGTTCTTCGCCACTGCCGCGTCCACTTGCGCCAAAGCAACTGATTCATCAATCACATCCAAGTTCATTGTTTCATCAAAACCATAGCTCTTGGCTCGAATCATTTCAATATTTGTCGAAGCCCAGCCCGGTGCACCGATCCAAATATTGCCCCTGCCATCACCATCGGTGTCAAAATTTTCTGCCATGTCTGGATCTGCTAGTTCATGCAAAGAAGTTATGCCAGTCCGAGCGGCTGTATCTTTGGTTACGCAAATCCCAGTGAAGGAAGGTACTCCATGTGGATTCATCTTCACCGATTTCTTTTGTGTTACATAGGTATCGTGCAAGTTTTGCTGGTTTGGTAGCCACACTTCGGGATGGATATGCATCTTATCTTGATCCATAGCTTCAAACACAATTGGGTTTGTAGCTGTTTGAAGTTCTGCTTCCAAACCTAAATTTTCTTCAATTACATATTTCAATATGTCAGCAGTTGCTTTTACTGAAGGCCAATTTGGTACACCGATAACAACGTCCGCTGCAGCGACGAAATTTGACATGCTGAGACTCATAGCAAACAACGCAACAATACTAATTTTCTTCATACTTTTTTCCTCTTAAAATTTGTGAAGAACGATCAGTAAATAAACTATATAGCAACTTAATGTAATGTGTTTTAAATTCTCTTTTGTAGCAAAAATTCAAGTCATTTAGACTTATTGAACAGTATTTGGTGTAATCATATAACCAAATATCGTTTGCCTAATCCTGCTCTCATCTATAGAGGTTTGAATTCCCTGTTTTGGTGCGAGTTCTCGTTAAATTAATTGTTTGTGGATTTTTGATGAGCTTCGCTTTAACGTTTACCCAACAACTGACTTTGAGAGCTCTTTCGGTTTCTCAGGCTCCACAGCCGGTTAGACTCGTTGGCTGCTTTACGATGTTGCAAATTGTGCTAAAAATATGTGCGTTTATCACCGAATCTAGGACCGAGCTCATTGTTTTGGAGCCTATCATACGGAAGTGGTTACTGAATTCGAAATGAAGCTGCACGTCAAAAGGGTTCCGGTGGCTTGGGCTACATCTAAGTTAAATTAGCGAATTTCTGCGCAACATCTTACAATCTACTCAGATTCTATTTCTTAAAAATTCATGAGGAACTCGAATGAGTGGAGTAAAGGACTATAAGATGCTGATCAACGGAAGCTGGGTCAGTGCGTCGACGGGAGAGACATTTGATAGCGTCAATCCAGCGACGGGTTTGGTATGGGCCCGGGTTCCCGAAGCATCCGCTCAAGATGTGAATGACGCAGTACTCAGTGCTCACAAAGCTTTTAGCGCAGGTCCTTGGTCTACGATGTCGCCTTCTCAACGAGGGCATTGCCTAAGAAGACTCGCTGATTTGTTGATCGAGCATTCCGAGGAACTTGGAATGACCGAGTGTTTAGATACGGGTAAGATGTTCAAGGAGACTCGATGGCAAGCGAAATACATTGCTGAATATTATCACTTCTTTGCTGGTTGTGCGGACAAGGTTAATGGGGATACCTTACCGATCGATAAACCGGACATGTTTGTATTTACTCGTCGTGAACCGATTGGAGTCGTTGCTGCTGTCGTACCGTGGAATTCACAGGTTTTTCTAAGTGCGGTAAAGATAGGACCTGCGCTCGCCGCCGGCAATACAGTTGTACTGAAGACCTCCGAGTGTGCACCTGTGACCTTGCTGGAATTCGGTCGCTTAGTTGAACGAGCTGGGATTCCACCTGGTGTCATAAATATCCTATCCGGTCACGGCGACGTTTGTGGAAAAACACTGACTTCGCATCCTCTAGTGTCAAGAATTGCCTTTACAGGTGGCTCTGCTGCAGCCAAACACATCGTTCAGAATTCAGCAAATAACTTCGCCGATTTGACTCTAGAATTAGGAGGCAAGTCTCCCTTCATTGTTTTCGATGATGTCGATGTTGACAGTGCAGTAAACGGTTCCTTAGGAGCGATTTTCGGAGCGTCTGGACAGAGCTGTGTGGCGGGTTCTCGGCTCTATGTGCAAGAGGGTATTGCAGATAAATTCTTAGCTCGAATGATTGAACAAGCAGGGGAAATATTAGTGGGTGATCCTATGGCCGAGGCAACGCAAATGGGCCCCCTATGCACTATCGCTCAAGTGGAGAAAATTGAACGAGAAGTGGAAACTGCACTGATTGAAGGTGGAAAATTACTGTGTGGTGGTAAGCGTCCTGATCACTTAGATGGTTTTTACTATGAACCGACGATTATTGATTGTCCTCGACAAGATCTAAACATTGTAGATACAGAATTATTTGGACCTGTATTGAGTGCCTTGCGTTTCAAAGACGAAGCTGAAGTGGTTCGACTCGCGAACGATTCAAAACACGGTCTAGCGGCGGGAATATTCACTCGAGACAGTGCTCGTGCTCTGCGTATGACCAGTAAAATACGAGCGGGGATTGTATGGGTGAATACATATCGGGCGATTTCTCCCATTGCGGAGTGCGGTGGATTCAAAGACTCAGGCTATGGTCGAGAAGCAGGATTTCAGTCCATTTACGACTACACACGTACAAAGACTGTTTGGATGAATACTTCCAGTGCACCGTTAGAGAGTCAGTTTATTAATCGTTAAAACCGCTAGTTAGCTTTTATTGAGGAATGAACAATGAAATTTCAATTGGCAATTAACCTAGAGCGTTTCAGTGCTAGTGACGACATGGGTGAAATCGCGCGCCATACGCTAGAAATGGTGCAAATTGCTGATCGAGGAGGGTTTAATATTGTCTGGGCAGCAGAACATCATGCCTTGGAATTAACCATTGCTCCAAACCCGTTTGTGAAACTGGCGTGGTTAGCATCGCATACCAATGACATACGTCTTGGGACTGCGGTTGTTGTCGCGGCGTACTGGCACCCTATCAACTTAGCCAGTGAAGCTGCGTTTGTTGACTTAATCAGTGGCGGTCGCCTCGAATTCGGAATTGGTTCCGGTGCTTATCAAAGAGAATTTGATCGAATGACACCCGGCTTGAAACAGTTTAACGCTTATAAATACGTCCACGAGATGCTGCCAGTTCTCAAAGCACTGTGGCAGGGTGATTATGAGCATAACGGCGAATATTGGTCATTTCCTACTGCTACATCTGTACCTAAACCCTTACAAAAACCATACCCACCTATCTGGGTGGCAGCCCGAGCACCAATTACCTTTGACTATGCCGTAGAGAATGGTTGCAATATCATTTCTTGGCCCTTGACTCGACCAGCTTCCGAGATTGAGTTGTACAAATCTCGGTTAGAAGAATCAATAGCCAAGTATCCTAGCGACCAAAGGCCTAAATTTGCCATCATGCGACATACCGCGCTTTATGAAAATACTGCTGGCCGGGATACAGCAGTGGTGGCGATTCAAACTAGTATGGGAATGTTTGAAAATCTGTTTAGAAACTTGGGGGATGTTGTCAATGGATTCCCGAAACAAATTCCCCTAGAAGAATTAACAGAGCGAGAGCAATATGATGCTCACATGATGGAACGCAATCTCATGTTGGGAAGCCCTGAAGAAGTGATAAAGAAATTAAAGTTATATGAAAAACTCGGTGTAGACGAGTTTGTATATTTAGCTAGTATGGGGCTTGGTCGTAAAGAGCAAAAAAGATCTTTGGAACTATTCTGCAACGAAGTGATCCCTGCATTTCAATAATTCTTTGTAATGCAGAATTTATAGTGTTTGCACAAGTTTGAAAAATCTTGAAGTCTTGTCAAAATATTTCTTCCTTTCATCAGAATTCACTGCAGTTGCAATTCCTTGTTTGCAATTGATGCCAATTCTGAAGGATTCTCTCCCGCATGCCTAGCACTCGTCGAGGCACTTTTTACAATATAGAAGGAGTGCGAGATGCTCCAGTTGTGGCGCTTATCCATGGTTTAGGAGTAAATCGACATATGTGGAGTGAGTATACGAGTGTGTTGTCGGATCAGTTTCGCGTTCTCACGTACGATTTATCGGGTCATGGCGAAAGTAGTCCTCCTTCGGAAAATCCATCTTTAAGTCTTTTTTCAAAGCAACTACGCCACCTACTAGCCGACTTAAACATAAATACCTGTTCAGTTGTTGGTTTTTCTCTTGGGGGTATGATCAATCGCCGGTTCGCCATTGATTATCCACAATGCACAGATGCTCTAGTAATTCTTAACTCACCACACAAAAGGGATGAAAAAGAACAGCAAATTATTGAGCAACGCGTGGCAGATACTTCAGTAGGTGGTCCTCAAGCAACTTTACAAACTTCACTCGAACGTTGGTTTACGCATAGGTATTTATCAACCGAGTTAGAAGTTGTGAAAAAAGTAAGTGGTTGGATCACTAGTAACGATCCTACCATCTATGCTCTATGCAGAAAAGTTTTGGCTATAGGTGTTAAAGAGTTAATCAATCCTAAACCTCCAATTTGTATTCCTACCTTGGTAATGACTTGCGAAAACGACAGTGGTAGTACTCCTGCGATGTCAAAAGCGATTGCAGCGGAAATTGAAAATTCAAAATGCGTAATTGTGGAACGATTACAACATTTGGGTTTGATGGAGGAACCTGATTTATTTCTTCAAGCTATACGCAAGTTTCTAGTAAAAGTACTGGAACATAAGCTAGTAATTTCTCCATAACTCCCGATTCGAGGATAGTAACTGATGCATACTTTGACGGGTGGCCAAGCCGTCATAAAGTCTCTACAAGCTGAGAACGTTGAGATTATTTTTGGCTTAATTGGTTCTGCCACAATGGAGCTCTTTGATGCCTTGTATGATGCCCAAGACATTCGATTTATTGGAGTCCATGATGAGCGTACCGGCACGCACATGGCTGATGGTTACGCTCGGGCATCGAATCGACCGGGGATAATAGTTGCAGGTCAAAACGGGCCTGGTGCGACGAATTTGGTAACTGGGTTAGCGCAGGCTAAAGCGGCTTTTTCACCTGTTGTTTCAATTGCAGGAGCACTTTCGACAGAGCACGTCTATCGTGATGCATTTCAAGAGGTTGATCAACAAGCGCTGTTTTCTCCGATAACCAAAAAAACCTGGACAGTCACTCAAACTGCACGAGTGCCGGAAATGTTTCGTGAAGCGTTTCGAGTGGCAACGACACCCCGGCAAGGTCCGGTTCATTTGAATTTACCACGTGACGTTTTATCTGAAACGGCAGAATTTCCGCCTTTTCAGTCTCCATTGGACTATCGAGTTCAAAGTTATCCCGCTGGAAACGAAGATGAAGTCATTCGAGCCAGTACATTGCTGAAAGGAGCTGACCGACCTGTGATTATTGCAGGTGGCGGAATCAAAAACAGTCACGGACATGAAACGGTATTGTCACTTGCAGAAGATCTAAATGCACCGGTTGTGACTTCTCCTGGTCATGGTGATGCTGTGCCGTATGGACATTTTCTGAATGCAGGGCAAATGGGGCCACGAGGGAATCCGGTTGCTACCGACTTGGTAAAACGGGCAGATGTAATTCTAGCTTTAGGCACGAGACTTGGATTCAATGCCACATTCTATACCTACGACTATCTCAATGAACGAGCGAAAATCATTCAAGTGGAGTTAGATCCAACCGCAATCGGCCGGTATTTTCCAGTCGAACTAGGAATATTGGCTGATGCAACAACGGTTGCCAAACAAATTCGTGAAAAATTGGGATGCGCGGAAATTCGCGAAACAGTGAATGCTTGGTTGGAAGCATTTAGAAGAAAACGAGTTTCGTACCTCGAAAAACGCGAAAAGGAAGTGCCAGTTTCTGACATTCCGATTCAACCTGCACAGTTGTATAAGGAATTACGGAAAGTTTTACCAAAGAATGTTGCTGTCACTTTGGACGCAGGCACTTTATGTCTACAAGCAACAGATGCTTTAAATTATTGGACACCAAGATCTTTGTTTACACCTTTGGATTTCGGTTTGGTGGGATTTTCGTATGCCTGTGGACTTGGGGTTAAGTTGGCTCAGCCTGAACGACCTGTAGTGAGTATGATGGGTGATGGTGGATTTGGAATGACGCTTTCAGAACTCAGCACGGCGGTTGATAACAATATTGCCACAGTAACGATCGTACTGAACAATCGATGTTGGGGTGCCGAAAAAGCGTATCAGCGCGACTTTTTTGATTGTCGTTATATTGGTGCTGATGTTAGTAGTCCTCCCTTTGATCAGGTCGCTGAGCTGTACGGAGGGATTGGTTATCGTGTTGAGAAAGCTTCGGAAATCGGTGAAGCTGTCAATGCAGCGCTTCAATGCGACAAGCCAGTTGTCGTCGACGTAATGGTTGATCCGAATGCTCTATATAGTTTTCGACGAGACTCATTTTCTCATCGAACTTAATTACTGGATAAATAAATTATTTATTATCAAGGATTTAAGGTAATCCATTGTCAGAAATAGTAATTCAACTAGACAATGTTTGGAAAATTTTCGGTAGCCGAGCTGAAGAGGCTATCGAAGCTATAAAAAAAGAAGGGCTCAGCAAATCCCAAGTTCTAAACATGTTTGACTGTGTAGTCGGAATCTCCGACTGCTCGATTCAAGTTCAGCGCGGAGAAATATTCTGCGTCATGGGCCTCTCGGGTTCTGGTAAATCAACAATGGTTCGACATATCAATGGTTTGATCGAACCGACTGCTGGTTCAATCAACGTGTTGGGATATGACGTAAGATCTTTAAAGAACGAAGAACTCCGAAAACTTCGTGCCGCTCATATTGGCATGGTTTTTCAGCATATGGCTTTATTTCCACACCTCACTGTGCGAGACAACGTGGCATTTCCACTCCAAGTTCAAGGTCAACCGCAGTCGCAAAGATGGGAAGTCTCACAACGTTGTTTGAATTTGGTTAATCTAGATGGGTATGAGGATCGTTTTCCAAGTGAGCTGTCAGGAGGAATGCAGCAACGAGTGGGGTTGGCTCGAGCATTGGCTTCCGATCCTGAAGTGTTGTTGATGGATGAACCATTCTCAGCACTCGATCCGTTGATTCGTCGTCAACTACAAGACCAATTTTTGGATTTGTCGATGGAATTGAACAAGACGACCGTGTTCATCACTCATGACTTGGATGAAGCGATTCGAATTGGTAATCGAATCGCCATTATGAAAGACGGACAAATCGTACAGGTCGGAACTCCGTCCGAGATTGTAACCAACCCAATCGACAAGTATGTAGCTGATTTTGTAGAGGGCATCTCAACTTTAAAATTTAAACTCGCACACACAATTATGGTGGGATTGGAGGAGTATAGAGCGAAGTTCCCAGAAATGCTTGCCGCCGACGCACCCAAAGCACCTCATGATGCGGATCTAGGCAGTCTGATTGAAATCGCAGCGAATACTAATCTTCCAATCGTAGTTACTCACGACGCCAAAGATGTGGGAGTAATCGACAGGTCAACCTTGTTGCAAGGCATAAAAGGGGGAAAACATGATTGATGATTCAACAACAGCCGATCAGCCTAGAAAAATAAGTAGTTCAATCGCTAACTTCGTCGGACAGAATTCGTCCTATTACGAGAAAGAATTCGAAAAAATACAATCTGCTTCCAAGTTTCCTTTTTCGTGGAACTGGGCCGCTGCTCTAATCGGGCCATTTTGGGGTGCTGCTCGTGGTTTGTGGGGATTCTTCTGGACATTTACCGTTCTTGAGATTCTTGCTGTCGTTCAGATCGGTAAGGGTTTTTGGGGAGAGCTAGGTGCAAAGCAGTTGGCGCGCATTGAAAAGATTCAACCCAAGATCGAATCATTTATGGCCAAATACGAAGCAGCCTTAGCGAGTAACAGCGAGGAAGCTGCAAATTTTTTAACTAGAGCAGAAAACCTACAAAAATTAGTCGATAGTCTTTCTGAACAAGCGGTTATCGCTGCCGAAGCTGCTATTTTCTATCTTGCTGTGGGCATATTTGTGATGTTGGCGTTGCGAATCATCCAAGGATATTATGCGAATTTGAAATATTCACGCCAATATCTGAAGTGGCGAACTGATCCAGAAAGGATTGATACAGATCGAAAATTACATCGTATCGTTTTTAGTGTAATTATGTGGTTAGCTATTGCGCCTCTGACTTTGTACAAATTCACAGTTTCAAAAATTGCACCACAATTTCAAATGTATACGGAAGGTTTTCCCATTGAAAAAGGTCAGTACTTTTCTCCAATCGCAAATGGGTTGGAAGTAGGTTTCGACTGGCTCTCCAATCGTGGTGCAGGCGCATTCGATAGTGTAGTTGGAGTGATTCGAACAGTGTTGGACGGCCTCGAAACAATATTCGTAACCACGCCCTGGCCTGTCGTCATGACAGTTATCGTTGTAGTCGCATGGCGAGTGGCGGGCCCTAGAGTGGCAATATTTACAATTGCTGCCTTAGCCTACCTCGGATTTTTGGGGCTCTGGGAAACTAGCATGATTACAGTTTCATTGTTGGGTGCGGCCGCATTTTTGTGTCTGATCATCGGGATACCGCTTGGAATCTGGTTTGGCAAAAATCAACGAGCGTATAACGCCGCTACACCGGTTTTGGATTTTATGCAAACCATGCCGGCATTTGTCTATTTGATTCCCATTATTGCATTTTTTGGCACGGGTAAGCCACCCGGTGTTCTCGCTACTTTGGTATTCGGAATGCCGCCCGTAATACGACTGACAGCACTTGGAATTCGAGGTGTTCCGGAACATATCAAGGAAGCAGCATTGGCCTTTGGATGTACGAAGTTCACCTTGCTCAAGGATATCGAACTGCCGCTAGCGATGCCCTCAATTATGACCGGTGTCAATCAAACCATATTAATGTGTTTATCGATGGTAGTAATCGCCTCTCTTATTGGTGCTAAGGGGCTTGGACAAGATGTACTCGTGGCTTTGCAGTATGCTGCAAAGGGCCAAGGTGTGTTGGCAGGTTTGGCTATTTTGTTCTGTGCGATGGTAATCGACCGAATCGTTCAGGGACATTACAAACAAAAGACTCGCAATTTTGCTCATTGAATTATTGTTCATGTCACTAATTATTTGAATTTGTTCGAATTTCACTTGCCGCGATACAATTGAATAGGCCTGTTCGATTTGAAAATCCAAGACTGAAAGCTGAGGTACGCTGATTGGATCAAATCATGATAATCGTAGGCCAACTAGAAGCGGATGATAAAAGCTAATGAAAGATTTAATCGGTAAGCCAATCATACGTGTAGAAGACGAACGATTGCTGAAAGGAGAAGGCAAGTTTGCGGATGACTTTGCGTTTGAAGGTCAGCTCCACGCGGTATTTGTTCGTAGTCCTCATGCACATGCTCGTATTTGTCGGGTCGATATGTCTGTTGCTGCGAGAATGCCAGGAATAAGGGCTTGTATCCACGGCAGAGCGTTAGAAAAAGTTGGACTAAAACCGATTAATGCTCTAACTAGAAGTCCAGATTATCCAATCAAGAATGCCGATGGTAGTGACTTACCTGATGTCAGAAGATGCCTGCTGGCGACTGATAAAGTTCGATTCGCGGGTGAACCGGTTGCGGTAGTCGTAGCAGATAGTTTTCATCGAGCTCTGATCGCGGCAGAAGCCGTTGACGTCGAGTACGAGGAACTGCCAGCTGTCATCGAATTTGAAGATGCTGTTCACTCCGACGCTGCTCTAATTTGGGAAGAGATCGGCAACAACATCTGTGTAGAGGCGGAAAAAGGCAACCGAGAAGAAGTAGATCGTGAGTTTGGATGCGCTCACCAAATCGTAGAGTTAAGCGTGGATTTTCCAAGACACATTGTCGCGTTTTTGGAACCACGAACGGTACTGGCTCGCTATGATGTTGGACAAGAACGATTTGAGGTTTTTACAGGTAGTCAAGCCTCACACTGGTTTCAAAAAGATATTGCTGCAGTGTTGGATGTAGAGATCGATCGAGTGAGAGTTGTTTCAAATGACACCGGCGGTGGTTTTGGGGCTAGGACTGCACCCTCGCCTGAAGTTGCGGTAACAGCCTGGCTTGCTCAGTTTACAGATTCTCCCGTGAAATGGGTGCCTGATCGTAGTGAGAGCTTTTTGACCGATTCACAATCTAGAGATCATCGGATGCTTGTTCAGCTTAGCTTTGATGGCAATGAGCTGATGACGGTGATTCGAATATCAAGTAAGTGGCGATTGGGAGCCTATCTAAATCCACGTAGTATTTGGTTATATTCGTACTATATGGGGTTAATGCTCTGTGGAGTGTATCGAATTCCGGTAGCTCACTACTCGTTGATTGGTTTTTTTTCTAATACCGCTCAAGTTGGCCCTTTCCGAGGTGTCGCTCGGGCCGAGGTTTCATATGCCATTGAGCGAATTGTGGACGAAGCTGCACGTCAACTCAACATTGACCGCATTAGCCTGCGAAAGAAAAACATGATTACTAGGTCAGATCAGCCCTGGACGACACCAACGGGTGCTTTTTATTCTGCAGGAGATTTTGAGGGCAACCTACAAAAATTAATCGATCGCATAAATTACGATGAATTTGAACTTCGTCGTCAAGTTTCAGCAGAAAATCATCGATTCAGAGGAATTGGCTATTCGGCCTTCATCGACAGTGTTGGGGGCACTCCAAACGAATTTGCGGAAGTACTAGTCAGAGACGACATCGTCGAAGCACGAGTAGGTACACAAGCGATAGGCACTGGGCATGAAACGGCATTTGGTCAAGTCATTGCAAGCCAGTTTCAAATTCCGATTGAACAAGTCCGAATTATCGAAGGAGATACCGATTTCGTACAATCTGGTCAGGGATCACATGCATCTCGTTCGATGAGAATTGGAGGATCTGCATTGTTCTACAGTGCTGAAAAGGTTTTAGAAAAAGCGCGTTCACAAGCCGCAAATTATTTTGAAGTAGCGGTCGAAGATGTTGAATACACATCAGGTCATTTTTGTATTCCCGGTACCGATCACAAAATCAGTCTGTTTAAAGTAGCGGAATTTGCTTACGATCAAGGTCAGCCGTTGATTGATTCTCACAAGCATATTGTTCAGCATTCGATGTTTGTGAGTGGTTGCCAAGCATGTGAAGTCGAAATAGATCCAGAAACAGGCAGTATTTCGATCGAACAACTAATTGCTGTTAGTGATCCGGGTACCATTGTCAATTCACTGATTGTGGCAGGTCAACTTCATGGTGGGCTTACCCATGGTATCGGTCACGCTGTTTTGGAAAATACGTTCTATGATCCGACGTCAGGACAGCTTGTTACCGGTAGCTTTATGGATTATGCGATTCCTCGTGCAGACGATGTTCCGGCGTTCGAACTAGACTGGAATCCAGTTAAAACGGACGAAAATCCTTTGAGTGTAAAAGGTGTTGGTGAAATTGGAACCATGGGAGCGCCGGCCGCTGTAATGAACGCGGTTGTAGACGCTCTAGAGCCACTCGGCATTACCGAGGTTCAGATGCCAGCTACATCAGAACAAATTTGGTCATTGATTCAGAAAACGAAATAAGTTCCTTTCAATCGCCTGATTGCAAAATCGCAAAACTCGGGTTCAGTGAAACTCGTTTAGTCTTTTTTCGATTCAATCGAAAAAGGTATACGAGCCAATCAGCCGGATGATTGGAACCGGATTATCAGTTCAGTACGCAAAGCGGTCAACTCTTAATCAATTAACTAAAGCGTTTAAGTTTCTAGCGCTCCATTTTCTACTTTCAAATTTTTTTATGGTCAATGACCAGTCTGTTTTGACTAGACAAAGAGTGAATTAGATGAGCTATGATTTGTCATTGACACGTCAATCCTACAGGCAATTTCTTTAATAATTAGGGCCGAAGTACCGCGGTAATCGTTCCAAGTTTCATAATGCGAATCCATGTAAACTCGAGTGAAGAGAATCGAAATAATTCTTGAATCTTAATACAATGAATGCTTTTCAATTTGAAGACGATCAATCGTATAGTGACATCGCAATAGAGATTGTTTTGAGTAGTTCGAGTATTAGCTAGAAGGAGAATTTGTAGCAGATGAAGTTGGTTCGATACGGAAGTCGGGGTGAAGAAAGCCCTGGTTTGTTGGATGATAATGGGCAAATTCGTGATTTGTCCGGTAAGGTTTCGGACATTGACGCTCGAGCGTTGTCGCCTTCCGGGCAGAAAAAATTGCGAGAGTTAGATATTGAAAGTTTACCTGTGGTTTCAGGTCAACCTCGATTAGGCCCGCCTGTTGCCAATGTAGGTAAATTGGTATGCATTGGTTTGAATTACCGCCTTCATGCTCAAGAAGCTGGGTTAGCGATTCCTGCGGAACCAATAATTTTCATGAAAGCGACAACTTCTATAGTTGGTCCCAATGATGATGTGATGATTCCTCGAAACAGTAAGAAGACAGATTGGGAAGTCGAACTAACAATCGTGATGGGTAGCCAAGCCACTTACGTCGATGAAGAGAATGCTCTTGACTATGTGGCTGGGTACTGTATCGCAAACGATGTATCGGAGCGAGCGTTTCAGACAGAAGGCACTGGGCAATGGGTAAAAGGCAAGAGTGCTGATACGTTCTGTCCATTGGGTCCATTTGTGGCGACAAAAGACGAAATTGCGGACCCACAAGCTCTACATCTTTGGCTTGATGTTGACGGAAAAAGATATCAGGACGGTTCGACTGACGACATGATTTTTGGAATCAAGCATCTCATTAGTTATGTTAGTCAGTTTATGACACTGATGCCAGGTGATATGATTCTTACGGGTACTCCTTCTGGTGTTGGTTTTGGCCTTAAGCCACCAATTTTTTTGGAACCTGGGAATCAGATGAAACTTGGAATCGAGGGATTGGGTGTACAAACTCAAAACGTCATTGCGTATCCAGGATAACGGGCGGTCGCCCTTTAGTTCTAAAGGCTAGAACGAACGATTGCAGCGTACGAGCGTACCGTTTTCCCAAATCCATCATGTAATGCTTCGACCGTAACGGCGTGCCCAATAGATACTTCCAAAATTTCTGGAATTGTCAGAAATTTCGCTAGATTTTTTTGATTCAAATCGTGGCCGGCGTTGACACCTAGGCCTTGTTCTTGTGCTGCCTGCGTTGTAAGTCGATATTGTTCCAAGACATTAGCATTGGTATCGGTGCCATAAGTTTTCGCGTAATCTTCTGTATAGAGTTCAATCCGATCAGTTCCTGTATCCGCAGCCGAAGGCACCATGCTGATGTCTGGATCCAGAAAAAGACTAGTTCTTATTCCGTTTTCCTTTAGTTCAGCGATGATGGGCCGTAGAAAGTGAATTTCGGATTTTGTATCCCAACCATGATCGGATGTCACTTGATCGGGAGCGTCCGGTACCAAAGTACACTGATCAGCTTTTGCTGCTTTAACGGATTCCAGAAAATCAGTAGTTGGAAAACCTTCGATATTGAGCTCGATGGAAGGATTTTGACTTCTGAATGCAGCCAAGTCTCGAACATCCTGATAGGTTGCATGGCGCTGATCTGGTCGAGGATGCACTGTTACACCTTCAGCTCCATTTGCGATGCAAATTTCCGCGAAGTCTAATACTTTTGGAAAATTTGCGCCTCTTGCGTTTCTTAACAGAGCAATTTTGTTCAGATTTATGCTAAGTACTGTCATTGATCTATTTGTTGAGCGTGAATTTAAACTTAATGAATTTAGCCATCATAGGTGGCGTGACCGTGCTGGCGATGCCAAGAGCGAACTAAATGTCGCTTTTTGAGAGGATCAGGATGATCGATAATCTCACTTCTGTAATGTGCGATATCAAGGTTATTCAAATACTGTAGATGCCCTCGTTCGATGGGCAATTCGAACCACAAGTTTGGATTCTCAGAAACTTCCTTAAGGGCTGAAATTGCGTCAAAGGTTTCTGCGTCTATCTCGGTTTCTGCTACTTCGTAGCCTTTCATCACTAAACTAGGATTGGCTCTCGTAAAAAGTCGACTGTTTTCATACCGAAATACTGGAGCAAACGCGACAGTAGGTTCACCATCTGCATGTTCTGCCTGCCGGTCCCAAAAAACTGGTTCATACAAGCGCTCCAACTGACGCGGGTAACGGTTCAACATTTGATTGTGAACCGAATAAAGACTACAGAATCGACTTATCCCACCTTCGACTGATGGTCGAATACACATGAGCCCGACGTAGTTGGGCAGTACTTTTCCGAAGGCGTTATCGTTATGGAACAATAGTTCGACTTTGGTGTAAGAACCACGAACTCCATATTCGTATTTTGCACCTGTGTCTTTCACGTGGTAAATGATTGTTCCATCCCATTTTTGTGCGACTTGTTGGCCGATTACCTGACCAATTGTCCAGAATATGTCGATGGCTTGTTCTTTTGAAATTTTTTCGAGAGGCATGCTGTCAATGACAACAACTCCAGGTGATTGATCGAGTCGTCTTCGAACCTCTTTCATCAATTCAATCGTCTTGGGAATATCGAACTGCTTCAATGAACGTAGTACCGTTGGAAGCGGATTGGCTTCAATCTCTTCAGCCATCCGCGACAGTTCAACTTCCACTTCTTTGCTAATTTGCAAAATGCACGACTCGGAGTGAATCTCTTCTTGAGTCCATGCATAAGAATTGCTCACCCAATGATCAAGTCGAGCAGAACTTTGTTCATGTGAAAGGTCAAGTATGTCCATTGGGTTTGGCGTTGATTTTGCCAAGATTTAATGTATATAAGTTTAGCTTAAAAGAGATTGGCGTCTTTGCAAATGACGCAATTAATCAATTATAACGATTAGTGCTAAGGTTGACGTTTATCGACACTAACGCCATTTCCACTTTAAAACAATACCACCGAGAACGACAACTCTAGGTAATCTGCAGAGGTGGAATTTCAATTTTCTGAGACTTGTCTAGTACAATTTTGTCTGCAGTTCATCAATATCATCAAAAATCAGTGCGAAAAGTGAAACATATCATGAAACAGTTGCTAGGAATAGCTGCAATTGTTAGTTGCCTCATAATGTCAACCTTCAATGCATTTTTAGATAACCCAATAAATAACGTGGCTCTGTGGGGTGTTGTGATTACTATTATCTACATGGTAATTTCTAGTCGCCAACAGCAAAAATCTTGAATTTTGCTTTTGGCGAATAGTACCGTTTTCCCAAATCCATCATGTAATGCTTCGACCGTAACTACGTGCCCAATTGACACTTCCAAAATTTCTGGAATTGTTAGAAAGTTCGCTAAATTATTTTTGATTCAAATCGTAGTCAGCGTTGACACCAACGCCTTGTTCTTGGGCTGCGAGCGTTGTAAGTCGATATTGTTCCAAGACATCAGCGTTGGTATCGGCGTCATAAGTTTTCGCGTACTCTTCTGTATACAGTTCAATCCGATCAGTTCCTGTATCCGCAGCCGAAGGCATCATGCTGATGTCTGGATCCAGCAAAAGACTAGTTCTTATTCCGTTTTTCTTTAGTCCAGCGATGATGGGCTGGAGAAAGTGAATTTAGGATTTTGTATCCCAACCATGATCGGATGTAATTTGATCGGGAGCGTCGGGTACCAAAGTGCACTGATGGGCCTTGGCTGCTTTAACAACTTCTAGAAAATCAGTAGTTGGAAAACCTTCGATATTGAGCTCGATGGAAGGATTTTGACTTTGGAATGCAGCTAAGTCTCGAACATCCTGATAGGTTGCATGGCGCTGATCTGGTCGAGGATGCACTGTTACACCTTCAGCTCCATTTGCGATGCAAATTCCCGCGAAGTCTAGAACTTTTGGAAAATTTGTACCTCTTGCGTTTCTCAACAGTGCAATTTTGTTCAGATTTATGCTAAGTACTGTCATTGATCTATATGTTGAGCGTGAATTTAAATTAAATGAATTTAGCCATCATAGGTGGCGTGACCGTGCCGCCGATGCCAAGGCTAAAGACCAGGGGGTTCGCAGAGAACAGCGGTCTCCTACAAGAAAAGAAAAGTCAGACGCGAGCCACACCACTGGTGTTGCCAAAAGGAAGGTCAGTCTTATCTACATGAAATTTATACAGCGTCCAAGCCGCATAAGCCAACTCATAGGGATTGCCAGATAAACCCCTAGCGCCGCGGCACTCTGGAAGATACCTCCACTCAATGAACGTTTTACTGTGCTTCTCTAAAACACGATCAATCCCAACCCGGTTCACGTCAATCGTACCAAAACCAAACATTTCAATAGGAAATTTTCTCAAAATTTGTGGATCACTCGATGGAGAGGACCACAGACGTTCGATCTGCTTCCTCGTCTCACAACTAATTTTACAATACAATTTTTTCAGATCATGAGTCCGCGAACCGTCCAAGCTCTCTCCTTCCTGATCAATGATCGTCTTCAAAGAGAGTTCGGCTGCCAAAGCTCCGATAATCAACGGTATAGAAGAAATACCGTCAATCTCATAAGTATCACTTCGCTTATCATTCCTTAAATCCTCAGCAAATCGAATCAAGTAAGGGAGTACAAGTAGTAGACCCTTAATGTTCCAATTTGCCTTAGGACCGTTCCACTGACGATTCTTCTTCGTTTGATTGCTCAACGTAATTTCTTCCTGAGTTCATGTAGAGAGGACTCCAGAGCTCGCAAATCGCCGATTGTAAACTCCCGAAGTCCGAGGAACAGGCACCATTGCCGATTGGAGACCGTCGGTTCCACCGCAAGCGCCTTAGCCTCGTCTTCCCCATTCACCGCAACAGTTCAACTTCCACTTCTTTGCTAATTTGCAAAATGCACGACTCGGAGTGAATTTCTTCTTGAGTCCATGCATAAGAATTGTTCACCCAATGATCAAGTCGGGTAGAACTTCGTTCATGTGAAAGATCAAGTATGTTCATTGTGTTTGGCGTTGATTTTACCTAGATTTAGTTTATTTGAGTTTAGCTTCAAAGAGATTGGCGTCTTTGCAAATGACGCAATTCATCAATTATAACGATTAGTGCTAAGGTTGACGTTTATCGACACTATCGCTTTTTTTCTTTAAAACTATGCCAAAAAGAACGTCAGCTCTGAGTAATCTACATAGGTGGAATTTCAATTTGCTGAGACTTGTCTAGTACAATTTTGTCTGTAGTTCATCAATATCATCAAGAATCAGTGCGAAAAATGAAACAAATCATGAAACATTTACTAGGAATAGCTGCAGTTGTTAGTTGCCTCGTAATGTCAACCTTCAATGCATTTTTAGATAATCCAATAAACAACGTAGCTCTGTGGGGCGTTGTGATTACTATTATCTACATGGTAATTTCTAACCGCCAAAGGCAAAAATCTTGAATTTTTCTTTTGGCGAATTCAAGTTGACTGAAACTTTAGTTTTATAAATTAACGACAAATTGTAATGAGCCAATTCAGCTGGAATTTTTCAGAAAGGACGGTTGTCGTTGTAGGTGGAACCAGTGGCATCAATTTTGGTGCTGCTTGCGATTTTGCCCGAGCAAATGCCAATGTAGGTGTGATAAGCCGTTCATCCGATAAGGTGAATTATGCGGTCGAACATCTTCAGCAGCTTGGTGCCAAGGCCGTAGGAGCTAGCGCAGATGTTAGAGATTACAAAGGTTTGGACGATGCGATAAACAATATTGCAAAGCAACTAGGGACAATTGATGTTTTAGTATCAGGTGCCGCGGGAAACTTTCCCGCTCGTGCAGTGGAGATGTCACCAAATGGATTTGCAGCAGTTGTAAACATCGATTTAATGGGAACCTATCACGCGCTGCGAGCAAGTTATCCGCACTTAAGAAAGCCGGGAAGCTCTGTTATTAATATTTCAGCTCCGCAAGCTTTTGCGCCAATGATCATGCAATCACATGTTTGTGCGGCGAAAGCAGGTGTAGACATGATTACTCGAACACTGGCGATGGAGTGGGGACGCGATGGAATTCGTGTGAACTCTATCGTTCCGGGTCCGATTCAAGAAACCGAGGGCATGAAAAGATTGGCCCCAACTCCTGAACTACTAGACAAAGTGGCGGCATCTGTTCCTCTAGGTCGCCTAGGAACGACCTCTGATATCGGTGAAACAGCGATGTTTTTAGCTTCGCAGTTAGCTGATTACATTACAGGAGCAGTTATTCCAGTTGATGGTGGATGGTCGCTTAGTGGAGTATCAGGCTTAATGGAAGATTTAGCCCGTCAGATGGAAGCTGAATGACTTATCAACGTCATTTCCTTACTCATTTATAAAGATTGATTTGTAGATTTCTCGTAATCGATTCTTTTGTATTTTTCCCATCGCGTTTCGAGGGAAATCTTGCATAAAAATTACCTTTTTCGGAATTTTAAATTCCGAGATTTGGGACTTGAGTTCAGCTTTAATCTCGCAAATCGATTTTTCTTCATCTCGCTGGATGACTGCGGCGACCACTGCTTCACCCAAATCAGAATGTGGTACGCCAAACACAGCTGAATCAACTATCCATGGTAGATTATTGAGTGCAATTTCCACTTCTCTCGGGTACACATTCAGGCCAGCTGAAATGATTAAATCACTATGTCTTCCAACAATGGTTACTCGATTGGAGTTATCAATCGTGGCGAAATCTCCGGTAATGAAGTAGCCGTCTCTACGAAATGCTTCTTTACTCGCTTCTGGATTTCTCCAATAACCCGCAAACACATTGGGACCTTTGATCTCTAGAATCCCCGTTTGTCCTGAAGCAATAAGTTTTCCATTTTCTTCGACAACTCGTAGCCGAATATCTGGAAGGGAATACCCTACAGTTCCTGGGACTCGCGCTCCATCGACTGGATTGGAAGTGATCATCTGAGCTTCGGTCATACCATATCGTTCTAGTATGCGAAGACCAGTTCTTTGTTCAAACTCCGCAAAAGTTTCAGGGAGCAGTGGCGCAGAACCCGAAATAAACAGCCGAATAGATTGACAAAGTGAACGCGTTAGCTCTGGCTGGGACAGCAAGCGAGTGTAAATCGTTGGTACTGCCATCATTATTGTGGCGTTTGAAATTTGACTCAATGAGTTTTGTACTGAAAATTTATCGTGAAATAGGATGCAGGATCCACGCAACATAGGACAATGTAAGCCAACGCAAAGTCCATGTACATGAAACAATGGAAGAACATGCAACAAGACATCATCCGAACGCCAGTGCCAGATGTCAACCAAGCTAGCTGTGTTTGATGAAATATTTTCTTGGGTGATCATTGCTCCCTTTGGTTTACCAGTTGTTCCCGAGGTATAAATCAATAACGCTAAGTCATCTTTTTTTCGAAACACTGGATCAAATTCATCAGCGAATCGCTCGAGTCCAACCCAAACTGAGTCTTCACTTTCCAAATCTAGTGTCATAATTTGACTAATTCCGACTCTATTTGCTAATTCTTTTGTTGCTGAAAATTGATCAGATTCACAAACGATTAAAGACGGTTCTGCATCGATCAAAAAATATTCAAGTTCACTTAGCGTATATGCTGAATTGAGAGGGTGGAACACTAGACCCGCACGCAAACATGCAAGATAGAGAATGACTACTCTATATGATTTTTCGCATTGGCAGGTTACTCGATCACCTGCCAACAATCCGATTGACTCTAGACGATTGGCAAGTCGTGCAGACAGTACATTTGCGTCCTGGTAAGTTAGAGCTGTTCCGTCTTGTAATTCAAGAAACACACTATTGGGTGTTTGTTGCATTACGGTTTGAAGCTCCGCAAAAAAATTGGAACTTAAATTCATAATCGCACTATTGAATTTCTAAGTCGTAAAGAAACGTTTGGGTTTCACAGAATGGGATTTTAAAGGTATGACTAAATCACACGAAATATCCAAGTAAGTTGGATTCATTTATTCTCTATCGTATGTTTATCGAGAGTTAATTCACTTGCAATGTCCCAAAAAATATCAGAGGAATTGTAAGTTATATACCTGTTTCTTAAAATTGGAATATAAGTCGACTAACTTATTGATTTATTATAGATAATCTGTTACAATTACCCATGCAATCAGTTGAGGATTGGAACATATCAAATCGCGAACAAAGCACCTGGAATATACTACCGAGAAAGCATCAGTCTTATCGAACTATTACAGCGATTTCCCAATGACGAACTCACTGAACAGTGGTTCAATGAGAGTCGTTGGAATGACAGCGATGGTAAATTCAGTGGAACTGTTGAAGTTGACGAAACTTATATGAGTAGGACTGAAAATAACAAGCATTGGGATAAGAAACTCAATGCTGGTCGAGGCGGTGTTGGTAAGACTACTGCTATTGGTGCTAAAGAAAGGGAGACCAAGCGTAATCCCCTGCATAGTTTCATACAAGACTACGTAGCAGAATGTTCTGTTGCCAACTCAGATGAATTCAAATCCTACGAGAAACTGTCTGGCTATGACCACCAGTTAGGTCAAACACTCCGTTGGTGAATCCGTCAAAGACAATGCTCAAAAGAGCTTATAGAGGCACTTATCACAAAATGAGTGTCAAGCATCTCAATCGTTATATCAACGAATTTGCGAGCAGTCACAATCTCCGTCATATAGAAACGATCGAGCAGATTAAAACTGTTTTTTCCAGCACGGTTGGAAAGCAACCGAAGCATGAAACATTAGTTATAGAGTGAAGGTATTCTGTCTCAAACACGAAAGAAATACGACACAAGATTTTTTGTGATTTCCCTGAAAGACACACGTGATCAAATAGAACAAGCAAATACTGTCACTGAACCTAGATTCGATAATGAAATACTTTTGTTGAGATGAAATCTACCCATCACAAGCTAATAATTGGTGATTGTGCTTCTATGGTTGAGATTGAAGATGAATCAGTTCATCTCATGCTTACTTCACCACCGTACTTCAATGCTCCGTATGATTACGAGGAGCTATTTTCAAGTTACGAATCTTATCTTGAGTTGATAGAAAGTTTTGCGAAAGAAACATTCAGAGTTTTACAGGATGGACGAGTCGCTGTTGTAAATATAGATGACATGCTGGTGAAAGGAGAAAAATATCCGATCGTAGCAGATGCTACTAAGATATTTCAAGGTGCTGGGTTTAGGTATAGAGATCGAATCATCTGGAAAAAACCAGATGGGTACTTGCGCATTAGGGGTCGAAGTGGAGTAATGCTACAGCATCCATACCCGATGTATTTTTATCCAGATAACTTGCTAGAAAGCATATTAATTTTTCAAAAAAACCGATTCAACTACAAATCCAAGAGCGTTGATGAAAAAAATTCTTCCAAAGTGGAATTGAAAGAATTTCAGGCAAATGGATGGTACAAGACACTCTGGGAAATGACCAATGTAATCCCCAATTCGAAATTTGAGAAAGGCATAGCTGCATTTCCAGAGGAATTACCTTATCGAATAATTTCGTTATTTTCATATAAGGGTGAAACCGTTTTAGATCCTTTTGCTGGAAGTGGTACCACTATGAAAGTTGCAAGTAAGTTAGGCAGAAACAGCATAGGAATAGAGATTAAGTATGAGTTGCAAGAGACGATTGTAAATGAACTTGGGCTCGGTAAACTGAATAGGAATATTGATTTACTTGAAGATGATGTTCAACTGGAATTGATTGAAAGGCAGGTAAGCAAAAAATGACAATAAAACTTCTTGGGTCAATACAAAAAGTAGTCTATTCGCCTACACTTTGCCGTTCAAATATCCCCGAAAGTAGATATAAGAAATCTTCAAGACATGCAAGGCAAATCAAATTTCATATTTACTGATGGAGAAAGTCAAATGTTTTCAGCAAGCAAGTGGGTTTCTCCAAAAAGAACAAGGTCGTTCCCATTTGCCAGAGTTTACGATTCGCTAAACTCAAGTATTAGAAAAGTTACCATCATTCCAATCGTAAAAGATGAAGGTAAAAATGGTGACCGAGATTGGCTACAGTGGGATACAGTTTCCTTTATCAGTCTTCTTGAAGTGTATGTAATACTTTCTTACTATGATTATGCATCTGTAAGTTCCAGAGAAGGCAAGATTACAAATCAAGTTTTCGATTTGAATCATCTCTCTAATCAATTAAGCCGTTTGATCTCATTCAGATCTAGTGCATTACATTGGAATTATGAGCAGATTACGGGGAAATCACTGGCATTCAAAGCGATTGAATCTTATGCTCATTTAGAAAGTAAACTCGGAGTTGAAATGTCCTCGCATATGTCGGCAATTAGGTTAATAGAAATAAAATTTAATACTCCTGAAGATTTCAAAAAAATTTCTAGTGAATTTGCAAGAAAAGCTCAGTGTAGGGAGAGTTCGTTTGTTCAAACTAGCGAATCTATTTCAGGAGAGAAAGGAAAAATTTCGATTCAGAATTTCCAAAGTGGGTATTATCATCTTACTGCTGATGAGATTGAATTAAATGTTGATTCAAGTGAAGCTGCCCTAATATAAGCAAAAGACACCAAGAAGGCGAATTTACCGACTCTTTCAAATATTAAGGATGCTCTATTAAAATTGATACTCTTTTCCAATTGCCATTAAATTTATTACGAGGGAATGCCATATAAGGCAAGAGCAATGCTTAAACTAACTTCTTCTATTAGTCCTAGTGAACAAACACCAACAAGAGTTGAACAGAGTCGATTGAATCGGGTTATTCGAGAGAATCAACGAAACAACCTGCTGCTTCACTAGCCATCAGGTAATTTTGAATAGAATGCACGATAGTTCAAAACTTAACTTTTGTGAAGGTGATGAACTAATGAAACCTAAGCCTCCAAAAGAATTGAAAAATAACGACCCTGTTAAGATAGACGCATCCCCAGAATTAATTTATTTTTGCACCGGACAGCAGTCAGAGGCAAATTGAACTTAGGGAGTAAATTACTTTACAACATGCGATTTATGGCAAATTGGTGGGCTAGGTACGAGACTATATAGTTGCCACATGAGTTCGAGTAGATATCCCTAAATCGTATCCGCTCTATTTACTCCGCTCCAACTTAAGCTTGTGGTCCTACGAGATCAGGCAATGTACGAATGACCTGATCTATCTGTAAATTCGAATGGAGTTGAAGCCTACCTTCCACGAATTGATCGATGTGAAATAATTTTCGAGCTGCGTACGCCAGAGAAGCCTACGTTTTCTTGTCGAGAGTTTTAACCTTGCTCTTTCGTCAAAGATTATTATTCAATAATTCCATCGCTAATTTGATTTTCAAACGCTTGGTTTACCAAACTCATAACGTAGCGAACATCGTCTAAATCATCGAGGTTGACGCGCACATCTCCGACACCATAGGTATGACGATTTGTCACATCAATACCTATTCCTCTAGGATCATTTAGTTCATGGAACGGTACGTTAATATACAATCGTAGGCATTTCTTTAGTGGAACTAAGTCTACAATTCTAGTTTCAGCATCAAATGAGACGTAGCGCGTATGGAACTTCCTGTCAATTCCCGGGTCAAGTGCCAATACGGCTTTTTGAATTTCATCGAATAACAGTCGTGTTGGACTGCCGGTAGCCAAAAACTTGTAATCTTCAACGGCACGATATTCATAGATGGCATTGGAGCCTTCGGTACCATTGTCATCCAGTACGTTCCCCGCCGGTAGTCTCCAGACTTGCACAGCCTTATTCGCAAGTTCTTCAGCGCGTTGCTTAATTGTTTCTTCATTCCAAGTGTCAAGTTTACCGAGCCCTTTATTCAACCGTAATGGGCTCTCTTTGAATCCACCTTCCATGTCGCGCTTTTCCAAGAAGAAATGATCACTGTACTCTGAATTGTAGCCGGTCAGTGTGAGGTTACCTAGAGTATGTAGATAATCCTTCTGAATCTTTTCCCACTCTTTGCCAAGTGCTTTTCGCCACTGCGATGACAGATTCTCATTTTGAGGCATGATGTGTTCGATAGTGTACTCGTGTACTGGTACTGGTTCTTTACGCCCGTAATTCTCTAGACGACGTAACAAGTATTTACAGCGTTTTGGGTTATTGTAAAGCTCGCGCGTACGAAGCGCGTTCTTGAATTCGTCGTCTCTAGGAAATCGTCTATAAGTTCTTAGTCCAAAAAAAAGTTCTTCTATGCTTTGAATGTCACAATTTTCTTTGAGTGTATACCCGATGTTTTCGAAGACTTTGGGTAGCGATTTCGTGGGGAATTCACACACTGCTCGTCGGAAAACATATGCTTCTACCAATCTCACAGCTTTGATAAAGTCTTCTTTCGAGAGATGCTCATTCTTGTAGTCTCCGTATAGCTTTAGCAGGAAGGGAAAGCTTGCATTCACCTTCAGTCCTCTGAGATCCCGAAACACTAAAGCTAGTTTGTCGTCATGTTCCTGGTCGAGAGCCATCGCGCAGTAGTAGTTCGCGTAAGTGTGGATGTCTTTGACGAGGGCATCCACATCATTTTTCAGCTTCCCAGAAAAATTCGCGTAGGCCTTAAATGCCTCGTATACTTTCTTAACTCTTGGAAGAACACCTGTTCTGAACGTCAAATAGTACCTCATGTAACTGTCGAAATCAGTATTTATGGCCTTCTGCCCGAAGGCATTTTCCATCGGACGCCAGTGTTCTTTGTAGAGGTTCTTTTGTTTTTCTGGCTCCAGTCCCATTAGAACGAAATTGCGGATCAAGTCAGCTTGGCTTAAATCACGGCCAGTCGAATTCATGCTTTCGAAGATGAGCTGTGGGTTGTCGTGACTTCGGTCCAGCGAGATGTCAACGATCGTAAGTTTCTCTAGGCCATTGTGAAGTGATGAAATTTTTGTGGAATCGAGTTTGCCTACCCACTTCTTGAATAGTTTGAAATTCTCTTTAATCCGGTGGGAATGGTTATCCGGTAGAGATTTTTGCTCCAATATTGCAAGCAGGCTATCCTTGTCTGTTTCTGTCAGCAGCAGTTTGAATCGACTCTCTCCAACTTCCAAATGGTTAAGTAGGTAATCGTGGCGCAGCTCAATCCCTTTCTTAGGCTCATTACCTTCAATGTGTTTTGCCAAAGCTTCAAGGATGAGCATGATTGTCGTGAGGCGTTGTTGGCCGTCAATTACAAGCAATTGTGACATTTTTGTTGCACGATAGATCCCGTCTTGGATGTAGACGATAGAGCCAATAAAGTGAGATTTCATGTCATCGTCTTTGCCGGTGCGTAGGATATCGTCCCACAACTGCCCGCATTCCCGCTCCGTCCAACTATAGGCACGTTGATAGATTGGAACCACGAACTGAAGAGATTGCTTCAGGAGACTAAGGAAACTAGCGTCATTTGCTTTCATGGCCTACTCTGGAATTCTAATTGTTCATTCGTAATTTTGAATCCAATGTATTTTTGAGTCTTAGAGAAACGTTTGGGATTCACACAACGGGATATTAAGGGTAGGACTAACTCACACGAAATATTCAAGTAAGTTGGATTCATTTATTATCTATCGTATTTTTATTGGAACTTATATCACTTGCAAAGTCTCAACAAAAAATTAATCTATTTTTGCACCCGATAGCAGTCAGAGGCAAATTCAATTTAGGGAGTAAATTACTTTACAACGTGCGATTTATGGCAAATTGGTGGGCTAGTTACGAGACTATAAAGTTGCCACATGAGTACGAGTGGACATTTCTAAATCGTATCCGCTCTATTAACTTCACACCGACATAAGATAGTGGTCCTACGAAATCAGGCAATGTACGAATGACCCGATCTATGTGTGAGTTGAAATGGAGTGGAAACCTGCCTTCGACGAATTGATCGATGTGTCAATGTGAAATAATTTTCGAGCTGCGTACGCCAGAAAAGCCTACGTTTTCTTGTCGAGGGTTTTAACCTTGCTCTTTCGTCAAAGTTTATTATTCAATAATCCCATCGCTTATTTGATTTTCAAACGCTTGGCTCACCAAACTCATAACGTAGCGAATATCGTCTAAATCATCGAGGTTGACGCGCACATCTCCGACACCCCAGTGACCAACATTTGTTACATCATAAGTTATTCCTCGAGGGTCATTTAGTTCATGGAACGGCAAGTTAATATACAACTGTAGGCGATTCATTTGTGCAACTACGTCGACAATACTACTCTCAGCTCTAAATGAAACGTGGGTCTTTAGTAACACCATGTCAATGCCCGGGTCAAGTGCCAATACGGCTTTTTGAATCTCATCGAACAACAGTCGTGTTGGACTGCCGGTAGCCAAAAACCGGTAGTCTTCAACGGAACGATTTTCATAGATGGCATTGGAGCCTTCGGTGCCATTGTCATCCAGTACGTTCCCCGCCGGTAGTCTCCAGACTTGCATAGCCTTATTCGCAAGTTCTTCAGCGCGTTGCTTAATTGTTTCTTCATTCCAAGTGTCAAGTTTACCGATCCCTTTATTCAACCGCAATGGGCTCTCTTTGAATCCACCTTCCATGTCGCGCTTTTCCAAGAAGGAATGATCACTGTACTCTGAATTGTAGCCAGTCAGTGTGAGGTTACCTAGAGTATGTAGATAATCCTTCTGAATCATTTCCCACTCTTCGCCAAGGGCTTTACGCCACTGCGATGACAGATTCTCGTTTTGGGGCATGATGTGTTCGATAGTGTACTCATGTACTGGTACTGGTTCTTTACGCTCGTAATTCTCCAGACGATGTAACAAGTATTTGCAGCGTTTTGGGTTATTGTAAAGATCGCGCGTACGAAGCGCGTTCTTGAATTCGTCGTCTCTGGGAAAGCGTCTATAAGTTCGTAGTCCAAAAAATAGTGACTCTATGCTTTGAATGTCGCAATTTTCTTTAAGTGTACGCACGATGTTCTCGAAGAGTTTGGGCATCGTAGTCGTGGGGATTTCACACACTGCTCGTCGGAAAACATACGCTTCTACCAATCTGACAGCTTTGATAAAGTCTTCTTTCGAGAGATGCTCGTTCTTGTAGTCTCCGTATAGCTTTAGCAGGAAGGGAAAGCTTGCGTTCACCTTCAGTCCTCTGAGATCCCGAAACACTATAGCTAGTTTGTCGTCATGTTCCTGGTCGAGAGCCATCGCGCAGTAGTAGTTCGCGTAAGTGTGGATGTCTTTGACGAGGGCATCCACATCGTTTTTCAGCTTCTCAAAGGAGTTAGCGTAGTCCTTAAACGCCTCATATACTTTCTTAACTCTTGGAAGGACACCTGTTCTGAATGTCAAATAGTACCTCATGTAACTGTCGAAATTAGTGTTTATGGCTTTCTGCCCGAAGGTGTTTTCCATTGGACGCCAGTGTTCTTTGTAGAGGTTCTTTTGTTTTTCTGGCTCCAGTCCCATTAGAACGAAATTGCGGATCAAGTCAGCTTGGCTTAAATCACGGCCAGTCGAATTCATGCTTTCGAAGATGAGCTGTGGGTTGTCGTGACTTCGGTCCAGCGAGATGTCAACGATCGTAAGTTTCTCTAGGCCTTTGTGAAGTGATGAAATTTTTGTGGAATCGAGTTTTCCTACCCAATTCTTGAATAGTCTGAAATTCTCTTTAATCCGGTAGGAATGGTTATCCGGCAGAGATTTTTGCTCCAACAGTGCAAGCAGGCTCTCCTTATCTGTTTCTGTCAACAGCAGTTTGAATCGACTCTCTCCATCTTCCAAGTCGTTAAGGAGGTAATAGCGGCGCAACTTAACCGCTTTCTTAGGCTCATTACCTTCAATGTGTCTTGCCAAAGCTTCAAGGATGAGCATGATCGTCGTGAGGCGTTGTTGGCCGTCGATGACGAGCAATTGAGACATATTCGTTACGTTATAGAGCCCGTCTTGGATGTAGACGATAGAGCCAGTGAAGTGAGCTTTGATGTCATCGTCTTTGCCGGTGCGTAGGATATCGTTCCATAACTGCTCGCATTCTCGCTTCGTCCAACTATAGGTTCGTTGATAGATTGGAACCACGAACTGAGGAGACTGCTTTAGGAGATTAAGGAAACTAGTTTCATTTGCTTTCATTGCATGCTCTGGAGTTCTAATTGTTCATTCGTAAGTTTGACTCTAATTTAATGCTATTGAACCAACAATTTACAGAATTTAGAAATTGACTCGATTAGTCAATCCGTAGAAATTGTGGGTTTTCGAGCTGCATACGCCAAAAAGAAACCTACGTTTTCTTGTCGAGGGTTTTACCTTGCTCTTTCGTCAAAGTTTACTATTCAATAATCCCATCGCTTATTTGATTTTCAAACGCTTGGCTCACCAAACTCATAACGTAGCGAACATCGTCTAAATCATCGAGGTTGACGCGCACTTCTCCGATACACCAGCGACCAAGATTTGTTACATCAATAGCTATTCCTCTAGGGTCATTTAGTTCGTGGAACGGCAAGTTAATATACAACCGTAAGCATTTCTGTAGTGGAACCAAGTCTACAATTCTAGTCTCAGCATCAAATGAGATGTAGCGTGCTTGTAACTTCATGTCAATGCCCGGGTCAAGTGCCAATACGGCTTTTCGAATTTCATCGAACAATCGTCGTGTTGGACTGGCGGTATCCAAAAACCGGTAACCGGAACGATAGTCATAGGTGCGATAGGTGTCAATTTCATCCAGTACGCTCCCTGCTGGTAATGTCCAGACTTGCGCAGCTTTATTCGCAAGTTCTTCAGCGCGTTGCAAAATTGATTCTTCATTCCAAGTGTCAAGATTACTGAGCCCTTTATTCAACCGTAGCTGGCTCTTTCTGAATCCACCTTCCTTGTCGCGTTTTTCCAAGAAGGAACGATCACTGTAATCTGAAGGGTAGCCGGCCAGTGTGAGGTTACCTAGAGTATGTAGATAATCCTTCTGAATCATTTCCCAATCTTGACCAAGTGCTTTACGCCACTGCGATGACAGGTTCTCGTTTTGGGGCATGATATGTTCGATAGTGTACTCATGTACTGGTACCGGTTCTTTACGCTCGTAATTCTCCAGACGACGAAAAATGTATTTACAGCGTTTTGGGTTATTGTAAAGATCGCGCGTTCGAAGCGCGTTCTTGAATTCGTCGTCTCTGGGAAAGCGTCTATAAGTTCGTAGTCCAAAAAATAGTGACTCTATGCTTTGAATGTCGCAATTTTCTTTGAGTGTACGCACGATGTTTTCGAAGAGTTTGGGCAGCGTTGTCGTAGGCATTTCACACACTGCTCGTCGGAAAACATAAGCTTCTACCAATCTTACAGCTTTGATAAAGTCTTCTTTCGAGAGATACTCATTCTTGTAGTCTCCGTATAACTTTAGCAGGAAGGGAAAGCTTGCGTTCACCTTCAGTTCTCTGAGATCCCGAAACACTAAAGCTAGCTGGTCGTCATGTTCCTGGTCGAGAGCCATCGCGCAGTAGTAGTTCGCGTAGGTGTGGATGTCTTTGACGAGAGCATCTACGTCGTTTTTTTGCTTCTCAAAAGAGTTCGCGTAGGCCTTAAACGCCTCATATACTTTCTTAACGCTTGGAAGAACACCTGTTCTGAATGTCAAATAGTGCCTCATGTAACTGTCGAAATCAGTATTTATGGCTTTCTGTCCGAAGGTGTTTTCCATCGGACGCCAGTGTTCTTTGTAGAGGTACTTTTGTTTTTCTGGCTCCAGTCCCATTAGAACGAAATTACGGATCAAGTCAGCTTGGCTTAAATCACGGCCAGTCGAATTCATGCTTTCGAAGATGAGCTGTGGGTTGTCGTGACTTCGGTCCAGCGAGATGTCAACGATCGTAAGTTTCTCCAGGCCTTTGTGAAGTGACGAGATTTTTGTGGAATCGAGTTGGCTTACCCACTTCTTGATTAGTCTGAAATTCTCTTTAATTCGGTGGGAGTGGTTATCCGGAAGAGAATTTTGCTCCAACAGTGCAAGCAGGCTCTCCTTGTCTGTTTCTGTCAGCAGCAGTTTGAATCGACTCTCTCCCTCTTCCAAATTGTTAAGGAGGTAATAGTGGCGAAGCTTAACCGCTTTCTTGGACTCATCACCTTCAAAGTGTCTTGCCAAAGCTTCAAGGATAAGCATAACTGTCGTGAGGCGTTGTTGGCCGTCGATGACGAGCAATTGAGACATATTCGTTACGTTATAGAGCCCGTCTTGGATGTAGACGATAGAGCCCGTGAAGTGAGCTTTGATGTCATCGTCTTTGCCGGTGCGTAGGATATCGTTCCATAACTGCTCGCATTCTCGCTTCGTCCAACTATAGGTACGCTGATAGATTGGAACCACGAACTGAGGAGACTGCTTCAGGAGATTAAGGAAACTAGTTTCATTAGCTTTCATGGCATGCTCTGGAGTTCTAATTATTCATTCGTAAGTTTGGCTCTTATTTAATGCTATTGAACCAACAATTTACAGAATTTAGAAATTGACTCGATTAGTCAATCCGTAGAAATTGTGGGTTTTCGAGCTGCATACGCCAAAAAGAACCTACGTTTTCTTGTCGAGGGTTTTAACCTTGCTCTTTCGTCAAAGTTTATTATTCAATAATCCCATCGCTTATTTGATTTTCAAACGCTTGGCTCACCAAACTCATAACGTAGCGAACATCGTCTAAATCATCGAGGTATACGCGCACATCTCCGACACCCCAGTGACCAAGATTTGTTACATCAATAGCTATTCCTCTAGGGTCATTTAGTTCGTGGAACGGCAAGTTAATATACAACTGTAGGCGATTCATTTGTGGAACTACGTTTACAATACTAGTTTCAGCTCTAAATGAGATGTAACTCTTTAGAAACTTCATGTTAATGCCCGGGTCAAGTGCCAATATGGCTTTTCGAATTTCATCGAATAACCGTCGTGTTTGACTGCCGGCAGCCAAAAACCGGTAATCTTCAACGGAACGATAGTCATAGGTGCCATTGGTGCCATTGTCATCCAGTACGTTCCCCGCCGGTAGCCTCCAGACTTGCACAGCCTTATTCGCAAGTTCTTCAGCGCGTTGCTTAATTATTTCTTCATTCCAAGTGTCAAGTTTACCGAGCCCTTTATTCAAACGTAATGGGCTCTCTTTGAATCCGCCGACCATGTCGCGCTTTTTCGAGAAGGAATGATCACTGTACTCTGAATTGTAGCCAGTCAGTGTGAGGTTACCTAGAGTATGTAGATATTCCTTCTGAATCGTTTCCCACTCCTCGCCAAGTGCTTTTCGCCACTGCGATGACAGATTCTCGTTTTGGGGTATGATGTGTTCGATAGTGTACTCATGTACTGGTACTGCTTCTTTACGCTCGTAATTCTCTAGACGACGAAACAAGTATTTGCAGCGTTTCGGATTATTGTAAAGATCGCGCGTACGAAGTGCGTTCTTGAATTCGTCGTCTCTGGGAAAGCGTCTATAAGTTCTTAGACCAAAAAAATGTGCTTCTATGGTTTGAATGTCGCAAATCTCTTTGAGTGTACGCACGATGTTTTCGAAGATTTTTGGCAGCATTTTCGTGGGGATTTCACACACTGCTCGTCGGAAAACGTAGGCTTCTACTAATCTCACAGCTCTGATAAAGTCTTCTTTCGAGAGGTGTTCGTTCTTGTAGTCTCCGTATAGCTTTAGCAGGAAGGGAAAGCTTGCGTTCACCTTCAGTCCTCTGAGATCCTGAAACACTAAGGCTAGTTGGTCGTCATGTTCCTGGTCGAGGGCCATCGCGCAGTAGTAGTTCGCGTAAGTGTGGATGTCTTTGACGAGGGCATCCACATCGTTATTCGGCTTCTCAGAAGAGTTCGCGTAGGCCTTAAACGACTCATATACTTTCTTAACGTTTGGAAGAATACCTGTTCTGAATGTCAAATAGTACCTCATGTAACTGTCGAATTCAGTATTTATTGCTTTCTGTCCGAAGGTGTTTTCCATCGGACGCCAGTGTTCTTTGTAGAGGTACTTTTGTTTTGCTGGCTCCAGTCCCATTAGAACGAAATTACGGATCAAGTCAGCTTGGCTTAAATCACGGCCAGTGGAATTCATGCTTTCGAAGATGAGCTGTGGATTGTCGTGACTTCGGTCCAGCGAGATGTCAACGATCGTAAGTTTCTCTAGGCCTTTATGAAGTGACGAGGTTTCTATGGGATCGAGTTGGCCTATCCAATTCTTGAACAGACTGAAATTCTCTTTAATCCGATAGGAATGATAATCCGGCAGAGATTTTTGCTCCAACAGTGCAAGCAGGCTCTCCTTGTCTGTTTCTGTCAGCAGCAGTTTGAATCGACTCTCTCCGTCTTCCAAATGGTTAAGGAGGTAATAGTGACGCAGCTTGTTCGCTTTCCTAGGTTCATCACCGTCATAGTGTCTTGCCAATGCTTCAATGATGAGCATAATCGTCGTTAGGCGTTGTTGACCGTCAATGACGAGCAGTTGTGACATATTGGTTACGTTATACAGCCCGTCTTGGATGTAGACGATAGAGCCAGTGAAGTGAACTTTGATGTCATCGTCTTTGCCGGTGCGTAGGATATCGTTCCACAATTGCTCGCATTCTCGCTTCATCCAACTATAGGTACGCTGATAGATTGGAACCACGAACTGAGGAGACTGCTTCAGGAGATTAAGGAAACTAGTTTCATTAGCTTTCATAGCATGCTCTGGAGTTCTAATTATTCATTCATAAGTTTGGCTCTAATTAAATGCTATTGAGACAACAATTTAAAGAATTTAGAAATTGACTCTATTAGTCAATCCGTAGAAATTGTGGGTTTTCGAGCTGCATACGCCAAAAAAAACTTACGTTTTCTTGTCGGGGGGGGGTAACCTTGCTCTTTCGTCAAAGTTTATTATTCAATAATCTCATCGCTTATTTGATTTTCAAACGCTTGGCTCACCAAACTCATAACGTAGCGAACATCGTCTAAATCATCGAGGTTGACGCGCACATCTCCGACACCCAAGTGACCAAGATTTGACACATCAGTAGCTATTCCTCTAGGGTCATTTAGTTCATGGAACGGCAAGTTAATACACAACTGTAGGGATTTCTTTTGCGGAACTAAGTCTACAATTCTAGTCTCAGCATCAAATGAGATATAGTGCTTTTGAAACTTCATGTCAATACCCGGGTAAAGTGCCAATACAGCTTTTTGAATTTCATCGAATAACAGTCGTGTCGGACTGCCGGTAGCCAAATTCGGGTGATCTTCAAGGGGATAATCGCCTTTGGTGTCATTTGTGCCATTGTCATCCAGTACGTTCCCCGCCGGTAGTCTCCAGACTTGCACAGCTTTATTCGCAAGTTCTTCAGCGCGTTGCTCAATTATTTTTTCATTCCAAGTGTCAAGTTTGCTGAGCCCTTTATTCAACCGTAATGGACTCTCTTTGAATCCACCTTCCATGTCGCGCTTCTTCAAGAAGAAATGATCACTGTACTCTGAATTGTAGCCGGCTAGTGTGAGGTTGCCTAGAGTATGTAGATTATCCTTCTGAATCATTTTCCACTCTTTGCCAAGTGCTTTACGCCACTGCGATGACAGGTTCTCGTTTTGGGGCATGATGTGTTCGATAGCGTACTCATGTACTGGTACTGGTTCTTTACGCTCGTAATTCTCCAGACGACGAAACAAGTATTTACAGCGTTGTCGGTTACTGTAAAGATCGCGCATACGGAGCGCGATCTTGAATTCCTGGTTTCTGGGAAAGCGTCTATAAGTTCTTAGTCCAAGAAAATGCGCTTCTATGCTTTGAATGTCGTAATTTTCTTTGAGTATGCCTGCGATGTTTTCGAAGACTTCGGGTAGCAATTGCGTGGAGATTTTGCACACTGCTCGTCGGAAAACGTAGGCTTCTACCAATCTTACAGCTTTAATAAAGTCTTCTTTCGAGAGATACTCATTCTTGTAGTCTCCGTATAACTTTAGCAGGAAGGGAAAGCTTGCGTTCACCTTCAGTCCTCTGAGATCCTGAAACACTAAAGCTAGCTGGTCGTCATGTTCCTGGTCGAGAGCCATCGCGCAGTAGTAGTTCGCGTAAGTGTGGATGTCTTTGACGAGGGCATCCACATCGTTTTTCAGCTTCCCAGTAGAGTTAGCGTAGGCCTTAAACGCCTCATATACTTTCTCAGCGTTTGGAAGAACACCTGTTCTGAATGTCAAATAGTACCTCATGTAACTGTCGAAACCAGTATTTGTGGCTTTCTGCCCGAAGGCATTTTCCATCGGGCGCCAGTGTTCTTCGTAGAGATTCCTTTGTTTTTCTGGCTCCAGCCTCATTAGAACGAAGTTGCGTATCAAGTCAGCTTGGCTTAAATCATGGCCAGTCGAATTGATGCTTTCGAAGATGAGCTGTGGGTTGTCGTGACTTCGGTCCAGCGAGATGTCAACGATCGTAAGTTTCTCTAGGCCTTTGTGAAGTGACGAGATTTTTGTAGAATCGAGTTGGCTTACCCACATCTTGAATAGTTTGAAATTCTCTTTAATTCGGTGGGAATGATTATCCGGCAGAGATTTTTGCTCCAACAGTGCAAACAGGCTCTCTTTGTCTGTTTCTGTCAGCAGCAGTTTGAATCGATTCTCTCCTTTTTCCAAATGGTTAAAGAGGTAATTGTGGCGCAGCTTAAGCGCTTTCCTAGGCTCCTCAACTTCCATGTGTCTTGCCAAAGCTTCAATGATGAGCATAATCGTCGTGATGCGTTGTTGGCCGTCGATGACGAGCAATGATGCCAAACTTGTTAAATGACAGATCCCGTCTTGGCTGTAGACAATTGAGCCAGTGAAGTGAGCTTTGATGTCATCGTCTTTGCCGGTGCGTAGGATATCGTCCCACAACTGTTCGCATTCTCGATTCGTCCAGCTATAGTTACGTTGATAGATTGGAACCACGAACTGAGGAGATTGCTTCAGGAGATTAAGGAAACTAGTTAAATTTACTTTCATGGCATGATCTGTAGTTTTTAATTGTTCATACGTCAGTTTGACTCTAATTTAATGCTATTGAACCAACAATTTACGGAATTGAGAAATTGACTCGCTTAGTCAATCCGAGGAGGCTTCGGAAAAAGTTGCAATCAAACACAGATATATGTCTTAAATTCGTTAAATTTTTAAGTAACTATGGGTCAATTCATTATGGGTCAATTCATGGTCTTTTACAATGCCGATGAATGTATAGGCGGAATAGCTATCGACAGCACGCCACCCAATAGAGCAACGCTTTTGTTTTCGAGCGACAACTATAAACTGCAATTTATATTCATTCTTGCGAGTCAACAGATTCATTACAATTAAGTTAGAATCGACCGATAAAACTGAAGACTGATAAGTGAATCCCGTGTTTGGAATCAACGTACAAGAATGGCTAGAACTCATTCTTCGCTGGAGTCACTTCATCGTTGGAATAGCGTGGATAGGTGCCTCGTTTTACTTTAATTGGCTGGAAAATCGTCTTGAAAGAGACAACAAACCTGAAGTGATCGCGGGAGATTTGTGGGCCATCCATGCTGGTGGCTTTTACCACGTCAAAAAGTTTGCCGTTGCCCCAGCGCACCTACCCCCTCATTTGCACTGGTTTAAATGGGAAGCCTATGCAACCTGGTTCACGGGTCTTGCTTTACTCGCTCTGATCTTCTATTTCAATGCGCGAGTCTATCTATTAGACGCGACTTTAAACAATCTAACGCCTCTGCAAGGGACAGGAATTGGCGTAGCTTCACTAATCGTTTCATGGATCTTTTACGATCTTTTGTGTCGTTCGCCCTTAAGTCGACACACAAAAATTCTTGGTTTGGTGATTTTTGCCTACTTCTGTGTCTTAACTTTTTTCCTGTGCCAAATTTTTAGTGGGCGCGGTGCTTTTATTCATGTGGGCGCGTCAATTGGAACAGTCATGGTCCTTAATGTGATGGCGGTCATAATTCCGTCACAAAAGTCGCTGGTTGCTGCGGTTGAAAGTGGTGGGAAGCCGGATAGCAAACTAGCTAAGGCAGCTCTGATTCGTTCTCGGCACAACAACTACTTTACCTTACCTGTTTTGTTCATGATGATTAGTAGTCATTATCCATCGACCTTCAGCGGTCCTTGGAATTGGCTGATTCTAATCGGTCTCTCAGTTGTTGGAATTTTAGTTCGACATTATTTCAACGTTCGTCATTTGCCAGGGACTAAGTGGCCATTATTGATAGTTTCAGTAGTCGGATTATTTGCTATCGCGATTATTTCTGCTCCAAAACCCATCTTTACTTTGGACTCGGGACAACAAGTAAGCTTAGACTCCGTTCGCGACGTTCTTCACAAGCGATGTACAGTGTGCCATTCAGCAGCACCCGTTCAAGCAGGGTTCCCAGTAGCACCAGGCGGTATCATAATGGACAGTGATGAACAGATTGAGGCCTTGGCTTCTCGAATTTTTACAGCAACCGTAGCCACTAGATCAATGCCGATCGGAAATCTGTCGCAAATGACGGAGGAAGAACGATCATTGGTCGCTGCTTGGTATACTGTTTTCAGCAAAAATGAACCAGCTGGCAACAATTAACTAGGATGACTTGATCGATGGCTAAATTGACAAGCCATGTGTTGGACCTTGTGAACGGATGTCCAGGCGAGAATATCCGGGTAGATCTATATAAACTTGATTCAGGCAGTCTGATCTTTATCCGCAGCTCTACTACAAATGAAGATGGTCGCATCACTGAATTTTCAGCATATTCGCTTAATCCTGGTATCTATCAGTTGAAATTCCACGTAGCGAAGTACTTCAGTTTCTTCAACCTCGAGCAACCTAAACCAGAGTTCTTAAATGAGGTTGTAATTCAGTTTGGCATCGCAGCAGAAGACGAACACTATCATGTCCCACTACTCTTGTCGACCTACGGTTATTCAACCTATCGAGGTAGCTAGTGGAATCAAGCGATAGCATTCAGTTTCTATTGGGCTTCGATTCCCGGCAGCTGAAGAATGCTGAGCCCACGATGACAGTACTTGAGTACATTCGTCAAATTGAACGGATGACGGGCACGAAAGAAGGGTGCGCTGAGGGCGATTGTGGAGCTTGTACGATTGTTTTAGGTGAACAAATTGACGGAAAGCTGAATTACAAAGCAGCCAATTCATGCATAATGTTTCTTCCTTTTTTACATGGAAAACAGTTAATTACAGTCGAACACTTAAAAAAGTTAGACGGTTCCCTACATCCAGTGCAGCAAGCTTTGGTAGACGAACATGGCTCTCAGTGTGGTTTTTGTACCCCTGGCTTTGTTATGTCCATGTTTGCGATGGTACACAATCGATGTGATACCAGCAAAATGTCAATTGACGATGCACTGGCGGGTAATCTATGTCGATGCACTGGTTACGTTCCAATCGTTCGAGCAGCTCGTTCCGTTTTATCCAATTCTCAAGAAGATCAGTTTGACCAAGCCGAGTCCAAGACCTTAGACCAATTGTCGGAAATTCATTCTCTGTCGATTTCTGCACAGAGTCACGGTCAGAATTACTACGCACCTCGCACTACAAAGGAACTTGCGGAAATCCTAGAACGACATCCCCAACACAGCATCGTTGCCGGTGCCACCGACGTGGGTCTGTGGGTTACCAAACAAAGACTTCATCTAAAAACTGTGATCTATGTTGGCAATATAGATTCCATGAAAAAAATAAATGAAGTTGATGGTAAACTGCAAATCGGTGCAGCGCTAAGCGTCAGTGAAGCGCATTTTGAACTTGCCAAACACTACCCCTACTTGGATGAACTATTTAGAAGGTACGGCTCGGTTCAAATACGTAATCTAGCTACGATTGGTGGTAACGTTGCCAATGGCTCTCCGATTGGTGATAGCCTACCGGCATTTGTTGCACTTAAGGCACAACTGGTATTGACGAGCGTTAATGGTTCTAGAACACTGCCCATCGAAGAGTTTTTTTTGGAATATGGAAAACAGGACATCGCATCCAATGAATTTCTGGAACGTATTGATGTTCCTTTACCAAAATCAGATCAGAAGTTTAGAATCTATAAGCTCTCAAAACGTTTTCATCAAGACATTTCAGCAGTATGTGGTGCTTTTTCTTTAAAAATAAAGGAAGATGTGATTCAGTCCATACGTATCTGCTTTGGAGGAATGGCCGGGACTCCATTGAGAGCCAAGCACTGTGAAGAAGTACTGCGCGGAGTTCGATTGGAAAAAACCAATCTAGATCAAGCGAAAAAAGCTTTGGAACAGGACTTTGATCCCATTACCGACTTTAGAGCGACCGCGGATTATCGAATTACAGTAGCACAAAACCTTTTGGATCGGTTAGCGAACGATGTGATGACATCAAACGATTTCAGTGTTTGGAGTTCAATGTATGCTTGAGCATGTTTGGTCCGAACATACTACCGTAGGACAGGCAAAGGAACACGATAGTGCAACTCAGCATGTAGCTGGAGAAGCGATCTATGTGGACGATATCCCCGAGCCACGTAATCTGCTACATATCTGGCCAGCATTGAGCCCACACGCTTCGGCTCGCATCATTTCGATGAGCTTTGGTGACGTTGAAAAGGCTCCTGGTGTTGTCGGTGTTTTTTCAGCAAAGTCGGTTCCAGCAAAAAATGATTGTAGTCCGACAATTGGTGATGACCCGATATTTGCACAAGATCAAGTGGAATTTGCAGGCCAGTTTGTTTTCGCGGTCGCCGCCGAATCCGAATTGGCAGCTCGAGCAGCCTGCAGTCTTGCGAAAATTCGTTATGAAAAAACAGATCCTATTCTTTCGATAGACAAAGCTCTTGACCTAAAACAATTTGTGCTTCCTCCTTCGACAGTCAGCATCGGTGATAGCGAAACCGCGCTAAAAAGTGCCACTCATACAATTTCGGGTCGTTTGAGCTGCGGAGGTCAGGATCACTTCTACTTGGAAGGCCAGGCTGCAATGGCAGTTCCGAAAGAAGGTGGCGACCTTGTAATCTACTCTTCTACTCAACATCCTTCGGAAATTCAGCACCTGATTGCCCACGCATTGGCTAAGCCTTTGCACTCCATAATCGTAGAAGTTCGTCGTATGGGTGGTGCTTTCGGAGGCAAAGAATCTCAAGCCGCTCAATCTGCCTGTATCGCAGCCATTGTTGCTAACAAAACGGGTCGACCAGCAAAATTGCGACTTGATCGAGACATTGACATGCTATCGACAGGCAAACGTCATGACTTCAATTTTAATTACGAAGTCGGATTCGACGACAATGGCACGATTCAAGGATTGCAGGTCAAAATGTCATCTCGTTGTGGGTATTCTGCAGATTTGTCGGGACCTATAAACGGTCGCACACTACTTCATATTGACAACGCATATTACTTGGAAAATGCGACTGCGACTACTCATCCTTGTCGTACCAATACCGTTTCTAATACGGCGTTCCGCGGCTTTGGAGCGCCGCAAGGTATGTTGTGTATGGAGCGTATTATTGATGAAATTGCCTATGCACTCGAAAAAGATCCAGTACATATCCGTCAACTTAACTACTATGGAATTGAAGATCGGAACATAACACCGTACGGTATGAAAATCAAAGATTTTGTACTGCCCGAAATGACCGAAGAGTTGTTACAGAATTCCGAATATTTTGCACGAAGAAAAGACATTCGTCGATTCAATGAAACCAATCCCATTATTCGTAGGGGGATTGCTTTGACCCCGGTCAAGTTTGGAATTTCCTTCACGATGACTCATTACAATCAAGCAGCTGCGCTTATTCACGTGTATACGGATGGCAGTGTACACTTGAACCATGGTGGAACCGAAATGGGGCAAGGTTTGTTCATTAAGGTCGCTCAGGTTGTAGCAGAAGAATTCTCCCTACCTCTTGATTCAATCAAGATTGCCGAAACCAATACATCTCGAGTACCCAATACTTCGGCAACAGCTGCCTCTTCAGGGTCTGACTTAAATGGCAAAGCCGCTCAAGATGCGGCTCGAAAAATTAAACGTCGTCTATCGTCGGTTGCAGCTCAATTGTTCAAAGCCAAAGTCGAAGAGATTGTATTTGTCGACGGCTACGTTGTCGCGAGTCGACATTCAATGACCTTCAAGGAACTCGTGAAACAAGCTCATCGAGCACGCGTATCGCTCTCCGCTACTGGCTACTATAAGACGCCCAAGATCCATTGGGATTCTACGAAAATGAAAGGACGCCCATTTTATTATTTTGGATATGGTGCGGCAGTTAGTGAAGTTGCGGTCGACACCTTGACAGGAGAGCATCAAATTCGACGAGTTGATATCCTACACGATACAGGACAGTCTCTGAATCCCGCTATCGACATTGGACAAATTGAAGGCGGATTTGTACAAGGCGCAGGTTGGCTCACCAGTGAAGAGCTTTGGTGGGATTCTGCAGGGCGTCTAAAAACGCATGCACCTTCGACCTACAAAATTCCTTGCAGTGGCGATGTACCAGATGAGTTTTACGTGAATATTTGGGCTCATGGGAAAAATCGAGAAGACACAATTTATCGCTCGAAAGCAGTTGGAGAACCGCCCCTAATGTTAGCGATTTCCGTGTTTAATGCAATAACGGATGCTGTTGCTAGTGTTTCCAACTATGAGGAATGTCCAAATTTGGATGCACCAGCAACACCCGAGCGCGTGTTAATGATGATCCAAGAATTGAAGCGCAAAAGAAATTAATTATGAGCTGGCTACGCGAAATGCTCACACATTGCGAGCACCAGGAATCATTCGTGCTGGTGACCGTTGTCGAAGTGATAGGTTCGGCACCTCGAGAGGTGGGAGCGCGGATGCTCGTAACCGCCAACTCACTCACGGATACTATTGGTGGAGGGAATCTCGAACATGAGGCAATGAGTCAAGCTCGAAAAATGTTGACGGGTCAAATTACACCCAACAGACGACTCGAATTTTTTGGGTTGGGTGTGATGATGAATCAATGTTGCGGTGGCGCCGTGCGATTGCTGTTCGAAATGGTTACCCCCGAAAATTCGAAAGCACTTTACAATCGTCTATACCACGTCGGCAGAAAACGAATTGAATTTCTAGTCAGCTCTTTAGCAGAAGACGGAACGACAGTTGTATTGAGCACTAAACATGATTGGGAAACTGTGCCAGCAGCAGTAGAAGCACAAACTTTGCGACTCTTAGAGTCATCAGAGCCAAGTAGTACTCTCTTTTCAGACGAATCCGGAGAATGGTTTTTGACACGAATTGATGACCGACCAACCAAAGTGGTGTTGTTTGGTGCTGGTCATGTTGGTAAGGCTTTGATCAAGTTGCTAGAAGATCTTCCTTTTCAGATTGATTGGGTTGATTCGAGAAAAGATATGTTTCCGACTGAAATACCGCTCAATACCGTTGTGCATAGCTTGAGTGATCCTCTTTCTTTTGTTAGCGATCAAGCATCTCGTACGTTTTATGTAGTCATGACTCATAGCCATGGTTTGGATTACGAGATATGCTCAAAAATTCTGCGAGAACGAGATTTTGGATGGTTGGGTTTGATTGGTTCAAATACAAAAGCCCAGCGCTTCAAGAATAGAATGATTGACGATGGAATTGATGCTTTTACACTCAACCGACTGAACTGCCCGATAGGAATCGAGGGTGTACGAGGAAAGTTCCCAGCTGTGATCGCGCTGTCTACAGCTGCGCAACTACTGCAGGAGCGTCAAAATCGATTGAGTGATCGCAAACCCTCAACAGGAGTCGTCGGACGTGTTCATTCTACAACCGGATGACATGTACGGAATCTTATATTGCACATTAGGAATGACTTGTGACTGACGAAGTACCGCTGCTTGAATTGAAGGGAATCACCAAAGCTTTTCCGGGAGTTATTGCCAACGACTCTGTCGATCTTTTGATTGAGAAGAGGCAGATTCATGCATTGCTAGGTGAGAATGGTGCAGGCAAGAGTACCCTTGTAAAAATAATTTATGGGTATTACGCAGCAGATGTTGGTTCTATGAAGTGGAATGGTATGCCTGTCAAAGTAACTAGTCCAAATCAAGCCCGCAAGATTGGCATAGGCATGGTTTTTCAACACTTTTCTTTGTTTGAAGCCATGACTGTTCGGGAAAACATCGAGCTTGCCGTCGACTTAGACTTAAAGAAAGATGCTCTCGCCGATGAAATTCGACGAGTTTCAGATCAGTATGGACTTGGACTCGATCCCGATCGCAATGTATTTTCTCTATCTGTTGGCGAACGACAACGAGTCGAAATTGTTCGATGTTTGCTTCAATCGCCGAAGCTGCTCATAATGGACGAACCGACTTCTGTACTCACACCTCAAGAAGCAGATTCTTTATTCGAAGTACTAAAAAAACTAGCTAGCCAAGGCTGTTCAGTCTTGTATATCAGTCACAAGCTGGAAGAAATTCGAACTATGTGCCACCATGCTACCATTTTGCGTCGTGGTCGCGTTGTCGCAGAGTGCGATCCAACTCAGGAAGATACACGAAGCCTCGCTGAGATGATGATTGGTAGGTCTTTAAATCCACCTGAATACGACACCAAAGAAACCGGAGAATCTATTTTTAGCGTTCGCGGATTGTCTCAGATTGCAGAAACTGAACGAAGTGTTTCTCTAAAGAACATTGAATTTGATGTGCGAGCCGGTGAGATATTCGGTATCGCCGGCGTAGCAGGTAACGGTCAGGAAGAATTAATGCGAATTCTTTCTGGAGAAGTCTTAGCGGATTCAGAATCTGTTGTTCAAGTTGTCGGAATACCATGTGGAAGACTAGGAATCCGTAAGCGACGAGATCTCGGAGTAGCCATCGTTCCAGAAGAACGTCTTGGGCATGGTGCGGTAGCCAATATGTCTTTGATTGAAAACGTGTTTTTAGGGGGACATAAGAAATACGATTTAACGAGCCGATTATGGATGCATTACTCGAACGCCCGTGAATTTGCTCAGAAGATTTGTGATGAGTTCGATGTGCGCCACTCTGGAGTTGGTTCAGATGCTGGCAGTTTATCTGGGGGAAATTTGCAAAAATTCCTGCTCGGACGTGAAATTTTGCAATATCCAAAGGTAATGATCGCCGCTCAGCCGACTTGGGGTGTAGATGCCGGATCACAAGTCGCAATTCACAGAGCTTTATTGGATTTGGCAGCGAATGGAACAGCTGTTCTCGTAATCTCTCAAGATTTAGAAGAACTCATGCAATTGTGCAACCGCATCGCGGTTATGTTTGCAGGACAACTTTCGAATTCCCATTCCGTCAAAACTCTAAACGCAGAAAAAATCGGTTTGTTGATGGGTGGTGTAAATATTGAAACACCAGAACGGATTTCGAGCCATGTTTAAACTGGTAAAAAGACAATCTCATTCCCAGAAAATGATTTGGTTGACACCTCTGCTAGCACTTTTTTTAAGTTTGGTGTCTGGTTGCATTCTCTTCTATTTTTTGGGGTATCCAGCATTGGAAGCTCTGTACACATTTTTTATCAGCCCGATAAGCGATTTGTATGGAGTTTGTGAACTTATCATTAAAGCGAGTCCGCTCGCGATCATCGCGGTCGGATTGTCCATGGGATTTCGGGCCAATGTTTGGAATATCGGTGCAGAAGGACAGTTAACCTTTGGTGCACTCACCGGTGGTGCTCTCGTCATCTATTTTCCGCAGTGGGACAACTTTTTGATGTTACCCGCGATTTTGATCATGGGGATACTCGGCGGTATGGCTTGGGCGGCGATTCCAGCATTTTTGAAGACTCGATTCAATACAAACGAAATTCTCACTAGTTTATTGTTGGTATACGTAGCCACTTTGCTGTTGAGCACATTGGTTCATGGTCCTTGGCGAGATCCAGCAGGATTTAATTTCCCAGAAAGCGTATTTTTTCAGGACGCAGCGATACTTCCGAACTTGTTGAGTGGGACTAGATTACACGCGGGGGTTTTCTTTTCAGTTTTGGTAATCGCCACAGGGTGGATTATTTTGTCGAGGACAATTACCGGGTTTCAGCTAAAAGTGGCGGGGTTAGCACCGGATGCTGCTCGATATTCGGGAGTTCAATCCAGTCGTACAGTTTGGTATGTGCTACTAGGAGCAGGTGGTTTGGCAGGACTCGCGGGAACGATTGAAGTATCTGGTCTAATCAATCAGCTGCAACCAAATATTTCACCTGGTTACGGATTTGCAGCAATTATCGTTGCCTTTTTGGGCAGGCTTCATCCGGCGGGGATTCTGTTTGCTAGTTTAGTACTTGCCCTTTCCTATTTGGGTGGCGAATCTGTACAAATTAAGCTTGGTTTACCGCTGGCAATTGCCGGTGTCTTCCAGGGAATGCTCTTGTTTTTCTTATTGGCATGTGACTTATTCGTCAATTATCGGCTAGAGATCAAATTTGCCAGAGCAACAAACTAGACAAAGTTGGATTTAAAGTTTTGATTACAACCACTGAATTAATTTTATTGACCGTAGTGAGCGCAGCAACTCCATTGTTGCTAGCAGCCACAGGCGAACTGATTGTTGAAAAATCCGGCGTGTTAAATCTAGGTGTGGAAGGAATGATGTTGGTAGGTGCTGTATGTGCCTTTATTGTTACCTTGACGACCGGGAGTTGGGCACTTGGAATCTTGGCCGGAGCAATGGCAGGCATCACAATGTCATTATTATTTGGTGTTTTAACACTTCTGTTCTTGGCCAATCAGGTTGCATCTGGGCTGGCACTAACATTGTTTGGAGTTGGTCTGAGTTCATTAATTGGAATTCCTTTCATTGGCTTACCGATTGACAAACTACCTGCTCTCGATATTCCTGTCTTAGGAGATATCCCACTCATAGGACCTTTGTTATTCTCGCAAGACATACTCATTTATTTTTCGGTGATTATGGTGATCGCCGTTCATTGGTTTCTGAATCATTCCAAACCTGGATTGGTTCTTCGGGCTGTTGGTGAATCTCATGATGCCGCACACTCAATCGGTTACCCGGTAATCACAATTCGTTTTCTGGCTGTGATGTTTGGCGGCGCGATGGCCGGCTTAGGAGGTGCATTTTTGTCGATCTCATATACTCCGATGTGGGTGGAGCAGATGACTGCAGGTCGCGGTTGGATTGCACTTGCACTTGTTGTGTTCGCCACTTGGAAACCAGGTCGTCTTCTGATTGGTGCTTATTTATTTGGTGCAATCACAATCTTTCAACTCCATTTACAAGGGATTGGTGTACGTCTACCGGCCCAAATCCTTTCAATGTTGCCTTATCTAATTACGATTTTGGTACTTGTCTTGATTTCTCGAAATGCAACACGCGTAAAACTGAATGCCCCCGCATGTATTGGGAAGATTTTTCATCCAAATACTTGAAACGACTTCGTTTCATTCGCGAGTCAATTCATCTCAATTTACGTCCGATCGTTCGTAGTGTAGTCGAGATTACTGAAGGACATCTTGGCCTTTACACTATCTACTTTCAGATTAAAGATCGTCTGAAAGAGCGATCATTACAAATTATTGGTTTTTGACATGAATCAATCGGTATACGAAGACGAATCAAATCGCTTGAAAGCTCAAGGCGTAAAGTATGTTCTTGCGAGCTATGTAGATATTCACGGAATTTCAAAATCAAAGTTTGTACCCATTTCACATTTGAGCCGAATGATGCAGGGCTCGGAGCTTTGCACGGGTGCAGCACTCGATGGTGTTCCTCAGGAAGTAAGCGATGAAGAAGTTTCACCTCACCCAGAACCTAAGTCATGTCTAATTTTGCCTTGGCAGCCGGAGGTAGCTTGGTACGCAAGTGATCTTTTTTGTGAAGGAGTTCCGTTTGAAGCCTGTTCGCGCACCAGATTTAAAAATGTGTTGAAGCAAGCAAGTGATTTAGGATTTCAGTTCAATTTTGGGATAGAACCAGAATTCTTTTTGCTAAAACAAATCAATAGCTCAAGCTTTGGTCCGATTGGCCCACGCGATGATCTAGCCAAGCCAGCCTATGATGTCCGTTCGACTCTCGACAGTTTTGAACTACTGGAAAAGATCGTGGCGGAGCTGAATGGTTTGGGCTACGATGTTTACTCCTTTGATCATGAAGATGGGAATGGACAGTTCGAGATTGATTTTCGTTATTTCGACGGATTGACCATGGCGGACCGATTCGTTTTCTTTCGTTTACTCGTGCAGGAAATTGCACATCAACACGGGTATTTCGCATCATTTATGCCGAAACCTTTTCCAGACCGTGCTGGTAGTGGGGCTCACTACAACATGTCACTGGCAGATATTGATAGTGGCAAAAATCTTTTTGAGTCCTGTGACGATGAACGAGGTTGTGGGTTATCCCAACTTGGTTATTACTTTATTGGTGGTATCTTGAAGCATTTGCCGGCTCTTTGCGCGGTGATATCTCCAACCGTGAATAGCTACAAGCGTCTCATTAAAGAAGGGAGTATGTCTGGCTTTACCTGGGCGCCGGTTTTTGCTTGTTTCGGTAACAACAATAGAACCAATGCTGTACGGGTTCCATTGGGAGGTGGTCGCGTCGAACTACGAGCAGCAGACATTTCCAACAATCCGTACTTGGGTGGGGCGATGGTTCTTGCAGCTGGACTCGAAGGTATACGGGAGAGGCTGGATCCAGGTTCACCGCATACCGACAATATGTACCTAAAGTCAGATCAAGAGCTTGCTGAGCTCGGAGTTTCATACCTGCCACGTACGCTTGAACAAGCAATTAATTGTTTCGAAAAAGACCCATTAAGTAAACAAGTTATGGGAGATTTGATGTTCAAAACTTACGTCGAGTTCAAACGTAGTGAATGGGAGGAATATCACAATCATGTTTCAGATTGGGAAGTTGATCGGTATTTGAAATTTTTCTAACTTTTAAATGCCAAAAGACTACAAAACATACGAGCGCAGACAGTTTGAACTTCAATCTGGAGCGTCATTTTCGAAGGTTCGACTTGCATTTCAAACACACGGGCGATTGAATTCGGCGAAGGACAATGTCATCGTCATGCCGACTTACTACACGGGCACCCACAGAAGTAACTCTCGTGTGATTCGTAGTGACCGTGTTTTAGATCCTGAACGTTATTTCATTGTTGTCCCCAACATGCTTGGTAACGGTATCTCGTCATCCCCAAGTAACACTTCTGAACCTCTGAACGGGGCAAACTTTCCTGTCGTTACGCTGTTTGACAACGTTCATCTTCAGCAACTGATGCTAGAAGAACTTTGGGGAATCGAACAAATTCGACTAGTAATCGGTTGGTCAATGGGAGCGATGCAAACTTTTCAATGGGCCGCACAGTATCCTGATCGAGTTGGAGCGATTCTTCCCTACTGTGGCTCAGCTAAGACCTCAGCTCACAATCAGGTGTTTTTGGAAGGTGTAAAGGCTGCTTTGACTGCGGACAGTGAGTGGAACGGAGGCAATTACGAGCGTCAGCCTGTGAAGGGCGTAAAAGCTTTTGCGCGTGTATATGCGGGTTGGGCGTATTCGCAAGCGTTCTTTCGCGACAAACTGTACAAGAATTTTGGTTTCAAATCGATTGATGATGTATTTCATTATTGGGAAAAAGATCATCTTCTTTGGGATGCAAATGACTTGATGGCGATGCTAGTGACCTGGCAGCATGGTGATGTCAGTGCAAACCACTTATACAAATGTGATTTTATTCAAGCCTTGAAATCAATTACTGCTCGGGCTATTGTCGCGCCGTGCGCAACGGATCTCTACTTTCCACCAGAAGACAACGCATTTGAAGCTTCACATATGCCTAACGCTGAATTGAGAGTCATTGAATCAGATTTCGGACACTGTGCAGCAAATCCAGGTTTACTATCAGATGTAACTCGATTTTTGCGAGTTGCCGCTGACGAGTTACTGGCAAGCTAAGTGATTGATAATATTCAATATGGAGTTCGGTAAAAATTCGATACCTACCTTATCCGTAATCGGTTGCGGTCGTCTTGGCAAGGCGATCACGCGATTGTTCCATGAACACGAAGTCTTCCGCGTGGTTGATGTTTTGAATCGTTCCCTTGCGAGTTCAGAACAAGCCGTGGAATTTATCGGGGCAGGTCGTCCTGTTGGCAATATGCATGATTTGCGAGAAGTCGATGTCACATTTATTTCCGCCGCCGATGCGAGTATCGAATCAATTGCGGATAATCTAGCATGCGTTGGAAATTTCAAGTCCAAAATTGTGTTTCATGCAAGTGGGTCGTTGTCGTACCTCGTATTGAATTCAGTAGCACGGCAAGGTGCGCTGATAGCTAGTACACATCCGATGGTAACTTTTTCAGATCCTAAACTTGCCATTCGGGCAGTACCGGGTTCGTACTGTTCGATGGAGGGACACCCAGACGCTCGAATCTTTTTGCATCGAGCATTTGAGAAAATCGGGTCAAACCCCTTTGACTTGGGTGATGTTTCGAAATCAGAGTACCATGCCGCTGCCGTGTTTGTTTCAAATTACGTTACGACTGTAATTCATACGGGTTTGGAACTTTTTACTCGAGTCGGAATGGATCACAATTCTTTGCTAACGATTCTTCAACCAAGCATTAGATCTATAGTTGATAGTTTGTTTGAAGAAGGAACGACTAAATCTTTAACAGGGCCGATTTCGCGTGGGGATGCCAACGTGATTGAAGGGCATTTAGACTCGATCAAGGATAATTTTCCAGGAAAATTAGAACTGTATCGGCAGTTAGCAAAAGCGACAGTTCTAATTTCACGGGAGAAGGGTTTGGCGACGAGTGAATCGCTTGACCGAATCGATGAGATTTTGGATTCCTTAGAGTATCAACCAAATTTCACTTCAGATCGTTCATGACCAGAAATTTGAAGGCTTTTGTCAACGTAAATTTCAGTGTTAAGAAACAAAAAATCTTTACTGTATTGATTCTGCTATAAAATCATTTTTGCAAATATTGATTGCACACGATACACACCTAGTAATCAGTAAATTTTGTACGAGAACGAACGATTTGCTGAATTTCTTGAAACTTTTTCATTAAAAAACAAATACTTAGCTATCAAATGGAGAAAATTATGCGACGTCTACTAATCATTGCCATTTCTTTGGTATTTGCAATGATGACACCATTGACTTCTGTTGCAGAAGAACCACTAAAGGTCGGCTTTGTTTATGTTGGGCCAGTCGGAGACCACGGTTGGACTTACCAACACAACGAAGGAAGACTAGCAATCGAAGAGGAATTGGGCGATAAAGTCAAAACCACTTATGTTGAATTTGTTCCTGAAGGTCAGGATGCAGAGCGAGTTATCAGGCAACTAGCTGCCGATGGCAATAAACTGATATTCACAACTTCGTTCGGCTACATGAATCCAACAGTCAAGATCGCTAAGTTGTTCCCTGATGTACACTTCGAGCACGCAACCGGATACAAGCGAGCCGATAATGTTTCAACCTATTCCGCACGTTTTTACGAAGGCAGATATGTAATTGGTCGCATCGCTGGCGCGATGACAAAGTCGAATACTGTTGGGTATATCGCTTCTTTTCCAATTCCAGAAGTTATTCGAGGTATTAACGCGTTCACTTTAGGTTTACACAGTGTAAATCCTGACGCGAAAGTGAAAGTAGTCTGGGTGAGTACTTGGTTCGATCCCGGCAAAGAGGGCGACGCTGCGAAAACTTTGATTGATCAAGGCGCGGATATCTTGACTCAACATACAGATTCTCCGGCCCCACTACAGGTTGCCGAAGAACGTGGTATTCTCGCTTTTGGGCAAGCCTCCGATATGCATGCGTTTGCACCCACAGCCCATCTAACTGCAATTATTGACAATTGGGCGCCCTATTACGTCGCTCGCGCAAAAGCAGCTTTGGATGGAACTTGGGAATCAGTCGATGTTTGGGACGGTATGACCGAGGGTATGGTCGAAATGTCTGACTACAACGAAGTATCCTTACCCGCCGATGTCATTGCCGATGCAAAGGCTACGGCTGCAGCGATCACTGCAGGCGAACTTCACCCATTTACAGGACCAATTCTGGACCAAGAGGGCAATGAGGTTGTCGCAGCAGGCGAGGTCATGAGTGATGGCGAATTACTTACCATGGCTTACTACATCATGGGCGTTGACGGTTCTGTTCCGAAATAGTTCATCGAATTGATCGAATTTGTCGAGGGCATTTGGTTACAAATGCCCTCGAACTACGTACAAATCTCACAAATTCAAAAAAACACTGATATGAGTGAATTTGCAGTTCGCGGTTCAATTTTTCACACCACAGGTGATCCAGCTTATGAAACCAATGCTTGGCAGTATTTAGAAGATGGTTTATTGCTAATCAAAGACGGAAATATTCAACAACTTGGGTCTGCTGCTGAATTACTTCAACAGATTGAAGCAAGTATCCCGGTTCACCATTATTCAGATAGTTTAATTTGCCCTGGATTCGTTGACTGCCACGTACATTATTCGCAAACCAGGATCATTGGGTCACCCGCTTCGGGCTTAATCGAATGGCTTAATCGACATACTTTTCCTGAAGAATTGCGCTTCGAAGACGAGCATTATGCAGCTATAGTGGCCACAGAATTTTTTGATGAGCTGCTGCGCAATGGAACAACTTGCGCACAAGTTTATCCAACGGTACACATCGAATCAGCCAATCAATTTTTCCACGAAGCACACCGTCGCGGGTTACGAATGATCGGTGGGAAAGTTTTGATGGATCGAAATGCACCGTCTGGATTACTGGATGGAGAACAAAAAGGGATTGTTCAAACCGAAGCACTGATCGAGAAGTGGCATGGAACAGGTCGTTTGTCTTATTCTGTGACGCTTCGATTTGCTGGAACTTCCACAGAACAACAGATGCAGGCTTGTGGTGGACTCGTGCGAAAATACCCAGATATGCTTTTTCATACTCATTTATCGGAAACTTTGGAAGAGATTGAGTGGACACTCGATTTGTTTCCAAGCTGTTCCGACTACCTTGAAGTCTATGAGTCTTATGGTTTGGTAATGGATCACTCTGTTTTTGCGCACTGCATTCATTTAAGTGATTCTGAAAGTAAGCGCTTGAGCGACGCTGGCGCCCGGGCTGCACTTTGTCCTACCTCAAACTTATTCCTGGGAAGTGGTTTGGTTCAACACAATCGGTTGCGAGACTACGGAATTAAGTTGTCTCTCGGCTCGGACGTCGGAGGTGGAACAAGTTTTTCCATGCTACGAACGATGCATGAACTCTTCAAGGTCGCACAACTGAGAGGTGAGAGCATCAGCGTCTATGATCTATTTTATTTGGTCACTCTTGGTGGTGCTCGTGTCTTACATCAAGATCGTCATATCGGTAGTTTTGAAAAAAACAAAGAAGCAGATTTCCTAGTACTGGACGCGGGGAATAATCCTCTAATTCAGCGTAAACTCGAAGCGTCTAAATCAGTAGAAGAAACTTTGTTTGCTCTTGTGATTCTCGGCGACACATTCAATGTTCGAGAAACTTGGAGCCTAGGTAAACGTGTATATCGACGTGAAATTCACTAAACCCGGAACCTAGGTTTGAAGAACATCACCTATATCTTCATTCGCAAAGAGTGGGTGTTTTCGTTTTGAGCTTTACTATTTTGTTTGATTACGATGGGGTCATCGTCGACAGTATCGATCTTTTTGCTGAAGCAGTCACTTTTGCTGGCAGACAATTGAATCAACCCGTTACTTTTGGACCAGAGGATTTGCGAAACATAAAAACCATGTCCATCCCTGAAATCACCGAAGTTGCCGGCGTAGAAGAATGTTTAACCCGGGATTTTATTCTCGGGATCGAAAAAGAGCTGTATCGAAGGGCTTTGGAAATTCCAGTATTTCCTGGCATGGTGGAAGTCATTCAGCAATTGAGAAGCTTCGGAAATATGGCAGTCGTATCTGCGACATCCGAACGAGTGGTCTCCGAAGTTTTGGAGAAACACAGCGTTCTACAATACATGTGCGAAATTGTAGGCGGGGATACGGAGGGATCAAAATCCTCCAAAATCCGTTCATTGATTGACAAATATGAAGGAAGTGCGGCTCGAACATGTATGATTGGCGATACTGTCAGTGATATTCAGCAAAGTAAACTTGCACAGGTAATTTCCATTGCAGTCAGTTGGGGATGGCATCGGATGGATTGGTTGCGTACTGCTTGTCCAGACTTTGAAGTACATCGCCCTACAGACTTAATTCAGCTCGTTAAACAATTGAGTGAGTCATAAAGCAACAACAAAGAATATCTGAACTTAGATGAACGACTACAAAACCTTATTGGCCCAGGCGGGGCACTATATCAATTCACAAAACGGTGGAATCGTACCACCAATCGATGCTTCTGTTACCTTCGCTAGAGACCAACAGTTGGAGCTTATTGGAGAGTACGTTTATGGTCGATTCAATAATCCTAGCTATAACCAGCTTGAGCAAGTCATAACAGAGTTGGAGGGTGGCAAACAAGCTTTATTTTTTGCGTCCGGGTTAGCCGGCATCGCCGCTGTGTTTGAAACCATCAATTCTGGTGAGCATATTGTGGCACCGAAAGTGATGTATCACGGAACCGTAGATTGGCTGCGGCGAATTTCGAAAAAAAGAAACATCGGATTAACCCTATTTGACCCTTCTGACCCAGACAATTTGGCTCGAGCTTTGCAAGCGGGAGTCACATCTTTGGTTTGGATCGAGTCACCAATCAATCCATCATGGGATGTAATCGACATAGCGGCAGCCGCCGAATCGGCTCACAAGGTGGGTGCTGCATTGGCAGTCGACTGTACCGTAGCACCGCCAATCACTACACGTGCCCTTGAACTTGGCGCGGATATTGTTTTTCATTCCGCAACGAAGTATTTGAATGGACACAGTGATCTAAATGCTGGGGTTTTGGTTACAAAGGAGTTGGATGAACGCTGGGAAGATATCATTAAAGTGCGAAGATTGACAGGTGGATTGCTCGGATCATTTGAAGCTTGGTTGCTTTTGAGAGGAATGCGCACTCTCGCTTTACGCTACGAGTGTTCTTCCGCCAGTGCCTTACAAATTGCGGAATTTCTTGAGACTCAAGATGCGATTGAACGGGTTTTGTACCCTGGCTTGCCTAGCCATCATTCATATGAAATTGCCAAACGACAAATGACCAATGGATTTGGCGGTATGATGTCGATTCAAATGAAAGATGGTGCACAAGCTGCGCGGAAGTTTGTGTCCTCAACGAAACTCTTTGTGCGTGCGACATCGCTCGGTGGTGTCGAAAGTCTCATCGAGCACCGTAGAACTGTCGAAGGCCCAAACAGCAAAGTTCCAGTCAATTTAATTCGACTCTCGGTTGGAATCGAGAACGTCGATGATCTTATTCAGGATCTTCAACAAGCACTTCTGTGCTTGTGAATTTTTTGTTTAGCCTGTGCTCGAATCGTTCAACCTAAATCTTCTCGGAGAGAGTAGATCAAAGTTGTAAGGAGACAATTTGAACAATTCCGAGAGTGAAGAATTGGTTATGATTGCGGCTGCATACTGACCGATGCCGGGTGAAGTGAAGACACCGTAACCACCCTGTCCCGTTAACCAGAAAAACCCGTCTTCATTCGGTTCCCAACCGATCACGGGATCCAAATCTGGTGAAAAAGTACGCAAGCCGGCCCAACTGTGATCAATGCGCCTGACCTTCAAATCTGTGCATTGTTCAAATCGTGCGATCGTCACTGCAATATCAATTTCATCCGGCTGCGCATCACAGGCTTGGCTCGGCGTTTGATCAGCAGGTGACATCATCAGTTGACCACGCCCAAAGTTCTGAAAGTACAAAAAATCAGGTTCAACCACTACAAATGGTAAGCAGTCGAAGTCAACATTCTTAAACTGTTCATCGTTTACTACGACGACGGTTCTACGTTTTGGCAAGAGTCCAACAGGAGGAATTTGAGCCAAGCTAGCGATCTGGTCTCCCCAAGCTCCCGCCGCGTTAATGACAACTTCGTTAGAATATGTGTTATTACCGGCTGTCAATTCCCATCCACTTAGCGAACGTTCCAAGCTAGTAACGGGCGATGAACGAAAAACTTTTCCACCCTCTTTTCTGAACATTTTTATGTACAAGGAGTGTAATCCGTGTACATCAATACTACATACACTCTCATCAACGACTGCACCGATATACTTTCCTTTCCTCAGAAAAGGCACTTTTTCCAAAACTTGTTCCTCATTCCACCACATACTACCGGGAGGGCGTTCGATTTCTAACAAATCTTGTTCTGCAACCACAGACACAACCCTTTTCGGCGTGATGAGCGGGTCATCTGTATCAAGCGGTGGATTCAGAAAAAATTCAACAGCAATCGAGGCAAAAGCTCGCATGGAATTGGGACCATAATTGGGAGTCAATAAGGCAGCACTTCGCCCCGTTGTGTGATAGGCGAGTGAGCTCTCCATTTCGAAAAGTGCTGCCTTGGCACCCTCGCATGCTAGAAACGCTGCAACCGAAGCTCCTGCAATACCTCCGCCAATGATGGCTATATCAAAGCTTTCTCGAGTCATTTAGATATGTTGGCAAAGTCGAATGGCCTCGTAAACCGCGGCATGTATGTTTCTGCTACACACTGCGTCACCCAAACGAAACAATTGATAATTACCTTCTTCGTTTAAAACTAAATTTTGGGGCTTAGTAGATACCAATGAGTCAATGTCTACTTGACCTAGATTGCTTGAATTTGGTTTCAAATCAAAATAGATTTCGTCGTTCGGAAGGGTGCCATGTTCAACTATGATTTGAGAAGCGGCAATTTCAGTCGTTGCATGACTGAATTCATTGAAAAACGTACCAATCAACTGGCCGTTTTCGCTACGAACAGACATCAGTCGTTGCGTAACAATCATTTCAGCATTGTTCTCTTCGAAAATCTTCAAGTAGACTGGATAGTTGGTGCCACCGACTTCTTGGGCGACCATGCGATCGGGAGTTACTAGCGTGACAGATGAACCCTTCGAAATGATGTATTCGGCACAGGAAATTCCTTGATGTTGGCCGTTATCGTCATAAATCAGTACGTTGTTATGAGCTCGGCTCATTCCGGTTAACACATCCCAAGTCGTGGTAACCAGTTCCTCACCAGAGCGAAGAAATGAAACGTTGGGAGTTCCTCCGGTCGCGACGAGTATGACATCCGGTGCTTCGTCAAGCACGACGCTTTCATCCGCGAAGCAATTGAATCTCATATCAACCGCTAGTCTTTGCAGTTGGGCATAGCGCCAATCGACTACACCCATCAGCTCCCGCCTTCGTTTAACTTGCGATGCAATGCGAACCTGACCACCCGGCTGATCAGTAGCTTCCATCAGAACGACATCATGTTCTCGTTCTGCGCAGACTCTTGCAGCTTCAAGACCAGCGGGTCCTGCGCCTATGACGACAATTCGCTTTTTTTGTTTTGTTGTTTTGGAATTATGAGGAATCGTCTCTTCGCGTCCGGTTGAAGGATTGTGGATACACAACGCTTCGCCACCTTCATAAATTCTATCAATACAATAGCCGGCACCGACGCATGGTCGAATTTGATCTTCAATCCCTTGTTCGATTTTATTGACAATGTGGGGGTCTGCCATATGTGCTCGAGTCATCCCCACCATATCGACGCATCCACTTACAATTGCATGACGCGCAGTTGCTACATCCGCGATGCGAGCAGCATGAAAAACTGGTAATCGAAGTTCTGAGCGTACTGCAGCTGAAAATTCAAGATGTGGCCCAGCTGGCGAACCCATATTTGGGATCACGTGCGACAGTCCCTCATCCGTATCTACATGGCCCTTGATTATGTTGATAAAGTCTAGCTGTCCGGTATTTGTGAGAATGTCCGCGATTTTCATCCCTTCTTCGAAATGTATACCACCCTCTAAATCTTCATCGATAACCATTCGAATGCCAACAATGAAATCCTTCCCCACTTGATTACGGACTTCATTGATCACTTCATGAGTAAATCGCAGCCGATTTTCTAATGTTCCACCGTAGTTGTCTTTGCGACGATTCGTGAGAGTCGACCAAAATCCGTCAAGTAAGTGACCATATCCCTCAATTTCTATTCCATCTAGATTTCCATCAACACAACGTCTTGCCGCGGCCCCGTAGGCTTTGGCAACACGAATCATGTCTTCACGTTCCATTTCCTTTGGAAAGGACCGATGGGCAGGCTCACGCACGCAAGATGCAGCAATCGTTGGTAGCCAGTCTTCGGTGTAAGGTGAAGTTCGTCGACCCAAGTGAGTAATTTGACACATTATTGCGGCACCATGACGATGCACTCGTGCAGATAATTGTTTGAAATACGGGACAATTTCATCTGACCCAGCATAAAGATTACCGAATGCGGGTGGCGAGTCTCGATCCACCAAAGTGGAGCCACCAAACATCGTAATGGCAAGCCCTCCTTTCGCTTTTTCCTCGTGATAAAGTTGGTAACGCAACTTGGGTAGCTTATCTTCAGAATATGCAGGTTCGTGGCTCGTACTCATAATTCTATTTTTGAGCTCGAGATGCTTCAATTGAAATGGTTGGAGTAACGGGTCTTTCGATTTAATCATGGATGCTGAAGTATGCGTTGAACAAATTTAGGCTAAATATTCTATCACTTCAATTTAGGCGGGAAGTTCACTGCCCTAACTAGTGTGATGAATGAAAAAATTCAAAATGGTTGGTCTTCACGAGTACTCATTGTTTCAGAATGATTGATTGTAATCGATGCTGAGTTTGATGATTTCTGAGAGTCACTCGAGGGTTGATTGAAGGTACAATTAAATTTTTTGAAAGACAATTTAGAATGTCGCATCGGTTGCGAATTTTGAACATAGAAAATTAGTTTGGTTTGTAGATACAGATTCGATCCTCTGATGCATCAATTGATAAAAGTTATCGCATTTCGAAAGCGCAAACATATCCTCATTTAAAATGGCCCCTTCAAGACACCAACGACGGCGAACTTCATCAATTCAGCCAGCCATTGAACAGCTGCCATTTCGACAGGTCGAAAACCCATATCCACCTGTTGAACTTTTGTCCGAAGAACAAGTTCAGACAATTCATGAAGCTTCATTAACAGTACTTGAGGAGATTGGAGTCAATTTTTTGCTCCCCGAAGCGAAAGAGATACTCCGCAAAGCGGGTGCTGATGTCGAGATTGATGGAAACCGTGTTCGATTTGATCGAGGACTAATTTTGGAGTCCTTGAAGACAGCACCAAATGAATTTACGATCCATGCCCGAAATCCCGCCCACAACTTAAGAATTGGAGGACGGTGGCTTACCTTTTCGACGGTTGCAGGCCCTCCAAACGCGAGCGATATCGTCAGTGGCCGTCGCGCTGGCACATTTGAAGACTACTGTAATTTCGTTCGACTAGCGCAATCGATAAATATTGCGCATGCAACATCGGGGCACCCGGTAGAGCCTCTCGATTTAGATTTTAAAACTAGACATCTAGATACTGCGCGAGCTGCTGTAACTTTAACAGACAAAGTATTTCGAAGTTATTCACTTGGGCGAGCTCGGGTCGAAGACTTGATTAAGGTCACATGTATCAGCCGCGGTGTTGATTTGGATACACTCGCAACAGAACCGAGCATGTTCACCGTAGTAAATGCCAATTCACCGCTCCAGTACGACAAACCCATGTTATGGGGTATTATTGAGTTAGCTCAGTTAAATCAAGTCGTTACGATTACCCCGTTTACCTTGGCAGGAGCCATGGCCCCGATTACGCTAGCGGGCGCTCTTACACAACAAAACGCGGAAGCTTTGGCGGGGTTAGCGTTTTCGCAAATGGTAAATTCAGGAGCTCCAGTGATTTATGGTGGTTTCACCTCCAATGTTGATATGAAAACGGGTTCTCCGGCATTTGGAACTCCAGAATATGTGAAAGCTACGTTGATTGGTGGGCAGTTCGCGAGGCTTTACAATGTACCGTACCGATCGTCTAACGTGAACGCTTCTAATGCGCCGGATGTTCAATCCGCCTACGAATCTCAAATGGCGATCTGGAGCGCGGTTTGGGGACACTCCAATCTAGTTCATCATGCACTTGGATGGTTAGAAGGTGGGTTATGCGCATCTTTTGAAAAATTTATCATTGACGCTGAAATGCTACAAGGATTGGTCCAAGTCTTAAGTCCCGTCGAGATCAATGAGGACACTTTAGGTATCGATGCGATGAAAGAAGTGGGTCCAGGTGGTCACTACTTTAGTGCACAGCAAACCATGGAGCGTTATGAAACGGAATTTTATCGACCGATCTTGTCTGACTGGCGAAATTTTGAAACTTGGTTTGAGGACGGTGCTGTGGATGCAACACAGCGTGCACACAAAATCTATCGGCAATTACTTCAAGACTACGAGCCACCAGCTCTGGAGCCTGGTATCCTCGAAGAACTAGACGATTTTATCAAGATTCGTAAGAAGCAGTACCGCACAATTGTTCAATAATTGAGAAATATAAAAGGAACGTAGTAAGTGAAAAGGACAGCAGAAGTGGCAATTATTGGTGGCGGTGTCGCCGGTTGTAGTGTCGCATACCACTTAGCCAAACGCGGTTGTCCCGATGTAGTATTGTTGGAACGCTCCGAACTTACCTCAGGTTCAACCTGGCATGCTGCCGGTAATACTCATGTCTTGCAAGACAACGCCAATCTCTCGAAACTTCACTATTACACAGTGACTCTCTACCCAGAGCTTGAAGAGGAAACTGGACAGTCTTGTGGTATCCATCCAGTAGGTGGAATTTATTTGTCTACTTCACCTGAACGTCATGATCAGATAACGATTCAATCTTCAAAAGCGAAGTACTTGGGTCTCGAATTTGAGCAAATTTCTCTAGAAGATGTCAAAGAGATGAACCCATTAATCAATCTGGATGGGGTTTACTCTGCGATGTATGAGCCTAACGAATTACACATCGATCCGAGTGGAGTCACCAATGCCTATGCTGCAGGTGCCAGAAAATATGGCGCGACGATCTATCGCAATAGTCCTGTGGTTGCCACTGTACAGCAATCGAATGGTGGTTGGATGGTTGAAACTCCACAGGGAAAAATCGAAGCTCGATTTGTGGTGAATTGTGCTGGGTTGTGGGGTCGAGAAGTCGGCAAAATGGCTGGCTTAAATCTACCTCTGATGCCGATGGAACATCAGTATTTCGTTACGGAAAACATCCCTGAAATCGAAGCACTAAAACGAGAGTTCCCACTGATTCACGATAACGATGGTGAATACTACCTGCGCCAAGAAGGCAAAGGTTTGCTAGTTGGAGCATATGAAAAAGGTGGGCGTCATTGGGCTGTCGATGGGACGCCACTGGATTTTGGCCATGATCTTCTTCCCAATGATCTAGAACGAATTTTTGACAATGTAAGTCGTGCCATGCATCGCATGCCTTGTCTGGAAACCGCAGGCATCAAACGAATCGTTAACGGTCCGATGATTTGGACACCAGATTTGTTTCCGCTGTTTGGAGAAGTTCCACAACTCACGAACTATTTTATTATCGGTGGGCTCATTCCAGGGTTCAGTGTCGGTGGTGGATTAGGATTATCTTTGGCAGAGTGGATTCTAGATGGGCAACCGAAGCTGGATTTGTGGTCTATTGATGTTGCTCGCTTTGGAGATTGGACTACACCAGAGTATGTGCTGGACACGACAGCCGATAATTATCAATCTCGGTTTCGGATCTTCTTCCCATACGAAGAACGCGCTGCGGGCCGACCCGTTCGAACGCGCCCTGCTTGGGACCTTCACAAAGACAAAGGTGCTGTGTTTGGACATCAGTACGGTTGGGAGGTGCCTCTTTGGTTTGCACCCGCCGGCATGGAGCCAAAGGAAACCTACTCTTTCCGAAGAACGGAATCGTTCGAACCTGTGGCCGATGAATGCAAAGTCGTTCGTTCTAGTGTAGGTTTACTTGACACTTCAGCCTACGCCAAGTACATCGTCAAAGGTGATCGAGCCGAGGAATGGTTGGCTTACTTGACCACGAATCGACTTCCGGCCATGAGAAGAATGAGTTTGGTACCAATGGTTCATGAAAATGGTGGTGTAGTCGCCGACTTTACGGTTGCCCGGCTTGAAAGAAATGAATTTCTGCTCATCGGTGGCGGAACGGCAGAAAACGCACATTTTCGCTGGTTTCGAAAGCACGCCTTTTCAGGTGGTGTTGATGTTACTAGTATGACAGTGGATTGGGTTGGATTTTCTGTTTCAGGACCGCGTTCTCGAGAGCTGATGAATGCGGTAACCGGTGAAGATTTTTCACTGGAAGCTCAGCGATTTTTAAGTGTTCGTAAAATTCAGATTGGTCCTGCTACGGCTTGGATTTTACGAGTATCGTTTACGGGTGAACTTGGATACGAAGTGTATTTTCCGAGTGAACATCAACTGGAAGTATTGCAATTGGTACTTGACCGAGGCCAGCAGTTTGACTTAGGACTAGTCGGATCCCGCGCTCTGTTAAGTTTACGACTAGAAAAATCCTATGGAAGTTGGGGGCGGGAATACACACCCGAGTTCAATCCCTACGAATGCGGACTTGATCGATTTGTTCGATTTGAAAAAGGCGACTTCATAGGCAAGGAAAGACTACAAGCTCTGTCTACTCAAGAGCAAAAATGGTGTCTGAGCTGTTTTACGATTGATGTTGATGAGCAAGATGCTGTTGGTGGCGAACCCATTCTCTGTGATGGTGAAGTTGTCGGTATCGTTTCTTCAGGATCGTTTGGGCATACAGTGGGAAAGAGTATCGCAGTTGGATATATTCCACCTTCCAAACGAACTAGCAAGGATGTCAATATAGAAATTATCGGTAAAGCGAAAAAGGCACAGATTGTAACCGAACCTTTGGTCGACCCGAAAGGCCTTAGAATGCGTAGTTAGCTTTACACTGTAGCTAATGTCACAAAATTCTCCGGAGTTAAACTAATATGAAAACCGCTTCTGCGAGTAACTATCCGATTCCCGCTCTTGAAAGCCTGCCCGCCGATATTCGAGAACGAATTCTAGCGGTTCAGGAAAGAGCCGGATTTATACCCAATGTCTTTCTTGCACTTGCACATCGTCCCGCTGAGTTTAGGGCATTTTTTGCCTATCACGATGCTCTGATGGAAAAAGAAAGCGGGCTCACAAAAGGTGAGCGGGAGATGATTGTCGTTGCCACTTCAGCTGAAAACAATTGTATGTATTGTGTGGTTGCTCACGGTGCAATTTTGAGAATTCGCGAGAAACACGGCCAAATTTCCGATCAAATCGCTGTCAATTATCGAAAAGCGGATATTTCTCGAAAGCAAAGAGTGATGCTCGATTTTGCGATCAAAGTTTGCAACGAGTCTTGGGATTTAACGGAAGCGGATTTTCAAGTTGTAAGAGACGCTGGATTTACTGACGAGGACATTTGGGATATCGCAGCCATTTCAGCCTTTTTTGCAATGAGCAATCGCATGGCGAGCTTCCTTACAATGGAGCCCAATATCGAGTTTTATGGAATGGCTAGAAATTTCTAAGGTAGATATTGTGTCGCATTAGATGTCCGTCAGCATTGATTCGAGTTCTAGCATTTGTGCTGTCGTTTCACGCCTTCGAACCACTTCAATTCGATCTTTACAAACCATGACTTCCGGTGGTCTAGGTCGGCTGTTGTAATTTGAGGACATAACCGCTCCATAAGCTCCTGCATTGCAAACCACGAGCAGATCACTTTGTTGAATGCTTAGTAGACGGTCTTTACCCAAAAAGTCACCAGATTCACAAACTGGTCCGACAACATCGTACAACTTTGGAGTGCCTAGACTGCGTTTACAAACTGGTTTTATCTCCATCCAAGCATCGTACAGCACTGGACGAATCAAATCATTCATCGCACCGTCCACAATTGCAAATGATTTTTCGCTGGTGTCTTTGATGTATTCGACTTTGGTTAGCAGGACAGCTGTATTGGCGATGATAGAACGTCCCGGTTCAATCGAAATCGACAAAGAACAACCGCGACGATCGAGAATATCCAAAATTGCAGCACAATATTCGGCAATTGACGGTGGGGTCTCTTCTCTGTAACGAACACCCAAGCCGCCGCCGAGGTCCAAATGCTGAATTTCGATTCCTTCTTCAAGCAGTTCCTCTGCAAGATCAATGATTCGTTCAAGAGCAACTGAAATTGGTTCAAGTGACGTCATTTGAGACCCGATATGAACTGCAAGGCCTACGATTCTTGTTAGATCATCATCTTTGGCTGCGCGAAAAATCTTTTTTGCAGTCGAAAATGGAACTCCAAACTTATTTTTTTTTAAACCCGTCGAAATGTGAGGATGAGTTCGAGCATCGACATCGGGATTGACGCGGACACTAATGTTCGCTTTTTCGCCAAGCTCTCGCGCAATGCGGCGGATGCGTTTAAATTCTCCTTCCGACTCGATATTCAATGAAAATACATTGGATTGAATTGCAATGCGAATTTCTTCTGATGACTTTCCAACTCCTGAAAAGACTGCTTGATTCGCATCACCTCCAGCCAGCAGAACTCGTTCTAACTCGCCACCTGATACGATGTCAAATCCTGAATTTAGTTTTGCTAACAATGCCAAAATGGCGAGATTGGAATTGGCTTTAACTGAATAGAAGATTTGAGCTTCGCGGTTGTGTAATCCTTGGCTAAATTCAAGCCAGTTTTGGGTTATCGCTGCAGGGGAGTAAACGTAACACGGTGTCCCAACTTCATCAGCTACTTCGCGCAACGGCACATCTTCGACGTAAAGATCACCGTTTCGATACTGAAAGTGATCCATTTAAGCAAGTGAACTTAAAATTTCAATTTCAATTGAATTGACTTCTGGTGTTAAGGCAGCTGGACGGACCAAAGGACCTTTGTTTCCACAGCTAGAGATTGCAAGAAGCAAAGTCACAATGAGTATGACTGAAAACAGCTTTTGTATGAAAGTTTGCATTCGTTGGTTTCCGTCGATGGTAAATATTACGCTAGTTTGTTCAATCTGGATCGACCTTTTTTCACAGCAATCCTGACTTGCTTCGGTGCGGTTCCTCCCACATGACTACGTGCAGCAACCGAAGTTTCCGGCAAAGCACACTTCAATGCATCTGTGTCGAACGAGGTGTGAAACGATTGTAAGTCATCCAAGGATAAGGCTTCCAGATTACAGGATTTGTCGAGACAAAAACGAACAATTTGACCGACCGCGTGGTGAGCGTCTCGAAACGGTACGCCCTTTGATACTAAGTAATCAGCCAAATCCGTTGCTGTTGAAAATCCATCAGATGCTGCTTGCCTCATTCGATCTCGGCATGGTTCAGTGTGCAGCAACATCTCATGCATGATTGCTAGGCAGTGAATCGTCGTATCAATGGTATCGAACAGCGATTCTTTGTCTTCTTGGTTGTCCCGATTGTAAGCAAGTGGTTGTGCTTTCATAAGAACAAGCAATGACTGCAAATTCCCGATCGCTCGAGCACTTTTTCCGCGAACTAGTTCAGCGATGTCCGGATTCTTCTTCTGTGGCATGATGCTGGAACCCGTTGTAAATCGGTCTGATATTTTGATAAATCGATAGGCTTCGGAAGCCCATAAAATAATTTCTTCGCTGAATCGAGATAAATGAACCATCGTCAATGCTGCATGTGCCGCGACTTCAATTGCAAAATCCCGGTCTGATACTGCATCAAGTGAATTTTGGCACAGTCCCTCAAATCCTAATTCTTTGGCGGGTAGAGATCGATCAATTGGAAATCCAGTTCCAGCCAATGCTGCAGCACCTAATGGCGACTGATTCAATCTTTTCCTGGCGTCCAAAAAACGCTGATGATCCCGATTCAACATTTCAAACCACGCCATCAAGTGATGTCCGAAGGTGATTGGCTGCGCAATTTGTAAGTGAGTATAGCCAGGCATAATGGTTTCTGCCTCAGCTTCCGCCTGTTCGAGCAGTGTGATTTGTAAGGCAGTGAGTCTGGTCACTATCGTGTCTACTGCAGTTCGAACGTACAGCCGAATATCTGTCGCAACCTGGTCATTTCGAGATCGTCCGGTATGAAGTTTTTTTCCTGCAATACCGATTTTTTCGGTTAATCGATGTTCAATATTCATATGAACATCTTCCAACTCGATTGACCAATCAAAAGTACCTGCTTCGATCTCCGCTTGAATTTCTCTTAATCCGACACAGATCGCTGACCACTCAGCATCCGAAAGTACGCCAATATGATTCAACATCCGAGCGTGTGCGATGGAACCGGCGATATCCTGTCGATAAAGTCTCTTATCGAAGGCGACAGATGCACTGAACTCCTCAACCTCGGAGGCCGTAGTCTGTTCAAAACGCCCTGCCCATAATTTTTTCTGATTGTTTTTCATCAGGTCAAAAAAAGCTTTTCAGATTGACCTACGAGCCAGAATTGGTTCCATTGCGTAAGAATTTGGGGATTTGATTGTTCATTATAATGTTTGGACACTACTCAATAATTGAATACTATGAATAAAGCCAATCTAAACATCTGAATCAGTTAGATAATTCGGATAAGAATTGGTGACTTAGCAAGTGGATAACATTGATTGCCAGCGAGATTGAGGATTGTCAGTGATGCCAGTCATTCGAATTGGTACTAGAAGTAGCGAGCTCGCTTTATGGCAAGCACGACATGTTGAATCCTTATTGGTTCACTCTCATCCGAGCCTTCAGGTAGAAATTGTTCCCATCAAAACTGAAGGAGATCGAAGACTGGACGTTACGCTCTCCGAATTAGGGGGAAAAGGTTTGTTTATCAAAGAATTAGAACAAGCCTTGTTAGACGATCGTATTGACCTAGCTGTTCATTCGATGAAAGATGTTACTGTAGATCTAGATGCCAAGTTCAGTATTCCGGTTATTTTGCGAAGAGCGAATCCTTTTGACGCTTTTGTTTCAAACAACTACCCATCACTCTATGCTCTGCCGGCTGATGCAACCATAGGAACTTGTAGTTTACGCCGGAAGTGTCAATTTTTACAAATTAATCCCGAGCTCCAATTTGTTGTGCTTCGTGGAAATGTCCCTACCCGACTAAACAAACTCGATGAAGGCCAATTCGATGCCACGATTTTGGCGGTATCCGGATTGGAGCGTTTAGGTTTGAAACAACGTATTACAGAAGTTTTGGTTGATCCACCACATATTCCATCGCCTGGGCAGGGTGCACTTGGGATAGAGTGTCGTTCTGATGATAGTGTTAGCCATGATTTAGTTGCTCCTCTGAATCATTTAAATAGTAATCTGGCCGTAACTGCAGAAAGATTTGCGAATCGAGAGTTGGGCGGAAGCTGCCACGTACCTATCGGAATTCATGCGAGGATAGACGGAACTGTTGTACACATGGTTGCAGCTTTAGGAACACCAGACGGCTCTCGGTTTTTACAAACCGAAGCAACTGGCGAAGTTAACAACTTTCTTAATGTAGCCCAAACGATTGCAAGTTCTCTATTTGAGCAAGGTGCGAAGGATATTTTGGATGCATTTGGTTAAATCTGTCACGTCGCAAGAAGAATCACTGAGCGGTGTACGAATTCTTGTTACGCGACCCTTGGAATTTAGTCAGTATATGGTCCAACAGATTGAGCGACGAGGTGGGCAAACTGTTGTTTTGCCTACGGTAGAGATAGTGTTCAATGCAAATTCGAAAGCGCTAGCACAAATTCTATCTTCAGAAAATTCTTTCGACTGGGCAATCTTTTCAAGTCGAAATGCTGTCTTATCTGTCGCTCACAGTTTAAGCGCCAATCAATTGAGGTGGCCTTTGCATTTGAAGTGTGCTGCGGTTGGCCCAAAAACCGCAAAAGAAGCAAGAAATGCATTCCAACTGATACATGTAAGCTACCCGAAGGAGCGCTTCGGCGCGAAGGGACTGTTAGACATGGACGAGATGCAGCACGTGGATAATTCTCGGATGGCAGTTTTTGATGGAGGGAACGGAACAGGAATTTTGTTGCATGAATTACCCAAGCGTTGCCGGGAAGTTTGCCATCAGGTAGTTTACTCACGAACTATTCCAAAGATAAATGTTGAGCCTATCAAGGAACTTATTCAAAATGGGTTTATCAAATTTGTGGTGATCACGAGTGTGAACGGTGCTTCAAATCTGTTTGAGTTGTTAGGTGCTGAAGTGAGTAAAGACTTAAACAAATCAATCTTTGTAGCGTATAGCGAGAGAATTAAGAAGTTTCTTTGTCAGCAACAAATATCGAAAGTCGTGGTTCCACCGGAGTCATCTGATGACGCAGTGATTGAGCTCATTCAAAAATACTGTATATAAAGAACTCAGAGTTCGAGGAATTAGACTGCAATCACTATGACCGAAAAACAAAAAGAACCAAAACCGGCCAAAACTAATTCGTCCGGTTGGATCAATCTATCGAACATCCTGGTGATCTTGGTTGCTCTGGTTGTTGCGAGCGCAGCAATTTACTTTTACTATCATTTTGAAGCTGTTGACGTCGACTTGGTATCAAATTTCACTGATCAAGTGGATGAAAAGATTCAAAATTTGCAAAGCAACAGTACTGAATATGACAGGAGATTGGAGGAACGAATAGAAGAACTTACCGAAAATTTGGCCGAGCAAGTTGCCGCAGTGAAGAAAATTGAAGAGCTAGTTCTGAAAAATGAAGAAGCATTCCAGAGCCAGATTGAAAGTGTTATGGCATCAATTTCAGTGTCAAAAAAGGATTCAAACCAAGTTTTGAATAGTTTGATGTTGGAAGAGTCTATCTTTTTGTTGTCCATAGCTGACAGAAGACTAAATCTGACGGGTGATGTGGAATCTGCAATCCAGTTCAGAAATGCTGTAAGTGAACAGTTAGCTCGAGGTATTGATCCAAGATTGGTTCAGGTTCGCAATTCGATCGAAGAAGAAATTGCTCAATTGAGAAAAATCGAACCTATCGATGTAACGAGTATTTCCAAAAAAATTCTAACTCTCGCAAATTTGGCACCGATGCTGACTTTAAGACACCCTTTGGAACAAAACGAAGTCGAGTTGCAAATAACAGAAGTACAGGTCAATGAAGACGGTGAGTCAGGTAGTTTGGCAACAGTATTTTCGGAGTTGATCGATGACGTGAAGCAGTTCGTAAAAATTCAAAAAGTCGACGATGATTCCGCGCTACCTTTTGGCGAGGTGGAAAAATCGTATTTGGTACAAAATTTGCGACAGTTTCTTTTTGCAGCCCAGCTCGCGATGTTGCAAAAGCAAGTGGATGTATTTCGAGAAAACTTGAAACATGTTCAATCTTTATTGGATGAATACTTTTCCTTAAATTCAGCTCAAGTCGCAGCATTCTCGAAATCTTTGCGGGAATTGTCCAATTTAAACTTTCAAGTCGAACTTCCAAAGGTACAGGGTTCGCTAGAACAACTTCGGGTTATTCAAGCAGCAGGCCCAAAAGGATAGTTGATGTGCCTTACGTAATCCTGTTAACTTTGTTGACAGTGGTGGTTTCGATAGCCACCACCTACTTAATTAAAGATCCTGGTTATGTGTACTTGAGATTTGGTGGTTGGCAGCTTGAACTATCGTTGGTTTTTGCTGTTTTGACGATTTTTTTTCTTGTGGTTACCTCATTTGTCGTACTCGAGCTATTCGTAAGCATTACTCGATTACCGAAAGCCATTGTGAGAATTTTTCGCGGCGGCTTGTCGCGTAATCAACGACTTGTTTCTGGAAAGGGACTATTGTATTGGTTTGAGGAGGATTGGGGAAACATACAGCGTTTGTTTGGGCGATTTGCTGAATTTGAATCTGAGCCTGCGATTGGATATTTGGTGGCGGCCTATACGGCTCAAAAACAGAAAAATATAGAACAGCGAAATCGGTATCTCCTATTAGCCCGAGATTCGAGTGACCAGCATCAGCTATTGGTTGCATTGGTAACTGGACGTCTCATGATTGCAGCTGAGGAATTTTCAGATGCGGCTATGCATTTGAAAGCAGTTTGTTCTCGATATTCAAAGAACAAGGCTGCACTACGGATGTTAGCAGAGGTTTATCAGAAAGACAAACAGTGGGACGAGCTATACAAGTTGCTGCCGCATCTAAAAAAAACTAAAGTGTATGCACCTGAGAAAATTAACAATTTCTCTAAACAAGTGACAGTGAATCGTATGCAGTCAGTAGAATCGCCGAGGGAATTACTAACGCTGTGGAAGAAGTCGTCGAGCGGCACACAAAAAGACTCCAAATTCACAGCTGTGTATGTTAGAAAGTTACTGGAATTTGACAGACACAAAGAAGCTGAAAGAGTACTACGTCGCAGTTTGAACCTGTACTGGAGTTCCGAACTTGTAAATTTGTACAGCTTGATCAAAGGCGGTGTCGACAAAAAGCAACTTTATAAAACTGCACTGCAATGGCTTGAACAGCACAAGGACGATCCAGAGTTATTGCTTACTGTTGGTAAATTGGCGCGAATAAATGATGACTCGAAACAAGCCAAACTACATCTTGAAAGTGCAATTGAGAAGGGAAGTCGACGCGAAGCTTACGAGGAGCTGGGTGATTTGTTGGAACGATTGGGAAGTTCGAAAGCTGCGATGAATGTATATAAGCGAGGAATTATGGTCACGCGGAGTTAACCAATATCCGCGATGAGAAGGGAAAGCTAAGGGTAGCGGTGACCATATTGGGAGTCTACTATAGACTGTACTGGTTCGGCTAGTAAATTACGGCGTCTTATTCTCCTCTTACAGGATTACAAATGTCTGAACTTGAAGATTTTCCAATCGATGAAGGCATTTTTACAATTGACTGCTGTCTTACAGAAGGTAGGGATTCTGTGATGTTTAAATTTTCTGAATCTAGAAGATAAGTCAGAAACCTAGGGCACAGACTTGATGACTAAACCCCGACTAGCTGGTGTGTATAAAACTATTCAAAGGCAGGTAAAGACTTAGTTTTTAAAATTGATGCTATACGGTAGCTTCCCATCACGTGCACTAACAATATTTATCCCAATTTTGAGCTAGTTCAGGCTCTCCAGCCTTAGTCGATTGCTGATATTTTGATGTGTTAACACGATTCCTTTACATACTGTAAAGGAAGGTGGGGTTACGAACTCGGATACAGTGTGTCGCTCGAAAACTCGAACGAGTCGTAAAACAGATTTTTCGGATCAAGACCCTTTTCGGGAAATTTTTCTCGAATAATCTCAATCATTGGTGGCGGGCCGCTTGCATAGACTTCATAGGATGTTAGGTCTGGATAGTGTCCTAGCACAGAATCATGAACCCATCCTGTTTCTCCCGACCAGTTTTCTTCCAATTTGGGTTCAGAGAGGACAACAGTGGATTTAAAGTCAGAGCCGAGAGCTTCGTTCCAAAATTCCAATTTTTCTGCGAGATAAATGTCTTCTTTTGCGCGCACGCCCCAAAATAGATGAATTTTCCGACTGATTCCTTTGGCGCGTATATCTTCAATTATTGCATGTATCGGTGCTAATCCAGTGCCTCCTGCGACCATAATGATCGGTTGATCAGATTCATTTCGAAGGAAAAACGTTCCGAGCGGACCTTCAAATCTAAAAATGTCTCCAATCTTCATCGATTGAAAGACTTGGGTTGTGAAACGTCCTTTGGGCACATGTCTAACGTGTAAGACGATGGAGTTTTCGAAATCGGGAGGATTTGCGATGGAAAAGCCCCGTTTTCTGCCATCCCTAAGCATGATGTCGATGTATTGACCAGCGATGTAATGGAAAGTAGACCGTGGCGGTAATCTAAGTTTTAATTCCATGACATCGTGCGTTAGTCGAGTAAGCCCCTGAATACGACAAGGTAACTTTTGAACCGCGGAATTAGACAGCTGAGACAATTCAGGTGCTCGAAATTCCAAATTCTCTCGAGGATGAGCTCGACACAGCAGTACTGCCCCTTTCGCGATTTCTTCGTCGGAAAGGGCAGATTTACTATATTCGTCGTAAACCACTCGACCGGATACCAGTTCCGCTTTGCAAGCCGCGCAAGTACCATTTCTGCAGCTATAGGAAACTGCAACACCTTGTCGCAGTATTGCATCTAGGATGGTTTCTTTGGGCTGAACCGTGAATTTCCGTCCTGTGGTTTGGTTGGTTACTTCAAAATCAGCCATTGAACATAGCGGAAGGCATAAAGAGAAATTAGGAAAAAATTTTTATGATTTGGATACCGAGTTCACAATAATATGTAGTAGAAATTGTGATTTTATTACTACGTTAAAATTTCGAGTCAAATTTAGTGCCCTTATTCTATTGTCTGTCAAACACTTTTGTAGAAACTAGCGGGTAACCAATGGACTCCAATTGCCTAGCGATGAATGTAACCGCGAGGTATTACAAAAACCCTCAATATAGTTGATTCTTTTGGAATCTATATTTCCAAATCGTTCAATAGCTTCTTGAGGAGGTGTTTGCCAAGCACGTCTATCGCTTGTAAACAAAGTAATAAGGGATGATTGGTTGATTCTAAGTGATTTTAGTTCGATTTCACCGTAATCCGGGTTAGTAAAGTTGTTCGCCTCAAGCCAAGCATTTGTTCCAAGGTATGCCCAACTCCAGTTGGACCCTTTCTCTATGACTGTATATATCCTCTTTGCTTTATCGCGCGCAATTCTTCAGTCAATTCAGAAATTGTATTTGGCATGGAATTAAGCCTGATGAAATACGACAATAAATTCGGATGTCATCGTCTTGCCTTTTCGACCGGAAATGTTAGTCGGTGAATTCGTTAGTGGCAATTCCTTGTCCGAAATTCGGCGAACATCATTAGAATGGATAAGACCCAATTTATTGAGCATTGCAGCCGTTATTTGATCCATAGGAATTTGAATCCCAGCTACTGTTCTATTCCCAACTACAACACATACTGTTTCCCCTGAATTTAGATTGTTCACGATCTTAGAGAGCGCTTTGTAATAACCATTGAAGAAGCACAGAACATCTACTGAACGTTTGGCATTGACGATTTTGATTCGACTTATGACTTCACTTAATTCAGCGAAACCGTCAAGATTTGGATGTAGGTCACCTAATTTACCAAGCGATTCACTATTGACACGATAACTAGCAGAGAATGGAAGTAAGTCCTTTGTTCATTCCAGTCCAAAACTAGAATATTGTCCATAAGCAACTGTTGTTCTACTGTCCCCATAGGGCGGAGAAGTTATAAAAAGGTCATATTTGATATCAGAATTTATGCTTTGTTCACTATTAGCGAGATACTGATAACTCTTGGCCTTCGGTTGCCTAATTTGGGCAAACAGATCAACGAACCTCATAGTTCTAGAAGAATAATTGGCAATTGCTTTGCACTCGAACGTCTTGACCTTACCTAGTGGCAAGCGATACCGCTTGAATTCTCCGTTTCTTGTGAGTGATTGGTGCCTACAAACGAATGCAAAGTTTACGGTGAAGAAAATTTGATACAGATAGTTAGAGTCCAAAAGTACAGCACGAATTCGACCCAACTGTTCAATACAATCAGTTGAATACCAATAATCTAAATTCTTGACCGTAGGAACATCACATGAAGTAGAGGAGTTCAGCTCACTCACAAAATCTTTGAATTCGGATTCAAGTTTCTCTTTCACATAATATGTTGTTTTTACTCGAGCAAGTGATAGAGCAAGAGGATTAATATCAAATCCTGTGGACACATATCCGGAATTTGCGGCTGTAGTTAGTTTTACACCACTACCACAGAAGGGGTCAAACACATGAACATCCCGACTATTACCATACTTGTTTAGTAGATGCTCCACTAGTAATGGATGTAGCATCGCAGGATACGGATGGAATAAGGTGACGAGCACGTAAAAGCCTCTCTCCTCGGAATGAAGGATCCTCGGTAGCTGTTCTAGGGTAAGTCAGCTCCGGAATTGTTGAAAGATCAAAGGAAGAGTGCATGCAATGATTGAGAATTTATTTGACAATAATCTGAAAATCCGAGTTAATCGCGTAAATTGATGTAACGAAAGCTGCTCTAGAAAATACAAAATAAGACTAATTGTTCCAATTTTCGACGTGACATTGAGAGAATTTAGTGACTTGGTACGAAAAACCGGACTTAATAGGGGTATTGGCCCTTGTTTGATTCATGGTTAAACTAAATTTCGTTCTTTTGAAGGGACTTTGTGTCCGAAAGTCTCGTTACTTTGTGAACCTCGGAGCGCTCTAGCTGATGTAATAGACTTTGGTCTGTTGATTAGGATAGCCATTATTTCAAAGTTTCATTAACTCTCTGGCGGATACCAGTCCATTTTATCTGTAGCGCAGCTTTGGCCAACACTCGCCGCCAAAGTAAGCTTCAAGAATCGTACTTGAGCCAGAAAGGATTTAACTTAAATCTGTAATATAAGACTCTAAAAAATAATTGTATTTGTACGAGTTTAAACCTCATTAGCCAATTCAATTGAAAAAATTCCGAATTCGACTATGATTCCAACACCAATTTATCGTTGCTTGGCACGATTATCTTCTAAATTTCCCTTCGCACACCTCTTTTAGAATTATCTCCCAATGTAGAATAGTAATAAGCTAGTAGGTAGAATACACACAAACAGACAGTTGGTGTCAGAATAAGTATCCAAGAGCCATCTAAATGTTGAGCAATGTAAGAGCTCTAACAATATCGATTTAATTTGTAAACAAAGTAAATTTGGTGGTCGTGAATAAGAAACTTGTTTATATAGATGGAAATTGTTTGGGATCCGACCGGAACAAGTACTTGAAACACCCACTCCGCGCGATTCGAAGCAGTATTGAACGGAAGATCGTAATTTTGTAAATCAGTGTGCCAATGAAATGAGAGATTTTCTTCTCGCTTGTGATCAGGGAACGAGCAGTACTCGATCAATATTATTTGCCCGAAATACCAACTCGTTGGCTACTGATCAGATCGCTGTGATGAGTAACAACCCCCACTCCGGTTGGGTCGAACAGAATGCGGAACAGATCTGGCAGACTCAATTGGCTACCGTCCGCAAAGTTTTAAATACACTTCCAAATAAAGCAAGAGAAATTGCTGGAATCGGTATAACCAATCAAAGAGAAACAACAGTTGTCTGGGACAGGAAAACTGGAACCCCAGTCGCTCCAGCAATCGTTTGGCAGTGTAGACGGACCGCTGCTCAGTGCACAGAACTAGGATCAAACGCCCGCTTACAAACTCAGTTGTCGCGTACAGGATTAACACTTGACCCGTATTTCTCAGCAACCAAGATTGCGTGGGTTCTTGACCACATTCCTGATGCAAGAGTGAGAGCCGAAAATGGAGACTTGCTATTCGGTACGATTGATTCGTGGTTAGTCTTTAAGTTTTCTGGCGGACGGCAACATGTTATCGATCGTACAAATGCTTCTCGCACTATGCTGATGGATTTGAAGACTTCCCAGTGGAGTTCGAAACTCTTGGATTTTTTTGGTATTCCAGAACTAATGCTTCCTCGGATTACGGACAGTTCTGGCGAACTTGCGATCGTCTCTGGAGATCTGCTCGGTAGCGAAATCCCAATTTGCGGAATTGCTGGAGATCAACAAGCTGCTTTGTTTGGTCAGCAGTGTTGGTCCGCTGGTGAAGTAAAGACAACCTACGGCACTGGATGCTTTACACTCATGAACACGGGTGAGGAGCTAGTGCATTCGAAACATAATTTGTTATCCACAGCTGCCGCAGTCAAAACCGGGGAAATTCCGCAGTTCGCACTGGAAGGGTCTGTATTTACCGCAGGCGCGGTCGTTCAATGGTTACGCGATCAGCTTGAGTTATTTCTTAACTCTGCTGAAACATACGAAATTGCAACTTCTGTTAAAGACACTGACGGAGTCTACTTTGTACCGGCTTTCACGGGCTTGGGGGCTCCCTACTGGCGATCCGATGTACGCGGTACAATTTCGGGACTTACAGCGAATACGAGTAAGGCTCATCTGGTTCGAGCTGCATTAGAATCAATTGCATTTCAGAACAACGATCTTATTCAATCTTTTGCACATGACCTTGATCAACCAATTTCTTTCCTTAAGGTAGATGGCGGTGCAGCAATAAACGACTTCCTGCTACAGTTCCAAGCTGATATTTCTGGTATTCCAGTAATTCGCCCGAAAAATCTTGAGACAACAGCCTTAGGAGCTGCCTATTTGGCAGGTCTAGGGATTGGCTTTTGGGAGACTGAGGAACAACTTATGAATACAGATACAATCGAAAAAGTTTTTGAACCTAGTATCAGTGAAGATCGGCAGCACGAGCTGTGTTCCAATTGGAATAGCGCTGTAACCCATTTACTGGCCAAAGTAGACTAAAGTAAGGTGGCTCCGGTTGTTCTGAAGGAGGTTAACGGCGACAAAGCATATGCCAATATCGAGCAAAGCTGACTTGTCTATATAGATGACAGTGAGTCAGATCCCGAATTTCCAGTTAAGAGGTTTCTTTTCTCAAAGAGAAATCAATAATTTTCAAAAGTGTTTTTGTAGCTAGGTATCTAGACTTCTTTGATTTGCACATGGTAATGAATATTGTTTTTAACTATTTCTAACCAGCAAATTCAACTCATTAACAATTAAGCCTATAACTCATATGCCTGAACTACCAGAGGTAGAAACTACTGTTCGCGGCCTCAAACCACATCTAGTTGGCAACACAATTACGGATTTGACGGTACGCGAACGTAGATTGAGGTGGCCTATTCCTGAAACGCTTTCCTCAATGGTTGTTGGTAACAAAATCGAAAAAATCGACAGGCGCGCAAAATACATATTGATCAAGATTGGTAGTGGCCATCTATTGATGCACTTGGGTATGTCCGGTAGTATTCGTATTTGCCCATCCGTTGAGCCACATAGAGTTCACGATCATGTTGATTTGTTGCTCAACAACGATCTGATTGCAAGGTTTAGAGATCCAAGAAGATTTGGATCTGTACTGTGGCTTAGTGGTGATCCCTATGATTCTCGTTTATTGCGCCATTTGGGACCTGAACCTGACAGCGAAGATTTTTCGGGAGAATATCTCTACCGGCTTTCGAAGTCACGTAGCACTGCGGTAAAGAATTTCATTATGGATGGCCGAGTGGTGGTTGGGGTAGGTAATATTTATGCATCAGAATCATTGTTTCGAGCCGGTATCCACCCACTGAGACGCGCAAATAGAATCTCTGCCATGCGATACGAACAGATAGTACTTAGTATTCAAGAGACAATCAGTGCTGCAATCGCGTTTGGTGGCACGACTTTAAGAGATTTTGTAAATGGTAGCGGATCTCCTGGATACTTTCGACACGAACTTCTGGTTTACGAAAGGCATAAAAAAGCATGCAAAAACTGCGGTGACTTAATCCGATTGAAAGTAATTAGGCAGAGGTCGACCTATTATTGCAAATTTTGTCAGACCTGAGAATGTTTGCTACTTCGTTCAATAAGAAGCAATGATTCTCTGATATTTTTGGAGTAAAACCGTTTCAGTTTCGGTGTTGTCGGGATCAACGATAATACATTCGACCGGACACACTTCAACACACTGTTGTGTGTCAAAATGTCCTACACACTCTGTACAAAGCTGAGTATGAATCTCATAAATTTCAGGTCCCATAAAAATTGCCTCGTTTGGACACTCGGGTTCGCAAACGTCGCAATTTATGCATTCGTCTGTAATCAATAAAGCCATTGTCTCGAATTTTTCATTTAACTCAATTTATTGCTTACGTACATATAAACTATTGCACCGATGTGTACAGTACTTACACAATCCATGCGCAGGACTAGATTCTGACCACAAATCAGAAATTATGAGCGATCTTATCGATATGCACAATACCACGGTGTACCGTGGTACCGCAAAAATATTAGACCGATTTAACCTACAGCTGCCGCTTGAACGCAATATTGCAATCTTGGGCCCAAACGGTGCTGGTAAGACGACACTTCTCAAAGTTCTCATGCGAGAGCTCTATCCAGTCCGTACTCCCGACTCTTGGGTTCGTATTTTAGGAAAAGAAACATGGAATGTTTGGGAACTCAGAAAGCGTCTAGGATTTATTTCTCAAGATTTACAAAATCGGTATGTTGGATACGTAAAGGGATTGGATGTAGTTCTTTCGGGGTTTCATTCTAGCATCGGTGTATATAATCATCAAGAGTATAAACTTGAGTGGATCGAACTTAGTCGACAAGTGATGGTCGACCTACGGATTGACTCTATTCAAGAGAAATGGTTTAGCCATATGTCGACTGGCGAACAGAGAAGATTTCTCTTAGCGAGAGCATTAGTAAGCGAACCAGCGACTTTAGTACTGGATGAACCAACAAGTGGCTTAGACCTGACTGCAACTTTTCTGTATCTGCAGCTGATGAGAAATTTGATGCAGAAGGGTAAACAGATCGTATTGGTTACTCATCACATTCACGAGATTCCACCTGAAGTCGATTACGTCGTCTTGATCAAAAAAGGAAAAATTACCGCCCGAGGCGATAAGAGTGATTTGCTAACGAACACAATCTTAAGTGATCTTTATGGTACGAAAATGAAAGTGATGTCGGCAAACGGTTATTACCAAGTCATTCCAGTCGACTAGCCAGAAATGTACCGAGAGATTTATTTCACTGTTTCAATTTCTATGGTGAATAAGTTAAATTTGAGTAATTTATAATTCGGTTAACATTAGCGGTTAGTCGATTAATTTGACCACTGGCTAAAAAAGCGCTCAAGTACTATTTGTCTTTGAGTGTTTTTATTTTGAATAACCATTAGTTTTCAATATCAATTCAAGAATGTCCATAAATACTGAAGTTGTAATCGTAGGTGCAGGTCCATGCGGTCTATTTCAAATCTTTGAATTGGGACTACTTGGTATCAACTGTCATATCGTAGATTCTCTTCCTAGAATTGGTGGCCAGTGCTCAATTCTCTATCCTGATAAGCCAATTTACGACATTCCGGGTTATCCGATTGTTGGAGCTCAGCAATTGGTGGAGGCCTTGGCGGAACAAGCGTCACCATTCGATCCACAATACCTACTCGGTGAGCAAGTCACTCACGTCAACAAACGAAGTGATGGTCGTTTTGACATTTCAACTTCAGGTGGAACTCAGTTTGATGCAGGTGCGATAGTCATTGCAGGTGGTTTGGGGGCCTTTGATGCGCGGCCCTTACGTACACCTGGTGCTCACAAATATCAAGGTCAGAATCTAAATTACCATGTCGAAGACAAAGAGAAGTTTAGAGATAAAAATGTTGCAATTCTAGGTGGAGGTGATTCGGCACTAGACTGGGTATTAGAATTGCACACAATCGCAAAAAAGATCACTTTGGTTCATCGCCGAGCAGCCTTTCGAGCCCAACCTGCTTCAGTTCAAAAAATGAAAGAGCTCGCCGAGCGCAATGATGGTACCTTGACGTATCACATCGGTCGAATTGCGAAAATCCTAGAACAAGATGAAACCTTAACAGGCCTTCAGGTCATGCCATTTGCAGCCGATGCCGAATCCATCGATGTTGAATTCGATGAATTGCTTGTGTTTTATGGACTGTCACCAAATCTGGGTCCTATTGCGAAGTGGGGTCTTCAGCTCAACAGGAAAATGATCGAAGTGAGAACGCACGATAGCCAAACCAGCGTACCGGGTATTTTCGGAGTAGGCGACATTGTTTCTTATCCTAGCAAAAAGAAGTTGATTCTTTGTGGATTTCATGAGGCTGCTATGGCTGCTTTTGGTGTACAGCACTACCTATATCCAGAAATCAAGCAACGCGTTCAGTTCACTACAACTAGTCCCATTATGCACAAACGCCTCAAAGTTGATGGGGCGCTTTAAACTTAAACGTTGTTAAACTAAAAGGAACGGTGTCAAGCAAGAAAATGTCAAAAGCACAAGTGCTCTATGAATTAGGTTCTCCCGACAATTTTCGTTGGGTGGACTGGCCTATCGATCCAATTAAAGCGGACGAAGTTCGTCTTCGACACACTGCAATTGCAACGAACTTTAACAATATATATCACCGAGCTGGTATCTCACATCCTTGGCCGGTTCCACCTTGTCCGGTTGTGATCGGGTTTGAAGGTGTCGGCGTCGTTGAGGATATCGGTGCCGATGTGACCGAACTCAAGACTGGTGATAGAGTAGCCTACGCGATTCCGCCTCTTGGGAGCTATGCGGAAGTTCGAAACTATCCGGCTAGGCAATTGGTTAAGATACCGGATGATCTCGAGGATCGAGAAGTTGCAGCTGTAATTCTTAAAGGAATGACTGCATACTATCTGTTGCATCGAACCTACGCAGTGCAGCCAGGAGACACAATCGTTGTTCAAGCGGCGGCTGGTGCGACGGGGCATCTTCTTTGTCAGTGGGGGAATGCCCTCGGTGCAAATGTCGTAGGAACGGTAAGTACCGAAGAAAAAGCGGAATTTGCCCGCGCCAATGGCTGCCATCATCCTGTAGTTCGTTCAAAGGAAGATTTTGTCAAAAAAACTTATGAAGTTTCCGATGGTGAAGGCGCAGCGGTTGTCTATGAATCGATTGGAAAGGATACACTACAAAGTTCATTGGACAGTCTGCGTCGGATGGGAGTATGTGCTGCCTTTGGACATGTGTCAGGTCCTTATGATCCCGTTGATATCATCCAAGACCTTGGACGACGAGGATCGTTATTCGTCACTAGACCCGCAATCATGCACCATGTGGAAAAGCGGGCTGATTTGGAAAAGATATCTTCCGAATTATTTGAAGCCATGCGCAGTGGTGTGTTGAAAGCCGCTATCAACTATGAATTTCCTCTGAAAGACCTAGCACAAGCGCATAGAAACCTTGAAAGCGGAACGACCATGGGCGCTACCTTGCTCATTCCTTGAGTAACTAAGCGAAGCTTCAGTCGATTTGGTCGAAATTCAAGTATTGTCGGAAAGTTCTGGTGAGGTGTAAAAATGTCAAAAGCACAAGTACTTTATGAATTAGGTTCTGCTGATAATTTCCGTTGGGTGGACTGGCCTATCGATCCCCCTAAAGCGGACGAAGTTCGTCTTCGACACACTGTAATTGGACTGAACTTTGTGGATACATACCACCGAGCTGGTATCCCACATCCTTGGCTAGTTCCACCCTGTCCGGTCGTGATCGGGTTTGAAGGCGTCGGAGTCGTTGAGGATATTGGTGCCGATGTGACCGAAGTCAAGATTGGTGATAGAGTAGCCTACGGGATTCCTCCTCATGGCAGTTATGCTGAAGTTCGAAACTATCCAGCTAGGCAATTGGTTAAGGTGCCGGATGATCTTAAGGATCGAGATGTTGCGGCTTTGCTTCTAAAAGGAATGACTGCCCACTATCTACTACATCGAACCTACGCAGTGCAACCCGGAGATACCATCGTTGTACACGCGGCGGCTGGTGCGATGGGGCATCTTCTTTGCCAGTGGGGAAAGGCTCTCGGCGCGACCATCGTTGGAACGGTAAGTACCGAACGGAAAGCGGAACTTGCCCGTCACTATGGTTGCCATCATCCTGTGGTTCGTTCGAAAGAAGATTTTGTGAAAAAAACATACGAAGTTTCCGACGGTGAAGGTGCAGCAGTTGTTTACGAATCGATTGGAAAGGACACTCTGCAAAGTTCCCTGGATTGTCTCCGTCGGATGGGGGTTTGTGCAGCCTATGGACATGTTTCAGGTCCTCCGGATCCTGTTGATATCATTCAAGACCTTGGACGTCGAGGATCGTTATTCATCACTAGACCAGCAATCATGCACTATGTGGAAAAGCGGGCCGATTTGGAACATAGCGCTGCTGTATTATTTGAAGCCATGCGCAGTGGTGTGTTGACAGCCGACATCAACTATGTAATTCCTCTGAAGGACGTAGCGCAGGCGCACAAAAACCTTGAAAGCGGTACGACTATGGGAGCTACCGTGCTTATTCCTTGAGCAACTTAGATGAGATTTAGTCGGTTTGGTCGTAGTTGAAGAAGCGTTGGACAGTTCCGATTAAATGCAGAAGTCAAGGCCTTTTCGAAGTGTTGTAAGTCGTTGATGTTTTCCGCTTCACAACCAAATCCCTTGGCGAGAGTTAAAAAGTCAGGCATTTGAAGATCGACACCGACTAGGGGAACGGAACTATCTTCGAACGTCTTCCGAATCTCTCCATAACCATCGTTATGCCAAAGCACGATAACGATGGGTAGCTGATGTTCTACAGCTGTGGCAAGTTCTTGAAGCGTAAATAAAAGCCCTCCATCACCAATCACACAAACGACAGGACATTGAGGTTTACCGAGTTTGGCTCCAATTGCGGCAGGCAATGCATAGCCGAGTGTACCGTATCCCGTTGTAGAAGTCAGATAAGTACGAGTTTGCCTCGCTGGGAAATAGTAATTTCCGCTATAGACCAATTGGGCTGAGTCCGCAACAACTATCCCATCATCTGGTAGCACTTTTCTCATTACGTCCCAAACTGGAACATGTTCAGGGCTGTATGAATACCAATGATGTGGGCATTTCGCCAATAGTTCAGCGACTCGCGCTACACTTTGCTCTCTCGAAACTGGACTTGAATCTCTCAAGGAACGAAGATAAGCGCACAATTGCGTTAAAGCATGGTAAGAATCCCCAACCATTGGCAGCTGTGGTACTACGTTTTGATAAACTTGGTTGGCGTCGATATCGATTCGAATTAGGGTGCCATCAAAATGAATATCTCCGCCTCTGTGCCAAATGTCAGTTTCCGACAACTGCGTTCCTACAGCTAGGACTACATCGCAACTTGAGAGAAAATCTAAAATCGGTGGATGAAGTAAGTTCGCACCTAGGCTCAAAGGGTGGCATTCAGGTATGATTCCTTTGCCGGCGAAAGTCGTCACCGTAGGAGCTTGAATTAATTCAATTAATGATTTTGCCTCTTTGGCAGCGTGTTTACACCCACCTCCTAAAATCACCGCTGGATTTTTTGATTTACGTAGTAGTTCCGCTGCTTTTTGTAATGGTTCGGGCGGTACGTGAGGGGCACTCAACCGGGCGGCTGGTTCATCATTCCAACTCACTGGATCAGACATCAGATCAATGGGAATTTCAATGTGAACAGGCTGAGGTCGCTGAGCATCAAAGACCGCAAAGGCTCGAGCAACAACTTCCGGAATTGAATCGACATCAAGAATTGTCTGACTAAACGAAGTAAAGTGTTCGGTTAGCTTTTGCTGAGAAGGTACTTCATGCAAGTCTCCCTGCCCTAAATTCAAGCTACTGGTCTTGTTCACACTCGAAATCGCGAGTACTGGAACCGAATCAGAGTAAGACTGTGCCAGTGCAGTAGCAGCATTGGTTACGCCAGGCCCAGTAATCAGGCAACAAACACCTATTTTCCCGGTCGCCCTTGCGTAGCCGTCTGCCATAAATCCAGCAGATTGTTCATGACGAGGAGTAATGTGCTGAACACCTGCTTCTGCGATGCCTCGGTATAACTCGACAGTGTGAACTCCAGGAATTCCAAAAATAAATTTTGTACCACAATTTTTAAGTAGTTTCACCAATGTGACGCCACACAGGCTTTTAACATTGCTCATGAGATCTAGGTCTTTGCTTGTTCTGTAGCGGGTGCGGGTACTTGTTTCGGTGACGTTCTAACTAAAGTAAGAATCGTTAGCAATGAAATCACTCCAGCACCCCAAAAGATTGAGTACGGATGACCGAGGTCTAAAAGAAATCCAAATAGTGGAGGACCGAGCATACCTCCAGCATTGAATCCAGTGGTTACTGTTCCAAAAACCTTTCCCATGTCCTTTGCCGGCGCCAGCGAAGAGATAATTATGTCCCGAGACGGGGCAATAAACCCGTAAAAAAATCCAGCAATCGTCATAGGTATTGCCAGTACAAACAAAGGCATCGGAACAAAAGTAATAAAGAACATACAAAAAGCAACGATGAGGAAACAAGCTGAAACAACCACTTCGTGTCGCTCCCAGCGATGTGCAACGAAACCAGCGCAGAGAATCCCGACTGCGTCTGCAGCTAGAAATATCCAAACTACGAATCCAGCGTGTGCTAACGGCGAGTCATAAATTTCGGTAAATGCAACAACTGAAAATTCATAAAGACCAGTGCTCGACATTGCAAAACCGCAAAAGAACAGCCAACCCAATAGGACTGGGAGACTAAATAGCAAGCGAAAACTGCTCTGTCCTTTGCCTACAACATTAGCGGATTCGGGCTGTTGCGAAAAATTAACTTTGCGAAAGGCTAAGATTAAGGTCAAAACGATAAGACTACCAAATGCCCCACAGACAATTAACACATGATTCCACAATACTCCCGCACTAATCATAAGAATGACTACTGGTGCGACAACTGAACCTGATTGACCACAAAATGTATGGAATGAAAATGCTTTACCCAATTTTTCTCGTCGTACAGAACGAGTCAAAATTGAGTAATCACAAGGATGAAACACCGAATTCGCGAGTCCACCTAGACACATCAGAACCAAATAACTGGTATAGGTTTGAAAAACACCGAACAGAACGAGTACTGCGGATTCCAAGGCTACACCGGCGATCAAAACAGATCGAGCACCATAGCGATCGACGAAAAACCCAATCGGCGTTTGGAATAGTAAGGAAGTTCCACTAAATACTGTATATCCGATTCCGAGTTCTACATAGCCTACCTGGTAGACATCGTGCAGAATTGGAAACATCAAAGGTATCGCCAAAAAGAAAAAATGAGAATAGAAGTGTGCGATGCCAACGACACCCACAATTCTTCGCTCAAGTTCGTTCATGTTTGACTAGATTGCGAGAATAAAAAATTTTGATTTACTTGACGTGCAGTTCAATGATGTCTGAATCGTGCAGCACGTGATCTGGGCCAACCTGTTGACCATCGTAAACGTCTTCGCCCCAAATTCTTGCAAATCGAAATTGTTCTGCGATTGACTTGTGCACCTGCCGGGCAACTTCAAAGACAGTACCCCCAAATTTCAAAGTAAAGGGGCGCTCCGTATCGGCAGGTTTGCCAGGCACCTTGGTATAAACTCGGATAATATTCAGCTTGTCAAAAACCATGCCTGGAAATTCATTTAGGTTGGTTCCCATCGTAGCGGATACAGCAACGGATGGAAAACAATGCTCGAGTAATTCATTGAGTGCGTCAAGTTCATCCAAACCATCCGCAAGGTCAATTTTATTGGCGACGAGTAGAGTCGGTAGATCGACTCGAAATGGATCAAAGTCTTCGTCGTTCACATCGGGTTGACCGGAAGTACAGGCTTGAAATTTGTCAGTCAGATAAAATTTTCGTTGTTGGAGCTGTTGTTGAACATCGTGAACGTGTTCGATACATCCAGGGTCCGAAATGTCGATAATGAGCAGCGCAGCGTTCGCTGGTTGTAGGGCATTGACTAGCCATGGTTCAAAGTAGTCGACGGAAATCGGTGGTAAATCTACCAATTGGAATTGAACGTCTTCAAACGGCATCATACCGGGCAGTGGTGACCGAGTAGTAAATGGGTACATTCCAATTTCCGACCGAGCTCCTGTCAAGGCATGATGGAGTGTTGATTTTCCAGAGTTTGGTGGACCGATCAATGCGATTTGCGCCGCGCCATCTTGTCGAATGGAATGTACAGGGCCAGTACGAGCCGCACCTTTCTTGGACCCAGATAGATCCTCCTTCAACATCTTGATGCGTGTTTTTATGTCGCGCTGTAGATGCTCCGTGCCTTTATGCTTCGGAATCGTACGTAGCATTTCTTGCAGGCATTGCAATCGATCTGCCGGTTCGCGAGCCTCACGAAATGCTTGTTCTGCTTTTTTGTATTCTGCGGTTACGTTGGTTGGCATTGGACGAACGAAATTCTGAAAACTCTCACTTCTATAATACTTCGCGAAACCTCCTCACTCATATCGCGTTGGAATTGAAATTATATGGATAGCAAAGTATTTTTAATTACCGGTGCATCAAGCGGAATCGGTGCTGCTGTTGCTAGGGAAGCTGTGAAGCGTGGGTTTAAAGTTGCTTTGGCCGCGCGTAGACTCGATAAGTTAGAAAAACTTTCCCAAGAACTAGGCGGTTCTGACTCTGCTTTACCAATAAAATGCGATGTCACTAGTTGGGAGGATCAACAGGAATTGGTTGCCCGATGTATCGCTCAATTCGGATGTATCGATGTCATTTTGGCCAATGCAGGTATTTATCACTCCGGTGGCGGATTTGAGCATGGCAATCCACAGCGCTGGAAGGATATGACTTTGACAAATGTTTACGGAGCTGCGCTAACCGCACGAGCTGGCATTTCAGCGCTGAGAAAAAGCACAGGCCATTTGCTGTTTTTGGGTTCCGCTGCAGGTCGAAGACCTATCGCTGGATCATTTTATGGTGCAACGAAGTGGGCGGTAACAGGTATGGCAAGAAATATTCGTGAAGAACTTCAAGGAACTGGAATCCGCGTAACCGTACTTGAGCCGGGAGTGACGAATACCGAAATATTTCCCGAGCATCGACCGAATGCAATGGAAGTGGAAGATGTTGCCAATGCCATCTTATTTGCTGTTGAACAGCATCCAAGAGTCGATATGCATGAAATTCTCATGTATCCATCTATCATGTCAAATTAATGTTTTTTTCTAGCAAAATTTAATCAGTTAAATCAACTGATTTGAGCTTAATTTAGGATTGTCCCGATCGTCATTCGCCGGTCTTTGCCATAGTACAATAAGTTCCGCAAATTCGATTGAAATCAGGTGCTTTACCTACTCTCACGAAAATAAGTTAAGAAAGGAGAAATCATGGCTGAATGTCCTATCTGTGCGAACGATATTGAGTATTACGCGGATACGATTTTAGGAGAAATACTGGAGTGTTTCGATTGCGGTTCAGAGCTGGAAGTCACAGGTATTAATCCTGATTCGGTTGAAGTCGCACCTGAACCTGACGAAGACTGGGGCCAATAAAGATCAAGCTTGTTCTTGCCCTCGGGGTATTTTTGTGAAAATTGGTTTTTTGCACTCGTTGCTCAGGGTCGAGGAAAAACTCCTACTGAAAGAGTTTCGAAATCGAAAAGGACTTGATCTAGTCATGTTAGATGACCGAAATCTCGTCTTTCAAACCGACAACGTCGAACGCGATGTGGACCTCGTGTTCGCTCGATGTATGAATCATTCTCGAGCACTGTACAGTTTGCGATTTTTTGAATTCTCCGGTGTTCAGTGTGTCAATTCATTGGCTACGGTTGAAACTTGTGGTGACAAAATTTCGACATCAATCGCATTAAGTCGATGGGGTATCAAGCAACCGAAATTTCGTGTCGCATTCAGTGAGAAATCCGCAATTGCGGCGATTGAAGAACTAGGGTATCCCGTTGTGCTTAAGCCAGCGGTTGGTTCCTGGGGAAGATTACTTGCCAAAGTCAATGACCTACAAGCTGCAGAGGCTATCCTTGAACATAAAAAAACCTTGGGCTCTTATCAACATTCAATCTTCTATATACAGCAATACGTAGAAAAACGAGGTAGTGATATTCGTTCATTTGTCATTGGTGATACCTGTATCGCTGCAATTTATCGTCACTCCGAACATTGGATTACGAATACAGCGAGAGGAGCAGTTACCAGCAATTGCCCCGTAACTGATGAAGTAGCGGAACTTTCGGTAGCTGCTGCGCAAGCGGTTGGAGGAGGAGTTGTGGCAGTGGATTTGTTTGAAACTGAACAGGGAATTCTGGTAAATGAAGTCAATGACACGATGGAATTTCGTAACAGTATCGCACCGACCAATGTCAACATCCCTAAGAAAATCGTCAACTATGTGTTGGCACAAGCAACTTAGTTTGAACGCATGATACGAGCTTCAATTGTGGGTGCTTCCGGGTATTCGGGAGGTGAACTGATTCGTCTGTTAAGCAGTCATCCTCAGGTTGAATTGTTACAGGCTACTTCGCGCAGTAAAGAACGCAAACCTGTTCATTCCGTCAACCCCAATCTACGAACAAGAGTCAACTTAAGGTTCTGTTCTCAAGCTGAACTAAGTCCCTGTGATGTCCTATTTCTATGCTTACCACACGGACAAGCGATGAGTCACATCGATCAATATATGGAAATCGCCCCCAAAATTATTGATTTAAGTGCGGATTTTCGTCTTAATGATGTTTCTAATTATTCAAATTGGTATGACTTGAATCACGCGAACGGAAAATTGCTCGAAAACTTTGTTTACGGCATTCCGGAAATTCATAGAAATCGAATTGCGAATGCCGACTACGTTGCTGCCGCAGGTTGTAATGCAACTGCAGTCATTCTTGGAGTTCGACCGATTGCTCAAGAATTCAAAGTGAGATCTATAGTAGCAGAAGTAAAAGTCGGATCGAGTCAAGGCGGCAGTCAATTTAACGAAGCTAGCCATCATCCAGTTCGTAGCAAAGCCATACGCTCTTATCGGCCGACAGGACATCGACATGTGGCAGAAATTAAGCAGGAGCTTGGAGTAGAAGACGTCTATTTTTCCGCAACCTCCATTGACATGGTTCGAGGAATCGCGGTGACTTGCCATGTATTTTTGGAGCAAGGTAATGTGCCTGAAATTGAGTTGTGGAAGACTTATCGAAAGTACTATCAGAGTGAGCCATTTGTTCGCATCGTTAAAGATCGTTCTGGGATCCATCGACTCCCTGAGCCGAAGCACCTAGCAGGCACCAATTTCTGTGACGTCGGATTTGTGAGCGATTCGAATGAAAATCGAATCGTAGTAGTCAGTGCGATAGACAACTTGATGAAGGGGGCTGCGGGGCAAGCGGTTCAAATCATGAACATTATGTTTGAAATTCCAGAAGTCACTGGATTGGAGTTTACCGGTCTTTTTCCGATTTAATCGACTTTCGTTGCATGTGTAGACTGCTTTATGTGCGATCTCCAACCGAGATTGATTCTAATTCCCACTTAACTAAGTTTGCACGTATAGCGCAAATCAGCCCTGAAGATCAAAGTCATGGTTGGGGTTGTGCCTGGATGCAATTCGAGCATTGGAACTTTTATCATACACTCAAACCCATTTGGGAGGATGCCTATGATCATGTTCCAAATACGAACATTCTATTGGCTCATGCTCGAAGTGCTTACCGCAATGAAGGTATCGAGATTGCTAACAACATGCCTTTTACCGACGGTTCCAAGATCTTCATATTTAATGGCGAATTACAAGGCGTACGAGTCCGAGAAAAGGGTCGAACTGGAGCTGAAAAAGTTTTTAACTTTGTCAAAAGGTATGATGATGGTAACTTCTTGAGTGCCATGCGTACCGGTGTTGAAATCCTCAAAAACAAATCGAAGTACGTACGAGCCATGAATTTCATTGTCGCCGAACCGAATCGCGCTTGGTTGAGTACGGAATTTAATGAAAATGCAGAATATTTTCAGATGTACGAGAAGCACATGGGTGAAATCCACATCATTAGTTCGGCGCCGTATGAGAATGAAAATGATTGGACTCCAATTGCAAACCATACAGTGAGAGAAATCACTGCCCTTGTCTAAGCTACCAGTCATTATCAAAATCGGTGGTGGAGCTGGCATAAATTCAGAAAGCATCATCCGCGGCCTAGCAGCTGCAAAGAAGGAAAGGTTCATCATCGTTTTGGGCGCGAACGCAGTACGAGATCATCTTGCAAATCGTTTAGGTGCGCCAGTTCAAACCATTCAATCTGCATCAGGATTTGAAAGTGTATTTTCGGATAAATCTGCACTCGAGATGATTATGATGACCTATGCTGGCATCGCTCGAAATCGATTCGTGGAGAGCTGCCAAAGACAAGGTTTGAATGCGATTGGTCTTAGTGGATTGGATGGAGGTTTGATCCTTGGCCGTCGAAACAGTGCGATCCGAGTTCGCCAAAATGGGAAGTTGATCGTGAAAAGAGATTTGTCGGGAAAGCCCACTGAGGTCAACTCGAGCTTTTTGAATCAGCTACTCGACCGAGGATTTGTCCCGGTTCTTACGATACCAATCCTGGATCAAAACGGTTATGCAATCAATGCAGACAACGACAATATCGTGGCGGTGCTGCACCGAGAGCTCGGGTCAAAAAGAATTTATCAATTCATTGAAGCACCAGGACTACTCGAAAATGTCAATAATCCGAAAAGTTTGATTAGGACGCTTGATTCCACAGCATTAGAATCTCTACTAGCTACGGTCGAGGGTCGAATGAAGCGTAAGCTACTTGCACTCAGCAAGTTGTTTAAGCTTGGATCAGCGGAGGTCGTGATTGCTGACGGTCGAACAGAAACCGCTTATCTTGATGCGATGGAAGGAAAAGGAACTGTCATCCGATAAATAGCAGCGAAACCAATTGGATATAGCCAGTTTGGTCTGCATAAAATTGTACCGGTGGCCGCTTAAGGCTTAATGATCCGAACTAATGTCTCACCAAGCCTTATCGGTTCTTTATATGATTTAATTATAAAAATTATACATAAGACTATACCCAAGGCAAATCGATTCAAGCAAATGCAGATGAATAAGCGAGCATGAATATGGACTATACAAAAATAGAGGAACAGTATAGCGTCGGCGTATTTCCAAGCCGAAACTTAACTCTTGTCAGAGGTTTAGGCGCAAGTGTTTGGGACGACGAGGGTAAAGAGTACATCGATTGTACCGCAGGAATCGGAGTGGCTTCGGTTGGACACTGTAACGCCGACGTTGTAGAAGCAATTCAGCGCCAAGCAACGCAAATGATCACCTGTGTTGGGATATATACGAATGACGAACGTGCTCGATATTTGAAAAAACTGGTTTCTATCACTCCAGATGGATTGGATTCCGTCTTTTTGTGCAATTCCGGCACTGAAAGCATCGAAGCTGCGATCAAGCTAGCTCGACAGTCAACAGGACGTCAGAAAATCGTAAGTGCGAGACGAGGTTTTCACGGACGTACTTTTGGTGCACTTAGTGCAACCCATCGTAAGCCGTATCAAGATCCGTTTCAACCCTTAGTACCTGGATTTGAAAGTTTTGCTTTCAACAAGATCGATTCCCTCAAGTCTGTATTAGATGAAAACACCGCCGCTCTGATTTTGGAACCAGTTCAAGGAGAAGGTGGAGTTCGACCGGCTAAACAAGAGTTTATGTCGGCAGCTTCCGAGCTGTGTCGCGACCGCGGAGTTTTGCTAGTGATGGACGAAATTCAGACTGGTTTTTGTCGAACAGGCAGTATGTTTGCCAGCGAACAGTTTGATGTCGTACCAGATGTGCTGTGTTTGGCAAAGGCAATGGCTGGAGGGTTTCCAATGGGTGCGATAGTGGTTAATGAAAAAATTCAATCGGCAGTTGGTTCACACGGCAGTACATTTGGCGGAAACCCATTAGCTTGTGCGGCAGCAAACGCGACAATTAATTTCATGCAACGAGAGGAACTTGCGAACAGGGCAAAAAAACTGGGGGATTCATTTATTCGATCGCTACAAAAAACGAGCATTCCCATAATACGCGAGATAAGGCACATGGGATTAATGATTGGCATCGAACTAAGAGTAAGGGTTACGCCGTACTTAAAGGAGCTACAGCAGCGTGGCATTTTGGCATTGCCGGCAGGTTCAACCGTACTTCGACTATTGCCTCCTTTGGTAATTACCGAAAATCAACTCGATCTAGTATTGAGTAATGTGATTTCAGTACTGACCGCATAAAAACAGTAGGCAGCGAAAGGAACAAACCTATCTCTGGCGAAAAGCAAAAGGAAGTCGCAAAAAGGCGTACACATGAGTTCTATCACCGACATGGCAGAGAAGTCTTGCGACACTATCTTCCGATTTATCCCACGACCGAAAATTACTGCCACTGAGTGGAGGTCTAGTCGATTAATCGCACATCGAGGCTGTCATGATTCAGGTCGGACGATCTATGAAAATACACTGGCTGCCTTTGACGCCGCATGTCGTTTGGGTGCCTGGGGGATTGAACTCGACGTTCAGTGGACGCGTGATCGGGTTCCTGTGGTGATTCATGATCCTGACACGGGTCGACTTCCGGGAACTTCACCCGTTGAAATCGGGCAAATTGACTTTTCCGAAGTAAGGCAGTTTTGTCCTTTGGTACCTACACTTAACGAGGTTATAGATCGATATGGTGGTAAAACTCACCTTATGATCGAGCTAAAAGCTGAGACGATGACTTCTAAGGTAGCCAAAGAATTTAAGTCACATTTATCCAATATCCAGCCAGTAGAAGATTACCATTTGATGTCTTTGGAAGCAGAAAGCTTTCGATCGATTCAAGGGGTTCCAGAACAATGTAAGCTATTGATCGCGACGACGAACACGAGATCAATGTACGCAGAATTCAAAAAAGGTGGATTTGGAGGATTTACGGGGCATTTTCTGTTGCTTAATCGAAAAATTCGTAAGGAATTAGCGCAAAAAAACCTCCCGTGGGGGACAGGGTTTATCGATTCGACGAATTTATTGGCGCGAGAGATACGATCGGGTGCTCATTGGATTTTTTCTAATGCAGTAGAAACACTCGTCAGGAGCATGGAAGAGAAAAAATTAAATTGATGCACAAAAACGCGCAAATATACGGAGCTAGACTATGAGGATTGGTTTTATCGGCCTGGGAAATGTAGGTGGAAAACTTGCTGGTAGTCTTCAAAGAAACGGATTTGATCTTATCGTACGAGACTTAGACAAAAGTCTAGCTCAAAAATTTATTGAAGCTGGTGCGAGTTGGGCTGATTCACCTAAACAGATGAGCGAGCAGGCGGACTTGATCATCACCTGTTTACCAAGTCCGGCGGCTTGCCGGAAAGTGATGGAAGGTTCCGATGGAGTACTAAAGGGGCTTCGCGCAGGTAGTTTGTGGGCTGAAATGAGTACCACAGACGAAACTGAAGTAAAACGGCTCGGCAAGCAAGTTCTGGCAAAGGGGGGAGAACCAATCGATTGTCCGGTTTCTGGTGGATGTCATCGCGCGGCAACTGGCAATATTTCAATTTTCGCTGGATGCGAACGAAGCACCTTTAAACGAGTATTTCCGGTCCTTCAGACTATGGGGAGACGAATATTGCATACCGGTCCTCTCGGTTCCGCATCCGTATTGAAAGTACTTACGAATTACTTAGCAACCGCAAACTTGGTCACGCTATGCGAAGCTTTGGTTACTGCAAAGAAAGCGGGCTTGGATTTAAACACGACCTATGAAGCAATTCGTATTTCTTCTGGAAATTCATTCGTGCACGAGACGGAAAGCCAAGTCATTCTGAACGGAAGTCGAAACATTAATTTTACGATGGACCTAGTCATCAAGGACATTTCCCTGTTTCAGGATGTTGCAGATCGCGCGAACGTGCCAATACAAATTAACCCTTTACTCATTGAAATATTTGAAGAAGGGGCGGATAGATATGGGGCGCGTGAGTGGTCACCAAATATTGTAAAACGACTTGAAGAAAGCTGTGATACATCAATACTTGCAGCAGGATTTCCGGCAGAAATCGAAGATGATGAAGAAGAAGTTTCTGGTTATGAAGTGATTCCACGACGAGGCGATGAAGGGTAGCTTATGCAGATTTCCAAAGTGATCCATGCAGTTGACCTGCACGCATGCGGTGAACATGGCCGAGTGATCGTTGGCGGTATATTGGATGTGCCAGGCAATTCAATGTTCGAAAAGATGCTTTACCTGGAGCAAAACATGGATGGTTTGCGTAAGTGTATGCTTCGTGAACCTAGAGGATACCCAGCTGCGAACTGTAATTTAGTCTTACCACCGACATTACCTGAAGCGGATGCTGGATTTGTAATTATGGAGCAGGTCGAGTATCCACCGATGTCTGGTACGAATACAATTTGTGTGGTGACTGCATTAATCGAAACTGGAATGGTCGAATACCACGAGCCTGTAACCCAATTGACATTGGAGAGTCCAGCCGGTTTGATTGAAGTCGAGGCTGACGTTGAGCAAGGACGAGTAGTAGGAGTAACATTCCTAAATGTACCAGCGTTCGCTGTTCATCTAGATCAAACGATTCATGTGCCGACGATCGGTAAAGTCACTGTCGATGTCGCCTGGGGTGGTATGTTTTATGTAATCACCGAAGCCGAGCCCTTAGGATTACGATTGGAACCGAGCCAAGCAGGAAAAATTGCACGAGTGGGAGAGATGATCAAAGCCGCCGCAAAAGAGCAACTGGAAAGTGTTCATCCCGAGAATTCAGCAGTGTCAGGAGTTACCATCGGCGTTATTTCAGGACCGCCTGATCACCCCAATGCTACACTGAAGAATGCTGCAATTGTGTCCACCGGAACTCTAGATTGGGATCGAGAAGAAACTTGGACAGCTGCATTGGATCGATCACCCTGTGGAACTGGTACAAGTGCCAAAATGGCCGTACTCCATGCGAAAGGTCAGCTCGCATTAAATGAGGAATTTCATCACGAAGGAATTCTTGGCACAATATTTACTGGAAAGTTGATCGATACTTGTAAAGTTGGTCACTACGATGCAGTCATACCAACCATAAAGGGACAAGCTTGGATTACCGCCAATTCCCATTATGTCATCAGTCCGAGCGATCCATTTCCTGAAGGATTTACAATCGGTGATATATGGGGAGGTTCTTCCTAACAATTGATTTACAACAACCGCTGAGCTTATGAATACATTCAAACCGATCAAAAAACTTCTAGTTGCCAATCGCAGTGAAATTGCGATTCGGGTTTTTCGCGCAGCCAGCGAACTTGGAATTCGGACGGTGGGTGTATATGCCGATCAAGACAAGTTTTCTTTGCATCGATTCAAAGCTGACGAGAGTTACAAGATTGGCAGTGGATTGGGACCGATACAGGCCTATGGTGCAATTGACGACATCATGGAAGTGGCGCGTTCCAGCCAAGTAGACGCGATCCATCCAGGTTATGGATTTCTCTCGGAACGACCTGATTTTGCCGAGGCTTGTATCGACAATGGAATTCGCTTTATCGGGCCAACTCCAGAGATTATGCGCAAACTAGGGAATAAAGTCAGTGCGCGCGAAGAGGCACAGAAAGCCAATGTACCAGTTCTGCCAGCTTCTTCCAAATTGCCAGAAAATCCCGACGAAGTACAAAAAATCGCATCGAAGATCGGTTTTCCACTTATGCTCAAAGCTTCTTGGGGCGGTGGTGGACGAGGGATGCGCGTAATTGAAGACGCAAGTCATCTGGAAGAATCCGTTCGGATTGGACGTCGAGAAACACTCGCAGCTTTTGGTAATTCTGAAGTTTATTTAGAAAAGCTGATTCGTCGCGCGCGACACGTTGAAGTGCAGTTACTTGGTGATCATTATGGAAATATTGTTCATCTATACGAGCGGGATTGCTCGATTCAACGTCGAAATCAAAAAATTATTGAACGCGCACCTGCACTTTTTCTGACGGATCAACAGCGCAATTCTCTTTGTTCCGCAGCGATTCGACTTGCCCGTTCGGTCGGTTATATCAATGCTGGTACTGCTGAGTTTTTGTTCGATGATGATACCGGGGAGTATTATTTCATCGAAGTCAATCCGCGTATTCAAGTAGAACACACAGTTACAGAGGAAATTACTGGAATTGATATTGTAAAGGCGCAGATTCGACTCGCCCAAGGAGGATCGATTGGGGATACCGCGAGTTCGGGCGTTCCCAATCAGCATGAAATCGTTACCAACGGATATGCACTTCAATGCCGATTGACGACGGAAAATCCTCATGAAAACTTTCGCCCGGATTACGGGCGCATTACTGCTTATCGAGGAGCCGCTGGATTTGGCATACGACTTGATGGTGGAACTGCGTACTCAGGGGCCGTGATTACTCAGTTTTACGATAGTCTACTAGAAAAGGTGACAGCCTGGGCGCAGACTCCCGAGGAATCCGTACGGCGGATGCATCGAGCACTACGAGAATTTAGGATTCGTGGAATCGCAACCAATCTTGTCTTTTTGGAGAACCTGATTCAGCACAAAACATTTCTTGATGGTTCGTATACGACTCGATTTATCGATGAAACATCCGAGTTAGTTCATATTCCTGAGCGACGAGATCGAGCAACTCGTCTTCTACGCTACATTGCAGATGTGACCGTCAACGGTAATCCGGAGGTCAAAGACCGAACGCTACCTGGAATAACACCAAAGGCCATTACACCAGAATTTGCGGCCAAATCTGCGCCGACTGGTACACGACAAATTCTCGAAGCGCTTGGTCCGGAGAGATTTTCTAAGTGGATGCTACAGAAAAAACAAACTTTGGTGACGGACACCACTTTTCGGGATGCCCACCAGTCCTTATTAGCTACTCGATTTAGAACCTATGACTTAATCAACGTCGCTGAAGCTTACTCTCGAAATTTGCCTCAACTCTTTAGTTTGGAGTGCTGGGGTGGTGCGACATTTGATGTCGCGATGAGATTTTTGAAAGAATGTCCTTGGCAGCGCTTAGAGGAATTGAGGCGGCGTGTTCCAAATATTCTCTTGCAAATGTTGTTACGTGGAGCGAATGGGGTTGGTTACAAGAATTACCCAGACAACGTAGTCCGAGAGTTTGTTTTCCAGTGCGCGAGATCAGGCATCGATTTATTTCGAGTTTTTGATTGCCTGAATTGGGAAGAAAACATGCGTGTTGCAATGGACGCAGTGTTGGAGTCAGGGAAGTTACTCGAAGGTGCGATTTGTTATACAGGGGACATCCAAAATCCTTCCCGCAAAAAATATTCTCTGGACTATTACATCAAAATGGCACGCGCGTTGACTGAGGCCGGTATCCACATTCTTTGCATCAAGGATATGGCTGGCTTACTTACACCGAATAGTGCCAGAGTACTTATCCAAGAATTGAAAGACGAAACGGGGCTACCAATTCACTTTCATACTCACGATACGAGTGGAATTGCCGCGGCCAGCGTACTTGCCGCGGTGGAGGCGGGTGCCGACGCAGTTGATCTAGCGATGGATTCAGTTTCTGGAATAACTTCGCAGCCGAATTTGGGATCGGTTGTCAAAGCTCTGCGAGGAACAGAGTACGATACTGGAATTGACTCGGATCAAGTGATGGGGTTTTCAGGCTATTGGGAAGCTGTACGACGCAATTACGCCGCTTTCGAGAGTGACGTTCGTTTTGGAGCTTCCGAGGTCTATTTGCATGAGATGCCAGGCGGACAATTTACGAATTTAAAAGAGCAAGCACGTGCTTTAGGATTGCTGAATCGCTGGCCCGAAGTGGCGGCAGCGTACTCAGAAGTCAATGAGATGTTTGGCGATGTAATAAAAGTCACTCCAACATCCAAGATGATCGGAGATATGGCATTGTTTATGGTTAGTTCGGGGCTCAGTGCCGAAGATGTTTGTAATCCGGACAAGGAAGTGGCATTTCCAGATTCGGTGAAATCATTCTTTGCAGGTGAACTTGGGCAACCACCTGGTGGCTTCCCCTTAGCTTTGCAGAAGAAAGTGCTTGACGGACAACCACCGATCACAAATCGTCCGGGTGAAAACTTACCGCCAGCAGATTTAGATGAAATGCGTCAGGAAGCTACTTCAGGAGTGAGTCGAGAAATCACTGACGAAGAGTTTCAGTCCTATCTGATGTATCCCGCAGTGTTTACGGAGTATATGTCCCATCGCCGAGACTATGGACCAGTGCAAATTTTGCCGACATCTGTCTTCTTCTATGGGATGAAACCGGAGCAGCAAATTTCTGTCGATTTAGAACGTGGTAAAACTTTGGTGATTCAAAGTCTTGCAGTCGGGGAGACAGATGAGGACGGCATGGTTCAAATGTTTTTTGAATTGAACGGTCAACCGAGAACAGTAAAAGTACCCAACAGAAAATTCTCTCTTCAAGTTGAAAAGCGGCGACAAGGTGATCCAGAAAATCCAAATCATATCATTTCGCCGATGCCGGGAATGATTTCATCCACAAATGTCAATGTCGGCCAAGCTGTGCAAGCAGGTGATGTTTTACTCACGATTGAAGCGATGAAAATGGAAACTGCTATCCGTACAGACCGTGCTTCAGTGATCCAAACCTTATTGGTTGGAGTTGGTGACAATGTGGACGCGAAAGATCTACTCCTTGAATTGAAACCGAGTGAACAATCTTGATTTTCAGCTAGGCTTAAATCTGGCACGAAGTTCTAACGGCTGTTCAATTGGGTAATCTTCTTGAGAAATTTCGAGTTTGTATTACCCTCTATCTATCGGAGACTATATACATTGGATTCCATTGGATACTTGCGAATAATGCTGTTTCTTTCGAAGCGAATCAAGCTCAGTAGTCTTAATTGCTTCGGATACAAATTAACAAATAATTTCATAGTTCAAAAAAGTAAGCAAGAACAATAAAGGTGTACGGCAGAGGGCAACTCTAGCTGCGTTACCATTAAATTCCCACAGCACGAAGTGATTACTTTTTTTGCCTATTGCGTTGTTTTCACCCTAAGTATCAAAAAGTACATCACTATCCACTACCGCAATTGATTCAAGACACTTCGTGTGACCGCGTTCAACTAGAACTAAATGAGTCTTTTCAGTGCTACTGAATGATTGAATTTTGCCTTGAGCATTCTCGGAATTGGATACTTGAAATACCGCCATTTATTGATGTCAATTTACTTGAGTGATAACAAATCACTCAATCAGTGGTCAGGATCAAACCTTTGTAGAAATAACGATTTGTTTTTCGCATCATAACGCTATTCGAATATTTTTACCTAGACCGAAATTTATTCCTTAGTCATTGAATCTGTCTGATGCAATTGATTTATAATTGTGCCTAAATATTATTCAATTTGATTGAAAACTCTACGAGCGCTTTAGTTTTCAGTGAAGCTGTGCCTAGACAGTTCCAATCTGATAGCGTACCTTCAATGATACCTCCAATACAGTTCATCTGTTCAAGCCTGATTCTGAATCCATGACTAAATCAAAGAATTCAAATGACAACTCTGCTTTTTTTTCAGGTAGCGTAGATTATTTAGAAAATATGTATGATCAATATCATACGGAGCCTGAATCAGTTTCTAGTGAGTGGAATGAAACCTTTTCGGAATTCGAAAAAGTCGAACAAACGCCATATTTACCCGGCATTGGTTACACCCATAATTTAGTTGATCATGACACGATTCGTAGTCAAGCTGCTGTTCAGCGCTTAATTCGACGATACCAAGTCTATGGACACTTGAACGCAAATATCGATCCACTAGCTCTCGAAGATGTTGCGACGAGTACAGATTTGAGCATAGAATCGGTTGGTTTAGTCGAAAGCGATTTGAATGAAGTATTCAAGGTGGACGCTGTTGCAGGTACTCAGTCGATGGAACTGAGAAAAATCTTGGAATATTACGAGCAAACTTACTGCAGTTCCATCGGTTATGAATTTATGCATATTACGGATCCGAGCCGCCTGAAGTGGATGTTCTCGAGAATCGAAGGAACTTGTTCTAGTCTCATGATTACCGACAATGATCGCCGACGAATTCTGCGTGATCTCACCATGGCTGAAGGTATGGAATCTTATCTGCACATGAAATATGTTGGGCAAAAGCGATTTTCACTTGAAGGCGGTGAGTCGCTTATTCCAATGTTGCATGAGCTGGTTGAATTGTCTGGACAGACCGGTGGAAAAGAAGTTGTAATCGGTATGGCGCATCGTGGTCGGCTCAATGTACTCGTTAATGTATTGGGTAAAGCTCCCGCTGAAGTTTTTGGTGAATTTGAAGGGAATGTCGCAGTTAGTGGTGTTTGGAAAGAGCATGGTGATGTGAAGTATCACATGGGTTTTTCGGCAGATATCAGTACATCAGGTGGCATCGTTCACGTAGCATTGGGGTTTAATCCATCTCATCTTGCAATCATTAATCCCGTGGTGGTAGGTTCTGTAAGAGCTAGACAGCATCGACGTGAGGATAATTCCTGGGTAGAAGTAACGCCGATCGTTATCCATGGAGATGCGGCTTTCGCAGGCCAAGGTGTTGTTATGGAAACCTTCAATATGTCGCATACTCGGGGATTTGGAGTCGGCGGCACAATCCACATCATTATCAACAATCAAATTGGATTTACCACTAGTAACAAAGCAGACGCGCGGTCCACGAATTACTGCACCGAAGTCGCGAAAATGGTTGAGGCACCGATTTTTCACGTTAATGGAGATGATCCCGAGGCGGTGCTGAAAGTTACACGACTTGCTCACGCTTACCGCAACCAATTCCATACGGATGTGGTGATTGATTTGGTTTGTTATCGGAGATACGGGCATAACGAAGCAGATGAACCGATGATGACGCAACCAGTCATGTATTCCCGCATAAAAACAATCGATCCGATTCGACGTATGTATGCGAAGAACTTAGTGTCGAAAGGCTTGCTTTCTGATGCAGATGCACAAAAGATGGTTCAAGATTATCGTGAAGAACTTGATCGAGGTGAAGTGGTAGCAGGACAGGTTATTGATCCTAGAAAAGTAAAGAAAATTGTCGATTGGAAACGCTACATGACTTCAAAATGGAACGAGCCGGTGGATACAAGTGTTTCCTTGGATCGGATTCAAAGCTTACAAGAACAACTTTCCAAGTTGCCGGACAACTTCACCTTGCATAAACGTGTTGAAAAAATCATGTCCGATCGCAGTCGCATGTCATTGGGTGAGCTGTCAGTCGACTGGGGATTCGCGGAGTCGATGGCGTACGCGACTCTTATTGATGATGGACACCCGGTTCGTTTGACAGGGCAAGACGTTGGGCGTGGAACCTTCTCTCATCGACATGCGCTATTGCATGAACAAAATAGTCGAGCGGTGTATTGCCCATTGCAATCGATTCGCCATAAAAACGATTGTGAAGTTTACAACTCATTGCTATCTGAGGAAGCAGTGTTGGCGTTTGAGTATGGGTATGCAACCACTGATCCATTTTCCCTAGTCATTTGGGAGGCTCAGTTTGGAGATTTCGCGAACGGAGCACAAATTGTCATTGATCAATTCATTAGTAGTGGATTTGCGAAGTGGGGGCGACTCTGTGGATTGACAATGTTACTACCTCATGGTTACGAAGGACAAGGTCCTGAACATTCGTCAGCTCGTATTGAGAGATTTCTTCAACTTTGTGCGGGTGATAATATGCAAGTTTGTACGCCAACTACCCCTGCTCAAATGTTTCATCTAGTTAGACGCCAGGTGCTGCGAACCTATCGCCAACCCTTGGTTGTCATGGCTCCAAAAAGTTTGTTAAGGCACAAACGAGCCGTTTCCGATGTTCGTGAATTAACTCAATCGGGATTTCAAACGATCATCGACGAAACTGACGCATCATTGAATCGCAACGAAATCTTGCGTGTTGTTCTGTGTTCGGGTAAGGTGTATTTTGATCTACTGCAAGTGCGCGAACATTTGGATTTTCGCGACGTTGCAATCGTACGAATTGAACAACTTCATCCATTTCCAGTCAATGTTTTAAATTTCGTTCTACAAAAGTACCCAAGTGCGAAAGATATTGTTTGGTGTCAAGAAGAACCTAGGAATCAAGGGGCCTGGTACCAAATCTGGCACCGTATTCGAGAATGCGTGAGAAATCACCAGAAGCTGATTTGTACCTCTCGACCAGCTGCACCGTCGCCCGCGGTGGGAAATTATCGTGTTCACTTAGTTCAACAACAAAAATTAGTCACCGAAGCATTGTCAATTACACACAAAGTTGTATCTATCAGCAAAACACCGAGAAGTCGCTCCAATGCAAATTGAAATCAAAACTCCAATGTTGCCTGAATCCGTCAGCGAAGCCACTGTCCTTTCTTGGGGAAAGGAGGTCGGAGAAGTCGTGGAGCGAGATGAATTGTTAATTGAACTTGAGACTGAAAAAATAGTACTAGAAGTACCGGCTCCACAAAGTGGTCGAGTTAGTCAAATTGCGAAGGACGAGGGAAGCACCGTTGTTGAAGGTGATCTTCTTGGAGTTATCGACACAGCAGAATCTGATTCGAAGGAATCGCCGGTCGAGCCATCAACAAAACCGGTGGAAGAACCAGCAGACGAGGTCGTGGTTCAACCCGAACCAGAGCCAATTTTGAGTCCTGCTGCTCGTCGTGTCGCGGAAGAAAGCAAGGTTGACGTAAGTGAAGTTACAGGGACCGGAAAAGGTGGTCGGATTACAAAGCCTGACGTAGAAAAAGTCGTCCGATCGAAGCTCGAGCCTGAACCGGTCCAAGCTCCACCCAAAAAAGCAGAAACACCCTCGCCGAAAAAGGTGGATGTTCCTACACCCTCGCCAGAAGTTGATGATCGTTCGACTAGTCGTCAAGCGATGAGTCGGATTCGGCGAACCATTGCAGATCGTCTCGTACAGGCGCAGCAAACCGCAGCTCTACTGACTACCTTTAATGAAGTTGACATGTCGGCAGTGATTAATTTGCGGAAAAGGTACAAAGACGATTTCGAAAAGAAACATAGTACACGCCTTGGCTTTATGTCGTTCTTTGTAAAAGCTGCTGTAGAATCACTCAAAGCAATTCCGGCGGTGAATGGTAGAATCGATGGAAACGAAATCGTTTATCACAATTATTGTGATGTAGGAATTGCAGTTTCTTCTCCGCGCGGCCTTGTAGTACCGATTCTTCGCAATGCCGAACAAATGAGTTTTGCTCAAATCGAGCAACAGATTCGAGATTTTGGTGCTCGCGCACAAAGGGGAGCATTAACACTTAAGGAACTCAGTGGAGGCACTTTCACAATTACCAACGGTGGAGTTTTCGGATCATTGGTTTCTACTCCTATCGTAAATCCTCCTCAAAGTGCAATATTAGGGATGCATAAAATTCAAGAACGCCCAATGGCAGACAATGGTCAAGTTGTCATCAAACCCATGATGTATCTAGCTTTGACCTACGATCACAGAATCATTGATGGTCGTGAGGCTGTTACTTTCTTGGTTGGTATCAAGAACGGATTGGAAGATCCGGCACGTTTATTGCTTGAACTTTAACGAATTAAAATGTCAAAAGTTTCATATGATGTTGCCGTAATCGGCGCAGGTCCCGCTGGTTACGTAGCAGCGATTCGATGCGCACAACTTGGCTTAAAGACCGTATGTGTAGATCGATGGACTGAAAACGGAAAGCCCGCTTTGGGTGGGACTTGTTTAAATGTAGGATGTATTCCATCGAAGGCTCTTTTGGACTCTACTGAAAAATATCACGAAGTTGTAAGCACTTACAAGAGACACGGAATAATCGTCAAGGACGTGTCGATGAATGTTTCGACGATGATGAAGCGAAAAGATCGGATTGTTTCATCGTTGACTAGAGGCATAGCATTACTTTTTAAGGGAAACAACATTGAATCTATCCACGCACATGGCCGCTATGCAGGCGGCAGTCTAGTTGAATTACTCGACCCGAATACGTTCGCAAAAACAGGTGAAATCAATGCGAAGCACATCATTCTTGCGAGTGGATCAACACCCATAGAGCTACGAAGTGTGCGCTTTGACGGCAACCGCATTGTTGATTCCGCAGGTGCCCTGGCATTCGAGTCAGTGCCAGAGAAACTCGGAATTGTGGGAGCGGGAGTGATTGGTTTAGAGCTGGGTAGTGTATGGAATAGATTGGGTTCCGAGGTCGTCATTCTAGAAGCGTTGGATGAGTTTCTACCTACTGTTGATAATGAAGTTGCAGCCGAAGCTGCCAAAATCTTCAAACGCCAGAAACTAAATATTCTGCTAGGCACTCGAGTGGAATCAGCACAGGCTGGAAACGGTGGTGTCAATATTGAATATACCGTTAAGGGACGTCAACAAAAACTAAAGGTGGATCGTTTGATTGTTTGTATTGGGCGTCGACCCTATACGGACAATTTGTTCACGGCAGCGAGTGGAATCGAACTAGATGAACGCGGTTTTGTGCAAGTTGATGGACACTGCCGTACCAGCGTTGAAAACGTTTTTGCCGTAGGAGATAGTGTCCGTGGTCCTATGCTAGCCCACAAGGGTTCAGAAGAGGGAGTTGCTGTTGCTGAACGAATTGCAACAGGAGTTGGCCATATGAACTATCGGACTATCCCTTGGGCAATTTATACTTCTCCAGAAATCGCTTGGGTCGGTGAAACCGAACAAGAAGTTGTCGCAGCTGGGGGAAAATGTAATACAGGTAGTTTCCCTTTTATGGCGACTGGCCGCGCCAAAGCGATGGAAAATACCGCTGGCTTTGTTAAAGTTGTAGCAGATGCAGAGTCGGATCTAATTCGAGGAGTTCATATCATCGGACCACATGCATCCGAATTGGTTGGCGAAGCCGTTGTTGCGATGGAATATCACGCAAGCTCTGAAGATTTAGCAAGAACAATACATGCACATCCAACATTGTCCGAAGCAGTGCATGAGGCTGCTTTATCAGTCGATGCCCGCGGCATCCATCGACTCAACTAATTCATTCATTTCAACAACCTAAAACCTAATCTTTACCGTTGTGGATAAGAATATCTTTAAAATGTACGATATTCGCGGAGTCGCACATAAGTCTCTGACGAGTTCGGTCATCCGGAATATTGGCAAATCTTTCGGTACTGTCGCACAGATCAAATCAATTGAAGAAGTTTCAGTTGCGTGCGACGCTCGACTTTCAAGCCCTCAATTTAAAAATTCATTGATCGGTGGAATTCGCTCTACCGGATGCAGTGTAATCGATCTAGGAACAGTCCCTACCCCATTGCTGTATTTTGGTGCTTACCATTTAACCGCAGGAACGGGCATAATGGTCACTGCGAGTCATAATCCACCGATGTATAACGGTGCGAAAATGGTATTGGCTCATCATTCGCTTTATGGTACCAATATTCAAAGAATACGAAAGAGGATTGAGGATCAGCTGTACACAGAAGGGGAAGGAGAGCTACAGAAAAAATCGATAACGGAGTTTTATGTTGATACTGTCTGCTCGGATATTCGTCTGAATCGAGGATTGCGTGTTGTTATAGATAGTGCTAATGGTGTCGCTGGTTTGGTTGCGCCACACCTATTTCGCCGACTAGGTTGTGAGGTGGTTGAATTATTCAGCGAACCGGACGGTAGTTTCCCCAATCACCTTGGAGATCCTACACAAGTAGAAAACCTAAGGCACATTATCGAAAAGGTAAAAGAGGTGCGAGCAGACGTAGGCTTGGCCTTCGATGCAGACGGTGATCGATTGGTAGCGATTGCTCCGACGGGTGAAATTATTTGGCCAGACCGGTTGATGATCTTGTTTTCTCGAAATATCCTAGCCGAGCATCCAGGTCGTTCAGTTGTATTCGATGTGAAGTGCTCGCGTGCATTACCAGAAGCAATTGAACTTGCTGGCGGTGAACCGGTAATGTGGAAAACTGGGCATTCCCTTATGAAGTCGAAGATGCTGGAATGTAACGGTATTTTTGGTGGTGAGTTAAGTGGGCACCTGTTTTTTCGAGACCGATGGCAAGGACATGACGATGGCCTTTATGCCGGTGCAAGACTGTGCGAAATTCTGGCAAACGACAAAAGGGCTTCTTGGCAAGTATTTGATGATTTACCATTTCCTCTTGGGACTCAGGAGCTGCGGATTCAGTGTAGACAACCACGTTTAATCGTCGAAGAATTCTCAAAACGTGCAAATTTTTGGGATGCCACTATCAACCGTTTAGATGGAATCAGAGTCGATTTTAATGACGGCTTCGGCGTTATGAGAGCATCGAATACCGCGAGTGAAATCGTGTTTCGATTTGAGGCGGACGACATGGAAGCTTTAGAGCGGATTCAACAACGTTTTGAGGAAGAAATGGATTATTTGGAGAACTCGCTAGACACAGTAGAAATTCGAGATTAGTTGCTTCAATCCTTGAAAGCACTTTAGTTACAAAAAAAGCCGAGTAAACAGCCAGCCTGCATATTGTCAAAGAGGGCTTTGATGCACTGCGATGATCTGATCTATTTGGCGGTTTGGTGTCAGTCCAAATTTGCACGACAACGGCATTACACTACAACCGTTCCTATGAATTCTGCTTTTGGTTCACTAGCCAATGAGTGCGCTGATCGCTCCTAAAAATACGGTTTCCGTTCATTGCATTTTTCCTTGTTCAATTTGTTGTGGTGCTCAGCATCGAAGACAGATTTCCAAAGGAAAATAATTTTTTAATGAGCTTCAATGTAAAATTTCATGTTTAATTTAAACAAAAAACTAAAAATTTAAGGGATAAGGAGAATTTTATGAGTAGAAAATTGATGGTAATTAGCCTTGCTGTAATTTTGGGTGGCGTTGTAGGCCTTTCCAAGGAGGGTATTACTCATCTAGTTTCGTGGGAGTCTGGTAGTAACCACAATAGAATCATAGAAATACAAAACGAAGGTGGTACAGATGAACCAGGTGCCGGTGTAGAAATTTCTTACTACAGCAATTCGGCATTCAAAGTAACATCACCTCGGGGAATTTCTATGATGGTGGATCCATGGCGAAACGATCCTTCGGGTTCATGGGGATTGTGGTATCGAATTGATTTCCCAATGACAGATGTAGATATTGGATTATCAACCCATGCTCATTTCGACCATGACGCACTTGACCGACTAGACGCAAACATGCTTTTAGATCGCATGGGAGGTACGTTTGAATTAGGTGATGTCAAAATCACAGGAATCGCGGATAAACATGTGTGTGTTGCGCCTGGAATCGTCACTTGGACCGAAGCAGTCAAGCAGTTCGAAGGTCGTGATGATCCATGCCCACCAACAAATTTCCGACACATGGATAACAACCTTTACCTAATTGAAACCGGCGGGTTACGCTTGCTGATGTGGGGTGACAACCGATCGAATCCACCACAAGAAGTTATGGATAAGATTGGTCAGGTAGATATCGTCTTTGTTCCAGTCGATGGTTCTCGCCATATTTTGGACTATGCACAGGCCGATGCAGTGACTGAAATGGTTGGTGCGAAAGTTGCAATACCTCATCATTACCTTGTACCAGAAACTACATTCTGGACTTCAACATTACTTCCAGCGACTGAGTGGGCACAGACTCATGAGCACACTATGCTAGATGGACCTACCATTACTCTTTCTCCCGCTGATATCGAAGGCATGAAAGGACATGTAATGTACTTTGGCTCTCATAACTTAGCTGTTGATTCAGAAGGTTATTAAAATTCAAATGAATTAGGCTTGGAACTTCTTGTTCCAAGCCTAATATGTGGCAACGATTGCCAGATTTCGATTCCAGCTAATTTCCCGGCATGGTACTGGTGACAAAAGTAAAGATCCGGGAATTTTTTTTGCCAAACTCAAAAACAATATTACTCTTCAATAGTCTGCAGTAGATTGGCATGAATATCAGTTTCAGTCGCCAACACCAGCAACTGCAAACGAATCAATTATTGGCGATGGCTGGTTTTGTTCCTGATCCGATTTCAATTTTGTAATTGTTTGTAACGAAAATTGAGTTCTTTCTTCAATTCTGTCGTAAATTCTTGAGAACCAACAATTTCAAGTGATGTTCATTCGGTACGTATTCGCCTTCTTTTTTGCTCTTGGAGCGTTACTTCAACCCATTTCCGGGTTCGCTCACTTTAATCTCAATATCAACATCAGAACTATCCACTTCGCTCACACTGCAAGTGGGCTAGATGTCTACGTTCGATTACCGACACCGATTTTTCTCGCAGGGCTAGTCAGTGAGAGTGCAGAGGACGGAACAGCTAAACCAGCTCCCTTTACCTACAACCGAATCGAGAGTGATGTTCTGATGCACTACGTTGATGTTGAAAAGATAACTCGAGATCCAAGACAGTTTGCCGAAATCGTGGCAAGTGGTATGTCTATTCAGGTAGAGGATGAAATTTTAAATCCGGTTATTCAGTCTGTACGTATGTATTCAGCGCTCAAGCAACCCCCTTTTGCTACGTTGGCAGAAGCACAGCGATCATTTCAAGGAAATGCTATCGTCAATTTCGATAGTGATAGATATGTGGGAGAGACTGTTACGGATGTATATCTTCATTATGAGCATTCTTCATCTGTAGACTCCTTTTTCATTCAAGATCATTACCAGCCGAATATTGCGGATCAGGACATGATTGCGAACTTGATACTAGATCACTATCCAGCTAAATCAAGAATTCATCGACTGACTGGATTACTTCACGAGCCTGTCGAAATCGTAAACTCGGAGTTTTCGGCGATTGCGACTTTCATATTTCAGGGAACGAAGCACATATTGGAAGGATTGGACCACGTCCTTTTTGTATTGTGTTTAACTATGGGGGCTTTGTCACTCGGCAACGTAATTTGGCGAGTGACTGGATTTACTCTAGGGCATTCAATAACTTTGATTGCTGGATTTTTTGGGTTCGTTCCTTCCGCGATTTGGTTTGTGCCTGCTGTGGAAACCTGTATCGCAATATCCATAATTTACATGGGGGCAGTTGCTTTGCAGCCGAGCAAAGCACGCAGCCGAGCATATACGGATCTGGCGGTAACGGTTTTTATTGGGCTATTTCACGGCTTTGGCTTTTCATTTGTATTGCATGAATTGTTGCTGCCCAATAGCGCACATTTGTGGAAGTCTTTGGTGTCCTTCAATGTTGGTGTTGAAATCGGTCAGATTGCAATCGTTGGCGTTGTTTGGTTGACGATCGGGCTGATAAAGCACCTCAAGGCAGAGTTGTTGAATATTTATCGATGGATTGTCGTGCTCCCCTGCATTTTTCTCGCTTCAATATGGACAATTGAACGCGTAGAGATCCTTTTTGGAGTGTTTCCAGCAGCCTAACTTGATTTTGTTGAATAAAACCTAGGTGGGTGACGATAACTTGCTGCTGGTGTACGGATAGAAAAATTTTCTGAGATAAGGACCCTAGCTTAGCTTGTGCAAGAGGTTCTATTCGATCTCGACTTCTTTCACGCGACGAAAGCCCGTAGGTAACAGCTTACCTTTAGAATTTCGGTAATTTTTGTACTTTACTCTTTGTGAAGGCTTCAATCGAACAAACTGTTTCCCAGAATAGATTTTCAAATTTTGATTGTCCGAAAAAACTTTCACAAACTGGACAAATTCGCCAGATTGTCTTGAACTTTCAGGTATGTTGATGAGTTTGACACCCTTGCCTTTGGTTTGTATAGGAAGTTGATTCACAGAAAAGATCAACAAACGCCCTGAATTTGTGATGACTGCCACCGACTGTGATAAATGTGAAACGAGTTCCAACGGCAGCGGGGTCGCTTCATTAAGAGAAAGTACATTTTTTCCTGTGCGAAATTTCGATTTCATTTTTTTGATCGAACTCAAGAATCCATATCCTTCATTTGTCGACAGAAGACAAAGATGTTTATCCTTTCCCAGAATCATTCCGGTAAATTGGGTCATGGTGGGTGGATCCAACAGCTTGGTTAACGGATCGCCAAAAGATCGTAAAGATGGTAAATTCCGCAGCTTCACAGTGTAGACTCTTCCTGTGTTGTCCATAAATATTAAAGTCTCGTTTGATTTGCCCATGACATGGCATAGATATTCATCACCAGACTTATGATTTATCGAGCTGAGGTCGAAGCTGTGCCCCTTACCTTTACGAACCCAGCCATTTGTCGACAAAAATACAGTAATCGATTCTACCGGTGCAAATTCCTCTGCTTTGAACGCCCGAACTTCTCCCATCTCCTGCATAGGTGAGCAGCGTTCGTCGCCATATTTTTTTGCGACTTGTTGAATTTCTTTAATGGTTAATTGTTTCAGTTTTCTGGGCGTATTGATAGTTGACTGAAGTTCATCACTTTCATCTCGTAACTTAATTTGTTCTTCCCGGATCTTTACTTCTTCGAGCTTGGCGAGCTGACGGAGGCGAATTTCCAAAATAGCGTCAACTTGCCGCTTCGTAAGGTCAAAATTTCGCATCATCACCAATTTTGGTTCGTCTTCGGTACGGATGATTCTTATGACTTCGTCGAGATTTAGGTAAACCACAATCAATCCTTCTAGAACTTCAAGCCGGTCGGTAATGTAGTCCAATCTAGCTTGAAGACGTCGAAGAATGGTCTCTTTTCGAAATTTCAACCAATCCGAAAGAAGTGTCTTTAGATTGTGTACCCTCGGTCTTCCGTCGAGTCCAATGAGATTTAGATGGACACGATAACTTGTTTCCAAATCTGTCGTTTTGAACAAATGGCCCATCAATCGTTCGCAGCCAACTTGTTTGCTCTTTAAGTCCAAAACAAGCCGAGTCGGAGTCAGTTCATCACCTTCATCTCTAAGATCTGAGATGATGGGCAACTTCTTTGCGAGCATCTGCTTGGCAATTTGCTCCAGGATTTTGGAGCCAGACACTTGGTACGGCAGAGCGTTGATTATGATGGAATTATCCTCTTTAATCCAAGATGCACGCACTCGTACAGAACCATTACCGGTCTTGTAGATTTTGACCAGTTCCTCTCGAGGCGTGATGATGATGGCTTGTGTTGGAAAGTCGGGACCTGTTATCAGTTCACACAGCCGTTCTATACTAGTCGAGGGTTTTCGCAATAGTGCGATACATGCGCTCGCAACTTCTCGCATATTGTGCGGTGGAATGTTCGCGGTCATTCCCACTGCGATCCCAGTGCTACCATTCAACAGAATATTGGGCAATTGGGCAGGTAGTTGTGTAGGTTCGTCTATGGTTCCGTCAAAATTAGAAGCCCAATCTACCGTACCTTTGGATATGTATTTTTTGAGCGGCGGAAACTCGTTTCCATCAACAGCAGATTGAGAATTCGATGGCATCCAATACTCAGTCGGCTTCGATAACTCTTCTAATAAGGTTTTGGCGTAAGGTGTAAATCTACACTCCGTGTAACGCATAGCAGCAAAAGATTTTGGATCATCCGGAGAGCCCCAGTTGCCTTGCCCATCAATGATGGGGTATCGGTAAGTGAACGGCTGAGCCATGAGCACCATCGCTTCATAAGCTGCTGCATCACCATGCGGATGAAATTTACCGATAACATCGCCTACAGTACGTGCCGATTTTTTAAATTTTTCAGTAGAATGTAAACGCAACTCAGACATTGCGTAGACTATTCGTCTTTGAACAGGTTTCAGACCGTCCGCTATATGAGGAAGTGCGCGATCTAAAATGACATACATTGAGTAGTTCAAGTATGCTCTTTCCGCGAACTCCTCAAGCGGCATCGACTCCTCTGCTGAATGAGAGAAGAGGTCCTTAGTTGATAATTCAATCGACATTGCGATTAAAGGGTGGCTTGGTCCCCCTTTTTGGTTAACCAATTTTTGCGAGCAATAGACTTTTTCTTGGCGAGCAACATATCTAGAATTTGGTCTACCCTGGTGGATCTGTTCATTTCAAGTCGCACCAAACGACGGCTAGCAGGGTCCATCGTCGTTTCTTTTAACTGTGATGGATTCATTTCTCCCAACCCTTTGAAACGTTGGACGTTAATCTTGGTGTTCTTTCGTTTCCTGGTCAATTCCGACTTAATGTATTCCAAATCTTCTTCATCCAATGCATAATGAACTTCTTTACCGGCATCGACTCGATACAATGGAGGTGTTGCAACATGGATGTGGCCTTTGGCGACGAGTACACGAAAGTGTTTGACAAACAAAGCGCAAAGAAGCGTAGCAATATGTGCACCGTCAGGATCGGCATCTGCCAGGATACAGACTTTTCCATAACGTAATCCATTGACTTTGGATGCACCGGGTTCAACACCTAGTGCTATTGCAATCGAATTGACTTCATCTGAGGCGAGAACTTGCTCTGAACGTAATTCCCAAGTGTTTCGAATTTTCCCACGAAGTGGCAAAATCGCTTGATGATCCTTGTTCCGTGCTTGTTTGGCTGAACCGCCTGCGGAGTCACCCTCGACGAGAAACAGTTCAGTTTCTTGCACATTTGTACTTATGCAGTCCGATAATTTACCTGGCAACGCGGGACCAATGACGTATTTTCTTCTCTTTACAGATTGACTTGACAGTTTACGTTGACGTGCATTCTCGATTGACAACTGAGCGATTTGTTCAGCCAGCGGTACGTGTTGATTTAACCAAAGACTCATTTGGTTTTTTGAAACACTAGAGAGAATTTTTTTCGCCCTTCTCGATGATAGTCGCTCTTTGGTCTGTCCCTGAAATTGGGGATTGTCCATACGTACCGAGAGAATGAAGTTACATTGCTGCCAAACGTCATCAATCGAAATTTTCAGAGATTTCGGTACTAAATTTCGGTAATCACAGAATTCTCTAATTGCATCGGAGATTCCGATTCGAAATCCATTGACATGCATGCCCCCCTGTTCCGTTGGAATCAGATTGACAAAGCTTTTCGCAACGGCTTGACGTGACTCCGGAGCCCAAGTGAGCGTGCAATCAACCACCATGTCTTCCAATTCCTGATGAAAGACAATCGGTAATTCTGGAATCTTCAAAGTTCCATTCATTTGCTCTTGAAGATAGACCTGCAGTCCTTCCTCGCAATGCCAAGACTCGTTGTTGCTAGAATTAATCTCATCAGTAAAGTTAAGTTGTAAGCCAGTGCAAAGTACCGCTTTGGCTTGCAGCAGTCGTTTTAGTTTTTTGATATCGAATTCTATCGAGTCAAAATATTTTGCCTCAGGCCAAAATTGGATTTTTGTACCCGTACATTTTTTAGCGACCTGCTCAATTGCTTCTAAAGGCTGACTTACACTTCCATTCGAAAATGAGATGCGGTGCAAATTTCCTTCTCGCCAGATTTCAACAACAAGTTGTGTTGACAATGCATTGACAACGGAGACTCCAACACCATGTAGGCCTCCAGAATGTTTGTAATTTTTTGATGAAAATTTGGCACCTGAATGAAGCCGAGTCATGATCACTTCTACGGCTGGGACATTTTCATCTTGGTGAACATCGACTGGAATTCCTCTACCATTGTCAACCACACTTAAAGAACGATCTTTATGGAGTGTGACTGTAATTTCCGTAGCAAATCCGGAAATTACCTCATCCACACTGTTGTCGATGATTTCTTGCGCCAAATGGTTGGGATTGTCAGTCTGGGTATACATACCTGGCCGTTTTTGGACAGGTTCTAGACCGGAAAGAATTTCAATATCAGCGGCGCTGTAATTTGATCTCAAGATTTGGGGAGTAAGTTGTGAAAAGAGTTGGAAAGATACTATTCAATTATACATTTTTACAATGATGCCAAATTCAGAGCAACTATTCTAGATAGGGATCTAAATTGAAGGGGATTCCAATAGTACGAAAAGTTAGGAAACTTCACGAAATCACCCAATGGGTGAAAGCATTTGTGACTGCTGGGTCCAATTCACACCATCAAACTCATCAGAACGATGATACCCAATTATAACATTCAGTTGAATTAGAAATTACTCTCGATTAAATTCGACTATTGCTGAGAAGTTTTCACGATGAGAAGGAGTTCAATAGTTTAGGCGAACGCTTTGTTCGAACTAGGATTTAAGGTAATAATCGGTTTTGCAAGAGGGATCTCAGAAACTGGAGGAATGAATGGGCTACAAAAGCTCAAAAATCAGCCTTGTAGTCAGTAAATGACTAATTATCGACATGTTATAGTGATTTGTTCAGGTAGATCGAGTCTGGTCATATAGTCGACTAGTTGTTACTATCTAATTAATTGATATTATTGAATTATAATGACTATAATCATACGCCTCACCGAAATATTATTAGGAGTACAATTGAATTCATGAGTACTGTAGAGCAAGTACAAGCCGGGAACCAAGTCACAGTAGATTGGAAACCAAATGGTGTCCCAATGGTTGATCTTTCGACAATTCCATCTTGGTCTGTTTCAAAGGAACTCGTCGATGCTTATCACGAAGATGGAGCGGTACTCATTCGAGGAGTGTTTCAAGATTGGGTTGAACCGCTTAGACGAGGCTTACAAAAAAATTTAGATGCTCCGAATGACTACGCTTTTCCTTGCGAGAGTAATCCAGAAGGCAAGCCAGGTCGATTTTTTGATAGCTATTGCAATTGGCTATTGATCTCAGAATATTGGGATTATGTAACTCAATCCTGTGCTGCATCCTTGGCTGGTCAATTGATGAAGACAGATAAAGCACAGTTTTTTCACGAGCACGCTTTTTGTAAAGAACCTGGAACACAACGAGAGACTCCTTGGCATCAGGATTTGCCCTACTACTGCGTGGATGGAACGCAAACCGTAAGTCTATATGTTGCACTTGATGCTGCTCCCGCAAATATAGCAGTCAGGTTCATAAAGGGTTCACATCTGTGGGGTAAACTCTTTCATCCAGTCGGGTTCGAAGAAGGTACCAACTTTGAAGCGGAAGGCGAGTATTTAGAGTCAGTACCTGATGTTGCAGCGAATTCTACAGAATTTGAATTTCTCAATTGGAACTTGGAATCAGGTGATTGCATCGCATTTGATTTTCGAACGGTGCATGGTACAAACGCCGATGAAGTGAAGAATCGCCGTCGTGCTTTTTCTACCCGATGGCTTGGAGATGACGTTGTCTATTGCGAAAGGAATATCGAAACCTCGCCTCCACTCGGAGATATGGGGTTGAAGCCAGGTGATCGAATGCGAGAAGATTGGTTTCCAATTCTATGGTACCGCACTTAAGATTCGAATTTAGGGAAACTAAATCATCGTATGAAACGTTGAATTCAGAATTCAGCCATGAACATTCCTCAACAAGAGCATGAACGATGGATGCGACATGCGTTAAGACTAACGCAATTTGCGCTTGAAATCGATGAGGTTCCCGTCGGTGCAGTGGTGACGGTTGACAATGAAATTGTTGGAGAGGGCTTTAACAGAACAATAACGAACTGCGATCCTACGGCGCATGCCGAAATAATTGCTTTAAGAAACGCTGCATTCCGACTCGGAAATCATCGAATGCCTGCAGCGAACTTGTATGTGACAATTGAACCTTGTGCTATGTGTGCAGGAGCCATCGTTCAAGCGCGGCTGAGTACCGTAGTTTATGGAGCAGCAGATATTAAATCTGGTGCAGCCGGCTCAGTTATCAACGTGCTCGATAACAATCATCTGAACCATCGATGTGACGTCATTCCCGCTGTACTAGAGGACGATTGTAGAGTAGTGATTCAGAATTACTTTCGAAAGAAGCGTGTAAAGCCAGCTCGGAAAGACAAATCAATTCTCCAAGTTAGTAGATGATTTGCAATTTCTTATAAAATGGCATTATAGACCCCCGTATTTTTAGGGAGAGGTACCGAAGTGGCCATAACGGCGCGGACTCGAAATCCGTTGGGGGCATTAGCTCCACGTGGGTTCGAATCCCACCCTCTCCGCCAATATTTTAGTAGCGAATCTATGGTGGCTCGATTTGTTCAGATTACGGCCACCCACAAAACCAATGCTTCGAAACTTTCGATTATTGCACTGCAATTATCACCAGAAATTTTCTTGTTTGATTGCGCTGATTTGAAGTAAACCAAATACGCAGCCACTGCGCAGACTAAGAGGATAGCGACTGCCCACAATTGAGCTAGCAAGAGAGTAAACACGCAGGCAATTGCAATAAAAATGTATGAAGTCCGCGTTGAAGTATTGATCTTTGTTAGCCCAGCGAATTTTGATTGCGAATCATAGGAGACGAACCCAAAGAGTCCCACAGGTACCGTCCTTGCGAGTACACAAGCAATTAAGATGGCTCCGAAATTTTGTGTTGCAGAAGCTTGAACAAGTGCAGAGTACTTAATTAGCATCAATAACACAATTGCTGTCGTAGGAATCCAACTTAACTTTGCATCTTGCCCTGATCCTCCAAAACTGGAAGAAGGCCTTCTGCTCGCTTCAAACCAGTTCCTTACAGTTCTTAAATAGCCAGAGATATGAACTGAACTAGAAAGCCAGAACCAAAGGAGCAGCAATGCTGCGGCAACCAGGGCTGGTTCGATAACTTGTAAGACGTATTGCGGTAAGAGAACAATGATGCCAACGATCAAGCCGACAAGCGGATGGCAGAGTAACGATTGCTCGATTTCACTGTCACGAATGTCTCGTGGTGAAGTAGAAACCAAGCGAGTCATGTGAGCTAGAGCATATTTAGTAAATCTCCAGACAGAACTCCACGAAAATGATTTAGAATTCAACGATGTTAATTTTTGCACGAAAAAAGGTACTAAGTTTCTATGCGAAGGAAAATTATATTCAGACCGTCTCTAACAGGAATTTACTACCTATTGTCATTCAGCGGTAGGACCATTTGTTTAAGATGGAAATCAATTCTGTTAGCCTCTTGTTAGATTACGTAAATAATTTAGGATGTTCTGATTAATTTCTGGTAATTTTACGTACTTCTCTTTGCAAATTACTTTGTTCGATGCCACTTCGAGGATAAATATCGAAAAAACATTATGGCGGAGAGGGAGGGATTCGAACCCTCGGTACGCTATTCACGCACACACGCTTTCCAGGCGTGCACCTTCGGCCGCTCGGTCACCTCTCCAGGAAAATAAAAATCTATCGGACGCTGATATTATGAAACTGGTTTATTGTTGGTTGCTAATACAGTGCAATTATAATTGTGCGCAATAGTTACATGTGAATGGTAGCGCGAGTGCGGCATAGCTTAGATTGAGCGAGCCAAAGACTTGTAACAAATCAAGATTTCTTCTCAATCGAATCTAACCAAAAAAAATTAGGAATCAAATTTTCTTACTCGTCCCAATGTTTCAGGATCGAGAAAACTAGCTACTGTAGCTTCAGTTTCTAGGTTCATCGTTTCTTCAAGATCAAGTAGCGGAGTTTTGTTCATCACGCTTTTGAGTGTCAAAACAGATTGTTTTGGTAATTTTGCGATACGCTCGGCGGTCGAGTGTGCGACATCATACGTCTTCGATTCAGACACGACTTTCCAAGCCAACCCCATCTTCTTGGCAGAATAGGCATCGAATACTTCGCCCAATAGTATCAATTCTTTGGCCTTTACTAAGCCCACCATGCGGGGTAGTAATGTAGTTACTCCACCTGTTAAAAACATGCCCCACTTTAGTTCCGGGAAAAAGCAGCGAGTATTGTCAGCGAAAACTGCAAAATCACAATTGATCGCCCACTCAAGTCCTCCTCCAACTGCCCAACCATGAATACAACCGATAACAATCTTGTCTCCTAAAACGATTTGCCTCGTGATATCTTGTATCGACTCTATGAAGGCATAAGCTTCTTCTTTAGATCTCGCTTGATTTCGGAAATCTTTCAGGTCATCACCTGAGCAAAATGAACGACCTGCACCTCGAAGGACAATCGTTCGGACATCAGAATTTGAATTTGCAGATTCAAACGCATTTCGAAGTTCAAATAACAATTCGGAATTTATTGCATTAAGTCGTTTGGGTCGATTTAAAGTAATCGTACAAACTTCATTGCTGATTGAGCTCAATACAGTTTTGTTCATGTTTCATCTTGTCGGATTAAATGCTGGGTTTTACCTTCTGTGCGAGGCAAAGAATTCGGTTGAAGTAGCTGCACTCGCATTGAAACCCGTAGGCTAAATTTGAGTGCTTTTTCGATCTGTTCGGTCAGTTGTTCGGTAGCTAGCACATGGTCTGATAATTCGGCTACCACTTTGGCTTTATGGTTAGGTGGTGACCCCTTCAAACGAATTCGAAATTCTCCTGACAGTTTTGAAAATTCGTTGAGTACTCCGCCAATTTGCGCTGGGTAAACATTGACACCTCGAATCACAATCATGTCATCGGTTCGACCCAGAACTCGAAATCTAGGAGTAGTTCGCCCACATTTACATGCACCCATTGCCGTTATGACTATGGAGTCATTGGTACGGAAACGTACCAATGGTTGAGCTTTTCGAGCCAAATGTGTCAACACGAGTTCTCCTTGACTACCTTCTTGCCAAGGTATAGATTCTAGAGTACTTGGATCGATTAATTCAGCATAGAGAACATCTTCACCGAAAAAATGTAGGTCGTGTTTATATTCACATTGCCCAGCAAAATTGCTAAACACGTCGGATACTCCGTAATTCGCATTGCGTACAGTGTATCCCCACGTTTCTTCAAGTCGCCGCCGAAATTCAGTATTGTCTAGACCTGCTTCACCGCCGAACAGTCCAAGTCTTAGTCCTAAGTCACGGGGTGATAAATTTGGAAAATTTTGAGCAATACTTTGTTCGAGAACCGCTGGATAAGAAGGAGTTGAATGAATGGCATCAACACCAACTTCAAGTACGGTTTGAATTAACAGCTTAGTATTGCCTACGCCGAATGGAATGACAGTTGCTCCTACTGCCTCGAGAGACATGTGATCTGTCACTCCTCCCATCCACATTTGATAATTTAAACAGTGTATGACTACGTCATTCGGTTTGAGGCCAGCAGCACTCAAGCTGCGACTTCCCACACGCGCCGTTTGTTCCGCATCATATTGGGTTTGTGCAATGTTGACTGCTTTCCCTGTCGATCCAGATGTTCGATGAAATCGAACAACTTCACTATGATCGGCAGCCAAATATTCACCGAAAGGAGGAGAAGTGAGTTGAGAGTCTCTCAGCATCTCTTTGTCACAAAGAGGCAGTTGAGGTATATCACTCACATCTTTGGGAACATCAATGCCACTCCAATGCCGCTGAAAGAAAATAGAGTTTTCCATTACGTAGCGACGTTGAACTTTCCAGCACTTCTGCTGTAAATTCTCAACCCGAGTCAATGCTTGAGAAATTTCTTGCCCTAGATAGCTATTTTTTCTCATTGACTCATTTACTGCATGGATTGATTCAAATTAGTCGCAAATGATTCGCGGTAAATTCTGCGGATCTGAGATCTTGGCTAAAATCTGCGTGATTCGAATGATTTACTCGAACAAAGAGAAGTTTTTTATAGATCGAAGCTCTAAGAAAGACAGTGAATTCGAAACTCCGGGTGAAAAATCTATATGGAAAGTGTTATCTAAACTATGGTTCTGCAATTACGCCACCAGTCATCCAAGTACAGGAATTAGATTGCGCCTGCTTTTCTAAAATTTTCTATTTCTGACGCATCATATCCGAGTACTGAAGAAAGAACTTCATCTGTATGTTCCCCGAGCAAAGGTGATCTTTTGACATTCGCGGGTGATGCTGACAGTTTGATCGGATTTCCAATTGACTTATAGCTACCGCGAACAGGGTGACTTACTTCCACAACGGTATTCGTATCCATCAAGGACTGTTCGTTAATGAGTTCTTCAATCGAAAGGATTGGGCCGCAGGGTACGTTGAGAGGATTCAAAGTTGCCATGACCTCGAACTTGGTTTTCGTCATCGTCCACTCTTCAATCATCTCAAAACATTTGTCTAGCTTTGGCAGACGTGCTTGAGGTGTCGCCCATGCGGGATCATCAATGAGTTCTTCACGGCCTATGACTCGCATTAAATGGGCCCAACTAGGTGGTTGAATGATGACATAAACGTAGTCGTCGGGACCACCGGGTGCTGTACGCAGTGCCCAGCCTGGTTGTCCACCACCCGACGCATTGCCGCTACGAGGTACAGAACTACCAAAATTGCCATTCGGATATTGTGGATATTCTGTTAGTGGACCATGCGCAAGCCTTTGTTGATCCCTAAACTTGACACGACACAAATTCATTACCGAATCTTGCATCGCACACTCGACTCGTTGTCCTTCACCAGTTTGTTCGCGGTGAAAAAGTGCCGCGAGAATTCCAATTGCGAGATGGAGGCCAGTTCCACTGTCACCGATCTGAGCGCCAGTTACCGTGGGTGGTCCATCATCAAATCCTGTAGTGGTTGCGGAGCCTCCAGTACACTGCGCGACATTCTCATATACTTTGCAATCCTGATAGGGCCCGCGACCAAATCCTTTTATGGACGCATAGATCATTTTCGGATTGAGCTCTTGAATCTTTTCCCACGGAAAACCCATGCGATCAATTGCGCCTGGCGCAAAATTTTCAACTAAGACATCGCAAGTACGAATAAGTCGTTCGAATATTTTTTTACCTTCAGTATTCTTAGTGTTTAAGGTAATGGAACGTTTATTGTGATTGAGCATTGTGAAGTACAAGCTATCAGCATCAGGAATGTCTCTCAGCTGTCCTCGTGTAGCGTCTCCAAATCCGGCTCTTTCGACTTTAATGACATCTGCCCCAAACCACGCGAGCAGTTGTGTACACGTCGGACCGGATTGAACGTGAGTCATGTCCAAAATACGGACCCCTTCCAATGCTTTACTCATAAATCACTCTCCAATATGAACCTATGTTTAGCTTTGCTTCGTAATCAATAATTTTGCGAAAAAGTCTCTTATAGCAATGCTTCGTTTTTCTTTTTTGAGTGTCGACCGTGTGCGTCATTGTGTAAATCTGATTTCAAATTATTCAACAATGACGAAAACTTCGCTCAATTTACACTTCGATTTAGAGGAACAAAAGAGTTTCATCCTGGCCATAGGGGAAAGATGTCTTATGGCTAAAGTGTTTTTATAGGCGAGCTTGGATTGTACGGTTATTTTCGCCTAGTGTAGGAATCGTTTATCGATACTAAATTAAATTTTTCTGTTTTTTATCGCAGAACTATTACAACGATATTCAATTATACAAATTAAATTTCCTTACGCGAATTTCGGACAGAGACTTTGATTATCCATCTACTACCTTTGACAATGTTAAATTCAATGTGTACAGCCTCATACATTTGCATCAATTGTTGAATCTGATTGTTTTGTACTTTGATAAAATCGAAACGAATGTTCTTGATATCGGAATGGAGATTTTCAGTATGAAAAAATACAACAAAGACAATTACGTTGAATTGCTATCAACGGGTCAAATGTCTCGTCGTCAATTTACCAGTCTACTGGCATCTATGGGTGTAGCCACAATCACACTACCACTGATGCCTGGCGTAGCCAATGCTGCTGCAGAAGATCATCCCAATGTGTTTACTTGGGAAGGTTGGGATGCAAATGAACACCATGGACAATATTTTGAAAAATACGGAGAATACCCGAATTTCGCAATCTTCGGTGATGAAGAAGAAGTATTTGCCAAAATCATGGCAGGAGCAAAATATGATGTTATTCATCCTTGCACCTACAAAGTAGAATTGTGGCGTGATGCTGGTATTTTGCAACCAATCGATACCAGTCGCCTGAGTCATTATCCAGATATGATTGATGCTCTAAAGGACATTCCAGGCATGAATGTTGGAAATGAAATTTGGTTTGTTGCTGCAGATTGGGGCAATACTTCGGTAATGTATCGGCCCGATTTAGTCGATGAGAAATACCAGGAAGAAGAAACTTGGGGTATTCTTTGGGATGAGAGATACGCTGGAAGGTTGTCGATGTCAGACAGCTTAGTCGACGGTGTTATGGTGGCAGCAATTTATGGTGGTGCTAAAGATCCTTTCAACATGACGGATGCTGAAGTTGATGTAACGAGAGAACTAATGCGTAAGCAGCTTCCCCTATTGCGCTACTATTGGTCTAGCCCAACAGACATCGAAAATTCTATGGCCGCTGGTGAGCTTGTTGCCACGAGTGCTTGGAACGATGCCTTTACCGCTTTGAAAAATGCTGGCCACAATGTCAAATACATGTCGCCAAAAGAAGGTGCAATGACTTGGGTATGTGGATTTTGCTTGTTGGCGGATGCAGATCCAGCGAAAATCGATAAAAGCTATGATGTAATTGATGCTTTCTTAAGCCCAGAGTCTGGTGTATTTGAAATTATTGACAAAGGTTATGGACACGCCAATCTTAAAGCTTTTGACCTAGTAGAAGAATCAGTTCTTGCCGAACGGGGCTTGTCAAAAGATCCGAGTGCACTACTCAGTCAAGGAATCTTCCAAGTTGCTATCAAGAACGAACCAGTTCTACAAGCAATGTTTGAAGAAGTAAAAGCGGGATTGTAAATCACTTCATCAATTACGCACAGCTTTACCTTCAGTTCACAAGTTGATATCAAAGAGGGGGGGGGCTAAAACTATTAAGCATCCCTAACTTTGTATAAGCATCAAGGATCACAGCTCAGTCTTGTACCAAAAGCAGTTCATATTGGTAGTCATTCATCGTAACTTGTGAACAGTCTATCACTCGCCAATCAGCTATCTTTTTTAGACAAAGTTCGAATAAAGTTTCGAAAGAGTGAGTTTCTTCGCGGGTTTTCACTGCTTTCTCCGACACTGCTGATTATTTTACTTGGGCTGTTTTTTCCTCTTCTGATTCTCTTTACTCTCAGCTTCTGGAAGCAAGAATACGTCACTGTGGTGCAAACCTTTACTCTGACGAATTACGTAACATTTTTCGAGAAGAAAATTTACTATCTGATCCTATATCGATCAATAAAGATATCCGCCTTTGTCATGCTGGCAACTGTCGTTCTTGCATATCCACTGGCTTATTTCATTGCTTTTCACGTCAAGAAAAACAAGATCATGTGGATCATCTTGGTAACTGTTCCATTTTGGACCAGTTATCTGTTGAGAGTGTTTTCTTGGAAAGTGATTCTTGGATACAACGGACTAGTCAATTCCGGGCTTGAATCGCTTGGTCTAATTTCAGCACCACTCGAATTTCTGTTGTACAACCCATTTGCTGTAGTCATTACTTTAGCTCACGCTTGGGCTGCGGTTGCAATTTTGCCAATTTACGTTTCGTTGGAAAAAATTGACCGTTCGTTAATTGACGCAGCTCGCGATCTAGGCGAATCCGCGATGATGACCTTTATTCGAGTAACCTTGCCGCTATCCCTACCTGGCGTGATAGCTGCTTGTTTGCTCGTCTTTATTCCAACAGTGGGTGACTACGTTACACCCGCACTTGTCGGAGGTCCACGTGGATTAATGATTGGCAATATCATTCAATCGATGTTTGGCAAGGCACTGAATTGGCCACTTGGAGCAGCGCTGTCGATAATTTCGATGTTGACGGTAACTCTAGCAGTTTGTATTTTGTTAGGTGGGTTCAAATTTTTCCGAAAGAAGGTAAGTTAGTTTGACGACATTGACCAATCGAAAATTCAATAGCCTCGGTGTATACGCTGTACTGTATCTGATCTTTTTGTATCTTCCTGTCGCAGTTTTGCCGTTGTTCTCCTTCAATGATTCACAATACATAAAATTTCCACTTGAAGGCTTTACCCTTCAATGGTATGAACAATTGGCCGATAGCCATGGTTCACAAAACGCACTTTGGAATAGTGTCAAGGTAGGAATTTCGGTTGCGATTATCAGTACGATTTTAGGAATTTTCGCCGCAAAAGCAGTGACTCGATATCGAATCAAAAGAAGCGGTTTCATTGTAGGGGTCATCATGGTGCCCTTGGTCATTCCTGAAATTATATTGGGAATTTCACTTCTGATGACATTCAGTGTTAGTGAAATTAGGTTGTCGTTGATTACTGTGGCGATCGGACATCTTATGTTGTGTACGCCATTTGCAATGTTGGTCTTGATATCTAGAATGGAGGGATTTGACGGTAGTCTCGAAGAGGCTGCACAAGATCTAGGTGAAAACGCGTGGGGAACTTTCTGGCGAGTCACTTTCCCGATTATCAAGCCGGGAATTGTTGCTAGTATCTTGCTTACATTTACAATCTCATTTGATGAATTTGTGCTTGCATTTTTTCTCGCTGGAACTGATGCGACCTTGCCTGTTCATATATGGAGTCAGCTTCGTTTTCCGGATAAACTACCCTCCGTTTTGGCGTTGGGGGCAATCATTGTCGTTGTGTCCACAATAGTGATTTTCTTTGCTGAGTTCGTCCGTAGAGGTGGTGTTCAGCTGGCGAAACGCTCTAAAGTGTAGATTTATGACTAACTCAATTATTTCCATAAAAAATGTAACCAAAGATTTTGGTAGTGTTCGGGCAGTAAACAACGTCAATTTCGACGTATTGCAAGGAGAATTTTTTTCGCTATTGGGGCCTTCCGGATGCGGCAAAACAACCTTGTTACGTATGATGGCTGGATTTGAATTGCCAACACAGGGATCTATCGAAATTGGTGGCGAGGATGTAACTCTGACACCACCTAATTTTCGACCTGTGAACATGGTTTTTCAGAACTATGCAATTTTCCCTCACCTTAATGTCGCTCGAAATATCGCTTTCGGAATGCGAAAATCAGGACTTTCGAAGCAAGATCTTGCTGCAAAGATTGAAGAGATGTTAGAACTCATCAAGCTACCAGGCTACGGAGATAGAGGCGCAGATGAGTTATCAGGTGGACAACGACAGCGCGTCGCTTTGGCACGCGCTCTAATTAAACAACCTCAAGTTCTGTTGTTGGATGAACCATTAGGTGCACTCGATAAGAAATTGAGAGAGCAAATGCAAATTGAACTTCGACTTTTGCAGCAGCACATCGGAATCACTTTCGTATTCGTTACTCATGATCAGGAAGAGGCACTTACGCTATCGGATCGGATTGCGGTGATGAACCAAGGTGATGTCATTGAAATTTCCAGTCCCGGCGAGCTCTACGAATCACCACAGTCCAGATTTGTCGCGGACTTCATTGGAACCATGAATTTTTTCCGGTGTAATTTAAGCGGATTTTCTAACGGTATTGCCTTCGGAAGCTCCAGAGTGTTAGGTCAAGTCCGACTGAAATGTGATAAGCCTGTAGTAGCTTCAGGAGAAGATTTTTTATTGGCTGTTCGTCCCGAAAAAATTGCACTCTCATTTGAAGAATTGGAAGATGCACCGAATGTCGTTGCGGGTCGTATGGGGCCATCGGCATATCTCGGCGATCGGAGTCATTTTTATATCCATGTTCCGAATCGTGACGAGCCTATTTCAGTCGCGTTGCAGAATCTCACTGCTTCATTGGATTTGGTACGAAACGCAGATCGAAAGGTTTGGTTGTCGTGGGCGGAGGATGCGACCGTTATGTTACCCCTTGAGTGATGGCTCAACCCAAGATTTATATTGACGGGCAGGCCGGTACGACAGCATTAAAAATTTCAGAATTTCTATCCGGCCGAGAAGACATTCAGATTCTGCGTCTTCCTGATCATCTGCGAAAAGTCGATTCAGCGCGACGAGCAGCGGTTCAAGATTCCGAATTAACGATTCTTTGTTTGCCAGATGAGGCGGCGATTCAAGCTGCAAATTGGGCTTCTGAATCTGAGACAAGAGTGATTGATGCAAGTACGGCCCATCGAGTATCCAAAGGATGGGTGTATGGCTTACCAGAAATCTCGCCTGAAGTACGAAAATCCATCAAGAATGCAAAATTTGTCGCAAATCCAGGTTGTTATCCTACATCGGTCATTTTGTTTTTACGTCCATTGATGAAGGAGGGAATACTTAGTTCAGATTGTCCAACCGTGATACACGCGTTGTCTGGATATTCCGGCGGCGGTCGAAAATTGATTGAACGCTGGGAAGGCGAAAATGCTCTGAGGTCATTGTCGTTCTCGGCTCCTTATGCACTGGATCGAAAGCACAAGCATATACCGGAGATGATGAAGTATTCAGGCCTAAGTTCAGAGCCTCAGTTTTTGCCTCGAGTCGGACCGTTTTCGCAAGGGATGCGAGTAGAAATTCCACTGCATAAATCTTTGTTTCCACAAACTGGAAATGGTTCAACAAAAAGAGTTTATGAGGTTCTTTTGGAGCGATATCAAGATGAGGCATTTGTCAACGTCCTGTCTAGCGATTGGAACGGCGCTACTGAGTTTCAGTTTGATCCTCAAGTTTGCAATGGTACAAATCGTGTTGATCTTCATGTCATTCAACATCCCTCGGGTCATTCATTGCTAGTTGGAATTCTAGATAACTTGGGCAAAGGTGCGAGTGGTGCGGCGGTTCAGTCGCTCAATTTAATGCTCGACTTCGATGAGAAGACTGGTTTGTGAACAAGTCAGCTCTGCTAAGTAGATTGTTCCTCGCGTGCCAATTTCACAGCGTTACTGAAGCATTCAGTGTCAAATGTTTTGGCGTAATTTTTAATTCCAACCACGATGTCTCTTACAACTGTGGGGCCCCTGTATACCAACGCCGAGCAAATTTGAACCAAATCTGCACCCGCTAAAAGCTTCTGCCATGCGTCCTCAGCGGTAAAAACTCCTCCAACACCAAAAATCGGAATCGCGCCTTGCGTCACTTCTGAAATCGTTCGAATAATTTGATTCGATATCGGTTGTAATGGGTTGCCACTCAATCCCCCTCTTTCAGAATAGTTTTGGTGTTTTAAGTTATCGGGTCTTTGGATCGTTGAATTCGTCGCGGTAATCGCATCAACCTTGTACTCTAGCGCAATTTCGACTAATTCACGTAATTGAGGCTTCTGTAGATCTGGTGAGACTTTAATTGAAATTGGAATCTTTTGACCGTCGTGTATTGAAGCCAAACTATTCCTCGTAGACATAACAGTACTTAGCAGTTCTGTTATGTTTTCATTCAGCTGCAAATCTCGAAGGCCTTCGGTATTCGGAGAAGAAATATTGATTACGATGTAGCCAATGTGTTCGGCAAGTTCATAGATTTCTTCTAGTCCACGAACATAATCACTGATTGCACGATCTTGTGAGGTTATTTTGTTCGTTCCGAGATTGACGCCAATGAAGGACTTTTTGGGAGATCTTATCGCCCGATTAAGGTTAGTTCTAAAGTCAGTTAGTCCACAGCTGGGAAAACCTAATCGATTTACGATTGCTTCATCTTCAACAATTCGAAAGATTCGGGGAGTCGGATTACCAAGCTGGGATTTTGGTGTCACTGTTCCGACTTCGGTGAATCCAAATCCAAAGTTAGAAAAAGAGTTTAACGCAAGAGCATCTTTATCTAGACCGGGTGCAAGACCGACTGGGTTTGAAATTGTTTTACCGAACACCTCGACCGGTAGTGTGGGAACTCTGTTTCCATAGAAGGGGCTTAATCGAGTCGCAAATGAGGTTTGGGATAAACGAATGACACATTCATTTGCCCGTTCTTCGTCAATGCCCATCAATATTGGTTTAACCAGCTGATAGACAGGCACGTCAAAAGTTCTCCGCTTTGGTGAGCAATCGCCAACAGCCGGAAGGCAATGAACCGAGGTGAACATTCCCTATACGAACTCGTTTTAAGCCAGTGACCTGCAGTCCGACAACTCGACACATTCGACGAATTTGTCGTTTCCTACCTTGTTTCAAAACAAACCGAAGGAAGTTGGTATCGAGCTTATCGATTTGAGCTTGTTTTAAAACAACATTATCTAGTTCGATACCGTAAGAAAGCTTCTCAATTTGTTTAGAGCTAACATTACGATTCACTCGGACGAGGTATTCCTTTTCAACGTTTGAATCTGGGCCGATCAATTGACGCGGAATTCGTCCATCCTGGCTGAATACGAGCAACCCACTCGAATCAATGTCTAATCGTCCAGCTGGTGCCAATCGTTTGAGTGGCCACTTCAATTTGCGCGATGTGGAACCATGCTGTCGTTTTCTTGTGATTAACGAAGCAGCCGGACGATATCCTTTTTCTGGTTGCCCAGAAACATAGCCGACGGGCTTATGTAGCAAAACCGTTATCAGTTGGTTCTGATAGTTTTGAACTTGCGGTAGTACCTCAATGTGACTGGTTACACTGATCTTAGTGCCCAACCGAGTAACCTTTTCCCCGTCAACATTGATCCACCCTCGTCGAATGAACATTTCTGCTTCTCGGCGCGAACACATTCCTTTTTGTGCAAGATGCTTGGTTAATCTCATTTAGTTCTATGAAAATCTATCTTGCACAACACGATCTAATCGCGTGAACAATGCCATGAAAATTTTGTCTAAATCCTTTTTCATCCATTCGTTCTGCTTCGTCGTCATGACCGCTCAACCAATTCTTGCGCATAAACATTCGGACTTTGATAGCCTAGCGATGAATGTAACCGCCAGGTATTATAAAAATGCTCTATAGTTGATCTCCTCGAGTCGTTTGTTTCAAATCCAATGAATACATTCTCTATTTTTCAGGTTAACTTTGGTGGACTCAAGCGCTCTGAAGAACGTCGGTCATTACAATCATGAACGTTCCAGAGTAAAGCTAAAACCGACTACGACTAAATATAACGGATATGGCTAGTTCCGATGAGAAATTGCTGTTTTTCTCATCTTAACAACCAATGAAATTCCTCTAGAAGCTTCAGACGAATTTAGCTCAATTTGGGTTTCATTAGAAAATTTAGATAAAGTAAGTAAATGACTATCGCATGATTCTAAGAAAGCTCACATTTCACCCAAGTTCCATCTAGCGGGACTACAAATTCGCAATATTCTTAACTATGAGTACCGAAAGCAATTCTCCTTTGCTGGATTTAATTTCAGAAATTCCACAAACTGTTGAGCAAGATTTACAGCCTCAAATCATTTATCGAATCAAAAACGGTTGACTTGATTATCATTCCCCACCATATGCCGATGCTAGACGAAGTACCTATGGAGGCATCCATCCGGACGACTATGTTGCCTGGTTGCTACCTATTTCTGAAGAGTTACTTAGAGTTTTAAAGCCAACAGGGTCTTTTGTCTTGAATATTAAAGAAAGAGTAGTGAAAGGCGAGCGTCATCCTTTTGTGTTGGAATTGATCTTGGAGTTGAAGAAACAGGGTTGGTTATGGACGGAAGAATATGTTTGGCACAAGAATAATAGTTATCCTGGGAAGTGGCCGAATCGTTTTCGAGATGCATGGGAACGTCTTTTACATTTCAAAACTCAGAAAAAATTTTCAATGTATCAAGAAGCCGTTAGGGTACCTATGGGGAGTTGGGCGGAACAACGTCTTACGAACTTGAGCCAAATCGATAAACTACGTGATACTTCTGCAGTAGGCAATGGGTCCCTACTTATTTCGGTGCAAGAAAATTAACTCAGCAAGAGAATTTGTTCAATCTCTCGTGGACGCAACACTATCTTCGAGTGAGGAAACTATCTTTGGAAACACACTAGAAGATATTGCAATCGGTATCTGTGAACACTTTTCTGATGGAAGAAAGTCGATAGCTGAAGGAATTGATCTAGAATTTAATCGTGCAAGTGCTTTGCATATAGTTAGCGTTAAATCGGGGTCCAATTGGGGTAATGCTGATCAAAGGAAAAGAATGAGTAATAACTTTACCCGAGCAAAACAAAGATATCGTCAAAGAGAACAAAAATTGACAATTTGACTCTCGAATTTACGAAAAAATCTAGCCTAGAAAATGGAGACATCAATTGGATTAAGATTTTGAACTTAAATTCAATGAACCCAATTCCCATCTTTTTATATCCCGTCTAGGAATTTATTGTCTACGCATCAATCAATACGATTCGTCGTCACTGACGATGGCACTCACAATTAAATCTCTTTTCGTTGGTAAATTCCAACCTCATCCTTAGTTTTGAAATAAATCGTAACAGCTGTCGCATTGGCTAAATTTTCGAATAAGGCAAGATATCAAATTTTTCTGGTTGTGGTGTGAACACTATGGAGGATTTCAAACAAAATGTGTTTGAAATTGCAAATTACGTGGTATATCCGAAGCAACAGACACTAATTGATCTTGTCCGGCAGTGTTTTATTCAGATTATTGAGTAACTTATTTGACAATTTACGAGGAGAGTTCGATATGCCTACAACAGTTACAGCACTATGATTCGACTCTCCATTGAGCCGACCAGAAATTGTTGGTGTCATCAAATAGAAAGAACCTAACAGCGGTTTTGCCTAGCACTATCTTCATAGTATCAATGACTTGGAAGAAGTTCGGCAGTAATTTATGCACTGCTTCAAGTAAGCGGAGGCTGTGTTATGGAGGTTCTATACCAAAAACTCTTACTGAAATAGATGATGTTTCTGTGCATTAATTCAAAGTTTCTAAACCTGATTGAGGCCGAATGTGTAGCACTCAAATATTCCATAAGGAGTTTCAAAACGCAAAACCACCAAGCCACCAAATAAGAACTACCTTATTATTAGGAAGTACAAGATTCTTGACAATTAAGGAGCATGGATTCTGTAAAGTAGTCAAATCTCAGTGAAGTCCTTATGGATATTTGTACAATTTTGATAGGTTTTTTACCTAAACTCATTAAACCGATGAACACATAGGTTTGCTGTCAAAACGCACAAATTCCACGAATGTATTACCCGTTTGAATACTGATGTTACTGTCGGTAGTGCCTATAGTGATATAGGAGGGAATAACTTGGTTTGAAGCTCTGTAGAAAAAGATCGAGCTAGGCGAGTTAGCGATTACTCGCGAAGGAGTTTATGAATACCTTGAAAGTGATGCACTAATTAAAACGACCAAATCAATGAATAAAGTATTGATTTCAATTATTGGGCTTTTATTGTTGTCAGCTAGCGGGAATACTTTTTCCCAATCTGAGACAAATAAGTTGCTATGGATTCAGCACGGAAATTGTTGGGTCGCAGAAGAAGGTTTTCTTTTTTGTGGCTCTACACATCCAGAAACCACTGAAGACTCTAAACCATTCTTGGTCTTTACTTGTTTTCAGGACTATCACGCAGTTCTGCTGAACCACGATTTAGTTCAAACTAAATCAACAGTACGAGAAATTCAGTTTGAAATTTTCTTAGAGGATAGATCTGGTCAACAATTTGTTGATATGTGGATGGCACCAGAACCAAAGGAATCCTTTTTATCAAATAGGGTTGATCCAGCGAACCAAGGATTCACTAATTTATTGAAAGCTTTGAGTAAACCCAAAATCAAAGAATTGAAATTTAAAATTATTCCGGACGATATTTATGGTCGTATCTCTTTAGCTGGAGGTGAGTGGAAGGCAGCGCAAGCTTTCTTCGACAATTGTCAGAATTGAACAGTTTCAACGTAGAATAAACGTCAATCGAATTATGTTTATTCAATCTAAGTGGACTTTAACTTTTTCACTCTTTGTTGCAACATTTTTAATCTCGATAGCAACACTTGCTATTGAATCTGATCAAATTGGACCAGATCCTATTCAGTCAGAAAATTGTGTCATTGTTACTCCGGGGCGATCGTTGGTCTGTAGAGGTGACTATGTTCCTCACGACCCTGAAGAGTATCCGACTATCACAATCAACTGTCAGCCCGGAGTTTTCCTACTTTTAACTCACAAGTCAATTTTGCCTCGGTCTTGGCGTAGAAGTGTGACGATAAGGTCAGATGCCGATCAGAAGACTCTGGATTGGTTAAGTTTTTCTGATACTCAGTCGGGATCTTTGGTGTTTTACAGAGGGGCGGCTTCCTTTGATTACGAGTTCATTTTGATCACGCTTGGTCGAATACTCGATCCTGCGATAGCTAGTTTCGATGTGACCTTGGATGAGACTTCTATACGAAGCTACTTTGAGTTCGATCCATCAGATCAAAATCTGTTTAAACAAATTGCCGACAGTTGTGGTAAGTGATTTGGACTGTGGAACTTTCGAATTCTAGTCGGAGTTTCCTCGAGATAGTTCTTCAGCAATACCAATGTAGCGATGCGGCGTTAGTTCTAAGAGTTTCTGTTTTTCCCTAACAGTTAAGTTCAGCTGATCAATAAATTCGGCAATAGTCAGCTGGTCGACTTTTACACCTCTGGTCAGATCTTTTAACTGCTCATAAGGCAACTCACGGCCGCACTTGCGAAGAACTGTCTGTATCGCTTCACTCAATACTTCCCAGGATCTTTCTAAGTCCTCGTTGATTCGGTCGACATTGATTTCTAGCTTTTTTAACCCAGTAATCACAGATTGATAAGAAATCAAACTGTGAGCTACCGCGACTCCAAGGTTTCGTAGTACGGTAGAGTCACTGAGGTCTCTTTGCCATCGACTGATAGGAAGCTTTTCGGCAAAGTGTGTTAACAAAGAATTTGCGATACCTAAATTACCTTCGGCATTTTCAAAATCAATCGGGTTGACCTTGTGTGGCATAGCCGATGACCCAACTTCATCTTGTACAACTTTCTGCTTAAAGTAGTCCATTGCGATGTATCCCCACAAATCTCGACATAAATCGATCAAAATGGTATTGATTCGTTGGTAGGCTTGGCACAGTTCAGCAATGTAGTCGTGAGGTTCGATTTGCGTTGTTACTAGGTTGTAATCAAGTCCTAGATTTTCCACAAACTGTTTAGTCACTTTGTGCCAGCTTATATCGGGATAGGCGCAATTCAAGGCATTGAAATTTCCTACAGCCCCATTTAGCTTTCCCTTGATCGATACTGACATCAGCTTTTTTGATTGATCATCTAAACGGCTTGCGAATACGCGTAACTCCTTTCCGACTGTCGTCGGAGATGCAGGTTGGCCATGGGTCCGACCTAACATTGGTACACCCGCGAAACGAACTGCTAGCTCTGATAAGTCAAGTCGTAAAGTTTTCAATTGAGGATACATAACAGTATCGCGTGAATGCTTTAGCATTAGACCGAAGCAGTTGTCGTTGATGTCGTAGGAGGTGCACCCAAAGTGGATAAACTCCAAACAATTCTCAAGTTCTGGAATATCCTTTAGCCGATCTTTCAAGAAGTATTCAAGTGCTTTCACGTCGTGATTCGTTTCGCGCTCGATACGCTTTACAACTTCAGCGTCGGTTACTGAAAAGTTGCGCACAACTGACCGAAGTTTTTCAATCAATTCATCGGAAAATGTATTTAGTTCTTTCAAATCAGATAGCTGAGCAATTGCTATCAGCCATTCAATTTCAACATGGGCTCTGTATTTGATGAGCCCAAATTCACTGAAAACTGCGCGTAACGAAGCAACTCGACTAGCGTACCGTCCGTCTATTGGCGAGAGTGCTTCAAGAGTTGAAATCACCGATGAATCGTCTGAATCTTGGTGTATTCGGCTAAAGCGTAAATATGAACAAATAGTGATCAATCAACATTGCGGCAAACAAAAGCGACAAATATTGGATTGAAAATCGAAACATTTTTCGCGAGAGTTTATCGCTGTAGTTGACATAAAGTCGAATTGCCAGTCTCATAAAGACACCATTTAGCGCAATCGCTGAAGCGAGATAAAAAACGCCAAACATTCCAACAGCAAATGGCATGACAGAAACAGCAGCGAGTAGGATGGAATACAATAGAATGTGTAAACGGGTAAACTTGCGCCCGTGAGTAACGGGGAGCATTGGAATTTCCGCATTTTCATAGTCCCGGGCTCGGTAAAGAGCTAGTGCCCAAAAATGAGGAGGTGTCCAGCAAAAAATGATCAAAAACAAAAGAAAAGCGTTTGGATCAAGTACGCCCGTCATAGCTGTCCAACCCAGTACGGGGGGCATTGCTCCTGCAGCACCACCGATCACTATGTTTTGAGGTGTGGCGTGTTTCAAAAATATTGTGTAAATGACAGCGTACCCAATCAAAGAAGCGAAAGTAAGCACTGCGGTGAGTGGGTTTACGCCAATCGTAAGAACCAACATCGCCAAAATTGCTAATGTACAAGCGAAGACTAATGCTGGTACAGATTCTATTCGACCAGACGCGAGTGGACGATTTCGAGTTCGCACCATCAATGAATCTTTGTCTTCGTCGAGAATATGATTGACTGCAGCACCGGATGCAGCAGCTAAGCCGATGCCCAAAGTCGCTAGCAGAAAAGTAACTAGATTAGGTAGCTGTTTCTTAGCCAAAAACATGCCTACAATCGCCGTAAACATAATCAATGCAACGACGCGAGGCTTGGTTATGCGAAAATAATCATGCAACGTCGCTCGGGCGGGATAGACTTGAGTCTGTCGAGCTTGGGTAGAGAATTCAGAATTCATTCAACGACTACTCATGACCAATGTTTGCGACGAAAATAAAATGCTCAGACTTATAGATTCTGAGTATTGTACAAGGCAATTTAGAACTTGTCAGATTCGATTAGTGGAATCCGATTGCTGGTCAAATTATGGTTCAGAGTTTGAGCCTTGAGATGGTCGAAAGGTAAAGAGGCAGTATATCACAAGCAATGCTGCACAGAGTGCAAACCATTGAAAAGCATAGCCTTTATGCCTTAAAATCCACTCATCATTGGGTAGGCTCCATTGGCGTTCGAAACCTTCCGGATGATCAGGATTCATCTGGACAATAAAGTTCAAAGTTGCATAAGGAACAGTTTTATTAAAACGTTTTATGTCCAATACTTGCCACACGGTCTCCCAAGTTTCCCCAATGGGTTGTTGGTCCTTGAGCTGAAATACATCTTCAGGTGGAATCACTGCGGTTCCTGTTACAGTCGTTTCACCTTCAATTCGTTGCAACTCAGGTAACTTAGAGCGATCGGCTGAAGCTAAAATCCATCCTCGATTGACTAGTACGGCAGTTTTCCCATCTTGCAATATGACAGGAGCAAAGACGAAATAACCGGCACGACCGTTGAGCACTCGATTATCCAAAAGGAATTGATGAGTATCATCCCATGAACCGGTGACGGTAACCATATGAAATTCGATGTCCTCTACACTTGATTCACTGGACGTAATCTGGATTGGTGGTTCTGAAAATCGACTTAAATATCGGTTTTGAATTTCAGTTTTCTCTTTGGCGCGATCCAGCTGCCAAAAGCCAAGTGAACCCAGCAGTGGCGCAAGGATTAATGTACAAATGGTAGGGATAAGACGAGGACGAAAATGAACTTTCATCGTAGTGTTTGTAGTCGTCAAGAGTAATTCTACAGGCAGATACTGTAGCAATCTGATCTGCTAGTTCTGCTCGATTGTCTCTTCAAAGTGCGCATTAGAGTGAATTTCCATATAGTCTCAAAGTTTAGTCGGTCGGCTTAAAAACGGGTTGTATTTGAATAGCTATGGACGCATATCGAATATAGCTCATCTACAAATTGAGCTTAGCTAAACATTAAGTAAAAGCCGAGTTGTTGATGCCACAAACTCTTTCAAAATAAATCACTGGTACAATGAACTCTGTGGACACCGGGATCTGATAGCTATGTCACTTGACAAAATTATCATTGTTTTTTTTCTGTTGCTGATGATTGGCAGCTTGGGATCGGCGTTTTGGTACATGATCAAAGATCGAGGCCGAAGCGATCGAACAGTAAAAGCTCTTACAGTCCGAATTGCGATTTGGGTTTTGTTACTTGGGATTATTCTGGGCGGAATTTACACGGGTTGGATTGTACCTAGCAATACAATTCCTATGCCGTCACAATAGCGTTTCTGCCCAAAAACCTACATCTAAAGCCGATTAGACAACGTAGACGAATATAAACAACCCCACCCAAACTGTATCCACAAAGTGCCAATACCAGGCAGCGGCTTCAAAACCGAAATGGTGATCAGGTTTGAAGTGATTGCGGAGACACCGTACCAATATAACCGTCAATATGATTGCGCCTATAGTCACGTGCAAGCCGTGAAATCCGGTTAGCAAAAAGAACGTAGCACCATAGACTCCAGTTCCAAGAGTCAGCCCTAGATCGGAGTAAGCGTGGATGTATTCTGACGCTTGAAGATAGAGAAAGACAAATCCAAGTACGACTGTAATAAACAACCAAATATTTAAGGATGTCCGTTGATTTTTCTTTAGCGCCCAATGTGCAATCGTGATCGTAACGCTGGAGGTTAGCAGGATTATGGTATTCCAAACCGGAATTCCCCAAGCACCGATGGTTGAAAATTGACCTGGTTGTACAGGAGTATCGGCTGCAATAAGCTCCGGTCCCATTGGGCCTGCAGTCGGCCATCCACCGTCATATCCCATCCATAGGATATCCGTTTCTGCCAACCAAGGAACCGAAAGAGTTCTACTATAGAAAAGAGCACCAAAAAATCCGGCAAAAAACATGACCTCCGAAAAGATAAACCAGAGCATGCTCATGCGAAATGAGACGTCAACACGAGCGTTGTAATTACCAGCCTCACTTTCTTTGACGACTACACCGAACCAACCGAACATCATAAACGCAATGATCAAACCACCAATAATCATGACGATGGGAGCCATGTTGACATTATTCATAAACATGACAAATCCGCCCGCTAAAGTAAACAGCCCGATTGACGCTACAATTGGCCACGGACTCGGGTCGGGAAGATAATAATCGCCGTTCGATGCGCTCATGTTAATCCTCTATTCTTTACTCATTTATTGTTCGGTTAACCAAAGTTTTCGGGTTTATCAACTTCAAAAAAGCTGTATGACAAAGTTACAGTTTTGATGTCATTGGGTGCTTTCGTATCGACATAAAATCGAACCGGCAATTCAGCCGATTCACCCGCGACTAACTTCTGATTTTCAAAACAGAAGCATTCTAATTTCACAAAATATCGCGCAGCCTGAATTGGCGACACGCTGGGAATTGCTTGGACGTAGTAATCACGGTTGGACGCGTTCTGTATAGTGTAATGAACTTCGTGAACTTGACCTGGGCTTACCTTCGTTTTTGTTACTATGGGTTCAATACTTAATGGCAAGCCATTGTTTGACGTACCGATAAATTCGACTGTCAATTCTCGATTAGGGTCGACTGAGACTGCATCCGCGTCCATCTGCAACGAGGCTACGGTGGTTGGATTGCCGCCAATCCCAGTAATTTCACAGAAAAGGTCGTATAAAGGAACAAGTGCATAACCAAAACCGAACATAGAAAACACTACTACGGTTAAGGCAATGACTGTTCGTCTATTTGATCTTTTTTTCTTAGCATCCATTGTCATTGATTCAAACCATTGATTGATCGACAATAATCAAAACAAAAAACACGAATGCAACAGAACCTAGAATTGCCGCGAGTCGTATATTTTTTTTGTCACGTTGCCTCATAACACTTATTTCAAACCCTTACTTTACGGTCGGGGGTGTTGAAAATGTGTGATAAGGTGGGGGCGAAGCCACAGTCCATTCAAGCCCTTCAGCTCCTTCCCAAACTTTATCAGTTGCTTTTTCGGCTTTACCTCGAAAGCACTGAATCACTATATAAACCAAGATAAGTTGTGCAGCACCTAGTCCAAATGCTCCCACACTTGAGATAAAGTTGAATTCAAAAAACTGGGGAGCATAGTCAGGAATACGTCGTGGCATTCCAGCCAATCCTAAAAAGTGTTGCGGAAAGAATGTAACATTGAAGAAAATAGTTGTTAGCCAAAAATGTGTTTTTCCGAGTCTTTCGGAATACATGCGACCTGTCCACTTGGGTAACCAATAGTAAGCGCCACCCATCATCGCCATGATAGAGCCAGAAAAGAGCACGTAATGGAAGTGGGCTACGACGAAATAGGTATCGTGATACTGAAAATCTGCTGGTACGATTGCTAGCATTAGGCCTGACAATCCACCGATTGTAAATAGGAATACGACAGCTATTGCAAATAGCATTGGTGTCTCGAAAGTAAGTGACCCGCGCCACATTGTTGCAACCCAATTAAAGACTTTTACTCCCGTTGGCACTGCTATCAGCATAGTCGCATACATAAAATACAATTCGCCTTTCAACGGCATGCCGACTGTAAACATGTGGTGCGCCCACACGATGAAGGACAGAAAAGCGATTCCAGTTGTTGCGAAAACCATAGAATCGTAACCAAACAGAGGCTTTCGCGAAAATGTCGGAATTATTGCAGAAATAATTCCAAACGCAGGGAGAATCAGAATGTAGACTTCAGGGTGTCCAAAAAACCAGAAAATGTGTTGAAACATCACTGGATCTCCGCCACCTGCAGGATCGAAAAATGCGGTTCCAAAATGACGGTCGGTCAATAGCATCGTCACTGCACCTGCTAATACTGGCATGGCTGCAATTAACAGGAACGCTGTAATTACCCAAGTCCAAACAAATAACGGCATTTTCATTAGATCCATTCCAGGAGCGCGCATATTCATAACAGTAACAACGATATTTATTGCTCCCAAAACTGACGAAATACCCATCATGTGGATCGATAATATCGTCATGTCTACGCCGATACCGCCTTGAATGGATAGTGGTGCATACAAGGTCCAACCGGAAGCAGGGCCACCCCCTACAGAAAATAGACTACCTAGCAAAAGCGTAAATGCAAACGGTAGAATCCAAAAACTCCAATTATTCAGTCTCGGAAGTGCCATGTCCGGCGCACCAATCATCATAGGAATCAACCAGTTTGCGAAACCTACAAAGCCAGGCATAATGGCACCGAAGATCATAATCAGCGCGTGCATCGTAGTCAGAGAGTTGAACAGTTCCGGGTTTACGACTTGTAGTCCAGGTTGGAAAAGTTCAGCCCGAATAGCCAATGCCATAATTCCACCAACAAAGAACATAGTCAGCGAAAATAACAAGTACATCGTTCCGATGTCTTTATGGTTGGTCGTCGTCAACCAACGCATGATGCCTGATGGTCTGTGGTCGTGATGATGATCGTGAGCTTCAGAGTGTGCAGTTGCCATTTTCGGTACCCCTAAATTCTCGTTTTTCAAATAATCGTTAACGAATTCAAATTGTTTAGCGTTTTGCTTTGATTTCAGCGGGTTGAACTATATCACCCACGCTATTGCCAAGAGCATTACGTTCGAACGTGATCACTGCAGCAATTTCAGTATCGCTCAATTGTTCCTTAAATGCGACCATAGTCGTGTTGGGCTTGCCATTCATAACGATGTCAATGTGTTCCTCAATCGGACCGGTCGTAATTGGAGAATCCGTAAGTGGTGGAAAAGTCGGAAGCACGCCTTGTCCTTGATCACCATGACATGCGATACACTGACTATAAACTTCTTCACCTCTAGCCATTAGCTCATCCATTGCCCAGGTTCGACTTTCGTCGTCCACAGCTGTAACCTGCATTTCTTGTTGCTCCGCGACCCAGTTGTCAAATTCATCGGGTGACAACACCTCGGTAACTATTGGCATGTAACCATGGTCCTTGCCACAAAGTTCAGCACATTGACCTCGAAAGGTGCCTGGCTCGTTGACATATGTCCAGAACTCGTTCACATAACCTGGAATAGCATCTTTTTTCCCACCTATTTCTGGGACCCACCAGGCGTGAATGACATCATTCGAAGTCAACAAAAACCGTACTTTTCGTTCTGCAGGTAGTACGAGTGGTTCGTCAACTTCTAATAGATAGAATTCACCCTTTGGTTCACGATTTTCAATCTGAGCACGAGGTGTTGACAAGTTACTAAAGAATCCGATGTCGTGGTCCAAATATTCATATTCCCACTTCCATTGATACCCAGTAATCTTTATCGTCAGGTCAGATTCGGTAGTATCTTCCATGAAAAGTAAGGCTGAAGTGGATGGAATTGCCATTCCGATTAGGATCAATGTCGGGATAATTGTCCAAACGACTTCCAATTTCGAATTATGGCTGAATTGATGTGCTTCATGTCCTTTGCTCTTTCGGTGAGCGTAAAGCGAGTAGAACATGACACCAAAAACGCCCACAAAAATGACCAAACATACCAACATAATCGCATTGTGTAAATCCAAAATTCGACTTGCAACTGGCGATGCGGGTGCTGGTAAATTAAAACCCCACTCCGCAAAAGTTTGCAGCGGTACTAGCGTAATCGCAATGGTCGTCATGATTTGAACCATTTTCTGTACTATATTTCGCATCAACACAGTCTCCCGTACGCTAGTTCAAGTGTCGCTCGATAAATCATTACTTATCCATCTTGTTAATTTTCTGTGTACACGCCGTTTTGAGGAATCGACTAAATTGTGTCCAATTTCCCTGTATTGACCATGACTGCCAACTAGTAACCTTAAGCGCTCGTGTTTGGTTTTACCATTTTGCAATTTAACGCGAGTCCATTGTCGAATAAACGAATTCACAGTTCGATTTGAGCGGCGTACTCGGGTTAAATGAACATATTTGTCGCTTATAGCAAGACGGTCAGAATCTCGGTTCTTTGCGTTAACGATCAATACGCAGGTACCAAGCAACAATATTTCCAATCCCGCAAAAGGCAAAATCAACCATGCTCCAAGAATTGCAGACATTATACCTATCGTAGCCAAAACTATAGTTAGAAAAATAGTGCCGAAAATCAACACCTTTGAATTCTGTTCTCTGTTGGAACCAATTGTGACTGCGGCGATCCCTGATACATTAGAACAATCGATTGCAGCATCTAATTCGGCGATTTGAATATCGTCGTTTGAAAAACGATTGAATGTTTCTAGCTTGTCATCGCATTCGGTTTCCCAGCTAGTGAAAGTTGAGTGTTTCATGTTCTTCATTAAAAATAAGACATGGAAAATTTCATTGTGCCCAATTAAGAGCCAAACTTAAAGTATATCTTTTTCAGCTGTACTCCTAGTCAAATTGCGAAAAATTGATGAACAAGAACCCATTCCCTTTTTGGAATTTCCAAAGAAAGATTTTTGACGACTTCATTCGAATAAATATCACTGTGCAAGCGCATCTTTCATGGGCTTATTCTGCTAGTTTCAATTCGACTTTCAACTAGGTCTTTACTTAGAATTAATAATTTTACGTAAAGACCAATATCCTCTTCCGTACTCATCCGACAACCGTTCGATTGCGATTTTCTTGGTGTGTCCATCACTTTGAAGTTCTTGAAAGCGAGCGGTTATTGACTCTATTTCGGTTTGAGTAATAGGTTTTCCTTGGTTAAAGTATCGGTTCTTCTTGGGCTGTGGAAGCTGATCCAATATATACCCGGGAGTTAGCTTTTTAATCTGTTTGATTTGATGTTTGAATGCGGTTTGGTTTAATTCAAACCCTGTAGTTTTTCGATTCAAACCGATGGCAACTTTGGCGGTTGAAAAGCTACCAAGAAAAAAGTCACATACAACATCCTGTTCATGACTCGAGTACTGAATCAATTTGATTATCAATTCTTCGGGTAATTCATTTTTATTTTTTCGTTGACCCGGTTTGTACTTGCGATTGATTGTCCAGACATCTTCTCGATCACGATAATTGAGCGATCGACCAGCCTCGGATTTTTCCCAATCCGAATATCTGGCAAAAGTGTTGAACGTATGTTTGGAGCCTGGTTTTCGACAAAAAAGAATATGGTAGTGAGAACTTACATACTTTTTTTTTGTATAGACACCGAAGTTGTATTTCCAAATGATGTGGTTGACTTCAACTAATTTTGTCTTTTGTAATGCATTGAGAACGTGGATCAAGTTTGAATAGCCAGAAATGATGTAAATGGAGCCACCAGGTCTAAGAACACGTTCAGCTTCTAGAATCCAGTCGATTGAAAATTGAGGATATTGATCTTGTGGAACTTCGACATATCCATCGAGTACGTATTTCTCTTTTCGATTGTAATGTTGCTCTAAACAATCACCTCGAATACCGTAAGGTGGATCACAAATCATTAAATCAATACTTGCAGATGCAAGATAACTTTGTGACCCTGTAACACAATCACAGTTGTAAAAAGTGTTATTGCCGACAGATATAACTTCTATCATTGTTCACTTGTTGCTTATCAAAGAAACCTTTTTTCAATTTAAGTTAAACAAACAATCGTATCAAATGAGAATCTTGGTGTTGTTCGATCCACAATCGTACCTAACGATGATTCTTCAAAATGCACGACTTTACTCGATTTTCAAAAGGAAATTGGTGCGATTACATATCCAAACCTAGTTTTTTCGACTAAAGTTCTATCAGTAAATGGTTCGGCTCAAGATTCCTAAATCAGAAAAAGATATTTCTCTCGAGTGGATGCAGCAAGCTCTGGAGGCGGGCGGTTTGCCACAGGACCTAGCTCTTATTGAAGCCAACACAAGAAAGATTGGTTCACAAATGGGGTACACAGCATTGAATTATCGTTGTAATTTGACGTATTCCGACTTAAGTTCCGACAGTGTAATCGTAAAAGCTCCAAGCTCGATCGCAAAAACTGTACGAATTTGTGAGTGGCTACACCTGTACAAGCGTGAGTGCTTCTTTTATCAGAATATTGCTCCAACGGTTCAAATTCAAACACCAGCTCTTCTATTTGCTCAAATCGACGATCTTAAGAGTTTTGTCATTGTGATGGAAGATTTAGGACATTTGCGCTCAGTTGATCAAATCGAAGGAGCGAGTGAGGAGCAAGCGAGAAAAGTGATTCAGACTGTTGCTGCATTTCATGGCATGTTTTGGAACAAAATCGACTTGCCACAACTCAGTCCACTCCACGAAACGAGGAAGGTACCGAATGTTTCTCTTCAATTCTTCTATATGCTAAACCTTGCTAATGCATTTAAGCGCTTTGGTGTCTTCTTTTCGACTGAATTGGTTGAGTTTACTGAACAACTAGGGATGAGACTGTCTGAGTTTATTAATACTCTAGACCCCAATCCCAAGACCTTAGTACACGGTGACTATCGTTTAGACAATATGTTCTTTTGTGCGAAAGGTTCCAATGATTTATACGTGATCGACTGGCAAGGACTTTCGTTTAGTTGTGGATTACAGGATGTCGCATACTTTTTGAGTTTCAATGTTACGACTAAGTTGAGGCGAAAGATTGAGCGAGAATTAGTCAGGGAGTATCACGACATTCTTTGCAAGTCTGGAAAACTGAATAACTTTTCCTTCGAAGAATGTTGGCGAATCTATCGACAATATATTTTGCTTAGTTATGCATTTTTGGTTGTTGTAGCCGGTGGACTCAAATTGAATGGCCCAAGATCCACGAGCCTAGTCAAGACTGCAATCGATCGACTGTATGCTGCAATCCAAGATTTGGATGTATATGAATTTATGCCCGGAAGACCGCGCTTATTTAGTGTTTCTAGTACCAGTTCTACGCTCTTAAAGGGTGTTTACCTTACTAGCCGTGTACTGAAATAGCTTTCTAAGATTTCAGTCAGAAAGAATTTTAATTTTGACATTGATATATTTCCGGCAGAAAAATTCTCTCAAATTGCGTTGACGAAGTTGGGACTTGCTGTACTCATTGACTATGAAGCCTACTTTGATTGATAAGTTGATCTACGACAAAAGAGTACTCAAGAGCAGTGTCTATCATCGCTTCGTAGCGGCCCGATTTCCCACTATGACCGGATTTCATCTCCGTTTTCAATACCAACAAATTTGAATCTGTTCTGCATGATCGGATTTTAGCTGCCCATTTTGCGGGTTCCCAGTAGCCTACTTTCGGATCATGAAAACCTGCGGTAATAAATAACGCAGGGTAATCCTGGACCCGCACATTGTCGTACGGAGAGTACGATTTAATGTACTGGTATAAGTCGGGATTATTAGGGTTGCCCCATTCATCTCTTTCTATGACTGAAAGTGGTAAATCGTCGTCCAATATTGTCGTCAAAACATCTACAAACGGGACGAGTGCTACAGCCGCTTTACATCCACCAGGTTTTGAGTTTAGGTAATAGCCAACAAACAATCCACCAGCACTTCCACCCATGATTGCGAGCTGGCTAGCTTGCGTTATTCGCTCATTAATCAGAAAATCAGCACAGGCGTTAAAATCCAAGAACGTGTTTTTTTTCTTCTTCAATTTTCCACTTTGGTACCAATTTTCTCCTAGTTCACCGCCGCCTCGAATATGAGCGATAGCGAAAATCACCCCTCGATTCAACAAGCTAAGGCGATGAGCGGAAAAATGAAGCGGATAGCTAATCCCATAGGACCCATAGGCATATAACAATAACGGTGCTGGCCGTTGCAAAACCGCATCCTTTTTATAAACGAGGTAGATTGGAACGCGGATCCCATCGTGCGACTCTACTAGATGATGTTCCGTTTTGTATTGTGTTGAATCATAACCACCACCAACCTCCGCGACTTTGATCAGTTCAACTTTCCCATTAGCCATAGTCAAATCAAACCATGAGCGAGGTGAACTTAAAGAGCTCCCGTGGAGTCGACACAATTGAGTGTCAAACTCATAATTAGTACTAACATGCAATTCTTGAATGTTCGGCGGTTTTTCTACTTTGTATTCGTCACCATTGGTTGAAATTATTCGAACAGTTGGCAGTCCTTCATATCTTTCAGAAACCGCAATAAAGTCTCGAAAAACTTGAAAATCCGTTAAGGTTACATCCTCCGAATGATCAATTACAGTTTCCCAGTCGACTCTTTCGGGAGTAGAAGTAGAGGTGCGCATGAGCCGAAAATTAACGGCTGCTTCATTAGTTAGCACATAGAGGTTGTCTCCCCTATTTTCTACGTAGTAACGAATATCAGGTACTCTTTCAAAGACGATCTTCAGTTCTCCGTGATCGCGTTCGGCATCGAGCAAATAGACTTCTGTACTGATTTGATTTTCTAAAGTGACAATAATGTATTTTTTACTCGTCGATTTAGAAATATGCATGTAAAACGATTCATCCAATTCTTCGAAGATTAGTTGGTCGTTTTTGGTATCTTCTCCCAATCGGTGTCGGTAAAAGCGAGATGGTCGATTAGTTTTGTTCAAAGTGGAATAGTAAAGATACTGTGCGCAATTGCTCCACACAATGTTCCCAGAAGCGTCAGAGATTTCATCTTTGAGCGATTCCCGAGTTTGTACATCTACAAATCGTATTGTGCAACGGCCGTCCCCTTTGGTGTCAGTGGCAAAAGCAAGAATTTTGTCATTTGGGCAAACATCAAGAGAGTTCAAGCGAAAATAGTCTTCATTCTTGGCAAGAACATTCTCGTCAATCAACAATTCTTCCGATTCTTGATCATTTGGTTTTCGCCGGTAGTGTGCGTAATAACTTTGCCCTTTGAGAATTCTAGAGTAGTACTCGAACTGACCATCCTTTATAGGGGCCGTTGTATCTGTATCCACAATACGGCTCTGCATTTCCAAATAAATTTCTTCTTGTAATCCCGTGAGAGGATTTAGAGCTTTTGCCGCGTACTGATTTTCTGCGTCTAGATACTCAATGACTTTCGGGTCATTGTGATCATTTAGCCAAAAATAATCGTCGTGTCTTCTGTCACCATGATGTTCGTGAGTGTGCGGAACTTTGGGTGCGAGCGGGTCTTGCATCTGTAAGGACAATAAGTTGTATTTAAATGAAATCGTTCAGTTCTTCAGAATGATTGGATATTCACCTAATCACTCAAAAGAATGGCTAGCCAGCGTAAATGATCACTGCTTTGCGCCACCAATTGCACCATCATTGTAAATGGTACAGACAAAAACATTCCAATCGGGCCAAGCACCCATCCCCAAAACAAAAAAGATAAAAATACAATCAAAGGTGACAATCCAAGGTTACGGCCTGCGACCCTGGGTTCAATGACAGATCCCATCAAAACGTTGATAACAGCATAACCTAAAACCACCCACAATGCTGTAATCCCGTCCAATTGCAAATAAGCAATTACAACTGCCGGTATCGCTGAAATTATTGATCCAATGTTGGGTACAAAATTGAGAAAAAAAGCAAGTATTGCCCATAGAATTGGAAAGTCTACGCCTAATACAGTTAACAGCAGCCAGACTAAAACGGCCGTTACAAGGCTGATTCCCGTTTTAATCACGAGATATCGCTGTAATCTGTGTTTGAAGTCGGATAACTGTTGAACCGATTTTGGTGATTCAGAAAAGATTTTTTTGAATTTTCGAGGTAGAGTAGAAACCTCGAGCAGTATGAAGATGACTGTCAAAAAAACCAAGTAGATGTTGGCAATCAAGCGTCCGATTTCATTTGAAGCCAGAGCAAGTAGTCTTGTGATGGTTTCAGCATTGATAATATTGAGAAGACGCGTGTTTTCGAGAGTAAACCCCAACAAGGCAGCAAGTTCATTGATCTTAACGAAAAGTTGTTCTAGCTTCTCCGAGTAAACTGGGAGTCGTATCTGAAATTCTTGGACTGACGTACCAATTAAAGAAACGAGCAGTATGCCGATTCCGATAACAGCGCTTAGCACAATTAAAAGTGCAATAATTCTTGGTAGACCCTTACGTTCCAGCCAAAGCAGTGGTGGTGCGCTGATGATCGCTAAAAACACTGACAATAGAATCGGGACAAGAATAGGGCTTGCGACTTTCATACCAGCTACAATAATGATAAATGCGGCTAACATTAGCATCACGTTTAATGTTCTGTTCGTTTCAGAGTGTGGCATCGAAACAGAGGTAGCGAAAAAGCTCTAATTGAAAAGGTTTAATCAGTAAGTACCAGTACTTGTGTACTTAAGTGGTAAGATTATATTCAGCGTAACATTTCTACAAACAATAATCCATGGAAACAAAAGATAGTATTGCATTAATTCAAGATTTGGTTGCTTTTGATACAACCAGTAGAAATTCTAATTTAGAACTAATCGAGTTCATCAAGGGATACTTGGAAGACTACGGAATTTCATCCGAGCTTGTGTTCGATGCAGATCGACGAAAGGCCAATCTGTTTGCAACAATCGGTGCAAACGATGTTGGTGGAGTGGCACTGTCCGGACATACTGATGTAGTACCAGTCGATGGCCAAAAGTGGAATACAGACCCATATGGGCTCAGTCGAAAAGACAATCGGCTGTATGGGCGTGGTACGTCGGATATGAAAAGCTTTATCGCAGTATGCTTGTCTAAACTGCCGCAGATCATAGAGCGAAATTTGGAAACCCCCATTCATTTTGCATTTTCTTACGACGAAGAAATTGGTTGCGTCGGGGTGCGAACCTTGCTGCGAGAACTCGAAAATAGGCCGCATAAACCCAAAAGTTGCGTCATCGGTGAACCAACGAATATGGAAGTTGTTCGAGCTCATAAGGGAAAAACTTCTAAGCGATGCACTGTTCACGGACTCGAGTCGCATTCAGGGATGGCTCATCTCGGTGTAAATGCCGTTGAAGCAGCTGCTGAGATCGTTGCTTTTTTAAAAAATAAGGCGCGCAAGTTTCGCGACGAAGGTCCGTTCGACTACGAATTTGATCCTCCCTATACCACCGTGCATACGGGGACCATTTCTGGTGGTACGGCACTGAATATTGTTCCAAAATTCTGTGAGTTTGAGGCCGAGATTCGAAATTTGCCGGGTTATGATTCGAATTTGGTGTGGGATCAAGTTCAACATTTGATCGATAATTCAATTCTACCGGAAATGAGAGCAACTTACCCGAATGCAAAGATCGAATGGGAAGTACAGTCCATCATTCCAGATTTATCGACAAGTGATCGAAATCTCATTCGGTTGACTCAGGAACTATCGGAGACTGTCGGCACCAATTGTGTCAGTTTTGGAACAGAAGGAGGCTTATTCGAAGAAATTGGAATCCCTTCCGTTGTTTGTGGACCTGGAAATATCGCACAAGCTCACAAACCAAACGAATTCATCGAAGTTGCTCAAGTGCAAAAATGTGAAGAATTTCTCGACAAGCTACTGAATCGATTGCACTAATTTCATGAGTTCTAAAGAGATCATCCTTGTTGAATCCAGCGAGAAAGTTACACATTTTCGGATTAATCGGCCGAAAGTACGCAACGCCATCAGCCTTGAACTGATGGCGCAACTCTCGAACGCGTTTCGAGAAGCAGAAACTGATTCAGAAACACATGTCGTCGTTCTAAGTGGGGTGGGTGATCATTTTGGTGCTGGTTATGACTTGACTGTGGATTGGCGAAATTTGTATGGCTCAAAAAATCCATTGGGTGTGCGCCGAATGTTGGCGGAATGCGTCGAGTTCGAAATGAATCCGTGGAAGTTTTCCAAGCCGGTCATCGCTATGATACGCGGATACTGTTTGGCCGGAAGTTGTGAACTTGCAATGATGTGCTGTATCAGTTATGCATCAAATACGGCGAAATTCGGAGAACCAGAAATTCGATTTTCTGCTGTGCCACCCGCAACTGTCATGCCTTGGGTTGTAGGACTACGTCATGCTCGGGAACTGCTGTATTCTGGCAACATAATCGATGCAGAAGAGGCACTTCGTATCGGTTTAATCAATCGAGTTTTTCCAGACGATGAATTGGAAGAAGAAACCATGCGTTATGCGCGTACGGTTGCTGCGATAGATCCTGAAGCGGTACAGATGATGAAAACCTGTATGAACTTTACCGCGGAAAATGCAGGATTTCGACAGTCCATTCAGTATGGAATTGACAATGGTGCAGTTGTCGAATCGTCTGAAACAGTCAGTTATCAGAGATTTATCAAGAAAGCTCGGGAAGAAGGCTTGACAGGCGCAATCCGTTGGCGAGAAGCACAATTTAAACAGTACACATAAATCAACTCCTTTAGAACTTCTTCTTTGAATCAGTGTAGCCAAAAGTTAGGATTAGTTTTCTAACTATCTGCATTTATAATCAACCTAATAAAAATTTTTTGTCCGGAACATTATGACTGTCCGAACCGAAGCCCTTAACTCGTTGTTTCATAGTTCGGATAGCCAAAGATTTGTTTAGATTCTCATAATTAGGAGGTCGATACATGCAATTAAAGAAAATTAGCAAAACATCTATCGCACTTGTGTTTAGTTTATTCGGTGTCACAGCCTGTATACCATTTGTACCGTTTGCACTTAGTGCAGAATCTGTCAAGGTGGGATTTCTTGGGGGATTCACTGGTCCAATTGAATCTTTTACACCAGGTATATTTTTGGCTGCTCAAACCGCTGCGGTAGAAATAAACGTGAATGGCGGAGTAATGGGTGCGAAAATCGAAATTGTCGAAGCAGATACTACTTGCACGGACGCTACAATTGCTTCTAACGGTGCTGACCGGTTAGTCAACTCAGATCAAGTCGTTGCTATTGTCGGTGCACTTTGCTCTGGATCAACTATCGCTGCAGCTAATAACGTCGCAATTCCAGCAGGTGTTGTGATGGTGTCTCCTGCATCAACAAGTCCAGCTATTTCAGGCATGAATGACAATGATCTCGTTTTTAGAACAGTTCCATCTGATGCGTTTCAGGGACAGTCCATGGCTAAATTACTCATGAACAAGGGTGTTCAAAATATAGCAATCACCTATGTCAACAATGACTATGGTAAGGGCTTTGCCGAAGCATTATCCGATGCATTTGAAAGTATGGGTGGTACGGTTTCAGCAAATGAGGCCCACGAAGAAGGAAAGGCCGATTATCGAGCGGAGATCGGTTCACTTGCTTCGTCCGGTGCGGAAATGCTGGTAGTCCTTGCGTATGCAGATGGCTCCGGTCAAACCATTATTCGACAAGCAATTGAAAGTGGGGATTTCACGAAATTTGCCGGGGGTGATGGAATGCCTGAGCAGTCGATGGTCGATGCAATTGGAGCTGAAGCGCTTGAAGGGATGATTTTGACCGGGCCCGGATCTATGGAAGGTCAAGGAAAAGATGCATTCGAAGCCTTGTGGGACAGCGAAGAAACTATATTTGTTCCGAATTCCTATGATGCAGTTTATTTGTTAGCTCTAGCGATGCAGCAAAAAGGAAGCAGTACACGTGAAGGCCTTTCGGCTGCCTTGAGAGCTGTTTCTAGTCCTCCGGGTATTGAAATTTATCCTGGTGAATGGAAAAAGGCTGTTGCCGCACTCTCAGAGGGACAGGACATTAATTATGAAGGTGCATCGGGTAGTCACGATTTTGATGAAAATGGTGATGTAGACGGATTAATCATTGAGTCGAAGGTTGAAGGTGGAAAAATTGTCGAAGTCGGCCCGATCATGTAAAGTAGATTTTTCAAATCCAATGGAAAAAGGCGGCACCAAGGTGCCACCTTTTTCTTTTTGGGCACTTATTCCGACGAAGAGCATCCAATTTCTCTACAAATATTGCCTTCTTATTCCTGTAGTTTGTCGGCTTAGATAATCGGTCTGGTCCTGAATTACACAAAATCAGTTTAACCCACCTGAGAATGTGAACTTCTGAGTGCATGATGCATACGAAACACTTGTAGCAGACAGTGATTACATTCCAATTTGCCTACTCTACTCAAATTCCTTCAAATTATTCCCATAAATCTTGTCAATCACTTCTGCTGTTTCTTGTGAGATGGAGCTAGCCTTAGTAATCATGCCGGTTTCTGTGAGATACAGATACACGAAAGTAACTTTCGGTATACGGCAAAACAAAGAACACCTTTTTCGTCAAGTGCTAGTTGAGAGAGCTTTTCTTGCGCCGGCACTCTTGTCCGATAAACAGTAGTTTATCTGCTGCAGCAATTTCATTTTGGGCGTGACCTTAAGAAACTTTCGAGTGTGATTTCAGCGAGGCTCAATACTCCAGAACTTTTGAATTCAAGCTTGAAACTTGTTTCTGAATTCTTAAGGTTTAGTCTATGAAGTATTGTTATTTTTAATTCGTAAAAATATAAGAATCTGATGCCCGGAAGTCGCTCGACTCGGTTCTTTGTTTCAAACGTCTCTCGGACAAAGTGGTTAGCTTACTCTTCCGACTCGTTCTGGAATCATTCCGCGCGGAATATAACGAAGCCCCAATGTGATGGTGAGCCCAATTATGAAAACGCGGAACTGTAAAGCACGAGTTGTCAAATCTGGTGGGATCTCCCATCCGAACCAAAGAGCACCGTATTGACTTCCTAGCTCAAAAATATAAAGCGTGATAGGTTCTGACATAATCCAGATGACATAAATTGCAATGGCACCAAAGATTGCTCCTAAATTATTTCCTGCTCCACCAACCAATACCATCACCCAGACAATGAAGGTATGGTGAAGTGGAGTGAATCCTGAAGGGTCGAAAATTCGATTGAAAGAGACCAAAGCTGCACCGCCCAATCCGATTAGACCTGATCCAAGTACGAATATTTGAAGCCGTCGAAATTTTATGTCTTTGCCCATTGCCGCGGCAGCAACATCATTATCTCGAATCGCTCGCATCATTCTACCCCATGGTGCACGATAGGCTCGCTGCAACAACACAAAGATCACCGCAATAATCACAAGAAGCAATACTAAGTACGTTCCCCTTGCTGCAACAAATCCCAGCTCGGACGGAGTTGGAACTGGCCAGGGTAGAGGGGAAACAGTCAGTGTACCTCGTGATAACCAGTCAGCATTCTTCAAAATGGCTTTAATGATTTCTGCAACGCCGAGTGTAGCGATGGCTAGGTAATCGCTTCTCAAACCGAGACACGCTTTTCCGATACCGTAGGCTACAAATGCCGCGACAATTCCACCTATCACCCAAGCCAGCAATACTGGCAAACCGAATCCACCGATGAAATCTGCTTCTTTTTCAATTAGACGAGCAACAGGTGTCAGTGTAGAATTGAAAAAGAAGAATGCCAAGACTATCCCTACGATCAGGAAAATAGTCGTAAATTTCCGGCTGACTCCAAAACGATGAAGCTGGCTAATTCCTACTAAAACCAGAGTGATCATCAGAATTTGAATAGCAAAAAAGCCTAGAGCCCTTGGACCTTCAGAATTCCAAAATGCATCATTGACAGGAAAACTGATGAGCATCGCAATAAATCCTCCAACTGCAATAAAGCCCATCACACCTGCATTGAATAAACCTGCATATCCCCATTGAATCGTCAAACCCAAGGCGAGAATAACGTAGCAGGCGATTTCCACTAACAATCGTGTCGTGTAGGCTCCACCAAAGCTCAGGAAAATCAGCGCGATTACAAGTGCAGCAGCCGAAAACAGAGTAAGCTCTCTTTTGTAGTTCAGCATCATATTCATTTTGTTTTACAAAACTTGTCCGCGAAAGATTCCAGTAGGTCGCCAAATCAGTACCGCGATTAAAATCACAAACGGAACGACAATTTTGTACTCCGTAGGCACGAATGCTAGCCGTGATGGCAGTTCAAACCAAGCTGGGAAATAGTCAGTAAAGGGACGAAATAAAATTGACCAGTTAAATATGGCTAAAGATTCAGAAAAGCCAACGAGTAGTCCACCCGCAATAGCTCCATAAGGTCGTCCAATGCCACCGACAATTGCAGCGGCAAAAATTGGTAACAGCAAATTAAAGCTAAGGTCGGGTTTGAGTACTACGTCTAATGCAAGTAGTATTCCACCAGCAGCCGCGAGCGCACCCGCAATGCCCCAGGTTACATTGACGACTTTATCGGTATTGATGCCTGATATTCGTGCTAACTCTGCGTTATCGGACATCGCTCGCATTGCTTTTCCAAGACGGGTGCGAGTCAGAAATATGTGAAGACAGTAGACGCAAATTATTGTTGTTGCAACCAGCAAAATCTGTGGTTCAGAAATCACAATCTTTCGAGTTACAAACTCAAAGGGCAATTCAATGCGAAAAATATCTTTGGGGTATTCATCAAAGAAATTTCGTGGTGAAGTCCCTGCAAACAATCGAACAATACCTTGTAGCATCAGTGTCACCCCTAAAGAGGCGACAAGCAAAATGATTGGACGGACATTTTTTTGGCGCAACGGACGGTAAAACATACGATCCAGGCCTATCGCAAAAAAAGCGATGAATATCGCTACCAGTGGAAGGATAACAAATGCGGTTGGTAGTCCCACGGCTGGTCCAAGATTCGACATCAAAACCGATAAAATTAGTGCGACAAACGCTCCAACAGTCATAAGGTCCGCGTGTGCAAAATGTGCAAAACGTAGGATGCCAAACACCAAAGTGACTCCGATTGCCCCCAAAGCATAGATACAACCGATTACAGTTCCCGAGATCAGGACTTTGTTGATAAAAAATACCAGTTCATTCATAGAATTTATGCGCCCAAAAAACTTCTCGCGACTTCAGGGTCGTTCAACAAGTTTTTACCTGAATCGGTATACAAGTTGCGCCCACTGGAAAGTACAAACCCTGTGTCAGCAATTTCCAATGCTCGCTTTGCATTTTGCTCTACTACCAGCACACCCACTCCAGATTCTGCAACCGCGATAACTTGGCCGATTATGTCTTGAACAAATGCTGGTGAAAGTCCTACGGTTGGTTCATCTAGCAACAAAAGTCGAGGCTCAATCATTAGTGCTCGGCCGATTGCAACCATCTGACGTTGTCCACCGGACAATTTTCCTGCAACATCATTTCGTTTCTGTTTCAGTGGCGGAAAAAGTTGGAAAATTCGATCGACAACGTCAGAGAAATCGTCGCGGCGAATGAAAGCTCCCATTTCTAAATTTTCCTGAACCGTGAGGGAAGGGAAAATATTGTGTTCTTGAGGAACATAAGCGATGCCCAAGCTAACTCGCTTATCCGCAGCAACATCCGTAATATCTTCACCATCAAACTCGACTCTTCCTATTTGGAGCCGAATCAGTCCGAAAATGCCCTTTAGTGCTGTCGATTTACCTGCGCCATTGGGCCCGACGATGACGCCGATTTTTCCAGCATCAATTTCTATATCGATTCCATTTAGTACAGGGTCACCACCGTATCCGGCAATCATGTTGTTAGCACGAATCAACATATTGAATAGTTCTTAAATCATTCGTTTACCACCGCCAAAGTAAGCAGCTAAAACCATTGGATTTGTAAGTACTTCCTGCGGTCTACCTTCAATTGCAACTTCACCTTCAATCATCACTGTGACTTTGTCACAAAGCCTAGAAATAAACTCCATGTTATGTTCGATAATGAAGTAGGTCTGCCCGAATTGTCGATTCAAGTTTTTTATGTTGTCTGCCAAGGTGTTTAATAATGTTGGATTGACGCCCGCTCCTAGTTCATCCAAGAGTACGATTTTAGAGTCAACCATCAAGGTTCTTCCGAGTTCCAATAGTTTCTTTTGTCCTCCGGATAAGTTACCAGCGAGTTCGTTTTGAATTCTTTTCATACCTAGAAATTCGATAATTTGCGAAGCCTTGGACAAGATCTCTTTTTCTTGAGATTGAAATCTACCAGGTCGAAACAAAGCGTAGGCTAATTCCTCTCCAATTTGTCGAGAAGGGACCATCATTAGATTCTCAATGGCAGTCATGTTGGAATATTCATGTGGAATTTGAAACGTACGAAGCAATCCATTCTCAAACATTTTGTGAGCAGGGAAGCCCGTGACGTTATTTCCCGCTAGTTCGACGACACCCGAGTCCGGTTGATAGACTCCCGCGACAATATTGAACAAAGTCGTTTTGCCAGCACCATTTGGTCCGATTAGGCCGTGGATCTTTCCAGCTTCTATCTTTATATTCGCGTTGTTGACAGCTCGGATTGAACCGAATGACTTTGAAATATTGTGAGTTTCGAGGATGGCTAGCATGACTTAAGGTCAGATTAACTTATTGACTGTCAAGTTTAAGAAAATGCACCCGATTTGGTGCTCTCTAGTGTGTTAGCGCGAGAATATCAATCAAACTACAAGGTATGTATTTAGTTTTATCACTCATTCGGTTTTTTTTCTCGAAAACAACGCTCAAAAAGGGTCAATTTACATCATAAAAAATCAGACAAAGACGCGCTAGCAAGCGACGAGAATTTTAGGAATGACTGCTCCTCGCGTACGAGCTCGGTTCTAGTACAGTACCTAGTCGTAGGAATTTGGACGATCGGCGATGATCATCCGATTTAGTTTTTATTTTGTTGATTCAAAGTACGATGGCAATTGCGATTCAAGCACCGAGGCTCTTCATTTTTGCAAAAAGTCAACAAATTTATTGACTAAACGAATCTTTTGTTAGCTAAATTCTTTCCGAGGAAGAGCATTGGAGGACTAATACAGAATCCGCTCAGTGTGTCCAAGTGAAACGGGATGTAAAAATTGAGTTGAAGAGAGGAAAATTTTCGGATTTGGGGTTACAGGTCCTAAGTTCGTGAAGAAGCGGGTTACATTTTGTGTATCCATACATATAATCAATGTATCGTTGCTGGTCGCGCGTACCACGTTGTGAAATTAACGAGCTGTGATGAGCGTTTGCAACAGTACAATCGGTTACAAGCTTGATGAGAGCCGAAGAAACCGATATGAATATCGTGATTACCGTGTTGGTTGAACGAATTCGTCAATTGATTCAATCTTTCCCGCTCACACAGTGACTGTGAATAAATTAACGTGACCCACGAGTTCGTATTTAATCGCTGATACTTAATCTTAATGCAAAATTATTGAAAATCGTTTGTATGCCTGAATCCAAGCATAGTAGAGCTCCCTACATTAGCCCGATTGACCCAGTTGAACTGAGCTTAGACGACGTTGTTCAGTTTCGTTGCCACACGCAAATCAGCTGTTTCAATGTCTGTTGTAGAAATATTGATTTACCGTTGACTCCTTATGACATCCTTCGTTTGAAGCGTCGTTTTGGTTTGAAATCTAGCGAGTTTGTAGGCCAATATACGACCCCGTATCCGATGGATTACCATGATTTACCCGGCTTGAAGATGAACGTAAAGCCTGGTACCACGGAATGCATTTTCTTAAGTGAAGAAGGCTGTACCGTTTATGAAGATCGTCCAGCGGCTTGTCGGTACTACGCTCTCGGTAGTATGGGAGTTCGCAAAAAAGACGATCCAAACGTTGAAAATATCTATTTCGTAGTCAAAGAGGATCACTGCAGAGGACATGAAGAGCCTCATCGGCTGACTGTCAGTGAATATCGCCAGGAACAAGGAGTCGACCGCTACGATGAAATGAATGAAGAATGGCGAGATATTATTTTAAAAAAGCGGTCAAGTGGCCCGACTGTCGGCCGCCCAAGTGATCGCAGCAAACAATTGTTTGATATGTGCAGTTATGATGTCGACCAATTTCGAGAATTCATCCAATCGACTGGGTTCAAGGAAGTCTACGATTTATCTGAAGATGAGATGACCAAGTTGCTTCAGGTCGAAGACGAACTGTTTCAATTTGCGATGCGGTTTTTGAAACAAGTCTTGTACGGAGTAATGACCATTGCGATGAAACCAGATGCCCGGGAAAAACGACTGCGAAGGATCAGCGAAAGAATTAAGGCACAAAAGGAGTCGAGTTGATCAGTCATCCACACAAAACAGCTGATTTGTCGAATTGGAGAGTGAGTGAAATACGCATCGCCGCAATCTCAGATACGCACGGTTTTGTCGATCCGAGAATAGTTGAAGTGGCCTCGAGTTGCAATGCGGTGATTCACGCGGGTGATATCGGTACTGCTTCAGTGATCCGGTCTCTAGAACCAATGGATGGATTCATCTTTGCAGTGGCCGGTAACAATGATGTGGCCTCGAAGTGGCCGAATGCCGATTTAGATATTTTGGAATCTCTGCCAGGCAGCTACGAAATTGTATTACCTAGTGGCAAGATTGCAGTCGAGCATGGGCATAAGGTACGAGACGCTCGTCGTTATCATGAATCTCTTAGAATGAAACACTCGGATTGTCGAGCGGTGATCTATGGTCACACTCATGTCCGAGTTATCGATAGTAGCACTACGCCGTGGATGATCAATCCAGGTGCTGCTGGAAGAATTCGAACTCGTGGTGGGCCTTCGTGTTGTGTAATCGAAATTTGCGCTGAAAAGTGGACTGTCGAGGAAGTAGTCTTCGACTTCATTCCTGCAAAAAAGCGGCGGTACTGACTTTACTATGGCAAATTTAGTCCGTCTGTTACAGCCAATATGATTGGGTAGCGCGCACCAACAAGAGTAAATCAATACGATGAAATTCGAAAATTCAGCTATCGCGTTCCTTGCATGCAATCCAAATAGGCATGCATGACCAAAGACGGGTCATCCATCAGTCGTTTTTTCCATTTGCCAAGTCTAATCTTGGTTTGAACCAAACCTCGTAATACACCAACGTGTTGCGTCAATCCGATAGCCAAAGCTCCAACCAATACATCATCTTGAAATTCCAAACGAAGATAACGATTGTGTTCTGGGGCTTCCATCGTTGATCTGCTTCCGTCACCTGTTCCTTGCCATAAGCCGAAGGAACTTGTTATCAAGCCCAGTGTGTTCAGTACATTCATAACCAAGCTACCACCGTAAGGCGTGGTATCTCCGGACATTTGACAGGCCGCAAGTCGACCATGTTCGCTAGCTGTCGTTTGAATCGCGTGTACCTGTCTTTCACCGGTACTACGATCAGGACCCTCTGCTACATCACCTGCTGCATAAATGTGGTCAACGTTGGTTTTCAAACAATGATCGACTACTACACCGAAATTGACTTCTACACCACTTCCTTGAAGAAATTCGATGTTGGGCTGAACACCTGCCGCGCATACGATATAGTCCGCAGCAATTGTGCTTCCATCACCCAATGAAAGCTCCAAATGATCTCCTCGCTCAGAAACTCCAACCACTTTCGCACCAGTTTTTACCGCAACACCTTTGTTTTCACACCACTTTTTGATTATTGCGCCACCAGCATCATCCATCATTCGGGCCAACATCCTGTCCGCTAGCTCGGTGACCGTCAATTGAAGTTCCATGCTGACAAGAGCTTGCAAGATGATGCAGCCAATAAATCCAGCGCCTAACAGTACAACTCGATCTCCCGATTTCACTTCTCTCATAAATCGGTGGGCATCGTCAAGTGTCCAACAATTGTGAACGCGAGGATTGTCCATACCAGGAATTGGTGGTCGTATTGCACTAGAACCTGTAGCGACTAGTAGGCGGTCGTAATTCAATGAACCACCACTCTCCAGCATCACGGATTGATTGTCGGGTTTGACTCCGCAAACCTCATCATTGCGAACATCAATTTCTAGCTCGTTAAAATGGCTTTCACTCAGTCGTAGATAGGTTCCTTTTTCGCCAACATTGCCTGCCAAAAAATAGGGCAAGGCCATCCTCGAATAAGGTGGATAGACTTCGTTTCCAATAATCGTTATCGAATCGGAATTTGAAATTCTCCGAAGATTTTCTGCTGCGATCACCCCGGCGGGACCGGCTCCGACAATCAAATGGTGCACTGTTTTACCTAATTGTGTTGTTTAACTGAGACCGTGGGTTGTAATGGCAGATTCTTGCATTCGTGCATATCCAGTCCAATTGGAATCTACGTAGACAATCGCACCGGTGGGGCAAGCTTCCGCACATTGGGGGTCTCCTCCACACAAATCACACTTCACGACTTTGCCTGAATCGACGTTGTAATTGATAGTTCCGAACGGACAGGCGATGGTGCATACCTTACAGCCGACACAAACGGAAGGATTGACTTCTTTGGCTCCGGTTTGGTCGTTGATGGTGATTGCTTCTACTGGACATGCGTGTAGACACCAAGCTTCTTCACATTGAGTGCAGGTGTAGGGGATACTACGCAGTCCGTGTTCAAATTCGAAAATTTTGATCCTGGATTTTGCTGGATTGAAGACTCCTTCATTTTCGAATGAACAAGCCAATTCGCACTGCAAACAACTTGTGCACTTTACCGGATCGATCAGTAATGATTTGTACATTATTGCTGGTTCTCCTCTTTTCGCTGTTGCGTTACAGGTTAAAGTACGCAAACTTATTGTGGTGCAATTAATTTTAACAAATTACCAATTCGCCCTACTAAATTTCAGTGGTTTTTGCCATAACGGGAACTAGATTTCCTTTACGTTTTTTGAGCGAATTTTTCGTGTTAAAATTTCCTTTTCGCATAATGGCACTATTTAATCACTTAACGTGTGACTTTCTCAGAGTCGACACGATACGAGGGAATTATGAAGAAATTAGCAAATTCAATAGTCATCACTGTTGCCTCACTATTCGTATTGAGCACAGCAGCTTGGTCTGGGGAACCGGAAAGTTGTAAGAAAGTACGTTTTTCTGACGTCGGTTGGACTGATATCACAACAACTACAGCTGCGACTTCTGTTGTGCTAAAAGCACTCGGATATGAGCCTGAAGTGATTAACCTATCCGTTCCGGTAACTTATGTCAGTCTAAAAAACGGCGACATCGATGTGTTTCTTGGCAACTGGATGCCAACGATGGAAGCCGATATCGCGCCCTATCGTGAAGAAGGCTCTGTCGAAACAGTTGCGATGAATTTAGCTGGTGCGAAATATACCCTCGCTGTCAATCAAGTAGCGGCTGATATGGGGGTTTCGGATTTTGCAGACATTCACAAGATAAAAGATGCAGTCGAAGGAAAAATCTATGGAATCGAGCCTGGAAATGATGGCAATCGCTTGATCCAAACCATGATTGACGCCAATGCCTTTAATCTAGGCGGATTTGAAGTCGTCGAGTCCAGTGAGCAAGGGATGCTAGCCCAAGTCGCGCGAGCCGATCGTCGTAATGAAGCCGTTGTCTTTCTCGGTTGGGAACCACACCCGATGAACGCTAACTTCAAACTGACTTATCTAAGTGGCGGAGATGATTATTTTGGGCCAAATTTTGGTGGTGCTGAAGTGTTCACGAATACACGCGCCGGCTACAGTGCAGAATGTTCGAATGTAGGCGCATTACTAGAAAATCTGCAATTCACCTTAGCGATGGAAAATGAAATTATGGGTGCCATACTCGATGGCGGTGAAGAGCCAAATGACGCAGCGACTTCTTGGTTGAAAGCCAATCCCGATGTGCCGAAAGCCTGGGTAGAAGGCGTAACGACATTTGATGGTGGCGATGCAATGGCAGCACTATCCGACTCCCTAATGTAAGTCTTAGGAGAAAATCTCAAGCAACTTTTTGTGGACTAGGTACCGCAACAGTGATTGGGTACCTAGTTTTATTTGAATTCAAATCAATGTTTAATGTTGTTCCACGAAGCAGCCAAAGCTTAAATTGGATTCGTGTCTTCGGTGCTTTCTCTCTTTAAGCACATCATACAAATTAAGTAGATCTGTTCTTGTCTAGTCCTCTCTACGAATCAATTACTGAATACAAAATACCATTAGGTAAGTGGATAAAGTCGTTCGTCGACGTCCTACAAGACCATCTGTTCTTCGTTTTCGATCTGTTCGCTGAAGTCGTAGAATTTTTGGTTAGCGGCCTGATCAATGTAATGTTGTGGGTACCGCCTCTGATCCTACTGGCTATGTTCGCCTTAATCGGCTGGTTTCTACATAGATCCTGGAAATTAGTCTTGCTGATTGTCGTCAGTCTGTTGCTCGTGATCAACTTAGGATACTGGGAAGAAACAGTTCAAACCTTGGGGCTAATGATCTCGTCGGCATTGACGTGCGTGATCATAGGTATTCCAATCGGAATTGCCGCGGCGCATCGTGAACGTCTTTATATATTTTTGCGGCCAATTCTTGACTTGATGCAAACTGTTCCTGCATTTGTATATTTGATTCCAACGATGATTATGTTCGGGCTTGGGCTTGTTCCGGGGCTTATCTCGACAGTCATTTTTGCAATTCCAGCTCCCATTCGATTGACTTACTTGGGAGTCACAAGTGTCCCAAAAATATTGATCGAAGCCGGGGAATCGTTTGGGGCTACCAAAAGACAGCTGTTGTGGAAAATCGAACTCCCCCACGCTTTGCCTACCATTATGGCAGGTGTTACACAGTCGATCATGCTGTCTTTATCGATGGTCGTAATTGCATCCATGGTCGGTGCGCCCGGTTTGGGAATTCCGGTTTTAAGGGCCTTGAATACTGTAAATATCGCGAAAGGTTTTGAAGCCGGCTTGGCAATCGTTGTTGTAGCGATAATATTGGATCGCGTTTGTAAACAACGCGATGTGAAATAAAATTAGCGAAGGCTCGGTGCACGATGCAAAAATCTAGCCATCCTGAGATCGAGCTTCGCAATGTCGATATCATATTTGGCAAGCGAGAACAAGAAGCCACTAAACTTCTTGAGCAAGGCGCGACTCGAGACGAAATTCTAACCGAGACGGAAACCGTGATAGCCGTTTGTGAGGCCTCACTTTCGGTTCAAAAAGGCGATATCTGCGTGATCATGGGACTATCAGGATCAGGAAAATCGACCTTGTTGAGAGCAATCAATGGGCTCAATCAGGTTACCCGTGGGCAGGTTCTTCTGAATCACGATAGTAAGCAAGTCGATGTAGCAAAAATTAGTTCGAGTGCTCTTCGTCAAATTCGTATGAACCGAGTCTCTATGGTCTTTCAGCAGTTTGCTTTGCTACCATGGCGAACAGTTGCAGAAAATGTCGGTTTAGGGCTGGAATTTCGAGGTATGAAGAAATCTGATCAAACTAAAGTTGTCGCCGAAAAATTGGAAATGGTGGGTTTGCTGCAGTGGAGGGATAAGTATGCGCACGAACTCTCAGGAGGTATGCAGCAACGAGTAGGTTTAGCGAGAGCTTTCGCCACTGATGCGGATATCTTACTGATGGATGAACCGTTTTCCGCCTTGGACCCTTTAATTCGATCTCGTTTGCAGGACGAGCTTCTCGAGCTACAAAAGCGGCTTCACAAAACTGTTTTGTTCGTGAGTCATGACTTGGATGAAGCTCTCAAGCTCGGTACCTTTATCGCGATTATGGAAAGCGGTCGAATTGTCCAATTTGGAACACCAGAAGAAATCGTACTCAATCCTGTCAATCAATATGTCGCGGATTTTGTTGCCCATATGAATCCAGTTGGAGTTCTACGTGCCAAATCCATAATGACACCCATTTCCAGATTTAATACCAACCGAGGAAATTATTTTTTGGAAGACGACAATATCGAGTTGAAATTAGTAGATGGTTGCTTGTCTGCGGCTACTCGGAATGGAAGTGATTTACCAACCGAAGTTTGGTCATCCGAGACAGATTTACAATTGGGTTTGCTTTATCGCGCGGCAACCGATATATCCATGAAGTCTGCAATTGAAATTCGTCATGCCAGTAACCAGCCAGTTATCTTATGTGAAAAAGACGGTACTGTGGCAGGAGTTGTCAGCAATAAAGAGATCTATAGTGCCATACTGCACAAACGAGAAAGCACCTAGTAAGAATAGAATATATTAATCATAAACTGTGAAAAATTCACAGTTTTTAAAAAGTTCCGTTGAACATCCACAACTTGGGTAAGACCAATGAAAAGTCACAAAATTGCAAACAATGTACTACATGGTCAGTGGCAATCGATTAGCGAAGAAGAGCGTCAAACACGTATCGATCTCGCTGCTTGTCATCGCCTTGCAGATTTGAACGGGTTTAGTGATATCGTATGGAATCATATTAGTGCTCGTGTGCCGGGGCACTCAAACCATTTTTTACTCAACTTATTCGGACTTCGATTTGACGAAATAACAGCTTCAAATCTGGTGACTCTCGATGAACATGGAGATGTCGTCGTGCCACCACGTGCACCGAATGGAACAATATTGGATACCGAGAATAGCAACTTCACGGGGTTTGTAATTCATAGTGCGATTTACAATCATCGTGAAGATGTCAATTGTGTTATGCACTCGCACAGTCGCGCTGGTCTCGCGGTATCTGCACTGAAAAAAGGACTGATTCCGGTCTGCCAAGACGCATTTCAGTTTTACGGTCAAGTGTCTTACCATGAATACGAAGGACTCTCTTTAGATCTCGACGAAAGAGAACGATTGGCGGCGAGTCTCGGTGATAATCCAGTAATGATTATGAGAAATCATGGCTTAATGACCGTCGGCTCTACGGTAGCAGAGGCCTATATTCGAATGCACTACTTGGAAATTTCTTGTCGGGCTCAGTTGGATGCATTTTCTACCGGGCTGGAAATTCATTTTCCGACTCCTGAACTATGTGCAAATGTAGCGGAACAATATCGACAAGTTGCGCCTGCAGGCACCTACGAGTGGGCAGCTTTACTGCGCAAGTTAGACGGAATTGATAGGAGTTATCGCAACTGAGCAGTACAGAGAACTGGATAGATTTAGTTTCATAGGCGCAAAGAAAAGGTACATACTATGACTCCTCAAGAAGTCGATCGCTACTGGCAAGAAGGGGTTATTTACCCCTTCACCGCATTGGACGTGAATCATGCACAAAGCCTTATTCCGAAATATTTTGAGTTGCAACAGCGAATGTCGAGCTGGACTGAATCCAAGCAATTGCTCAAAACCAACTTAATTTCAACCTGGGTGCAGCAAATCTGCTGCCATACCAAAATTTTGGATGAAGTTGAATGCATACTGGGCCCGAATATTTTGGTATGGGGTGCTACTTTTTTCGCAAAACAACCGAAGAACACTTTTCATGTTGGATGGCATCAGGATTTGCGATATTGGGGTTTGCAACCAGCCGATGGAGTGTTGACTGTCTGGCTGGGGTTAACCGATGCTCGAGTGGAAAATGGTGCGATGCAGGTGGTTCGTGGAAGCCATACAGGACCGCTGCGAATTCACAGTAACCTCGCAGACGAAAATAATATGCTGATGAGCGAACAAAATATTGACTTGACCAAAGAAGATCAAGACAACAGATTAACGGTCGAACTGAAAGCAGGTCAGTTTTCGTTACACCATAGCATGGTGATTCACGGTTCCGGTGCAAACACTTCCGAGCGACCCAGAATTGGTCTATCGATTAACTATATTTCCACTGATGTCATTCAGTTGAAAAATCGAGGACAGGACACCGCGATGTTGGCACGAGGAGTTGACCATTTTCACAATTTCGAAAAAGAACAATTGCCGAATTCGGACTTCTCTCCCGAAACATTGGCACAATATCGAAAATCAATCGTCATGCCATCCGGGTTGGCTACCGTCAATGACATGAAGGATTCCATCATCAATTTTGACAACATCATTTGATTGGAGAATTCAAGGTGAAAGAACACGCGAGGGTGGTGATCATTGGTGGCGGGGCAATGGGAGTTAGTCTCGCTTACCATTTACCCGATGAAGGTTGGGATGATGTCGTTTTGATTGATAAGGGTGAATTGACTTCAGGTTCTACCTGGCATGCTGCAGGCTTGATACCTCATTTCATCGGCAGTCTAAACATGGCAAAGGTCCACGATTATGCTACAAAATTGTATGCTCGACTGGAAGCCGAAACTGGTCAAGCCACAGGCTGGCACGGATGTGGGGCATTGCGACTCGCGGTGACAGATCAAGAGCTTGACTGGTTCCATTATGTAAAAGGAATTCTTGATTACTTGGAGATCGAATGTCATTTGGTGGGTCATGCCGAGATGAAAGAAATTCATCCCTTGCTCAGTACACATGATGTCAAACTGGGATTCTATACTCCGAATGACGGGCATACAGATCCTGCGAGCAGCACCAATTCTATGGCACTTGGTGCGCGCAACAAAGGTGTCCAAATTGTACGGAGAAATCGCGTCACCGGTGTTGAACAAACTCGAAGCGGTGAGTGGAAGATTACAACTGAACAAGGAACAATTACCTGCGAACATGTTGTAAACGCCGCCGGCAGTTTTGCTGATCAGGTAGCACAAATGTCCGGATTCAGACTACCGATCGTAAATATGGAACACCATTACATCGTTACCGAAAATCTCCCTGAGGTGAAAGCTTTGGATAGAGAGCCTCCGGTAGTGCGGGATCCAGTTGCTTCTTGCTACATCCGACAGGAACAGATGGGATTGTTGGTGGGGCCTTATGAAACCGCCAATGCACAAGCCTGGGGTATTGATGGAATTGATTGGGGCTTTGACATGGAATTGTTACCCGATTCCTTGGAGCGATTGGAACTGAGTTTAATTCGCGCGGCTGACAGAGTTTCTATTTTTGGGACTGCAGGTATTAAGAGAGTCGTCAATGGTCCGATCACGCATACACCGGATGGAGGCTATCTACTCGGTCCGGCAGGGGGTTTAGCCAATTATTGGTTGTGTTGTGGCGCATCCATCGGTATTACACAGGGCCCGGGTGCCGGAAAATATCTCGCACAGTGGATGGCACATGGACAAACCGAGATCAATGTACGGGAAATGGATCCAAGACGCTATGGCGAATTTGCCAACTTACCCGGTAAGTACGTCATCGAAAAATCCATCGATGAATACCAACAAATGTATCAAGTGCATTTTCCAGGAGAATTTCGAGAAGCAGGCCGTCCAGTCAAAACAACACCCATCTATGAAAAATTGAAGAGTCAAGGTGCAGTATTTGGCGAGTACTACGGCTGGGAACGTCCAAAATGGTACGCTCCTCATGGAGTTGAAGAAGAATACGGGTTTCGCCGAACCAATACGTTTTCCTTTGTCGCTGAGGAGTGTAATTGTGTAGAGAGCCGCGTAGGTTTTGCAGATTTATCTGCGTTTTCGAAATATTTCGTGTCGGGGCCTGGGGCAGAAAACTTTCTAAATCGAATCGGCGCAAATTCTGTTGCAAAACGCACGGGCGGCATGGCTCTATCCCATTTGTTGACTGATCTCGGAGGAATTGAATCCGAGGTTGCGATTACACATTTGTCACTCGATCGCTACTTTTTAACTTCGGCCATCGTGGCGCAGCAGCATGATTTGGATTGGTTGGAACAGCATAGAATGCCGGGCGAAAACATCACCATTGAAGATGTGACCGATCACATGGGTATGATCGCCGTCGCGGGTCCTCGCTCTCGCGAATTGCTAGCTGAATTGACATTGGAAAGTCTGGGGAATCGTGAATTTCCATGGCTAACCGGTAAAGAAATGGAAATTGTAAGCATACCAGTCATCGCGCTTCGAGTGTCCTATGTCGGGGAGCTTGGATGGGAGCTTTATGTCGCGAAGGAAGAGATGGCAGATCTTTGTGATGCGCTTGCAAGAGAAGGCGTCAAATACGGCGCGAGCTGGTTCGGCTCCTATGCCGTCAATTCCATGCGTGTTGAAAAGGGCTATAAAGGCTGGGGTAGTGAACTTACCACTGAGATTACACCCGTTGAGGCCGATATAGAAAGATTTGTGAAATACGATAAAGAATTTATCGGAAGAGATAGCGTTTTAAAACGTAAGGCAGAAGGAGTTCAGACGAAGTTGGTTTTGGTCGCGGTAGATGCATTTGATGCAGATTGCTTAGGAAATGAGCCTGCTCTAGACGGTGATCGCCCCATGGGCATCGTTTGCAGTGGAGCATTCGGACATCGAACTCAGATGAGTTTGGCATTCGTTTATGTCGAGCCGAAATTCGCAACACCAGGATCCACCTTCCATATTCCCATTATGGGCGTACGTAGAACTGCAACTGTTTTGAAACAACCGCCTTACGATCCTATGAATAGGCGGCTTCGAGCTTAGATTTCGAAAAAAAAAGAGTGATTTAAGTCCCAAATTCCTTGATCACTCTCCATTTCTGAGTACGTCGTTCTATGTAAGTAGACACGAACCAGTGCAAGACGCGTACCGCTGCAGCGGTATAAACAATCATCATTCCCATTGCCGCGGCTGGCGCAACGTCGCCTGCGTCATCCATGTTCAACACTGCGACCGCGGCGATGACGGTATTGTGGCCGTATAGAAACACGACGGCAGAGACAGTGGTGATTGCAGTCACGAAAAGATACAGCCAAATGTTTAAGATTGCTGGCATGCAGATCGGTAGAGTTACTCGCCACAGGGTTTTGTAGAACGGCACTTTTAATGATGCAGAAACCGATTCAAATTCTCTATCCAATTGCTTTAAGGCGGTGACAGCAGTCAAATGAGGAACCGTGTAGTAATGCACGATATTCGCCAATACCAAAATAGCCATAGTCTTGTAGACGAAATTCAATGGATTGTTTGGATCATTAAAAAAGAACAGATATCCTAGACCTAGCACCATGCCGGGGGTTGCTAGCGGAACAAAGGCAAAGAAATTCAGCAAAGTGCGTGTTCCAGAAAATTTTCTCGATTTCTCAATAAAGTACGCACCACAAAAGATGATTGCTGTACCGATGAAAGCAGTATACGTGGACATAACGACACTGTTTGTATACGCAAACCAACTACCGCCATCCATCAAATTGAACTGATAATTTTTCAGTGAAAGACTCAGATTGTAGGGCCAGAATGTAACGAAAGAAGCATAGGCAGCCGTGCCTAGAATACCAATCAAGATTACACTGATTACAATGCAGTAGATCAGCATGATCATATCGAAGCGACGATTCGGCTTCGGTACGTAAGGAACCGAACCAGGTGTAATTTGAGCGCTTTGTCTTCTTTGTACCTGCTGTTGTGCGGCAAAGGTAATGACGACGGGAAGTAGCATCATTACACTGACGACAGCACCGAGTTGAAAATTTTGCTGACCAACGACTTGTTTATAAATGTCGAGTGACAGCACATTGAACCAACCACCAATAACCTTACAAGCACCAAAATCGGTGATGGTGTAGATAAATGCTACAAAGCAAGCACTCATGACACCATACTTGGCAGCAGGTAGTGTAATCTTGAATAGGGTTCGAATATTACTTGTACGAAGCACTTTGGCCGCTTCGTACAATCGGCCATCCGCGGTTGAAAGTGCCGTCGTTAAAATCATCACGACATGAGGGAAGATCCAAAAAGTAAGTGAAATTACAATTCCGATCGGACCTCTAATTTCGTAACCGAACATCGCCCACTTCATAAATCCCTGGTTGCCAAACATATACACCAGTGCTATAGCGGGTAACAATGAAGGTGCAAGCAACGGAATCAATGCAATGGATCGAAAAAGACCCTTTAAGGGCATGCAGCTGCGCGTTAATGCGTAGGCGTAAACAAACGCCAAGGTTATTACGATGACTGTTGTTACGACTCCCACAAACAGGGTATTAGAGATCGAATCAACGAGTGCAGGTGTTTGAAAATACTCTACATAGTTTGAAAGTCCTACGAAATCTCCGGCTTTGTTCTGAATGCTCTTTAAAAGGATTGTCCATAAGGGGAAAAATACTAGTATGAGTATCGTGACGCCGAATATAGCTAGAATGCCTCCTTGAAGCTTGTCGTCGCGACTGTACTGTTGGCTGCGGCCAACAAAAGATTCTAACTTTTCGAAAGCCGCCATCAAGTACTGCGTGGGTATATGTGTAAGCGATCTAGTGGGAATTCGACTTCAACAATCTGTCCAGAATCTAAGTTGAGATCGCGAATCTTCGCAGGAGGTACTTGCGCGACAAACTCAGTTTGAGTTGAAATTTTGAATGCCATTCGTATTCTATAGATCGAACCCAAATATTCAGTACTTTGAATGATGGCTAGAGCAGTGTTGTTTCCATTCGGTTCTGTCGATTCGCGATTGATAACAATGTCTTCGGGTCGAATACAAAGGTGAACATTTTCGTTCTGGAATTGAGGGTTGTAACTAGGTTTATACAAGAATTCAATTTGATCTACCATTACCAGCTCCGGACTCGTCATGACGCCAGCCAAGAAATTCATTTCACCGATAAAATCGGCGACAAAGGCAGATTTAGGAGATCCGTAAATCTCATCTGGGGTACCAATTTGAGCGATAACCCCATGATCCATAACAACGATGCGATCCCCCATTGTCAGAGCCTCTTCCTGATCATGGGTGACGAGAATGGTGGTAATGCCGATGTTTCGCTGAAGTTGCAAAATTTCGCGTCGAAGGTGCTGACGTACTTTGGCATCTAAGGCAGAAAGAGGTTCGTCGAGAAGAAGCAAACTTGGTGAGGTCGCAAGAGCTCTTGACAATGCCACTCGTTGTTGTTGTCCCCCCGACAGTTGGCTAGGAAACTTAGCACCTTGACCTTGCAAGCCGACTGTATCTTTGAGCTGTTTGATCCTTTTTGCGATTTCATCTTTGGAAAATTTACGATTTTTCAATCCAAACGCGAGGTTTTCGTTGACAGTGAGATTGGGAAATAATGCGTAGGATTGAAATACAATTCCAAAATCTCTTTTATCGGGAGGTAAAGGTGCAACATCAATCCCATCCTGAAATATTTGACCTGATGTAGGTGTCTCTAGTCCTGCAATGCAACGCAGTACTGTGGTTTTTCCGCATCCAGATGGTCCTAGTAAACAGATCAACTCACTTTGATTCACCTCCAGATCAATATCCTTCAACGCTTCAAAGATTCCGAAGCGTTTGTTTAAGCGAATTATTTCTAGGTAAGGCGAATCTAATTGCATGTTGGGTTCAGGATTGAATCAAAAAAAATGGGTGTTGTATCAATGTACAACACCCATTCTCACCAATGGAGATAAGGTAGTTTTGGTTGTCGATTGATTTAGAATCGAAATTTAGGATTTCGGTTCTGATTTAGCACCATATCGTTTTTGCCATTCAGCTAAAATTCTTTGACGATTGGCAGCGGCCCAAGCAAAGTCATTGTCTATCATCTTGTCAAGAAGGTCGGGTGGGAAATTCTTCACTTCTTGAGCGACACCTGGCATTGCTACAACGGCATATTCTCGATTGTAGATCTCGTTGGCTTTGCGAGTAACTGACCAATCAGCAAGAGCTTGAGCAGCGGCTAAGTTCTTGGTTCCTTTAACAATACCGAACGCTTCCAAATCCCAACCGACTCCTTCGGATGGAGCTATAACTTCAACCGGTGCACCTTGATTCTTTAGTTTTGCCCCACGATATGCGAAGGAAACACCAACTGGGATTTCACCCGCAGCTGCTTGCTTACAGGGTTTCGAGCCAGAGTGTGTATACCAAGCAATGTTTTCGTGTAAGGCATCCATAAACTTCCAACCATCTTTCTCGCCCCACAGCTGTAGCCAGCTGGAAACATCCAAAAATCCAGTACCTGAAGAATTTGGATTCGGCATTACGACGTGCCCTTTATAAACAGAATCAGTCAAATCTTGCCAAGAAGTAGGCATTGGAAGCCCATGCTTTGCAGCTTCGACCGTATTGAAACAAATGGATGCGATCCAAGCTCGTTGTCCAACCCAAATCGGCGGATCCATTGTTGGATCATAATACTTACTATCCAACTGATCTAGCCCTTTTGGTGCGTATCCTTGGAAGTAACCTTCATTTGCTAAGAATACCAAACTAGTAGCAGCAAGTCCCCACACGATATCGGCTTGAGGATTGTCCTTTTCCGCGAGTAATTTCGCGGTGATGATTCCTGTGGAATCTCTAGCTCCCCATTGCAGATCAATGTCGGGGTAGTCTGCTTCGAATTCTTTTTCGAACATTGCCAATTCGTCGGCTTCAACTGCAGTGTAGACGATCAACTCATCTTTAGCAAAAGCAAACGTAGTGAAGAAAAATGAAACCACAACGAATGTCGTGAGAATACGAACGTCACGGAGTAGTTGAGTGATGCTCATTTAAGTCCTCCATAGAAATTTTGATTCATGTCGTGTCAATGCCATCAGCCATACCTAATCTGAGGTATAAAATTGACACAATCGGTATTTTACATAAAAGAGCTAAAAAATCTTTTCAGTTTTCAAATGAAACTTTTATTTTGAACTGTATGCACGTCGATTACCGCGAAAAGGCGGGTGTAAGAGATGAGGCTTCTACTGCCTTTGATTGGTTTCGATAGCTAGATAGTCGCTAATCAGATACAACTAGAAGTAGTGGGTCATCGCTAAGCGATAAATTCGAATTTCGCATCGATGCTCTTTACACTGTTTTACCAAACTTGTCGGTTCTAGCGATATACAGTGCCATCAAAATTCTACTCAATAGTACCTCGAATTAGTCCAATAAATGATTCGATCGAAAGGCTATTGGTGTTGTAAAAATGATGGGTCTTATCTGCAAATCACTAAGATTTACAGCTAATGAGGAAGTGGTCGAAAGAAAACTGGATGTTACGCCAGCGTCTAGAATCGAGGACTTGTGAGAGCACGCACCGAAGTTTTTTTGTCAAATAATATTGGTTAATACTTCATTTCAAGTAGGAGTACGAAATTTAAACTAATGAACTGTCGACTTGAATTTGTGCTCGTCAATTAAGAATTTCCAAGATTAGATTGACTGAAATTGAAAAGAGCATTGAATGCAAAAGACGGAATTTTTACACAACTATCGTTCACGAATACTAGGTAAGGATTAAGTACTGATAAATCAGTACGATATGTTCATCATAAGTGTGCAAACAATTTATCAATAATTTATCAATGAATGGAATACTCGTATAAAATACCGCTTTTGGCTAATGTTATATTGATTTTTTTGGCAGTTTTAAACACTGCGCTTGGTGTAAACAAATAGATCGCGACGAATTGTAATCAACTTCAAACTCACGTCGTGCTAGCAGCGTTGCTGTAGTTGAAAATTAGGAGAAAAAAAATAAATGCAATCTGATTATTCATATTCAAGAACTTATCGGGGGAAAGTTAAAGGACTCATTCTCGATTGGAGCGGAACTGTCGCAGATGCGTATGTGATTGCTCCAGCAGTTGTCTTCGTCGATGTGTTTGCCAAACAAGGAGTCGAGATTTCGATGGAAGAAGCTCGCGGTCCCATGGGGTTACGTAAAGACTTACATATCGCTGCATTGACCAAAGTTCCAGAAATCAAAGAACGATGGATAAAAATCAAGGATCGGGAACCTGATCAGGGTGATGTTGATGCGATGTTCGAAGATTTCGTACCTCGTCAGCTAGATTGTTTGAGACGATACACGACGCTGTTGCCTGGTGTCGCTGAAACAACAAAAATGTTTCAAGATCAAGGCATAAAGGTCGGTGGTTCAACAGGATTTATGCGCAGTATGGTCGATATTTTATTGGCTGATGCGAAAGAACAAGGCTTTCATCCGGATTGCACGGTTGCCGGAGACGAAGTTGTCCATGGTGCAAGGCCTAGACCGTTTATGGTGTATCGCAATTTGGATTTATTGGACGTCTTTCCCATTCAATCGGTGATTAAAGTAGACGATACAATCGGTGGTGTCGGAGAAGGCTTAGAAGCAGGTTGTTGGACTGTCGGTATCGCTAGATACAGTAACTACATGAACATTAACTCGTTGGAAGAAGCAGAATCTATTTCTCAAGAAGAAATTGATCGAAGACTCGCAATTACACGAGAAATTCTTTCGAAGACTGGGGCACACTACGTTATCGATGAATTTCCAGAGCTGGTTGACGTGGTAGCGGATGTGAACGCCCGTCTTGCTAGAGGTGAAAAACCCTAAACTTAGTTCGAAATTTCAAAATAGCGGCTTGCCCAAGTCACAAGTCGCTATTTTGAGCTGCAAGTAAAAACCACAGATAAAGAATCGATAATTACCTACAGTAAGATTCACAGTAACCCTCCATAAAAAATATTTTAGCTGACGACTTCGATGAAGCAGAATCGCATCGCGCAGCGAATTGCAATCTAGCTTACTAAAGATCAGTTACGAAATGCAATGAGCAATCGTCTCTTTCAATATTTCTGAACTGTACCTACTGGTTATTTTTGCCTCACCAATCTGATTTAGTGTGATAAAGCGAATTCTACCTGCATCGACTTTCTTGTCTCGCGACATGAACTGAAGGAAGACTTCCGACGACATTGAAGTTGGAGGTTCAATCGGAAGTCCGCAGTTTTTTATCAATTCGATGGATTGAGCAACTTGGTCTTCACTGAGCTGATGCAATCTACTTGAGAAATCCATTGCCATTCTCATGCCGATGGCAACAGCTTCACCGTGCAAATAATCTTTATATCCACAATAAGCTTCGATAGCATGACCGAAGGTGTGGCCAAAGTTGAGAATAGCTCGAATACCTGATTCGTACTCATCTTCTTGAATTACCTCTGCTTTATTGCGAGAGGATTGCTCTACGGCATACCTCAAAGCATCAGAATCACAATTTAATATCGATGAGTAGTTTTCCTGAAGCCACTTGAAAAAATTTAAATCGCGAATAAATCCATACTTAATCACTTCAGCCAAACCAGCCCGTAGTTCCCGGTTCGGAACAGTTTTTAAGGTATCTGTATCCGAGATGACGCAAACTGGTTGATGAATTGCACCGATCATGTTTTTTCCAAGTGGGTGATTGACTCCAGTCTTCCCTCCGATGGATGAGTCAACTTGCGCCAAAAGGGTGGTTGGCACGTGAATATAAGGTATCCCGCGCAGGTAACAAGCTGCCGCAAACCCTGTTATGTCTCCGACAACACCTCCGCCCAACGCGACCAGTGTCGTTTTTCGGTCACAAGGTATGGAAAGTAATTTGTCAAAAATCTTGCTCACAGTATTTAAATCTTTATAGATCTCACCCTCTGGTAGGATGTGGAGGTGTGTTCGCGAGACTGCGCCGATTGTTTCAACGAGTCTATCGCCATACAAGGGAGCGACGGTTTCATTTGTAATTACGACGACATCTGAGCCATGCACATGTCCACGAAAAAGATCGGATCGTTCCAACAATCCAGATCCAATGTAGATGGGGTAACTACGAATTCCTAAGTCTACATTCAGCGTTTTCATTGAGCCAGTAACCATTCTTCCAGTTCGTTGACGATTGCGTTTTTGGTCAAATTATCCGTACGAATGATTAGGTCTGCTTCGCTGCGATACAGTGGATCTCGAGTGTCCATCAAATTAGATAAGGTTTTCAGAGGTTGTTCCGAATTCGCTAACAATGGACGATTCTTGGAGTTGGAAATTCTAGCCAACTGTTGCTGTGGAGTTGTATGAAGATAAATCACAAAGCCATAGCGCATAATTGTTCGATTGGAGGCGGGCAAAATGGCACCGCCGCCGGTTGAGACTACTGTACCTGACCCCAAAAGGGAATCTTTGAATACGGTGGTTTCGATTTTTCGGAATTCGCTTTCACCCATGTTATTGAAGAACTCCGAAATGGTAGTTCCTATCTTCTTTTCGATTTCTTCGTCAATGTCGATAAATTCAAGTTTCATTTTCTCCGCTAAAAGACGTCCGATCGTACTTTTTCCTGCGCCCATTGGGCCGACCAAAAAAATCATCGGATCGGTGTGTTTGTATTTTGTCTTTACTTGCTTCATGGTCGAAATGAAACACCAAAATCTGCTTAAAATCTTAGATTTGGTTACATGGGTTCGTGCAGTGTGATTTTTATATCAAAGTCGTCGATCGAATTTAGATAATTAATTGGAATTATGAAGTACTTTTGAACATGAATCACCAGATCGATATCCTGCACTTGATTATTGTCGATTCTGTAAAGAGCAAACCTGCATCACTTTCAACCCATTGCTATAGAAGCAGACTAATTAGCCTTAGAATATCCTTCAAAAATAGAAAATCAGTCTACATAAAGCAGTAATTTCTTTTGTATAATCAAAAATATACAGACTCACCAAAAATTCTGTCAATTCTACATGCGTCACGCAATGATTCACGTTGAAACTGTTCTATAGAATTCTTATCATCCTCAGCAACTTGGCTGCCGCGCTTGTTGCTTGTATCATCATCGTTATTTTATTCTTGGTACCGGGTCTACCCGATATTGAGACTATAAAGACGTTGGAATTAAAAATACCACTTAGAATTTACTCGAACGATGGATTGTTGCTCGGTGAATATGGGTCTGAGCGTCGGATTCCTTTGCACATCAATGAGACTCCTCCTCTGCTGGTCGCAGCTGTTCTGAGCGCTGAAGATGATCGTTACTACGATCATGTAGGTATCGATTATCAAGGCATTTTGCGGGCAATTTATGTGAATGTACAGGCTGGCTCGAGAGCCCAAGGTGCAAGTACCATTACAATGCAAGTTGCTCGAAACTTTTTCTTGTCACGCGAACAGTCTTATATTCGAAAAGCGCGCGAGGCCCTACTTGCACTTCGACTCGAGCAGCTGCTAGACAAGGATCAAATTCTTGAACTTTATTTGAACAAGATTTTTCTTGGTCATCGTTCCTACGGATTCGGTGCAGCAGCAATGACTTATTACGGTAAACCACTTTCGGAATTGAACGTGGCTCAATTCGCGATGCTTGCAGCCCTTCCGAAGGCTCCTTCGGCGATTAATCCGATATCGAATCCAAATCGTGCGATGGAGCGTAGAAATTACATTCTAAATCGTATGTTCGAGCTCGGATACATTTCCAGTGAAGAACATTTTGAAGCGAGTCAATCTCCGTTAACTGCTGACCTTCATATATCAAAGGTGGAATTGAATGCACCTTATGTTGCTGAATATGTTCGACAAAGTATGGTCGAAGATTTTGGAGAAGAAGCATACGAGGCAGGTTATAGCGTTTATACAACTGTGCCTTCAATCGATCAAGTTGCGGCTGAAAATAGCTTGCGCGAAGGTTTGATGGTATATGACCGAAGACATGGATATCGAGGTCCAATCAAGCACGTTGATTTATCGAAAATTTCGAATTTACAGGCGCAGCTACAGGAATTGAACGATGTTGTATCTAGTCAAGAAATCATACCCGCGTTGGTTCAATCTGTTCAAAAAGATAAGGTTAACTTGCTTACGAAAAACGGTGATGAGATAACAATACAGTGGGAACACATGAAGTGGGCAAGACGCTCCGTAAAGGGCGGCGGAGTGAGAAATGCACCGAAGTCGCCTATGGATGTTCTCAATGTAGGGGATGTAGTTTATACGCGACCAATTCCCGTAGATGAATTAGAGTCAGCTATAAACAAAATTTTTGAGCAGCCTTCTGAGATCCCAGCTGAACGATCTGCTACAAAGGAGTGGGAGCTTGCTCAAATTCCAAAAATTCAAGGTGCTTTAATTTCAATTCAGCCCCAAGATGGAGCGATCAGAGCGATGTCTGGGGGCTTTGACTACTACATAGGAAAATTTAATCGTGCAACTCAAGCCTTTCGTCAAATTGGTTCTAGCATAAAACCCTTTGTCTATTCAGCAGCACTAGACCAAGGTTTTACAGCTGCTACACTCATTAGTGGTGCTCCTGTCGTAATTGAAGATGAATCGACAAAAGTAGTGTGGAAACCAGAAAACTATAGCGGTAAGTTTTTTGGCCCAACACGGCTACGAAAAGCACTGGAAAAATCAGTTAATCTAGTGTCCGTACGGGTAATTCGAGGAATCGGTGCCGAAAAGACAATCGATCACATTTCGAAGTTTGGATTTGAAAAGGAGTCTCTTCCAACCGGGCTTTCACTTGCTTTGGGATCAGCGGAGTTAACGCCCCTTCAAGTGGTCAACGGCTATGCGGTAATTGCCAATGGTGGTTATTCCGTTGAGCCATATATTATTGATATTGTTAAGGATAGATACGGAGTTGTTGTCGCAAGAGGAAAAAAAACTCAAGTGTGCTCAAGCTGTTTAGAAGAAAGGATCGATGTAACTCAGGAGGATTTACCGCAACCGGACGTCCCCGTTGTGCAAACTGCCAAGCGGGTGATATCAAGCGAAAATGCATACATCATGTATGACATGCTCCATCAAGTCGTATTGACAGGCACTGCTCGCAAAGCTAATTCACTCAAACGAAATGATCTCGCCGGTAAGACTGGGACAACAAACGATTTTGAAGATGCCTGGTTTTCGGGATTTAACGGAAATCTTGTAACAACCGTCTGGACAGGATTTGATACACCATCAAATCTAGGTAAACATGAGTCCGGCTCAAAGGTGGCCTTACCGATATGGATAAATTACATGCGTACTGCTCTAGAAGGTATTCCAAATGTAAGAATTCCAAAACCTGACAGTATCATTACTGCGCATGTTCATTCAGAATCGGGCGAAGCGTTACCCGCAGATCACCCTGAAGCAATTCGAGAGTTGTTCATGGTCGGAACTGAACCCAAGTTGCCGCAAACGACATCGCTAAACGGTGAATCTTCGACTGACCAATTCACGGAACCTACGTCGAGTTCGACTGAATTGTTTTAGTGATTGTGAGTCAGTTATGGCGAAGCAAAGGAAGCGATTACGACGGATGATCCGTTACGAAGCTGCCAGAATTATGGCGGAAGATGGTGTCGGAGACTACAGAATTGCGAAACGTAAGGCTTGTTCAAGGATAGGGATTTCTCCAAAAAGAGGGATTCCATCGAATTTTGAAATTGAAGACGGTTTGGCCGAACACCTAGCTATCTTTTCAAAAGAAAAACTGTCGGAAATTCAACGACAATATTTATGGGTGGCAAAATCGGTGATGGAGCGCCTTCAGCATTATTCACCTCGGCTAACGGGTGCAGTTCTGTCTGGCAACATCACATCAACTCGCCCGGTAGCCGTACAAGTATTTGCTAACACTGTTGAAGAGGTTTCATTTGATCTTTCAGCAGAGAAAATTAAGCACAAGATTGTAGACCGACGGGTGCGGTTTTTAAAAGAAGGGTATCGAAGAGTATCTGCTTTGGAGTTCTGGCAGCACAGGATTGAGATTCTAGTGTTTGTGTTCTTACCGGGTGAACCTTATCCTCCGCTCAGTACAACCAATGGAAAACCAATAAAGTGGATTTCCAGAAAAAAAGTGAACAGTCTACTTGGTAGCGAACGAATTTGAACCACATCACAGTTTCGGAATGTGGCAACAGATCTAGTTTATGGCATAAGTTCTTCGTAAATCAAATTACAGCTTAATTTTCTCTCTGCTGTTGGTTCTAAATCTACCTTCATTCTTACGTAGGTTGTTGCGCTGTAACTGGGTGTCGGATATGAAAAGACGAGCGACCAACCTCAATTTGCAATTGAAGTTAACTCAGCGCGGTTTTGAATTTTTGTACTGATTATTGTTTGCGAGTACTTTTTCTTTTGGGAGCGGGGCGCTTTTTCTTTGATGCAGAACTTAGCCTAGCCTTCTTTTCTATCAATTGCTGACAGGTTTCTAAGTCAAGGCTATTTGGCTCCAAACCTTTTGGAACAGTCGCGTTTATTTTGCCATTCGTGACATAGGGGCCATAACGACCATTCAAAATTTCGAAGTCAGAATTTTCAAATTGTTTGACTACGTTTCTTCGAGTACTCTTTTTCTTGGTAGTAGAACGTTTTTTCTTTGATGCAGAACTTTGCCCAGCTTTCTTTTCTATCAATTGCTGACAGGTTTCTAAGTCAATACTGCTTGGATCCAAGTCTTTTGGAATGGTTACATTGATTTTGCCGTTCGAAGCATAAGGACCATAGCGTCCGTCTAAGACTTGAATCTTGGAATCTTCAAATTGTTTAATGATGGTTTTTCCTTTCTTGAACGGATTTTTCTTTTTCTCTTCGATCAGCTCAATGGCGCGCTCAAGCGTTAGGGTTTTCGGACTGTCAACGTTGTTTAAAGTGACATTCAATTTTGAATTGGGTCTTGCAACTGAAATGTAAGGCCCGTACCGTCCCCAAAGAACAGTTATGTCATAGCCTTCTTCGGTTTGTCCAAGTAATCTTACGTCGGTTTGCTCAGACAAAATTACACGGATTTCATCCAGTGTGACAGTGAGCGGATCTAAATCCTTTCTCAACTTATGATTTTTCTTTTTTCCGTCAGCATCGATGATCGAAAAATAAGGACCATACTGACCTGTAGAGACTGCAACCTTCTTTCCATCATCCAGCTGACCAAGTGATCTTGGAAATACATTTTGTTTCATTAATTCGATTGCTTTCTCGAAAGTCAGAGTGCTAGGATCCATGTCAGGGCTTAACGATTGGAATTGGGGTTTCTTTTTCGTGTGATCGTTCATCCGACCTAGTTGAAGAAAGGCACCTCCTTTACGCACTCTCGCGATCAAGTCTCGACCTGATTCCGGATCTGATCCCAAGGCTCTTTCATACCGTGGTAACGACTTTTTGTCCTCGAGTTCTGCGCTGAATTTTTGCCAGAAAACGTCTAATAGCTCGAGGCGCTTTTTTTCACCTCGAGCGATTCCATCTAGCTCATCTTCCAATCTGCTCGTAAATTCATAATCGATGTATTTTTCAAAGTGAGCACTGAGATAGTCGACCACGATACATCCTAAACTTTTCGCAACCAAATTTTGTTTTTCCAGTACCACGTAGTTTCGATCGATTAGCTTGGTGATGATTGTTGGCCATGTCGATGGACGACCAATCCCGTGGTCTTCTAACTGCTTAATCAAACTACCTTGATTGTATCGAGGAGGTGGTTGCGTAAAGTGTTGTGTAGGCTTTATCTTGTTAATATCTACACTTTCGTTTACTGCCAAATCGGGTAGGCGGGAATTGTCACCCTTCGAGTCTTTGGGGGGATTTGTTGAGTTTTGATAGACGCGAAGCCAACCTGGATAACGCAATGTGGATCCGTTGGCACGAAATCTATGGTTGGCTGTCTCGAAATCAACCGCAACGCTATCGAAAACAGCATCTTTCATTTGCGATGCCACGGCGCGACACCAGATCAATTCGTACAATGCAAATTGCTGTTTGTCGAGAGAATCTCTAACACTTCGCGGAGTGCGACTAATGTCTGTCGGACGAATCGCTTCATGCGCTTCCTGTGCATTTTTTGATTTTGTCCGATATAGCCTTGAACTTACAGGTAAGTCCTGTTTCCCAAACTCGGTTCCAATGAATTTCCGAATATGGCCTAATGCAGTGGCGGACAGTGTGGTTGAATCAGTGCGTGTGTAACTAATCAACCCGGTTTGAACTCCGTTAATTGGAAGCCCTTCGTAAAGTCGCTGTGCCACCCTCGCGGTTAGTCTAGCGGGCATCCGTAGTTTACTAGACGCTTCTTGGACAAGCGTAGAAGTAGTGAAAGGTGGCCGTGGTCTTCGTAAGCGATTCCGTTTACTAATGTTTGAGATACAAATCCTTTTCTGTTTGTCTTTTCCCAAAATTTCAGATTCAATGTCTGAGACTATTTCATTGACTGTTTGCTGATCGCCAATGCTGAATTTGTTTAATTTCTTTCCGTTGCGATGAGTTAGTGTAGACTCAAATTTTTCGTTGTCTTTCGTCAATTCAAGCTGAATTTTCCAATACTCTTGCGGAATAAATCTTTCGATTTCCCTCTGTCGTTCGACAATCAGTCGAAGAGCTGGACTTTGTACACGGCCTGCAGATAAATGACCGGTGCTGAGTTTACGGATCAGGTGCGGAGATAAATTGAAGCCGATTAACATATCGAGTGCATCTCGAGATTTTTGGGCTTCAACTAAATTTTCGGAAATTTCACCCGGATTTTCTATCGCTTTACGTACAGCATCGCTTGTTACTTCGTAGAAGACGATACGATGCACGGGTTTGCTCTTTAGTACTCCTCGCTTTCTGAGCTCATCCTCAACATGAGCAGAAATGGCTTCACCCTCTCGATCGGGATCAGTTGCGAGGAACAACTGATCAGATTTACGCATCGCCGCAACGATTTTGTCAACATTATTTTTTTTGGTAGAAATTAGGGTATAACGTAGCTCAAATCCATTTTCGATATCGACTTGGTTCGATTCGCGAATATGTCCACCTGTCGCCAATATTTCGAAGTGATCTGCACCATTCGATTTGGCGTTTTTTGTACCATTCCTGGACGAGTTTAGATAACGCGCAACCGTTTTTGATTTTGCTGGAGACTCGACGATTACTAAATTTCTGGGCATTGCTATTTCTAGAGGAAATCGATTCGGGAAATATGATAAGTAGTTGTTTATTATATTGACTTCAGTAGAACTACTTTTACAGATAATATTTAATTGAGATGACGTTTCTTTTAAAGCATAACTGAACTTATCGTTTCTTCGTTTAAGGCAACTAAAAAATTAATCAAAAAATTTGCGAAATAACACCATCTATCCCAATTGAGATTTTCCCTTCAAATAATTTAGTGCAATGCCAATAAGAAATATTTTGATCTATCCTGATCCAAGGTTGCGAAAAATTGCGCGACCTGTAACCGCGTTTAACCAACGATTTCGAGCCGATGTAAGAGATATGGTGGACATCATGTATGACGCTCCCGGTATAGGCTTGGCTTCAATTCAAGTCGGGATTCCGGAAAGCATTGTGGTCATTGATGTGTCGAAAAGTCAGGATCAGTTAAACGTCTTGGTGAATCCGAAGATCATTGAAAGTGAGGGTGAGCAAAAGATTGAGGAAGGTTGTCTTTCGTTTCCGGATTATTTTGCGGAGGTGAAACGAAGCGAGTGGATTCGTTATCGTGCCCAGGATATAAATGGAAAATTCTATGAAAAGGAAGCAGACGGTTTATTTGCAGTATGCGTTCAGCACGAAATCGATCACTTGACTGGAAAACTCTTTCTTGACTATATGTCTCGACTGCGTCAGCATCGAGTCAAAAAGCAGTTTGCAAAAGCTGCGAAAATGCGTCAAAGAAATAAGATGGCGATTCATTAAAGTGGTTCGAGGATAGCTCATAATCTTGCGGTAGAAAGAATTTATGACAACGGCAAGAATTGTATTTGCCGGAACCCCTGATTTTGCAGTACCGACTTTGGAAAGCATTGTCACTGCTAGTTTGAACCTTGTTTGTGTCTTCACTCAACCTGATCGCAAGCAAGGACGTGGGCAAAAATTAACTCAACCTGCCGTGAAGCGATGTGCACGTGCTCACGGCTTGCATGTACGACAAATTCATCGGTTCGATCGTCATGAATTGGAAAAAATTCGAGCGATGGATATTGATCTCATGATCGTTGTTGCATTTGGCATCATTTTGCCACGCGAGCTATTGGACATTCCGCGGCTCGGTTGTGTAAATGTTCATGGGTCGTTATTGCCTAGATGGCGAGGAGCAGCTCCTGTGCATCGTGCCATTGAAGCCGGTGATCATCAAACAGGTGTGACAATTATGCAGATGGATGAGGGAGTAGATACTGGGCCTGTGCTGTCTCAAGTTTCATGTCCGATCAAGGCAAGTGATTCCTCAGCGACTCTTCAGTCAAAGCTCGCTTACATGGGTGCGCAAGAGTTAAGCAGAATGTTGCCTCGCATCTTGAATCAAGAAGTACATCCCGCTGAACAAAACGAGGCGAATGTCACTTATGCAGCGAAATTGACGCGCAACGAATCTGAGATTGACTGGTCTATGTCAGCACAAGCAATCGTAAACAAAATTCGAGCACTTAATCCCTGGCCTGTGGCCCATACTTGGATAGGATCTGAAAGAATCCAAATTTGGGATGCAAAAATCGATGAAACTTCAGTGAAAGATGCTTCACCTGGAGAAGTATTGAATGCAGGCAAACGAAAAGTGGTTGTAGCAGCCGGGGACGGTGTAGTTAGTTTACGAGAAGTTCAAAAGGTAGGGAAAAAACGGCTACCAATAGCGGCTTTTGTCAACGGTTTTAAGATTCCCTCGGGCTCAAAATTCGGTGCAAAGCCTTATTAATCGATAATGATGCGGCACCCGTGAATTCGACAAATTCTAGAGCCGTATCGGCTCTTGCAATCGAGAAAGTCATCTACCAAGGTCAACAGCTAAATCGTACACTCAACCCGGCGCTCGAAGCATGGTCAGCGCTGGATCGTCGATTCATTACAGAAATCGTAAGCGGAGTCGTTCGTTGGTATTGGTTACTTGATGCCTATGCTCGTGCAGTGATGCACAAGTCACTTCGAAAACGTGATCATGATGTTTATTGCCTCCTATTGGCAGGCTTTTATCAACTTGAATTCATGCGAGTACCTACGTACGCAAGTGTTTCGGAAACTGTTGATGCAGTTTCTTCACTGGGTAAGTCTTGGGCCCGTGGTTTGATCAATGCGGTCTTGAAAAAGCACTTGAAATCTCGCCAAAATTACGAACTCGATCAATTTAAAGAGTCTAGTCGATATTCACATTCGACCTGGATGATCAATGTGATTCGCCAGGAATGGCCAGAACATTGGAAAGCAATTCTACAAGCGAATAACGCAAAACCTGACATGGTTTTAAGGGTCAATCTAAACCAAATTACTGTGCGAACAATGCTTCAGATGCTTGAAGAGGTAAATATTCAAGCACAAGCTGATCCAAGCTGCGAATCTAGCATACGACTATTGCAGCGAGTGTCTGTAAAAAAAATTCCAGGCTTTGATCGGGGCTGGGTGTCCGTTCAAGGAATTTCTTCACAATGGGTGGCACCTACATTGGAAATTATGCCGGGGCAACGCATTCTTGATGCCTGTGCTGCACCAGGAGGTAAAACATTACATATATTGGAACTTTGTTCCGAACTCGACGAGCTGATAGCGATTGATATCGATCCCAGTCGTTGTGATGCGATCAAACAAAATATTGAGCGTGCAAACCAAAAGGCGACGATCATTTGTACGGATGCGACAAAACCGCATCGTTGGTGGGATGGCAAACCCTTTGATCGGATCTTGATCGATGCCCCATGTTCAGCCTTTGGAATCGTCAACAAACATCCAGATATAAAGCATCATCGCCGCATTGAAGACATCGATACAATTGTGAAAGTTCAAAGACGGTTACTGAATAGTCTATTGCCATTGTTAGCGAAAAATGGCAAACTTCTTTACACAACGTGCTCGATTTTGGCCAAAGAAAATGAGAGGCAGATTCAAAACATTCTAGCCAACAACAAGCAACTCGTATGCGATTCGCTACCGAGTGAATTAGGTTTTTCAACGGGAAACGGTAAGCAACGATTACAAGGCGTTCACGCAAGTGAAGGTTTCTATTATTCACGCTTAGTTTATGCTTGAAACATTACTGTGGATCCTCAGTTTCGAATTGATTTCAAAACATCCCTTACCGTAATAGACATCGTTCGAATTTAAAGTGTTGTTGCTAATCCAAGAAAAAGCCAAGTTCGTCATTGACGGGCTTAGCAAACGAAGAATTGCACTGATTTGTTTGCTAGCACTTATCGTATCAGTCATCCTTAGACTGATAGAAAATCCAAATTCGCTCGATTCCGAAAATGATTCTCTGCCTCTGTTACTGATTTTCAGTCTAATTGGAATCGTCGTTTTAACAATAGTTGTCATCCACTACGTTGTACGCTTCATCAAACGTTATCGTAGACGTATACCTGGAACTGCGCTCGGAATTCAGTTTTTAGTCGTTTTTACCTTGGTTATGTTCTCTGCATTGGGTCTGGTTTATGGATACTCATTTCTAACTTTGCATAGGAGTGTCGATAGTTGGTTCGATCTTCAAGTTGGCGATGCTGTCAAGGATGTCAATCTGGTTGAAGATCTGTTTATTGAATCCCTGCAAGATAAAGTTGTCTCGGAAGTTCAAGACTCTATAGACAAAATTAAGCCAGAATTAAACTTGGAAGAAGTTTCGGAGATTCTGTTTGATGTTCGTCAAACAGGAAATTATCAAGAAGTCACGTACTTTGTAGATTTGACAAGTCCAACTGGAATTGTCGCGTCTGCTGGTGTTGATATTGAATCTTTGGTGCCCCAACGTCCTAGCGAGAATCTTATCAATCGGGCATTGGTAGTCAGTGAGAATCAACCCGTTGGTGAAATACTAAAAAGTGAAGATGACGAACCTCGACAGTTACGCGTACTAATTCCTATTCCGACTAAAAGAGGCGACAACAAAACCTATTTGCAGGTAATCACTACCCTTCGGGAAAGTTCAGTAAGTCTACTAGAGCGTATTGGTTTTGTGAACCTCAAATACGAACAGCTTGATACAGTATTTGCATCATTTAGATTTAGTTTGGTTCTGACTCTTACTCTTGTGACCTTACTATCGATGCTTTTAGCCACCTGGATTTTGATGGCGATTACACATAGACTTGTGGCACCCTTTCAAACTCTTTCGGAAGGAACTCAATCTGTTGCCAAAGGAATTTTTGATGAGCTTCCGGTAACGGGTATTAGTGATGATTTAGCGGTCTTGTTTCTGTCATTTAACGAAATGACGAAACGCATAAAGTCCTCACAACAGCAATTACGAAAAACCAGGCTAGCTGCTGAGGGTCAGAAAAGAAATCTAGAAATCGTGTTACGCCATTTGTCTTCGGGTGTTCTGTTTATCGACCGCTCTGCTCGTTTGACGAATATCAATCTCGCGGCTGAACGTATTCTTAATGTTAATACTGATGAAGTTATCGAGAAACATCTTGGTAATTTGAAGCGGAGTCATAAACAAATGGCACCTTTGTTTATCGAGCTTTTGAATGGAATCCAAAACCAGCAAGATGAGTTGAGCGATACTGTTTACGTCGATACAGCTGATGGTCGACGCGTGCTAGCTTATAGCTCAACTCGATTGCTCTTAATGGTTGAAGGGGGAGTCAATTATGTGATTGTAATCGAAGACATTACCGACTTGGTGAGAGCACAACGCGGCATTGCCTGGGGTGAATACGCGAAACGCATGGCCCATGAAATTCTAAACCCCCTGCAACCCATTCGATTAGCGGTTGATCGAATTAGAATGAAAACCCAACTAAAGTTGACCACAGCCGATAGCCAGTCTCTTAACTTGGCGTTCGCTGCGATCAATCGACAACTTGACTTTATTCAAGTCATCGTTAACCAGTTTAGACATTACCAAAGCATAAGTAACCGAAACTTGAGTCAGGTGGACTTGAACGCACTCATTCAGGAAGCCGTTGAACTTCACTATCAAGATGGGACATCGCTGAGAATCGAGCTCGAACTAGATTCTAATTTGCCACAATTTACAGCAGACGCAACACAGTTGATCCAAGTTCTAAATAACCTATTGATCAATGCGAAAGACGCAGTTTCGCAAATCAAACAGCCTATGATTAAAATACTCACGCAGAGCGTGAAAGAAAATACTGTCATACTCACTATACTTGACAACGGACCAGGCTTCGATTCTGATTTATTGGAAGGTATATTCGAACCTTATGCAACTACGAAAAAGAAAGGTACGGGTTTGGGGTTGGCGATTGTGCAACGCATTGTCAACTCCCACAATGGCAAAATAACCGCATCAAATCGCAAAACTGGTGGTGCCAAATTCACGATTGAGCTAGATATTCGATCAACCGGTATTGTTGAGCCAAAAGTTACTTCTTCTACAGACATCCACATAGATAGAGAAAATTGACGACAGAGAACAAGAAAGTACTAGTAGTTGATGACGAACCGGATATTCGTCAACTGATTGGACAAATTCTAGAAGACTTTGAGTACAAAGTCACTGAAGTTCATGATGCCGATGCTGCGCGCCGAGCAGTTCGACTAGATAATTTCAATGCCATTATTCTGGACATTTGGATGCCTGGAGATGATGGTATTACGCTACTGAAGGAGTGGCACAGTGCACAGTTACAAACACCTGTGATCATGTTGTCGGCACATGGTTCAGTTGAATCCGCAGTAACAGCGACAAAGTTTGGTGCATACGATTATCTAGAAAAACCCGTCTCCGCGGGTCGACTGGAAATAACGGTTCGAAATGCAGTGAACCAAAGTATGGAGTTTACTGATAATCACCTCCCTACAGAGTCTCGATATAGCAAATCGGTAATCATTGGTTCGAGCACAAAAGTTTCAGCACTGCGTTCTCAGATTCAGAACGCTGCGTCATCGAAAGCGAACGTGATTGTTGTTGGTGAACCGGGTTCAGGTAGAGAAACCGTCGCCAAAGTGATTCATCAAACAGATGCCAAAGATGATCAGCCACTCATTATTGTGAATTCGTTGGTTGTTGAAAAGGAAACTCAATCTGTACTTGAACTTGTGGAATCGGCAGAAGAAAGAACATTACTGTTCCTGGACATTCAAAACTACAATTCGTTTCATCAACGGCTTCTATTGGATATCATTCACCAGACTAATCAGAATGAAGCTCAACTTCGAATCATTGCTACTGCGACGAGTGAAATTACCGAGTTGTTGAAAACCGGAGAATTTCGACTTGAGCTTTATCTTCGAATTAGTGAATTGACTCTGCAGGTGCCCACATTGCGAGATCGTGCAGAAGATATACCAGAACTTGTAGGCTACTATACGGACTATCTCAGTCGGACAGAGGGTCTAAAATATCGGAGTTTCTCAGCAGCAGCACTACATCAAATTCGGAATCACATATGGCATGGAAATATTAGGGAATTTATCAATGTATTACGACAGATAATGTCGAGCGATTGCCCTGATATGATAGCGGGGTCTGATATCCAGCACTTTTTGTCAACTTATGCAATTGTAGACAGAGTCGAAAAACCTAAACCAAATAATTCGACAGCTGATTTTGAGTTGACGCATAAGCTTGCAGCCAAAGAATTTGAGCGCAAATATCTTCTTTATCATCTACAAAACTCACACAGTTTTACAGAAATTGCGAAAAAATCAGGACTCCATCGCTCGAATCTCTTTCGGAAAATTAGAGATCATGGCATCCAAATGAAACCTCTTGGTAGCATTTCATCAAACTCAAAAAATAACAATAAGTGAAGAAGGTTGTAATATTCGGTGCTGGCACCGTTGGCTTCAATGTGGCCGCTGCATTAGCGGAGGAAGAAAACGATGTAACTCTTGTTGACAAAGATAGTGAAATTCTAAGGCGCACCAACCGAAAGATAGACATTCGCACGGTATGCGGAGATGCATGCGACCCACTTGTATTGGATGCAACGGACATTGAAGATGCTGAATTGGTGTTGGCATTTACTGATGATGACAATACGAACATGCTGGTCTGCAAACTTGCCCATATGCTCGGAAATACTCCACAACTAATTGCTCGAGTGCGCAATCCTGAATTTTACAATCGTGAAGAATCTTTATTCGGTCGGGGGCCTAACCAGATACCGATTAACAAACTTCTATCTCCTGAACGGGTGATAACTGATTTGATCATTCACCTGATTCGTCATCCAGGTGCAATTCAAATTGTTAAGTTGGCGGACGACAAAATTGAGCTAGTTGGGATCAAGGCAGATCGAGGTGGCAAGTTGGTTGGTCACAAGATACGGGAATTGCGTGATCATCTACCTCAGGTAGAAACAAGAGTCGCCGCAGTATATCGAAGGGACGAGCCCATTATTCCTAAAGCACATACTGTGATTCAACCCGGTGACGAAGTTTTTTTTATTGCTGCTCCCGAACACATCAGTCAAATAATGACTGAACTAAGTTCAGTTGAATCTTCATTCGGGAAACGAGTGATGCTCGCAGGAGCTGGGAATCTCGGACTTCAGCTTGCAAATGCGCTGGCCCCAACCGAGTTTCGAGTAAAAGTGATTGAGGTGGATGAGGATCGTGCGATTACTGCTGCCCATTCTTTGTTAAGAGCAAATTTAATCGTTGGAAGTGCAACGGACCCTGATTTATTGATTGAGGAATCCATCGAGTCCTACGAAGTATTTTGCGCTATAACCGACAACGACGAAGTCAATCTAATTTCTGCAATGATTGCGAAAAAGCTCGGTGCTCGACGAACGATGGCTATCATTGGAAATACGACATATGCTGAATTGTTAGATGAGACTGGTATCGATATTTTGATTTCGCCGCGTCTTTCGACCGTGGGTGAAGTGCTGCGATACGTACGACGAGGTGCTACTCTCGCGGTACATTCCTTGCGACGAGGTATCGCCGAAGCGCTTGAGATCGAGGTCTATGGCACAAAAGAGACTTCAAAGGTTGTCGGACGCACTATCAGTGAGCTCAATTTGCCGCACGGCACCAGTGTAGAAGCGATATTGAGAGATGATAAAGTATTGATTGCGAACAGTAAATTAGTCATAGAAAGTGAGGATCTCGTCATCGTATTCGTCATGCACAAGGACAAAAAGCAGATGGCTTTTGTTCACAAACTATTTCAGCCGAGTGCACTTTTTCTCTAAATCCTTAGCTTTGGTATTCAGCTACCAGGCCGCGAAATTCTCCTATGCACTTTAGGGCAGTTCTAAAAATTGTTGGAATTCTGTTCTTGTTGTTCAGCTTTACATTGCTGGCACCGCTAACCATCTCATATTTTTCCAAAGATGGTTCATTTATAGTTTTCTTGTCGTCGTTTCTGCTGATTGCTATGACGGGTGTCCTGATTTGGTTTCCTGTTAGAAAAAATCGCCAAGCTCTTCGAGCGCGCGATGGGTTCCTTACAGTTGCAGCGTTTTGGATGTCACTCGCACTGGCCGGTTCGATGCCATTTTTTCTGTCCCCGGATTTACACATTAGTTTTACCAATTCATTTTTTGAATCAATGTCGGGACTTACGACGACAGGGGCTACGATTCTGACCGGTATCGATGATTTACCGCTGTCGATTAAGTACTATCGACAGCAATTGCAATGGCTTGGTGGGATGGGGATCATCGTTTTGGCAGTAGCGGTGATGCCAATGTTGGGTATCGGTGGAATGGAGCTTTACCGAGCCGAAATGCCAGGCCTGAATAAGGACTCGAAACTGACACCTAGAATTAAAGAAACTGCGAAAGCATTGTGGTACATCTATCTCGGGCTTACAGTTGTCTGTGCTACTGCATATTGGGCTGCTGGAATGAGTGTTTTTGATGCAATTACTCATAGTTACGCTACCGTGGCGATCGGTGGTTTTTCAACGCACGACGATAGTTTCGGGGCGTTTGACAGCGTAGGTATTATGTATGTCGGCGTGATATTTATGATTCTAGCGGGAATGAATTTCGCGTTGCACTTTCGAGCCATTCATAAGTTGAATTATCGGGTTTATTTCAACGACAACGAACTGAAAGTTTATCTGTGTATTTTGCTAGTCGCGACGGTTTTAGTTTGTACGGTCTTGGTATTTGGTGACCAGTTCGAGAGTACGATTGAGTCGATTCATCATGGAATCTTTCAGGTTGTTTCAACCGCAACAACGTCGGGCTTTACTACGACGAATTTTTCCACCTGGCCTTTATTCTTACCTGCATTACTGTTAGCGGTCAGTATTGTCGGAGGATGTACCGGATCTACTGCAGGTGGTTTAAAAGTCGTGCGCGTTATGCTTTTGTACAAGCAAGGTCGACGTGAACTTTATCAATTGATACATCCAAATGCTCTATTACTGATTCGTTTGAATAATGTTCCATTGGAAGACCGAGTTGTCCATTCGGTATGGGGTTTTTTCTCGCTTTATGCAGTGAGCTTTGTCGTGCTTTCCCTTGTGATGTTAGGGACGGGTGTCGACTTGGTGACAGCATATTCGACTGTAACCGCGTGTATCAACAATCTCGGTCCCGCACTTGGTGACGCCGCCCTGAATTATGCAGATTTAGGTAATGCATCGAAGTGGGTTTTGGCGTTTACCATGCTAATTGGACGCTTGGAACTGCTCACGATTTTAATCTTGTTATTTCCTAGTTATTGGATGGACTAATCATGGTGATGAAGTTGACACCTGAAATTCAGATTGAAAACTTTCGACGATTGTTGCAGAAAGGTCGAGATGATGCACTGCTTCGCTATAGTTTAGGGTCGGCTTATTTCAAAATCGGCGAGTTAGACGCGGCGACTGTTCATTTGGAAGCTGCGATTCGACATAATTCAAACTACTCAGCAGCGTACAAAGTTTTAGCAAATGTACACCAACAAAGCGATAAATTAGAGGCTGCAATCGAAGCCTACGAAAATGGCATTATTGCAGCAGGACGGGCGGGCGATAAGCAAGCCCAAAAAGAAATGCAAGTATTTTTAAAGCGACTAAAAAAGAATCAGTAAATCGGTGGTTCACCTTCTGGTCTAGTCTTAAACCGTTTATATAACCAGAAGTATTGCTCCGGAGCACTTCTAATCAACCTTTCAATGGTTTTGTTTAGACGAATTGCATCTATCTCAAGATCACCCGTGATAAAGTTTTTAGGTAGCAGTTCAGTATGAATTTCAATTCCTTTGCCGTCCTTAACAAAAAGTCCGAAACACAAAAAAACTCGCGCATTTCGAAATTGAACGAATCGAGTCAAACTAGTATAGGTGGCTGCGGGTACTCCGAAAAACGGGGCAAATACTGTATGAGATTTTGATGTGGGATTTTGGTCAGGTAGATAGAAGAACGGTATTTTTTGATCGAGTGCACGAAAAAAGGGCCGCATACTACCACGTGATGATCGCATTTTCACGACATTCTTCCCTCGCTTTTTGAACAACCAATTTACCCATCGATAGGGAGTGAGTCGTCCTTCAAACGCGCAGTGATACGCCAAATCGATAATTGGATTTACAGGTGGTTTGTACATGACGACTAATGGGGTAATGAGACTCATTGTGCGAACTACGATCAAAGGTGAGAAAAAATGAGGGGAAAGCAAAACAACTGGTTGATTGGATTTCAGAAATTCTTCCATGGTTTGTCGACCATGCCAGCTAACTTCTCGAAGCAGCCGTTTATCGCTCGCGAACAGGCCAAAGCCCCAAATGAACAGACCAAGAGCAGCACTTCGAAATGCTCTAGAACTTAGATCTTTTCGGTCATTTTCAGGCATCTCGGGATAACAAAGTTCCAGATTACGTTCTACAATCTTGCGTTGCCTACGGTCAAGATGAAAAACAAATTTTCCTAATGCGATGGCGATATACCACCTAATCTTGGGTGGCAACATCGCACAAGCGAACCATAGAAAAGATCCTACAAACGCGAAAAAGTGGTGCTTTGGAAGTGGCTTAGTATGGCGACAGCTCATTGTCGGCTCTTGTACGAAACCAAGGAATCGTCCACATGTAATGTTCGGGCGAACCGTTTATCATAGTTTCAAATTCTGATTTCATGCGACAGGCGTTATCATATTCAATTTGCGAAGGAAAGTTTTCCAATAATTATCCAAGGATCAGATTGTATTGCCCGGTTTGAGAATTCAGCAAGCTATGAACGGTCATAGCGACAGCTTTAGTGATTTGTGCTATCCGCCCAAGTGTAGTTAGAGTTTCAGCAGCCACGCTAAAAAAAGGACGAAAACAGAACTTCGCAATCCGAATTCACCATCTGGAATGTAATGACAAGAAACATTGTTGAGTAGGTTCTTGATTAAGGGTCGCATGCCATCTGAACGGTTGTAACCCGTAGCGCCGAAACGTATTCGGCCTGTTCGTAGTCGTTTGCTAAAGACCCGATTGCTTTGTTCTTTCATCATGCTGCAGGTGGGAGCATAGCGCGAGAGCACAAAGCCTATGTCCACAGTCACAAAGTGTGGAGTAAACAAATACGGCTGGCTTACCTTCCGCTGTTACTTTGTGCCAATGTTGCAAGCCATGCACATTCAAATGCTTAGTTAATCGCTCTTCACTTGCTACCCACAGCATTCTGAGATCCGCAATCGCCTGTCCATAGAGTCTGAAGTGACTTCGTGCCTATTGATAGCGCTTTTCAACTGGCTAGTTCGGGAAACAAACTTCTAAATTTTTGTGAGCAATGTTTCGACGATTCTAATTCAATAAATAGAACGCAACAGCAAGTCGTGCTCCTAGCCAAAGTGAGATAGATCTAGGTAATATCCCAACTAAGGAGAGTGTTGCAAACGAAGCCTACGAAAATGGCATTCTTGCAGCTGGACAGGTGGGCGATACGCGAGCCCAAAAAGAAATACAGGAATTATCAAAAGACCAAAAAAGAATCAGTAAATCGGTGGTTCACCTTCTGGTCTAGTCTTAAACCGTCTATGCAGCCAGAAGTATTGCTCCGGAGCACTTCTAATCAACCTTTCAATGGTTTTGTTGAGACGAATCGCGTCTTTCTCAAGATCACCCGTGACAAAGTTTTGGGGTAGCAGTTCAGTATGAATTTCAATTCCTTTGCCGTCCTTAACAAAAAGTCCGAAACACAAAAAAACTCGCGCATTTCGAAATTGAACGAATCGAGTCAAACTAGTATAGGTGGCTGCGGGTACTCCGAAAAACGGGGCAAATACTGTATGAGATTTTGATTTTGAATTTTGGTCAGGTAGATAGAAGAACGGTATTTTTTTATCGAGTGCACGAAAAAAGGGCCGCATACTACCACGTGAAGAATGCATTTTTATGACATGCTTCCCTCGCTTTTTAAACAACCAATTTACCCATCGATAGGGAGTGAGTCGTCCTCCTAACGCGCAGTGATACGCCGAATCGACAATTGGATTTACAGGTGGGTAGTACATGGCGACTAACGGGGTAATGAGACTCATTGTGCGAACTACGATCAAAGGTGAGAAAAAATGAGGGGAAAGCAAAACAACTGGTTGATTGGATTTCAGAAATCCTTCCATGGTTTGTCGGCCATGCCAGCTAACTTCTCGTAGCAGCCGTTTATCGCTCGCGAACAATCCAAACCCCCAAACGAACACACCAAGAGCAGCACTTCGAAACACTCTAGAACTTAGATCTTTTCGGTCTTTTTCAGGCATCTCGGGAAAACAAAGTTCCAGATTACGTTCTACAATCTTGCGTCGCCGACGAGCAAGGTGAAAAAGAATTTTTCCTAGTGCGATCGCGATATACCACCGAATTTTGGGTGGCGACATCGCACAAGCAAACCACAGAAAAGCGCCTACAAACGCGAAAACGTGGTGCTTTGGAAGTGGCTTAGTATAGCGACGGCCCATTGTCTGGTCTTGTACGAAACCAAGGAATCGTCCACATGTAATGTTCGGGCGAACCGTTAATCATAGTTTCAAATTCTGAATTCATGCGGCGGGCGTTGTCATAATCTTGTTCCGAAGGAAAGTTTTCCAATGGTTTTCCGAGATGTAGATTGTATTGCCCGGTTTCGGAATTCAGCAAGCTATGAACGGGTATAGCGACAGCTTTAGTGATTCGTGCCATCCGTCCAAGTGTAGTGAGTGTTGCCGCAGGCACACCGAAAAATGGGACGAAAACAGAACTTCGCAATCCGAAATCACCATCTGGAATGTAATAGCAAGAAACATTGTTGAGTAGGTTCTTGATTAAAGGTCGTATGCCATCTGAACGGTTGTAAACCTTTGTGCCGAAACGTAATCGGCCTGTTCGTAGTCGTTTGCTGAAGACCGGGTTGCTTTGTTCTTTCATCATGCTACAGATGGGAGCATAGCGCGAGAGCACAAAACCGATGTCCACCGTCACAAAGTGTGGAGTAAACAATATGGCTGGCTTACCTTCAGCTGTTACTTTGTGCCAATGTTCCAAGCCATGCACCTTCAAAAGGTTATTTAATCGCTGTTCACTTGCTAGCCACAGCATTCCGAGATCCGCAACCGCTTGTCCATAGAGTCTGAAGTGACTTCGTGCCACTTGATAGCGCTTTTCAACTGGCCAGTCCGGGAAACAAATTTCTAAATTTTTTTGAGCAATCTTTCGACGTTTTTTATTAAAAAAGTAGAACGCATCACCAAGCCGTGCTCCTATCCAAAGTGAGATAGGTCTAGGTAATTGTCCGATAAAAGAGAGTGTTGCAATCGCTGCCCAAGCTTTAAATTGCTGGAACAATTTAATTTTTGCTTTTCGTTTTTCAGAATCCTCTGCTGGCGATGTGGAACTTTCAATTGGTTGCTTTTGAATGATTCGATGCTTTTTTTTAAGCGGTGTAAGTAGTCGATGAATGAACTGTTGAATGTCCATACTAAGAATCAAATTTGCGAAGATAAATTTGAAAGTCTGGATGAAATTTAGTCATCCATCGAAAATCATTCCAGGTATCGATATCCTGCAGACAGCTCAGCATCACATCAATGTTAATTTGACATTTATTCAATTGCATTATTGTGGAGTTCAAAACTTCATTGGTTCCCCACAAAATTCCGTCAAACATTCCTGGTTCAGATTGAAGTAGTCCGACAAAATAAAATCCACCGTCCGCGCTCGGTCCTAACACATTTTTGCCTTCTTGCAATCGACTAAAAGCGTATTGCAACGATGGTACCGACAGCGAAGGAATGTCACAACCAATGATGGCAGCAGCGGGTGAGTAACGTAGTGTTTCGCTTATGGCCGCCTCCATTTTTGTGCCGAGATTGCCTTCTGATTGGTTGGCTAGCTCTATATTGTACTGTCGAGCAATGGATTCAAGAGAAGTAAGATGAAAATCAGGACTTACCGTCAATCGGATTGGCCCGGGCCAAGCGATCGTAGCAGTTTTGACTGTAAGTTCGATAAAATCTAGCGCAATAGCAGCGGCGATTTCTGGCGTTGTATCGGGGAGGAATCGAGTTTTTACTTGCCCTGGCATTGGTTGCTTTGCAAAGATCAACAGAACAGGTAACTTTTCCGTCATGAAACGACCTGTCGATACATCTTTGCTAGTCTACTAGGAGAAACTCCAAAATAGTACAACAAGCGCATCATCCACATTTTGCCGATCGTACGACAATAACCGTCTTCTTCCCACCTACGAGCCGAAGTGATGACAGGTGTTCGGATTCGAGTCACAGACTCTATTTTCTTTAGAATTTTGGAAAGAGCGATATCTTCCATGATATCGATATCGGGGTAACCTTCGACGCGTTGAAACAGCTCACGAACGATAAAAATTGCTTGATCTCCGGTACACATCCCAGTGATTGTCGAACGAAGATTCATCATCCAGGCAACGAGTCGCATACCTTTGTATGTGCTGTTAAATTTGACATCGAATCGCCCCCAATTGCGTGTTTCTGTTAAATGTTTTTCGATGAGTTGAATCGCATTCTTGGGTACCGTGGTGTCAGCATGCACAAACCACAAAACTTCACCGCTGGCTTGCTTTGCACCGAGGTTCATTTGAAAACTACGTCCTGCACGGTTGGAGTGAATAAGATGCGTACGTGGATCGGAGTTGGTAAATTGTTGTAAAGCATGAATCGTATTGCTTTGGTCACTCGCATCAACGACAACAATTTCCAGTACTCCTTGAAGATCTAGAAGTTGACGAAGCTGATCAATTGTTTTTTGACTTTCATTGCGTACCGGTATGATGATTGATACGCGCGAATTTTGTTTTATCACCTTGAAAAAGAACAGCTGTGCGATAAGTCGAACCCTTAGAAACTCCGACCTCGAGCTGCACCGACGCGCAATCTCAGTGCATTGAGTCGAATAAATCCTTCGGCATCAGATTGGGTATACGCGCCACTTTCGTCATCAAAGGACACGATGGCCTCATCGTACATGGAATTCGAACTAGATTTACGTCCTAAGACAATGATGTTCCCTTTAAACAGACGCAAACGAACCGAGCCACTAACGTGCTGTTGAACCTCGTCGATAAGCTTCTGTAGTGCAATACGTTCTGGGCTCCACCAAAAGCCGTTGTAAACCAATCTTGCATAGCGAGGCATTAAATCTTCCATCAGGTGAAGCACTTCGCGATCAAGTGTGATCGACTCCATGGCGCGGTGTGCTTTAATCAGTATGGAGCCACCTGGAGTTTCATAACAACCTCTCGATTTCATGCCGATAAATCGATTTTCAACGATGTCGGCGCGCCCTATGCCATGGCGTGCTCCCAATTTATTCAGTTGGCCGAGAAGACCGGCTGGCGATGCGACCTGCCCATTGATTGAACTCGCATTTCCTTGCTCAAATTGGAGCGTAATATCTTCTGGTGCATCAGGGGTGTTCTGTATATCTTCTGTCCACCGCCATATCCCAGTGGGAGGTTCTGCCCAAGGATCTTCTAATACCCCTCCTTCATAAGAAATATGTAGAAGATTTGCATCAGTCGAATAGTCTGATTTTCCGCTAGAAAGTTTGTCGACGGGTATTCCCTCTTGGTCAGCGTAAGCAACAAGATCATCACGAGATTGAAAATCCCACTCTCGCCATGGTGAAATTACTTGAATTTCCGGCATAAGAGCGTAGGCACCGAGTTCAAAGCGGACTTGATCATTGCCTTTGCCAGTCGCTCCATGTGCAATGGCATCGGCCCCTGTCATTTGTGCAATTCGAACTAAATGACTTACGATCAGAGGGCGAGCGATCGAAGTTCCGAGTAAATATTCAGCTTCATACAAAGCATTGATTCGGAACATCGGAAATACGAAATCGCGGGCGAATTCCTCAACTAAATCTTCAACAAAGATTTCTTTGCATCCTAGGTCAATCGCTTTTTTTGCAATTGAATCAAGATCTTCGTTCTGACCAATGTTTGCGGTAAACGGTACGACATCACATTGGTAGGTGTTTTGTAACCAACGCAGAATGACTGAGGTGTCCAATCCACCTGAATAGGCGAGCACTATTTTTTTGAGCATGGGCATACGTTAATTCAACTGTGGATGAAATCGACCTGAAATCTTAAAATTATTACACAAACGAGAATTGTTCAAAGCGTCAACAAGAATTGTTTGAAAGTCAATATTTTAAAAGATATAAAATATCTCCTTTTCAGAAATCATCTGTACTCAAAATTCTTTCGGGAGAAGAGAAATGAAAAACCCACTGGATTCTGTCTCAGGTACCATCATTGCAGGTTTTGTACTTACCCTTGTTTTGTACTTGTTCGCCAACGGATTTTTATCACCGGCTGCCTAAGTCGGTGCTGTATCAATTTTGACTAATTTCAATATAGGAAGGAAGAATGGATTTACTTATAGATCGATGGCTTCACATCTTGGCCGGCGTAACCTGGGTAGGACTACTGTACTATTTTAATTTTGTTCAAGTACCTGGTTTGGCAAAGGCTAAAGCCGATGGTACTGCGGCTGGAATTACCAAGCATATTGCGCCTAGAGCATTGCTGTGGTTTCGTTGGGCTGCGGTCGCTACCTGGTTGACAGGAGCGTATTACCTCTTGGCATCCGGAACCTTCGTGGATGCGTTTATTCTGCAAGGACCACATTCTTATTTGGGAATCGGTGCCTGGTTGGGAACTATCATGTTGTTTAACGTTTGGGTGTTAATTTGGCCCAATCAGAAAAAGGTATTGGGTATCGTGTCGGCATCTGATGCAGAGAAGGCCAAATCTGCGCGAGTTGCTCTGTTGGCATCTCGAACCAATACGATGTTGTCAATTCCAATGTTGTTCTTCATGGTTACAGGGTCTGTCTCCCACTTCGGAATGTTTTCTTAAATTAGTGTAGTTCATCGACCAATTTTTAAACAATAAGCAGACCTAGTTGTTGGACACAAGAAACTCCATCATTGTGTCTTGTACCAATAGCAAGTCTGTCCCAGTAGTATTTACACGCCGCAGTGGGTAGGCGCCCCACCAAGGAATCAGATTCGGTCTGCTTGTTGAAAATCTAGCTACCCCTATTTTTTTCAAGTTTATGCTTCGGCATTTCCTACAACTTAGCGACTTAGATCCAAAAGAAATCATGGATCTACTTTTTCGAGCCGCGAAACTCAAGAAATTATGGCGCGAGCGTCGAGAGTGTCCACAAATTATGAAAAATCAAACACTCGCGTTGGTGTTTGAAAAGGCTTCGACTCGCACCCGAGTCTCATTTGAGGTGGCAACTCATCATTTTGGGGGCAGCTCGCTGTTTTTGTCATCCAGTGATTCGCAACGAAAACGTGGTGAATCCGTGGCGGATACTGCGCGTGTTGTATCCAGTATGGTCGATCTAATCGTAACCCGAACTGCAGCACATAGTACCGTCGAAACCTACGCGGCAAATTCGTGTGTACCGGTGATCAATGGTCTCAGTGATCACTATCACCCCTGTCAGTTGCTAGCGGACTTACTTACGCTGTACGAAGCCAGAGGTAGAATTGAAGATTCGGTTGTCACTTGGATTGGAGATGGCAACAATATGTGTGCCACTTGGGCCGCTGCCGCATCAATACTCAACTTCCAACTTCGGATTTCAACACCAGCATCTTATGCGCCCGATTCGGAGCTGTTGAAATCGCTTCGAGGTGAGTGTGTCTCATATGTAGATGAACCATTCGAAGCGGCAAAGGGCGCAGATGTAGTGGTTACGGATACTTGGTGCAGCATGGGACACGAAAGTGAAAAACAAGAACGAAAACTAGCGTTTAGATCCTTTCAAGTCACCGAGAAGTTGATGAAACAAGCGCGTACGGATGCGATATTCATGCACTGCCTACCGGCTTATCGGGGGCTTGAAGTTGAAGTCGCAGTGATCGATGGTCCACAGAGCGTTGTTTGGGTTGAAGCTGAAAATAGGTTACATGCTCAGAAGTCACTGATTGAGTTTTTACTCTGTTGACTTAGTCAACGATTTTCGAGTTGGTTACCGGTGAGAGTGAAACTAGAGAAAGTTATCCCTTGCGCGAGTACCCGAATCCTTCTTTTTGGATTGAGTAATCCGATTCGACTATTACTTCGCGAAAAGTTTCGAGTGCTTTTTTTGATTTGACGAACACGTTCCGCGCTGATGCCATATTTGTTCGCCAATGCTAACAAAGTGACTTTCTTTCCATCGGTCAGATAACGTTGTATATTGATAACTTGGCTACGTTCGGCCAAGCAGGCAATCTTGCGCGACGGGAACGGGTGTCTTGCTTCACGTTGGATGACCGTTCCGCTGGCGTGGTGTATGGCAGTACCTGCAGGTCGCTGCCTAGATTGCGCTCGCTCCGAATGATCTTCATGAATGTGGTTTCTTTTACTTTAGGGGGATAATGGATTCGTCAGAGGAAGTTGCGTACGAATTTCTGCGTCGACGGTTTCCTAATGAGACGGTTTGCTATGAGCCGGATGGGAATCGTATGCCCGATTTCCTCGTATCGCAGAGAGTGGCAGTTGAGGTTCGGCGCTTGAATCAGAATGTGTATGTTGATTCGAACTATCTTGGGCTTGAGGAGTTGTCAAAGCCTGTTGACGATATGTTGCGGAGGCTGCTGAAGGAATTCGGGCCGAGCGACGGGGACAAATCCTGGCACGTGTCGTTCACCATGTCTCCTCAACATGTTCGTCGGGACCCTGGAATAAAAAAGAAGGTTAGAAGATTGCTGAAGCAGTTTCTGAACAATGCCGATCGGCGTGAAGGGCGCGAAGGGTCTCTGCCCCTGTGTGACTTTTCCGACTCGTGTTTCTGTTTGGATTTGCACCGATCGTCGAAGTCTTTTCATCAGCTTTTTGTTTTCATTCCTTTAATGGACTGGCGTAGAAACGGGTTCATTCTCCCTAAGTTGTCCTCGAATATTCCTATCTGCGTGATGGAGAAGACGAAAAAACTGAAAAAAAGCGGCGCAATGAATAAGTATGCGGAGTGGTGGCTTGTCCTCGTTAACCGCATTGATTGGGGTTTGGGCGATGGAGAAGTGGAACGGTTGCGTCTGTCGATTTGTGTGCCTCCAGAATGGACGAGGATTGTTGTTTTGGACCCAAGAACCGGCGGTGTGCAACTCGAGTTGAGGCACGACGACGAAGCGGTCGGCAGTGACTGTTCTCCTGCTCGTCGCCGCAGTTGCTGAGGGTTTTGACGTCAGAGCTCTTCCTCGGTGCGGATGCGAAGAGCTTCTTTTCTTCCTCTTCCGTCAAATAAGGTCGGGTATATATCCAATTTAGGTAGTCGTTCCAACTAGAATGCTCTGATCGTGTTAAAGTTTTCGATTTCGTAGACTTAGAGTTGTCGGAGGTGGCAATCGAATTCTTGGATTTATGTAGCTTCGTGCTCATTTGAATTACATTCATTGGGATAAGGGCGCCTTGCCTGTATTTTAGCTAATGAAAGGCCATCAACTACAGAAGAATTTTTGTCATTTATATGCTTCCCGCTAACTATGATGGTAAGCAATTCTTAGCGAAAGCCGCTAAGAATGACTTGAGAGCTCAAATCACATAAATTGAGTATCCATCAATCTGAATACTCATTTGGGTTTTGGTAGGCTAGCGATGAACGCTGTAGCTGGGTAGGAAAAAGAGCATCAATCTTTTATCGATTGACGTTTTCTTTTGCTTGCCAGTGTTCGAATAGATAAACGAACACTGGCACTGAAAGAATCGAAAGGTTTTGGTCCGTTAGTGGATGGAATAATCCGCTTTACTCATTGCCTCTCGTAAGGTGAAAAACGCTTTTTTCTCAATTTGACGGATACGTTCCGCGCTCACGCCATACTTGTCACCCAGCTTTTGTAATGTTGCTTTCTTTCCTTCCACGAGATGACGTTGTGCAATGATGTCTCTACTTCGCTCATCTAGATTAGCTAAAGAAGAATGAATCATCTGCGACTGGATCTCTTTTTCTTGCGCTTGTGCATAAAGTTTCGCGGGATCGGACTCATCATCGATGGCATAGTACGAGTGTGAAAAAAATCGACCTCCATCTACATCGCTCTGTTCAGTATCAAGATTAACGTTATGTGCATTGATTCGACTTTCCATCTCACGGATGGTTTCAGGGTCAACATCTATCTCACTAGATAACTTGTGAACTTCCTCATCACTCACATGCTCTAAGTTCTTGCGAAATTTACGCAAATTGAAAAAGACTTTTTTCTGAGCCTTGGTAGTTGCAATGCGTACCATTTTCCAATTTCGTAGAATGAACTCATAGATTTCGGCTTTAATCCAGTGAATGGCGTACGTAGCAAGACGTACTCCTCGGTTAGGATCAAATTTCTTGACGGCCTTCATCAAACCTATATTGCCTTCTTGAATTAATTCTTGGTGAGCAATTCCATATCCAAGAAATCCTCGCGAAATTTTGACAACATACCGCAAATGCGAAAGGACTAGCTGTCGTGCTGCTTCTAAGTCATTTTTGTTGTAGTAACGAAGTGCCAACTCATGTTCTTCATCCTCATTTAGATAAGGTAGTGAGTTGACCGTACCAATATAGGCATTTAAAGTACCATTTCCTAAAGGCGTCAGTGCCAGAGAATAATTATTTGTAGCCATAATGATATTTTTCCACTCAATTTTTTCTGAATTCATAAATATAGATAAAGCAAATTTCGAAAAATTCAAGTTCTGAAAACAGAAATATTTTTGACAAATTTGATCGATTTCAAATCGAAGAAATTCGAGATCGATCAAATCAAGGTTCGGAATTCCTCAGACGATGTAAGCACATGAAGACGGTGATTCTGGTTGCAATCCAACTTAGCAAAGCAACAGCTATAGCAACTTCAAACCAGGTTTGCGCAGCTATTCCAGTAAATCGAAATTCGTTATTGTACAACTTCGCCAAATCATTGATCGGCTGGCGTAAGGCATGTTCGACGAATTCAATGATTGCGGATGCGAAAAGTACAGCTAACAAACTATGCAGAATCGCCGTATAGACAAATGGTCTACGAATAAATGATTGAGTACCCCCGACGTGATCAATTACCAAAATTTCATCCATTCGATTTGATATGGATACCCTAGTTGAGTTACAAATCAAAAGAACAGCAGCCACGATAAGCAGCACTGAAATCACTGTACTACCAATGCGGGCGATTTCGAGTATGGCATTGAGTCTTCGAACCCATTCTAAGTCAATCTGTACGGAATCGACATGATCCAATGACTGAATATTCACCGAGATGTTTTCAAAGGTTTCCGCATCGGTGTATTCTTCTTTCAGTTGGACCAATAAAACTGCCGGCAGCGGATTTTCCGGAATATATTCGAGCACCGAATTGAGTCCAGTTAACTCTTTGAATTCATTCAGTGCCTCATCTGCGGAAACAAGTTCGATTTGATGGACTTGCTCGATTTTTGAAATTTTGCTGTGAACTCGCTGCAGGTTTTCGTCACTCGTATTCTTGGTCAGAAAAACTGTAATTTCCGGTGTTTGTTGCAATAGCTTGGATGTTGATTCAAGATTATCCGAGAGCATTAAGAGTCCTGCCGGCAACGCCAAAATGATCCCAACACTTGCTACGGTGAATATGGTTGGCAGAGGTGCCCTCCACATGCTTCCTAAGCAAGCAACGAAGACGCCAACATTATTCGTCAAGACATTAATCATGCAGTGCACCCTTGTGCAGGTACTAGTACTCCTTTTTGTAGTTCGAGTACAGAATAATTTTTTTCCACAAAAAATTGCCTGTTATGAGTTGCTACGACAATTGTGGTTTCGTACTGCACTAGTTGCATGAAAATCTTCATAATTTCGTTGCCGAGTTTCTCGTCTAGATTGCCGGTAGGCTCATCCGCTAAAATTATTCGTGGACTCGCGACAATAGCACGAGCGATACCGATACGCTGCTGTTCGCCACCTGAAAGGTTTATTGGATTGACCTTTTCACAACCTTCGAGTCCTACCATCTTCAATGCGACCTTCGTTCGAGTACGAATTTTTGTCCTGGGTAGATTTTGAATAATGAGAGGTAAAGCAACATTATCTTGCACGGTTCGGTCATAGAGTAGTTTGTGATCTTGATGCACAACTCCAATTGAGCGTCGATAATATGGAATATGTCTTTTCTTTACCAAAGACAAATTTTTTCCATTAACAAACACGTGGCCATGAGATGGCCGCTCCTCTAGTGTGAGCAATTTGATAAAGGTTGATTTACCTGCACCGGAGTGACCAGTCAAGAACACCAATTGACTGGTTTCCAAATTGAAACTCACATTTCTTAATGCGACGCTTCCGTTTTTATATTGCTTGGTTACGTTCGCGAATCGAATCATGAAATGTGAATCACGGATTCATTCCTAGCAACGAACGAGCGTATGCATCTGCTTGAAACTCAATGATGTCTTCAATTTTTTCACCAACACCGATAAAGGAAATCGGTATACCGTGCTTTTGTGTCAACGCGAAGACAATGCCTCCTTTTGCTGTTCCATCTAATTTGGTCACACATATCCCACTAAGGGGTGTGTGATGGTTAAATTGCTCAACTTGAGAAAGGGCGTTTTGTCCGGTACCTGCATCAATGGTAATCAGAGTGACATGCGGTGCCGATTGTTCAATTTTTTGGAGAACTCTTCGAATCTTTGCTAGCTGTCGCATCAGATCATCTCGAGCTTGCTGGCGGCCGGCTGTATCCACGATCAGTACTGAGCACTTCTTTGCAACGGCTGAATGATAGGCATCATGTGCTACTGCAGCAGGGTCAGCCCCAGTTTTTAAGGAGACGACCGGGATATCCAATCGTTGTCCCCAAGCTTGCAGTTGCTCGATTGCGGCAGATCGAAATGTGTCGCAGGCTGCAAACATAACCGAGTGCCCTCTGAGTTTGAGGTAATTTGCGATTTTTGCGCTCGTTGTTGTTTTACCCACTCCATTCACGCCAACCATCAGGATAACGGTAGGAGTTGAATATTCAGACAAGTCAAATTTGCATTGGGCTTTAGCTAGGATTCGTACGAGCTCTCCATGCAAAATTTGGCTTAGTTTCTGTCCCGAAATCTTAGAACGTTTGGAGTTTGAACGAACCGCACGAATGAGTGTTTCACTGACATCAAACCCGATGTCACTCGTTATCAGTGTGTCATGAAGATCTTCGATTTCCTCTTCATCAATGACAGATGAGCTCGAAAACAAAGACGAAAAATTTGACGCGATCGACCTACGCGTCTTTTCGAGTACCTTAAAGATTCCCGATGATCTCCAAGTTTTCTTTTTTATAGCCTGGTTATCGTCATTCATGGATAGAAAGAGCTTGAATCATAATAGATTAGTGGTTCAGTTGCTAAAAATTAGCACAAAGAATTGATTTTATGGTGTGTAAATTCACGAAATAATTTCGATATCGAAATTATATTAGCTTCGATTTTTCGAGCTTCAGCAGTTGATGGTGGCCTTTCCTTAAACGCTGATTTAAGTTGTAAATCTAGACATTTGGTGCGCGTAAACGTGTTAGATATAGGCAAAAATAGACTTTCTATGGTGAATCGGATTGCAACGTAAACTTAGAATCATTGCTGGAAAATGGAAGCGCAGAGTGATTCGATTTGATGCGTCACTGAACATTCGGCCAACAACCGATGCTGCTCGTGAGCGTCTTTTCAATTGGTTACGCAATGACATTTCGGGTGCTCACTGCCTCGATTTGTTTGCAGGCAGCGGAGCACTCGGGTTCGAAGCTATCTCAAGAGGTGCCGCTTCGATTGTATTCGTGGATAAAAATAGACGAGTGATTCGGTACCTATATCAAGTTACTGAGTATTTAGAATCTGATCTTCATACGATTTTTCATCAGGACGCACTGACTTATCTTAAGCAAAATAAGCAAAAGTTTGATGTTGTGTTCTTAGATCCACCGTTTTTCAAAAATCTTGTCATCCCATCACTGGATTTGCTGGTTTCGAACAAACTGTTGCATGTTGGAGCAATGGTGTATGTAGAGACCGAACGCAAATTTGATTTGCCGCAGAAATATAGCCAATGGAAAACAGTGCATTACATCCAGGCCGGCAATCGAGCATATTCTTTGCTCCAATATGATTCAAGTGGCACGGTAGATGAAGCTGAATGTAGGAGTTTAAATTTTGATTATGCAGACGGTTTAAGTTAGATAATGTTCAAAAGAAATTGTGGGATCCATCAAGTCAGAATCGGTGTTACTATTTCAAATTATGAAAAAAAGTAATGTTACTCGTGCCATTTATCCAGGGAGTTTTGATCCAGTTACAAAAGGACATACGGACCTCATTCGAAGGGCAACTGGAATTTTTGACGAGCTCATTGTTGCAGTTGCAGATGGAGTTAGCAAGAAAACTCTATTTTCGCTGGAAGAACGCGTTCACCTGATTCGGCAAACAACCTCTGACTTGAATCGAGTACGAGTCGTGGGATTCAAAGGACTGTTAATTGATTTTGCTAGAGAACGCAATTCAACGATTGTGATTCGAGGTCTAAGAGCAGTCTCCGATTTTGAGTATGAATTCCAGCTGGCATGGACGAACAAACAAATGGATCGAAATATCGAAACCCTATTTTTTGCTCCGACTGAAGAATATGCTTTTGTTTCTGCCTCACTCGTGAAAGAAATCGCGCAACTCGGTGGAAAAGTTTCCCAATTTGTTGACCCAATGGTAAATCGAGCTTTAATCGAAAAAATTCAGTAGGCGCTGTAGATTCTTCAAGACAGCCCAATGGGAATTTTTAAATTGATCATCGCCAAGCAAATCGTGGCTGATCGAAATGAGCCACCCGTGTATGTCTTTCGTACAAAGCCACTTCTCGAAATTGATAGATAAAGGCAGCAGTCGGCGTAAAAATGCGATCGCTCACTGTTTTTAAATGAACCGACAAAATTGGTTCTTCACCAACAGAGGATTTGTCAAAATGCTGGATCTCGGAAGAAGTAAGATCGCTTAATGGAACGCGAAAAATCGTTGCCACTTCATTTGGGTCTGGATTCAGTTTTTTTCTAACACCGGCCCACACTACGACAGGCGTAATCTGAAATCCCGATCGCGTTTCATAATCATCTAACAAACCAATGACATCTTCGCTGGAGACTGTGATTCCAATTTCTTCCTCAAGTTCTCGCAATCCAGCATCTACAATTGATTCGTGGTGTTCGATTCGACCACCGGGAAGTGCATATTGTCCGGCATGTCGCTTCAAATGCTTGGGTCTTCGCATCAAAAGAAAACTGGCTCCTGATTCAGCGTCTCCATCCAAAATCGCCAATACCACTGCTGCATGCATTAAATTTGTATTTTTAATTTCGGCACGTCGAAATTTCGACAAACGATCAGTAAGGATTTTTCTCAGAGAATTATTCAGCGTAAACTCAAGCTGAGATGGATGATTTGGATGCTGATTCATTTTAACCAATTCAGTTGGATTGATGGCTTTCCGAACAGAAAGAATTAAATATACTTTGTTGTTTAATTTGTCAGCAATGATTTACCAAGTTAGAAACACCAAAACACGATTTATTGAAGTTGGCTCTTTTTGCCGCTCACACAAAGCTCGAATCTGATCGAGGATCTAGCTGTTTGACCAAAATACTGATCTTATGTACAGGATTGATGTTGAAGACTACTCAATAGGTGAAGAACCTTTTTATTCGCCACAAGGTTCTGAGGTTCAGCTCTTCGAAAGTGCTCACGAATGTGGAATTCCAGTACTGTTGAAGGGACCAACCGGTTGCGGCAAGACTCGATTCATGGAACATATGGCCTGGAAATTAAGGTTGCCCTTGGTTACAGTAGCCTGCCATGATGACCTTACAGCCTCCGATTTGGTGGGTCGTTACCTGATCGTTGGTGGCGAAACCCGCTGGGTTGATGGACCGCTTGCCCGCGCCGTACGGGTTGGAGGAATTTGTTATCTTGATGAAATTGTTGAAGCTCGCAAAGACACAACAGTGGTAATCCATCCATTGGCTGACAATCGCCGCGTCTTACCCATCGAGAAAACGGGTGAACTTTTGCGGGCATCAGCCAAATTTAATCTGACGATATCCTACAATCCGGGCTACCAAAGCGTACTCAAGGACTTAAAACAAAGTACACGTCAACGATTTCTTACTTTAGAATTCGATTATCCAGAAGCGGAGTTGGAGCGGTTCATTGTCATCCATGAATCAGGTGTTGACGAAATGCATGCGACTTTGTTGGTGCGCTTCGCAAAAATGACCCGCAATCTTAAAGGAAGTGGATTGGAGGAAGGCGCAAGTACCAGATTATTGGTTCATGCAGCGAAACTAATCGTTCTAGGAATCGATCCCTTGGTGGCTTGCAATGCCACAATTGTTCAGACTTTAACCGACGATCCCGATATTTTGACTGCAATTCACGAGCTGGCATCGACTGTATTTTAGTGGCTTGAATAAAAAAATTCGTTTAGAGCCATTGAAAATTATGAACGTCCCCTTAACTGCAGTCGAGATTGAGGAAAGGCTCGATGAACTCCTAGGAGCAGTTCTTTCATCTCGACGTACCGCGAGTGAGCCAGCAAGCCAATTATCCCAATTGGATCGACAGTCTCAGGATTTTGCATTACATTGGGCCGATGTAATCGCGAAATCAAATTCTGAGATGGCATTTCAGTTTGTAAGTAACGCTTCTAAAGCTTTTTCACTCATCGATGGTGAGTGCATGGAAAAGTGGATTATCGAAGCAATGGACATTTATGATCGCCAAGGTCTCTATCCTGGCAGTGCCTGTTTTCGAGAAGTCGAGCAATTCGCTACGAAATTAATGCAAACCCGAAATTCGATTTCGTTTGAAGAAATTGCTGGAGTTTTGACAAAATATGCGCGCGGCGTGTCAGGCCGCCATCTCGAATTTTGTGTCGATAGCGTAGCATGCACCGACACGGAAGTCATTTATTTGCCGAAGTTCGTCACCGAATTTGACTTAAAGTCATTGAATTTTCAGTTGTACAAGGCGATGAGTGCTTTTCTACTCGCGCAAACCCGATACGGTACCTTTCGTGTCGATCGAAAGACAGGGATTCCAATCGTCTGCAGCGACCTTAAACAATATCGAAATCAAGCCAGAGCTCTGCGGCTGTTTGAAGCGGTTGAAGAAGTTCGGCTGTTGGCTCGCATTAAAGAAGATTATCCGGGATTAGGAAGGCAATTGAACGATTTAAGGGAGAAATCTGAAATAGGCAATCCTTTGAATCAGTTTGATTCATTGTTAGAAACACTTCGAGATGCCAGTGCTATCGTCCAAGACTCACTACAAGTGGTTAGACAATTGTATTTTAAGAGAATCGATGTCCACAGAAGGTACTGCTATCAAGGTGTTGTGGATCTCGAAAAAGTTCGATTGATTACCAAGCAGCGGGTGGAAGAAGAAAGAGATAAATTTCGTACTGAGCTCGCTATTCTCGCGGAATCAGTGTTGTCGGATGAGCCGGTCAATGTCCATGACGGCTTACTAGAAGAACTTCGAGAAGTTAGTCTGAGCGAAAAGTTCGATCCCAATGAAAACAAGGATTGGGATCTGACAATTATGATTGATGGGAAACCGGTTGCAATGAGCGAAGACATGGTGCAAACAGCGCAAAGCATCGTTCAAGACTTTGGGGAAATTCCGGAAGACTATCTGGTACCGGCTGGTGACGGGCAGTATCGGGCCGACAGTGATCCAAAAGAAAATGATTTGAGTCCCTCGAATTCGCAAGATTCAGAGCTCTTTTATTACGATGAGTGGGACTATCGACGCTGTCACTATCGGAAGAATTGGTGCACGCTGAAAGAAATCGATATGCATCCATCCTACGAACCGAAAGTAGATCAAATTCTTGACAAGTATTCCCATCTGATTCGGGATATCCGAAAGACGTTTGAACTATTGAGGGGTGACAATAAAACCCTGCGCCGACAAAGAAATGGGGACGATATTGATGTTGACGCAGTCGTGCAGTGTTATGCAGAGGTGCAGCAAGGGCACGAAATGTCTGATCGTATATTTATTCAATCTAGAAAAGTCGAACGAGACCTAGCAGTAATCTTCATGGTTGATGTAAGTGGCTCGACAAAGGGGTGGATCAACGAAGCGGAACGGGAGAGCTTGGTTTTGCTAAGCGAAGCTTTGAATACATTAGGCGATCGCTACGCAATTTATGGTTTTTCGGGTATGACTCGCAAAAGATGCGAAGTGTATCGCATCAAAACTCTTGATGAGCCTTACAACCGCAAAGTGAAAGCTCGAATTGCGGGTATGAGTCCTCAAGACTATACTCGAATGGGGGTTGTTATCCGTCATCTTGGTAAAAAATTATTGGCAATTGACGCCAAAACTCGAGTGCTGATTACTATTTCAGATGGCAAGCCAGATGACTACGATGGGTATCGGGGTGAATATGGAATTGAAGATACTCGTCAAGCATTGATGGAAATCAAGCACGCCGGAATTCATCCTTTCTGCATTACAATCGATTCTCGTGCCCATGATTACTTACCGCATATGTATGGGCATGTCAATTACACGGTTGTGAGCGATGTTGGCAAGCTTCCTTTTCGAGTGTCCGATATTTATCGCAAGCTCACGACCTAATGGCACCAATGACTACGAATTTGTTCAGTTTGATTCATTGTTTCGATAAAATATAACTCTTGTTTCAAAATGCTGATACTGTGTGAAAGTAGATCAGCCACTTATTGTTGCCGAGGTGGCGAAATGGCAGACGCGCTAGCTTCAGGTGCTAGTGGGGGTATCCCCGTGGAGGTTCAAATCCTCTCCTCGGTACCATTCCGTTTTAACATCAGTAGTTTATGACGAGTGCTACGGGCGCTTGTGTGAGCGCGAAGACAAAAATTCTCTTGGGATAGAAAAGGAACTGGTACGCCCGGAGGGATTCGAACCCCCGACACCCAGGTTCGAAGCCTGGTACTCTATCCAGCTGAGCTACGGGCGCACAGAATAATTCAATTTTTGGTTTTTTTCTGTTTAGCCAGTAAACAGATGAAATCGAGCATTATACTTGCACCTGCCAGTGAAGTTATTTCGCCGACGTCGTAAATGGGTGCGACTTCCACTAGATCCATGCCTACGAAATTGATGCTAGTCAATCCTCGGATGATCGTCTGAGCTTGCCAACTCGAAAGTCCGCCACAGACCGGAGTGCCGGTGCCCGGTGCATAAGAAGGATCTAAACAATCGATATCGAACGACAGATAGGCTTTGTTGTTGCCAACGATACGCAGTGTTTCCTCGATGACAGCGTCCACTCCGTTTCTATGAACGAAATTTGCATCAAAGATATTGAATCCATGAGTTTCGTCATTGTCAGTTCGAAGTCCGATTTGCACTGAGCGTTCAGGTTTGACCAAGCCAAGACGAGCTGCGTGATAAAACATGGTGCCGTGATCGATACGTTCATCTTCTTCAGCCCAGGTATCGGAGTGAGCATCAAAATGAACGAGAGATACAGCTCCGTGCTTTTCGTGAATTGCCTTCAAAATTGGATAAGCAATGAAATGATCACCTCCCATCGTCAATATTTTTGCATCCGAAGACAAAAGATGTCGGGCATGCTTTTCGATTGTCTCAGGAATTTTGTCGGGATAGCCATGGTCTATGTCGCAGTCTCCGTAGTCTGTAGTGGAAAGTACGGTGAACGGGTCAAAATTCCACGGCCAAGTTGCTCCTTTCCAAGCAATTTGAGATGAGGCTTCTCGAATACCGCGAGGTCCGAATCGTGCTCCAGGACGATTCGTTACTGCAAGATCGTACGGAACCCCACTGATGATTAGATCAGATTTGGTTACGTCTTTTGAATACGGTCGTCGAATAAAACTCAAGCTTCCTGAATAGGTGTTTTCGTAGCCCATCCACTTGCGTTCCTTCTTAACAAATGCTGCGTCAATCATCACTCAAACTCATCAATTGACTTCTGGTGTTGGTTGTACTCGTGCTAAACACTAGAATTAGAGTTTCTCCCGGATCAATTGATTCACAAGTTTCGGATTCGCTTTGCCTTTTGACAACTTCATTGCTTGCCCCACAAAATAGCCTAGCAGCTTCATGTTACCTTGGCGCAATTTCTCCAATTCCGTGGGATTGTCTTGAAAGACCTTCTCAATCAAGGCTTCAATCTCACTACTACCGCTTATTTGTTTCAATCCCTTTTCTTCGATGATTTGATCAACACTAGCTCTTGGATCATGCCAAAGAATTTCAAGCAGTTCCTTACCGGCGCGTCCAGAAATCACGCCTTCATTGATTCTCGAAATCAACAAACCCAGAGTTTTTGCGCTGACTCGAGAGTCCTCAATGCTCAAGTTGTGTCTGTTCAAATAACTATTTAGCTCCACTACGATCCAATTGGCCAAAGACTTCAGATTTTGAGGCGCGAGTGCGGCTGCTGTTTCAAAGTAGTCAGCCGTTGCTTTGGATTGTGTAAGTAGGGCTGCGACTGAATCTTTAAGCTGATACTGCGAAACAAATCTTTGTTGTCGAGCTTCTGGTAGCTCAGGTAACGACTCTTTGATTTCTACAATGAAATCATCGTCTAGTACGAGAGGTGGCAAATCGGGATCAGGAAAATATCGATAATCGTGTGCATCCTCTTTGCTTCGCATCGGTCTAGTGATGTCCCGATTGGGATCGTACTGCCGGGTTTCCTGAACAATCGCACCACCGCTTTCCAATATTTGGATTTGTCGATTGGCTTCAGTAATAATTCCTTTTTCTACAAAGCGAAAGGAGTTTATGTTCTTCAGTTCGGTGCGTGTTCCTAGAATTTCACTACCGAGCGGGCGAACCGAGACATTGGCGTCACAACGAAATGAGCCTTCCTGCATATTTCCATCACAGATGCCAAGATATGTAACTAGACTATGTAATCGGCGTAAATAATCTGCTGCTTGAGCAGCGGATCGTATGTCTGGTTCAGAGACGATTTCCAGTAATGGTGTACCAGCTCGGTTTAAGTCGATTCCTGTAACATCAAAAAATGCTTCGTGTAGCGATTTCCCAGCATCCTCCTCCAGATGAGCGCGAGTAATCCCTACTTTTTGGACTATATCGTCGACTTGGGTATGAATGTGGCCCCCGCTTACGACGGGTAACTCGAACTGGCTGATCTGGTATCCTTTCGGAAGGTCGGGATAAAAATAATTTTTACGAGCAAATACGGATTTTCGGTTGATTTCGGCATCGACTGCAAGTCCAAATTTTACCGCCATGCGAACGGCTTCTCGATTGCATACAGGTAGAACGCCAGGCAAGGCAATGTCAATCTCGCATGCCTGAACATTCGGGGCAGCCCCATACTGAGAGGAAGCGCCAGAAAATATTTTGCTTTGAGTTGCAAGCTGAATATGCACCTCTAAGCCAATGACGATTTCCCACTGTGTCATCAATTGGTACCCGGAGTCTGGAGGTGATAATCAGTATGCAGTTGATACTGATGTGCAGTTCGTAGTAAGAAAGCTTCCTGCAGATACGGTGCGACGATGTGCAGTCCAACTGGTAAACCAGCGTGGTCGAATCCTGCCGGGATAGAAACTCCCGGTAGCCCTGCAAGGTTCACTGCAGCAGTATAGATGTCGTTCAAATACATCAGTACCGGATCACTTAGTTTTGCACCGAGTTCGAACGCGGTTGTGGGACTGCTCGGCCCCATAATCACATCACACTGTTCAAAAGCACGGTTGAAATCTTCGTAAATGAGTCTCCGCACTTTCTGTGCCTTAAGATAAAACGCATCGTAATATCCATGAGATAAAACATAGGTTCCGATCATAATTCGTCGTTGCACTTCAGCTCCAAAGCCTTCAGATCTTGTCGACCTGTACATGTCCTGAAGATCCCTTGGGTTATCGCTTCGATAGCCATAACGTACGCCATCAAACCGAGATAAGTTTGAGGAGGCCTCGGCAGGAGCGATTACGTAATAACATGGAATCGCTGCAGAGCTATTCGGTAATACGACATCGACAAGTTGTGCGCCAAGTGATTCGAATTGAGAAAGTGCTCGCCAGATGACGTCTGCAACACTCTGATCCAAGCCCGTTGTAAAGTATTCTTTTGGCACTCCAATCTTCAGTTTTTCGAGTGGTTTTTCCAAGTCTTCTACACAATTTAAGCTAGGAACATCCATCGATGTAGAATCCTTAGAATCGTAACCACACATTGCGTCAAGAATCATTGCAGCATCTTTAGCGCTTCTAGTAATAATCCCTGCTTGATCAAGTGAAGATGCGAAGGCTACCATGCCATATCGAGAAGCGCGTCCGTAACTTGGTTTGATGCCCGTTACCCCGCACAGGGCCGCTGGTTGTCGTATTGAGCCACCGGTGTCGGATGCAGTGGCAGCAGGAGTAAGGCCAGCCGCGACGGCTGCGGCGGAGCCTCCCGAACTGCCACCAGGAACCCTCGATAAGTCCCAGGGATTTCGGACAGGTTGATAGTATGAATGCTCAGTCGATGATCCCATCGCGAATTCGTCCATGTTGGTTTTTCCCAGCATGATCATGTTTGCATGTTTCAAATTCTTGACGATGGTGGCATCGTAGGGAGCGATGAAATTGTCTAAAATCTTGGATCCACAACTTGTCAAAACCCCTTCTGTACAAAAAATGTCTTTGTGCGCGATAGGGATTCCAGCAAGTGGATGAAGTGTTGTATTCTTTCTGTTTCGATCGATTCTTTCGGCACGACGCATCGCGTTTTCTTCGTCAAGTGTGATAAACGCGTTGAGCTCTACCTGTTGTTTTATGCGGCGATAATAGTGCTGGCACAATTCGACGGCTGAGATTTTTCTACGAGCCAGTAAGTCGCTAAGTTCCCAAACTTGTGTATGACCAGAGTTCATTGGCTTATATTAATTTGTAGGCAGTAGAAACGAACGTTGAAAGACGAAATTTGATTGGAAAAAATCGATGAGCAACAATCAATTTTACTGCCGAAGTGATGAAAAGATAAAGAATGCTGTTCGTACAATCTATAATTTAGAGCAACCGGAATTTTTGCAGAGACCAACGAGAATAGAGGTTATTATTTGAGTTGAAGATTGTTAGAGAACAGATTGTTTTTAAAGTATAAATTTTAATGCGCTTAGTCGAGAACCTTTGGTACCAGATATAGTCCATCTTCAGTCGCAGGAGCAATCTGTTGCAAGATTGTTCGTTGGTTCGGCTCAGTTACTTGATCTGTACGTAGGCGTAGCTGTATATCCTGAGGATGCGACATTGGTTCCACACCGGACGTATCAATTTCTTGCATTTGATGGATCAGCGCGAGAATATTTGTCATCTCTTCGATGAATGGCTCAATTGCACTCTCCTCAATATTCAATTGAGCAAGTGAGGCAATGGTTTTTATGTTGTTGGCAGTAACGCTCATTATTTTCGAGGGGTGATTTCGGAATTAGGGATTATAGTCATTTCTAGCGAATCGAGAAGCTGTCGCGCGCGATCCCCAAGACTGAATTGAGTCGCCAACTAAAATCTACTGAACTACTATTGAGTGAACTGAAGCGTGGGTTTTTTGAGTCATTTATCGCAGGATCTAGCGATCGATTTAGGTACTGCTAACACCCTCATCTATGATCGCAATAAAGGGGAGATCATACTGAATGAGCCCTCGGTTGTTGCGGTCTATGTGCCGAATTACGACGACCCACAACGCTATAAGAACTTGTCAGATTCGATATTGGCAGTTGGTGCCGATGCGAAACAAATGCTCGGTAGAACTCCAGCCAGCATCAGAGCGGTTCGACCGATGAAGGATGGTGTCATCGCGGATTTCACAGTGACAGAAATCATGCTGAAACACTTCATCGGGAAAGTGCAGTCGAGACGCTTGTTTATGCGACCTCGTACCGTCATCAGTGTTCCCTGTGAATCGACCCAAGTTGAACGACGAGCAATTCGTGAATCTTGTCTTAGCGCCGGAGCGAGAGAGGTTTACTTGATGGAAGAGCCGATGGCGGTTGCCATTGGAATGAATTTACCAGTGGCTGAACCAGTCGGCACGATGGTTGTCGATATCGGTGGAGGTACTACTGAAATCGGCGTCATATCGCTTGGTGGGTTAGTTTGGTCTAGCACTTTGCGTTGCGCGGGAGACTTGTTCGACCAGAAAATCTGTGAATTTGTCGAAAGCAATTATGGAATGCAGATTGGCTTACCTACTTCGGAAAGAATTAAGCATTCGATCGGAACCGCTTGGAGCGGTTCGGAAGACGTGCAGATGCAAATTCGCGGAAGAGACTATCGAGGTTCATTTCGTCGATATACGATTCGAAGTAGTGAAATTTATGAAGTTTTAAAGGACTCTTTGGCCACAATTATCAACGGTGTACGTCAAGCTCTGGAAAGATCACCACCAGAGTTGTCGGCCGACATCTTGGAACGTGGAATTTTGTTGGCTGGTGGTGGTGCCTTACTACGAGATATTGACAAGAAATTTAACGAGGAACTAGAAATTCCAGCAATAATCGCTGAAGATCCATTGACTTGTGTTGCTCGAGGCTGTGGCCGAGCTCTCGAAGTTACAGAACTGTTGCACAGAGTAGTGTCGACACATTGAAGCAAATTCATGTTTACAATTAGCTAAAAAAATAAAACATAACCGTGCATTCACCAAGATGAAATTGCGAATGTTCATATTGACATCGATGTCGGTGCTTCTTGTTATATTGGATTCGCATACGTCGACACTTCAAAATATTCGTGAAGTTCTTTTTCTGCCGATAAAACCTCTGGTTGATGTCGCTCAAATTCCTGCGGCATTGACTGATCAGTTTCAGCTTCAGTTTCAACAGCGAAATAAACTCCAAGAACGCAATCGCCAACTGATGGAGGAAAATAGAGTTTTGCGTTCTAGGCTCAACAATCTGGAAGCTGAAGAGCGAAGAAATAAGTGGTTGTCAGAGTTGCTGGGTGCTAGAGAAACTATTGATTATGCAGTTCTTCCAGCTAAACCCTCCGCGGTACAGCTGCAACCCTTGTCGCAGAAGATCGTAATCGATCGAGGAAAGAGTGACGGCATATTTATTGGCCAACCGGTAGTCGATCATCGCGGTATAATTGGGCAAGTTACAAGCTTAACAAAATTCGAAAGCGCGGTTACTCTAGTAACTGACCCAAATCATTCAATTCCTGTTCGCATCAGTCGAAACGGTGTTCTCGCTGTCGCTCATGGCTCGGGTTATGTTGACTGGATGCGAGTAACCGGTCTTCGATTCAACGATGACGTACAAGTAGGTGATATTTTAGTTACTTCGGGTTTAGGCGAGCGTTTCCCCTCGAGCTATCCTGTTGCCGAAGTAACGGACGTCACACGAAATCGAAACACAGCGTTTGCTGAAATAACCGCGGTACCTTTGGCTGCGTTTGATCCAGAGTATGAAGTTTTGTTGGTTTGGACACAACTGCCAGGTGGCATCGAAGAAGAATCAAACTTGTCTCTGAATGACATTCGAAAACAATAATACTTCCACTACTCGGGAAGTTTCTACGATTTTTGGATCCATCGCGGTTGCGATGATTTTGTCGATCGTCTTTTTACCACAATCAATCGCCGACTATCGGCCAGATTTTGTTGCATTTATCGTTATTTTTTGGTGTTATTTCCGACCTCAATTAGTTGGGTTGACTACAGCCTTTGTTGTTGGAGTGTTTACCGACGTCATGTTTTTTGGTGTATTGGGACAACATGCTTTGGCTAAAGTTACGATAGCTTTTTTGGCGATGAAAATGGCCAACATTGAACTGAAAAATATTGGCCAAGTTTCTGTAGTTTCAGTGTTTGTTCTAGGTTTACTGCTATTGAACACTGCGATTCTACGCGTTGTGAATTTCTTTTCGCTCAGTTATGCCGGTACAGATTCATTGTGGATTGGAGCATTTATGGGGGCAGCACTTTGGTTTGTGGTTAGCTACTATAGATGTTTGAGAGAAAAATCCAGATATGATTTCATTTGATGGGTGGCCGGCAAATCGGTTTCAGACTCAGCTGAAACAGGCTGGCGGGTCGCGTCTTGTCTTAACCGTCGTTGCTATTTCTGTCCTAATGCTCGTGCTGCTTGGACGAATTTTTTATCTTCAAGTCATTTCGTACTCTGACTATGTCGCACGATCTTCCAATAATCGATTGGAAGTCGTTCCAATTCCTCCAGTTAGAGGGCGTATTTTCGATCGGGATGGGAATTTGCTAGCAGAGAACATTGAGGTTACTCAACTCGGAGTCGAGCCTTCGAAAGTCAACGATATGATTGTGTTTTTAGATGAGCTCAGTGAGGTCATACCAATCACTGCAGAAGAACGAAAGAGCTTTCTTGAGTCTGTAGAACGAGGTAATTCTTACGATTTCCACGTGTTAAAAAAGAATTTGAGTGATCAACAAGTTGCTCGATTCGCGGTCGATCGATATCGATTCAACGCTGCGCAGCTGCAATCGGAATTATTCAGAGAATACACCCACGGTCAAACTTTCGCTCATGTCGTTGGAATGGTTAGTCGGATCGATAAGGACGATCTTGAAAGAGTGAATCCCGCGCGCTATCGCGGGATTCACTATATCGGAAAGTATGGTGTAGAAAAATCCAATGAAAACGTTCTTGTAGGCTGGCCCGGCTACGAACGCGTCGAAACCAACGTCCACGGTCAAAAAGTCAGACGACTGTCTCAAGAGCTACCGGTCGCTGGTCGAGATCTGATTTTGTCGCTCGATATCGGCCTGCAAAAGAAAGCATACGAATTGATGGGCGACAAGGCAGGAGCGTTGCTTGCCTTAGATCCGAGAACGGGTCAAGTGTTAGCGATGGTTAGTACACCCAGTTATGAACCCAATGATTTTGGAATTCATTCAACTTCAGAAAAACGAACACGTTGGTTAAAGTCGACCGACAGTCCAATGATCAACCGCGTAATTCAAGGTCAGTATTCGCCGGGATCAACCATCAAACCATTTTTTGGCATTGCCGCAGAGGAATTAGATCTCGCTGAACAGAAAGTCAATTGTACGGGCAGTTTTCAGCTGACCGGTAGTGACCATAAATTTCGTTGTTGGGCTAGTTCTGGTCATGGCCCCGTCAATCTGCGTGAAGCGATCGCTCAATCCTGCGATACTTACTTTTATAAGTTGGCGCAAACTCTTGGAATTGATGAGATTTACTATTATTTGTCCAAGTTCGGCTTCGGCTCGCACACGGAAGTCGATCTCGACAACGAGCTGACAGGGCTGCTTCCATCAAGGGAGTGGAAGCAGTATGAACGCAACGAACCTTGGTATCTTGCAGATACGATCTTGATGGGTATCGGGCAAGGTACAACGACCGTAACTGCACTACAGCTTGGATATGCTCTATCTATCATCGCCAACCGAGGAATTAAAGTTACGCCTCAAATAATTTCAAAAATTGTAGACCATGAATCCGGTACGGAGACGCTGATTCAACCCGAACGATACCGTGTACGCGATTTGAATCCCAAAAATTTTGAAAAAGTGATTGAATCCATGGAACAGGTAGTACATGGTCGAAAAGGAACCGCGCACCCAATCAGTAAAGGATTGAAGTACAGGATGGCAGGTAAAACTGGTACTGTCCAATTGGTACAACGTGCTCAAGATGAAGAATGGGATGCGTCTAAAGTGCCTGAAAATCTTCAACCACATGGAATATTTATTTCTTTTGCGCCGACCGATAAACCTCAAATTTTAGTGGTAGCTATTGTCGAAAATGGTGGTTCAGGCCTTGCTGTTGCACCTTTAGCACGAAGTCTATCAGATCATTATTTGATTGAAGGACAACGGTTAAATTTAGGAGATCAGGTTGCTGTTCTTCGAAGATAACAAGACTTCGCCTGTCATCTCGATTCTTTCTAGAGTTGATTTGCTATTAATTTTTACGATTCTACTGCTAGCAGGAATTGGTATGGTAGTGCAATTTAGTACTAGCGGACAAGATCCAGAACATGTATGGCAACAGTTGTTTCGGATTGTGATCGCCTTGGTAATAATGCTTGTACTTGCAAATGTCCCAATGGCCAAGTTGGAGAAGTACACACCTCATGTATATACATTTGGAATAATTTTGCTGTTACTAGTTGATTTGGTCGGGGCAGATCGAGGTGGTGCCCAACGTTGGTTGGATTTAAAGCTTGTCAGTTTGCAACCATCGGAGCTTATGAAGCTAATGGTACCGATGATGGTTGCCTGGGTCTTGAGTCCAACCCACTCAAGAACTGATCGTCAACATTGGAGCTATTTGGTTGCTGGGATATTGGTTTTGGTACCCGTCTTTTTCGTGTATTATCAACCGGACTTGGGAACCGCGTTGCTCATTGCCGCAGGTGGGTTGTACGCAATTTATCTGGGAGGCATCGCCTGGCGTTGGCTCGGGATGATCGGTCTAGCGATCTTGTCGTCGATACCAATTCTGTGGCCCTTTTTGCATGAATATCAGCGCGCGCGTGTCATCTCCATGTTCGATCCTTGGCAGGATCCAACAGGTGTTGGTTATCACAGTATTCAATCCATGATCGCGATCGGATCGGGAGGGACTAGTGGTAAGGGTTGGCTAAATGGTAGTCAGACTCAGCTAGAATTCATTCCGGAACGAAATACGGATTTTGTTTTTTCTGTATTCGCAGAAGAGTTTGGATTCGTAGGAGCCATTATTCTCCTACTGTTGTTTTCATTCTTAATCTATCGTTGCTTTACGATCGCGTATCAATTGAAAAACCACTATGCGCGCATTGTCGTAGGTAGTATTGTGATCATGATATTTGTTCACGTATTTGTCAATATTGGCATGGTTTCAGGAATTCTACCGGTGGTTGGAATTCCGTTACCGATCATTAGTTTTGGTGGTAGTTCGATTATCACCGTCATTGCAGGAATAGGAATCGTTATGGGAGCTCGACATGAAACAGAATAGGTTTGCTCATATTTACTCATTGGTCTTTGTCTTGTGTTTTGGTTTGTCTGCGACACTCAATGTCGCTTTCGCTGTTGACTTTGAAAAATTTCCAGACGCACGAGTCATTATCGATGAAATTGTCAACGAGCACGGACTTGACCGCAATCGAGTGACTGCGATTGTGACGGATGCAAACTATCAAGATAGCATAATTGAGGCAATAACACGTCCAGCGGAGGCGATGCCTTGGTATCGCTATCGTTCGATCTTCATTTCTAAATCAAGCATAGATCGCGGTGTTAAATTCTGGGATCGATATGCAGACACTCTACAACGAGCAGAGGATGAGTTTGGAGTTGATGCTGAAGTGATTGTCGCGATCATCGGAGTTGAATCACGTTATGGCACCTATACGGGAAAGCATCGTATAATTGACAGTCTGCTCACCCTGGCTTTGGGTTATCCGCGCCGCAGCCAATTTTTCGGAAAAGAATTCATCGAGTTTTTGAAGCTGAGCGAAGAAGAGAAGATTGACCCCTTTACTGCGAAAGGATCTTACGCTGGTGCGATGGGAATTCCGCAGTTCATTTCAAGTAGTTACCGACATTACGCGGTTGATTTTAATGGAAATGGAAAAAGAAACTTAATTACTGAATTCGATGACGCGATTGGAAGTGTAGCCAATTATCTCAAACTACATGGGTGGCAGCACGACGAAGCTATCTATGACCAACTGCAAGCGAGTGATGTGGCGACTCTTGAGCGATACAAGACAAAATCTTTGAAGCCAAAACATAGCTACCAAGAACTTCACGAATCGGGAATATCATTGACTTCCAAACAGCTTCCTGTTGGGACAGAAAAACTCGGTGTTGTTAAATTGGAAACGAATTTAGATACGTTCATCTACAACGCTGGATTTAAAAATTTCTACGTTATCACAAAATATAACCGAAGCCCCCTATACGCAACTGTCGTTGCGGAACTTGCCAATCTAATCGCCGCTTCCCGAACTGGACGTTAAATCACTATGCATAAACTTGCTTTTCTCGTTGTATTAGCTATCGCATTGAGCAGCTGTTCAACTGCTCCACGAGCGCCAAGCAACTATGTCCCCGCACAACCGAAATATGAACCCTTAAGTCATTACGGGAACGACCCTTACCGGGTGGATGGGAAAATATACAAACCTCTTCAAACCGCCAAAGGTTTCAATGAGCGCGGAATCGCTTCATGGTACGGTAAAAAATTCCATGGAAAACGTACTTCCAATGGTGAAGTTTACGACATGTATCAAATGACAGCCGCTCATAAAATTCTACCTTTGCCGACTTACGTATCTGTAACCAATGTCAACAATGATAAGAAGATTATTGTTCGAGTTAATGACCGTGGACCTTTTATCGGCGAACGAGTCATTGATTTATCTTATGCGGCTGCGAAGCAGCTAGATCTTGTAGAACCGGGTATCGGTGAAGTCAAGATCATGGCGATTACACCTGAAGGAGGTAAATTTGCGTCGCGAGAAGAAGGAAAGGTTTACATCCAAGTCGGGGCGTTTTCTAGTAAGAAAAACGCAAAGAAAATAGGAGATAAGCTACGCAATTTTGGTTTTGATGATGTCGGTGTTAATAAGAAAGTCAGATCTGGCAATGCGATTTATGTCGTTCGCGTTGGACCTGTGTCTAAAGACAAAGATCTAGATGGTCTATTCCACAAAGTTGCAAATAGTATTGGTGGAACTCCAATCATCGTAGCGGAATAGTACTACTTTGATTGCCCATTAAGTTAGCATTGTCGTAAATTGACGGGTGGATCAAGAACGGAGAGTTGTTGTTCGAAGACTAGGATTGGTCAACTACGAAGTCACGCTAGAATACATGAAGCAATTCACTTCGAAGCGTGATCCGAACACGGTTGATGAGTTCTGGTTGCTACAACATGATGCGGTTTACACACAGGGCTATACCTGTACTCAGGTTCCTCATAATCCGACTACCATTCCGGTTATAAAGACTGACCGTGGTGGTCAAATTAGCTACCACGGTCCTGGTCAATTAGTCTTATATTTGTTGCTAGATCTCAAACGACGAAAGCAGGGAATTCGGCACTTCATCCACACAATTGAAACCGCAATCATTGCCATTTTAGCTCGATGTGGAGTCTATGCGGAAGTTAGACCAGACGCACCGGGTGTTTATGTCCAGCAAAGAAAAATTGCATCACTTGGAATTCGCGTTCACCGCGGTTGTAGTTATCATGGCGTGAGTTTGAATGTGGATATGGACCTATCTCCATTTAGGAATATCGAAATATGCGGAATTAAAGGTTTGGACGTTATTAGTTTGCGTCAACTTAAAGTGAAGCAAGATATTCAAAGTATTGAAAATTACTGTGTTGAAGAATTCAGTCAGTTACTCGAATATGAGTCTGTGGTAGAGCTAGGATACGAAGCAGATTGAGCCAGGTATAGGTCCTTATTTATTCAATACTAGTGTCTAAATTGGAAACAATTAGAAATCCGGGATTGTCACTCTTTGCACTTAGTTTATTTAATTTGACCCGGATTAAAGTCGGGCTTTGTAAATTTTGTTCGCGCTAAAAATTTAATTTATACATTCAAACACTTCAATATGAAGTCAAAGATTTGATCTTTAAAGCTTTGATTCATTCACCCTCATTGCATTGAGGTTCCTCATGCTTTCAATGTCTGTGTAGCAAAACAATAGGCATTCGCAATTTCCAAATTCTGGTTCGCCTCCAGTTCTCCAATTACGAAAAACTTGTGCGGTGGTTTATTCTCTCGCAAACTAGTCCGTAATGCTTCGCTTTGCACTTTCAATCTGCTTTTGTACTCAAGACTACTTTTGTGAAAAATAGTGAGTGCATTGAGCTTTTCGAAAAAATAAGATCGAATAGTAGCATAATTTGTAGTTTAATGGAATCTTAATTCATTACTTAAATTTCAAGCGTTGATACTCTAATGTCAAATAAAAAGTCGACTTCAGATACAGCTCTCGCCCTTGAGGTCCAAGATATACACAAGAGCTTCGGTAAACTCGAAGTGCTAAAAGGCATCTCCGTGTCAGCAAAAGAACACGATGTAATTTCAATTCTTGGCAGTAGTGGATCAGGCAAAAGCACCTTTCTAAGATGTATCAACCTTCTCGAAACTCCGACCTCCGGTACGGTCAGAGTCAATGGAGAACTGATAAAAATGAAGACGCTACGAAATGGCGAGAGTGTTCCTGCAGATCGTAAACAAGTCGATCGAATTAGATCTAAGCTCGCGATGGTTTTTCAGCAGTTTAACCTGTGGTCTCACATGACTGTATTGGAAAATGTTGTCGAAGCTCCGATCCACGTGCTGAAAGTTCCTAAGAACGAAGCGAGAGAACATGCGAAAGCGGTCTTAGAAAGAGTTGGTTTATACGACCGCAAAGAATATTATCCCGCTCATCTTTCTGGAGGGCAGCAACAAAGGGCGGCAATCGCGAGAGCATTGGCGATGAATCCAGATTTGATGCTCTTTGATGAACCTACGTCCGCGTTGGATCCGGAATTGGTGGGTGAGGTACTGCTCGTCATGCGTAGTCTTGCAGAAGAAGGAACGACGATGCTCGTTGTTACCCACGAAATGGGATTCGCCAGAGAGGTGTCTAATCGCGTTATGTTTCTACATCAAGGCAAAGTCGAAGAAGATGGTTTGCCAAATGAGGTGTTCGATCATCCAAAATCAGCCAGATTCAAAGAGTTTTTGTCTGGTAATTTAAAGTAAGATATTTTTGTAAAGCTAATAATTTGAGGTATTGATATGATTAAAAGATTCACTCTGATTGTTTCCACCTTGGCTCTAATGACATTTGGGGTCAGCGTTTCTGGGGCAGATTGGTCAAAAATTAGAATCGGCGTTGAAGGTGCTTATCCTCCGTTTAGTGCTGTTACAGCAAGTGGTGAGCTGATTGGATTCGATATCGACATCGCGAATGCTCTATGTGAAGAAATGGGGGCAGAATGCGAGCTGATTCAGCAGGACTGGGATGGAATTATTCCCGCTTTATTGGCAAGAAAGTTCGATGCAATTATTGCTTCTATGTCAATCACAGCAGAAAGGAAAAAGAAGGTTGACTTTACAAATAGATACTACCAGACTCCAGCAAAATTTGCGCAAAAAAAGGGCGCAGGTATCGAAATTTCGGCGGAAGGTTTAGCAGGAAAAACAGTTGGTGTCCAACGCGCTACCATACACGACAACTTTGTTACGAGTGAATTTGGTGCAGATGTTGATGTCAGACGATACGCAACTCAAGACGAAGCTTATCTTGATGCGCTTTCAGGTCGATTAGATCTGTTGTTGGCAGATTCAGTTGCGATGGCAGAAGGTTTTCTCGATACAGAAGACGGAGCTGATTGGGAATTTGTAGGTCCCGATTTTAACGATCCGAAGTACTTTGGCGATGGTGCCGGTATTGCCGTCCGAAAGAATAATGAAGATCTTGTCGAAATGTTGAACAAGGCTATTGCTGCGATCCTTGCAAACGGCAAGTATAAAGAGATTAGCGAAAAATACTTTGATTTCAACGTATACGGTAGTAGTTATTGATTGCTTGAGCAAGCTACCGAGGCATCAAAGAAAGTGAAACCGTCTATTTTTCATTACTGGCAAAATAGGCGGTTCTTTTCACTCAACTATAGTCATGCATGAATTTCTAGTAGAAAGTTTCAGCGGCGTTCTTGGCGGGTACTTGTATCCATTCATTCTTGAAGGAATGTTGTTGACGATTGAGTTAGCGATTATTTCCTTATTCGTCGCTTTAGCGCTGGGAATATTAGGCGCAACCGCCAAATTATCTTCGAATCGAATCGCGAATATTGTTGCCGAAGCCTATACGACGTTGATTCGAGGTGTTCCAGATATCGTATTGATGTTCATTCTTTTTTTCGGTGGACAGATATTGATGAACAAAATCGTAGATACGCTGGAAATTGAATACATTGAGGTGAGTGAATTCGTTGCAGGAGTGGTGACTATAGGTTTCATTTTCGGTGCATACATGGCCGAGACTTTTCGAGGTGCAATCCTAGCGGTACCACGAGGTGAAATCGAAGCAGGACATGCATTTGGAATGACTCCGGTGCAAGTGTTTGTGCGAATTACGTTTCCGGCTAGTGTTCGACATGCTTTGCCCGGGTTCGGAAATAACTGGCTTGTTTTGGCGAAAACGACAGCATTGGTTTCAGTGATCGGTCTAGAAGACATGGTTTTTCGAGCAGCACAGGCAGGTGGGTCTTTGCGACAACCATTTACATTCTATTTTGTTGTAGCGATTTTGTATTTGATTATCACTGCGGTTTCTGATGGTGGACTTCGGTGGTTGGATAAGCGCTACAGCGCAGGTGTACGGAAGGCTTAATTGGGATGGATATCGAAGCGATCGTAAGTAATCTCCCTCTGTATTTTGATGGTCTGGTTACGACGGTCCAACTCGTCGCGATTTCACTTGTGATCGGTTTGGGTCTCGCCATTCCGATTGGATTGGCCGCTAGCAGAAACAATCGGTTTATTAATTTCCTACCGAAGTCATATATTTACTTCTTTCGCGGTACCCCGCTTATTGTGCAGATGTACATGATTTACTACGGGGCAGGGCAATTTGAGCTTCTTCGAGATAGTATTTTTTGGGTAGTCTTCAAAGAAGCATACGTTTGTGCACTGATCGCATTTTCCTTGAACACTGCGGCCTATACTGCGGAAATATTGCGTGGTGCAATCTTAGCGACTCCGTACGGAGAAATTGAAGCGGGTCGTTCCTGCGGAATGTCAGGTTGGTTGATTCTTCGCCGTATCATTTTGCCGAGTTCGTTTCGACGAGCTCTTCCGGCTTACGGCAACGAAGTGATTTTCATGCTACACGGTAGTGCACTGGCAGGTGTGATTACCATTGTTGATCTTTTTGGAGCTGCGAGAATTGTTAACTCTCGGTATTTTGTCCCGTTCGAATCCTTTATTACTGCAGGATTGTTTTATCTCGCACTAACCTTTGCAATCATTTGGGTTTTCAAGCGGGTTGAATTTCGCTGGCACGCACATTTACGCCCTCGAAAATCTTAATTTGTGCAAAAGCTATGTGCTTTGCCAGGAGCACGCGGGATTCATAAATTCCTATCGTTCAAGCTTTCTCCAGTAAGAATATGTAAACTCCTTTTTCTTGCCTTGACTCTAACAGATTGTGCGCGGTCTGACGACATAAAGCTTCGAAATCTTTGACGGACCCTGGATCAGTTGATAGGACTTCCAATGTTTGTCCAACTTGCATCGTAGCAAGTGATTTTTTTGCTTTCAAAATTGGAAGAGGGCAATTGAGCCCTTTTGTATCTAGTGATTGATCAGCCATTTTGTTTCTTTCTTCCCTATGTTTGTTTGATTTTAACTATCAAGTTGATTCATTAGGCGTCATTGCAACCGGCGAAGTCATCATCAGCCATTTTTGCTTCATAAGGTGCAGAAATGTTAAGCCCTGGCGTAAGTTCTGACTTGAAGGTACTCCATTTTGGAATATGTACCTTGATCAGCCAACCGCTTCCATAGGGCTCCGAATTTGCCAATCCGGGTTTAGCGACGATGTCCTTATTCACTTCAACAACTTTACCACCACTTCGCAGTTTGGCTGGGCCGACCCATTTACCAGATTCAATGATTGCACAGCTGCGACCTGCTCGCACGGTGCGACCCGCTCGCTTTGGGGTTATCGCTACAATCTGACCCGCCATCGCGGCGGCGATTGTTGTCATTCCCACAGTTACCGTGCTGTCGTCATTTTCTCGGTACCAAATGTTGTTATCTACATCATAGAGCAGATCATCTGGTAATTCGCATCCACGAACGTTCGCCATCAGTAGTTTCTCCGTTTATAAATCTTTGTTGTGGTTTCTGATCGCCTTCGACGAGCAACAAAATTCGCCCAATTGCTCGGTTTCCATTTTGCCACGAATGAACAACAGCAAATGCATTGCGACCATCGCAGATAAAGCAATTTGTTCGTAATTGTTGTGCAGACGAAATACGTTAATCAAGTAGATCAGTTCTCTACAGGTTTCACGACAGGCCAATAATGACGGGTCATCAATTGCACCTTGTCGATGAAGAGCTAACAGCCGAAAACCTTCATGCTGTTTGTTTGTTGGCTCAATCCCTTTTGACCATAACCAGTGTTCGAAAATACTTTCACTCAAAGCCAATAGTCTATGGTCGGGATTGAAACACCCTTTGGGGTTTTGTGTCAAGTTGTCGATTTCTTGTTCTATTTCTGGAAATTCCATCACACGAGACGTTTTTCACGCAGCAAGGGTAAAGAATTTGAAACATTTTCTTGTATTCCCAATTGGCGGGCGGAGACACCAAGCGCAAGCCCCAACAACTGTGTGAAATACAGCATTACCGGTTTGGTTTTTACGCCAAGCGTAGTTTCCGCTCGAATCTGATGCATTTCCAAACCACTGTGACAAGTCGGACACTCGGTCGCGATGACATTCGCTCCACACCTTTGTGCTGTTGTCAAAATGTTCAGTACCAAACGAGTGGAGGTATCACTATCTGAAAGAGTATGGGCACCGCCACAACACGCGGTTTTGAGAGGAAAATTTCGAACAATATCCGCTCCTGCAGCTTCTAACAGATCATCCATAAAGTGAGGATTGTTGGTTGACTCGCTGTTTTCTCCTTGATCTTTTTCGGGAAAGATGTGCCTAGGGCGTGTGTACATACAACCATAATAGTTGGCGATCCGCAGTCCTTGTAAAGACTTCTTTACCCTACTCTTTAGATTTTTTTCTCCAATTGAATGTTTGATCCAATCTAGAGCGTGAATCGTTTCAACCTCACCGGCTTTATATTCTACGCTACCTGTTTTTTTTGCCATTTTTCGTAGTGTACTACGAGTTTCGTCGCGGTGTTCTACGTCGTGCTCTGCTTTTTTCAGGTTATGATAACAACCGTTGCAGGGTGCCATGACGACATCCATTCCCATGTCATGCTTTGCGATCGTCAAATTTCGAACGGAAAGATAATTTTGAATTTCCGGATCAATATTCTTGACTTCCATCGCGCCACAACAGTTCCAGTTTTTTATTTCGACCAGCTTCAGCCCTAGCTTCTTGCCAATTTTCTTAGTCGAACGGTTGTATGCATGTCCAGTGCCTTCGAGTGCACAACCTGGATAATACGCGACTTTCTTGAGGTCGGTACGTAATGAATTGTTATTGCTCATAATTGCTCATTTTCGTTTTGACGAAGGATTTCTTCACGTTCCTTTTCGCGCATCTCCAACAGCTCTTGGATAGATTCCTTTGATCGTTTCCAACCACGGGTTTTTGGTCGAAGCAATGTTGTTAATCCCATTTTTGTCAACAAAGTAAACGGTATACCTCGTAACAGGCCTTTGACCATGCTTACTAGCCAGTCTTGTTTCAATGGCTGAGAGGTTCTTTTGAAAAACTTTCGAATTAATCGACCTTCTTCTATTTTTCCAGTTTCCAAAACCTGTTCAAAAAATGCTTCGTCAAAATGCTGAGAACTAGATTTTGGTGTATGTCCCTTGTGTTCGAGCCAATGCGAGAGAGCCTTCATAACCCCTTCTGGCTCAACATCTCGTGGACAAACGTGAGTGCACTTATGACATGATACACACTGCCAAATGATATCTTTGTCTAAGAGCAGCTCCTGTTCCATTCCCAATCGGACCAAATAGATCCAATATCTAGGGTTGAAGTCAGGATTAATTGCATTGACTGTGCAAGCATTCGTACAGGCACCACATTGCCAACACCGGTGGATGAATGAACCTCCCGGAAAGGCAGCAACTTCTGATTCAAGATTATCGTTGTATTCATCGACAATTCTTGAGTCGATAAACGTGCTCCAGGTACCGGAGACATCCACGCCATCAATTTGAAGTTTGTCGTGTTCACGCAAATTCTCAGGTCGGATCAACGATTTTTCGTGTATCGGCATAGACTGAATCGTGTTAGTGAGTTGTGGAGACGAAAGGTTCAGACAGTTGATAACGTTTGCCACCGGGCAATATCAATCGAGTTTTGCCTTTCGTTAAAGCCGTATCTAATCCAAGCATCCTCAATGCGTAACCAAAAGGGAGAGTCGAGTGATTGAACTCAGTTCTAAGGAAGCTTCCACCCTGGCTACTGATGTAACCGCTGTAGATCCATGCCAACAATACGTCAATCGTTAAATTTTGGTTTGCATACACTCCACAGTCTTTCAAAAAACCGTGTAATTCTCTACGCAACTCCAGATGAGTTTGCACACCATTTGGAACCTGAATGTGTTCTAGTTCGTCATCGGTAAACCAGATTTCGCGCAAGGCACCGGAATTCGAGTTAAAGTCCCATACCCATCGGGTCATGAGTGGATAGGTAGTTGGATCACAATAGTGCAAAATTTCTGCCGCTAAATCTCGTAACCAGCGGTCTTTTTTGCTCGTTGCCAATGTAGAGAACAAGTGCTCAATTTTAGCGTCGACGTTATCAACGGAAACTTCGTTTAACAGCTGTTGAATGGACTGCCAGATGAAGGAATAACCATGTTTCTCGAGAGCGACATTCAATCGCCTACGAACGGTTGGCATGAATGCACAAGCGCTGTAAAAATCTGATTCAAAGCCGCTTGTGTTTTGGTCAGAGAAAATCGATTGAAAAAAAAGCGATTTTCCATTAAGACCGTCAATGATAATTTCGATACCGCCTAATTTCTCAGCACTCTTCACCATACTTTCAAAAGAAGATCGAAGTACTCTTCCATCTAGATGAAGTTCCGGAATTGATGAACGCTGAGCTGCTAGGGACTTTCGTTCTTTGCGAATCAAGAAATTCATAGGCACTGACGCGAAAACTAAGCTGCCTGAGTGATTATGCCCAATGAGGCCATTGCTGCAGCTTGCCCTTGTGCGATAGAGTCATCAATCGTTTCAGGACCGACTGCTGCACCAGCGACAAAGATACCATCTCGCGAAGTAGCGACAACCGAGTCATATGATGCTTTCCTTTCGATGTAGCCATGGGGTTCTAGATCGATACCAAATACCGAAGAAATTTCAGAATTTTCCACATTTGGGTCCATTCCGATAGCATGGACAACCAAATCAAAAGGAATGGAGATGGGACGTTTTACTAGGGTATCTTCTCCTTTCAGTAAAATTCTTCGACCATCAAATGTAACTTCTGCGATTCTGGCTTTGATGTATTTCACCTTAAATTCTTCTTGGCTTCGCCAATAAAAGCTTCCTTCGTACAAACCATAAGTACGAATATCCATGTAGTAGATATAAACGCTGCAACTTGGTAACTCTTCTCGAATTTCCATGGCTAAATTGGCAGAAACTGTGCAACAGATTTTTGAGCACCACTCTCTTCCGATCTGACGATCTCTAGAACCGACACAAAGTAGAATAGCCACGCGTTTTGGCTTTCTACCATCAGACAAACAACGAACGCCCTGACCGGATGAAATCATCTGTTCGACCTGAGTCGTAGTCACCACATCAGGGTGAGAACCAAAGCCCCACTCTGGTTTGTTGACAGAATCAAAGTGGGTAAATCCTGTGGCCAGAACAACTGAAGAAACAGAAAAGCTATGGCCGTTCGAACACTTTACTTGAAAGTTTCCTGGTTCGCCCGAAAATTCGGTTACACGGGTTGAGGTTTGAACTTCGATTTTAGAATTTTGCTCGACACTTTGGACCATTCGTCCAATCGCGTCGCTTGCCCACTCACCGGAAGGGACCAAACGAGCATACCGGGAAATTATCGGTGCGCCACCTAGTATCTGTTCTTTTTCAACGAGGGTGACTTTTTGACCAATACTCGCTAATGATCGTGCTGCTGATAATCCCGCTGGTCCTCCGCCAACGACCAATACACTCTGACTCACGCCCTTGCCTCAAATCCAGGCCCTGATGTAATCGCTCGTCGTGGATCGTATAGAGTTTCAAAATTTCCAGCTTCAACATCAATCAAATAATTTTCAAATTCCTTTTTCGCTTTTCTCCAATCAATGCCAAGTTTCTCGAGTAAAGGTTCAAACGCAGAGGCATGCCAATGCAGTTGAGCGATCTTATAAGGATGTGCCCCACACAGAATGGCTGCCAACTGACAGTCCGCTAAAATTGGCATTTGATAGTTTTTGTCCACTGCTTTCCCAATCCATTGATTTTTATCCAATGTGGTGATACAGCCTGTGTCGTGTCCAACCATGACATCCGCTCGTGCTTCCTCAACGGCGACTTTAATCTTGCGGTCAATGGCAAAGGAACGCGTAAACTCACGCTCGGAAATAATATGTCGAAACCCAAAGCCACAGCAGTCATACCAGGTCGAATAGTCAATGACATTGGCTCCCAGCGCTTGAACGAGCCCTGTTGACACTGCTACTCGATTTCCGTCCAATACTTCATCATCATAAATCACGTCCTCAGGAACCATTTTGTAGACGTGACATGCTGGGTGAATTACCGCTCGAAGCTTGGACGCATCGATCGTTTGGCGTTCAGCAATATCGTGTCGCATCACGTGCAACCACTCTGAGTAGTGAACCACTTCCTCAGGAATTAGAATTTTTCCATCGACAAGCCGACCAATTTTGGCAAGAATTTTTCGTACCTGTTCGCGCAATTCAGCAGACTCAATCAAGAACTTTCGCATTTCTTTATAGTTGCCAAACGAAGTCCCACAGTGCACAAGGGGATAATAATAGGCAGGATCTAATCCTTCTGCTTGTGCTGCGACGTACGCTTGATGAAAATTGCGTAGGAATACTGCGGCTAGGCTGACAACGTTACCGATCCCTGATCCGTGATAATTCCATGCTGTACAAGAAGTTTGGTCGGTCTCGTCCAAATACGTTGTTCCGAGCTCATTCATCAACCATAGTAAGGATGTGGGATAGCCTGGAATGTTGCCGCACTGACCACAAGACTTATGATGCCATAAACGATCGGTTGGAATTTTCTTATCCCAACCGTATAAGGTTTTAGTCATAACTGGTTTATGACCTTCATTGACTCGATGAACAATAATTTCGCCATCTTGTTCAAGTTGCCACATTGCATCTCGAACATCTTCAACGTGCTCCCGCGTTGTCAACATGGCTCTTTTGTCGATTTTCGCCTCAACCCACTGTGTAGCGGTTGAAGCATCACTCGGATTTAGATTTGAGTCTCTCCATTCTGAGCCGTGTCCGGTAAATCGTTCGTTGTTGTCATTAAACTGATTTCCAAACGGAATTTTTATACTCATCTTTTACATTCCTTCAATTTCAGTTGTTGTACGTTTTTTGCCTTTTGCTACTAGTAATGTGGATGCAATCAATCGTTCATTTCATCTTGTTCATCAAGCCAGTCTTCGTACTCTTCTTGTTTCTCATCCATGATGTCTAGAATGACATCAAACAGATTTTCGTCAATAGTTTCTAGCTGATCCAAAACACCCGAATCTTCCCAAATCGTATACAGTTCGATGGAAGTCTTCAAATTGACTTCCCAAGCGGTGGATTCGGTGTGCATAGTCGGCATTGGAATGGCTTTTCGCAGTACGCTCAACGGTGCATCGACTTTGCTGATGTTTGGTCCCCAATCGGCGAAGTGATCAGGGGTAATCATATTCGGTGCAAGTTGATTACCTGTAGAGATTAATTTCAGCATGACTCGCGAAAAGGGTCTCAACACGTCTTTCGCTGATTGCAGCCCGTGTTTGATCGAAACTTCTCGCATAATGCTCACTAGTCCGCCCGGTGAATTTTGGAATGGACATCGAGCGGCACAGGTATAGCATTGCGCACAAGCCCAAATTTTTTCCTGCATCGCATCATAAATGCCTTCAAGATTTTCAGTCCAGAGCAACTGCACAATTTCCCGAGGAGAATAGTCGAAATAGTGTGCAGAGGGGCAAGTGGCAGTGCAAATCCCACAATTTAGACATCCGTGCAGTTCATGGTCATACAGTGGATGTTCGCAGATGTCGCCGAAGATTTGCTCCAGCTTATCTTGACTAACTTCGGGGTCGCTGGTGAAGGGATCGCCGATCGTAAGCGTTGCAGTAGTCATGGTAACTAGATCGTTAGTAGCTCAGTACTTTGGTATCTTCTTCTTCCATTACTTGTTCGATGACGTAAGCCCCGCCGACAATTCCTTGGCATTCAGGGATTAGATCATTTTCGGTCATGTCAAACAGATCCAAATTGGGAGAGCAGCAAAAAAACTTTACTCCTGCATCGTGGGCATCCTTAATGAAATCATAAACCGACTTGCTAGATCCTTGCTTCACAAACAAGTTTTCTGCGACACCTTTTTTCATCAACTTTCCCGCAGTAGCCGTGCAAACGACATCTACTTCATACTCCATTGCCGCGGCCACGGTAGCTTGAAAAATTGGCGCACCCAATTCTTCGCCGTTGGATGGATCTGTGTTAACCATCATTATTATAAGTTTTTCCGCCAAATTATCCTCCCCATCAGTCATTTATGACCGAAGACAACACTTTATGGTGCGGTTCCATTTTTTCTTTATATTAAGAAATTCTAATATAAAACTTCATAGAACGTTCAAAAAATATAAAAATATTTTCACTTGAATGCCAAATTGTAGTTAAATCGTTTACTAACAAGATCTGTCTTCTAGCCGAACGCCTCTACTCAATCAATCTTCGAATCACATTGACTAAGTAGCTTAAATCGTATCATAGTTGAGACCTTAGCTTGCTCGAATTGAGGTATGAAAGCTGTTTGGTACTATTCGTATGACCTTCATTTCAGTAACCAGTCAATGAAATATTCGTTAACAGAAGAAACTAGTTGAGTGAAACAAATGGATCTCCAAAGACCAACTCATGCGCAGCTCAAAGCAATCGCCTCGGAATTTGGATTTAAATTATCTGATGCTCGAATTCAAGAATTTTTACAGGTGATGCAAAGCACAATTGAAAATTACGAAACTGTGCATGGACTGTCGGATTACTTGCCTGAAGTTAAATATCCACGATCGGATTTTAGCTTTCCTGAACCAAAAGACAATCCCTTCAACGCCTGGTATGTGAAGTCCAGGATTCAGGGCGCGCAAGATGGAATTTTAAAGGGCAAGAATGTTGCTCTGAAAGATAATATTTGTTTGTCGAACCTGCCAATGATGAACGGTGCATCGACATTGCAGGGGTATATTCCCGAAATCGATGCAACTGTGGTAACACGGCTATTGGATGCTGGTGCAACCATCGTAGGAAAAGCGCATTGTGAGCACTTTTGTAGTTCTGGTGGTAGCCATACCAGCGCGCTCGGGCCAGTACTGAACCCACATCGAGCAGAATATTCAGCTGGCGGTTCTTCTTCAGGTTGTGGTGCCCTTGTCGCCGGTGGCATCGTGGATTTGGCTGTCGGCGGAGACCAGGGAGGGGTTCCATTCGTATACCGGCAGCTTTTTCAGGATGTTACGGCATGAAACCTACATATGGATTGGTTCCATATACGGGCGTGATGCCGATTGAAAATTCAATAGATCATGTCGGGCCTATGACACAGACTGTTTTAGACAATGCTATGATGCTGCAAGCCATTGCCGGTGAAGACGGACTCGACCCACGACAGTATTCGCCGAAAGTCGGCGATTATGTTGGTGGAATAGAATCAGACGTGAGTCAAATGCGTATCGGAGTGGTGAAAGAAGGCTTTGGTTGGAGCAACTCAGAAGTAGATGTTGATCAGAAAGTGCGCGAAGCTACGGCGGTATTTTTTAAATTAGGCATGGATGTTGTTGACGTTTCAATTCCATTTCATCGTGTAGGTGAAGCAATTTGGACTCCAATTGGACTAGAAGGGCTCACTCATCAAATGATGGTTGGAAATGCATTTGGATCAGGTTGGAGTGGTTTGTATACAACGTCGCTATTGGACATGCCGATTGGCGACGCCGCGCTGATGAGCTAGACGACGTTGTGATCATTTCGATGTTGGTGGGACAGTACTACCGTAAACACAATCACGGCTTTTACTATGCAAAGGCGCAAAATCTTGTTCGAAAACTAAAAGCTGAATACGATGCGGCATTTGAGCAAGTTGATCTACTTTTAATGCCAAGCTTACCGATGAAAGCGACACCTTTGCCGCCACCCGATGCTTTCCTTGGAGCTCTATTGCAAAAGAGCCTTTGAAATGGTAGCGAATACAGCACCAACTAACTTAACTGGACATCCGGCGATGTCGATTCCCTGTGGTATGAGTGACGGACTACCCATTGGTCTTATGTTGGTGGCTAAGAAGTGGTGTGAAGCGGATATTTACAAAGTCGCTTATGCTTTTGAACAATCGACTGAGTGGAGCTTAATGTAAGGAGAATCTAAGCGTTCCAAACGGGAGACTCTGGTTCAAAGCGTTTAGCGATTCGAAAGACTGCAAGATTACTAATTTGTTTTCAAAGATTTAGTATTTTAGACACGCATCCATCCGGTGGATTGTATTAAGCCTGTCATGATGCCAACAAGAGACTGTTGAACTTCTTGTTGACAAGCTGATACCTTCAAAAGAGTACTCGGATCGTCCAATGCATACGCCGGCATTTGTACAAATGAATCCTCTATCATTCCGCGCTTAATGCCGGGATGACCTAAGAATCCGAAATTATTGTTACCTATCTGAAAAAGTGCTGGTTCTCCCGATTCGGTAGTTGCTAAAGTTTTGGCTTCTCTAGGGAGATCAGGAATATCAGTCATGTAGACTACAAGTGGATAGGACTTGGGTAAAAATCCGTTTAAGGCATCGTCAACTTGTCGATGTGCGGTTTCGATGGAAAGAGTAAGTGCTCGTTGAGTGACTGTAGAATCCACTGCCAAGGACAGAAGTTGCGTCCCAGTTCCAAAAGCAATGACTGGAATCTCATCATCAAGACAGGCTTTAATCACATCGACCCGCTGTTGTAAAACAGGCAATTTTGGTGAGCTTACAGTTCCATAAGGAGCAGACCCCAATACAATCAGCCCGTGTGTAGGAAGATCAAACTTTCGAATCCAATTTGGATCGTGGGCAGGGCGGATGTAGCGAAACCCAATATTCCTCCCTTCGAGGTGATCTTCTACTAATCCAAGATACTCGGCGTCTGTGTGTTGTAGTACACCAACAAATTTCACGTAAGCTGACTGAGTTGGTAAAGTGTGATCTAGATTCGACCGAATCCGGTCTTCTGTGTTAGTGGACGATTCTCGTATCCCGCAAAACAACCGGAAGATTGAACTTTACGTTCTCAATGATGCCTTGCATGGTTGAAACATTCAGCGGTGAATATTCTCGCAATTTATTGATCACATCTTGAACCAATTCGTCAGGCGCTGATGCACCAGCGGTAATTCCGACGGCATTGAATCCCTCCAACCAGGCAAAATCGATTGATTCAGGATTTTCGACCAGATAGCTCGGTAAACCAGAATCAAGGCCAACTTCGTGCAAACGATTTGTGTTGGAACTGTTGCTCGAACCGACGACCAAAATAATCTCAACTTGCTTGGTTAATTCTCGTACTGCATTTTGGCGATTTTGCGTCGCATAGCAAATGTCTTTAACATTGGGGCCAACGATTTTTGGAAATCTTCGTCGTAAAGATTTAATTATGCTCTTGGTGTCATCTACGGACAAGGTAGTCTGAGTCACAAACGCGAGTTTTTCAGGATTTGTAACTACTAGCTTATCAACATCGGATATGTGATCGACTAGGTGCACTGTACCTTCAATTTGACCCAGCGTACCTTCGACTTCAGGATGACCTTTATGTCCAATCAAAATGATTTCATATCCACGACTGGCATATCGTTGTCCTTCTTTGTGGACTTTTGATACCAATGGACAAGTCGCGTCGATCGATTTTAGGCCTCGAACACCTGCGTCAGAGATGACTTTTTTGGATACTCCGTGAGCACTAAAAACTGCGATTGCACCTACAGGTATTTCATCAATTTCTTCGACGAAACAAACACCTTTCGCTTTCAGTGAGTCAACAACTTGTCGATTGTGGACAATCTCGTGCCGTACATATATCGGTGAACCAAATTTCACCAAAGCGGATTCAACAATATCGATTGCACGCTCTACACCCGCGCAAAAACCTCGCGGCTGTGCAAGAACTACTTCTAAACTTGAGTTACTCATATGTTGTCGGTACCTGTTAAGGATACTTGGTAGATGTCATAACATTTTTCAATATTTTAAACATCTTTTGCGACACTAGGTTTAAAGCATTGTGGCGCGCTTCAATAAGGCTAAATTCGACTGCGATAAATTCAATGTTTGGTGCATCTTTGCAGCTGGTAAACCCGCTGAAAATATTCTAAATAGCACATTTAACGCCCTGTTTGATCGAACAAAGAGTTTTGACAGATAGTACACAGTCCACACGCTGCGTCGAGAAATTTTCACTTCTTGTCCTTTTTTGAAAGTTGGATTCGCATAAATCCGTCGCAAAGTCAGTAATGCCATACTCAGCGCCATCATACAGCAGTTTCGAATTCCAGTTTCCTGTCTTGGTATGGATAATGTGTAACACATTGCACATACTAGGTGTCCATACGCGATTTTAACGAGTTCATTTACACCTTCTGGAAATCCTAAATTCGAATCAGTGACTGAGATTGTAGAAAGGTCGCAATTCACTGCTCCAAAAACATCTCGAGGAAGCCAGCATGCACCTCGCGCTCGATCTTCCCACATGTCTTTAAGAATGTTAGTCATTTGCAAGCCTTGGCCGAACCAAACAGCAAGTGAATAGAGCTCATCATAACGTTTGTTTGCTTCGGTTGAGTGAATGCAGAACAGTTGAGTCAACATTTCTCCGACTACACCCGCAACGCAATAGCAATAATGGTTGTGTTCTGATAAATCCTTTAGGCCTTCTAATGTCGCATTTTGCTGAAACTGTGCCATTCCGCGAGCCATGATTTTGATGCAGCGATTTAGAGCGTCTATCTGAGCTTGACGAAATGAGTGAGTCACTCGAAGAACACGAACACTATTTGAAATCAGCTCGTGTTCGCTAGGGCTGCTAGAACTGGACAACAAGCCACTTAGGTCTTGTGCGAATGATTCTGCACTTTTTTCACTTTTGACCACACTTATAAAACGTTCAGAAAAATCTCGCTTTTGCGTTACAGTCAGTGCGGGCTCATCTTCAATCGTATCGGCAATTCTGCACAAAAGATAGGCGTTCCCTACAACTAGTTGTAGTTGATCTGGAAGTTCAGGGATTGTTAGTGCAAAGGTGCGCGACACTTTTTGCAAAATTTGCTTTTGATACTGAAAATCGCTACGAAGTGCTTGACTTTGCTTTCCTGTAAATTCGGAATTTGCGCGCATAGTCGGATGGCAAAGAAGAAATTTAAGAATTAAGAGCAGTCATGTAATTTTATTGCACTCCTATGAATTCCGTATCAAATCGAGGTGCGTAAAGTTTTCTGATGCGTAACCAATTGAAGTTAAACTTGAACTGAGTAGCGCAACTTTCTTGCTTGCGGCAGATCAATTAGCTGAGAAGCTGCAGTCTTTACCTATTTTCGAAGTATTCTATCCTGAAAATTGACTATTAAAGTCAATACGTTCGCTGTTTTATCTACCTAAACAAGGCTAAATTACCCTTAACAGAATCATAAATTCTCTTCAAATTTCGCTATTTCTACTAATATGATCAATTTTTCCGCACCAACGAACCAACTCTTCTTGCCTACCACGCCACTTCTTACAACTTATGTTTACACCTCCATACACTAATCTTAGCGAAACTGGCGGTATTTTTCGGACAGAAAAAGTAGTTTCTATTTTATGGATTGTGATTAATCGCTTCTCGACATCGAAAACAATTCATTAGAAACTTCAGCGAAGCCTGCAATTCTCTCCTATTACAATTTGGAATCATTACTTTATTAAATTGAATACAATTGAAATGAGTTGAAAAGAGTCGAAATTTAATCAGCAATTCACAGATGATTTAATTTCTGGCTGAGCTTTCCACTTCAAAGAAAATGGCTCAATAGTAGATTTTGTCTATGGATAATTTAATCGGATTCCCCATACTGATCGGTTTTTTTGTGATTTCGGTGGTTATGGGTGTTGCCATCAGTCGCTCTAATTTCTGCACAATGGGGGCTGTTTCTGATTGGGTAAATTTAAGTGATTTTGGCCGCCTAGGCGCGTGGCTTCTGTCCGCAGTCGTTGCAATGATGTTTATCACAATACTTGAGTTGAGCGCTGTGGTCGATGTGGATGATTCGCGCCCACCCTATCGTTCTGCGACATTCGCTTGGTTGCGCTATTTGCTGGGGGGACTTCTTTTTGGAATCGGTATGACTTTAGCAGGCGGTTGCGCTAGCAAGAATCTAGTACGGCTAGGTGGTGGCAACCTCAAATCATTTGTCAATTTACTTATCGTTGCAGTCTTTGCATATTTGATGACAAAGACAGTATTTTTTGAAGTAGCGTTTTATAACTGGATGAATCCAAGTTTCGTTGAATTGGGTGAAGTTGGATTGGCTTCTCAAGATCTCGGTAGCATTGTGACCTCGTTGGCGACAAGCTTTAATGCGGCTGTAGTACGTATCGGTTTTGCAATAGTATTTTTGATTTTGGTGCTGTGGTTTATTTTCAAAACTAGTGGAATTCGAAACAATGGCGCAAATGTAATATCTGGTTGTGTGATCGGCTGCTGTGTTTCGGCTGCGTGGGTACTATCAGCAGGTTCGATTGGCGAAGCCTGGGTTGAAGCTGCGGAGTGGGCTGATAATCCCCCTGTCGGCGTCGGGCCTCAATCACTAACCTTTGTCAATCCCTTAGGTGAATACATTAGTTGGGTTCTCGATATAGGTAACATTGGTGTACTGCTCACTGCAGGAATGTGTGCGGCATTGGGTTTGATTGTCGGGTCGCTGATGGATTCTTTGGTTCGACGACAATTTCATTTTGTTTGGTTCGTTTCCTTGAAGGATTTTACAAGCAATGCCATCGGTGGAATGTTAATGGGCATCGGCGGTGTGTTGGCGCTTGGATGCACGATTGGGCAAGGGATTTCCGGCTTGTCTACACTAGCAATCGGATCTTTTCTTACAATATTTGCGATTATTTTTGGTTCAGCGGTGACGTTAAAGGTTCAGTACTACAAGCTGCTTTATGATGATGCTAGCTTCTTCAGCGCTTTAATCAGTAGTTTCGTCGACATGAAACTTCTACCGGAGTCAGTAAGAAGTTTAGAGTCTTTTTGAGTCTAAGGATAAATGGAAAATGAAAGATAACGGGTGGTTACCAACCGATCGACTTTACGATACCCAATCCTATGTTTGGGTAAAAAAAAACTCGCATCCAACAAGCTTGACTTTGGGACTCGGATCACCCCAAATTGCTTCGTTTGGAGACCTAGTCTACTTGACTTTGAGTAGACTAGGTACAAAGGTAAAACGCGGTGATGTACTTGGTTCAGTCGAAGCAGCGAAAACGACTGGAGAAATCGTAAGCCCAATTAGCGGCACAATCATAGAGCGAAACGAAACTGTATTGCAAAACCCAAGAATGGTTAGTGATGATCCGTACGAAGCTGGTTGGTTGTTTGTCGTTGAACCTTCCTCATGGTTATCGGAAAAAACTGAACTGCATGAGTCATACAACTTTTTGAAGTTGCTACCCGAAGATCTGCGTGGACCACAGACTCTTCAGTGATGGCTTAATGTGATGTGGCGAGTTCTACATGACTTTGACGTAGAACACGATCAAGGTCTAGCCACCGATGACGCGCTCGCAAGACTAGCTGGTAAGAAACAAACCGTCAGCTTGAGGTTATATACCCTCCAAGCTTGTGCATTGATCGGGCGATTTCAACGCGTTGAACATGAAGTCTCGCTAGATCGTTGTCGGGCTCTTAAGGTTCCTATCAATCGAAGACCTTCTGGTGGGGGCGCAATAATCATGGGGCCAAAGCAATTGGGTATCGCACTAGTGTTTGGTTCCAAGGACAAAACATTTACTTCAATTTCTAGCCAGTTAATTCGACAGTGTGCACGGGGAATAGTCAATGCACTTTGTGAACTAGGGATTGAGTCTCGATTTCAAGGCAAAAATGACCTTGTTGTCAACAATCGAAAAATTGCAGGACTGGGTTTGTATCAAGCTCCGTCAGGCGGTAAATTATTTCACGCGTCATTGTTGTTGGATCTTGATCTAGACTTTATGCTCAATGTACTACGGACTCCATTCGAGAAGACGAAAGACAAAGGTTTTTCTACTGTGTCTGAACGCATTACAACAATCAATGCTGAATCTCGCACATCGATTGATATGTCAGAATTAATGGAATGTGTGCAGAGAGGGTACATGCGGGAGTTTACCACGAGTGGAAAGCTTGGGCGGCTGGATGAAGACGAAATTGTTCTTAGTACTGAGCTATGCGAACAGCAGTATGCAACTGATCAATGGATTTTTCAAAACTCGACAAAGGTGCGGGATCAAGTTGGAACTTCTAAAGTGAGAACGGCGGGTGGATCGCTGGAAGTACGAGCGATTGTCGCCGGTGAAACCATAAAATCTGTATTCTTAAGTGGTGACTTCATCGCGTCGAATAACGCTGTAGCAGATTTAGAGAGTAGTCTTCGTTGGCATGTACGAGAGTTTTCCTCCTTGCAACAAACAATTACGAATTCCATCGAAAGAAACAGCCATGCTTGGAATCAAATTTCCACCGAAGATCTTACCACCGCTGTAGTCAATGCAGTCGATTTATCTCAGGAAATAAAACCTCATGCCTGTTTTGCAAATCAAGGAGTTGCGTATGTCTAAAACAGTTGCATTTTTAGACACACGTAACGCTGAATTGACTCTTCGAGGGGATTTGTTCCTAGAGCGCATCCAAAACTTTGGTGACCGCATAAGCTTTCACGCGCCTGGACTCAAACAATACCGAACCTCAGAGTACAGTGAACACAATGCATCTGAATTTGTTGCTGTAAGTGTAACTGGTGAGGCTTGTGCCTTGAGTTGTGAACACTGCAAAATGGGTGTGCTTCGGGGTATGCACGATCTTAGTAGTACCCATGATTCTTTGTATGAGTTAAGTACGCGGTTGCATGATACCGGTGCGAAGGGCATTTTAGTTTCCGGCGGTAGCGACAAAAGAGGTAGAGTGCCACTGCTGAAACATATTCCCGACATGATTCGAATTCGTCGAGAACTCGGGATGCTGATTCGAATTCATCCTGGATTACCCGATGAACGAACTTGTGCTGCGCTTGTCGATGTAGATATTGACGGTGCGATGGTTGACATCATCGGACATGAAAAAACAATTCGAGAAGTCTACCACTTACAGTCTAGTGTTGACGATTACGAAGCCGTACTGGAACGATTGGAAAAATATAAAGTACCTTGTGTTCCTCATATTGTTATGGGCCTACATTTCGGACAGATGCTTGGTGAGGAAAATGCGTTAGCGATGATTGCTAGACATGATTTCAAGCTTCTGGTATTGGTGATATTGATGCCTCTTTCGGGTACACCAATGGCAATCGTACAACCACCTACGCTACCAGAGATCGCAGAATTTTTTCAGCTCGCTAGACGAACCATTGCCAAAAAGCCCATTATGTTAGGTTGTGCACGGCCGATGGGACAGCTAAAACAAAGTATTGATCGCACAGCCATAGACTCCGGATTAAATGGAATTGCCTATCCAGCAGAAGGAATTGTTCATTATGCTCGCAATAAGGGTCTAAAACCAGAATTTGTCAATGCCTGTTGCGGTGTAGCATGGTAAACCGAAAACAAAAAAAGGAATCAAAATGTCGGTAACTGGTATCCCCACAAAACTCCAAGAAGAGTATTTTCAAATTAGTCCAGAATATGTGCGTATTAGTGTTGCCGCGGCAATTGAACTGGGATTGGCACCAGGAAAAATTCGGGGTTGTAGCTGTAACTGCATCAATTTGTTACAGAACTACCCTCAAGGTTGTGCTGCCAATTGTTCCTATTGCGGTCTTGCCAGGGAACGTCCCGGATTGGCAGAAGACAATAGCTTTATTCGTGTGGATTGGCCGTTGTACCCAACAGATCTGGTTGCAGAAAAAATTGCAGAGAAAGAAGCCAAGGATACGGTAGGCAGGGTGTGTATCGCGCAAGTCCAAGATCATCGAGCGACTTCGGACTTGATTGATATGGCATCTCGCGTACATACTGCTGCACCTGCTGTTCCAATTTCCGCCCTAGTTACTGCCACTTTACTGGATGAAGACGATTTGTATAACATTCAAGATGTAGGCGTGGACATCATTGGGGTTGGTTTGGATGCAGTAACGGAAGATTTGTTTTACGAAACTCGAGGAAAGGGTGCCAAAGGGCCGCATCGTTGGGATCAGCATTGGGAAATCGTACGTGCAGCCCGTAAAATTTATGGCCCAATGAAAGTAAATTGCCATTTGATTGTGGGGCTGGGTGAGACTGATCAAGAAATGATTGACATGATTTATCGATTGAAATCAGAACAGATCGCAGGATATTTATTTTCATTCAATCCGGAGCCCGGTACACAGATGCAAGACCTACCTAGAGCCCCCCTTCATCAATGGCGTCGAATTCAATACATCAAATATTTGATCGAAGAGTGTGACCTAGACCGAGAATTATTGACATTTGATGATGCTGGAGGCCTAGTTGGCTTGGAAGTAGAGAAATACATGGCAAAGTTGGCATTTGACAGCGGGCTAGCGTTTATGACGAATGGATGTCCAGACCGAACAGGAAATATGGCATGTAACCGACCTTATGGATCGTATCGACCTGGCGAAGAGTATCGTGATTATCCTTTCCTCCCGGATGAAGACACGCTGAAAACTATTGCTGCCCAAAGCAGATTAGATGAAATTTGGCCTGACGCCAAGGAATTGGTTTAAACACCTTCGTTTCAGTATCCGGTATTAATGCAATAAAGTAGATGCGTGAACGTAGTTTACGAGAACATGCATTGACATCCACCTATTTTGGTGCAAATTTGTGCCAAGTGTTGTTTTTCCTCGGTTACGGTATCGCCAGTCACGTGACGGATTGTTGATCAGTAACGCATACAGAGGCAGGAACAGGCGTATTGCAATCAAAACTGAAAAATTTACTTGGAATGTCATTTTGTTCAGCTCGTTGTTCAACTTTAGACGGGTTAGCACACATAGATCGATGTTTTGTTTCAGCAGCATTCTTAATATAGAATTTAGTCGAAAGCCGGTAGGGAAAAGGCCAGAAAGGTTTCAGTTTTCAGAATTTAGGAAAACCACTGCAACTCGAGCCTGCCTTGTGCTATTGTGTATTGATCATTGTCAGCACCTAGAATCGAACAACCGAATCAAAATTTATCTACTTTAGGAGGTAATTCTTATGAAATTTCATAATTCTCGTCGTAATTTTCTGAAGGCTTCAGGAGCGTTCGCAGCGGCGTATTCTATGGGTACTTTCCCACGATTTGCACATGCTGCTCGAGAAAATGAACTTAACATTTATTGCTGGGAAGGATACAACTCGGATGAAGTTCTTGACCCTTTCCGAAAGGAATTCGATGCAACTGTACGTGCGGAAGGGCTCACATCCGATCCTGATGCCGTCAATCGATTGCGAGCAGGTGAAACCAAGGTTTGGGACTTAATCAATGTCAACAACCCTTGGGCTCAGGAAATGATGTGGCCAGAAGGACTGATTTTGGATTTACCTAGAGATCGGTTTGAACCATTTTTTGAAAAAATGATGCCAGCATTTCATCCACCCTATCCATGGGCGATGGACAAAACAGGTGAGCACCTGTTAGGTGTAACTCAAAGATTCGGTCCATTTAACTTCGTGGTTAACACCGACAAAATTTCAAGGGAGATGGCCGAAGATCAAGGATTCAAGCTGTTCTTGGATACAGCGATGAATGATCGATATGGTGTTCTAACTTACGATAATTGGAATATTTATCACATGTGTGTTGCAGCTGATATACATCCATTCAGATCACATACCGCAGCAGAAATCGAAACATTTGCAGGAATGGCCAAGCAAATTTTTAACGGTGCGAAAATTTTGACCGATGATTTGGTCGCTATGAACCTAGCTTTAATTAATGGTGAGATTGATGCCTATTTTACGGGCGGAACGTACACTGCTTCACCGGCACGATATGATGGTTATAGCAATGTTCGTGGAATCACACCAAATTCAGGTCCAATGGATGGCAAAGGTGGCATTGTTTGGATTGAACTCACCTCTGTCGTAAATAACCCAGAAGTTTCACCGCTTGCCGAAGAGTTCCTAGCGTATATCCAGCGACCCGATGTGAGTAAGAATGTAGCGTTTGCAGAAGGCACCTACAATGCAGTAACTCAAATGGGTGATCCAGCAGTTCTCGCAGCTTTTGATTCAGATGAGTTGGACGCCATTCAGTGGGATTCTCTTGAAGAAGAAATGGAGCGGTCGGAAGACTACAATATCAATCCAGATTACGCAGAGATGTATGATCATTACTCAGCGGCCAAGAGAGAACGAGAAGCTTAAAATCAATATTTCTTTTATATGCTTCATAACGAGTTTCAGTTTATGGTGCAATTATTGTTACATTAATTTAGTAAATTCAAATAAATAGGATAAGAATATGTAACAAAAAGAAACTAGTTTCGTCGAGTGGAGCCAAACCTATTCAAGGCAACAAGCTTGCCTTGAGCCATTAAGCGTCATTGCTGGCCAAATTGCTTTGATTGTCGGCGTTGTAGACACGATTAAGCACACATCTTAACGTGCCATCGCCTTCATCAATGCATCTGTCAAAGGAGGATTTTCCGCCACTCGAATGGTGAAGATTATCGAAGTTTCATGGGGATCTACGCAAAGAATAGTGCTGGTTTCTTAAAAGCTCAAGTCGTTGATGCGGTTAATCACCAAGAGGCAGTCCTTACTGCAACTGCTTAATTGGCACAGGGTGAAACATACAATACCAAATTGCGTAGTACATGCTAAGTCAACCCTTAAAGCCAATCCACGCTAAGCTCGTGGCCCACGATGAGATTATTGGTTATTGATGTTCATAAGTCTTATGCCAAATGCGTACGAGCACTCGGCTTGCATCACGAACCAATTGTCGATTCGCGTGAACGAATAGTGCGCGGGATCCGGCATCTGCAAAAAGTCAACAATGAACATGAACGACTGAAAAACTTTCTTAACCATTGTCTACGTGGAGTATCCACCAAGTGGATGGACCAATATATTCTCAGGTTCCATCGTTGTGTAATACTACCACCCTCGTCCAACTCAACTTCATTCTTGGTGCAATCACTGAATTGAATTCCACACAAAATAGGAATAGATCCATATTTGATGACGGGAACACATCAACCCAATCAGCTAACTCTCCTTGTTACTAACTAGAGATTACGCTCACTTGACGTTAGGCTAACTATGGACGTCGACTCACTACAACTTCACAGTTTCGTTGTCCGCCTCAAAATGGAATGTAACGCGAACGAACCGATCGCCTTGTTGGTTGACTAACTTTGGTTCCGTGTTGTTAAATTTATACATTTCGTGTCTCATTGACAGCCATCCACGACCTCGTCGCTCCATCAATCCAAAAACAACCATAGCATTTGCCATCATTTCATTGCGAGAGCGAGGAGAACCACCCAAACGCACTTGCTCTACCGTCATATGGTTTGGAAGTGTTCCCGGACTTGTTACGTCAATACGGTTATCAAATACTTCGAGTAGTACGCGTGATTCCAACACTGAATAGTCTCGGTGAATGACCGCGTTTACCAGTGCTTCGCGGAGAACCGCTTCCGGTATTAGAGGAATATCAATGCGGTGTAATCCCTGAAAAACTTCTTTACGTCCTAGACTTTGAAACCAACCTATAGCACGATGCACTTGCTCGTCAAGACGCCCCTTAGCCTCGCCTGAACTCAGCACATTGGAAGCTCGGTCAACTCCAGCATATGCTACGCACTGAATGAACATGCTTGTTGTAAACTGATGTCCTTGGGGATTTCGTCCGAAGATCATCAAGCCATAAAGTGTTGGTCGAAGTACTTCATTGTGTAAACCACATACTGAACTGTTACTCAGGTCGCTTTCGATGTCTAGCTGCGGCTTTTCCAACATTCGAAGACCTTGTGATCGCATGAACGAGAAAAATACATCCATGTTGATGTCATGCTGGGTGGCGGCTGCAATTACTCTCAGTTCGGTGTAAACTGAGCCAAAAACATTGAACAACTCTTGCAATTCCGAATCAGAAGGAGCTACGGTACTGCGGCTGCGCCGGATCCAGAATCGCCCGTCGAAACTAAACGGTAGGTATCCTCGATTATGTCGCTCAACTTGAATCCAGTGAACCCATATGTCCTTTGTACGGTGATAACCACACTGTGCCGAAATCGGGTGGTTACAACTATTGTTTAAGATGTTTGTCAGTTTTTCGTGAATCTTTGTTGGATCACCTTTGACACCCAATATTTGACCGGCATCGTCAATGCCAAGCAGAAGTACCCCACCATTACCGTTCGCAAAGCTACATAATGTCTTTCCTATTGCAGATTTATTGTCAATGCTACGTTTGAATTCTGTCCGCGCATTTTCTCCAGCCTCAATTCGCTGAAGTATTTCTATCCAATCATAAGCGCAGCTTAGAACCCGTATTTGCAACGGCGTAGGTGGAACGCTTCTTTGCCACCATCTACCGTTCGGATTATTGCGTCTCGAACTTCAGGTTGCTCAATGGTACCAGAGCAAGCAATTTCACCATGATATGCATCAGCCTCGAGCAGGACCACCAGATCGGCGTCACCATTGACAACAATATTTGCGTTGTGAGTAGCAACGATCACTTGACGTCGACCTCTTAGTTTTTTGAGTGCTGGCAAGACGGTCTCTAGAAGAATTCGATTGTCAAGTGCATCTTCAGGTTGATCAATCACTAGCGGTCGGTTGTCATGTGTTTCCAGTAGAAGTGACAGTAGTACAGTGATTTTCTGTCCACCGGATAGTGATTTGAGCGGTCTGTAGGAACCATCGACCATCTGTAACTCCAATCGGTACACATCTGGACAACGCAGTGCTTCAAGTTCTCGTCGCTTTGTTCTTGTAAGGGATTCTCGAAATGTTTTTTGTATCGCATCACTCATTCCGATTTCATCTAATGATTCATTATCGAAATGAGCAATAAGTTTCTCGGACGATAGTTTTCGATTGTTCTCCAACCCATTCCACCATCTCGTGATGCCAATTTGACGTAACTCCCTTAAGAACTGATCTAGACTTGTTACGTCCCCTTCATTCACACGGTTTACACGTATTTGGTTTCCAAACGTACACTCTATATTGCTGATTACTCGATCAAACGCTTCCCTGGTTTGATCAGTAATAGAAGATCGTTTCCGTCTCAAATTTACAAACTCATCTTCCGAATTAGTTCGTTTTTGACGTATGTCGATGTTGGCAGATTCATAGCTCGTTAACAGTGATGCCTGCCGACTTAAAGTTTCAAATTCCATGAGACTAGATCGGTCAAACCCTTGTATAGCAAGGGCACGATAAACCTTCCCTTGTTGGTTATTCTCCTGTTTTTCCAGCGCTTCAACGACACCTAGGACATCATCGATCCACTCCTCAGAAGTGTGTAGAATAGTTTGAATACCATCCAATATTTTCTGCCATCGCTTACCTAAGCTACAAATCGTAATCCCTTCTATCGTTAAGATTTTCTCGTCAATGTCCGGAATCTCCTGCGTACTTGAAGCATCGGCTAGCAAATCTAGGAGGGAGTTTCGTAGATTCGAAGCATTTGAGTGCACATCTTTCCAAGCTAGGCGTTTGTGACTAACTAGTTGGAGATGTTCTACACCCGCTTCAGCGAATGTTTTCAGAGCTTTCTTGGCATCTCTTGATCGTTGGCATGCTAGATCAGTAACATCTAATTTCTCATCGAGATTTTCAAGTTTCCCAACCAACTTAGAAATTTGCTCATCAAGGTTTCGTAATTCTTTGTGACATTTCTCAATCTCGTCCATCTCAGATGGAACCAACTTAACAAGAATATCCTCAATTGCTCTAGGTTCCCGCGACAAATGTAGCAACTCATTCTGTGTATAAAACTTAGCAGGCCATTGGTCTCGAAATCGCAATGTCGAATCGGATTCCGGACATGTCCAATCGATATCCGCATTGCCGGCAGCGAAATTTTGCCCGCGGGCTTCAACATCTTTCCGAACGATCTCATCGCGAGGTAGTTGTGCTCCTGAATACGTACGAAGTCCGTCAAGAAACGTGCTCTTACCGGCCATACTACCACCAATTATGCACGTCAGATCGGGACTTAGTCTAAACTGTGTTGGGTGATCCTTAGTTTTGTCTTGACCACCAAAAAATGACGCGGCACCACTAATTGTTATTTCTCGGAGCCACGGGTGTTTATTCTGCATAACATCTGGCGGATTAGTGATTTCTTGCAAATTGCCATTTTCGCTTCGCTCAAAGCCAATACGTAATCGAGAATCGTTAGCAAGAAACGCTTGACGTAAGGCTGCAATGCGTGGGCTAGCCAGCTTAATCCATGTATAACGAAGGCCAATATCTTGCCAGTTGTACGAATCACTCGCGTGGAAGAAAGCTTGGCGATAATTGTCCATACCTTTTTTTAGCCACGGTCGATTCTTCAGGGCATCTATTGGAGTTTTTCCATCGTTAAGCTCAAGTGCAGCAATGTGTTGGTGTTTGAAAAGGCTTAAGACTTGACCCTTTTTTGCACCTAGTAACCCATTTTCAGATTCAATGTGTGGCGCGAGCACCAAATGCTCAACTTCATCGTCCCTAGCAACTTCCCGCGTTAAGAATTTTTGTAGAATTGCTAATGCTTTTTCTGAAGTATGACTGGAGGTTTTAAGCTTTGCTTCTTTCCAGGGCGAAACGCCGCACATAACAAGATCGAATGCTTTTAGATAGTTTGTAATTCCAATTTCGGGGTCAAAGAGAATCAAAAGATGCAATCCTTGCTTACCCTCTGGAAACGATGGTTCAAACCCTGGAAAAATTGCATAGATCTTTTCGCGGAATGGAACTCCGTCGTCGTCTTTACCTTCATTCCACTCCTTCACGATACGCCAAACTGCGCTAGTTGCAGAGCCATTACCAATACGGGGTGAATGCGGTGTTAACCCGACGACCTGTATTTTATGCGTCACTAGTACTTGAAGAAATTTGCGCGCATAGTGTCTTAAGTTTCTTGAAGAGAATGAAGAATTCAAACCGTAATTTGATAATTTCACTCTTTTGCCAGGATGATCGTCAATGGTATGGACATGCAGGTCAGTCTTGAACCATCGAGCACCAGGGATTTCATTCTTCCAACTATGTGCGTTGTTTCGTACAAATTTCATCACTTGCTCTTAGTACACAAACTTTGAAGTGTTCGGATTTGTTAAACGGAATCAAAAATTACAAATCGTACCTGCTTTTCCCGCTGAATATTACAGCACCCGTTAACCAATTTATAATTTCTATTACATTCAGGATATATTCGAATATTTGAGGAAAGTCGTTTCTAAGTTTAGTACCTGCTCATAATACTTTAACTATTTTCCTTTGTACTAAAATACAGTCAATTTAAAGTCTAATTGAACCAATTTAAGTCAATGGAGTAGAATCTTCACCACGAGGTGTCGGATGAGAGTCTTCCACCAAGCCCAAACTAAGCTCACCAGCACCATTCTACGAGGCCTGAAAGCTTTGTGGTGTGATGACGAATCGAGACAAAAACTGAGACAATACTTGGAGAAAAATATAGTGCCGAAAGTTCGTAAAGAAATTGGCCGACCGAGGTGCGTGCGGAATCGTTTGTGGTGGAGACGGATGTTCGGTATCCGACGGATGCCGGCCTGTATTGGGATGCGGTACGCCTAGCTGTGACCGCTGCAAAGAACTATGACTGCGCGGTTGGGGTCAGCATCGGTATCGCTTAAAGCAAGTGAAGAAGTTGCAACGGCGGTGCTCGCACAAAGACTATGCTACGCTGGATTTTAGAACTGACTGAGAAGTAGGTCGCGAAAGTGGTGGTGACAGCGTCTGAGTTGCTGCAGGAAGACTCTACCCAAGGCATTGAAATCACTGAAAAAGTAGCATTGGGTAGAAGATTAGGGAGTCAAGTAGAACGTCGCTTGCTACAAGGTAAAAAGATTCTGCATGGTGAAAAGATATTTTCGGTATTCGAACCCATACGCGTTGGATCGTCAAAGGTAAGTCCGGTTGCAGCTTCGAATTGAGGGTGTCGGTCTTGGTGATGGAGGAATCAATATCAGTTCATTCTGGGACATCAGATTCAGTGGCAAGATGGTGATCGTGAAGTGCTCTTACCGTTATTGGAGCAATGTCAGGAACGTTGGTCGCCGCAGTTGTATAAGTGGTTTATTAGAAGACAAGTATTCTGAGGTGGTCAGGTTTTTGCAGCGCTTGATCGAGAACAACGATTGGTGCTTTATGACTTTCCAATGGTGTACTAGTTTGGTCTGCGCACGACGAAGCTGATTGAACCAAGCCTTACCAAGATCTGCCTTAGTACAAGTCTGACCCGCGGTAGTTAATGTATTAAGGCTTGTTGAACATGATGTTAATTTAGGCTTATGTGCCAAACAATAATTGGCGAAGGCTAAGCGGATTCTAGAAGCTGGCAAAATGATTACTGGGGTACAATTAATTTTTCTATATTCAGTACAAGATGAGTTTTTTGGAGATCGACCTGGATGGATGGTGGAAATGCTGCAATCCTTAAGCTTCGAAGCATCAGTAAAAAGTTTGGAGACTTTACAGCCTTATCGAATGTCGATATTACGATCTCAGAAGGAGAATTCTTTACTTTAGTTGGCCCCTCGGGTAGTGGCAAGACAACTTTAATTCGCATATTGGTGGGGATGGATCACCCCACCAGTGGTGAAATTATCCTCAAAGGTGACATCATCAATGATGTGCCTGCAAATAAGCGACCGACGTGCATGGTTTTCCAAAATCTTGCGCTATTTCCCCACAAATCCGTCGGTGAAAATGTTGAGTTTGCGATGAAGATAGCGAAGGTTGATCCTAAAACTCGACGCACGCGTGCCTTAGAACTGCTCGAGCTGCTGAGACTTCCTGCCGATTTCTATAGCAAAAACATCAACCAATGCTCTGGTGGTGAGCGTCAGAGAATCGCGTTAGCTCGCGCCTTGGCTTTCGATCCAGAAATCTTGTTCTTTGACGAGCCTTTGTCGGCACTCGATTTTCGACTGCGTAAAACTCTGGAGAAGGAACTGAAAGATATTCATCGTGAAACCGGAAAGACTTTTGTCTATATCACCCATTCCCTAGAAGAAGCGATGGTGATGAGTGATCGAATTGGAATTCTCAATGAAGGTCAACTCATTCAAATTGGGAGTCCAGATGATATTTACAATCGGCCGAAAAACAAGTTCGTCGCACAGTTTATGGGAGAAGTAAATACGATTGAAGTGGAACGCATCGGTGTAAGTCAAGTAAAAGACATTGATACTGGGCAACAAATTGACTTAAGTGAGCCTTTAAAAGACGGGTTTACAACTGGATTCTTGATCATTCGTCCCGAAGTAATGAAGATTGGACCCGCCGCGGAAGGATTGACCAATCAGTTGCATGGAGTGCTTTTCAACGATTATGCGCTTGGTTCGCGTATTCAGTATCAAGTTAGAAACGAAGATGGCCAGTACCACTGGTTGGTGGAAAGACTGCAAGATGATCCTTTTTCAGGAAAACCAGGTGAAACCGTAAAAATTGGTTGGCGCGCACAAGATTCAATGCTTGTTGATCATTAGCGACACTTAGTCTTTATTATGAAATCGATTCTAATGTGGTTTCGTCAGCCTGGCTTTCTAACGGCATTACCGACTAGTTTGTTTCTACTAATCGGATTTGCAGGACCACTAGTCCTGGTAGTTCTGTATAGCTTCATGCCGGCGAAGACTTTCTCGCTAAACCAAGTTCCAACCTTTGAAAATTACATTTCTGTTATTACACAGAGTTACTATATTTCCTTCGGCTGGTCTATTACCCTTGCGGTCGTAACCGTTGTTTTGTTGCTGATCATTACCTATCCGATTGCATACGGAATGGCTAAATTATTTGGCAAATGGGCGACCTTGGTGACGATCATGGTTGCTCTGCCCTTATTAATTTCTGAAAATATTCGATTATTCGGATGGGTTTTACTACTACTGAAAAACGGAATCATCGATGGCAGTTTGCAGTATTTGTTCGGGATATCTTTATCAGGCATGTTGTATACAGTACCAGCCATTGTTCTCGGCCTTGTGTATGTGTATTTGCCCTTCATGTTATTTCCGTTGGTAATCGGATTATCAATGGTGCCTGAATCGTTGAAGGAAGCCGCGTCAGATTTGGGAGCGACACGATTGCAGATCTTTCGAGAAGTCGAGTTACCGTTGTCTATGCCTGGCATCCTAATCGGAAGCCTACTTGTCTTCATCCTTACTTTGGGATCTCTAGCGGAATCTAAAATTCTAGGGGGACAGGTGATCATTATGATTTCCGACGACATAGAATCTGCCTTCACATTTGCACAAAATTGGCCGAAAGGCTCCGTGCTTTCTGTCTTACTGATCGTCATTTCCATGTTTATCATTTACTTCCTGTTTAGGAAGATTGACTTAGATCGCCTAATGGGTCGACATTAGGAATATGAAGATTCAGAGAAAAGGGAAGGTTGCACGGGCACTGATTGTGGTTTGGACCGGCAGCGTTTTGTTGTTCCTCTACATGCCAATGCTGTCCGTGGTGATGGCTTCATTTACCAAGCAGCGATATTTTCAGTTTCCGGTAAAAGCTTGGGATACTCGATGGTACGAAAAAGCATTTAGTTCGTTGTCCGTACGGGATTTGATTTGGACCTCCCTAAGCATTGCCACTTTGGTTACCATTCTGTCTGTAGTTCTCGCATTTTTCGGGGCTCTGGCATTCGCCCGTTACGATTGGAAGGGTAGAAAACTTTATCAAAGATTAATCTTGTTACCAATTTTTTTTCCGCAAGCAGTATTGGGCCTAGCTTTATTGTTGTGGTTCAGTTCGATCGGAATTACCACGAGCTGGCATACTGCAGTGTTTGCTCATATGATTTGGGTATTACCAATCGTTACCTTGATCATGTCGATACAGGTCTACAGTTTCGATCCGGTTTGGGAAGAAGCTGCTTATGATCTAGGTGCTTCTCGAGTTCAAGTTTTGAAGGAAATTACTTTGCCGATCTTATCCCCAGGCATAATTTCTGGTGCAATATTCGCATTTTTACTTTCATGGGGCAATTTCCCTCTTTCTTTGTTTACGACAGGTGCCGATTCGACCATACCCGAATGGCTGTATGCCAAAATGGTTTCGGGCTATACACCCATGGTACCCACCCTTGGATCTCTCACAATCGGTAGCGCGGTAGGGATCTTGTTGATCTGTTTTGCGCTTTTGAAGATTTATCGAAACTTCAAAAAGAGAGCTTAAGTTAGAGAGTAGAGACCTTCCGCTAAATTTTAATCTTAGCCAAAAGCTAAAATTTGAGTAATCGTCCGCGGTATTCTCGTGGTGAAAGATCCGTCCATCGGCGAAACGCTCTGCTAAAGGCACTCAATTCAGAATATCCGAGAAGATATGCAATTTCCGATAGTGACAAGTTTCTTTGTTTGAGATAGAGTTCGGCTAAATTCTTGCGTGTATTTTCAACGAGATCTGAATAAGAAAGTCCTTCCCAAGCCAAGTTGCGCTGGATCGCACTGGTACTCATGTACAAGTCTTTCGCAACTATTTCTAAAGACGGATATCCATCGGAAATTCTGCTGCGAATGATGTTTCGAATTCGGTCGGTTAGCTTTTGTTCATATGGTGAGTTCGTATGTAAGGATTCTAAACAGGCCCGAGTAATGGACATCAGCTTAAGGTCACATTTTGGCATTCGTTTGGCCAAAATTGAGGGCTTGAAAACCAGTGCGTTCACTGCCTGATTGAAAAATACGGGTGCTCCGAACGCTTTTTCGTGCTCTTTGCTATTTTCCGGCTTTGGGTGTTCAAAGTAGACTTCTTCGGGGGTCCAATGACTTCCGGTACTTTCACGAATCACATTGAAGAACATGCCCAGAGATAATTCTGCGTCTTGTCGGCGTAAAAAGATATTCGGATCTCGTACTTGATACTCGAGTCGATACATTCGATAGCGAGTCGTAGTCAATCGCAACATCGAACATTGTTGATGGTAGCGAAATAGTCCAACCAAATTGTCGAGTGCATTGCCTAGCGTTGGAGATGACAACGCGGCATAACCCCAAAGTCCCAAATCTTCGGGTTGAAACTGATTGCCAAACCACAATCCAAAATTATCGTTTTGAGTATCCTGAGATGCCGACTCGAATAAACCACAAAAAGATTTCAATGACATGCCGACGGTAGGATTACCAATGCACTCAGGGTTAACTTCTGCTTCTCCGAACACTCGGTCTACATCCCCACCATGTTCGCTGATAAAGCGATCGACACCTGTAGCAGCGGGTGCCAAGACGTGTGGGTCTGCATCTTCACCCGGTGAGTAGTTAGACGAAGATCCTCTTTGGGACTGTAGAGGAGATGCGAGATTCATATGATCTAAAAGTCAATATCCACTTTATGGCTCAGTTTATTCAATTCAAATTACTCAAAGTGATTCGATCGAGGTTTTAAAATTGCAACCAATCAAATATTGATTAGAAAGTTTAAAATTATAGTGTAATTTACTATTTTTATTATCATAAATCAATACAAGAGTGTTGTTCTCAGCAAATTTAGTTCTACTTTTCACTCACCACCCAATTGAATAAACGACTAGTAGGCAAGTCAGGTTTTAAGAAAATTTCTATTTGAAAATATCGGACGAAAGAAAATTCGGATAGTGGGATTGAATTTCATGTCAAATGGCCCTGTATCGTGTGAGAGTATTCCTTTGCTTGTCGTATTTTCTATCTTGCGTTGATTGGTGTGACGATTTTACGTTCATGCGCTAGAGTGAAAAGATTGACACCTTTTTTGAATTTAGTAAGAGACATTCAAGAAAGGAATTGAAAATCTAATTCGTCAAAACTACCAGTTTTATCCCCAAAATATCCAGCATTGAACTTAAACAACTGATGGGCATAGTCAATTAATAGTCGTTGCTTAAACTTAGTAAAAAAGTTACTAAAATATAAATGCTACAGTCATTTCATTAATTTAGTTTCAGCTGATCTATAGAGAGTATCTCATGTCAATATTGCATTCCGAACAAACCCAAACTCTAATAAACCGACTCGCAAGTGATGCCACCGGTTACGCCGGTGCAGACTCGGAGAGGTTTCTAGGATTCGTCAGCGATTACTATCACGGCGTACCGTACGAAGATTTATCGAAGCGGGACTTATACGATTTAAGGGGTGCTGCTTTAGCACACTGGGAGTTAGCAAGGATTCGAAAAAAGGATGAAACCAAAATTCGTATCTATAACCCAGATGTGGAACGGGATGGCTGGCGTTCGAATTCCATGGTTCTCGAAGTCGTTACTACAGACTTGCCTTTTATCGTTGACTCGGTAACTATGATTTTCAATGAATTAGGATTGAAAGTTCACTCCTCGATTCATCCAGTGTTGTCGGTAAGCAGAAATAAAGAAGGTGTGCTTCAAAAAATTGCATCTCCTACGAAAGCTGATTTTCTCGACGGTCCCTTTGAGTCTTTTCTACATTTTGAATTTGACAAACCTGAGGATTCAAACCAAGTTGAGCAAATTCGTGCACGCTTGCAGCGTACTATGGAATTGATCGAATGTGCGGTTTCAGACTGGCAGGCGATGAGAACACGGGTCCACGAAGCAGCTGAGAATCTGAAAGCTCAACAGGAGCGATCCAATGATTCAAATTTAGAAGATTACTCTGAATTTTGTTCATGGTTGGTTCTAGGAAATTTTACATTGCTTGGTTACTTTGAACTCGCAAATGAGAATCAGACACAATCTCGATTGGATCAGGAATCAGTTTTGGGAATCTTGAAGAAGTTCGACGATATTGAGAAGTTATTGCCTACTCCTGATTTTGGATCAAACCCGGCAGAAGAGTCAATTCTAATCACGAAGGCGAATGAACAGGCTCCAATTCATCGCCGCACATATATGGATTTGATCAATATCCCCAATTACTCTGAATCTGGTGAATTGATCGGAGTTCGAGTAATCCTTGGCCTATTGGGGTCATCTGTGTACAACGGTAGCGCCGGATTGATACCGTTGATTCGAAACAAAATTAAGTATGTATTGCAGAAGAGTAAATTTTCTGAAACTACGCATAGTATGCGAGCACTAACTAATATCACCGATAACTATCCCCGAGACATGCTTTTTCAAGTATCCGGTGACGAATTGTTTGAAGATGTGGCTAACATTCTGGAATTGCAGGAACGTCAACGCGTAAAAGTATTGCTTCGTCGAGAACAGTACAGGCGTTTTTATTCTGCGATTGTTTACATTCCGCAGGAGTTATTCAATCGAAACTTACGCATCAAGATTGAAGATATTTTGATGGAATCTCTGCGGGGAACGTCAGCAGAATTTTTTGCGACATTTTCTCGCTCCGTTTTAGCTCGAATCACGTATTCGATTTTTGTAGAACAAGACTCGACTCCGATGCGAGATTTGACAATTATCCAACAACTGGTGGAAGATGCCTCTGTCACTTGGACCGACTCCCTGCATAAAGCTACGATTGAACGTTATGGTCAGGATCTGGGAACGAGATATTTCAAGACGTATTCTGACTCCTTTAGTGCCAGCTATCAGGAAGACAATACACCATGGATGGCAGCTGCTGATCTAAAACGCTTTGCGGGTTTGGGTGAAGACAATGATCTGACAGTCTCTTTCTATCGAACACTTGGTGAGACTGCCGAAGGGAAGGTTCACCTGAAAATTTATAGCTATAAAAAACAGATCTCTCCGTCGGATGCTTTGCCCTACCTGGAAAATATGGGTCTTCGAGTTATCGAAGAGCGGCCGTATGATATCCGTCTAAGAACTGATGAGTCTTTATGGGTACATGATTTCACCTTGGTTCAGGCACAAGGTGAAAACATTGATCCAGACCAACAACGCGATTTATTTCAAAATGCATTTCAGCGAATTTGGAAAAATGATGCGGAAAACGACGGCTTCAATAGATTGGTTCTATTGGCGAATTTATCTTGGCGACAAGTTGTTCTCTTACGTGCCTGTAGTCGATATTTACGTCAAATTGGAACGACTTTTAGCGAATCTTACATTATTGAAACATTGACCTCCAACGTTGGAATCGCGCGACGGTTGGTGGAGTATTTCGAGTTGCTTTTCGATCCTAGTGTGGAGCCATCCGAGACTCGCAAACAACAACTGTTGGATGAAATGAATACAGCATTTGACGCAGTAACCAGTCTTGATCAGGACATCATTTTGCGCAGCTACCTAAATGTAATCGACTCGATGCTTCGTACAAACTACTATCGCATTGACGACGATGGGCAGCCTTTGTCATACCTTTCTTACAAAATCGATGCGGCCAAAATCTTAAAAATGCCGGAGCCTCGACCCAAATTCGAAATTTTTGTGTACTCACCTCGCACGGAGGCGGTTCATCTGCGCGGCGGTAAAGTTGCGCGTGGTGGATTACGCTGGTCGGATCGAAGGGAAGATTTTCGAACCGAAGTGCTGGGTCTCGTAAAAGCACAAATGGTAAAAAACGCGGTTATTGTTCCAGTTGGCTCAAAAGGAGGTTTCGTAGTAAAGCAGCCCCCACCGACTGGGCATTCAATGCTAGATGAAGGCATAGCTTGTTACAAAATCTTCATTAGTGGATTGCTTGATATAACCGACAACATTGTGGGTGATGAAATCGTTCGACCGGATAAAGTTCGATGTTACGACGAGCTTGATCCATATCTAGTTGTAGCAGCGGATAAAGGAACTGCTACGTTTTCCGACATCGCGAACGGATTGTCAGAAGAATATGGTTTTTGGTTGGGTGATGCATTCGCCTCAGGTGGATCCGTTGGATACGATCACAAAGGTATGGGAATTACTGCAAGAGGCGCGTGGGAGTCAGTCAAGCGTCAGTTCCGTGAAATGGGTGTTAACACTCAAACAACCGATTTCACGGTGCTCGGCATTGGTGATATGAGTGGAGACGTTTTCGGTAACGGGATGTTGTTGTCCCGACACATTCGTTTGGTTGCAGCATTCAATCATATCGAAATATTCGTCGATCCAAATCCTGATTCAGCAACAAGTTTTGTTGAAAGAGAACGATTGTTCAATTCGCCCGGATTGACTTGGAAGGATTACAACAAAGAGTTGATATCCGAAGGCGGGGGCGTATTTCAGAAAAGTGCGAAGTCGATAAATATTTCACCTCAAATGCAAGATAGATTCAATATCACCGAAACCAGTATGACTCCAAATGAGTTGCTTCATGCAATGCTGAAAGCGCCGGTTGATCTATTGTGGAATGGTGGCATTGGAACCTATGTGAAATCGACGACGGAGTCACACGCTGATGCTGCCAATCGGTCGAATGATGCAGTGCGAGTTAATGGTAACGAATTGGGTTGCAAAGTTGTTGGAGAGGGCGGTAATTTGGGCATGACTCAATTGGGACGTGTCGAATATTGTCTCAATGGGGGACGGTGCTATACCGATTTTATTGATAACTCAGGGGGTGTGGATTGCTCAGACCATGAAGTCAACATCAAAATTTTGCTGAATCAAGTGGTAAATAGCGGTGAAATGACCACCAAACAACGAAACGAACTGTTAAGAGATATGACAGATGAAGTTGCTGATTTGGTTCTTAACGACAATTATCAGCAGAGTCAAGCATTGAGTTTGCTGAACGTTCAATCTAGTCGGTTGTTGTCTGAGCATGCTGCGTTTATCCGAGCGCTCGTTGCATCGGGTGATCTCAATCGGAGAATAGAGTTTTTACCAAACCGAGATGAACTACATCGTCGCGAAACATTGTCCACCGGTTTAACACTACCGGAACTATGTGTGCTGTTAGCGTATTCGAAAATGACGTTGTACGAAGAACTACTCGAGTGCGATTTGCCAGATGATCCGTTTTTGGTTCAAGATTTAAATGACTATTTCCCTGTCCAACTAGCGGAAAGATTTTCGAATGAAATTCAGCAACATCGGTTAAGTCGAGAAATCGTAGCCACATATGTAACCAATAACATGGTAAATCGCGTAGGACCGACTTTCGCACATAAAGTTAGACAGTTTACCAGTGCTTCCAATGCAGATGTTGCAAGAGCGTATTGTGCAGCTAAAGCAATCTTTTCAATGGATGAAACTTGGAAGAAAGTCGAGAGTTTGGACAATAAAGTGCCTGCTGAAGTTCAGATGCGAATGCTCTCGTATATCGAAGGTCTGTTGGAACGGGCCACACTGTGGCTGCTACGTCATCGTCCCGCTCCTCTTGATATCACTCAAACCGTACAGTATTTCAAGGAAGGCATGGAAACCTTGATTGAAAGTATTGCAGAAATTGTCACTGAGGAGCAAAAAAACCTACTAAATCAAAGGAAGGAAGAACTGACCGATCAGAAAGTTCCGGCTGCATTAGCGCAAAAGATCGTTGAGTTTATACCCTTGTCCACCTCTTTGGATATTCTAGAAATAGTGAAAAGTTCCAACAGAGATGTGCCTTTCGTAGCAGCAGTTTACTTTTCCGTTGGAGCTCGTCTGCAATTGATTTGGATTCGAGAGAAAGTGTCGGAATTACCTGTCGAAAATCATTGGCATGGTCGAGCAAAGTCTAGGCTGAGTGATGATATTCATGCTCATCAATATGCGATCGCCAGCGAAGTGGTACGAGGAGTGGCGACTTCTGATCCATCACAGGCAGTCATTGATTGGATGAACACCAAGAAAGCCGGATGCCAAACCTTAGCAAACATCATTTCCGATATGAAGACCCTAACAAAGATTGATTTTGCGACCTTATCGGTGGCGATTAGTGAGGTGAATCTGTTGGGGCGATCAACTGAGTAATTCCGTCATGATTTAAAGTGAGACTCACTTAGGGTAGGGGTCTCTTCCCTAGAATTTGCCAATCAGACTTTTCGGTTGGTATGAAAGACAGTCGTTTAGCGACTGTCTTTTTTTTAATACTACGATTGTCTTAACTATGATTTCTGGAAAAACCGGCAAATCTCGATTTCATTACATCTAGTTGGAGTTCATGCCCTAAAGTCAAATACCTGATTTGTATTGTCAAGATTGCTCCACTGTGGGTTCGTTAAAATTTTTTCGAGGATGGAAAAAGGACCTGAACAACAGCTAACCGGAATGGAAAATAATGACAATTCACGCTAAACCGACTCCGTACTTCGAGGCTGCACGAGTCGTAAGCCGAGCTCGTTGGGCTGGAAGTTCGTTTGCAAACTATGGACGCAAAGACGTTCTTGCGATTACCGAGGCTGTCGCAAAATTCGGTGCAAGGAATGCGCGTCGTTATGCAGATTGGGCCGTTGCTGAAACCGGATTCGGGAACGCTGATCATAAAGAGATCAAAAACCGCTTGTGCAGCCAAGGTATCTTTGACTACTATAAAGAGTACAACTATACCGATCATAGAATTCACCACGAGAACGGTATCGTTGAAATTCCAAGACCTGCCGGTGTGATTTTCGCTCTCACGCCCTCCACCAATCCAGTTTGCTCTGTATTCTTCAAGGTAATTTTGGCACTGATGACAAGAAATGCCATTGTAATCAGCCCTCACCCTGCGGCCATGGAGTGTTGCAATGATGCGGCGTCAAAGATCGCTAAAATCGCGCAAGACGCAGGAGCCCCCGATGGCATCGTTCAAGTTATCGAAAATCCATCCCTAGATGACATTCATGCGGTAATGCAGTCGAACGAAGTCGATGTAATTCTAGCAACGGGTGGGTCACCAATGGTACGTGCTGCCTATAGCTCTGGAAACCCCGCGCTAGGTGTCGGACCGGGCAACTGTCCAGCTTATGTGGATCGAACTGCAGACGTACAACATGCCGCAAAGTGCATTGCCGATAGTAAATCATTTGATAACAGTGTGTTATGCACCAATGAATCTGCGGTCATTGCACATTCGTCCATTCGTGACAGCTTGACTGCTGCCTTACAGAAAAATGGTTCCTATTTTTGTTCTGACCAAGAACGGGAGCGACTGACAGAAGCATTATTTCCAGATGGAAAGTTCAACACTGCTTTCATTGGACAAACTGCAGAATGGATCGCTGAGCGAGCAAGAATTCGAGTGCCGAACAAAACGCGAATCCTTGTTGTTGAACTCGAACGAATTGGGGACGATTATTTTCTAAGCCGAGAAAAGCTATGTCCAGTTCTTGGTTATTATTCGGTAGCCGGTAGAGCAGCAGCCCTTAGCTCTTGCAGCGCAATGATCCGACGAATGGGCATGGGACACTCCGCTGCCATCCATTGCCACGATGCAGAGACGATACTGCAATTTGGTGCACAGTTGAACGTGCTGAGAATGGCAGTGAACGTAGGATGCAGCACAGGATCGTCTGGATTTGATACAAATCTTGCGCCAACGATGACCGTCGGAACTGGCTTTTTTGGTAGAAGTTCTGTGAGTGAAAACTTGGGGCCACAACATTTAGTACAGTGGGCAAAACTTGCTTACAACAAAGACCTACGTGTAAATATGAATGCGTTCGCAGACTTACAGCTACCGACTACCCAACCGAAGGTCAACACTGGTTCAATCGATTACTCCTTCTCAAGTGGATTTGAAATTTCGAGGGAGCAACAAACCCAATCTTATCCCAGCCAATCCGAATTGAGCGAAGATTTAAGCTCAGAAATTCGAAAAATTATTCTTGAAGAAATTCGAGTACTGCAGCTAAACCGGGATTCTATTTACTGATGGCTAAGCTGCGTTCTTTCATTTTTATCGATCAGATGCAACCGAAAACGATGAGTTATCTCGGTAGCTGGATTCGGGGTTATCTTCCCAAGACCAACATGGCTGCAATGGTGATTGAAGTTGTGCCAGGATTACACATCGAAGGAATTACCGACATCGCACTTAAGAATGTCAACGTTCAACCCGGAATATTGGTTGTAGAGCGGCAGTTTGGATATTTGGAATTTCATTCCCAGTCTACAGCGGATGTAGTCGCAGGTGGCGATGCAGTGTTGGAGGCCATAAACGCAAGTGCCCGCGACGCGCTACCCCCAGAAATTTTGGCGTCTACGATTGTCAAACGCGTAGACGATTACCATGCATTTTTGATCAATCGAAACAAATTAGGTTCAATGATATTGCCTGGTGAATCATTATTTGTACTAGAAATGCAACCGGCCGCATACAGCATTATTGCCACCAACGAAGCAGAAAAAGCGGCTGAAATTAAGGTTGTGGATTACCGAATGATTGGAGCAACAGGTCGTGTTTACCTCAGTGGCACCGAAAGTGATGTGCGAGCCGCAGCACGAGCAGCCGAAGAAGCCTTAGAAGCAAGGATGTAAAAACCAGATGGATCGCAACGATAGCCTTAATGAACAGATTAGGACAGTAGTAAGAGAAGCACTACGAGAAATACTACCGAAGGATTCGAGTAAGCAAAGTACGCCAACGGTAGCTCCAAATTGCTTACTGATGAAAAAAATATTCGGTGCTCTAAAGTCGGAAGGTGAATCACTAGTCGAGCTCAATATTCAGAACGATGAACAATTGAACAATTTTGTATTAGATTTTGCGAAGTGTCTGCATGATAGAGATGTTCAGGCACTATTGTTCTCGGGTCGTCTTCGCTTCAAGTTAAGGAGCAGTATTCGTGAAAAAAATGAAACTCCAATTACACGTAATATCCCAAAGGATGCGCCAAATCAGAAGACGAAAAGAAGTGAATCTCGCTTTGAATCGGGAATGTTGTCAGAAGCGCAAGTCACAAAACTTGCAAATACTAGTCAGCGAATTGTCGTTAGCAAAAAGGTAGTCGTGACACCACTTGCAAAAGACCGTGCGCGGGCAATTGGAATCGAAATCGTGAGGCGATAAGGTGAAGGTAGGTATCGTAACAGGAATGATTTGGGCAACTCGAAAAGTTAAGGAGTTGCCAGGCGGTGCATTGTTAGAAGTTGAAGCACTTGAGAATGGCGAAAACCCTGAACAAATTATCGCCTATGACCCACTTGGTGCTGGGATCGGTGAGCATGTATTGGTCACGCAAGGATCCGTCGCAAAGGGGTGGTTCAGTTCACAGGAAAAAAATAATGTAGTCATTGACGCATTGATCATCGGAATTGTCGATGAGAAGAATGAAAATTAAAAAGATTAATTTAAGCTATCAAAGGAGAATCTCATGTCAAACGCTATTGGATTTATTGAAACTAGGGGCTTTGTTGGTGCATTCACTGCTGCGGATGCGATGGTTAAAGCTGCTAACGTAGAGATCGTTACTCGTGAACAAGTTGGAGCTGGATTGGTATCTGTACTTGTTAGAGGAGATGTTGGCGCCGTTAAAGCAGCAACGGAAGCGGGTGCTGAAGCTGCTAATTCGGTTGGGGAAGTAATATCTGTACACGTAATCCCACGACCGCACACTGAAGTAGTAGCAAAGTTCGACGTCAACAGTTAATGAACTGGGCTTTAACGCGAGAACAATTGTTCTACACTCTATTTTCTAAATGAGCCACACTAAACGTGGGTGAATGAGATGGCTGATCTTCGAGTCTATCTTCAAATTGAAGATCTTCAAACTCAATTTGCTGCTTACATGGCTACCTCGCTTCGAGCGCGAGGTTATGTACCATTGCAGGGAATGCATTCGCTTATCATCGAGATTTCACCCGCGCTCGCAATTCATCGAGTCATTGACTTAGCCTTGAAGTCGGTTCGTGATGTTGAGCCGGGAATTTTGTACGTTGAGCGTCAATTCGGAATTTTGGAGCTTCACAGTACAAGCTTGCTAGACTTGGCAACAGCCGGTCGTGCCATCTTGGAAGGATTTGGGCTCAAGGAGGAAGATCGACTAAAGCCCAGAATTCTCTATTCGCATTTGGTCAAGAATGTTGTTGATCAGCACTCTGTAATCCTCAATCGCCAACGCGGTGCGTCTATGATATTACCGGGCGAATCTTTGTTGTTGTTGGAAACTACACCAGCTTTGTTTGCCGCAGCTGCTGCGAATGAAGCGGAAAAGGCTGTGCCGCAAAACACTCTCGTTGATGTTCAAATGTTTGGTGTTTCAGGGCGAGTTTTTATTGCTGGACAGGCTGATCAAGCACAGAGGGCGTTAGATCACATCATTGAAGTTATTGAAAACATTCCAGGTCGTTAAGTGACAAAGAGTCCAAATCAATTTAGAATTTCGATTTGTAAACAAGTTTTGGTGTGCAAGTTTACAGTGCATTTAATCTGAAATCTTAGCTAAATTTCAACAAGGTAGCGAAGACGAAGGCTAAGTCAGTCGGCTATGCTACTGGAATCGATCGAATGACGATTACATGGGGCAGAGAATATCTTGTGTTTGTGTTTTAAAGCGATTCGACAACTGAATGGCTCAAATTTTGTATCTTTTCGACAATCTTGAGTAGATTTCGTTGACTTCATGATCATTTACTTTTCTTTCACCTTTGAAATTAACAAGATACTCGTCTTCAACTTTGCACGGTGAAGTACTCATGAAAAGTATACGATCTGATATGGCGATCGCTTCGCGAAGATCATGAGTAATAAAGGCAACCAAAGGTTTTGTTTCTTGGCACAAGGCTATCAACAATCCACGTTGCTTGTCTGCGGTAACGACATCCAGTGAACTAAATGGTTCGTCGAACAGAAGAATTGAAGGACGATTGACAAAGGCCCTAGCCATCGAAAGACGCCGTTGCATTCCACCTGACATTTGATGAGGGTAGTAGTCACGAGCGTCCACGAGTCCAGTCTGTTCGAGTTTTTGCTCACAAATTTCTAAATTCTTTTGAGCATCACCTTTCATTACCAGAAGTAAATTGTCGATCGCGGTTAGCCAGGGCATTAATCTAGGGGTTTGAAAGACAACACCTATCGTATGAGAATCGATTCCCGGTTCTTGATTAACTGTTATGCTGCCATTAAAGTCCTTGTCTAGGCCAGCGATAAGGTTTAGCAAGGTTGTTTTACCGCAACCCGAAGGACCTGTAATCGCAACAATTTCACCGGCTTTAATCTCCATTCTAAGGTCTTTCAAGACGTGTACGTTTTCCACGAAAGACTTTTCTTTGATATGGACGGTAAGCATCTGTTAATTTTTCCAAATTGCGATTTTGCGATCCAAGGGTCGCATAATGAACTGCTCTATGCCCATAATGACGACAATGAACGCTGCAGTGTAAGCGAGAATGCTCGTAATGTCGAAGAACTGAAAGAAAGTTCCTAGCTGAAATCCAACACCGCTACTCAATCCTAGTAACTCGACGACCAATACAATTTTCCAAATCAAAGCTAAGCCATTACGTGATGCTGCCATCAGATATGGATAAAGCTGGGGCAGATATACGCGCAGTAACCTGCGTTTTGGGCTCAAACGAAATGCAGTGGCAACTTGCAATAATTCCTTATCGACAGCTCGCGCACCTTCACGGAGTATTACTGTAACCGTTGGAATCTTGTTGATCGCAACTGCCGTAATCGCAGCGACATCTGTCAATCCAAGCCAAATGTAGCAAAGAATAATCGTGACAAGGGCGGGAATATTGAGACCGAGCACCAAAATTCCGTCTAATGCGGAATCGGTAGTCTTGGATGTCCCCATCATGATGCCAACGATGGAACCGATGGCGAGCGCAATAAAAAATGCACAAACTACGCGTAGAAGCGTTATCCCCAAATGATAAGGTAACTCTCCGTTCTTGAAATACTCCGCGGCTCTAACTGCTACTGCAATTGGAGACGGCAGTATCGGATCATTCAGTAAGACAGATATTATCTGCCAAGCGACAAAAAGTGCCGCTAGGCAGATTATGCGAAGTAATGCACTAGACAATTTTGGATCAATTAAAAAGACTTGGTTCTACACGAAAGCCTTTCCAAAACGTTCCAGGATTCAATTCTGTGGATTTACCAACTAGTTTTTCTCCACCTTCGACTGCTAACAGACTAAAGATTTCTGCTGCAGTTGCTTGTTCAGCATCACCGAAGCTTCTCGGAATACCTGCACGAAAAGCGTCTCGAAGGGCATGCAAGGTTTCGTCGTCAGTCGCCTTGGTCAATGGGCGAATACGTTCCCACTCCGCGTCCGATTCGAGCAAGATTTTTTTCGCTTCATACGATGCTGCCAAAAATGCTTCCATCGCACCAGGATGTGATTGAGCAATATTCTCGTCAAAAGTCCAGCCGATAAGTGCTAATGTTCGGTTAATGCCGAGGCCATCAAGCACATCAGGAATGCTGATAATATCGTTGTGACCCGCTGCTCTAAATCGGGCACCATAGTGCCAGAAGTTTAACAATGCTTCAACTTCACCTCGCATCGCCAACTCATTTAACAACGGTGGGGCTCCAAATGACACTTCCATAACATCCGCAGGATCGAAGTTGTGATTTTTCTTCGTGTGCGCTCTCAACAACAACCAGCTTTTGTCAACTGGGCCACCTGCAACGCCAATTTTCTTTCCAGGCAAATCAGTGACACTATTGATGCCGCTATCAGAACGAGCCATTAAGCCTCCTGCAGCAACAGAATAGGGTACGAATGTGAAGGATTTACCTTCATCTCGTTGTCGCGAAACCCAAATCCAATCATTTACGATCGCATTTGCTTCACCCGCTTGTAGCGCGACATTGACTGCGTTCTTTGATGCAAGAGGAAGAACGTTAACTTGCAAATTCCGTTTTGTGTCGAGTCCATGGTGTTGGATAACGTCTAACTCCCAGCGAACTGTACCGAACTTCAAAACGCCGATTGTCAGTTGCTGTGTCGCCAGAACTTGACAACTAAATAAAAGAGTGATGAGAGCACCCATCTGAACAATAATTTTTGGGGTGAATTTAGATACCATTAATTTCATTGACAAACAATGCCTCCTAATGCTAATTGTTGATGACGAATGATGTGTGTAGTTTAAATTTCGATAAATTCTATGTCAAACACAAGTGATCTACAACTGAGAGTATTGCATGCCACTATGAGTTGTCGATAAATTCCTAAGGTAAGTAAAAAAGCTAGCGAAAGGATCAGAGTTTATCTAGATTTAGCTTATTTTTCACGATGTAGCGAACACCACGTGTCCACGATTCATCTGTGTCTCCTCGAATGCCTACTCGAACCGCGCGGACTGGAACATTGCGATGTGTATCGGTGACCGTAATTGCAACCGCCATAATGAGACTACTGACTTTATGAATTCTCCCTAAGAACGCATAATCAGCACCGAGTCGAGATGCGATTTTAGTTTCACAGCCGTTACATTTACGTAGGGGATAGTTTTTTTGAATCAATTCCGCTTCTGGTTCCACTGAAACGATATCAAAATTACCTCGTACGAGAAGCAATTCTTTTAACAACTGTGTAACTGTTTGTATGCGTGCTGGATGTTCCGGTCGCTGACCTTCACCACTGGTGTCCTCGATTTCAAAATCAAATACTACAGCTTTCTTTTTTAGGTCTTCGGCTTGAGTGTTGAAGGAAACTCCGATGAACAGCAACAGAATAACCAAGCTTGCTAACTTGTACGTAAGTTTCATGAAATTTTTGCCAAGTGTGATGGTTGGTGAGAACAAAAAACCATATATTTCGTTACAATTTTTGACATTATTCCCATTCTAGTTCAGAGTATGTATTCATTACATTCCTCGGATGAAAATCACGAAAGAGTAGCCAGCCTGCTGGGTCTTCAGTTTGAGATGCAGCCAATGCTTGTCCGGCGCTTACTCCTTGTTGAATCATCGCTCGCACCTTCTCAACCAAATCTTCGAGATAAGCGGTAATTATTGAACTTCCTGCTGGCCATTCTCTAACCACCGGTCCATGCCCGGGAATCACTAAATCGGCATTGATGTTGCGCACTAAGTTTAGTTCTTTAATCCATCCTGTTGCACTACCGTCTACTACCGGAATTCGATCTACAAATAGTAGATCAGAAAGCCAAAGTGTTTTTGTATTGACATCAAAAATACTCAGATCATTGTCAGTATGAGCTGTTCCGTGTGCGCGTACAATTAATTTTCGATCCCCAAGATCGAAAGATTTCTCAGATTCTACAAGTACCGTCGGAGCGACAATTGTATCGACTTCTTCACTCCCTAATTCCTCTTTAAATTGAGTAATATAAAAATCTCCTCTTTGCAAAATAGCATTTGGCAATTTATGGTGTCCGACAATTTCAGGAGATTGTTCGAGAAAAATTGACGTGCCAAGTGAATGGTCGGGATGAACGTGAGTCACAATTACATAGTGAATTGGCAAATTAGTCTCATCTCGAATCGCCTGCAAGAGCCGTTTCGCTATGGAAAGTGACCCTCCTGAATCAATCACTGCTACGGCCTTTGAGCCAACAATGAAACCAATGTTGGCGATATCGCCTAAATTAGCGCGATTAGGGTTTTCTTGCTTGCCGAAGTGAACAAAGATACCAGGTGCAAGTTCCTCAACTTCTAACGATTCTGCTCCAACAGAAGTTTGAGGTAGAATCGAGAGCAATACTAAAGCACAAGAAATTTTGAAGAATGCTAAGATGTCTTTAGGATTTCGCATGAATGTTTCTAACCTAGAATTAGATCTGTAATTGTATATTTTGCTAGCTTCAATTTCTCGACACAGGATCCTAATTTCGGAAGTGATCTTTTCAGATCGGAATTTACGTTGTTACATATTTTATTTGCTAACAAGATTCACTAACTTTACGTGATGCTATTCGTATCAGATAGACCGATTGTGCTGAAACTTGCGGTAATGTTAAACCTTTTATGGTAGAAAAAATACTAGGCATTCGTGGGTCAATATTCAAATTGTAGATATAGGTTCACCAGACCCAAAAATTATTCGGAAAAATTCTGTTAAAATTTTTGAACTCCGTCCATATTCCCATGGTCATAAGACGCCGTTACAGATAGTATCAGTGGAAATTTTGCATGTGTACTAAAACAAAATATATTCTAACGAAATTTGGACAAATTACACTCGCGCTGGTGTTTCTTTTTAGCCCGTGTTTGTCGTATAGTGATGAAAAAGACCTCGAGTTGAATCAAGCGCAACAATTGATCTATACCGAGTCACACTTTTTGACTGTACCAACGGGCGCCGAAATAAACTATGAATTTGAGAGCAACGCGGAGGGTGTGGAATCTCCGGACCGAGTCCAATTGAAAATTCTGAAATCCTACGATAACCAAAAGAAGGATATTGAGATTGAATTTCTTTCAAGAGATAACCAAATTCAATTTCCGAATTTTATGGGTTACAAAGGAAATCCGGTGATTATTTGTTTTCTTGAACGAGATGTCCGCCAAATGAGTAGAACCACAGGCGGTGGTGAACTGTTTTTCCGAAATCGAATTCGACACGCCCTTGCAGACGATCCAATTCTCGAAAAGGTTACCGTCGAGCACAATGGTGAGAACAAAGAAGCCTATCAAATTAGCTTTATGCCCTACATTAACGCGCCACTACGCGAAAGATTGCTTCACTTTCAGAACAAAGTTTACCGGATTACGCTTTCTGAGTCTGTGCCCGGATTCGTCGCCGGTCTTAGTACAGAACTAGATAGTGAATCCCACAACGTGAAAGAATCATTGTTCTTAAGTGGATTAACTACTCCATAACAGGTCTAGAGGAACATCAATGAAAAAAATTATTCAGTTTTTAATTGTTAGTGTGCTGCTAGTTAGTTTTATTCCCGCTTATGCAGCTCAGCGATGCGCCAATGATGATTTTCCAACCAGTGCTAAAGTCGATTATGTCATTGGGTGCATGGCAGCGAATGGACAAACTCCAGAGATTTTGAATCGATGTTCCTGCAGTATTGACTATATTGCCTGTACTTTAAAATATGACGAATATGTGCAGGCTGATACAGTTTTGCAAATTCAACGTTCGCCTGGCGAACGCGGGATATTTTTCCGTGTTAGTAAATGGGCGAAAGAATTAACGGATAAGCTGGCAGAAGTACAAGCACTTTCTACCTTGGAGTGTTTTTGAGCAGCTTAACCGTATTTGTCCTGAATATGGTTTGTTCGAAAGTTGATTCTCTGCGATAGTTGTCGTTTCACTGCGTTGAAGGGCCAATAGGCCAAGAATTTTCATATCGGATGTCTTTGGAATCGATCACGTAGGCCTTCAGCTCCGCATACTTATCCGGGACAAAGGAAAATCGAAAGGCTGGGTTCTCGCTCAGCGAGAAATTCGTGTCGATATGTACTAATTCATTGCCATCGTAACTGATCCCCATTTTGTGTACAAAATGGGCAGGTATGTAATGACGAGAGATTTGATCGAATTGCATACCGGAATTATTGGGATGGCTTACCATGACTTGGACTGTGGTGGGATGACCGATTGCGAGGTCACCCGCGATTGACATTTTCATTCGTCCAAGCCTTTTCAAGGCAGCTTCCATGTCCGACATCGCCGGTGCGGAGCAACCACCGGCAGCCTTGACGAACGCTGTATCCATGTAGAGTTCTCCCGAGTTTAATTCAGCGATCGCCCGGACGTTGGTGTACTCATTGATACGAATTCTAGTTTCAAACTCCTGCCATTTCGTTTCGGGAGCGAACGTAAACGTCCCGGCTAAAGGGGCTGGATTCATGTCGACAATTAGGTGAACCTTTGAAATGTAGCGGTCTTTGTCTTGGGGCAAGGTTGACTTGATCGTAATCGGAACTAAGGCTGCATCAAATGCTCGATTTGGTGCCATCAACTCGATTACTCCATCGCCTTCGATGACGTCTTTTTCACCTAAAAAGGCTGTTTTAATCGCTGACCAGCGATCTTCCTCTTCCGCGGCGAAAGATACGTTCAATTGACACGAAATGATTATGAATAATACTGTAAATAACCGAATTGTCATTTTTTTCATAAATTTTGAATCCACATTGTAGCTTAAGGTCGGGAAAATTACATAGTTGTCCTTATTTTAATCTCTGCATGCAAAAATATCTCTACTTCAAGTTGTTTTTTAGTTAATTCTTAATTCTCGAGTCATTCGCGTGATCCATATATAGGTAGAAATAACTGTGATCAGTACCTAAAATAAATTTTTACTTGAAATGCATTTGATAATGTGTTTAAAATTGAAGTTGAGCTAATACTCAACTCTCTCTCGATTTCGTGCCTGAAACGGAGTCATAAAAGTTTAGGGTAAGCTTTTACATCTAATTCAGTCGCTAAATTGAATTGAGGGTAAAGCTCTAGTTTAAAGTAACTCGCTAAGACGTTACAAAATAAGAATGAGGGAGAATATAAGTATGAAATTAAAAATATTAAAGCGACTTGGAGTCGTGGCATCTATCGTAGCTGCTCTTGGATTGGTCTCGACAGCTCAGGCTAATGACGAACTCATGGTCATGAGCGCAAATAGTGCGAATTGGGCGATGCCAACGGGTAACTATGAGAATCATCGATATAGTGAGCTTGCACAAATCAACCGTGATAACGTTGATGATCTGCAAGTGGCTTGGACAATGTCGACTGGTGTTCTACGAGGCCATGAAGGTGGTCCCTTAGTAATCGGCAACGTCATGTACATTCACACTCCTTTCCCAAACAGAGTTTATGCGCTTGATTTGAATGACGAGGGCAGCATAATTTGGATGCACGAGCCTAATCAAGATCCAAGCGTAATACCGGTAATGTGTTGCGATACTGTCAACAGAGGTGTCGCATATGCGAATGGGAAAATATTCCTATACCAAGCCGACACCACTCTGAAAGCATTGAATGCCGCTACCGGTGAAGTCGTTTGGACTGCAGTCAATGGTGACCCAAGTATTGGTGAAACTGGAACTGCTGCTCCTATGATCGTTCGTAATTTGGTTTACGTCGGCATCAGTGGAGGTGAGTTCGGTGTACGAGGAAGTTTGACTGCTTACAACACCGAAAACGGTGAAAGGGTTTGGCGTGGATACTCCATGGGGCCAGATTCTGATACATTGATGGATCCAGACAATACTACCCATCTTGGCACACCCGTTGGAGCCGACTCTGGTATTAACACCTGGGAAGGTGATCAGTGGAAGATTGGTGGTGGTACTACGTGGGGATGGTTTTCCTACGATGATGATTTAAATCTAGTGTATTACGGAACTGGAAACCCAAGCACTTGGAATCCTGTTCAACGCCCAGGGGACAACCGTTGGTCTATGACAATTTTTGCGCGCGATGCGGATACTGGAATGGCCAAATGGGTGTATCAGATGACCCCCCATGACGAATGGGACTACGATGGTGTCAATGAAATGATTTTGGCTGACATCGAAATCGACGGTGAGATGCGTAAAGTGGTTGTACATTTCGATCGAAATGGATTTGGCTACACGCTAGATCGAGTAACAGGTGAATTGCTAGTTGCAGAAAAGTTCGATCCTGCAGTGAACTGGGCCACTCATGTCGACATGGAAAGTGGTCGCCCACAAGTGGTGGATCGATACAGCACACACTACAACGGTGAAGATGTCAATACGACAGATGTTTGTCCGGCAGCACTTGGTACGAAAGACCAACAGCCAGCAGCATTTTCACCGAAAACCGGTTTGTTTTATGTTCCGACTAACCATGTGTGCATGGACTACGAGCCGTACGCTGTATCCTATACACCTGGCCAAGCTTATGTTGGAGCAACGCTATCGATGTTCCCCGCACCTGGTGGAACACATCTGGGTAACTTTATCGCATGGGATGCTGCGGAAGGTAAAATCGTATGGTCCAATCCTGAACCATTCTCCGTATGGAGTGGCGCACTCGCGACCGCTGGTGACTTAGTGTTCTATGGTACTTTGGAAGGTTATCTGAAAGCAGTCGATATTGATACTGGACGTGAACTATACAAGTTCAGAACTCCGTCTGGAATTATTGGTAACGTCAACACTTGGATGCACGGTGGTAAGCAGTACGTTGGTGTATTGTCGGGACTCGGTGGTTGGGCCGGAATCGGCTTTGCAGCAGGTCTAACTGGTGATACCGATGGTCTTGGTGCAGTTGGTGCCTACAAGGGACTTTCCCATTACACTTCATTGGGTGGAGTCTTGACCGTCTTTACTCTAGACGACTAATCTTTCCTAATTTAGTTTAAATTCAATTAGGAACCGGTGCCGATCCTATCGGAACGGCACCGGTTTTTTATGAAGGTCAAGTTGACCAAATTTCTCTAACCTATATTGACTGTTTTCTATATATATTTATGAAAAAAATTATTATTTCATTTTCTTTTACTATCAGTCTGTTCGTTTTGGCTGGTGGACTTATTACTTATTCTTCAAATATTTCGGCGCAAGCTGTACCCCAATACACAGTCGAAAATGGCAAGGTGGATAAACGAACATTCAACGGCTATCGGCGTTATCATGGAATTTGCCACACTTGCCATGGGCCAGATGCGCTAGGTAGTACAATCGGCCCGTCCCTGGTAGATTCTCTGCAAACTTTAACTTACGCTGAGTTCAAAGATACGGTGTTAAATGGAAGAACTACGATAAACGCACAGGGTCAGGCGAGTGTGATGACACCGTTTAAAGACAATGCAGATATCGTAAAATATCTTGACGATATTTACATGTATGTCAAGGCTAGATCGGATGGAGTAATTGGACCAGGACGCCCACAGAAAATTAAGTAGTCGAAATTTGCCGAATGCCTAGAAAGATAAAGTTTATCCATCAAAGCGTAGTCGCAAGAATATTTTTCGTTGTCCTCGTCATTGGCTGGCATAACGAAGTTTTAGCGGAAGCTGCAACACGTCAAGCGCTTGTTACTTCCGCTTTGAGAGTTTGCGCAGATCCAAACAGCCTTCCTTATTCAAACAAGTCGCAAGAAGGTTTTGAAAACAAGATTGCTGATCTGATCGCCGAAGAATTGGGGGTCCCAGTGAAGTACACATGGTGGCCTCAGACTATCGGATTCATTCGTAACACTCTCCGTTTGCGTAAATGCGACTTAATTATTGGCATGACGACGACGCACGAGTTGGTGCAAAACACGAATCCATACTATCGAACGATATATACGATGGTCTTTCGGGAAGATTCTGGAATCAGTGCAACTCATTTGAACGACCGACAATTGGTAGACAAGCGAATGGGTGTTGTTGCAGGGACACCTCCAGCGACAATACTAGCGTTAAACGGCTCAATTGGTAAAGCAAAGGCTTATCCCTTGCTTGTCGATACTAGACGGTATTCTGTTAGTCAAATGATGATTGACGATTTGATAAGCGGAACAATCGATGTTGCACTCATGTTTGGACCGACAGCAGGATATTACTCTACTATATCCGAGGAAAAACTAGTCGTAGTGCCGCTTATGAACGAAGATCCTGCGATTCGTTTAGATTTCAGAATTTCCATGGCACTTCGTTATTCAGAAACAGAGTGGAAGCGATCACTGAACGATATTATTCGTAAAATACAGCCTCAAATTTACGCAATACTTCACGATTTGAATGTCCCGCTACTTGACGATAAAGGTGATCTTATTCCAAATCCCGGATAACTACCCTCTGATTCCATTATGAAGTTTCTCAATCTATTTCTGGGATTCGTCTTCGCGATAACCCTCCATTCTGTTTGGGCTTCTGATGAAATGATTGAGCCAAGTGGATATCGGTTAAATGACTATAACGCGCCTGTTCCCTATACTTTGAACGGCGCAAAGGTTGTTCAAGTGCTTGACGTGGAGCGTCTTCTTGAAAGCGAATCTGTAATACCAATCGACGTTTTACCGGCACAGCGTAAACCGGAAGGATTAGATTCCGCAAGTTTATGGTTACCACCACCTCATTATGGGATTCCGGGATCATTGTGGCTGCCCGATGTGGGTCGGGGTGAGATTAACGATCAGTTGGATCAATATTTTCAGATTGTCCTCAAGCGAGTGACAAATGATGACCTCAATGTTGGATTGATGTTTTACTGTCTACCAGATTGCTGGATGTCTTGGAATGCAGCGAAACGGGCAGTGGACGAATATGGTTATACAAATGTGTACTGGTTTCCAGAAGGAATTACCGGTTGGCAGTTGGTGAATGACCAAATCGAAAAACTATTGCCGTACGAAGTAAAGTTCTGAGGCATAGTTTTTCAATCTAACACACTGTAGATTGCCCGAGCAACTTCACCCAATCTTTCTTCGATCAAAATAGGTCGTTCACAGAGGAAAATGATAGCCTTTTCGCGTTTATCAAAGATTCGCATGTGCCAGTTTACCCTTTCCTCCAACTCTTGAAATTCTTCAGCTTGTTGGGCCGCATCTGATTGTGTGTCGAAGTTCTCAATTTCTTCCAATAGGTTCGCTAACTGATACGAAACTTCTCGTTGGTGTTTAGCATACTTTATTATTTTTCTCATGTATCTTTTACGTCGGTCGTTAAACGTTTCCCACACGCCATAGAAAAGTGATGTCAAATCTTCATTCTTTGAGTTGGTAGGAAGCGAAGAGCTGAACTCTGAAATCAATTTATGATAGTCTAAAGACTCGGAATCCGAATCATCGGTCAATTGACGGACGAGATTGACCACATGAGGCGCTTCTTGCCACTTCGAAGCGAAAGGAGTAGGATCGGGACCGGCCCAAATTACAGCCGGTGCGACTTCTTCAACAAATTGCTGGATACACGGCCAGTCTGGAATTTGTTCAACCTGGGCGTTCGCGTTCATTGCGATTAGCGAGATCAAGCCAATGATAATTTTTATGGTTCGAAACATAAAGTGAGTTCTCACAAGAAATTGTTATCTTTTGTTCGGTATTGATGTAAAAAAGCCAACAGTAAATTAGCCACCGCCACCTGCTGGACGACGTGACATAAATCCTCTAGATGGATCGTATCCATAAATCGAGAAACTCAAGAATACAAGCAGAGTAACGAGAACGAATCCAAGCGAAAATAGATTGAATTGACCATAGAGTGCGAATCGTATTATTTCCACGGCATGGGTGAAAGGATTGTATTGGCAAATGTAATACAGAATTAAACTTGAGTCTCGAACTCGCCAGAGTGGGTAGAGGGCCGATGAAGCAAAAAACATCGGAAAAATCACGAAATTCATGACGCCAGCGAAATTTTCAAGTTGGCGCACGAGTGAGGATAATAATAATCCCAGCGAGCCTAACATGAGTCCTGACAAAAATAGAGCAGGCAATATTGTCAAATACCCAATTGGAGGTGGTTCGACTTCCCAGAAGTAGGTGATGAGTAAAAATACATAAACTTGTAAAACAGCAACCAATACACCTGCCATCAATTTACTAAACAGCAGGTATGCTCTTGGTAAAGGACTTACCAACAGCACTCGCATACTTCCCATTTCACGGTCGTACACCATTGACAGAGAGCTCTGCATACCATTGAAGAGTAGAATCATTCCCACAAGACCAGGTGTAATGTACTCTTCGTAGAGAACGTAGGTCTCGTATGGTGGGATGATCGATACACCCAATACTGATCGAAAGCCAGCGGCAAAAATAAACAGCCAAACTAACGGACGTACCAGTGCTGAAAGAAACCGACCTCGTTGGTGAATGAATCTCAGGCCTTCCCGAATCGCGATTCCTCTGAAGCATCTATAGTAACTGAGCGGAGTCATTTCAGCTTTTCTTTGATCCCGATAATTTTTTAAAGGCAGCATCGACTGAATTTGTGCCGGTTTGTTTGAGCACCTCCGACACGATGCCCTTGCCAACTACTTGTCCTTTTTCCAGTACAACCAAGTAATCCGTAAGTTCGACTTCATCGATGAGGTGAGTAGACCAGAGTACGCCAACTTTCTCTTTTGTACACAGACTACGTACATGGCTGATAAAATCCTGCCGACTATTGATATCGAGACCAACTGTCGGTTCATCTAGAAGTAGCAATCTGGGTTCATGGATTAAAGCGCGGGCAATTTCTACTCTTCTTCGTTGACCTCCACTGAGTCGCCCAACCTTATGATCAGCAAACTCTTGAATTTCATGTCGAATCATGCAATGATTCGCACGTTCATGTGCGGCTCTTTTACTCATGCCATGTAATGCGGCATGGTAATGTAAATTTTGTTTCACGGTTATATCGAGATCAAGTGTCTGGCGTTGAAAGACGACACCAATCTGCGAAAGTGCTTTAGACGGCTGTTTTTTTAAATGACAGCCGAATATATGAATGTTACCGTTCTGAGTATTGAAAAGGCGTGTAGAGAGCGAATAAAGCGTAGTTTTACCCGCTCCATTCGCTCCCAACAGCACGGCAAATGAACCTGCTGAAACAGAAAAACTAACAGTATCAAGTGCTAAAGATTTTGACGTATAGCTGTAGCTTACCTGATTCAGTTCCAGGGCGACCGGCAAAAAAGCATCTTTTTCCATACCGATAAAAAATAAGAGTGCGTACTAGCAGCTCCTATTCTCGAGTTAAAATTCCCCAAGGCAATCGGCCTACACGAATAGATTTCAAGACTCTCAGTGATTTAGTGTCGATAACCGACACGTCATTACTGACTCCATTCGTTGTGTAAACTCTACTGCCATCAGCAGACAAGGCCAAATTCCAAACTCTTTGTCCCACCAGCAAATAGTCAACTACTTCGAAGCTGTCAGCGTCGATCACTGCTATTCTGGCTGCTGGTCCCAAGGCAACGAAAACATGTTTTCCATCATGTCCAATTTGAATACCCACAGGCTGAATAGATTCGGCGCGAAGTCCGGCAATTTCAAAGGTAATCTTCTTCAGAATTTGATGAGAACTCGTGTCGATCACTGAAACCGTTCCTCCAATTTCTGAAGAAACCCAAACTTGGCTTCCATCCGCGGTAAACTGAGCAACCCTTGGACGAGTGTCAACGAGAACGTTGTGTTCCACTTCGTTCGTTTCTAGGTTGATGAAATGCGCCATATTGGTAGTTTCCGACGTATTCACTAGCCATTTACCGTCTGGACTAATACCGAGACCTTCAGGTTCGATACCAACAGGAATTTCAACTACGACTCGTCGATTCACGAGGTCGACAACAGTTACTAGATTGTCATCTTCGTTGGCGACATAAAGCAGTTTTCCTTCAGGTCCTAAAACTATAAGTTCTGGGTCAGGACCGGATGGTAATGTATAGATCACTTCATGTTTCTCAAGATCCATAACTTCAATATGGTTATCGTCACTAGTACAAATGTATAACTGACTTTTGTCCTTACTGAGCTCGATTCCTCGTGGACGCTCACCTACTTCAATCGTATGTGTAACTTCCAAGGATTCACTATCAATTACCGTAATTGAATTGTCTTTTTCGTTTGAAACGTAGACCGAATAAGCAGATGCGGGTACCGTTGAAACAGATAGTACCGACAACAGAATAATTGGTAAGTAATTTAAATTTAATTTTTCCATTTTTCCCTCATATTTGCAAAAAGACCAAATATCTTGGCGTAAAAGGATTAGGTAACCTAACTTATGATTTTAGAATTCGGACGAGCTTAGTGCTTCTGGTCCAGCATTATCAAATTATTCTTACATGATTTGAAATACTTAGTTTTCAAATTGAGTGCAATCACTTTCTGGCAGGTCATAACCAAGAGTATCCAACGGTGATCTTTCGTGAAGAAACTGTCGTTGTGGAGAAACGGTAATCAACGAGCGAGGACCAGAAACCAAAATAGGTTGGCGCATCTGACCATTCCAAGTTCTAAAAGTTAAGGGAACTCCTTTGAATGCGGCGAGCTTGAAGCTGGGATCAAACAATGCAGCCTGTAGACTCGCCGGGTCTGCCGCATTGGCTTTGACAACCGCTTCACCAATTGCTCGCATCGCCGCCCACGCCGCATAGTCCCGAGCGGTCATATCCCGAGCGGCGAGTTTTTTGAATCGACGCTGCAGCTGAGTACCACCCCATTGTTCGTGAGCACGATGCCAGGCGGTCGGAATCAGGCCTTGCGTCCCGGCTACTGGTCGAGGTCTATAGGTACGATAACTCAGGAATTCACCGAAGTTATCACTTTCATCAGCCACGATAGCGATTTCGTAATCTCGGGTTTGCGTAGCGTTTGGAACTTCCTGCTGTTCATTGACGTGGCCGGAGTCGGTCCGGCGGGCACCCGTATCAAAATCCCACTGAACTTCCGATACGATTTTTGCACCGTATCGATTGGCTGCGCGTCGCACAGCATCGGCATAGAGCCTGTCAGGTTCAGTCTGCCCAACAATCAATATCCACTCCCGCCATTTCTTCCAGGCAAGGTACTGCGCGAGTCCATCTACTAGCATCGACCGACTAGGCAGAATGTGCAGTGTGTTTCGACTGCATGAAGCGTTTCGAAGTTCATCGTCCGGGGCTCGGACATTGAAAAGAAGGGCAAGCTCTGCTTCGGGCAGAGAGGCTACCATTTTGAGATTGTCTACTTGCAGGTCAGCAATAAATAACTGATTACCTTCTTGAAGCAGCTCAAGAAAAGTGCTTTTGAGATTCTCAGCTGTTGGTTTTACAACTTGAAGCTTGTATGTGTGACCCAAAAAACGGCCGGTCGTGATATTGTCATTCAGAGCCAGTTCCGCACCACGTACACCATTATCTTCTACGGGAACTTCCAATAAAGTTAACGGAACATGTGGCACTTCATCGATACCCAAATACACAATGTCAACGTTTACTTCTGCCGCTAGGGCAGTGTTCAGCACGATTGTGCTCAAAAGTACAGCGAAAAGTCTATTCAATCTTATACGAATCACGGTGGTTGATGTTACGTTGAATCAAATGTTACAAAAATCACTCGAAATTCGCTCGTATCGCTTCTAGTCCAGCTTGGTAAACGCCGGTTACTAAATCTGTGGCTTCTTGGTCAGCTACATCTTTCGCATCGAATGTAGATGCCCAAACAACTTTCGAGTCACGATTGGAAGATTCCACTGATAAAGTCGCTTCGTAGTTTGCGAGTGGAAGAGGGCTATCGGTGATCTTGTAGGTATAGTACATTTTTTGATCATCGAATCGAATCAACTCTTCGACGATTCTAGCATCACCTGACAAAATAAGTACTCGGATAGTACCCTTTGCCATTCCATCACCAACCATAAAAGAATCAACGATGGCGGGATGCCAATCTTCCATCGCATTGTAGTCACGGAGGTAATCCCACACCTCGGTTGCGGACGCGTCAACGACAATGCCTTTTTTTACGCTTAGACTTCCTTCCGCTGCGAAAACCAGAGAACTTCCAAACAGCACAATAGCAAAGGCGGGGTAAACAAAATATTTCAGTAGTAAGGGCATTTGAATAAATCTCTCTTTAGTAGTCTTAAAACAAAATTTAGATTAACGGATAATATTTTATTTGAATCATCCTCTTTGCGATTAGGTACAGCTCGATTCTATAGAAACATGACTTAAGCTTAATTCGTCATTATAAGCAAATTAATCCGAGGCTAAATTTCAGTGCGATATACAGACTAGATCGATGTTCAAACTTGAATCACATACCCACTCAATTCAAACTCTTAGCTCATTCCCGTAATCGACAACTTCAAATCATAATTCTTATATTGTTGTTAAACAAATATAGACTTGATGATTCTAGTTAGACTTCAGTACCTCTGGCCAATTCTTATCACCCTTGCTAATGTTTTTCGCAGTGTTTTTGCTCCATCGATTACGAATTCTCTTATTGAAATTTAAGAAAAGTCGTTCATTGACGACTGAAAAAGCATCTGGATCTGTTGATGCCAAGTAATTGTTAGATACCGCCCAAGCACAATAGCCGCCGTAAGCGGGTGCCCATCTTTCCGGATCTGCTACAAACAGATCTCGATTTTCAGCAGAAACAAAGAACCAAGTCGCGCCATTCCACATTGTTGTGAAACTTTCGCTACCTTCGATTGGTTCATTGACTTTATGGTAAGCGACAGCGTCATAACCATTGATCGCAATTCCTGCTTCTTGTTGGTAAACCATTGGTTGTTCGGCATTGACTGGTGATGCAGCGATGACAAGACCTAAAACTACTATAACGAAGTAAAAGGGATCTTTTATAGCTTTCATTTGAGTTTTTTTCGAGATTTGGATCATAAATATGAGAAATTGAACGATGAATTTGAGAGCGAGTAGGAAAACGATGCTCACTTTCAATTGAAATTTGGATGATGTCTACAATCATACTAGAAATCAACGAAATTCAATAGATGAAATCAAGTTTACGTAGCTTTCAATCATCAATGTAGCCTCCGCTCCGAAATTGCCTAATCTAATGGACCCTTGCTGTACTAAAAGATCTTAGTCTAGACTTGGAAAAAGCAATCTCGATACCTGAGTCAGCTTAGAACCTGTAGAATTTTAGGCTCGCACTGAAAGGATTTAAGCCCTTATTGCGCTTAAAGAAATGGTTAACGTGTTCGAAGTCAAAATTAAGTTGCTGCGATTACCAACATTTAGCACAGACAGCGTTTACGATTAGTCGGCTTAGCGAGCAAGAATTACAGCATCTCGTAATTTTCTAGTTTGATTTTGTGAAAACGTCAATTCTGAAATAACTGAATTCGATCACTGACTTTGGCTATCGTTTCAAGCTACACCAGGTAGGAAATCAACTTCAAAGCTGTTTGTTCAGTTCACTCGCTAAGTTTATTTTGACCGTCTAATCTGTAATCTGTTTAGAAAAATTCCCCTGTTTGTTCAAACTACAGTCAAAAGAAGATGAAATGACTGCCATTATTATGGGAACTTTGAAAGATAGGCTTTGCAAAGCTCAACAGTTTCAGCTGTGAAGGCTAGTCCCATTGACTGTGCAAGGTCGGTTTCTGAATGAGAACCGATCCAAGCTACCAATAATAGACGTCTAAGCATCACAAAGCTCGGAATTTCGGTTTCATCCTCTTCGGACAAATTCATGACCGAACGATACCCACGGCACCATGCTTGAATAAGCTCAGGAACATCTTCTCTCGTTTCAATGAAGCTCAGTGCTGTAGCACAATCGTACATAAACCAACTAAATCCACAGTCATCAAAGTCAATTACTTTGGTCACGTCATTATCAATCAACAAATTGGCAAGGCGAATGTCACAGTGCACCAATCCCCATCGGTCTCGATCTTGCCCGTAAGTCTCTAGACGAGATTCTATTCGTTGTGCGGTCTCACCGAACAGTTGCTCCCTTTCAGCTGTCATCCCCATTCCATCCTGCCATCTTCCCCAATGTGAGTTGGAGCCTAGACTGGTTTCGTAGTCCCAGGTATAGCGTTCGAACCAAGATGGTCGTTCCCAATTTTTCGAGTGATGATGCATCTGCGCCGAAACACTGCCGAGAAGTTCGAATGGTCCGAGTAGGTCTGTTTCCGGAGGCTCTATTCCGGATTCCCAATCAAACATAACAACATGACGCGGTCCACCGGGCATTTCATCCGCAACAACAGACTGAATATTTTCGCCGTCAATTCCAGCTACGATTACGGGTGTAATGACCCCTGCATCTTCGCGTAGTGCATCGGTCCAAGCATGTTCCGAAGCGATTGCGAGTCTTGAGTGATAGCCCTCCCGATGTACTCGAAGCGCCCACTTTCGACCGGATGCCAGATCATCTACACGATAGGTGGCGTTTTCAGAAAGATTTATCAGCTTTACATTTACATCTGAAGGCAAGTCATAATGTGCGACTGCATTATTGGCAACTCTTTCAAGTAGTATCAGTTGTTGGTCATGCGGTAACGTTTCAAATTCTGACATTCTGAACTCCGTTTTTAAAATTAGGCTGCATTGGCATATCGATCGTTTTGACGTTGACTGCTAGCGGCTGTTGTTCGATTCATTGATCGATCTTTAAATGCAGCCGCTTGGGCTTGTCCCAAAGCAGTTTCTAATCGGTTTAAGATGTCGTCACACAGATCTTTGTCGACAAGAATCCCGGGCTTAAACTGCAGAACTTGGGGATCCAACGAAGAAAATATAGCCCAGATACCGTTATTGAACAATGCTTTCATAACATGAACTGCTCCTTCCGGGTGATTGAACTCCAGCCCCATTACAACGCCTCTTTGGCGAACACCGATGAAAAAGTCTGGAAAAATAGTTCGTAACAGTTCGAGACCATTGCGCACATATTGTGAAATGTAGTGAACCATTGAGCGAACTTCGGTGCGCTGAGAAATTTCGAGAACTTTGGCTGCCGCGATACAACCGAGTTCCGCGCCGCCAAATGTTGACATATGTCCCCAACCATCTTCTTTCAACCAAGCACCTGCTCGTTCGTTCACTACTACTGCGCCAATTGGATAAATTCCGCCTGACAGCCCTTTACCAGTAACCAAAATATCAGGCTTGACGCCATAGGTGTCAATTCCCCACAATTCCCCGCATCGCATCAAACCTGTTTGGACTTCGTCTACAATGAACAATGTGTCATACTTAACGCACTCGTTTCGAATTGCTGCCAAGTAACCCTCTTGCGGCATCGGAAACCCATAGGTCGCAGGAATTGTTTCAATGATGACGCACGCTGCGTCCCCATATCGAATCTCCCGTAGTATTGCATCGAGGTCGTTAAACGGCACCTTAACAACTTCCTGCTGAGGTGCATCGCTGAGAAATAATTTCGAAAAACGGTCATCGCCCACTTGAACCGCAAGACCTGTGTGGCCGTGATAGCAGTGATCAATACAGATAAGCTTTCGGCGTTGAGTTGCGTGCCGAGCACACTTCAAAGCAATATCGATAGCTTCACCACCACCTGATGCGTAGATCGTATACTTTAATCCTTCCGGTGTGCACTCTTCAAGCATTTGCGCAACATGAGTACGCATTAACGAAGGAAAGTGGTGATTACCAATATCAAAGTACTTCATTCCCTCTTTAACAGCGGCTACTACTTCCGGATTGCGATGCCCAAGATTGTACGTTCCCCCGTTTAAGTGAACATCAATCAGTCGCTTGCCATCCATATCATAGAGGTAATATCCTTCTCGACGGTCAATGACTAAGTCCACCCCGAAGTTTTGCCAATCAGTTGTTTTTCCTGGATTCCAATATTGTTTGGTACGTTCAAGAAACTCCTGCTTCGTTTCCACCATATTTACCTCTCCCACGACTTTGTCAGAAACATTAATTCATTGATAGTTTGTCAGTTTAGTGTTTTTGACGCTTTCGATACTTGACACTATGTATCGAATATTTGATAACTCAGTATGATTTCAGTCGAGCAAAGCTCTGATTTCAAAATCTAATGACTATACTATTGAGCTTAGGTGAAACAGTCTTATTCGCCTGTAAACATCATTCAAAGAACACAAGGAGGTAATTGATTCATGTTAACTTCTATTCGAGGCCGATCAGTTGTTGTAACCGGATCAAGTAAAGGTATTGGCAAGGGTATCGCGCAGGTGTTTGCGAAACATGGTGCTAAGGTACTTATTGTTGCACGAGGTATGTCAGATGCGGAAGCGACTGCTGAAGAAATTTGCAACGACGGGGGAATTGCATCCGCCTTTGCGGCAGATGTTACAAGCTCAGAACAAATGGACGCTATGGCAGCAGCAGCTAATGAACGTCATGGTGGTGTTGACGTGCTATGTTCCAACGCTGGGATTTTCCCTCAGAGCCATCTTGAAAATATGTCAGGTGAAGAATGGGATCTGGTACTCGGCGTAAATCTGAAAGGTACTTTTCACTCGATAAAAAGTTGTTTACCTTACCTAAAGAAAAGCAATGGTGGGAGGATTGTTCTGACATCTTCCATTACAGGTCCCATAACTGGTTATCCGGGTTGGACTCACTATGGAGCAAGTAAATCTGGTCAGATTGGATTCATGAAAACCGCCTGTATGGAATTTGCGAAATACGGAATTACGATCAATGCAGTGATGCCTGGAAATATTGTTACTGAAGGTTTGATCGGATTGGGTGAGGATTATTTGGAAACTATGGCAACATCAATTCCGCTAAAACGATTGGGTTCTGTCGAAGATATTGGAAATGCAGCACTGTTTTTTGCGTCCGATGAGGCAGCTTATATCACTGGACAAACGATTGTTGTTGACGGTGGGCAGACAATACCGGAATCTGTCGAGGCACTCGAGGAAGCGTAAATTTAATTTGAAGTTGATTGGTTGAAGAGAAATCTTTATGAATTTAATTTCTGAAGATATTTTTCCCGCAACTTTATTTCAGACTTAAATCACTTTCGGTGAGTTCAGGCAGAGCTGTACGTATACTCAATCTCGGTATCGTCACGAATCTCGAATCCCAATCGATTTATCACGCGATTGCCGATTGCATGTCTGTGAGTTCGCCGGACACAATCGTTCTATGTATTCCGCGTGACCCCTACTTCTGCATTGGCTTTCACCAAAGCAGTGGACAAGTCATCAGTTCACATGCGCGTGCCAAGTATCGGTATCCGGTCATGCGACGGCGTTTAGGCGGTGGATTGACTTACCTCGATCAACAACAACTGTTTTATCAGTGTATTTTTCATAAACGTCGAAGTCCGAGTATCCCAGCAATCGCGTTTAAGGCTAAACTAGAAGCTCCTATCCGTACTTTACGCCGGATCGGCTTGCATGCAGAACTCTTATATACCAACGAAATTGAGGTAACTGGAAAGCGTATCGCAGGTATAGGTGGTGGGCAAATCGGCGAAGCGCACGTCGTGGTCGGTAACATTCTGAATGACTTCGATTATCAGACGATGGCGGAAATTGTCAATGCACCTTGTCAAATATTTCATGAATTCGCGCTGAAGACAATGCAAAAAAGGATAACGACGCTAAAGCAAGAAGGTCGTTCGTCCGATTGGGCGCATTTACCTGACTTACTGATTGAGGAATACGAAAAATCTGTCGGCGTACCAACATATTTAGGCGAATTGACCTCAGAAGAGCGAGAATCATCGGAACAATGGGCAGTACGAATGACTTCTCGAAGTTACTTGGATCGATACGAAGAACACCAAACTCTTCAGCGAGGACCAATGACTCATCTGAAAATTTCTGGTTCGTCCTCGATTCGGTTGTTTCACTATAATCGAAATTTGAAAGCAGGGTATTTGGTGGCAGTAGTCTATAAAGGTATTGTCGAGCGAATGGCTAGAGTGTTTGATCTGTACGAAGAATTTTCTGATAGTAGATTCCAGACAGAAATTCCTCACATTCCAACTTCGGGTCTTCAAGTTGGCACAAAATTAGGACTTCGATAAATTTATCTGTGGTAGAGAGATCAAAATATATTCTTCCGGATGTTCTTGAGCACAATTTGATCACTGTTTTCTGTGGCAGGGCGCCGAGTCCTGAATCGGCACGTCAGCGAGCCTATTATGCTCATCCTTCAAACAAATTTTGGAAAGCTTTGGCTGCGACGGGATTGACTGACCGACGGCTTTCACCAAGTGAATATCAGATCCTGCCAAATTATGGGATTGGTTTGACTGATATCAATAAATCTGAATCTGGAAGTGATCACGAATTGTCCGGCTCAGGGGATTCGCCTGCTGACGTTCTTGAAAAGGTCAGAAAATTTAAACCTTATTTTTTGGCATTTAACGGAAAAAACAACTGTCGAATGTTCATTCAATTCGCCTTCAAGGAACGCAGAATTATTAAGCTAGACTACGGACTCCAAGCGGGTTACGAGGTTGGAAGCACCAAGGTTTTTTTGTTGCCCAATACTTCAGCTAGAGCGATTAGATTTTGGAAGCCTGAGTATTGGCGAGCATTTGCTCACTTACATAAGTCTTTGTTCGAAGCTCGGAACAGTAAGGAGCAAAGTGAAAGGAAGTCGTACAACAGCTTTCAAGTTCTAAATTAATTTCCTCAAAACTAACGAGTTTCTAAGCACGACAAGGAGAGATTAGTGGGAAGTCAAGAGTGTAAAAATTTCATGACGTTTTTAATTTTGATGGTCCTAACTTTGGGATCTTCCAATTTAGGATTGGCTCAGCAAACCGAAGTGGAATCAGTATCTTCTTCAGGCAATCTTGGAGTGTTCTCAGGCGCGAAGCCAACAGAATATCCATCTTGGTTCAAAGAAAGCTTTCTAGAATTCTCAGATGACATTGAGGAAGCGGCCCAAGCTGGGAAACGCGTTATGCTTGTTTTTCACCAGGATGGCTGTCCCTATTGCAATTTGCTAGTTGAGCGCAATTTAAGCCAAAAGGACATCGTTGAATTGATGCAGGAAAAGTTCGATGTCATTGCAATTAATATGTGGGGTGATAGAGAAGTCGTCACTGTTGAAGGTCAGTCATTCACTGAAAAGGAATTTGCAGCTGCCCTGAACGTTCAATTCACACCGACACTACTGTTTTTCGATGAGCGGGGTCAGCCCATCTTGAAATTAAACGGGTATTTGCCACCTGACAATTTTCTAACCGCTATAAATTTTGTCGCCGAGCAACAAGAAAGAAATTTGCCTTACCGAGAGTATGTGCGCCTCCACTCTTCTGCAGAAAAGAGTTTGGATCATTTGATTGACGAACCATTTTTTTCATCACCACCTTACAATTTGGCTCGGACACAAGATGCAAATCAGCGTCCAATCGCTGTTTTTTTCGAACAGAAACATTGCCCGAATTGTGAAACCCTACACGAAAAAGTATTGGTCGATCCACAGACGCGTAATCTGTTAACAAAATTTGACGTGATTCAGTTGGATATGTGGTCAGATGAACCACTTGTCTCCACTGCAGGTAAGCAAACAAATTCTAGAGAATGGGCATCAGAACTAAACATTTCCTATGCGCCAACCATTGTTCTTTTCGACCGAACCGGGGAAGAGGTAATACGGTCTGAAGCATGGTTCAAGATTTTTCATACCCAGTCTTTACTTGATTATGTCAACAGTGGATCTTTCAAGCAAGAACCAAGTTTTCAAAGATATATATCAGCTAGAGCTGACCATTTTATCGAACAAGGTATCGACGTCGATATATGGCGTTAGCTCGGATATAGAGAATAAAATTTTTACAAAATTTATTCTCAGATTAATCTATTGATCTGGTCCAAGCAGTAGCAAACTCTTCATCAATATCTACAGCTATACGTTTCTTAGCTGATGCTGCTATTGCCTCCATCACAGCAACATTACTAATTGCTTGTTCCGGGGTAACGCGAAATGGCTTTCCGCCTTTACATGCAACCGCAAATTCCTCTAGCTCTGCTCTAAGAGTGTTCGTTGGTTTGAGTGTTATCGGCCTCAGTGGTTTAGTGGCGTATTGAATTCGCAAGTTTCCGGCATCAAGCTCAGTGAAAGCGTTGGCTTTAGTACCATACAAATTCAAAAATGATGTGTACGGACAAACAAACATGCACCCCAAATAGCCGGTCGCTCCGGACCCGAATTCGAACAAAGCGGAGGTGGTGTCATCCATGTCGAGAGCTACAGCTCTTCTTTTTGCTTGAGCGTTCACACGTACGATATTTCCTCCAAAAAAGCACAGCAAATCAATAAGATGAATACCCAGCGAAGAAATCCCACCGGCAGGACTCTCTACTCGGCTGACGCGCCATAGATCTGGAGTGTAGGCCAAGGCACTCGGAATCGAAAAATTTGCTTCCATGTGAAGTAAGGTACCAAAATCCCCGTTTGCTTGAAGTATTTTGACGTGCTTTGTGACAACTGAGAATCGTCGATTTTGACCTACCGCTAAAACGACTCCCGCGGACTCACATTTAGCTGCCGCTTTTCTTCCACTTTCTACCGTTAAGGTAAACGGTTTTTCTACAAATACATGTTTTCCGGCTTCAGCAGCTTGGCTTACCTGTTTTGCATGCAATGAATGGGGAGTTGTTATGATTACTGCATCAATTGTTGAATCTGATAGTACTGCCTCATAAGACTTATGAATAGTAGTGCCGAATTTTTTAGAGAATTCCGAACACGATTGTTTACTTCTCGAATAGCATGAAGTAATTTGAATAGCTTCAGATTGACCGTGTATGGATTCAGCTAGTTGATCCGACCACCGACCTAAACCTATTGAAGCTGCTTGTATCATTGTTTAATCCTGCATTCTGGTCATGACTCGAGGGTAAAGTTCATTAGCTACAGCGGATCGAATTCACCTTAAAGCAATTAATAAAATCGAACTCTAAGAGAAAATATCCCTTGTCAAAGTAGCTCTATCTCAATAAATTTGAAATTCATTGGATTGTCGTTGATGACATTGTGTTCAACGCTCGCTTTTCTAAAATAGGGCTCGCCTAGAGTCAGTTTTGATATTACTTCATTTTCATCATTATCAACGATCAACAAATTTCCACTCGTTACCGGGACGACAATGTAGTCCCATTCATGTCTATGGAAACCGGTTTCTGCGCCCGGTGTAAAATGCCATTCTGTGACTCTAACTCGATCATTGTCGATTTTGACAGTTGGGGTACCTTTGGACCTCGATGTATTCATTTCATTTTCTCTTCATTCATCGCTTTGAAGCGGGACTTAGTTTACTGAATCGGTTTGATGGCGAACGATTTCGTTGATTGAAAGTGGTTCTAGTAGTTCAGCCGCAGCGATAATTACGTCGCAGCGTGATTTGAGAAAATGGGAGAGTTCCACTGCCATTAAACTGTCTAAGCCATAGTGGACAAGCGGTTCTCCTATATCAATTTCCTCTTCTTCCATTTCAAACACTCGAGCCACGCAGGCGAGTACTGTTTGTTGTAAATTTCTAGATTTAGAAACGGGCAGCAATTGATCTGATTCGTTCGACTGAGCACCAACAGTTAGCGACTGCTGATAGCGCAGCCTGCCATTAAAATTACGATTCTGTTTCCGATGGCCCGTGACGAGCAGTCTCGACTCGTATTTTTCGTTCGGAGCTCGGTGAAGAGAATCTAGCATCTTCTTCGCAGGGAATGGTAAAACTCCAAACTTTTCAATGGTTTCGATGGATTGTTTAGGATTGTCAGCAACATAGCCGAAATCAGAAACTGCACCCCAATTTACCGATGTCGCTGGAACGTTCTGGTCTCGGAGGTAATCGGCAAAACTATCCAAAAAAGCGTTTGCAGCACTGTAGGATGCTTGACCGGCAGGTCCGAGTAATGAAGCAACAGACGAATAAAGCACAAAAAAATCTAGTTTCGATTGCTTGGTAGCGTGATAAAGATTCCACGCACCCAAGACTTTGGCAGAACTGGAGATTCGATCACTTTGTTCCGTCAATGTGGCAAGTAGGTGGTCATCAATATTTGATGCACAATGGATCACTCCACGAACGACCGGAAAGATATCGTTGATTTGCTGGAGCTTCGATATAAGCTCACTTTGGTTTGTGATGTCACAAACAATGTGCTGAATTTGAACATCGGAAGTAAGAGTTCGGTCAACAAAATTTTGAAATTGATCGGAACCTTTGGGCGATCTGGAAATGACGACTACAAATCGTGCGCCTTGTTCACATAACCATTGAAGCGTTGCGAAACCAAAACCTCGGGTTCCTCCTGCTACCAAGTAAGTCGTATCTGTACGAATTTGAAATTCGTGTTTGAGCTGTGGTTTAAATTTTTGCTGCATCGAAACTACGACTTTACCGATATGCTTGGCAGCTACCATGTGCCGAAATGCTTCAACAACATTTTCCGATGAAAAAACTCGATAAGGCAGAGCGGGTAATTCTTGCTTATGAATTTTTGTGAATATTTGCTGCAGATAGCTTGAAGTCAAAGCAGAGTCTTCTTTCCACAATTGATCAATGTCGACAATATCGATGCTGATTTGAGTACTTGTTGAACGGATACTTTGATGAACCAAATCACGATCAATGCTTTTGCCTAGTTCAATCAACAAACCATCTAGTTTCAGGACTTTGCGGTTTGCAATGGCTAATTCGCCGCTTAAGGAGTTGATCACTATATCGACGCCTTCCTGGTCGGTCCATTGCAAGATATCCTCTACGTACGAATTCGAGCGAGAATCAGATACATAACGAACCCCTCTAAGTCTGAGGTATCTTCTCTTTTCTGCAGACCCTGCAGTCGCGAAAATTGGAAGGTTTCGAGATTGTGCCAGGTTCACCAAGGCCAAGCCGACTCCGCCCGATGCAGAATGGATAAGAATTGATGGATTCGACTGCAGTTTGGTTATTCGACTGAAACAGTGTAAAGCAGTGATGTAAGCGGTTGGTACACCAGCGCTAGCTTCGTATCCAAGTGGAGCATGCATAGGACAAACAAAGTTTTCATTCACAGTTACGTGGCTAGCAAAACTATGTTTGGCTAGGGCAATCACTTTATCTCCCACTTTCAATGTCTGTACGCCTTGACCGATTTCGACGACTGTTCCTGTACATTCGATACCGATGGAATGCTGCATGTATCCTTGATTGATCATGTTGTCTGGTATAGCTTTCAGAACTACCATCACATCACGAAAATTCAGTGAAGTCGTTGCGACTTGAATCAGAACTTCATTGTTTTCTGGAACAGGACGAGTAATCGGCTGAAACTGTAGACTTTCGAGATCGCCAGGTCGAATACATCGTAGTCGAGTAGCTTGAGCTTCAGATTGAAAAGAAGAGATAGGGCATAGAATCGGTGTATAGATCTGGTTATTTCGAAGGGCTAGTTCTTGTATTTCGGAATTTGAATGAATGAAGTCATACAAAGCTAGGACTGAATCCGAATCTGATGAATCTACATCGATCAGTCGACAATGGAGATCAGAGTATTCGTTTGCTAAGGTTCGGCCGACTCCCCACAACCTCGCCTGCAAGCAACCTGAAAATTCAATCTTATTGCTTACCACCTGAGCGTTTGACGTGATGATCGCAAAGTTGTTGATTCTTTTCGAGAATTGATCCAAAGCTTGCAAAATATATGAAATCGTAAGAGTGGGAGACGGACCAGTGTCGAAGAAGCTAAGGCCTTTGTTTAAGGAGCTGGTTGTTGAGAAGTTCCATAGGTAAATTACCTCTTGCGGAAACATTCGTTGTCGAAGAATCACTCTGAATAGTCGAATGAAATCTTCTCTATGATTTGATCGAATTGAAAAACTTAGCTTGGATTGTAAAAATTCTTCTCCAGATTTAACGATAACAACTGATTGAGATCCAAAATTTTGGATGAATTGTTTGGAAAAAGGACTATCGTCACAAAAAATTATTGAATTGCGTTCAACATAGGCCTTTTGCGAATACGGAAGGGGAAATTCAGCACTTCTGCGTGCGACGAATACAGTGTGTAACGAACCTGCAATTTCAGTTGCATCTCCCAACGCGGTGAGGCATTCAAACCCATGCTGAGCTAATTTATTTTCCCACTCATCGCGAGATCGACTGGGACTGCAACTTCGTTCAATGGTGTGGGTACGGTGCCACCAACCACTCAACATTCCAAAAACGATTCTCGCCCAAGACGGCTCATTCGTCAGTTCGACAAAATGCAAATGACCATTGGGTTGCAGCAACCAGCGAATTTGTTGAAAAGTAAATTCGAGACTACGTGCGAGGTGAAGCGTGTCGGATGCTAATATTAAGTCGAATTCGTGGTGGGTGAAGCCTTGAACAAACGGATCAGAATCAGCATCGAACTGTTGATATGTAACAAAGTCAAGTTCACGAAATCTCGTTTTCGCATGTCGTAAAAAGATTTGCGAAATATCGGAAAAGGTATACTCGATTCGATACCTTGACAATATTGGTGTTAACAGGTTTAGTAAAGCCCCAGTCCCGCCTCCTAATTCCAAAATACGACAGGGCCTGTCTTCTACCCAACTTTCCAGCAACAGTTCGATAGATTCACACAGCACTTCGTTATAAATTCGACAAGTCGGAGAATTGCTGTAGAAGTTTCGAAGGTCGTCTACCGACCCGTTCGGGAACAGAGAATCTAATCCTGTCATTTGTCCGGAAAGGACTTTTGCTAAGTTCTCCCCACAGCGAGTGATCAAAAGTAACTCAGACAAGTACTCAGCGAGATACGGAAGATTTAGTATTTTTGATAGTACTTGTTGAGGATGATGAGGAACTTCATGCAGAAACTCGACATTAACTGATTCTTTGTTGGTGAATACTATGAATTGATTACGTTCTAGTAATTCTAGACAAGAGAAAAATTGTTTTTCTTGTTGGTAATCGACATCACATTTTCGCATCAGACTACTAAACGAAATGGATGTAGGTTTGGATGTTTCAAGCCCCAACTCCTGTAATGCTTGTCCAATGTATGCAATCGTAATTCGCTCTAATTCCTGAGCGACGTATTCATAGTAAACATCTCTTTGGTAGGCGTTTGAGCGCGTAAGTGCAAATTCTGATAGTCTTTGGCGAATAGCACCGGATGTCAATGCGAAACTGTGCTGATGCCGAACCCATTTCGGCACATAGACATCAGGACTTAAATTTTCGATGAATTGATTGGAGCGATTTGATGTGAACGACTGAAGTTTTAGCTCGTATATTCTGGCGCAAAGCTTGCCGGAAACATCCGCAATATCAATATTCGCGGAGAAGGACTCTTCTGTGAGTTGAGTAACAAAAATGCTACATCGAAGCTTTCGACTAGGTTTGCGCCAATATTGGAGTCTGTTGATTTCGATTGGAAGAAATAACTTAGAATCGTTAATCAACATGGATACTGCTCGAAAACAGATATCGAGCAATGATGGATCGATTGAATAATTCAGCTGTGTAGCGTCACGATCACCAAATTCAATTTCGAGCATTGCTTCGGATTCGCTTAGAAGTTTAGCGTTTCGAATTATCCAAGTGGCAAAGTCTCCTTCAAATCCTGGTAGATTGAATTGAACTCGGTTCATCCACTCTGACTCGTTACCTGAAGTAAATTCCTCAAATTGCACTTGTCGAAATTCAGGATTAGGTAAGTAGAGTCTCTTCAGCTTACCTTGACAATAATTGGACAGGCCCGGTTGGTCTTGGAATTGAAAGCGTATCAATTCAGATTTTTGGTCGTCGGCGACTTCCAAACAAAGCGAAATTGAATATTCTTTGCTGGACTGGTCTAGCTGGAGAAGTTTTATAAATTCCATCGAATTTATTTCGAGTGCTTTGTCACCAAATCGATGCTTAGCTGACTCGAGTACAGTTTCGATATATCCGGCTGCCGGAAAAATCGTTTCACCGTAGAGACGATGTTTGTTTAACCATGGCCAATCTCGGACAATTAGTGGAATATCCCAAACATGAAGATTTGGTTCACCAGTCTTGGTAATCGGTTGAGAGTTGATAACAGGCAGATTCAATTCTGGGGCAATTGAAGCGCAATGTATATCGTTGTGTAGCCAAAATCTTTTTCGATTGAATTTTGTTTTGGGTAGATCGCAAACGCTTGACTTGGGGTTTATTCTTTCCCAGTTGATATTGCATCCCAAGTTAAACAAAGTCGCAGCTGCTGAGCGAATAGTCTGATCGTCGTTCTCGTTTTTTTTCAAGCAGCCAACGACGTGACCCACCAAATTTTTCTTTTGTAGACACTCACTGATATTAAGTCCAAGGTAGGGGTGTGGTCCGATCTCTACAAACACCCGAAAACTTTCCGCCAAACAATTATTCAACGCGTCCTCAAATCGAACCGGTGAGCGAAAGTTCCTCCACCAGAAATCAATGTCCTTTGTTTGGTTTTGAATTTCAAGTCCGTTGAGCGAAGAAAACCAGCGGCAATCCATGCGTGCAATTGACAATTCGTCAATGGAGGCTCGAACTTCGGTACTACACTGATCAATCAGTGGGCTATGGAAAGGAACAGGAAGTTCGAGTTCTCGACAAAACACGCCCTTTTTCTTAAGTTCAATTTCGAGTAACCGAATCGCAGTCGAGGTGCCCGAAAATGTAATTGAAGATGGACTGTTGATGGCTGCGATAAAAAGTTCATCATTGCCATCTTCAATGTAGCTTTGTGCTATTTGCGGGGAAATGGAGGCTGCCAACATCAAACCGGAACCGCATAGCTTTTGTAAAGCTCTTGCCCTTAAGGCTACAATCTTGACAGCTTTGCATAAATCAATACATCCAGCAGCGTACGCTGCAGCAATTTCCCCCACACTATGTCCAACGACGGCTTGTGGTTGAATACCCCACGACTTCCATAATTCAGTCAATCCGATTTGCAATGAGAAGTGAACTGCATGTGAGAGTTCGACACTTGGTTGTCTTGATAGAGCTTTTTTCGTGAAGAAAGACCGGATTGCGAATGAGGGGGAAATCGATTGGAACAGAGAATCACAGAGATCGATCACCGAACGAAATTCAGGTTCGCTGGCGTACAGCCCCCCTTCATTTGAAAGCCAATTGCTGCCTATCCCATTGAATACAAATGCTATTGGGAATCTCAGCTGTTCTGATGGACTTTCGACTTGTAAAAAGTTTTTGTCGTCTGATACTCTTAGAGCGCTTATGATTTGTTGGCCCGACAAAACGCAGGCTTGCCGAATTGTAGATCGAGGTCTACGGCCGAGTGTGTGACATGCTGAGTTGGCATCGGTTAATTTAATCGCAGTGCTTTGCAATTCAGTGACTGCATCAGATGTAGGGCCGGTTAGTGGAAGAACAAGCGGTTTCTTATGCCCTTCTGAGCGAATATTCCAGGACTTGGGTGCTTGACGAAGGATTGCATGCGCGTTCGTACCACCAAAGCCAAAAGAATTGACAGCCGCGATAAGTGGTTCGCCACCCGAGTTGCGCCAGGGTTCAACTTCAACGGGAACCCGAATTCCGAGATTTTCAAAATCAATTGCAGGATTAGGATGAACAAAATTGAGATTCGGCGGTATTTCTCGATGCTTTATTGAAAGTACAGTTTTGATCAATCCGGCGATTCCCGCTGCTGATTCTGTGTGCCCGATATTCGTTTTCACAGAACCAATTGGCAATTTTTTCAAGGTCGTGGAATTTCCATAGGTTTGACCAATTGATCTTGCTTCGATCGTATCTCCAAGCTGAGTTCCAGTGCCATGGGCTTCTACGTACCCAATTTGTTCTGGGGATAAACCACAGCTGGCCATGCATTCTAAAATCATCTTGCTTTGAGCTTGCACACTCGGTGCCATGATTCCACTCGTTTTGCCATCTTGATTGACTATCGTTGCCAAAATCGTGGCATGGATTCGATCGCCGTCCGCAAGTGCATCCGCCAATCGCTTGAGCAAAATTAGACCTGCACCTTCCGCTCGAACAAAACCATCTGCTTTGGCATCAAATGCATGACATTTGCCAGACTTACTGAGCATGGTGGCTTGCGAGAACTCGATGTAGCTTTCCAATGATAAGATTGCGTTTGCACCACCAGCGAAGGCTACGTCAATTTCCGAAGACGCCAATGCTTTACAGGCGGAGTCTACCGCGGTCAGTGACGAAGAGCACGCCGTGTCGATTGTTATACTGGGGCCAGAAAAATTGAAGCAATATGAAATACGGTTCGCTGCGATACTGGTGGAGCGCCCTAGTCCTGTGTATGCGGAGATGTTAGATGGATTGGAGAGAATGAGCCTCTCATAATCGTGATTGATAACACCTACATACACACCTGTTTCGAGCTCTGCCAGTTGTTCGGGGGTGACCGCAGCATCTTCCATGCACAACCACGCCAATTCGAGCAACATCCGCTGTTGAGGATCCATGTCAGTCGCCTCTCTCGGAGAAAGGCCAAAGAAGGCAGCATCAAATCTAGTGATATCGTGAATGAAGCAACCTACCTTTGCATATTCGCCATTTGTTGTATCTGGTAACAATGGTTGACCGTTGAAAAGCTCCTTTGGAATGGGCTCAACTTGCTCATCCTTAGAACGAATATTGTTCCAGAATTGATCTGGGCTTTCGACACCACCGGGAAATCGGCAGGCTAAGCCGACAATGGCTATAGGACAGTAGGAAGAAACCCGAACAAGACTCAATGAGTCACCTTTCGATCGAAATGGCTGATAAAATAATTTGACTTAAACGGCTTAGTTTTTCTATACTTCGCGGTTTGAAGCAGTCACTAGTGCGTAGTCCATATTGCCTCGGGCTAGAATTTGAAATGACTAGTGATAAGTACCCGTGGGTAGAACGATCTTTCAAAAAACCTGTCTGACTTATAAGCGATTGGAATGATTGCTTAGTTTTTGTTCGATTTACCAAGTAGTATAAACTTCAAACTGGGGCATAAATAGGTACAATTTATCTATAAATTCGTTTTGAGAGGTCAAAATGATTTCAAAAATTAGCACATCTTTAGGAATCTGTTTGTTTTTTGTCGTAGTATGGTTCTCAACTGTTCATCCTGGAACTAGTCACGCTGATAGTTCTGCCGATGTTATTGCGGAAGGAAAAGAGCTGACGGAAGACCGAAAAAAAGGGAATTGTTTGACTTGTCACTTTATTGAGGGTGGAGAATTTCCTGGTAGCCATGGTCCGCCACTGATCTTTATGAAACAAAGATTTCCGGATAAGGCCAAAATGAGGGCAATCATCTACGACTCAACAGCATCCAATCCAAACACGATGATGCCTCCATTCGGAAGACATGGTATTTTAACTTCCGAGGAAATTGATAAAATCACTGAATATATTTACACGTTGTAAGAGGTGCTCTTATGGATAAATTTCAACAACGCAGGCGTACAGTATTAAAAGGAGCTCTTGCGTCTAGTTTAGTAGGACTCGCGGCATCATGGGGAATGTTAGGAAATATGGCCCATGCAGCGCGGCCTCAAATGGCATTCGACTCCGAAGATGTAGATAGCACATTGAAAGCTTTATTTGGAGAGGACGGTATTGAAGACAGTGAAATGATTACCGTTAAAGGACCGGATATTGCTGAAAATGGCGCAGTCGTGCCGATCAAAGTAACAGCAAAAACCGAATCTGTCGAATCTATTGCTATTCTCGTGCCGGAAAATCCAGCGCCAATGGTCGCTGCATTTGACTTGAACTCATCAGTTTCACCAGAAATTTCGGTACGAATAAAGATGGGTAAGACATCGGATGTGATTGCTTTGGTTCGTTCCAATGGTCAAGTACTTCGAGGAGTGAAAGAAGTTAAAGTAACCATCGGTGGATGCGGTGGTTAAAACGAATTGATGAGGAATTAAATTATGGCTATGAAAGCAAAAGCGAGAGTCACTAGCGACAATAGAGTCGAAGTCAAAATGTTGATCAAACACCCGATGGAAACTGGTCAACGAAAAGACAGGAAAACTGGCAAGCCAATCCCCGCGCATTATGTGGAAGCTGTGACATGCCATTGGCAGGGTCAAGAATTGTTGCGATCACATTGGGGACCGGCTATTTCAAAGGATCCGTATTTATCCTTTAAATTAGTGGGACCAAAAGCCGGTGATGCAATTGTTCTTCGTTGGTCTGACAACATGGGTGAATCGGGCGAGAAAGAATACGTGATCAAATAGCAATTACATTGCTGACAGAGTTAATCGAGGAGAGTTTAATCGTATGAAGAGATTGTCGCTATCTGTACTCATTGGATGTGTATTGGCCGGAATATCAATTCTGTCTTTTGCAACACCAGAAGAAGATCGTATGGCATTTCAAAATTATTATCTGACCAAATTTTCGGATACCCCCAAGGAAGACTTCATCAATGGAATCTATTCAATTAATGAGTCCGCACGGGAGCAATGGAATGATCTTGAGGAATTTGCACCTTATGAGTTAGCACTTGAGCGAGGTCAGATCGCATTTGAAACTCCGTTTGCTAATGGCAAGTCATATGCGGATTGTTTTGAAAACGGTGGGATTGGTATTCGCCAGAATTATCCACATTTTGATTTAGATCGAGGTCAAGTCATCACCTTAGAACTAGCGATAAACGAGTGTAGAGAGGCAAATGGTGAAAAACCTCTGAAATATAAGTCTGGAGACATTGCCGCAATCTCCGCTTATATGGCGTTCACCTCTCGTGGTGAAACCATCAATGTGGTGATTCCCGATGATCCGAGAGCTCTGGCGGCTTATGAAGCGGGTAAACGGTTCTATTACACTAAGCGCGGCCAACTTAATTTTGCTTGTGCTGACTGTCACGTTGGTGGCTCCGGTGGGTATCTCCGTACTGAACAGCTCAGTCCAGCATTGGGACACACTAGTCATTTCCCAGTTTATCGTTTGAAATGGGGCGCAATCGGTACATTGCATCGTCGAATTAGTGGTTGCAATCAGCAGGTGCGCGCAAAAGCGTTTAAACCCCAGGGGCCAGAGTATCGGAATCTTGAGTACTTTTTGACTTATATGAGCAATGGATTGAAATTCAACGGGCCTGGTGTCCGTAAGTAACTGAACAGGGGAAAGAGCATGAAATTGACAACTATTCGGCACTTTGGGTTCTTGTTCATTGTGTGTTTTTCTTTGTTTTTCGCAATGGCATCAGTTTCTCAAGCAACTTCTTCGGATTTCGCATTAGCATTCAACGAAGCATACAAAGAAGCTAATGAACTCCGAAAACAGTCAGGTAAACTCGGCCATGAATGGCGAGATATTAGAAAGCTTTTAAAGCAAGCTGCCGAGGCTGCGCAGACTGGTGATCAAGAAAAAGCCATGAAATTGGTTGCCGAAGCAAAATTTCAAAGTGAAGCAGCAATTGTTCAAGCGAACCGAGAACAAAAGCTATGGGAAGGTCGAGTCATTCGATAGATCGAAGCCAAATTAAATTTAACTTAGTTCTCAAATGCGAGAGCATTGACTTATCCGTTGCGAACAACTAGCTCGCGATACTGTGTTTGGTAGCAATGGACCGTCGTGAGTTCATACAAACACTTGCAGTAGCAAGTGCAGCCGGAATCATACCCGCAGTTTCGACTGCGGGTACCAATTTTTACGATATTCCTTCTTTTGGAGATGTTCGTCTTCTGCACATAACAGATAGCCATGCCCAACTGAATCCAGTCTATTACCGAGAGCCCCATGTCAATATTGGTGTTAATGATGCATGGGGTAAGCCACCCCATATTGTGGGCGATGCATTCTTGAAAAATTATGGGATTGCGAATGCTTCGCCAAAAGCATACGCGTTTACCTATTCTAATTTTTCAGAGCTAGCCAGAAAGTTTGGAAAAGTCGGTGGGTATGCCTATATCAAGACATTGGTTGATCAGCTAAGGCAAAGTTTTGGTGAAGAACGAACCATTTTGCTTGATGGTGGTGATAGCTGGCAAGGTACTGGCACTGCGCTGTGGACGCGCGGTATGGAGATGGTCCAAGCCAACAATATTCTTGGAGTTGACGTCGCCACTGGTCACTGGGAATTTACTTATCAAGCCGCCGAACTACGAGCAAATCTAGAAGCGTTTTCGGGAGAATTTCTTGCCCAAAACATATTCTTGACTGAAGATGCCCTGTTCGAAGAAAAACCTGCATTCGACGACTTTACAGGTCACGTATTTCAGCCGTATACCATCAAAACACTCGGTGGATTTGATGTCGCGATCATTGGGCAATCGTTTCCGTACACCCCTATCTCTAATCCAAGAAGAAATATTCCAGATTGGTCGTTCGGTATACGAATGGATGAGCTACAGGAATTGGTGAACCAGATTCGGGCAAATGAGAGCCCGGATGCGTTGATCTTGTTGTCTCACAACGGTATGGATGTAGATCTGAAACTAGCCAGTTTGGTTACCGGTATCGATGCCATATTGGGTGGACATACCCATGACGCGATACCCACTCCTGTTCACGTTCAGAATTCTGCTGGTATGACTCTGGTCACAAACGCTGGGTCCAACGGAAAATTTGTAGGAGTGCTTGATCTCAAGTTTGGAGCTGCTGGAGCGAGTGAATTTCGTTATCAGCTGTTGCCGGTTTTTGGGAATTATTTGGATCCTGATGTCGAGATGCAACAGTTTATAGAACGATCAAGACAGCCATACTCGGATGTATTGGATGAAGAACTTTCGATGACGGAATCCTTGCTATTTAGGCGAGGCAACTTCAACGGAACATTTGACGAGATCATTGGGGATGCGTTACGCAGTGTTTTGGGGTCTGAAGTTGCACTGTCTCCCGGTTTTCGCTGGGGAACTTCAGTTATTCCAGGCCAAACCATAACGATGGAAGATGTTCTTGCTCAAACCGCCATGACTTATCCCGAAACTTATGTGCGAGAGATGAATGGAGAAACCTTGAAGCTCATACTAGAAGATGTGGCGGATAACTCATTTAATTCTGATCCGTTTTACCAACAAGGCGGCGATATGGTTCGGGTGTCGGGGTTGACATATAGCATCGATCCAACTGAAACAATCGGCAATCGTATTTCTGATCTTCGATTGGAAAATGGAGATCCAATATTGGCATATAAGAACTACATGGTGTCAGGTTGGGCTACAGTCGGTGAAGTTTCTCCAGGACCACCAGTATGGGAAGTCGTTGCGGAGTATTTGCGTAAAAAGCAAACGATACGAATCGACAGTACCAATCAACCCCTTATAAAGATAAAGGATGGCAATCCAGGTATCGGAGCTTGGAGTCCTTAGGGATTTAGCGATGAATATATCCAGCCAACTTCAGAAGATGCTGCATTTAGCCAAAAGATTTTCATTCGCGGTGATCATTGCATTTTGCCTAGGTGTGACCATGGCTCTTGCCGAAATAAGGGATCCGGATGAATATTTCTTTCATCAAAGCTTTGGTGACCTGCAAGAAGAGGTTGAGTTAGCTATCGAAGAAGGTCAGAGCAATATCATGGTGATGTTTGAATTGAACGATTGTCCATGGTGTGAGCGGATGAAGGAGATGGTATTTAATCAGTCAGAGGTACAGGACTACTATCGGAAGCACTTTCGAGTGCTGATGATGAATGTCGAGGGGGACAATTTGATTGTCGATTTTGACGGACAGGATATACCCGAAAAGGATTTTGCGCTACGACACAATCGAGTTAGAGCAACGCCAGTATTTTTGTTCTTGGATCTAGAGGGAAATCGTGTAATGCGTTACACAGGAGCAACCAAGGATGCCGAGGAGTTCATGTTGCTTGGGAAATTTGTAGTCGAACAGCACTACAAAAAAACCAATTTTGTTAAGTACAAACGTAGCATAAGGCAATCGGCGAGTAGCGAATAGAGCTGATGAGAATCGTCGATTTGTGCCAGTTCAATGAGCTTTAGAAGAAATTTGTCAATAGCAATTGTTTGTGTTTTTGCGGCTAACTTTATTTTGGTTTCTGTTGACGCGTCTTCTATCGCTACTGTTGTCGATTCTATTCTTCCCAAAAACCCACTAACACTGTCCGAAGCACTCGCGTACGCGGACAAACCCAATCATTCAGTTCGTCACCGTGAACTGGATGTGGAAACAGCGCGAATAAATCGTGATTATTTTGATTCCGGTGCAGGTTTACGACTAAATGCCACGATTACACCACAATCTGTTGACAGGGCTTCGTCCGAAGGATCTCAATTCTCTAATGATAGTAATTTAAATTTGGAGTTAATCTATCCCATTTACGATTTTGGATTTTCTCAGGCTTCGAAGGATCTAGCACAAACTCGATTAAGTCAAGCAGAACGAGCACTAGCTCACCAACATAGGTTGCGTCGTTTGGAAATCATGCAAAAATTTTTCACGGTACTACTTGCAGATCTCGACTATGCAGTGAAGAATGAAAAAATGACGTTGGCTTTTTTGCGTTACAACCGACATCTCGAAGAAATGGAAATGTACGAAGCACACGCAGAAGTAGATGTCCTCGCGTTAGAAACCACTTATCGCGAGCGATTTCATGTACGTGAAGAAGCGTCTTTAGATCAAATCAGTAGTCGCAGAGATTTGGGACGGGCTCTTGGTCTATTTAACACCATACCTCGTGATTTGGTGGATCCTGATGTCAGCAGTTACGTTGAACGGCCGATTCCTGAATTTGAGGAATTACTGAATGAAGTTACAAGGAGCGATTATGCGGTGCTTTTTGCTAAATCAAAGATACAAGCAGCAGTCGATGCTCGAAAGGTGGAAGAGAAACGCTATGCTCCGAAGTTAGAAGCGGTCATTGAGGCAAATGCGTGGGAAATTAAAACGGGAAGTCGCAACAGTTCATCTGTTGGATTTCAATTGAAAATTCCTTTGATCGCGGGAAAAAGCAAGTCGCGAGCGCTGAAATTAAGTGAAAAAAACATAGAACGAGTACAGCTAGAATTAGATGCGATTCGAGACCAATATGAGGCCCAAGTTTTTACATTGTGGAAAAAACTGAAACTATTGGAAGTAGAGCTTACTGCAGCACAGGTGCGATCGAACTTTAGAGATCAGTACATGGATAGGAGTCGAGCGTTATACGAGCTTGAAGAGCAATCTGACTTGGGTGATGCTCAGGCGGAATTGCTTTTTTCCTTATATGAACTAAAGAGAATCGAATACGAGATTGCTTTGGCTTGGGCTGAAATTGATGTAATGAAAGGTCTAAACGCGGGAATTGAATTCGATGCGATTCCTCAGTAAAGAAATTCTTGCAAATTAGATCGGCTAGATTTTCGCGGCTACAAAATCTGTCCTGAATCCAAAACCTTTTTCAGTTCAATCAGAAGTTCTCCATAAGGATTATGTTTTTGTTTCTGATTAAGTTGGTTTGAATTGCTTTAACCAGCCAGTAAATTACAAAAGTGAACTCGATATCCATTCGGAGAGTTGATCAAGTAGTTTACAACTGCCAATCCAAACCTCTAACTGATGGCAATGAGAAAAAGAACACTTGAAGTACTAAGCTTAAGAAATCTTGATGCTGACGTTCAATAGGATTCTCCAATAAATTCAATTGAACCTTCATCACTTCGGGATAACATGCTACCGTCAAAATCGATTACTAGGGGTTCGATCAAGCTCATAAGGACTAAAATTCTAAAATTTATTGTTGGACATCGGGGATGGTTTCCGAATCGGAGAGATTTTTTAGCACATGTTGCCACTGTTTGTATTGCTGCTGGATGCTTCCCTGCAACGCGACAGTTTCATCTTCAACTTTTATTAGTTGTCGTGCAACTTCGAAATTTAGATCTTTTCCATGCTCAAGTAAGTTTTGATGGTGAAGTTTTCCTTTTGCACGCGAAGTAAAACTTTTTCGTAATAATCGTACGCCTCCTGCTGCAGCAGCAGTTGCAGCGATTAGCTTAGCATTGCTGTCGTCGTCTTTGTGGTCATCAGCAGCTTTCGCTGCGCCAAGTAGCAAGGCAATACCACCAATCATCTGTAGTGTTGCCTTCTCTTTCGCTTTACGTTTTTGCTTGGAGGAATCCAGACTAAATTCCTGCCAAGATAGGTAACTAACTTCGGTTTCCTGAACGAAATTATCATAGTGGGATTGCATTTTATCCATAAACAATCCATCAGCAATTCTTAGAGCTCGCATACGGATGAACATCGGGTCATCTTGAGCAGGCACCGACACCAACTCAACAATTCTATTGTTCAATTTCAGATGCTGAGAAAGAGTGCCTCCGACAAACACGTTTGCAAATTGCAAGTCGGCGATCGCTCTTAGTTCTGCGATTCGAACTGACTTCTTTTGCTTCAACTGATTCGCAATGGAGTTAGCAATATTCTGAAAAACTGGTTGATAAAGGTCCTTTTCTATTCTTCGACTGTCGTCAGCGTGATTTGACTTAACTCTATGACTGTATGATTTTTTCATCCATCGCTTCCCGCTTGCGTCGTAAACTTTGATTTCAACGTTGACATCTTCACCGTTGGATTTCTTGATTTCGCCAACAATAAAAAGGTCGGCCGCGACCTCCAAATCTGGTGTTACCCGAACAACTCCAAATGCAGCGGTTTCCTGGAGTTCGTGTTTGAGCAATCCAGCGAATCGAATTGCCTCTGTTCGTCGTACTTCTGGCCAAATCCCCAATTTTTCATAGTCATCTTCGTTTTCGGGAAGCCCCGGGTCAAACACCGCTACGGCTACGTCCAAACGACCATCTTGATAAACCTCAGGTATATTACTTTCACTTGAACCAAAAACCGAATTAGCAACTGTTGGCGTCGCGCTGCTGCTCGAGACTCCATTGGTAACACAACCGCTCAAATGAATACTTACAAAGACGAGTATGAATGCGAGTGTAAATTTTTTCATATCATTGTCGCTCCTAACGAATTTGTGATTGGAAGGATGTTTTGCATATAGTATCGAAATTAATCAATAGATTCGTACGATATATGATTACCAATCTGTGGATTCCTTTGAATTCGAGGCATCGTGTAAATGGGAGACCTCCGTACTTACGGTATTCTTGGCAAGGTTTTGCTGTAATGTTCAGATCAATTTCTTCAATAGCCGTCATTCGAATCTAAATCGCCAGCTTCGGTGCCTTTAAATTGGGTAGTGGCAGTCAACCCCAGCTTCCGCACCCAGACCATTAAATTCGATTCCAGTATCTTTCCTTTATTGTTCTTCTTTATGCCATTGCGTAAATCGGCCCAAAGAGTTGAAGAATAGTTCATTGATCTGTTCGAAAATATCAGTACGTAGTTTGCCAAATTCAGTGTTTACGTGAATAATCGCGCATTCATATTCACCGTAGACTCGTAAATCTTGTATGTATCCCAAAATTAAACTTAGAGACTTCCAATTTCGGGAGTAAGACGTATTCATCAGATCTGAAAGAAAGGATTGTTGAGTTAGCGGCGCAGGGTCGACGATGTCGCAACTAGCGCGGGCGTTTGAACCGACGTGGGCGACGATTCATGTTTGATTCGGGAGTCGAAACGGGATCCTGTGGAGTGCGATGCCTCTCGTGAGGCTTCAGTAGAGCTTGTGCTTTTGCGCCGTAAAAACACATGCCTCAAGGAGCTCTATGAAATCTTGGGAAAGGCCACGGCCTGGGTTGCCCAGGAACATGGACTGCGGCTTTGAGACGAGCCGTGTATCGATTCATGTTGGCACAGCGGAGCTGAACCTTCGATAAGTTCAATGGTGGAAGCATTCAAGATAGGTTGGCGTAGCTAACTGTGGCGTTAACATCGGTCACGGTCGGCGGTGGATAAAGATAAACAATAGCTAGAAAGGATTTGAACGATTCATGCCGGGAGTCGAGGCTTAATTGGTTTGCACCTTTTGTACGCACAGTTGCAGTCTTCGAAGTTTAAGTGCATTTGAAGTAGTGTAGTGTTTGATGCGTTCAGTGGGCCTACTAGGACATTGTGTGAGGCCTAAAGTGAGCAGTGCACACAGCGGACTTCGAGTCTAGCGCCAATTTCATCGTAGAGCTTGTCGACGCGAGTGGTTAGAGTCAGCGAGTTGAAGTCGAGATTTTGGACTTTTTCGACCGTTTCTGCGCGGTTTAGCTGTCATCCACCTTCGAGTCAGTTTGGGACTGAATGTGACGCTGACGGTCGGTGCAGTGAACATGAACCAAGTTGAAAGGCTTCGTAGTCACGCTGGAATCAGGCTGCCTATGCCTTCAATTTCTTGTGGTCTTGCTTTGATGTCGCTCGCGGCACGGTTGAAGCTGTTTTCATTTTGTCCATTCAGGCGCAAGGCCATGATTCAGCTCGGGTTACGCCACAAATTCGTGTGGCCCAGTCCGATCCAATCGCAATCCAACGGCGTATTACAATTCGCGAAGTCTTGACTTTCTATTTGTTGGGTAACTTTCCTATATTAACTACTACCGATCTACTAACAGCGAAAGGGTCACTTGTCAACTTTGCAATAAATTCTTATTGAGAGTGTATGTATAATTTGCAAGTCTTTGCATATCCGTGCAATATTTTTGAGTAACTAATAAATGAATGATTAAGGAGTCTCATGGATTCGACAGATCTTGAAAGACATGTAAATGCGCCAGGGCGTGCAGACCTGGTCAACCAAGTTCGAGAGAAAATTATCGAACTGAACATAGACTATATCTACTATCAATTTATTTCAGTGACGGGGCGTATAGTCGGAAAAGGCGTACCCTCCGATCACTGGCTACAGATTGCTGAACGAGGATTTCAGCTGGTATATGGTTCTACCGCGAATCTGTTCATCGATCGACATGGAGACTACATCGGCTATGGCCCTGAAGCAATGGAGCTGGTTGGTATTCCTGATCCCGAAACCTTTTGCCAGCTACCTTGGGATAAGCGAGTTGCACGTGTTTACTGCACCTGTTTCCGCAACCGTGAGGAAAGAGTAAATCCAGGTGGACATTTGACTTCTGACTGCCGCGGAAATCTGCGAATTTTCCATGACGAATTTCAAGCCAAACACGACGGTTTACATTTACGTCACGGCATGGAACCAGAAATGATGTGGTTGAAAAGAGGTGAGGATGGTATGCCGGACGGTGGATTTTCAAATCCATATTGTTATCACATCGATCAATTTGAAAGTCTTCGGCCTGTATTTCTGAAAGTCATTGAATATTCCAAATTTATGGGGTTGGATATGATTCAAGGCGATCACGAAGATGCACCAGGACAACTGGAGTTGAATTTCACATATGACGATGCTCTTCGAACTTGTGATCGGTTATCGACTTACCGTCAAATTTGTGCACAAGTTGCACGTGAAAACAATTTAATCGCGTGTTTTATGACCAAACCATTCATGGGTGTATCGGCCAATGGATGTCATACCAACATGTCGCTATGGAGAGGTGGTAAAGATTCAATAAATTACCTCGGTAATGATCCACTCAACGGTTTGGATGATGTTTATTCCTACCGTAGTGGCGGTGAAAACTTGTTCATGCCAGACACGGATGATTTGCAGTTACCAGGTAAAATTGGCCTCCAATCGGTTGCCGGTGTAATGAAACATTTAGACGCACTAACTGCTCTTGGTTGTTCGACGGTTAACTCGTACCGGCGATTATGGGATACAGGATTCTGGGCGCCGGTGTACAAAGACTGGGGTTTTCAGAATCGAACAACTGCCTTGAGAATATCGGCACCGGGACGGTTTGAATTCCGAGCGGTGGACTCTATGGTTAATCCGTATTTACTATGTGCTGGGCTCTTGAAAGCTTTTGATGACGGAATTTCAAACGATCTTGAACCAGGTGAACCAGAGAATCGTAATATTTATGAAGCAATGGAAGCTGGTAAAGAAGTCACTAAGTTGCCGATGTCATTGGGTGAAGCCATTGAAGCTCTGAAGAAGGATGACACAATTATGAATGCTCTTCCAGATGAAATGGGTAAAGTGTTCTTGCACTACAAAGAAGACGAGTGGGCAAAGTTCATGTCGACAGTGACCAATTGGGATATGGAAACATACATTGATTGTTTGCCATAAGGAGAGGCTATTTTATGTGTGGAATTGCAGGATTAATACATCGCGGAAAGACTTCCGACATCGGTAGTGAATTGCTGTCGATGTTACAAGCTCTAAAGCACCGCGGACCTGATTCAACTGGTCTAGCCTTTTATGGAACGCCGGACGATTCGGCGAGTTCCGAATACGTGATGCGGTTCAAAGTAGCCGAAGGTGAAGACTTACGATCTGGATTTAAAATTCATCAACAAATTAAAGACCGATATTCGACTGTCAAGTCTCGACTTACCGAGTATGGAGCGAACGTCATTTCCGAAGAAAAAGCAACGGAGTACGCTTTTCGTTTTCGCTTTTTGTATGGTGGCGAACTGAGAGGGCTTGCCGATTATCTTGAAGATGTTGAAGGAGTTGAAATTCTATCGATAGGAAAAGGATTGGAACTCGTGAAGGATCTTGGGGATGCAAACACTGTCGGTGCTCAGTATGACTTGGGTAGCTTCCAAGGTACCCATGCGATTGGCCATACACGTATGGCAACCGAATCTGATGTCGATATTCGCTCAGCGCATCCATATTGGGCCTATCCATATCTAGATGTATCGGTAGTACACAATGGACAACTCACCAATTATTGGAATTCTCGACGTGCGTTGGAACGGCGCGGACACCGATTTATGTCGAATTGCGACTCAGAGTTGATTGCAGTGTACTTGGCTGACTCGCTAGATCGAGGTGATGATTTGGAAGAATCTATGAATCGATCGCTTCGGGACCTAGACGGTGTATTCACCTACGTGGTTGCTTCTTTGGATCAACTGGGAATGGCAAAGGACTACATGGCAGCGAAACCGATGGTACTCTATGAATCTGATGAATTTGTCGCGCTTGCCTCAGAAGAAGTTGCGATTCGCAGCGTATTTCCTCACGAAATAGAAACATTTGATCCGTATGAAGGAGAGGTTCGAGTATGGCAGAACTAAGAGAAGCTAGTTCCATGCATGCGGAACGGCTAACCGGTCGTACGCAGCAAGTTTTCTTTTCCGCAGTTGAAGCTGAACGATTTGCATCACCTCTTGCGATCGATGTTGATTTTGACAAGAGTGCTGAATTTGATTGTACGAATCAAAATGCCCGAGAAATAAACAAGAAAATCACTCAGCTAATGCGCGAAGGATATGGAGACATTAGAGTGCTGAATCCAGGAGCGAAGCACTCTCTTGGAGTTGGTATTCTGAATCGCTTAAAGTTAACTTTCGAGGGTAGTCTCGGCTATTTTGGGTGTGGTTTGAGTGATGGACCAAACATTCGAATTACTGGACGCGTGGGTTGGTCGTGTGCTGAAAACATGATGTCTGGAACGGTTGTTATCGAAAAAAATGCTGGTTCCACATTTGGTGCTGCTATGAGAGGCGGTGACTTGGTTTGTAAAAACGATGTAGGTTCTAGAACTGGAATCGACATGAAAGGTGGAACGATCATTGTGGGCGGTCGAACCGGGGCATTTAGCGGATTCATGATGCAGCGTGGACGCATGATCATCTTGGGTGATGCCGGAGTGAATTTGGGCGACTCTATGTATGATGGCGTAATTTACGTTGGTGGAAAGATTCAGGGCTTGGGTGTGGATGCAGTTGACGGCGAAATGACTGAACTTGAGCGAGATTGGATTGAAAGAAAGCTGAGTCAGTATGGTCTTGAAGCCCCGAATGGGGCTAGCAATATGCGCAAGATCGAATCTGGAAAGCAATTGTGGAACTACGACAACTTAGAACCTACTGAAAAGAAGCTCGTGCTGTAAAGGGCAGAAAGAATATGGAAGCAAAACCCAAAACTACACCACCCGGTCCTCCTAAAGTACGGCGGGATACAAGCAATTTAGGTCAAAGCAGGATATTTTCTCCCGAAGTTATCGATGACATCCATATCAAATCTGAGTTGGGCCGCTATCGAATGCGGGGTTTTTCACTCTTTAAGAAAATTCCGACATTTGACGAATTAACTTTTCTTCCGGGAACATTGACAAGATTTGTAATCGAAGGCTATCGAGAACGCTGTGTGACTAAGACTGTACTGGGTCCACGCGCAAAGCGACCTTTAGTATTGGATATACCAGTCTATATCACAGGTATGAGCTTCGGAGCATTGTCTTACGAAGCGAAGACTGCGCTGGCTCGAGGTGCCACGATGGCAGGAACTGCCACATGTTCTGGTGAAGGTGGCATGATCCCCGATGAACGACGTTACTCGACTAAGTGGTTCTATCAGTGCATCCAATCTCGGTATGGATTTAATCCACATCATTTACGATTAGCCGATGCAGTGGAATTTTTCATCGGCCAGGGTTGTAAAGTCGGTCTAGGCGGACATTTGATGGGACAGAAAGTCACCGATCAAGTGGCGGAAATGAGATCATTGCCAGCTGGTATTGACCAACGTTCACCCGCGCGTCATCCTGACTGGCTAGGTCCTGATGACTTAGCACTGAAAATCGAAGAGATACGAGAAGCTACCGATTGGCAAATTCCCATTCAGTTGAAGTTGGGCGCCGCCAGAGTGTATGACGATGTTCGGATGGCAGCAAAAACCGGCCCAGACATGATTTACATTGACGGAATGGAAGGATCGACTGGCGCTGGTCCACATTTGGCGACGGAAGAAACTGGAGTACCCGGAATCGCTGCAATCCGACAGGCGAGAAAGGCCTTGGATGATGTTGATAAGACTGGGGAGATTTCTCTCATTTATGCTGGTGGTATTCGAAACGGTGGTGATCTAGCGAAAGCTTTGGCTCTAGGGGCGGATGCGGTAGCCATCGGTCACTCCGCACTAATGGCGTTAAACTGCAATAAGGACATCCCAGAGGCTGATTTTGAAAACGAAATTGGTGTCGAAGCAGGATATTGTTATCACTGTCATACTGGTCGTTGTCCAGTCGGAGTAGCAACTCAGGATCCAAAATTAAGAGAACGATTGAATCCCGATGATGCTGCCGAGCGTGTGTACAATTTTCTACATACACTTGCCATTGAGTGTCAAATGATGGCTCGAGCTTGTGGTAAGACTGATGTTCACTCGTTAGAACCAGAAGATCTAGCAGCGTTGACTATGGAAGCTTCAGCCATGGCAATGGTGCCCTTGGCAGGCACTCAATATACTGTTGGCCAGCCCGATATGACTCGATACTGAGATTGATGATATGGAAAAAGTAATGAATATTAGTCGACAAGCGCAGGGTGCCTCGACAGCTGCACGTCAAGCAGAGATTGGACAGCATATTGGTTATCGGTATGATGTCAATCTTGTACCTGACTATACTCGGATTACACCATTTCTCCAAAAATACGTTGAATTTATGGGATGGGACGATCTGAATTGGTTAGAAGACGTACATTTAGGGTACGAAGAAAATCGGCCGGCGGTATTTGACCGAAACATCAACGGTTGGGTACAGGTTCCTCAGGACATGGAATTGCCTGAAAATCAACAAGATCGAGACATGATTGCTCGAGAGCTTTTGGTTAAATTCCAGTGTGCTGAAACACATCCACTGATCGAACTCGATCATGAATATGGCAAAGTAAGGACCGGAAATTGATTCCAGTTCCTCGAAGTAGTATTGCCAAAAATCACGGTAATACTACTTTTTTTATGCTTCTAAACTAGTTTCGTCGAGTAGATCAAACCTATTCAAGCCATTTATCGTCATCGCTGCCCAAATGGCCTTGAATGTCCGCGTTGTGGGCACGATCGCGCCCGCATATTAACGCGCCATTACAGTCATCAATGCGCACAACGCCAACATAAGGCTTCGGTGACAGCTGGCAGGGTGTTCGAGAGCACCAAATTGCCACTGCATAAATGGTTGCTCGCGATCACAGCTATTTATTGCATAGACTAATCGAAGTCGATGATGCCATGGTGGGCGGTAAACGCGGCTGGTGGGAGTATTGACTACCTACTCGACTGCTTATTGCAACTGCCAATCATGCGGCATTTTTGTTATGAGGTGCTTATACTGAAACATAGTAAATTACTCATGCAATTGCATAATCAAGTTTGTGGCATCCAAGTCGTATCAACAGATTGTAGGGACGAGAGATGAATTAGAATTTTGTCGATTCCTTGATTTATGTTCTAATGCAGACTCGCGATAAAGTCTTTGAGTAACCTGAGAATTTCCGAAGCGACAACAGCAGTAAGCATGTCTCAAAAGCTAAACTCGTTCGGTTGAAAACCGTTCAGAAAACACGTCCCAAGCCTGACGATAATCTTGTTCCCGGTCACATTTCGAAAATGGAGCATGATATTCAATGGTTCGTTCAGCTGGCTCACCCGGAAGAGTATTATCGATCACTTGTTGAGTCACCACAGCTTCTTCAAGATCTTTGATGTCTGCCCAGCCTAACGCGATATTGGTCTCAGATTGAACACGAGTGTATAGGCTCCAATTATTGTCATTCTTAACCGCTTTGGACGGTGCTGCTTTGTATCCTAATTTGGATGTGTAGACAATACGACCCTTTGCATCATACCAAGTGTCGTTTTCATATTTTTGTATTATCGGAAACTGAATTCGATACATTGCGAGTAGTTCATCCAAAGTAAAGCCAAATGCCATTGCGACTAGGACATCGGTTTCAACTAGAGCTTGGCGGCGCATGCGTTCTGAACGTAGCGCGACATTTCTTTGCCAATGCGGTGTCAGCTGGGAAAAGAATTCAGCGTCAATTTGCGGGTCTGTAATGGTCCAAGTGTCGCGCTGGAATAACTCCAAATAGCTAACGCGATTGGTAGAGTCTAATGTCTTGGTTCGAGTCATGTCGACCTTGAGCTGACATAGTGACTCCCATAATTCACCAAAGTGCGAACTAAGACAGTTCAAGTTCAATGCTCTTAGGATTAAGGCAGAGCGTAACTGTACATTCATTTTAATTCCGAGTACGGGTAATAGCCCCAATGTACTTTTAGTTACGTGGGTTACGCCAGAACACTTGGTGAAATAGTCCAACACAATTGAATTACAAAGTGCAGCAAATTCAACTGCAGCTTGACTGCTTCGAAAGACTACTGTATTACAGGTGAGTATACTCGCTACAGCTTTCGGAATTAAACTTGAGATGAGAGTTCTCTCAGATGCGGGATGAACCATTTCTCGAAACAACACGCGATAGTATTGAGTCGTTTTGATTCGAATCTCGTCCTCATCAGTCCATGGTGTATTCGGAGTTCGAGTGTCGTGCTCGTCAGCATCACAAGCCGGCACATAGTTCGTGCGTGGCAAGTAGTCATCGGGTATATAGGTTAAATCCAAAGCATCGTAGTGAGTATTGACTAGACAGACAGCACGAGGTGTTTTTGCAAATGGATTGCCGACGAAAAAATGTGGACCAGAGTAGATGAACTGTGCTGGCTCTGCGACGAACTGAGTTTGTCTACGAATGGTGCCGTCCTTTTGGGCACCTGTTTCATTCCAATGCCGGTAAACGTGAACGTCTTCGTAAATATTTCCTAGTCGATTTGGGAGCTGTGCAAATTTTTTGATCACTGACAGCAGTTCAGTAGAATGTAATTCCAATATCGGAACTTTGTGCAGCTGCTGGCTGGATCGATTGACGACTGCCGCGAAATCTTGAAGAACCAAATTATCAACCTTGATGACACGTGCTTTATGAGGCGAAGTGTTGTATTGGTTCTTTTTGTCTTTGATACCTGGGATGTCACCACTACCACTATGAAGATAGCTAGCGTCAATCGTCTTTGGCAGATAAAGATTCGAAATCAGGTCAAAACCTAGCTCCTCCTTGGGTTTTGAATAAATGTTGACAGCAAATTGTCTTGAGGTGCCAACGTCAGGGAATAGTTTCAAAGCATTATGAAATCGAAAATGGTAGCGTAGTCGAGGATAAGCTTGTTGACGAAAGCTGTCGCCTTTGACTGTATCAAAAACATCTTTTGGATGGAGCAATCCGCTCACCCCCCCCCTTTTTGAAAACCACCAACTTTGACCGATAAAGGCTTTGTATAAATTGGTTTTCTGGCCTTCGAGGAATGGATAGTTTTGCTCTGAGTTTAGAAATTGTTGGGTACACAGCATATAAGTTCCGTACTCAATTAATTCATTCTTTGCCTGTGGGTGTTTTTGAAACAATGTCGGTCTTAAGGCTGTGACATTGCTTGCTGACATTTTATGAACCCAGATTTTCGGTTCAAACTCTGCCAGCACATCTTGTTCTTTGAAATTCAACTTGATCCAGGGTGGATTTCCTATGACAAGATCAAAGCCTCCTCGGCTCTGACTGTCGTTCTTATTGCTTAGAAAGATATCTGCAAACTCTAGCTCCCAATGAAAAAAGCGATACTTTCTAGCAAGTTTATGCGCCAGTTTCAATCTTGGAACTGCTGTCAATAGGTTCTTCAAAGAAACATAGCCCTGCTGCTGTTTGAGAGAACGCAGTTTCTGCGTCAGTTCTTTTTTTTCTGTAGATAGAAATAAATCCTCAAATTGAAGCTCTCGGTCATCCTTACTTCGAAACGATACCAATGTCATCAAGTCGTGAATATATTCGGCTCTCGTTGGGGGGGGGGGAGAGGCAATAGGCGGCCAATACCACATTGCACACCAGTAGTCCATTACCAGTTTGAGTATTTGGTATTCTGTTACAGGATGGTTTTCCTTCGTTGGATTAAAGCTTTCAAGATACCGATCTTTGTCAGAGTATTCCGTCTGTTTGTTGCCCTTGACTTCGGCGCCCCAAACTTCCATATGGTCTTGTGTGCCTTGCCGACTTTGCGCCAGTTGCGCGGCCTGTCGTTGCCACAGTACATCCAAAATGGATGTAATTCGTTGCAATTGATTCAGCTCATGTGCAGAAAACGCTTTTTTGAACTCTTTTTTTCTTTGGGTAAATAACTGTACGATCGAGGGCTCGAAAAACTGCTTGAACTTTTTATTCGCTGTATAGCTCAGCATATCTGGATGAGGTAAAAGAAAGTGGTAGATACTATCTTCGGCACGCATGAATTCGGCTGCTACTGCATCTCGAGAGCTACCCGAATCGACTCGAAATGAAGTCTTGTTGTACCAATTCTTCTTTGCAAGTTCAGTCGTTCGAAAAAACTCCTGACGCGCTCCGACCAGAGAATTTCCGAGATAAACTTGAAAACCAAACCACGGCGACTGTCCATCTCGATACATACAATTAAGACGCATGGATAACTCACCTAATTCGGTGGCAACTGGATTTAAATCGACTCCAAATACGTTTCGGTCGGTGATGTAACGTTTGACTTTCTGTAGTTCATCCACATAGTCTTTGCGCTCGATTTTGAGCCTTCGTTCGCGTTGGCGTCGCTCAAGATAGGCCTCCGCCAATTGATTGACCGCTTCATTGAGAAACGCCGCAGAGCCCATGGCCGGTTCACAGACCGTCAGCTTCAATATTTCTGCAGCCGTCATGTCCTCGCGAATTAGCTCTTTCAAGCTATATTTGACGACACACTGGGTCAGTGATTCAGGAGTATAAAAACTACCACTACTGGTTCTTTCTCTACCGGCCAAGCGATAGATAAATTGTCCTTTTGAATACTTTCGTAATATCGTTTTCTGCTGATCTTCATATACACGTTCAGCTTCACCGTAGTCTGCCAATTCATCCACATTCACCAAATGTGCCACATCTAAAATGTCAGGAGTGGCGTTTTTTCGGCACACTTCATACAAGTCCTCCTTGGCGAAAAACCCTCGGTATGGAAGTAAGGTTTCATACACTGACCCCAACTGGTTGATCCCCAAATGTGAATACGAAATGCGACCTCGTTTCTTGTGCACTTTACTTCCAGGGCGCGTCAGCGATAACAGTCGAATGACTCTTTGTAAGATGAAATTACGAAACTTCACTTCGCTGAGAATTTCTAAGGACTGACGAGCAAATAATTTGTCATCCACAGCACGAATCTGGAACGATTCTGCATCGGCATGCAAATCCTCTTGGTGCTCAGTACTTGGCTGAAGTCCTTCACGCACCAAGCGGAACAATTGCTCGATACTTTCATGCAGAAAATAGCCGTTGCGAGAACGTTCTGTGGTCAACTGAACCATTTCTAACTCGCGCAAACTCTCCAAGCTATAACCACTGACAAAGGTCTCTGAATTCATCGGCACATAGCCTAAGTTCGGGCGGGCTTCTAGATACAGCAAAAACAACAAACGATACAGGTAGCGCAGACTTTCACGACTTAGTTCCGTGGCGAGCTCGTCATCAAGTTTGCCTTGCATTCCCTTCTGCTGCAAATACCAAATCGCTTCATTGCCAATCAATTCAATCGCCTCTCGCATGGCATACTTCAAATCGGTTGACACGCTATAAGCATGACGATGACTATCTTGTTCCAATCCATCCAGAAAGCCACTTGAGCCCTGTCTTAACCCGATCCCCTTCGGGTGTAACATTAACACCATCGCAGCTAATGCGTATCGGTCTAGTCGATCGAAGATTTCACTTAAATCAAACCGTAAATATTTTTGCATTGGCCATTTTGTACGGTCAATCAATATCGTCTGCGAGTACGACAAATGCAACACCCACCGAGGGGGATGAATTTGCGAAAATATATGCTCATCGATCACGCGCTGCCAGGACCAATCAAGCAAATCCTCTGCAAATAGTGGATCTGGTTCGAACTGAACTTTATGAGGTCGCAATGACAATGGATCTTCGTCACTGGCATCCGCATCGAAGGCCGCTAGAATCAAAAAACGGTCATAACCACTGTCGTCAACTTCTTTGTGAAAAATAGGAACTTCAACACCATCAACAGACAAAGTTCGAGGAATGCATTCATATCCCAACTTGCTTAAGAATTCACAATACCAGTCACGCTGTAATGCCCAGCGCTCAGCCTGGCTTCGTTCGGCTTGCTTGAATTTGTTTAGAAACTCACGGTAACGCGGCGCTAACTTTCGAATTTCATCAACCAGCTGCGTTGCCTTGACACCTGTCCCCGTTTGCGCAACTTCTTTGTTCCACTCGCGAATAGTGGTATCGAGTTTATGCGGAAAGATGACTGAAAAGTAGTGACTACTATAAAATTCGTTGACGTTCGTTAGACCTTGAATTTCAGGCATTAGGATTTGTTACCTCAACAGTTCTCACACAGATCAACTTGATCGTCGGGTAAGGAAATCTTAAGAATGCGCAAACGGCGGGCAAAGGTAACCATGGATCAATAACCCTACACTCAGCAAATTCGTTGACGGTCCGGTATTTGAAATACTGTCGCACTCACTGCTGAATCTAAAAATCGATCAATGTTCTTCGACAAAGAGAGTTAATCAGAAGGCTAGTCATCCATAGTGCTGAACCCGCCAAATAGTTCTTTCACCAACCTCTGACTCAGTTCCACTACAAAGTACTGCCCCACGCGTACTTGCGAATGCGTTTAGGTAATCCAGTTTAGATTGTTGTTTAAGCAGTCGTATATATACCAAGACTTTTCTACCGGACATCCTATTTTGCGAACGTCCTCTTATCACCGTACCGATTAAGCTTGGATATTACTCAAACTCCAAATACAAATTATTGAAGTGTTCGTCTGATCTAAATCTGGAAAAATAACAAAGGATGGTTTAGAACAAACAATTTGGTGGAGGGAATTGAACCCGCGTCCGTTAGCCCTCTACTCGCCGGCCACTACATGCTTAGTCTATTGAATTTTTTCACACAGTTAGACTGAATAGACAAATCTAAAAGTAGTTGTCTCGTCAAATTTTCACTCACAGCTTAACAAGACGCTTACTGTAAACTAGCCTGGCTTATATGACCCCGTTTCAAACCATCCAGACAAGGTAATCACGGAGCTTAGCAGCTAAGCCGCTAAAGTGTAGTTGTCGTCGTTGGCAACTATTGAATTGCAGCAAGATTAACGAGGCAGCTGCACCTCGACATGCTCCAACGGCTTTGTAACTCGCGTCGAAACCAAGTCACCCCCCCCCCAATTGATCATTTTGTGAATATTGTATGTAGTTTCGCTCGATATTTCAATCAAACTGAGCTGTCGCAAGACGAACATCTCCCTTGACTTTGGTGTAGATTCAGAATATCGTCTTTTTAATTTAGAAGGTTTTGGATTGGAATGTCAGAAATCACTCGCGATAAAGTCTTTCAGTGATCTGAGAATTTCCGAAAAGCGACAACAGAAGGAGGCATGCCTTAACGAAGCTAGGCTTGTTCGCTAGAAAACCGATCAGAAAATACCTCCCAAGCCTGACGATAATCTTGTTCCCGGTCACATTTCGAAAATGGAGCTCGATATTCAATGGTTCGCTCTACTGGCTCGCCTGCAAGAGTGTTGTCGAGAACTTGTTGAGTCACCACAGCTTCTTCAAGATCTTTGATGTCTTCCCAGCCTAATGCGATATTGTTCTCGGTTCGAACATTTGTGCATATGCTCCAATTGTTGTCATTCTTAACCGCTTTGGACGGTGCTGCTTTGTATCCTAATTTGGATGTGTAGACTATACGACCCTTTGCATCATACCAAGTTTCGTTTTCATATTTTTGTAATATCGGAAACTGAATTCGATACATAGCGAGTAGTTCATCCAAAGTAAAGCCAAAGGCCATCGAGACTAGTACATCGGTTTCAACTAGAGCTTGGCGGCGCATGCGTTCTGAACGTAGTGCGACATTTCTTTGCCAATGCGGGGTCAGCTGGGAAAAGAATTCAGCGTCAATTTGCGGGTCTGTAATGGTCCATGCGTCGTGCTGGAATAACTCTAAATAGCTAACGCGATTGGTCGAGTCTAATGTCTTGGTTCGAGTCATGTCGACCTTGAGCTGACATAGTGACTCCCATAGTCCACGATAGTGCGAGCTAAGACAGCTCAAAATCAATGCTCTTACGATTAAGGCAGAGCGTAACTGTACATTCATTTTAATTCCGAGTACGGGTAATTGATCCAATGTACTTTTATTTGCGTGGGTTACACCAGAACATTTGGTGAAGTAGTCCAACACAATTGAATTACAAAGGCCAGCAAATTCAACTGCAGCTTTACAGCTTCGAAAGACCACTGTGGTACACGCGTCTATACTCGCTACAGCTTTCGGAACCAAACTTGAGATGAGAGTTCTCTCAGATGCGGGATGAATCATTCTTCGAAACAACACGCGATAGTATTGAGTCGTTTTGATTCGAATCTCGTCCTCATCGGTCCATGGTGTATTTGGAGTTCGAGTGTCGTATTCGATGGTATTACAAGCCGGCACATAGTTCGTGCGTGGCAAATAATCATCGGGGATATAAGATAGATCCAAAGCATCGTAGTGGTTTTTGGCTAGGCAGACAGCACGAGGTGTTTTTGCAAATGGATTGCCGACGAAAAAATGTGGGCCGGAGTAGATGAACTTCGTTGGTTCTTCTATGAACTGAGTTTGTCTACGAATGGTGCCGTCCTTTTGGGCACCTGTTTCATGCCAATGCCAGTAAACGTGGACGTCTTCGCTTAAATTTCCTAGTCGATTTGGGATCTGTGCAAATTTTTTGATCACTGACAGCAGCTCAGTAGAATGTAATTCCAATATCGGAACTGTGTGCTGCTGCTGTCCGGCTCGATTAACGACTGCCGCGAAATCTTCAAGAATCAATTTATCAATCTTAATTACACGTGCTTTATGAGGCGAAGTGTTGTATTGGTTCTTTCTGTCTTTGATACCTGGGATGTCACCACTACCACTATGAAGATAGCTAGCGTCAATCGTCTTTGGCAGATAAAGATTAGAAATCAGGTCAAAACCTAGCTCCTCCTTGGGCTTTGAGTAAATGTTGACGGCAAATTGTGCTCTGTGGCCAACGTCAGGAAATAGTTTAAAAGCATTATGAAAGCGAAATTGGTAACGTAGTCGAGGATAAGCTACTTGCCGAAAGCTGTCGCCCTTGACTATATCAAAAACATCTTTTGGATGGAGCAATCCGCTTGCCCCCCCCCGTCTGTTTGAAAACCACCAACTCTGACCGATAAAGGCTTTGTATAAATTCGTTGGCTGGCCTTTGAGGGATGGATAGTTTTGTTCTGAATTTAAAAATTGTTGGGTACACAGCATATTGGTTCCGTGTTCAATTAACTCATCCTTCGCGTCTGGGTGTTTTTGAAACAATGTCGGTCTAAAGGCTGTGACATTGCTTGCCAACATTTTACGAACCCAGATTTTCGGTTCAAACTCTGCCAGCACATCTTGTTCTTTGAATTCTAACTTGATCCAGGGTGGATTTCCTATGACTAGATCAAAGCCTCCTCGGCTCTCACCATCGTTCGATTTACTTAGAAAAATATCTGCAAACTCTAGCTCCCAATGAAAAAATCGATACTTTTTGGCAAGTTTATGCGCCAGCTTCAATCTTGGAATATTTGTCAATAGGTCCTTGAAAGAAACATAGCCTTGCTGCTGTTTGAGAGATCGTAGTTTTTGCTCTAATTCTTTGCCCTCTCCGAATACAATTAAATCCTCAGATTGAAGCTCTCGGTCATCCTTACTTCGAAACGACACCAATGTCATCAAGTCGTGAATGTATTCGGCTCTCGTTGGGGGGGGGGGAGAGGCAATAGGCGGCCAGTACCACATCGCACACCAGTAGTCCATCACCAGTTTGAGTATTTGGTATTCTGTTATAGGATGGTTTTCCTTCGTTGGATTAAAGTTTTCAAGATACCGATCTTTGTCAGAGTATTCCGTATGATTGTCGCCCTTGACTTCGGCGCCCCAAACTTCCATTTGGTCTTGTGTGCCTTTCCGACTTTGCGCCAGTTGCGCGGCCTGTCGTTGCCACAGTACATCCAAAATGGATGAAATTCGTTGCAATTGATTCAGCTCATGGCCAGAGCACGCATTTTTAAACTCCTTCTTTCTTTGGGCAAATAACTGTACGATCGAGGGCTCGAGAAACTGCTTTAACTTTTTATTCGCTGTCTGGCTCAGCATATCTGGATGAGGTAAAAGAAAATGGTAGATGCATTCTTCGGGTAGTTCAAGTTTTCCAGATCTGCCTGAATCGACTCGAATTGCAGTCTTCTTGTACCAATTCTTCTCTGCAAGTTCAGTTGTTCGAAAAAACTCCTGACGCGCCCCTACCAGCGAATTCCCACAATAAACTTGAAAACCAAACCACGGTGACTGTCCATCTTGATACATACAATTAAGACGCATCGATAACTCGCCTAATTCGGTGGCGACTGGATTTAAATCGACTCCAAATACGTTTCGGTCGGTAATGTAACGTTTAACTTTCTGTAGTTCATCCACATAGTCTTTGCGCTCGATTTTGAGCTTTCGTTCGCGTTGGCGTCGCGCAAGATAGGCCTCTGCCAATTGATTGACCGCTTCATTGATAAATGCAGCAGAACCCATGGCCGGTTCACAGACCGTCAGCTTCAATATCTCCGCTGCTGTCATCTCCTCGCGAATTACTTCTTTTAAGCTATATTTCACGACACACTGGGTCAGTGATTCAGGAGTATAAAAACTACCACTACTGGTTCTTTCTCTACCGGCCAAGCGATAGATAAATCGTCCTTTTGAATACTTTCGTAATATCGTTTTCTGCTGATCTTCATATACACGTTCAGCTTCATCATAGTCTTGCAAATCGTCCACATTTACCAAATGCGCGACATCTAAGATGTCAGGGCTGACGTTTTTTCGGCACACTTCATACAAGTCCTCCTTGGCGAAAAAACCTCGGTATGGAAGTAAGGTTTCATACACTGACCCCAACTGGTTGATCCCCAAATGTGAATACGAAATGCGACCTCGTTTCTTGTGTGCTTTACTATCCGGTCTCGTCAGCGATAAGAGTCTAATAACTCTTTGTAAGATGAAATTGCGAAACTTCACTTGGCTGAGAATTTCTAAGGACTGACGAGCAAATAATTTGTCATCCACAGCACGAATCTGAAACGATTCTGCATCGGCATGCAAATCCTCTTGGTGCTCAGTACTTGGTTGAAGTCCTTCACGCACCAAGCGGAACAATTGCTCGATACTTTCATGCAGAAAATAGCCGGTGCGAGAACGTTCTGTGGTCAACTGAACCATTTCTAACTCGCGCAAACTTTCTAAACTATAGCCACTGACAAAGGTCTCTGAATTCATCGGCACATAGCCTAAGTTCGGGCGGGCTTCTAGATACAGCAAAAACAACAAACGATACAGGTAGCGCAGACTTTCACGACTTAATTGCCTGGCGAGCTGGTCATCAAGTCTGCCTTGCATTCGATTCTGCTGCAAATACCAAATCGCTTCATTGCCAATCAATTCAATTGCTTCGCGCATGGCATACTTCAAATCGGTCGACACACTATAAGCATGACGATGACTATCTTGTTCCAAACCATCAAGAAAACCACTTGAAGCCTGTCTCAAACCAATCCCTTTCGGGTGCAACATTAACACGATCGCAGCCAACGCGTATCGTTCTAGTCGATCGAAGATTTCAGTTAGATCAAATCGCAGATATTGTTGCATCGGCCATTTTGTACGGTCAATCAATATCATCTGCGAGTACGACAAATGCAACACCCACCGCGGCGGATGAACTTGCGAAAAAATATACTCATCGATCACGCGCTGCCAGGACCAATCAAGCAAATCCTCTGCAAATAGTGGATCTGGTTCGAACTGAACTTTATGAGGTCGCAATGACAATGGATCTTCGTCACTCGCGTCCGCATCGAAGGCAGCTAGAATCAAAAAACGGTCATAACCACTTTCGTCAACTTCTTTGTGAAAAATAGGAACTTCAACACCATCAACAGACAAAGTTCGAGGAATGCATTCATATCCCAACTTGCTTAAGAATTCACAATACCAGTCACGCTGTAATGCCCAGCGCTCAGCTTGGCTGCGTTCGGCTTGCTTGAATTTGTTTAGAAACTCACGGTAAAGCGGCGCTAACTTTCGAATCTCATCAACCAGCTGCCTTGCCTTGACACCCGTACCCGTTTGCTCAACTTCTTTGTTCCACTTTCGAATAGTCGTGTCCAGCTTATTCGGAAAAATGACTGAGAAATAGTGACTACTATAAAATTCGTTGGCGTTCGTTAGACCTTGAACTTCAGACATTGGAATTTGATCCCCTCAACTTGTCATCACACAAATTAATTTGATTGTTGGATAAGGCCTCGAAAGATTGGGCAATCGGGTAAAGGGAACCATGAATCAATAGCTTTACACTCAGCTATTTCGTTGACAGATTGGTACTTGAAATACTGTCGCACTGAATAAATCCTTAAACTCGAGGAAGCTTCAGTCAAAATCTACCTTCTGATTGCACTAGTCGGATCGATTGCAGAGGCTACATATCACCAGTTTAGCCTTCTTTCCTTTACACCCTTCAAATGAATTTTGCTTGCTAATCGATAACGTTTCTTCTTGTTATTTATCGTGCATGAGGAAGGCCGCAAATCCAATAAGTCATTCTGAAATAATTTCAGAATCTCAGTTGATTATTGGAAGTCAGTTGAGATTCCGGCTTGAAAGCCGGAATCTTGAAGTTTTTTCTGAAACGACTGGAAATTGAAGGAAGGTAAAGCCTCTTAACCGTTTTAATACTAGAACAAGAAATCTTAGGGGGTTTTCATCCCTAGGCCCCTAAATACGACTCCAGACTATCGTCCATCGCTTCCAACCATACCTTGTTATGAACGGGTTGCATGTTACGTGTCATGAGTGAACGGTGTCCGTTATCTCGATATCCCATGATGTCGTCATGCTTGTGGTGTTCCCAATCCATAAAAGTATTGTTAATACCTTGTACATCAAAATTTGGATAATCGCTTTGATCAAGTAGCTTCTGAACATAGTCACCTTGAAACCAAATTTCATGCTCATAGTTTTCAAGGGTGGCTTCTCGATCAAGCCAAGCTTGACTATCCTGTTGCATTTCTTCAGCTGAAGGTAATTCGATGCGGCCCATAATGACATCTCGTACATACCAGGCTTGCACGTCAAACATGTTAAAAGTGTAGTACTGATCCTGCATCCCTAGATACATCACCTTTGGATTTTTTTCCCAAATGACACCGTTATATAGTCCAGGTGTCCACATGCGGTTCGTAGTTTTTAGTCGTAGATCTTCGTCCATGAAAGGAAAATGATGAAGGTACCCAGTGCATAAGATAATCGCATCGATATGCTTACTGGTGCCATCTTTGAAGTAAGCATCATCTCCTTCGACATGCGTTAACAATGGAACTTCTTCAAAAGAGTCAGGCCAGTGGAAGCCGGTAGCTGCAGTTCGGTGACTAATTGTTAGGGATTTTGCACCGTATTTGTAACACTGGGATGCGATGTCTTCTGCTGAGTAACTAGTACCGATGATTAAAACATCCATTCCCGCGAATTCTCTCGCATCGCGATAATCGTGAGCGTGTAGAAGTCGTCCGTTAAATGTGTCAAATCCTTTAAAGTTTGGAACGTTGGGAACTGAAAAGTGACCTGTCGCCACAACAACATAATCAAACTCTTCGGTTACCAGTGAGGCGTTGGCTAAATCTCTCATTGTGACGGAGAAATTTTCGTCACTCTCGTTGTATGTTACCCAGTGGGCAGAATTCAAAAACTTACAAAACTTACGGGCGCCTGCGGTTTCAGATCGACCTTTGATGTAGTCGGCCAATACAGCACGAGGTGGAAACGAAGGAATGGGTCTACCAAAGTGGTGTTCAAACGTGTAGTCCGCAAACTCCAGACACTCCTTTGGTCCATTGGACCATAAATAACGGTACATACTACCGTGGATTAACTCTCCATATTCATCCGTACCAGTTCGCCAAGTGTAATTCCATAAGCCACCCCAGTCGCTCTGTTTCTCATAGCACACAACGTCAGGAATCGTTGCTCCTTTTTTTTCTGCTGATGCAAATGCTTGTAACTGTGCTAAACCACATGGTCCGGCTCCAATTATTGCTACTCGTGTCATGTAATTACTCCAGTATTGTTCAAATCTATTGAGTTAAATTCTTCAATTCATAATTAGATTATAACGATGGATTATCAATCTATGATTTAGTTGTTTTTCAACGTTAATTCGATTTGAGGCATGCGAGAATTTAACACGTAATATTACTTTATGTGATAATAGAATTAGTTGAAGTAACTCAATGAAGGTAAAAATTATGGAAAGTAAACTATTACATCCATCAAGGCGAAAGTTCTTAAAACAGGTAGCTGCTGGTGCCACTACCGCTACTGCTGCGAGTATTATTCCTAGTCGAGCATATTCCGCTAACAAAACACTAACGGTTGGAATGAATATTCCAATGACGGGTGATTTGGCTCCCTGGGGTTTGCCAGGATCTTATGGTTGCGAAATTATCGCAAATAACATAAATGCTGCAGGTGGCGTCCGAATCGGTGGCGAAACATACGATATCAATGTCGCTACCTATGATCACGGCTACGATACCGCCCAAGCGGTACAAGGAATGAAAAAGCTTGTGCTTGAAGATGACGCGAAAATGGTCATGATGTTGGGAGGCGCAACTGTTGGTGCCGTATTACCCTGGGCTACACGAAAGAAAGTACTGACAACTACATTATTGCCAAGTGATATTACTCCCGAATCAAAGTACCTAGTTGCAACCTGTGAATCACATCCTCTGTACAACGTGACTGGAGTAGAGTGGCTGGCGAGAAATTTTCCTGATGCAAAAACTGCCGTAATCGTAACCAACAATGACGCGGAGTACGGGTTACAGTCTACTGCAACTTATAAAGCGGCGTTCGAAGTCGCTGGTATTGAGGTCGTGGATACCAACCTGCATGGTTTTGATGTAACTGACTTTGCACCTATAGTCAGTTCCGTGCTCGCCAAGAATCCGGATATTTTCTGCATGGCTACGAGTTTTTACGTCACTCCAATTATGGAGCAGCTCTATCATCAAGGTTTTCAGGGCAAGATCATATCTTGCACACTCGACTACTACCATGAAATTATCGCTAAAACGAGCGTTGATTTCGTGAACGGTACGATTTTCCAATTCCCTGATTTTGATGATCCCGCTTTGGCAGACGATAGAATTAATTTTCCGGACGCTGCGGGATTTGACGCTGCCTTCCGCAAAGATCATCCAAATGACTGGTCTGCTGTCGCTTGGGAATATCCAGTGATATTACTGAATTGGATTGAAAATGCCCAAGCTTCAGGTAGCGTCGAGTCAGAAGTTGTCGCGAATTACATGACGAGCAATCATCAAAGGTTCGTTTTCGGAGGCGGTAATTGGTGGGGGGCATCACTTTGGGGATTAAACAATGTTCTTATAGGTGGCTGGCCTGTTGTTGTCGTCGAAGACGGTAGAGCTCGTATTCAAGAATTCGGTAACCTTGCACTATGGCTTGATGAAAATACCAGTGTTTTGATCAGACACATGAAAGATTTGGGTCTGCGTACCGTATAAATTCATCTACAGATAGAAAAAAGGGGAGAGAAAATCAGTCTCTCCCCTTTTTTTGTTTTACTCAAAGTCAAATTGAACGAAGGTCGATTCATTGGACCTGTTTGTCCAAACTATCGTTAACGGAATTATCCAGAGCGGCTTTTATGCTCTAGCCGCAATCGGATTAGTACTTGTCTTCGGTGTGATGCGAGTGGTTAATTTCGCTCACGGTGAACTCGTAATGATCGGTGCATACACAGTGTGGTATGTTCACGCACAAAATGATGTTCCTTATTTGTTTTCAGTTGCCCTTGCGATTCTTATAGTAACTGGAATTGGTTTGGTAATGGAACGTTTCATGTTTCGACCGATGATCGATAATCCGTTAGGTGGTCTGATCTGTTCTATTGGAGTGCTGTTTATTCTACAGGTGATCGCCACTTATCTCGGTGGGGAAGGTCCGTCCAAGCAAGTTCCACCTCCTTATGAAGGTACATTGGTGATTATGGACTTAGTACGAATTCCTAATCAGAGATTGTTTAGCATCGGTGTCTCTATATCAGCCTTGATGCTTCTTTGGTACTTCTTGACTCGAACAAAGCTGGGTTGGGCATTGCGTGCGGTTGCACTAGACCGAGAAGCAGCTACCCTTCAAGGCATTAGTGCGATAAAAATCTCAGTGATCGCTATCGGTGTCGGCTCAGCATTGGCCGGTTTGGCTGGTGCTTTGATGGCACCACTTACGAACATCAATCCTCATATGGGGCACAACGTCATAATAACTGCCTTTATCGTCACCATTGTTGGAGGCATCGGTAGTCTACCAGGCGCGGTAATTGCTGCAGTACTCTACGCACTTTTCCATACTTTCATCACTACATATTTCAGTGGAACTATTGCCACAATTTCGGGTTTACTGATTATGGTATTGGTTTTGATCATTCGTCCAACAGGAATCATGGGACACAAGTTCAGTGAATAAGCTTTCATCTTCCGCGCTTAAAACTTATGTCGCTTTTGGGGGATTGTTCGCCTTTCTAATCGTTCTTCCTCATTTCTTAAAGTATCACCATCAAGACTTTTTGATTTTTCTGACGATCAACGTGCTAGTAGTCGTTAGTTATCGTCTTGTTACCTTGACGGGAGAATGGTCTTTAATTCATGCTGTGATGATGGGAGTAGGAGCCTATACCAGTGCGATTCTTAGTAAAAGTTTTGGAATTTCGTTTTGGATCACACTTCCATTAGCGGGAATGGCCGCTGGTTTTGTCGCTGCGATGTTGAGTTATCCACTATTTCGATTGACGCAGTTTTATTTTTTAATTGGCTCCTTTGCTGCCGGTGAGGCGATTCGATTGTGTTGGATTCAGTTCATTCGACCCTTTGGAGGCACCGGAGGAATTAGTGCAATTCCGTCACCAGAACTGTTCGATATCGACTTTTTGGAGCCGATCCCTTATTTCTACTTGGTTCTAATCATTGTTAGTGTTTGTGTCTTTCTGCTCTACCGAATCGAAAAATCTCGTATTGGATTGACCTTACATGCGGTTCATTGGAAAGCGGCTCTTGCCGAGTCCGTTGGAGTCAATACCTGGAACTATCGAACACTGGCATTCATTATCGGCTCATTGTTCGTCGGACTGGCAGGTGCACTCAAAGTTCACTACATCGGTACTGTCGCTCCCAAGCAGTTCGATATTGGATTTATGGTTTTCATTCTGATTTGGGTCATCGTAGGAGGATATAAGACGTTTTATGGTGCAATTCTGGGAGCGGTCGTTTTGTCAATATTGGATGAAGTCTTTCGCGAAGTGAATCAGCTTCGACCAGCGATATATGGAGCAACTTTGATTCTGTTTATTCTTTATTTGCGAGGGGGATTGGAAGATATTTTGGAGAAAATGAAGGTTTTTTATCGGACAAGAGGGCAAAATTTCACCTAATGTCGATTCTTCATGTAAATCACTTAACCAAAAATTTTGGTGGTCTGGTTGCTGTCAATGGCGTCAGTTTTCGCGTCAATGAAGGGGATATTCATGGATTGATCGGGCCAAATGGCGCTGGAAAGAGTACAACTTTCAAAATGATTGCGGGATTTCTTTCATTTACGGCTGGTGATGTATTATTCAACAATGTTAGTATTCGAGGAAAAAAGCCTTCATATATTGCGAGTTTGGGGGTCGTGCGGACGTTTCAGGAAACGACTTTATTTCAGGAACTGAGTGTTTTCGAAAACGTTCTAATAGGAAATCATAATCAAGCCAAGACCAATGTTTTTTCAGCATTGTTGGGATTAGACCGAAGCAAACAGCAAGCTGCTCGTAAAAGCGCAAAGGAAGTACTTGAATTTATGTCACTTTGGGATCGGCGCGATCAATTGGCAGCAGAACTGCCGTTGGGCTTTCAGCGCGTATTGGCAGTTGCTATTGCATTGGCGTCAAAGCCCAGGCTGTTGCTGATGGATGAACCATTCGCGGGTATGAATCCGGAAGAAACCCGTCGTATGATGCAGTTGACGCAAAAGGTTCGAGATTCAGGTGTCACGATCGTTCTCGTCGAGCACAACATGAAGGCGGTCATGGGGCTTTGCGATCGGCTGACTGTGTTGAATTTTGGTACGGTTTTAGATGATGGATCGCCGGAAAGAGTTCGAAATAATCCTCACGTAATTCAGGCATACTTGGGTGGAAATTAGTCAACCGAAGATTGCTTGCTATGACGATTGTTAACTTTCTCAGTGTGAATGACTTTGAAATATTCGAGCTGGTGAAAAAGATGAAGCATTTGCTGAAAACTAGGTCGGAGATTTAATGGAGTTAACGGTTACTGATCTAAAGGTTAATTATCATAATGTCGCAGCCTTGAAGGGTATTAGCTTCAGTGTTGGCGATGGTGCATTTATTACCTTGATTGGTTCCAATGGTGCAGGAAAAAGTACAACCCTGCGCGCGCTTTCAGGTCTCGTTCGTCCTAGCGAAGGTAAAATTACGTTAGATGATCAACTACTGAACAATATTCCAGCTGACAAGATGTTAGAACTGGGTATTGCACATGTGCCAGAAGGAAGACGAGTATTCAAGGACTTGTCAGTTCGAGAGAACTTACTATTAGGCGCTTTCATTTACAACGATCAGAAGCGAATTAACCAGGATTTAGAGAAAATCTACCAGTATTTTCCTATTTTGCAAGCGCGACAAAATCAACAAGCAAGAACATTGAGTGGAGGAGAGCAACAAATGCTTTCGATCGGACGCGCTCTGATGTCACGCCCAAAGATCCTGCTGTTGGACGAGCCCTCCTTAGGACTTGCCCCGCTGATCGTTCAGGAAATCGGAGAAATCTTACAGGAAATTAATCGTCGAGGGGTAACGGTGATCCTAGTTGAGCAAAATGCTGATCTTGCTCTGAAACTTGTTGACTACGGTTATGTTTTAGAGAACGGTAGAATAGCAATGCAAGATAAAGCAGTCGTGCTAGCTGATAATGAACACGTAAAAAGAGCCTATCTAGGAATTTAGCTAGTTATAGAAACCTCTTGCTCGTAATTTTGTTGGATCGAAATGAGGAAACGGAACAACCTTTGCTGGAATACGCTTTTGATGGTGGTCTAATTTCCCAACTTCGATAACAGTGTCGACATCAGCATATTCGATATTCATTCTACAAAGGGCAATCGTTTTACCAAGAATGGGTGAAACTGTGGAGCTCGTAATTTCCCCAACCTTGTATCTACCATCAAATACACCGTCACCATGAGCTGCCGGTTCCCTTCCCACTAACTCTAAACCTACAAGTTTACGTTGTGGGCTAGCTTTGCGTCGCAACAAAGCTTCGCGTCCAATAAAGTCATCCTGTTTAGACTTCAAGGGAACGGTAAATGGAATCCCGGCTTCAAATGGATCTGTTTGCTCGCAGAATTCATATCCTGCAAAGATCAAACCTGCTTCAATTCGCAAAATGTCAAGAGCTTCGAGACCCATAGGTACGACTGGTGAATTTCCTCTGGGATTCATAATAATTCGCCAAACTTCAGCAGCATCTCGAGGGTGGCAGAAAATTTCGTAGCCAAGTTCACCCGTATATCCGGTTCGTGAAATAACGATAGGAATCCCGGTCGAATCAACCATTCGTGCAATCGAAAATCGAAACCATTTAAGTTCTTCAATCGATGCTTGATCTGGTCTTGTCCAAATCATTTCTTTAAGGATGTTACGGCTTTCTGGACCTTGGACCTGCAAATTAGCGAGGTGATTAGTCGAATTTTTAACCCAGGCCTTAAACCCCAATTCCGCCGCTTTCTCCCTCAACCACAAACCTGAACCGTCACATCCTCCAATCCAGCGAAAGTTGTTTTGAGAAAGTTTAAACAAAGTACCGTCATCAATCATTCCGCCGGATTGATTACACATCGCGGTATATGTAACTTGCCCATCAGCTAACTTCTTGACATCTCTTGTGAGGCAGGTTTGAAGCAAAAGTTCAGCATCTGGGCCCATAACTTCATACTTTCTTAAAGGAGAAAGATCGATCGCCACTGCACCTTGGCGACAAGCCCAGTACTCACTGATGGCACCTTGATTTGTATATCTGTTGGGTGACCAATATCCTGAATATTCGACAAAATTTCGAGTTAATTTGGAGGTCTCTGAATGAAAGCCAGTTTCCTGTGTCATTGTTGGTTCTGAATCCGTTGTTTTGCGAACTGCGATTGCGCGCTTAAAAAAGTTATTTTTGTCGTACACACGTACTTGAATATCCGTTGGGTTCCATGCATTAGCCGCGTCAATGTCATCTGAACACGACGAGGAAACACAAACCATGTCTCGGGTCGCACGCATAAGCACGTAATCTCCTGGTCTCGACCAAGGTTCGTCGCAGTACAGTTGGAAGTTATCATCAAAAAATGTATTAAAAAACAAATTGATTGCCATCCATCCTTTACGTGGAGCAACTGGATATTCACTGAGTGCAAAATTGAAATTATCCGAGCAATTGACATGACCAGGGTAACCTAAGTCATCGTAATATTTACTTGTACAAGCGAGACCAAAACTGTCGTGTCGACCGCAAGTATCTTGTATGACCTCAACCACTGGTTCCAAGTCTACATCAAAAAATTTCGAATGAAGACCAGGCGTCGGATAAGCTGCCATCATCATTGTACGTGTGGCTGTAGCGTCCAAGCCGCGTTCTATCCCCAGATCTAGCTTTTTGATATCAAAACATTGGAAATCTGAACATTGTCGACCATCTATATCAACAATCTGAATATAGTCACCGGCATTAACTTCAAAAGATTTGGCTGTAGCGGCTTTTATTCTAAAATCTTGTGACGGGTTTGCTAGAGGGTCAGGCACATCGCTTTTGATATGTATGTTTGGTTGACTACGGTCAATCCAAACGACTAATTCAGTTGGTGGATTTTGTTGATCCGCTCTCATCGACTGGCCTGGCGCACCAATTAAAGCGATGCATTCAAGATTACAGATAAATGACTCACGCGATCCAGGAAATGTTTCACCACTGAGGATCACTGCGGTTTCAGCACTTGCCAAATCAATATCAAACAACTTTAACTTCGATTTGATTTTAATTGCCCCATTGGTGTTTCTCGTCAACATCTTTTCGAGTTGTCGACCGTCGGTCACCGAATTCGATGCGAACTGCCCAGAGCAAATATTTCCTCGAGAGTCGAATGCGGCGATATGGGCTGGTTGCAAACCCTCCGGATCCACAATTTCAATTTTGTCCCCAGGGGTAAGTGGAATCACAACCATTGATTGACCTTGGACCACGTATCGTTCACGACCTAGACCGAAATTCAACAAACCGGGTTCGAGAGCTTGTTTGGATAACTCGGGTGAGAACTTTAAATTCAACATAATTCAATCACTGTCGCTGACAGTAGAAATAAGCAAAGAGAATGAGTCAAAATCATGATACTACCATTACCAATTTTCAACAAAGAAATTAAGAAAAAGCGTTGCTTTCTGTGTTTGTCACTTATGGTTCAATTTCAGTTACGACATGATTGATGCTGCAAGTATACTACTGAGAATTTTTATCCAACAAGATATATTTGTAGATTGCGGCATAAATCACTAAATACAGATAAAGACCACCTAAAATTGTCTATCGTCGTTACCCCGTAGGAATAAACAAATTATTAAATTCAAGCCGTTGAGCGTTTACTTTGAAACTCATATTCTCTTTACGGAATCTCGATTAAGAATCTGCGCAATTCATTGACTATTTGTTGCACTAGGGATCGATCTTGCAGTGCGTTTTCTGTTGTTCCGTAACTTATTGAGCAAGCACCTTAGAAAATTTTCTACTAACGGAATTCAGAGTAGGTCTTGTAGAGCCACAACAATGAAAAACTAGCGAGCAAACAAGATATGGCGATCAAGAAAAATGGAATCGTGTATCCACTAGTGGATACAACGATTACTCCGAAGATTGGTGGTAGAATTGCGACACCACCATAAATCAAGAATTGGACTCCACCTGTCCAATTGTGGGATTCTCCTTCGGGAGCTTGATTGGCAACTTCCGAAAGAAAGACCCCATTCCAACCATGCGTGCAGCTTCCCAATATGAACGAGAAAAAGTAAAGTAGCAATACATTCCAGCTAACTGAAATCATAAACATTATGCTCAACGAAGCTGCAGATACAAAACCGATCGCTGCCAGCGAATATTTTGGAGTGAGCCATTTGTCGGAAAGACTGCCCCAAGCTACACGACCTAAAATTCCACCAAGATTTACCAGCAAAAAGAAAAGTCCGGCTTGTATCAAACTGAATCCTCTCTCGACCAGAAAGACGACGAAGAAACTACTTACGCTAATTTGTACACCAGCGAAGGTAAAGCCAACCATAGAGAATCCACGCAACAGCGGTATTTTTAGAATTTGAATGACCGGGCCAATGATTGCAATAAGTGACCAGTTGTGTACAGCACGAGTTGTATCACTATAGTAATTTGGTTGTAGTGGATTCAGAATTAGTAGAGATAGTACGCCCAGCAAAGCAATGCATACAATACCCAGTTCCCAGCTATGCCAGGTTGCTACTATTGGAACCATTAGAGCCGCGAACGCACCACCCACAGTAACTCCAGACTGTTTTATCGAGAACATGAAAGCTCGATTTTTGGTATTCGTTACCTTCAACAATACGGGGGCGTTGGCCGGATTGATAGGACCGTATCCGATTCCAAGTAACACGGCGCAGATTACCGTAGTGAGAGGAGTACCGACTACGAATGCAACGAGTCCCAAAATGGTTACGAAGGCTGAAAACTGAAGCACTCTTATGGGACCATATTTGACAATGAATCCGGTACAGAAACTACCAGAAAACATGGACACGAAGTAGACGAACCCGGTAAACACACCGACATAGGTCGCTTGAACACCTATATCCGGTGCGGCATCCGGAGCGCTAACGGCGACTGCCAATATAGCTGAGCTGCCGACAGCCATGGTAAACATCATCGCCAAAGTAACGCCCATTGAAGAATATAGCAACTTCATTTCAGACGTATAAATTCAATAGCAAAAGCGATTCAGTGAGAAACTAGAAATGTTCGTTACAATTGCTAGAGGATCAGCACCCTAGCTGAGCTGCTAAATCAACAAAGTCTTTTGCAACAAAGTCAAACTGGGCAGAAGGTTCTAAATCTTCAGTTTGTGCCGGTCCATATTCCGTTGGCCGAGCAACGAAGGCTGTGCGAAACCCACATGCGGCTGCGGCAATGAGGTCAGAGTTGTGTGCTGCGGTAAGCATACACTCCGCGGGGTCAACATCAATCAAATCCGCTGAGTTTAGATAAGACTCTGGTTGCGGTTTGTAGTGTTTGGCGATTTCAGCACCTAGAATCATATCCCAAGGAAGACCGGCTCGTTTTGCCATATTCAAAAGTAAAGAAACATTGCCATTGGAAAGTGTCGTAATCGTATATCTTTTCTTTAATCTGGTTAATCCTTCAACAGAATCCGGCCAGGGTTCAAGTCGATGCCAGGCGTGATTAAGATGAAACTTGATTTCGTCACTCAAGCTCTCGACACCGAGATCATCGAGTAGTTCATTCAGATTTTCAAAATGTAGATCATCCAGCTTTACCCAAGTTCGTCCGCCACTACGGACTCGTTCCATTGCAGGTTGATATTTTGCACGCCATCTATCTGCAAATTCTTCACCGTTTACGAAACTTAATTCGGGAATTTGTCGTACTTCGTTAGCGATACTCATCCGCCAATCAACCACTGTTCCGAAGACGTCGAACATGATGGTTCGAATCGATTTTTTCATTGTTAACTTACTGATTTTTTCTGGGAATTAATTTTGTAGATGTTGATAGCTCATGAAATGTCCGCTTGACTTCTTCAAACGAGAAAATTCGATATTATTCTATAATTGATTTCGAAGAGGGCGATTAGCTCAGCGGGAGAGCGCTGCCTTCACACGGCAGAGGCCACTGGTTCAATCCCAGTATCGCCCACCAACTAAAATTCTCCTATATAAACCGTTCTCTCATTTTCAAACGGTTCACTCATACATTTATTTGTTAATCTATGTACTTCGTAGTTAACCAATTTGCGAATTAGCTAGAGTTATTGTCTGTTGTGTGCAACAAATCTCTAATATGCCCAAACTTGAATCTATGGGAAGTATGTCATTTTAAACCGTTCCCTCACGCGTTGAAAGACGTACATTCAGGTAGTTTCCAAACAGAATAGTTATTCCCCCGATGATTGTTGCTGTGTCTACAGATTCCGCATAAAGAAGAGCACCTACTACTGCAATCATCGGTAATCGCAGATACTCCATTGGAATGACTGTAAGAATATCTGCAACCATAAAGGCACGCACCATGCAGTAATGCGCAAACATTACACCGGACGTTATGAAGATTATAAGAATCAACGACAGGAGACTCGGAATTTGGAAAGGACCGCCAGTACTTAGAAGGAGCGTTCCAGATAGAGGCAACTGCAGAACGGACATATAAAACAATACGTTGAGTGGAGATTCAGTCTGTATCAATTTCCTTGTTCCGAGCATCGCGCAAGCAAAGCCCAAAGCTCCACATAGCATCGCCAATTCACCTGCTTCAATTTGGAAACCAGTTGGGCGGACAATGACAAGGACTCCGATAAAACCGATGAGTATATAAGCAGCACGTTCAATAGTTAGTTTTTCGCCCAGAAAAATAGGAGCTAGCAAAGCAATCCAAATCGGTACAGTAAATTCCAAAGCGAATACATGCGCGAGCGGAATGGTAGCGATAGAGAAGAACCATCCAAATTGGCCGACAAAGTGGGTGCAATTTCGGATCACATGAAGTTTGATGCGAGTTGTTTTTATTTGTTCAAAGCCCTTCGTCGAAAACGCGATCAAAATGAGAATTATCGAGATCGCGCTGATTGAGCGAACAAAAAGGACAGAAGGAGTGTCCATTTCGATTGAAACTTCTCTCGTTGCTACTGCTACGGCAGTATAGCTAAAGAGAGTTCCCGTCATCCAAAAAAATGCTTTACCCACGTTTGGGAGTTTTATTAGGAAAGAATCGGTGTTCGACCAAATATGACTCGAGATGAGATAGCCGGCGAGGAGCTTATCCCACGCCAGATCATCAGTTGATAATTGCGACTGCAGCAGTACCAGGAAGTATTAACTTATCTTCAGTACGAAATTTTAAGTCAACGCCATAGGTCAACGGTTGAGCTGTCTCCATCGGATCTTGTAATGGAAAACTCGGATCCAGTGATGTAAACGCGACTTCGGCAGTATAAGTCTCGTCTTCCACATTGACCTGAACCAAATCACCAATCTTTAGATTCTTTCGAACATCAATAGGCACATTTGCACGTACTTTATATTCACCCATACTAGCGACAATCATTAGCGATGTTCCCGAGAAATATGGATGTATGTTCATACCAGGATATACAGTGCTGTAAACGACCACTGCATCCATTGGGGAATTCAATCTGGTTCTCGCTAACCGAATCTTGGCGATTGTCAATTTGGCGTTTGCTTCAATCAACTTAGAGCGTAACTCACGGACTTCGTTCTCGGATTCTTGATATGCAAGTAGTGAAAGTGAGCCGCGATCAAACAGCTCTTGCTTTCGCACAAATTCTTCCTCGGTAGTATCAAGTTTTATCTTTATACGCTCAACACGACTATTGACAACATCTAGCCTCGCTTGGTGGGAGCGAGAGTCCATTTGAATTAAAATTTGCCCCTTTTCCACGATTTCTCCGACTTGAGCATGTACCGCTGTCACGGTACCTTTCATCAGAGATTGAATGGGAACTCGAGAGTTAAAATCAACTGTACCTTGATACTGTTCGGCGTAACTAGGAACAGGTACGAGCAACAAGAAGATTGCCAGCGTGATCACAATCTTTCGCAGCTCAGACAGCACTTTTATTCCAATGCCACCAATACTAGCGGCTGCAAAATCCACTAGTTTTGTAAAGGCGGGTACACTTATGGTCTTTTCCATAGTGTTGAGCTTTTGTTCATTCATTTGTATTGTGTAGGTTAGAAGTTAGTCAGGAAAATGCTTTATAGAAATTTCAATACTGCACTGCTAAATCACATTCTAAAAGCCAACGAATAAATTTTGTAGCTGAATTTGGTTGCCCAATAGAATCGTTTAAATTTTTCATTTGATAGTTTATAAGAGCACATCAAAAATATTGCTGGAAACTTGCTTGAAAGGATCGAGGACTCAATTCAAGATTACATTAATACGCGAGGTATATCACGTCGAAGCTCATCTTTACTATTCAATTTAGATTCAGCACATGAATTTCCATCGCTCTGGCTTTTTCTAGAGAATACAACAAGTGCCCCGAAGTGCAAATCTAGTTTCTGTAGCTCTTAGTTAAGTTCATGGAATGATCTAACGCAATGACACTTGTACTGCCAGACCAGAAACAAACAAATGCTTTACTCCCGTACGATTTAATCAGCAAGTTGGTCTATTCCAACACCATGAACGCAAAGAGAATTCTCATAGAAGCTCTAAAGTTGCACAAATCTTTGCTTTTTCTACCGACTTACAATGCCCACCTACATATCGCTTTCTTTGACTACAGTGTGTTGGAGGTGAGTCGAACAGTTGATTTTCACAATCGTAATTTTAATTCTAACTTACTTTACTTTTTTTGGCACAAAGGACAATTGTCTTAGGAGAGCCACGGGTTTCCGATGCGGCTACTCTAGATAATTTGGACTCCGCATTTGCTTTAGAGGCATCGATTCACCCGAATATAAGATGTACTACCGGATAGAAAAACTCAAATTTACCCGTGTGGAACAGTAGTAACGAAAGCACTAATCGATAGGATTGCTGGACAAAGTGTCAGATACTGCTCTTGTCCAGGACGGGATCAAAATTACCGAAGCGCCAGGGCGAACGCTTACAGTAAAAATTACATTCGATAATTTTGAGTGTACGGTAGTTTTTTGTAAACGCTTCGAACTTCGTTCAAGTTTTCCAAAAGCAATGATGTGCTATCCCAAAGTCCATCAATTAGCGTATTTCTGTGATGTTCTTGCATATGAATGTCAACGGTCACTTCATCAGAAGTCAATATCGAAGAATTTAGATCCAAAGTCCATTCTAATTCCGAATTTGTCGATGAACAACTTTGTATTTTCTTTACATCATTTTCACGAACCGTTACGGCGGGAATGCCCAGAGTGATGCAATTGGAAGCAAAGATTTCCGCAAAAGATTCACCGACGATGGCATCGATTCCCCAACGTTTCAACGATTGTGGTGCGTGTTCTCGACTTGATCCGCAGCCAAAATTTTTATTTACCAAAAGAATTTTAGAATCCTGTCGAGCCGGGTCGTTAAACGGATGATTAGTTTGACTGGAATCTGCTTTGAAACGTTCATCATGGAATGGATAACGACCAAGATTTGCGAAGGTAACTTCCTTTAAAAACCGAGCTGGAATGATACGATCGGTATCGATGTCGTCACCGTAAACGACAATACTTTTGCCCGAAATTGATGTGATTCTCTGATCTGACATTTTTTCTTTAGTAGCTTAGACTACGAATATCTGTTACTTCACCGGTAATTGCTGCTGCCGCTGCCATGGGAGGTGACATAAGTAATGTTCTACCGTTTGGGCTGCCTTGTCGGCCAATGAAGTTTCGATTGCTAGTGCTAGCGCAAATTTCATCGCCGTGCAGTCGATCGTTGTTCATCGCCAGGCACATGGAGCAACCAGGCTCTCGCCATTCCAGTCCCGCATCCATAAAAATCTGATCCAGGCCCTCATCAACGGACTCACTGGCAACTCGTCTCGAGCCAGGTACAACAATTGCTCGTACTCCATTGGCGACTCTTTGTTCTTTCACGACACTTGCCGCTGCACGCAAGTCTTCAATTCGGGAGTTGGTACAGCTTCCAATAAAAACCACATCAATTTTTACACCAGACATGGACTGACCAGGTTTTAGATTCATATGTTGGAGTGCACGTTCAGCTGTTTCCGATTCACCGCTAGACAACGAACTAGGATGAGGTAAATTTTCATGAATGCCTACACTTTGACCAGGATTGATTCCCCAAGTGACACACGGAGCGATATCCGCTGCATCGAACTTGACAACGTCGTCATATTGTGCGTTTTCATCCGACCGAATTGATTCCCAATGGGAAACTGCATTACTCCATGAATCAGAACTTGGGGCATACCGACGTCCCCTTAAATAATCATAGGTGGTTTGGTCGGGGTTCACGTAACCCGCTCTAGCACCACCTTCAATCGACATATTACAGACAGTCATGCGCTCTTCCATGGTCATGGCTTCTATCGTCGATCCTGAGTATTCATAGGCATAACCAATTCCGCCTTTCACGCCTAGATTTCGAATGACATGAAGAATGACATCCTTGGCAAACACTCCATTTGCAAGCTCACCGTCAATAACTACTTTACGTACTTTCAAAGGATCCATACTCAAGCACTGTGTTGCCAGTACATCACCCACCTGAGTGGTACCGATACCAAACGCAAGTGTACCGAAAGCACCATGGGTTGAAGTATGTGAATCACCGCAGGCAACCGTCATCCCTGGATGAATCATTCCAAGTTCTGGGCCGATGACATGAACGATACCTTGCTCGGCTGCACCTTGTTTAAAGTAGCGAATGTTAAACTCGGTGGTATTTTCCTGCAACGCTTGAGCCATGTTTTCAGCTTGCAGGTCTTGGTAGGGACGCGCCGAATCTTTGGTTGGAATAATGTGATCGATCGTCGCAATTGTTCGATCTGGATAACCAACCTTTAGTCCTCGTTCCCGAAGCATGTCACAAGCTTGTGGACTAGTGACTTCATGAATCAAATGCAAACCGATGAACAGTTGATATTGACCTGTCTTTAGTTGGCAAACAGTATGTTGATTCCATATTTTGTTGTAAAGCGTTCCTTTTCCCATAAATGGATCTCAGTAAACAGGTTGAATTTATTTAATCGAAAATCTAATGTGAAAGGGCGTTTATTTTTCACGAGAATTGAATTGTACTAAAGAAGAAATTAGATGGGGAGATACTACTTGTGATCGTTCCAAACTAAAAATTCATCGTGAGCTGAAAGAACAAGTTTTTACGACTCCCTTGATAGACGTTTAATATATGAATATTATTTGCAGAATAAATTTTATTATTCTTTTATTTTATGACAAATTTAAACATAAAAACAATAGTATATAAATTATATATTATTTTGTTAACCATGAATTAATACTCATGTATAGAGGAAAATTCATCAATTGATTTTGGCTAAAAATACATTAAATTATTACTGAGTCATTGATAGGTTTATGTAAAGAGAAAAACCAAAGACTGATTCAGGTAAACGATTCATTTTTAATCTCACGATAGGACGAGAACAATGTTGAAAAGAATTCATGATCGAGTAGGGATCGCTTTCATCGGTGCAGTAGTCGTAGTTCTTATTCTCGCGAATTTGACCGGTTAGCGAATTTTTCTAACCACATAGATTTGGATACGAACTTAAAGGTATATGGAAATGACACAGAACAACAGATTAAACCCTCGCCGATTTCCGCGTGCTCAAAAATACGTAGCACTTGGCACTTTAGTCGGCAAAGTATGGCGAGCTTATCAGGGGGTAGTAATCCGAAGACAAGCGATACGAAGCCTACAACGTCTAAGTGACGAAGTGTTGACTGACATTGGTATTCCGAGATATGCAATAACTGAAATCATAGACGAAAAGATTAATAAAGCAGCTAACGATAACCTGCTGGTAGAACCAAAAACAAAAAAAATTGATCCAACCGAATCTCAGTCGGAAGCAGATATTCGAATTGCTGCATAACAGATTTTCATTTAATAGCTTTATCCTCCTATTTTTAGCCACCGGTTCGCTGGTGGCTTTTTTTCTGGGCCTCATGATTTCGACGGAATATTTCCTTAACTGCTGTACTAATTTATTGATTGGTAAGAAATTGGCGCAACAACAGAGTTGAAACTCTGGCAATCCAATCGCTTTTTCCAATTCAAAGGTTCACATCGAGTGAGAGAAAACAACTCTAGAAAGGAGTCTTTTTACGAAGTCACCAAATAGGGGTGTCGAAAACGCATGGAATTGGTTCCTTTTCTGATGGTAATTTGTGCTGGATCAGGAGTTCTCCAGGTCTCCAGCATGGCTAGGGCGAAAAGGACTAATATTGCAATGCAACAGACACGACAAGGGTGTCGGCGGGTCGACCGAAAGTTATTGAAATATTCTGTGAATATTTGTAGTCGAAGTAATGGCTTCTAAAATGAATGCACAAACATCAGGAGATTTTTGTTTTCACCAAGCTATTGAAAGACATTAAATTATCAGTTTGAGGTATTTGGCAGCGTTTTCTTGAAATCATTACCGACTGTCTTTCGATACTCAATGCAATTGGCTTACTAGTGTCGTAGAAGCTCGCTTTAATAAAACTATACAGTCAATTTCAATTGAAAATATATGAGGAAACTCTTTCATAAGATCACTAATCATGATCAAATTCAACACCTAAAGATGTGTTCATGGCTGCCGTCTATATTTTCGATATTTATTTTGATGTTCTAGTTGGCATCTTGTCAAACACCGACTTCAAAAGTCAATTTTTCACAACCCAATCTTTGCGATGAATTTCAGACGTATGGACTTTAGAATTTGCATAGTCTATCTTTTTTCCAGGGGCGCAAGTTATTGAAATCAATGAAAGTCAACGGACGAAGATTCTCTAATCGCGTCCTGGTTAGTTAACAGTGTCTTAACGTTCTAGTACTTTTTTTGGTACGGATAGAAATTGCCCTTAGAGACTTTTACTAATGTGATGCCATCACACTGTTTTTGCTTCGGGTGGACCAAGATTTGGCAATTATTCTTTGTTGGCGAAGCAGCAACAATCAAAACTAAAGATTGATTAGACTATCTTTTTTCACCTGGGATGTGTGTATTGATACGATTGGAATTCAAGCGCATGCGTTGGTGCAGTTCGGCAGCAGTATCGCACTCAAGGATCCAATCGGCGAACCGATCTAGCGCTTCTGGCTTTGTGCACTGTTGTAGAGTCTCAGTTAATTCTTCACGAACCTGTAACCCATACTTTGACTCCACTTGTCGCAATAACGTATCACGTTTGCCTTTAACGTACTCTAAAGCCGCTTGTTCCAACCCTTGCTTCAGTCCTTGAGCAATCCCAGCTGCTTCTTTCTCAGCAACCCACTCTTTGATCGTCTCTGCTAGCCTTCCCATAGTTGTGGCAATATTGTCTAATCGAGCCAATTCATACCATTGCTACTTGAGCGCATGCGTTGGTACAGATCGCCAACGGTATCGCACTCAAGGATCCAATCGGCGAACCGATCTAGCGCTTCTGGCTTTGTGCACTGTTGTAAAGTCTCGGTAAATTCTTCACGAACCTGTAACCCATACTTTGACTCCACTAGTCGCAATAACGTATCTCGTTTGCCTTTAACGTACTCTAAAGCCGCTTGTTCTCGTCCTTGAGCCAACCCTTGTTCTCGTCCTTGAACCAATCCTTGTTCTCGTCCTTGAACCAATCCTTGCTTCAGTCCTTGAGCAATTCCAGCTGCTTCTTTCTCAGCAATCCATTCTTTCATCGTCTCCGCTAACCTTCCCATGTCTTGTACTCCTGCTAACCTGTTTCGTAATTCGATACCGCCTACTAACTCTGCATTTGCCTTTAACAGACCCGTCAAATCCGTTTTTAGTGTATCTACACCGCTGCTCTGATACCACTCGGTAAATTCTTCTGCAACTTCAGCCAACTCCTCCACTGATTCGACTCCTTCCAATCGAATCAACAACGCCAGTGGACTGCCTTCAATTTGCAATGCCCATTCCTTGTACGTCGATAAATCCACTAAATTGATTCGACACCGTCCCCGGTAATTACTCAGCAACGAACTTCGTCGACCGAACCATTCACTCAACTGTAGTGGAGCAGTCCACCGACGTTTTCCATTATAAATAACGATTGGATAGATCCTTGGGTAAGCACTATCCAGTCCCATAGTCTGTGACCGAACCAATTGCTCCAACAACAATGAACAGTAGCTGTTCATCCGTAACGGCATATGTTTGTCCACCGTTGACTGAAACTCGAAGGCTAGGTACACCGCACTACCGTCTGCCATGCTTGTTGCCTGGTAGACCAGATCTTGGTAACGCTTTTGTAGATCCCTAGAGACATGCTCGGTGCCGAACAATTGTAAAGTGTCCAACTCCAGCTGCTTCGCTGATAGAAGTTGAATCAGTTCGTAGACCATTAGCGGGTGGGAGAAGATACGTTTATAGAAAGAATCGTAAGGAATTCTAGGTGTTGGCAAAGGGCCTCCTGAAAGTGTGAGGTCGAAGAAACTGAAGCTAGCCACGACGCACTGCGTCGAGGACTCAACACGAAGCCGGAGTTCGAACAACAGTACTAGACTGGTGTTTGCAAGACGCACCCGTCATTTCGCAAAGAACAGGAAATTGAATTCAACTTGCATTGAAGCTGCTTGGTATGCAAACAAGTGCTTCGCAACACAAAGCAGAATTTAGCCTGAAATGCGCAGACGATAGAACGGATTTTCGAAACAACAGCCCTTGCTAGGCTAGTGGTAAGTTCGATCGCAGCTGGCTCTTTCCAAACGACGATACAGTACTCATCGACGAGTTGACCGGGTAATTGTAGGCGCAAGTAATCGGCTACACGAAAACATTTTACAATATATGAGATTTTCGTTATTTAAATCAAGTTCCAAATGTAAATGTCGATGTACAGAAGACGCGAAATCTACTTTATCGAGTAAACAAAAGAGGAAACGAAAGGCATGGAGAATAAGGTTTCAGACTAAGTCGCCTCTGTATTTGATCTATTGTAGAAAATATAGATTTAACCGTTGAAAGCCAACGGACAAAGATTCTCTAATCTCGTACTAGTTAATTTACAGTGAGTTAACATTGAAGTACTTATACGGTACGGATAGAAATTGCCCTTAGAGACTTTTACTAATGTGATGCCATCACACTGTTTTTGGCTTCGCGTGGACCAAGATTTGGCAATTATTCTTTGTTGGCGAAGCAGCAACAATCAAAACTAAAGATTGATCAGACTATCTTTATTTACCTGGGATGTGTGTATTGATACGATTGGAATTCAAGCGCATGCGTTGGTACAGTTCGGCAGCAGTATCACACTCAAGGATCCAATCTGCGAACCGATCTAGCGCTTCTGGCTTTGTGCACTGTTGTAGAGTCTCAGTTAATTCTTCACGAACTTGTGGCCCATACTTTGACTCCACTAGTCGCAATAACGCATCACGTTTGTCTTTAACGTACTTCTGCCGCTTGTTCCAACCCTTGCTTCAGTCCTTGAGTTATCCCAGCTGCTTCTTTCTCAGCAACCCACTCTTTGATCGTCTCTGCTAGCCTTCCCATAGTTGTGGCAATATTGTCTAATCGAGCCAATTCATACCATTGCTACTTGAGCGCATGCGTTGGTACAGTTCGGTAGCAGTACCACACTCAAGGATCCAATCGGCGAACCGATCTAGCGCTTCTGGCTTTGTGCACTGTTGCAAAGTCTCGGTAAATTCTTCACGAACCTGTAGTCCATACTTTGACTCCACTAGTCGCAATAACGTATCTCGTTTGCCTTTAACGTACTCTAAAGCCGCTTGTTCTCGTCCTTGAGCCAATCCTTGCTCCAAACCCTGTTTCAGTCCTTGAGCAATCCCAGCTGCTTCTTTCTCAGCAATCCATTCTTTCATCGTCTCCGCTAACCTTCCCATGTCTTGTACTCCTGCTAACCTGTTTCGTAATTCGATACCGCCTACTAATTCTGCATTTGCCTTTAACAAACCCGTCAAATCCGTTTTTAGTGTATCTACACCGCTGCTCTGATACCACTCGGTAAATTCTTCTGCAACTTCAGCCAACTCCTCCACTGATTCGGCTCCTTCCAATCGAACCAACAACGCCAGTGGACTGCCTTCACATTGCAATGCCCATTCCTTGTACGTCGATAAATCCACTAAATTGATTCGACACCGTCCCCGATAATTACTCAGCATCGAACTTCGTCGACCGAACCATTCACGCAACTGTAGTGGAGCAGTCCACCGACTTTTTCCATTATAGATAACGATTGGATAGATCCTTGGGTAAGCACTATCCAGTCCCTTCGGCTGTGTCCGAACCAATTGCTCCAACAACAGTGAACAGTAGCTGTTCATCCGTAACGGCATATGTTTGTCCACCGTTGACTGAAACTCGAAGGCTAGGTACACTGCACTACCATCTGTCATGCTTGTTGCCTGGTAGACCAGATCTTGGTAACGCTTTTGTAGATCCCTAGAGACATGTTCGGTGGCGAACAAGTGTAAAGTGTCCAACTCCAGCTGCTTCGCTGATAGAAGTTGAATCAGTTCGTAGACCATTAGCGGGTGGGAGAAGATACGTTTATAGAATGAATCGTAAGGAATTCTAGGTGTTGGCAAAGGGCCTCCTGAAAGTGTGAGGTCGAAGAAACTGAAGCTAGCCACGACGCACTGCGTCGACGACTCAACATGAAGCCGGATTTCGAACAACAGTACTGACTGTTGCTTGAAAGACGCGCTCGTCATTTCGTAAAGAACAGGAAGTTGAATTCAAACTTGCATTGAAGCTGCTTGGTATGCAAACAAGTGCTTCGAAACACAAAGCAGAATTTAGCCTGAAATGCGCAGACGATAGAACGAATTTTTGATACGACAGCCCTTGCTAGGCTAGTGGTAAGTTCGATCGCAGCTGGCTCTTTCCAAACGACAATTCAGTACTCATCGACGAGCTGACCGGATAATTACAGGCGCAGGTAATCGGCTACACAAAAACATTTTACAACATATGAGATTTTCGTTATTTAAATCAAGTTCCAAATGTAAATGTCGATGTACAGAAGACGCGAAATCTACTTTATCGAGTAAACAAAAGAGGAAACGAAAGGCATGGAGAATAAGGTTTCAGACTAAGTCGCCTCTGTATTTGATCTATTGTAGAAAATATAGATTTAACCGTTGAAAGCCAACGGACAAAGATTCTCTAATCTCGTACTTAATTTACAGTGAGTTAACATTGAAGTACTTATACGGTACGGATAGAAATTGCCCTTAGAGACTTTTACCAATGTGATTCCATCACACTGTTTTTGGCTTCGCGTGGACCAAGATTTGGCAATTATTCTTTGTTGGCGCAGCAGCAACAATCAAAACTAAAGATTGATTAGACTATCTTTTTTCACCTGGGATGTGTGTATTGATACGATTGGAATTCAAGCGCATGCGTTGGTGCAGCTCTTCCGCAGTATCGCACTCAAGGATCCAATCTGGGAACCGATCTAGTGCTTCTGGCTTTGTGCACTGCTGTAGAGTCTCAGTTAATTCTTCACGAATTTGTAGCCCATACTTTGACTCCACTAGTCGCAATAACGCATCACGTTTGTCTTTAACGTACTTCTGCCGCTTGTTCCAACCCTTGCTTCAGTCCTTGAGCAATCCCAGCTGCTTCTTTCTCAGCAATCCATTCTTTCATCGTCTCCGCTAGCTTACCCATAGTTGTGGGAATATTGTCTAATCGAGCCAATTCATACCATTGCTACTTGAGCGCATGCGTTGGTACAGATCGGCAGCAGTATCACACTCAAGGATCCAATCGGCGAACCGATCTAGCGCTTCTGGCTTTGTGCACTGTTGTAGAGTCTCAGTTAATTCTTCACGAACCTGTAACCCATACTTTGACTCCACTTGTCGCAATAACGTATCTCGTTTGCCTTGAACCAATCCTTGCTTCAGTCCTTGAGCAATTCCAGCTGCTTCTTTCTCAGCAATCCATTCTTTCATCGTCTCCGCTAGCTTACCCATAGTTGTGGGAATATTGTCTAATCGAGCCAATTCATACCATTGCTACTTGAGCGCATGCGTTGGTACAGATCGGCAGCAGTATCACACTCAAGGATCCAATCGGCGAACCGATCTAGCGCTTCTGGCTTTGTGCACTGTTGTAGAGTCTCAGTTAATTCTTCACGAACCTGTAACCCATACTTTGACTCCACTTGTCGCAATAACGTATCTCGTTTGCCTTGAACCAATCCTTGCTTCAGTCCTTGAGCAATTCCAGCTGCTTCTTTCTCAGCAATCCATTCTTTCATCGTCTCCGCTAGCTTACCCATAGTTGTGGGAATATTGTCTAATCGAGCCAATTCATACCATTGCTACTTGAGCGCATGCGTTGGTACAGATCGGCAGCAGTATCGCACTCAAGGATCCAATCGGCGAACCGATCTAGCGCTTCTGGCTTTGTGCACTGTTGTAGAGTCTCAGTTAATTCTTCACGAACCTGTAACCCATACTTTGACTCCACTTGTCGCAATAACGTATCTCGTTTGCCTTGAACCAATCCTTGCTTCAGTCCTTGAGCAATTCCAGCTGCTTCTTTCTCAGCAATCCATTCTTTCATCGTCTCCGCTAACCTTCCCATGTCTTGTACTCCTGCTAACCTGTTTCGTAATTCGATACCGCCTACTAACTCTGCATTTGCCTTTAACAGACCCGTCAAATCCGTTTTTAGTGTATCTACACCGCTGCTCTGATACCACTCGGTAAATTCTTCTGCAACTTCAGCCAATTCCTCCACTGATTCGACTCCTTCCAATCGAATCAACAACGCCAGTGGACTGCCTTCAATTTGCAATGCCCATTCCTTGTACGTCGATAAATCCACTAAATTGATTCGACACCGTCCCCGGTAATTACTCAGCAACGAACTTCGTCGACCGAACCATTCATTCAACTCTAGTGGAGCAGTCCACCGACGTTTTCCATTATAAATAACGATTGGATAGATCCTTGGGTAAGCACTATCCAGTCCCATAGTCTGTGACCGAACCAATTGCTCCAACAACAATGAACAGTAGCTGTTCATCCGTAACGGCATATGTTTGTCCACCGTTGACTGAAACTCGAAGGCTAGGTACACCGCACTACCGTCTGTCATGCTTGTTGCCTGGTAGACCAGATCTTGGTAACGCTTTTGTAGATCCCTAGAGACATGCTCGGTGCCGAACAATTGTAAAGTGTCCAACTCCAGCTGCTTCGCTGATAGAAGTTGAATCAGTTCGTAGACCATTAGCGGGTGGGAGAAGATACGTTTATAGAAAGAATCGTAAGGAATTCTAGGTGTTGGCAAAGGGCCTCCTGAAAGTGTGAGGTCGAAGAAACTGAAGCTAGCCACGACGCACTGCGTCGAGGACTCAACACGAAGCCGGAGTTCGAACAACAGTACTAGACTGGTGTTTGCAAGACGCACCCGTCATTTCGCAAAGAACAGGAAATTGAATTCAACTTGCATTGAAGCTGCTTGGTATGCAAACAAGTGCTTCGCAACACAAAGCAGAATTTAGCCTGAAATGCGCAGACGATAGAACGGATTTTCGAAACAACAGCCCTTGCTAGGCTAGTGGTAAGTTCGATCGCAGCTGGCTCTTTCCAAACGACGATACAGTACTCATCGACGAGTTGACCGGGTAATTGTAGGCGCAAGTAATCGGCTACACGAAAACATTTTACAATATATGAGATTTTCGTTATTTAAATCAAGTTCCAAATGTAAATGTCGATGTACAGAAGACGCGAAATCTACTTTATCGAGTAAACAAAAGAGGAAACGAAAGGCATGGAGAATAAGGTTTCAGACTAAGTCGCCTCTGTATTTGATCTATTGTAGAAAATATAGATTTAACCGTTGAAAGCCAACGGACAAAGATTCTCTAATCTCGTACTAGTTAATTTACAGTGAGTTAACATTGAAGTACTTATACGGTACGGATAGAAATTGCCCTTAGAGACTTTTACTAATGTGATGCCATCACACTGTTTTTGGCTTCGCGTGGACCAAGATTTGGCAATTATTCTTTGTTGGCGAAGCAGCAACAATCAAAACTAAAGATTGATCAGACTATCTTTATTTACCTGGGATGTGTGTATTGATACGATTGGAATTCAAGCGCATGCGTTGGTACAGTTCGGCAGCAGTATCACACTCAAGGATCCAATCTGCGAACCGATCTAGCGCTTCTGGCTTTGTGCACTGTTGTAGAGTCTCAGTTAATTCTTCACGAACCTGTAACCCATACTTTGACTCCACTTGTCGCAATAACGTATCACGTTTGCCTTTAACGTACTCTAAAGCCGCTTGTTCCAACCCTTGCTTCAGTCCTTGAGCAATCCCAGCTGCTTCTTTCTCAGCAACCCACTCTTTGATCGTCTCTGCTAGCCTTCCCATAGTTGTGGCAATATTGTCTAATCGAGCCAATTCATACCATTGCTACTTGAGCGCATGCGTTGGTACAGTTCGTCAACAGTATCGCACTCAAAGATCCAATCTGCGAACCGATCCAGCGCTTCTGACTTTGTGCACCGCTGTAAGGTCTCGGTCAATTCTTCACGTACCTGTAGTCCATACTTTGACTCCACTTGTCGCAATAACACATCACGTTTGCCTTTAACGTACTCTAAAGCCGCTTGTTCTCGTCCTTGAGCCAATCCTTGTTCTCGTCCTTGAACCAATCCTTGTTCCAGACCCTGTTCCCGTCCTTGCTCCAATCCCTGTTTCAGTCCTAGAGCAATCCCAGCTGCTTCTTTCTCAGCAATCCATTCTTTCATCGTCTCCGCTAACCTTCCCATGTCTTGTACTCCTGCTAACCTGTTTCGTAATTCGATACCGCCTACTAATTCTGCATTTGCCTTTAACAAACCCGTCAAATCTGCTTTTAGTGTATCTACACCGCTGCTCTGATACCACTCGGTAAATTCTTCTGCAACTTCAGCCAACTCCTCCACTGATTCGACTCCTTCCAATCGAATCAACAACGCCAGTGGACTGCCTTCACATTGCAATGCCCATTCCTTGTACGTCGATAAATCCACTAAATTGATTCGACACCGTCCCCGATAATTACTCAGCAACGAACTTCGTCGACCGAACCATTCACTCAACTGTAGTGGAGCAGTCCACCGACTTTTTCCATTATAGATAACGATTGGATAGATCCTTGGGTAAGCACTATCCAGTCCCATCGGCTGTGTCCGAACCAATTGCTCCAACAACAGTGAACAGTAGCTGTTCATCCGTAACGGCATATGTTTGTCCACCGTTGACTGAAACTCGAAGGCTAAGTACACCGCCCTACCGTTTGTCATGCTTGTTGCCTGGTAGACCAGATCTTGGTAGCGCTTTTGTAGATCCCTAGAGACATGTTCGGTGGCGAATAATTGTAAAGTGTCCAACTCCAGCTGATTCGCTGATAGAAGTTGAATCAGTTCGTAGACCATTAGCGGGTGGGAGAAGATACGTTTATAGAAAGAATCGTAAGGAATTCTAGGTGTTGGCAAAGGGCCTCCTGAAAGTGTGAGGTCGAAGAAACTGAAGCTAGCCACGACGCACTGCGTCGACGACTCAACATGAAGCCGGATTTCGAACAACAGTACTGACTGTTGCTTGAAAGACGCGCTCGTCATTTCGTAAAGAACAGGAAGTTGAATTCAACTTGCATTGAAGCTGCTTGGTATGCAAACAAGTGCTTCGCAACACAAAGCAGAATTTAGCCTGAAATGTGCAGACGATAGAACAGACTTCTGATACGACAGCCCTTGTTAGGCTAGTGGTAAGTTCGATCGCAGCTGGCTCTTTCCAAACGACGATACAGTACTCATCGACGAGCTGACCGGGTAATTACAAGCGCAGGTAATCGGCTCACTAAAGCATTTTACAATATATGAGTTTTTCGTTGTTAAAATCGAGTTCCAAATGTAAATATCGATGTACAGAAGACCCGAAATTGACTTTATCGAGTAAACAAAAGCGGAAACGAAAGGCATGGAGAATAAGGCTTCAGTTAAGTCGCCTCTGTATTTGATCTATTGTAGAAAATATAGATTTAACCGTTGAAAACTAACGAGTTTCTATAATTATGTAGTCTATCAATCCAAATGCTGTATGCGATTTAGAATTCGAAGTTAACTTGAATTCAACTCCGATGAAAGAACTTGATATTAAACCTATGTATAAAATCATCGAAGTTCTCGTCGGTATCAGCTAATATGCAGTCTCCGAAAGCAATGAATTGACAAAAGAATCGAATCGGATAGACAGTTCGGATAATCTGCTACAGTTACTAGATAACTTGCGGCGGAAGTTAATTAGCGAAACTAAGTGAGTAAATTTGTTTTCGGTTTCGGATCATTTGAAAATCGTCAACAATCCGATTCCAACAATTTTGGAAGTACAAGTCGACTCGCACTTTCCCAACAGTGGTGTGAATGAAGACGAAATACTGTACCAGATCAACTCGCTACTTGCCAGTGAGGAAGAATTGGAGGTAGGTTTGGAAAGTAGGATTTCCGCTCGTTTGAGGAACTATTTTGATATTGATGCGGTAACTGTTTTAATGTCATTGAAGTCAGAATTTATGGATAGCGACAAAAATTCGGATGCATTGTCGGAGAACTTATTGTAAACATCGCGACCACAAACTCCGGGTATTCGTTATTGACTAACTTGAATACTGTCTAAAACACATACTACCTTTTGCTTGCGCTGCAGAGGCACTGAGTTTGGCATGATTTGATGGTGCCAATGCTATCGCACCAATTCAACAAGCTTTTGAAAGAACCAGTTCCTGAACTCAGAGATGATCTAGCGCACCTCATTGATTCATCGAGAAATTGACATCTATGAATCAAAATTAAACCAAAATCGAATCCGGCCTACTAAGTATAAAATGTAGCTAGGAGCATAGGATGTCCAGGCAACAGCAATCAACTGTAGGAGCGGTAGTCAAAGCGTCGAAATCCAACTGTCAATTTAAAATATTGAAGCTCAAGAATTAGCGACGAGGGGCATCCTAGCACAATTGTGCTACTCGGGCCTTTGTGTTCAGCGTTCATCAATGATATTGAGTGAAAACCAAACATCACTGCGCGCAGTAACGATGGATTCAAAAGAGCTGATCAAAAATTGAATATTCTTTAAAGTAGATAGACTTGACGACTCGTTCGATGATGAATCTAGCATCTTTACCATGATTTTGGCGTCCCCAATATTTTCACACTCTCCTGTGCGAAAGATCGACTATCGTGCAAACATTGAACTGCTCTATTAGAGGCACTATACTCGTCATTCTTCACATAAAGCTAAGCAATAATGTGAAAATTCTTTCGTGAGGTTTTATCGCATAATTCAGGTGGATTGCTAAACAAGAGTAATCAATCAAATTTGTAGTATAGTTAATTTTTTAATTTTGACCACTTAACCGTTTTAGCGGTGTACAGCCGGACCGCATACTGAAACGAGGAGAACATTGACATGTTGCGCACGGGAAAAGAATATCGAGAGTCGCTGCAAGATGGAAGACAAGTTTGGATCGATGGTAAACGTGTTGATGACGTTCCAAACCATAAGGCATTCGAACCCATCGTTAATATTCGGGCGAGAATATTTGATCTCCAACAGGAAGAAGAGACTCGCGATTTTCTGACCTATACCGACGAGAAAGGAAATCCAAGTGCGGTAATTCTCAAGATGCCATTCGAGCAAGAGGATTGGCATCACCGACGAAATGCAGTCGACATGATATTGGATGACATTGGTGGTGTTGTCACTCGTGTAGGGGACGAAACCGTTGGTGAGATGTGGTCACTGTACGATGGCAGTGATGTGTTGTCGGAAATCGACCCTCGCTTTGCAGAAAACATCAAAAATCACATTGACTCAGTAATCGAAAACGATGTGTTTCACGTGTCTGCGAATACTGATCCGAAAGGAGATCGCTCGAAACGTCCCCAAGATCAAGATCCCGATATGCTATTACATGTCGTCAAAGAAACTGATGCGGGACTGATTATTCGCGGTGCGAAATATGAAACGGCATCGGCTTATGCCGACCAAGCCTTTGTAAAGCCCACAATCGCCAATTGGGGAGATCAAAAATTGTCCGATTATGCGCTTGGTGTAATCGTGCGCATGAACGCGAAAGGACTGACCCACATCTGCCGTACTGGATTTCGAGGCCGAGCGGCATCTGTAGATTATCCTCTTGCTAACGGCTTTGATGAAATCGACACATTGATGATTTTCGATGATGTCTTGATACCTTGGGAAGACGTACTGTTTTACCAACATACACGGGCAGCAACATTCATTCGTGCTACTTTACATCGTTATAGTGCGTTTGCCTTTGTACAGCGCATTCAAAAAATTGCAGATATGCTGATAGGAGTCGCTTTGTTCAATGTACGCCAGACCGGCTTGGATAAACAACAAGCAGTGAGGGAAAAGCTAGCGCAACTCGTCTGTTATCGAGAAGGAATCAACGCTCATCTTACAGCTTCTATCGCAGCTGCGCAACGTAGTCCCAAAGGACTGCTGATGCCAAATCAATCTCTACTGTATACAGGAAGGGTACTGGCTTGTACTCAGCTTCCTCATATGATGCATTTGGCAAGAGAATTGTGTGGCGGGCAAATTTGTCTGACACCAGATTACGAGAATTTTCAAACCGAGGAAATCAAGCCCTGGTTAGAAAAATACTATTCAATTAACGAAGAATGGTTGTTCGAAGATCGGCGTAAATTACTCGCGTTGGCAAGAGATCTTTTGAATTCAGACTATGCGAACCATAAATTGACATTTCAGTTGTTTGCACAGTCACCGCCATTTGCACATCTAAATGCGGTCTATATGAACTACGATTTTACAGATGCACTCGAATTCGTGAAAAGAGCCGCAGATCTAAGTGACAGAATTTCCACTACCTAACTTTATCGAAGCAAGACTATGGGCGAGCATATTAGACTCAGAAAATTCAATACGAAAGATACCTATACCGAACAGTCACTGGACAATGACTTGTGCCAAGTCGTGATTGCTGGAAACCTGATATTTTTGAGAGGGCAAGTTGGTAGCGATTTTGAAGGAAATGTAATCGGTAAAGGTGATCCCGCTGCGCAGGCGGATCAAGCGATGCGCAACGTCAAGCAGTTGTTGGAGGAAGCAAATTCAAGTCTTGGTGACATCTGCAAAATTACAGTCTTTATTACGGATCGAGCTTATCGCGAATCAGTTTATCGGGTGATAGGAAGCTGGTTGAAAGGCGTGTTTCCGGTTTCGACTGGAGTGATTGTGCAGGGGCTAGCAAAACCCGAATGGTTGATGGAAATCGAAGTAATTGCTGTGAAGCAAGATGCTTGCTGTTGATTAAGTTCGAGCAGATAACTTCATTCGTATGAAATGATACAGAGAAGGAAAAGTGCTTAAGAGACAATACGATACCCAGGATTTGTGGGAAAAAGATAAAGATCATTACATTCATCCATGGACCGATTTTTCGGTATTTCACGATGAAGGATCTTTGGTAGTTGCGGAAGCCGACGGTCCTTATGTGTATGACAGTGACGGTGAACGATACATCGATGGAATCGGTGGGTTGTGGTGTGTCAACATAGGCTATGGAAACGAAGAGATGGCACAAGCCATTGCTGACCAAGTACGTGCAATTCCGTATTACTCTTCTTTCAATCACTTGACGACACCGCCTTCGGCGGAACTCGCTGCTAAATTGGCAGAGATTTCTCCGGACAATTTGAACCATGTGTTTTACGGCTCTGGTGGTTCGATGGCGAACGATACTGCAGTTCGTATCATTCACTACTACTTCAATAGAATTGGCAAACCAACCAAGAAGAAAATTATTTCTCGAACAGACGCATATCATGGCAGTACCTATTTAACGATGACTTTGACTGGAGTAGAAGCCGACCACGTAGGCTTTGATTTGGCTTCAGGACTTGTCAGCTATGTATCTTCTCCAAATCCTTATCGGAAACCGGCAGGTATGACGGATGAGCAATTTTGTGATTTTCTCGTTGATGAATTGGAACAAGAAATCTTGAGACTCGGAGAGGACAATGTAGCAGCATTTATCGCTGAACCGATTATGGGGGCAGGAGGAGTCATTGTGCCACCTGAAGGGTATCATCGACGCACACTAGATGTATGCCGTAAGTATGGGGTTTTTTATATTTCGGACGAAGTGGTGACTGGTTTCGGTCGTATCGGACACATGTTTTGCTCGGAATCGATTTTTGGAATTCAGCCGGACATCATTACTGCTGCCAAAGGTATTTCTTCCGGATATTTACCCTTATCGGCGACTATGTTATCCGATGAAATTTATGAAGTAATCAGTTCGCCAAGTGAAAATGGAATGTTCACACACGGCTTCACGTATTCCGGACACCCGGTATGTTGTCGGGCTGCACTGAAAAATATCGAAATAATCGAGCGAGAAAATATCTGTGAACATGTTCGAGTAATTGGACCATATTTTGAGGAAAAGCTCAATGCGCTTTTGGACCTACCCATCGTTGGCGATGTTCGAGGCAAATGTTTTATGATGTGCGTTGAAAACGTAAAGGATACCGAATCTAAAGAAATATTTGATGCTGAAATTAAGATTGGCGATCGTATTGCTGCCCACTGTCAACAGCTTGGATTGATTGTGCGACCGATTGCGCATTTGAACGTACTCTCTCCGCCACTAATTTTGAATCGCCAGCAAGTAGACGAAACCGTCGAGATATTGAAACGAGGTATCGAAGCCACAATGAGTGACTTGGTTCGAGAAGGACTCTGGAGCGGCTAATTTTCTTTTGTTGCTTCAATGTTGGGAATCGTTTGCAGACATTGAATCTTCGAACTACCTCAACATCATTCTGTGAAGTGTTGTCATACACTAATATTTTTTGTCTGATAAGGCTGCGCACAGGCGCGATGGCTGATTTTGAGGCAAGCTGTGGAAATCCATCAGGCTTAATGTATTGCCACAAAACGCCTCTGAACAAAGTAGTAAAGTGCCTCTGCTATAGAACTTACAGACACTAATCATACTGAAATTGTCATTTTGAGAAGACGACCGACGAAAAACATTGCTAGGAACCGAAAGGTAATAAGTTTTGGCATGGCTGAATTTAGTACGCAGATTTCTATAGTGAAAAGAAAGATTTTTCAGACTAAGGACTAGATCTCTCTAACTAAACGGTAAAAAGACATCACAATGCCGAGAGATCCACGCTACGATATTCTCTTTGAATCCGTCCAGATCGGGCCTGTTGTCGCACGAAATCGGTTTTACCAAGTTCCGCATTGTGCTGGTATGGGACATCAGCGACCGAATACCGCAGCTGCAATGCGTGGTATGAAAGCTGAAGGGGGTTGGGCAGTAGTCTCTACTGAAGAGTGCGATCTCCACTATACGTCTGATATTTCTCCATATAGCGAACAGCGCCTGTGGGATGATTCCGATATCCCGCAACATACTTTGATGGTTGATGCTGTACATGAACAAGGAGCTCTCGCTGCTTGTGAACTTGCCCATTCGGGAGGACAGGCAGCCAACCATTATGTACGCACTGCTGCCCTCGCTCCGTCACCGATTTCCGTTGCCACTTTTGGCACTGTAAACGCTCGTGCGATGACCAAGCGCGATATTCGTGAGATGCGTAATGTCTATAGAAAAGCAGCAATACGAGCGCAAACAGTTGGCTATGACATAATTTATGTCTATGCCGCGCACATGTTGACCTTACCGGCTCAGTTCCTTTCTCGTAGAATGAATCATAGAACGGATGAATACGGGGGTTCGCTAGAAAACCGGGTCCGATTTATGAAGGAACTGATTATCGACGCAAAAGAAGCGGTAGGTGACACCTGCGCGATCGCTGTTCGTCTAATGATGGATGAATTGATGGGTTCTGAAGGCCTACAGTGTGACGAAGAAGGCATTGAAATTGTCAGTATGCTCGCTGAATTACCCGATCTTTGGGATGTCAATGTAAGCGATTGGGATAACGATTCTGCAACGTCTCGCTTTCAACCCGAAGGATTTCAGGAACCCTTTGTTCGAAATGTAAAAGAAGTCACTACAAAACCGGTCGTCGGTGTTGGGCGATTTACTTCCCCTGATACCATGGTTTCACAAATTCGTCGAGAAATTCTCGATATGATCGGCGCGGCTCGACCTTCCATCGCTGATCCATTTCTTCCTAAGAAAATCGAGGAAGGAAGATTGGAAGATATCCGTGAATGTATCGGTTGCAATATATGTGTTTCTGGGGACTACACCGTAACCCCAATTCGATGTACACAGAATCCGACTATGGGAGAGGAGTGGCGCCGCGGTTGGCACCCAGAAATCATCCCACCCGCAAAGAATGAAAATTCAATTCTGATTGTCGGTGCTGGGCCCGCGGGATTGGAATGTGCAGTCAGCTTGGGTAAACGAGGGCATCAAGTGACTTTGGTCGATTCCGCAAATGAGTTCGGTGGCCGAGTCAGTCGAGAGAGTCGAATGCCTGGATTGAGTACATGGGCTAGAGTGAGAGACTATCGGCTGCAACAGTTGCATCAGTTGGTGAATGTTGAATTGTATCCAGCGAGTCCTTTAACTGCCGCTGATGTTCTGGAATTCGGCGCGGAGCGTGTCGTAATTGCGACAGGTGCAAAATGGCGCAATGACGGAGTTGGCCTGCAAAGTACATTTCCTATTCTGGGTACCGATAGCGAATCCGTTTTCACTGCAGATGACATTATGGATGGACTCGAACTAAATGGAAATGTTGTCGTTTACGACGACAATCATTTTTATATGGGCGGAGTTGTTTCAGAACGATTATGCCAACAAGGAGCACGTGTTACTTTGGTAACTCCGCAGACCGACGTGTCGCACTCCACTCACTTCACACTCGAACAGCATATGATTCAGGAACGATTGTTGAATATGGACGTTTCGATTCATACTTGTAACTCGCTCAAAGCTATTCACCAAGGCGAAATTGAGATTCAGTGCATTTACACAAAAAGGACTAGCTCAATCGAGTGTGACTCAGTCGTTTTGGTTACATCACAGTTACCCAATGATTCGCTTTATCGCGAATTGGTCGCGGATACCACTCTTTTTGAGCCACAAAATATTCTTTCGGTTGATCGAATCGGCGATTGTTTTGTTCCCGGTACGATTGCTGCCGCTGTGTATTCAGGTCATGAGTGGGCACGACAACTCGGTGAACCGAGAGATGATAGGGAGGTACCGTTTAATCGAGAAATGGCAGCCATTTAATTCACCATTCGTAATGAATTGAATTTATTGCTCGGCTTTGTGTGCCAACACCATTTCAGCAAGAGATTCAAAACGGAAATCAATACTAACAGGCTGATCCACAGTAGGGGTGGCGCCTGATCCAACTGTCCCCGCTCGTCGATCAATCCAGCATGTTGCTAGCTCCAGTTCGGTAGCCGGCACCATATCGTGAAACAAACTTTGTGCCGTATGAAGAATTTTTGACTTCTCACTACCTTGTTCGGCTAGTTTTGTGATCATGTAGTTGAAATTATTTTGCGAAGGCTTATATGTTCCGATATCTTGCGCAGTATAAATTTCGTCGAATTTCACTTTTAGGTGCTTATTGCTATGACTGAAACTTGTTCGATCCACGTTCGAAAGAATGACGAGTCGATAATGTTGTTTCAGATATTGAAGAGATTCTGCGGAGTCGGCAAAGGCAGGCCAGTCTGTGACTGATTGACCGAATTCAGCGTGTAATTTTTCTTTAGTGGTCACTCCAAAGTGTTCGGCAGTTTCAATGTGAACTTTACGAAGAACTTCGGTATAGACTAAGTCTGGGAACTCAGCTTGAATACTTGATTCCAAATTTGAAAATACTGCCAAACTATCGTCGCGGCTAGGCCTGGGATGTACCGATTGCAGTAAAGGCTGCAATGCGTTGTAAATCCCAGTTTCCCAGTCAATCAAGGTACCATAACAGTCGAAAGTTAAAGTAGAGAATTGCGAAAGTTTCATAATTTACCTGTCTTTGTTTAAAGAAATTTGTCATTTAGTCGCTGTGTATAATTTGAATTTGAACACTAAATTTGGAAAATTCATTAAATCGAGTCTTATATTCTGGATTTAGTGGGATTTAAAGTATGAGATTGTATTTGTAAATCAGAATTGAAGCTAAGCGAGAGTGGCGGAATTTGGCAGACGCGCTGGTTTTAGGTACCAGTGGGATATCCCGTGGGAGTTCGAATCTCCCCTTTCGCACCATAACCACATAACTTGTCAATGGATGTAACGATCGAAAATTTGTCGCTTTCAGGACGCCGAATTAAGTTCGCTGTCCCGAGTGCTAGCCTACGAAACGAGGAGAGTCAGAGGCTACGTGCTTTGGCAAAGACTGAGTATTTGCCGGGATTTCGGAAGGGAAAAGTACCAAAAACCGTATTAAAGAGGAAATACGGGAATCAAATTCGATTCGAAGCCTTGGAAAGCTTGGCGAGTCAAATTCTTTTTTCGAATCTAAAAGAAAATGAAGTTGAACCTATCCATACACCTATCCTCACGGGCCTTGATAACGATAGTCGGGAATTTACTTTTTACTTTGAGGTAAACCCGAAGACTATCGTGACTAGTTTATCGGATCAAAAAATAGTAAGACCCAAAGTCAAAGTTCTTGAAGAAGAACTTGATGAGGAAGTTGAAGCTGTGAAAGTCCTCCATCAGAAATGGGAAACAGTTCAGCGTCCCGCTCAACTGGATGATCGAGTTTTAGCCGTCTATGAATTGTTCGAGCTGACGGACAATGACAGAATTTTGGTTGATGACCATTCAGAACAACCGACTCCGATAATCATGGATGGCGATATTATTCGGCAAGAAATTTTAGAAGGCTGTGTGGGTAAGAGTGCGGGTGATACATTTAGTGTAGAATCGGATAGCCCCAATTTCTTTAACTCTCAAGAACAAGTGCAAGCTGAAGATGATTCATCCAAACAAAAGTTTCTATTTCAGTTCAAAATAAACACAGTTGAGAAGTTGTTGCCCGATGAATATCACGAGGTACTGTATGAAAAGTTTGACGTGAAAAGCGTCAACGGCGAAGAATTTCGGGAATCAGTCTTTCGGATGCTTAACGAACATCTTTACCAAGAAATTTATGCTTGTTTATTAAGTCAGATCCAAATACTGCTATTTCGCCTCAATCCATTTCAAGTACCCACTTACCATTTCGTTAATCAAACAATTCAAACGCTTCTTTCCCGAGGATTGGATCGCGAGCAGATTGAAATTTTATTTAAAACGGAAAATGAATCACAATCCTTTCATGAGTTCAAGTCCCGAGTAATGACTGAAGTGAAGTGGTCAATGATTTCGCAGAAACTCGCTGCTAGAATGACTCCCGAAGAATTGGAACATTTGGATATCCAACATTTTTCACAATTTTGGAGCATGCCAGAAAGTCAAAAGGAGTTTACCCCATTGGGAGACTCGTCATTTGTAGAGTATGATGTAAATCTCCCTAGTGTAGTGAACAATATGGTTGCCGATTCAGAGTGTCACGAAGTAGAGATGTCAGTAAGAGAATTGCAGCAATTGACTGAACATTTCGGCCACATGAATCACTCTATGACACATCACGATCATTCTACGGAACATCACGATCATAAACACTCCGCTGAACCTGAGATAACAGCCGAAGCAGTGGATGGGTTTATACCTACCGAATATGAATTTATGCATGCCGTTTTCAAGGAATTGGGCGTTTCTACGAATGGTTGATTCGAATGAATACTTTGGAGAACATTGAGTAATGGAGCAAGCGAAGTCGAACGTGGTCGAGTATGCCGCATTGGTTCCTATAGTTGTAGAAACCACGGGCCGAACCGAAAGAGCGTACGACATATTTTCGAGAATGCTAAAGGAGCGAGTCATTTTTTTGGTTGGGGCAATTGAAGATCATATGGCAAACCTCGTGGTAGCTCAGTTACTTTATTTGGAATCTGAGAGCGGCGAAAAGGATATTCATCTGTATATCAATAGCCCAGGTGGAGCCGTAAGTTCTGGCTTGGCGATTTACGATACCATGCAATTCGTCAAACCGAACGTTAGTACGGTATGCATCGGTCAAGCTGCGAGCATGGGGGCATTGGTATTGGCAGGCGGGGAACCCGGCAAGAGATTTGCTTTACCCCATGCCCGAATTATGATTCATCAGCCTATGGGTGGGGTTCAAGGACAAGCTACGGATATTGATATTCAGGCGAAAGAAATTTTACGTTTACGAGAACGCTTGAACGAAATCATGGTAAAACATACAGGTCGGACGATGGAAAGAATCAAACAAGACACAGAGCGAGACCACTTTATGGAAAGTGTAGAAGCGGTCGAATACGGACTTATCGATTCTGTCATCGAAAACAGACATTGAAATTAAACAGCTTATTTATTTTTTGAATTTGAACTAATACAGGCGAGACTTCAAAAATGACAAATAGAAGAGGTGGCGAACAAGACCGTGGATTGAATTGTTCTTTTTGCGGTAAAAGTCAACATGAAGTAAAAAAATTGATCGCGGGCCCTTCCGTCTTTGTCTGCGACGAATGTGTCGAACTATGCAACGATATTATTCGTAATGAAGGCTCCGCGGATACCACTACACAAGCCGAAGTCGGCATTAGATTTCCAACTCCACATGAAATCTATGCAATGCTCAACGACTACGTAATTAGTCAAGCTAACGCAAAAAGAATACTTTCAGTGGCCGTGTACAACCACTACAAACGTATTGAAAAAGAAGGAATTCTTAACAGTGATGTAGATATCGGAAAGAGCAATATTCTTTTGATCGGGCCTACGGGTTGCGGCAAAACTTTGCTTGCAGAAACCCTTGCCAGAGAATTGAACGTGCCGTTTACCATGGCAGATGCGACCACCTTGACTGAAGCAGGTTATGTAGGTGAAGATGTTGAAAACATCATTCAAAAGCTCTTACAAAAGTGCGACTACGAAATCGAAAGAGCTCAAGTTGGCATAGTCTATATTGATGAGATTGACAAGATCTCTAGAAAATCCGATAACCCGTCAATTACCCGAGATGTATCTGGAGAAGGCGTGCAACAGGCGTTGTTGAAACTCGTTGAAGGTACTGTCGCGTCGGTCCCACCACAAGGTGGGCGCAAACATCCGCAACAAGAATTCTTGCAGGTTGATACGACCAATGTTTTGTTCATTTGTGGAGGTGCATTTTCTGGACTTGAAAAAGTGATTCGTGCAAGAACAGAGCAAAGCGGTATGGGCTTCGGTGCGGATATTGTTGATGCTGAACAAGAAAATTTAGCCGATACACTCAAGCAAGTCGAGCCAGGAGATCTCATCAAATATGGGCTTATTCCCGAATTTGTCGGTCGATTGCCTATCGTAGCGACTCTTGAGGAACTAGACGAAGACACCTTAGTGCAAATTCTCGTTGAACCCAAAAATGCTCTACTCAAGCAATATAAAAAGCTGTTTGAAATGGAGGAGACGGATTTAGAACTTCGAGATGATGCTCTTCGTGCAGTCGCACGCAAAGCGATGATGCGTAAAACAGGTGCTCGTGGACTTCGCTCAATTCTAGAAAATGCCTTACTTGAAACGATGTTCGAATTACCATCGGTTCCGGGCGTTAGGAAAGTGATTGTGAACGCCAATGTTATCGAAAAAGGTGAAGCTCCGTATTACGTTTATTCGGAAGATGAAGCTCTGCGTGTATCCTAGTGTGAGCAGTCCTCCAAGTAATTGTTTAGAGAATTGAAAGCTTACATCATGCCCCTAAATTTATTTTTGATTAATTTGATTGTGGACAGATAGTAGATCCAAAAAATGGTTGATTATTCATTCGACAAAGTGCCAGAGCCTTTGAACTTACCGATGCTCCCATTAAGGGATGTCGTTGTATTTCCTCACTTTATTATCCCAGTTTTTGTAGGGCGTCCAATTTCATTGAAGGCCCTCAACAGTGTCAATAAAGACTTTCCTTTGGTGTTTTTGGTGGCACAGAAGGAATTGCAGGTAGAAAACCCAGGCTTCGACGATATTTATATGACTGGTACGGTCGCTTCTATCTTGAGCACTGTCGAGTTACCAAGTGATGCCGGTAAAGTTATGCAGAGAGTCACTGTAAAGGGATTGTGGAGAGCCAAAATTGAACAAGTGGAATCAAGTGATGGCTTTATGTTGGCGCGAACCGTTCCTTTGGAGAGCAAACCACTCAACGCGGCAATTGCAGATGACCTGATGGATTCTTTGCTTAAGCGATTTGAGCAATATGCAAAGACGAGCCAAAAAATTCCAAACGATTTTGTCGCCAAGCTCGCTGAGGTCGAAGATCCAGGCAGCCTAACAGACATAATTGCTGCACATCTCGTGAGTCAGAGCGTCGATGACCGTCAACAGCTATTGGAAACTACAGACGAGCAAGAGCGATTCGCGCGCGTTATGTCGATTATGTCATCTAATATCGCGCTACAGGATACCGAACGAAAAATTCGTGGACGCGTCAAAGAGCAAATGGAGAAAAGTCAGCGCGAGTACTATTTGAATGAGCAGCTTAAAGCAATTCATAAGGAACTGGGCAATCCCGAGGAAGCCAAAAGTGAAACAGATGAGTTGGCTGAAAAGATTGCTTCTAGTGGGATGACGAAAGAAGCTCGCGCAAAGGCGAAAGCTGA